>OZ242192.1:1352500-2565083 GCA_965205955.1 Gammaproteobacteria bacterium | reverse complement strand
GACACTGCGCCGGACACCATTGTCCTGAGCTTGAACCCGGCCAGCGTGGCTGAGGAAGACGGCGCCCAGACTGTAACAGTAACAGCGGCGGTGCAGGGGACGAGCCGCTTTATAACGGATCAGACAGTAAACGTGACCGTGGCCGCCGCTAGCGCGGAGTCCCCGGCTGACTTTGCGGAGGTTGCCGGCTTCGAGATCACGATTGCGGCAGGAGCGGCCAGCGGAGAGGAGACTTTCGACCTGTCGCCTGTGAACGACGTGCTGGCAGAAGGAAACGAGACTCTGACCGTCAGCGGCGCGAGCGGGACGCTGACCGTCAATCCTGCAACACTGACGATCACCGACGACGACACTGCGCCGGACACCATTGTCCTGAGCTTGAACCCGGTCAGTGTGACTGAAGAAGGCGGCGCCCAGACCGTGACAGTAACAGCGGCGGTGCAGGGGACGAGCCGCTTTATAACAGCCCAGACAGTGAGTGTGACCGTGGCCGCCGATAGCGCGGAGTCCCCGGCTGACTTTGCGGAGGTTGCCGGCTTCGAGATCACGATTGCGGCAGGAGCGGCCAGCGGAGAGGAGACTTTCGACCTGTCGCCTGTGAACGACGTGCTGGCAGAAGGAAACGAGACCCTGACCGTCAGCGGCGCAAGCGGGACGCTGACCGTCAATACTGCAACACTGACGATCACCGACGACGACTCTGCGCCGGACACCATCAGCCTGAGCTTGAGCCCGGACAGCGTGACTGAAGAAGGCGGCACCCAGACTGTAACAGTCACTGCAACCGTGCAGGGAGTAAGCCGATTCGCGACTCCCCAGACAGTGAGCGTGACCGTGACCGCCGACAGTGCGGAGACGACTGACTTTGCGGCGGTCACCCCCTTTGACATCACGATTACGGCAGGAGCGGCCAGCGGAGAGGAGACTTTCGACCTGTCGCCTGTGAGCGACGTGCTGGCAGAAGGGAACGAGACCCTGACCGTCAGCGGCGCGAGCGGGACGCTGACCGTCAATCCTGCAACACTGACGATCACCGACGACGACACTGCGCCGGACACCATTGTCCTGAGCTTGAACCCGGACAGCGTGGCTGAGGAAGACGGCGCCCAGACCGTGACAGTAACAGCGGCGGTGCAGGGGACGAGCCGCTTTATAACGGCCCAGACAGTGAGTGTGACCGTGGCCGCCGACAGTGCGGAGACGACTGACTTTGCGGCGGTTGCCCCCTTTGACATCACGATTACGGCAGGAGCGGCCAGCGGAGAGGAGACTTTCGACCTGTCGCCTGTGAGCGACGTGCTGGCAGAAGGAAACGAGACCCTGACCGTCAGCGGCGCAAGCGGGACGCTGACCGTCAATACTGCAACACTGACGATCACCGACGACGACACTGCGCCGGACACCATCAGCCTGAGCTTGAACCCGGACAGCGTGACTGAAGAAGGCGGCGCCCAGACTGTAACAGTCACTGCAACCGTGCAGGGAGCAAGCCGATTCGCGACTCCCCAGACAGTGAGCGTGACCGTGACCGCCGACAGTGCGGAGACGACTGACTTTGCGGAGGTTGCCGGCTTCGAGATCACGATTACGGCAGGAGCGGCCAGCGGAGAGGAGACTTTCGACCTGTCGCCTGTGAGCGACGTGCTGGCAGAAGGGAACGAGACCCTGACCGTCAGCGGCGCGAGCGGGACGCTGGCCGTCAGTCCTGCAACACTGACGATCACCGACGACGACACTGCGCCGGACACCATTGTCCTGAGCTTGAACCCGGCCAGCGTGACTGAAGAAGGCGGCGCCCAGACTGTAACAGTAACAGCGGCGGTGCAGGGGACGAGCCGCTTTATAACGGCCCAGACAGTGAGTGTGACCGTGGCCGCCGATAGCGCGGAGTCCCCGGCTGACTTTGCGGCGGTTGCCCCCTTTGACATCACGATTACGGCAGGAGCGGCCAGCGGAGAGGAGACTTTCGACCTGTCGCCTGTGAGCGACGTGCTGGCAGAAGGAAACGAGACCCTGACCGTCAGCGGCGCAAGCGGGACGCTGACCGTCAATACTGCAACACTGACGATCACCGACGACGACACTGCGCCGGACACCATCAGCCTGAGCTTGAACCCGGACAGCGTGACTGAAGAAGGCGGCGCCCAGACTGTAACAGTCACTGCAACCGTGCAGGGAGCAAGCCGATTCGCGACTCCCCAGACAGTGAGCGTGACCGTGACCGCCGACAGTGCGGAGACGACTGACTTTGCGGAGGTTGCCGGCTTCGAGATCACGATTACGGCAGGAGCGGCCAGCGGAGAGGAGACTTTCGACCTGTCGCCTGTGAGCGACGTGCTGGCAGAAGGGAACGAGACCCTGACCGTCAGCGGCGCGAGCGGGACGCTGGTCGTCAGTCCTGCAACACTGACGATCACCGACGACGACACTGCGCCGGACACCATTGTCCTGAGCTTGAACCCGGCCAGCGTGACTGAAGAAGGCGGTGCCCAGACCGTGACAGTAACAGCGGCGGTGCAGGGGACGAGCCGCTTTATAACGGATCAGACAGTAAACGTGACCGTGGCCGCCGATAGCGCGGAGTCCCCGGCTGACTTTGCGGCGGTTGCCCCCTTTGACATCACGATTACGGCAGGAGCGGCCAGCGGAGAGGAGACTTTCGACCTGTCGCCTGTGAACGACGTGCTGGCAGAAGGAAACGAGACCCTGACCGTCAGCGGCGCGAGCGGGACGCTGACCGTCAATCCTGCAACACTGACGATCACCGACGACGACACTGCGCCGGACACCATCAGCCTGAGCTTGAGCCCGGACAGCGTGACTGAAGAAGGCGGCGCCCAGACTGTAACAGTCACTGCAACCGTGCAGGGAGTAAGCCGATTCGCGACTCCCCAGACAGTGAGCGTGACCGTGACCGCCGACAGTGCGGAGACGACTGACTTTGCGGCGGTCACCCCCTTTGACATCACGATTACGGCAGGAGCGGCCAGCGGAGAGGAGACTTTCGACCTGTCGCCTGTGAGCGACGTGCTGGCAGAAGGAAACGAGACCCTGACCGTGAGCGGCGTGAGCGGGACGCTGGCCGTCAGTCCTGTAACACTGACGATCACCGACGACGACACTGCGCCGAACACCATTGTCCTGAGCTTGAACCCGGACAGCGTGACTGAAGAAGGCGGCGCCCAGACTGTAACAGTAACAGCTGCGGTGCAGGGAGCAAGCCGATTCGCGACTCCCCAGACAGTGAGCGTGACCGTGACCGCCGACAGTGCGGAGACGACTGACTTTGCGGAGGTTGCCGGCTTCGAGATCACGATTGCGGCAGGAGCGGCCAGCGGAGAGGAGACTTTCGACCTGTCGCCTGTGAGCGACGTGCTGGCAGAAGGAAACGAGACCCTGACCGTCAGCGGCGCGAGCGGGACGCTGACCGTCAATCCTGCAACACTGACGATCACCGACGACGACACTGCGCCGGACACCATCAGCCTGAGCTTGAGCCCGGACAGCGTGGCTGAGGAAGGCGGCGCCCAGACTGTAACAGTCACTGCAACCGTGCAGGGAGTAAGCCGATTCGCGACTCCCCAGACAGTGAGCGTGACCGTGGCCGCCGACAGTGCGGAGTCCCCGGCTGATTTTGCGGCGGTTGCCCCCTTTGACATCACGATTGCGGCGGGAGCGGACAGCGGAGAGGGGACGTTCAGCCTGTCGCCGGTGGACGACGCACTGGTTGAGGGAGACGAGATGCTGACAGTCAGTGGAGCGAGCGCGCTTCTGACGGTCACTCCTGCAATGCTGACCATCGGTGATGATGATATGGTCAGCATCGGGGAAACCACATACGAGAGCCAATGTGCGGGTTGCCACGCCCCCGCCAATTTCTTCGGCGCACCACAACTGGGTAGCGCTTCCGACTGGACTCCCCGCATTAACCGGGGAATCATCACCCTTTACAGCTCGGCCCTGGATGGCGTGCCCCCCCTCATGCCTGCCTTCCGGGACAGATTGACTGCTGATGTGATAGAGGCTACCGTGGATTATATCGTCGAACAATCAGGCGTAACCCCCGCTCCTTCAACGGCGGATGGTCAGACCGTGTACAATGCCAGATGTACTTTTTGCCACAGCACGAATTCTCCCGGCGCGCCACAACTGGGTACCGCAGACTGGACTCCCCGTATCAACCGGAGAATCATTATCCTGTACGATTCGGCCCTGGATGGCGTACTCCCCGCAATGCCTGCCTTCCGAAGTAGTTTGTCCGCCGATGAGATCAAAGCCGCCGTCGATTACATCGTCGATCAGGCGCCCCCCTAAGAATACCAACCCCCGGCGGGACGGATGTTTGATAGCCTAAGACTATCAATATCATAAATATAATTATCTTTACCGGAGGAAATGGAATGCTCTAGAATGGATCGGAATTACCTTTGGAGGATGAATCATGAGCACAGAAATCGATATTGGCATTTCCAGGGAGCAGCGGGAGGCCATTGCCGGGGGATTGTCCCGCTTGCTGGCGGACAGTTATACGCTGTACCTGAAAACGCATAATTTCCACTGGAATGTGACCGGGCCAATGTTCACGACATTGCATACCCTTTTCGAACAGCATTATACCGAACTTGCCACGGCAGTTGACGAGATTGCCGAGCGCATCCGCGCACTCGGAGTGAACGCACCGGGTTCCTATCAGCAGTTTGCCAAACTCTCTTCTATAGAGGAAGAAACGGGCACACCATCGGCGGAGGAAATGATCGAACAGCTTGTAACGGGCCAGGAAACAGTGGTACGCACGGCGCGTTCCATCTTTCCGGTAGTCAGCGAAGCAGCCGACGAGCCCAGCGCCGATCTGCTGACACAGCGGATGCAGATACATGAAAAAAATGCCTGGATGTTGCGGAGCCTGTTAGAAAAGGCTTGATCTGAATCGGGAATACGAGTAAACAGGAAGCTGATTCTTGAATACCGATACCTTGGCAATCGACACTATGAAATTCCGGCCCGGTTATTTTCTGCTTCTGCTCCTGCTGATCTCTTTTCCGGCAACGGCGGAAGAATTCAAAGATCCGGCTACATTTACCGAGGAAGAATATCAGATGGTGCAGGCCGCCGGCGCCGATTATAATACCTGCCTGCGGGAAGAATCCTTAAAGAGGATAGAGCAAAGCAGTGATCCCAGACGGCTGGCCGATGCCGCAATGAAATCCTGCGCTTCCATTCTCGAACAGCTTTACACCGAGATCACACATAAAAATTATTCGCCCGAGGTTGCAAGAAGATTCAGTTGGAATATCAGCAACCGAGGGGCAAATAAGCTGCTGTCCAATTTGATGCGATACATGGCAACGCGCAATGCGGCGCCCCCGGAGCCGGCTCAATCAGCGCCTGCTGCCGGGGAACAGGAGTGAACAGGGTTGCCCCTCACTGAGCAGGCGAAGTGCGTCAATGCCTGTTTATAGACGTTGCGCTTGAATGAAACGACCGCATCCAGCGGATGCCAATAGTCCACCCATTTCCACAGATCGAATTCCGGTGTGCCGGTCGCCGCAAGATTGATCTCTTCGCTATGCGCCAGCAGGCTGAGCAGATACCAGATTTGTTTTTGCCCTATGCAGACCGGTTTGCTTTGGCGGCGTATAAATTGTCCGGGCAGGTAATATCTGAGCCAATCATCGGTACTCATTAAAACCTCAACGTGCTCAGGAGATAATCCGGTTTCCTCTTTCAACTCCCTGTACATTGCGGCTTGTGGATCTTCGCCTTCATCGATCCCCCCCTGCGGAAATTGCCAGGCATTCATCCCCAGGCGCCTTGCCCAAAATACCCGGCCTTCGCGATTGAGCAATATAATGCCCACATTTGCCCTGAACCCATCTGCATCTATCATGGTGAATACGTATAAAAAATTCTATCCCTGCATTGTATTTATTCCCGGTTTCTTCGCAAGTTATTATGCGCGGTTTCGCGGAAAAGATTTTCTCTTTAGACTGGCACACCACAGACAGAACAGGATGACGGCAGAATCATGAAGCTCGCTATATTCGACCTCGATAACACGCTGATAGCCGGCGACAGCGACTTTCTTTGGGGGAAATTCCTCGAAAAGCATGGCCATATTGACCCCGAATCGCAACAAGCCGGGCAACGCGAGGCATTCTACCGCGACTATCAGGCCGGCAAACTCGATATTTTTGAATTTCTCAACTTTCAATTGCGCCCGCTGGCGGACACCGACATCGGCACATTGCTGAAATGGCGCAATGAGTATCTAAGAGAGATGATCGACCCTATTATCCTGCCCAAGGCGTCGGAACTGATTGAAACCCATCGCAGCAAAGGGCACACATTGCTGATCATCACCGCAACCAACCGGTTTCTGACCGAGCCGATAGCACAGGCATTCAATATAGACAACCTGATCGCCTGCGAACCCGAAATGCAGGATGGCCGGTACACCGGCCGAGTGACCGGCACGCCTTCCTTTGCCCAGGGCAAGGTGAGCAGATGGCGGGAATGGATGCAGCAACAACAATTCCATGTAGAAAAAAGCTGGTTTTACAGCGACTCCCACAATGATATACCCCTGCTGGAACAGGTCGAGCGCCCGTTTGCCGTGGACCCGGATGCGCGACTCAAACAGACGGCTGACGAGAGGGATTGGCCGGTAATCAGTCTGAGATAGCAAAGCAGCAGTCTGTAGTACCGGGATAACGCGGATACTGCATGAGCGCGGGAATTGCAGAGAAGGATGGATTCCCACCCTCACCCCTAACCCTCTCCCAGAGGGAGAGGGGGAGTAAAATCAGGGCATCACCGCATTCCCCCACTCTGTATACCCACCCTACCCAGGCGCCTTGCTCTTCCTTTACTACAGCTGTGTATCTAATGTTCACGGAATCCAGTTTACTTTGGAGCAGATGCAATGCCGCACCCTGGCCAGTCCGACAAACTGTCAGCCCAGCAGTTTCGTGATCACCGCTCTTTCTTCTTCCAATTCCTCCCGGGTTGCATCCATTTTTTCCCGGCTGAATTCATCGATCTCCAGTCCCTGCACAATAGAATAATCGCCATTGCTGCAAGTCACCGGAAACGAATACACCAGGTCTTTCGGAATACCGTAACTGCCGTCACTCGGCACGGCCATGCTGGTCCAGTCACCGTCCGGCGTACCCAGCACCCAGTCATGCACATGGTCTATTACGCTATTGGCGGCCGAAGCGGCGCTGGATGCCCCGCGAACACTGATGATTTCCGCGCCACGCTTGGCGACACGGGGGATGTATTCATTCCTGTACCAATCCTGATCGATCAGATCGGCGGCCGCCCGGCCGCCAACGGTGGCATTGCTGATATCCGGATATTGCGTGGTGGAATGATTGCCCCAGATCGTCATCTTTTTAATATCACGTACCTGCGAATCGGTACGCTGCGCCAATTGCGCCAATGCGCGATTATGGTCAAGCCGCGTCATTGCGGTAAAATTCCCGGGAATCAAGTCGGGGGCGCTGCTCATCGCGGTATATGCATTGGTATTGGCCGGATTGCCGACAACCACAACCCGCACATCCCGGGCGGCGCTATCGTTCAGCGCCTGCCCCTGCGCCTTGAAGATGCCGCCGTTGGCCGCCAGCAAATCACTGCGCTCCATGCCCGGGCCGCGCGGACTGGCGCCTACCAGTAATGCATACTCCGCATCCCTGAAGGCCTCGCCGGCATCATCGGAAACGATACATCCCGACACCAACGGAAATGCGCAATCCTCTATTTCCATCACCACGCCTTCCAGCGCCCCCAATGCCGGGGTAACTTCCAGCAGTTGCAGTACCACCGGCTGATCCGCCCCCAGCATTTGACCGGAAGCAATGCGGAATAACAGGGCATAACCTATCTGCCCCGCCCCACCCGTGACGGCAACACGCACCGGCGCTTTCACCTGGACACCCTCCCATTCAAACCGGATATTGAGCGCACCGCAAAGACCGTATTAACCGCGTTTATCAATGGGCACATAATCCCTGGTCTCCCTGCCCACATAAAGCTGGCGCGGACGTCCGATTCTAAAATCCTCATCATTCATCATCTCCAGCCATTGTGAAATCCAGCCTACCGAGCGCGCCAACGCAAACATCACCGTGTACATTGAGGTGGGAATGCCCAGCGCCTTCAAAATAATGCCGGAATAGAAATCGACATTCGGATAGAGCTTCTTCTCTATAAAATACTCATCCGCAAGCGCGATCCGTTCCAACTCCATTGCAATTTCAAACAAGGGTTGATCAACGGTATCGATCTCATCCAATAAATCATGACAGGACTTGCGGATAATCGTCGCCCTCGGATCGAAGTTTTTATAGACGCGATGGCCGAACCCCATCAGGCGAAACGGATCATCCTTGGACTTGGCACGCTCAACGGTCCGGGAAACATTTTTCACGTCACCGATTTCATTCAGCATGTTTAAAACCGCCTCATTGGCGCCGCCGTGGGCCCGCCCCCAGAGCGTTACTATACCCGCTGAAATGCAGGCAAACGGATTCGCCTCGGCGCTGCCCGACAAACGCACCGTAGAAGTGGAGGCATTCTGCTCATGATCGGCATGCAGGATCAACATCTGGTTCAGCGCCTTTACCGCGACCGGATTCTGCTGATAACTGCGCATAGGCACCGAAAACATCATATTCAAAAAGTTTTCCACGTACCCTAAATCATCCCTGGAATACACAAAGGGGTGCCCCATCGCATGTTTGTAGCAATGTGCGGCCAAAACCGGCATTTTTGCAATGACACGTACTGCGGTTAATTCCCGATCTTCGGGATCATGGATATCCAGCGCCTCATGGTAGTAGGAAGACAAGGCGCCGGTAATGCCGACTAAAATCGACATCGGGTGGGCATCATATAGATAACCGGTATAAAAACGTTCAAGATGCTCGTGTACCATATTGCGCATGTTCAACTCATGACGAAACCGCTCGAATTGCTCCTGCGTCGGCAACTCGCCGAACAGCAGCAAATAACAAAGCTCAAGATAGGTGCTGTTTTCAGCAAGCTGCTCAATCGGGTAGCCGCGATGGAGCAGGATCCCCTTCTCCCCATCCAGATAGGTAATCGCACTCCGGCAGGACGCCGTGGTCATAAAACCGGGATCAAAGGTAAACATCCCCAGTTCTTTATAAAGCGACTTCGTATCTATGACGGACGGGCCATAAACACCCTGAATAACAGGACACTCAATCTGCTTGCCTGTCCGGTTATCGATAATCGTAACGGTCTCCTCGGGCATATTCATCCCCCCCTGTTCCGGTTAGTCTTTGTGAACTCTTGCTAATGGATCAAAAACAATAGCAAGGAAAAGCAGTATACAGTGTATGATAGCATCACGGCAAACATAATTTGCCCGTGTAACTTGAATCCGGTATAATCCTGAGTTAATATGTTGGGTTAATATAAAATTGCAAAAGATAATTCAAGTATTACATGAACTAACAAACAAATACTACAGATGACGATCAGAAGCATTTTTTCACCGAATCAGTAATTACAACAACCATGTCAAAAACTCTGCCTACCTGGTTATATAGCGGCAACGCCTGGTTTATCGAGGCTCTGTACGAACAATACTTACACAACCCCAATGGCATTGAACCCGAATGGCGCGACTATTTTGATTCCATCCAGGACCAATCAGCAGGTGATATATCACACACTCCGATACGCCAGGCCTATTACGAGGCGGCCAGACATCGGCATCGCACCGTCCAATCCGCCACACCTGCCACAGATTCCATATCCCACCAAAAACAGGCGGCGGTATTGCGAATTATCAACGCATACCGCTTTCGGGGGCATAGCCAGGCCGATCTCGACCCGTTGGGACAATACCAACGTCCCGAGGTCCCCGACCTGGACCCCGCCTATCATGGATTAAGCGATGAAGACATGGACAAACCCTTTAACACCGGTTCAATGTTCTCCCCCGACGAAATCCCGTTGCGGGAAATCCTGGAGATTATCGGCAAAACCTACTGCGGCACCATTGGCGCCGAATATATGCACATCAATGAAACCGAACAAAAACGCTGGATACAAAAACGCCTGGAAGAATCCAGAAGTACGCCCGCCTTTGACAAAAAAAAGAAGATCACAATACTAAAACGCCTGATTGCGGCCAATGCGCTGGAAGAATACCTGCACACCAAATATGTCGGTCAAAAACGCTTCTCCCTGGAAGGAGGGGAAAGCCTGATCTCACTGCTGGATGAACTGATCCAGGACGGCGGTTCCCAGAACATAAAAGAGGCCGTTATCGGGATGGCGCATCGGGGAAGGATCAACGTACTGGTCAATATCATCGGCAAAAAACCCAGTGAACTATTCGACGAATTTGAAGGAAAAACCGCTGAGACCGCGACAATATCCGGTGATGTCAAATATCACCAGGGCTACTCATCCGATATCCGCACCCCCGGCGGCAGCATCCACCTGACACTGGCATTCAACCCGTCGCATCTGGAAATCATTGACCCGGTCGTGGAGGGATCGGTTCGCGCCCGCCAGGACCGCCGCAATGACGGCAAGCGCAACCAGGTATTGCCGGTGTTGATTCACGGTGACGCCGCTTTTGCCGGACAGGGTGTCGTTATGGAAACCCTCAACCTATCGCAGACCCGAGGCTATACCACCGGCGGCACGGTGCATATCGTGGTCAACAACCAGATTGGATTTACCACCAGCGATCCGGTCGATTCCCGCTCGACCCTGTATTGCACCGATATTGCCAAGATGGTACAGGCGCCGATATTCCACGTAAACGCGGACGATCCGGAAGCGGTGGTATATATCGCCAAACTGGCGCTCGATTTCAGAATGGAATTCAAAAAAGACGTAGTCATTGATATGGTCTGCTATCGCAGACATGGCCACAGCGAGGCGGACGAGCCTTCTACCACGCAGCCCGTCATGTACCAAAAGATCAAAAACCACACCGGAGTGCGGGCCCAATACACCGGTGCCCTTATCGATAAAGGCATTCTTAGCAAAGAAGACGCAAACAACATCAAAACAAATTATCTCGAATCCCTTGAATCCAACAAAAGCGTGGCGGGAACACACGCGGAACATTCCAGTCCCGAATTCCTGCTCAATTACTCTGCGTATACCGGCACCCATTGGACCGACCAGGCCGACACCACTATAAACAAGGAAACAATCGGCCGATTATCCGAGCGGATCACCACGTTGCCGGACGGCTTCGCACTGCATCCGGCCGTCAACAGGATCATCGAAGCGCGCCGCAAAATGGGACAAGGAGAGTTGGAGATGGATTGGGGTTATGCGGAAACCATGGCCTATGCCTCCTTGCTTGACAAAGGCCATCCGGTGCGCATTTCAGGCCAGGACTGCGGCAGGGGCACCTTCTTTCACCGCCATGCCGTGGTACACGATCAAAATAACGGAGACACCTATCTGCCCCTGCAACACATCAAAAACGACCAGCCCTCCTTTCTGGTGATCAATTCAACCCTGTCGGAAGAAGCAGTGCTGGCATTCGACTACGGCTACAGCAGCGCCTCACCGGATACCCTGGTAATCTGGGAAGCGCAATTCGGCGATTTCGCCAATGGCGCCCAGGTTGTCTTTGACCAGTTTATCAGCTCCTGTGAGACAAAATGGAGCCGTCTGTGCGGCCTGGTTGTATTCCTGCCGCACGGTCATGACGGACAGGGACCGGAACACTCCTCTGCCAGGCCGGAACGCTACCTGCAACTTTGCGCCGAAGAAAACATCCAGGTCTGCTATCCCAGCACCCCCGCGCAAATGTTCCACATGCTGCAGCGGCAGGTATTGAGACCGTACCGCAAACCGCTGATCGTGATGACCCCGAAAAGCCTGTTGCGCAGAAAAATTTCATTCTCAACGCTGGACGATCTGGCGCACGGCCATTTCTACAACGTCATCGATGAAATCGACGACCTTGACAAAAACAAGATCACCCGGTTGCTGATATGCAGCGGCAAGGTCTATTTCGATCTACTGGAACAACGGCGAGAGCACAAAATCGACCATATCGCCATTGCCAGAATCGAGCAGCTATTCCCATTTCCCACCACTCACATACGGGCGCTGCTCAAAAGCTACCCGAACCTGAAGGAAGTGATCTGGGCCCAGGAAGAACCCAAAAACCAGGGAAGCTGGTATTACATGCTATCGAACCGCACCATGATGGGATGTTTGGAACCACATCATACTTTTCGATATGCCGGGCGCATGTATTCGGCCTCGCCGGCCACCGGACACTTCTCCCTGCACCAGAAACAGCAAAAGCAACTGATTATGGAGGCGCTGCAACTGGACAAACAGCAGGCACAGGAAAAGAGCGCCTGATAACACGCACCCGAAAACTATCGAAAATTTCTACAGAGTCTCTCGCAGGGGACCCCGTCATTGTCGCCGTCTATGCGCTTCAACTTACACTGCCGCAGGAATGCAATCGCCTCCTCACAGACTTCCATTTCCCGGCAATAACGTTTGCTTCCGCATTCCACCTTGGGGATCGCGGACAAATTAATCCGATCCGCCAAACGACGGGGATGCATTCGCCGCCAGACCCAGGGCGGCACCGGCTCCTCCTCCGCCCACAGACCCAGACCGTTTTTCCGCGCCTGATCCTCCAGACGGATCAACTCCGGCGCAGGGTTATACGCCCGGCGCACCCAGGCAAGACCCATGCGCACCATCTCGGCATTGACATTGACCCCTCCCACAGAAACCACCGCGACCATACGCCGGTACTTATCACTGCCGACCAATTCCAACTCCACCTCCCGGCCATTGACCAGATTGACCAGCGCCGCCCGGGCCTCATCCCCGCCCGGTTGCTTGAACTCCGGGGCATCGACACCTGCCAGGCGCACATCCACTTCCTGCCCGCCCGCAGCGATTACCAGGCTGTCGCCGTCCCGGACGTGCAGCACAGGCTCGGCAATGCTCATCCCGCTTGCAAGCAAAGCCGGCAGGATCAACAAATACCGCATCCGCTTTGGATATCCATCCCCAAACCGGGACGCGGCAAAAGCGATTGGCAAAAAAGCCGCGCACCCGGTACAATTGAAATAACCATGCACAAGAAAACGCACCATCCACTACCCATAATGAAAAAACTCATTATAATTAGACCACACAACTAACAAAAGGCAGCCATTGTGATAATTGAAGTAAGAGTTCCCCTGCTTGCAGAGTCTATTGCCGAAGCGACATTGATGGACTGGCACAAAAAAGTAGGTGACCCGGTAAAACACGGAGACAGTCTGGTCGATATTGAAACAGACAAAGTGACACTGGAGATCGCCGCATTAAAGGACGGTGTTCTCTCCGGGATCATTAAAAACAACGGTGAATCCGTGCAAAGCGATGAGATCATCGCACACATTGACACCGAGGCGAATATCACAGAGCCGGAACCATTCATCGAAGAACGGGCACAACAATCACTGCCGGAAATGGAAAACATGGAAGAGGAAGAAGCACAAACCGAGTCAATACTCAAATTAAGTCCGGTTGTAAGAAACCTGATCGAGGAGCACCAACTCGATATCGAGAACATCCCGACAAAGCGTGATGATGGCCGCATCACCAGAGAAGATGTCATCGACTTTATCGAAAACGACAAGCAAAAAACCACCCCAACGGAGCCGGAATCGGAGCCGGAACCCATAGCGGATACCGGCAGCGCCGAACCGGAACAACCCGCAACGGAAAACCAGGCAGAAGCGGCGGCAACACCCGCAATACTCACACCCGGCAATGTGACGGAGAATCGCCCCGAAGAAAAAGTAGCCATGACTCGCCTGCGCAAACGTGTAGCGGAGCGCCTGTTAGCCGCGCAACATGAAAACGCCATGCTCACCACCTTCAATGAAGTCAATATGCAGACCGTGATGGACATTCGCGCACGATACAAAGACGAATTTGCCAGGAAGCACCAGGTCAAACTCGGTTTCATGTCCTTCTTCACCAGGGCCGCCGTGGAAGCGCTGAAGCAATTCCCATTGGTGAATGCCTCGGTGGACGGCGACAATATCGTTTATCATGGCTACTTCGATATCGGCATCGCCGTCAGCTCCCCGCATGGATTAGTCGTGCCGGTAATCCGGGATGCCGACTTGCTGTCACTGGCCGAAATTGAAGCAAAAATTCGCGACTATGGTGAAAAGGCACAGAACAGAAAATTGGAGATCGCCGATCTGGACGGTGGCACCTTCACAATCAGCAACGGCGGCATATTCGGATCATTGCTTTCCACCCCGATAATCAACCCCCCTCAGAGCGCCATCCTGGGCATGCACAAAATTCAGGATCGCCCCGTAGCAGAGAACGGTCAAATAGTGATCCGGCCGATGATGTATCTCGCCTTATCCTATGATCATCGGATTATTGACGGCCGGGAAGCGGTACAATATCTGGCAACAATCAAAAACCAGTTGGAAGATCCGGCGCGGCTGCTATTACAAATTTAACACCAGTGACCATCAAACCGACACAACACTAGAGAACAGCAATGAATACATACGACGTCGTAGTAATCGGTGCGGGGCCCGGCGGATATGTTGCCGCAATCCGTTGCGCCCAGTTGGGACTCAAGACCGCCTGCATTGAAAGCTGGATCAACGAATCCGGCAAACCCGCTCTTGGCGGCACTTGTTTAAATGTAGGCTGCATTCCCTCCAAGGCCCTGCTCGATTCCTCACATCATTTTTCCCATATCAAGCATCAGGCGGTCGAGCACGGCATCAACATTAACGCCGCAACCATCGATGTCCCCAAAATGATCGGACGCAAACAGAAAATCGTGCAGATATTGACCCAGGGGATCGCCAGCCTGTTCAAAAAAAACAAGATCGAATGGCTGAAGGGACATGCAAAACTGCTATCCAACACCGAAATAGAAATCAATCCCGCCTCGGAGGAGCATCCGGAAAAAACCACCGTTACCGCCGGTCATATTATTATCGCCACCGGCTCGGTGCCGACCAAAATACCATCGGCGAACATCGATCAAAACCTGATCGTAGATTCAACCGGCGCATTGGCCTTTGACGAAGTGCCGCAAACTCTGGGTATCATCGGCGCCGGCGTCATCGGACTGGAACTCGGCAGCGTCTGGAGCCGCCTCGGTTCCCAGGTAACCATGCTGGAAGCTCTGCCCGACTTCCTCGCCCCGCTGGATCGCGACATTGCCCAAATGGCAAAAAACACCTTCGCCAAACAGGGATTGACCATAAATCTGGGCGCGCGGGTAACGGGCACCGGCAGCAACAACCGAAAAGTAACCGTCAACTATCAGGACGCCGAAGCCAAACAGCAGATCATGGTGGACAAGCTCATCGTTGCCGTGGGCAGAAGCCCCAACACAGAAGGACTCGGCGCGGCGGAATGCGGACTCCAACTGGATGAGCGCGGATTTATTATTGTTGACGAAACCTGCAAAACCAACCTGCCTAATATCTATGCAATCGGCGATGTAGTTCGCGGCCCCATGCTCGCACACAAAGCATCGGAAGAAGGCGTAGCGGTCGCCGAACAAATTGCCGGACATACCACCCACATCAATCTGGAACACGTTCCCTGGGTCATTTACACCTGGCCTGAAATCGCCTGGGTGGGGAAAACAGAACAAGAATTACAGGAAGCCGGGATCCAGTATCGTAGCGGCTCCTTCCCGTTCATCGCCTCGGGCCGGGCCAGGGCAAGCGGCGAAACAACCGGACAGGTAAAAATTCTCGGAGACAGCCGAACAGACCGGATACTGGGCATACACATCCTTGGTCCGGGCGCCTCCGAACTGATCGCCGAAGCGGTGCTGGCCATGGAGTTTGACGGCTGCGTCGAAGACCTGGCCCGGACGATTCATGCCCATCCGACCTTGTCCGAGGCCATGCATGAAGCGGCGCTGGCAGTAGAGAAACGTGCCATACATATATAAAGACACAATGGAGACCCCGGAACCGGCCGGACCGGGGAACCCATGAATTGCGTTAAAATCGTGGCATTCCACCGACATTTACTGATATATTTACCCTGCCGCGACGAAACCGGCCCATGCAAGAGAGCCATCAGGCTCACTCAACCAGGAGAGAAACACTATGACTAACAACGCAGTAATCATTTCCGCCGCCCGAACTGCAATCGGAAATTTTGGCGGAGGTTTGTCCACCGTGCCTGCCCATATCCTCGGGGCAAAGGTTATACAAGCTGTTCTGGAACGCGCCGGGGTAAAACCGGAACAAATCGACGAAGTAATATTCGGCCAGGTATTGACCGCCGGAGCCGGTCAAAATCCCGCTCGGCAGGCCGCAATTGCAGCCGGTTTATCGCACACCATGCCCAGCATGACGATCAACAAAGTCTGTGGCAGCGGCCTGAAGGCCGTACATCTCGCCGCCCAGGCCATTACCTGCAATGATGCCAATATCATCGTAGCCGGCGGGCAGGAAAACATGAGCCTGTCTCCCCACGTCCTGCCTCGGTCACGCAACGGCGTAAAAATGGGCGATTGGAACCTGCGGGACTCGATGATTGTTGACGGTCTCTGGGACGCATTCAACGACATACACATGGGCATCACCGCAGAAAACGTCGCCGACCAATACAAGATATCCAGGGAAGCCCAGGACCGGTTTGCCGCAGAAACCCAGCAAAAGACTGAAGCGGCAATCGATGCGGGAAAATTTCAAGAAGAGATTGTGCCTATAGAGATCCCACAGCGAAAAGGAGAACCGCTTATCTTTGACAAGGACGAATTTCCACGCGCCGGCGTAACCGCCGAAGGCATAGCAAAAATGCGCCCGGCCTTTAGCAAGACCGGAACCGTTACCGCGGCCAACGCATCCGGACTTAACGACGGAGCCGCAGCGGTACTGGTCATGTCCGCAGACACGGCCAGACAGCTTGGACTTACCCCGATGGCAATCATCAAATCCTATGCCAGCGCCGGTGTCGATCCGAAAATCATGGGCACCGGACCAATCCCCGCATCCAGAAAATGCCTCGACAAGGCCGGGTGGAGCGTTGCCGATCTCGACCTGATTGAAGCCAACGAAGCTTTCGCGTCCCAGGCGATAGCGGTCAATCAGGAACTGGACTGGAGCCCGGAAAAAGTCAACGTCAACGGCGGCGCCATTGCGCTGGGACACCCTATCGGCGCATCCGGCTGTCGAACCCTGGTAACGCTGTTGCACGAAATGAAGCGCAGGAATGCCAAAAAAGGGTTCGTCACATTATGTATAGGCGGCGGTCAGGGCGTCGCACTCGCCGTGGAGAAAGAATCATGACAGACACACCCGGCGATAAAGTCGCCCTGGTCACCGGTGGAACCGGAGGCATTGGCGCCGCCATATGCCTGAAACTGGCGCAGGCGGGGATCAGAGTCGCCACCAACTACCGCAACAAAGAAAAAGCCGAAAAATGGCACAAAGAGACCGGTAGCAAGGGCATCGATATAAAAATCTACCAGGCCGACGTCTCCGATTACCAGGCATGCGAAGCAATGGTAGCCCGGATAAACGACGATCTGGGCCCTATAGACATACTGGTCAACAATGCCGGTATCACCCGCGACGGCATGTTCAAAAAGATGAGCAGAGACAAATGGGATGAAGTAATAAGAATCAATCTTGACGGCCTGTTCAACGTCACCCGGCACGTGATCGAAGGCATGATCGAACGAGCCTGGGGGCGCATTATCAACATCTCATCGATCAACGGACAAAAAGGCCAGATTGGCCAGACCAACTATGCCGCTTCCAAGGCCGGCATGCACGGCTTCACCATGGCATTGGCGCAGGAAGTAGCCGCAAAAGGCGTAACCGTCAACACAGTCTCACCCGGCTATATTGCCACCGACATGGTAATGAACATAGCCGAACCCATCCGCGAGCGCATTATCGCCGAAATCCCCGTCGGGCGCCTGGGCACCCCTGAAGAAATTGCCGCTATTGTCGACTTTCTTTGTTCCGGCGAATCCGGTTTCATCACCGGCGCCAACCTGGCCGTCAACGGCGGCCAACACATGTAATCTCCGGCGCAAAAATGGCACCATGAGTGATAAACGCATAATCAAAAAATACCCCAACCGCCGCCTATATGACACCAGGAAGAGCCGATACATCACACTGGAAGACGTAAAAAAACTGGTGCTGGACGGCGAAGAATTTATGGTACGAGACGTCAAATCCGAAGAAGACCTGACCCGCAGCATCCTCTTACAGATCATTACCGAACGGGAGCACAGCAACGCCCCTCTGTTCTCCACCGATTCCCTGTCCCACATCATTCGACTCTATGGCGATTCAATACAATCGGCCGCGGCGGACTTTCTGCAAAAAAGCATAGACCTGCTTGTCACCCAGCAAAGCGAATTACACAAACACCTGCACTCGGTCGTCACCGCCAACCCGATCGCCGCAATGACTGCAATAACCGAAAAAAACCTGCAAATGTGGAAACAGATGCAGGAAAACTTTCTCGAGGCTTCGACGAACTCAACCGCCGGCAACAAAGACAAAAAGCCGGACTAGCCGCCTGTCGGGCCAGGGTAACGCTACTCCGTCAAATCATTAAAAAATAAAAACTTTTTCTGTCAAATATATCCAGCATGTGTGCAGGGGACGCTGAGCTCACCATCGTTATCCCGACATTGAACGAGCGGGACAATATCGAGCCGCTGCTTGACAGGCTGGCAACGGCGCTCAACGGCGTGTCGTGGGAAGCGTTGTTCGTTGATGACGACTCCCACGACGGGACGCTTGACGTGCTTCATACCCTTTCGGCCCGGTTCGGACATGTGCGTTATATCCGCCGCGTCGGGCGGCGCGGCTTGGCGTCCGCCTGTATTGAGGGGCTATTGGCATCGTCCTCGCCCTGCCTCGCCGTCATGGATGCCGACCTGCAACACGACGAAACCCTGCTGGGCGAGATGCTCGCCGCCCTGAAGGACAACAAGGCGGAACTCGTGAACGGCAGCCGCTTTCTCCCGAGTGGGAGCGTCGGCGACTGGCGCGCGGATCGGCGTTATCTCAGCAGGATGGGAACACGCCTCGGGCAAGCGATCCTCAAGACCCGCCTCACGGATCCGTTGAGCGGTTTCTTCATGCTCCGGCGTGATCTTTTCGAGGAAGCCGCTGGCCGGATGTCGGGGATCGGGTTCAAGATACTGCTTGACCTCGTATCATCGATTGACCGGCCGGTGCAAGTGATTGAGCTTCCCTACACCTTTCGCCAGCGAAACGCGGGCGAGAGCAAGCTCAATGCCCTGGTGATGCTGGAATACCTGACGCTGCTGCTCGACAAGACCCTGGGCCGCTATGTTCCTGTCCGCTTTCTCATGTTCGTTGCGGTCGGGGGAAGCGGGGTGGTCATCCATCTCGCGATACTGGGCCTGCTCGTGAATTTCGCAGGGATCGCATTCCTGTGGGCACAGACGGTGGCAACCTTCACCGCCATGATCTCGAACTACACGTTCAACAACCTGTTCACGCACCGCGACAGGCGCCTGACCGGGGCCGCCTATGCGAAAGGCCTTGTTAAGTTTGTCCTCATCTGTGCTGCCGGTGCGTTCGCGAGCATCGGCGTTGCGACCTTTGTCCATGAGCATGGCCTGCAATGGTGGGCGGCAGGGTTTCTGGGGGCTGTTATCGCGGCGGTCTGGAATTACGCCGTCTCTTCGGCGCTGGTGTGGTCACGCCTCCGGTGAGGCAAATTCGCACGGCATCGTGAGGCCTGTTCGAATGCCCGGCGTGGTGACCTCTGTCACGAACCGCTTCGCCTTGCCGGCGATACGCCGATGCGACGCTTTGGCCTTGGCGGCGGCGGTGATCGGCCCTTTGCTGCTCTATGTGCGCACGCTGCCGCACACGGTCGTTCTGGAGGACGACGGCCTGTTCCTGATGGTCGCATCGCATCTCGGCATCGCCCACCCGCCCGGTTATCCGCTGCATACGCTGTTGAACCATCTGTTCACCTGGCTTCCCTTTGGCACACCGGCGTTCGCCGGTCATCTGTCGAGCGCGGTGTTCGGCGCGCTGACGTGCGGCATGGTGTATCTGTGCGCCCGTTTGCTGCGCACCGGCTGGCTGCCGGCCCTGGCCGCCGCCTGGCTGTTGGGCGCCTCGGAGCATTTCTGGTCGCAGGCCATCATCACCGAAATCTACACGCTCAATGCGCTGCTGCTGTTCACGGTCTATGCGCTGATCCTCCATGGCGTTCGCCACCCGGCACAATCCGCTATCTGGCTCGCGGCCGCAGCGGTGTACGGGTTAAGCCTGGCGAACCACCTGCCGCTGATGGTCCTGGCCTTTCCGGGCCTGCTGCTGGCTGCCCTGCCGGTGCGCAAGACGCTGCTCCCCAGGCTGCCGCTGCTGGTTGCGGTTGCCCTGCTGGCCGCGGCGCTGCCCTATATGTGGATGGTATTGCGCTCCTGGTCGGAGCCGCTCATCAGCTTCTACGGCCCGATCACGAATTGGGAGGGATTCTGGTTCTATGTCAGCCGAAGCGGTTATTCGGAAGTCGATACCAATCCCATCTCGGGCTGGCTGGACCGCCTTGCGTACCTGCAATGGTTTGGCAGGCAATTCTTCTGGCAATTGACGCCGCCGGGTTGCCTGCTTGCCCTGTTGGGCCTCGTCGTTCTGGCGCGGCAGCGACTGAGCGAGGCGGCTTCGGGCCTGCTTGTGTTTGTGGGCAACAGCCTTATGCTGATCCTGTTGCTCGCCCGCGAATTTGATGCGTTTCAGGTCACGATATTTCGCCCCTATTCACTGGTCTGCTACGGGATGGCAGCTCTCTGGCTGGCGGTCGGCCTGGAATTTCTGTCTGGATATGTGCGCGACCGGTTCAGCGTCTTTGCCGACCGGCGCGTCTGGGTCGTGACCGGCGTGGCGGCGGCGGGCATGGTCGTCTTCCTGATGCAGGCGAACTGGCGTTTGAACGACCGCTCCGCCAGCGACTTCACACAGCGCTACGCCGATACGATATTCAGCCTGCTGCCTCAGGATACGGTACTGTTCGTCTATGGCGATGTGGATACGTTTTCTCTGGGATACTACCACTTTGTCGAGCAGCGCCGGACGGATATCACCCTGCTGAACCAGAAGGGCCTGGCTTATGGGAAACGTCTGTATGGGTTTTGGTTGCCCCAGGAGCGCAAAGAGGAAATCCTGCGGGAGTTCATCGACGGAACCGAGCGCACCGTATTCTTCACGATCGATGAGGGATTGCCAAACTACGGCGCTCGCCACCACGGTTTCGTCAAGGAATTTATTCGCGGCGCCAAACCCGGCACCGTGGAGTTGAAGCCCAATGCGGCGGGCGAGCGCTATTTCGAATACCTCGTGCACCTGAAACCCGTCAACAGATGGGAGCGTATACGCCGGAACGAGTTGCTCTACACATATGGTGTCTATCTGGGATACGTCGTCTTGGTGGGTAACCCGGTACTGCTAAAACGGATGCAATATGCGCTTGAACTGGCAAATCGGGAGGTATTCTCTCTTATCGGGATGGCGGAAGTGTTGCTAAAGCACGGCAATGATTCGCATTTTGCCCGGGTTGAAGCATGGCTCGGGGAGGTGCAGCACCGGCAAGACAGGTTCATTCGCAGGAAGTGGCAGGGCTGGTTTATCTATCTGCAAGGGCTCTTGCAGCTTCGCCTGGGCGACGAAGACACTGCGCAGGCATTATTCAGAAAATCGCGTGCTGTCTATCCCCATCTGGACGATGAGTCCATCAGAGCCATTCTACAGCCTGAGCGATGATCAGCCTGTGCACCGAGATCGTTACACTCGCCATCGTCATCCCCTGCAATTTATATGTTGTCTTTGCCTTTGTGGAAAAGTATTGCAGGTATTGATGTGGCTAAAAGGCATCGGGACGTCTCCCTGGCACAGGGGGCGGTTGGAAGGTGGCAGGGTGGCGGGGGCCAAAGATGCCGGTGCCAATGCGGACCATGGTGGAGCCGCAGGCTATGGCGGCTTTTGTGTCGGCGGTGGTGCCGATGGAGAGAGTGTCCCAATGCGGGGACAGGGCTTTTTTTTGGTCAAACAGGGCTTGCAGCGGGGTGAAGGCGGCGCATTGCCGGTGGAAGTCGCCGCCAGGGGCCGGTAGCGCCATCAGGCCGCGCAGGCGCAGCCGGGGCAGGGGGGTGATGGCTTCGATGAGGTCGTCCAATTCGGATGGGTGTATGCCGGATTTGCTGGTTTCGCCGCTGAGGTTGATTTGTATGCAGATGTTCAGCGGCGGGACGGCGGCGGGACGGGCGTCGTTCAGGCGGCGAGCGGTCTTCGGGCGGTCAACGGTGTGCGCCCAATGAAAGTTGCCGGCGATCAGGCGGGTTTTGTTGGATTGTATCGGGCCGATGAAGTGCCAGATTATTTCCGGGTGGGTGATCGCGGGTATTTTTTGCAGGGCTTCCTGCAGGTAATTTTCGGCGAAATCCTGCTGCCCTTGCTGGGCAGCCTGGGTTATTTCTTCGATGTTTCTGGTTTTGCTGACGGCGATCAGGCGTACTGAGTTTTGAGGACGGCCGTATTCGGTTTCGGCGGCGCGGATCTGCTGCCGGGTTCTATTGAGGGCTGCGGCAATTTTTTTCATGGCTCGGCTCTGGTTTTAGGACTGGTCTATGGTCTAAAATATCAGTATTATGCTTTTATTCGGAGTATTGTTTGACGTGAAAGGTTTTTTTCTCTTTAAGATATGATCGTTGACTGATTGGGAGTAGTAAATGGATATTGGTGAACTGTTGGCATTTGGTGTCAAAAATGGTTGTTCGGATCTGCATTTGTCGGCAGGGCTGCCGCCAATGATCCGGGTGGATGGGGACGTCCGGCGGATCAATGTTCCGGCGTTGGAGCATAAGGACGTGCATGATATGGTTTATGATATCATGAATGATAAGCAGCGTAAGGACTTCGAGGAGTTTCTGGAGTGTGATTTTTCGTTTGAGATCCCTAATCTGGCGCGTTTCCGCGTCAATTCTTTTAATCAAAACCGGGGCTTCGGCGCGGTGTTCAGGACGATTCCTTCGGAAATTCTGTCGCTGGAGCAGTTGAAGGCGCCAAGTATACTTAAGGAAATTTCAGATTATCCCCGCGGTGTGGTGCTGGTAACCGGGCCAACGGGTTCGGGAAAGTCAACGACCCTGGCCGGAATGGTGAACCATAAGAATGAGTCGGAGTACGGGCATATTCTGACGGTGGAAGATCCGATTGAGTTTGTCCATGAGAGTAAAAAGTGTCTGATTAACCAGCGGGAGGTGCATCGGGATACTCTTGGGTTTAATGAGGCGCTGCGTTCGGCCCTGCGCGAGGATCCGGATGTGATCCTGGTGGGTGAGATGCGCGATCTGGAGACGATTCGCCTGGCGTTGTCGGCCGCGGAGACCGGCCATCTGGTGTTCGGCACTTTGCATACGAGCTCGGCGGCGAAAACTATCGACCGGGTTGTGGACGTGTTCCCGGCGGAGGAGAAGGATATGATTCGGGCTATGTTGTCGGAGTCGCTGCGGGCGGTTATTTCTCAAACCCTGCTGAAGAAAAAGGGCGGCGGGCGTGTGGCGGCACATGAGATCATGATTGGCACCCCGGCAATTCGGAACCTGATTCGTGAGAATAAAATTGCGCAGATGTATTCGGCAATACAAACGGGACACCAGTTCGGTATGCATACCCTGGATCAGGATTTGCAAAAGCTGATTACCAAGGGTGCGGTGGATAGACTTGAAGCGCGTAGTAAGGCGGCAAATAAAGACGCATTCTGAATGAGAATATAGCAACGGAGAGGCAATTATGGAACGAGAACAGGCGATAAAATTTATGCGGGATCTTCTTAAGTTGATGGTGGAAAAGGAGGGCTCGGATTTGTTTATCACGGTGAACTATCCGCCGGCAATGAAAATTCACGGCAAGATGACGCCGTTGTCAAAGACGGAGTTGAGCTCCGAAAATACCAAGGCAATGGTGTATGCGGTGATGAATGATAAGCAGTTGAAGGAATATGAGGCAACCAAGGAGTGTAATTTTGCGGTCGCGCCGGTCGGTATTGGCCGCTTTCGCGCCAATGCGTTTATACAGCAGGGGCATTGCGGTATGGTGCTGCGGGTAATCGAAACGGAGATCCCGGATATGGATAAGCTGGGATTGCCATCGGTGCTGAAGGAAGTGGTTATGACCAAGAATGGTCTTGTGATCATGGTGGGCGGAACCGGTTCGGGGAAATCAACTTCGCTGGCGGCAATGATCGATCATCGCAACCGGAATAGTTACGGGCATATCATTACGATTGAAGACCCTATCGAGTATGTGCATCCGCATAAGAATTGTATCTTGATGCAGCGTGAGGTGGGTGTGGATACGGATGATTGGGATATCGCACTGAAGAATACTCTGCGGCAGGCGCCGGATGTGATCTTGCTGGGTGAGATCCGCGACCGGGAAACCATGGAGTTTGGCATTGCATTCGCTGAAACCGGACACCTGGCAATGGCAACTTTGCATGCGAATAATGCCAACCAGGCGCTGGATCGTATTATTAACTTTTTCACGGAAGAGAGAAAACAGCAATTGTTGATGGATTTGTCGCTGAATCTTAAGGCGGTTATTTCACAGCGGCTGTTGAAGACGCCCGACCGCAAGGGGCGCGTGGCGGCGATAGAGATATTGTTGAACTCGCCGTTGATTTCTGATCTGATCCTGAAGGGTGAGGTGCATGAGATAAAATCGATTATGTCAAAGTCGAATCAGATGGGGATGAAGACTTTCGATCAGGCTTTGTTCGATCTGTTTGAGGCAGATAAGATTGCTTACGAGGAGGCGTTGAGAAATGCCGATTCAATGAATGAATTGCGCTTGAAAATCAAACTTCAGGGCAAGGCGTCCAAGGGTAAGGATCTGCGGGACGACGTGGATCATCTCTCTCTGAATGAAGAGGAAGAAGATTCGGGGATGATGCGTTAATCCGGCGGGCGGGTTGACAGAAAACCGGTTGAAAGTAACGGCGTGGATATTACCCCTTATCTGAAGTTGATGGTGGAAAAAAATTCCTCCGATCTGTTTTTTACAACGGGGGCGCCGATCAAGATGAAGATCGAGGGTAAGATGGTGTCGATAGGCCAAACCGTGCTGACCGATGCAATTTCCAAGGCGGCGGCCTATGGGATTATGAATGAGAAGCAGACGCAGCATTTTGAAAAAACCATGGAGTGCGATTTTGCGATCGCTCTGGCGGACGGCTCGGGTCGTTTTCGCATTAATGTGTTCAGGCAGCGCGGTGACGTGGGTATGGTTTTGCGGCGTATTCCTTCGGATATCCCTACGATCGATGATCTGAGCCTGCCGGATATATTGAGGGAGTTAATATGCCATAAGCGCGGGCTGATCTTGATGGTGGGCGCAACGGGTTCGGGGAAGTCCACCACGTTGGCGGCGATGATCGATCATCGTAATGCAAGTATGACCGGGCATATTCTGACTATCGAGGATCCGGTTGAATTCAGTCATCCCAACCGGAAGTCGATCATCAATCAGCGTGAAGTCGGGGTGGATACGATGTCCTACCGCAACGCATTGCGGGCCTCGCTGCGGGAAGCGCCGGATGTTATTTTGATCGGTGAGATACGGGACCGTGAGACGATGGAGGCCGCGCTCGAGTTGTGCAATACCGGACATTTGGCGATCTCGACCTTGCATGCAAATAATGCCAATCAGGCAATGGAGCGTGTGATCAATTTGTTCCCGCCGGATATGCATAAGCAGTTATTTATGGATCTGTCGCTGAATATCCGCGCGGTTATATCGCAACGGCTGGTGTCGAGGCTGGATGGAAAGCGCTGTGCGGCGATAGAGATCCTGATCAATACGCCGCATATCGGCGAGTTGATCCTGAAGGGTGAGATCAACGAGCTTAAAAATGCAATGGAGCAAAGTGGTCAGCGGGGGGTGCAAACTTTCGATATGGCGCTGTTCAATCTGCATAAGGATGGGCATATTTCGCTGGAGGAAGCGCTGGAAAATGCGGATTCCAGAACCAATCTCGAAGCCAAGATCAATTTTGGCTAAGCGGTAGGCCGGTTATGCGGCAGGGGCTTTACCCGGATACACGGCATTTGCCTCGAATACCGGCCCGTCTACACAGACTCGTTGCATCGCTATTCCGGCATCGGTATGCACCGGTACGATGCAGCCGGCGCAGCCTCCGACGGCGCAGGCCATGTATTCTTCAATGCAGATCTGGCATGGAAGCCGGTATTCCTGCGCCAGTTTTGCGACGGCTTGCAACATGGCTACCGGACCGCAGGCGAAGAGCTCTACGTCTTGATGTTGCTGCCGGTCTTGCAGCCACCGGCGGGCAAGATCGGTAACATAGCCCTGGTAGCAGCCGCCATATTGTTGCAGGCTGGATAAACGCGAGGCAATTCCCCAGCTATCCAGCAGAGGCATGCAGGCGATCACGTCTTTGGGTATGCCGGGCACCAGGATCTGTGAGGGGCGGGGCTTGAATGGAAACGGCACCTCGGAGCCCATCAGTGCCAGCGGCCAGGTGTTTGCAGTGGTGTTTTTGATGTGCTCGGCCAGGAATATCATCGGCGGTATGCCTACCCCGCCACCGAGTAACAGCGGGTGTTTGCGATAACCGGACAGTTTGAAAGGGGCGCCTATGGGTCCCAGCAGGTCTATGGTTTCGCCTTTTTTCTTTCGGGTAAGCAGGTTTGCCCCTTTTCCGTGCGCTTTATAGAGAACGTCAATGGTTTGCTCGCCGGCATTGCTGCGCATTATCGACATGGGACGGCGCATGGGCAGCAGGGGGGCGCACTGCAAGTGTACGAAGGTTCCGGGTTTTGCATGGGCCGAGGTCAAGGGCGCTTGCAGGTGTAAATGGTACTGTTGCCCCGGACAGGGTATGTGCTCGATAATGGCGGCCAACTCCGGGAAAATGGTGTTTCTGGTGGCGGGCGGCTTCATGCCGGTGTTTGCTCAAAGGTGGTTTCACCGTCTAACAGGGTGCGGGTCACGTTGCCTTTTATTTTCCATCCGTCAAACGGGGAATTTTTTCCGGCACTGCGTAAGCCGGCATTGCGTATAGTCCATTCGTGGCTTGGATCGATCAGACACAGGTCGGCAGGGGCGCCAACGGCAAGCGTGCCGGTGGAAATGTCCATGATTTCCGCCGGCCGGTGGGTGATTGCGGATAATGCGCTATCCAGTTCGAGCTTGTTGCTGTTGACTAAATGCAGCATGAGTGGCAGCAATAGTTCAATGGTGGACGCGCCCGGTTCGGCAATGGTGAAGGGCAGGGCTTTTGCATCGGCGTCGTGCGGCTGGTGATCGGAGCACACCGCCGAAATTGTGCCTGATTTGATTCCGTCAATGAGCGCCTCCTGATCGTGCCGGGTTCTGAGAGGCGGGCGCAAGTGGCACAGGCCGTTGTAATTGTCGACGTCCAGATCGCTCAGGTGTAGTTGACAGATATTGACGTCGGCGCTGACCGCTATTCCTTGTTTTTTGGCGGCGGCGATCATTTGCACGGCTCGCGCAGTCGAAAGACGGCAAAAATGAACGTGGACGCCGGTTTGTTCGGCAATGAGTAATGCGCGGCTCACGGCAACGGTTTCGGCGGTTTCAGGTATGGGCGGCAGCCCAAGACGGGTGCTGACCGGCCCTTCATGGACTAAGCCGTTGTTGCGTAAATTGAGGTCCTCGGCAAAGAGAAAAACGGGCAGTTTGCAGCTTGCGGCATATTCAAAACAGCGTCTCAGTGTTTCACTGTTATCCATCGGCGCGTAGCCGTTACTGACGCCGATACAGTCGGCTTCCTTCAAGGCGTACATCTCCGAGAGTTGTTTGCCTTCGAGGTTTTTGGTCAGCGCGCCCAGGGTGTGTACTTTTGTTTTGCCGGATTCTCTGCTGCGCTGGTTGATCAGTTCGACCACGGCCGGGGTGTCAATCACCGGATCGGTGTCGGGGGGACAGCAAAGGCTGGTTATGCCGCCGCTGGCCGCCGCTATGAGCTCGCTCTTGATGGTTGCTTTGTGTTCGAGTCCCGGTTCACGTAAGCGGGCGGCAATGTCGACGATGCCGGGACAAATGATCTGATCGCCGGCATCGAGTTTTTTGTCCGGGGTAAAACCGGCGGGGGCTTTGAATAATGCGGCGATCTTGCCGGCACTGATATACAAGGCCCCTTTTTTGTGGATATGGTTGGCCGGATCGATGATGAGAGCGTTTTCAATGACGAGTTTCATGGTGTTTTTTCCGGCTGATTGGTGATCCGCCCCATGATCATGGCCATCACCGCCATGCGGACGGCAATGCCGTGGCTGACTTGCTGGAGAATAACGGCCTGTTCGCCATCGGCAACGCTCGAGTCAATTTCTATGCCGCGGTTAATCGGTCCGGGGTGCATTACAATGGCGTCTTTTTTGGCGTTTTTCAGCCGCTTCTGCGTCAGGCCGAAACGATGAAAGTATTCCTGTTTTCCAGGTAGTAACTGGCTATACATGCGCTCGCGTTGTAAACGCAGCATCATGATAACGTCGACTCCCTGCAGCCCCAGATCGAGATCGCAGCAGGTGCGCACCCCCAGCGATTCTATATGGGCCGGCATCAGGGTGTCCGGGGCAATGAGGCGTATTTCGGAAACGCCCAGGGTGTTCAGGGCGTGAATTTCGGAACGCGCCACGCGGGAGTGGAGAATGTCGCCGACAATGGCAACCTTTAGATTGGAAAAATCGGGTTTGTGGCGGCGGATGGTGAACATATCCAGCATGGCTTGTGTGGGGTGTGCGTGCCGGCCGTCTCCGCCATTGATAACCCGGATATGCGGGGCAACCTGCCGGGCAATAAATTGCGCTACCCCGCTGTTTGCATGCCGGACGATGAACATGTCGCAGTGCATGGCTTCCAGCGTGCTCAGGGTGTCGGAAAGGGTTTCGCCTTTGCTGGTGGAGGAGCTTGGGATGTCTATGCTCAGGACGTCGGCGGAAAGTCTTTTTGCCGCGAGTTCAAAGGTGATCCGCGTACGGGTGCTCGGTTCGAAGAACAGGTTGACTATGGTCTTGCCTCTGAGCAGAGGCAGCTTTTTAACCGGTCTTGTGCCGACATCGGCAAAGGTTTCGGCATGATCGAGAATGGAGGTGAGTAGTTCTTTGCCAAGCCCTTCAATAGAAAGAAAGTGTTTGAGACAGCCGTTTTCATCTAATTGGACATCGTCTTTCCTCATTCGGGTGTTTCTATACTCAATGCCAAGGGCTCCGGCCCGGAGAGTCTGAGGTGTTCTCCGGGATGCAGCGCTATGTTTTCCCCGGTAAGGTCCGCCTGTATGGGCAGTTCCCGTTCCCCTCGATCTACCAGCACCGCCAGTGTAATGCTCGCGGGCCTGCCATAATCGAATATTTCGTTCATTGCCGCACGGATGGTGCGGCCGGTGTAGAGCACGTCGTCCACAAGAATGATATGCCGGTCATCGATGCCAAAAGGCATACTGCTTGGTTGTACTTGCGGGTGCATGCCTATACGGCTGAAATCGTCCCGGTAAAAGGCAATGTTCAGCTCAGCCAGCGGTTCGGTTATTGCCATAAGCCGGTGTAAGCGTGATGCAACCCAGCTTCCGCCGGTATGAATGCCAATCATCACCGGATCAGGGCAGCCGGATATGTGACTGGAAAGGTCATTGGCCATGGTTGCAAGGGTCTCTTGTATGTCTATTGCGTGGGCTCGACTATTCATCTGCTGCGGTTTGGGATTGGTGTTTTTCATGCGTCCGTTCTCGTTCATACAGCCAGGTTTCGATAATGATCTGTGCGGCAACCGGATCGATTTTTTCATTACTGCCGGTGCGGCGGCGCGCTTCAAAGGATGATAAGCGCTCATCCACGGGTTTGACGGGTAAATGGTAGCGTGATGATAATTGCCTGATGAATTTTTCCGCCGCTGCCGTCATCGGTTGATGTTCGCCGTTCATTTGCAAAGGCACACCCACCAGTATCAATCCCGGTTTCCATTTATCGACAAGCTGGCTTATATCCCGCCAGTCAGGTTTGTTGTTGCGGACATAAACGGTGACCAAAGGGCTGGCGGTTCGGGTTATGGTCTGTCCGACTGCCACCCCTATTCTTTTTTCACCGTAATCGAAGCCAAGTATGAATTGGTTTTTCACGCGTGACCGACGTCATTTGATAGTTTGTCAAAGTCCACGCCTATGGAAATTGCCGCTTTCCTCCAGCGTTCTTCATACGGGGTGTTGAAAATTACACAGGAGTCGGATGGACCGTTTAACCAGGCATTATTCATTATTTCTTTTTCCAGTTGTCCGGCATCCCAGCCGGCGTAACCCAGGGCGATCAGGGATTCTCCCGGCCCTTCACCGGAGGCAATCGCTTCGAGTATATCTCTGGAGGTGGTAATGCTGATGTCTGTGTTCATTGTGACGGAAGATTTCCATTCTTTGGTGGGCTTGTGCAGGATAAAACCATGATTGGTGTGAACCGGCCCGCCATTGTAGACCATTTGGTTATTCTTGAATTCATTGCCGGGACTGATGTCCATCTGTTCGAGAATTTTGCCTAATTCCAACTCCAGCGGCCGATTGATTATTATGCCCATCGCACCGTGATTATTGTGCGCACATATATATGTGACCGTTTTGTGGAAATTGGAATCCAGTAAATTCGGCATGGCGATAAGAAACTGATTTGTTAGATCGGTGCTCGACATAATCGCTATGGTACTACATTGTGTAGATTTAAGGCAGATCTGATTCATTATTATATTATTAAAGGAGGGACAGGAATGTCCCCCCCTCCTTTTGGCGTATATCGCCCCCCTGACACGGGGGGTCACATTGAAGTGGTTCAATAGATGTGACCAGTCTAAATTAAGGGATACTATCCGTATAAACTGGAGGTGAGACATGAACACGAGAAAGAAATATTCAAGAGAATTCAAGTTGGACGCCATCAATCTGGTGCGCGAGCAAGGCTATACCCAGGCCGAGGCGGGGCGCAGTCTGGGTATCAATCCCAATATGCTGGGTCGATGGATCCAGGAGGATGAAGCCCACGAGGATCAGGCGTTTCGCGGCAATGGCACACTGAGCCCGGAACAGGCGGAGTTGCGCCGGTTGCGGCAGGATGTGCGCCGCCTGCAAATGGAGAAAGACATCTTAAAAAAAGCGACGGCCTTCTTTGCCAGGGAAACGCAGTGAAATACGCGTTCATCACCCGGCATAAGAAGGCCTGGCCTGTCGAGCGGATGTGTCGCGTACTGGGAGTGAGCCGCAATGCCTACTACCGGTATTGCCAACGGTTGCAGGAGCGGTCGGGGGCGGTCGCGCCTCAGGCGTTGCTGGCGGCGGTCCATGAGGTTTCCAAAGCCAGTGGCCGCAGCTATGGTTCGCGGCGCATGGCACGTGCGCTCCAGGCGCTGGGCTATCCTGTGGGGCGCTACAAGGCGCGTTCACTGATGCAGCAAGCAGGGGTAAGCGTCCGCTACCGCAAGAAGTACAAGGTGACCACCAACAGCAAGCACCGGCAGCCGGTGTTTGACAATGTGCTGGGGCGGGCGTTTAACGTGAGCGCACCGCATCGGGCCTATGTCTCGGATATCACCTATATCTGGACGCAGGCAGGTTGGTTGTATCTGGCGGTGTGTATAGACTTGTTTTCACGTCGGGTAGTGGGCTGGAGCATGGGCTCGCGAATGCAGGCCAAGCGGGTCACGGAGGCGTTACGCATGGCACTGTGGCAGTATCGTCCGGAGACGGGCTTGTTGGTGCATTTAGACCGTGGTTCGCAGTATGCCAGCAAAGCGTACCGGCAACTTCTCAAGGCGCATGGACTGGTTGGCAGCATGAGCCGCAAGGGGGACTGCTGGGACAATGCGGTAGCAGAGAGCTTTTTTGCGAGTTTGAAGAAAGAGCGGGTGCAATGGAGAAACTATCAAACACGCGCTGAGGCGCAACAGGATATCTTGGACTACATTGTGATGTTTTATAACAGCCGACGGCTGCATTCGTACCTGGATTACACCAGTCCCAATGAGTATGAAGCAGCGATGGTTGAATTGAAAAAAGCCGCTTAACTGGTTGTCATCAAATGCTTGACCACTCCACATCTATTGAACCACTTCAGGGTGAGGGGGTTGGAAGGCTGGCTTGGAAGGCTGGCAGTGCGGCCTCACTAGGTTTTAACCCCCCAACCCCCCTTGTCAGGGGGGAGTTAAACCTCCTTGCAGTATGCATTTGCTCGCCGGTCGCTTTTGGGATATATTATCCGCCTATGTTACTCGGAGGAAACACCCCCCGCCCATGATGAAACGATTTAACCTGATTGCACTGCTGTGTCTTGCTACCTCCGCCCCTGCAGCCGGTTTATTCGGCGACGATGAGGATGTGATCTGGCGCTCCGGCAGTAATCTGTATTTCAAATATGCCGGGCAGGATACATCCGAATACGGCGACAATGATCACCCGGTGACCTTGCCGGCGGAAGAGATCACCGCCGTGTTGGAGTCATTGCGCATCTGGCACAAAAAACTGCTCGATGCCGACGAACAGCCAAAAGCGCTGTTTTCCCGCGGGCAGACCCGCTTACTGGGCAAGCAGTTGTCCGCCGGGCTGGCACAGGCCGGGCCGCAGCAGGATATTATCTTTACCTTGCAACGGGTAAACCACGGCTTTCTGGGCCTGACCGACCGCTTCTTCCTCTCCGGCCGCGCCTTTTATCAGCAGGAGCGGCTGCATATCATCATCGGGGAGTACGACCGACTGCGTAACCAGGCGTTTGAATCGGCCTATGATCCTTCCGGCAACGCCTCGGTGCCCTATGTCTTTTATCATGGCAGCCGCTCGAAGCATTCCTCGTTCAAGAAAAATCTGATCCTGATAGACGGGGTGGAGATCAAGCGAACCGATGAACTGCGTCCTGACTGGATTGTGATCGATATGCAGACGGCCGGGCAGGCGGTATTGGCGGAACGGCAACAACAGGAAGCCGAGGCGCCCGCCAGTAATGCCGATCTGAAGCGCGAGGCCGACAGGGTCGCCAGGGAGCGGCGTGAGATACGGGCCGAGATGGCGCGTATGCGCAAGGAAATGCAGAATTCTGCTTCGCTCGAATCGATCGAGGAGCGGATTGTCAAGCTGGATCAACTGCTGGATAAAGGATTGATCACCCAGGAAGAATACGACGCCAAACGCAGGAAAATATTGAATGACCTTTAGCCGGCCCGCACGGGCGGGCCGTGAGCAGGACTTGCGCCAACTGTATCCGGAACTCGAACCGTATACGACCGGGTTTGTAGAGGCGGACGGGCATTCCGTTTATATGGAGCAGTCCGGCAATATGCAAGGTGTGCCGGTAGTGTTTCTGCATGGCGGGCCGGGCTCCGGTTGCAATGAGAATCACCGCCGCTATTTTAACCCCGAGCTATACCGAATCATCCTGTTTGACCAGCGCGGCTGCAATCGCTCCCGCCCGGTCGGCGGGGTTGAGCATAATACTACCCAGGATCTGCTGAATGATATGGAGCGCATCCGCACTCAACTCGGCATTGAAAAGTGGGTGATATTCGGCGGCTCCTGGGGCGCTACCCTGGCGCTGCTCTATGCCGAGTCCTGCCCCGGCCGTGTTCTCGGCCTGATCCTGAGAGGCACTTTCCTGGCCCGGCGGTGCGATCTGGATTGGTTCGTGAGACAGGGAGTCAATCGCATATTTCCCGATTACTGGCAGGAATTGATCGGCGATTTTCCGCCGGAGCAGAGGGACGATCTGATTAGCGCACTGCATGAGCGCGTTTTTTCAGAGAATAAAAAGGCAATACAAGGGGCGGCAAGGGCCTGGGCGATGTGGACCGGCAGGGTGGTCACTTCTTCCCTCGGAGGGGAATATGCTCTGGATGATGACGAAATCGACAAGCTCATCAATGATGTGCGCATCGAGGCGCATTATGCCCGCAACCACTATTTTATTTCCGAAAATCAGATCCTGGACAACATAGCCAGGGTGCCCGATGTGCCGGTTACACTCATCCACGGGCGGCATGATTTGACCTGTTTGCCGGAATCTTCCTGGCTGCTACACAGGGCGCTGCCCGCAGCCGAACTCGTTTTTCTGCCACAAACCGGGCATTTGGCCGGCGAGCCGGCTATGGCCGACGCGCTACTCAGGGCAAGTGATGCGATGGTGAAACGGCTCGGATGAACGGCGAACCACCGTTGATCATGGGCATTCTGAACGCGACACCGGATAGTTTTTCGGATGGCGGTCTATATACTCAACCGGAGGCGGCCGTGTCTCATATACTGAGAATGACGGAAGAGGGCGCCGATATTATCGACGTAGGCGGCGAATCCACCCGCCCGGGCGCAGACAGGATCGCTGTCGATGAGCAGTTACGGCGGACTATCGATATTATCGCCGAATGCCGCCGGCGGGCCGGGACGCAAATCGGCATCAGTATCGACACCACCCGGGCGCGGGTTGCCGAAAAGGCGCTGGATGCCGGCGCCACCATGATCAATGACATATCTGCCGGCACCGAGGATCCGGATCTGCTGTCTCTGGCGGCAGAGCGCCGGACGCCGATCTGCCTGATGCACATGCAGGGCGAGCCTGCCACCATGCAGGATAAACCCGCTTATGATGATGTAGTCGAGGATATCCGGGGCTATTTATTGCAGAGAGCGGACGAGGCGCTGAAGGCGGGGGTAGAGCAGCCGCGCATTATCCTCGATCCGGGCATTGGTTTTGGCAAGACCGGCGAGCACAATCTGCGCCTGTTGCATCATCTTGGGGATTTCGTTTGTACCGGGTTTCAAATTTTGCTGGGCGCCAGCCGCAAGCGGTTTATCCGGTCAATTTGCGCGACCGAGCATCACCTGGCCGGGGGCACCTGCGCGACCACCGCTCTGGGGGTGCAGGCCGGTGTGCATATTTTTCGCGTACATGATGTAGCGGAAAATCGCCAGGCGGCCGACGTAGCCTGGGCAATCGCCCAGGCCGGATATTGCCCCAATAAAGAGGGCAAAGCCGGTAAAGTTTAATAAAATTCAGGCACGTACACCAAAATCAAACAGCGCCTTGCCCATGACAAAATGTGCCCGAATTGCAATTCCTGCGGAAGCAGGAATCCAGAACAGAGGGCAGGAATTGCGGGAGGAGGAGGTCGGAATCACCGCATTCTCCCTTCTCCCAAGATGGGTTCCCACCCTCACCCCAGCCCTCTCCCAAAGGGAGAGGGGGATGGGTCTGGTGGGGGGCGGAGGAGGCAGGAATTGCGGGAGGAGGAGGCCGGCATCACCGCATTCTCCCCTCTCCCAAGATGGGTTCCTGCCCTCACCCCAGCCCTCTCCCAAAGGGAGAGGGGGATGGGTCTGGTGGGGGGCGGAGGAGGCAGGAATTGCGGGAGGAGGAGGCCGGCATCACCGCATTCTCCCCTCTCCCTCTGGGAGAGGGGCCGGGGGTGAGGGTACTTGATCTACAGACTCACTATCAGCCCGACGGCGCCGATGTTAATCGCGGTCATGCCACAGGCAATGCCAATGCCCCACCTCAGCATTTTGTTTTCCAACTCGGTAATTTTAGTGTCCAGGTCGGACTTGGTGGCTTTTTCTTCCAGTTTGGCTTCCAGTCTGGCGAGGTCGGCTTTGGTGGCCTTTTCTTTTAGTTCGGTTTCCAGTCTGGCTATGACGGCTTCCAGTTTGGCAAGGTCGGCTTTGGTGGCTTTTTCTTCCAGTTTGGCTTCCAGTCTGGCAAGGTCGGCTTTGGTGGCCTTTGCTTTTAGTTCGGTTTCCAGTCTGGCTATGACGGTTTTTAGATCGGTAAGGTCGGCTTTGGTGGCCTTGTCTTTTAGTTCGGCTTTCAGTTCGGCTATGACGGTTTTTAGATCGGTTAGGTCGGCTTTGGTGGCTTTTTCTTTTAGTGCGGTTTCCAGTCTGGCTATGATGGTTTTTAGACTGGCAAGGTCGGCTTTGGTGGCTTTGTCTTTTAGTTCGGTTTCCAGTCTGGCTATGACGGTTTTTAGACCGGTCAGGTCGGCTTTGGTGGCCTTGTCTTTTAGTCCGGTTTTCAGTTCGGCTATGACGCTTGCCAGTTTTACGATGTCGGCTTCGGTGGCTATGTTGTCGTTGGAGGCCAGGCCTTCGACTGCTCTTTCGGCAATTTCCTCGGGTACTTTGGCTACAAGCAGGGCCTTGTATAGTGCGGTGGTGCTCATCTTGGTTTTAGGTTATGTGTGTGGTTGATGTTGCCGGATCCGGCTCAGGTGGACTGAGCCGCCGAGTCGAGTTTCTTTGAATTTTTCATGTTCCTGAAAAGTAAGGGTTTCGCCTCGCTGGCCTTGTCTCCGGCTAGTTTGCCTATACGCTCGACATCATCGTGCAGTTTCCCATGAAATGGTGATTTATCACAGACCGGATCGGCATTGGCCGCATCGCCGGTCAGCATATAGGCCTGGCAGCGGCATCCGCCTAGATCCTTGTATTTTTCATCGCAGGAACTGCAGGGTTCCCGCATCCAGGATGTGCCTCGGAATTTATTGAAATCCGGTGAATCGTTCCATATCCACTGAATGCTATGCTCGGTGACCCTGGGAAAGGTCAGTCCGGGTAGTTGTCCGGCGGCATGGCAGGGCAGGGCGGTGCCGTCGGGGGCGATGGTGAGAAAAATATTACCCCAGCCATTCATACATTTTTTTGGCCGGTTCTCGAAATAATCGGGAATGACATAGATGATTTTCATCTTCTTCCGCATTTTTTCCTGGTATTCTTTCGCTACGGTTTCGGCCCTGGCCAATTGTGTGCGGGTGGGTAGCAGTTGATCGATGTTGATGCGTGACCAGCCGTAGTATTGAGTCGAGGCGAGCTCAACATAATCGGCATTCAGTTCGACTGTCATATCGAGTATGTCCCGGATCTGATCGACGTTTTTTCTATGTAGTACGATATTCAATACCATCGGATATTCGTATTGTTTGACTATCCTCGCCATTTCCAGTTTATGCTGGAAGGTTTTGCTGCCGCCAAGATAGTTATTCAATTCTTCATTGCTGGCCTGAAAACTGATTTGGATATGATCCAGCCCGGCTTGTTTGAACTTTTCGACCCGCTTTTCATCCATGCCGACGCCCGAGGTGATTAAGTTGCTGTAGTAGCCAAGACGGCGCGCCTCCTTGATCAATTCTTCGAGATCTTTGCGCACCAGCGGCTCTCCCCCGGAGAAACCCAGTTGGGTTGCGCCCATTTCCCGCGCCTGCTGCATGGCCCGGCACCAGTCCCCGGTGCTTAGCTCGTTTTTATACTTTGCTATAGCTACCGGGTTCGAGCAGTACGGGCACTGCAACGGGCAGCGATAGGTTAATTCAGCCAGTAACCATAGAGGTTTAGACTGATTGTTTTGCTCCGATCCATCCGTTTTCATGCGCTACCTCCAGAAAAGTTACTACATCCTTTTCGACATCAGCTCCGTCAAAGGATTCAGAAATATGGGTAATAATCTCATCAACGCTGCGTACACCGTCAATGCGTTTCATAATCTCGCCGGCCGATCCGCTTAGTGTAACCATTCCTTCTGGATAAAGCACGACATAACAGTTTTGCGCCTGCTCCCACTGAAACCGGAACATCCGGGCGATCTGGAAAACGGTCGTTTTATCTATCATCCCGGCCAGGATCAACAGTTATGAAACGGCGGTTTCTTTTCAATATAAGCGATCCACATACAATCGAGCATGGTCCAGAGTATGTCCAGCTTGAATTGCAGGATATTCAGCGCGCGCTCCTGCTCGGCGCGCGTCCGGTAATAGTCCAGCGTAATGTCCAGTCCATGCTGCACATCGCGGCGGGCCTCGGACAGGCGCTTTCTAAAATAGCGGTACCCTTTCTCTTCGATCCAGGGGTACAGCTCAGGCCAGTTTTCCAGACGTTGCTGATGGATCTTCGGCGCAAATAACTCCGTTAATGAAGAACTGGCGGCCTCCTGCCAGGCGGCCCGGCGGGCAAAATTCAGATAGGCATCTATAGCAAACCGGACCCCCGGCAGTACGTGCTCGCAGGATACGGTTTCCTCCCGCGTCAGTCCGACCGCCTCGGCCAGTTGCAACCAGGCTTCAATGCCGCCGTCATCGCCTTCTGTGCCGTCATGATCGATGATCCGTTGCACCCATAGTCTGCGCGTATCGCGGTCCGGACAATTCGCCATGATCGCGGCATCTTTCACCGGGATGGTCGTTTGATAATAAAACCGGTTCGCCACCCAGCCCTGAACCGCGCTCTTATCCAGCCCCCCGTCATTCATCAAAATATGAAACTCATGATTGATATGATAGTACCGTTCCTTTGCCCGTAGTTGCGCCTCAAACTCGTCACGTGTCCAGGGCATATCTTCGCCAGTCATTTCGCCGCTCTCTCAAATATGAATATCCATACCGTCATAAGACACTTCTATACCGGCATCGTTCAGCATCTTTCTTTCTGCCGATCCCTCATCGAGCACAGGATTAGTATTATTAATATGAATCAATATTTTTCTCGGTTTCGACAAAGAATCCAAGGTCTCCTTGATCCCCCCCTTGCCGGACTGATCCAGATGCCCCATTTCACTGGCAAGTTTATCACTGATCCCTTCTTTGGACATTTCATCATTCGTCCACATTGTGCCGTCCACCAGCAACACATCGGCCTCCGCCATATACCGGCGCACATGCTCCTCGATGACACCCAGCCCCGGCGCATAGAACAGATTTTTCCCGCTGGACACGTCCTCCACCCTGAAGCCCACGTTATCCCCCGGCACTGTATTATGGCGATGCGGGGAATAGGGCGGCGCCTCACTCTTTAACGGCACTGCCGTAAAGATCAGATCATCCGCCCCGGGGATAGTGAAACCCGACTGATCGGTCTTCACCTCATGCCAGTGCACCCCGCGAAAATGCCCCAGGATATTGAAGATCGGATATCCGCTAGTCATATCCTCGCGCACCGCCGCGGTACAATAGATGTCCCAGGGTTTATCGTGCTCCCTCAATATGATCAGTCCGGTAGTATGATCGATTTGCGCATCGCAAAGTATAATTGAGCATATACCGGTATCCCGCACCCGGCGGGCCGGTTGCAGCGGTGGAAAAGACTCGATTTGCGCCCGAATATCCGGTGAAGCATTGAACAGCACCCAATCCGTCTCGTTGCTGCTGACCGTAATAGAAGATTGAGTTCGCGCCGAGCCTTTGATACTCCCCGCCCGCAGCCCCTTACAATTCCTGCAATTACAGTTCCATTGAGGAAAGCCCCCCCCGGCCCCGGTTCCCAACAGATGAATATACATACGTCCCCCATACCGATAATCAGAAATTTAAACCAGCCAGAATCGTGCCAGCATCTCTTCAGGAGCAGAATTTAATCCTGATAACGTAATAAAATCAACAAATTACATACTGCACCTACAGTTGAAGAATTATAGTCCAGCATGGCTCCACCCTGCAACACATAACCGAATTGGTTTATATCAACCAGTACTATATTTGCGCTTTTCCCCATGGGTTGATTGTCCGGTTTTTGTATGTTCTGGTTGATAAACGATGATAACTTGACGGTCTGCGCTTCGCTACACCAACAGACTAAGGGAAGGGGCATTCCTGTTCCCCTTGTAATACCCCACCATAGCCTCGCCCTGTCATTGAAGTTCCTGTGGAAATTATTAGTGTAAGCCCAGGCCATCGCTAACTGGACTGTCACATCTATTGAACCACTTCAGGGTGGCAATTCTACCATCAACCAGCCCTGCAACCCCCCCCCGCTACAATCCCTGCTCGTCAAACAACCAGATCGCCATATGTGTATGGGCTTATACACATCGTTGCGTTTACCTCTGTTTCCCCCAGAATATCAAGGAATCATGTTTGTTTTGAGCGGATGTGTTCATCATCTTCGTTTTTGGATGAATACAGGGCGATTTTATAGAAACCTCTGACGCGGTGGCCGATATGCTGGTACTGCATATCGACCACCCTTTAGAATTCAGGATAGTTGTCCAGTATGTTTCTGGTGCTGTGTAGCCGGGCTACAATCTCACCATTACAATGACCATTGTCTCATTATCTCAAACACAGCGAAGATGACGGTGCCTGCGACGATAAGCCAGCGCGTTAAGGAGTTGGCTTTTCCAGACTTCTCACCTTAGAAGACAGCGAACGCAAAGCGATATTCATTTCAGAAAAGAAGGGTATTAGCTCATATCCCCCCACCGCTTCCCGGTCACCTTCGGAGATAGCATTCTGGTTTTGATGGGGACCGTAATACACGGTGTTTACCGATTCGCTGAGGCGGTGGAGTTCCAAGGTGAGAAAGCTTTCCGTGTTCTTCACTACAATATTATTGCGGGAGAGGTTAGCCAAGCCAATAATGAGCCGGCCCTCGAATCCAGGATCAACCTGAGGGCCGGTGGTAGCAAATAGGCCTTGGCGCGCCCACTTGCTACATAGCCCGAAGCGACCGGCATGTTGATTGTCTAATGTAATAGTCTCGTTGGTGACTACGACGGAGAAATCTCCCGGTAGTATCTCTAAAAATGCCCTTTCCTCTATGTTCACCCGGCCCTGACTGGATGAGGCAGTAACGCACGACCCTAGCCGCAAATCATACGACGCAGGCTGAATTTGTTTGCGTTCAAAAGGTTCGATTATTACTTTACGATCCTTTACCGCATCAATAAGCATTTGGTCGGTGAGTATCATTGGCTTGTCTCGGATAGGTTGAGGTCGTCCGTGGTTTTAGTGGCGGAAGTCATCTGGCAACGTGAAAACAGATGAAAATACCGCCTTCGCGGACGGTTATATTTTGATACCGATTTGGTTGCGATTGCGTCAGTCATTGAATTATCCCTCTCTAGAATGGTGAACAATATAATACTAAATATTCTTGTAAGAAGCTAATACAAATTCTACAATAAGTCAACCACTGGACTATAGTGTGTATAGGCCCATAACATATGGCACTGAGGTTGTTTGTTAAGCAGAGATTGTAACGGGGATTGGAGTTTGAGTGCTCGGTGAAAGCCTTTCAGTCGATAGTGGTGGATTTGCATGGCACTCCTCGGGTTAGCGAGTGCCAAGGGTTTCTGAGCTTGCGGCCCATTCAGGCCTATTGGGTGCAGCGAATATGCGCAAGATCACGAACGTGATCTGCTAGACTGAGCGGCCATGTTGAAATTTCCAAATATCGATCCGGTCGCATTCAGTCTTGGGCCGCTGCAAATACACTGGTATGGGATCAGCTACCTGGCGGGGCTGCTGATTGCATGGTTTCTGCTGAATCGGCGGGCGCAGCGGCCGGGGTCGGATTGCTCCCCGGAGCAGGTCGCCGATCTGGTATTCTATGCGATGCTCGGAGTGCTTATAGGCGGACGCCTCGGATCGGTGTTTTTCTATAATTTCGACGCATTTCTGCGCGATCCGGTAATGTTGTTCAAGATCCATCAGGGGGGTATGTCCTTTCATGGCGGGCTGCTTGGGGTTCTGGCGGCGATTTTCTGGTTTGGCAGGAAAAGCGACAAAGCATTTTTTGCATTGAGTGACTTTATTGTGCCAGTGGTGCCGGTTGGCCTGTTTCTGGGGCGGATTGCCAATTTCATTAATGGTGAATTATGGGGTCGGCCGTCGACGTTGCCTTGGGCGGTGATCTTCCCCGATCCGGCGGCGGGCAATATCGCCCGGCATCCCTCCCAGCTTTACCAGGCGGCATTGGAAGGGCTGTTTCTGTTTCTTATCTTATGGATTTTTTCGGCGCGGCCAAGACCGGAAAAGGCCGTTTCCGGATTGTTTCTGCTTGGGTACGGCGCGGCCCGTTTTTCGGTGGAGTTTGTAAGACAGCCGGATCGGCATATCGGCTATATCGCATTTGACTGGCTGACCATGGGACAGATCCTGACGCTGCCGATGATTATTTTTGGCGCGGCATTATTGCTGCTCGCATATAGAAAATGACGGCGGACGTACCCCCGTTGGCCTGCTCTTCAATATAGCCTTATAATAGAAGATTCGGTGAAAAAGGAAGGAATATAAATTGGAGCAATATCTCGCCCTTTTAGAGCATGTTTTGCAGCACGGTGTTGAGCGCAATGACCGTACAGGCACTGGCACACTAGGCATATTTGGCTACCAAATGAGGTTTAATTTGGCCGATGGGTTTCCGCTGCTGACCACAAAAAAACTACATGTGCCGTCAATTATCCACGAATTATTGTGGTTTTTGAAAGGCGACACCAATATCAAATATTTGCATGACAATGGGGTAACCATTTGGGATGAGTGGGCGGATGAAAATGGTGATTTAGGTCCTGTCTATGGCAAGCAATGGCGTAGCTGGCAGGCGTGTGATGGGCGCCAAATAGACCAGATTGCAAGGCTTGTCGCGCAACTCAAACAAAACCCTGATTCGCGTAGCCATATTGTAACGGCGTGGAATCCTGAAGACATTGATAATATGGCCTTGCCGCCTTGCCATTGTCTGTTTCAGTTTTATGTGGCGGAGGGGCGGTTGTCTTGCCAGCTTTACCAACGCTCGGCGGATATTTTTTTAGGCGTGCCGTTCAATATTGCCTCTTATGCCTTGTTGACGGAGATGCTGGCGCAGGTGTGCAGGTTGAAAGCGGGCGAGTTTATCCATACATTGGGCGACGCACATTTATATCTGAATCACTTGCAACAAGCCCGCATACAACTCACGCGCACGCCTAGCTTGTTGCCAATCCTATTTCTCAACAAAAAAAGGAAGAAAATATTTAATTTCACCTATGATGATATTAAAGTAAGTAATTATGTTCAATCCGATGAGATACAACCCACTTTATTTCCTGATGTTCAAGATGGCATTAAAGCCCCGATTGCGGTATAGGTAGGGCAATGCGCATCAGTTTGATTGTTGCGGCGGCCAGCAATGCCGTAATTGGCAAAGACGGCAAAATGCCATGGTATTTCCCGCCCCGGTTGCCGTGTAATAAGTGAGAACAAGCGTACTGAAAAACACGATATTGTTTGCGGCAATATCAGTACTGTATATATCACTCGCACATTCGGCGCAAACGGTTCGGATTGCGATTGTGCTGGATGGACCGGTCAAGCGTGAAGTACTGCGTTCCGCTCAGATTAAAAAGGAGATCAAAAATTTAATTTCCGGCGAATTCGATATTGTATTTCCGCAAGATAAAATGCTCCACGGCAACTGGAAGGTGGACAGGATAAAGGAGGTGTTGCAGCAATTGCTGGATGATCCTGAAGTCGATCTGATCATTGCCAACGGTTTATTGAGCTCTCATCAGGCCGCGCAATTTGAATCTCTGAGCAAACCCGTTATCGCCCCGGTTATCGTAGATCGTATTTTACAGGAATTGCCCTACCGGAATGGGGTGAGCGGCAGGCATAACTATGTCTATATAAGCGATAACCGAACCGTGGCGCAGGATCTACGGCAATTTCACCAGCTACTCCCGTTCCGGCATCTGGCAATCATAGTCGACCCACTTTTTCTCGACGCCCTGCCGCAGCTCAAGGGTGTCACGCACAGCATTCAGCGGGAGCTTGGCTTTGAATTAACCTTTATTCCCGTTGCCGACAGTCTTGTGGATGGTCTGGCGGGCCTGCCGGACGAAGTTGAAGCGGTATATGTGCCGCCGCTGCTGCGCTTCAGCAAAACCGAGTTGGAAGAACTTGCCCGGGATTTAATCAAGCGCAGGCTGCCCGGTTTCTCATTGCTGGGCGGGGATGAGCTGGAAATGGGTTTGCTGGCAACATTGAGCGGACGCGATATAGACACTACCCGCTATGCCCGGCGCATTGCCCTGTATGTGCAGAGCATACTGCTTGGAGCCGATGCGGCCGGCTTGAAAGTTGAACTCGAACAGCCGCAGAAACTGGCAATCAATATGCGCACTGCCCGGGCAATCGGTTTTTCTCCCAAATGGCAATTCCTCGAAGCAGCCGATCTGCTCTATGAAGAAGAAAGCGATGAACGCCCCCCTGTCAGCATCGTGGATGCGATAAAACAGGCGCTGGAGAAAAACCTTTCCCTGCAAATCGACAAGCTGGATTTGGCGCTGGCCAAAGCAGAGGTAAACAATGCCCGCGCTCCGCTGTTGCCTCAGTTGAATTTCAGCGCGGGCGTGACGCAGATCGATCCCGAGCGCGCCAGCGTAGCTCAGGCGCAGCGATCATCCGATGCAGATCTGAGCGCAAGCCAGCTTATCTATTCTGAAAGCGCCAGCTCCGGCTATCGAGTAGCCAGACTGCTGGAGCAAATGGAAAATGCCGCGTTGCGCGCAAACACCCTGGATGTAATCAGCGCCAGTGCAACCGCCTATCTGCAATTATTGCTGGCCGATTCGGCCGCAAAGGTAAGGCGCTCCAATCTGGATGTCACCGAAACCAATCTCGAATTGGCCAAATCGCGCCTGAAGATCGGGCAGACCGGTCGTGCCGAGGTGCTGCGCTGGCAGAGCCAACTGGCAACCGATAGACGCAGTCTCTATTCCGCCCGCTCCGCCCGTGATCAGGCGATGACTGAATTAAAGCGGCAGTTGCACCTCCCGCTGGCCGAAGTCATCGCCGTATCGGATGCCGGCATTGCCGAGGTGCTGACCAATATTGACAGTGAACGCTTTCAGCGTTTTTTTGACGATCCGGCCAGCTTTGCAGTCTTTACCGAGTTTGAAGCAGGGCGCGCGATTCGCAACGCGCCGGAGTTGGAGCAGATCCACCATATCATTGCCGCCAATCAGCGCCGCTTACAGGCGGCCGAGCGTACCTATTATCTGCCCGATGTAACCCTGAATGCGCAGTACAGAGGCAATATCGAGCGGGGAGGGAGGCGCGGCAACGATCTGCATGATGATGAATGGTCGCTAGGCGTACAGGCGTCATTGCCGTTATATGCGGGCGGCGGCAGGAGGGCCGAGGTGGCGCGGGCAAATAATGCTTTGATACAGAGCCGCTATCAATTGCAGAATATCAGGGAGCAGGTGGAGGCGCGGATAAGGACTGCATTGCAGCAGGCGGGCGGAAGCTATCCGGCGATCCGGCTCTCCGAAGATGCCGCCGCTGCCGCCGCCGGGAACCTGGCATTGGTGATCGACGCCTACTCGAAAGGTGCTGTCTCCATCACCGATTTAATCGATGCCCAGGATGCTGCGCTGGCGGCGAATTTATCGGCAGTAGAGGCGCAGTATCAATTCATGCTTGACTGGATAGAAATACAGCGCGCCGTTGCAGACTTTGACCTGCTGCTGAGCGCGGACGGATTTGATAGATGGTACCGGGTTTTGGACGAGTATTATAAGACCCGCCGATAAACAATTATTTCGGAGACTATACACTATGCATCGCTCATCCCTGTTTTATCCCGCCGCGCTTTTGCTGCTGAGTTCCTGTGAACCGGCGAATGAACAGACGGGCGCGACCGAAACCGCGTTGCGGCCCGTGCGGTATCAAACTGTTGCCGTGCTGCCGTCGGCCAATGCGCGCACCTTTTCCGGGCTGGCAAAGGCCGGGCGCGAGTCGAACCTGAGTTTCAGGGTGGCCGGCACAATCCGATCCATACCGGTGAAAATCGGTGATCGATTGCGCCCGGAGCAGTTGATCGCCGAGTTGGATCCGGCCAAATATCAGTTGGAGACGGAGCAGGCGCTGGCCAGCCTGTCGCAGGCCGAGGCGGCACTGAGAAATGCGCGGGCGAATTTCGAGCGGGTAAAGGGCCTGTATGAAAACAATAATGTCTCCAAAAACGAACTCGACTCCGCTCGTGCCACCGCAGAATCCGGTGAGGCGCAGGCAAACTCGGCAAGAAGGGCCGTGGAACTTGCGCGTCTGAATATCGCCTACACAAGACTGGAGGCCTTCGAACCGTGCAGTGTTGCCGACATTCTTGCAGAGGTGAATGAAAATGTAAGTCCGGGCCAGAAGATCGTGCTGGTAACCTGCGGCGACCAATCCGAGGTGGAAATAGCCATTCCTGAAAGCATGATTGCCTTGATCCGGAGAGATATGGACGCAGAAGTGAGCTTTAGCGCGATACCGGGCAAAACCTTCAACGCCAAGGTAACCGAGGTAGGGATCGCCGCCATCGCCGGATCGACCTATCCCGTGACCGTTGCACTTGTCGAGGCTCCGGCTGGTTTCCGCTCCGGGCTGGCCGCACAGGTTTCCTTTGCATTGGATACCGGCGCGGGCGAATGGCGCTTTATCGTGCCCGCCGCCGCAGTCGGCGAAGACCTGTCGGGGCGCTACGTTTACACAGTCGGCCCAGGCGATGAAAAAGGCGTTGGCATCATTCACCGCCGACCCGTCACCACCGGGGAGCTTACCGCCGCCGGCCTCGAAATTGTCGAAGGGGTGAATGAAGGTGACAGAGTAGTCACAGCCGGGGTCAATGTCGTGCGCGACGGCCTGCGCGTCAGCATCGAATAAACAGCTAAGCATGCGCCTTAACCAGCCTGCATTCCGGATCTATGAGCTTGATTCGTTGTATGTGTTTGAGGTATTACCGACGAGCCAGCGTTTTAATAAGTCTGTCTCGTTTCTCTCAGGGTAGTATTGCGATCGTCCACATAGAGCAAGGAAGTTTTCAAAGAATTTTTCAGCTAATATTTCAGGTTTTTCCTCGCCCTTCGTAAAACGATACCCTGTGAACCAAATGCAGCGCAAGATAAAATTGACTTCCTTTCTGTTAATCGGCACATATTCTTCCACAAGACTAGCCCGAATTTTAGATGCTGATGCTCCCCCTTGATAGCCCTCTTCATTGAATATCTTTGATATTACCTTAAACACCACGTGATAGTGTTCCGGAGTCAAGCAGGGTATTCCGGAGATTCCGGAGGTCTTTTCTGCTAACGGTGCAATGTCGGGGTGGTTTTTCTTGAATTCTCCTGACTGTGATTCCGACAGAATATGGTGGCTAAACTGCTTTATATCGTGTTTTTGGGGATCGTATAAAATCCCCCCTTGGTACCTATTTTCTATCTCAAGCGGCGAGAGGTCCATGCTTTCCAGCATTTCCATAAACGAGCCGAAGTCTGACCAGCGAGACTCAGCGATGTCAGGAAATTGTTCCTTTACTTTTTTGGCCAGATTCGCTAGATAAATTGGTTTATCAGTGGCGAGTGAGATAATATATTCTCTGCATTCCTTAATTATCGGCTTGATTCTTGAGTCTTTTTGTTCGTCAATGGTTTGGATACCGGATACGGTCTCTTTCTCCTCGTCTAATTTTTCAGCGGCCTGCAATGCGTTTTCAATGAAATCATCCACATCAATTAATAGGTCACAGGAGTTCCGGTAGACCGGGGTCGTTTGTCCAGTTGCCACGACCACCGTTTGCAAGTCTCGTTGTCTCAATTTGATAAGCAGAGGGGCAAAATCGGTGTCAGCGGACATTACAAAGACCTCTTCAACGGGGCACCGATCATCATCAATGAATCCCATTACATCCAGCACGATACGAATATCTGCCGAGTTTTTTCCGGCAGCGGTGAGTGATGGGCAATCCACTATATCAAATCCTGCCGTTACAAAATTGGCCCGATACATGCCAAACGATTTCGGGTTGAGGTAGCACCTCCGGACCAAGAATCGACGCTGTATCTCGTCGTTTTGCTCCTGATCGAAACGGGCCAGCCAATCCATCCAGTAGAGTGGATTTTCCGCAAAGATAGTTGCCTCATGAGATGTCGATCCTAGCCCTCCCCTTAGCGACAGAAAAGCATTGTCGAAGTCAACAAAAATGGCACTTTTTCTGATGGTATTTTCCGTCATTGTTCTCCTTAATAACTTTGTAAAAATCATCAACCCCCAAAAGATAATGCAGCATGTTAATTTCCTCTATATGTGCTACATTTAAGAACAAAATGGATACATTTGCACATTTTTCTTTTATATGGTTTGTATTTGTTGACATACTCGGCAGGCAGGGCCAGATTGAAAAAGTATTATATTTTCACGATAGATTTCTTAAAAATGTTTAAAACAGGTTTGGGAAGAAAAAAAGCCTGGGATATGGGCAAAGATTTTTGGCATGGAAGAAATTAAGTCTGGTCTATGAGGCCGGGTATGAAGATATATTTGGCAGTATTTATACCTTGAGCGGGAACGGCTGCAGTTATGTGGGGTTGAAAGACTCCGCCGGTGAAATTCACGATCGTCCGCTGAAAATTTCCGGCGTTGCCAAAGTCGGGATATATGCCCCGGCAGGGGGGCGTTTACATTAGCCTTACTCAGCTTGCATTCCGGTTTGATCGCGTAGCCTTCGTTCTGGTTGGCGTGCTGATCGTCAGCGGTCTGGCGGCCTATATCGAATTGCCAAAGGCCAATGATCCGGGTTTCATTGTGCGGGTGGCCGTCATCACCACCAGACTGCCCGGCGTCAGTCCCGAACGGATCGAGCTGCTGGTAACCGACAAGCTCGAAAAGAAAATCCAGGAGATGCCGGAGGTCGATTTCATTGCCAGTGAATCCCGTCAAGGCATATCCATTATCAGTGTTAATTTCCTCCAATCCTACCGCGACATGCGCCCCATTTTCGATGACCTGAGGCGCAAGGTCAAAGACATCACACCGGATCTGCCCGCCGGCATAGACGGCCCCTTTGTAGATGATGAATTTTCCGATGTATTCGGCAGTGTTTATACCCTGACCGGCGACGGCTACAGTTATGTGGAGTTGAAAGACGCCGCCGATGAAATCCGCGATCGCCTGCTGAAAATTCCCGATGTTGCCAAGGTTGAGATACATGGTTCCCAGCAGGAGGCCATTTATGTCGAGTACAATAATGCCCGGCTTGCCGAACTGGGTGTTTCACCGCAGCAGCTTACAGGCGTATTGAACTCGGCGAATATACTGTCTTCCGGCGGCGACATTCTTACCGGCAGAGAGCGCATCGCACTCGAGCCCACCGGCAATTTCGAATCCATAGACGATTTGCGCAACACCGTCATTCAGATCCCGAACGGCGGCGTAGTCCATCTCCGTGACATTGCCAATATATACCGCGCCTATTCCGATCCGCCCCGTAGCGTCGCGCACGTCAACGGGCGGCCTGCTTTGGTCATTGCCATTTCCATGCGCGAAGGCGGCGATATACTCAAACTTGGCGAGCAACTCAACCGGATCATTCCCGACATCCGGGCCCAATACCCCTGGGGGCTGGAGTTGGAAAAAATATGGTTTCAGGCCGAACTGGTAGAGCAGAATGTCGATAGTTTTATCACAAACCTGTTGCAGGCGGTCGGGATTGTATCGGTACTCATGGTTATCATGCTGGGTCTCACAATCGGCGCCGTTGTCGCCAGCCTGATCCCGGCCGCAATAATCATCGCCTTATACGTGATGCAGGTATTTGGTATCACAATCAATCAGATCTCGCTGGCGGCGCTGATCATCTCGCTGGGTTTACTGGTGGATAATGGAATCGTCATGGTCGAGTCGGTGATGGTGAAATACGAGCAGGGGCTGTCGGCCATTGAAGCCGCGACCGAATCCGGGCGCGAATTATTTCTGCCGCTGCTCATCTCCTCGCTGACCACTGCCGCCGCCTTTATGCCCATTGCGCTGGCAGAGTCGACCGTGGGTGAATATACCGCCGATATCTTTTATGTCGTGACCATCACATTGCTCATCTCATGGCTGTTGTCGATGACCTTCATCCCGATACTGGCGTCTCGCGCCGTATGCAGAAAGCGCACAAATCATCAGGATGCGCCCCAATTCAACGGCTGGGGTTATCGCGTTTATGCATCCATGCTGCTGAAGGCGCTGCGGAATAAGGTCCTGTTCAGTCTATTGACGATCGGTCTATTCATTTCCGCAATCTATGCGCTTGACTACGTGCCGAAGATATTCATAGCGCCGTCGGAAGATCCCGTGCTCAATGGCACCTTTGAAATGCCGCTGGGCACATCCATCGAATCCAGCCGGGGGATAATGAGCGATATCGATCGATATATCCAACGCAACTTTATCGATTCCGAAGCCCCCCGGGTAAAGAACTGGATGACCTTTATCGGGGCTGGTGGCCCACGGTTCGAGCTTGGCCTCAATCCGCCCTGGCCGAATCCGGCGAACTCGTTTTTGATCGCCAATACCATAGACGGCGGCGACGTCGAGGTCGTTATCCGGGGCATTGAGCAGTATGTCCGGAGGCATCATCCCGATCTCCGCGTACGGCTGAGCCGTTTGGAGAATGGCCCGCCTGTCGGCTATCCCGTGCAGATCCGCCTGTCCGGCCCCGAATTTGACCAGTTGTATAAAATCGCCGATCAAGTAGAGACTCGCCTGTATCAAGAACCACTGATCACTGCGGTGAAAAATACCTGGGGCAAGCGCACCAAGAAGCTGCTGGTCGAGGTCGATCAGGAGCGGGCCAGGCGCGCCGGGGTCACAAGCGAGGATGTGGCCTATTCTCTGAAGGCGAGCCTGGCCGGCATCGATATGACCGAATATCGCGAAGGCGGCAAACTGATCCCGATCACGCTACGCTCTATCATCGCCGACCGGCAGGATATCGGCAAGCTGGATGGCACCGGTGTCTATTCCCAATTGAGCGGCAGATCCGTTCCTCTTAAACAGGTTGCCGACGTGCGTCTGGTATTCGAGCCTGGCCGGATTGAACGCAGAGATCGCGACAAAACAATGACACTGCAGGCGCAGTTGCAGCCCGGCACGACGGCTGCCGAAGTCAATCGAGCACTGTTACCCTGGCTGGATCAAGCGCAACAATCCTGGCCGCGGGACTATCATTATGCAGAAGGTGGGGAGGCCGAAGAGACGGAAAAGGCCAATGCCGCGATCGCAGCCAAACTTCCGATCGCAGGTATGATCATCCTGCTGCTACTGGTTGTGCAATTCAACTCGATAAGACGGTCTGTTATAATCCTTGCCACCATTCCTCTCGGCCTGATCGGCGTTGCCTACGGCCTGTTGATTGCGAAATCATCATTCGGGTTTTTCACCATACTTGGCATCATTTCCCTGTCCGGCATCATCATCAACAATGCGATAGTGCTGCTCGACCGCGTCAAAATAGAAATAGAGCAGCTTGGCAAGGCGCCGGCCGATGCCGTCATTGCCGCCTGCCAGCAACGCTTGCGGCCGATTCTATTGACGGCGGCAACGACCATATTCGGCCTGCTGCCGCTGTGGTGGGGAGGCACTGCGATGTTCAAACCAATGGCCATCTCCATTATATTCGGTTTAGCCTTCGCTACCCTGCTGACCCTGCTGCTGGTGCCCGTCCTTTACAGCCTGTTATTCCGGATCGATTTCAAGGCCGTATGAAGCTGTCGATTGTGGCCGGAATATCTCGCAATGGGGTCATTGGCAGAAATGGCGGCCTCCCCTGGCGCCTGCCCGCCGATCTGCGGAACTTCAAACAGCTCACCATGGGCAAGCGGATCGTGATGGGCAGAGGGACGCATGACTCCATTGGCAGGGTGTTGCCGGGGAGGGAAAACATTGTGCTGAGCCGTGATAAGAATTTTCGGGCCGAGGGCTGCACCGTGCTGGATGATCTGGCTCAGGTTCAGGAACAATGCCGCGGCCATGAGCAGGTGATGATCATCGGCGGGCGTAGTCTGTATGCCGCAACCCTGCCGTTGGCCGCAAAGCTGTATCTTACCGAGGTGCATGCCGAGGTGGAGGGCGGGATCTGTTTTCCCGATTTTGACCGGGCAATGTGGAGGGAAACGGAGCGGCGGGACTTCAGGGCGGATGAGGAGAATGAGTATGACTACAGTTTTGTGGTGCTGGAGAGGGCGCTATAAGTCATTCAGTATTCAGAGCCCGGCATCCATTTTTTGTAATGCCGCAATCCAGGGTTCAAGACGTTGCCCAATTTTCACATCGACGCGGTATCTGGGTTTGTCAAGATCGTTCCGTTTGGGCAATGATTCCAGGAGTGAATGATATCGGCAGCAGCATAATGGCAGTGGCGGCCTTCATGGAAGAGATCCCCATTGGGGCGAATAATACGATGGGAAGGAAAGCGGTAACCGGTACCGGGATGGCCTCCGTCATCCACCATATTGCCATCCATAAGCCGATTGCGGCAACCCGCCAGGCCAATGCATCCATGAACAGTTGCTCTTGTCCCAGGATCATCATCAATAAAAAAACGCCCGGGCCTAAAAGCAGGCCTATGTCCTGATAGGCAGCACGCCGCACCGGTTTTTGCCGCAGGTTTTCCAAACTATGCCTGAGGTACTATGACGGATAAGCGGGTAATAATGCCCGGCTCACAAAAGAATATGACGGATGTCTGTAAGCACTTTACTCAGGAACCGCGTGAATTGGGCGCCGGCGACGCCGTCGATGATTCGATGGTCATAGGAAAGCGCAAAGGGCATGATCAGTCTGGGTATAAACTCGCCGTTCTGATACACCGGTTTGATTGCCGCACGTGAAACGCCGAGAATGGCCGCCTCTGGCATATTGATTATTGGCGTAAAATGCAGCCCGCCGACGCCGCCAAGGCTGGAGATTGTGAAGCAGCCACCCTGTAGCGCCTCCGGTGAGATCTTGCGTTGCCGCGCATTGGTGCTGAGGGTGATGATCTCCCCGGCAATATCGAGCAGCCCTTTTTGGTCGGCATCCCTGATCACCGGCACCATCAAGCCGCTATCGGTATTCACCGCGATGCCGATATGGAGGTACTTTTTCAATACAATACTCTCGCCGTCGGGGCGCAACGAAGAATTGAACTCCGGATATTGCTGCAATGCCTTGACCGCGGCCTTTACCAGAAAAGTCAGCAGCGTCAATTTCACCCCCTGCTTCTTTGCCTCCTCTGCCTGCAATTTCCTGAAATCCTCCAGATCGCTAATATCCGCCTCATCGAACTGCGTCACATGCGGACTGGAAACCCAGCTTTGATGCAGGCTTTGCCCGCCGATCTGTTTAATCCGGCTGAGCGGCCGGATCTCCACCTCGCCGAATTTAGAGAAATCGATCTCCGGTATTACCGGCATGGCGAAGCCGCCGGCAGCGGTTGGCGCCGACATGCGTTCCTTGGTGAAGGCCTTCACGTCCTCTTTCAGTATCCTGCCTTTGCGGCCTGATCCCTGGACCACTTGCAGATCTACCCCAAGCTCGCGCGCAAAACGCCTGACCGCCGGACTGGCATATATTTCTCTGGAGCGATCGCTGACGGGGGCGGCGCGCTCCGGTGCGGGCGGCGGCGGGCTTGCGGGGGCGGCAGTCTCCGGCGGCTCCGCCGGGGCGCTTTCTTGCGGCTCGGGCGCCTCATCGACCTTTGCCGCTGGGGCGCTCTCTTGCGGCTCGGGCTCCTCATCGGCCTTTGCCGCAGGGCCGTCTTCTACCTTCTCCTCGATAATCGCGATTGGCGCCCCTTCCGCGATCTTATCGCCGATCTTTACCAGCACCTTTTTAATCGTGCCCGGATGCGGACAGGGAATATCCATCGTCGCCTTGTCGCTTTCCAGCGTAATCAGCGTGTCTTCCTTGTTGACCGCATCGCCGGGGTTGATCGCGATTTCAATAATCTCTACCGCATCGAAATCGCCGATATCTGGAAGCAGTATTTGTGTTTCGCCGGCCATTGAATGTCAAACCGTCACAGGATTGGGTTTGTCGGGATTGATGCCATACTTTTTGATCGCCGCGGCCACTTTGGATACGGGGATCTTGCCCTCCTCACGCAGCAGATTGAGCGCCGCCAGCACGATATGATGCCGGTTCACCTCGAAAAACTCGCGCAGATTTTTGCGGGTATCGCTACGACCGAAACCGTCGGTGCCGAGCACCGAGTATCTTGCCGGAATGAACTCGCGGATCTGATCTGCATAAATCCGCATATAATCCGTTGCCGCAACCACCGGAGTATCCTCGCCCTTCAGTACCGATTCCACATGGGTTTTCTTTGGCTTCTTGTTTGGATGCAGACTATTCCATCTTTTTGTATCCATTCCCTCCCGCCGTAGCTCATTGAAGCTGGTCACGCTCCAGATCTCGGCGGTCACGCCAAAATCCTTCTCCAGTAATTCCGCCGCCGCGATCACTTCCCGCAGTATTGTGCCCGAACCCAGCAGGCGCACTTTCAACTTCTTGCCCCCGGCCTTTTTGAAGCGGTACATTCCCTTCAATATCCCCTGTTCCACACCGTCGGGCATTGGCGGATGCCGGTAATTCTCATTCATAACGGTGATGTAATAGAAAATATCCTCATTTTTCTGATACATGCGCTTCAGCCCGTCCTGGATGATCACCACCAACTCATAGGCGAAGGTCGGATCATAGGCGACGCAATTCGGAATAGTCGAGGCCAGCATATGGCTGTGCCCGTCCTGATGCTGCAATCCCTCGCCGGCCAGAGTAGTCCTGCCGGCGGTGCCGCCGAGCAGAAAACCGCGCGCCCGCATGTCGCCCGAAGCCCAGGCCAGATCCCCCACACGCTGAAAGCCGAACATCGAGTAATAAATATAAAACGGCACCATTTGCATGCCGTGGTTCCGATAAGAAGTGGCCGCCGCAATCCAGGACGAATAAGCGCCTGCCTCATTAATCCCCTCCTGCAGTATTTGCCCCTTGATATCCTCCTTGTAGTACATCATCTGATCCGAATCCATCGGCTCATAAAGCTGCCCCACCGCCGAGTAGATCCCGTATTGCCGGAACATGCCCTCCATGCCGAACGTGCGTGCCTCGTCCGGCACAATCGGCACAATATGCCTGCCCAGCCCTTTGTCCTTCATCAGCGCATTCAATATCCTGACGAAGGCCATAGTCGTCGAGATCTCCCGCTCCCCGCTGCCCTCCAGCAGGTTCCGATGCATATCCATCTTCGGAATAGTCAGCTTCGGCGCCGGCTTGCGCTGCCCGAAAAAATAGCCGCCCAGTTGCTCGCGCCGCGCCTGCATATACCGAACTTCCTCGCTGTCTTCCGGCGGCTGGTAAAACGGCGCATCGGCAATCTTCTCATCCGTAATCGGAATATTGAACCGATCCCGAAATGCCTTGAGCGCCTCCTCGCCCATTTTCTTTTGCTGATGCGTGATATTCTGTCCCTCGCCGGCCTCGCCCATCCCGTAGCCCTTGACCGTTTTCGCCAGGATCACCGTAGGCTGGCCCTTGTGCTTCACCGCCGCCGCATAGGCCGCGTACACCTTGTGCGGATCATGTCCGCCGCGATTCAAGCGCCAGATGTCCGCATCCGATATATTCTCGACCATACCCTTCAACTCCGGGTATTTCCCGAAAAAATGCTTGCGCACATAGGCGCCGTCTTTTGCCTTGTAGGCCTGATATTCACCGTCAACGCACTCCTCCATGCGTTTCTGCAGCAGGCCTTTGGAATCTTTCGCCAGCAGCGGATCCCAGTATGAACCCCAGATCACCTTGATCACATTCCAACCGGCGCCGCGAAACAGTCCTTCCAGCTCCTGGATGATCTTGCCGTTGCCGCGCACCGGCCCGTCCAGGCGCTGCAGATTGCAATTGATGACGAAGATCAAATTATCCAGCTTTTCCCGCGCGGCCAGGCCAATCGCCCCCACTGATTCCGGCTCATCCATTTCACCGTCGCCCATGAATGCCCAGACCTTGCGATTGGTATCCTTAATCAACTCACGATTTTCCATATAGCGCATAAATCGTGCCTGATAGATGGCCATCAGCGGCCCCAGTCCCATTGACACCGTCGGAAACTGCCAATAATCCGGCATCAGCCACGGGTGCGGGTAGGAAGACAATCCCTTGCAATGCACCTCTTGTCGAAAATGATGCAGCCGCTCCTGATCGATTTTGCCGATAACGAAGGCGCGCGCGTAGATCCCCGGAGCCGAGTGCCCCTGCACTAACAGCAGATCCCCGCCGTGGTTCTCATCCGGAGCATGGAAGAAATGATTGAAGCCCACATCGTACAAAGTCGCCGAAGAAGCAAAGCTGGCGATATGCCCCCCCAGTTCGCCACTGACCCGATTCGCCTGCACCACCATAGCCAGCGCATTCCAGCGCACCAGCGACCGAATGCGCCATTCCAGCCCGTGGTTTCCCGGCGATCGCTCCTCCTTTTCCACCGGGATCGTATTCAGATAGGCCGTGCTGGCCGAATAGGGCAGGTAGGTGCCGGATTTGCGTGCCTTCGCGATCAACTGCTCCAGCACATAATGCCCCCGCTCGGCGCCCTCATGTTCAATCAGGTGCTCCAGCGCCGCCAGCCATTCCTGTGTTTCCTGTGGATCGATATCTTTGTTTTGCTCAGACATGAAATCACTCACTTTCCGGTTTTTATCATTTTATAATACCAGCTTGCATTAAATATTATGAACTCTATTATCGATAATATCCTTATCTAAATAACAAAACTGTTCGATCATGATAATTCAATCAGCAAATATACAATTAGTCCAGAATAGCCGGTTGCCCGGAAGCAGGCAGATCGCCGCCATACCCTGCTGGATCATGCTGTTCCCGCACAACTCGCCTCAGTCCTTTAAAGAAATCCCCGACGGCATGCGGCTGTTGTCCCGCCGTCAGCAGCTCGATGCCGACGAGCCGGATAAGGAACCCATTGCCGTAGATCTGCCCAACGACTCCGCCACCCATGTCACCTATGCCTGCATTGAACCCGAACTATCCAGCTTCCAACTACTCACGCTGGCGCGCAAGCTCGTCGCCGGGCACGGCCCTTTCCACCCTGAGCAGCTTGGCATCGTTGTCGGCGGTTTTCAGCACGATCATGCCGAGCGCATCGCCGAAGCCCTGATCGCGGCCGCATTGGCCGCCCACATGCCTATGCCCCGTTTCAAAAGCGTTGCCCCGAAGACCGACCGGCTGGCCAAAATCACGCTGTTTGGCGTCCGCTCCAGAGACCGGTTCAAACAAACCTTTGCTGAAGCCGGCGGCAATGCCCTCGCTCGCAGTCTCAGCATGACGCCTCCCAACATGCTCACCCCCGCCGACTACGCCGCCGAAATTCAGCAGCTTGCAAAAACCAATAAATGGAAATATCGATTCTATGACGTGCGGAAGCTGCAGCGGCACAAAGCCGGCGCATTTCTCGCCGTCGCGCAGGGCAGCCCTGCTGAAGATGCCGGCATAGTCCGCCTGCAGTATCAACCGAACCGCGCCAGTCCCGAAAAAAAAATCGCCCTGGTCGGCAAAGGGATCTGCTATGACACCGGCGGCACCAATCTCAAACCCGCCAATTACATGTTCGGCATGCACGAAGACATGCAGGGTAGCGCCGTCGCACTTGGAGTATTATCCGCACTGACCGAGCTTGCCTGGCCCGCGCCGGTCGAATGCTGGCTCGCACTGGCCTCCAATCACATCGGCCCGAAGGCATACAAGCCCAACGACGTCATTACCGCTTCCGATGGCACCACAATTGAAATCGTGCATACCGACGCCGAAGGACGCATGGTGCTGGCCGATACCCTCGCACTCGCATCCAAGGAGAAACCCCGGCTGATTATCGACTTTGCCACCCTCACCGGCACTTGCATTCATGCGCTGGGCACCGCATACAGCGGGCTGTTCACCAACAGAACCCAATGGCTGCCCCAACTAGTCGAAGCCGGGCGGCGCTGCGGCGAACGGGTTTGGCCCTTTCCGCTCGACGAAGATTTTGACGAACTGCTGAGCAGCGAAATCGCCGACATAAAACAATGCTCCCGTGAAACCGGCGTCGATCACATCCTTGCCGCACGCTTCCTGCAGCGCTTTATCAAAAATGATACCCCCTGGATACATATAGACCTGTCGGCCAGCAACAACAAAGGCGGCCTCGCCCATATCCCTACCGATACCACCGGCTTCGGTGTGCGCTACACACTGCACCTGCTGTTGAACCGGGTTTTGATATAGGGACTCACACAACCGTCCCATCCGGTTCCCTGCCCTGTACTCACAACTCGGCGCCTTCACTATGCTGATATACCGCTCATAAACGAATAGCCGGTCGCGCTTTTTCCCGGTGAACTTGCGTACAATCCTCTGCTTGACCAGCAAGCGCATTGCCGAGGAAATTGCCGGAAAGGAAAGCCTTGTGTGTATAGGCTCAGAAACAGATGGCACTCCTTGCTCCATGAAAGGTATTGGACCCATACACCGAATTGACATTTGCGGCGGGAATGGCTTTAATCCCGCTTGCTGACATTTTCAGACAAGCCCACGGAGAATCGCAATGAAAAAATCTACTGCTACGCGCCCTGCTGGCTATGTCAGTATTCTTATTATTGAACGGTTGCACAGCGCACCGAACCATCCGCCTTGATGACCGCCACCTTGATCGCCAACCTGCATGAAACCCAACGCGTTGTATGACCACGAATGGACGCAGGCGCTGATAAAGAGAGTAACGCACCCGCCGTCCCGCTCAACGGCAGCATAATATGGTGAGAAAGCGCAACCCCCGCACGGCGAGAAAGCAAACCTCCCGCGCCCGGACGCCAACGCCGCCGAACGGCAACGGCGCGCCGCGCAAGCCTCCGATTCCGGCGGCATCCCCCGCGCCGGGCATTTTCCCTGGTGCCTCTATGGACTCTATGGCCCCTATTGTATTAGCGGGCGCGGCACTGTGCCTGTTGGTGGCAGTCAGTTACTTTCCGGCGCTGTCGGCGGGATTTGTGTGGGATGACGTGATACTGACCAAGGCCATGCCGCTTCACGCCTGGTCGGGGCTGGCGCAGATCTGGTTTACCCCGCGTGCGCTGCTTCCATACGAAGGCCATTATTGGCCGCTGCTGTATACCCTCTTCTGGCTGGAGCATAAACTGTGGGGGCTGGCGCCGCTTGGCTATCACCTCGTCAATCTGCTGCTGCATACCGGGGTCGTGTTGCTGCTGTGGCGTTTGCTGTGGCGGCTGGGGGTGCCCGGGGCGTGGTTCGCGGCGGCGGTGTTCGCGGTGCATCCGCTGCACGTGGAGTCGGTGGCCTGGGTTATCGGGCGCAAGGACATCCTGGCGACGGTGTTCTATCTTTCGTCCGTGCTCGCCTATATCCGCTTCGCGGAAATGCGGCGAAGGGGGGATTACCTCTTGGCGGTGGCATTGTTCGTGCTCGGCCTGCTCAGCAAATCCATCACCGTTACCCTGCCGGTGGCACTGTTGATCTGGCACTGGTGGCGGCACGGGCGCGTGACGATGGCTGATTTCAGCCGCACACTGCCGTTCTTCCTGGTCGGGCTTGGTATCGCGCTGGCCGACTATGCCTATTACACCGGCCTCGAACAAATCTCATTCGCGTATTCGCCGCTGGAGCGCGGGCTGATTGCGGCGCGCGCCCTGGCATTTTACGTTGGAAAACTGCTGTGGCCGACGGGGCTGACCGGGATCTATCCGCGCTGGGAGCCCGGCATCGGCGACGCGCTGGCCTGGGGCTTCGCGGTCGGCTTTGCGGCAGTGGTGGCGGTGTTGTGGTGTTGTCGCCGGCAGCTCGGTCGCGGGCCGCTGGCCGGCGTACTGTTCTTTGCGGTGGCGTTGTCGCCGACGCTGGGCTTCGTGGACTTCGGCTATATGCAGTTCTCATTTGTCGCCGACCGTTTTCAATACCTCGCCGGCATCGGCCTGATTGTCGTTGTGGCCGCCGCCGCGAGCCGTGCCTGTCAACGGGGCCTCGGTGCCCTGCCGGAGCACCAAACGCGTCCGGCGTGGATGGCCATCGGGGCGGTCGGGGCGGCCATACTGTCGGTTTCAGGCATCCTCACTTGGAACCATACCGGCATCTACCGCTACAACATTACCTTCTTCACCCACGTCATCGCCCACAACCCGCAGGCACGCGACGCCCACTACAATCTTGGGGTCTACCTGGCGGCCGAGGGGCACGACCGGGAAGCGCTTGCCGCCTACCAAATCGCCCATGAGCGGCAACCGGATAACCCTGACCTGCTCAACAATATCGGTGTGCTGCTGGGAAAGCAGGGCCGCCATGAGGAAGCAATCGCGCGTTTCCGCGAGATGCTACGGCTTAACCCGCAGCACCCAACCGCGATGAAGAACCTTGCTGTGGGGCTAGACAGTCTCGGCGCGCAGCTGTCAAATCAGGGCCGCCATGAGGAGGCGATCGTGCGCTTCCGCGAGGCGCTGCGGCTTAACCCGCAGCATCAGGATGCGATGAGGAACCTTGCCACGGTGCTGAACAATATCGGCGCGCAGCGGTTAAAGCAGGGCCGCCATGAGGAGGCGATGGCGCGTTTCCACGAGGTGCTGCGGCTTCATCCGCAGCACCGGGACGCGATGGAGAACATTGCCAAGGTGCTGATCGACCAGGGGCGGTATGCGGAGGCGTTGGTGTCGATGCAACAGGTGATTGCACACTATCCCGATGACGCGCAAGCCCACCATTTACTCGGCGGGCTGCTGTCAAAGCAGGGCCGCCCGGAGGAGGCGATCACGCACTTCCGCGAGGTGTTGCGGCTGAACCCGCAGCACCCAACCGCAATGAGGGACATTGCCGGGATGCTGATGAACCAGAGGCGGTATGCGGAGGGGTTGACGTCGGCGCAACAGGCGATTGCGCGCGACCCCGATGACGCGCAAGCCCACCATCTGGCGGGCATCGGGCTGTTTCACCTCAACCGCAAGGTCGAAGCGCTGCGCCATTACGACCGCGCATTGGCGTTGGACCCGAATCTGAAAATAGCACGCGAACAGCGCAAGCGATTCTTTGAGTCCATGACCAACGAAGGCCGGCAATAAGAATGGCGAGGCAACCCAACCTGAAGCCGGGCGGGTGGCGGTGGGGCAATGGTTTGTTTCAAAGGAGCACAGGCATTCCTGCCTGTGTTTTTGTTGGTATTTCACGGGTTGGAAAACCCATGCTCCTGTTGGCGCCCCCGGCTACCAACTCCACTGATGGCGCCGCGTTTCTTCTTTCTCGTTCCGCATTGTATGCCCTCAAAAACAGAATGGCATTCTGGGGTGGTGGATCAGGATGGATTGTGGCGAACCTGCGACAGGGATATAATCGGTTGCGCGCGCATGCGCAAGGTCGAACTGGCACGACGTCCCGCTCTGTTCAATTCTGGAGCGGGCGCTGCTGAATATTTCAACAACAGGGTATAATGAAAAATATGTTTGCGAAGGCGATTTTTTTATCGGCGGCTTTCGCCGCCGGTGCGGAAGAAATTGACTATCCCTCCGAAGCGCAAGTGCGGGCGGTCTGCGGCTCCGTCGCCGACGACAAGGTAGAATTCATCGACGTTCCCTACAACGTGAAAACGGAATTGGACATCAACAACGACAGCGAGCCGGAATTGGTTTTGATAATAACAGAAGGTTCCGGCGGATATGAAAGCGTTTTTTATTTCGCCGCCGACGGCAAAGAAATAAAGCCGACTCGCGCCTACGATATTGACGCGGGAAAATGCTGTATTAGAAACATTGAGATATTTGAATTAGCCGGACGACAATGGATAATGAAAGGCGAAAAGAATCGTCCCGAACAAACGCTGTTTATTTCCGCGGACAACCGTGAGCATCTTGCCTGCGAACTTATAAATCAATCAATCAAACTGCATTTGATTCCGAATAATTTCAGCGTCAAGCCGGAGTACCAATGACTGCGCGATAAAAATATCCGCACCGTGCCGGGGGCGGAGCACATGCAATTCAGTGGGTTTTGTATCGGGCCATTTGGGTAAGTCTGGCGCGCCCTAGAGGATTTGAACCTCTGACCTTTGGCTCCGGAGGCCAACGCTCTATCCAGCTGAGCTAAGGGCGCGTATGCGTTATAATAACCCTACTTCTATTTTCCTGCGAATTAATGATGCACGAAATCATCTCCGGTAACCACTCTGTCCGTCTCATAGGTATATTTCCGGCCTATGAAAACCGGATAGTTTATGTGCTACAGGTCCGGACAGGCTATTTGTACTCTACAATTTTTCCTGAAAATACTTGACACTGCTTTCCGATATATTCATAATAATCGGAGGCGCCTCCTTGGGGCGTCTGAGCAAATAAAAGTGAAACTCATCACAGTAAAAATATGTCCGGATTAATCAGAGGCGCGTCCTTGGGGAGTCTGGACACTGGAACAGAAAAGGTGAAAAACTCATGACAGAAAACGTGAAACTCATGGCCGATACAGCCAATGCAAGCGAAAGCAGGTGCCCGGTGATGGGCGGCCATCGTTTGCCCACTTCGAACGCCGCCGTGTCGAACCAACAATGGTGGCCAAACCAGCTCAACCTGAAGATGCTTCATCAGAATCCTGATGCCGGCAATCCGGTGGGCCGGGATTTCAACTATGCTGAAGCATTCAAGAAGCTCGATCTCGATGCCGTCAAGCAGGACCTTTATGCGCTGATGACAGATTCGCAGGATTGGTGGCCGGCCGACTACGGTCATTACGGCCCCTTTTTCATCCGAATGGCCTGGCACAGTGCCGGCACCTACCGCACCTCGGACGGCCGTGGCGGCGGCGGAACCGGCGCCCAGCGGTTCGCGCCTATCAACAGTTGGCCCGACAATGGCAACCTGGACAAGGCGCGGAGGCTGCTTTGGCCGATCAAGCAGAAATACGGCAGGCAGATTTCCTGGGCCGATCTGATGATCCTGGCCGGAAACTGCGCGCTGGAATCGATGAGCTTCAAGACCTTTGGTTTTGCCGGTGGCCGCGAAGACATCTGGGAACCGGAAGAGGACATCTACTGGGGTCCCGAAAGCGAATGGCTCGGCGACGAGCGCTATGCCGGCGACCGGGAACTGGAAAGCCCTCTTGGCGCCGTACAGATGGGGCTGATCTACGTCAATCCGGAGGGCCCGAACGGCAACCCGGATCCCGTCGCCTCCGGTCGGGACATTCGCGAAACCTTCGCGCGCATGGCGATGAACGACGAGGAGACTGTCGCACTGGTCGCCGGTGGTCACACTTTTGGGAAGGCGCATGGTGCGGGCGACCCGGAACAGGTCGGTCCCGAGCCCGAAGGGGCTGAGATTGAGTTGCAGGGCCTGGGCTGGAAAAGCAGTTTCGGCCACGGCAAGGGCAGTCACGCAATCACCAGCGGGATCGAAGGCGCCTGGACCCCCACGCCGACGAAATGGGACACCAGCTACTTCGACACATTGTTCGCCTACGAGTGGGAACTAACGCAGAGCCCGGCCGGAGCGCATCAATGGATCCCCACGGATGGCGCCGCCGCGGACGCCGTGCCGGATGCCCACGATCCCTCCAAACGCCACGCTCCGATCATGACGACGGCGGACATGGCAATGCGGATGGATCCTATCTACGAGCCCATTTCGCGCCGTTTCCATCAGCATCCGGAAGAGTTAGAGGATGCGTTTGCCCGCGCCTGGTTCAAGCTTATACACCGTGACATGGGCCCGCGCACCCGCTATCTGGGCAAGGACGTCCCGTCGGAAGAACTGTTATGGCAGGATCCGATCCCGGCTGTTGATCATGACCTGATCGACGATACCGACATCGCCGCGCTCAAGGCCAAAATCCTCGAGTCCGGTGTATCGATCGCCCGGCTTGTTTCGACCGCATGGGCATCGGCGTCCACCTACCGAGGCTCCGACATGCGCGGTGGCGCCAACGGTGCGCGCATCCGTCTCGCGCCTGCGGAAGACTGGGAAGTCAACGAACCGACCAAGCTGGCGAACGTGCTCGCGGCTTTGGAGAGCATCCAGAACGAGTTCAACGGCTCGCAGTCGGGCGGCAAGAAGGTTTCACTTGCTGATCTGATCGTCCTCGGCGGCTGTGCCGCGATCGAGGTTGCGGCGAAAAAAGCCGGTCAGGATATAACCGTCCCGTTCACGCCCGGCCGTATGGATGCATCGCAGGAGCAAACCGATGTCGAATCCTACGCTATGCTTGAACCCATTGCCGATGGCTTCCGCAATTACCAGAAAGCCAGGTACACCGTTTCGGCCGAGGAGCTATTGGTTGACCGGGCGCAGTTACTGACGCTGACGGCGCCGGAGATGACGGTTCTGGTAGGCGGTCTGCGAGTGCTGGGGGCGAATTTCGGTGGCTCCCAACACGGCGTCTTCACCCAACAGACGGAGACGTTGAGCAATGACTTCTTCGTCAACCTGCTCGACTTGAGCATGACGTGGCAGGCGGCCGAGGACGATGACCAGGTATTCGAGGGCCGTGACCGGGCAAGCGGTGAGTTGAAGTGGACCGGGACCCGTGTCGATCTGATCTTTGGTTCGCACTCCCAGCTCAGGGCGATTGCCGAAGTCTATGGAGTCGCAGATTCGCTAAAGCATTTCATAAAGGACTTCGTAGCGGCGTGGAACAAGATCATGAACGCTGACCGTTTCGACCTTAGTTGACGACAGCCGGCAATGCTCATTGCCGGCTAAAATTTAGCTTAGGGGATCCCTAAATTTTCAGGTCAGGGATCCCTGAACCGAATGAAACCTGATTCAAGCTGTTGTGTGGAACGGTTTCTTTTGGGATATTGTCAAAGAGTTGCAAAAAGCGGGCGCAAAATAAATGGACTTGCTGCTGTTATACTCTGCCTATTCCCAAAAAAGGAGTAATCATGCAAGGTCTCAATATATTCCCCATCATGCCTGCCGCACGGCCGCACGGATAGCCGGGTGGCGATCTACGCGGTCGGCGATATTCAGGGATGCTTCGCCGCGTTTTTGCGTCTGCTGGAAAAAATTCGCTTCAATCCGCGCAGCGACCGCCTGTGGCTGGTCGGCGACATAGTGAATCGTGGTCCGGATTCGCTGGCGATGTTGCGCTGGGCCTATGAAAATCGGCGGCGCGTTACCGTGGTGCTCGGCAATCACGATATTCATCTGTTGATGGTGCAGGCCGGATTGTCGCGCCCGCACGGTACCGACACGCTGGACGAAATTCTTTCGGCGCCCGATGCCGACAAGTTATGCGAATGGCTGCGCCGCCGCCCGCTTTTTCATTTGGAAAACGATTGGGCGATGGTTCATGCGGGGTTGTTGCCGCAGTGGACCATCGCCGACGCTACCCGGCTGGCGGGCGAAGTGGAGGCGGTGTTTGCCTCGCCCGACTACCGTGATTTTTTCCGGGTGATGTATGGGAACGAGCCGGCGAAATGGTCGGAGGATCTGCGCGGGGGATCGCGCCGGCGCGTGATTGTCAATGCGATGACGCGGATGCGCATCTGCAAGGCCGACGGCGAAATGAAATTTTCATTTCACGGCGAACCGCAAAACATACCTCCCAATTATTATCCCTGGTTTGACGCGCCGCAAAGAAGAAGCGCCGATACGGCTATCCTTTTCGGTCACTGGTCGGCGCTGGGGTTGATGATGCGCGATAATGTAATCGCGCTGGATAGCGGCTGTGTATGGGGCCGCTCGCTCACCGCCGTGCGCTTGGAAGACCGCGCCGTCTTTCAAGTGCGGTGCGAAGAAATGCAGAAAGGAAAATGATGAGTTAAGGCATGCAGGAACTGTTTACCATCGGTCATTCCACGCATCCTCTGGAGGATTTTATCGCATTGCTGGCGCACCACCGCATCAGTGCGGTGGGCGATGTGCGCTCGCAGCCTTACAGCCGCTATAACCCGCAGTACAACCGTGAAAATCTGAAGGAGGCGCTGGAATCGCGCGAAATCGTCTATGTGTTTCTCGGCAGGGAGATCGGCGCTCGCAGCAATAATCCGGCGAACTATGTGCAGGGCAGGGTGCAGTATGATTTGCTTGCCAAAGACCCTTTGTTTATTTCCGGGCTTGACAGAGTCCGGCGCGGACTCGCCGAATATCGTCTCGCGCTGATGTGCGCGGAAAAGGATGCCACCGTGTGTCATCGCGGGATCTTGATTTGCCGTCAACTGCGCGCGCCTGACCTGGAAATCAAGCATATCCTGGCGGACGGCGGCGTGGAATCGCAAAACGAAATGGAAGAAAGGTTAATGAATTCTTTAGCCGTCAAGCCGGATATGTTCATGGAAAAAGTGGAATGCGTGGAAGAGGCATACCGGCGGCAAGCTGAGAAACTTGCCTGCACTGTGCAATCCGATGGTTTGAAACCTTAGGAAAAAATTCCGAAAATTAATGACGGGGAAAAACAATGCGGACAATTCCCCGCGAAGTCATTGACGGAGAATCGCGTCACAGCCCGTTGGTCTCTCCGCTTTATAGAGCGGATGAGCGCACCGCCAGCATCTTTGCGATCTGCATATCTTCAAAAGTGTAGGGGATCCCCCCGACCCCCAGGCCCGAATGCCGCAGTCCGGCGAAGGGCATCCAGTCGGCCCGGAAGGCCGTGTGGTCGTTGACCATCACCGCAGAGGCATCCAGCCGCCGGTAGCAGTGCATCGCGGTGTCCAGATCGCGGCTGAACACCGACGCCTGAAAGGCGAAGGGCAGGCTGTTGGCCTGTCGAATCGCCGCATCGATGTCGTCGTAGGGATAGACGCACACCACCGGCCCGAAGATCTCCTTCCGGCTGACCTCGGTATCGACCGGCGGGTCGTACAGCAGCGTCGGTTGATAGCAGGTCTCTCCAATCGGTTCTCCGCCAGCCAGTATTTCGGCGCCCGCTTTCTGCGCCTTCTCGACCCATTCGGCCACCCGGGCGGTTTCCCGCGGGCGGATCAGCGGCCCCACCTCGGTGTCCGGCAACCGGGGATCGCCGACCTTCATCTTCTGCGCCCGCTGCGCCAGCCCTTCTGCCAGCGTCCGGGCGACATCGCGATGGGCGAAGATGCGCTGTACCGAAACGCAAACCTGCCCGGCATGGTAGTAGCCCCCCTTGGCCAGCAGCGGCAGGGCATCTTCCAGATCGGCATCGGCGGCGACAATGACCGGCGCCGCGCCGCCGTGCTCCAGCGCGCAGCGCGTGCCCGGCGCCAGCCTGGAGCGCAACATCCAGCCCACGCCGGCGCTGCCGATAAAGCTGAAAAAAGCAACCCGGGAGTCCGTCACCAGCGCCTCGGCGACGGCATTGTCGGTAGCGGTGATCACCTGGAACCAGCCGGGCGGCAGCCCGGCCTCCGTCAGCAGTTCGGCCAGTGCCAGACAGGAAAGGGGGGTATCCGCCGCCGGCTTGACAATGACCGGGCAGCCAGCGGCCACCGCAGGACCCGCCTGGTGGACGATCAGGTTCAGGGGGTGATTGAAGGCGCTGACGGCCACGGTTACGCCTATGGGTTCGTGACGGGTGACGGCCAGGCGCCCGGTGGTGGCCGCGTTGAGCTCCATCGGAATTTCCCGCCCCCCATGGGTGCGGATGCACTCGGCGCAGGATTTTAGACCGTCGGCCGCCCGCTCGACCTCGACCCTGGAATCGACCAGGGGTTTGCCGCCCTCGCTGGCGGCTCGCAGGGCGAACTTCTCGGTCTGCTCTTTCATCAACTGTGCCGCCCGCTCCAGAATTTTTATCCGGGTTTCAGCCTCCAGCCAGCCGTCCCGGTTATTGTACAGCTTTGCAGCGGTGGTCAGCGCCTGTTCGACATCCGCTGTGGCGCATTCCTCAACGGTGGCGATGACTTTCTGATCCCAGGGACAGCAGACCTCGGCGCTGTCTTCTCCCGGTTTTTCCCGGTTGGCGATAATAGCGTTGTGGTGTTCCATGGCGATATGCTCCGCTTATGCTTCAGATCGGGCAGACGAGCTGCCCCAGGCGCTCGCTCAGCTTCATGTTTTCGCTGTAGTCGATCGGGATGACCACCAGCGAGGGGCCGTCCTCCCGGAATGCCGCCTCCAGTTCATCGGCCAGCCGGGCGCTTTTTTCCACCCGGTGGCCGTGCCAGCCAAAAGACGAGGCCAGTTCCATCCAGTCGGGGTTGCCAAAGGCCAGTTCGGTATGCCGTCCAAATTCCCCGGTCTGCTTCCAGGCGATGAGTCCGTATTGCTTGTCTTCCCACACCAGCATGACCAGATTGCAGCCGAGCCGTTTGGCGGTCTCCATTTCCTGAACATTCATCAGAAAGCCGCCATCACCGGCGATCCCCAGAATGCGGCGCTGCGGGTACACCATTGCCGCAGCAATCGCCCCGGGCAGGGCGAATCCCATGGAACAGAATCCGTTGGGAATGAGGCAGGTATTCGGTTCGTGGCAGTGGTAGTGGCGGGCGATCCACATTTTGTGTGCGCCCACATCGGACAGCAGTATGTCCTGCGCGCCGAGCACCTGGCGGGCATCCCACAGGGCCTTCTGCGGGCGGATGGAACCGTCGGTGTCATCCTCGGCATGACGCGCCAGTTCGTCGCTCATCTCCCGTCTGGCGGCCGCCTGGCCGGACAGGTCGAAGTCGCATTTTACATCGGCCATACATTCGTTCAGCATGGCCAGCGATTTAGCGACGTCGCCCACCAGTTCAATCTCCGGGTGGTAGTGGGCATCGATCTCCGCCGGCAGGAAGTCCAGATGCAGCACCGGCTTCCGGCCATCCGGGTTCCACAGCCTGGGGTGGTATTCAACCATGTCGAATCCGGCGGTGATAATCAGATCGGCCGCCTCAATGGCGCAGGAGACCAGATCGCGCGACTGGAGTCCGACGGTGTAGAGGCAGTTTTCGTCATCCATGTCGATGCAGCCCTTGGCCATGAAGGTGCTGGCGGCGCCAATGCCGGTCTGCTGGCAGAAACGCCGTAATTCACTGCTTGCCTGCCCGCGTACGCAGCCGTTTCCGGCGATTATGATAGGACGTTTGGCTTGCCCGATGCGTTGCGCGGCCTGCCGCACTTCCTCCTGCTCCGGGGTGGCCCGCTGATAGCGGCGGGGGCTGAGCGGCTCCCAGTCGGTTTCCGCCTTGGCAATGTCCTCGGGCAATTCCACCAGACAGGCGCCGGGTTTTTCGCTACGGGCGACGCGCACCGCCTTGCGGATGATCTCCGGGATGTTGTCCGGGTGCAACACCGTCTGCGCCCACTTGGTTACCGGCCGGAACATACCCACCACATCCATGACCTGGTGCGATTCCTTGTGCAGCCGGGTGGAGGCCCCCTGGCCGGTGAGCACCAGCATCGGCGCACAGTCCATATTGCTGTCCGCGACCCCGGTGATCAGGTTTGTGGCGCCCGGTCCCAGGGTTCCCAGGCATCCCGCCGGATTGCCGGTGAGCCGGCCGTATATCTCCGCCATGAAGGCGGCGCCCTGCTCGTGGCGCGTCAGTATGAACTTGATCTTTTTCGAGGGTTCCAGAGACATCATAAAATCGGCATTTTCTTCGCCCGGTACGCCAAAGATATATTCTATCCCCTCTTGCTCAAGGCATTTCACCATCAGATCGGATGCTTTCATTGTCGGCTCCCCATTAAAGTTCGTTTTTTGAAAGTTTTGCTAATATATAAGTTTGTAAATACTATAGCATATTATAATAATCCAGGTTTCCGATTATATTTCGGTCCTTAGGTGATGGTTATACGGTGGTGGCATGACTTTTTCATCCGCCAGATTGAAAATGTCGGTTGCTGTATGTAATGATTATTGTCATGGTATGCTGATATGATCGATTGCAGTAACAATCAGTATAGCGGTATTCAGTCGCAAGCGAGGAAATAGAAATGAGTAAAGAACAGGATCAAGTATTTTTCAGAAATTTTTCGCTGATTGTAGGGGGATTGGCGGCAATGATGGCGGCCTTCTTTGTTGTTGCCCAGGTGGCAGGAGGTAATGATGAGATGGATGCCGAACGCCGCGCTCAAACGGTTGCGGAAATGACGGCGCCGGTCGGACAGGTCGCCGTTGCCGGGGAGCAGTCAGAGCCAGCTCAGGCGGCGGGAGAAGGAACAGAACCGAATCAGATTCTGGCGCAGGCTGCCGATTCAGGTGCGGTCGATGGGGAGAAAATATATGGCAGCATGTGCGTTGCCTGCCACGGTATCGAAGGTATTGGAGCTCCGATACTGGGTGACAAGGCCGGCTGGGCGCCCCGGATTGCGCAGGGCATGGATGTGCTGTATGACCGTGCCATCAATGGCTATACCGGCCCGGGGGGATATATGATGCCGGCACGAGGCGGCGGCAATTTTTCGGATGAAGAGGTAAAGGCGGCGGTGGATTATATGGTCAGCCAGGGTCAGTGAGGACTGTAAATTTTCGCGGCAAAGCACAGCTTTGTCACGGCAATGAGCGGGAAACCGTGCAACGGGCCATTCATTATACTTTGTGCTATAACAGCCAATCCGAACACTGCAATTTAATTTAAAGGAGAGAGCATTATGCTGATAGGGATCCCCAGGGAAATCAAGAATCACGAGTACAGAATCGGGCTAACGCCGGCGGGGGCCAGAGAGCTGGTAAGCAACGGGCATCAGGTGCTTGTTGAGAATAGCGGCGGGGACGGTATTGGTCTCGGCAATGCGGATTACGAAAAAGCCGGCGCGAAAATCATTGCAACTGTACAGGAGATTTTCGAACGAGCCGAAATGATCGTGAAGGTGAAGGAGCCTCAGCCGGAAGAATGCAGAATGCTCCGACCCGGTCAGACCCTGTTCACCTATCTGCACCTCGCGGCGGATCCCCCCCAAACTGAGTTACTCATGCAATCCGGCGCAACCTGCATCGCCTATGAAACCGTCACCGACCGCAACGGCGGTTTGCCGCTACTCGCGCCGATGAGTGAGGTAGCAGGCCGTATGTCGGTGCAGGAAGGCGCCCACTGTCTTGAAAAGGCGGAAGGCGGAAGCGGTGTCCTGCTAGGCGGGGTCCCAGGCGTTGAAGCAGCCAAGGTGCTGGTGATCGGTGGTGGTGTAGTCGGCTTGAACGCGGCCCGCATCGCCATGGGTATGGGAGCTAAAGTCACCATCGTAGACAGATCACTTGCGCGACTCACACAGATCGATGAACTCTATGGGGACAGGTTGAGTACTTTATACTCTACTTTCGATACCATAGAGAAACAACTTGCATCTGCCGATCTGGTCATCGGCGCCGTGCTTATCCCAGGGGCGGCATCCCCCAAACTCGTGACCCGCAAAATGCTGGGAGTAATGAAACCCGGCTCAGTGCTGGTTGACGTTGCCATCGATCAGGGCGGCTGTTTTGAAACAAGCCATGTAACTACTCATCAAGACCCAACCTACGTGGTTGATGGCATCACTCACTATTGCGTTGCAAACATACCGGGCGGTGTAGCGCGAACTTCAACCTTTGCCCTGACCAATGCGACACTCCCCTATATCATCGAGCTTGCCAACAAAGGCACAATCACTGCACTGGAACAAAACGCACACCTGTTAAACGGACTCAACGTCCACAAGGGAATGGTGACGCAGGAAGCGGTTGCGCAAGCGCTTGGTTATCAGTTTATTGAGCCGCAAAAAGCGCTCAAGAACGGACCGTTATAGTATCAGCATAATTTGAAAACGCAGACCTGAGCAAGGCTGTATACTCAGGCTGGTCTTATAAAATTAATTTTGGAGGAATATTCCGATGGAGAAAATTTCAGGACAATGCCTTTGTGGCGAAATCAAATATGAGATTGCAAATGCGCCGGCAATGACTGCTGTATGCCACTGCAAAAACTGCCAGCGACAGGGGGGCTCGGCTTTTTCAACAGTGGCCAAGGTCGCAAAAAGCGATTTCAGCATCACCGGTGAACCCAAGTTGTATACCGATGCCGACACTGATTCGGGCAACCCCATGGAACGTTACTTCTGTAGCAGATGTGGATCGCCAATCTACTCGGCCCCATCGGCCAGCCCGGATACCATTTTCCTGAAGACAGGCACAATGGATGACACCAGTGGATTCACCCCGCAATGCCACGTCTGGTGCTGCACAAAACAGAACTGGCTGGAGCTGCCGGACGGCGTTCCTCAGATGGAAAAACAGCCTTAAGGGATCCTGGCATGACTGGCCGGTCATGAACGAGACTTGCGGTGGAGAATCGGCGTTTTCGTGGAAGATCAGCTGGCGGTTAGCCTCTATTGCGGCCGGAAAGGCAGCAGGAGGAAAAAGTTTGAACGGATACAAATTCTGGGAGGTGAAGCGGCCCGATGACCAGAATTGGATGCCGTTGGACAGCATCAGGTGACGTTAAGCATAGGCACTATCCTCCGGTCAAACCAGATGTGTTACGGTAACTCCGGCCCCCCATTCTTTCTGAAGATATTCCGCAACAAGCCGTCGATGGCAGTGATGGGGTTCGTCTTCGCTACAAAGCAGGCAACCGCCGTGCAAGATTTCCTGTTTGAGTTTTTCTTCGATGTGACGTTTCTTCATCAGGTTAAGAAACTGTTTTTCATAAACCGCCCAGTCACCTTTTTTCTTTTTGTAGGCATCCAGAATCTCCTGCGTGGGGGCAAGTTCTTTGAGATGAATATACTCCATCCCCCCCAGTTGTTTGAGGAAATAAACAAGGTCGTCTTTTTTGGCAAAACCGGCCAGTTGAGAGACGTTGTTCAGCCGCACGTCAATCACTCGTTTAACCCCGGCCTGTTTTAGTTTACCGAAAAAATACTCGGCTTTTTTCTTGGTAAAGCCGATGGTGTACAGGTCGGCCTGGCTATGCTGTTTCTTTGACATAAGCGATTTTTTGACCCTGCAGGTCGTAGGCTTCCTCAATACATTGGTTTTCATTTCTCGCCAAATCAGGATGGATGTTCAACATATTCATCAATCGTTTCTCCGCTTCTGCATTGCTTTCGATGCCACCGTCGGCAAGAATATGACTGACTACAACTTCCTGCCGAAGTTGCCGTGTCACCAGAATCGTTCTATGGCAAGTGAGCGGGTCTTTTTCGGCGCACATCAGGGCAAAGGAGTATTTACGCATACCTTGTCGGAGTCGGTCAAGCCCTTGTTGAAACAGGGGTTCGTGGATTAGTTTCTGGAACTGCACTTTGTCGTTCGCATAGCAATCAGGGTTGTCGTTGCGGGCGCCTAGTTCCTTGCCAAGGAAAATATAACGGATATTGTTGTTTTTAAATTCCCCGGCAATCGTCTCCTTGTTGTACTGCGGGTTGTACTTGCTGTACGGGCGCGAGCGCACGTCGCATACAACCTCTATGCTTTTTTGCTTAAGCATTCCGACAAAATCCCCGGTGAAATGGGTGGAATGACCGATGGTGAATAACTGGTCGGGCATTTAGTCAGGGCCTTTGATGACGGCGGCGACTAGTTTATAGCAATATCCATACGATTTCTCTCCAAGACTGATGCACAGATATACTCCATCAACCGTGGCAGGATATTCTCGGGGCAAACCTTGTTCGTCTTCGTGGTCATCAGAACGAGCCATGTCCTTATATTTTTTTTCGATAACCGGATCAGTTACTGCTAGATTATAGTGATTTTTGTTATGATGAAAATCTGCACGAACTTGACGTTTACGAGTGTCATCATATTCTTTCCATTGAACGATAAATTGTAATGATGTGGGGGCTATCAGCAATAGTGAGTTCTCTAAGTTTATTGCATCAGCAAACAAAACTCGGTCATTGCACCCGGTATTTGAGGAGTTGCCGTTAATCCAAAGATCACCGGGGATATCAAGCAATTCAGGCAATACATTGTGATCCACGCATCTCATTTTTTCCCAGTGTTGACCCTCATCTATCAAATGATTCTCCTGCTGATGGTGCATTGGTTTCGGTTCCAGCATGGGAATGGACACCACATTCAACAGCTGCGGGTAACTGCCGTCAGCGAATCTTTGTTCCTTATAAGAAATTCTCTCGTCTTCCCGGCAACTCACCGGCCGTATCCACCCGCCATAACCCTCTTCGAGAACTTCTTTCCCAGCAAAACACTTCCCTCGGTGTTTTCTCGAATTGGCTAAACAAACAACTTCTTTGCGGTATGGCATGTTCTACACTCCTGTGACAATCGCACCTATATTATCCCGGATATTGCTCTTTTTAAATTCTTCAATCCCCACTCCCGCTTAATCAACTTCCACACATTTCTCGCCGATCATGATGACCGGGGCATTGATATTGCTCGAGGTGATGGTGGGCATGATGGATGCATCGTCGGCTCGCAGGTCGGTGATGCCGTGGATTTTGGCGATAAAATCAATATCACCATTCGCCGGTATTTGGCATGGACGACCACGGCTCGGCAACGGGGAGGGGGTCTCCCTTTTGCAGCAACTCAATGGAAATTCCGTCGGGACTTCGCACAAAAGCCATATGTCCGTCGCGAGGCGGACGATTAATCGTTACGCCCGAATCCGCCAGCCGCCGGCAAGTCGCGTAGATGTCATTCACCCGATAAGCGAGATGGCCGAAATTGCGGCCGCCTTGATATTCTTCCGGGTCCCAGTTGTGAGTCAATTCCAAAAGCGGCGCGTGCTCTTTTTCGGCGCGCTCGGCGTCTTCGGGAGCGGCGAGAAAGACAAGCGTAAACCGCCCCTTGTCGTTTTCCATCCGGCGCACTTCGGTGAGGCCGAGTTTGCCGCAGAAAAAATCCAGCGATCTTTGCAAGTCGCTCACCCGAATCATTGTATGCAGATACTGCATTATTTCCCCCTCTTGTCGTTGAGCGACCAATCGTAGCCGTCGTCCGCAATGGATGAGATGGAACCCAATTGCTCGCGCAGAGGTGAGGCCGCGTATTTTTTAAGATGCATAATAATTCCCGCGTCGTCGCCGAAATCCGCGCTGAACCATTTGTAGATGCTGGATACTTGTAATTGGCCGCCGATAACCGCCGCGCCTCGCGGATGATTTACATAATCGCGTGCGCCGGTTTCCAGCAATTCTTCGGCGTTACCGGCAGTGAAAGCGCGCCTCGCCAGGTTGGGGCAGCCGATGGAGGCGCAATTAACCGCGTAATGAATTCGCGCGTCTTTCCATATCGGCCGCAGAATGCGATGCTCGATATCGTCCAGCGAAAGCATTTCTTTTTCCACCGCGAACATTTTTTTCCCCCAGGGTCCGTTGCTCAAAAAGCCCGGCGAAATATCAACGTCGCGGATGCTTGCCACCGGATAATGCGCGAGTATAGTTTCGATGGTGAGGGCGTTGTAAAGATTAATCCAAAACGCCCGCTGCTCGTTGCGATTGAATTTGCCGATTTCAATTGCGCCGAGGCTCGAAAGATAAGCCTGCAAAGCCTGGCGGTCGTCACCGGCGGCGGCGTAGTCCAGCAGATTAACGCCGTCGCGCTCGGAAACATATTTTTGCAGAAAGGAATCCCATGCGGCGTGGTCAATGGACGCAGTGGAGTCGGCATCGTGAATCGTCCATCGCGCCCACAGTTCCGCCTGCGGAGCGGCGAGGGCGGAAGTCGCCGACGCGAAAATTAAAATCGCCGCACACAAAAGCGCGCTGAATTTTTTAACGGGAGCGGGGATTTCCGCTTTGCGGAAATCAATGCAGCCGGCATTGACAAGCAGGGGCAACACATTCCAATTCGTCTTGCCTTGCTCGGTGGGGGCAGGCCATTCGGCGGGGGTTCTGCTGCTTTGGATCTTGTCCTCCATTGTTTTATTCCCCGCTCAGAATCTTGGTGCGCAGGTATTTTTGATTCGCCTCGTCTGCTTCTTTTGTGCGACCAAGGTGGCTGTAGACGAGGCTCAGTAATTTCCAACTGTTTGCGTGGTTGGGATTAATTCGCATTGCTTCACGAGCAGCAGTAATAGAGTCATCATAACGCTTCAACAATGCATAGGCAACGCCCAAGCCAACCCAAGCATCGGCATCTTCGGGATTTATCCGCAGTGTTTCACGGTAGGCGGCAATGGAGTCATTAGGGCGGTCAAGGTCATCGTAAGCACTGCCCAAGTTATACCAGGCTTCGGCAAGTTCGGGATTTATCCGCAGTGCTTCACGGTAGGCGGCAATGGAGTCATCGTGGCGGTCAAGGTCGTAGTAAGTATTGCCTAAGTTATTCCAAGCATCGGCATCTTCGGGATTTATCCGCAGTGCTTCATGGTAGGCGGAAATGGCGTCGTCATAGCGGTTGATGTTGCCGTAAGCAACGCCCAAGTTATTCCAGGCTTCGGCATCTTCGGGATTTATCTGCAGTGCTTCACGATAGGCGGCAATGGCATCGTCGTAGCGGCCAAGGTCGCCGTAAGCATTGCCCAGGTTATACCAGGCAGAGGCATATTCGGGATTTATCCGCAGTGCTTTACGGTAGGCGGCAATGGAATCATTGACATGATCAAGATTATAGTAAGCAATGCCCAAGTTATTCCAAGCAGAGGCATCTTCGGGATTTATCCGCAGTGCTTTCCGATAGGCGGAAATGGCATCGTCGTAGCGGCCAAGGTTCTTATAAGAAAGGCCCAAGTTATTCCAAGCATCGGCATATTCGGGATTTATCTGCACTGCTTCACGCCAAGCGGAAATGGAATCATTGACATGATCAAGATTATAGTAAGCATTGCCCAAGTTATTCCAAGCATCGGCATCTTCTGGATTTATCCGCAGTGCTTCCCGATAGGTGGCAATGGCATCGTCGTAGCGGTCAAGGTTGCTGTAAGCAGTGCCCAAATTATACCAAGAAGAGGCCTCTTTGGGATTTATCCGCAGTGCTTCACGGTAGGCGGCAATGGAGTCATCGTGGCGGGCAAGGTCGTTGTAAGTATTGCCCAAGTTATTCCAAGCAAAGGCAAGTTCTGGATTTATCCGCAGTGCTTCACGGTAGGCGGAAATGGCGTCATTAGGGCGGCCAAGGTTGTTGTAAGTATTGCCTAAGTTATTCCAAGTATCGGCATATTCGGGATTTATCCGCAGTGCTTTACGGTAGGAGTCAATGGCATCGTCGTAGCGGCCAAGGTCGTCGTAAGCAACGCCTAGGTTATACCAAGAATCGGCATCTTCGGGATTTATCCGCAATGCTTCCTGGTAGGCGGCAATGGCATCGTCGTAGCGGTCAAGGCTACGGTAAGCAACGCCTAAGTTATTCCAAGATTCAGCAAGTTCAGGATTTATCCGCAGTGCTTTACGGTAGGCGGCAATGGCGTTGTTGACATGATCAAGATTATAGTGAGCAAAGCCCAAGTTATTCCAAACTGTGGCATTTTCGGAATTTATCTGCAGTGCTTCCCGGTAGGCGGAAATGGCATCGTCGTAGCGGTCAAGGTTGCCGTAAGCAAGGCCCAAGTTATTCCAAACTGTGGCATTTTCGGGATTTATCCGCAGTGCTTCACGGTAGGCGGCAATGGCGTCATAAGGGCGGGCAAAGTCATCGTAAGTATTGCCCAAGTTATACCAGGTTTCGGCAAGTTCGGGATTTATCCGCAGTGCTTCACGGTAGGCGGCAATAGCATCGTCGTAGCGGTCAAGGTTGTGGTAAGCAATGCCCAGGTTATTCCAGGCTTCGGCATCTTCAGGATTTATCTGCAGTGCTTCACGGTAAGCGGCAATGGCATCGTCGTAGCGGTCAAGGTCGTAGTAAGTAAAGCCCAAGTTATACCAAGCATCGGCAAATTCGGGATTTATCCGCAGTGCTTCCCGATAGGCGGAAATGGCATCGTCGTAGCGGTCAAGGTTGCGGTAAGCAATGCCCAAGTTATTCCAAGAAGAGGCATGTTCGGGATTAATCCGCAGTGCTTCACGGTAGGCGGCAATGGCGTCATTAGGGCGGGCAAGGTCATCGTAAGCATTGCCCAAGTTATTCCAAGCATCGGCATCTTCGGGATTTATCCGCAGTGCTTCACGCCAAGCGGCAATGGCATCGTTGTAGCGGTCAAGGTTGTGGTAAGCACCGCCCAAGTTATACCACGCAATGGCGTCTTCGGGATTTATCCGCAGTGCTTCACGGTAGGCGGCAATCTCGTCATTAGGGCGGTCAAGGTTGTGGTAAGCAAGGCCCAAGTTACTCCAAGCTTTGGTATATTCGGGATTTATCCGCAGTGCTTCCCGATAGGCGGAAATGGCATCGTCGTGGCGGTCAAGGTTGTAGTAAGCAACGCCCAAGTTATTCCAAGCATAGGCATATTCAGGATTTATCCGCAGTGCTTCACGGTAGGCGGCAATGGCATCGTCGTAGCGGTCAAGGTTCTTATAAGCAACGCCCAGGTTATACCAAGCATCGGCATCTTCGGGATTTATCCGCAGTGCTTCACGGTACGCGGCAATGGCATCGTCGTAGCGGGCAAGGTCATCGTAAGCACTGCCCAGGTTATACCAAGCATAGGCATCTTCGGGATTTATCCGCAGTGCTTCCCGGTAAGCGGCAAAGGCATTCTCGTAGCGGGCAAGGTTGTGGTAAGCATTGCCTAGGTTATTCCAAGCATCGGCATCTTCGGGATTTATCCGCAGTGCTTCCCGGTAGGCGGCAATGGCATCGTCGTAGCGGCCAAGATTCCTGTAAGTAATGCCTAATGCATACCAAGCAATTGAGTTTTCCGGTTCGGCTTCCGTCCATCGTTTGCAATGGGCAAGCATTCCATTCCAATCTTTTGCCTTTTCCAATTCCATCGCCTTATCAAAAAAATCCAAAGACGACCCCGCAGAAATCTGGGGAGCGGATTCGGAAAACGGCGCTTGATTCAGACGCGCATCGGCAATCCATTCGGACGGAATCGCAAAGTTAAGATTCTGTCCGCCTTTGTAATAAAAAGTGGTGATGCCGACCAGATTGCCTTCGCCGTCAAATAAGCCGCCGCCCGACGACCCCTCCGAAATAGCGGCGTCTGTTTGGATAAACGGCGGCATCTCCCCGAGCGACCGCAACTGCGAAACAATTCCGCCGCTGATGCTAAACTCCAATCCCTGCGGCGACCCGACCGCATACACATTTTCGCCGACTTTTAAATCTTTGGCGTTGCGAATGGTTGCCACATTCGTCAAACCTTTCGCCGATAGCAGACACAAATCACGCCCGACATCGCCGTTTGTGATTTTCGCCGCAATAGGTTTTTCTTCACCTGGCGTGACGACTTCAACACGGGCGGCATTTTCCACGACGTGGCAATTTGTCGTCACTTCATTTTCCGCGGTAATCACGCCGCTGCCTTGTCCGAGTTGCGTGTCGTCCGCATCAAAAACCCGCACGACGACGACGGATTTTTTCGCTTTTTCAAAGACGGCGGCGGCATCGCTTTCCGCCGCCCTCGCCGAGGGAATCGCTACCGCAAAAGCGAGAATCGCCAATTGAATTTTTGCCGTTACATTCATCGCCGGATTATAGTATCAAGTATCGCTGATGACAATTTTATGCACGTCTGGCTCGCCATAAACGCCTTTTCAACCGACTCCAGGATACGGTAAGGCACTTGCCCGGATGCCTTGATGTCGTCCTTTCGGGTTAGCCAGTTTAGCGTGGGCATAAGTCAGGCGTCCTCTTCATCGCTCGGTTCTTGAAGAAGTTCGGGCTTTTTTTGGCGAATCTCCTGCTTCATTCCCTTAGGTAATTTTGCTCGGTATAAGGTTTTTGCTTTTAATAATTGCTCAACTTTCAAATTTTCAGCCTCTTGTAAATTAGCATATCGTAAATCAGCCCCTTGTAAATTAGCCCCTAGTAAATTAGCCCTATGTAAATCAGCCTCTAGTAAATTAGCCTTTTGTAAATTAGCCCATTGTAAATCAGCTCCTAGTAAATGAGTCCTTTGTAAATTAGCCCTTTGTAAATTAGCCCTTTGTAAATAAGTCCCTAGTAAATAAGCCCCTAGTAAATAAGCATCTCGTAAATCAGCCTCTTGTAAATAAGCCCTTTGTAAATTAGTCCCTTGTAAATTAGTCCCTTGTAAATAAGCCCTTTGTAAATTAGCCCATTGTAAATTAGCATGATCCAGTTTGATATTTTCTAAATTAGCTTTTTTCAAATTAGCAACGACCAAGCTGGCTCCTGCCAGATTAGCGTTCTCCAAATTCACTTCGAATTGTTCATAGATTTCACGCCCTGGGATTTTAATAAACAATAGATTCAATATGCTTTGAATTTCTATTGTGGGTTTCTCTTGCTCAGGTTTCCCTCGATCAGATTTTATGGTTCTCGGTTCGTATGCCTCATGCGTAGTGGTTTCCCGGATATGCGCACATAGGATCTCAAATACCCGCTCACGGTATTCATCCACTTCCTGTGCGATATGATGTAGCGCATAAATACCACCCAAACGAATGGATGCCGATTGATGGCCCAAGTGCTCAATAGCATTTTTGAACCGTTCATCTATGTTGCCCTTTTCGGTCGATCGCGCCGTTTTTTGCATTGCCTTGGCAGTTTCTTCCGCCGCCGTGGCGCGTTGGCCGGAGATCTCAATCTGCCGAAGCAACAACAAACCGCCAATCAAGTAGCCGATAAATTGCGCTAATCCCGAACTGATGAAAATCCAGATTAAAAGTAAGAAGGCGAGCATGGCACCAGAAACCCGTTGTTTAGATCGAATGGACAACGGCCTCCACCAGCGTTCCAGGTAGTCAAAAAGTCCTTCACTATCAGGGTTTGGTGGGTCCGGGAAAAGCCACTCTTTAGCCCGACTGCATAACTTCCCCCACAGGCATTTCAGCCAGGCGAGCAGTTCTTCACTTCGTTTCCGGCGTTCCTGTTGTTCTTCACTCACGACTTCATCTCATCCAGGCATTTCCCCTTTACAGGGTGTAAATATGTGATAGTAACTAATCCATGAAAAAATACTTATTTAAAGGAAATGTTTTTTATTCATCTATACTTTATGTATATACAGCGTCATTATAAATTATTAAAGGCGAGGGGTAGCAGCGGCTAATGCGAACCCGAATCATGTAAACGGGAAATTCGAGCAACTGGTTCACTATATCCTTATGGTACTGCAAGGAAAAGCATACATCATTTTGGTTCGGTCAAACTGAATAAAATCCTTTGGCTTTTAGACGTGCATCAATACTGTTATACAGGCCATTCCATCAGCGGCGAGGAATATTATAGTAAGAGGGACTATGGCCCGGTTCCACGCCATATATTGGCCACCATCGAGGATATGGCTGCCGACAATAAACTTACGGTAGCAGTTCCTAAGTTTCATTCCTCCGACTCTCAAAGGCTGTTGTTTGCTCGTACTTGATGAAGTCCAGGCCGGTTACCAGATTGAGAATGTTGAATTTGTAGGCTGGTGACTGTATGAGTAGCTTCTTCTGGTTCGTCTGACCAGAAACCCGCGCAGAAAAACAGCCCTTGCCCCGTGCGGCATGTGATCGCGGAAAAGTCTGGTGCGGATTGTTTCCCCCCGGACGAAGAAGGCCGTCAGAAAATGGCGAAAGAAAGATGATCCTGCCCTTGAAAAAAAAATATCACAAATAAGGTATAATTAAGAGGAAAGGAGAAACAGCTATGAATTTCGAGAAAACGAAAATATTGAAAGATCCCTCGCTAATGCGGTTCGAGGACTTGCCGAAGTTCAGCACAGCCGAGCAGCGGCAGTTAGTCAACTCGCTGATGAGCCACGAGGAAAAGATCCGCCGCGGACTGGAGCCGCCACCAGGGGGTATGGTGTTGATATGCGGCTATACGTTGTACGCCCCGGACCTTTGGCTGAGGAGTTATCTGCAGAGAAAGTCAAAACCCTCGGACGGGGATTCTCGCCAGAACTAATTCATAAAGGCTGTGTCGATTTGCGCGGCAAGACCGTCCGGTCCATTCAGTACCTTATCGAAGCAGCGTATGGCGGATGTCCTCAGGTAGCCGGTTAATTTTGCAGGTTCCGGATCGTGGTTACACCAGATAACAATCAAGACAGCGGATATGTCGATAATGCTGAAGATCACCACTGTATTCCGAATGAACAACTTCATCTTCCGCCCCCAGCCTCCTAACACTCCAGGTAGTCGGCATGGCCCTGGCTGGCGTAGTCCAGGATATTTTGGTCGCGGGTGACGATGCACATGCCATAGGCGCGGGCGGTGGCGATGATGATGCGGTCGGCGGGGTCACCAGGCGGTGTGCCCGGCAGAAAGGAAGAAGCGCGCAGCACGGCGGGCGGCATGTCGGCGAGTTTCTGTCCTGCCCTTTCTTCAAATGCGGCATCCCAATCCTGTACGGTAAAGCTCAGCTTGCCTCTGCTGACCAGCAGCCCTATCTCCCAGGATGAAATCGGCGATATATAAATCGGCTGCCCCTGCCGGTTGGCGTCATCCAGCGCGGCGATGGCTTCATCGCGCATGGGGCTACCGCCTGCGCCCCAAATGAGGGCGCAGGTGTCAAGCAAAAGTGGCGACATGGTGTTGCGCTCCATTATATGTTGTATCCAAATTGTCTGAGACGATGACGCGCTGTTTTGACAAGTTCATCCGCCGCATCGGGAAATAATGGGTGGAATTCGGGTTTGCTGCACAGCAAGGCTTCTACCGATAAATCAAGCCGCTTTTCTTCCCACAGGCGCGTGTAGCCGTCCGAGGGTTGTTTCTTCATTATCAAAACATGCGCCGTTTGAATCGCGCCCATCTTATTGATCATATTCAAAAATGCAGTGGGTCTATACCCAATCTCCGTGTCGCATCGGTGGTATATATCCCGCATGGCGGCCTCAAATGCTTTTTTCAGATTGCTATTCATATCTGCTTCAGCCTTTTGTTGTTCTGGGTCGCTTTTTTGCCAATCTGGGTCTGCTGGTTGGGTCAAATCAACATCTTTGGTGATCGTTATCATGCCCTTCATTGAGCCGTAAAACCGCGCAAATCCTGTTTTAGGTGGGGTTTGCTCCGCACCGCTATCAGTTGGCGGCATGTCTTTATGGCGGCGAAAGACTAATTTTTTCCCCTTCATATCGACTTGCTCGGTGCGATAGCCTGCATCCAGCCATGCCCGCGTTATCACGCTATTGTGCGGATTATTGCTCCACCAAGGACGGTGGCGGTACGCAGATTTAGCAAGTCCAAAGCCAAGAACTTTCTCAATTTCACGAAACGACATGCGCACATATTCGCTCGATAGGGTGTTTAAGTGCTGGTTAAGTGGGTCATATTTGCTAGTCATTGTGTGCTCCTTTCTGTAAAAATAGTTTCTATTTAACCTATAATAGGTAGTTTGAGTACTCTTGTCAATAAATAGAGACAGCTTTTTTGAAAAAAAGTTTTTTTTGAGAATGGGCGTGGTTCTTGGCCGATACCCCGGGCGGCATCGGTTATTGCTATACTACCCCCAATGCCACCACCGGAATTTTATTATGTCCCACAAAATTAACGTCAGTATTGCCGAGCAAACCCTGTATTTGTCGGATGATGGGGAAATCATCAGGGAATATAGTGTTTCGACTGCAAAGAATGGCGCCGGTGAGGTGATGGGGAGTGAATGTACGCCAACGGGGCGGCATGTGATCGCGGAAAAGTTTGGCGCTGATTGTGCGCCGAATACGGTGTTTGTCGAACGGCGGGCAACGGGTGAGGTATATGGTCCGAAGTTGCGGCAATCGTATCCGGGGCGGGATTGGATATTGACGCGCATACTGTGGCTGAGCGGCGAAGAGCCGGGCCGGAACCAGGGCGGGGAGCTGGACAGTTACCGGCGTTATATCTATATACACGGCGCGCCGGCGGATGTTGAGATGGGAAAGCCGGGCTCAAGGGGGTGCATACGCATGCGCAATGAGGATGTGATTGAGTTGTTCGATCTTGTGGCTGTGGGCACCGAGGTGGTTATCGATGCGTAGTGCGGGCCGGCGGTTGTTTATAGGATCTTTTTCGCGCTGACTACCAGGCCGTCCTGATCGGCGTACAGGTAGTCGCCGGCATTGAATGTTACCCCGGCGAAGGTGAGCGGGATGTCGCGCTTGCCCGCCCCTTTCTTTATGCTTTTGCGGGGATTGGTATTCAGCGCCTTGATGCCTATGTCCATAGCGGCAATGGCGGCGGAGTCGCGTATGCAGCCGTACAGGACGATGCCCTGCCAGCCGTTATCTCCGGCCAATGCGGCCAGTTGGTCGCCGAGCAATGCGCAGCGCAATGAGGCGCCGCCGTCCACTACCAGCACTTTGCCCTGACCGGGTTCTTCCAGTGCGGTTCTGAGCAGCGAGTTGTCCTCGAAGGTTTTCACGGTGGACAGGCTGCCGGAAAATATTTTTCTGCCGCCGTAGTCCTTGAACAGCGGTTCGGCTATTTGCAGATGGTCTCGGTATTCATCGCAGAGATCGGCGGTGGCAAATTTCATGGTTGTCACCGGGTGTAAAATTCGGGGCGCCGGTCGCTGAATAGCTGGTTGTGTTCAGTAATGGATTTGTTATGCGCTTGTTCGGGATCGATCTCCGTGATGAATACGGAGTCTCTCTGCGCTGCGGCGCGGTGGAGCAGGGCGCCTTTTGGTGAGACGATCTGGCTTTTCCCGGTAAATTTCAATGTGCCGAACGGTCTGTGGTCTGCGCCATAACGGTTTGCGGTGACCGCGAATACTCTGTTTTCCAGGCAGCGGGACAGCATGGTTTGCTGACAGAAGGGCAGTACCAGGTTGGACGGATGGCAGATGATCTCCGCGCCCTGCATCGCCAGGGTGCGGGCGGTCTCCGGGAAGAACCAATCGAAACAAATCATTATGCCGAGGTTGATCCCGTTGACTTGGTTGAGCTGCAAGGGTATGTCGCCGGGGCTCATCCATTGTTTTTCTTCATTGAATAGATGCAGTTTTCTGTATATGTGCAGGATGCCGCGCGGGCCGATCAGGGCGGCGCTGTTAAAGCATTTGTCTTTTTGTTTTTCCGCAAACCCGATCACGGTATGCAGTTGTCTGTCGCGGCAAAGCGCGATCAGGGAATCGAGGTGCGGGGAATGGTGCGGGTCTTCCGCCAGGGACAGCGCTTCGCGGTCGTCGCGAAAGTAGTAGCCGGACAGCGCCAGCTCCGGCAGCACGATCAGGTCGGCCTGCACCGCTGCCAGCGCCTTGATAATTTTTCGGGTATTGGCCGCCGCTTTGCCGAACGCAGGGCGAAATTGATAGAAGCCGATTATCACTATGGTTATTCGGGTTTTTGCGGTCTTTTCCAGTCGTCGATTATTTTTTGCTCAACCCGGCTGATTGCCAGCGCATTGGGTCTGACATCTTCGGTGATGGTGGCGCCGGCGGCGATTGTTGCGCCGTCTTCGACCTTGACGGGTGCGATGAGTTGCACGTCGGAGCCGACAAATACCCGGTTGCCGATGATGGTTTTGTGCTTGTCGGCGCCGTCATAATTGCAGGTGATCACACCGGCGCCTATGTTGGTGTCGTTGCCCAGCTCGCTGTCGCCTATGTAGCTTAGATGGCTGATCTTGGTGCCTTTGCCCACCGTGCTTTTCTTTATCTCTACAAAGTTGCCGATACACACTTTGTCATCGAGCGTCGAGTCGGGGCGAATGTGCGCAAAGGGGCCGATCCGGCAATCGTTTCCTATAATTGCATTTTCAATAACACAGTTTGCCAGGATGGCGGTGTTGTTCCCTACAATTGAGTCCTTGATGATGCAATTCGGGCCTATGTTGACGTTATGTCCCAGTTTTAGACGACCTTCCATTATTGTGTTGATGTCGATGGTGTTGTCTCGTCCGGCCTCGAGTTCACCGCGCAAATCGAATCTGGCGGGATCTGCCAGGGTAACGCCCCTGTGCATCAGGTGATGCGCCTGCACTAATTGATAGTAGCGCTCGATCTCGGCAAGTTGTGCGCGATTGTTTATGCCATGGGTTTCTATCGGGGACTCGGTTGCCTCGGTATTGATATTGGCGCCTTCATCTACCGCGAGCGCTACAATATCCGTTAAATAATACTCGCCCTGTTTATTGTCGTTGCTGATTGCATTCAGCCATTTGCGCAACGATGCAATGCCGGCCAGCATTATCCCGGTATTGATTTCATGCGTGGCTTTTTCTGCTTCGGTGGCATCTTTTTCTTCGACAATGCGCAGGATATTGCCGGATCCGTCTCTGATGATGCGGCCGTACTCTGCGGGGTTGTCGGCATGGGCGGTCAACAGGCTCAAGGCGGAATCGTTATGGGAGTCGATAAGATTTTGCAGGGTTTTCTGTGTGATTAGCGGTGTGTCGCCGTACAGGATCAGGGCATTGTCTGCATCGGGCAAGCCAGCAATGGCCTGGGATACGGCATGGCCGGTGCCGAGTTGTTCGGCCTGCTCCACCCATGACGCCGGCAGGTCCTGCAGGGCGTCCTTTACCCGGTCTCCACCGTACCCGTACACGATGTGGATGTCTTTATGTTGCAGCGATGAGGCGGTATGATAAACGTGTTCAAGCAAGGTGCGTCCTGCCAGTGGGTGCAATGCCTTGGGCAGATTGGAATACATTCGTTTTCCCCGGCCTGCCGCAAGAATGATTATGCTTGGATTCATTGTTGAATTTGAATTTTTGTTCGGCAATTGTGCTGGAGCGGGTATCATAGACTTTCACCGGATGCGATGCAAAGTGTGCCGGGGGAAGGGAGGACATTGCAATTTTCGAGGATCGGTCGGTAAAGTGCGGCACGATTCGGGAAAATGTGCAAGAATGAGGGCGGGAAGGAAATAATCAGAATATAAGAAATAGCGAATATCGGTATATTATGCGTATTTGCAGGGTTTTTATTATATAATTTTGAGGCTACATCGCAAAACGGATTTGATGATAATGAATAGAATAATTTTTTCCGGAATGTTTTTGTTTCTGGGAGCTTGTGCCGCAATCGAACCGAAGCAGCCGGAACTTGGGGACGGGCATATTCAACAGGCTGAAGCGCCGTCTGCCGGTGAGATCCCTCAGCTTGTGGAAAAACTGCCGGTACTGCCTGAGCCGGGGACGCCGAGGGAACTCGACACCTATACCATTCTGGTAAATGAGGTGCCGGTAAAGGAGTTGTTATTCGCGCTGGCGAGGGATGCCAGTATTAATGTGGATATTGCTCCGGAGATCAACGGCAATGTGATCATCTATGCCGTCGATCAAACCTTGCCGCAGATCCTGAGCAGGTTATCGAGGCAGATCGATCTGCGCTATACCTTCGATGGCGATAATCTGGTGATTACTCCGGATACTCCCTATCTCCACACCTATGCCATTGACTACGTCAATATATCGAGGACCACAACCGGTTCGAATGCCGTGGCAACACAAATTTCCTCTACCAGTTCCGGGGGGTTGACGCAGGGCGGCGGCGGCAGCGGCAATAATTCCACCACGGACGTGGAGAGCGTCTCGGGTAATTATTTCTGGCCTACATTGGTTGCGAATGTGGCGGCAATTCTGGGTGAAGAGCCCGAATCCGGCCAGACCTCGGCGGTTCCCATTTCTCAATCGGTGATCCCCTACCCGGAATCCGGACTCCTCTCGGTGCGGGCCACCTCGCGGCAGCATGAGCAACTGCAGAGATTTATCGATATTCTGTTGGCGAGCGCGAGGCGGCAGGTGCTGATTCAGGCGACGATCGCCGAGGTAACTCTGAGTGATCAGTATCAGGCCGGCATTGACTGGAGCGCTATGGCGGGGAATTTTGGCGTGGTTATATCCAGTTTGGACGGGCTCCCCAGTTTATCCGGCGAGGTTTCAGAGGCTTTTGCATTTACATATCCCGATCTGGATCCCACGCCCGGGGAAAATTCAATTACCGCAACGGTCAATCTGTTGGATCAGTTTGGGGATACCAGGGTGCTTTCCAGTCCGCAGCTTATGGTGTTGAACAACCAGACTGCTTTATTGAAAGTGGTGGATAATATTGTTTATTTCGATGTGGACGCCGAAGCGGCGCCGGGAACGCAGGGTGGCTCTCCTGTCACTGCGGTGGATACCACGGCAAGGACGGTGCCGGTCGGGATCGTGATGGCGGTTACGCCGCAGATCAGTGCGAGCGAGGAAGTCTTGCTGAATGTTCGGCCAACTATTTCAACCCTCACAGGATTTGTGAATGATCCGAATCCACAACTTACCATACCTAATCCAGTCCCGCGTATCCAGGTCAGGGAACTGGAATCGGTGCTGAGGCTGACCAATGGACAGATTGGCGTGCTGGGCGGATTGATGCAGGATGAGAGCAGGGACGTAAAAAGAGGGGTGCCGGGTCTTAGCGATATTCCGTTGCTGGGCGCTCTTTTTTCGGCAACCAATAAGGAATATGTCAAGACCGAGCTAGTGGTTTTTTTGCGGCCGGTTGTGGTGAAGACGCCCAGCATTGAGGAGGATTTAAAACAGTTTAAGCCGTTTCTGAACTCCGCCTGGCAGCAGGAAAACGGTATAGAGTGAGTGATTAGGTATGAGTGTATCGCTGGATCCCTTGAAGAAAAATGCGGAGCAGGAAGGGAATGAGGATGAGCGGCGTTCCAGAGACAAGACCGGCGCGCCGGTTTCCGCAATAACAGAGCCGCGTACCGTGCCTGTTGACAAGGGTGTTACCGGGCACGATTCAGCGGATAAGGGCCGGGTGAAGCCGGGTTCCGGACTGCCCGATGCAACGATGCGCTTGTCATTGCAGCCGCTGTCCGGGGAAAAATTACCTGCCGCAGGCGGCAAAGATACGGCTTCTGCAAACGGGAAGCCGGATGAGGCGATAGTCAATGAAGCAACATTATCCGGCGTGTCGTCGGCGGAGTTGTTGCAAGAGGTTCAGCAGGAGCAGCATCAACCCGCATCTTCCACCGCGCAACCTGTTTTTCATGCCGTTGCCGGTCATAATCCTGATGGCAGACCCCTGCAATGGATCGTTCTGGGGGTTTTATCGGTACTGGCGGTGTTGTCTTTCAGCGTGTTTTATTCTTTTGCCGTTACCCCGGTGATTCGGGATATACCTTCGCCGATTGTTGCAGACAGTGTCGAAAGGGTGGGTGCGTCTCCATCGGTGGAGCAAGAGATCCAGGCGGGCGATATGGCCGGCGGCACATTGGCGGCGGATTCGGAACCCTCCGGGCTGTCCGCAGTGGAGGAGGCGCAGACCCCGGTGGAAGAGAGCGCTTCTGCCGGGCAGGGGCAAGAGGTTGACAGGGTTCCTGTGGAACCGTCCGGGTTGTCCGCAGTGGAGGAGGCGCAGACCCCGGTGGAAGAGGGCGCTTCTGCCGGGCAGGGGCAAGAGGTTGACAGGGTTCCTGCCGAATCGCTTGCGGTACAGGGTATCGAGGAGCAGCCGGTTGTGCAGGAAGAGGCGGTTGCCGCAAGCGCATTGTCCGGGAATGGGGATCTGGTTGCCGCAGTCCCTGAGGCATTGCCGGAGGAGGATCTGGCTGCCACAGGTTCTGCGGCCTTGTCTGAAGACACCGCCACCGTTCCAGCAAGGTTCACACTGAGCAAAAAAAAGACTGTATCTCCGGTCGGCACACAGTTGAGGGAGGCGTTCGCTGCGTATGAAAAGGGTAATTATTCGCGGGCAAAGACCTTGTATCAGCGGGTTGTAGCGGCCTCATCCAATAATCGCAATGGTTTACTCGGCCTGGCCGCCATTGCAATGCGGGATGGGGATATTGATCGCGCCTACAGGTATTATTCATACCTGCTCAAGCTGGACCCGTCGGATGCGATTGCGGTAGCGGCGATGATTGATTTATTCGGCAAAAGTAATTTGCGGCAGGGCGAAAGCGCGATCAAATCATTGCTGTCCCGCGATGCGGAAGCGCCTTATCTGCATTTTGCGCTGGGTAATCTTTATGCGTCCGAATCGCGCTGGCCCGAGGCGCAACAGGCATTCCTTACCGCCTATCGTATCGAGCCAAACGATGCGAATTATGCGTTGAATCTGGCGGTGAGTCTCGATCATACAGGCCAATATGAAACGGCGCTGGATTATTATGGTATTGCAATCAAACTGGCCGGCGACGGTGGTGCACAATTCGATATGACCGCTGTGCTGACCAGGGTGCAGGCAATATCTGATATGAAACGTCCTTAATGCTGTGATAGAAGGAAATGAAGGACATCTTCTTCTTGGGCAGGAGCTTGTCAACAAGGGGATCATTACTTCCGATCAAATCAATATCGCATTAACGGAGCAGAAGAAAAGCAAGGAGCTGCTCGGCAAGATCCTGGTCCGATTGGGCTTCGCTACCGAAGCGACTATTCGTGATTTTATGGGCGGGGTGCTCGGACAGGAAAGTATCGAGCTGAGTAACGCGGTTGCCGACGGCGAGGCAATCGAAATGATCCCGAAAGATATGGCAAGGCAGTTTCGCATATTGCCGTTGATCTACGATTCCCAGCGCAAGGCATTGACGATAGCCATGACCGATCCTTTCGACGTTGTTGTCCTCGATCAAATCAATATACATCTGGACGGTAGTAGTGTGGACGTGGTCCCTGTGCTGGCGGGCGAGGTGGAGATCGAAAGGGCTATCGATCAGTTTTATGGGTTTGAACTGTCCGTGGATGGCATCCTGCGTGAAATTGAAACAGGCAAGATCGATTACCAGAGCCTGGATGCCGAATCGGATGAATATAGCCAGCCTGTTGTGCGGCTTGTTGATGCATTGTTGTCGGATGCGGTAAAGCGCGGCGCTTCTGATATTCATATCGAACCGGAGGCAGGCTTCCTGCGCTTCCGGTATAGAATTGACGGGGTTTTGAAACAGATCCGCAGTCTGCACAAAGATTACTGGTCGGCCATCGCGGTCAGGCTGAAGGTCATGTCGGGAATGGATATTGCCGAGAGCAGGGCGCCCCAGGATGGAAGATTTTCGCTTTCTCTATCGGGACGTCTGGTCGATTTTCGGGTATCTACGCTGCCGATGGTGCATGGCGAGAATATCGTATTGCGTGTGCTGGACAGACAGAAAGGCATTGTATCTCTGGATGATCTCGGGTTGGTGGGGGAGGCGCTCGATTTACTGAAGCTAATCGTCGCGAAACCGGATGGTATAGTCCTGGTAACCGGCCCTACCGGCAGTGGTAAAACGACTACCCTGTATTCGATATTGTCGTATCTGAACCGGGAATCGGTCAACATCATGACCTTGGAAGATCCGGTGGAATATCCGACCGTAATGATTCGACAGACTTCAATCAATGAGGTTTTTCAGCTCGATTTTGCCGAGGGGATCCGCTCATTGATGCGGCAGGATCCGGACATTATCCTCGTCGGGGAAGTTCGCGATCAGGATACTGCGAGCATGGCTTTTCGGGCTGCAATGACCGGGCATAAGGTGTTTTCGACCCTGCATGCCAATTCGGCCCTGGGTTCGATTCCGCGCCTGCTGGATATTGGCGTCAAACCTGAAATTATTACCGGAAATATCGTCGGTATCATCGCGCAAAGATTGATCAGAAGGCTTTGCCGTGATTGTAAGGAGCCCTGTACGATGGACGATCCCACGCGCAATTTACTCGGGATCGGTGCGGTGGATAACGATCAGAAAATATACCGCGCCAGCGGCTGTGATAAATGCGATGGTGACGGATACCGGGGCAGAATGGCGCTGCAGGAGGTATTGCATTTTGATGCGGACCTCGACGAGTTGATCGTCAGAAAAGGCAGTAAACGGGATTTGTTGGAGATGGCCTTGTCCAAGGGATTCAAGACCCTCGCAGATGCCGGGGCAAGCCGGGTGCTCGATGGTTCGACCAGTATCGATGAAGTGGCGCGCGTGGTTGATCTAACGGTTGATTTGCAGGCGCAATAGCCATGGATTCTTATAAGTACAAGGCAATCGACGGAAGCGGTAAATTCCACAGGGGCCGGGTTGAGGCGGTTAATGTCGCCGATCTTGAGATGCGATTGCGCAAAATGGGATTCGATCTGGTCAACTATCGCGAGGTCAGGACAAAGGTAAGAAGTATTACCGGAACCGGCATCAAACGCCGCGATTTGATTACATTTTGTTTTCATATAGAACAAACCGCGCGGGCGGGGATCCCTATAATCGACAGCCTGCGGGATTTGCAGAACAGCATGGATAATCGCCGCTTGTCCGAGGTGGCTGCCGCGCTGATTGAGGCTATAGAGGGAGGCAAGACCCTGTCGGAATCAATGCGCGCTTTTCCTTCGGTCTTTAACAATGTATTCACGAATCTGGTAGACGCAGGGGAGCAGTCGGGCGAGATCAGTATGATTTTCAATGAGCTCGGCAGAAATCTGCGCTGGCAGGATGAGCAGGCGGCGCAAACGAAAAAGCTGTTGATGTACCCTGCTTTTGTAGGGACGGTGGTGCTTGCGGTAATCTTCTTTTTGATGACGTATCTGGTGCCGGAATTGTTGCGCTTTGTGAAAAATATAGGGCAGGAATTGCCGCTGCATACTCAGGTACTGATCGTGGTTTCAAATATTTTTGTGGGGTACTGGTATGTAATTTTAGCGACCCCGCTGCTGATGGTATTGGGTGTCTATGCGGGGATCAGGCTCAGTCCCGCTTTTCATTTGAAATATGATGCGCTTAAATTGAAGCTGCCGATAGTCGGTCCGATTATGAGAAAAATCATATTGACCAGAATAGTCAATTCGTTTGCGCTGATGTACGCATCCGGCATCACTATCATTGAGTGTGTAAGGACCGGGGTGGAAATCGCGGACAATAAAGCGATTGCAGAGATAATGCGCCGGGTTGGACGGCAAATTTCCGAGGGTCTGACATTGAGTAACAGTTTCCAATCGGCGGGGCTTTTTCCCCCGCTGGCATTGAGAATAATCCGGGTGGGTGAAAACACGGGCTCATTGGAGGAATCGCTGCGCAATATCGGCTATTTTTATACGCGCGATGTGAAGGAGTCCGTTGAGCGTTTGCAGTCGATCATCGAGCCCGGCATGACGGTGATCCTGGGACTCCTGATAGCCTGGGTTATGTTCTCGGTTTTAGGGCCGATTTATGATCTCATCACTGAAATCAAAATTTAATCTGTTTGACAGCAGGGCGATATTTCTGAGTTCCGGGAAACTGGCCGTCTATTTCTGGCATCGCGGAAGATTGGGCAGTTCCTACCTGTTCAATAACGATGAAGCGGGGCAGGAAAAATTTGTTCGCTATATCGAGGCAACCCCTCCCACCCCGGTATATGTGCTGGTCGATATCATGGAAGAAGAGTTTCGCACAGATACCATCCCGCACGTGTTCGGGGCGGACCGCAGGGCGCTGATCAAAAGAAAACAATCGCGTTTGTTCAAAGAAACGCGGTATTTCTACACCCAGATTCAGGAGAGAGAGCAGCAGGGCAGGCGGGATGACAAGGTGCTTTTTACCGCGTTGTCCAGGCAGGACATTATCCAGCCCTGGCTGCAAATCCTGGAGAAGCATAAAGTGCCTCTGGCGGGGGTGATTTCTTTACCGCTGTTGAGCGGATCCTTTTTGAAATTTCTGCCCGACGTGTCCGAGCATGTGCTGGTTGTCAGCATGCAAAGCATCAGCGGTTTACGGCAGACTTTTTTTCATCAACAAAAATTAAAAATCAGCCGTCTGACGAAATTACCCCGCTATGGCACGGCTTCGTATACGCCCAGAATTTTTTCGGAGGTCGGCAAAATTCATCGCTACTTGAGAAGTCTCAGGATGATATCGATACAGCAGCCGCTGGATATATATTTTCTGGCGCACAACGATTTGCTGTTCGAGGTGAGACAGCAAGCGGAACAGGACGAGATGGTCAGGAATCATCTAATTGATCTTGATTCACTTGCCCGTCGAATGGGAATAGAAAAACAGCAGATCACGCCATTTTCCGATCAAATTTTCATTACCCATTTGCTATCTGAAGTACCGCCCAATGCCTATGCCTTGCCCACGGAATTGCGCTATAACAAAATGCGCAAATTGCGCTATGCAATGAATGTTGCCAGTGTATTGCTGGCGACACTGGCTGTTGTCTACAGCAGCTCCGCTCTCGTGGGTGGGTTCATATACGGCCAGCAGAGTGTTGTGGCAAGCCAAAGGGCGGAGTTCTATACCGATCGCTATGAGTTGGCGCGTAAACAACTGCCACAGATCCCGGTTGAACCGGCACAATTAAAGGTGGCGGTGGATGCGCTTGCCACGCTGGATGAATATAAATCTACTCCGGTGAAAATGATGCGTTTTCTGGGCGCTTCGTTACTTAAATTTCCCCGGATTCATCTGCAGCAAATCGATTGGGTTGCCAGCATGGAACCGGATGTCGGAACCGATGCGATCACAGATGAAATCGAGGATGTGAATATCGATAATGGCAGTAAGGCAAGGTATTATCAGATCGCGACAATCAATGCCCGGCTGCATTCGTTCGACGGCGATTATCGCGCTGCCATCGCGATGGTAAATGAATTTGCCGAGGCGTTGCGGCAGGATGAGTCGGTGCACCGGGTAACCATTTTAACGCTTCCGTTGGATGTCAGTTCCGGGGGCAGTTTGCGCGAGGATGTGAAAAACGTGGGCAGTGAGGCGGAATTCAGCCTGAGGGCTGTGTTGGGGATATACGATGAAACCGGCTGATATTGAGTGGTCGATACTGCGGGGCGCCTTGATCATGCTGGGCGTATGTTTGCTGATGAATATCGGACTGGTTCAGGGGAGCGACTATTTCAAACAGACCCGACAGACGCAATATAATAAAAATAACAGCTCGTTTCTGGGAATCAGCCGCCGCTATCTGGCGGTGGATCAGGAAGAGCAGTTGATAAACCAATATTACTCTGAATTTGTGCAAGCCGGTAATAACGGCTTGATTGGCGAGGAGCACCGGCTGAACTGGATAGAAACGCTGCGGCGGTCGGATGAAAAAATAAAATTCCCCTCTCTTGGTTATGAAATTCTATCCCGGCAGGAATTTATTCCTGAGTTTCAGGTTGACAGCGGCCCGTACAGATTTTATTTCAGCGAGATGAACTTGAAGGCAGGCTTATTGCACGAAGGCGATCTGCTCGAGTTGCTGGACTACCTGGACAAGCATGCGGAAGGCGCCTACTCCGTTTCGGAATGCCAATTTCGCCGGCTGGAGCAGGAGATTAATGAGTCGGCATCGGACAAGCCCAATATTTCCCTGGAATGCGTGCTGAAATGGATTACGCTTGACCTGGCCGATGGCGGCAAATTGGAGTTGTTATGATGTATGGCGCTCGGCGGAATATCTTCTATCCCGTTATTTTTTATGCGGCATTGGCCCTGCTTTGCTCAGCGTTTTACTCGCCGGCGGGCGCGGAGGGCTTTGGCCGGCTCTTCACTACCGCAGAACAACGCCGACAGTTGCAGAGAACAAGATATGGCATCCCTGAGCCGAAGACGGAGATTGTAATAGAGGAAATAGTAATTCCTGATGAGCCGCAAGCATCAGCGCCGGCGGAGGTAATTCATCTGAAGGGGGTGGTGTATCGTGAAGATGGCAAGCACGTGCTATGGATCAATGACGGCAATACCCTTTCCGGCGATTTTGAGTCGGAGTATATTCGGATAAGGCACGTGGACATAGAACCGGATCAAATACGGATAACCGGGCCGGATGATGAGGTCACGATCAGGGTGGGGGATCCTTATGATCCTGGTGCTGACGGCAACGGCGGAGAGTAGGATTATTGGGCATTGGTTTTTACAGCAGTTGAGCGCCGGCTTGTCCTTGCAAAGGCCCCCGGCCTGCCGGCCCTTTCCTGGACTGTCCGGTGCGCTATTTGAGGCAAAATAAAAAGATGCATGATTTCAGCGACGGCATATTTCGGCAACAGGGCGCAGTATTGCTTTTGCTGGTATTGGTATTGATCACAGGCTCCACTTTTTCGCTGCTGGTAAAACTCAATTCGGATACTAATTTTTATATCAGACAAAACAATCAGACTCAAAAATCACTGCGGCTGGCGAAGCAGGCGCTGATTGGCTATGCGATCAATTTTCCTGAGATTGATAACAAACCGGGTGAGACTGATCCCATCAATGGCCCCGGCTATTTTCTCTGTCCTGACATCAATAATGATGGTGGAGCCGGTGGGAGCTGTTCCTTCTCAGGCAAGACCACCATCGGCAGGCTGCCGTACAAAACTCTGGAAGTCGCCGAGTTGACGGATAGCAGCGGGGCCCGATTGTGGTATGCCTTGTCCGATAATTTTCGCAATAATCCAGCACTGGAGCCTTTGAATAGTGAAACAGAGGGACAGCTTAGGGTTGATGGCAGGGCCGATATTGTCGCCGTAGTCATTGCCCCCGGTGCGCCGGTGGGTGATCAAGTTCGGGATCCGGGAGAGACGGATATAGAGATTGAGATAGGCAATTATCTTGAAAGTGATAATAATGATCTCGATCTCGATTTTATCTCCGCTGACCCTGCCAATCCTGCCGCTTTCAATGACAGCCTGATCATCATTACCCGCCGGGAGTTGATGCAATTCGTCGAGAAACGGGTATTATCGGAGGTAGAGAATCAATTCAATAATTATCGGGATGCATCTGGGGCATTCCCCTGGCTGAGTCCGTTTGACAATCCCGATACCTCGGCATTCAAATCCAGTACAAGCAACTCCAGCATAAGCGAGGGGCATATCCCTTTTCATTATTCGGGTGATGATGCGGATAGCCCCGATCCGTTCGAGGACGATATTATCCTTTCGTGGAGGAACCTCATCGGAATGAGTGAGTGTCTACCAAGTACAAGTACCGCAACTTATTCGGTTCCGCAGATAGATGGTATAGATATACCGGATGCAAGATGCAACTGGACCGACCGCAATACTTTTGACTGTGCCGGCAGCTTCGATGAATCAGGCAAGACCTATGATTTTGATATTACTTTTGTCGATGCCGAACCGACCATAAATGCACGCACAGAAAGCTCCCTAAGGACGCGCGATTTGGACATCACCATCACCAACGGCATCGCCGACAGCGGTGTACTTAATTTCAATGATTTGAGGATTACCGAGACGGATACACTCACTAGTATAAGTATGTTTTTGTGTAACGACAAGGATACCAGCGGCACCATAATTGCCACAGATATTTTGTATGATTTGGATGCAAACGGTATAGATGGCAACGGTGACGGCGATTTTCTGGATGCCGGAACGGATTTTGCCCCGGAACTGCACGGATGGTTTATACGAAACGAGTGGCATAAGCAGGTTTACATTGCCTACTTATCGTCCGAACCTCCGCCCGGAGACACGACCGCCAGCCCGGACTGCAATCTCCCGGGCGGTTGTCTGAAGCTGAAGGGCACTGCCTATGAAAACATTCGCGCCATTGCGGTGATTGCCGGCGCACCCCTGGAGGGGCACGTCAGACCGAGCGCCAATATATCCGCCTATTTTGAATTGGAGAATCAATCGCCGGGTGATGTCTGGTTTGAAAAGGCAGCCTTCTCAGGCCGTTTCAACGATCAAGTGAGAATCATAAAAAGGGCGCCGCCTCCTCCTCCATGATAACTGATAAATCCACCGGATTCACGCTGATAGAGTTGGCTGTCGTGCTGTTTATCGTCGGGCTGCTGCTGGCCGGTCTGTTCACCCCGGTAGCAACAAGCATTGACCGGGAACGGCGCCAGAAATTGGAGCGCGAATATGAACAAATCGAAGAGGCATTAATCGGATTTGTTATTATCAAAGGACGTTTCCCGTGCCCGGATTGCCCCGATGCCATAACCGGTGATTGTGCCGCTGTTGCCGCTGGGGAAGAGAATGATGGCGGGGAGGATGTCGACGGCGGGGGCACATGCAGGGTCGGGACAGGCCCTCAAGTGGAAGGCAATCTGCCTTGGGCCGATTTGGGGGTAACCGGCAGGGATCCGTGGGGCAGAATACTGGCGTATCAGGTGCAGCAGAATCATGCGGATGACATAAACGGCACCGGTAAAGATAATTGCAGTACCCGTACCGGGGTGTCCTTCCAACTCTGCTCGGTAGCGGGCATCACTGTCAAGGATCTCGGCGAGGATTGCAGCGGCCCGTCGTCCAATATCGCTCAGGAGGTGCCGGCTGTGGTGTACTCTGAAGGCAATCATCTTGCTACGTCCTGCAATGAACTGGAAAATACTGACGGTGACGCGACCTTTGTTTCCCGTGACTACAGTACCGATGAAACCGGCTATTATGATGATATGATCTTCTGGATATCGCCGCTGGTGCTGGCCACCAAAATGGTGGACGCTGAAATACTGCCCTGATCTTTTGTTTCGCAACGCCACCTGGATTTCCGACCGCAGTTATAGCGTATACTGCGCCGCTTCATCATCTTCCGGCAGCCGATCCCGTAAATCAGGGGGCAGCAGAAATGCTTGACTGCGGTCTGTCTGAACAAATTTACTTCAAGTATGCTCTGTAGTGGTTATCCTGGCATATGTGTATGATAACCGACGAACAGGCAAAGCCCGACAGACTGTCAGGAGCATTGGTATGGCATGAAGTGTTGTGCGCTAATGGTAGAGGGGTTATGGCATGGGAGTGGTTGATGCGCTGAAAATATGGAGAAAACTGAAAAACTTACCGGACTGTACGGAAGCGGTTAATCGATTGAATGCGCTTGGATTGAGTAAAGAAGATGTTCTTGATCATGGCAGCGCTGATTTTGACAAGCCTTTGGGAGGGCAGGAGGCTAAACACAAGGTGTATTACTATATCAGCCAAGACGGCTATATGGATATGCATTTGCAGCAAAACATTGAAGCATTTAAGACCTGTCTTGAACCCACTCTTTTCCAAAATGGGGACGTTTTATTTGTTGATTTGGGGTGTGGACCAATGACGGCGGGGCTTGCATTGGCAGATGTTGTGACGCGCGAATTCGATGTTGCCGACTACAAAGAAAGAATCGCCTATTTGGGCATTGATATTTCAAAAAATATGTGTGCTGTGGCGCGCAGAATAAATGAAAAATACAATGTATATAGCTGCTTTAAGGTAGTTAAAGCAGATGGCTTTGACCCGCAAATAATTGAGACATTGAAACGCAATTACACGACTGCAATACTCAATTTTTCATACGTTTTATCGCCGCGAACTTACAAACATAGCAATCAAGAATTGGAAGCCAAAAAATTAGCACAAAATTGGCATAATTTTGTTGTGGGACATGCTGGCTTTCAGCATACGCGCATTATTTACCATAATCCCGATACGGCTTATTCACACAAAAACTGGGAAGAATTTTGTGCTATACTCCGAAAAGAACCAACCCAAGGTGGTGATATGTGCTACACAATTGGAGATATTGAACGCTGCAACTGGACTGCCGGGCGTATAACCAGCATGGCGCAGATAAAAGGACAGAGACGATGAGTTTGGGCAGCCTCGGTTTTGAAGACCAGCAGTGCGGTTTTTCGTTTGTCACGACACCATGTCTGCGTGTGCGGTCTGATCAGTGCGACCGCCTGCAAGCCGGTGGTGGACGCTACATTGCCGATTTCATCACCACCCAGGAAGAATTGGCATTGCTGGATGCCATTGACAAAGAAAGTTGGCTGGACGAGCTGCAACGGCGGGTGCAGCATTACGGCTATCGATACAATTACAAAAAGCGCAAATTGGATGCAGAGGACAGGATTGGTGATTTGCCCGATTGGATTGCGCCGATATGCGACAGGCTGGTGCATACGGAAGGCATGTTTGCCGCTTGCCCTGATCAACTCATTGTCAATGAATATAAACCCGGCCAGGGCATCACGCCGCATACGGACAGCGGCTGCTTCGGGGCAGTGGTTGCCTCTTTGTCATTGGGCAGTGATTGTCTGATGGATATTGAAACGCCTGCCGAAAAGTTTCCCATTGTGCTGCAGCGCAAAAGCCTGCTGGTTTTGCAGGGTGACAGCCGCAATGTCTGGAAACATGCAATCGCTTTGCGCAAAACCGATATACAAGCGGACGAGAAAATTCTGCGCCAGCGCCGCGTTTCGCTGACTTTCCGAACCGTTCTTTAGCAGTCTGTCGGACCGGGATAGCGCTGCCCCTTCAAATTAGCTTTACCAGAGGCAAAAGAGGGAATCGCTTTTGATCCAACAGCTTGCAATGTCGCCTTGCCAGGTCCGACAGGCTGTTATTCCGGCCATCAGTTGGCGCTTGTTTTCCCGCAGGCCAGGGCCTGGTTGATTTTTTGCAGGCGCGCCGGTGTGCCTATGTCCGCCCATAGCCCGTTGAAACGCTGGCCTGTGACACGCTGCAAATCCGCGCCGCGCCGGATCAATGATGCAAGCGATCTGGGGCCGTCAGGGCAGCCCGAAAAAAAGCCGGGATGGTAGATGCCTATGCCGCTGTATGTCAGTCTTTCCGTGCCCGCATTGCTCAGGATTGCCCCGGACAGGGAAAAATCACCGTGGGGATGGTGATCAGGGTTTTCTACCAGCACCAGGTGCGCATCGGAATCCGGCGGCAGGGTTAACAGGGAGAAGTCGAAATCCGTATATACGTCGGCATTGACGGCGAGAAAGGGCTGATCATTGAAATAGGGCAGCGCCTGGATAATGCCCCCGGCCGTTTCCAGAGGCGCATCGCCTTCCGCCGAGTATTGGATGGTTACGCCGAATCCGGCGCCGTCCCCCAGATATTGTTCGATCATATTGCCGCGCACTCCATGATTGATGACAATTTCCGATATTCCCGCCCGCGCAAGGTTTTCGATGTGATGCTGGATCAGCGCCTTTCCCGCTATTTTCAGCAGTGGTTTTGGCATGGTATCGGTCAGTGGCCGCATACGTTCGCCGCGCCCGGCAGCCAGGATCATCGCGCGCATGACGGATTCTCTTTCTCCAAGGCGGGTAATACATGCTGCTCTATACAAACACACAGATCCTGCAGCTCCGGACAGGTCTGCTTTACCTCCAGAATATACCTCAGTGTGCGGGGTATATCCTTTATATAACCGGCTTTGCCGTCACGATGCAACAGCCTTGCAAAGATACCGCTGGCCTTGAGGTGGCGCTGCACCCCCATCAGATCGAACCAGCGTAAAAATTGTGACTCTTCAATAGTTTCCCAATCCGTTTCCGTGTTCAGACGCCGGCAATACTGCCCCGCCCATTGCCTTGTTTTTTGGCCGGGCCATGTAATGTAGCAGTCCTTTAACAGTGAAACCAAATCATAGCTTAGCGGCCCCAGAACCGCATCCTGGTAGTCAAGGACGCCGGGATTGTTATTGGATGTTCGGATTAAATTGCGGGAATGGTAATCACGGTGGACGAATACTCTGGGCTGCTCCAGTGCGGATTCGACCAATAAATCGGTGAGGGATTGGATTGCATGAATCAATCCGTCCGGCAGTTCGAGCGCCAGATGTTTTTCCAACAGCCAGTCGGTAAACAGCGCCGCTTCCTGTCGCAGAAGGTTTTCATCGTAATTCGGCAGGCCGCCCGTATCGCATTGTGTCTGCATCGTGAACAGCGCGTCCAATGCATCGGCGTACAGGCTGTCTGCCGTCTGTTGACTGAGACTATCCAGATACAGGGCGCTGCCCAGATCGGACAGCAATAGAAATCCCCGTTCAAAATCACTGGCAAGTATCTGCGGGACATTGATTTTCACCGACGCCAGACGTGCGCTGATATCGACAAATGCAGCACAGTCTTCCTGTTCGGGCGGCGCATCCATAACGATATAGGATCGATGATCATGCGTGGCCCGGTAATATCGCCTGAAACTGGCGTCACCGGACGCCGGCACCAGGTCAATGTTCTGGCAGTCCAATACAGTATTGAGCCAATGTTTGATTTGTTGCAGTCGTTCCAAGATTCATTTCACCCGGGCAATGGCCGCTGGCCAGTTTGTTTTGCCTGCGGCAGTAAAATTTTGCATTGTAAAAATTCTCTTATATAAGGGGTGCGGTTCTGGCATCATTCCTGATCGGCAAAAAAATAATGAAGAATGAATATGATAAACGCAGTTTTAATGGTTTGCATTGGATTATTGCTGTTGGCCGTCGGCGCCGACAGGTTTGTCACTGGCGCGGCAAGTACGGCCCGCAGACTGGGGTTGCCTGCCTTTATTATCGGTCTGACTGTGGTGGGTGTCGCAACGTCCGCCCCGGAGATCCTGGTCGGTAGTGTCGCGGCCTGGCAGAACAAAACTTCTATGGCTATCGGCAATGCAATAGGTTCGAATATTGCCAATATAGGCCTTGTGCTCGGGGTCACGGTGAGCATTATGCCAATAAATGCCGCATCCGGTGTATTGAGGAGAGAGTTCGGTTTGATGTGTCTTGCGATGGCAATCGCCCTGGCGTTATTGCTGGATGGATACTTGGGGCGCATCGATGCAGTCATATTGCTTATCTGTGTATTCGGATTTATTGCCCGGATAGTCTGGACAGCAAAAAAAACATCACGGACGGACCCATTGCGCGATGAATTGGAGAAAGAACCACTCATCGATATGTCCCTGAAGAAATCGCTGATACTGCTGAGTATTGGTCTGATCATGCTGCTGGGCGGCGCCGAATTGCTGGTGCGCGGCTCGGTCTTTATCGCCAGGCATTATGGCATATCCGATTTGATTATTGGACTGACTATTATTGCGGTGGGCACCAGCCTTCCGGAGTTGGCGGCTTCCGTTATGAGCGTGATCAAAAAAGAGGCGGATATTGCCATTGGTAATATAATTGGTTCAAATATGTTCAATATGCTGGCGGTATTGGGTATACCCGGCATGATACAGCCAATTGCTTTCTCTAATGAGTTGCTGTGGCGCGATTTCCCGATTATGATCGGAATGACCATGTTATTTGGCTGGATGCTGTTTTTTCAGGGGGAAGGCAAATTTTCTCGCGGCGAAGGTTTGTTTTTGCTGTTTTGTTATCTTGGGTATCAATTTATCCTGTACCGGGTCGCCTCCGGATAAATAATCTATGAATGATCCCGATAAGTATAAAAATGGGTGCGGTGCCCGGGATTTTATTACTCTCGGTAAAGCCGTGATAGAGAACGAAGGCCGGGCGGTTTTGGCCCTTGCCGATCGTGTTAATGATGAGTTTGCCAGGGCCTGCCAAATCATATTGGATTGTACCGGCAGAACGGTGGTCACCGGAATGGGTAAATCCAGCCATATTGCCAATAAAATTGCCGCCACCCTTGCCAGCACCGGTACGCCCGCATTTTTTGTTCACGCCGGAGAAGCCAGTCATGGTGATTTGGGCATGATCACGCAAGATGATGTGGTGATCGCCTTGTCAAAATCCGGTGAAACAGAAGAGCTTATACGCCTGCTGCCCATGATTAAACGGCTGGAAACCCCGTTGATTACACTTTCCGGAAATAGCAGTTCAACGCTTGCGATTGCCTCAAGTGTGAATATAGATGTCAGTGTTGAGGAAGAGGCCTGTCCGCTGGGGCTTGCCCCGACCTCCAGCACATCGGCAACATTGGCCATGGGCGATGCGATTGCGGTTGCGCTGCTCGAAACCCGCGGCTTCGATAAAAAGGATTTCGCCCTGTCGCATCCCGGCGGGATCCTGGGCCGGCGGCTGTTATTGTATGTCGCCGATATCATGCATACGGGTGATGAGATCCCTTATGTGGAAGAAACGGCATTGCTGCGCGAGGCATTGATGGAAATGACCCAGAAAGGTCTGGGGGCAACCGCAATTGTGGATGATGCGTTCAAAGTGGTCGGTATATTTACCGACGGCGATCTGCGGCGGGCGCTGGATAATGGAAAGGATATAAATAATACCCGGATTGGCAGCATCATGTCGCGCAATTGCAAGACCTCCGGTTCAGATTTACTGGCGGAAAGCGCTTTGACCTTGATGGAAGAGCATAAAATCAATGCCTTGTTGATCACCGATGATGATCGAAAATTGACAGGCATTTTAAATATGCATGATTTATTACGCGCGAAGGTTGTGTAGTTGATGATTGAGAGGGAGGTGCTTGAAAAGGCGAAAAATATCAGACTGGTGGCGCTTGATGTGGATGGCGTATTGACGGACGGTAAATTGATCCTGGGTGAAAACGGCAGCGAATATAAAAACTTTCATACAAGAGACGGGCATGGTTTGCTGATGCTGCTTGAAAGCGGCTGCCAGATTGCAGTGATCACCGCGCGCCGTTCCGGAATTGTGTCCGAAAGAATGGCCTCTCTGGGCATAGAGCATGTGTATCAGGGGGAAATGAATAAAGATGAATCGGTGGTTACATTGATGAATAAATTGAACATGCGACCGGAGCAATTGTGTTATGTGGGCGATGATCTCATCGATCTGCCGGCAATGAGGCGCGTCGGACTGCCTGTTGCCGTTGCCGATGCGCATCCGGAGGTTATCAAGCATGCCGACTGGGTGACAATAAAAAACGGCGGTGACGGAGCTGTAAGAGAGGTCTGTGAATTAATCATGAACGCACAGGGCACGTTCGAACCGTTATTATTGAAATATATAAACCGGTAATGCTTGCCGTTATTCAATTATTTTATTTGGTTTTATGATTTCCAATGAATGGAAGATTATTTTGATATTGCTTTTTGCCGCTGGTATAGGCTGGTGGCTGTTGAACTGGCTGGAGGAGGATGAACCCGGGCAGAGAGCGGTTCCCGTGCGCAGTCCAGATTATTATATGGAGCATTTCAGCACACTGGCCATGAAACAGGACGGCACACCCAAAAACAAACTTTATGCCGATCATATGGTTCACTATTCCGATGGTGCGACGGAATTACTGCGGCCTCGAATTGAGTTTTTCGAAGAAAACCGCCGTGCTTCTTCGATTTCAGCCGACGAGGGCCGGCTTATGTCCGGTAGTGAAATGATAGTATTGAGAGGAAATGTGCGCCTCAAAAAATATAATGACGCGAAGGGGCCTGAGCTGGAAATTATGACGGCCGATGCGCGCGTATTTGTCGATCAGGAGTATGTCGAAACCGATAACGAGGCTACTCTAATCAGCGAACGCTCCGTTGTCGATTCCATTGGGATGAAGGTTTGGTTTCAGGAGGAGAAGCTGGAGTTTATCCATCATGTTCACACTGCTATTGTACCTAAAAGGGCGAACTAGCCTGCTGCGCATACTTTTCGCCACGTTGCTGGTTGCCGGCAACGCGCATGCCTTGTCCACGGATAAACAGCGGGATATTGAAATCGAGGCGGATACCGCAGAGCTTGATTACCGTAACGGTGTGGTGGTGTATCGCGGCAATGTTCTGGTTACTCAAGGCAGTCTGAGCATGACCGGTGATACCATGACGGTGACTTTTAATGAGCAGGATGAGATGGATACTGTTATTATCAAGGGCAGTCCGGCAACGTACCGCCAGCTTCCGGACGGCAGCGAGATTTATGATGAGGCGAAAGCCCTGCAGATGGAGTACCGCGCTTTGGAAGATTACGTGATTTTGCTCGATGAGGTATTGATAATGCAGCAGGGACTGCATTTCAGTGGGAATCGAATCGAATATGACACGGTTAAGAATAAGGTAAAGGCGACAGGAAACGCCGAAACAGGCACATCCGGTGAGCCGGGAAAACCATCGGATGGAAATGAGCGTGTGAAAATCACGATTAAAAAAAACGCGCTCAAACAAAAATAATTTATTGTTTGTATTTGATCCTGGAAGGAGGTTTGGGTGTGGCCGCAAAGTCTGATCCGGCGCCGCGTTGCCTGGCGCACGTAAAGAAAATGGCGCCTTATTCTGGTGGGGGCGAGAAATGAGCGTATTATCTGTGCGCCATGTAAGCAAATCCTATCGCTCGTCCATGGTGGTAAGCGATATCAGCCTGTCTGTGCGTTGCGGCGAGGTAATTGGCCTGCTTGGGCCAAACGGAGCGGGTAAAACAACCAGTTTTTATATGATTGCCGGTTTGGTGTCATGCGATAGCGGTAGCATATATCTGAACGATCATGAAATCAGCCGGCTGGCTATAGATGAACGCTCACATCTAGGGCTTGGATATTTGCCACAGGAAGAATCTATTTTTAGAAAACTGACTGTTGAAGAGAACATACTGGCAATACTCGAAGTGCGTTCCGGCCTCGACACTGCCGCGATGAAATGCAGGCTGGAAACGCTGCTGCAGGAATTTCGCATCGAGCATTTGCGGAACAATCTCGGGCTCAGTCTATCCGGCGGTGAACGGCGCAGAGTAGAAATTGCCCGTGCACTTGCCTCTGCGCCGCATTTTTTGCTGTTGGATGAGCCTTTTGCCGGGATCGACCCAATTTCGATCAATGATATACAACGTATAATTAAGCAGTTGGTTGAACGCGGAGTAGGGATATTGATGACTGATCATAATGTGCGGGAGACTCTGATAAGCTGTGACCGCGCCTATATTGTCAATAATGGCAGAATAATCGCCGCAGGCACGCCAGATCAGGTCCTCGGCAATGAGCAGGTCAGAAATATTTATCTGGGCAAGGATTTCGCACTTTGAAAATTTGAGGATACAACCTACAAATTTGTAAATTTTTGGCTACACTTACATGGTATGAAGACTTCATTGCAGCTAAAACTTGGGCAGAGCCTGACGCTGGCTCCGCAATTGCAACAGGCAATAAAACTGTTGCAGTTATCCAGTCTCGAATTGCAGGCGGAAATTCAGGATGCGCTGGAATCCAATATGATGCTGGAACTGGATGAGGAAGAGGGCGGCGATGGCAGCGGGGAATCATATTCGGCCTTGAAGGAGGCCGAGGGTGAATCCACCGAGCCGGAGTCCCTGATTAAAGACGATAATATCCCTGAAGATCTTCCTTTCGATACTGCATGGGAAGACATTTATGATGGCGGCGGTTATTCCAAAAGTATCGGCGATGCGGCGAATTATAATGGCTTGGAAATCAGGGATCCCCGCGATAAAACATTGCGCGAGCATTTATTATCCCAGCTCAACCTGATCACGGCCACAGATTCGGATATTGCCATTGGTGTTGCCATCATTGATGCCCTTAATGAGGATGGTTATTTGAGCTGTGATCTGGAAGAAATACTTGCCTCTATTGAGGGGGGTATTGAAGAGAGCTCAATAGAAGAAGTCGAGGCCGTTTTACATCTGATTCAATCTATGGACCCTCCCGGAGTGGCGTCGCGCAATGTAAGAGAGTGTTTATTGATACAGCTCAAGCAGTTGCCATCCGACACGCCCTGGATTGATGAGGCAAGGCGCATCGCATCAAGCCATTTGCATTTGTTTGCCGCGCATGACTACTCCAGCCTGCTGAGGCGCATGGAGCTCGATGCCGAGCAACTAAAGGAGCCGGTTGCCTTGATCCAGTCGATGAATCCCAGGCCTGGAAGACAGTTTAATCAGACATCGATAGAATATATCGTGCCCGATGTATATGTTAGAAAACACAACGGTATCTGGAGGGTCGATCTCCATTCCGGGTCGATGCCCAATATAAGAATAAACAGGCAGTATGTTACTATGATTAAAAGAGCGGATAACAGCAGAGAGAATACTTCCTTGAAGACCCACCTGCAGGAAGCCAAATGGTTTATTAAAAGCCTGCAAAGCCGCAGTGAAACCCTGCTAAAAGTCGCATCCAGCATTGTCGCGAGACAGCGCAAGTTCTTCGAGTATGGAGAAGAGGCCATGAAGCCTCTGGTATTGCATGATATAGCCGAGGGTTTGGACATGCATGAATCGACGATTTCGCGGGTGACGACAAAAAAATATATGCATACTCCACGCGGCATCTTTGAATTGAAATATTTCTTTTCAAGTCATGTGGGCACCAGTTTTGGCGGCGTCTGTTCTTCCACTGCGATCCGGGCGCTCATTAAAAAGCTCATACAGGGTGAGAATGCGCAGGCTCCTCTCAGCGATAGTAAGATTACCAAACTGCTTACGGAGCAGGGCATAAACGTAGCGCGCAGAACTGTGGCAAAATACCGTGAATCCATGACCATACTGCCTTCTAATGAACGAAGGCGGCTGGTTTAACTCACTGAGAAAATCAAAAACACACTGGGGTAATTTATGCAATTAAATATTACTGGTCATCATCTGGATGTTACAACTTCAATAAAATCATACATTGAAACTAAATTCGAAAGACTGCAAAAGCACTTTGATCATATGACCAATATTCATGTAGTGCTCACTGTTGAAAAAGACAGGCAGAAAGCGGAAGCGACGATTCATGTAATAAATTTTGGTGACCTGTTTGCTCAGGAAGAACATGATGATATGTATGTTGCGATTGATAGACTGTGCGACAAGCTCGATCGACAATTGACAAAGCATAAAGAAAAGTTGACCGATCATCATCGCGGCAATAAGGGCTCAAATGATTAGAATATTGCCCGGACTTTTTGTAAATAACCATCGGTTTTGTCTGTGGCTTTTGCTATGCAGATTTCTGAAATATTAAGTTCTGATCGTATTCGATCCGACATTGTTTGCGAAAGCAAAAAGAATGCATTAGCCATAGCGGCAAAATTGATCGCTAATGCAGACTCATCCTTATCGCAGAACAGTGTGTTTGATTGTTTCCTGGCAAGAGAACGGCTGGGTACCACGGGGCTTGGGAATGGTATTGCGATACCGCATGGGCGTTTGCAGTATAATCAGGCAACACTGGCGTCATTTATTAAAATCAGAAACGGAGTCGATTATGATTCTGTTGACGGGAAGCCGGTCGATCTATTATTCGCATTGATTGTTCCCGAGGATGCGACCGATGAGCATTTGCAGATATTATCCAAGTTGGCAGAAAAATTCGACGACCGGAATTTAGTGCATAAAATGCGTAGCGGAATATCGCCCGAGGCAATCCATAAAATTTTGACTGAAGAATAAAAATGGGGAATACAAATCAGCTTGCTATTCAAGAGTTTTTCGAGGCGCAGAAAGAAAAACTGCAATTGGAATGGGAGGCCGGACAGCAAGGTTCCAACCATATTATTCTGCCTGATTATGAGGCCTATACCCAGGAAGAGAAGGCACGGAAAAAGAAAATCAATAACCCAAACAAATCTCTGGTTGGCTATCTCAACCTGATTCATCCGCCCCAAATACAGATATTGGGCAATATAGAGCTGAAATATCTGGATGAAATGAGAAAAATATCAATGCGGGATTCCATTAATCAGCTGTTCAGTGAACAACCGGCTTGCATCATTATTGCTGATAATAACAATGTCCCTACACTGATAAAACGAAAAAGCAATGAGTTCTGTATCCCATTATTCACCTCCCCTTACTCAAGCACAAAATTAACCGACGAACTACACTATTATTTGGCCAATCTTTTTGCGCGCCAATCGAGGATGCACGGCGTGTTCATGGAAATGACGGCTATAGGCGTTTTGATTACCGGTCCGGCGGGCATTGGTAAAAGTGAGTTGGCCCTGGAATTAATTTCGCGCGGACATAGGCTGGTTGCCGATGATGTTCCGTTATTTTCCAGAATTGCTCCTGATATCATCAATGGTACCTGTCCGCCAACATTGCGGGATTTTCTCGAGGTGAGGGGCCTGGGCCTCATCAATGTTCGGGAATTATTCGGTGATAGCGCTATAAAAAAGAGCAAATATTTGAAATTGATCGTTCAATTACAGCATCTCGATAGTAAAAGTATCCGCGCACTGGATCGTTTTGAAGGGAGTTACAGCAGTTGCAACGTGCTCGGGCTGGAAATACCGGAAATTATACTACCGGTCGCACCAGGGCGTAATCTCGCTGTAATAACCGAATGTGCGGCCAGAAACCATGTTCTGAAGGTGGACGGCTATAATGCGGCGGAAGTTTTTGCCAAACGACAGAGCAAGGCCATTGAACGAGAAAAAAATTCATGAATGAAGCGGGGACTGATTATGATTGCCGGCTTGTCCGGCTGTCGCCCCGGTAGCGGCTTCATATAGACGATGCGTACTTCTGGCATGGGCGCGACGGTTTCCAACGGGAAATTGAAAGCGGCGATCCCTGCATAAATGAGATTGAATAATTGCGAGACTGGGAATATGGAACAATGAGCGTAGGTGTATTGATTCTTTCACATGACGGCATTGGCCCGGCACTGCTTGGCACGGCCAATTTTATGATTAAGAATTGCCCAATCCGAATAAAATTGCTTACCGCCTCGCGCGATTGTGATCCGGGCAATTTACTGGGTACTGCATCTGAATTGGTGGATGAAATAAATGATGGTGATGGAGTGCTGATTTTGACCGATATGATTGGTTCCACACCTTCCAATATCGCCGCTCAAATCAGCAAAAACAATCCTGTCAATGTAGTAGGAGGATTGAATTTATCCATGCTGATCAGGGTCATGAATTACCATTCACTCGATCTCGATCAATTGACTGAAAAAGCTGTCAGCGGAGGCATTGACGGAATAAAATTGATTGAGATCAATGAATAAAAAAACAATCACTATTACCAATAAACTTGGATTGCATGCGCGTGCGGCCGCCAAACTTGTGCAAACCGCCTCCAGTTTTTCCAGTGAAGTGACTATGACCGTTGGCGATAAGTCTATTAACGGCAAAAGCATAATGGGTGTGATGATGCTGGCGGTCGGGAAAGGGACAGATATTGAAATTTCATGCATAGGTCCGGATGAAGATGATGCGGCAAATGAGCTGGAGAAATTGATTATCCAAAAATTTGGAGAGGAAGAATGACGTTTTCTCTTCATGGCACGGGCGTCTCCCGCGGAATTGCCATTGGCAAGGCCCACGTTGTTCAAAATGATCAACTCAATATACAGGAATATAAAATCGGGCAGTATCAGATCCAGGCCGAGCTACAGCGTCTCGATGATGCCATTGACAACGCCAGGGAGCAGCTTCGAGCCATACGCGACCGGATACCCAAAGAAGTTACCGCGGACATTGCCGAATTTATAGATACTCATTTGCTGATGCTGTCCGATAATACCTTCTCTCTGGAGCCTAAGCGTATTATTAAAGAGCGGTTATGCAATGCCGAGTGGGCGGTAAAGATGAATCGTGATCTGTTGGTCCTTATTTTTGATGAAATGGACGATGCATATTTGAGTACTCGGCGTGATGATGTCGATCATGTTGTAAACAGGATACTGCGGGAATTATTGAATGAATCGCCATTATTGCACGAAGTGCCTGACAGAAAATTCAAAGGGTATATCGTATTGGCCGATGATCTCACTCCCGGTGATGCGGTTTTGATGCAGAAGCATGGCATCATTGCTTTTGCCACAGAATATGGAGGACCGACCTCACATACCGCAATTCTGGCGCAGAGTATCGGCATCCCCGCCATTGTTGGTCTGCATGGGGCCCGCCGTTTCATTCGCGATAATGACACAATTATTGTAGACGGCATCCGGGGTGCAGTGCTGGTTGAACCGGATAAAAAAATGATAGCGCATTATCAAAAGAGCATTAAAAGCGAAAAACGCTACACCTCTTCTTTGTCCAAATTCAAAAGAAAGCGCACGCAGACCCTCGATGGTGTGCCCATTAAATTGATGGCAAATATAGACTTGCCCAGGGACTTTGATATTGTTCGCAGCGTAGGCGCAGCAGGTGTGGGCTTATATCGAACCGAGTCCCTGTATATGAACCGTGAACAGCAGCCCGACGAGGAAGAACACTTTGCCACCTATACCGGGGTTATAGATAAATTAAAGGGTTTGCCGCTTACGATACGGACACTGGACCGGGGTCCGGACAGCCTGGTTGATGGCGGGCGTCAAACCGGGCCGTTTCAATCCAATCCGGCACTGGGTTTGCGCGCTATCCGTCTATACCTGAAAGAGCCTGCGTTATTCCGGCCGCAATTTCGCGCAATTATTCGTGCTTCCGCATTTGGCCCTGTGCGTTTGATGCTGCCAATGATTTCAAACATACATGAAATGAAGCGGATATTGGAAATGATTGCGGGCATTAAGCATGAACTGGATCAGGAAAATATTGATTACGATCATGAATTATCAATAGGTGGCATGATCGAAGTGCCTGCCGCCGCAATCTGTGCAGATATCTTTGCCGATGAACTGGATTTTTTATCTATCGGAACCAATGATCTCATTCAATATATCATGGCCATGGATCGGTTGAACGAAGAGGTCAGCTATCTTTACGACCCGCTGCACCCCGCTGTATTGCGGCTTATAAAATCAACCATAGCAGCAGGTGAAAAAGCCGGCATACCTGTTGCCATGTGTGGAGAAATGGCTAGTGAAAGACAATATACCCGTTTATTGCTGGCACTGGGATTAAGAGAATTTAGCGTACACCCGGCCGCCTTGCTTGAAATTCGTCAAATCATCAATCAATGCAATCTGGCGGAATTGCAGAAGCTAGGGAAAAAAATCCTGAAGGCAAAGGATGGAATAAAGGTTGCCGGATTGTTGGGTATCTTTAACCGCGACGCTTGATTACATTCTTCACTTTACTGTTTCTTTCCGTTTGGTTGACTTGCTTAGTAAAGTCATTCGAGAAGAAGCCTTTCTCTTCATCAGAGGAAAAATTATGACTGAGAGAATACGAGAAAAGCAAGCTCCCGATCCCGATCCTGCCAATCTTCTATATGAAGCGCTGAACACCAATGAACTGGATGATGCACGCGCGCTGATAGCCAGGCTGCACTCTTTCGAAATTGCCGATTTGCTGGAAAGTTTGCCGGGAGCACTCAGGACCGTCGCGTGGAGTCTGATGGACTCTGAAGTCCAGGGCGAAGTTCTTTCACATATGCAGGATGCGGTACGCGCGGAATTTCTGGAACATATGCGTCTAGATGAAGTGGTTCAGGTAGCCAGCGCGCTGGATACGGATGATGCCGCCGATATTCTTCAGGATCTGTCCGATGATGTGTTAGCTACCGTGCTTAGCGCGCTGGATGAGCAAAATCGCCGGCGTCTTTCCTCGGTACTGTCTTATCCGGAGGATACTGCAGGTGGCTTGATGAATATCGATGTGATCTTGATTAGAGCCGATGTGACTCTGGAGGTGGTCGCACGCTACTTGAGAAGACTGAGTGAGATCCCTGAAAAAACCGATAATTTGATAGTGGTGGATCGTGATAATCACTATCTGGGCGTATTGTTGCTATCGGAGATATTAATTCGGGATCCTGATATTACGGTTGGTGAAACAATGATCGAACGCGTCAGCATTGAGGCCGATGTGCCGGAGCGTGAGGTCTCCAGGCTGTTTGAACAGCGTGATTTAGTTTCCGCCGCCGTTGTTGATAAACAAAACCACCTGCTTGGCAGGATCACCGTCGATGATGTGCTTGGTGTAATGCAAAAAAATGAAGAGCAGCTCGCCCGCAATATGGCCGGATTGGGTAAAGATGATATGTTTTCTCCGATTATTGCCACTGCCCGGCGGCGCGCGCTATGGCTGGGGATCAATTTGGCGACCGCTTTTTTTGCGTCCTGGGTGATTGGCCGATTTGAAGACACAATACAGCAGTTGGTTGCCCTCGCCGTATTAATGCCTATCGTTGCCGGCATGGGCGGTATTGCCGGCAGTCAAACACTCACTATTGCCGTTCGGGGGATTGCACTGGGACAAATTACCAGAATCAATATAAGAGCATTGATGCTGAAAGAGATCGCCGTAGGGTTATTAAATGGCATGATCTGGTCGATTGTTGTCGCAGTGATTGTGATATTCTGGTTCAGCAATATCCCTCTTGGCGTCATTATTGCTGTTGCGATGATCATTAATTTATTTGCCGCCGCACTTACCGGCGCCGCAATTCCGTTGATACTGAAATACTATGGTATCGATCCTGCCATTGCTGGAGGTGTGATTTTAACCACGGTTACCGATGCGGTTGGATTCGTGACATTCCTTGGTTTGGCGTCTATTTTTCTTTTGAGCTAATCATGCTTTCATTACTCTCCGATCTATTTCCAACGGCAAGCAGCCTTGTCTTTCAACGTTTGCCAATTTTCGATCAATTTGGTGAAATAGCCGGATTGGCACTATTCCCAAAAGCGCTATTTCTTAACACATAGTATTTATCATGGAAAATGCAACTCACTGTTTTGTAAAAGGCCGGGTTCAAGGCGTCTGCTTTCGCATGGCGACTCGCCAGAAGGCGGTTTTGCTTGGACTGACAGGCTGGGTGCGCAATCTTGACGATGGCCGGGTTGAAGTGTTTGCCTGCGGCAGCAAACAAAAACTGGATGATCTGCGCCTGTGGCTGTCAAAAGGTCCGGAGGCGGCGCATGTTCTGAACGTGGCAAGCAGGGTCGCCCAATATGAACAGATGGAGAGCTTCGAAATTCGCTGATGTATTTTATCTAGCCTCGCAATTTGGCCAGTAGAAAATCAATCGCGCCATCAAAAGCAATGATTTGATTATCCGCATCCCTTCTGCCTTTATATTCAATGTTATTAGTATCCAGATGCTTTTCGTTCAATACCAGACGATGGGGGATCCCTATTAATTCGGCATCGGCGAACATTACTCCGGGTCTTTCCCTACGATCATCCAGCAGCACATCAATTTTCTCAGCTTTCAATTTTTCATAAAATGCCATCACAACATCCTGTAATCGCCGGGATCTATGCATATTGATAGGGATAAGAGAAAGTTGGAAAGGAGCCATCTCCTGCGGCCAGATAATGCCGCGCTCATCATGATGCTGCTCTATAGCCGCGGCGACTATACGTGATATGCCTATTCCATAACAGCCCATTATCAAAGTCTGCGCTTGGCCTTTCTCATTCAGGCAGGCTGCCTTCATCGCCGCACTGTATTTCTCCCCCAATTGAAAGATGTGCCCGACTTCAATCCCTCTGGCTGTATCCAGCGGTCCCGAACCATCCGGGGCCATCTCTCCTGTGCGGACATTGCGTATATCGGCCGTTGCCGGATCGGGTATATCACCTTGCCAGTTGACGCCCGTCAGATGTTTGCCGTTTTTATTTGCGCCGCAAACAAAATCTGCCACATTTGCGGCGTCATAATCGGCAATAACCGGAATATCCAGCCCCACAGGCCCGATGGAACCGAAGTCGCAATGCAGACGCTCCCGGACAGTGTGCTCATCAGCCATGCGCAGCGGTGCGGCCACCTGCTCCAGCTTTTCGGCCTTGAACGCATTCAATGTATGATCACCGCGCAGGATCAGCGCCACCAATTCACCGTTTTTGCCCGTGCCATTCACAATCAAGGTTTTCAGGCATAGTGACGGTGCAACGCCCAGAAACCTGGCCACTTCTTCGATGCTGTGCTGTCCCGGGGTATCGACGATCTGCATGGTTTGACTCGGCTCGGCTCGTTTGCCGTCCGGCCTGATCGATTCCGCCAGTTCCATATTGGCCGCATAATCGCTATTGCGGCTGAACACAATTTCATCTTCACCGGTGTCGGCCAGCACGTGAAATTCGTGCGAGATGGCGCCGCCGATATTGCCGCTATCGGCCAGCACGACCCGATAATCTAAACCCAGACGCGAAAAAATAGCGCAATAAGTCCGGTGCATAAGCTGGTAGGTTTCCTGTAAAGAATCCTGCGTCAAATGAAAGGAATAAGCATCTTTCATCAAAAATTCCCTGGCGCGCATGATGCCGAAGCGAGGGCGTATTTCGTCGCGAAATTTTGTCTGGATCTGATAAAAATTAACAGGGAGCTGTTTATAGCTGTGGATTTCCCGACGGATTAAATCGGTGATAATTTCTTCATGTGTAGGCCCGAGGCAAAACTCGCGCCCGTGCCGGTCCGTTAAACGCAATAATTCCGGGCCATATTCATCCCAGCGCCCGGATTCTTGCCAAAGCTCTGCCGGCTGCACGCCGGACATCAATACCTCCTGGGCGTCGGAGCGATTCATTTCTTCACGCACAATGGCTTCCACTTTTCTAAGAATACGCAGCCCCAAAGGCAACCAGGTATAGATCCCCGCCGTGAGCTGGCGGATCATGCCGGCGCGCAACATTAACTGGTGGCTGATGATTTCAGCATCAGCAGGAATTTCACGGAGTGTGGGAAGCAGCAGATTGGATGCTTTCATTGCGTATAGTGGAATGAGTTATAATTGCTATCGGCCATTTTGGGTATCAACGAAAAAAATAAAGCCCTTTACCTTCGCCAGTCAATCATTTGACGCTGCCTGTTCAAGTGCGGTGAATGTTCGGTGGTCTCTGATTTTAGGCTGGCAATTCCTTGTGCAAATGTCATAGTATATGTTTTATAGTGTCCTATCAATGGAATAGTGTCTTGGAAGCTGGAATAGATAGAGGTGCAGAGTGGACATAATGAACCATAATATTTATAAAACCATGGGATTAGATGCATGACTGATTTAAAGGAACAATATGCGGACCGCATCAGTACGCTTATTCCTATTAATGATATTAGCGCGAAATTACAGAAGCGGTTGCTTTCTGATACAGAAATCATCACATGTAAGAAAAGGCGGCATGTCTTTAAGCAAGGCGATAGAGATAATTTCTCATTCTATCTCCTCGATGGTGAAATCGAATTGCTTGCTGACGAACAGGTGCGTACTACCATTGCCGCAGGAAGTGATCAGGCCAACTATGCCATGGCGCAATTGCAGCCGCGCCAATTTTCAGCCAAGGCAAAAACAGAAGTCATTGTTTTGCGGGTAGACAGGAGTGTGCTGGAGCAACTGTTGATGCTTGCCAACCAGTTCGAGCCTGTCAGCGAATCTGCGTCTGTTGAAGTCGATATTGCTGACGGCACGGATGATGATGTGGATTGGATGACAAAGATGCTGCAATCCGGGATTTTTTCAAAGATCCCGGCCACCAGTATGCATCAATTATTTGCCTTGTTGCAGCCCATAGAGAAAGAGGCGGGCGAAGTAGTGATCCGGCAAGGCGATATCGGGGAGCATTATTATGTTGTTGAATCAGGGAAGGGCGCTGTTTACCGCAAGTCTTCGCCGACCGGTGAAGCTGTCAAGCTGGCCGACCTGGGGCCGGGTGATAGTTTTGGCGAAGAAGCATTGATTTCTGAGGCAAAGCGCAGTGCAACGGTCAAGATGATCACTGATGGTGTAGTGATGCAATTATCAAAAGATGATTTCACCAGTCTCATACAAAAAACCATGCTCGAATCCGTGTCGTTTGCCCAGGCAGAAAAATTGCATAGCGAAGGCGCCGTCTGGCTGGATGTGCGCTTTCCGAATGAGCATCAGGCATCATCCATCAAGGACAGCATTAATGTTCCTTTGGGGGCATTGAGGGCGAAAATCGATACATTGGATCAAAATAAACAATATATCGTCTATTGTGACACGGGCGGGCGCAGTTCCAGCGGCACATACCTGCTGACAGAGCGTGGGTTCAATGCTTGTTTTCTAAAAGGAGGCCTGGTAAATAATCCGTCTGCGTTGCCGGAGGAAGCCTCTGATTTACCCGAAGATACCGGATCGATCGGGGATGATGATGATGAGTTCAAGTTTCCCGATGCATTTGATGAGACGGACGATGATGATTTTGAATTGGATTCGGAATTCCAGGAAGAAATGGTCGATATTGATTTGGAAACAACTCAAATCAGGATTGTAAAAGTAAAACAGGCTGTGGAAAAGGCCGATGAGCAAACAAAGGAAAAGCAGCAGCAGGTTGGAGAAGAGTTGGAGAGAAAGAAAAAGAAGCTAAGGGCCGAGAAGAAGGCCGCCGAGGAAGAAATGCGGAGAAAAACTCGGGAGAGAGTAGAACGCTTGAAGCAATTAAAGGAGAAGGCCAAGAGAAATCTGCAGGTGAAAAAAGATAAACTGGATAAAATTTATGCAAAGAATCAAGCCGAGATGGAGAAGCTGGAGCGGCTTAAGAGGGAAACACAGGAAGAACTGCAGGAACAGCGTGAAAGTATTAAAAGACAGGAGCAAGAAGCCAAGCAGAAATTGGGGAAAGCGGATGTCTTGAAGCAGAAGCTGGATGAATCCCGGAGATTGCTGGAGCGGCAGGCTCGGAAAAGAAAGCAAGAGCAGCAAGAGATGGGGGATAAAATAAAGGCTCAGGCCAAAGCGATGCTTGAAAGTGAAAAGAAAAAACTGGCTGAAGAATATCAGCGCAACTTCAGTGAATTTAAAAAATTGCAGGGAGCAAAAATGGTTGCGTCGGCTGCAAAGCAGGCGGCAAAAAAAGAGGCCAAAAAGATTATTAAGGAGTTTAAATCGCCGAGTGGAAGACCCCGCTCTTTGGAAGAGGAGAGGCTATACCAGGAACGTGTCAAGTTGGAAAGAGAGGCAAAGAAAATTCAGCAGTCTCTGATGCGGATTCAAAAAACGAAGGCCGATGCGCAAAAAGCAAGGAAACAGGCAATAGAGCGCGCCAATCGCCTCAAACAACAGCACAAGGAGCACACTCTATCGCCGATTGGCGACCTGGATGATTTGGAGAGGCAATTGAGGGCCGCGGAAAAAAAAGTTATTCAGGCCAATAAATATCTGGAAGATACCGCCCAGGCTGAAAAGGTTACCGCATCTAATAAAAATAAAATTGATCATAATTTGCTGAGAAAACAGAAGGAAGAGAAGGCTTTGACAAAGCAGATTGAAAAAGATCTGATTAATTTCGAAAATGAACAGCGACGGGATGCCGAATCTACAGTGGTGCAATACCGCACTCATTTAATGAACCGCATCAAGACCAAGGCCGAAGCGGCAAAAAAACAGGTGAAGCAAGACAATCACTCCCTGCTGGCCGATATTAAAAAGCAGTTGGACTGATATAATTATTCTCTCGATTTTGCGATAGGCAGCCTGGGTTACCGCCGCTTTGGTTTATCGATATTTTTACCATACCCGGCGCAGCTTAAGCTGTATGAAAATTGATTTTTGCGGCGATTACTCTCTGAAATTCACATATTGCAGCGGCAAATCGATTTTCGAACCCTTCAATAAAGCAATGACAGATTGAAGATCATCCTTTTTTTTCCCGGTAACACGCACCAAATCGCCTTGAATACCGGTTTGTACTTTTAATTTTGCATCCTTGATTATTTTGCTGATTTTTCTGGCCATTTCCCTGTCTATCCCCTGTTTCATGGTGATAGATTGGTGCGCTTCCTTGCTCCGTTCCTGAACTTCACCGTATTCAAAACAGCGTAAATCAATGCCCCGTTTGGACATTCTCGTTCTCATAATTTCATCGGCCTGTTTTATCTGAAATTTGGAGGATGAGTGCAATACCAGCGATGCGCCTTCCGTTTCTACTCTTGAATTCGTTCCCTTGAAGTCAAAGCGATTGGCAATTTCACGATTGGTCTGCTCTATTACATTATTTAGTTCATGCTGATCGATTTTGGACACAATATCAAATGATGGCATGCAATCTCTCCCAAAGTATGAATGATTATACTATCCTCCGGCTCCAATCAAATTATGCTATAGCAATATCGTTGGAAATGAAACAACCATGAACCTGAAGAAATGCATTATTGCACCCGGCGCATATATGCCTCGAATGCCGATGATTGAAATTCTTCAAAACCCCTGCCCGTAGCCGTAATCAAAAATGTCGCCAACCGATGCCGCTCCGCATATTCCAACGCCTTTTCCTTGCCCATTACCAACACTGCCGTTGCCAGCGCATCGGCCTGCATGGCGGAAGCATGCAGGACAGTAACTGAGGCAAGATTGTCCGTTACCGGCTTCCCCCCGGCCGGATCGAGTATATGCGAATAACGCTTATCTCCGGACTCAATATAGTTTCTGTAGTTGCCGGATGTGGCCATAGCCATATTTTTTAGAGGTATAATTTTCTGCACACTGCGGATCTCACCCACCGGTTTTTCAATACCGATCCGCCAAAGTTCGCCGTTTATATTTTTCCCCTGAGCATATATTTCTCCGCCAATTTCCACCATAAAATCATTCAGCCCCATATCCATTAAATGGCTGGAAATTTTATCTACGGCATACCCTTTTGCAATGGCAGATAAATCAATAAATATATCCGGGTTGGCTTTTTTTAATGCGGGGGGCAGGGTCTGTAGCTGTATCATTTGATATCCAACATTTTTCAGGGTTTTATTGATCACAATCTCATCAGGAATGGTTCCAGTATGGAAATCGCCGCCGAAGCCCCATAAATTCACCATAGAACCAATCGTTATATCAAATGTGCCCCGGGTATCGGCGCTGATGCGCTGAGCATTGCTGATCACCGTGAATAGTTCCGGGGATACGGGTATCCAATCATCACTTTTATTATGATTGATTTGCATTAATTCAGATCCTTCAATATAGGTAGACATCTTGTCATTGATTTCTTCCAATAGCGCATCGATCTCTTTTTGCAATAATGCCGTGTCGGAGGGCGGTTTTGCGGCGTTGATGTTTATTGAATATTGAGTGCCCATAGTTGAACCATTCAGAATAATAAGCGGCAGGGATTCATCGTTGCCGCAACCTGATAAACAGGCGGCCCAAAATATAAAAATCAGTAAGCGCATTGAGTCAATCTCCTGTACGGAACAATTTATTGCAGTGTTCCTGTTGGAACATGGGCAGGGATACTATAATTTCTCATTCAATTTGTTTGCGGGTCTCTGTGCAACTCCTGATACAAGCCGGAAAAAGCAGCCAGATCCGGACAGGCTTAAGAATGTATGTCTTGCAAGGCTGCGTCAAGTTCGCGAGTATAATTCGGCTATTGCGAGCAGGAATAGCGCAGGATTGTGCAAGAAATACACCCTCTACGCATAATTTCTATACAATCAAACGGGCGGGAGATCCTTGCATCGATACGGTATATGGAAAATATTCTGCAATATGGAAAAAACATGAAGTAATTATGGGCGCTCAGTTAGCGGCTTTGACTGCGGAGGCGAATGCGGGGGAGGTGAACGCACAAGTCCAATTGGCCGATTTATATGCGAATGGGTTGGGGGTTCCCATGGACCCCGCTCAGGCGGCTTGCTGGTACCGCAAGGCTGCCGAGCAGGGATCGGCGCAAGCGCAATCTCGTCTTGCCCGAATGTATATCCAAGGCATTGGCATGCCGGAAGACTATCAAGAGGCCGTTAAATGGTTGCGGCGGGCGGTTGAGGATAATCATGCCGATGCCCAGGCTGATCTTGGATGGTGCTATCAATATGGTCTTGGTTTGCAACAGGATTATGCCAGGGCATTTGAATGGTATAAAAAATCGGCGGAGCGTGGTCATGCCGGCGCCCGCTATAATATAGCCTATATGCTGGCCAATGGGATAGGCACAAGCAGAGATGATATTGCGGCCTTTGACTGGCACAAAAAAGCAGCCGTTCAGGGGCATATGAAAGCGCAATTGAATATCGGGGTAATGTGTGAACGGGGCATAGGCGCCAAAGTCGATAAAGCAGAAGCGGTGAAGTGGTATATGGAATCTGCAAAACAAGGCTGTATCAAGGCGCAGTATAATCTCGCGCTGATGTACAGCAACGGACATGGCGTACCTCAGAACTATGAGGAGGCATTCAAATGGCATGAACTCGCAGCACGGCAGGGCTATGCCCGTGCCCAGTTTACTATAGGATTATTTTATATGAACGGTACCGGTGTGCCACGGGATCAAAATGCCGCGAGAGATTATTTTGAGCGCGCAGCACGCCAGGGTTATGCAAAAGCAGACTATCAATTAGGAAAACTTTATTTTTTTTGCCAGGATATAGAAGGCAATGAATATGAAGCCGCAAGGCATTTTAGAAGAGCGGCAGAGGCCGGTTATGCAAAAGCGCAGTACCGGCTTGGCTGTCTATATCGGAATGGCAGGACGGTGTCTGTCGATGATAAACAGGCTGGCGAATGGTTCGAGAGAGCTGCCAGACAGGGCTATGCAAAGGCGCAATATGTGCTGGGCATGAATTATACGACAGGGAAGGGGGTAGAAAAAAATATTATTCGCGCCTATGCCTGGCTTTTTCTGGCAATGCAGATGGGCGGTAATAAAGATATGAAAAAGGCATTGCATAGAGTCGGCGATACTATGAGTGATGACAAAAAAGCGGAGGCGACGGCCCTGGCCGATACGTTGCGTCGGGAATTTAATCCAAAGTTCATAGCACAGGCGAATTAGCCGTTGGTAAACGATGCAAAAATATATCTGATCTGTCCAGCGTCGCGTAGCTATCACGGATCAAATAAAACCGCAATATGTCATAGTAGCGCTGAATATGCCTGACAAATCTGACAGGTTCATTACCTCTTGCCCGCCCATGTTTTGTTTGTTCATACCATTGTTTCTCGGAAAGAAGCGGAAGAAATTGGTTCACCTCCTCCCATTTATCCGGGTCTTTGCCGGACCTGTCGGCTAATACGCGCGCATCCTCCAGATGTCCGAGCCCAACGTTATATGCAGCGAGCGCCAGCCAGAACCGGTCGGGTTTACTAATTCTCTCAGGCAGGGAATCCATTATCAATGCGAGATATTCGGCGCCGCCTCTGATACTGGCTTGCGGATCCAGCCGGTTATCAATGCCCATACGCTGTGCCGTAGATTCCGTCAGCATCATCAAGCCTCTTACCCCGGTAAATGATTTTGCCTCAGGATCCCAATTTGATTCCTGATAACTTATTGCCGCTAATAAGCGCCAGTCAATCGCAGTCTTTAGCGCAGCGCTTTCAAAATAACTACGATATTTCGGCAGCAAAGTTTCAATGCGTTCCAAAAAAACAAGACTGCTGGAATAATCCAGATTGTTATCGCCAACAAAATAAACATGCTTATTGCAATTTTTATGATTGCCGATTTCGGCAAGGTATGAATTGGCAGCATCGTAAAGAGAGGGATCTTTTTTTGCGGGGAATAACCAATTTGACGTGGTATTTTTTACGCTGAAGGCCTTGGAAATTCGAGGATAAATACGCTGAAAATAATCGAAGCTGTCACTATCGAGAAGCGTATAGAAATAGCCGTGCGTGTTAATCAAATTCAGTAATGATACGGTGTCGAATGCAGAATTTTCTATCCACTGTAAACGATCGTATTCTGATTTCAATGTATTCAGCAATAAGGCCGGCCTGCTATTTGGCGCAATGAGTAAACGATTCTTGCCAATCCCGCTCAGTTTTTCGGGTTTTTTATTATTGCGGTTATAAACAAGATGCCATGCGCTTTTATTGTATGTCTTCCCCGGTTTTTGCAGAGGGTTGTCCCGCGAAGCCGAACTGCCGGGGACACCGATATGGATCTTCCCTTGTTGTAAGGCTTGATTTAATTCTTCCAGATTTTTTAGCGGAACCAGCTTTACACGCACATTGATGGATTGCGCAAAGTCATTTACCAAATCATACTCAAACCCGCCAATTACCCCATTATCGACAATATAATGCGCCGGCGAAGGCAGGATCCCTGCACGCAACTCGCCCAGTTTTCTGATCTGCTCTATTTGGCTGTTCGGAAGAATAGATATGATTGAAAGCGATATAAGCCCAATAATCGAAAGAAAACAGACCAGCCGGAGAGATGAGTTCATTGAGATCGAAAAGGACATACTCTGCTATTGTAGCTCGAATCTATATTTTACCTACTCGTCGATGTAACAGTTTCGGTGAACATTTGGTCCGCCGAAATTTCGGGCCATGATACGGTTTCGGCACAGCCCTTGCATCGAAAATTTTATAGAGCACATGCCGGGCAGATTGCCAATATCTTGATACAATTACCTCAAGAACAGTCCGGTGGCCGATTATTTGTGTGCAGATGCAAGCAGCAGCGAAAAGTATTGATCGTCCGCTTCAAAATGCCGCCGCACATCCAGATTGGCATCAGTCAGCAGCTTTTCAATCCCTGCATAACTATATTTCTGACTGATCTCCGTTAAAATGGGATCTCCCGAATCGAAATGAATCGTCTCATCCAGCCCCGCTATACTCACATCCTGATCCTGTCGGGCAATTAACCGCATTTCAATACGTTCGAGTTCATCATTGAATTTTGCTTCATGTTTAAATCCATCGAGTGAGAAATCTGCATTGAGCTCCCGATTGATTACATTCAATATATTGAGGTTGAATTTTGCAGTCAGCCCTTGTAGATCATCATAAGCGGCATGGAGGATCCTGGGATCCTTAATTCTGTCTGCGCCAATCAACAGAAAATCATTGGCATTCATGCCTGCCCGTACTTCATTCAGGAATTGCATTGCAGCGGCATAGGAAAAATTCCCTATCGTACTTCCCAGAAAAACGAACAGCCGATTATCATCATAATCCGGCAGGTTATTGAGCCCGGCGTGATAATCCCCAAACAATGGGTTGACTGTAAGCCACTCATACTCGTGATATAATTTTTCAGTCGTTTGTTCGAGAATTTCCAGGCAATGCTCAAACGGCGCATAATCGCAGCAATAGTCCAGTTGCTCGCAAGCATCGAATAATCGCCTTGTTTTCTGTGAGTTGCCGCTACCGAATTCAAGGACTTGATCCGGGCGAGTCTGCTGGATTATTTCTTTCGCGTACTTGTATAATAAACTGTCTTCAGTGCGGGTCGGATAATATTCGGGTGTAGCGCAAATCCTCTCGAATAATTGCGAACCGTAGGCATCATAGAAATATTTGGGCGGTAATGAACGAGGCTCGTTGATTAAATTCTCGCGGACATCCTCGGCGAGATCAGGCATGTATCGGTCTGGTTCAATCCTGAAACAGGTGAATCCGTTTAGGTCTACTGATTGTAGGGCATTATTGTCCATCAAAAAAGTCTGGTTAATGATATGCGAATATAATTATTGCTCTTTTGAACAGAATAACATTCGACGCATTAGTAATGCAAGATACTTGTGCGGATGCAGTTTTTTCCCGGCACAGAATGAATGTGGTGCGGGTATTGCCGATGGAATATCCAATGATACAGGTTCCTATTGCATGATACATATACGGAGACGCTCAGGTCAGACGAAATCAATATCGTCAAATAGCAATTCCCGGTACTGCACCGATGAATGAGGATATTATCCGGCATATATCGGATGCCGCCGAGATCATCACACCAACGCAACGTTTAAGCCGCCATCTGCGCTATGGTTATGCCATGTTGCGACTGCAAACGTCCGAAACAGCATGGAAAACGCCGGATGTTATATCCTGGACCGGCTGGTGCAGGCGCGAATGGCAGGCGATGTCATTCACCATGGAGCGGCAGCCGATTTTATTGAACAACTGTCAGCAACAGGCATTATGGCAAAACGTGGTGCAGCGGTCGAATTTTGTCGCTCAGTGCCTGTATCCAATTGCGACGGCAAGGCTTGCGATACACAGTTATCAAACCTGCAAAAGCGCGGGGATCCCGGTATTTCCCGAAGATATATATTTGAATGATGATGCATATAACTTCCGTATGTGGGTACAAGACTATGAACGCACACTGGCTGACAATAACTGGGTGGACAGTTTCAGCCTGCCCGATCACATTGCCGATAACCTAAGCCGGCAGACCGATCGACATATAGTATTGTACGGTTTTGATCGCCACACCGCACAGCAACAAACCTTGATTCAGGCATTAATGGCTGCAGGCTGCCGTGTCAGCAAAGCCGCTATTTGCCAAAAGAATCGATCGGCTGAGGCATTTGCCGCATCCGATAGCCGCGACGAGATCAGGCGGGCGGCACAATGGGCAAAACAAAAATTGATAGACGGCCCTGAAGCAAGAATAGGCATTATCGCGCTCAATTTAAAATCCCAGCGAGCGCTTATCGAAAGTGAATTTTCCGGCGTACTGGCACCGGAATCATTGATTCAATTTGAAGATACCGAAGTCAAGCCCTATACCATTTCATTGGGCAGGCCCTTATCAAGCTATGGAATGGTCCATGTTGCCATGACACTGTTGGCATTGGGTAGAAGAAAAATTCCATTGAGTCAGCTCAGCACAGTATTGCTTTCCCCTTATTTATCGGGAAGAGATGCAGAGCGGTTCAAGCGCGCGTCATTCGATGCCTGCCTGCGTGAATACGGAGAAAAATCCCTGACTGTAAAGACCTTGTTTCAATTCGCGGAGAAACAAGCCGGATCGCACAAACAATGCCCCATATTCATTCGGAGTCTCAAGAAATTCCATACGCATTTCTTGAGTACCCCGGAAAAACAATCGCTACATGACTGGGCAAAGACATTTTCCGAATGGCTGGCGCAGTTAGGCTGGCCGGGGGAGCGGCCTTTAAATAGTGAGGAATACCAAATCAGTACCGCCTGGCAGGATGTTCTGCAGCAGCTTTCCAGTCTAGATCGGATTAGTGAAAATGCCACCTATAATCAGGCATTGTCGCGGTTGTCACAAATTGTTTCGGATAGCAGTTTCCAGCCGGAAACCGTCGAAACACCGATCCAGATCCTGGGCATACCCGGTGCCGCGGGCATGCAGTTCGATTTCCTGTGGGTGCTGGGGGCACACGATCAGCAATGGCCGCCTGCGGCGAAACCCGCCCCGTTTATTCCCTTGGCGCTGCAAACCGCAGCGGACGTGCCGGAGGCCACTGCCAAACGGCAGTATCAGCAGGCAAGGCAAATCACCGAAGAATTAACCAATTCAGCCGGAGAAATTGTTTTTAGTTACGCCGGGAAGGATCAGGATCAGGATTTGCGCCCCAGTCCTCTGATAGCCGATTTCCTACAGGAGCGCACCGTACCGCACGATTCGGACGCGGACGATTTCAGGGCGGTCGTCTTCAGATCCGGACGCTTCGAGACCTTTGTCGATGACATTGCCCCAAAAATAACCGATAGCGGCCTTGTTCGTGGCGGCACGGCTATACTCAAGAATCAGGCCGCCTGTCCGTTCAGGGCCTTTGCCAAACACAGACTGCATGCGGATAGCCTGTCGCTGCAGGATATCGGCCCTACTCCAGCGGAGCGCGGCTCGCTGGTGCATGAGGTATTGCAGCATCTTTGGCAGAGATTGAAAACATCGGACAATCTCCGGCAAAAATCCGGGAATGAAATGAATACAGTAATCCATTCCGTTGTTGCCAAAACCTTGAAGCGGCAGGCGGCAATACGGCCTGAAACATTCACCAGACGCTTTGCCGAGCTGGAACAGCAGCGTCTGGTCGCCTTATTGAAGGAGTGGCTGATGTTGGAGCGCGAACGCACGGCGTTCAAAGTCATATCGGTGGAGCAATGGCACAGACTGGCTTTTAACGATATAAACATTACTATGCGAATTGATCGCATTGATGAGTTGGCCGGTGGTGAACGGGTGATTATCGATTACAAGACCGGCAACGCAACCCTTCAATACTGGCAAACTGAAAGACCCAGCGAACCGCAACTGCCTCTGTATGCCATTACCGCAGAGGGACATATTGCCGGAGTGGTGTTTGCCCGGATCAAGCGCGGAGCAATGCGCTTTATTGGCATTGCCGAGCACGGGGAATTGCTCCCCAATGTAAACAGGCCCAAGGATCGTTCCTGGCAGGAGCAGCTTGAAGAATGGCGGGAAAAATTGACCGGCCTTGCCCGGGCCTTTCGCGAGGGTGATGCGACGGTCGCGCCCAGAGATCAACAGGCCTGCCGATATTGCGACCTGCATGCCTTATGCCGGATCTATGAAAAGGCCGACATCCGGGCATAAATTTTGATATGCCGGGTTATGACCAATGTCCCCGGCTTCAGACTAGCGCAATGTTCATTGGTTAATAAAGTGTTATAAAAAATATTCTGCAAACTGTATCATCTGCATCAAATGAATAAAATATATTTTTCCATAATTATTACCAGTTTTAATAAAGGGAAATACATAGAGCGTTGTATTAAATCTTGTTTGAGTCAAAAGGAGAGAGATTTTGAAATTATTCTTGCGGATAATATGTCAACAGACAATACGGAAGATATTTTAAGCAGGTATTCAAATTTTTTAAAAATTATAAAAAAAGAAAGAATAAGTAATTATCCGATTATAAATCAAATAGATTTAACAATAGAGGCTTTTAACATATCAAAAGGAGAAGTGATTTGTTTGTTGGACGGAGATGATTTTTTTTCAGACAATAAACTTCAATGCTTAAAAGAAAAATATGCACAATATGATAAAGAAGTAATTTTTGATTTACCGGTTTTAATTTTGCAAAAAGATGAAAAAAAATTGTTTAAATTAAAACGAAAGTATCAAAAAAATATATGGCCTACTATTATTCCTACCAGCTCTATCAGCATGAAAAGGGAATTTTTTTCCAAATGTTTATATGAAAATATTTTTTCTTTACATTACAGCTTATTAGCAATAGATTTCAGAATTAATGTTTATTCCCGAATTTTTCGGAAAGAAAATTTTTTGATTCTCGAAGAAAGTTATAATTACCATTGTCATGCTGAAGATAGCATATCGTCAAAGTTAAAAAAAACCGGCGGACTATGGTGGATCACAAGATTAGAGGCTCACAGATTTATGAAAAATCTATATAAAAGAGAGAATTTAAATTATAAAAATTATTTTGATTATTTTTCCTCTTATCTAATATCAAAAATTTTCAAGGCTCAAGATGACCTAAGAAGCCGATTGCGGATAGATTGCAGCAAGTGAACGTATCTTCATGGCACATATTGAAGCGAAACTCGCACCCTTGCAAGCACAGAAAACCTGGTGAATGCCGCGAAGTAGTCTTGAACCTTGAAGTTTCAGCAAGCAAAAATGCAGCCTATCGATTACAAACAGCGCCTGCAGGCGATTGATCCCGGACAGTCATTCATCATTCAGGCGCCGGCGGGCTCGGGCAAAACCGAATTGTTGACCCAGCGTTACCTGCGGCTACTGACTCTGGTCGATTCGCCGGAAGAGATTATCGCAGTAACCTTTACCCGCAAGGCCGCCGCCGAAATGCAAGGCCGTATTCTGGCGGCAATTGAGGCTGTCAGAACCGGGCAGCGGCCGCAGGATGAACATCGGCGGCAAACCTGGGAACTGGCTGAGGCCGTATTGAAACACGATGCAAAACACGACTGGGATATACGCGCCAACCCCGCTCGTTTACGCATACAAACCATAGACGCACTCTGCGCCTGGTTATCCGGGCAAATGCCGGTGCCGTCATCTCTCGGTGCGCAACCGGAGATTGTCGATGACGCCGAACCCTTATACGAACAGGCGGCGATCAATACATTGGCGGAGCTTGAAAATGGGGGGTCTTATGCAGACGCGATCGCCTGCCTGCTGCTGCATCTCGATAACGATCTGCCCCGCATTAAAAGATTGATCGTGGATATGTTGAAGAAACGCGATCAGTGGCTGCCTCATGTGGCGCAGGTTCCGGATCGTTCCGCTCTGGAGCAGTCATTGCAAAATATCATCGAAGAGCAGCTTGCCGCGCTTGCAAGGCTTTTCCCGCGCGAAGTCGAAGCCGAACTTTGCGGTATCCTGCGTTTCGCCGCCGGTAATCTGCAGCGGGAAAATGGAACGCACAGCATTGTAAATTGTGCCTCCATTGAAACTATTCCGGGAGACCGCATCGAAGACCTGGAGCAATGGGCCGGCATTGTCAAATTATTATTGACCGATAAAGATGACTGGAGAAAGTCGTTTGACAAGCGCAATGGATTTCCTGCTCCGAAAGGCAAGACGCCGGAGAGTCGGGAACGCGCTGATATGAAAGAACGCATTGCAGACCTGATAAACCAGTTAAAGCCAAACGACGAATTGCGCTCCCAGCTTGCCGAAATAAAGATACTGCCGGCCGCATCCTATGATGATGAGGAATGGAAAACGGTGAACGCCCTGTGCATAGGCCTGGTAGTTGCCGAAGCGCAGTTGCGCCTGTGTTTCGCAGAACACAGCCAGATTGATTACATCGGCATGGCCCAGGCGGCGATTTGCGCGCTGGGTAAAGAGGATGCCCCGACCGATCTGGCGCTGCATCTGGACTATCAAATCAAACATATACTGGTAGATGAGTTTCAGGATATTTCCATTAATCAATATCGATTGATTCGCCAGTTGACAGAAGGTTGGACGCAGGACGAGGGCCGCAGTTTATTCCTGGTGGGAGATCCTATGCAGTCCATCTATCGCTTTCGCCAGGCCGAGGTAGGGCTGTTTATCAATACATACCACCAGCAGCATCTGGGGCAGATAGAACTAGCGCCGTTGCAGCTATCGGTCAATTTCCGCTCTTTGCCGGGTGTGGTTGATTGGGTCAATACGAGCTTTGCTGAAATACTGCCCGATCAGGATGATGCCCTCACCGGGGCGGTCCGCTATATGCCGTCCATGGCGCAGGATAATCCGGATGGCGGGGCGGTCAACTGTTATCCGCTGTTTACCGGCGACGGTGCAGAAGAAGCCGAGCAGGTGCGGAATATCCTGGAAACTATCAGACAGCAAGACCCTGATGCCAGCATTGCAATACTGGTGCGCAGTCGTTCGCATTTAAATGAACTGGTTCCGTTATTGAGGAGGCAAGACCTGCCGTTTCGGGCGATAGAGATCGAGGCGCTTGGCCAACGCCCGGCGATACAGGATATATTGGCCCTGACCCGTGCGTATATACATTTGGCCGATCGCACCGCCTGGCTGGCAGTATTGCGGGCGCCCTGGTGCGGTCTGTCGCTGCAGGATATGCACACTCTGGTGAATCGTGAGAACAGGCGCACGGTATGGCAGGCTATAAATGCCCCGAAACAACAACTGGACAAGCAGGCTGCCCTCAGATTGCAAAAATTGATCGAATGTTTCCGGGAAGCCTTCGACAATCAGCAGCGGCAACCACTGAGGAAAATCATCGAAACATTATGGATGCGGCTCGGAGGGCCGGCTACGCTGGCGGCGGAACACGACCTGGAGAACATCAACACCTATCTTGAATTGCTGGAACAGTTTGACCGTGGAGGCGAACTGAACAACCCGCAGCGGTTTATGGACGAAGTACAGAAATTATATGCCGCCCCCGACAAACAGGCCGGCGATGCCTTGCAGATCATGACCATTCATAAGGCCAAGGGGCTGGAATTCGATCATGTCATCGTCCCGGGACTGGGTCGCGGCCAAAAACGCGGACAAGCTGAATTATTGGCGTGGATGCTGAGGTCGAATGGGCAACAACAGGGAAACGATCTGCTATTGGCGCCGATAAAGGAATCCGGAGAAGAAACCGCGCCTATCTACAACTACATTGACAGCATAGAAAAACGAAAAAAGCATCATGAAGAAACGCGGCTGCTTTATGTTGCCGGTACCCGTGCCGCAAAATCCCTGCACTTGATTGGTCATGCCGAATGTAAACAGGGTAACGAGGGCGGCATGGTTTGCGCAGCGGCAGCGCACTCGCTCTTGAGCCACCTCTGGCCGGTATTGCGGCAACACTATCAAGTGGAGCTCCCGGAGCAAATCGAAGCCGGTATGGCGACGGGCATCCCGATGAAAAACAATGCACTGTATCGTATTCATCCGGACTGGCGGAGCCCATTGCCTGATAAACCCTTAGAGTGGGCGAATAAACAGCAGATGGGGGATAGCGAACAAGAGTATGACTTGGTTGAATACCAATGGGCGGGCGAGACAATAAAGCATGTTGGCTTAGTAGTGCATCAGTGCCTCAGGCAGATTGCGGAAGAGGGAGTGGATACGTGGAACGAGGCAAGAATTGGGCAAAACAAAGAACGTTTTGTGGCAATGCTGAAACAGCAGGGCATTCGGGAGAATGAAATAGCCTGGGCCGACGTCCAGATTGCCGAAGCCCTGAATAAAATAGTACAGGATGAGCGTGGCCGGTGGATACTCAGTGACCATGAACAGCAAAATAATGAATATCCGTTGAGCGGATTATATGAAGGCAAGCTGATTAATATAATCATCGATCGCACTTTTGTCGATGAAGACGGCGTACGCTGGATCATTGACTATAAAACCAGCCGGCACGAAGGAGCGGATGTGGAGACTTTTCTTAATCGTGAACAGGAACGCTACCGGGGCCAACTGGAAAAGTATGCCGGCCTGATACAGGCAATGGATAGCAGGCAAATCAGGCTTGGGTTATACTTCCCTTTGTTGCAAGGCTGGCGCGAATGGAGTTTTGGTTAATAAGGAAGATAACAAAATTGAAAAGAAGAAATGTAAGATGTCAAAAGATAAAGTTGCTGTTTGTGTAATTTCAACGAATGACAGTTATGTTTATAAGGCAATCATTACACTTCTGTCCGTAAGAGAGAAGAACGAGGAAAATAAAAACTTTGAATATTTTGTCTGCGGAAATATCAGTGACAAATATAAAAGAGTTATTGAAGAATACAATTTAGGAGTTTTGAAAATTGATCTGAAAAATATTTTTGGAGGTTCCAAAGGATTTATATGGCCAAATGAATGTTTTTGGAGTTGTGCCATTCCGGAAGCCTTCTATAAAAAAGGTTTTTCCTATTCAATTGTTCTTGATGGAGATATTTTTTGCATAGGTAAAGTGCCTATGAATGTAATAGAAGAAGTAGAAGAGCTTGCTTTGAGGATAGGAACAAAAGGGCAGGCATTTCTGCGAAAAATTATGAAGAAATTTAATTTTAGACAAAAAGATATTGAAGAATGCTGGATGAGTTCAGGAACTATAATTTTTAATAATAAAAATTTAACAAGGAAAAAATTTAAGGAAGAATTTATAAACCTGTACAGGGATTTATCGAAAATTTCCTATTTTGAAGCAGATGAAACGGTTTTTTTCTTTTTAAGAATAAAAGGACTTTTTAATTTTTATGATCTTAGAGTAAAATGGAACGGTCCATTGAACACCATCCTTCCTGACAGTGATCTTATTTTTTTGCATATCACTTCTAAGCCTTGGCATTACAGATTTTTATGGGAGAAATTGCCTGATTCAAATGATATTGGGGTGGAGATACATAAAAAAAGAAGAATAAAATATAGAGAATTTTATATTAATTTTTGCAAAAAAATATATGGGCATAAGTTTTATTGGTATTACATCTCCGATGTAATACCAATAAAGAAAATCATAAAAAAATCTTTGGTAAGATTACTTGACTTTTTCTCGCTAAAAAAAATAGTGAGAGATTTTTTATCGTAAGGTGGGACATAATCGGCGACAGCTCAGGTTACTACTATAGCGTCGCATAAATAAACCGGACTAAGATATTGCCAATCGTCCTGTGGCTACGGGGTTGGCGCGAATGGAGTTTTTTTAATGAAGCAGATAACAAAATTGAAAAGGAGAGATGTAAGATGTCAACAGATAAAGTTGCTGTTTGTGTAATTTCAACGAATGACAGTTATGTTTATAAGGCAATTATTGCACTTCTGTCTGTAAGGGAGAAGAACGAGGAAAATAAAAACTTTGAGTATTTTGTTTGTGGAAATATCAGTGACAAATACAAAAGAGTTATTGAAGAATACAATTTAGGAGTTTTGAAAATTGATCTGAAAAATATTTTTGGAAGTTCCAAAGGATTTATATTGCCAAATGAATGTTTTTGGAGTTGTGCCATTCCGGAAGCCTTCTATAAAAAAGGTTTTCCCTATTCAATTGTTCTTGATGGAGATATTTTTTGCATAGGTAAAGTGCCTATGAATGTAATAGAAGAAGTAGAAGAGCTTGCTTTGGCGAAAAGAACAAACGAGCTTACATTGCGAAAAATTATAAAGAAATTTAATTCTAGACAAAAAGATATTGAAGAATGTTGGATGTGTTCAGGAACTATAATTTTTAATAATAAAAATTTAACAAGGAAAAAATTTAAGGAAGAATTTATAAACCTGTACAGGGATTTATCGAAAATTTCCTATTTTGAAGTAGATGAAACGGTTTTTTTCTTTTTAAGAATGAAAGGACTTTTTAATTTTTATGATCTTAGACTAAAATGGAACAGTGCATTGGACACCATCCTTCCTGACAGTGAGCTTATTTTTCTACATTTACATTATAAGCCTTGGCGTTACAGATTTTTATGGGGGAAACTGCCTGATTCAAATGATATTGGGGTGGAGATAAATAAAAAAAGAAGGATAAAATATAGAGAATTTTATATTAATTTTTGCAAAAAAATATATGGGCATAAGTTTTATTGGTATTACATCGGAGATGTAATACCAATAAAGAAAATCATAAGACAATCTTTGGTAAGATTACTTGACTTTTTCTCGCTAAAAAAAATAGTGAGAGATTTTTTATCGTAAGGTGGGCATAATCGGCGACAGCTCAGGTTACTACTATAGCGTCGCATAAATAAACCGGACTAAGATATTGCCAATCGTCCTGTGGCTACGGGGTTGGCGCGAATGGAGTTTTTTTAATGAAGCAGATAACAAAATTGAAAAGGAGAAATGTAAGATGTCAAAAGATAAAGTTGCTGTTTGTGTAATTTCAACGAATGACAGTTATGTCTATAAGGCAATTATTACGCTGCTGTCTGTAAGAGAGAAGAACGAGGAAAATAAAAACTTTGAGTATTTTGTCTGCGGAAATATCAGTGACAAATACAAAAGAGTTATTGAAGAATACAATTTAGGAGTTTTGAAAATTGATCTGAAAAATATTTTTGGGGATTCCAAAGAATTTATATTGCCAAATGAATGTTTTTGGAGTTGTGCCATTCCGGAAGCCTTCTATAAAAAAGGTTTTGCCTATTCAATTGTTCTTGATGGAGATATTTTTTGCATAGGTAAAGTACCTATGAATGTAATAGAAGAAGTAGAAGAGCTTGCTTTGCAGAAAGCACGTAGAGCAAAAAATACAGGATATACAAAACTCTTGAAGACATTGGGTATGAAAGAAGAAGATTTGGAAGAATTCTGGATGAATTCAGGAGTTGTAGTGTACAACAATAAAAATTTGGCAAAGAAAAAGTTTAAGGAAAAATTTATAAACCTGTACAGGGATTTATCGAAAATTTCCTATTTTGAAGAAGATGAAATAGTTTTTTTCTTTTTAAGAATAAAAGGACTTTTTAGTTTTTATCGTCTTGGAGTAGAATGGAATAACTTTTTTAAAGGTCATCTTCCTGAAAATAAGATTATTTTTTTACATTTACATTATAAACCCTGGCTCTACAGATTTTTATGGAGAAAAGAAGAAATTAATACTCCAGGTTGTGTTGGAATACAGGAGTATCAAAAAAGAAGAATCAAATATAAAATACTTTATATAGATTTTTGTAAAAAAACATACGAGCACAAGTTTTATTGGTATTATATTGGAGATTTAACTCCAGTAAATTTCATCCTTAAAGCATTACGGATCAGGATAAATAAATATGGATTTAATACATTCTTTATTAAAAAGAAAAAACTTGAAAAAATTAATGAATAAAAACTATATAGCTGGCTATCATCATCCGGCGCCGGTCTGAGTTGATTTACTATAGCGTCGAATAAATAAACTGGCTTATTTATCTATATCCATAGATATGGCCAATCGTCCTTTTCTATGGCTGCGGGGCTGGCGTGAATGGAGTTTTTGTTAATGAGGCAGATAATAACATTGAAAATAAGGAGTGTGCGATGTCAAGAGACAAAGTTGCTGTTTGTGTAATTTCAACGAATGACAGGTATATCTATAAGGCAATAATTACACTTTTATCTGTAAGGGAGAAGAACGAGGAAAATAAAAACTTTGAGTATTTTGTCTGCGGAAATATCAGTGACAAATACAAAAGAGTTATTGAAGAATACAATTTAGGAGTTTTGAAAATTGATCTGGAAAATATTTTTGGGGATACCAGAAAGTTTCTCTGGCCAAATGAATGTTTTTGGAGTTGTGCCATTCCGGAAGCCTTCTATAAAAAAGGCTTTTCCTATTCAATTGTTCTTGATGGAGATATTTTTTGCATAGGTAAAGTACCTATGAATGTAATAGAAGAAGTAGAAGAGCTTGCTTTGAGGAAAGTACATAGAGCAGAATATACAAAATTCCTGAAGACATTGGGTATGAAAGAAGAAGATTTGGAAGAATTCTGGATGAATTCAGGGGTTGTAGTGTACAACAATAAAAATTTGGCAAAGAAAAAGTTTAAGGAAAAATTTATAAACCTGTACAAAGACTTGTTGAACGTTGCTTATTTTGAAACAGATGAAATAGTTTTTTTCTTTTTAAGAATAAAAGGACTTTTTAGTTTTTATCGTCTTGGAGTAGAATGGAATAACTTTTTTAAAGGTAATCTTCCTGAAAATAAAATTATTTTTTTACATTTTGTTAGGAATAAACCCTGGCTTTACAGATTTTTATGGAGAAAAGAAGTAGTTAATACTCCAGGTTGTGTTGGAATAAAAGAGTATCGAAAAAGGCAAATAAAATATAAAAGACTTTATATAGATTTTTGTAAAAAAATATATGGGCACAAGTTTTATTGGTATTATATTGGAGATTTAATTCCAGTAAATTTCATCCTTAAAGCATTACGGATCAGGATAAATAAATATGGATTTAATACATTCTTTATTAAAAAGAAAAAACTTGAAAAAATTAATGAATAAAAACTATATAGCTGGCTATCATCATCCGGCACCGGTCTGAGTCGATTTCATACAGCTTTGAATAAATAAACTGGCTTATTTACCTATATCCATCGATATTACCCATCGTCCCTGCCTGGTAGTCGGCGGCGGAGAGGTCGCGTTGCGCAAAATAACGCAGTTGCTCGAATTTGGAGCGGAGGTCACTGTGGTGTCGCCGGATTTCAATGAAGCCGTCCGGCAACTCTCCGAACAGCAGCAGATCAAGACCATAGTATCTAATTTCGCAGAGGAATTAATAGCCGGTAACTGTATGGTGATCGCGGCAAGCGATGATGAGCAGGTTAATCGTCGCGTTTCCGAACTGGCGCAGGCGGAAAATATACCGGTCAACGTGGTGGACAACCCTGAACTTTGCACCTTTATCATGCCTTCCATCGTCAATCGCGATCCGGTCTTTATTGCGGTGTCTTCAGGCGGGGTATCACCGATACTCGCACGCCTGTTGCGTGCGCGTCTCGAAACCTATATTCCCGCCTCGTATGGTGAATTGGCAAAGGTGATTGCCCGGTTTCGCACACCGGTGCGCGAGCGTTTTCCCGATATGCGGCAGCGGCGGCGCTTTTGGGAAGAAGTATTACAGGGGCCGATCGAAGAGATGCTGTATGCCGGACAGGGTGAAGCGGCGCTTAGAACGCTCGAACAATATCTTGAGCATGATAATCATGCCATAGCAAGGCACGGCGAGGTCTATCTGGTCGGAGGAGGGCCGGGCGATCCCGATTTGCTGACCTTCAGGGCCTTGCGCCTGATGCAGCAGGCCGATGTTGTCCTGTATGATCGCCTGGTGGCGAAAAGGGTGCTTGATCTGGTGCGCAAGGATGCGGAGCGTGTATATGTCGGAAAAAAGAACGATCAGCACACCATTTCACAGGATGAAATCAATCAATTATTGGTGGATCTGGCCAAACAGGGCAAGCGGGTGTTGCGCCTGAAAGGCGGCGATCCGTTTATTTTCGGGCGTGGCGGCGAAGAAATCTCGTTATTGTCCGAGGCCGGCGTATCCTTCCAGGTAGTGCCGGGAATTACTGCGGCCAGCGGCTGTGCAAGCTATGCGGGGATCCCGTTGACGCACCGGGATTTTGCCCAGTCATGCCTGTTTGTTACCGGGCATCTGAAGGATGAGAATTTATCCCTGAATTGGGATGCAATGGTACAGCCGCAGCAAACTATTGCCATTTACATGGGTGTGCATGGAATTGAAAAGTTGAGTTATGAATTGATTCGCCGCGGTCTGTCTCCCGATCTGCCCGCCGCAATCATTGAGCAGGGAACCATGTTAAATCAAAAAGTGTATATAGGCAGTCTGCAAACGCTGCCGGATACGGTGCGAAACAGGCAAATAAAGCCGCCAAGCATGATTATTGTCGGGGAGGTGGTTCGGTTGCATGAAAAATTGGCCTGGTATAATCCGGCCGGGGATTAATCGGACTGATCTTTTTCTACAGGCAGCGCCGGAAACAAGGCCGCCGGACTTGCATACGTGATGACCGGCGATACCTCTCCCGCTAAATGTTTATCCTTTATATCGCGCCAGTACCGGGTGCTGAGCAGATCTTTGTGATATTTGATAAAAGTCTCCTGCAGTGTATCGTTCATCGCCAAAAAATTTATAAACTCCTGCGGGAATACATCGTTTTCTCCGACGTAATACCAGCAATCCTCCTGCATCTCATCCTCGATATTGTCGGACTCGGGAATATCGCGAAAATTGCATTCCGTGACCAGTGAAACTTCATCATAGTCGTAGAAGACAACGCGGTTATACTTGGTGACGCCGAAATTTTTCAGCAGCAGATCGCCGGGGAAGATATTGGTTTTAGCCAGGTCCTTGATTGTCTGCCCGTAATCTATCATAGCCCGCTGGGTATCGTCATCGCTCATTTCATTGATATAAAGGTTGAGTGGGCGCACCCGTCTTTCTATATAAACATGGCCCAGCAGCAGATTATTGCCTTCAATCTCAACGGTGTTGGAGGCTTCGGACAATAATTCATTCAGCAATTCATCCGAAAAGCGATCGATTTTATATTCAAGATTGCGAAATTCCTGGGTATCTATCAACCGCCCGGCGCGGTCATGGTGCGATACCAATTTGTATTTTTCGATTACCTCTTTGCGTGAGACCTTTTTCGGGTGGCCAAACTTATCGCGTATGACCTTGAATACCAAATCGTAGGAAGGAAATGTAAATACGATCATAACCAGCCCTTTGTCGCCCGCGGCATGCACAAACTGCTCATCGCTTTGACGCATATGCCGGGTAAAGATCCTATACCGTTCCGTTTTGCCCTGACGCAGTCGTCCCAGCACGGTATAGAGCTCATCGACAGGCTTGTCCTTCAATATCGAATGCAGGAAATAGACCGTGCCTATTACCGAGGTAGGATCGGCGAAATAATAAGAGCGCGTGTAGCCGAATACAATGCTCACCTCCTTTTCGGTCAGCAGTACGGCATCCACATGAATTCCATCATCTTCATTTTTAAATGCGATAACCAGCGGCAGAGTGTTATCGGAAAGCATAATTCTGCCGACCAGATAGGCGCGCGCCGCCTGATAAAAGAACGAATTAACAAATTCAAACCGGCGGATGCCGATTATCGAAGACCGTTCTGTATTGAAATGAGATTTTATTTTCCCGGCAATGTGCTCCGCATTCTTTCCCAGATCATTATAGGGAACGTTGCGAAATGAAAAATCCGCAAGTATGGTTTCAAAAATGCGCTGTACCGAATCCCAGTAGGGATAGCGTCTGATATTTAATGAGGCGGCCATTTCCTGATCATCGATTGAATCGGTGGCGATGAACTCGAGTTTCGGATCGATGCCCACTGTTCCGAAAATGCGGCGGGTGGTGGAATTAAAGAATGTCTTGATAAAATTTGCATCCGGCACTTCAATCAGCCGTTCACCAAAGTAGGTGTTTATCTCATTCCAGAGATCATAATCATTGATGCGTCCGCCCATGGTGCGGCGCAGTTGAATTACTATGCGGCGTACTGATTGCTCATACAGATCGACCCGATCGACTATATCCTGCTGATGCCCCTTCCAGTCGCGCTTTTCAAACCGGATTCTGGCGCGGCGGGTGATGCGGTGAAATTGATTATCATACTGAATGAAGCCGTCATAGATAATCTGGGAACACTCCGCTATCAAATCATCAAACGGTTTTGACGGCACGATACGCCCCTATAGATTACTTATCAGAGCATCCGCAAATTCACTGCATTTTACTTCCTTGCCATCCTCCATCAGGCGGGCAAAGTCATAAGTGACTATCTTGCTTATGATAGTTTTATCCATGGCGCTGATGACTCGGTCGGCCGCCTCGTTCCAGCCAAGATAGCGCAGCATCATTTCTCCGGAAAGCAATAATGAACCGGGATTGACCTTATCCAGATTGGCATATTTCGGGGCGGTGCCGTGGGTAGCCTCAAAAATCGCATGGCCGGTTTCATAATTGATATTCGCGCCCGGAGCAATGCCGATACCGCCGACCTGTGCTGCCAGCGCATCCGAAAGATAATCGCCGTTCAGATTCAGGGTGGCAATGACATCGAATTCAGAGGGGCGGGTAAGCACCTGTTGCAGCGTGATGTCGGCAATAGCATCTTTAATCAATACTTTTCCATCCGTCGCCGCCCGATCCTGCTTGCCGCCCTCCGCCATTTCACGCTGCTGTTGCTCCCAGGTATAGGTTTGCTCCGGGAACTCGGATTCGGCGGTCTCATAGCCCCAATTGCGGAATGCGCCTTCGGTGAATTTCATAATATTGCCCTTATGCACCAATGTGACGCTACGGCGCCCGTTATCGATAGCATAACGAATTGCAGCCCTGACCAGTCTTGACGTTCCCTCCTGGGAAACCGGTTTGATGCCTATGCCCGATGATTCCGGGAAGCGGATCTTCTGGTACATGTCGGGGAATGTCTTTTTGAGGAATTCAATCAGGCGGTAGTTTTCTTCGGTTCCGCTTTTAAATTCGATCCCGGCATAGATATCTTCCGTATTTTCCCGGAATATCACCATATCGATCAATTGCGGTTCCTTGACAGGCGAGGGCACCCCCTTAAACCATCTGATGGGTCGAAGGCAAACATACAGATCCAGGATCTGTCTGAGTGCCACATTCAGCGATCGGAAACCGCCGCCTATCGGAGTAGTAAGAGGCCCCTTGATTGCAACCAGATACTTGCGGCATGCATCCAGCGTTTCATCCGGCAGCCAGTTTCCGGCGAGCCGGTTTGCCTTTTCTCCAGCATACACCTCCATCCACTTGATAGTTCTGTCGCCGGAATACGCCTTTTCTACCGCTGCGCTCAGCACCTTTTCAGTGGCGCGCCACACATCCGGGCCGATTCCGTCGCCTTCAATATAGGGGATAACAGGGTTATTCGGTACCTTGAGCACTCCCCCATCAATCGTGATTTTTTCACCATCAGTGGGCGCTTTGTTTGTCAAAATATATCTCCGAATAACAGGGGGAATTGCATAGTATCCAACATCCCTCCTGAAATATCAACCGGTACGTTACGCGACTGAGCGATTATCTTACTGAGCGGCGGTCTCAGGCGCCCGGATTGAGGATTAGTTTTGGACGAATAACCGATACCGGTAAATTTCTTCTGGCAAAATCAAACAGAGACCGGAGCGCACTATCATGGTTGATCAGCGCATTGGTGAAAAGCATGGTTGCCTTGACGCTATGGCGGCTGATTTTCACCTGATTTCCTGTGGTAAACCATGGATTTTCATGGATATTATCCAGAGTCAACACCGCCATACCCAGTGCCCAGAGACAAAAGCGCCGCAGTCCCCTCTCGCCGGGGGGCAACATCAGGATATAGTGCAGCGCATTCTCGCTGTGAGCATGTGCTATGCCGATCAGTTCCGACAATGCCTGTCTGAACCCCTCATTCCGTTCACCGGGCTGTTTTCTGCTGATATCCACCCCGTATTTGCTGAAAAGATCACGCGGCAACCAGCAGGCCCCCCTGTGATGATCCTCCCAGATATCCTTGAGGATATTGGTCATTTGCAAAGCCTGCCCGAACGACACCGCAAGCGGCATCAATTTCTGTTGATTTCGACCGATTTCATCCGAATAGTCGCAAAATAACTCAGTCAGCATCTCGCCGACAACCCCGGCCACATAGTAGCAATACTGATTCATATCCTCGATATTGCTCACACCCTCCAGGGTTTTGCCGTTCTGGTAGCGCGCCATGCCTTGTGCCATGATGGTGACGCAGCGTTCCAATGCGGCGCGCTGGCGCCGATTGAAGCCGTGGGTGATCCGCACAATAGCGGCCGTATTGACGATTAAATCATGCTCCATCCCGGGCGTCTCCGCAGATAACAGAGGGAACAACTGCCTGGAAAATTCCTCTGCGCCCTGCTGTCCCGCCACAACCCGGATAAACATTGTGGTAAAATTCTGTTTCCCGTCCGCCGGCATGGATTTATCATCTTCGATAGTATCTGCAATACGGCACAACAGATACGCATTGCTCACAATAACAGACAGCGATTCAGGCAACTGCGGGATAGTCAGCGCAAAGGTGCGCGATACATCCTTCAGAATCGACGTTTGATAGCTTATATCATCGAGCCGGGTCAGTAATTGCTGGTATTCGGGCATTGTGTATAAAATTATCCATAAGTTCCCAAGCATTATATACCTCTCTGTCAGCTTCTTGAAAACAGACGCGCTCAAGCCGGCGGAGAAAGGATATTTTTACAAACGCTTTCCGCTCCTATATAAGATCCCTGTATGCCAAAATACAAAGGCAATCCGGACTATAAGCATGACACTCCCCTGTGCGTCGGCGTATTGCTCGCCAACCTGGGGACGCCCGTTGCGCCCGAACCGGCCGCAGTCAGAAAATACCTTGCCGAATTTCTGTCGGACCCTCGCATCATAGAATTACCCAAACTTCTATGGTGGTTTGTGCTGCACGGGATAATTCTGCGCATTCGTCCGCGCCGCTCGGCGGAAGCCTATGCAAAGATCTGGACCGATGAAGGCTCGCCGCTGCTGGCTTTTTCAAAAAAGAAAGCCGAAAAAATAACCGCATTGCTTGCAAAAAAATTCGACGGCTCGATAAAAGTCGAACTGGCGATGCGTTACGGTGAGCCCTCCATTCAAGCCGGTTTGGAAAAACTGCGGCAGAGGAATGTCGATCGCCTGTTGATCTTCCCTCTTTACCCGCAATACTCCGCGGCAACCACCGCTTCCACCTTTGACGCTGTGGCCGATGTCCTGAAGACCTGGCGGCATCTGCCGGAGCTAAGAATAATCAACCACTATCACGATCATCCCGATTACATTAGCGCACTGGCAAACAGCATCGCAAAACACTGGCAGCAGCATACAAGGCCGGAAAAACTATTATTCTCCTTTCATGGCCTGCCCCGGCATTATTTCCTCGCCGGCGACCCGTATCATTGCGAATGCCACAAAACCGCCAGGCTTGTTGCCGAAAAACTGGAATTGGATGAAGAACTCTGGCAGCTAACATTCCAGTCGCGCTTCGGTCCGCGTGAGTGGCTACAGCCCTATACCGATGCCACCCTGAAAGGGCTTGCCGCCGACGGCGTAAAACATGTGCAGGTGGTGTGTCCGGGATTTTCCGTTGATTGTCTGGAAACACTGGAGGAAATCGACATGCAGAATCGCGCCTTTTTCACGGAAGCGGGCGGCGAGGAGTTTTCCTACATACCGGCGCTGAATGATGATGACGAGCACGTGCAGGCGCTATGCAATATAATTATCCGCCATTGCCGGGATTGGGGCGGCACTCAGCCCGAGCCGGAAAAATGCAAACAGCGCGCGCTGCAACTCGGCGCCAAACAATGAAAACCGGCCGGACAAGGATTGCCGCGGCGATACACCCAAACGATTCCGGGTACGGTGGTCGTTCCAATCAAGCAGGCGAAAAATACGGCAACAATCCGGTTTTTTCATGGCAGTTGAAGTATTCGAAAACATGCTCCCCCGCAGGCAAAACGATCACCTCATGCCAGAGCTTCAGATCCAGCCGGAACTCCAGACTTTGCGCCATCTTTTGAAAGTTACCGAAAATCGCCAGATGCGAGGGATGTGACTTGGCCCAGGCCTCCAGATGCCCCATCGTGAGAAAATATGCCATGCCGAAAGTCTTTGACTGCCGCTCCCCATTTTGACCCAGCTCGTCCATAAAGCGGCAACAGATGCAGCCGCTGTCGATGGGATTATCCCGGATATACTGCATACCCTCTATCAATGCCGGATGTACGCTGTTTTGATATATACTCAGCTCCCGGTCCTTGCATTCCGTCCAATTCTGCGCCGATCGAATCAGGCACATATTTTCAGGCGGAACGATGCGCACATGCCTTTTCCTGCTGTCCACCGCCGGCCGACAGGCCAGCCGCTCCCCCGCTTCGCTTTGGAAGTCATTGTTCCCCGAATCCGGCACACGGTCGCGCATACTTCCCCAGTAGGCATGTTCACATACCGGCTCACTGAACCTGTCCGTCAGCGCCGCCATTCCCGCACCATCCTCCGATGAGAACAGCGTTTCCAGCCGGGACCTGGGCGCGAAAATAACCTCGCGCCAGTAGCCCGCGTCTCCGCTCAGGCGTTTCGCATCATTCCACCAGCCCTCCGCATCGGCCGATGCTATCCAGGCATCATAGCCAGACCGGTCGGTCCAATAGCAGATACACACCTGATTCGCATATCCTTGCCCGTCCACATAGACCGCCCGTTCACAGTGCATCGGCGCATTGTCGACCGACAGCGCCAACTGCATCCATTCCTCGAAATCACCGACAATCCGGTCTTTGGATTGCACGGCAAAATAGCCGATGATTACTTCCCGCACTTCGGGGGCAAATTCCGCCGACCAGGACGGATACGGAGGCTGCCAGCCCTTTGGCATATTCTTCCGGGGCATATACTATTCCGTTACTTCGACATTTTTCCAGAACGCAACATGCTCCTTGATATTTTCCGCCTTTGATTTTGGTTGCGGATAATACCAGGCCGCATCCTTGTTGATTTTCCCATTGACCTCCACATCATAATAACTTGCCTGCCCCTTCCAGATACAGGTTGAGTGGGTGTCGGTATCCCTCAGATATTCCCGGTTGACGGATTCAGGCGGAAAATAAATATTCCCTTCCACCTTTTGAAAATCAACGCTTTCCGCCAGTACCACACCATTCCATATTGCCTTTGCCATCATTGCTCTCCATATATAGTGATTATCAATTTTCGATCATGCGATGCAGTCCTGTGCTCCCACAGATACAGCCCCTGCCAGGTTCCCAGCGCACAGCGATTATCCTTGATCGGACAGGTAATCGACGAATCCGTGAGCGCCGTTCGCACGTGCGCCGGCATATCATCCGGCCCCTCGGTAGTATGCACAAACATCGAATCGCCGTCCGGCACAAGCCTCGACATAAAGGTTTCCATATCTCGCCGGACATCGGGATCGGCATTTTCACACAGCATCAATGACGCGCTGGTGTGCATGATAAACACATGACAAATACCCGTTTGAATCCTGGAACGCAGAACGAACCGCTGCACCTCCGGGGTGATCTCTATTATTTCACGCCCGCTTGTCCCGATCACCATCTTTTCCTGAAATACCATTACCCCTTCCTCTCAACGAATACAGGTATCCGTTGCAGTATATCCCCAACGGCCTTCAACATCGAACATTGTCTGCGCGCCATGCCCTGCCTATTTAATCCTCCACCAGCCGCTCGCGGATCAGTCCGAAAAACACATCTGCTCCGGCGAACATCCAGCCCAGGTGCTCGCCGCACCCTACACAAACCGCAATCTGCCACTCATACCCGGTGAACCAGGTATATTCCGATTGTGGGGCGCCAATTGCATTGCATCCGGGAGCATTGCTGTAGCATGCGATGCGATACACCACCCCGGCCGGATTGGTGCACACGTGCTCGTGCCGGCCGTGGATACCGGCCGCCTCATTCTTGAAGCAGACTAACTGCGTGCAGTTGTGGCAATACAAAGACTTGCGCTCATCGACGAGCGATCTGCCTTGAGTTTTCCGCTGCCGCTGATGAGAATCTGCGTCGCCGATATCAAAGCAATATATTGGCCAATACCCATTCATTCCGACTATTAGAACAGCATTCGTATCCCGACAATAGCCAATACCACTGCGAAAATCTTCCTGACAAGAGAAATCGGCAGCACATGCGTCAAACGCGCGCCCATCGGGGCAAAAATGATTGCCGCAATAATGATCACAGCCGAAGCCGGCCAATACAGATAACCAATTGTATTTTCCGGTGATGCAGTCTCATCCAGTCCGGCGGCGATCATCGATACCGAACCGGCGATAGCAATGGGAATGCCGCAGGCCGCCGATACCGCAATCGCATTTCTGATCCCCACACTGCACCAAAGCAGGGCCGGGATCGTGAGCGTTCCGCCGCCGATCCCCAGCACAGTGGAGCATGTCCCGATTACGCCGCCGGCCGCAATCATACCCGGTCGCCGGGGCAATGACATCGTGGCCGCCGGATGGATGCCGAGCCCCGTTTGCAGCGCAATACACAATGCAAACACACCAAAACCCATCCGCAAATACTCGCTGGACAGGTGATTGGCCAGCCAGGCGCCGATCACGCCGCCGGCAACTATACCCGGTGTCAGCGCCGCCACCACAGGCCACAGCACCGCCCCTTTCCTGTGATGCGTCCAGGCCGATGCCAGCGCGGTAAACACGATTGCAGACAGCGACGTAGTCACCGCCATATGCATTAATATCGCCGGCGGAAAGCCCTGCAATAAAAACAGATAATGCAGCGCAGGGACAATGATGATCCCCCCGCCCAGCCCCAGTAACCCGCCCGTCATTCCGGCACAGGCCCCTGTGACAAGATAAGCCAGTAAAATTATTGCGTCAGCCTCATGCAGCATAAAATCCGCCCCGGAAGTATTTGATTGCTTTACCACAAAGTCACAGAAAAAAGGCTCCCCAAAAGCAGTGCGGGTTACAATGACCGGAATTCCAACGCTGCCACCCTGTAATCATAATACGCTACTATAAAGCCCTTCCCCGGGAGAAATCATTTTTACCTACAGCAAGCCCGTGAAAAAGCCGTTCCGCAACAGCGGACAATTGCGCAAACCGGTTGTTGCAAATAGCAAACAAGCTCTGCAGCAATATAGACGCAGTCGAACACAGGTTGTCCCCGGCCGGATATCCCTCTCCTTCCCAATGCAATACATTCCTGCTTCACTGTTGCAATTTATGAATTTTTTGGTAACTTGTATACTTGGGCATTGGTAGCCATCCATCACAACGCGCCGCACCGCCCGGTCTTTTTTGGCAATTTATTTCTTTGGAGAGTTACAGGTATGCGAATGAATGAGGTTTTTTCTTCTATTAGGTATGTTTTCCCCCGGTCAGGTTTGCCATGTGCCCTGGTCATCATCCTGTTTTTCGGGGGAGGAGCGGCACTCAATATTTCACCGGTCCAGCCACTGGCTGAAAACAACCGGCAAGATGTCGGGGTACTCTATAATGAGGGCAATGCAAAATCTGATTTGGGAAAACATCCGGAAGCAAGCAAGGGCTACATCCAACCAATAATACAGTATTTAAAATCCAATCGGGTAATATTGAGCTGTATCATACTCATCCTTTTAGTTGGCGCAATAACAAGGCGAATCATAAAAATAAAGCAATTGAAGTACAGGGGTGTTGCCAGATATTATTTAGAAAGATATACGGAAGCCATTGATGACTATACTCAGGCAATTGCATTAAACCCGCAAGATGCCCGGTCATACCACAACCGGGGCAATGCAAAATCTGATTTGGGAAATCACGCGGAAGCCATTGAAGACTATAACAAGGCAATTGAATTAGACCCGCAAGGTACCCAGATATACCACGACCGGGGCAATGCCAAATATTCTTTAGAAGAATATACGGAAGCCATTGAAGACTACAGCAAGGCAATTGAAATCAACCCGCAATATATCCAGGCATACACCAGCCGGGCCGACACAAAATCTGCTTTGGAAAATTTTAAGGAAGCCATTGAAGACTACAAAAAAGCAATTGAAATCGCCCTGAAAGGTACCCAGGCACACCACAACCGGGGCAATGAAAAATCTGCTTCGGGAAAGCGTGCGGAAGTCCGTAGAGGGTACGGCAAGGCAAGTGAAACCAATCCAGAGGATGAATCAGGATACCACATCAGCGGACTTGTAAAATCGACTTTGGGAAAGCATGCGGAAGCCATTAAAGACTACAGCAAGGCAATTGAAATCAACTCCCAGGATGCCCGGGCATACCACATTCGCGGACTTACAAAATCATTTTTGCAAAAGCATGCGGAAGCCATTGAAGACTACAACAAGGCAATTGAAATCAATCCGCAGGAAGCAGACTCATACAACAACCGTGGACTTGCAAAATTCGCTTTGCAAAAGCATGCGGAAGCCATTGAGGACTACACCAGAGCAACGGAAATCACCCCCCAGGATGCGAGGGCATACAACAACCGTGGATTTGCAAAATCATTTTTGCAAAAGCATGAGGAAGCCATTGAAGACTACAGCAAGGCCATTGCAATCAACCCCCGGGATGCGGGGGCATATAACAAGCGCGGGCTTGCAAAATCCGCTTTGCAAAAGCATGCGGAAGCCATTGAAGACTACGGCAAGGCGATTGCAATCGACCCGCAATATATCCAGGCATACACCAAACGGGGAGGCGCAAAATTCGCCCGGGGAAAGCATGCGGAAGCATTCAGCGATTACATCAAAGCAATAATAAATTCCATCAAGGTGATACTAACAGCCCAATAGAACGCCTGGAGGGATCAGAGGGCGGGTAAACAAGACCCATGTACTTGCCCCGACATTCCGCCCTCTAACGAATCGCGCCATCCCGTGGGGCAAGACCATCTCGCAATGTTCCGGTTTTTTTGACGCAAGGTAAAAAAACAGCGGGTGCAACCACCCTTCGCTTTTCGTGCGCGCCTTCGGCATCAGGCTCGGAAGCCGCATTCCACCGTATAAAATTGGGGCTGAAAATCGGCCAGCGGCTCGCGCAATTTTTCCACTTCGGCCGGCGGAGCATGGATTTCCACCCGCGTGACATTGGCGATTTTGAAGGCCTCCGCCAGCAGATCACTGACACTTTCCAAATGTGCCAGCATGGCGTCAGCGTCCGTATAGCCCTCGCGACAATGCGCATCGTTGCCGTCGAAACTGAACGCATAGTGCAGGCATTTTTCATCATTGCGCGTTTTTTCGATAAAGCGTGCGCACAGCGATTTGAACTCGTCGAGTTTACCGTCGTGAATCCTGAAATACGGCACCAGCGTACAACAGGTGTCCTCTGATTGATGAGCGCCCATTGAAATTCCCTCCATTAAAAAAAAGCGATCTCTGATTATAGCGCATTTTGGCGTATTTTTTCACCTTGCCAAAATTTTTCCGCCGCACTAAAATCGCCCCAAAGCTATGTCGATTTATTCCACGACCCCATACCGGAGACAACGTGACATGCCGAAAAACAAATCCATCCAATCCGAAACCCTGGAGACGCCGCTTTTCAAAGCAGCGCGACCCCGCGCGTCGAGATGTCCTGCAATAGGAGCGAAGCCAAACGGAAGACACTTCCGTCGTCTTCCAAAACACGAAATACTACCTCACGTCCCTAACGTCTGGTTGGGTCGGATCGTAGAGGAGCTTCACTGATGGCCACGCAACGCTACTCCGTCACGCAACACTCTATTGAGACCCTGCTTACTTGTCTGGACGCCGCAGATTGATGGCACTCAAGATCAAGCAGTGGTTCAAGGATCTGTCATGATCACCGACCTTATTCAACCGCAAACTCGCCGGATCGGCTGGTGATCTACAACATTCAACGACCACACCACGCATTGGCCCTGATATCCCCTATACCATCACTGCTCGTCAACCACCCCGAGCGCCATATATTATGGACCCATACACAACGAATTAAAGAACATGTACAATGATTCCGGGAGGTACCCCATGAACGGAAGACGCCAACAGATTATGCTAAAACCGGAGGTTCTGCGCTGGGCCAGGGAGCGTGTTGCTTACCAGGCCGCCGAACTCGCCGGCAAGATCGGCGTGGAGCCGGGGCGGGTGGAGGAATGGGAGAAAACCGGGAAAATCAGTATCGCCCAGATTGACAGACTCGCCCACAAAACCTACACGCCCCTCGGACTTTTGTATCTCTCTGAGCCGCCGGAAGACCTGGATCAGCTGCCCATTCCGGATTTTCGCAGCGGGGACAGCCGTTTGCGACAGCGCCCCAGCCCCAACCTGTTGGAGACGGTGCATACCATGCAAAGAAGACAGGCATGGATGCGGGAAGAGTTGCTGCAAGACGGGGTTGAGCCAATATCATTTGTCGGTTCTGCCAGTCTTGAACAGCAGCATGATGCAGTTGCGACGGCCATGAAAAAGCATCTCGGTCTGGCAAAAAACTGGGCGGCGCAAGAGCCGACCTGGGAATATGCGCTTCGTCGTCTGAGAAACATTGTCGAGGATGCGGGCATCCTGGTTATGTTTAACGGCGTGGTGGGGAATAACACCCATAGAAAACTGGACCGTGAAGAGTTTCAGGGCTTTGCTCTTGTTGATGACTATGCCCCGCTGATCTTCGTCAATGGGGCCGATTACAGAGCGGCGCAGATGTTCACGCTAAGCCACGAGCTGGCACACATTTTCGTTGGCGCTGCCGGCATCTCGAAATTCAAGCGACTTCGACAAACCGAAAATGCTACCGAGAAATTCTGCGATCAGGTGGCGGCAGAGTTCCTGGTACCGAGTGAAGATCTCCGAGAGTTTCTGAGTAACGCATCCAATCTCACGGAGCAATACGGCAAGGTTGCCGGTCATTTTAAGGTCAGCACCATAGTTGCAGCCCGCCGCATGCTTGATGTTGGCCTGATTAATCTCGACTCTTTCTTCACTTTCTATAACAGATGGAAACGAAAAGAGATTGCAGAGCAGAATAGAGGGAGCTCCGGGGGGAATTTCTGGAACACCCAAAATGTGCGTATTGGGCACCCATTCGGCGCCGCCATAGGAAGGGCCGTCGGCGAAGGCAGGCTCTTTTACCGGGAGGCATACCACCTCACGGGATTAAAAGGCAAAACCTTTGATAAGTTTATCAGTAAAGTAAGTGCGGTGCCCTTTCCCCAAAGCGCCCGCTGATGCGAAACATGCCTCAACGCCTGCCCGAACAACCACGCATTCCGGCGGCGCCGCCCGCCGCTTGCGCCTGAGCCGGGCGGTATCCCTGTGGCCGAGATCATCCCTGCCCTGAACCGCCAAACCCTGGCGCGCATGACGGCCGGCGAAAAACGCCTGGCCCGTCGTTTGGAGCGGTTTCTGGAAGATGATTACCTGATCTGGTACGACATCCCGGTCGGCAAAAAGCGCCGTTATCCCGACTTTATTATCCTGCACCCGTCACGGGGACTGTTGCTGCTGGAGGTAAAGGACTGGAAGATGGAAACCATCAAAAAATTTACACCCAAAACCGCAGAAATACTGACTGCAAAGGGGCTGGTAACCGAGGCCCACCCACTGGAGCAGGCACGGCAGTATCAATACCGTGTAGTCAATACCCTGTCCGGCGACCCCCTGTTGCAGCAGGCGGGTGGCGCACACCGGGGCAAGCTGATTATGCCCTGGGGTTGCGGCGTGGTCTTTACCAACATTAGCCGTCAACGCATGCACAGAGCCGCACCGGATGCGGAGAGAGAAATCCTGCTGCCGGATCACCTGATGCTGTACCAGGACGACATCGGCAAGGATGCGGATGCGGAAGCCTTCCAGGAAAAACTCTGGAACATGTTCACCTACCGGTTTGGCGGCACATTGACCCTGCCGCAGATTGACCGCATACGCTGGTATCTATTCCCGGAAATACGCATCGTGACCGGCAGGCAAGAGAGCCTGTTCGCCGCAACCGACGACGACACCGACATCACAGAAGCCCTGCCGGACATCATCAAAATCATGGACATCCAGCAGGAGCAACTGGCGCGCAGTCTGGGCGAAGGCCACCGCGTCATTCACGGAGTGGCGGGCTCCGGCAAGACCCTGATACTCGGCTATCGCTGTCAGTACCTCGCTGCCCTGATGCAAAAGCCCATACTGGTTCTGTGTTTTAACATCACGCTGGCGGCAAAGCTGCGCACGTTCATCGAAGCCAAGGGTATAGACCAGCAGGTGCAGGTATATCACTTTCACGACTGGTGCGCAGAGCAGTTAAGGGCCTATCATGTGGCCCCGCCGGCATTCGGTAAATCTTATGTGGAAAAGTTAGTGGAAACCGTTATCCATGCCGTCGATCAAGGCCAGATCCCGCGGGCGCAATACGGCGCGCTGATGATTGACGAAGGCCACGACTTTGAAGAGAGTTGGCTTAAACTGGTGGTGCAGATGGTGGACCCGGAAACAGATTCATTGCTGCTGCTGTACGATGATGCGCAATCCATCTACAAACCCCGCACCGGATTGGGTTTCAGCCTGGCCAGCGTAGGCATTAAAGCCACGGGGCGCACCACCATATTACGGCTGAATTACCGCAACACGCGCGAGATATTGCGCTTTGCCTACCGTTTCGCGGCACACTATCTCAAACCGCAAAACGCGGATGATGACCATATCCCGCTGATTGCGCCGGAAGCGGCGGGCAATCGCGGCCCCGACCCGGAAATACGGCGAGTGGGCAATTTCACGGAAGAACTGGATTACACTGTAAGTTGTTTACAACGCTGGCATGAAGACAAGATCGCCTGGGCGGATATGGCGGTACTGTACTTGAGCCACTATCAGGGCGACAAATTGCATCGTGCAGTAGAAAACGCCGGCATTCCCTGTTTGCAACTCAAAGACAAAAAAAGCAAAAGCGCGTATAATCCGGCGGAAGACCGGGTACCTCTGATAACGCTGCACAGCAGCAAGGGACTGGAGTTCTCACGGGTCATTATTGTCGGCGTCGGCTATATGGGAGACAAGGAGGATAGGGTGGAAGAAGACGCCCGCTTACTCTACGTAGGCATGACGCGGGCACAGGAGGATCTGGTAATGACCACTTCCGACAACAACTCATTCAGCCGCCAACTATTGGAAGCCCGCGCCGCCTGACCATACCCGGCACTCACCGATAATCACAAACACCGGGGAAGGTACGCATAGATAGAGTATGCCGGCAATACATTGATATTGACGCCGGCAGGTCCTGCAATAAAAACAGATAGTGCGCTACGGCGACAATGCTGCTCCCCCCGCCAGGCTGGCAAAATGATTGACCGGCCTTGTGCGGCATAGGATCCGACCCGGAAAAGTTTGATTGCTGCACAGCAAACAAATAGAAAAAGCCTCTCAAAAGCGCCCCGGTGAATTTTAACCCTGCCACCCGGCAAGCATAATACGCTACTATAAAGCCTTTCCCCTGAGGGCACTCATTTTGGAGAAACCATGTTGACCGACAGCAAGACCACGACCGAAAACCACGCCGAAAAAGCCGGCAATTTTGAAAACCAGCTATTCAAAGCCGCGGACAAGCTGCGCAACAACATAGACGCAGCGGAATACAAACACGTTGTGCTCGGCCTGGTATTCCTCAAATACATCTCCGACTCCTTTGAAACCCTGCACGCCAGACTCACCGCCGGCGAAGGGGAATATCAACACGCCGACGCCGAAGACCCGGACGAATACAGAGCGGAAAACGTTTTCTGGGTGCCGCCGAACGCAAGATGGAGCCACATCAAAGCACAAGCGAGACAGGAAACCATCGGCAAGATTTTAGACGAATCCATGGAAGCCATAGAAAGAGAGAACAACACCCTGAAAGGCATTCTGCCGAAAGTATACTCCAGGCCGAACGTCGCATCCGCAACGCTTGGCGAGTTGATCGACCTGGTCGGCAACATCGCCCTCGGCGATGAAGCCGCGAAATCGAGAGACCTGCTCGGCAAAGTCTATGAATATTTTCTCGGCCAGTTCGCCCTCACCGAAGGCAAAAAAGGCGGCCAGTTCTACACCCCGGGCTCGATTGTAAAACTGCTGGTGGAAATGATAGAGCCGTACAAGGGCCGGGTGTTCGACCCCTGCTGCGGCAGCGGCGGCATGTTCGTGATGAGTGAGAAATTCGTCAAACAGCACCAGGGCAACATCGACAACATCTCCATCTACGGACAGGAGAGCAACCAGACCACCTACCGCCTCTGCCGGATGAACCTGGCCATTCGCCAGATAGACGGCGGGCAGGTGAAATGGAACAACGAAGGCTCATTCCTGAACAACGCCCATCCCGACTTGAAAGCCGATTTCATCCTCGCCAACCCGCCCTTCAACGACAGCGACTGGAGCGGCAAACAATTAGAAGGCGACAGCCGATGGAAATACGGCATTCCGCCAACCGGCAACGCCAACTTTGCCTGGGTGCAGCACTTCATACACCACCTCTCGCCCAAAGGCGTGGCCGGTTTCGTGCTGTCAAAAGGCTCGCTCACCTCCAAATCATCCAACGAAGACGTCATCCGCAAAAACATCATCGATGCCGGCATTGTGGACTGCGTTGTCAATCTGCCGGCAAAACTGTTCCTGAACACGCAAATCCCCGCCTGCCTGTGGTTTGTCTCCAACAAACGGCACGGCTACAACGGCGACCGGAAACGCCAGGATGAGATCCTGTTCATAGACGCGGGCGAGTTGGGGCATTTGATCAACCGCCGCACCCGGGAGTTTTCAGATGAAGATATAGCCAGGGTTGTCAACACCTACCACCAGTGGAGGAGGGACCCTCACCTAGCCTCTCCCAAAGGGAGAGGAAAAGATCATCAACCTTCCCCTGAGAAAGGAAAAGATCACCAACCTTCCTCTCCCTCTGAGAGAGGAAAAGAAGGTGAGGGCATCCCATATCAAGACATCCCCGGCTTTTGCGCCTCGGTCAAGACGGCAAAGGTCGCAGAGTTGGACTATGTGCTGAGTCCGGGGCGCTATGTGGGGCTGGCGGAAACCGAGGATGATTTTGACTTTGAAGAGAGATTTACCGCACTCAAAGCGGAATTTGAAGGGCAGATAAAAGAAGAGGCGGAGTTGAACAAGCGGATCTTGGAGAACCTGGGCAAAATTGAGTATGAAAAATAAATCGCCGTCCTCCGGCAATGCCGATTTTATCCTTTACACCACGCCTCACGGTGAGGTGCGGCTCGAGGTTACGCTACAAGATGAGACATTGTGGCTGACGCAGGAAAATATTGCGCGATTGTTCGGGGTTCAAAGGCCCGCCATAACCAAGCATCTCGGAAACATCTTTAAGAGTGGTGAATTGCCGGAAAAATCAGTAAGTTCCATTTTGGAACTTACTGCCGGAGATGGAAAGCGTTACAAAACGAAGTTCTACAATCTCGACGCCATCATTGCTGTTGGCTATCGGGTCAACTCCAGGCGTGCCACACAATTTCGCATCTGGGCGACTCAGGTTTTGAAAGAATATATCATCGAAGGCTTTGCCATGAATGACCAACGGCTCAAGCAGGGTACGCGGGTCTTTGGTAGGGATTATTTCAAGGAACTTCTGGAACGGGTTCGTTCTATTCGCGCCGGTGAGCGGCGAATGTATTTACAGATTACCGACATTAACGACTGGAGAACAGAACATGAGCGAAGAAAAACCGCGCTGGAAATATCGCTTTAACAATTTCAGTAGAGCATACACTCTTCTACAAGAGGCCAACGAAAAATACAGTGATGGGTCTATGACACAGTTGGAAAAAGAGGGCATGATCCAACGCTTTGAATACTGTATGGAACTTGCATGGAAGGCGGCAAAGGACTATCTGGAATACAACAATGTTGTGTTTGGGCAGGTTACTCCCCGCGCCATTATCAAAGAGGCGATTGCCGCAAATCTCATACACGACGGCGAGGGCTGGATGACGGCGTTGGATGTGCGTAATAAAATGAGCCACACCTACGACTTCAAAAAATTTGAGGAGGCGTTAGAGCAGATCAGCAAAAGATACCTTGCATGTTTCGGAGAACTTTACGAAGTTTTAGGAGAGCAGTTCTGAGACAATGTCCACGCATGGATTGAGCGCACGGCAAATTGGCGGTATCGCAAAAATTCTCCGCGAACATTGCCCCGGCATTGAAAAAGCATCCTTGTTCGGCTCAAGGGCAACGGGAAACTACAAAAGTTATTCCGATATTGACTTGGTGCTTTACGGCGACATCGATGGAGCGACCACCGACCGTTTGTGGACTTTGTTTGATGAGAGTTCGTTGCCATACAAGGTGGATGTGCAGGTGTTCAACTTTGTAGATTACCCGCCGATGAGACGGCACATCGAAGAGAAAGCGAAAACACTGTTGACGAAAGAGCAGATATATTCGGAGCAATGAGCGGGATGGAGCAAAAAGAACGGCACGGGTGGCGCGAGGTTAGGTTGGGGGATTTAGTTGATATAAAACACGGCTATGCTTTCAAGGGGAAATATATTACAGATGAAACAAACAACAATATTTTGGTTACACCTGGAAATTTTCATATAGGTGGAGGATTCAAATCATCAAAGTTAAAATATTTTAGAGGTGAAATTCCACAAGATTATATTCTGAAAGAAGGTGATGTTATTGTAACAATGACTGATTTGAGCAAACAAGGAGACACTCTTGGTTTTTCAGCAAAAGTTCCCAAAAATAATAAAAACGATGAAATGTATTTACACAATCAGCGGATAGGGTTATTACAATTTGAATCAAAAGAGGTTGATAGAAATTTTATTTATTGGCTAATGCGTACTGGTGAATATCACTGGTTTATAGTTGGCGCAGCAAGTGGAACATCAATAAAGCACACATCACCAAAAACAATTAAAGATTACAAATTTTTTCTCCCCCCACTTCCCGAACAAAAAGCCATTGCCGAAGTGTTATCATCGCTGGACGACAAAATAGAGCTGCTCCACCGCCAGAACAAAACACTTGAAGATATGGCACAGGCATTGTTTCGCAAGTGGTTTGTGGAAGATGCGAATGAAGGGTGGGAGTTTGGAAAGCTAGGGGATGTGGTAGAGATTTTTGACAGCAAAAGAATCCCGCTTTCCAAAATAGAAAGGCAAAAAATGAAGGATGGAGATTCATTGTATCCATACTACGGAGCTGCTCAAGTTATGGATTACATAAACGACTATATTTTCGAAGGCGAATACATTCTAATGGCCGAAGATGGGACGGTTAAGGCAGGTGAAGGGTATCCTGTTTTACAATATACTAGTGGAAAGTTTTGGGTGAATAATCATACCCATGTGCTTAAAGCAAAAAAACCTTACGATAACTTTTTTATCTGGCACTTTCTTTTGAAATTAAATATTGAGAGATACATTACTGGGGCAGTACAACCGAAAATAAATCAGACTAATTTAGTATCGATTGATTTTCCCAAGTATCCGCATGAATTAGTTTATAAATTTCAAGATACTGTAGAATCGGTTTTTGATAAAAATCGGAAGAATAAATCTCAAATCCGCACGCTCAAAAAACTGCGCGATATTTTGTTGCCGAAGTTGATGAGTGGAAAAGCGAGAATAAGTCCATTTTCATATCATGGCTAGCAGAACGAGAAAATTTGGCTCTATAAAGAATGAACAGCTTCGCAAGTCAAAAGAGGGCATGCTGGCGGCCGTTCAAATATTCAACAACCCAAATATGCAATTTAAATCAGAGTCATTCATCGTTCTTTCAATTATTGCTTGGACTTATTTGCTACATGCCTATTATCATGACAAGAATATAGAATACAAATATTTTAAAATAAATGGAAGGCGGAGAAAATTTTCCACTACAAAAAAAAATGCCTATAAATACTGGGAATTGGAGAAATGCTTGGATAGTGAAAAATCTCCAATTGACAAAATTACGACATTAAATTTAAAATTTTTAATTGGGCTAAGACACGAAATAGAACATAGAATGACAACAAGAATCGATGATTTTTTAAATGCTCGTTTTCAATCCTGTTGTTTGAATTACAATACATATCTTAAAAAATTATTTCCAAAGAAAGATGGCATCGAAAAACACCTGTCCTTTAGCCTACAATTTTCTTCTCTGAGCGAAGGTCAAGTCGCTGACTTACGTGATTACAAAGATTTGCCCCAAAATATCTCTTCTTATATTCAAGATTTTGATCAAGGTTTGTCGGAGGGATATTTCAATGATAGTAGGTTTTCATACAGAGTTTTATTTGTCTTAAGAACGGCTAATCGAAAAGGACAAGCGGATAGAGTGATTGAGTTCATTTCGCCAGATTCTGATATAGCAAAAGGGCTTAAAAAGGAATATGTCATAGAGAAGGAAAAGATGAAATATTTGCCAGGTGAAATTTGCAAAGAAATGCAAAGAAATGGATTTAACAAATTCAAAATACATCAACATACGAAATTATGGCAAAAAGAAAATGCAAAAAATCCATCAAAAGGATTTGGAACAAAAGTTGCCAAAACATGGTACTGGTATCATTCATGGTTAACGTTCGTGAAAAATCACTGTGAAAACAATAGATCAGAATATACTTAGCATCATGACAAAATATTTGGGAATTATGTAGTTAACTGTCATACCACAATGAAAATGTCGTATTAAGACAACGTGAAAAAGCCCCCTTAGTTGTGCTTCAATATGAAGCATGGAATACCACAAGAGGACAGAATGTAAGTATAGCAGAAATGAAGCGTGTTGAAATCTGCGAATGTGTTATGGAGAAGAACATGACGATAAAGGAGGCTGCTATCAGGACTCATCCACGCGGAGTTTTTGCGACTATGAAGGCACAGAAGCGGCGACGAATTGAACGACTGTTTCTCACCCCTGTGCCGGATACCATAACGATAGGAAATACGTGAATGGTTGGATAGCAATCTGCATATCTCTCATGGTGGCCATGAGGTGCGGTGGGTTGAAGTGGATAGCGACACGTCAACAACTTCAATGGAGCAACGAAGGGCAGAAGATGATACGTTATCAATATGACATTTTCATTGCGGTATGACAACTCGTGCAGCATTCCCTTGATTAGATTTTACAAAAAGCTAAATAATATGCGCATGGTATTTTTAACGTCATTATAGAATATACTCCCCTTTATGGGATAATCGGTGAACGTGACAAGCCTTGCCGTAAATATATTCTTTTCATCCCTGACGAATTCACACCACGCATCGGCAGTGGTTCTGAAATGCAGACCAAAACCACATTTCTTTTCCTTCAAATTAAAATATAAACAATTCTCTTCATCTATGCTTTCCTTTTCTTTTTGCGCTTTCAAACTAAAAAACACGCTAGGGATGGAGTAAACCTGTAGTCCCATTTGACTCTCTAATCTGAAAGAGAAAAACGATATCTTGGTTGTGTTTTTTGACATATCCTCATTGGCGATAAATTCAACATTATCAGAAAGAACAAGATAAGATTCTATCCCCCCCCAATCTTTAGTTTCCCATCCAAAAGTGGTTAGATCGGGTCTTTTCGATTCAGCAATTTTTGCAAAATTATCATCAATATCGAGTCGCATTTCAGTTTTTATCTTTTGTTGAATTATAGTGATGATATGGAGCGCACAGAAGAAAATAAAATAAGACCAATAAGCCCCGCAAGCGTTAATGTATCTCGTATTGTAAATAAATGATTTCTTGTTAATGCTTTCTGGAGCAGACCGATGTACTGCGATTTTGTTTCTCACTTCCTTGATAATTTCTTCTATTGTGAACATATGCCCGTTTACCGATAGAACGGGTTGTTCCAACCATTCGTTCAGAGTAAGTTTTTTGTGTGGATTTTCATCAAAAGGATTTTCATAAATGAATGTGCAAAAGCCACCCCCCAGATGTCCTTGTACCGTAAACTCAATGGCAACCTCCTTTACTTCACTTGGATCAATAGGATGTTCAAAACGCAACAGGTCAGAAGTTTCAAGATCCTGATTTGGAGAATCTGAAAGATTTTTTTGGGTGCGTGGTGACAATTGATGGGAAAATTCAGGAACTGAATACAGCATAGGGATAGTGAAAATGGCGAGTTTTTGGTCCACATGTAATTTTTTATCTGAGCGAATAGTGAACGACTCACTATGAATGAGCTGAAATTTAAGTTTTCGGAAAGGATGGAAAATTTTCTCATCCTCCGAAATCGCGGAAAAAATCAAAGGTGGCTTTGTCTTCCTATTCTCTGGGAACTTCTCTTGGATAAGAATATGAATTAACTGTGGAATCAGGTCTGCCGCACTTCTTTCCCAAGAAGCGCTAGGATTTCCTTCCATCAAAAGTAATTTGTCTGCCAAAAGACCAAATGTATCCTGCAAGGCACGCATTTTTCCTCCCTTGTTGCTATTCATCATATTCTTGATTGCTCACCACTTGTAAAGATACCATACCTGTCGAACCCTCTGATAAGGGCGAAGTCTACCACCTCGAAACTGCAGTTTTGGGAACCCACCCCCTATAATGTAAAATAACAACCATTCACGGACACAATTCTCATTTAACCATCGGAACCCCAAAATGAAAACCGAAATCATACAATCCCTCACCAAAGACTTTGAATCCCACGCCAACCAAACCGAAAACGGTGTTGAATTCTGGCTCGCCCGCGACCTTCAGCGTCTGCTGGGCTATACAGACTGGCGAAACTTCTTACAGGTTGCCAACAAAGCCAAAATCGCCTGTGAGGTCTCAAATCATACAATTTCCGACCATTTCGTTGACGCCAGCAAAATGGTCTCCCTGGGCTCCGGCAGCCAACGGGAAGTGGCCGACATCATGCTCACCCGCTACGCCTGCTACCTCATCGCCCAAAACGGCGACCCGCGCAAGGAAGAAATCGCCTTAGCCCAAACCTACTTTGCCACTCAGACCAGAAAGTTCGAGATTATCCAACAGAAAATGCTGGAAGCCGAAAGGGTGTCCGCTCGCCGAAAACTGGCGGACACCGAAAAAGAGCTGTCCGGTGTCATCTATGAACAAACGAGAAGCGACCGAAACTTCGGCATTATCCGCTCCAAAGGCGACAAGGCATTGTTCGGTTACACCACCGAACAGATGAAAGACAAATGGCAGGTTCCGAAAAACCGGGCTTTGGCGGATTTTGCCCCGACCATCATTCTCAAGGCGAAAGACTTTGCCACGGAGATTACGATATTCAACGTCGATAAAAACCGTATGCACAGCGAAAAGGAAATATCCGATGAGCACATCACCAGTAACGAAAGCGTAAGGAAGACCCTGATAGAGCGCGGCATTCAACCGGAAAAACTGCCTCCCGAAGAAGATGTCAAGAAAGTGGCGAGAAAACTGAAATCCGACGAGAAAAAAGGCTTGAAAAATCCGCGTCCCCTGGCTGACAAGTCGAAATAACTGCCCGCCACGAATCCGATGTTGAAGAACTCGCAGTAGAACGACCCAAAGATAGAAAGCCCCCCTGATCTTGCAATCATCCACCCCCTGAGCTTGCAATTGGCCGTATACTTGACTAACAATCAGCCGCACTCCACACTAACAATCAGCCATACCCTAAACTAACAATTAGCCGCATACTTGACTAACAATCAGCCACGCCATGGACAACACCATCTACCCCCGCCATGCCGCCCCACGCTTGCAGGAAGCATTGCAGGATTCCCCCGTTGTGCTGATACAGGGGCCGCGTCAGTGCGGCAAGACCACATTTGCCCGGATGATTGGCAAGCCGGCGGGCTACGAATACTTCACCCTCGATGATGAAAGCACGCGCAGTTACGCCGTGGAAGACCCGGCCGGGTTTGTCAACACCCTGCCGGAACGGGTCATTTTGGATGAGGCGCAGTTGGCCCCCGGGCTGTTTCCCGCAATCAAGCTGTCGGTTGACCGCAACCGTGAAGCGGGGCGTTTTATATTGACCGGTTCGGTGAACCTGCTGCAAATGGTGCGGATAAAAGAATCGCTTGCCGGTCGGACGGATATCATAAGGCTGCATCCTTTTTCACAGAGCGAGCTTGAACAAACCCCGCCGACCTTGCTGGATTCGATGTTTGCTCCGAATTTCACTATTCGCCAGGACGCGCCGGGCGGTGAGCAGATTATCGACCGGGTTGTGGCGGGCGGTTATCCGGCGGCGCTGCAACGCTCGGCAGCACGGCGGGCAAACTGGTATCAGACCTACATTGAAACCCTGGTTGAAAGAGATGCGCCGATGATTGCGGAGATTCATTCTCTTGAAACCCTGCCTCGATTGCTCGAACTGGCGGCGGCGCACACCGCACAGCTTCTGAATGTGAACCGTCTGGCGTCTTCATTCCAACTGAGCCGGCTGACAATTCGCAGTTACCTGATCTTGCTCGAGAAGATGTTTCTGCTGGAGAGAACGCCCGCATGGCACGGCAATTACATGAAACGGCTGGTCAAAACGCCAAAGATACACCTCGGCGATACGGGAGTAATCTGCGCCTTGCTCAACCTGAATCGAGCCACCCTGTCGGGCAACCGGTCATTGTTCGGCCATATTCTGGAAACATTTGTTTTGCAGGAACTGCGGCGACAGGCGAGCGCACATAGTCAACGCCATACGTTTTATCATTTCAGAGACCGGGCCGGAAGCGAAGTCGATATTGTCATACAACGGGGCGCAACCGCTTTGGCGTGTGTAGAAGTAAAGGCGTCCGGCACGGTAACGAGCGCGGACTTCAAAGGGCTGCGCAAACTCAAAGACGCGACGGGCGCGCGTTTTGCCGGCGGCGCGTTGCTGTATTGCGGTGACAGCGTGTTGAGTTTCGGCGAAAACCTGTATGCGCTGCCGGTGAAGTCGCTCTGGGAAAATTGCACATGACCGCTCTCTACGAATCGGACGTGGAAAAGTTTGCGGTAGAACTGCTTGAAAAGCAGGGTTACGCCTACATTCCCCCCGAACAACAGGAAACCGAAAGAGACGGCGTTGCCGATGTGGTTTTGCGCAACCGCCTCAAAACCGCGATTGACAATCTTAATCCGAAGGTTCCAAACGGTGTGCGGCAGCAGGCGATACGGCAGGTGCTTTCCCTTTCCGGTCACAACCTGATTGCAAGCAATCAGGAGTTCTATCGAATGCTGGTCGAAGGTGTCGCCGAAGAGTACCAAAAGGACGGCGAAACGGTCGGCGCGAGAGTCCGGCTGATTGACTTTAAAAATCCGCACAACAACAACCTTGCAGTCTGCAATCAGTTCACGGTTACCGAAAACAACACCACCAAGCGCCCCGATGTTGTCGTGTTCATAAACGGCCTGCCGATGGCGGTGATTGAATTGAAAAACCCGACCGATGAACAGGCAACCGTTCAAAAGGCGTTCGATCAACTGCAAAACTACAAAGAAACGATACCGAGTCTGTTCTGCTATAACGGTGTGCTCGTGGCCTCGGACGGACTCGATGCCAGGGCCGGTTCACTGACGGCGGGCTGGAACCGCTTTATGGCCTGGAAAACCGTGGACGGTGAAAGGGAAGACCCTGCGACAACGCCCTGGCTTGAAACTGTTATCAGGGGAATGCTGCGCCCGAATGTGCTGATTGATTTGATCCGGCACTTTACCGTGTTTGAGAAATCAACGGAGTTGATTCCTGCTGAATCAACTCCGTTGATACCCTCTCCCGGCCTCTCCCAGAGGGAGAGGAGGGGGATTGGGAATGGTGGGGAGAGTGAGGAGGGGCATTATCGGGCGGGGATGCGGTTTGCGGGGATGATTGAGCGGGTGAAGGAGTTACGGGAAAAGCAGACCGAAACGGAAGAAATTTTTTGGGAGTTGCTTAGAAATAAAAGGTTTAACGGATTGAAATTCAGGAGACAGCACCAAATAGGGCATTATATCGCCGACTTTTATTGCCACTCCGAAAAACTGATCATTGAACTTGACGGTGAAGTCCACAATACGGAGACACAAGAAGACGCAAAAAGAGACAAATTTCTGAAAAGTCTCGGAAATACCGTCCTGCGATTTAAAAACAAAGACCTGCTGAACAATATACAGGAAGTCCTCCAAAAAATTGAAAACACCCTGCCTCAAAAAAGTTTCTCTCCCTCTGGGAGAGACGGAAGAGAGGGTGGTAGCATGACGAAAGTCATCACTATCAAGAAAATCGCCGCCTATCATCAATACCATGCGGTTAAAAAAGCGGTTGAATCCACAATAAGAGCATCCCACGGGGGAAAGAGGGTCAGCTTGCCCGTAGAGGAAGATCCGCAAAAATACGGACTGCCCGGCGTCAAAGATCAGCCGAAAGGAGACCGCAAGGCGGGCGTTGTGTGGCACACGCAGGGCAGCGGAAAATCGCTTGCGATGGTTTTTTATGCCGGACTGCTGGTTGTCAATCGGGAAATGGAAAACCCTACCATCGTTGTGATTACCGACCGCAACGATCTCGATGATCAGCTGTTCGGGGCCTTTGCGGCGGGCAGAAATCTGCTGCGCCAGGAGCCGAAGCAGGCGGAAAGCCGCGAGCATTTGAAGCGGCTTTTGAAAACGGCGGGCGGCGGCATCGTGTTTTCGACCATTCAGAAGTTTTCACCTGAAGAAGGAAATGAAAATTTTGAACTGCTATCGGATAGAAAGAATATCGTTGTCATCGCCGACGAAGCGCATCGCAGCCAGTACGGATTCGGGGCAAAAACCCATTTTGTCAAAGACGGGGTGAGGACAAAATACGGTTTTGCCAAATACCTGAGAGATGCCCTTCCCGAATCTTCTTTCATCGGATTTACCGGAACTCCTATTGAGAAAGAAGACATCTCAACGCCGGCGGTTTTCGGCAACTACATAGATGTCTACGACATCGAGCAGGCGGTTACAGACAAGGCGACCGTGGCCATCTACTATGAGTCGCGTCTTGTCGAAGTGCATCTCAAACAGGAAGAGAAGGAAGAACTGGACGCCGAGATCGAGCAGATAACCGAAAGCGAGGAGGCGACCGCAATCGAAAAAGCCAAGGCCAAATGGACGAAACAGGAAGCGATTATCGGGCACAAGGACCGCATCAAAACCGTTGTGGCGGATATTGTGCGCCACGTTGAAACCAGGCGGGAAGCCTTTGAAGGCAAGGCGATGATAGTCGCCACGAGCCGCCGCATTGCGGTGGAGATGTATGCTGAGATAACCGCCCTGCGTCCGCAATGGCACGATGACGATAAAGACAAGGGCGCAATAAAGGTGGTGATGACCTCATCCTCGAGCGACCCCGCCGAGTGGCACAAACACGCGACCACGAAGTCGGAGCGGAAAGCGCTCGGGGAACGATTCAAGGATCCGACCGATCCGTTGCAACTGGTGATTGTGCGCGATATGTGGCTGACGGGTTTTGATGCGCCGTGTCTGGGCGCCATCTATGTTGACAAGATCATGAGCGGACACAACCTGATGCAGGCAATCGCCCGCGTGAACCGGGTTTACAAGGACAAGCCCGGCGGACTGGTGGTTGACTATATTGGCATCGCCTCGGATTTGAAGCGGGCGCTGGGCGCATACACGAAAAACGGTGGCGGCGGAACGCCGGCGTTTGAGCAGGAAACAGCGGTTACGAAGATGCTGGAAAAATACGATGTGGTCGCCGCCATGTTTGGCAGGTTTGATTACAGGCAATACTTCCGCGCCGATGCCAAAGCCGGAGAAAAGATGAGGCTGATTCTGGAGGCCGAGGAATATATTCTCGGTCTTGAGGACGGTAAGGAAAGGTTTACCCGTGAGGTCGTGCTGCTGTCGAAGGCGTTTGCGCTTTCGGTTCCCGATCCGCGTGCGATGGGGATAAAGGCGGAGGTCGGATTTTTTCAGGCGGTAAAGGCGCGGCTGACAAAATTTGAACGGGACGGCAGCGGCGTAAGCGGGGCGGAGATGGAAAGCGCAATCCGGCAGATCGTTGACCGGGCGGTGGTGGTGGACGGCGTGATTGATATTTTTGACGCGGCCGGAATCAAAAAGCCCGACATATCGATCCTGTCCGATGATTTCCTCGAGGAGATACGCGGAATGCAGCGCAAAAACCTCGCGCTGGAACTGCTCAAAAAAATCCTCGCCGATGAGATACAGACCCGAACGCGAAAGAACCTCGCGCAAAGCAGAAGGTTTTCCGAGATGCTCGAGGATGCGATCCGGAGATACAAAAACAATCTGCTGACGGCGGCGCAGGTGATCGAGGAGTTGATCCTGATGGCCAAAGAGATCAGAACGGCCGATGAACGGGCGGTTGATATGGGGCTGTCCGAGGATGAAGTCGCGTTTTATGACGCGCTGGCGATGAATGCGAGCGCAAAAGAAGTGATGACCGATGACACTTTGCGGGCGCTTGCGCAAACCCTTGCCGAGAGCGTGAAAAAGAACACCTCAATTGACTGGACGATAAAAGAGAGCGCACGGGCAAAGCTGAGAACCGTCGTTAAACGGCTGCTGAAAAAATACGGCTATCCGCCCGATGAGCAGAAACTGGCAGCCGACAGGGTGCTGGAACAGGCGGAATTGATGGCGGATGCGTGGGCGGCGGTGTGAGGGAATGTGTGTTCGGGCCTATGGCATTCAATCCGGCATCGCCCGCCGCATAAACTCGCCAAACAACGGCACGGTAAAAGCCAGATACCCGTGTGACGGGCTGTATATCATGCCCTTGTTAATCAGGTTTGCGCGTGCGGGCCCCACCCTTGTAATCGGCAATCCCAGGAAAGACGCAACATCATTGGTGCGCTTGTTGTCGCCCTCAACCTCAGCCATCGCCCGCAGAAACTCTTTTTCTCTTGGAGTCAGTCGGTCAAACCGGACACGGAAAAAATTCTTGTCAAGACGGAGGGTTACGGTTTGTGAGGCCGCCTGCACGACGGCCAGCGTGATCGGCGAAACCTCGGCCTGATTCCACACTTGATGGCCCCACTCCTGAATGAAATAAGGGTATCCGCGCGCCCATCTAAAAATCTCCCTTAAAGCGGCGGATTCAAAACTGACTCCTTTTTCCTGAACCGGCTTCTGCAAAGCCATATCGGCGTCTTCCTCGGACAAAGCGCCCACCTGCGGAAAATCGAATAGCCGTTCCGCATACGATCTTATATTGCCCGCAAGACCCGGCAAAACAGGTAGACCGGCGCCGATAAGAACCAGTGGCAACTGACGCTGCTGCATCTTGTGCATCGCCATTATAAGAGCGCCAAACTCGGATTTCTCCAAGTATTGCACTTCATCAATAAGAATGGCGACTGCCGTTCCTCTTTCCTGCGCGGCTTCGGCAATAACCGTGAACAAGTCCGGCAAATCGACCTCCATATCCCCACTATCCGCCGTTCCGCGTTCCGGTTCCAGCTCCAGACCGATACTCAAATCCCCTACAGACACTTTGACGGCGCCGACAAAACCCAGCAAAACCGCCAGAGCGCGGCGGACTTTTTTGCCCGCGCCCTCCATCCTGTCCAAGTCAAAAAGCAGTTTCCGCAAAGAGGGAACCAGCAGGGAAGCAAGCGGCTTGTCTTCGGACGCCTCGATATTAATGGACCGATATCCTTCGGACTGAGACATTTTTTCCATCCGGTTCAACAGAACGGTTTTACCGACACCGCGCAAGCCGGTAAGCAGCATGCTCTTTCCAGAACGCCCAAGTTTGACCCTGCCAAACAGAATGCGAGCCTGCTCCAAAGCCTCCTCCCGCCCGACAAGTTCGGGAGGAGACGTTCCCGCCCCCGGAGAAAAGGGGTTTTCCATGACTTCCATCTTGTGTACTTATAGTAATTTATACATGAATATAACCATATATAGCCCATTATATGCCGTGCGCTGACCGCCTTGACGGGTTTTCCATGATGTCTGTCTCAAAGTTTATAGTAATTTATAACAATTTATATGCCAATATAACCATATATATCCCATTATATGCCGCGTACTGACCGCCTTGACGGGTTTTCTATGATGTCTGTCTCAAGGTTTATAGTAATTTATAACAATTTATATGCCAATATAACCATATATATCCCATTATATGCCGCGCACTGACCGCCTTGACGGGTTTTCCATGACGTCTGTCTCAAAGTTTATAGTAATTTATAACAATTTATATGCCAATATAACCATATATAGCCCATTATATGCCGTGCGCTGACTGCCTTGACGGGTTTTCCATGATGTCTGTCTCAAAGTTTATAGTAATTTATAACAATTTATATGCCAATATAACTATATATAGCCCATTATATGCCGTGCGCTGACCGCCTTGACGGGTTTTCCATGATGTCTGTCTCAAAGTTTATAGTAATTTATAACAATTTATATGCCAATATAACCATATATATCCCATTATATGCCGCGATCAATCCGCGTCGGCAACCGGAGCGTGGGCATTCCTGCCCGCGAAAAAAACACAGGAGCGTGGGCATTCCTGCCCGCGAAAAAAAACACAGGCAGGAATGCCTGTGCTCCTTTTGATTTGTCAAGCCAATCGCGTCGGGGTATAATGCGCCTGTCTGCGGGCGGTGGCGCGTATTGTTATCTCGATTTTTTAGACCACAAATTGAGCTATTCCGTCCTTAAAGGAAAAGTCAACGTCGTGATTTTCTGTGATGGGAATAAAGATATTTTCAGGTTTGATCCCGGGATCTCTGGATAAATTTTCAACCACTTTTTTATAAAAGGCTTGTTTGGCTTCATTTTTTGATGATTTCAAGTATAAGATGCCGTGATATTAATGGAGAAAATTAAATAATTTGATACAAATAAGAAAAATTATTAAAGTATTAAATTAATAGTTGATTCAAACATTTTCCGGGAGCAATTAGTGAAACGAGTAGCAAGGGGCTGTATTTTTCTAATCATTGTAACGATCATCGCCGGCCCATCTGCAGGTTTTGCCGAGTCGCGTACTTTGCAGCGCCAGGACTACCTTGCGGCGAAACGGGCATTGGCAAAAAATCAGATTACAGAATTTAATCGTCTGGCCGACGGTTTGAAGGATTATCCGCTGTATCCCTATTTGCGGTATGACTATCTCAAGTCCAGACTCTGGAAGGTGAAGGAAATCGATGTGGTGAATTTTCTTGAGCGGCATGATGATTTGCCGGTTGCCAACAGCCTGCGTATTACCTGGCTTAAACATCTTGCCCGGGGAGGCCGCTGGAAAAGTTTTCTGACCAGCTATACACCGCAGAAGAGTGCGGTGCTGCAATGCTACCAGCTTCGGGCAAGAATGGAGACGGGCGATGAGGACCATTTGCTGGAAGATATTCGCACGCTCTGGCTGGTGGGCAAGTCGCAGCCGCCTAAGTGCGATCCGGCTTTCGAGCTTCTCTATAAAAGCGATTTGATGACTGATGAACTGATTTGGCAACGCATTCGGCTGGCGATGGGCAATAATCAACCGGGTCTGGCGAATTATCTGGCCAGGCGCCTGGATGCCGAACACAGGAAGTGGGCGGCACAATGGATAGCGGTACATAAGGATCCTGCCAGGGTGATGGATAGGGGGAAATTTGGCGATACGCCCATCAACCGGGAGATATTGGTTCATGGCATTGGGCGGCTGGCCAAGCGAAATCTCTCCAGGGCAATCGATCGCTGGGAAGCGTTGCAGAAACAGTATGTCTTTATGCCGGCGGAGCGGTCGGGCCTGGATAGGTTGCTCGCCGTCAGCGCAGCCGCAAACCAGCACCCGATGACGGTCGCTTTGCTGGACCGCATTGATAACGGCATGGTCGATGAAGAGGTTTTTCATTGGCGTCTGCGCACTGCATTGCATGTGCCCGATTGGTATTTGCTCAGGCGCTGGACGGAAGATCAGCCTGCTACGGAAAAGATCGAATTGCGCTGGAAGTACTGGCATGCCAGGGCATTGGAGGAAACCGGCGCCACTGAAAAGGCGAAGCGGATCTATGCACAGTTGGCGACTGAAAGGGATTATTATGGCTTTATTGCGGCCGATCGCATCAAGCGGCAGTACAGTATGAATTATTTTTCATTGTCGCTGAATCCCGGCGAAATGGACCGCATTGCCGCTGTTCCGGCAATGCAGCGCGCGTATGAGTTTTACCGGTTGGATATGCCCAATGCGGCCAGCCGCGAATGGCTCCACTGCCTGGATACATTGACCAGCCGTCAAATGCAGATCGCGGCGATGCTGGCGACAAAATGGGGCTGGCATGATCGCGTTATCATGACCTTGGGCAAGGCTCGTGCCTATGATGATCTGGTATTGCGTTTTCCCATCCTGTATGAGGATCTGCTGGGCAAATATGCGGGGAAAAGGGGGCTCGATTCAAACTGGATGTTTGGTCTGGTTCGCGCCGAAAGTGCGTTTATGGAAAATGTAAAATCACCTGCCGGCGCATTGGGTTTAATGCAGGTCATGCCGGCAACGGGTAAAATGGTGGCGAAGCGTATCGGTTTGAAGAATTTCAAAACCGGAAAATTGAGACAGGCTGAAACCAATGTGCCGATAGGCAGCGCTTATTTACGGATGATGCTGGATAAATTCAAAGGCAATATGGTACTGGCTACCGCGGCGTATAATGCCGGGCCGCATCGGGTAAAGACCTGGCTTTCTCAGGGAAATGATTGCGAGGCGCCGGATGTATGGGTCGAAAAAATCCCCTACAAGGAAACGCGAAAATATGTTCGCCGTGTGTTTTATTTTGCGAGTGTTTATGACTGGCGCATGGACGGCGCTATCGTGCCGATTTCGCAGCGAATGTCTGCGGGTACAGACGGCAAAAAATCCGTGGATGCCGGATCGCGTTGTTTCGACCGGCAGGTTTCTTATCGGAATTAGACGATGATCATTCGTCGCATCGGGATACTCGGTGGCACCGGCTTCGTAGGTGTCAGTCTTTGCAATCGATTGGCAAAAGAGGGCTATCTATTGCGCGTCCTGACCCGCAACCGGGAATATAATCGCAGCAACACCATCTTGATCCCTGATCTCGATTTAGTCGAAGCGGATATTCATGATCCGCAGCAATTGACGCGGCAGCTTGCAGGCTGTGATGCGGTGATAAATTTGGTCGGAATACTCAATGAACGGGGCCGCAAGGGCCGCGGCTTTCATCATGCGCATGTAGCATTGGCCGAGAAGCTGCTGGAGGCCTGCCGGCAGAATAATATAAAGAGGCTCCTGCAAATGAGCGGATTGAATGCGGATGCAGAAAATGGAGCGAGTCATTATTTGCGCAGCAAGGGCCGGGCGGAGGAATTGCTGCATCAAAACGAGTATGGGATAAAAGTCACCAGCTTCAGACCTTCGGTTATTTTCGGCTACCGTGACAGTTTCTTTAACCGCTTTGCCGGGCTGCTGAAAATCACACCGGTATTTTTTCCACTGGCTTGCCCCGGTGCGCGATTTGCGCCGGTATATGTTATCGATGTTGTGGAAGTAATAGCCCGTTTGCTCAATGATCGGGACAGCTATGGAAAACGCCTCGATTTGTGCGGGCCGGCGGATTATACGCTTGAAGAACTGGTGCGCTACACGATGAAGCAAACCGGCCGCAACCGCATCCTGATCCCATTGCCCGATATTTTATCCCGCCTGCAGGCCGGCATTTTTGACTTGTTCGGATTTGTATACGGTCTTTTCGGCATGGAGAAGCCCTTTTCGATGGATAATTATAATTCCACCAGGAAAGACAGCATCTGTGAAACGAATGCGTTGCGGGCCTATCAGATTGTTCCCACCAGTATCGAGGCGGTAGTGCCGACCTATCTTGGTCGGCAGACTATGCGGGAACGCCACGATGATTCTCGCGATGTTTCGAATAAGACCTGAATGTATCGGAGTTATTGTGGTCTGAAATGGTGAATTACTCATTTACAGGTACCTTGCGGCACTATGCTAAATAGTTATCTTGTAGGCGGAGCCGTGCGCGATAAACTGCTGGGTCTGGAGATCAAGGATCGTGATTTTGTCGTGGTTGGCAGCAGTCCTGATGAAATGATCCGACAGGGTTTTAAACAGGTGGGGAAAGACTTTCCGGTGTTCCTGGAGCCGGAGAGCAAGGAGGAATATGCGCTGGCCCGCACCGAGAGAAAAGTTGCCCCGGGGTATGGAGGATTCATTTTTCATGCCGGGGAGGATGTCACCCTGGAAAATGATTTGAGGCGGCGTGATTTAACCATCAATGCCATTGCGGAAGATCGGGATGGCAATTTAATCGATCCCTTCAATGGCAGGGCCGATCTCGAACAGGGCATTCTGCGGCATGTGTCACCCAGCTTTGTCGAGGATCCGTTGCGGGTCCTGCGGGTTGCCCGTTTTGCCGCACGGTTTAATTTCCAGGTTGCCGATGAAACCATAGCGTTAATGGAACAGATTGCCGCCGGCAAGGAATTGAATTATCTGGCCCTCGAGCGCGTCTGGGCGGAAATAGAGAAAGCCCTTGCTACAAAATATCCGCAGCAGTTCCTCTCCGTTTTGCGCACCTGCAATGCCCTGAAGGTATTATTGCCGGAAGTGGAAGCATTGTTTGGTGTTCCGCAACCTGCGCAGCATCATCCTGAAATTGACACCGGCATTCATACTATGATGGTGCTGGAGCAGGCGGCGCGATTGACGGATGATCTCCGGGTTCGGTTTGCGGCATTGACCCATGATCTGGGCAAGGCGAAAACTCCTCGTGAGGAATGGCCGTCACATCACGGGCATGCGGAAAGAGGGGTGGTAATTATTGAGCAAATGTGCGATCGCCTTAAAATACCCCGCCAATACCGGGAGCTTGCCGTCCTGGTTTCGCGTTTCCATATAGATTGCCATCGCATTATGGAGATGAGGCCGGGAACTGTTTTGAAAAAGCTCGAGGCGCTGGATGCGTTTCGCAGGCCGGATAGATTTCGACAGTTTTTGCTGGTATGCGAAGCGGATATACGCGGACGTGCCGGCTTTGAAGATATGGATTATCCGCAGTCTGATTTTTTTGTCAGTGCGCTTGCAGAGTGCAGCAAGATCGATGTGCAGGAGCTGCTCGATCAGGGATTTGTCGGCATGGCCCTGGCTGGTGAACTGCGAAAAAGACGGGTGGATTTGCTGGCTGAAGCGCAATAATGGCCGAGGTTGCCAATTACCGGCAGATCCTGGATTTTTGGTTTGCGGAACTGGATCGGGAATGTTGGTGGACAAAATCAGATGAGCTGGACGAAGCGATTAGGCGGCGCTTTTTTGAGATTCATCAACAGGCGATCCGTTGCGAGCTTTACCGCTGGCGGGAGGATCCGGGCGGGTGTCTTGCGGAAATTATCGTTATCGATCAGTTTTCACGCAATCTGTACCGGGGGCATAGAAATGCTTTTATCCATGATCCGCTCGCACTGTGCCTGTCCCAGCAGGCGGTGGCAAATAGGACCCAGGAAAATCTGGATAATAATCAGAAGACCTTTTTATATATGCCGTACATGCACAGTGAATCATTGGCTATGCACGAAATTGCCGTTGAGTTGTACCGTGAGCCCGGTTTGGGATCCAGTCTGGAATTTGAATTGAAACATAAGGCAATCATCGAACAGTTTAGCCGCTATCCGCACCGTAATGGAATACTGGGCAGAATGTCCACCAGGGAGGAAATCGAATTTCTGCAAGGTACGGACTCCTCGTTTTAATCCTGTTCGTCGGCAATTTTTTCATAGGAATACTATGAAAAGCGCCCCACCCAGGATCACCCGATAGATCACAAACGGCAGCATCCCTATCTGTTCGATAAACCTTAGAAAATAATGGATGGTAAGTATTGCAGTGATGAACGATAACCCGGCTGTGATAAGGAAATCCATCATATCGACGGTGTTCCCGGATTGAATCAGTATGAAAAATTCATATGTTGCCGCAACGAGAATGACAGGGATCGCCAATAGGAAGGAAAAGCGCGCCGCCGAAATTCTGTCCAGCCCCAGCATCAATGCGACCGTTATGGTAAAGCCTGAGCGGGAAGTGCCGGGTAGTAGCGCCACGGCCTGGGCGAGACCGATAATGATCGCATCCCGCATCGTAATCGTAGCTATCGAACGGCTCCTGCTACCTTTTATATCGGCAAACCAGAGCAGCAGGCCGAAACCGATGGAGGCGGAGGCAATAATCAACGGGTCGCGCAAATGCGCTGTAATGATCTCTCGTGCAAGCCATCCGGCGAGCAGAACGGGAATGCTGGCAATCACGATGTGCCAGAATAATTTTGCGTCGACTGTATTGCATTCCCGCTGCGCTACGGAAATAAAACCCGCATTCAGTATCCGGGCTACATCTTTTCTGAAATAGATCAGTGCCGCGCATGCGCTGGCGAAGTGCGCCGCAACATCGAGCGCCAGCCCTTGATCCTGCCAACCCGCAATCCACGACAGCAAGATCAAATGGGCGGAACTCGATACCGGCAAAAATTCGGTCAGACCCTGAATGATCGAGAGTACGATGATATGTATCAGATCCAATTTTTTATCGTTATATGAGCGTGAAAAAGAAAAACAGCGGCGGCCATTCTTGCCTGTGACGGCTTGCTGTTATTACCGAACCGCTATCGCGCAGCGTATTATTCGCGGCTGGTTTTTGGGAAAATCCGGCAAGTAAATGAGTTTATAACAGTATGCGCTGATCCCGTATCGAAAATCCCTGCAATATAGTATCAAATTCTTTAGTCAATACTATCGCCTTGAAGCGCTCCCCCATTTCACCAGGCAAAGTCAGGATACGCGCCTGCCGTGAAATTTCCGCCCGGGTTCTGGCATCAGGCTGAGCATAACGCCGCATCTCATTTTCCAATCCGTTTCCCGCCAGAAAATAGGTCTGCGAGGTATAACCGCTTACTTCGAATCCGCATTGCACGGCCTTTTCCGCCAATGCGGTAAAATTCACCGATGCGGTGATATCCTGCAAGCCCGGATACAGGAAGGGATCGTCATGGACGCGATGGCGGTAATGGCAAAGCAATGTGCCGCCGGAGCGCTGCGGGTGAAAGTATTCCGCCAGCGGATAACCGTAGTCTGTCAACAAAACTGCGCCCCGATATAGACATGCGGATAACGCAGCCAGCCAGGGCTGCAATTGTAAATTAATTTCAGAAATATAATCGTTGCAAAAATTCCCGCTCAGGAATTGCGGGATTTTTTCCGTTTCTTCTGTTAAGGCCTCGTCCATGTCCATGATCTTCCATGCGAGTTGATCATCGGCAACGCACACGCCTAACTGCCGGTATTCCTCTTCATCGATGATGAAGCGCCTCACGGGCATTGCATCCAGCACTTCATTGCCAATAATAATGCCGGAAAAAGAGGCGTCTTCCGGCAACGCATCCAGCCATTTTACCCGGTCGAATAAATGCGCCGCCTGCTGTTTTATCAAGGTCTGCTGCCGGTCGCGCAATTCGGCGCTTAGTTCAAGTATCAGATATTCTGCAGGCAGCGTCCCCATCTGCTCCAGATGCTGCAAAATATCGCAGGCCATGATGCCTGAGCCGGCGCCGAGTTCCAGAATTGCGCCATTATCGATGCGCTCCAGAATTGACCGGCATTGATTGGCCATGCAGCGGGAGAACAGCGGTGAAATTTCCGGCGCCGTCGTAAAATCACCCGCCGCGCCGAACTTTTGATTGCCGCTGCTGTAATATCCCAGGCCTGGTTTGTACAGGACAAATGCAGTATATTGATCGAAACGAATCACGCCGTTTTGGGTGTTTATATATTCGCACAGGGAATCATGTACGGCCTGGCTGTGCCGCAATCCATGATTATCGGGAAGCGGAAGTGATTGGAGTGTTTTCAATTCTGTCGATTGCCACATAATACGCGCATGGTATGCCGTGGAAATATCTTATCAAGGAAATAAGTGCTGAAGTATGCAAAAAACCGTATTGATTACCGGGGCGGCGAAAAGGATCGGCGCATATGTGGCAGGCTGCCTGCATGAGGCCGGTATGGATGTCGTTATTCATTACAATTCGTCCCGGGTTGAATCCGGCACACTTGAGAAAAGGCTGAATGATACGCGACCGGAGTCCGCCATTTCAGTGCATGCGAACCTGGCGGACAATGACTCGCTACACTCTCTTTGTGACGCCGCTCTGAAATTCAAGGGCAGGATTGATGTGTTGATAAATAATGCATCTGTTTTTCTTCCCACTCCTGTACACACTGCATCGAGCCCTGTATGGGAAGATATAATGAATGTGAATGTAAAAGCGCCTTTTTTTCTTTCCCAGCTACTGGCTAAACCGCAAACAGGGCTGGAGACAATCATCAATATTGCCGATATTCATGCCGAGCGTCCTCTGCGAGGATATTCAATGTACAGTATTTCCCAGGCTGGCATCATCATGCTGACCAAATCACTGGCCAGGGAGTTGGCCCCCGATATACGGGTGAATGCAATTTCGCCGGGGGCAATCAGTTGGCCGTCCAATACATCCGAGGACGAGATGCAAGCGATCCTGAGCAGAATCAGCCTCAAAAGGGCCGGGACAAACAAAGATATTTCAAATGCGGCGCTATTCCTGATCGAAGGGGCCGATTACATGACCGGACAAGTGCTGACCATTGATGGAGGAAGAACCTTATATTCCTGAGATGCGCACCGCATCCCGTCCGGGCGTTGGAATATACGGTGCGATTGATCCGGCGGAATCCGGACTATTGCGATTCAAGATTCGGGAAATCGCTTTCAGTAAACCAATGCTCCGATTCCGGATCATACCACCAGATTTGCTGGAACCTCATGTTTTTGATTATTCCGTAATCTTGCTGGTAATAACTGATTTCAACCGTGACTATGGCCTCGGTCTGATCGTCATTTATGACTATATCCGGGGTGTCAACACCGGTGATACGGAGCTCTTTTATTGCATCGATATTGACGGCGGCGGCGGGCTTGCCGCTTTCCCTTCTTTTATGGTAGAAAACCGCCTTCTTGTAGAGGGACCAGCGCAAGGCCACCTCGTAATTCGTCATTGCCTTTTTCAAATGTTCCGCCGGCTGCTTTTTTTTGAATCCGCCGCATCCTGCAAGCGCGATAATAAGTGTTGCGAAGAGTAGTTGTTTCATGGAAGGTCAATCATTCAAATTCAGCGTAACAGTTGTCAATGCGGACTTTGATTTGTCGAATATAGCCCACATGGATGTGATTACCGCGCCTGTTTTAGGGTGCCGCCAATGGGGAGCAATATCTGCCAGAGGCTTCAACACAAAATCGTATTTGATAATATCATGACGCGGGATGCCCCTCTTTTTACTGACCAGATCACCATAAAGCAATAGATCGATATCCAGGGTTCTGGAAGAAAATCGCGGTTCATTCCTTTTCCTCCCGAATTGAAACTCAATACGACGCAGTTCGGAATGCAGTTTTTCAACATCGGAATTCGTCTCAAAACCGACGACGAGATTGTAGAAATTATCGCCCTCAAAACCAAAAGGCCTGCATTCATAAACCGGGGAAACAATGACCTTGCCAAACTGCTGCTTCAGCGCAAGGATCCCGCCTTTGACATTATTAATGCGATCGATATTACTGCCAATGCCCACATACACTTGGGTCATCTGTTTTCCGCGCCTCGTTCTATAATTACACCGACATCGCGCACACCTGTGAGTGCGCCGCGTTTGTTCAGTCTCAGCCTGAGCCAGGGCACATTAAATTCATTCACCAGCATTTCCGCAATTCGCTCCGCCAGCGTTTCAACCAATTGAAATTGACTGGCCCCGACAAAAGCAATAAGGCATTTTGCCACTTCCTTATAATTCAAGGTGTCATCGATGCAGTCATTGGTTGCGGCTTTCCTGTTATCTGCCGCCATTTCCAGATCGATACTAACAGTCTGCTGTACCCGTCGCTCCCAATCATGGATGCCGATGATTGTGTCAATGCGCAGATCTTTCAGGTAAATAATATCCATACTTTTTAATGTGGCACATTCATTGACAGCATTGCCATTTATCGGGGCAGTAACCGCACTTTTTCCTGCGTACTGCATCCAGCTTCCTTTTTATAGAGGATCGTAAATACTACTGAATGCAGCTCAGTTTTAACTATAGACGCTTTGCTCCGGATGAGCGGATCAGGATTTATATTTGGATTTACGTCCAGCAGCCAGTGTCCCTTTGAGCATCCCGGCTGTAAATCCAAATTCCTTGCAAAGCTCCTTAACCTTTTTGAGCGCTTCGGTTCGTTCATCCTTACGAGCTATTGCAATTTTCTTTTCAAGTTCTACTTGTTGCTTCTTCAATTCTTTTAGAGTAGGCATGTCTAAAATTCCCCTGGTTGGTTAAATTTCAATTTTAAAGTTGCTTATTCTAGAACTATTTGGATGATTTGAACAGTATATTTTTTCTGTATACGGAAATTTTATAAATCGGCCCGGATCATAACCCCTATTCCCACTCAATGGTCGCCGGCGGCTTGCCGGAAATATCATAGGTTACCCGCGAGATGCCGTCCACTTCATTGATAATGCGGTTGGAAACCTTTTCCAGAAAATCATGGGGTAAATGTGCCCAGTGCGCAGTCATGAAATCAACGGTAACCACTGCGCGCAGTGAAACCACGTAGCCATATTTGCGGCGATCGCCCATGATGCCTACCGAGCGCACCGGCAGGAGAACGGCAAAGGCCTGGCTCACCTCATCGTATAAATTGTTTGTTTTCAATTCCTCGATAAAAATGTTATCCGCTGATCTCAACAAGTCGATATATTCTTGCTTGATCTCGCCCAGAATGCGAACGCTTAGACCCGGCCCCGGGAAAGGATGCCTGTACACCAAGGATTCAGGCAATCCGAGTTGGACACCCAGTTTTCTCACCTCATCCTTGAACAATTCGCGCAGGGGCTCAATCAGTTTCATGCTCATAGTTTCCGGCAGTCCTCCGACATTGTGATGCGATTTAATCACATGCGCTGGCTCGGCGCCGGAACTGCCGGACTCGATAACATCCGGATAGATAGTGCCCTGTGCCAGCCACTTGATCCCTTCAAAATCCCTCGCATGCTCTTCAAACACCTTGATGAACTCGCCTCCGACAATCCTGCGTTTTTGCTCCGGGTCTTCCACCCCCCGCAATTGTTCGAGAAAACGCTGCCGCGCATCGATTCTGATGATGTCTATACCCATACATTCAACGAAGGTGTTCCGTACCTGCTCGCTTTCATTCAGACGCAACAGTCCATTATCGACAAATACACACACCAGCTGATCACCAATGGCCTGGTGCAGCAGGGCGGCCACGATTGAAGAATCCACGCCCCCCGACACGGCCAGCAGAACCTTTTCCTTCCCCACCTGCCGCTTTACTCTTGTTATCGTGTCCTCAATAATATTTTCCGTTGTCCAAAGCGCATGACAGCCGGATATCTTACCTAAAAAACGCCGCAGTATCGCCGCGCCCTGCCTGGTGTGTGTGACCTCGGGATGAAATTGCAGTCCGTACAGGCGCTTTGATTCATTGGCAATGCCGGCAATAGGCGCATTGGTGGTGGAAGCAATTACCTTGAATCCCTGCGGCAATTCCTCTACCCGGTCGCCGTGACTCATCCAGACATTCAATATGCCATGCCCCTCGGCATTGGTTTCATCCTGAATGCCTTGTAACAACTCTGAATGACCACGCGCCCGCACTTGCGCATGACCGAATTCACGCAATGAGGATTTGACTTTCCCCCCCAATTGTTGCGCCATGATTTGCATGCCGTAGCAAATACCCAGCACCGGCAAGCCCATATCGAAGACGGCATCAGGCGCCCGCCGGCCATTCGGCTTTGTTGCCGACTCCGGCCCCCCGGAAAGGATGATGGCGTTGGGCCTGAAATCCCTGATCGCCTGTTCATCGCTGTCACAGGAACGGATCTCACTATAAATTCCAGCCTCTCTCACCCGTCGTGCAATCAATTGCGTGTACTGTGACCCGAAATTGAGGATCAATACACGTTCCGAATGTATATTGTCCATCATTTATACCTCACACTGTCGTATTGGGAGGGATCGAGCTTACTCAATAGTATTGGCGCCGCAGCCGGTTGGACGAGGATGCTCGATTTAAATTCTGTAATTCGGTGGTTCTTTGGTAACCGTAACGTCATGGATATGGCTTTCTCTGAAGCCCGCCCCGGTCAGACGAACGAAACGCACCTTTTCCCGCATCTCTTTCAGGGTCAAACAACCCGTATAGCCCATCGCCGCCCTGACACCGCCGAGCAATTGATGCACTATTGCCGCCAGCGGCCCTTTATAAGGCACCCGGCCTTCCACCCCTTCCGGAACCAGTTTTTCAATCTCATCATTTTCCTGAAAATAACGATCCGATGAATTATGCTGCTGTGACATTGCCCCAACAGACCCCATGCCGCGGTAAGACTTGTAGGAGCGGCCCTGATAAAGCTCGATCTCGCCCGGCGCCTCCTCGCATCCGGCAAACAAACCGCCGATCATCGTACTATAGGCGCCGGCAGCCTGGGCCTTGGCAATATCACCGGAATAGCGTATTCCTCCATCCGAAATTATCGGGATCGCCTTTTCCCTGAGGGCCTTGGCAACATTCGCTATCGCGGATATTTGCGGTATGCCGACACCGCTGATGGCACGGGTAGTGCAAATTGACCCCGGACCTATACCCACCTTGACCGCATCCGCTCCCGCATCCGCCAATGCAAGCGCCGCCTCTCCGGTGGCAATATTCCCGCCGATTACCTGAATATCTTCAAATTGCGCCTTGATCCATTTGACCATGTCCAGCACCCCCTTCGAGTGCCCGTGTGCCGTATCCACCGCAATCACATCAACGTCCGCGTCAACCAATTGTTCGACGCGCTCCATGGATGCCTTGCCTACACCCACCGCCGCACCGACACGGAGACGCCTCGCTTCATCCAGACAGGCATTTGGATATTGGGACGCCTTTTGCATATCCTTGACCGTAATCAGCCCGGCCAGCCGAAACTCGTCATCGACTACAAGTATTTTTTCAATCCGATGCCGGTGCAGCAAATCCTGCACTTTATCCTTGGTGGCATTTTCCCGCACTGTCACCAGGTCTTTCTTGTGCGTCATAATATTTTTGACCGGATCGCTTGTCTTCTTTTCAAACCTGAAATCACGGCTGGTAACAATGCCAACCAGCTCTTCGCCATCCACAACCGGCACACCGGAGATATTGTTTTCCCGGGTTAAATCGATAACTTCCTGGATACTGGTATAGGGCCCAACCGTGAGCGGATCCTTGATCACACTGCTTGCATATTTTTTGACTCGCCGAACATTTTCCGCCTGCATCTCCGGGCTCATATTCTTATGAATGATCCCAATCCCTCCCTCCTGAGCCAGCGCTATCGCGACTCCCGATTCGGTAACGGTATCCATTGCCGCGGAGATCAGCGGGATATTCAACTCTATCCGTCGCGTCAGCCGAGTCCGCAAAGACACATCACGCGGCAGGATCTCGGTATAATCCGGTACGAGCAATACATCATCAAAGGTCAATGCTTCTTCAGTTATACGCATTATCGGTCCAGGCCACAGAGAATTAACGGCCTATTATAGCCGCAGTCGGGTTCGGTGCAAAGCTGATTATCACTCAAGGGCTAACATTGCACCGGTTGCGGTGAAGTGGCATTTCCTTGTGGGTTATAATCAAAGGGTGGCCAGCCCGGCCTTGATGACTGTTGCGGTGAGACCGCATTTCCTTGTGTGTTACAATAGGATAGCTACTGCCTGAGACTCAATGACTGTTGCGGTGAGACCGCATTTCCTTGTGTGTTACAATAGCAAAACTTGACATAAGCCGTTGTTTGTGGTTGCGGTGAGACCGCATTTCCTTGTGTGTTACAATACCCACAGGCATGGCGCATAACACCTATTAGTTGCGGTGAGACCGCATTTCCTTGTGTGTTACAATGATAGTCCGCTTTGGGGCAAATCTCTTTTCGTTGCGGTGAGACCGCATTTCCTTGTGTGTTACAATTGACGTATTTTTTGGTAGTAGGTTTCTTCAGTTGCGGTGAGACCGCATTTCCTTGTGTGTTACAATGTTACACGTGCGGGCTTTCAATAATGCGCCGTTGCGGTGAGACCGCATTTCCTTGTGTGTTACAATACTTTTAGGTTTTCTGGCACGATTGTTGCTGTTGCGGTGAGACCGCATTTCCTTGTGTGTTACAATGACTACAGAGCAAGATTGAAGAGAGTGAGTGTTGCGGTGAGACCGCATTTCCTTGTGTGTTACAATATACAACGATCTACCTCATTTTGCAAATCAGTTGCGGTGAGACCGCATTTCCTTGTGTGTTACAATCAGCCGAGGCACCTTCAGCATCGAAATATCGTTGCGGTGAGACCGCATTTCCTTGTGTGTTACAATCAAATGCAGGCGCTCGAACGCAACACCGGCGTTGCGGTGAGACCGCATTTCCTTGTGTGTTACAATATAATACTTGCGGGGGTTGTGACATTTCAAGTTGCGGTGAGACCGCATTTCCTTGTGTGTTACAATGACACAGCATCCCTATCAGTTGCATTTTAGGTTGCGGTGAGACCGCATTTCCTTGTGTGTTACAATCTATCACGCTCTTGCCAGTATCGCCAAAGCGTTGCGGTGAGACCGCATTTCCTTGTGTGTTACAATTCGGCGCGTCGGCGGTCCTCAAGAGAGTCAGTTGCGGTGAGACCGCATTTCCTTGTGTGTTACAATTAACCAGTTATATACAGGTATCTGGAGCAAAGTTGCGGTGAGACCGCATTTCCTTGTGTGTTACAATAAAATAGTGCTTTGCTAATTCCGGGATTCCGTTGCGGTGAGACCGCATTTCCTTGTGTGTTACAATCGTCCTTGTCTATCCCATTGAATTTGCGGGAAAAACGAGGGCGATTCCCTTCCAAAAAACGCGGCGATTCGATTCATAGCAGCGTGAGTTGATGCGGTTTTTCACGCGTTTGCGGTGTGCGCCCTTCAAAGCTGATAATGTTTTCGTACTGCTTGTCGGTAAATGAAAGGATGTCCACTTTACCGCCCACCGGCAGATTCGCGGCGACTTGTTGCGCCAAGGTTTCCACGCGCTCCTTACCTGAGCAGAAACGCGAATAAACAGAAAACTGCACCATTTCAAACCCAAGACCGAGCAGATGATTGCGAAAACTGGTTGCCTGAGTGCGTTCTTTTTTCGTTCCCACCGGCAGGTCTCAAACATCACAAACATCCACATTATCCGATAGCTACTCAATATTTCAGTCATCATGCGGGGGGGCGCAAACGATGCCGCATTATACGATAGCTGCTTAGCCTTCAGTCATTGCCGTCGGCAACTGACAACAGCGTAAGCGGTGTCGGCATTTGCGGCGTTTCCAAAGATGAATTTTCGCCCATTAGAATTTGCGCGAGTGAAGTGGCAAACCGTGCGGCGGCGGTAAACAAAGTTGTTACGCCGGACGGACCGGGCATGTCCATCACGGCGAGCGAAGCGAGAATCCTTTTAACATCGGGGCTGATTTCATGGATTCCTTTGTCGATGAGATTCCGAACAACGCAATCGGCAAGCGGACGAAACGGTTCCATCAGATCGTCCACAAGACACATTGGATTGGTCGGCCCACGATGATGAATGCCAATCGTCGGATGTAATCCCGCCGCCGTCACGCCTCTTGCGACGCACGAGCGAATTATCGCGTAGCCGTAATTCAAGAGAGAATTAATGCCTCCGCCGTTTTTATTGCGCGAGAATCTGTCAGGGAACAGTGCACTCCAATAATATCTTGCAGCTTGCGCTTCCACATTAGACGGGTCTCCGGAGCGCACATTAGTTGAAAGCCTTTTCAATCGGTTGCCGCCACTACCGAATACCTCCAACACTGCGGCCTGATTGCTGATTTTGGTGCGGACAACTTGCTGCCACAGCCGTTTTTTGAGAGGAAGTTTAGCTCTGGCCTGCGCCTGCATTCGCGCGCTTTGCGCATGATGGCCGAACAGCGGAATCGTCCATGCAATCGGCTGATAGTTTGCGGCGCAGATAATAAAAGGCGTTCCGCGCTCGGCGAAAGCGGCGATAAGATTGGAAGAATGCGTGCAGCCGTGTCCGCTGACGATAACGGCAAGCAAATCATCAAGCGGAATTCGCGCGAGCAATTCATCGTTGTGGCGCACTTCCATAAATCCGCGATGCAGCGAGAGATGCCGTCCGCCCTCGGCAATTTCAACAATGCGCCCGGTCATTGGTTTGTGGGAATGGGGTTTTTCCGAATTAATCCCGCCGGGCTGACATCTATCTTCCGCACTTTTCGTGTTCGAAAAACATCTCCCGAAGTGAGAAAGATGAAGCGGCTCTGGCTGTTGTCATTTTTTCGACTCCGACTATCCGGAACCGCATCAGTATGTTCTGCAATTGCGACATAACCGTCACTGATTTGAGTGACATATCCGATTATTGAGCCGTGTTTCTTGCTCAATTTCTTCAAGTCATTGTCATTAGGGTTTTGCAAAATCACCATGTCACCGCGGTGTAGACGCATGACAAGCGGGAGCGGCTCTGATGTCTCATCGGCTGCTTTGCGAGCGTTTGCTTCAAAGGTGGTGATGGCTTTGCCTTCCCATAGTCCGTTGTGGCAAAGGCGAATTTCGTACGCCCAATTGCTGCCGGGTAAGTAATGCTTGACTCCGCCGTCGCCGCCTTTTCCTTTATGGCGAATTGGGATTAGCGAATCTGCTCGTTTTCGCTCCATTACCTCAACTCGGCGGATTCCGCATTCGCGCGCTTTTTCAAGAGCTTTTTTGAAATCGCCGCCGAATTCTGTTTTCCAATCAATCAGGCGCCGCCGCAAATTTTTGTGGTCTCGGAGTTTTGCGGCTTTTCCCCATGTGTTCGCGAATTCGTTTTCTGACGTTTCCTCGTAGAGAGCTTGCGCGGTCAATTTGGAAATGGGGATGTGATGGGATACAACAGTCCAAGGGCCATCTTGTTTACCAACGCGATAGGCCGTTTCGTCGTGCAGTTTGCCCTGTTTGTGACGGCGCGGCTTGTGCGAAATGACAATTTTGCCAATTGCCGATTTCACCATCCGCCGAAAATTTTCCTCTCCGGCGGTAGGCCATGGCACCTTATCGGAAAACAAGTGCTCACTGTCCATTCCGGTATTTGCCGCCGTCGCCACTTTTTGCAAAACGCTTCGCGTCGTTGCGCCGACGACCGCCGCGTCAATCGCATGATGGCGATGATCTTCGCGGTTTTTAGTGCTGATGTTTTTATCTTTGTCGTCGCCCCGAAAATCCGCGAGGATGCTGTTAAGTCCCCATTTGCTTCGCAGTAATCCAGTCAGTCGTCCCGGCATGACATAAACATCCGGACAAATCGCCTGCAGATAATGCAATGCCGCACGGCTGATATACTGCGTTTCTGGCAGTTGACGCGGCAAAAAAGAATCCTTGTCAAATTTGCGCTTTTCCAACGCGCCTTTGTCAAAACGCCCGAATTTGGCATGCGGCAATTTGCTCGCGCGTTTGCGAATTCCAAGCCAGCGGGATTCATCGTGGCCAAACGCCGCATAGGGGTCATTCTTTCTCTTTGCCTGATTGCATGCCTGACAGGCCAGAGTTAAATTCATGTAACCGTTGTCAAGCGTTTCCTTAAACGGAAGAATGTGCTCAATTTCGATTCCGCTGTCCGCCGACACGAGATCTTTGGCGGTTATTTGAACTTTTCCGCAAAATACGCATTTGCGGTCAAGGCAATTTTTAGATAATTCCTCCCATAGTTTCCATTTCTTAATGTAGTGCATGTGGCGCTTGATTATGTCAGATGTCTCCATGTTGCGGAATTTTGAGAATTCTTTCAGCCGCGCAGCGATGCGCTCGCTATTGTCGCGGTTGTCCGAGTTTTCTCTTTCGCGCTCCTTGCGACCTTTCGCGCCGACAGGCAAATCGCGGCCAATTTCCAGCGCAATCTGCAGCGATTTGTTGTCAATTTCATAAATGCGAATGATGTCGTTCACCACCGCGCGCACTTGATTTAATCCGACATGCACGGTCGGATTGGGAATGCGTTGATTTTCCGGTTTGTCTTCGTCTTCGGGGACTCGCGGCAGGCAAAGATGACGCAATCGCCCGACCTCTTGATAGCGCGGCAGTTTGTCGTAAATTTTGCCGCCGTCGTCTGTGTGCCGTTTGCCGATTTTTCCGTCGGCTTGCGCATTGTCAATTGCATCGCCGAGCAAATCTCCTTTTTCCAGATATGGAATAAACGCCCGAATCGCTTTGCCGGAAAAACGCGCACGACCTTTCGGCAATCCTGCAGTCACCTTGAATGCCGCAGTAATTTCGTCCTCGCTTAATCCCCAGTCGGTGAGAATTTTACGCGCAGTTTCCTCACTTTCGTCCAGAAGAATCTGGACGAATTTATCCTGACTTGCTAAAAGTCCGCTTTCGCATTTTAGCGCGCCCCAATGCTTGCCGAGAGCGTTGCGGAGTTTATAGCCGGTGATGTCGCCGTTGATGCTTTTGCGGCGCGCTTTCTCCTCTCCCTCTCTTATTTCGGGTTTATTCTTATTGCGCTTCAGCCGGATGGTTTTTTCGTAATTGAATTTCGCCCCTTCGTTTTTAAGGATTTTCTCGCGCATGTCGTCAAAGGACATCCGATTCTTGCTCAAAAGCCAATCAAGAATCTTCTCGCGCTCATCGATGATCAGTTGATGGAGTCCGTTTTCATCGCTGTATTCCAGATGATTCAAATCGTTGAAAATTCGGAATCGTTGAAATGACGGCAACGCCATCGGCGCTCGATTCAAGTCGGGATAAAAGGGGCATTTGCCGACAATCGGCGGTTTTAAGTCGCGCTGGTCGACGATAATCGCGCGGATTATTTCGCGTCCGCATTCGCCGCTTGCGGTTTTTCCAAAATCGGGATTCGCGGTTTTTTGCGTGTCCCAGATTCTGTCAAACTCTTCTGCGATGTCGTCCCGAAATGGATACAGCGGCTCATATTCTCCCACTCCTTTTGCGGTTACTTTGAGGGGGCGAGCGCGGACAGTGCGTTCATGACTGGGGCTGTCGGTGTTTTGGCGACGCGAGTGAAGATATTGACCTACCGTCAATTCGCCTCGCGCCTCGCGCAATTTTTCGCGCGCTTTGCCGATGACTTTGCTGTCGCTCTCGTCGTCAGTTTTGGCGTTGCTTTTGAAACCGCGCCGCTGATTCAAGTGAAATAACGCCCGACCGACATGATACGGCGGCAATGCTCTTGCCGCTCCTTCCGCACGCAATCGCCACGGGTCTAATTTTTCCAATGCTTTTCCAGTGATGTAATCGGGGATGATTTCGCCGTTTTCTGTTTTCGCGGGAAACAATCCGAATTCTGCCAGCGATTGCAACAACCGGTTGCGCCGTTGCGATTTGCGGAAAAAATTGCGCCGTATGCTCCGCGCTTTGCGACGGTCCGCGTTTAGCGAAGCTAAACTTTTATGGTTGCGTCCCTCCGAGAAAACGCGCACACCGCCGCCGATGACGGACGCAATTTCGCCGCCATCGGCAAGCCGATAAAGCATCCAGCCGATGGAATCCGTGCCGAGATCTAAACCTAGCCGAGTTGTAAATTTTCCCATCTTTTGTAGATAACAGTTGACGATAGAGAATGAATTCGTATAATAAGATTGTGCTTGATAGAATGTCAAACACACACAAGGAAATGCGGTCTCGTTAGTCCGTTAACAAGGAATCTTCGAGATTCGCGCCAAACCCTTTAATAAAGGTGCAAGGGCGGTGCTGCGGTGCCGCCCTTTTTTATTTGCGTCCGAGAAAATGTGCTGTGCCCCCCCTTTCCATTCCGTTTACCGTGCCGGGATTGACAAAATGGCAGAGGATCCGGAAACTCGGTAGTGAGTTTGTTCGGGGCTTGTCGGATCTGCGCAGGGTTCGATCAGGCTGTGCAGATTCTTTCTTTAATTATCCGGGAGCTTTTTTGAATGGTGGGTATTGAACCGCTGAAAAAAAAGTGCTTGAAACCGTTGTTACCGGAGGAAGGAGGGAAGTGGTAGATACGATCCCAAGCACTCATACTCAAAAATACATCTTGCAGGCACCTATATATGTTTATATGGATACTGTAAGTAATTTTAGACGATATATTTAGAATAAGTTGTGACTTGGTTCACAAATCGGATAATTCATATGCCTTTATGCGTGATCGGAGTCACAATTCTGCCTAAAACTTAAGGTCAGGACTGTTTATATGCTTTTTTTGGGCGGGAATGGATCCCTTTCCTGTATCCCGGTCGAAATGGGGTTCATCGTTTCCGGTCTGCGGAGTAATGTGACCGTGTCTTGCGCCGGGTCACGGCTCAATCCTGGAAAAATTGTTATTTGGAATGAAGCTGTCTATCGCCGCCGCGATGCGCCGTTCAGAAAAACCAGAAGATGATGAATACGCCGAGGACAATATCTGCGCCGACGCATATCGGCATGTACCACGGGGCAATCGGCTCGTTGAGTGCCTTGGGATGCCCGATGACAAAATCCCACGCTGCATGCATAAAGCACGCCAGTGCGAAAAACATCGGACTAAGCCATGCCCCTAGAAATGCAAGCGCCAAAAAAATCAGCGCCATGGCGATGTTCATCACTGTATTTTTGATGCCGGTCGGCGACAGCGCCACGCCGAAATAAACGCCGCTGAACATACCGACAAAAACCGCGAGCGCAAGAATGGCTTTCTCTTTCGGTAAAAGTGTCAGAATGAAGGCAAGTAGAAGGGCGAGAGCTACGCCTGCAACGGCGACGAGGGCGGAATGTTTCCGGCTCATCGCCGTGCTATGAACGGTTGTTTCCATCGCTGTTTCCTCTCGATTTTTGCCCGCCATCGCCAGACCGATGGAGGGATAAACAGGAAATCGGTATCCGGCCAGCAGCAAGGATGCCGCAAGCGGTGCAACAAATGTGCGTTGGTATTTGCATGTGAGAGACTCCTTAGATCTTTTGTTTATCAGGGATCCGATTATACTACTGAATATGTTTACGTACTACACTCCCTGGTTTTTTCTCTGTTTTCTTGACAGTCAGGCTGCGGTCATTGAGACTGCCGGCTATATTCAATAGTCGGGTTCCTTACTCAATGTCTTCAATGTGTGCGCTGTCAAAGAGACGCGATAGTGTTTCTGTCAAGGTAGGCTCAGTGGCCATGGGCGGCGGTCATCCTGTTGTTGTGCAGTCAATGACCAATACCGATACGGCTGATTTGAATTCAACCGTCACGCAGATCCGGCAGCTTGCTGCGGCGGGTTCGGAGTTGGTTCGCGTCACTGTTAATACCGATGAGGCGGCGAGACAGGTTGCGCCTATTTGCGAGCGGCTGGCGGCAAAGGGATGCGAGGTGCCTGTCATAGGTGATTTTCATTATAACGGTCATACTTTGCTGGCACGGTATCCGGAATGTGCCCGGGCCCTGGCCAAGTATCGGATCAATCCGGGTAATGTGGGGTTCGGGCGAAAAAAGGACACACAGTTTGCCGCCATGATTGAAAAAGCAATCGAGTTTGATAAGCCGGTTCGGATTGGAGTGAATTGGGGCAGTCTGGATCAGCAGTTATTGACGCAGATGATGGATGATAATGCGAAATTATCGGACCCTGAGGATGCGGATGATGTGCTGCGTGAGGCGTTAATTGTGTCGGCAATTACCAGTGCGGAAAAGGCGGAGCAAATTGGTTTGGCACGAGATCATATTGTATTGTCTTGCAAGGTAAGTGGTGTGCAGGAATTAATTGCCGTCTATCGGGATCTTGCCGCACGTTGCGACTATGCCCTGCATCTGGGATTGACGGAAGCCGGTATGGGTTCAAAGGGCATTGTTGCCTCGACTGCGGCGATGGCCATCCTGTTGCAGGAGGGAATTGGTGATACGATACGGGTTTCGTTAACTCCCGATCCCGGGGGGGATCGCAGCAGGGAGGTAATTGTTGCACAGGAAATGTTGCAGACAATGGGGCTGCGTTCCTTTTCTCCTTTGGTGACTGCTTGTCCCGGTTGCGGCCGGACTACGAACACATTTTTTCAGGAACTCGCCGATAATATCCAGTCTTATGTGCGCAAGCAGATGCCGGTGTGGAAGGAAAAGTATATAGGCGTAGAAAAAATGAATCTGGCTATAATGGGATGCGTGGTGAATGGCCCTGGTGAGAGCAAGTATGCCGATATCGGGATTAGTTTGCCGGGTACCAGTGAGGCGCCGTTTGCGCCGGTGTTTATTGATGGTGAAAAATTTGCTACCCTGAAAGGCGATAATATTGCCGGTGAATTTCGTGATATTGTCGATAAGTATATAGAAAGCAAATATGCAAAGACGGGTTCCTGAGTTCGATGATAGTACGGATATCTTCAGAATGAAGGCCCATTTCTATAAGCAGGGATTTGCAATGAGGAAATTTTATTATGAGAATTTCCTCAATTGAGGCTATACTACATGATATTCAGAATATTACGGTCAGGAGTGCAGGAAATGCAGATTATAAGAATAGTTTTTGTCTTGATGTTTATCGCTGTTTTTTCCGGGTGTGCTACATTGACCCCGGAGGAGCGGCGCAATCAATGTATTCTCGGAGGCGCGGTTGTTGGGGCGGCTACCGGCGGTACTGCCACTCCGATGGTCGCTGGCATTGGCACCATAGTCGGTGGTATAACCGGCGCGTTTTTCTGCCAGGGCGCCGGGAGGCCGGTTGCTGCTGTTCCGGCTACTCCTTCTACTCCTTCCGACATCCCGCAACAAGTCGACACCTCGGAACAGCCGGTTATTTCGGAGCAGCCCGGATATTTCTGGGTGGATGATCAGGATGGTGACGGGGTGCTGGATGGTGATGATCATTGTCCGTTTACCTCTGCGGGGGTAATCGTTGATATCAGGGGTTGTGCCAATGATGCTGACGGCGACGGAGTGCCTGATTTCCGCGACCGATGTCCGAATACCCTGCCGGACAGAGTGGTCGATACCAGCGGTTGCGAATATGCGCCGTCGCTTTCGCAGGCGATTCGCTTCGGGTTCGACAGTGCCGTGCTGGGTACTGAGGCTAAATCTGCAATCGATAAATTATTGCCGGTGATTCAATCAAGGCCGGCTGGGAAGATTAAAATTGTCGGCCATGCCGACAATATCGGCGCAGATGCCTATAATCGGCATTTATCACAGTTGCGCGCTGATGCGGTTGTCGATTATCTGGTTTCCAAGGGAGTGGATCGTTCCAGATTGAATACGCGTGGCGCTGGAGAAAGCTCGCCCGCCAGCACTAATGATACCCCGGCGGGGAGAAGTGAGAACAGGCGAGCCGAGATATTGCTTCAGTAGTTTTTAGGGATAAAGATGGTAATGATGCTGATATTTGAGGGGTATCAGAATGTATTAGTGGATATTTTGAATGGCAAATAGTGATATGGATTTAGTTGCTGTAAAATTTTGCAATTGCTGCATTTTTTCCTGGAGGAGGGAATAGGATTGTATGCTACCGAGTTGTTATTATCTCTTTTGAAGCTGGATCCATCGTGGTCAATCAGTGAGATCGAGATAGATGAACCATCCAATCGTCTGGATATTACCCTTTGTTATGGGGGCCAGAAGAAGAGATTTTTCTGGCAAAAATCCAGGACGGTCCCCTTAGATCAATACATTACAGTGCGCCACCTGCCTATATGGGGCATGCGCACATTCCTTCATGTTCCGCCTCCTGACAAAGTTGATGCCAACATGAACTGGATGTCGGCATATTCTGGATTCACGCATAAAATGGATAAATTCATTGCCGATGCGTTGGATACTTGTCGATCGAACCAGGGGGCCGCCGAGCTTACCGGGTTGACCACCGCCGAGATACGTGAAAACAGTGAGCGGCTCGGCATCGTGACTTCCAAGACGGACATTGCCTTTCCGGAAGAAGTCGCAGTTGAGCCTGTGGAGCATTTGACAGAGCGGTCTTTCGATTTGCCTTACGAAGATTCCGCCCTTATTCCTCCGCAAACGCATCCCGGCTGGCAGCAATTGATCGATGGCAAGGTAGAGCTTATTTCCCGTGCTATCGGTTTGCAGATGCTATTGCAGCGTGTGCGTCAGGCTATAGCGAATAATCCCACTGAAACCGAGCGTCTTGCGAGCATCAATCTGGTAAGACAGTATTTTATTAAAAACCATGGTTTACATGAGCAGGATATAAAGTTGTTGTTTGGCAGCGTTTCGCCTGCCAGGGAGCCGGAGTTCCCGGTTGCCGACACCGGGATTGCCAATGAAAATGATCCGCAATGGCGCAGTATCATTGATGCCAGTGCGAGTTTTGAGACAGATAATGTAGGGTTACAAATGATGCTGGAACAAATCAGACGCTCCGTCGTGGCGAATCCATCGGAATCGAATTATCTGGTCGGCGCAAAGATCCTCAGACAGTTTTTCCTGAAGCATCAAAAGCAACTGGGCACCGAAATGGCTCAGATTGGGTTTGCGGATACGGATACTACGCCCGCTCAGGATAGTACCGTTTCTGAAACGGTAATGCGGGTTCCGGCTGAAACGCATCAGATATGGCGGCGGATTATCAATGGTGAGTTGACTGTACGGACAAATATTATGAGTTTGCAGATGATGCTGGGACAGTTGCGCCAATCAGTTACCCGGAACCCGTCCGAGCAGAGTTGGATGGCCGGGGTCAGGATCTTGCGCCGGTTTTTCCTGAAGCATCAATCCCGACTTTCGGATGAGCTTCAGCAATTAAGTGCGGCGGCGGGTAATGCTGCTAATGTTCCCGATTCGGCAGTGACATCCTTGTCTGCCCGGATCCCCCGGGAGTCCTCGCTGGTATGGGAAAAATTAATTAATGGCAATTTGCAGATACACACTGATGCAGTGGCATTGAAAATGATGCTGGAGAGGGTGCGCATTTCGATTTACAATAATCCGTCTGATGCTACCAAGAGGGCGGGCGTAAAAATTCTAAGGCAGTATTTTATTAAACATCAACAGGCGCATAGAGCTGAATTGAACCAGCTCATGGCAGCTTAGGAGTGAAAGAGCCAATGTTTACATCTGATATCAATACTAAAATGGTCTCGGTAGATGAGGCAAAAGAGGCAGTTGAACAAGGCCGCATTTTGTGGTTGGCCGGCAATGAAGAGTTATTACAACAGTTGCCGAAAGGGCGCTGGATAGGCGGTTCCATACCCTATTTCATGTCTGATGAAGGGGGTAAAACCACCAAAGATCAAATTTACGTTGCCGAGCTTGATCCGTCACTGGCCAGACGTCTGCAGGTAAAATTTTATAATACCTCGACTATAAAGAATGTTGCCAAAGATGCGCCGGATGACGGCTTCACTATTTTATTGATCCCGGCATTTACCGATGTGCACCTGGCTTACGCACAAAATGCGCCCGAATACGAGGATATGTTTATCAAGCCGGTTGCCGGATGGGTCACCGGGATACATCTCGATGATTTAGGCACTGTCCAGCCTTGTGTAGTCAATGGTGGCACAGGCGAGTCTTCACAAAACAAGGCGGTGGCGATGCATGTTACGCTTGCCAGTGGAAAGGTGGCCAATGTTGGTATTGTGAATATTCTCAAACAGGGAGGCGGTGATATGTTTGAGTTTCCCGATACCGGTTTTAGCGCCAAAGAATGTTTAGTCAACGGTATAGAGCAGAACTTTGCCGATTATTTACTGCAAAATGATATCGATACCAAATCTTCATTGGTCGCCGATTATTCGGGGGCAATGATCAATGTGTCTTTCCAGGCAATCGATGAGGATGAAAAGACCGTTTCCTTCTATGCTCCGGTATTCAGGGGAGTGGAATATAAACTCGCCGAGAAGGTGAGCGATTATGTTTCCCAGTTCCAGTCGGCGCTGCCTCGTCTGAATGGAGTTACATTCTCTTGCAACTGCGTTCTGAATTATCTGTGGGCGGAGCTGGAGGGGAAAAAAACCGAAGGCATGAATGGCCCGATGACATTTGGAGAGATCGCCTATCAATTATTGAATCAGACATTGGTCTATTTAACAATAGAGGATGTATAAGCGGGTGGAACGCTTTTATGTGCCGGATTAATTATGCTGAATGAACCTGTAAAAGTAGCTTTAATCGGAATGTCCGAGAACGCGAAGAAAAGGCTTGAATCTGCTTTTGATTACTCTAAAACCCGGAGGATTTCGTATATTCCCTGCGAATTGCCGGGCAGTGAGCCGGCAATTTTCATGGTGAATGCCGATGAACCCGAAAATCTGGAGACGTGGATGGAGCATACAGCTTCTCTGGAAGAGAAGAACAGCAACGTGCCGCCGTCCGTGATGGTTTCCGGCGAGCGAGAATATAAAACCGAGCATTACCGGTTGCGGTGTCCGCTTATTTCCTCGCGGATTATTGGTATGTTGGATGAAATATCGGAGAATGAACTCACAGTCCATAATGATGTTGCGATCCTTGCGGACGACAGTTCCGATACTGTTAATATCAGCGATGCCGAGTTTACCAGGACGGCCGTAAAAAAAGAACGAACCGAAACCCGCGATGCAGGACGCAAGATATTGGTTGTTGATGATAGTCTTCCGGTAAGAATCCAGATGGATCAAGCCCTGAAAGAGTTTGATGCGGATGTTGATTTTGCCAAAACCGGCGAAGAAGCCTTTGAATATATCAATAGCAATACCTATGCCATTATATTTTTGGATGTGGTTTTGCCCGGAGTGGATGGGTATGAGATATGCAAAGTCATCAAGGAAGGCGAGCAAAGTCATACACCCGTTATCATGCTGACCAGTAACTCTTCTCCGCAGGACAAAATTAAAGGAAAATTAGCCGGTTGTGACACCTATTTGATCAAACCTGTTGGAAAAGTCATTTTTCGGGAGGTGGTCAATCAGTACTTACTATGAGGGTTGTTTCATTTAAGCAGCAACGATGAATTTATCTTTGCATATTTTATCCTGAAGAGGTCGCACACATGACGATAAGGTCGCACACATAACAATAAGGTCGCACACATGACAATAAAGAAAGTTCTTATTGTTGACGATTCACAAACCGAATTGGTCAATCTGAATAAAATTCTAACCGATGCCGGTTATGAGGTAATATCGGCATCTAGCGGTAAAGAAGCTATAGACATAACTGTGGCGGAAAAGCCGGATATCATTTTTATGGATATCGTTATGGATGAGGTGGACGGTTATGAAGCAACTCGCACAATTACCAATGATCCCGCTACTAAAGCGATCCCTGTTATTTTTGTCAGCAGCAAGAGACAAAAGGCCGATCGCGTTTGGGCCAAGATGCAGGGTGGCAAGGAGTTGATCTCCAAACCCTATACCCCTGAGCAGATCCTCGAGCAGTTGAAAACATACGATTAATGAATGAATAAAGTGAAATACGATGGATAATTCGACTATGGACAAGACCATGGCGTGGGCTAATTACTCCCGCGATAAAGGTTTTGAGCATTTCGACCCGTTTGCGGGTGTAGTCGATATTGTCGGGGGTGATAAAAATCGCAATGTTCGATATGGCATAAGATTTTGCGGCGAAAACTATCTGACCCCGGCCAATACCATCACTGAAGTAGTCCAGAATCACACAATCTACACTTTGCCCAATATGCCGATCTGGATAACAGGCATGATTAATTTGCGCGGCAATGTTGTGCCGGTGTTTGATTTGAATGTGCATCCCGATTATAAAGTGCCGGCTCAAATTTCTGATGCCAAAGTGAGCAATAAATTAATTGTTATCGATCAGGATAAAGCGGCCGTAAGTCTGTTTATAGATAACTATCCGGTGGTTATCAATCTGGATGGTGATGATGTTTCCAAAGCGCCGAATTCCGGGGTTGAACCGAAGGTGGCCGGCGAACATTTATTGGGCGCCATCAAGGTCGGCGAGAGCATCTATTACGAAATTGATTTTGATGCTTTTTTTACCAAACTCATACAAGAATGCTTGTATAAGGCATGAAAGTATGCGGGAAAGACCATGAGGAAAAATCTTAAACTAAGAATATATGCGGCGGTGGCGGTTATTTGCGCGCTGTTTCTCTGCATGTTTGCCGGGTTCAATTATCTGCTGATTTCAGCCGGCGCCTCGGAAATTCTTCAATCCCAGTGGAAAGCGGGTCTGGGCATGCTGGCAGTTGTTGTGTTGATAGTTATCTTCGGCACATTGAAATTTACAGACACGCTGTATAAGCCTGTATCGCGTTTGCAATCAGTCATAAGGAAGATCATCGATGGGGATTTGGAAGCAAGATGCGGTGTTAAAAGCGGCGACGAATTTCAGGAAATTGGCAACGCGATTGACACCATACTCAGTGAACATGTGTCGGAATTGGCTCGCATAGAAGATGAAAATGAGACGCTGAATGATTCCATCGTTGCCATGCTGGAAACCGTCAGCTCTCTGGCCCGCAGAGACCTGTCAATAAAAGCGAGGGTAAGAGAGGATATAACCGGACCGCTTGCCGATGCGTTAAATATGATGACCGGTGAAACCTCGAAGGTTTTAAATGAGGTAACAGTGATTTCCGGTAATGTTGCGGAAACTTCCAATCTGGTAAAGGCACAGTCGGACAACGTACTGTTGTTGGCGAATAAAGAGCAGGAAGAAGTCGATGTTACTGCAAGAGAACTTGTTTCGGCTGCGAATGCAATGATTAACATTGCAAAATTGGCCGAGGATTCAAACATTGCCGCTGAAGAAGCAATTCGCACCACGATTACCGCCATGAGTTCGGTCACCGATACCGTGGACAGTATCAATGTAATACGTGAATCCATAAATGAAACGGAAAAAAGAGTCAAGCGCCTTGGCGAGCGTTCACAGGAGGTCAACGCGGCGGTAAATCTGATTAGCAATATTTCCGAGCGCACTCACATTCTTGCGCTGAATGCAAGTATGCATGCCGCATCTGCCGGTGAAGCCGGCCGGGGATTCGGGATTGTTGCCGACGAGGTGCAGCGTCTTGCCGAGAATACAAGAGAAGCAACCTCCCAGATCAGCGTGTTAGTCAACAACATTCAGGTTGAGACCACAAATACCGTCAATACCATGAATGATCTCATTACGCAAGTTGTCGATGGCAGCAAGCTTGCGGAGAAGGCGGGCGCACAAATGCAGCAGACCCAGATCACCACTGCCGAGCTTGTCAGCATGGTAAAATCGATTTCCGATAGTGCGGCCAAGCAGGAAAAGATCAGCAGGCAATTGCGTGAGCGCACCGATATAATTCGTGAAAGTGTCAGGAAAACAGGCGCACATCTTCAAGAGCAGACGGTTTATACGGATGAATTGGTGGAACAGGCCATGTCGCTTGTTGCCTCGGTAGGCGTATTTAAACTGCAATAATATGTCCGGGTTAATTTCCTTCCAAGCGTGTGATAGAAATGTTCAGGGCATCTTCATTAAGCGTTGAAGCCAGTAATACGATCACCGGACTCATTGCTGAAATTGATGGCAGTCTTGATTGTGACAGCCCTGAATCAGTACCCATCCCGCAGATCATCGAGATAATCCAAAGACTTGCCGAGCAGACCGAAGAGCTTCGTCTGATTGGCATGCAGGACCTATGCCTTTTAGCGGCGGAAAACTTATCTGATATTCATGCCGACGGAAAAAGTTTGTCAGCAGAGCATTTTGAAATACTCAAAAAAATTCCCGGGCGATTGCGCACATATCTGGATGAATCAAATACTGAATCGGCTGAATTATTATTGGAAATTATAGAATCCGCACCCTGGCTGTCGTCAATCTCACAGAAGGAAAAACAAATTCTTCGGGAAATGCTGCTGTTTGGCGGGCGCCATCATGCCAAGGAACCGGAAGAAGATGTTGGCAGCCTGGATCTGGGCAGACTCAATAATCTTGTGGGGCAGAGTGATGATTTCGACATTGAAGAATTGAAGAGTATTGCCGCTGAAATAGAACGTATTAGTGATTCGATTAGCGGGCTTGGCCCGCAGGATCTATGCCTGCTGGTCCGTGAGAATATTATGGATTTGGCATCTGTTGACGGATCCTTGTCTGCCGCTCAAATGATACTGTTCATATCATGGTGCGGGTTATTCAATAAGTACAATGAGGATAAAAATAATGAGCAAATCGCCCGAGCTCTGATAAAAAATACCATGAGCAATATTTGGCCGTCGCCGCTCGACAAGAATCATGCCGGGATCCTTGCCGATATGATGCATATCTCTTTGGAAATCGATGATAGCGCTGTTGGCGATCACCCGGCACTCAGGGAAATTACCGGGTTGATTACCGATTTAGATCGGCATGATGCCGATCAAATACGGTTTTTGGCGGAAAAAATCAATCTTCTGGCTGAAATTTCCGGTGAAGATGGATTATTTAATTTTCAGGATATATGTCGGTTGCTTTATCGGAATTTAACCGGTAGTTGCGATAAAAAAGAAGAGCCATTATCCGATGCGCAATATAAGTTGGTGCAAACCTGGCGCAAATTGTCCGGGGAGTATTTGAAGAATCCGGGTTCACCCGAATATTTCGATCCCTTAGTCATTTGTATGAGCAATGACGACTGGATTTCGCCATTATCGGATTTTGATGCAACCTTGCTATCGCAAAAGTTTCAGGAACAGCCGGAAAAAGCGGCGAATGAGCCTGATTACAATGCTCTGAATGAGCAGACAATTATTACCAGCGCCGAAATTATCGGCGAACTGACCGAAATAAAACAACTGGTCGATATACCCGCAGCCCCCAGTGCCGTGGATAGTGCGCTGGTTGCCATGCTACTGGCGGAAATAAAGAATATTATCAATGACCATCGGGATCCGTTTGACAGTCCGGACGGCAAGAGCCTGGAAAAAGAAATAATCAATGAGGCGCTGGCGCAATATCTTTTCCGCATCGAAAAATTTGGCAATGCCTGTCAGGCGGCTGATCTGAACGGCCTGTACCAGGCCAATAATCATTTCAAGAAAAATCTTTCCGCAATGAGTTCCTCTGAAGAAGGTATAGCTCAAAACATTTTTGATTTATCGATCCGTTGGTTGTTGGCGATTGAAAATTATTTGACCGAATTTGCCGACAATGACGCATCTAAACAATTAGTTGGCTTACTGAGTTCCCCCAGCCTGCCGGAGCCGCTAATGAATGAAATTTCTCCCGCAATGCTGGATTTATTGAAAGCGCCTTATTTGACCAGCGTGGATCTTAAAAAAGAGGCCAGGCTTTCCAAAGCGACGGAACAGGATGTATCGATCGCTTTGCCGGATGACATCAATCAGGAATTGCTTGATGGTTTATTGCAGGAATTGCCGGATCAAACCGCGGATTTTTCCTCGGCGATTCAATCTCTGCTTGAAGGCAGCGACGGCCTGCAAGCGATGGAAAAAGCCCAGCGGATTGCCCACACGATAAAAGGAGCCGCAAATACGGTCGGTATAAAAGGCATAGCGACCTTGACGCATCAATTGGAAGACATTTTCGCTATCGCGAGCGGCAATCAACGGCTGCCTTCAAAGGCGTTGGGCGATACTTTAATGGAGGCGGCCGATTGTTTGGAGGAAATGACCGAATCATTGTTATCCAATAGTCCGGCGCCCGCATCTTCGCTGACTACATTGCAGTCTGTTTTAGACTGGGTAAATCACCTGGAAACCCAGGGGGTATCGATTCTCGATGATGATCTCGCTGCTGCGGATGCGCCAACCTCCGAAGCAGTGAAAAAAGAGGAGCCCGCAGATGTGGGAGAAAGGGAAGCAGAGCAGTTATTGCATGTGCCGGTCAAATTAATTGATGACTTGTTGAGATTGGTAGGTGAGACAATTATCGTAAATACTCAATTGTATGAGAAGGTCGCCCTTTCTCAAGAGCAAAACAGACTGCTGTTAAACAATAGTATGGTATTAAAAAGTCTGACCGATGATATTGAACGGCAAATCGAAGTCAGCGGCGCCGAACAAACTGTCCGGATCGGTGTAAATGAAGACGAGGTATTTGATGCCTTGGAGTTGCAAAAGTACAACGTACTTCACTCAACCTCGAATCACATTGCCGAAACAGTCGCTGATATAAATGAATTTAATTCCGGGATCAGGACCGGTTTGAATGACATGCATGAATTGCTGGTCGAACAGGAAAGAGTGCATAACGAGGTCCATGAAATGATCATGCGCACCAGAATGGTGCCCGTAAGAAATATTGTGCCACGATTGCAGCGCTGTGCCCGTCAAACCTGCCGTGCAACCGGGAAACAGGTCGATCTTGTTTTAAATGGCACGGACATGCTCATTGATAGCGGGATGTTGAATACTCTGATTGATCCGCTCATGCATATGATACGCAACGCAATTGATCACGGCATCGAGGTGAGCGAATATCGGATTGTCAGTGGTAAAAAGGCCGAAGGCAAACTGGAGCTTGGTTTTTTTACAGAGGGGGCGCAAATTGTAATCCGATGCAGGGATGATGGAAGAGGCCTGGAACTGGAAAAAATTCGGAGTATTGCAGAAGCAAGGGGTCTTATTTCACCCTATGATGACTTAAAGGAAGATGAATTATATCGTTTGATTCTTCGCTCCGGATTTTCTACCTCCGCCCAAACCACCCAGACATCAGGACGCGGAATCGGCATGGATGTGGTCAACACGCAATTGGTCGCCGTCAAGGGTTTTGTTCATATTGATTCCACCCCTGGTGAAGGCACGCTATTCGAATTGAGGATACCTGCGGTATCGATGACAACTCATGTGTTACTGGTCCGTTCCAGGAGCCAGCTTATCGCAATCTCCAATCACGGGGTTGAACGTATTCTTTATCTGGATGAAGAATCCCGGGCGGACCAGGAGAAGAACCGGCAATGCAAAGTGGATAATGAAACCCATGATATAATTTCACTGGAAGAACTGCTTCATTTGCCTCCAAACCGACGGGCGGCAAGTCGCATGCCTGAACAGGCTTTATTTGTATCCGAGGGGGATGTTCGGCAAGTCGTGCTCATTCAGAAGGTCGAAGACAGCAGGGATGTCGTGGTGAAATCAATAGGGAAATACCTGAATAATATCAAGGGATTGCTTGGTTCCACCATACTCGGCGATGGCAGTGTTGTGCCGGTGGTTGATTTGCCTGAATTATTGAGAGCGCCTTACCGCCATTCACAGGACTATGTCCATGAATCCACGATCATCGGCGGCGATTTGAGAAGCTCATTACCTTTTGTATTGGCGGTAGATGATTCGCTGAGTGCGAGAAGAGCATTGGCGCAGGTTATGAAAGATGCGGGCTATAACGTGCGTACCGCCAAGGATGGCCTGGAGGCCCTCGCCATTATTGAAAAACGCCCGCCGGATATAATGCTTGTCGATCTGGAAATGCCCAGAATGAACGGGCTGGAACTGACATCGCATATACGCGGAACCGAGAATACAAAAGATGTTCCTGTTATTATGGTAACCTCTAGATCGACTGACAAGCATCGCCAGATGGCTGCTGCCTCCGGAGTCGATCACTATATGATAAAACCGTTCTCGGATGATGAAATTCTGGAGCGTGTGCAGAGCCTGCTTGGATAATGCCTGCTCGAAAAAAATAATTTACTCATGTCAAAATCTAAAAAATACGAAAAAGGAAACCCGGTTGGTTCGGGGGAGTCCATGTTCTCCGAAGACAGCATGTTCAACATCGGCGGCAAAGCTCCGGTTTCGTCCAATCCCCAGATGATAGATGAAAATGACATCTCCGTTCCGGGTTATGAAATCATAAAGGAGGTTGGCGAGGGCGCCATGTCGACCGTATTTCTTGCCAGGCGTGCAAGCGGTGAGACTGTCGTACTGAAGGTCTTTTTTATCCATAGTCTGGAAGACTCGACGATGCTCAGAAGATTCATGCAGGAATACACCATCATCTCGGACATAGGCCATCCCAATGTTGTAAAGATCTATGAGCGCGCCTTTGGTTCCAACTTTGCCTATATTGCAATGGAATACTTCCCTGGCGGCGATCTCAAGAGCAAGATGCGTCATAGAGGAGTATCTCCCGAGGTTGCATTGGATTACCTGTTCCAGATAGCCTCGGGGCTTTCCGCCGTACATAAAAAAAAGGTTGTGCATCGTGATTTAAAACCGGGCAATATCCTGTTCAAACAGAATGATGGTTTAGCCATAGCTGATTTTGGCATTGCCAAAATGCTCGCCAGCGGTTCAAATAACCTGACTCTGACGAATAGCACGGTGATGGGCACGCCCTACTACATGAGCCCGGAGCAGGGGTTGGGCAAGGAAGTGGATGCCAGAAGCGATATATACAGCCTGGGTGTGATTTTCTTTGAGATGCTGACCAGAAAAAAACCCTATACTGCCAAGAGCATATCCAAGCTCATTCTCGCCCATATCAATGAGCCTATTCCCGATTTACCTGAGCCCCTGTCCCGCTACCAGTCGCTTGTCAACGGGATGTTGGAAAAAGACCCCGGAGAGCGCTTTCAGAACATCAGCGAACTGATTGCCGGCATCGAATGGGCAAAGAATGCCGCCCCATAACGATCGGGCGGTATCCGCAGACATGATTTACCCTGCAATCACCACGGACGGTTGCCGCATTAACCACTGACGGGGGAGACACCACATGTCTGACGAAAAAAAATATGCGGTGGTTGCCGCTATTGCCGAAAAAGCCCATATCAACGCGAAAAAATACCGGGAGATGTACCGCCGTTCCATAGAAGACCCGGATAATTTCTGGGCGGAACAGGCCGACCTGTTTCTCAGCTGGTTCAATAAATGGGACCAGGTACAGGACTGGAATTACACAGACGCCAATATCAAATGGTTCCTGGGCGGGCGCTTGAATGTCTCCTATAACTGCCTGGACCGGCATTTGCAGACACGCGCTGACCAAACGGCGATAATCTGGGAAGGGGATGACCCGGAAGAAGGCCGCCGGATCACCTACAGGGAATTGCACCGGGAAGTATGCCGGTTTGCCAACGTGCTGAAGGCGCGCGGCGTAAAAAAAGGAGATCGAGTCTGCTTATATATCCCGATGCTTCCCGAAGCCGCGGCAGCCATGCTGGCATGCACCCGCATTGGCGCAATTCACTCCGTCGTTTTTGGCGGATTTTCTCCAGAAGCCCTGAGTGACCGCATCAATGATTCCGATTGCCGGGTTGTGATTACCTCTGACTACAGTTTGCGCGGCAAAAAGCAGATCCCGCTGAAAAAAAATGCAGATCAAGCCCTGTCGCACTGTCCGAACGTACACACCTGCATCGTGGTCCGGCGGACCGGCGGCGACATTGACTGGCATTCCGACCGGGATGTCTGGTATCACGAAGCAATGGAAGCCGCCTCGCCCGATTGTCCCCCGGAAGAAATGGATTCCGAAGCCCCCTTATTTATCCTGTACACCTCCGGTTCCACCGGCAAGCCCAAAGGCGTCCTGCATACCACCGGCGGCTACCTGCTATATGTCGCGATCACCCACAAATACGTTTTCGACTACCAGGAAGGCGAGATATACTGGTGCACTGCCGACGTAGGCTGGGTAACCGGCCACTCCTACATCATTTACGGCCCGCTTGCCAATGGCGCAACCTCACTCATGTTTGAAGGCGTGCCGACCTTTCCCGATGCCAGCCGCTTTTGGCAAGTGGTTGACAAATGGAAGGTAAATTCATTTTACACCGCCCCGACCGCCATTCGGATGCTGATGGGGCAGGGTGACAAATTCGTAACAAAAACCGACCGCTCCAGCCTGCGCATTCTTGGAACAGTAGGCGAACCCATTAACCCGGAGGCCTGGGAGTGGTACTACAATACGGTAGGCAATGCCAACTGTCCGGTTGTCGACACCTGGTGGCAGACTGAAACAGGCGGCCATTTAATTACACCCTTACCCGGTGCGACCCCGCTCAAACCCGGTTCCGCCACACTTCCCTTTTTCGGTGTGGAGCCCTGTCTGGTTGACGATCAAGGCAAGGAACTGGAAGGCGCCGCCGAGGGCGCACTCTGCATAAAACGCTCCTGGCCGGGCCAGATGCGCACCGTTTATGGCGACCATGAGCGCTATATCGAAACCTACTTCAAAAAATTTCCCGGCAAATACTTCAGCGGCGACGGCGCCCGCCGGGATGAAGACGGCTATTACTGGATCACCGGGCGCATGGATGACGTACTCAACGTTTCCGGGCATCGCATGGGGACGGCCGAGATAGAGAGCGCCCTGGTGTTGCATGACACGGTGGCCGAAGCGGCTGTGGTCGGTTTCCCGCATGACATAAAAGGCCAGGGCATTTATGCCTACGTTACCCTGATGGTTGACGTCAACCCCACGGAAAACCTGCGCGAACAACTGGTACGGCACGTCAGAAAAGAAATCGGCCCCATCGCATCCCCCGACATTATTCAATGGGCGCCGGGTTTGCCCAAAACCCGCTCCGGCAAGATCATGCGCCGCATATTGCGCCAGGTAGCCGCAAATCAACTGGACAACCTTGGAGACACCAGCACCCTGGCGGATCCCTCGGTTGTGGAGAACCTGATTGAAAACCGCGCAAACAAATAAATTAAAGAAACAAAGCAATCACCCTCGGCAACATTGCTATATTTCTCCGGTTGTAATACACTGACCTCCTTTTAGACGAACACCTTAACGGAGGCAACCACTATGCAGAATCAATTTATCGAAGAAATGACCAAGGCACATACGGCGTCATACATTGCCTGGCAGAAAGTCAGCGTACTCAATACCAAAGTACTTACACAATTCGCCGAACTCCAATGGAACCTGGCGGCACACAGTATGGAACGCGGCATTGAATTTAGCAGAATGATCGGCGGCGTTGCCGGGAAGTTCAACGGGGCACACGATGAAATTTCTGTGCCGCAGCACAAGAAAGCCGCGGCTGCCACAAAGAAAACGGCTGCCACAAAGAAAACAGAGCCGGCTTCCAATCGCAAAGGCGGAAAAAAAGCTGCCTGAAATCAGCAGAGGAGGTTGAGGTGAAATTAGCGGTACTCGTCGCGGTATTGGTCGCAATCGTAGGGTTGGCAGGATGCGTAAGCAACACGAAAAAATTAAACAGGGTGGCATTGGGCATGACCAAGCAAGAGGTTGTCCAATCCTTAGGTAACCCAGACAGCATACGAGCGTCTAAAGGCATTGAATATATGGTCTATGGACTCAGAACTGTAGATGCTGGCGAATGTGTGGGATGGTCAATTGTATCATTGGGGATTCTTGCCCCTGCGGCTTGTAGTGGATTCAAGGATGACTACTTTGTGCAGCTTAAACAGGGTAAAGTTACCGCATACGGCAAGGTGGGTGACTTCGATTCCATTCAAGACCCTGAAAGCACAATCAATATCAACCAAACTATAAAGACGGTTGAGTAGCTGGTTACGTAGCCATTTCTTACTGCAACAGATGACATTAGAAGATGATTTCTGCCCTGATAGAACGCAAAAACAATGAACGACAAACCGCATAGCCCCTTTACAATTTCCGATCTTTCCGACATACAGAAGACCTTTTTCAAGGCATGGTCCGATGCCGCGCCGGCCAATCTGCCGCCGATGGACTTGTGGAGCAGCGCATTGCCGAATGACGTTCAGCGCACCTGGTCCAACCTTATCGGGCAGGCGCACATTTACAATTTAATCGGCGAACAACTATCCGCCTTGATGAACCAATACAACAACCTCGATAAAACCTCAAAAGACTGGCAGCGGCAATTGGAGACCTGCTTCAATCAAATGAAAACCATTTTTTCCGCCCAGGGCCTGAGCGGCTTGCTCCAGCAAATACCCGGATCACCCATGGGCGGCATCCACAGCGCCCCGGCCTCATGGATGCCGGGCGACTTCCTGCAAAGCATAAAGAACACCATTTTACAGCCGACTGCTGAAAAATACCTGTCGGTCCCCGGCCTCGGCTACACACGCGAGTCACAGGAACAATCCCTGAAAAGCATCCGCCTATGGAGCAAATACCAGAGCGCATTGCAGGACTTCAATAACGCCAGCTCCCGTATCGCGTTCCAGGCCCTGGAGAAACTGCGCGAAACCATTACCCAACTTGGCCAACAAGACAAAAACATTTCCAGTTTGAGGCAGATTTATGACCTGTGGATTGATGCCAACGAGTCCGCCTACGCCGAATTTATTGGCAGCAAAGAATACCCGCCCCTGTATGGCGCCCTGGTAAACAGCCTGGCCGAATACCAGCGCCATACTCAGCAGATCGTCGACCAACTGCTGGAGGCGATGAATATCCCCACACAAAAAGAAATCGATACCCTTAAAAAAAGACAACAGGAACTGCGCCGGGAAATACACCCCGCCGGGCGGCAGACCAAACCGGACGACCGGCAAATAAAGCAACTTGCCCACCGGCTCGAGCAGTTAACCGGCAGGCTAGAGGCCATCGAATCGGCCGCAAAATCCGGTGCCGTTGAAGCCAAAAGCAATCCTTCATCACCACGCGCAGACACCAACAAAAAAGACAGCAAAAATGCCCCGCCGAAGCGGAAAAAGAAAACCCGCACAAAGACAACCGCCAAAAAAGCCACCGCCAAAAAAGCAACCCCCAGGCGCCGCAAAAAAAGCCCTGCGGCCGAATCATAAATATAAACAATACAAAACCGGTTTACCGATTACATGATACCCCCGTTTCAACTACGCCCGGAGCACATCGCCGAAGAAGTTTCCCGCTTCAACAGCAAACTCATGCGCGGATTCACCACTCTGGCTGAAATTGGCGACGTTGAAGTTGGCGTTTCCCCAAAAGAAGCCGTATATCGGGAAGACAAGCTGGTACTGTATCACTACACCCCTCATACAAAGAAGCCCAACCCGGTTCCGCTGCTTATCGTATATGCGCTGGTCAACCGTCCCTACATGGCCGATCTGCAAGATGGACGCTCCATCATTCAAGGACTACTGCATGCCGGCCTGGACCTCTATCTGATCGACTGGGGGTATCCCGACGGAGCCGACCGTTATCTGAGCCTTGATGACTACATCAACGGCTACATCGACCATTGCGTCGACTGGATATGCAAAAAACACAAGCTGAAAAAGATCAACATACTCGGCATATGTCAGGGCGGCACATTCAGTTGCTGTTACAGTGCGCTCCACCCTGAAAAAGTCCGCAATCTTATTACCACCGTCACCCCCGTTGATTTCCACACCCCGGACGACCTGCTCAGCAGTATCGTGCGCAACGTCGACATAGACTTACTGGTGGACACCTACGGCAACATCCCCGGAGAATTACTCAACTGGACCTTTCTCAGCCTGAAGCCATTTCGGCTGATGGGGCAGAAATACATGGAACTGATTGACCTGCTCGATGACAGGCAGAAGCTCAAAGACTTTATACGCATGGAAAAATGGATATTTGACAGCCCCGATCAAGCAGGAGAAGCCTACCGCCAATTCATAAAAGACTTTTATCAGGCCAACAACCTGATAAAAGGCAAGATAAAAATTGGCCAGCACGCCGTCGATTTGCGCAACATTCGGATGCCGGTTCTCAATATCTTCGCCAGAGACGACCATCTCGTGCCGCCTGACTCCTCCAGGGCATTGAAAGCATGCGTCGGCTCAGGCGACTACACCGATCTGGAATTTCCCGGAGGGCACATTGGCATCTATGTCAGCCGCAAGGCACAGGAGATGGTCCCGCCGTCCGTTGCCAAATGGCTCGGACAAAGGAGCAAGACCCGGGCCTAATCGCCGCCGCATTCGCCAGGCCCGCCGCTGGCAATATCCTGTTGGCATCTTGCTGAACAGCAAGAAATATTCTTAATTGAAGCAGGGTTAATGCACATAGACAAAAAAAATTATAGATTAAAAATACCTGCAATAGATAAAATCTTAAATAAATTTATCTTAAAAAACAGGATAAAAATTTTTAACATTTTTGAAAACAATGTATCTTATAACCAAAATACAAAAATAATCGATGTTGGAACAACTCCAATTTTAGAAGAATATGAAAATATAATCTTCCAACTTTATAAATGGAAAGAAAATATAACTGGTTTTTCAAATCAAAATTGCAATATTCTCAAAAATATATTTGCAACAAGTAATTTTATTATTGGTGATGCAAGAAACACCAAACTGGAAAATGATAGTTATGACATATCCTTTTGTTCAGCCACAATTGAACACGTTGGAAACTACAATGAACAAAAACAATTAATCAATGAGCTATTCAGGATTTCTAAAGAACACATATTCATAACGACCCCTAACAGAAATTTTCCTTTAGATTTTCACACCAAGTTACCTTTACTACATTTATTGCCAAAAAAAATTCACAGATCTCTATTAAGATTATTGAGATTTGAATTTTTAAGTAAAGAAGAAAATCTAAATTTACTAAATATCAATGAAATTAAAAAAATATTAAATGAATTAAATATTGTGAATTATTCAATCTACTATAATAAATTTCTATTTATGAGATCTAATATAATAGTAATAATAAATAAAAAATAACCAAAAAATGAAATCCGTATTTTATTTATCATCTTATAACCTCGCTACCATTATTAATTGCAAATTTTATAAAAACACAAAATTTATTTCTGGACGGCCCGCCGTGCCTCCGCCACTCCTGCGAAAGGTTTATCCCCGGACCTGAGCAGGGGCAGGGATCCAGAACAGGAGGCAGGAATTGCAGAGAAGGCTATGGATACAACTGGCGCGCCGGCGAAACTGGCTTGAACAGGCGTTTTACGGGTGGAAAATCAATCAGGAGTCGGTGCGAGGGGTGGTATCCGATCCCTGGTTTTTTCTGCTGTCCCGGATTTCAAATTGTTTTTTTTCGTCACGCTTGAGTTCGAACAGGTCAATGGCCTTGATGAGATCGCTGAGCCTGGGGTAGCCGTAGTTGCGCGGGTCGAAGGAGGCCCGGTTGGATATGTGTGAGCCTACCCTGCCGAGAGGTGCCCAGCCTTCTTCGTTTTCTGTGCCGGAAATGGCGTCCCGAATCAGGTTGATCAGTCCGGTGTCCTGCTTCAGTTTGGCACTGCCGGTGTTGGGGGACTTTTTTGCCTGCTCTTCGTCCAGATATAGAAAGATGGAGCAGACGTTGACGAATGCGGTGGGGGTTTTGCGCTCGCCGAAACCAATGACTGTTTTCCCCTGGGATAGTATATGCGTGGCCAGGGGGGTGAAGTCACAGTCGGAGGAAACCAGGCAAAAGCCGTCAATCCCCCTGGAGTGTAAGATGTCCATTGCATCTACTACCATGGCGATGTCGGTGGCATTTTTCCTGGCAGTCAGGTCGTATTGCTGGAAGGGCTGTATGGCGTATTCCTGCAGGACGCTCTCCCATCCCGCGAGCCGGCTGCTTTTCCAGTTTCCATAGGCCCGGCGTATGGTTACCTTGCCATGGCTGGCCAGTTCGGCAAAGATCCTCTGCACCGATCTGGCCGGGGCGTTGTCTGCATCAATCAATACGGCAATGTTATGTTCATGCTTATTTTCTTCAAACATGGTATCCCCCTTTTGGGTAGCGCCGGGCCTGGCCACTGGTCTCGCGGATAAATGGCGGCGGGCTACGGTTGTTTTGGGTTTTTATTGTACTATGTAATCGGGGACGGCAGGCGGTTAAATGTGTGATGGATGCCACAGTTTTTTATTGTTGCCCGGCGGTGTTGCGGTGGTAGTTCTGTCGCTGCATGACGGGCTCTAACTACGCCGCGCTTGCCGCCGACCGGCTTAATTCTGTCGCCGCATGACGGGCTCCAACTACGTCGCGCTTGCCGCCGACCAGCTTAATTCTGTCGCTGCATGACGGGCTCCAACTACGTCGCGCTTGCCGCCGACCGGCTTAATTCTGTCGCCGCATGACGGGGAAGGGGGGATGTGGTACAGTGCGGGTATTCATGAATGGTGCCGAAGAGAGGACTTGAACCTCCACGGGGTTGCCCCCACTAGCACCTGAAGCTAGCGCGTCTACCAATTCCGCCACTTCGGCAAGGCTATAGCTGATATTTGATATTTTAATGAAGGATACCGAACTTTACCGGGAGCAAATGATGTTGTCAATATATAAATGTCTGCGATGAATAAGGCAGCGAACTCGCCGAAAACGGCCTCGAAAAGCGCTATAGTGCTGCCCGAGCGCGATACTATCAGGGATTTTCTTCGTTCAACAGGCAAGCCTCAAAAACGGCGGGATATTGCCGAAAAATTCGGTATTAGCGCCGAGGATGCCTTGCATGCGTTGAGGAGACGGCTGGGGGCGATGGTGCGGGACGGTCAGTTGGTGAGGAACAGGCGGGGACGCTACGGGCTTATCGAGAAAATGGATCTGATCTGCGGGCGGGTCATCGCTCATCCCGATGCCTATGGTTTTCTTGTGCCGGACGGCGGCGGGGATGATCTGTTTCTTTCTCCACGGGAGATGCGCTCGCTGCTGCATGGCGATCGCGCAGTGGTCAGGTTGATTGGGGTCAATAAAAGGGGCAAGAAGGAGGGGGCGCTGGTTGAGGTGGTGGAGCGGGCCAATCTGCGCGTGGTCGGGCGTTTTTACCGGGAGGGCAGTGTGAGTTTTGTTGTGCCGGATAATAAGCGTCTGCATCAGGATATTCTTGTTCCGCAGGAGACCTTGCAGGCGGCGCCCGGACAGTTTGTTGTTGTGGAGATTGTGCAGCAACCGGACAGGCATGTTCAGCCTGTCGGCAAGGTGGTTGAGATTATCGGCGATGTAATGAACGTGGATATGGCGGCGGAAATCGCGATCCGCTCCTATAAGTTGCCTTGTCATTGGCCGGATGCGGTCAGGAATGTGCTGGGAAAAACGGGTGAGCATCTGGATTCGGATGAGTTGGAGTGTGAGTTGAAATGCCGCCGGGATTTTCGTTCGCTGGCGTTTGTGACTATAGATGGAGAGGATGCGCGTGATTTCGATGATGCGGTGTTTTGTGAAAGGCAGGGCGGCGGTTGGCGTCTGCTGGTGGCCATTGCGGACGTTGCTCATTATGTGAAGCCGGAAACCGCGCTGGACAGGGAGGCAAGGAAACGCGGCACTTCGGTCTATTTCCCCCGGCGGGTGATTCCAATGCTGCCGGAGGCGCTGTCCAATGGCTTGTGTTCTTTGAATCCGGGCGTCGATCGCTTCAGCCTGGTGTGTGAGTTGCGTATAGACCAGCAGGGCAGGGTCGAGCGGTACGACTTTGTCAAGGCGGTGATTCGTTCGTCCGCCAGGCTGAGCTACAATGAAATGGCCGCTATGGTGGTTGATCGCGACCGGGTTGTCAGAGAGAAGTATCAGGATATTGTGGCTGCGCTGGACCGGCTGTACGATTTGTACCGTATATTGAATGGGTATCGCCGGCGGCAGGCGTTGATTGAGTTTTCTACGGTCGAGACGAGGTTCGAGTTTAGCGAAGGGGGTGATATAAAGGGGGTGCATCCGCTGGTCAGGAATGATGCGCACCGGATTATCGAGGAGTTTATGTTGTCCGCCAATGTCGCGGCCGGGGATTATCTGCGGCGGAGCGGGGCGCCGGCTCTTTACCGGGTGCATGGTAGTCCCAAGGAGGAAAAGCTGGAGGAGTTGAAGTTTTTTTTGCAGCAGGCCGGTGGTATAGCGCTTGGCGGCGGTGGCAAGCCTGCGACTCGCGATTATGCGGCCTTGCTGGAGCAGGTGCGGGGCAGTGAAGACGGGCATTTGATCGAGATGATGTTGTTGAAGAGTATGCCCCTGGCTGTGTACAGCGCCGATAATACCGGCCATTTTGGCCTGGGTTTTGAGGTGTATACTCATTTTACTTCCCCGATTCGCCGCTACCCGGATTTGTTGGCGCACCGGGCGATTGGCCGTTTGCTGGAAAACGGAGGGGATGGCGCTATGAGTGATCAGGCAGTGCAGGAGTTGGGCGGGCATTGTTCGGAGACGGAGCGGCGGGCGGAAGAGGCCGCGCGTGATGTGGCGCAGAGAATGAAGTGTATGTATATGCGCGGCCACCTGGGGGAGACTTTTGATGGAACGATTACTTCTGTTACTTCATTCGGGTTGTTTGTCGAGCTCGATGATATATATATTGAGGGTTTGATCCATATCAGCGCCTTGCCTTCAGATTATTATCATTATGATGCGGCGGGATGCAGGCTCTATGGTGAGCGCGGCGGTAGACAATTCAAAATGACCGAGCGCATGCGTGTTACTGTGTCGCGTGTGAGTGTGGATGAGAAAAAGATCGATTTCGATCCGGTGCTGTAATGCGATCCTGTGAAGAAGACGGAGCTGGTTTACGGTATTCATAGTTGTCGTCGTGTGCTGGAAGATCGGCACGAGCGGATAGCGCGTGTCTGGTTTGCAAGGCATTCAAAATCGAATGCCTTGCTGCGCCTGAAAAGATTGGCCGAGCAGCAATCGCTGGGGTTTGAGGAGGTCTCACGGTCTGAGCTGGACAGGATCGGCGGCCAGTGTGCGCGTCATCAGGGAGTGATTATCGAGAAAAGGCCGGCGGCAATTGGCGGCGGTGATCTGGAGGCGATGCTTGCCAGCGGCGCCGGTGAACCGTACCTTTTTCTGGTGTTGGATCAGGTACAGGATCCGCATAATCTGGGGGCTTGTCTGCGCACCGCCGATGCGGCCGGGGTCTCGGCGGTGATCATCCCCAGGGATAATGCGGCGGCAGTTACGCCGGTTGTGGCAAAGGTGGCAAGCGGTGCGGTGGAAACTGTGCCGGTTTTTACCGTCGTGAATGTTGTGCGCACTATCAGACGGTTGCAGAAGGCGGGGGTCTGGGTGGTGGGCACAAGCGGTGATGCGTGCAATACGATCTATCAGCAGGATCTGGCCGGGGCAATTGCTCTGGTGCTCGGAGGAGAGGGCAGGGGAATGCGAAAATCGGTGCGTGCCGCCTGTGATTATCTGGTTTCCATCCCGATGGTTGGAAGTGTGGAGAGTCTGAACGTGGCGGTGGCCGCCGGTATTGCGCTCTATGAGGCGCGGCGCCAGCGGGGCGCCTGATCTACCGGGAAATTGCCTGCTCCCAACAGGCGCCCTGCATGCCGATCTGCGAATAGAAGAAGCACATGCCCGCCGCCGACATGATCTGCGGCACAATCATCGGGCAAGCTGTGCAAGGGCCTTGATGGACGCATTGTCCGGATGGGGATAGACGGTGCGCGATTTTCTGAACAATGCCAGGGCAGCATCTTTGTCACCCTGGCGAAACCGCAAGAACCCTTGCAGATAGAGAAACCCGGCCTGCTGCTTCCTGGTCACGAACCCCTCTTGCCGGCGCTGTGCCTCCCCGAGCCGGGCTTCAACCTGGGCAAGATGTGAATCACCGCCGTGTTCCAGCAACACTTCCGCCATCCCGGTGAGCGCGAAGATATTCCGATTTGCCAGTTCGAGCGCATGCTGCATCCGTTCGAGCAGAACCGGGTTTTCCGACAATACAACGTATCCCAGGAAGCTGCCGTAGGTGATGAGCAACTCGTTCCGGCGCAACTGCTCCCAACTGTCGACAGGTTTCAGGTGTACGAGGTACTCGAAATAGCGCTCGCTCGCCGCATCAGGCCTCAACTCTATGGCGCCGGGGCTGCCGCCTCGAACGACTTCCTTGACGAAACCGTGGTAACGAACACCGTGACCGTGCTGCAAATGGTCCCCGTCCGTAAAGAACACGCCGCGCCCGGTTCCGTTGACGAACCCTCGCAGGATTTCCGCTTGGCGCTGTTGGGGCGACCGAAACCCAAACAGACGCTTCCCATACACCAGGCCCTGTTGGTTCAGCAATGTGGTATCCGCCCGGCGCCGCTCGACAAAGCGGTAGTAACCCAGCGGACCTGTATCCATATCGGCGTAGACGAACAGCGCCGCATCTTCGGGTAGCAGGCTGAATATCGTATCGGCGTAGCGCTGTGCGAAGTCGCTGTTGGCGCGGTCGTTCAAACGCCAGTTCGCCTGCACCAGGAAGACGACCATGCCTGCAACCGCCACGCCCGCCAGGCCGGTCACGACCCAGCCGCGCCGGTCGGCAAAGGCGCTGAACCGGTCGCGCGCGTATACAGACAAAAACTCCAGGCCGACCGCCAGCCAGAGAGCTGCCATCCCGTAGCAGACCAGTGAATAGGGCCGGAAAACCGCAACCTGAAACGCATCGAATTCGAAGGCAAGCAACAGGATCAGCGCAAGGCTGTTGCCCAGGAAAACGAGCAGGCCCGAAGCCGCCTCGCTCAGTCGCTGCCGCGCCAGAACGACGAGACCCAACAGGGCGAGCAGGCAACCCGGCGGCGTCAGTTGCCAGAAAAGTTGCACACCGAACCAGCGCAGGTACGCAAGGCGGTCCAGCCAGCCGGCGACGGTGCTGGTATCGACTTCTGAATAACCGCTTCGGCTGACATAGAACCAGAATCCCTTCCAATCGGAGATCGGGCCGTAGAAGCTGATGAGCGGCTCCGACCAGGAGCGCAATACCATCCACGTATAGGGCAGCGCCGCGGCCAACAGGGCAACCGCAACCAGCAGCCTGGGAAGCAGCATCTTGCGCACCGGCAGGGCAGCCAGCAGCAGGCCCGGAAAGGCCAGGAGCATCAACGGCCAGTGGTTCGCCAGGCTCAGCCCGTAGATCGATGCGGCCGCGATCCAGATAGCGGATTGCGCCGGATGGCGAACACCATGGAGGATCAGCGCATAGACCGCGAACAACAGCAGCGCGTTGAGCGTGTAGACTTCGGCGATGATGGCCTGCGACCAGAAATGCTTCGAGGCGCCCAACAGCCAGGCGGCGGCCAGGGCTGGCAGCCAGCCGGTGCGCAGCAAACGGGCACACAGATACACCATGCCGCACGCCAGTGCGCCAAACACCGCGCTCGACAGATGGCCGGCGAACGCCGGTGTTCCAAAGGGAAGCCAGGTGAACGGATGACTCAACAGCGTGTGCAGCGGATAACCGGGCGGATGGGCGATACCGAGATGCGCTGCCGCCATCAGGAACAGGCCGTCATCCTCCAGAACGACCGTGTGCGGCAGCGTGCGCACATAGAGCAGCAAAGGGCCGATCACCGCCGCCGCCAGCGCCAGGGCATCGCATCGGCGTATCGCCGGCAATGCGATGCGGTTCGCGACAGAGTTCACCATATCGGGTATTTTAACAGGCCTCATGATGCTGCGCAAAACCGCCTCATCGGAGGCGTGAACAGCGGACAGGCACATAGCGTCCCAGAGTCTTGTGGAACGGAAGCGCTATTCCAGCAATATCAGGAGATTGAGTTTGTTCTCATTCGCGTTTTGTTCGCGCAAGGTGCAGGGAAACTCGACATTGTCCCGCTCGTTCAACAGATGACGATGGCAAGTTCAGCGATCTCGGTGCGCAGGCCGATCATCGACCAAAGTCCTCAAGCGCCCTGATGGCCTCATTGTTCGGATGGGGATAGACGGTGCGAGATTTTCTGAACAAAGCCAGCGCAGCGTCCTTGTCGCCCAGGCGAAGCTGCAAGACGCCTTGCCAATAGAGAAACCGGCCCTGCCACTCTCTGGGAATGGACCTGTCTTGCCGGTGCTGCGCCTCCCCGATCCAGGCTTCAATCTGGGCTATATGTGAATCACCGTCGTTGTGCAGCAGCGCTTCAGCCATCCCGAAGCGAGCGAAGATATTCTGATGTGCCAGTTCGATTGCATGTTGCATCGGTTCGAGCAGAACCGGGTTGTCTAATAATATGACATATCCCAGATAGCTCCCATATGAGTGGAGTAGCTTATTCCGATGAATGCGCTCCCATTCGTCGACGGGTTTCAGGTTCACGAGGTATTCGAAATAGCGTTCGACCGCCGTATTGGGCTTCAACTCTATGGTGCCGGGCTCGGAACCGCGAACGAATTCCTTGACGAAACCATAGTCGCGGATCCCGTGGTGGTTTGGGAATCTATTATAGCTCATGAAGAACACGGCGCGCTTGGTTCCGTCGACGAACTCCCGCAGGATTTCCGCTTTGCGCTTTTGGGGCAACCAAAACTCAAACAGACGTCTCCCATACACCAGGCCCTGTTGATTCAGCAGCGTGATATCTGCTCGGCGCTGCTCGACAAACCGGTAGTATCCCAGCGGACCTGTATCCAAATCGTCAAAGACGAACAGCACCGCATCCTCGGGCAGCAGGCTGAATATCGTATCGGTATAGCGCTGTGCGAAGTCGCTGGCGGAGCGGTCGTTCAAACGCCAGTTCGCCTGCATCAGGAAGACGACCATGCCCGCAGCCGCCACACCCGCCAAGCCGGTCACGACCCAGCCGCGCCGGTCGGAAAAGGCGCTGAACCGGGCGCGCACATATCCAGACAAAAACTCCAGGCCGACCGCCAGCCAGAGAGCTGCCATCCCGTAGCAGACCAGTGAATAGGGCCGGAAAACCGCGACCCGAAAGTCATTGAATTCGAAGGCCAGCAACAAGATCAGCGCAAGGCTGTTGCCCACAAACACAAGCAGGCCCGAACCCGCCTCGCTCAGCCGCTGCCGCGCCAGAACGGCGAGGCCCAACAGCGCAAGCAGGCAACCTGGCGGCGTCAGTTGCCAGAAAAGTTGCCTGCCAAACCATTGCAGGTACCCAAGGCGATCCAGCCAGCCTGCAGCGGCGCTGGCATCGGCTCCCGAGTAACCGCTTCGGCTGACATAGAACCAGAATGTCTTCCAATCGGCGATCGGGCCGTAGAAGCTGGTGAGCGGCTCCGACCAGGAACGTCCTACCATCCACATATAGGGCAGCACCGCAGCCAGTAGGGAAGTCGCAACCAGCAAAGGCAGCCTGGGGAGCAGCGTCTTGCGCACCGGCAGGGCAGCCAGCAGCAGGCCCGGAAAGGCCAGGACCATCAGCGGCCAATGGTTCGCCAGGCTCAACCCGTAGAGCGATGCGGCCGCGATCCAGATAGCGGATTGCGCCGGATGGCGAACGCCATGGAGGATCAGCGCATAGACCGTGAACAACAGCAGCGCGTTGAGCGTATAGACTTCGGTGATGATGGCCTGCGACCAGAAATGCCCCGATGCGCCCAACAGCCAGGCGGCGGCCAAAGCCGGCAGCCAGCCGGTGCGCAGCAAACGGGCGCACAGATACACCATGCCGCACGCCAGTGCGCCAAACACCGCGCTCGACAGATGACCGGCGAACGCCGGAGTGCCGAAGGGAAGCCAGGTGAACGGATGACTCAACAGCGTGTGCAGTGGATAACCGGGCGGATGGGCGATGCCGAGATGCGCTGCCGCCATCAGGAACAGGCCGTCGTCCTCCAGAACGACCGTGTGCGGTAGCGTGCGCACATAGAGCAGCAAAGGTCCGATCACCGCCGCGGTCAGGGCCAGGGTGTCGCATCGGCGTATCGCGCCTATGCCGAATCGGGAATTCCGGTTCATCGTCGGAGCTTGGAACTGGCGCAGGCCAATCATCGGTCAAAGTGCTTCAGGGCCCTGATGCTTTCATTGTCCGGATGGGGATAGACGGTGCGAGATTTTCTGAACAAAGCCAGCGCAGCGTCCTTGTCGCCCAGGCGGAGCTGCAAGACACCTTGCCAATAGAGAAACCGGCCCTGCCATTTCCTGGGAATGGACCTGCCTTGCCGGTGTTGCGCCTCCTCGAACCATGCTTCGACCTGGAGAAAATGCGAATCGCCGCCGTACGCCAGCAACACTTCCGCCATCCCATTGAGAGAGTAGACCTCCCGATTTGCCAGTTCGAGCGCAGCTTGCATTCGTTTTAGCAGGTCCGGGTCGTCCGACAAGACGACGTATCCCAGGTAGCCCCCATAGATGTAGAGCAAATGGTTCCGGCGCATCTGCTCCCATCCGCCAATGGGTTTCAGGTGCGCGAGGTATTCGAAATAGTGCTCCCCCGCCGTATTGAGCTTCAACTCCACGGTGCCGGGCTTGGAGCCGCGAACGAATTCCTTGACGAAACCGTGATGGCGAACCCCGTGGTGCTTTGGGGATCCCTTATCGGTCGTGAAGAACACGGTGCGCCTGGTTCCGTCGACGAACTCCCGCAGGATTTCCGTTTTGCGCTCTTGGGGCTGCCTTGATGTAAACAGGCGCTTCTTATAAACCACTCCCTGCTGGCTTAGCAGCATGATATCCGCCCGGCGCTGCTCGACAAAGCGGTAGTATCCCAGCGGACTTGTCTCCGCATCGCCAGAGACGAACAGCACCGCATCTTCGGGTAGCAGGCTGAATATCGTATCGGCGTAGCGCTGTGCGAAGTCGCTGGCGGAGCGGTCGTTCAAACGCCAGTTTGCCTGCACCAGAAAGACGGCCATGCCCGCAACCGCCACGCCCATCAGGCCGGTCCAGACCCGGCGCCGGTCGGCAAAGACCCTGAACCGGCCGCCTGCATATCCAGGCAGAAACTCCAGGCCAACCGCCAGCCAGAGCGCCGCCATCCCGTAGCAGACCAGTGCATAGGGCCGGAATATCGCGACCTGAAACGCATTGAATTCGAAGGCCAGCAACAGGATCAGCATAAGGCTGTTGCCCAGAAACACAAGCAGGCCCGAACCCGCCTCACTCAGTCGCCGTCGCGCCAAAACGGCGAGGCCCAACAGGGCAAGCAGGCAACCTGGCGGAGTTAGTTGCCAGAAAAGTTGCCCGCTGAACCAGCGCAGGTACGCAAGGCGGTCCAGCCAGCCCGCGACGGCGCTGGTATCGACTTCCGAATAACCGCTTCTGCTGATATAGAACCAGAATCCTTCCCAATTAGTGATCGGGCCGTAGAAGCTGGTGAGCGGCTCCGACCAGGAGCGCAATACCATCCACGTATAGGGCAGCACCGCAGCCAGTAGGGAAGTCGCAACCAGCAAAGGCAGCCTGGGGAGCAGCGTCTTGCGCACCGGCAGGGCAGCCAGCAGCAGGCCCGGAAAGGCCAGGACCATCAGCGGCCAGTGGTTTGCCAGGCTCAACCCGTAGATCGCTGCGGCCGCGATCCAGATAGCGGATTGCGCCGGATGGCGAACACCATGGAGGATCAGCGCATAGACCGTGAACAGCAGCAGCGCGTTGAGCGTATAGACTTCGGTGATGATGGCCTGCGACCAGAAATGCTCCGAGGCGCCCAACAGCCAGGCGGCGGCCAGGGCTGGCAGCCAGCCGGTGCGCAGCAAACGGGCGCACAGATACACCATGCCGCACGCCAGTGCGCCAAACACCGCGCTCGACAGATGACCGGCGAACGCCGGAGTTCCGAAGGGAAGCCAGGTGAACGGATGGCTCAACAGCGTGTGCAGCGGATAGCCGGGCGGATGGGCGATGCCGAGATGCGCTGCCACCATCAGGAACAGGCCGTCGTCCTCCAGAACGACCGTGTGCGGCAGCGTGCGCACATAGAGCAGCAAAGGGCCGATCACCGACGCGGTCAGGGCCAGGGCGTCGCATCGGCGTATCGCCGGCAAGGCGAAGCGGTTCGTCACGGATGTCACCATACCGGGCATTCTAACTTAGGAGGCGTTCAATGGGCATATCGCTTCATCAAAGCCTTGATGGACTCATTGTTCTCAAGGGGATAGACGGCGCGCGATTTTCTGAACAATTCCAGCGCAGCGCCCTTGTCGCCCAGGCGAAGCCGCAAGACCCCTTGCCAATAGAGAAACCGGGCCCGCCACTCCCTGGTCAGGAACTCGTGTTGCCAGTGCTGCACGTCCCCGAGCCAGGCTTCAATCTGGGCCAGATGTGAATCACCGTCATTTTGCAGCAACACTTCCATCATCCCGATGAGTGCGAAGATATTCCGATTTGCCAGTTCAAGCGCAGGTTGCATTCGTTTTAGCAGGCCAGGATCGTCCGAAAATACGACGTATCCCAGGTAGCCACCATATGCGTAGAGCAACTCGTTCCGGCGCAGCTGCTCCCATCTGTCGACGGGCCTCAGGTGTACGAGGTATTCGAAATAGCGTTCGATCGCCGTATTGGGCTTCAACTCAACGGTGCCGGGCTTGGAACCGCGAACGAGTTCCTTGACGAAACCATGGTGGCGAATCCCGTGGCGCTTTGGGAATCCCTTATCGGTTGTGAAGAACACGGTGCGCTTGGTTCCGTCGATGAACTCCCACAATCTTTTCTCTTTGCGCTCTTGGGGCAGCGAAAACTCAAACAGACGTTTCCCATACACCAGGCCCTGCAGCTCCAGCATTGTGATATCCGTCCGGCGTTGCTCGACAAACTGGTAGTAACCCAGCGGACCTGTATCCATATCGCCGTAGACGAACAGCACCGCATTCTGGGGCAGCAGGCTGAATATCGTATCGGCGTAGCGCTGTGTGAAGTCACTGGCGGAGCGGTCGTTCAAAGGCCAGTTCGCCTGCACCAGAAAGACGACCATGCCTGCAACCGCCGCTCCGATCGCGATCGGGCCGCGCCGGCCGGCGAAGACCCTGAACCGGGCGCGCGCGTATCCAGGCAGAAACTCCAGGGCAACTGCCAGCCAGAGCGCCATCATCCCGTAGCAGGCCAGTGTATAGGGCCGGAATATCGAGACCTGAAAGGCATCGAATTCGAAGCCCAGCAACAGGATCAGCATAAGGCTGTTGCCCACAAACACGAGCAGGCCCGAACCTGTCTCGCTCAGTCGCTGCCGCGCCAGAACGACGAGGCCCAACAGGGCGAGCAGGCAACCTGGCGGCGTCAGTTGCCAGAAGAGTTGTCTGCCAAACCATTGCAGATACCCAAGGCGGTCCAGCCAGCCGGCGACGGCGCTGGTATCGACTTCCGAATAACCGCTTCGGCTGACATAGAACCAGAATCCCTTCCAATCGGAGATCGGGCCGTAGAAGCTGATGAGCGGCTCCGACCAGGAGCGCCCTACCATCCACGTGTAGGGCAGCATCGCGGCCAGCAGGGAAACCGCAACCAGCAAAGGCAGCCTGGGGAGCAGCGTTTTGCGCACCGGCAGGGCAGCCAGCAGCAGGCCCGGAAAGGCCAGGACCATCAGCGGCCAGTGGTTCGCCAGGCTCAGTCCGTAGAGCGATGCGGCCGCGATCCAGATAGCGGATTGCGCCGGGTGGCGAACACCATGGAGGATCAGCGCATAGACCGTGAACAGCAGCAGCGCATTGAGCGTGTAGACTTCGGTGATGATGGCCTGCGACCAGAAATGCTCCGAGGCGCCCAACAGCCAGGCGGCGGTCAAAGCCGGCAGCCAGCCGGTGCGCAGCAAACGGGCGCACAGATACACCATGCCACACGCCAGCGCGCCAAACACCGCGCTCGACAGATGACCGGCGAACGCCGGTGTGCCGAAGGGAAGCCAGGTGAACGGATGACTCAACAGTGTATGCAGCGGATAACCGGGCGGGTGGGCGATGCCGAGATGCGCTGCCACCATCAGGAACATGCCGTCGTCCTCCAGAACGACCGTGTGCGGCAGCGTGCGCACATAGAGCAGCAAAGGGCCGATCACCGACGCGACCAGGGCCAGAGCGTCGCATCGGCGTATCGCCGGCAAGGCGAAGCGATTTGCGATAGAGGTCACCACGCCGGGCATTCTAACCCGGATATTGCATGAGCGCGGGAGAAATGCGGAATTTTGGTCGAAAGAGTCCCGGGACCTGCCCCTGCCATGCCTGCGCCACCCCCGCCATTCCTGCTTTCGTGTACATGATCGCAGGAGTATCTGTGTTCCAAGTCAAGCCTTTTAAGCGGTTTGTGGATAATTTTCTACCCACGGTGTACCGCGCCGCGCGATCGCATTCAGCAGCCGCAACATTTTGCGCATCACCGCCGTCAAGGCGACGAGTACGCAAACGCTCCTGGAAACGGCGCATATCCCGGTCAGGACGGATGGCCGATAATGTAATGAGATCCTCCCCTAATTGCGGTCGGTGCCCCTCACGCCCCCTTTGTAGAGTGGCCTCTCCACAAAGGCAAAAACAACATATAAATTGCAGAGAAGGAGGCACTTGACTTCCCCCCCCCCTTTATCAGCGGGGAGTCAAACCAGTGTCCTGCGCCCGCTGCACATTACTCACCTCCAGCTTTGGCGGCAACGAAACATCATAATCAATATACTCCGTACCGTTGTACACCAGAAAATGCTTGCGCTGTAAACGCGAAATCAGCGTGATACCCTTATCCTGCGCAAGCCTCAGCCCCATATTCGTAATCCCTGAACGCGACAGCAACGCCGGGATCCCCATCTGCGCAACCTTCAACACCATCTCCGAACTCAGCCGCCCCGTAGTATAAAAAAACTTACCCGCCCCCGACATACCCTCCAGCCACATCTTGCCCGCGATCACATCCACCGCATTATGCCGCCCCACGTCCTCTACAAAAAACAAAACAGACGAACCCTCGCACAAAGCGCAGCCATGCACGGCTCCGGCACTTCTATACACATCATTATACTCATTCAGGTTTTTCAACAGCGCGTAAATCTCCGACTGCTTCAACCGGACCGGCGCAATAACCTGCTCATCCAGACTCGCCATAACATCCCCGAAAACCGTCCCCTGCCCACAGCCCGTAGTCACGATCCTCGGTCCCAGTCTCTCCTGCCAATCATCCCGCTCCGAAGTAGTCGTCACCGCCGCCGCCGCCACCTCCCAATCCACCTGCACCGACACAACCTCCTCCAGCGCATCGATCAGCCCCTGATTTTTCAGATAACCAAGCACAAGCAACTCCGGATCTGAACCGATCGTCATCAGCGTCACAATCTCATAACTATCCACATAGATCGTCAACGGCCGCTCATCCGCCACGTTCAACTCACGGCGATTCTGATACTCATCCATAGCGCAGGCCCGCTGTGTAGCAGGCAGGCCCGCGCTCGTCAACTCAGGACTATAGCGCAATGCGCACTACCCCCCCGTCACATTCATATGCCGAAAAATCACCGGTTTCGCCCCCAGATCAAAATCATGCCCCTTTGGTTTAATCGCCATCGAATCCACGATCGCCTGTTTCAGCGCCTCCAGATCACCCGGATTAGCCCGAATCACCTCCTTCAGATCCACCGAATGCTCCTGTCCCAGGCAAAGCAACAGACGCCCCTCGCAAGTCAACCGCACACGATTACACCGATCACAAAAATTATGACTATGCGGCGATATAAAACCCACCCGCGTACTCACCCCCGCCAACCTGAAATACCGGGACGGCCCTCCCGTAGACTCATCCGTCTCCACAAGCCTGAATTTCTCCTCGATATCACGCCTGATCTCATCACTCGAGTAATACACCGCTGCCCGATCATGATCACTATTTACTCCCAGCGGCATTTCCTCGATAAAACTAACATCGATCCCTCGCTCCACCGCAAAGCTCACCAGATCCAGCACCTCCTCATGGTTCCGATTCTTCAAAATAACCGCATTAATTTTCACCCGATCAAAACCCGCTTGCAGAGCCGCCTCGATCCCCGCCAGCACCCGTTCCAACTCACCCACCCGCGTTATATCCCGGAATTTAACCGGGTCCAGAGAATCCAGACTCACATTAACCCGTTTCACCCCCGCCATTCTGAGTTCCTGCGCCATATCCGCAAGCCGCGAACCGTTAGTCGTAATCACCAACTCCGCCAAACCCGGCAGATGTCCCAGCTCATTCAGCAGATCAAGCACATTCCTTCTCACAAGCGGCTCACCCCCCGTGATCCTGATTTTCCGCACCCCCAACTGCGTAAACGCCCGGGCTACCCAAAGCAACTCTTCCAGAGTCAGCAGCTTAGCACGAGGCGCAAACTGCATATCCTCTTCCATACAATACACACAGCGAAAATCACAACGATCCGTCACAGAAATACGCAGGTAGTCTACCCTTCTTTGAAAACCATCCACCAATCCCTTCATCATCCCAGTGTACCAGATTGCGCCCAATGCCGAAATCATTTAAAAAACCGGCAGTATCCCCCTCACCCCTGACGTAACACCCAGAGGGAGAGGGGTTGAGGGTTTAAAAACCATTGACAACCCCCCATAATCCTGCTATACAAAGTTTAGGCCATTAACAATTTAGCTTAGTGCCCAAGAGCTCTGACAGATCATACTTATGAAAGAGGAACAATTCTGATGATTGAATTGAAACGATCGAAACCAAACCCGCTCCCGAACTGTTCGGCATAACAACCATGAGCACAACCGCCCTGTACAAAGCCCTGATAGAAGCCCACGTATCCGAGGACACCGCCGAAAGAGCAGTGGAAGGACTCGGATCCCCCGCAGACGCAGCGACCAAAACCGACCTTGCCGAATTAGAAACGAAAATAGTCGGACAAATCGCCGGACAAATAGCCGCATCGGAAACAAAAATGACCGCACAAATGACCGGACAAATCGCCGCATCGGAAACAAAAATGACCGAACGAGTAGCCGCATCGGAAACGAAAATGACCGCACAAATAGCCGAATTAGAAATGAGAATGCAACGCTGGAACATCATCCTTGCCAGCGTCATCATCGCCGCAGTTGGATTGATGCTCACCGCATTTGGGTTGATCGTGAAGCTATAGGCAGATGATTAAATTGTCGAGACAACAACCATGAGCACAACCGCCCTGTACAAAGCCCTGATAGAAGCCCACGTATCCGAGGACACCGCCGAAAGAGCAGTAGAAGGACTCGGATCCCCCGCAGACGTAGCGACCAAAACCGACCTTGCCGAATTAGAAACGAAAATAGTCGGACAAATCGCCGGACAAATCGCCGCATCGGAAACAAAAATGACCGCACAAATGACCGGACAAATCGCCGCATCGGAAACAAAAATGACCGAACGAATGACCGGACAAATAGCCGCATTGGAAATGAAAATAGCCGCACAAATGGCCAAATTAGAAATGAGAATGCAACGCTGGAACATCATCCTTGCCGGCGTCATCATCGCCGCAGTTGGGTTGATAGTGAAGTTGTAGGCAGGTAGCTCATGCTCACAAATCAGCCAGCGACTAAAACAGACTCAAGAGACTTTAGAGCTAAGACTTGTTAAATAGAGTATTGGTGCGCTACTTACCCAGCCTGCATTGATTATAACATTCGTTACGCTAATCTGACCCAGCCCAAAACAGAATCACACAAATCTCCGCCGGGCAAGCCGGCCCGATGAGGAAAGCGCAAGGCGGAATTTTTACCAAGAGGGTTTGAGAAACTGAAAAAATCTGCTATAATTGTGGGTAGCGTATTGCAATAAAAATGCCGAAGCGACTTTCAATTACTAAACCACACTCAATTACTAAATTACACTAGTGAGACGGAGACTATGAAAGATACCAATATACACCAGGCTGCAAACATAGCAGTGTTCACCCCCACCCCCCGAAAATATGACCGGCTGCACAAGCGGCAGGGGAACCTCATGCTGAAACATCTGGCCGCGCTGTTGCTGTTAGCCGCCATAATCACGCCGGCACCGTCCCTCGCGCAGACCGCCGCCACCGCCACCCTGGCCGGCACCGTGACCGAGGCCAATCTGTTCGCCGCCACGGCATCGACGGTATCCGTCACGCTGACCAACACCGAGTACGAGGCGACCGGCACCCTGATGCAAAGCCACTTCAGCGTGACGGATACCGTCGTCGGGACTGTGAGCGTGAGCGATGTCACCCGTGACAGCGACACCGGCGCCACGCTGACGCTGGCGTACAGCGGCGAGGACATCACCGCCGCCAGTACCCTGTCCGTCACCCTCGCCGCCGAAGGCCACACCGGCGCCGACGCCCTGACCACCAACACCATCCCGATCACCGCCAGCGCCGGCTCTAATGTATGCGGCCGCACGAGGCAGGTGCGGGACAGGATTGTCGCCCAGTCTTCGGCCACCGAATGCACGAATGTTGACCTGGCAGCGGTTATGACCCTGGATTTGAATGGCCGACTCATCGCGGCATTGCAGGGAGGCGATTTTACCGGCTTGACCATGCTTCAGGATTTGGATCTGAGCCGCAACAGACTCGACGCGCTGCCCGCCAATGTTTTTGCTGGCTTGACCGCGCTTGAGGATTTGGATCTGAGCAGCAACAGTCTCGGCGCGCTGCCCGACAATGTTTTCGCTGGCTTGACCGCGCTTCAGGATTTGGATCTGAGCATCAACAGTCTCGGCGCGCTACCCGCCAATGTTTTCGCTGGCTTGACCGCGCTTCAGATTTTGGATTTGAACACCAATCGCCTGACCGCACTGCCCCCCAATGTTTTTGACGAATTGACGGCTTTGATGCAATTGCATTTGAACGGTAACGGTCTGACCGCACTGCCCCCCAATATTTTTTCCCGTTTGACGGCGCTGCTGAGTTTGGATTTGAGTGTCAATCAACTCGCCACATTGGATGCTGGCATTTTTAACGGCTTGTCGGAGATAGTCACGTTGCGTTTGGACCGCAACCTCCTCAACGCACTCCCCGCCAGTATATTTAACGGTTTGTCGCAGCTGGGTATTTTGACTTTGAATGACAACCGCCTTGCTGAATTGCCTAACGATGTTTTTGCCGGCTTGTCGGGGCTTTTCAGTTTGTTTTTGGACGATAACAATCTCACCGAACTGGATGCCAACATTTTTGACGGCTTGTCGTCACTGACAAATTTGAGTTTGCACGACAACTTGTTCACGGCGGACACCGGTCTGCCCGCCGGGGTGTTTGACGATGTGCTCGGCATGCTGGGCCCGATTTTAATCCCCCCTGAGCCCTCCTCTGGATCCGCCTTCTCGATTGACAATACGGTCCGCCTTGCTCATTTTGTCTGCTCGCGGGCCGACGCCATGCGCATCGTAGATGCCACTGGCGTGGACGACTGTCTGCGGGTCTCCTCGGAGCAGTTGAACGCCTACCAGCAGGCCGATGCCTCCTTGAGCAGCCTGACGATTTCCGAAGGCATTCTGGTGCCGCCGTTTGACCCCTCCACCACCGCCTATGCCGTCACCCTGGCCAACAGCGTCGCCAGCGTGATGGTAACGCCGACCGCCGCCCAGAGCAGCGCCACCATTACCGTCAACAACGCCGCCGTCACCAGCGGCAACACCAGCGACGCCATTGACCTGCTGATGCCGGGCGTGGCGGCGGAGATTAACATTGTGGTTACGGCCGCAGGCGGCACCACGCAGACCTACACGGTGAGGGCTACCCGCTTGGTGACGACGGCGCCCACGGCGGCGCTGGTCGCCACGCCACCGCTGACCGAGGCCGCCCTGTTCGCGGACACGGCGTCGACAGTAACGGTTACGCTGACCGGCACCGAATACGTAGATATGCTGACGCCGGCGCATTTCATAACCAGCGATACCGTAACCGGGGGCAGCGTGACGGTGAGCGAAGTTGTGCGCACCGACGGTATGGTCGCCACGCTGACGCTGGGGTTTAGCGGCAGAGACCTGAGCGCCGCTGGCAATTTACTGGTTGCGGTAGCGGCTGCCGGGCATACCGGCAGCGACGATGTGCCCGCCGGCAGTGTGCCGATTAGCGCAAGTACCGGCATCAATATCTGCAGGCGCACGGCAGCGGTGATCGGTGTGATCCGCGCTACGATTACTCCCGCCCCCGACTGCACGAGTGTGACGGAGGCCGATCTGCAATCAATTACCAGCCTTGATCTGAGCTCTCGGATGATCGATTCGCTGCAAAGCGGTGATTTTGCCGGCTTGCCGATGCTGGCGAGTTTGAATTTAAGTGACAATAGCCTGACCGCACTGCCCAAAGATATTTTTGCCGATTTGACGGCGCTTCGGGAATTGCGTTTGTCCAACAACCAACTCACTACACTCGATGCCGAAATTTTTGCCGGTTTGACGGCGCTTGAGGAATTGTTTCTGGTCAACAGCGGCCTGACCACACTGCCCTTCGGTTTGTCTGAAGGTTTGAGTGCGCTGAGGACTTTGTGGTTGTCCGGCAACGCCTTCACCACATTGCCCCCATCTATTTTCGAACCGCTGAATATGCTTGCGAATTTGAATTTGCAAGACAACAGCATGTTGACAGCGGGAACCGGTCTGTCTATTGGCATTTTTAACAGGGTGTTGGATACTCTGGGCACCATTAGCACTGCAACTAGCGGCGATGGCTTCCTTATTGACGATACCGTCCTCGCCGCCCATTTTGTCTGCTCGCGGGATGATGCCGATGCCATTGTCGCTGCCACCAGCGGCGTAAGCAATTGCCTGCGGATCTCCTCGGGGCAACTGTTTGCCTACCAGCAGGCCGATGTCTCCCTGAGCGGCCTGACGATTTCCGCTGGCGACCTGATGCCGCCATTTGACCCCGCCATTGCCGATTATAACGTCGTCGTAGCCCACAACATCGCCAGTGTGACCGTGACGCCGACTGCCAACAGTGCGATTAGGGGCGCAACGATTACCGTGAACGGGGTTGCGGTAGACAGCGGCAGCGACAGTGTGGCCATTGACCTGATGGCGGGCGCGGTGGTGCCGATTGCCATTGAGGTAAGGTCCGCAAGCAGCGTAACGCGAGCCTATACGGTCAGGGTAACCCGTGCGGCGGCGCCCGTAGCGATGCTGGCCGTGCCGGCGCCGCTGACCGAAGCGGACCTGAACGGCGCCACGGTGACGGTGACGCTGACGGATAGCACATACGTGAGCACCTTGAGTGCGGACGACTTCACACTGACCACTGTGGGCGGTGTAACGGTGTCCGGTGTTGCCCCCAACAGTGGCAATACCGTGGCCACCCTGACGCTGGTCTATGACGGCACGGACATCACCACTGACGGTACGCTGTTGGTCACGCTACGGGCCGCCGGGCACGTCGGTGACGGCGATCTGACGACCGGCACGGTACCGATCACCGCCAACCGCGCCCCGGTATTCGACCTCGGGGAGAGCATTGACGCCCAGAGCTACACCATGGACGTGGGTATCAGCGACATCACCCTGCCGACCGCCACCGGCGGCAACGGCGCATTGAGCTATGGCATCACCCCGGCTTTGCCGAACGGCCTAACCTTGAGTGGCAACACCCTGAGCGGCACACCGACGGCGATGCAGGCTTTGACCAACTATACCTATACGGTGGGCGACAGCGACAGCGATATGACCGACACCGATACCCTGATGTTCACGATAGTAATCGCTGCCAACCCCATCACCGGCGACGTTGACGGGGCCGTGACGGAAGATAATTCCACCAACACCGACACCGGCATGCTGACGCTGGCTCCGACACCGGGCGGCAACTTTGTCGCCCAGGACGGCACCACCGACCGTGCCGGCGGGCTGGGCACCTATGGCAGCTTTGTGCTGAATGCCACGTCCGGCGAATGGACCTATACACTGGATAACGACCGCGCCGCCACCGATGCACTGGTGGCAGACGCCATGGTCACCGATGTCTTCACAGCGGTATCCGCCACCGACTCCGGCGTGACCCGGGATGTCATCATCACCGTCACCGGCGCCAATGACGCCCCGACTGCGAACGCCGGGCCGGACCAGCCCGCCGTCATCTCCGGCGCCCCCGTCACGCTGGACGGCAGCGGTTCCAGCGACCCGGATACCGGCGATGCCATTGACACCTACACCTGGACGCACACCGGCGGCACACCCTCTGTGACCCTGACCGGCCCTGCAACGGAGATGCCAACCTTCACGGCGCCGACCGTGACCACCGCCACCACCCTGACCTTTACCCTGGTAGTCAACGACGGCACGGATGATTCCCCCGCCGACACCGTAGACATCATCGTCAACGCCGACACCGCGCCGGATTTCGCCTCGGCGACCATTGACGACCAGACCTACACCGAGAGCGTGGACATCGGCGCCGTCACGCTGCCGGCGGCCACCGGCGGTAACGGCGCCCTGGCCTACATGCTGACCCCGTCATTGCCGGACGGCCTGATCTTCACCGCCGCCGACCGCACCATCACCGGCGCCCCGGCGTCGGGCACCATGCAGGCCGCCACCACCTACACCTACACGGTGAGCGACAGCGATGCGGACATCGCCGGCAGCGATACCGATACCCTGAGCTTCACGATTGCAATCAACGCGGTCACCGGGCCGAGCGTGGACTCGGTGGAAATCAGCACTGACGGCCCCTATGCCTCCGGCGATGTCATTGAGGTGACGGTGACCTTCAGCGGGGCGGTGACTGTGACCGGCGCGCCCCAGATTGCGCTGACGGTAGACATGACCACCCGCCAGGCGGTCTACGATCGCGGCTCGGACAGCACGGCTTTAGTGTTCACCTACACGGTGCAGGACGGGGAGAACGATGCGGACGGGGTGAGCATCGCCGAAAATTCCCTGACCCTGCCCGGCAGCGGTGACGCCATTCAGGACGCCGGCGGCAACGATGCGGTACTCGACCATGATGAGGTAGCCGCAGATGCCGCCCAGGTGGTGGACACCACGGCGCCGACCGTGAGCTCGGTGGAGATTAGCAGTGACGGTCCCTATGGGGTGGGCGCCGGCATTGATGTGACGGCGACCTTCAGCGAGGCGGTGGTTGTGACCGGCACCCCGGTGATTATGCTGAGGGTGTCAACCCCCCGGACGACGACCGCCGTCACCGGCACCGGCACCGACACTCTGGTGTTCACCTACATGGTGGAAGCCGGGGATGACGATACGGACGGGGTGAGCATTGAGGCCAATATGCTGGCCCAGGCCGGCGGCAGTACCATTCAGGACGCTGCCGGCAATAATGCGGTACTTGACCATTCGCCGGTGGCGGCGGCGGGCGATCAGGTGGTGGACTCGGTCCTGCCGACCGTTAGCAGCGGGACTATCAGCGGTACTGAGGCGGTAGTGACTTTTAGTGAGGCGCTGGACGACACCTCTGCCCCGGCGAACAGTGCCTGGCGTTTTGCGGTTTCTACTGGCGCAGGAGGATCTTTGAGATTTATTGGTGGTGTTGACGGGATTTCCATTAACGGTAGCGTTGTGACTCTGACGCTGAACATTCCCTTTGCCGAAAATGAGAATGTCTTCTTCGACTACACCCAGCCCGGGACGGGGACATCCCTGCTGCGCGATCTCGCCGGCAACAACGTCGCCACGTTTTTCACACGGGCTTTGACCAACAACACGCCTATGCCGACGGCCACGCTGGCCGCTCCGACTCAGCTTACCGAGGCGAACCTGAACACCGCCACGGTGACGGTGACGCTGATGAATACCCGGTACGTGCGTACTGATGATCTGGATACCAGCGACTTCAGGCTGAGCGAGAACGTGGCCGGGGCCGTGACCTTGTCCGGCGTGGTGCGTACCAGCGCCACGGTGGCCACGCTGACACTGGCCTATGACGGCGAAGTCTTTACCGGAGACGGCACCCTGGGCGTGATCATTGAGGATTTCGGGCACGCCGGCGCCGGCACCCTGACTACCGCCACCGTGCCGGTTACCGCTGCCCCCAACACCGCCCCGGCATTCGGCAGCGGGGCGAGCATCGCCGCCCAGAGCTACACCATGGACGTGCCTGTCACCCCCGTCACCCTGCCGACCGCCACCGGCGGCAACGGCGCATTGAGCTATGCCATCACCCCGGCTTTGCCGGCCAACTTGATCTTGACCGACAACGTGCTGTCCGGCACGCCGGCGGCGATGCAGGCTTTGACCACCTATACCTATACGGTGGGCGACAGCGACAGCGATATGGCTGACACCGACACCGATACCCTGATGTTCACGATAGTAATCGCTGCCAACACCATCACCGGCGGCACTGCCGGGGCGGTGACGGAAGACAATTCCACCAACACCGCTACCGGCACGCTGGCCGTGACCGGCGGCTTTGTCGCCCAGACGGGCGCCACCAACCGTGCCGGCGGGCTGGGCACCTACGGCAACTTTGTGCTGGATGCTACGTCCGGCGTCTGGACCTATACACTGAATAACGACCCCACCACCACTCAGGGCGCCGCCACCCACGCGCTGGCGGAAGGCGACGTGGTCACCGACATCTTCACGGCGGTGTCCGCCACAACCGCCACCGTGCAGCGGGAAGTCACCATCACCATCACCGGCGCCAATGACGCACCCACCGCCGATGCGGGCGCTCCACAGACCGTGACCGCCGGCGCCACCGTGACGCTGGACGGCAGCGGCTCCAGCGACCCGGATACCGGCGATACGATTGACACCTACACCTGGACGCCACCCACTACTGCGCCCCTGAACACCACTATCCCGGCCATGCCGACCTTCACGGCGCCGGACGTGACCACCGCCACCACCCTGAGCTTTACGCTGGTGGTCAACGACGGCACGGCGGATTCAGCCCCCGACACGGTAGACATCACCGTCAACCCGACCACCACCAACCGCGCCCCGGTCGCCGTGATTGCCGAGGGCGCGAGCCTGTCGGTGGATGCCGGCGCAACCGTGATGCTGACCAGTACTGGCAGCAACGATCCGGATAGCGATCCGATTACCCACGTCTGGCGGGTGGTTACCGACGGCGTCCCGACGCTGACACTGGCCACCACCGACGAGCCGAGCCTGAGCTTTACTGCGCCAACGGTGACGACTGCGGATGATTACACCATCGGACTGATCGTGAATGACGGCACGACGGATTCGACGGAGGCGACCATAGTGGTGACGGTCAACCCGACCGGCGCTGATCTCATGCCGACCTTCGGTAGTGCGACCATCCCCAACCAGACCTATATCGAGGGCACTACCATCACCGCCGTGATCCTGCCGACCGCCACCAGCGGAGACGCGCCGCTGGCCTATACGCTGACCCCGGCCCTGCCCAATGGCCTGAGCTTCAACACAGCCACGCGCATGCTGTCCGGTACGCCGACGGCGATGCAGGCTGCGGTCACCTACACCTACACGGTGACAGACAACGATGGGGATACCGATACGCTGACCTTCACCATTACCGTGCAGGCCGACACCGCGCCGATGTTTGCCGGTGGGATCCGGCCTTCATTCACTTTCGCCGTGGGCACATCGATTGATAGTAATGGCTTCATATTGCCCTTAGCCACCGGCGGCAACGGCGCATTGACCTATACCATTGACCTGCCACTGCCCACCGGCCTGACTTTAGAACATACTCCTCCCTTACAGCCGGCGCTGAGGGGTACGCCGGCGGTGGGGACAGAGCAGTCCGCCACTGGCTACACCTACATAGTGACCGACTCGGATGGCGACACCGACACGCTGACCTTCACCCTTGCGATCCTGGCCGCCGGTTCCTTGCCGAATTTCGACGAGGCGATAACCTTCCCGGACCAGACATACACCGTGGGCGTGGATATCGGCGCCGTCACCCTGCCGGCCGCCACCGGCGGCAGCGCGCCGTTGAGGTACAGCCTGCCCAGCCGGGCGGGAAGACAGTTGCCCGCCGGCCTGAGGTTTGACCCGGACACCCGGGTACTCTCCGGTACGCCGGAGGAGGCCTTCAGCGGGGAATACTTTTACCTCGTTACAGACGCAGATGGTCGGACTGACAGCTTGTTGTTTGACATCATCGTCAACGCCGTCGCGCCGGATTTTGGCACGGAGACTATCGCCGCCCAGGTCTATACCGTGGGCACGGCCATCGGCTCGGTCACCCTGCCGGTCGCCACCGGCGTCGACACCCCGTTCACCTATATCATTACCCCGCCGCTGCCGAACGGCGTGGTCCTGACCGGCAATACCCTGTCCGGCACACCGGCGGCGATGCAGGATGCGATCACCTATACCTACACGGTGACAGACAGCGACGGAGACACCGATACGCTGAGGTTCACCATCACCGTCAATCCCGCCGGTAGTGACACCGGCCCGACGGAGGAGCAGACCGAGCAACTGCATGAGGAAATCGCCCCGCAAGTGGTGCAGACGATTGCCGGCAACGTGGTTGCGGCGGTAGGCACGCGCATTGAGACGACGATCAGGGGTGCGCCCGGTGGCGGTGTGCGGCTGGACGGGCAGGGCATGGATGGGGATGGGAAGGCCGTCCTGCTGGGTTTCCTGGACAAGGCGCCGGAATACACGCGCTCGATACAAGAGGGCACTCTGGACTGGAAGCGGATGCTGGCCAATTCTTCTTTTGCGTTGAATGCCGCCGGTGACTCCGGCAACAGCGGCCTGGGCGTATGGGGCAGCGGCCACTACACCGGATTTGATGGGGATGACAATAACCTCGATTGGGATGGCGATTCCTACGGCTTTCAGATCGGCACAGATACCCGCTGGAGGAACAATCTGCTGACGGGCGTGTCGGTCTCCTGGAGCGAGGGCGACGTGGAATATACCCAGGGCGGGGCGGATGCGGAGAAAGGCGATTATACCCTGACCCTGACCGGCATCCATCCGTATGTGGGCTGGTCGAACGATAGCGGCAGCTTGAGTCTGTGGGGCAGTGCCGGCTATGCGGACGGCGAGGTGGAGATTGAGCCGGACGAGGGCGTAAAACGGAAGCATGACGCCTCGGTAGTTTCGCTGGCGGGCGGCTTTACGCGCAGCTTGACGGACATCCTGAGCATCAAGGGTGATTTTTCCAGCCTGGAGGCCGAAATTGATGAAGCGGACGAGGTGCTCAATGACAGTGACTTGAGCATAGACAGTCAACGGGTACGGCTGTTACTGGAAGTCCGCTATCAGCAGCGCTTGCCCGGCGGCAGCACCCTGGCGCGAAGCGCCGAGGTAGGCTACCGCCTGGATGAGGGCGACAGCAATGCGGACACGGATGGAACCGAGGTAGGCGTGAGCATGGACTATCACAATCCGGATACCCGCCTCACGCTGTCGGGCAAGGCGCGCGGACTGGTAGGTGATAATGATTATCGGGAGTGGGGGATCTCCGGTCTGATCCGTCTGGAATCGGGGACACAGGGCTTGTCCTTCACGCTGGAACCGGGCTACGGCGACACGGCTGGCAGCGCCGGCGAGTTGTGGCAACGGAAAACGCCTTCTCTGGAGACGGAGCGCCAGAGCTACGGCGCTAGTATGAAGATGCACCTGGGCTATGGCTTGCACGGCGGCATTATGCCATACACCGAGGTGACGAGCGGGGAGGCGCTGCGCAGTTTCCGCATGGGCGTGAAGTGGCAGTTAGGCAAGGCGCTGGATCTGAATCTGTTCGGCGAGCAGTATGAAGCGGATGAGAGTGATAATAGCCTGCAATTGGAGGGGAAGTTGGAGTTTTGATTGATTGACTGATTGAGTGACTCCCTTGGGGGAGTCACTCAACCCTCACCCCTGGCCCCTCTCCCAAAGGGAGAGGGGGATTGACGGTATCCGCCCCATCGCAGAAACCGCCATTCCTGCGGAAGCAGGAATCCAGAACGGAGGCAGGAATGGCGGGGGACAGGGATTGCAGGAATGGCGGGAAGGAGGCAGAAACCGGCATCACGGCACATATAAATTGCAGGGCTGGTACGGGTGGAAATTCGAGCGCAGTTCGGGTACATTATTGGGGTAATATTCGGGCTGATCCCCCTCTCCCTCTGGGAGAGGGGCCGGGGGTGAGGGTTTTGGAAGCTGGTTGTGCGGGCCTGTTGGCATTTGGCTGAATCATTGAACCATTGCGCGGGTATTTTGCCCAAGGGTATACTGGAAGGAGGTCGGTTCCCGAAATATATTTTTTTTGCGCTATCTTTCCGAGAGATTGCCGGGTATAGTTACGGGATAGTTATTGATTATTCGAGATTAGATTGAACGGTATGGCTAAGAATTTATTGTTATGGTCGGTCATCGCTATGGTGCTGATGATGGTATTCAGGAATTTTGATAATCCGGTGCTTCAGGGTGAAATCGAAATTCCTTATTCGCGCTTTATCCATGATGTGAAAACGGGACGCGTTGGCAAGGTTGTGTTTGAGGGTAGCGATATAAGGGGTGAAATGACGGATGGCTCCAGATTCACCACGTACAGCCCTGAAACCAGTTATGATGCGCTGATTGGCACATTGCTCGATAATAATGTGACGATCACCGGGCTGGAACCAAGTCGTAATTCCTTTTGGGCGCATGCCCTTATCTCGTGGTTCCCGATATTGTTGTTGCTCGGTATATGGATTTACTTTATGCGTCAGATGCAGGGCGGCGGCGGCGGGCGCGGGGTTTTTTCTTTTGGCAAGAGCCGGGCGCGTTTATTGGGGGAAGATCAGGTCAAGGTGACCTTTAATGATGTTGCCGGTGTTGAGGAGGCCAAGGATGAAGTTGCCGAACTGGTCGAATTTTTGCGTGATCCGGCTAAATTCAGAAGGTTGGGTAGCAAGATACCGGCCGGGGTGTTAATGGTCGGATCGCCGGGAACGGGCAAGACGCTGCTGGCACGGGCTATCGCAGGGGAGGCGCGGGTGCCTTTCTTTACTATCTCGGGTTCGGATTTTGTCGAAATGTTTGTCGGAGTGGGGGCGTCGCGTGTCCGTGATATGTTTGAGCAGGCAAAAAAGCGCGCCCCTTGTATCATCTTTATCGATGAGATCGACGCGGTCGGACGGCATCGCGGCGCCGGACTGGGAGGTGGGCATGATGAACGTGAACAGACCCTGAATCAGTTATTGGTGGAGATGGATGGTTTCGAGGGCAATGAGGGTGTTATTGTTATTGCGGCAACCAACCGCCCGGATGTTCTCGATCCTGCGCTGTTGCGCCCGGGCCGGTTTGACCGGCAGGTTGTTGTTCCTCTGCCGGATATTCGTGGCCGCGAACAGATCCTCAAGGTGCATATGCGCAAGGTTTTGTTTTCTGATGATGTGAAACCGGGGATCATCGCCAGAGGCACACCTGGTTTTTCCGGCGCCGATCTTTCCAATCTGGTCAACGAGGCGGCCCTGCTTGCTGCCCGCGCTGATAAAAAATTGGTGGAGATGGATGATTTTGAGCGGGCTAAGGATAAAATTATGATGGGCGCAGAGCGGCGTTCGATGGTAATGAGCAAGGAGGAAAAGAAACTTACCGCATATCATGAAGCCGGTCATGCAATTGTCGGCCGTCTGGTGCCTTCTCATGATCCGGTTTATAAGGTGACGATTATCCCGCGCGGTCGTGCATTGGGGGTAACTATGTTTTTGCCGGAACAGGACAGGTTGAGTTTCAGCAGGGAGCACCTGGAAAGCCAGATATCGAGTTTATTCGGCGGGCGTATTGCCGAAGAGCTTATTTTCGGCAGTGACAAGGTTACAATCGGTGCGAGCAACGATATTGAGCGTGCAACGGATCTTGCCAGGAATATGGTTACTAAATGGGGCCTGTCTGAAAAACTGGGACCGCTGACTTATAGCGAGGAAGATGGCGAGGTTTTTCTCGGCCATTCCGTTACCAAACATAAGGCTATCTCTGACGGGACCGCACATACTATTGATGAGGAGATCCGCAGTTTGATTGACCACAATTATGTCCGGGCAAAGAAAATTCTCGATGAGAATACGAGTAAATTGCATATGATGGCCGATGCGTTGATGCAGTATGAAACCATTGATATAAACCAGATTGATGATATTATGGCGGGGAGAACGCCAAGGCCGCCGGCTGATTGGGATGATCACGACAGCGGTTCTGCGCCTGAGGCCTCCGGGCAGGACAGTTCCGGCAGGGATGCCCAATTGGGCGATCCGCCTGCCAAGCCTGCATAAAGTACAGGAAGCCGGCTGGGTATTTTTAGTATATATTCCCAGGCTCCGGTTTTGTTCGGGGGATAATTGAGGGAAATAAAAGACTAGGCTTTATGGAAAGAAAATATTTTGGCACCGATGGAATACGCGGTCATGTCGGGGAGGGGGCGGTAACCCCTGACTTCATCATGAAGCTGGGCTGGGTTGCCGGGCAGGTGTTGGTACGCCAGGGCAATGGGCCTGTGTTGATAGGCAAGGATACGCGCATTTCCGGCTATATGTTTGAGTCGGCTCTGGAAGCGGGACTCTCGGCGGCCGGCGCAGATATTCGTTTAACCGGGCCAATGCCCACCCCGGGTATTGCATTTCTGACCAAAAGTACCCGCGCCCAGGCGGGGATTGTGATCAGCGCTTCCCATAATCCGTTTTATGATAACGGCATCAAGTTTTTTACCGGCGACGGAAAAAAATTGCCGGATGAAGTGGAAAAAATAATCGAATGTGAATTGAATAGGCCAATGCGCCCGGTTTGTTCACGGGACCTGGGCAAGGCGGGCAGAATCGTTGACGCCCCCCGGCGTTATATCGAGTTCTGCAAGTCCAGAGTTTCCAATAAACTGAATTTCAGCGGTATGCGCATAGTGGTAGATTGTGCAAATGGCGCAACCTATCGCATTGCCCCAAAGGTGTTCGAGGAGTTGGGCGCCGAGGTTATCTGTTATGGTGTTAGTCCTGACGGTTTGAATATCAACGATCAGTGCGGCGCTACATCACCGGCTAAGTTGCAGGAGCTTGTCAGGGAATTTCGGGCGGATGCCGGTATAGCATTCGATGGTGACGGTGATCGGTTAACCATGGTCGATCAGGAAGGCAATATCATCGACGGGGATGAAATTCTCTTTATTATCGCGCAAATGCGCTCGGCCAGACTCAATGGTACCGTTGTCGGAACCGTGATGAGCAATCTCGGGCTTGAACAGGCTATCAATAGTCTGGATCTTGGTTTTATCCGTGCCGCTGTAGGTGATCGCTATATATTGGAGCTGCTGCAAAAACAACAGTTGATTCTTGGGGGTGAAACATCCGGGCATATTATAAATCTCGACCTGACAACAACCGGTGATGGAATTATTGCCGCCCTGCAGGTGCTGGAGGGTATGATGGATGCGGGGAAATCTTTATCGGAAATAAAACAGGCTATGTCGAAGTACCCTCAAAAGATCAGAAATATAAAACTGACTAAAGATGTCGATATTACTAAATTCGACAGCATTACTGAGGCAGTCAGGGATGTTGAATCGACCCTTGCAGGGGCCGGCCGGGTGGTATTGCGGCCTTCCGGCACGGAATCTCTGGTCAGGATAATGGTGGAAGGTGAGAGTGAGGCGCAGCTTGAGCAGTTGGTCAATCAGCTTTCCGACAGGGTGACTGAGGTTATAAAAGGGCCGCACTAATCATAGTCTGCAAGTCGGACGGGCCGGGTTATCTGCTAGTCGAAGTTGCGGAGTATTTCAGTAATACCCACCTTGCTCAGGGTTTTTTCATTGACCTGTTTTACAATGACCGCACAGTAAAGGCTGTATTTGCCGTCATCGGAGGGCAAATTGCCGGCTACCACCACGGATCTGGGCGGGATATGGCCGTATGTGATTTCCCCGGTATCACGATTATAGATGCGGGTGCTTTGGCCGATGTAGACGCCCATGGAAATCACCGAGCCTTCCCCGACAATGACTCCTTCCACTATTTCGGAGCGTGCGCCGATAAAACAGTTGTCTTCGATAATGGTTGGATTCGCCTGCAATGGTTCGAGCACACCTCCAATACCCACCCCACCCGACAGGTGAACATTCTGGCCAATCTGGGCACAGGAGCCAACGGTGGCCCATGTGTCGACCATCGTCCCGTTACCCACATAAGCGCCGATGTTGACAAAACTCGGCATCAATACAACGTTCCGTCCGATATAGCTGCCTCGTCGTATCGCTGCCGGGGGCACGACGCGCGCGCCCGTTTCGAAGAAGTTTCCTTTGTTGTAGCCGTAGAATTTTGCCGGGACCTTGTCGAAGTAATTGGTATATCCGCCCTGTATGGCAACATTTTTTTCTATGATGAAAGAGAGCAGTATGGCTTTTTTCAACCATTGATGGATTACCCACATTCCTTCTTTTTTTTCGGCAACACGCAGATCCCCGCTGTCTAATTTCCACAGTACCTTTTGCACTGCCTCCTTTAGTTCCTCCGGCGGATTGGATTTTTCAAGTTCCGCACGGTTGTCGAAGTGCTCGTTAATCAGTTGTTCTAAATCACTCATTATAGGTTCCTTACAGTTGTACTAGCCGGTCTGGTTTACCGCTTGATTGTTTTTCCGGCCCTGTTTGCATTCTTAAAGATGTGCGGCTTTCGGTATGTGTGCCTGTTTTTACTTCCGTGCTATTCGATTTTTAGCAATTATAAAGCTATACTTTACCGGTTTTTACAATAATCCGGTTCCCCGGTCTCCAATCATGGAATCGATTGGACCGGCCAGCCGGCGTAAATGCGGTAATTGGTATTATTGGTGATGATTGTTTTCCTGTTATTTTATCCATGCCGCTGAATTTGGCAATTATACTTGCCCGGTTATTGCCGAAATAGCATTTTGCCGCTATCGGTAGCGGGCATTATTTTATGCCGATAATTTATTATAGTAAAGAGAATCAAGGGTAAAAGGGTATGGTAATGGTAATTTTGATCGTTGAATACGCTGTTGATTCCGGGTAATCGTCCGCCTCCGGGTGAACTCCACTGTGCGTTCTTTTGCGCCTCTACAACCATGTTCAGGCTATGAATCCTGAACAAATCCTGATCCTGCCCGGCGATGGGATCGGGCCGGAAATTGTGGCACAGGCGGAAAAAGTCCTGCATTTTTTAATTGAGAATTCCAATTTTGCATTGGAATTGAAATATGGGTTGATTGGCGGCGGCGCTTATGATGAAACCGGCCTCCCCCTGCCGGACGAGACTTTGGCGGCCGCCCGGGGATCGGATGCGATTCTGCTTGGCGCGGTGGGCGGGCCGAAGTGGGAAAATGTTGCCCGCACATTGCGTCCGGAATACGCTCTTTTGACGATGCGCTCAGAGCTTGAATTGTTTGCCAACCTGAGGCCGGCGATTTTATATAGTGAATTGATCGAGGCATCGAGTTTGAAGGAGAACCTGGTCGATGGCCTGGATATTATGATAGTCAGGGAGCTGGTCGGCGGCATATATTTTGGTAGTCCGAGGGGGATTGCCGAGTCGAATGCGGGAATTAAAAGAGGCTTCAATACGCTTGTCTATGATGAAATCGAGATCGAACGTATTGCGCGGGTCGCATTTGAAATTGCCTCGAAAAGGAAGAACAGGGTGTGTTCCGTGGACAAGGCCAATGTGCTGGAGGCTACCGAATTATGGCGCGAGGTGGTCACGCGTGTCGGCAAGGATTATCCCGATAGTACGCTTGAGCATATGTATGTGGATAATGCCGCAATGCAGTTGGTGCGTGCTCCAAAGCAATTTGACGTGATGGTTACCACCAATATGTTTGGTGATATTCTGTCTGATCTCGCATCGATGTTGACGGGCTCTATCGGCATGTTGCCTTCGGCTTCTCTGGATGGCAAAAAGCGCGGGATGTATGAACCAATTCATGGGTCCGCGCCGGATATTGCCGGTCAGAATAGCGCTAATCCTTTGGCTACCATATTGTCTGTGGCGATGATGATGCGTTACAGCCTGAATAAACCGGATGCCGCGGATAACATTGAAATGGCCGTTAAACGGGTATTGTCTGAGGGTTTGCGCACAGCTGATATACTTTCCGAAGGTATGCGGCGGGTAAGCACGGATGAAATGGGTGATGCGGTAGTGGATGCGCTCGGCAGAAATTAACAGGAGTACGGGAAATGAGCACAAAATTTGATGTGGCCGTTGTGGGCGCTACAGGCGTAGTGGGTGAAACGATGCTGTCCATTCTTGCGCAGCGGGATTTTCCTGTTGGTGAGGTGTATGCGCTGGCAAGCAGCCGCTCGGCAGGCAAGCGGCTTTCGTACAAGGGTAAATCAATCATAGTTACGGCGCTCGATGAGTTTGATTTTAACAAGGCGGATATTGGCTTGTTTTCCGCCGGGGCTTCTGTTTCCGAGGTGTATGCTCCGCGTGCGGCGGAAGCGGGATGTGTGGTCATCGATAATACTTCCCAATTTCGTTACGATGATGAGATCCCGTTGGTAATCCCGGAAGTGAATGCGAATGCCATTGCGGAGTACAGAAATAAGGGCATTATTGCCAATCCAAACTGTTCTACGATGCAAATGCTGGTTGCATTGAAACCTATCTATGATGCAGTGGGTATAGAGCGTATCAATGTATGCACCTATCAGGCTGTTTCAGGTAAAGGCAAAGCAGCCATGGAAGAATTAGCGGCGCAGACGGCCGCATTATTGAATGGCAAACCAATCAAATCCACTATCCACCCGAAACAGATTGCATTTAATGCCTTGCCTCATATAGATGAATTTCAGGACAATGGATATACCAGGGAAGAGATGAAGATGGTTTGGGAGACTAGAAAAATACTTGATGATCCTTCTATCTCGGTCAATCCTACCGCGGTCAGGATCCCTGTTTTTTACGGTCATTCCGAAGCGGTGCATATCGAAACGCGGGATAAGGTAACTGTCTCACAAGCACGGGAGTTGCTGGAAAAAATGCCGGGTTTGAGGGTTGTTGATGAGTGCGCTGCGAATATCTATCCGACTGCTGTAACCGAGGCGGCCGGAAGTGATCTGGTCTATGTGGGGCGAATTCGAGAGGATATTTCCCATCCCAGGGGGCTGGATATGTGGATCGTTTCTGATAATGTTCGTAAAGGCGCGGCATTAAATAGTGTGCAGATCGCCGAATTTTTGGTAAAAAACTATTTATAAATTATACTTAAGGCAACTCTGATTTATTGCCATAATCGTTTATAATACAAGAAATCATTATCAGAGGCTGAATTCCATGCAACAGACACTTTCTGAAAACGGATTCGAGAAATTCCGTAAGACGACCCGTAAAGAGCGGTTTCTGGAAGAGATGGAAACGATTATTCCCTGGAAGGAACTAGCCAAAGTCATCAAGCCGTTTTACCCCCATCCAAAGGGTGCGGGGCGTCCCCCGATCGGGATTGAACGCATGCTGCGAATCCATTTTCTTCAGCACTGGTTCAATCTCTCCGACCCGGCCGTAGAAGAAGCGCTGTATGACTCGCGCGCATTGCGCCGGTTTGTCGGTATAGACCTCGGTAGAGAGCCGGCTCCCGATGAGACCACGGTGTGCAAATTCCGCCATTTGATGGAGAAGCACGATCTGGGCGACCAACTGTTTCATCAGGTGAATCAGTATCTGCAAGAAAACGGCCTGAAAGTCTCGCGTGGCACAATTGTTGATGCGAGCATCATCCATGCCCCGAGTTCTACCAAGAACAAGAAAAAAGAGCGCGACCCAGATATGCGTCAGGTTCGCAAGGGCAGGCAGTGGTATTTTGGAATGAAGGCGCACATTGGTGTGGACAGTCGCACCAAGCTGATTCATTCGGTGGTTGCAACGCCTGCGAATGTGCACGACTCCCAGGTTCTTAGCGACCTGCTGCACGGCGAGGAAACCCGTGTCTGGGGTGATTCGGCCTATACGGGTCAGGGGCAAGTGATAACCGATTGTGCTCCGCAGGCAAGGGATTTCACGCAAGCGAAAGGCCATAGAAACCGACTGTTGACGGAGCAGGAGCGTTGTGCAAACCGGAACAAATCCCGGGTCAGGGCCAAGGTGGAACATCAGTTTGGCATCATCAAACAACGGTTCGGGTTTTGCAAAGTGCGCTACCGGGGGCTGGATAAGAATGCGCATCGTCTGTTCGTGGCCTGCGCCTTGAGTAACCTGGTGATGGCCAAAACCCCGCTGTTGAGGCGAAAGCGGCTGGAAGTGCGGGTATGTTGCGCCTGAAAAAAGTGGGATGGGGGAAGAAAAGCCCCGGAGGCGGTGAAACAGCGCTTTTTGAGTCGAGTTCATCGGCATCAATGCCACATATCTGAATAGTAAAAGAGCGTTTCGCATTGAAACTAAAGTTTTCATGTGTTAATCAGATGTTCCTTAAAGTGTAATTATGAAGAGGATTCATAAGTTTTTGCTATTATTCTGCATAAAAGTTATTATTTACTAATGATATAAAATTAAAACTTAATGCTTTATATATTATATTTTCTTTGGTATAAGTATTTGATAATCAAAAAATAGTTGGATAACAAATGAAATAGAGGTGAAACGGAGCAATTAATTGATCGCCGGGATGGAAAGATGGAAACTGGAACTAGCAAATGAAAAAGTTCGTACTATTGTCGCTGTTGTTGGGGATCTCGCCGGGTTTGGTGTTTGCGCTTGGACTGGGGGATTTGGATGTTGATTCGGCGCTGAATGAACCGTTTTCGGCGCGCATAGAATTGCTATCGGTTAGTAGTGATGAGCTCGATAGTATCATAGTCGGACTCGCCGATAGTGAGGCATTCAGCCGGGCAGGGATAGAACGCCCGTTTCTGCTGAGTCAATTGAAATTTGTATTACAGCATTCAGAGGATGGTTCGAGTTACGTTCGTATCTACACTCAGAAACCGATTCTGGAACCGTTTCTGAATTTTCTGGTTGAAGTGAACTGGGCTAGAGGCCGTTTGTTTCGGGAATATACGGTATTGCTTGACCCGCCTTTATATGACCCAAATGTGTCTGCAAAAAAATCTATCAGCGTCGCGCCCGTGCCGGCTGAGATAGCTGCGTCTGTACCGACTGAGATAGAGAAATTACCCGAACCCGATAGCAGTGAACCGCGGTCCCAGCAGGAGGCGGTTCGTTTCGATGAAGCCGATAGTCAGCCTGAGCCTGGCGAATTTCCTTTGGTTTCATACGCTGGGGGTGATTACGGTCCTGCGCAATCTTCGGATACCTTGTGGTCAATTGCTTCGGCTACACGCCCGAATAATAGCGTCAGCATTAATCAAATGATGCTCGCACTTTTGCGAACCAACCCGGATGCGTTCTTGAACCAGAATATAAATGGTTTAAAGCGCGGCCAGGTACTGAAGATGCCCGATGAGTCTGAATTGAATCGCCTGGGCAGGGAAGAAGTGTTGGCGGAGGTTCGATCACAACATGCGCTTTGGGCGGATATCCGGGGCACGGTTACTGAAAAAGTTGCCAAGCGCCCTGCTGTTTCTTCCGGTGCAGAGACTTTGGCGGCAGCAGATGCGGATGATGTGGGGGCAACCGTGACAGAAATTGCCGGAAGCGAAGCGGAACTTAAGCTGGTAGCGGCATCAACGGATGGGGCGGGCGGCAATCAGTCCGTTGCTGAAGACACTGTATCCGGTTTTTCCGAAGATCTTGCCTTGGCACAGGAATCAATGCAGGCCCTTACCCAGGAGAATGCGGAACTGAAAGATCGAATACAGGAATCAGAAATCCTGATAGAGGATCTCAAGCGTCTCATTTCTCTGGAAGATGATAAATTTCAATTACTCCAATCCCAGATTCGACAGAAGGCCGAAGAGGAGGAAGCGGCTGCAATCGGGGATGATGCCGAGCCGGTCGGGGAAGCGGCTGCAACCGGGGATGATGCCGAGCCGGTCGGGGAAGCGGCTGCAACCGGGGATGATGCCGAGCCGGTCGGGGAAGCGACTGCGGCGGAAGATGCTGCCGAGCCGGTCGGGGAAGCGACTGCGGCGGAAGATGCTGCCGAGCCGGTCGGGGAAGCGACTGCGACGGAAGATGCTGCCGAGCCGGTCGGAGAAGCGACTGCGACGGAAGATGCTGCGGAGCCGGTCGGAGAAGCGGTTGCGACGGAAGATGCTGCCGAGCCAGCCGGAGAAGCGGCTGCAACGGAAGATGCTGCGGAAGAACCTGCCCCGGGCTCGACAGGCATTATAGGCACGGTCATGGAGGTGGTGAATACCTATTTGACGCCAGTGAAGGAAATTGTCATGGGCAACCTGAAGATCGTGATAGCTGTCGTAGGTGCGTTGCTATTGGCGATCGTCATTCGCGCAGTGGTTATGAAATTCAAGGCAGAACCGGCGCAAACGATAGAAATTGATCCGGACGAATTGTCCAGTTTCACAGATGCTGTCGGCGACATGGGAACTTCCACGGGGATCGACGTTGAATTTGCTTCGGAAGGAGGTGAAGATATTTCAGGCATGGAAGACGTTGATTCCGAGGCGATCACGGATGTTCCGGACGCAGGAGAGTCAGAGCGTGCTTTATCGGAATCTGATGCCCAGGATGAGGAAGAGGATCCATTGCAGGAAGTGAATACGTATCTTGCCTTTGAACAGTATGATCAGGCTGAAGAATTTGTCCGCGATATAATTAAACAGGATCCGGATAACCCGGAATCTCACCTGAAACTACTGGAAGTGTTTTATACCTCCGGCAATAAAACAGCCTATGAGGAATCCGCGCGCATCGTGCATGATTTGGTTAATGGCGGTGGAGAGTATTGGGATATGGCGACTGCGATGTGGTCGGAGTTGTCGCCTGATAGAGAGTTATTTGCCGAGAGCGCCGGCGTTGATGAACCGGATTCTGCCGTGGAAGATATTACCGGGGGGGGCATGGTTGATATTGCCGCTGACGAAGACAATGCAGGAGGAGGCATTGTTAATATTGCCACTGATCAGGAAGCTCCGGCGGCAGGTATTGTGAATATCGCTGATGATAAAGAAGTGCAAAATGAAGGACTCGATTTCGATATGGGTGTTGTCGAAGAGGAATCGGCCTCGCAGACAGCGGCTGAATCCTTCACTGATGAAGCTATGTTGGATGCAGGCGAGATGCATGGCGATGAATTGGAAGGATCGCTCGATATCACTGATCTGTCGGATGGGGAAGAGGAGTTGAGCATGACAGATCAGGATGGAGAAGAAGGTATTGTTGACCTGACTGAAACTGCTGATAGTTTTGATGAAGGATTGCTTGAAATGGAGACTGAGCCAGCACAAGAAAGTATTGACGAGATGGTTGATATGACTGAAATTGAAACTGCTGATAGTTTTGATGAAGGATTGCTTGAAATGGAGACTGAGCCGGCACAAGAAAGTATTGACGAGATGGTTGATATGACTGAAATTGAAACTGCTGATAGTTTTGATGAAGGATTGCTTGAAATGGAGACTGAGCCGGCACAAGAAAGTCTTGACGAGACGGTTGAGTTTGATTTGGCAACCAATGCGGAGGATGTGGATGAGACGGACGATCAGAATAATGTGGTTGATTTCGATCTTGCTTCAGCGAAAAGCCCGGAAGCGGAGAGTGATGTTGGGGATGCTACCATTTCTTTTGATATGGATTCGGTGGAAGACGCTGATGAGACTGTTTTTGATGCACCGGAAGAGCTTGTTGATACGCCGGAAGAGAATGCCTTTGATGCTGAGGATGCTGGGGATGCTGAGGATGCTGGTCTTGATGTATCCGGATCAGACGACAACGAAGTAGATTTATCAGACGACGACGAAGTAGATTTTGATTTTAATCTGGAAGAAGAGGGCGAAGAGGGCGAAGAGGGCGAAGAGGGCGAAGAGGGTGATGATGCCGAGCCTTCAGAAGCGATGTTTGATACTACTGTAAGAATACCAAGAATTGAGACGGGTAACGGAGAAGATGGTGAAGGTGCCGATACAACGGTATTTGTGCCTCGTTCATCACCTCCTGATGAGCAGAGTATCGAAGATGAGATAGCGACAAAACTCGATTTAGCAAAGGCCTATGTAGAATTGGATAATAAGGACAGTGCCAAAAAGATCCTTGATGAAGTCATTATCGAAGGTAATGATGAGCAGAAAAGACAGGCGGAAGAATTATTAAGTCAGGTATAGTAGCGCATATATATTTTTCCGTGCATGGCCATCGCCCGATTGCCCTGTATGAAAATAGCATTGGGTCTTGAGTATTGCGGCACGAAATTTTTCGGTTGGCAGCGGCAGAATAAACTGCGTTCAGTGCAGGCGTGTGTCGAAGAGGCCTTGTCCAGGGTTGCCGATCATTCTGTACGGGTAACATGTGCCGGAAGAACTGACACGGGAGTGCATGCGGTAAATCAGGTCGTCCATTTTGAGACCCACTCATATCGTGATGCGCATTCGTGGGTGCTGGGAACGAATGTGAATTTGCCTCCGGATGTGTCCGTAGTCTGGGCGAAGAGCGTGGATGAAGATTTTCATGCGCGGTTTTCCGCTTTACTGCGCACCTATAAGTATTATGTTCTGAATCGGAATTCAAGACCCGGAATTAATGCTGGTCTGGTTACATGGGAATATCGCCGTCTGGATATAGGGAGGATGCAGGATGCGGCAATCCATTTGATTGGAAGGCATGATTTTACTTCGTACAGATCGGTTGCATGTCAGGCAAAAAATCCGGTGCGCACGGTTGAAAAACTGGAATTGGCCGAATCGGATGGTGTAATCGTATTCACTATTACCGCCAACGCTTTTTTGCATCATATGGTTAGAAACATTGTCGGCGTTTTGATCCGGATTGGTTCCGGTCAGAGGGATCCCGGTTGGGCACGGGAGGTCTTGCTGGCAAAAGACAGGACCGCTGGCGATGTTACGGTGGCGCCCGATGGCTTATATCTGCATCATGTTGATTATCCGTATACCTATGAGTTGCCACGGCCTGCTCCCTCATATATTCGATTTTAATTGTACTATGATTGTCTTGCGTGTATGAGGGCGTTGTTTTTAAAGTGCCGTCTCGTAAATCTGACAATATAGTCTCCGTATGTGCCTCCTCCCGGAGCGAGGCGGGGTGGTATTTCCCTGTGCCAGATGGGGTGTCGGCAACGAGTCTTTTTACCGCATTTTCCTGTAAAATACTGCTTGTCGGTCGCTGGAACCCTGTACAATATGACTGTTAAGAGAAAAATGCGGATAAAAATATGCGGTATTACCAGTTCCGAGGATGCGAACAAGGCGGCCAATGCAGGCGCAAACGCAATAGGATTGGTTTTTTATACGAATAGCCCCCGCTATGTCACGATTGAACAGGCCAGAGAAATTGTCGCTGGCCTTCCTCCGTTTATTTCCAGGGTGGCCCTGTTTGTCAATGCCGATACGGAATATATAAATACAGTGCTCAGGAAGGTTGATGTTGATATTCTGCAATTTCATGGCGATGAAAAAGATGAAGAATGCGGTAGATATGGGAAAAGCTATATTAAAGCAATAAGAATGCGGGAAAATATTGATTTGAATATGGAATCAAAGCGTTACACTGGGGCATCCGCCTTTCTGCTGGATAATTTTGATGACCTCCAATATGGTGGGACCGGCCGTACCTTTGATTGGTCGCTGATCCGGGAAAAATTCACCAAACCAATGATATTGGCAGGCGGACTGACGGTGGAAAATGTCGGGAAGGCTGTCCGAATGGCGAAGCCCTATGCGGTTGATGTGAGTAGCGGTGTCGAGGCCGGCAAGGGAAAAAAAGACGCTGATAAAATTCATGCCTTTATACGTGCAGTTTTGAATGCCTGTGACTGATATTTCATCCAGTAGATTTAGTCTTGAAGCGTTTGATGCTTGTCCGGATGAATCAGGACATTTCGGCGATTATGGCGGCTGTTTTGTTGCCGAAACTCTGATGGGGCCATTGGGAGAGTTGGCGGCGGCTTATGATAAATATCTGCATGATGTCGATTTCCTTGCAGAATTTGAGATGGAGTTGAAATATTATGTCGGGCGGCCTTCTCCACTTTATCATGCTGAACGCTGGAGTGAAAAATTGGGCGGTGCGCAGATTTATCTTAAACGCGAGGATCTGAACCATACGGGCGCACATAAAATAAATAACGCCGTTGGTCAGGCCTTGCTGGCCAGGCGGATGGGAAAACGGCGTGTTATAGCGGAAACGGGCGCCGGCCAGCATGGCGTGGCCAGCGCAACGGTGGCGGCACGCTATGGCATGGAATGCATCGTCTATATGGGCGCTAAAGATATTCGCCGTCAGGCTGTTAATGTTTATAGGATGAAATTGTTGGGCGCCGAGGTTGTGCCAGTGGAAGCCGGTTCCAGGACATTGAAGGATGCGCTGAACGAAGCGATGCGGGATTGGGTCACCAACGTTGATAACACATTTTATATTATTGGCACGGTAGCAGGTCCTCACCCGTATCCGGTAATGGTGCGTGATCTGCAATCAATTATAGGCCGGGAAACACGGCAGCAATGCATGGAACAAACGGGTCGATTGCCGGATATGTTGGTTGCCTGTGTCGGGGGCGGTTCCAATGCAATTGGTTTGTTTTATCCTTTTATAAAAGATGAGACGGTAAAGATGGTAGGCGTAGAGGCCGGGGGAGAAGGTATAGAGAGTGGCAGGCATTCCGCGCCGTTGAATGCGGGCCGGCCTGGTGTATTGCATGGTAATAGAACGTATCTTATGGAAGATGAAAATGGGCAGATTATTGAGACCCATTCCATTTCCGCCGGTTTGGATTATCCCGGTGTCGGGCCTGAGCATGCCTGGTTGAAAGACAGCGGCCGGGCGGCTTATGTGGCAATAAATGATAATGAAGCTGTGCAGGCGTTTCATGAGTTAACCCGTATTGAGGGCATTATTCCTGCGCTGGAATCCAGTCATGCCCTGGCGTATGTGAGCAAGATCGCGCCCGGAATGGAGCGTGATCAGATTATCGTTATTAATTTATCAGGCCGGGGCGACAAGGATATAAATATTGTTGCCGAACTTGAAGAACTTGCGTTGTAATGGCTGCTCCCGATGAATAATCGTGATAGATTGCTTGAATTGATCGATGAAAATAAATTGGACCGAACCGATTTAGCGGAGATGCTCAGGGTAAAACTTGCAGTGGTAAATAATTGGCTGTTATCCGGTGAGTCCAGACGCCATGAAGAGGTGCCTGATATGGCAATAGAATTGCTGGAGATAAAGTTGGGCAAAAAATAGCCGGTATTTTGTAAATCACCTGATAAATATATCCCTATGGGCAGAATCGCGCAGTGCTTCACGGGTCTGAAAAATGACAATCGCACGGCACTCATACCTTTTATAACAGCAGGGTATCCTGATCCGCAAGTAACGGTTATGCTTATGCATGGCCTTGTTTCCGGTGGTGCAGACCTGATTGAGTTGGGTATTCCGTTTTCTGATCCCATGGCAGATGGACCGGTGATACAAAGGGCCAGCGAGCAGGCTCTGGTTCATCACACCAATCTGGAAACGGTTCTGGATATGGTTCATCAATTCCGTGGTTCAAACCGTGACACACCGGTAATACTTATGGGATATTTGAATCCGGTTGAAGCCCTGGGATACGGGAAATTCTGTACCAGGGCATCGGAATCCGGAGTGGATGGAGTTTTGATAGTCGATTTGCCGCCTGAGGAGGCGAGCGATTTCAATCGGCAGGTTCGTGAACAAAATCTGGATCAGATATTTCTCCTCTCACCTACGACTTCAAATGAGAGGATCAAACGCATTTGTGCAATAGCGAGCGGTTTCATTTACTATGTTGCATTGAAGGGAGTGACCGGCAGTAACAGGCTCGATGTCAGCTCGGTAGATGCAAAATTACAGGAAATCAGACCTTATACTTCATTACCAATCGGCGTGGGTTTTGGGATCAGGGATGTGGAATCGGCCAGACAGATCAGCAGAATAAGTGATGCAGTGGTACTTGGCAGTGTGTTAATTGAAAAAATAACCGAGCTTGCCGACGATGATAATACCCTGATGCCGGGAATTGAATTATTTATCGCATCCATGCGTAGCGCCATCGATAGTGATGATTAGAAAAACCGGATATTCAATATGAGTTGGATAAAAAGACTATTACCTTCAATCAAGACCCGGACTGCTTTGAGACATACGATCCCGGAAGGGATCTGGACGAAATGTTCAGAATGTAACTCGGTATTGTATCGAACCGAACTGGAAAGAAATCTCGAAGTTTGTCCAAAATGCGCACATCATATGCACATTGGGGCAAGAGCCAGGCTGAAGAGCTTTCTTGAGCCTGAGCCGTGGCAGGAAATAGGCGCAAATATAAGTCCGGTAGATATTCTGAAATTCAGGGATAGCAAAAAATACAAGGATCGTTTAGTACAGGCCCAAAAAAATACCGAGGAAAATGAAGGTTTAATAGTTATCAAAGGGCAAGTCAGAGGTATTGCGGTCGTTGCCTGCGCATTTGAATTTCATTTTATGGGCGGTTCAATGGGTTCCGTTGTCGGCGAGCGGTTTGTGCTTGCCGTTGAAGCCGCCAACGAATCTGCGATACCCCTGGTTTGTTTTTCATCCAGCGGCGGCGCCAGAATGCAGGAGTCCTTGTTTTCACTGATGCAAATGGCTAAAACCAGTTCGGCGCTTTCCTTGCTGAAACGCGCCGGGATCCCGTATATTTCCATACTCACAAACCCGACTATGGGCGGCGTATCTGCAAGTATAGCATCGTTGGGCGATGTCAATATTGCCGAACCAAAGGCGCTTATTGGCTTCGCCGGGCCTCGCGTCATTGAACAAACCGTTGGAACGACCTTGCCCGAAGGGTTTCAGCGCAGTGAATTTTTACTCGAGCATGGCGATATTGATATCATCATAGATAGACGCGAGCTGCGTGACCGTATCGCTTCATTATTATCGGTTTTGCTGCGGCAACCCATTTCTTCTGTCAAACAGGCGGCTGTTTGATTCTTCATGCATAGGAATCCTCCCGGCTTATCCATACGCAAAGTTGCGGAAAGAGGAGACTTGCGTTTTAATTCCGTGTCGAGATGGTTGGCATGGCAGGAAACGCTGCATTTCACGGCGATAGAACTGGGGCTTGAACGTTGCCGCAGGGTAGCGGATAATCTGGGTTTGTTGCGGCCCAACCACAATGTGATCAGTGTTGCCGGAACAAATGGCAAAGGATCCAGTGTTGAATTACTCGCGTTGATTTTGCGCCGGGCCGGCTACCGTGTCGGTTGTTACACCTCGCCTCATCTCATCCGCTATAGCGAAAGAATCACTGTTGACGGCGTTGAAGTGGGTGATGAAAAATTATGTGCATCATTTGACCGGATTGATCGTGCCCGCGGTGATATATCACTTACCTACTTTGAGTTTGGCACGCTTGCCGCACTGGATATTTTCAGACAGGAGCAGCTTGATATTACTATCCTGGAAGTTGGTTTGGGGGGCAGATTGGATGCCGTGAATATACTGGATGCCGATATTGCCCTGATTACCAGTATCGATCTTGATCATCAACAGTGGTTGGGTTCCGATCGGAACAAGATAGCCAGAGAGAAAGCCGGCATTTTTCGAAATCGCGCCCCGGCAATCTGTTCGGATCCTAATCCGCCGTCTGCTCTGTCGGATTGTGCCCATGCCCTCGGCACGCCTTTGTTTGTCAATGGCATGGATTTTTTCTATGAAATTGAAGAGGATACCTGGAACTGGCGTTGCGGTGAAACCCGTCTATCCGGTTTGCCAAGGCCGATGAAGTATTGTGATTTCCAGATTCAAAATGCGGCGGGGGTATTGATGGCCCTGGTAAAAATGGAATCGGAATATCCGGTGACAGAGGAGGATATACATTATGGTCTGCACAATTTTCGGCTGGACGGACGTTTTCAGATTATTCCCGGCAAGTTTCAAACTATACTGGATGTCGCTCATAATCAACAGGCGGCAAAAGCGCTGGTTGATACTCTCAATGTAATTCCGAAAATGGGCAAGACGCATATTATACTGGGAATGTTAAAGGATAAGGATCGCCGGTCTTTTTTTGAGGCACTGTCTCCGGTGGCACGTACATGGCATACGGTCTCGCTGCAAGCAGAGAGAGGGTGTGATGCATCGGCCCTGGCCAAGGAGTTAAAGGAGTTTGGCACGGCTGAAAACGTCCGATGTCATGAAAAGGTTGACGAGGCGATAAAGATGATCCGATCATACGCCGTTCCCGGTGATAATATTGTCATTACCGGCTCATTCTTAACTGTCGGGGCCGCACTCAAATATTTATTATGAACGTATTCAACCCTGGATGGATCGGATATTGAAAGAACGGCTGGTCGGTGCGGCGGTGCTGGTAATGATTGCAGTCATAGTGATCCCCATGATACTGACGGGGACACCTGAGCACACGCCTATTACCGATTCCAACATACCTCCATTGCCCGAGCATCAGTTCAAATCCAGGATTATTCCCCTAAAGCCGCCTGAGCCGTTGATTGACGCCGCTCCATCGACCGGCGTTATTGTTCCATCGACTGGCACGGCTGATAACAGTTCAATACAGACGGATATAGTCGGGTCAGAGCAAATCCAATCTCCTGATGCAGGAAAAGAGTTTCTATCCCGGCAGCCGGATCCGGTGGAATTTGCAGGGCAAAGAGACGGGGACTATGCAGAAAAAATCGGATTATCCGCATGGGTTGTGCAACTAGGGAGTTTCAACACAGAAGAAAATGCCGAGGCCCTGAGCCAGAAATTAAGGAAGGCCGGCTATCCGGCTTTTGTCGAACCTGTTGAGCGGGAGGGCGGGAATATTTATCGTGTCAGGGTGGGTCCGGAACTGTTTGAGGAGGATGCTGATTCGCTGCTTGAGGAATTAAAGAAGAATATGAATATTGACGGGATAGTTTTAAACTATCCCTGATTTGCTAATTTGACACTATTGGAGGAGGGATCTATGGAATGTGCGGAATAATAGGAATAGTAGCAAAACAGCCGGTAAATCAGATTATATACGATGGTTTGACTGTGTTACAGCATCGGGGTCAGGATGCCGCCGGGATGGTCACCTGCGACGGCAACCAGTTGTATCTGCGCAAGGATAACGGCATGGTGCGGGATGTCTTTCACACCCGTCACATGCTGAGGCTGAAAGGCAATATGGGAATAGGGCATGTCCGCTATCCTACTGCGGGAAGCGAATCATCGACGGAAGCACAGCCTTTTTATGTAAATTCACCTTATGGGATCACCTTGGCCCATAATGGCAATCTTACCAACAGTGCGGAGCTCAAGCGGGATTTAATACGCGAGGAACTGCGTCATTTGAATACCAATTCAGATTCGGAAGTATTGCTGAATATTCTTGCGCATGCCCTGCAAAGCGGCGGCAAGATGCGTGAGAATATTAATATCAGCGATATATTTGATGCGGTCAGTACACTGCATCAGCGTTGCAGAGGCGGTTATGCCGCTATTGCCATGATAACGGGCGTCGGTATACTTGGGTTTCGTGATCAGTATGGGATCCGCCCGATCGTGTTTGGTGAGCGCACCACCCGCCTGGGAAAGGAATATATTGTTGCATCGGAGAGTGTCGCGATTGATTCATTGGGTTTTGAATTGATCAGGGATGTTCATCCGGGCGAGGCCGTTTTTATTTCCGCCGAAGGCAAAATCTCTACACGGCAATGTTACAATTCGACAAGACACACGCCGTGTATCTTTGAACATGTCTATCTGGCCCGGCCGGATTCAATTATTGACGGTATATCGGTGTACAAAGCTCGCCTGCGCATGGGAGAAAAATTAGCGCAAAAAATAATAAAATTGTATCCGAATCCTGATATTGACGTTGTCATACCGATTCCGGAGTCAAGCAGACCGGCCGCATTACAACTAGCCAACGAATTAGGTATAAAGTATCGGGAAGGATTTATCAAAAATCGGTATATTCCACGTACGTTTATCATGGCGGGGCAAAATATCCGCAACAAATCCGTGCGCCAAAAGCTGAATGCCATTGACTTGGAGTTCAAGGATAAAAATGTTCTGCTTGTTGATGATTCCATAGTACGCGGCACGACTTCCAGAGAGATAGTGCAAATGGCTCGCGAGGCCGGCGCAAAAAAAGTATATGTGGCCTCTGCGGCGGCCCCGATACGCCATCCTAATGTTTATGGCATAGATATGCCTTCGGCAAAGGAATTAATTGCTCATAACAAGACAGAGGAGGAAATCGCAGCGATTATTGGCGCAGATTGGCTGGTTTATCAGGATTTGGACGATTTGATCGATGCCGCTCGTAAAGGCAATCCGGAAATTACAGATTTTGACACCTCTTGTTTTAGTGGTGAATACATCACCGGAGATGTCAGCGATAGTTATCTCGACCGTATTGAATCATTGAGGAATGATGCCGCCAGGGAAAATCATGATGCCGCCGGGGAAAACGATCCCTTGGCGGATGATGATTGTTTGACAGAGCAGGGGATACGCATTCCCTCAGGTGGGGTATGATTGGAACACAACCCATCGGCCCTCAATTTTGAAAGCCGATAGATATGCGTTGACTGAAAGTGAAAGACTTAAGCGCTTTTAGCAAAAGGGATCACTACAGTCGTTTCTTCAACACCTTTCTTAACCCAGGCGCTGACCTCATCATTTGACTCATTGAAGATGTCAATAGTATTACGGACAATGCCCTGTGTTTTTTCGGAAATTTCGCCAATCAGTTTGCTTTGTGCGGCGACTATTTCCTTATAGTCCTTTGCGGCGCTAATCAGATTAACTTGGCTGGCCATATAATCTACATACAGATTAGCAAAGGCGATGTGTTGATCTGAAATTTGACCGGCGATGTTAACATTGATTTCATATAGTGCCCTTACAGACTCGCAGAAATTTTTGCCCATCGTGTTTACATTCTCAAGAATTTCGTTACTCATAATTGTCTCCATTAGAAAATTGATTGTGCAGTGCAATATATTGCGAAGAAATAAATTTTTCAACACTTTTTACTCGTGACCGGCAAACTTTTTAGCGCTCTTTCGTTGACAACGGCATGAAAATATGCTTTATTTTTATTCCGAATGCATGGAGGCGCTGAAGGCGCACCTGTATCATTACCCTCTGTGAGCAAGATGTCATTTCCAGTTAATAGCAGCCCCTACTTGAATTCTTTACGCAAGCGGATATTGGATATAGTGGCGGCAATACTCGCGCTTGTGCCGTTCGTTTTACTATTTCCGCTGCTTGCCCTGCTGATAAAAATCACATCGCCAGGCCCGGTATTCTATAGCCGGGAACGGCTCGGACAGCACGGAACCGTTTTCAAAATGTTGAAGCTCCGAACCATGTATATCGGCTCGGATAATAAACTTAAAGATTTACGCACACAAAACGCCGATGCGCGCATCACTCCGGTGGGAAAATTTCTTCGCAGGACCTATCTCGACGAATTTCCACAATTCTGGAATGTATTGATCGGCACTATGAGTGTAGTAGGGCCTCGCCCTGAATTCCCTGATCTTGCAAGGAATTTGGAAAAAATGGACGGAAAATTTCGCAATCGCTTAATCGCCAAGCCCGGAGTGACCGGATACACCCAGATCAACTATCCCCATGCGCATAACGAATTTATGGCCCTGGCAAGGCTGAAATATGACATGCTGTACATATATTCTTCCAATTTAATGATGGATTTGCGCATTATTGTACGCACTATTTTGCGCGTTGTTTCCTGGAGCGGAGTCTGATTCCTTCTGTCCGTCGAAATTGTAAAACCTGCCCTTTCAATGCTGTTGGCATATTCAGACAAACGGGTGTTATTTATCGGGATAGAATGCTTCGGGGTATTTCTCCGGGTACTGCTCGGCAAGGTAATTGTCCAGGAATTTGAAGTCATTGCGCAGGCGAGCGAAGTCGTCACCACGCACCATCATGACGCGAGACTCTTCCACGGCGACGACATCTCCCTGGCAACAGGTGTTCCAACTCTGGATGCGGTCGCCAAAGTGCTCCTGCGGGCCAACGGTCTTCACGAGGCCTTCCGTACCGTCTTTTGCGGACACACGAATTTCCAGTTTCCCACTCAGTACTACGAAGAATCCGGTCAATAGTTCGCCGCGCACGAAAACAGTGTCGCCTGCATTGAAGCGGGCATAGGAAACTGCCGGGCGCTGTATTTGCTGTATCTCAACAATCGTGCGTGGCACGAAGTAATCCAGAAACCAGTTCAGGGCGACTCGTAGCTGCGCAATGAACCCAGGTAGACGCAGCATATAAAAGCCGCGCCAGATGGACCAGGCGAGCACCCCGGATATACGGATCCCGAAGATTTCGGCGACACCTTGATACGCTCCAAGCGATGCGAGCGTGCCGCGCGGTTTGAAGCGGAAGTTTTGCGGCGTATCGCCGCATAATGTAGCGTGGAGGTTGCGCGCGAGCAGGTTTGCCTGGGCGACCGCGAATTGCGCGGTTGGCGGGGACATGAGCGTTTTTCCATCATGCTCATAGGGTACCGCGGCCGTATCTCCCAGTGCCCAAACATGTTCATGCCCAAGCGCCTGCAATGTGCCATTGACCGGTATTTTGCCGCGTTCCAGCTCAAAATGAGTGCTGACGAAATCCGGCGGGCCATTGCCGATAGTCGTGATCAGGGTGACTGTTGAGATGCGCTCGCCCTGGTCGGTTTCGACATAGCTACCGGTGGCGCTGGTCATGCCGGTGTTGAGACGAATATCTATGCCGCGCGCCCGCAGCTTTTTATCGGCATACGCGCTTAACGACTCCGGCAGCTCCGGCAGGATACGGTCAGCGCGTTGTAGCAGAACGAAGCGCACTTCCCCGGAGCGGATGTTCGGGTAGTAGCGCAGTGCGCGCCTCACCATATCCTGCAGTTCACCGATGGTCTCGGTTCCGGAAAAGCCACCCCCGGCCACCACAAAAGTCAGAACCATCTTCTTGATATCAGGGTTATCGGTGACATCTGCCCATTCCAGGCATTGCAGGATATGGTTGCGCATTACGAAAGCGTCGCCGAGATCTTTCATGGTCAGACTGTGTTCGCTGAAACCCGGAAAACGGCTCAGATCGCTAACTTGTCCAGGCGCCACTACCAGTTCATCGTATGGCACGTTGATCAGTAATCGTCTTCTCCCCTGCAAAATTTGCAGACGCCGTTTCTCGAAATCAATATGCTTTACTTCGGCCTGACGATGGCGCAGGTCCGGAAGCATTACCCGCAGTGGCGTGACTGCGTCCTGTGCGTTGATTACTCCCGAGGCGACTTCAGGAAGCAGGGGTTGAAACACAAAATAATTATGCCGGTTTATAAGTTCGATCTCACCCTTTCCGGTGAGTCTCTTGCTGAGTGCCTTTGCGCAAAAAGCGCCGGCAAAGCCGCCGCCGATAATAACAATGCGCGTAGGCCGGGATTTTGGCGCACTATCCATCATTCGGTTCCTCAATTGAATCGTTTGGATCAATGCGCCAATTTGCAGAGATAAGGTCTAGCATGAATAAATCATATATATTTGTATTCCCCTTTGTCAAAATATAGTTGCTTCGTGTAGCCACCGGACTCAGTCGTTACTTAGAGCAGGCGGCTTTTAATAGATAATTTCGACGCATCATTAGAATAAATTAAGCGATAAACAATGCTATATTACCAAGTGATAGTCAGCATCGTATTGAATAGCTATGAAAGATACCTCATTAATTGACACTCAGCATACCCCTATAATCCGGCAATATATGGGATTCAAAAATGATTATCCGGACAAGCTGCTGTTTTTTCGTGTAGGCGACTTCTATGAGTTGTTTTTTGAAGATGCCAAAAAAGCGGCGCGCATACTTAACATTGCTCTGACTTCACGCGGAAAATCTGCCGGGCAGCCGATACCCATGGCCGGTATTCCCTTCCATGCCTTGGATAACTATTTGGCCAGATTAATCGATCAGGGCGAATCTGTAGTGATCTGTGAGCAAGTCGGTGACCCGGCTTTGTCCAAAGGGCCGGTGGAAAGGAAAGTCGTCAGAATAGTAACACCCGGCACGGTTACCGAAGAAAATTTACTTTCCGAACGCAGTGAAAAATTACTGCTTGCCGTCGGTAGCAATAATAAAATAACGGGTATTGCCGGTCTGGACTTAAGCAGCGGCCGTGTATTCCTCTCGGAACATGACGAATTCGATTCATTTTTAATGGAGATGGAATGCTTACAGCCGGCCGAGATTATTTTTGATGAAGGAAATGATCTGCAGAATCAAATTACCGTCAACTGCGTAAGCAATGTCCGCCAGTCCTGGTATTTTCATCATGGCTCGGCGGTAGAATTGATAAAGAAACAATATGGCGTTCATGATCTTTCCGGGCTTGGGTGTCATGAACTGCGTGCCGCTGTATGCGCCTTTGGAGCCTTATTGAATTATTTGCAGGAAACCCAATTTATCGATAGCCCGCATTTGCAGATACCGCGGATTAACATACAGGAAGAATTCCTCTGCATAGATGCCGTTAGCCGGCGAAACCTGGAGCTCGATGCGTGTCTATCGGGTGAGCACGAGTACAGTTTGCTAAGCATCATGGATTCCACCCTAACCTCTATGGGGGGCCGCCTGTTGCGTCGATGGCTGCATCAGCCGATCAGAAATCACCATATATTGCGGCTCAGATACGATGCCGTTGAGTGCCTGTTGATGAATCGTCTGTATACCCGTTTCCATGAATGTATGCGCGCGATTACTGATATTGAACGGATCAATACTCGCATCGTGATGAATTCGGCGCGTCCCCGTGATTTGGTGCAGTTAAAACTATCACTCAGACAATTGCCCGAATTAAAGGGATTGCTGGCAGATGTTGACAGTCTGCAGATCCAGGATATGGATACCAAGATCGGCGATTTTGAAACCCTGGCGAATATGTTGCATGAGGCGGTCTTTGAAACACCGTCAGTAATAATTCGGGAAGGCGGTGTTATTCTCGATGGCTATGATCCCGAGTTGGATGAACTGCGCCGCTTCAGCCAGGGTGCGAGCGAGCACTTGCAGGAGCTTGAACGGCGTGAAAGAGACCGAACCGGAATTCAAACACTCAAAGTGGGGTTCAATCGCGTCCACGGCTATTACATTGAAGCAGGCAAAAGCCATGCCGACAAAATCCCGGATGATTACACGCGCAGACAAACATTAAAATCTTCGGAACGCTTCATAACTCCCGAACTGAAGGATTTTGAAAATAAAATTTTAGGCGCCAGAGACAAGGCATTGAGAAGGGAAAAATATCTTTATGAACAGCTTTTACTTAAAGTCGCCGCATATTCGAGTGAATTACAATCATGTGCCGATGCAATAGCGGAACTCGATGCCTTACTATCCTTTGCCGAACGTGCACACACCCTTGATTTAAATAAACCCGAACTCACCGGCGAGCAGGGCATAACGATTACCGAAGGCCGCCATCCCGTTATCGAACAGGTGCAAACGGAACCCTTTATCTCCAATGATCTGCTACTCGATGAATCGAGACGCATGCTGGTGATCACGGGTCCGAATATGGGAGGCAAATCAACCTACATGAGGCAGACTGCGCTGATCATCATCCTTACGCATATAGGAAGTTATGTGCCCGCCAGAGAGGCCGTGATTGGCCCCATCGATCGGATTTTTACCCGTATTGGTGCGTCCGATGATCTTGTCAGCGGCCGGTCTACTTTTATGGTTGAAATGACCGAGGCTGCCAACATACTCAATCACGCAACCCGGAACAGTCTGGTACTGATGGATGAAGTAGGAAGAGGCACAAGCACCTTTGACGGTCTGGCATTGGCCTGGGCCTGCGCCAGTCACCTGACTCACAACAATCAGGCCTTTGTTTTATTTGCCACACATTACTTTGAATTGACCGCATTGGCCGAGCAGGAATTGCAGGTTGATAATGTCCATATGGATGCGGTGGAATACAATGACAAAATCGTGTTTTTACATGCGGTAAAACAAGGCCCTGCTTCCCGCAGTTATGGCCTGCAGGTGGCCGCACTTGCCGGGTTGCCAGACAGTGTAATCGCTCATGCAAAACAGCGTCTGGCAAATATGGAACAACTCTATCAGCATAGAAGTGATAAACAGCAGAAACAGACCGACTTGTTTCAGCAGAAAACACCGATAGCAGATCTTTTAAAAACAGTTGATCTCGATGAGCTATCGCCCAGGCAGGCACTGGATTTGCTGTATCAAATATGTGCGATGATCAACAAGAATTAGCCCGAATATTGCGCCAATTAAAGAGGGCAAAGCCCGGGCGGCCTGAATATCTGTCTGGTTTCTCATGGGAACTGACCATCACGATTTTTGAGGACTATTGCATATAATTCCCAAATTTTTTAATTGATCAGACTCACGGGTATGATCGTATACTGTACCGATCACTATTAATTGAGAGAGAAATTTTATGCCATTTGTAGTCACCAATAATTGTATTAGATGTAAGTATACTGATTGTGTCGAGGTCTGCCCGGTAGATTGTTTTCATGAAGGCCCGAATATGTTGGTAATTGATCCTGATGAATGTATCGACTGCACCTTATGCGAGCCGGAATGCCCGGTTGATGCAATTATGGCCGAGGAAGACGTGCCTGAGAATATGCAGCAGTTTATTGAACTGAATGCGACTCTTTCCAGGGAGTGGCCGGTTATCGATACCATGAAGGATGCGCCGGAAGACGCGGATGACTGGAAGGATAGCGGCGATAAACTGCAGTACCTGGAGCGTTGAAATATCCTGGTTCATGGCGATTCCGGCAGAAATCGGTAGCACAATAGCTATTCAGGCCCGTTCATTGTGAGGAATGGTATGAAAAATGGAGAAATATGAGTGTGAGCGAACATTTGAAGCCAGCATTTCTGGCAATTTTGTTTATTTTCCTTTTATTTCCCGGCCAGTCGTTTGCCGAGGTCTATAAATGGGTTGACGAAAACGGCCGTACTCATTTCGGCGATAAACCCTTGTCGAGTGATGCGGAGAAGGTGACAATTAAAAAAGAATCCGGGCAGGAGCCTGGAACTGATCGGTCTGCTATGAGCAGGGGGGAAAAGCAACAGAAACTGCTGGATATTTATCAGGAAGAACGTGAAGAGCGAAAGGTTGACCTCCAGGCGAAAAAAGAACAGGAAAAAAAGCGTAAAGCAAAGTGTGACAGGGCCAAGGCAGAGTTGGCAGAAATGCGTGATGCATCATATGTTTATGAGAAGACTAATGACCCCCAAAATCCTAAAATTCTCACCGAGACCGCACGCGAACAGGCTGAAAGTAAATTGGAGCAAGCTATAAAGAAAAGGTGTAACTAGCTTCCGGCAATCGTTGATTTATACACTGCCGCTCGTATCACGGATATGGATGGGGTTGGGAATAGTCTACTAAAACGTGGATTTCCTTCTTCTGTAGTTTGCATGATTGCTGATAATGTAGCAGATATATTTAAAAAATTCCTATGTTTGCAAGTGTTTTATCAATTATAATATGATAAACTTTCATTTATTATGGTATACCTGATGATGGTTTTGATTTTGAAATGCCTGTATTGCAGATTATTTATACCGGGATATCGATGTGCCTGTTTGGAAATAAAGCGGGAACCGGCCCTGATACCGGCTGTCGATAGAGCCCCGACCCATCGGCATAAGCAAACAGCTATCGAATCATAGGATGATTTTTGTAATTTTTTGATAAAAAATTTGAAAGAGATAATCAATAATGGATCTCTCAAACAAGATTGAGGTGGTAAATCTCTCGGATGTGGGATTGAACCGGGCACAAAATGAGGACAGCGCCATAACTGATGCCGGGAGAGGCCTGCTTATACTCGCTGATGGAATGGGGGGGCGCGAGGCAGGAGAAATTGCCAGTGCGTTGGCGGTGACCGAGATCTATACGGAAATGGTGCGGGAGTTGAAGAGGAAAAACCTGGAACGAGTCGATAAAAAAACAGGCTTTACTCAGGGATCCTTGCTGATAAAAAATGCAATTATTCGTGCAAATGCGCAAATACTTGCTACAGCCAATGCGGATTCAAAATGCCAAGGTATGGGGACAACCGCAGTTGTGGGTTTATTGCACGAAAATATCATGTCTATTGCTCATGTTGGCGATTCGAGGCTGTATCTCTTCAGAAATGAAGAATTGCAGCAAATCACCTGCGATCACTCCCTGGTTCAGGAGGAGATGGACCGTGGTCTGTCCAGAGAAGAGGCGCTGAAAAAGGTGCCCGGGAATCTGATTACACGAGCGCTGGGGATCGATATGGATGTCCTGGTAGATATCGTCGAGAGAGCAGTTGCGCCCGGCGATATTTTTCTGCTGTGTTCGGATGGATTAAATGATATGGTAGATGATAAAGAAATTCACTTAACCCTAAGTAAATATAGTGGTAATCTTGTACAGGCTGGTGAAGAATTAGTTCGTCTGGCAAGTAATTATGGTGGTAAAGATAACATTTCTATAATACTTTTACGGGTACGGGAGAGTTTTTTCGAGGAACAATCAGTGGGCTTACTAAGCAGTTTTAAAGAATGGTTTTTTATAATATTCAAGAGGATACTGGTTAACAATGGCTAAGTTAGTACTAAGCATGAGTGGTGTAGTTCAGGGAGAGTATGAACTGGACCGTGAACGTCTGTCCATTGGACGTAAACCCGATAACGATATCCAAATTGATAATCTGGCAGTAAGTGGGAAGCATGCTCTTGTGCTCACTATTCTGGATGACTCCTTTATCGAAGATCTTGGTAGTACTAATGGCTCTTATGTGAACGGAAAGCTCATTAAAAAACATGCGTTGAGAGATGGCGATGTAATCGGGCTTGGTAAACATGAGCTGAAATATATCAACGAAAATGCGGCTCTGGATGATGATGAGTTTGAGAAAACCATGATTATCAAACCGGGTTCGGCCAATGCCGTTGCCGCCGCAGCCAAAGCTGCCGAAAAAGCAGGCGCTGCTCCCAAGATGGAAACCTCTGCAGGCGGTATGCCACTGGGCCGTTTGACCGTTTTAAATGGGCCTATTGCGGGCAAGGAGCTTGAATTGACCAAGGCGCTGATCACTCTGGGAAAACCCGGTGGCCAGGTTGCGGTTATTTCCAGGAGGCCGCAAGGCTATTTTCTGACTCATATTGAAAGCGCTGGCGATGGACAAAACTATCCGGTGGTAAACGGTGAACCTATTGGTCGCAAGGCATATCAGCTTAAAAACGATGACCTGATAGAACTTGCCGGAATCAAGATGGAATTCAGCAGTACTTGAGTGGCAAATTGATTGGCGGTGGGCACTCAGGCCGTCGAAACAACGGTTGCCCGTCGGCTAACAGTATACTTTTTGCCAGATCCTTTTATCGCAGGCTGCTATTCGGGGGACTTGAACTGCGAAGAGTTAAAGCGGGGATCAGCAATACCTATTGAAGAGGCAAAATCGATAAGCTGTTCCTGTCTCTGCGCGGCTGCCTGACTATCGCCGATGGCCTTCAGGGATTGCTCCTCAAGCAGTTGTCTATAGATGGCATTGCTCAGGCGTTTCATCGCATTGCTGTCCAGAGCCGCCTTGGTTTCTTCCGGTGTCAACTGATCCCATTGTATCTGAAATGATTGAAGCGCCTCGTTGCCCCACAGCTTTTGCGAAAGAAAATCGTCAATTATTTTATTACCCGCGTTGGTTTCGGGTGACTCGGCGCCTTCCCCTGCAATTTTTGCATCGGCACTTTTTTGTTCGGCGGTCTGTTCGGGAGTATCAGGTATCACCATAAAACCAATAAAGATAATCAGCAAAACGGCGATGATGCCGGCGGCGACCACCATTATTGGTAATTTTCCATCCATAGGCGCCAATGTATCAGCGTGAATCTGGTCCGAGACAGGCACGGATCTTATTTCAGTTTTTTCATGGTGCGCCTTATTTGCAGATTTTGACGGGTTAACAAGGGGCGGGTAAGTATTCTCCTCAAGAGCAATCGTTCCATCGATAATACCCGTTATCAGATCAGTTCTGGCCTTACGATAGGCTGTTTGATCTATATTGCCTACGGAGAAGGCCTTCGCCAGTTGACGCAAGCTTGCATTGGCCATTTAATTCCCCATCCTGATTGATAAGGTTATCCGATCTCCTCCCTGAGGAGACGAAAACCGGTAGTTTCATCCGGGGCGCCATTATGGGAACGTTCGAGTGAAATATCGCACTTGGAGTGTGAATCGGAGAAAGCGCCGCCGCGTGCAAATGCGGAGCTACCGTCAAGCACCCATTCCTGAACGTTACCAATATAATTTTTTAATCCCCACTGATTGGATTTACCGGACTTGATACTGATCGTTCCGTTGCCCTTTATGATTTTGTCGCCCACGGCGACGCGGCAGTTAAAGTCTTTCTTCGGCTGTTTTCCGCCAGAATTAGCCGCATATTCCCATTCTTTCTTGGAAGGCAGGCGGTATGTCTTGCCGGTACGCTCAGACAGCCAATTTGTATAGGTTTGCACGTCCGCCAATGAAATTCCGGTCATCGGCTCACTTTTATCCCTTTCTTTAATGGCCTTGCAATTACCGCTTAAAATGCAGTATTTGCTCCAGTCGCCAACGGAAATTTCATATTTACCGATTGCAAAATGATTACCAATATTCTCTCCGGTAGGAACAACCACCATTAACGGTCCGCGGGCCTGTGTATGGATCATGTCATAACAGATTGCTTTAGCGCGGCGGCCATAGCCGGCTAATCGGGTAGTGCAATCAGAATCACTCGGTATTGGTTTCCACTCGACTTTTTGGGCGGTTGTGCCCGCATCATCCGTTATCGCTGCTACAGTCAGTTCTTCTTCCGCCTTGCGGATCTTCGGTTTCGGTTTATATTGCGCGATACGGTCATTGAGCCCTTGTTCCGCCGCCGCAAAATCAGGATTGTCTGTCCAAAGTTGCTGGGCGCGCGCCAGCAGGTTTTTGGTTCTTATCAGGCCTGCATGATTTTCCCCGGCGGCATTGCGATCCTCGACAAAAATATCGAAGATGCTATTGGCCTCGATAATTTTCTGGGCAAGGTTTTCCGAAAAGGATACAAATTGTGGATGGCCGGCGAACTCGGTAGCGGCCGCCTGTTGAATTTGCTGCGCCTCCGATAATTTACCGACACTGACCAGGGTATTGACCGAAGTAAATTGATCCCATGGTTGCAGTTGCAATTCGGTTTTGAGTTTTGCCAATATACTGCTGGAAGGAAACATTGCCGAGGCGCTTTGTGCTATAGCTGCTGCGGCAGTTTCATTCGGCCCCCGTAAGGCATTAATTTTCTCGGAAAGGGATTGAATAGCCTGTTTGCTGAATTCCGCCGACCGGCCGGGCGCGGCAAAATTCTGGATTTGATCGACTTTGATCCGAACATTATTTGGAAACGATAATACGCTGTTATTGCTGAACAGCGCAATTAACTCAATGATATTCGCTTCGGCTTCATATTCATTGCTCAGACTTTGTAGCGTGGAATTATTTGGATCGATTTCAACACCTCTTTTGGCCAAGGCAAACGCCGATTTAAAATCCTTTGCCTCGCCCCGGCTCTTGGCCAGGCGGGCATAGCTCCCGGACATCATCGTTGCCGCCTCAGTAGTCAGGAAGATATCATCTTCCGGCAAATCAGCCTTTAATTGCGCATACGCCTGCACCGCCTCGGTGACATTGTCGCCGTCGGTGAAAGTCTTCAGATCCGCCTTGTTTGAACGTATTCTTTCCTGGCGGGCATCTTCCGCCCTGGCGCTGGCAACAGCATTGCGCACATCGAAAAGATCCTGTAGTCCGGGGGAAAATGTTTCCCCTCGGTTAATCAGACTATCGGCCAGGTCGAATCTTTTCCTGTCCAGGACCTCATTTGCCTTGGTGATGTACAGACCCGCGATTTGCCGGCGGAAATCATTCAGTGTTTCGTTGATTGAGGGCCTTTCCTTCGCCAGACTGCCTAATTCCTGCACATTGGCCAACAATTTCGATTCCCAAGAGGCGTCTTCTATATTCGGCTCAGTCAGGCTCTGTTGAATCTCGTCGATATCCTGATTGGAAATTTCCTGAATTGCGCCGGAGCGTTCATCACCGGACAGATGCGCCAGTTTCAACTCCGTCAACTCAACGTTCAATGCCAGCGCATTCAGCAACTCACCATAATCAGCCGCCATACTTTCCGCATCCTCGCGTGCGCCTGTTGCCAATATCGACTTCAGATCCTCATTGACCAGAAGTTTCGCGGTCGCTGACAATTCCGTTATCAGCGCGCCCTCAGGATTCAATGAGGACAATTCCGCAATTGCGGCGGTGTGCTGTTGGAAATCCGGCAGACTTGTCAATTGCCCTTTGACGGCAGATAAAGCCTGCTCGAGCTCACCGACTTTTTGCGCCCTCTGGATTGAGGACCTAAGGTCTATCAGGCGCTGATCATCCGGCGCCGTTTCCATACCGGATTCCGCCAGTCCCAGCGCCAAATCAAAGTCATTATTCTCGAATGCCTCCCTGGCGAGTTCCCGATAGGCCACACTTGGGCGGGGATCTTCAAGTAGAGGATGGTTCGCGTCCACCCTGGCAACCTTGTCCAGGATTTCCTTGGTGTTATCAATCAGAGATTTATCCTTTAATGCGGTAACATATTCTATATTCAACAGGCTGATAAATTGTTTTTTGGTGCTGTTGATCAAACCCTCTTGCTCCTGCAGAAAAATCGATTCCGGATAGAATTCTTCAATATTCTTCAATGTTGAGGCCGCCGCCTTGAAGTCATAGTCTTCGCCGGAGGTATCAATCGTGGCGGCGATCTTGTTCTTGAAATAATTCTGCAGTATATCTTTGGCCTGATCGGTAACCGTTGTTTTGTCCGCCGGTTCCAACTGCCTTATTTCAGCCATTTTGGCAACGATGGTTGCCTGATCGCCGTTGTTAATCTCGGCCACCATTGCTTGCAGTTTCTCATTATGCAGATAATCCAGAGCCGGGTTGATCAACATCAACCCAATGCCCACTATGACAGCCGCGGCAATCACAAACGGATTTTTGTGCCACGTGGCCTTGCCTTCCAGTTCATCCAGAAAGTGTGCGACAGTGGGGCTCCGATCTTTACGATCAAATGCCACCGCCCGCCTCAATGCGCGATTTTGTTTTTTATTGAGCGATTTAATATAGGGTGGAACAAGATTGTTTTTTTTGGCCTTATCCGCGGGCGCTTTATTGAAGGGGTGTTTGCCTGTTAATAATTCATAGGAGGTGCAGCCAAGCGCATAGGTATCATCCCGCGTGTCCGGTTCTTGGCCCGCAAGCATTTCGAGACTGGCGTAGGCCGGTGTCAATGCGCCCAGTTTGCCTGCGTCGAACAAAGTCTTTTCAGCCTCACCGGTGAGCGGATTTTTAACGGCCCGGGCGATGCCGAAGTCCAGAGTTTTCACCGTCCCGTCATTGCAGTAAAATGCGTTGCCCGGTTTGAAATCGGAATGCACCAGCCTGCGTTCATGGGCATAGATCAAGCCTGCTCCCAACTGCTTGATAATATCATTGGCTTCATTGAAGGGCAGCCCGTTTCTCGATATAACGTTTTTCTTGATGTAATCTTTCAGCTCCATGCCTTCCATCAATTCCATCGTGATAAAAACCGGTGTGCCGGGGCCGCCGACGCGGTCAAAATCATAGATGGTAGCGATATTCGGATGCGCCAGTTTTTGCTGACGGCTGGATTCACGTTGCAGAGAAATGAAGGCCTCAGGGTGTTGCTTGAAATCCTCGTTCAAGAGTTTGACGGCAACATAGGGTCTTTTGTCTCTTGCCTCGTATTTCAGTAAGTCGAGCGCCTTGTACACCTTTCCCATGCCGCCAATACCCAGCACCTTTTCCAGCTTGAAGCGTTGTTTAATAACCGAGCCTTCATGATATTCGCCGGTTGCATCATCCCCGGATATGGCAGCAGGATCAGTCCATTCGGAACTCATTGGCCCCGTGCCTGAGGTGGCCGACGGAGAGGAAATGTCCGAGCCCGCCATACTGAGGTCGAAATCGACTGTTTTGCTTCCCGGATCTGTGCCGAAGGTTTCCTCTTTTTCATCTTCATCGACTATCCGGGTTTTTTCATTGATTTCAGTGGCCAGATCCTCCTCACTCGGCACGCCTGATGATTGAGATTGATCGTCTCCGCGGTCGAATACCGTTGCATCACCGCCGCCCGCACTTGCTTCGGTTTCAGTCCGGTGTGTGCGTCTGAAATGATTGATTTGTCTTTTCAGTTCCGCATATTGGGCGTCATTGATAAACTTTTTCGCATGGTATTGATCGATCTGCGCCAGAAGTTTGTTGGCAACCCCGGGAGATTGCTCCAATAACTTTTTTAATTGGTTTGATAATGTTTTCGGCTTGATTTTTCCCTGTGCAAGGGCCTCAAGCGCAGCTTTAAAGTCGGCCACTACAATACCCTCCGTGTTGTGTCAAAGCGTATAGATTCATATAAAACATATCTGTTAGTACAACATAGACATCTAAAGTATACCATTTATTCTATATCGATTATGATAGCAGTAACATTATCCTCGCCGCCACGCGACAGAGCCATATCGATTAAATCCGCACACACCGATTCGGCATTACCTTTCTTCAGCATATCCTCAAATTCAAGATCATAAACATGTTTTGTCAAGCCGTCGCTACATAACATATAGCGATCCTTCGCTTGCATTTTTTGAATATCCATATCGAGGAACAAGGTATTGGTGGCGCCGACGGCCCGGGTAATCATATTACTGTGCGGATGCCACAGCGCCTCCTCCCGGCTTATCAAATTCTGCTCCACGTACTGCTCGACCTGCGAATGATCAGTAGTAATCTGTTTTAATTGCTTATTTCGCAATCGGTACATACGGCTATCGCCGGCCCAGATGTAGATGCAATAACTTTCATATGCCAGCATTAGTACCACCGTACTACCAATCATTTTCCGTTTCTTGCCCCCCTGCGCCAGGCCAATCAAATTCTCATTGACCTGTGTAAGCTGATCCTCAATCTCATCAATACACCTGTCCAGCGTATTATCCCCATGAATCTCGTTCAGCGCCTCCACAATCATCTGGCTTGCCACGTCCCCGGCAGCGTGTCCTCCCATGCCGTCAGCGACCACCCACAGACCAATATCAGCCCGATCCAGCATCGCATCTTCATTATGATCTCTAACCTTGCCGACATTGGTAATGCCATGGGAATTCCATGACAGCGGAATCGACTTTATCTCTTGTGGGTCGGACATGATGATCAGGCAGTCTGGAGTGAAGGTATCATTATCAAGCGTTTACTCCTCTGAGAAATACACCACCTCGGCAGGGTTATCATCAAAAGCGCGGCCAAGGCTGATACGCCCGTTGCCGGTTATCGGCATCTCTTCCCTGCGTAAAAAGGAGTCCACAGCATTATCCAGCAAGACGTGAGTGCCGTTTGTGCTCTGATCGATGATGAAAAACTTGTCGCGGCGCAACTCGATGCGAACATGCTGTCTTGAAGCAAGCTTCTCCTCGATCATCAGGTCACAGTTTTGACTCCTGCCCATTACCAGATTTGGTCGACGATGGCTGACTTCAATTTTAGTATCGTGGTACTTGACTTTAAGCGTAGCGCTGGGTTTTTTCGGCGCATCCTCTATCATACTGGTAGCCATGCGCGTGACATCCTCTATCTGCCAGATGATCTCATGGATTTCGATTTCCTCCTTTTTCCCCTTGATAGGCGCCCGGTCCACGAAACGAGTATCGGCAATATCCGCCATATCGCTTCCCAGAAGATCAATCGTTGTGCCGGTTGTTATGATTTGTCCGCCTTTGGCCTGTGCCGCCATACGAGCGGCAACATTGACAGAATCACCGAAGGCGTCCCCGCCCTCGAGCAGGGTAGGTCCAAAATGCATACCAATCCGGATTTTCATTGGCGCTCCACTATCTATGCCTGAGATATTATGATCCTCTAAGGCCTCCTGCATCGCGCAAGCAGCGGTGGTGGCGTCCTTGATACTCATAAAGGTGCACATGATTTCATCCCCAATGGTTTTTATCACGATGCCATTATTTTTCTTGATTACAGTCTTGAGCAGATCCAGGACTTCGGCCACCTTGGCGCGTGCCGCCTCATTGCCCAGCACCTCAAAAAGATTCGTACTGCCGCTGATATCGGCAAACAAAATCGCGAGATCCGTTGTTTTAGGAACCATTGGGGCTCAAGTTATGTAAAAAAAATAAATGCAATCACAGAATAAAACCTGTACAATACTCCCTCATAATCACGTTATTTTAGGTATTCTTGACAATAAAAGTAAATTTAAATAACAATTGCAAATATAACAATCACTATCCTGACTCTCTTTGAAACAGAGCGTAAAGGAAGGATAACAATAAATTATTTTCAAGTCAATAACTTATTTGACTATTAAAATGGAAATGATATGATATTATTTCTAGGTTTTTTTATTTAGTTTTATGAAAAGCATAACTATAGTTACGAACCCTGGTTCCTGCCCGACCGGATTTTTGTGATTATTTATTGATAACTTTTAAATAGTAACTTATGCGAAACCTTTCGGGGATAATGGGGATATTATACGCAGCACTGCTATGGTGTTGCCTGTGTACTGCGGTTTATGCCAATTCGTGGGAGTTGCCTGATGCCGCATATCCCGGCCCGGTACCTCCTGAGTATCAAGCCCAGCCCGCTGAGTCTAAAGCAGAACCGCAACCATCGGCTGATACCACCCTGACGGAAGCAGAACCCGCTGAGATTGAAGTCTTGCCCTTTGAACTTGAAGAAGAACTGCAACTACCGATTGATGCCACGCTGCCGGAAGCAGAACCCGCTGAGATTGAAACCTTGCCCGCTGAGACTGAAGCAGAACCGCAACCATCGGCTGATACCACCTTGCCGGAAGCAGAACCCGCTGAGATTGAAACCTTGCCCGCTGAGACTGAAGCAGACCCGCAACCATCGGCTGATACCACCTTGCCGGAAGCAGAACCCGCCGAGTTTGAAACCTTACCCGTTGAACCCGAAGCAGACCCGCACCTACCGGCCGATATCGGATATCCGGGCCCAGTAGCCCCTGAGTATCAAGCCCAGCCCGCTGAGACTGAAGCAGACCCGCAACCATCGGCTGATACCACCTTGCCGGAAGCAGAACCCGCCGAGTTTGAAGCCTTGCCCGTTGAACCCGAAGCAGACCCGCAACCATCGGCTGATACCACCCTGCCGGAAGCAGAACCCGCCGAGTTTGAAGCCTTGCCCGCTGAGCCCGAAGCAGAAGTGCCACTACCGGTTGATACCACCCTGCCGGAAGCAGAACCCACCGAGTTTGAAGCCTTGCCCGCTGAACCCGAAGCAGAAGCGCCACCACCGACTGATACCACCTTGCCGGAAGCAGAACCCGCCGAGTTTGAAGCCTTGCCCGCTGAGCCCGAAGCAGAAGCGCCACCACCGGTTGATACCACCCTGCCGGAAGCAGAACCCACTGAGTTTGAAGCCTTGCCCGCTGAGCCCGAAGCAGAAGCGCCACCACCGGCTGATACCACCTTGCCGGAAGCAGGCCCCATTGAGCCTGAAATGCCTAAGCGCAAAGACCCGCAGCTACCGCCCGGCAGCGATTCAATTGATATCCCCGCCGTTATTGACCGGCCTTTCGATATTGAGGAAGGCCCGTACATAGCCGTCAAAGCATTCAGATTGATCAATGCCGAAGACCTGCCTGAATTTGGCATTGATATAGCCGAAATTCAAACCGGCATTCTGCAAAATGCAATACAAGAGCAGCCCGGAAGAGGCTTCAGTATCGGCGAATTGCAGGAGGTAGCCGCCGAAGTCACGCGCTTCTACCGAGGCAAGGGACTAATCCTGGCGCAGGCGGTGGTCCCGGTACAAAACGTAGTGGACGGCGTGGTAGAGATGCAGATATTTGTCGGCATCCTCGGACGCATCTTGGCCGAAGGCAACGAAGGCTTTGACCTCGACCTGCTGAGTGAACCCTTTGCACATTTGATAGGCAAACCGGTTACCAATCAAGCCGCCGAGGCCGCATTACTCACGCTCACCGAGTTCCCCGGACTGAGTGTATTCGGCGTATTTCAACCCGGACTGAGGGTTGGGGAAGCGGACATGGGGTTAGAGGTCCAGGAAGAAAAAAGCTATAACGTTGCCTACCGGTTCGACAACCATGGCCTGCCGTCAACCGGGCTTGACCGGTTTAGAACCACCATAGACTGGAACAACCCGACCGGCGCGGCCGACCGGCTCACCGGCACCATTCAACAAACCTACTCCCCGAAAAACAACACCTTCTGGGCACTGGACTACAGCCGCTACCTGGGCAGAGGTTTTTCCGGCCAGCTCAGTGGCTACGCAAACAACTTTGATGTGGGCGGGGCATTGGCGGCAAGTGAAATCGAAGGCGAATCCACAGGCTATGGCCTGTCCCTGGAAAAATCATTGATCCGGGGGCGGCGGCAGAATCTGTCGGCAAAACTGGGGGCCGACCGCAAAACCTCCCGCACCACCACCTCCGGAACAGACACCAACAGAGACGAACTATTCGTACTATCCCTGCTCTCCAACTATGACTCGGTAGACACCTATCATCCGTTGAGATTTCTCTATACCGGGCTGTTCAACATCGAAGAAGGCTTTGGCGGCGGGTTGAATTTTGCCGAAATCGGGATATATCAAGGGCTGGAAGACATTCTCGGCTCCATCGGATCTGCCGAAGACGCTGCGGAAGAACCGTCGGGCGAAAGACCCAGCCGTCAAGGGCGGGATGGAGTATTTGCCGCCGGCGAATTTACAAAAATCGGCGGCTCCTTTTCCAGACTGCAATTGCTGACGCAAAACCAGTCCCTGCTGATTAAAGGCGAATTGCAATACGCTCCCGACATCCTCGTCCCGCTGGAACAATACTCAACCGGCGGGCCGGAAAACGTACGCGCCTTTCCCGAAGCACAGTTTCTGTTTGACAAGGCCTATTTTCTCTCGGCCGAATACATTATAAATGCCCCGTTTATTGCCGATAAGCCCGCATTTGCCAATCGCACCTGGGGCGAATTGCTGCAGCTTTCCATCTTTTATGACTTTGCCGCCGGCAAAAATAACGACCCCACCGGTGCCCCGCAGGACGTAACCCAGCAGGGGAGTTGGATAAACATTCGCGGCTACGGACTGGGATTGAGATTCAGCATACCCGGCCTGATTGAAAGCCGGTTTATCTGGTCCAGACAACTCGGCGACAACTCAAGCACCCCTGCGGAAAATGGTAAAACTGAGCAGACCTGGTTTGATTTCACATACAGCTTTTAAGCGGGTGCAGAATAACCGTATGCTTACAGCCGGAACCATGCACACCGACAAATCAGAGGGGAGTCCGGTATGCATTCAGGATCAACCCTAATCGCAAGAATAACAAAACCAATCGATTTCCTTGCGCAAAAGACGCGCCGGGAAAAAATATACCGGGCCTTATGGAATAGAGCCGTGCTCAACCCAATAAAGACCCTGGTGCGCCCCCTGACGGCCGGGCTTCTATTCGGCCTTGCCCTCGGCGTCATCGCCGCCCCGCAGGGCGGCAACGTTACCGCCGGCTCCGGCACGATCAGCACACCGGACGCGCATACCACCGTAGTCAAGCAAAACTCAAACAACCTGGTCGTACACTGGAACTCCTTCAACCTGGCGCAGGACGAAACAGTGCGCTTCCGGCAGCCCTCAGTACAATCCCAGGCGCTCAACCGCATATTTGACCAGAACCCCAGCCAGATCCATGGGCGCATTAACGCCAACGGCCGGGTGCTGCTGGTCAACCCAAGCGGCATCTTCTTCAGTCCCACCGCCCGCGTCAACGTCGGCGCGCTCATCGCCTCCGGACTGCCCATATCCGAGCAGGACTTCATGCGGGGAAAATACAACTTCAGCCCCGCCACCACCGGCGAAGGCGGAGTAATCATAAACCGGGGCCTGCTACAGGCCGCTACCGGCGGCTCCATCAACCTGATCGGCGGCGCGGTCAGCAACGAAGGCATGATCCTGGCCGAGGCCGGGCAGGTAAATCTGGGAGCCGGGCGGCGGGCGGCCATAGACTTTGACGGAGACGGCCTGCTGCGTTTCAGCGTCGACGAAGAAATACTCGCCAACGCCCACAACCTTGACGCAGCCGTCAGCAACAGCGGCGAGATCAGGGCCAAAGGCGGCAGCGTGTTGCTGACGGCCAAAGCCGCACAGGACGTATTCAGCCAGGTAGTCAACAACTCCGGCATCATCAGCGCCGTGCGCATACAAAAACAGGGCGGCGAGATCAAACTGATCGCCGGCGGCGCCGGCAGCTCCGTGCTGAACACCGGCACACTGGACACCACCCCTGCCGGCGGCGAAGGCGGGCGCATTGATATTGAAGCGGGCGGCAGCGTCACACTGGCCGAAGCTGCGCCGGACGGTGAACTCCCGGACCAGGAGAATCAGGGGAGCCTGCTGCGTGGCGCGGAAATCAAGATCGTCGCCGATTCAGTCAGCCTGGGCGGGGAGGTGAACGTTGACGGCGCAAGCGGTGGCACAATCGGAGTAGAGGCCGGCGATCAAATAACCCTGATCGGAACCCTGGTCGGCGAGGGCGGTCAGGTAGCGCTGATCGGCCTGGACATAGACATCAGCCGGCGGGCGCACATAGACGTATCCGGTTCATCGGGGGGCGCCATTGACGTAGAGGCCGGCGATCAAATAACCCTGAACGGAGCCCTGTCCGCCCTTGGCGAGATCGGCGAGGGCGGGCAGGTAGAGTTGATCGGCATGGACGTAGACATCAGCCGGCGGGCGCACATAGACGTATCCGGTTCATCGGGAGGCGCCATTGGCGCAGAGGCCGGCGATCAAATAGTCCTGAACGGAACCCTGTCCGGCCTTGGGGAGACCGGCCAGGGTGGTCAGGTAGAGTTGATAGGCATGGACGTAGACATCAACCGGCAGGCGCACATAGACGTATCGGGACTGCTGGGCGGTGGCACGATCCAGGTCGGCGGCAGCGAGCGCGGCGGTGACTTGCGCGGGCGGCGGGCCAAAGAACTGACAGTGGAAGAGGGAGCGCGCTTCGACGCAGATGCGCTGGAGCGCGGTGACGGCGGGCGGGTGATCTTCTGGTCGGATGCCACCCGCTTTGCCGGTCACATTCAGGCGCTGGGCGGCCCGCTGGGGGGAGACGGCGGCTTTGCCGAAGTATCCGGGCATCACTTGTGGATGACCGGCCATGCAGACCTGCGCGCCCCGCAGGGGGACTGGGGGGAGTTGTTGCTGGATCCGGGGACGGTGACTATCTGCGATGCTTCAGATGCGAGTTGCATGAATGATCCGGCGGGCACGCCGGCGGACACCTTTACCGACAGCTTCATCAACACACAGTTGAGCATGGGGAATCTGGAGATTAGCACGGTGGCTGCGAGTACCGGGCCGGAGGACATAAACGTGCTTGGGGGAGTGTATTTCGAGTGGGATACTGCCAACACCCTGACCTTGACCGCCGGCAGGGACATCAATCTGCGAGGGTTTATCTTTGCTCGCGACGGGGGGGAGCTAAGCTTGAACTTTGTGGGCACCCTGGATTTTGGTTTAGAGGTTCAACCAGGAACGCATGTAGGCGCAACCGGCGCCGGCGCTTCCTCGATTTTGCAAAGTTCCTTGGGTCGCAACGAATGGACAGTGAGCGGAGTCGACAGAGGTATATTGGAGCAGAGCTCAGCGGAACTGTCCTTTCAGCAGGTGGGCAATCTCCATGGCGGTGATGGAGATGAAAGCTTCACCATTAATAGCGGTGCTTCTCTGAGCGGCAATATTAGAGGTAGGGATGGCGACAACGATTACACTCTGATAGGTCGGGTCGGCGGGGATATTATCGGCGGTGCCGATGGCGATAGATTCTTTATCGAATCTTTTTCCGGTGTTGCGGGCGGCGCAACCGGGATGGTAGATGGAGCCGGGGGAGTGAACCCACTGGGCTATAGTAACTTCGACCCGCTGTTGCAGGTAGTACTGACCGGACTCGGTAGCGAAGTGGGTTTTGCCGGCACGGCCACTGGCATCGGCGGCGGTTTTGATGGCATCACCCGTATATTTGGAGGCATTGCAGATACCCTGCAGGGAATGGATGCTGAAAGCGTCTTCACCACTTCAAGCTATGAGAGCGGCGGCAGAACTTTGGGGGTCTCCGGCTTCCAGAATAAACAGGGTGGTAGCATGGCGGACACCTTTATTGGTACCTCTTCCGGCCAAGTACACGGGGGCGATGGCGCGGACATCTTTATAGTGGGCAACCGGAATGCCAGCGGGACGCTGATCGGAGGTGATGGTGCGGACACCTTTATGTTGAACAGAGGAAGCAGGGCCATGGCCCTGGAAGGGGGTAATGGTGCGGACACCTTTATCTTGGCTGGCAGTACGTTCAGAAGCCTGGATGGAGGCGGCGATACCGATACCTTGCAGAGAGATGGAGGCTCCACCTTCACCGTTTCCAGCGCCACGGGCGGCTCCCTCGAGGGGAGTGGCTTCATGAACATCGAGAACCTGCGAGGGGGCAGCATGGCGGACACCTTCAATGTGAATGCGCCCTTCGCCGGCAGCATCAATGGCGGTGCGGGGGCGAACATCTATAATCTAAGCGGCGGTGTCAGTGGCGGGATTACCGCCGGCGAAGGAGACGAGACCTTCAACATTAATGCGGCCCACACTCTGGATTTAGACGGGCTGGCCGGCGCCGATACCTTCAACGTAGATGCAGCCCTGACCGGCAGCATCAATGGCGGTGCGGGGGCGAATATCTATAATCTGAACAGCGGCGGCCGTGTCAGTGGCGGGATTACCGCCGGTGCCGGAGACGAGACCTTCAACATTAATGCGGCCCACACTCTGGATTTAGACGGGCTGGGCGGTGCGGACACCTTCAACGTGGGTGCAGTCCTGACCGGCGGCATTGAAGGCGGGACAGGAAATAACATCTACACCCTGAACAGTGGCGTGAGCGGCGTGATTACCGCCGGCGCCGGAGACGAGACCTTCAATATCAATACCTTATATACCCTGGATTTAGACGGGCTGGGCGGTGCGGACACCTTTATCCTGGGTAGCAGCGGCTCGGTCGGCGGAATACTGGACGGAGGCGCCGGTCGCGATACCTTTCAGGGACGGGATACCATTTCCACCTTCACCGTTGCCGGCGACACCGGCAGCTTCTACCAGTCGGGCAGCTTCATACAGAACTTCATGAACATCGAGAACTTTCAGGGCGGCAACGTGGTGGACACCTTCGACATTAGTGCTCCCCACACCGGCAACCTGCTGGGCGGGGATGGCGCCGACGTCTTCAATCTCGACGCAGTCTTGACCGGCAACATTATCGGCGGGGCGGGCGCGAACCTCTACAATATGAACGGTGGCCGCGTAACCGGGACGATAGATGCAGTAGGCGGTACCAACACCCTGGACTACAGCGGCCTTCTTGAGCAGGTGGATATAACCCTGAGCGGACTCGGCAGCACAGTGGGCTTTTCCGGCACATCCAACCTGACCGGCAGCTTCGATAACCTCATTATGCTGATCGGGGGCGACTCCATAGGAGACTCTCTGATAGGGCTGAATACCGTGGGGACTTTTACTCTGGCGCCGACCGGCAACACCTATGAGAGCTCCAATATACTGAGTTTCAGCAACATCGAGAACCTGCAAGGCGGCAGTAGTGCGGACACCTTCAACGTGGGTGCAGCCTTGGGCGGCAGCATTGAAGGCGGAGCGGGCGGCAACATCTACAATCTGAACAGCGGCGGCAGCGTGACGGGCGGGATTACCGGCGGCAGAAGTACCGATACCTTTGTGTTCAATGGTGGCAGTGTGACAGGGATGGTAGATGGAGCAGAGGGAGTGAACAGACTGGACTACAACGCTTTGGACAGTGCGGTGAGCGTAACCTTGACCGGTTTAGGCGGCACGATGGGCTTTGCCGGCACGGCCAGCGAGACCGGTGGCTTTGATGGCATCACTGAGTTGACCGGCAGCAGCACTGGAGACACCCTCACCGGTCAGAATCAGAATGCGCTTTTTAGTGTGAATGCGGACGATGCCGGCGTGTATACAAGCCAGTCGCGGACATTGGATTTCAGCAGCATCGAGAACCTGGCGGGTGGTAGCGGAGCGGATATCTTCAGGATGAATGCGGACTTAACCGGCGGAATCGCCGGCGGGGCGGGAGACGATACCTTTGACCTGGGCACGGGCACAGGTACCACCACTGGAGGCTCAGTCAGTGGGGGCCTGGATGGGGGCGCCGATACCGACACTCTGTTTGGGACGAGTGATCCTGGTGGAATCTTTACCATTGCCGACACGGGCAACACCCACGAATCCGGCGGCCTGATCCAGTCTTTCCCTTTCCGCAACATCGAAAACCTGCGAGGGGGGAGGTCGAGCACCTTCAACGTGGATGCGTCGCACATCGGCAACCTAAGGAGCGGGCGCGGTAATAACATCTTCAATGTGAATGCAGCCTTGACGGGAACCATCATTAGTGAGTCGGGTGGGGAGCAGAACACCTTCAACCTGAACAGTGGCGGCAGTGTGAGTGGGGGGATTTCCGGCGGCGGTCTAAACTCTATATTTAACATCAACGATGACTTCACTGCCGATTTAATCGGCGGTTTTCGCGGCACCTTCAATGTAAATGCGGCCTTGACCGGCAGCATCATAGGAGGGTTCGATAACGACATCTTCAACCTGAATAGCGGCGGCAGCGTGAGCGGTGGGATTAATGGGGGTGGATCCTCTGACACATTCAATATCAATGGAGACTTCACTGCGGATTTAGATGGCGGGGACAGAGGGGACGCCTTCAATATCAACGCAGCCTTGACCGGGAACATTGACGGTGGTGGATTGTCCGATACCTTTATCTTGGGCAGCAATGGCTCGGTCAGCGGAGACCTGAATGGGGGCGGCGGCTTCGACACCTTGCAGGGACGGGATGCGGATTCCATCTTTACGATTGCTGGCACCGGCAATACCTATGAGTCAGGCACCCTGTTCCAGCCTTTCCGTAACATTGAAACCCTTCGAGGTGGTAGCGGCGCAGACACCTTTAATATCAGCGCGAGTGGCAACGACAGTATCAGTATCAGCGCGAGTGGTATCGACTCCATCAGTGGCGGGGCTGGCGCGAACATCTACAATCTGAACGGTGGCGGCGGTTTGAGTAGCGGCGTTGGCGGCGGGAGCGGAGACGAGACCTTCAACATCAATGGGCGCGTTCGTGCTGGGTTAAGCGGTAGTGGTGGCGCGGACACCTTTAACGTGAATGGAGAACTGCGGGGCGGGAATATTTTCGGCGGAGCGGGCGATGACACCTTCAATATTAATGCGCGCGTGACTGCAGGGGGCCGGGGAACGGGGTTCGGGGGTATTTCCGGCGGAGCGGGCGATGACACCTTTATTCTGGGGGCCGCCGGCTCAGCCATCGACCTGTTTGGGGGCGCCGACACCGACACCTTTCGGGGGCGGAATGCGGACGCCACCTTTCGGGTGAATGGCAGACGCAGCAGCTTCTACATTATTGGTAGCTTGGAGCAGTCTTTCGGCGACATCGAGAACCTGCAAGGCGGCAACATGGTGGACACCTTTGATGTGGTAGCGGAGCACACCGGCAACCTGCTGGGAGGCGATGGCGACGACATCTTTACTGTACAGGCACTCTTGACCGGCAACATTTTCGGCGAAGCAGGCATGAACACCTACAATATGATGAGTGGTGGCGGCGTAACCGGGACGATAAGTGGAACAGGCGGCACCGCCAACACGCTGGACTACAGCGGCATGTTGTCGCGGGTGGAGGTAGTTCTGATGGGACTCGGCGGCACAATAGGCTTTTCCGGCACCTCCAACATAACCGGTACCTTTGATGACATCACCAGTCTCATCGGGGGCAGCGACCTTGGAGACTCTCTGACGGGGCTGGATTCGGAGGGTACCTTTACCCTGGCTACCGTGAACAGCTATCAGAGCGGCGGTCGTTCCCTGGCTTTCAGCAACATCGAGAACCTGCAAGGCGGCAGCATGGCGGACACCTTTGTCCTGGGTAGCGGCGTCTCGGCCAGTGGCAACCTGGATGGAGGCGCCGGTACCGACACCCTGCAGGGCCGGGATGCGGATGCCGCCTTTACCCTTGCCGGAATAGGCAACACCTACACATCCGGTTCTCTGAGCCCGTCTTTCCTCAACATTGAGAACCTGCAGGGCGGCAGTATGGCGGATACCTTCAACATCGATAGTGGTGGCTCCCTGACCGGCAGCATCAGCGGCGGAGCAGGCGCCAACATTTATAACTTCGGGGGTGGCAGCATAGGCGGGCTGACTGCCGGCGCAGACGGAGAGACCTTCAATATAAACGCCGATACCACACTGAATTTAGACGGGCTGGGCGGGGTAGACATGTTCAACATCGATGCGGCCTTGACCGGAGACATCAACGGCGGGTTGGGAGCTGACACCTTTATTCTGGGTGCGAGCGGCTCAGCTACCAATCTGGATGGAGGCGCAAACACCGATACCTTTCAGGGGCTGGATGCGGACGCCACCTTTACCATCGATGGCACGAACACCTACGAGATTTCCGGCAGTTTGACGCAGTCTTTCAGCAACATCGAGAACCTGCAAGGCGGCACCATGGCGGACACCTTTACCGTGTCTGACGCGCACCCTGGAAATTTACAGGGCGGAGATGGAGCGAACATCTACAATCTGAACAGTGGCGGCAGTGTAGTGGGCGGCGGCATTACCGCCGGTGCAGGAGATGAGACCTTCAATATCAATAGCGCCTACACGCTGATTTTAAACGGACAAGGTGGAGCGGACACTTTCAACATCAATGCCGTCTTGGCCGGTCTCATTTTAGGCGGAGCGGGAGACGATGTCTTTATCCTGGGCGACAGCGGCTCAGTCACTGCCAGCCTCAATGGCGGGGCCGACAGCGATACCTTGCGGGGTCGGGATGCGGATGCCACCTTTCGGGTGGGTGGCAGCAACAACTACATTACTGGCAGCCTGAACCAGTTTTTCGGTACCATTGAGAACCTGCAAGGCGGCAGCATGGCCGACACCTTCACCCTGACTAGGAGTCTGGACGGAAGCATTAGCGGCGGTGCGGGCGCGAATATCTACAACCTGAACGGTGGTGGCAGTGTCAGTGGCACGATTACCGGTGGCGCCGATGCCGATGACTTCGTATTCGATGGTGGCAGCGTAACCGGGATGGTAGACGGGGCAGGGGGAGTGAACACGCTGGACTACAACGCCCTGGCTTCGCAGGTAGCTGTAGTGTTGACCGGACTCGGAGGCACGGTAGGTTTTGATGGAACCGCTACCGACACTGGCGGATTTAATGACATCACCGATCTGGTGGGGGGCACTGCAGCCACCGATACCCTGCTGGGTCTGGATGCCGTGGCGACCTTCACTCTGGCATCGACCGGAAATACGTATGAGAGCACCAACACACTGGATTTCACCAACATCGAGAACCTGCAGGGCGGCACCCTGGCGGACACCTTCGACGTGGGTGCGGCCTTGACCGGCAGCATCACCGGCGGAGCGGGGGCGAATATCTACAATCTGAATGCCAGCGGCAGTGTAACTGGTGGGATTACCGCAGGCACTGGAGGCGAGACCTTCAACATCAATGCCGCCTATACTCTGGCTTTGGATGGCTTGGGCGGGGCCGACACCTTCAACCTGAATGCGGCCCTGACTGGCAACATTGTCGGCGGAGCAGGATCTGATACCTTTACTCTGGGTGCCACTGGCTCGGCCAGTGATCTGGACGGGGGCGCCGATACCGACACTCTGGAGGGTCGGGATGCGGACGCCACCTTTACCATTGCCGGTACCAGCAACAGCTACAATTCCGGCTCCCTGAGCCAGTCTTTCCGCAACATCGAGAACCTGCAGGGCGGCAGCATGGCGGACACCTTTAACATCGGAGCGGCGTTGACCGGAAACATTGAAGGCGGCGCGGGAGCGAACATCTACAATCTGAACAGTGGCGGCAGTGTAACCGGTGGGATTACCGCCGGTGCAGATAGCGAGACCTTCAACATCAATGACGCCTACACGCTGGATTTGGATGGCCTGGGCGGGGCCGACACCTTCAACATCGGAGCAGCGTTGACCGGCAACATTGTCGGCGGAGCAGGATCTGATACCTTTACCCTGGGCGCCACCGGCTCGGCCAGTGATCTGGACGGGGGCGCCGATACCGATACGCTGGAGGGCCGGGATGCGGAAGCCACCTTTACCATTGCCAGCACCGGCAACACCTATATGTCCGGCAGCCTGACGCAATCCTTCCGCAACATCGAGAACCTGCAGGGCGGCAACATGGCCGACACCTTTGAGGTGTCTGCGGCGCACACTGGAAATTTACGGGGAGGCGATGGCAACGATGTCTTTAATGTACGCGCACTCCTGAGCGGGAGCATTTTCGGCGAAGCAGGAACGAACGCCTACAATATGCTGGGTACTGGCAGCGTAACCGGGGTGATAGGTGGAGTAGGCGGCGGCACAGACACGCTGGACTACAGCGGCATGTTTTTGATGGTGGATGTGATGCTGGCTGCGCTCGGCAGCACGGTGGGTTTTGCCGGCACCTCCAATATAACCGGCGCTTTTGATGACATCACCACGCTCATCGGTGGCAGCAACATTGGAGACTCTCTGACCGGGCTGGATGCTGATGCCACCTTCACCCTGGCATCGACCGGAAACACGTATGTGAGCGGTGGCCGTACTCTGGGTTTCGGTGCTATCGAGAACCTGATAGGCGGCAGCATGGCGGACACCTTCAATGTGAATGCGAACCTGGACGGGAATATCGAAGGCGGAGCGGGGGCGAACACCTACAACCTGGGTGGTGGCAGTGTCAGTGGCACGATTACCGGTGGCGCCGATGCCGATGACTTCGTATTCGATGGTGGCAGCGTAACCGGGACGGTAGACGGGGCAGGGGGAGTGAACACGCTGGACTACAGACGGCGCGGAATCAACCGCATGGTGACCCTAACCGGCACGGGCGGCACGGTAGGCTTTGCCGGCACGGCCAGTCAGACCGGCGGCTTTGACAACATCACCGCTCTGTTTCTGCAGCCTAATTTTGGTTCCGGTGACACTCTGCAGGGCATGGATGCTGACGCCATCCTTACTGTGGGAGGCGTCGGCGGTACAACTTATACCAGTGGCGGGAATACCCTTACAGTCAGAGACTTGGAGAACTTTGTAGGCGGTAGTATGGCGGACACCATCAATTTTGAGGCGCTCATCCGTGATCCTTTTGATGGCATCATCAGCGGCGGTGCGGGAGCGAACATCTACAATCTGCCAAGTGGTGTCGCGAGAGGGACCACCATCATCGCTGGCGCAGGAGATGAGACCTTCAACATCTTCACCACCAGTAGCGGAGGAGACCCGCTGGATTTAAACGGGCTGGGCGGAGCGGACACCTTCAATATAAACGGAGCCCTGACTGGCAGCATCAACGGCGGAGCGGGCGCGAATATCTACAATCTGAATGCCGGCGGCAGCGTGACCGGCGGGATTACCGCAGGCGATGGAGACGAGACCTTCAGCGTCAATGCCGACTACACGATGGATTTAGCCGGCCTGGGCGGGGCGGACACCTTCAACATCGGAGCGGCGTTGACCGGCAGCATTACCGGCGGGGCGGGCGCGAATATCTACAATCTGAATGCCGGCGGCAGTGTGGCGGGCAGCATTACCGGCGGCGGCGGAGATGAGAGGTTCAACATCAATGGAGCCTTCACTGCGGATTTGAACGGACAAGGCGGGGCGGACACTTTCACTGTAGGTGCGGCCCTGACCGGGCTTATTGAAGGCGGAGCGGGAGGCGATACTTTTACCCTGGGTGCCGGCGGCTCGGCCAGCGACCTGGACGGGGGCGCCGATACCGATACGCTGGAGGGCCGGGATGCGGATGCCACCTTTACCATTGCCGACACTGGCAACACCTATATGTCCGGCATCCTGACGCAATCCTTCCGCAACATCGAGAACCTGCAGGGCGGCAACATGATAGACACCTTTGAGGTGTCTGCGGCGCATACTGGCGATCTGCGGGGCGGCGATGAAGCGGACGTCTTTACTGTACGCGCACTCCTGACCGGGAACATTTTCGGCGAAGCGGGAGCGGACGTGTATAACATGATAGGCAGTGGCATGGTGACCGGCATGATAAATGGGGCAGTAGGTGACATCGGCGGTATGGACACGCTGGACTTCACCGGCATGACTGCACAGGTGGATGTAACCTTGACCAGTCTGGGCAGTACCGAGGGATTTGCCGGAATGTCCAACGTGGTCGCCACCTTTGATAACATTATACATCTCATCGGCGGCAGCAACCTTGGAGACTCTCTGACGGGGCTGGATGCTGTGGGGACCTTCACGGTGAATGCTGCAAATGGTGGCACCTATGAGAGCACCAACATGCTGAGTTTCAGCAGTATCGAGAACCTGATAGGCGGCAGCATGGCGGACACCTTCAACGTCGGAGCGGCGTTGACCGGTAGCATCACCGGCGGGGCGGAGGCGAATATCTACAATCTGAATGCCGGCGGCAGTGTAACCGGCGGGATTACCGCAGGCGCTGGAGACGAGACCTTCAACATCAATGCGGACTACACGATGGATTTAGTTGGCCTGGGCGGGGCGGACATCTTTAACCTGGATGCGGCCCTGACCGGGATGATTGAAGGCGGAGCGGGAGACGATACTTTTACTCTGGGTGCCGGCGGCTCGGTCAGTGACCTGGACGGGGGCGCCGATACCGATACGCTGGAGGGCCGGGATGCTGATGCCACCTTCACCCTGGCATCGACCGGAAACACGTATGTGAGCGGTGGCCGTACTCTGGGTTTCGGTGCTATCGAGAACCTGATAGGCGGCAGCATGGCGGACACCTTTACCGTGAACACGGCACACAGCGGCAACCTGCAAGGGGGCGCTGGAAATGATGAATTCACCCTGATGGCGGCCCTGACCGGGGGCATTGAAGGTGGAGCGGGGGCGAACACCTACAACCTGAACGGTGGTGGCAGTGTCAGTGGCACGATTACCGGCGGCGCCGATGCCGATACCTTCGTATTCGCTGGTGGCAGCGTAGGGATGGTAGATGGAGCGGGGGGAGTGAACACGTTGAGTAGAGGTAGGGATGGGGATACAGTGCTGACCGGACTCGGCGGCACGGTGGGTTTTGCCGGCACCGAAGGGCTATTAGGCTTTGATAACATCACCAATCTGGCGGGCCTAGGAAGAGTTACCTTGCAGGGACTGGATGCTGATGCCACCTGGAATGTAAATACAGGGACCTATACCAGTGGCGGCCGCACCCTGGATTTCAGCAGTGTCGGGAACGAGAACCTGCAAGGGGGCAGCATGGCGGACACCTTCATTTGGGATGGTAGCATCCGCTTCTCTCCGGGTGGCATCATCAGTGGCGGTGCGGGAGCGAACATCTACAATCTGCTGGAAAGTGTCACGGGAGGGACCACCATCATCGCTGGCGCAGGAGATGAGACCTTCAACATCTCCGGTGCCGGCAGCGGAGGAAACCCGCTGGATTTAAACGGGCTGGGCGGAGCGGACACCTTCAATATAAACGGAGCCCTGACTGGCAGCATCAGCGGAGGATCGGGAGCAAATATCTACAATCTGAATGCCGGCGGCAGTGTAACCGGCGGGATTACCGCAGGCACTGGAGACGAGACCTTCAGCATCAATGCCGATTACACAATCGATTTAGCCGGCCTTGGCGGGGCGGACCTCTTTAACCTGGATGCGGCCCTGACCGGGCTTATTGAAGGCGGAGTAGGAGACGATACCTTTATGCTGGGCGTGAGCGGCTCAGCCAGCGACGGACTCGATGGCGGCCTCGGCAGCGACAACTTTCAAGGGCGCAACGTTGCTTCCACCTTCAACATTGCCGGTGGCAGCAGCACTTACGAGACGCTGGGAGGAGGCTTCAGCCAGGCTTTCAGCAACATTGAGAATCTGCGGGGCGGCAGTGCAGCGGATACCTTCACCGTGACTGCGGCCCACAGCGGCAGCATTGAAGGCGGGGCGGGAGCGAATGTCTATAATCTAAACAGTGGCGGCAGCTTGACCGGGAGCATTACCGCCGGCGGGGGAGATGAGGAGTTCAACATCAATGCCGACTACACGCTGAATTTAGACGGGTTGGGCGGGGCCGACACCTTCAATATGGGCGCGGTCTTGACGGGCAACATCGGCGGTGGAGCGGGAGATAACACCTACAATCTGAACATGAACGGACAGGTCGACGGAGCCATTACTGGCGGTGTTGATGCCGATGATTTCGTATTCAATGGCGGCGGCGTGACCGGGATGATAGACGGGGCAGGGGGAGTGAACACGCTGGACTACAACGCCCGGACTGCGCAGGTAGCTGTAGCCCTGACCGGACTCGGCGGCACGGTGGGTTTTGATGGAACCGCTACCGACACTGGCGGATTTAATGGTATTACCAATCTGGTCGGGGGGAGCGCGATGACCGACTCTCTGACCGGTCAGGATCAGATAGCCACCTTCACGGTGAATACGGCCAATGGCGGCACCTATGAGAGCACCAACATGCTCGGCTTCAGCGGCATTGAGAGCCTGACGGGCGGCAGCATGGTGGACACCTTCACGGTAGGTGCGGCCCTGGCGGGCAGCATCACCGGCGGGGGTGGCGCGAACGTCTACAATCTGAATACCGGCAGTGTGGCGGGCGGCATTACCGCTGGCGGCGGAGATGAGAGGTTCAACATCAATGGAGCCTTCACTGCGGATTTGAACGGACAAGGCGGGGCGGACACCTTCACTGTAGATGCGGCCCTGACCGGGCTTATTGAAGGCGGAGCAGGAGACGATACCTTTATTCTGGGCGCCAGCGGCTCAGCCAGCGACGGACTCGATGGGGGCGCCGACAGCGACGCTTTTCGGGGTCGGGATGCGGTTGCCACCTTTGGCATTGATGGCACGAACACCTACGAGATTTCCGGCAGTCTGACGCAGTCTTTCAGCAACATCGAGAATCTGCGGGGCGGCAGCATGGCGGATACCTTTACCGTGTCTGCGGCACACACTGGCAACCTGCAAGGAGGTGGTGGCGCCGATGTATTCACACTGACGGATGCCCTGACCGGCAGCATTGAAGGCGGGACGGGCGCGAACACCTACAATCTGGAAAGTGGTGGCAGTGTAAGCGCGGGCATTACCGCCGGTGCAGACGATGAGACCTTCACCATCAATGCCGCCTACACGCTGAATTTAGACGGGTTGGGCGGGGCCGACATCTTCAACCTGGATGCGGTCTTGACGGGCAACATCGGCGGTGGGGCAGGAGATAACACCTACAATCTGACCATGAACGGACAGGTCGACGGAGCCATTACCGGCGGTGTTGATGTCGATGATTTCGTATTCAATGGTGGCAGCGTGACCGGGATGATAGACGGGGCAGGGGGAGTAAACACGCTGGACTACAGCGGCTTGGGTTCACAGGTTCAAGTGGCGTTGACCGGACTCGGCGGCACGGTGGGTTTTGATGGAACCGCTACCGGCACTGGCGGATTTAATGACATCACCAATCTGGTCGGGGGGAGCGCGATGACCGACTCTCTGACCGGCCAGAATCAGATAGCCACCTTCACGGTAAACACGGCCAATGGCGGCACCTATGAGAGCACCAACGTGCTGGGCTTCAGCAACATCGAGAGCCTGACGGGCGGCAGCATGGTGGACACCTTCACGGTATTTGAGGCCCTGGCAGGCAGCATCACCGGCGGAGCGGGGGCGAACATCTACAATCTGAATGCCGGCAGTGTAACCGACGGCATTACCGCCGGCGCAGGAGATGAGATGTTCAATATCAATGGAGCCTTCACTGCGGATTTGAACGGACAAGGCGGGGCGGACACCTTCACTGTAAATGCGGCCCTGACCGGGCTTATTGAAGGCGGAGCGGGAGACGATACCTTTATCCTGGACGACAGCGGCTCAGCCAGCAACCTGGATGGCGGGGCCGACATCGATACCTTTCGGGGCCGGGATGCGGTTGCCACCTTTGGCATTGATGGCACGAACACCTACGAGATTTCCGGCAGTCTGACGCAGTCTTTCAGCAACATCGAGAATCTGCGGGGCGGCAGTGCAGCGGACACCTTTACCGTGTCTGCGGCACACACTGGCAACCTGCAAGGAGGTGGTGGCGCCGATGTATTCACACTGACGGATGCCCTGACCGGCAGCATTGAAGGCGGGACGGGCGCGAACACCTACAATCTGGAAAGTGGTGGCAGTGTAAGCGCGGGCATTACCGCCGGTGCAGACGGCGAGGAGTTCAACATCAACGCCGCCTATACCCTGAATTTAGACGGTCTGGGCGGGGCCGACACCTTCAATATGGGCGCGGTCTTGACGGGCAACATTGTCGGCGGAGCAGGATCTGATACCTTTATCCTGGATGCCAGCGGCTCGGCCAGTGATCTGGACGGGGGCGCCGATATCGACACTCTGGAGGGCCGGGATGCGGACGCCACCTTTACCATTGCCAGTACCGGCAACACCTATATGTCCGGCAGCCTGACGCAATCCTTCCGCAACATCGAGAACCTGCAGGGCGGCAACATGATAGACACCTTTGAGGTGAATGCGGCGCATACTGGCGATCTGCGGGGAGGCGCTGAAGCGGACGTCTTTAATGTAAGCGCACTCCTGACCGGGAACATTTTCGGCGAAGCGGGAGCGGACGTGTATAACATGATAGGCAGTGGCATGGTGACCGGCATGATAAATGGGATAGGTAGCAGCGGCGGTATGGACACGCTGGACTTCAGCGGCATGACTACGCAGGTGGATGTAACCTTGACCAGCCTGGGCGCCATCGAGGGATTTGCCGGAACGTCCAACGTGGTCGGCGCCTTTGATAACATCATTACTCTCATCGGCGGCAACGACCTTGGAGACTCTCTGACGGGGCTGGATGCGGCTGCCACCTTCGGCCTGGCATCAAGCGGCAACACTTATATGAGCGGTGGTCGTACCCTGGATTTCAGCAGCATCGAGAACCTGATAGGCGGCAGCATGGCGGACACCTTCAACGTGGGAGCGGCCTTGACCGGTAGCATTACCGGCGGGGCGGGGGCGAATATCTACAATCTGAATGCCGGCGGCAGTGTAACCGGGGGGATTACCGCCGGTGGCGGAGATGAGATGTTCAACATCAATGGAGCCTACACGCTGAATTTAGACGGGTTGGGCGGGGCCGACACCTTCAACGTCGCTAGTAGCGGCGATTTGACCGGCACCATTTCCGGCGGGGCTGGGACGAACCTCTATATCTTCAACGGTGGCAGCGTGGATGGGGTGATTGGCGGCGGAGCCGGGGCTACCGAGACTTTCAATATCAATGCTGATACTACGCTGTCCAGTTTGGACGGAGGCATCGGCGCAGACATCTTCAACCTGAATGCGGTCTTGACGGGCAACATCGGCGGTGGAGCGGGAGATAACACCTACAATCTGAACAGCGGCGGCAGTGTGACTGGTGCCATTACCGGCGGTGTTGATGCCGATACCTTTGTGTTCGATGGGGGCAGCGTAACCGGGATGATAGACGGGGCAGGGGGAGTGAACACGCTGGACTACAACGCCTTGGCTTCGCAGGTAGATGTAACCCTGACCGGACTCGGCAGCACAGTAGGTTTTGATGGAACCGCTACCGACACTGGCGGATTTAATGACATCGCCAATCTGGTCGGGGGCACTGCAATAACCGATACCCTGCTGGGGCTGGATGCAATTGCCACCTTCACGGTAAACACGGCCAATGGCGGCACCTATGAGAGCACCAACATGCTCGGCTTCAGCAACATCGAGAGCCTGACGGGCGGCGCCATGGCGGATACCTTCACGGTAGGTGATACCCTGGCGGGCAGCATCACCGGCGGGGCGGGGGCGAACATCTACAATCTGAATGCCGGCGGCAGTGTAGCGGGCGGCATTACCGCCGGCGGCGGCGATGAGATGTTCAACATCAATGGAGCCTTCACTGCGGATTTGAACGGACAAGGCGGGGCGGACACCTTCATTATAGATGAGGTGCTGACCGGGCTTATTGAAGGCGGAGCGGGAGACGATACTTTTATCCTGGGCGACAGCGGCTCAGCCAGCGGCGGACTCGATGGCGGCCTCGACAGCGACACCTTTGAGGGGCGCAACGTTGCATCCACCTTCAACGTTGCCGGCGCCGCCAGCACGTACGAGGCGACGGGAGGCTTCAGTCAGGCTTTCAGCAACATCGAGAATCTGCGGGGCGGCAGTGCAGCGGATACCTTTACCGTGTCTGCGGCACACAACGGCAGCCTGCAAGGAGGTGGTGGCGCCGATGTATTCACGCTGACGGATGCCCTGACCGGTAGCATTGAAGGTGGAGCGGGAGCGAACATCTACAACCTGAACAGCGGCGGCAGCGTGAGCGGGGGCATTACCGCCGGTGCAGACGGCGAGGAGTTCAACATCAACGCCGCCTATACCCTGAATTTAGACGGTCTGGGCGGGGCCGACACCTTCAATATGGGCGCGGTCTTGACGGGCAACATTGTCGGCGGAGCAGGATCTGATACCTTTACCCTGGGTGCCGGCGGCTCGGCCAGCGACCTGGACGGGGGCGCCGATACCGATACGCTGGAGGGCCGGGATGCGGAAGCCACCTTTACCATTGCCAGTACCGGCAACACCTATATGTCCGGCAGCCTGACGCAATCCTTCCGCAACATCGAGAACCTGCAGGGCGGCAGCATGATAGACACCTTTGAGGTGAATGCGGCACATACTGGCGATCTGCGGGGAGGCGCTGAAGCGGACGTCTTTAATGTACGCGCACTCCTGACCGGCAACATTTTCGGCGAAGCGGGAGCGGACGTGCATAACATGATAGGCAGTGGCATGGTGACCGGCATGATAAGTGGGATAGGTAGCGGCGGCGGTATGGACACGCTGGACTTCAGCGGCCTGGCTACGCAGGTGGATATAACCTTGACCAACCTGGGCGCCACCGAGGGATTTGCCGGAACGTCCAACGTGGCCGGTGTGGTCGGCACCTTTGATAACATTATAAATCTCATCGGCGGCAGCAACCTTGGAGACTCTCTGACGGGGCTGAATGCTGTGGGGACCTTCACGGTGAATGCTGCAAATGGTGGCACCTATGAGAGCACCAACATGCTGAGTTTCAGCGGTATCGAGAATCTGATAGGCGGCACTCTGGCGGACACCTTCAACATCAATAGCGGCGGCTCCCTGACCGGCAGCATCACCGGCGCGGCAGGGGCGAACATTTATAATTTTGAGGGCGGTAGCGTAGGCGGGCTGATTGCCGGCGGAGCGGGAGTCATCGAGACCTTCAATATAAACGCCGATACCACGCTGCTGAATTTAGACGGGGGCGTCGGCACAGACATCTTCAATCTGGATGCGGTCTTGACGGGCAACATCGGCGGTGGAGTTGGCAGTAATACCTATAATCTGAACACGAACGGTGAGGTCACCGGGAGCATTACCGGCGGCGCCAATGCCGATACCTTTGTGTTCGATGGGGGCAGCGTGACCGGCGTGGTAGACGGGGCGGGGGGGACGAACACGCTGAACTACAACGCCCTGGGTTCGCAGGTAGATGTAACCCTGACCGAAACCGGCAGCACGGTGGGTTTTGATGGAACCGCTACCGGCACTGGCGGATTTAATGACATCACCAGTCTGGTCGGGGGGAGCGCGATGACCGACACTCTGACCGGTCAGGATCAGGTGGCCGCCTTCACGGTGAATACAGCCAATGGCGGCACGTATGTCAGCGAGGCGCGCACTTTAGGCTTCGGCAGCATTGAGAATCTGCGGGGCGGCGCCATGGTGGACACCTTCACTGTAAATACAGCCCTGGCGGGCAGCATCACCGGCGGGAATGGCGCGAACATCTACAATCTGAATGCCGGCGGCAGTGTGGCGGGCAGCATTACCGGCGGCGGCGGAGCTGATATGTTCAACATCAATGGAGCCTTCACTGCGGATTTGAACGGACAAGGCGGGGCGGACACCTTCACTGTAGATGAAGCCCTGACCGGGATGATTGAAGGCGGAGCAGGAGACGATACCTTTATCCTGGGCGACAGCGGCGAAGCTACCAACCTGGATGGCGGCACCGACATCGATACCTTTCGGGGTCGGGATGCGGTTGCCACCTTTGGCATTGATGGCACGAACACCTACGAGATTTCCGGCAGTCTGATGCAGTCTTTCAGCAACATCGAGAACCTGCAAGGCGGCGCCATAGCGGACACCTTTACCGTGTCTGCGGCACACAGCGGCAACCTGCAAGGAGGCGGTGGCGCCGATGTATTCACGCTGACGGATGCCCTGACCGGTAGCATTGAAGGTGGAGCGGGAGCCAATATCTACAACCTGAATACTGGTGGCAGTGTGACGGGCGACATTACCGGCGGCGGCGGAGCTGATATGTTCAACATCAATGGAGCCTTCACTGCGGATTTGAACGGACAAGGCGGGGCGGACACCTTCAATGTAAATGAGGCCCTGACCGGGATGATTGAAGGCGGAGCAGGAGACGATACCTTTATCCTGGGCGACAGCGGCTCAGCCGATAACCTGGATGGCGGCACCGACATCGATACCTTTCGGGGCCGGGATGCGGTTGCCACCTTTGGCATTGATGGCACGAACACCTACGAGATTTCCGGCAGTCTGACGCAGTCTTTCAGCAACATCGAGAACCTGCGGGGCGGCACCATGGCGGACACCTTTACCGTGTCTGCGGCACACAGCGGCAACCTAAGCGGGGGCACTGGCAATGACATATTCACGCTGACGGATGCCCTGACCGGGAACATTGAAGGCGAGGCGGGAGATAACACCTACAATCTGAACGGTGGCGGCAGTGTAAGCCAGGGCATTACCGGCGGAGACAATGCCGATACCTTCGTATTCGATGGAGGCAGTGTAACCGGAATGGTAGATGGAGCAGGGGGAGTCAATGAACTGAACTACAACGCCCTGGTTTCGCAGGTAGCTGTAACCCTGACCGATCTCGGCAGCACGGTAGGTTTTGATGGAACCGCTACCGACACTGGCGGATTTAATGACATCACCGATGTGGTGGGGGGCACTGCAATAACCGATACCCTGCTGGGTCTGGATGCAATTGCCACCTTCACACTGGATGCCACAGACAGCTATGAGAGCGGCGGCAATACCCTGGAGTTCAGCAACATTGAGGACCTGCAGGGTGGCAGCATGGCGGATACCTTTGATGTGAATGGGGTACACAGCGGTAACCTGAATGGTGCCGGTGGAAATGATGAATTCAATCTGAATGCAGCCCTGACCGGTAGCATTGAAGGCGGGACGGGAGCCAATATCTACAATCTGGAAAGTGGCGGCAGTGTAAGCGCGGGCATTACCGCTGGTGCAGACGATGAGACCTTCAATATCAACGCCGCCTATACCCTGGATTTGGGTGGCCTGGGCGGGGCGGACACCTTCAATGTGGGTGCGATCCTGACGGGCAACATCGGCGGTGGAGCAGGGGATAACGCCTACAATCTGAACATGAACGGTGAGGTCACCGGTGGCATTACCGGTGGCGCCGATGCCGATGACTTCGTATTCGATGGTGGCAGCGTGACCGGCATGGTAGACGGGGCGGGGGGAGTAAACACGCTGGACTACACCACCCGGACTGCGCAGGTAGCTGTGATGTTGACCGGACTCGGCAGCACGGTGGGTTTTGCCGGCATGTCCAGCCAGACTGGCGGCTTTGATGACATCACCAATCTGGTGGGGGGGAGCGCGATGACCGACTCTCTGACCGGTCAGAATCAGATAGCCACCTTCACGGTGGATACGGCCAATGGCGGCACGTATGTCAGCCAGGCGCGCACTTTGGGCTTCGGCGGCATTGAGAGCCTGGCGGGCGGCGCCATGGCGGACACCTTCACTGTAGGTGAGTCCCTGGCCGGGGGTATCACCGGCGGGGGTGGTGCGAACATCTACAACCTGAACAGCAGCGGCAGCGTCAGTGGCACGATTACCGCCGGCGACGGAGATGAGATGTTCAACATCAATGGAGACTTCACTGCGAATTTGAACGGAGAAGGCGGTGCGGACACCTTCAACCTGATGGCAGCCCTGACCGGCGGCATTGAAGGCGGAGCGGGAGGCGATACCTTTATTCTGGGCGACAGCGGCGAAGCCACCAACCTGGATGGCGGCGCCGACAGTGACACCTTTCAAGGGCGCAATGTCGTTTCCACCTTTGACATTGATGGCACGAACACCTACGAGATTTCCGGCAGTCTGACGCAGACTTTCAGCAACATCGAGAATCTGCAGGGCGGCAGCATGGCGGACACCTTCACCGTGTCTGCGGCACACAGCGGCAACCTGAGCGGCGGCGCTGGCAACGATATATTCACACTGACGGATGCCCTGACCGGCACCATTGAGGGCGAGGCAGGGGATAACACCTACAATCTAAACGGTGGCGGCAGTGTAAGCCTGGGCATTACCGGCGGCGCCGATGCCGATACCTTCGTATTCAACGGCGGCAGTGTAGCCGGGATGGTAGACGGAGCAGGCGGGGTCAATGAACTGAACTACAACGCCCTGGGTTCGCAGGTGGATGTAGTACTGACCGGGCTTGGCGTCACGCCAGGGACAGGTTTTACCGGCACGGCCAGTCAGACCGGCGGCTTTGATCACATCACCAATCTGGTGGGGGGCACTGCAACGAGCGATACCCTGCAGGGACTGGATGCTGATGCCACCTTCAACCTGGCCGCCACAAATAATTATATGAGCGGCGGCAATACCCTGATGTTCAGTGCCATTGAGGATTTACAGGGCGGCAGCATGATAGACACCTTTACCGTGACTGCGGCCCACAGCGGCACCCTGAGCGGCGGCGCCGGCAACGATATATTCACACTGACGGCAGCCCTGACCGGCGGCATTGAAGGTGAGGCAGGGGATAACACCTACAATCTAAACGGTGGCGGCAGCGTGAGCGCGGGCATTACCGCCGGTGCAGACGATGAGACCTTCAACATCAATGGAGCCTATACCTTGGATTTAGACGGGTTGGACGGGGCCGACACCTTCAACGTCGGTAGTAGCGGCGATTTGACCGGCACCATTGTCGGCGGGGCGGGCGCCAACATTTATAATTTCAACGGGGGCAGCGTGGATGGGCTGACCGCCGACGGAGCCGGGGTTACCGAGACTTTCAATATCAATGCTGACACTACGCTGTCCAGTTTGGACGGGAGCGTCGGCACAGACATATTCAACCTGAATGCGGTCTTGACGGGCAACATCGGCGGTGGGGCAGGAGATAACACCTACAATCTGGACATGAACGGTGAGGTCACCGGGAGCATTACCGGCGGTGCCGATGCCGATGACTTCGTATTCGATGGTGGCAGCGTAACCGGGATGGTAGACGGAGCAGGCGGGGTCAATGAACTGAACTACAACGCCCTGGGTTCGCAGGTAGCTGTAGTGCTGACCGGACTCGGTGGCACGGTGGGTTTTGATGGAACCGCTACCGACACTGGCGGATTTAATGACATCACCAATCTGGTCGGGGGCACTGCAATGACCGACACCTTGCAGGGACTGGATGCCGATGCCACCTTCAACCTGGCCGCCACAAATAATTATATGAGCGGCGGCAATACCCTGATGTTCAGCGCCATTGAGGATTTACAGGGCGGCAGCATGATAGACACCTTTATTGTGAGCGCGGCCCACAGCGGCACCCTGAGCGGCGGTGCTGGCAACGATATATTCACGCTGACGGATGCCCTGACCGGCGACATTGAAGGCGAGGCAGGGGACAACACCTACAATCTGGACGGTGGCGGCAGTGTAATCGCGGGCATTACCGGCGGGGCCGATGCCGATACCTTCGTATTCAACGGCGGCAGTGTCACCGGACTGGTAGACGGAGCCGGGGGCGTCAACACGCTTGACTACAATCAGTTGGCTACGCAGGTAGATATCACCCTGACCGGACTCGGCGGCACGGTGGGTTTTGATGGAACCGCTACCGACACTGGCGGCTTTGATGGCATCACCAATCTGGTCGGGGGGAGCGCGATGACCGACACTCTGACCGGCCAGAATCAGATAGCTACCTTCACGGTAGATACGGCCAATGGCGGCACGTATCAGAGCACCAACATGCTGGGCTTCAGCAGCATCGAGAGCCTGACGGGCGGCGCCATGGCGGACACCTTCACTGTAGATGCGGCCCTGGCGGGCAGCATCATCGGCGGGTTGGGCGCGAACCTCTACAACCTGAATACTGGTGGCAGTGTGACGGGCGACATTACCGGCGGCGGCGGAGATGAGATGTTCAACATCAATGGAGCCTTCACTGCGGATTTGAACGGACAAGGCGGGGCGGACACCTTCATTGTAAATGCGGCCCTGACCGGGCTTATTGAAGGCGGGTTGGGCGCGAACATCTACAATCTGAATACTGGCGGCAGTGTGACGGGCGGCATTACCGGCGGCGGCGGAGATGAGATGTTCAACATCAATGGAGCCTTCACTGCGAATTTGAACGGACAAGGCGGGGCGGACACCTTCAACCTGATGGCAGCCCTGACCGGCGGCATTGAAGGTGGAGCGGGAGCGAACACCTACAATCTGAACAGCGGTGGCAGTGTCAGTGGCACGATTACCGGCGGTGTTGATGCCGACAACTTCGTATTCAATGGCGGCAGTGTAACCGGGATGGTAGACGGAGCAGGGGGAGTGAACACGCTGGACTACATCACCCGGACTGCGCAGGTAGCTGTAACCCTGACCGGACTCGGCAACACGGTAGGTTTTGCTGGCACCGCCAACGACATCGGCACCGGCTTTGATGACATCACCAATCTGGTGGGGGGCACTGCAACGAGCGACACGTTGCGGGGACGGGATGCCGATGCCACCTTCACGGTAGATACGGCCAATGGCGGCACGTATCAGAGCACCAACATGCTGGGCTTCAGCAACATCGAGAGCCTGACGGGCGGCGCCATGGCGGACACCTTCACTGTAGATGCGGCCCTGGCGGGCAGCATCACCGGCGGGTTGGGCGCGAACATCTACAATCTGAACAGCGGCGGCAGTGTCAGTGGCACGATTACCGGCGGTGTTGATGCCGACACCTTCGTATTCAATGGCGGCAGTGTAACCGGGATGGTAGACGGAGCAGGCGGAGTCAATGAACTGAACTACAACGCCCTGGCTTCGCAGGTAGATGTAGTGCTGACCGGACTCGGCAACACGGTAGGTTTTACCGGCACCGCCAGCCAGACCGGCGGCTTTGATGACATCACCAATCTGGTGGGGGGGAGCGCGATGACCGACTCTCTGACCGGTCAGAATCAGATAGCCACCTTCACGGTGAATACGGCCAATGGCGGCACGTATGAGAGCACCAACATGCTGGGCTTCAGCAGCATCGAGAGCCTGACGGGCGGCGCCATGGTGGACACCTTCACTGTAGGTGCGGCCCTGGCGGGCAGCATCATCGGCGGGTTGGGCGCGAACATCTACAATCTGAATGCCGGCAGTGTGGCGGGCGACATTACCGGCGGCGACGGAGATGAGATGTTCAACATCAATGGAGCCTTCACTGCGGATTTGAACGGACAAGGCGGGGCGGACACCTTTACTGTAGATGCGGCCCTGACCGGGCTTATTGAGGGTGGAGCGGGAGCGAACACCTACAATCTGAACAGCGGCGGCAGTGTCATTGGCATGATTACCGGCGGTGTTGATGCCGATACCTTCGTATTCAACAGCGGCAGTGTCACCGGACTGGTAGACGGAGCCGGGGGCGTCAACACGCTTGACTACAACCAGTTGGCTACGCAGGTAGATATCACCCTGACCGGACTCGGCGGCACGGTGGGTTTTGATGGAACCGCTACCGACACTGGCGGCTTTAATGACATCACCAATCTGGTGGGGGGGAGCGCGATGACCGACACTCTGACCGGTCAGAATCAGATAGCTACCTTCACGGTAGATACGGCCAATGGCGGCACGTATCAGAGCACCAACATGCTGGGCTTCAGCAGCATCGAGAGCCTGACGGGCGGCGCCATGGCGGACACCTTCACTGTAGATGCGGCCCTGGCGGGCAGCATCATCGGCGGGTTGGGCGCGAACCTCTACAACCTGAATACTGGTGGCAGTGTGACGGGCGACATTACCGGCGGCGGCGGAGATGAGATGTTCAACATCAATGGAGCCTTCACTGCGGATTTGAACGGACAAGGCGGGGCGGACACCTTCATTGTAAATGCGGCCCTGACCGGGCTTATTGAAGGCGGGTTGGGCGCGAACATCTACAATCTGAATACTGGCGGCAGTGTGACGGGCGGCATTACCGGCGGCGGCGGAGATGAGATGTTCAACATCAATGGAGCCTTCACTGCGAATTTGAACGGACAAGGCGGGGCGGACACCTTCAACCTGATGGCAGCCCTGACCGGCGGCATTGAAGGTGGAGCGGGAGCGAACACCTACAATCTGAACAGCGGTGGCAGTGTCAGTGGCACGATTACCGGCGGTGTTGATGCCGACAACTTCGTATTCAATGGCGGCAGTGTAACCGGGATGGTAGACGGAGCAGGGGGAGTGAACACGCTGGACTACATCACCCGGACTGCGCAGGTAGCTGTAACCCTGACCGGACTCGGCAACACGGTAGGTTTTGCTGGCACCGCCAACGACATCGGCACCGGCTTTGATGACATCACCAATCTGGTGGGGGGCACTGCAACGAGCGACACGTTGCGGGGACGGGATGCCGATGCCACCTTCACGGTAGATACGGCCAATGGCGGCACGTATCAGAGCACCAACATGCTGGGCTTCAGCAACATCGAGAGCCTGACGGGCGGCGCCATGGCGGACACCTTCACCGTAGGTGCGGCCCTGGCGGGCAGCATCACCGGCGGGTTGGGCGCGAACATCTACAACCTGAATACTGGTGGCAGTGTGGCGGGCGACATTACCGGCGGCGGCGGAGATGAGATGTTCAACATCAATGGAGCCTTCACTGCGGATTTGAACGGACAAGGCGGGGCGGACACCTTCACTGTAAATGCGGCCCTGACCGGGCTTATTGAAGGCGGGTTGGGAGCGAACATCTACAATCTGAACAGCGGCGGCAGTGTAAGCATGGGCATTACCGGCGGCGGCGGAGATGAGATGTTCAACATCAATGGAGCCTTCACTGCGGATTTGAACGGACAAGGCGGGGCGGACACCTTCAACCTGATGGCAGCCCTGACCGGCGGCATTGAAGGTGGAGCGGGCGCGAACATCTACAATCTGAACAGCGGCGGCAGTGTCAGTGGCACGATTACCGGCGGTGTTGATGCCGATACCTTCGTATTCAATGGCGGCAGTGTAACCGGGATGGTAGACGGAGCAGGCGGAGTCAATGAACTGAACTACAACGCTCTGGGTTCGCAGGTAGATATTACCCTGACCGGACTCGGCGGCACGGTGGGTTTTGATGGAACCGCTACCGACACTGGCGGATTTAATGACATCACCAATCTGGTGGGGGGCACTGCAATGACCGACACCTTGCAGGGACGGGATGCCGATGCCACCTTCAACCTGGCCGCCACAAATAATTATATGAGCGGCGGCAATACCCTGATGTTCAGTGCCATTGAGGATTTACAGGGCGGCAGCATGATAGACACCTTCACCGTGACTGCGGCCCACAGCGGCACCCTGAGCGGCGGCGCTGGCAACGATATATTCACACTGACGGATGCCCTGACCGGCACCATTGAGGGCGAGGCAGGGGACAACACCTACAATCTGGACGGTGGCGGCAGTGTAAGCCTGGGCATTACCGGCGGGGACGATGCCGATACCTTCGTATTCAACGGCGGCAGTGTCACCGGACTGGTAGACGGAGCCGGGGGCGTCAACACGCTTGACTACAACCAGTTGGCTACGCAGGTAGATATTACCCTGACCGGACTCGGTGGCACGGTGGGTTTTGATGGAACCGCTACCGACACTGGCGGATTTAATGACATCACCAATCTGGTCGGGGGGAGCGCGATGACCGACACTCTGACCGGTCAGAATCAGATAGCTACCTTCACGGTGAATATGGCCAATGGCGGCACGTATCAGAGCACCAACATGCTGGGCTTCAGCAGCATCGAGAGCCTGACGGGCGGCGCCATGGCGGACACCTTCACGGTAGATGCGGCCCTGGCGGGCAGCATCACCGGCGGGTTGGGCGCGAACATCTACAATCTGAATACCGGCAGTGTGACGGGCGGCATTACCGGCGGCAGCGGAGATGAGATGTTCAACATCAATGGAGCCTTCACTGCGGATTTGAACGGACAAGGCGGGGCGGACACCTTCACTGTAGATGCGGCCCTGACCGGGCTTATTGCAGGCGGGTTGGGCGCGAACATCTACAACCTGAATACTGGTGGCAGTGTGACGGGCGACATTACCGGCGGCGGCGGAGATGAGATGTTCAACATCAATGGAGCCTTCACTGCGGATTTGAACGGACAAGGCGGGGCGGACACCTTCAACCTGATGGCAGCCCTGACCGGGGACATTGAAGGTGGAGCGGGAGCGAACATCTACAATCTGAACAGCGGTGGCGGTGTCAGTGGCACGATTACCGGCGGTGTTGATGCCGACAACTTCGTATTCAATGGCGGCAGTGTAACCGGGATGGTAGACGGAGCAGGGGGAGTGAACACGCTTGACTACAACCAGTTGGCTACGCAGGTAGATATCACCCTGACCGGACTCGGCGGCACGGTGGGTTTTGATGGAACCGCTACCGACACTGGCGGCTTTGATGACATCACCAATCTGGTCGGGGGGAGCGCGATGACCGACTCTCTGACCGGACAAAATCAGATAGCCACCTTCACGGTGAATACGGCCAATGGCGGCACGTATCAGAGCACCAACATGCTGGGCTTCAGCAGCATCGAGAGCCTGACGGGCGGCGCCATGGCGGACACCTTCACTGTAGATGCGGCCCTGGCGGGCAGCATCACCGGCGGGTTGGGCGCGAACATCTACAACCTGAATGCCGGCGGCAGTGTGGCGGGCGACATTACCGGCGGCGGCGGAGATGAGATGTTCAACATCAATGGAGCCTTCACTGCGGATTTGAACGGACAAGGCGGGGCGGACACCTTCAACCTGATGGCAGCCCTGACCGGCGGCATTGAAGGCGGAGCGGGCGCGAACACCTACAATCTGAACAGCGGTGGCAGTGTCAGTGGCACGATTACCGGCGGTGTTGATGCCGACAACTTCGTATTCAATGGCGGCAGTGTAACCGGGATGGTAGACGGAGCAGGGGGAGTGAACACGCTGGACTACATCACCCGGACTGCGCAGGTAGCTGTAGTACTGACCGGGCTCGGTGGCACGACAGGTTTTGCCGGCACGTCCAGCCAGACCGGCGGCTTTGATGACATCACCAATCTGGTGGGGGGGAGCGCAACGACCGACACTCTGACCGGCCAGAATCAGATAGCTACCTTCACGGTGAATACGGCCAATGGCGGCACGTATCAGAGCACCAACATGCTGGGCTTCAGCAGCATCGAGAGCTTGACGGGCGGCGCCATGGCGGACACCTTCACCGTAGATGCGGCCCTGGCGGGCAGCATCATCGGCGGGGATGGCGCGAACATCTACAATCTGAATGCCGGCGGCAGTGTGGCGGGCGGCATTACCGGCGGCGGCGGAGATGAGATGTTCAACATCAATGGAGCCTTCACTGCGGATTTGAACGGACAAGGCGGGGCGGACACCTTCACTGTAGGTGCGGCCCTGACCGGGATGATTCAAGGTGGAGCGGGAGCGAACATCTACAATCTGGAAAGTGGTGGCAGTGTGACGGGCGACATTACCGGCGGCGGCGGAGATGAGATGTTCAACATCAATGGAGCCTTCACTGCGGATTTGAACGGACAAGGCGGGGCGGACACCTTCACTGTAGATGCGGCCCTGACCGGGCTTATTGAAGGTGGAGCGGGAGCGAACACCTACAATCTGAACAGCGGTGGCAGTGTCAGTGGCACGATTACCGGCGGCGCCGATGCCGATACCTTCGTATTCAATGGCGGCAGTGTAGCCGGGATGGTAGACGGAGCAGGGGGAGTGAACACACTGGACTACAACACCCGGACTGCGCCGGTAGCTGTAACCCTGACCGGAACCGGCAGCACGGTAGGTTTTGCCGGCACCGCCAGCGACATTGACACCAGCTTTGATGACATCACCAATCTGGTCGGGGGGAGCGCGATGACCGACTCTCTGACCGGTCAGAATCAGATAGCCACCTTCACGGTGAATGCTGCAAATGGCGGCACCTATGGCAGCCAGACGCGCACTTTGGACTTCAGCAACATCGAGAGCCTGACGGGCGGCGCCATGGTGGACACCTTCATTGTAGATGCGGCCCTGGCGGGCAGCATCACCGGCGGGTTGGGCGCGAACATCTACAACCTGAATACTGGCGGCAGTGTGGCGGGCGGCATTACCGGCGGCGGCGGAGATGAGATGTTCAACATCAATGGAGCCTTCACTGCGGATTTGAACGGACAAGGCGGGGCGGACACCTTCACTGTAGGTGCGGCCCTGACCGGGATGATTCAAGGTGGAGCGGGAGCGAACATCTACAATCTGGAAAGTGGTGGCAGTGTGACGGGCGACATTACTGGCGGCGACGGAGATGAGATGTTCAACATCAATGGAGCCTTCACTGCGGATTTGAACGGACAAGGCGGGGCGGACACCTTCAACCTGATGGCAGCCCTGACCGGCGGCATTGAAGGTGGAGCGGGAGCGAACACCTACAATCTGAACAGCGGTGGCAGTGTCAGTGGCACGATTACCGGCGGCGCCGATGCCGATACCTTCGTATTCAATGGCGGCAGTGTAGCCGGGATGGTAGACGGAGCAGGGGGAGTCAATGAACTGAACTACAACGCCCTGGGTTCGCAGGTAGCTGTAGTACTGACCGGACTCGGTGGCACGACAGGGATAGGTTTTGCTGGCACGGCCACTCAGACCGGCGGCTTTGATGACATCACCAATCTGGTGGGAGGCACTGCAATGACCGACACGTTGCAGGGACTGGATGCCGTAGCGACCTTTACCCTGGCATCGGGCGGCAACACCTATATGAGCACCAACACACTGGATTTCAGCAACATTGAAGACTTACAAGGCGGCGATGCCGTGGACACCTTCACCGTGTCTGCCGGACACAGCGGCACCCTGAGTGGGGGTGCTGGCAACGATATATTCACACTGACGGCAGCCCTGGATGGCGGCATTGTGGGCGAAGCGGGAGATAACATCTACAATCTGAATACTGGTGGCAGTGTCAGTGGCACGATTACCGGCGGCGCCGATGCCGATACCTTCGTATTCGATGGTGGCAGTGTAACCGGGATGGTAGACGGAGCAGGCGGGGAAAACATTCTGGACTACAGCGCCTTGAGTTCCCCGGTTCAGGTAGAGTTGACCAGAATCGGCGACACGGTAGGTTTTGCTGGTGATGCCAGCCACACGGGCGGCTTTGATGACATTACTGATTTGACCGGCAGTAGCGCTACCACAGATGATATGCTCACTGGTCAGGACGAGGTGGCTACATTCACATTGGATGGTGACGATTCCGGCACCTATGAGAGCGAGTCGCGGACTCTAAACTTTGAGAGCATCGAGGGGCTGGTGGGTGGCACCGATGATGATACCTTCATATTATCCGATGATGGTAGCGTAGACGATATAGATGGAGCGGAAGGAGCGAATACGCTGAGCTACAGTGCCCTGACTTCGCTGGTAGATATAACGCTGACAGGCCTCGGTACCATGATTGGCTTTGCTGGTAGTGTCGCAAACAACATAGGCACACTCATAGAAAACTTTGATGACATCAGCAATCTGGTCGGCAGCAGTGTCAACGGGGATCGTATTACCGGTCAGAATGACCAGGATGCCACCTTTACGGTCAATGATGTAGATGTGGGCACCTATGCAAGTCAAGGCCGAACTCTGGGTTTCCGCAGTATCGAGAATCTGAGAGGAGGCGATGGTGCGATGACCACCTTGCAAGGACCGCGGATTGATGCGGTGACGCTGACCGATTCGGCTGTGGAAGGCTTTTCCGGCACCGAGCCGGATATCAGTGGGGTGTTTGAAAGGATAGACAGGCTGAGAGGCGCCGCCGGCAGCTTGACCGGTCAGGCTGGGACAGATCTCCGCTGGGTGCTGAACAGTAATTCAGCTTTTGGTTCAAGTTATCAGGTTCTCGGTTCTGCGAGCTTATTGAACTTCGACGGCTTTGCGGAGATAGTCGCAGGGTCGGGAGTAGGATCTAATAATATATTTGTTGCTAATGGATTATTTGACGGTATGGTTACTCTGCCCGCAGACAGCAACAACTTCTGGTACCACACCGCCGGGGAAATCTTAACCACGGGTAGTGTAACCGGAACAGGTTCGCTGTTAATTCCCGATATTGACCGGGGAACTCTGGTCATAGGGACAGGGGACTTGATGCTACCCGATTTGACCGGCTTTACCGGTCATCTTGTGATAGGCGGGATAATCAGCCCCCTCACCCTCGCAGACCCCGCTTCCCCTTATTATGTGAATCCGGATCCTGATCCGGCTGCTCCTCTGCCCACTATTCTTGTAAATACGCAAACTCTGACTGTCGCAGGGATTATTCCATCCCCAGGGACTACTGCGACCAGGCCGGCAATTAATACCGGCGGCCCGGTGACATTACTGGCCCGCAATATCAATCTCAATAACGATATTACCGCGGTTGGAATGATAGGATTGGTTGCCGCTGCAACAGTAGCAGGAGAAGGGCTGATAACCCTGGGAGGTGGAGAAGTAACCTTGACTGTGACTGCGCCGCCTGTGAGTCCTACACCTACACGGCCATCCGGGGCATTCATAGCAAGCAATATAATCACTCCAATTAATCTGGTTCTGGCCTTTAGCGGCGGCGAAGTTGATATTGCGGTAGGTTCGGGCACCAATATTCAGGTCAGCGGGCGGAGTGAAAATGCCGCCAGTACCGATGATGATGATTTTGTAACATTTAGAGATGCCATTCGTACTGGGCGGACTGAGGCAAATGTTCCGGTTCGTATTTGCACATCAGCCACTTGTTCATTTGCCCTTGATGAGGTTCCTGTTATTCCCGCTATTTCTCCTCCGGATGTGGTGCCTATATTGGCGCAGACTTTTGCGCTGGCGATTGTTACACAAACGAGCCTGATTGCCGAATTGATCGGCTTAAAGACGGTTGCATCTATCGATATAGGCCTGTTTGAGGAAGATTTGACCTTATATGGACAGATAGGCGCCGGTATTGCCCTGGCACTGGCGCAATGTGAAGAACAGGAAGGGTGTGCTCCAAGCGTGACCGAGGAGGAATTAGATCTATTAATCTCTGAGCTGGAGGGAAAAGTGGCGCAACTTGGAGGCTGGCTGGATGAGGAATTGGATGACGATGAGCGTTCACGAATTGAGCAACTGGTTTTGGACCATAACCTGCAGCTCAGGGATTTCCGCCAATACAGGGAGCAGGTGCGGGAGTTCTTTGCAGTCGAAGATGAGGTTGAGGAAGAGGAAATTCAGTCCCTGGAGGAAGAGCTTGCCCCCGTCCCTGCCCAACTCGGGGCAGTCAAGAAGCTGACAGGTATCTTGGAGAATATTAAATCGAGGCTGGAATGGCTGGAGGGTCTCAAGGCTGATCCGGAGGCGCTGGAACGGCTGGGTGAGCGCAGCAATATCGACCTGACACCGGAGGTGCTGGATGCGATCATTGAATCGACCAGGTCCGAGGCGCAATTTATCGAAGACAGTATCCGGCGATTCATTGAGGGGGTGCCCGGGGCGGGCAGAATAGGCAATGACAGGTCTATATTGCTTATTGACAGGCGGGATATGCGTGATATTCAGCGGCAATACGCACAGCAGGTCCCGATTTCAGTTTCAAAAACCTTGCAAAACTGATGATATCGATGAGGTATAGATTGCCAATGGTGGGCGCGCCCGATGCGGGCCTGTTGCCAGGGGCGGTATTGCAGTTGGCGCAGGCATTCCTGCCAGTGGCGATTGCGCTGTGCTTGTGTACCTCGGTGTATGCCGATTCGCACGAGCGGCCTGATACTGCATATCCGGGGCCGGTCGTCCCTGAGTATGAGAAAGAACCGCAACCATCAAGCGAATCGGATAGTATTGTCAGCGATACTGCGAATGCGGAACCCCCTGAGCAGGAAGCAGAACCGCAGCCATCGAATGAATCGGACAGTGTTGTTAGCGATACTGCATATCCGGGGCCGGTCGTCCCTGAGTATGAGAAAGAGCCGCAACCATCAAGCGGATTCGAGCGTATTTTTAGCGATACTACGGATGCGGAACCCCCTGAGCAGGAAGCAGAGCCGCAGCCATCGACCGACTCAGACGGTGTTGTTAGCGATACCGTATATCCGGGGCCGGTCGCCCCTGAGTATGAGAAAGAGCCGCAACCATCAAGCGAATCGGACAGTATTGTCAGCGATACTGCGAGTGCGGAACCCCCTGAGCAGGAAGCAGAGCCGCAACCATTGACCGAATCGGATAGTGTTGTTAGCGATACTGCGGATACGGAGCCCCTTGAGGAGGAAGCAGAGCCGCAGCCGTCAACCGACTCGGACGGTGTTGTTAGCGATACTGCACAGGAAGAAACGCCGCAACTATCGATCGGACTCGATAGTATTTTTACCGATGAGGGGCAGACGGCTGATGTGGCTTCGCTTGAGAATGCGGTAACCCGCTTCCGGTCGGTTCGGATGGGTATTGAGCTTTCTCTGGCCGAATGTGAGGAGCTTAGTTTGTGCTCCCCCCCGGTGAATGGGGAGGAACTGGATACCTTGATACAGCTTCTGGATGGACATGTGGATATGCTGAGTCGGCTTCGGGAGGACGCTGAATCCCCCGGGGAATTTGACGAGCTATTATTGGCCTATAGCAGCGAGAAAGGCAGCATGGAGGGATTGGCGGGTGATCTGGAAGGGTTGGGCGAATTACCGGTTGCCGTGCCCGATTTTGAATTGCCGGATACGGATGCTATCGAGGCCGAATTAACCGAAACACTGTTGGAATTTGAAGATCCTGATGAGGAATTACTGGACGATGAATCCGATGAATCATTCGAGGATTTCGGTGACGAGCTCCCAGCCGAGTAGTTATTAGCCGCCGGCCTGCCCCGAATATTGCCTGAACGCGGGAGAAATGCAGGATTTTGGTCGAAAGGTTCTGGGGCCTGCCCCCGCCATTCCTGCGCCACCCGCGCTCATGCAACATTCGGTCTATTTTCTCTTGGCCGAATACCCGGCCTGATTGAAAGCCGGTTTATCTGGTCCAGACAACTCGGCGACAACTTGAACACCCCTGCGGAGAATGGTAAAACTGCGCAGACCTGATTTTTTGATTTTACTTACAGTTTTTAAGCGGATATAATAATTTTAAGTGGTTATAATAAAATAACTGTATGATTACAACCGGAACAATGCACACTGACGAATCTAAAGGGGAGTCTGGCATGAATTCAGGATCAGCCCTAATCGCAAGGATAACAAAACCGGTCGATTTCCTTGCGCAAAAGGCGCGCCGGGAAAAAATATACCGGGCCTTATGGAATAGAGCCGTGCTCAACCCAATCAAGACCCTGGTGCGCCCCCTGACGGCCGGGCTTCTATTCGGCCTTGCCCTCGGCGTCATCGCCGCCCCGCAGGGCGGCAACGTTACCGCCGGCTCCGGCACGATCAGCACACCGGACGCGCGTACCACCGTAGTCAAGCAAAACTCAAACAACCTGGTCGTACACTGGAACTCCTTCAACCTGGCGCAGGACGAAACAGTGCGTTTCCGGCAGCCCTCAGTACAATCCCAGGCGCTCAACCGCATATTTGACCAGAACCCCAGCCAGATCCATGGGCGCATTAACGCCAACGGCCGGGTGCTGCTGGTCAACCCAAGCGGCATCTTCTTCAGTCCCACCGCCCGCGTCAACGTCGGCGCGCTCATCGCCTCCGGACTGCCCATATCCGAGCAGGACTTCATGCGGGGAAAATACAACTTCAGCCCCGCCACCACAGGCGAAGGCGGAGTAATCATAAACCGGGGCCTGCTGCAGGCCGCTACCGGCGGCTCCATCAACCTGATCGGCGGCGCGGTCAGCAACGAAGGCATGATCCTGGCCGAGGCCGGTCAAGTAAATCTGGGAGCCGGGCGGCGGGCGGCCATAGACTTTGACGGAGACGGCCTGCTGCGTTTCAGCGTGGACGAAGAAATACTCGCCAACGCCCACAACCTTGACGCAGCCGTCAGCAACAGCGGCGAGATCAGGGCCGAAGGCGGCAGCGTGTTGCTGACCGCCAAAGCCGCACAGGACGTATTCAGCCAGGTGGTCAACAACTCCGGCGTTATCAGCGCCGGGCGCATTGAAAAACAGGACGGCGAGATCAAACTGATCGCCGGCGGCGCCGGCAGCTCCGTGCTGAACACCGGCACACTGGACACCTCATCCGGGCACAGCAACGGCGGCCGCATCGGCATTGAAGCGGGCGGCAGCATCACGCTGGCGGAAGATGCGTCCGACGGTACCGGGGTGGAAAACAGCGATCCTGCCCCATCCGGGCAGGACGAGATTGTGCTGCAAACGCCTGCCGCCGGTGAACCGGCGGATCAAGGCAGCCTGTTGCTCGGATCGGAAATAGAGATCTCCGCAGACTCGGTCAACCTCGGCGGCGAGGTGAACGTCGATGGCGCAAGCGGCGGCACGATCGGGGTGGAAGCTGGAGACCAGATAGTATTGAACGGGACCCTGTCCGGCCTTGGGGAGACCGGCCAGGGTGGCCAGGTAGAGTTGATAGGCATGGGCATAGACATCAACCGGCAGGCGCACATAGACGTATCGGGACTGCTGGGCGGTGGCACGATCCAGGTCGGCGGCAGCGAGCGCGGCGGTGACTTGCGCGGGCGGCGGGCCAAAGAATTGACAGTGGAAGAGGGAGCGCGCTTCGACGCAGATGCGCTGGAGCGCGGTGACGGCGGGCGGGTGATTTTCTGGTCGGATGCCACCCGCTTTGCCGGTCACATACAGGCCTTGGGCGGTCCGCTGGGGGGAGACGGCGGCTTTGCCGAGGTATCCGGGCATCACTTATGGATGACCGGTCATGCAGACCTGCGCGCCCCGCAGGGGGACTGGGGGGAGTTGTTGCTGGATCCGGGGACGGTGACTATATGCGATGCCGATGCTATGGGCTGCGCGGATGATCCGGCCGGTGCGCCGGCGGACACCTTTACCGATACCTATATTAATACGCAGTTGATGACGGCGGATGTGAGCATTGACACGGCGGCAGCGAATGCCGGGCCGTTGGACATTAACCTGAGGGATACCGTCGATTTGAACTGGACGACCGCCAGTATCTTGACACTGACCGCCGGCAATGACATCAACCTGGCGGGGAGCATCACTGCCATGGGTGGGACTTTGGGCTTGAACTTTGTGAACCAGTTGGACTTTGCGGGTGCCAGTGTGGACGTGGGCACGGTGATGGCAACTGGTGGGGGTGCCGCCTCGATTCTGCAAGGACCCGCTACAGGGGCAAATATCTGGACAGTGACGGGGGCAACAGACGCAGGCACTCTGGTGTTTGGCGGACAGACCGTGAGCTTTAGCTCGGTCGGCAATCTCAATGGCGGCGCAGGGGCGGACACTTTCACTTTGAATTTGGATGCGGCACTGAGCGGGAATATCGAAGGTGGAGCGGGAGATAACACCTACAATCTGATCAGAGGCGTGGGGGGTAGCATTACCGGCGGTGCCGATGCCGATACCTTCGTAATCCGTGGTTCTCTTGGAAGAGTAGACGGCATGGTAGACGGAGCAGGCGGGACAAACACCTTGGACTACAGCGGCTCCTTAAGTGTGGATGTAACCCTCACCGGACTCGGCGGCACGACAGGTTTTGCCGGCACGGCCTCCCGGACCGGCGGCTTTGATGACATCACCAATCTGGTCGGGAGGAGCATCAGCAGCGTCTTTAGAGACTCTCTACAGGGTCTGGATGCCGACGCCACCTTCACCCTGGCTGCCACAAACAGCTATCAGAGCGGCGGCAATACCCTGATATTCAGCAACATTGAGGACCTGCAGGGTGGCAGCATGGCAGACACCTTTGAGGTGTCTGCGGCGCACAGCGGTACCCTGAGGGGAGGTGCTGGCGCCGACATCTTTAATATAGGCGCACTCCTGACCGGGAACATTTTCGGCGAAGGGGGAGCGAACACCTACAATATGCTAAGTGGTGGCGGCGTAACCGGGACGATAAGTGGAGTAGGCGGCCTCACCAACACGCTGGACTACAGCGGCATGACTACACAGGTGGATGTAACCCTGAGCGGACTCGGCAGCACAATGGGCTTTGCCGGCACCTCCAACATAGTCGCTAACTTTGATGACATCACCAGCCTCATCGGAGGCAGCGCAACGGACGATACCCTGCGCGGCCGGGATGCGGACGCCACCTTTACGCTGGACGCCGTCAACACCTATGAGAGCGTCAACACCCTGAGGTTCAGCAACATAGAGAACCTGGTGGGCGGCAGCATGGCGGACACCTTCACTGTGGTTCGTCGTCTGACCGGGAATATCGAAGGCGGAGCGGGGGATAACATCTATAATCTGAACTTTGGTGGCAGTGTGCTGGGGAGTATCGGCATTACCGGTGGTGCAGGAGATGAGATTTTCAACATCAATGGCCGCTACATCCTGGATTTATTCGGCCTTGGCGGGGCGGACACCTTCAATGTGAATAGGGCACTGACCGGAAATATCGAAGGCGGAGCAGGAGATAACACCTACAATCTCAATGTCGATTTCGTGGACGGTACGATTACCGGCGGTGCCGATGCCGATACCTTCGTATTCAGTGATAATATGTTATTCAGTGTTACCAGCATGGACATAGTAGGAGCAGGCGGGACAAACACCTTGGACTACGGCGGCTTCAGCTTCCCCGCTTCGGTGGATATAACCCTCACCGGACCCGGCGGCACGACAGGTTTTGCCGGCGCAGCCATTACCTCAGTTTTTGAAGTTTTTCACGGCTTGACCATCTTTGATGACATCACCGATGTGGTGGGGGGCACTGCAATGACCGACACGTTGCAGGGTCTGGATGCCGCCGCCACCTTCACCCTGGCTGCCACAAACAGCTATGCGAGCGGCGGCAATACCCTGATATTCAGCAACATCGAGAATCTGCAGGGGGGCAGCATGGCAGACACTTTTGAGGTGTCTGCGGCGCACAGCGGCAATCTGAGAGGAGGCGATGGTGCGGACATCTTTACTGTAAGCGCTCCCTTGAGCGGCAACCTGCTGGGAGGCGATGGTGCGGACATCTTTACTGTAAGCGCACTCCTGAGCGGGAACATTTTCGGCGAAGGGGGAGCGAACACCTACAATATGCTAAGTGGTGGCGGCGTAACCGGGACGATAAGCGGAGTAGGCGGCCTCACCAACACGCTGGACTACAGCGCGATGACCACACAGGTGGATGTAACCCTGAATGCGCTCGGTGGCACAGAGGGTTTTGCCGGCACCTCCAACATCACCGGCGCCTTTGATAACATCACCAGTCTCATCGGGGGCAGCGACCTGGGAGACTCTCTGACCGGGCTGGATGCTGTGGGGACCTTTACGCTGGAGGACGTGGTAGACACCTATGAGAGCGGTGGACGCACCCTGAGGTTCAACAACATAGAGAACCTGGTGGGCGGCAACATGGCGGACACCTTTACCGTGAACACGGCACACAGCGGCACCCTGCAAGGAGAAGGCGGTGCGGACACCTTCAATGTGAATGCGAGCCTGGGCGGGAATATCGAAGGCGGAGCGGGGAATAACATCTACAATCTGGAAAGTGGCGGTAGCGTGAGCGGGGGCATTACCGCCGGCGGCGGCGATGAGATGTTCAACATCAATGGAGCCTTCACTGCGGATTTGAACGGACAAGGCGGTGCGGACACCTTCACTGTAAATGCGGTCCTGACCGGGCTTATTGAAGGCGGAGCGGGAGACGATACCTTTATCCTGGGCGACAGCGGCTCAGCCAGCGGCGGACTCGATGGCGGCGCCGACAGCGACACCTTTCAAGGGCGCAATGTCGATTCCACCTTCAACGTTGCCGGTGCCGCCAGCACATACCAGACAACGGGAGGAGGCTTCATGCAGGCTTTCAGCAACATCGAGAATCTGCGGGGCGGCAGTGCAGCGGATACCTTTACCGTATCTGCGGCACACAGCGGCAACCTGCAAGGAGGTGGTGGCGCCGATAGATTCACACTGACGGATGCCCTGACCGGCAACATTGAGGGTGGAGCGGGAGCGAATATCTACAATCTGAACAGCGGTGGCAGCGTGAGCGCGGGCATTACCGCCGGTGCAGACGGCGAGGAGTTCAACATCAACGCCGCCTATACCCTGGATTTAGAAGGCCTTGGCGGGGCCGACACCTTCAACGTCGGCATGGGCGGCGCTTTGACCGGCACCATTATCGGCGGGGATGGCGCGAACATTTATAACTTCAACGGTGGCAGCGTGGTTGGGCTGACCGCCGGCGGAGCCGCGGTTACCGAGACTTTCAATATCAATGCTGATACCACGCTGTCCAGTTTGGACGGGGGGGCTGGAACCGATATATTCAATATCGGCGCGACCCTGACCGGTAGTATCAGCGGTGGAGTTGGCAGCAACACCTATAATCTGGACAGCGGCGGCAGCGTCAATGGCACGATTACCGGCGGCGCCAATGCAGATAACTTTGTATTCAACGGTGGCAGCGTGACCGGCGTGGTAGGCGGGGCGGGGGGGACGAACACGCTGGACTACAACACCCGGACTGCGCAGGTAGGTGTAACGCTGACCGGCCTCGGCAGCACGGTGGGCTTTGATGGAACCGCTACCGGCACTGGCGGATTTAATGACATCACCAATCTGGTCGGGGGGAGCGCGACGAGCGACTCTCTGACCGGTCAGAATCAGATGGCCGCCTTCACGGTGAATACGGCCAATGGCGGCACGTATGAGAGCACCAACGTGCTGGGCTTTAGCAACATCGAGAGCCTGACGGGCGGCGCCATGGCGGACACCTTCACCGTAGATGCGGCCCTGGCGGGCAGCATCACCGGCGGGAATGGCGCGAACGTCTACAATCTGAATACCGGCAGTGTGGCGGGCGGCATTACCGCCGGCGTCGGCGATGAGATGTTCAACATCAATGGAGACTTCACTGCGGATTTGAACGGACAAGGCGGGGCGGACACCTTTACTGTAGATGCGGTCCTGACCGGGCTTATTGAAGGCGGAGCAGGAGACGATACCTTTATTCTGGGCGACAGCGGCTCAGCCAGCGGCGGACTTGATGGCGGCCTCGACAGCGACACCTTCCAAGGGCGCAACGTTGCATCCACCTTCAACGTTGCCGGCGCCGCCAGCACGTACGAGGCGACGGGAGGCTTCAGCCAGACTTTCAGCAACATCGAGAACCTGCGGGGCGGCAGTGCAGCGGATACCTTTACCGTATCTGCGGCACACAGCGGCAACCTGCAAGGAGGTGATGGCGCCGATGTATTCACACTGACGGCAGCCCTGACCGGCACCATTGAGGGTGGAGCGGGAGCGAATATCTACAATCTGAACAGCGGTGGCAGCGTGAGCGCGGGGATTACCGCCGGTGCAGACGATGAGGAGTTCAACATCAATGCCGCCTATACCCTGAATTTAGACGGGTTGGGCGGGGCTGACACCTTCACCCTGACTGCGGCCCTGACCGGGGACATTGAAGGTGGAGCGGGAGCGAACATCTACAATCTGAACAGCGGCGGCAGCGTGACCGGGGGCATTACCGCAGGCGCTGGAGACGAGACCTTCAACATCAATGCCGCCTATACCCTGGATTTAGACGGGTTGGGCGGGGCCGACACCTTTATTCTGGGCGCGAGCGGCTCAGCCAATAACCTGGATGGCGGCGCCGACACCGATACCTTTCGGGGCCGGGATGCGGTTGCCACCTTTGACATTGATGGCACGAACACCTACGAGATTTCCGGCAGTATGAGCCAGGCTTTCACCAACATCGAGAACCTGCAGGGCGGCAACATGATAGACACCTTTGAGGTGAATGCGGCGCATACTGGCGATCTGCGGGGAGGCGCTGAAGCGGACGTCTTTAATGTAAGCGCACTCCTGACCGGGAACATTTTCGGCGAAGCGGGAGCAGACTTGTATAACATGCTGGGTGGTGGCGGCGTAACCGGCACGATAAGTGGAACAAGCAGCGGCGGTATGGACACGCTGGACTTCAGCGGCATGACTGCACAGGTGGATGTAACCTTGACCAGCCTGGGCGGTGTCGGGGGTTTTGCCGGAACGTCCAACGTGGCCGGTGTGGTCGGCACCTTTGATAACATTATAAATCTCATCGGCGGCAGCAACCTTGGAGACTCTCTGACGGGGCTGGATGCTGTCGGCACCTTCACGGTGAATGCTGCAGATGGTGGCACCTATGAGAGCACCAACATGCTGAGTTTCAGCGGTATCGAGAACCTGATAGGCGGCACTCTGGCGGACACCTTTACCATCAATAGCGGCGGCAGTCTGTCCGGGATGCTGGACGGCATGGCCGGCATGGACACCTTGGACGGGTCACTGATTGACGCTGTGACGCTGACCGGCTCAGGCACAGACGGCTTTGCCGGCGACGAGACGGATATCAGCGGGGGATTTGACGGAATAGATACGCTGACGGGCACTGGCGTTGGCACCACCCTGACTGGCCGGGGCGTAGACAGCACCTGGCTACTGGACGACAGCCCGACCTACAATGACGGCAGCCAAACCCTGAACTTCGGCGGTTTTGCCACGTTGCAGGGGGGGATGATGGCCGATACCTTCACCGTTAGCACAGACAGCGCCTTTAATCTGGCAGGCGGGAACGGGGCGGACATTTTCACCATCAATGCGGCCTTGACCGGTAGCGTAGATGGCATGGCCGGCATAGACACCTTGGACGGGTCACAGATTGACGCTGTGACGCTGACCGGTTCGAACACAAACGGCTTTGCTGGCACCGAGCCGGATATTATCATTATCAGCGGGGGATTTGACGGAATAGATACGCTGACGGGCACTGGCGGTGGCACCACCACCCTGACTGGTCGGGGCGTAGACAGCACCTGGACGCTGGGCGGTAGCCCGACCTACAATGACGGCAGCCAAACCCTGAGCTTCGGCGGCTTTGCCACGTTGCAGGGGGGGGCACTGGTCGATACCTTCACCGTCAGCGCAGCCAGCACCTTTAATCTGGCAGGCGGGGAAGAGGCGGATATTTTCACCATCGATGCGGTCTTGACCGGTAGCGTAGATGGCATGGCCGGCATAGACACCTTGGACGGGTCACTGATTGACGCTGTGACGCTGACCGGTTCTTCGGGCACAGGCTTTGCCGGCGACGAGATGGGTATCATCGGGGGATTTGACGGAATAGATACGCTGACGGGCAATGGCGGTGGCACCTTGACTGGCCAGAATGAAGACAGTACCTGGACGCTGGGCGGTAGCCCGACCTACAATGACGGCACTGTGGGCCAGGACTTGAGCTTCGGCGGCTTTGCCACATTGCAGGGGGGGACGATGGCCGATACCTTCACCGTTAGCACAGACAGCGCCTTTACCCTGCTCGGCGGGGACGGGGCGGATGGCTTTAGCATCGATGCGGTCTTGACCGGTAGCGTAAATGGTGAGGCCGGTTCGGACACGGTTACCCTGGGCGATTCGGGCTCAGTGAGTGGCACGTTGGATGGCGGCACAGGCATCGATACCCTGGCTGGGCCTAACCAGGGCAATACCTGGGAAATCACCGGCATTGATAGCGGCACGGTCAACAGTCAGGCATTCAGCAGTTTTAACATCCTGCAGGGAGGGATGATGGCCGATACCTTCACCGTTAGCACAGCCAGCGCCTTTACCCTGCTCGGCGGGGACGGGGCGGATGGCTTTACCATCGATGCGGCCTTGACCGGTCGCGTAAATGGTGAGGCCGGCATGGACACCTTGGACGGGTCACAGATTGACGTTGTGACGCTGACCGGCTCAGACGCAGACGGCTTTGCCGGCGACGAGTTGGGTATCAGCATGGGATTTGACGGAATAGATACGCTGACGGGCAATGGCGGTGGCACCCTGACTGGCTGGAATGCAGACAGCGCCTGGACGCTGGGCGGCAGCCCGACCTACAATGACGGCAGCCAAACCCTGAGCTTCGGCGGCTTTGCCACGTTGCAGGGGGGGACGATGGCCGATACCTTCACCGTTAGCACAGACAGCGCCTTTACCCTGCTCGGCGGGGACGGGGCGGATGGCTTTAGCATCGATGCGGTCTTGACCGGTAGCGTAAATGGTGAGGCCGGTTCGGACACGGTTACCCTGGGCGATTCGGGCTCAGTGAGTGGCACGTTGGATGGCGGCACAGGCATCGATACCCTGGCTGGGCCTAACCAGGGCAATACCTGGGAAATCACCGGCATTGATAGCGGCACGGTCAACAGTCAGGCATTCAGCAGTTTTAACATCCTGCAGGGAGGGATGATGGCCGATACCTTCACCGTTAGCACAGCCAGCGCCTTTACCCTGCTCGGCGGGGACGGGGCGGATGGCTTTACCATCGATGCGGCCTTGACCGGTCGCGTAAATGGTGAGGCCGGCATGGACACCTTGGACGGGTCACAGATTGACGTTGTGACGCTGACCGGTTCGAACACAAACGGCTTTGCCGGCGACGAGTTGGGTATCAGCATGGGATTTGACGGAATAGATACGCTGACGGGCAATGGCGGTGGCACCCTGACTGGCTGGAATGCAGACAGCGCCTGGACGCTGGGCGGCAGCCCGACCTACAATGACGGCAGCCAAACCCTGAGCTTCGGCGGCTTTGCCACGTTGCAGGGGGGGACGATGGCCGATACCTTCACCGTTAGCACAGCCAGCGCCTTTACCCTGCTCGGCGGGGGCGGGGCGGATGGCTTTATCATCGATGCGGCCTTGACCGGTCGCGTAGATGGCATGGCCGGCATAGACACCTTGGACGGGTCACAGATTGACGCTGTGACGCTGACCAGTTCGGACGCAGACGGCTTTGCCGGCGACGAGTTGGGTATCAGCATGGGATTTGACGGAATAGATACGCTGACGGGCGCTGGCGGTGGCACCCTGACTGGCTGGAATGCAGACAGCGCCTGGCTACTGGACGACAGCCCGACCTACAATGACGGCAGCCAAACCCTGAACTTCGGCGGCTTTGCCACGTTGCAGGGGGGGACGATGGCCGATACCTTCACCGTTAGCACAGACAGCGCCTTTACCCTGCTCGGCGGGGACGGGGCGGATGGCTTTAGCATCGATGCGGTCTTGACCGGTAGCGTAAATGGTGAGGCCGGTTCGGACACGGTTACCCTGGGCGATTCGGGCTCAGTGAGTGGCACGTTGGATGGCGGCACAGGCATCGATACCCTGGCTGGGCCTAACCAGGGCAATACCTGGGAAATCACCGGCATTGATAGCGGCACGGTCAACAGTCAGGCATTCAGCAGTTTTAACATCCTGCAGGGAGGGATGATGGCCGATACCTTCACCGTTAGCACAGCCAGCGCCTTTACCCTGCTCGGCGGGGACGGGGCGGATGGCTTTACCATCGATGCGGCCTTGACCGGTCGCGTAGATGGCATGGCCGGCATAGACACCTTGGACGGGTCACTGATTGACGCTGTGACGCTGACCGGTTCGAACACAAACGGCTTTGCCGGCGACGAGTTGGGTATCAGCATGGGATTTGACGGAATAGATACGCTGACGGGCAATGGCGGTGGCACCCTGACTGGCTGGAATGCAGACAGCGCCTGGACGCTGGGCGGCAGCCCGACCTACAATGACGGCAGCCAAACCCTGAACTTCGGCGGCTTTGCCACGTTGCAGGGGGGGACGATGGCCGATACCTTCACCGTTAGCACAGACAGCGCCTTTACCCTGCTCGGCGGGGACGGGGCGGATGGCTTTAGCATCGATGCGGTCTTGACCGGTAGCGTAAATGGTGAGGCCGGTTCGGACACGGTTACCCTGGGCGATTCGGGCTCAGTGAGTGGCACGTTGGATGGCGGCACAGGCATCGATACCCTGGCTGGGCCTAACCAGGGCAATACCTGGGAAATCACCGGCATTGATAGCGGCACGGTCAACAGTCAGGCATTCAGCAGTTTTAACATCCTGCAGGGAGGGATGATGGCCGATACCTTCACCGTTAGCACAGCCAGCGCCTTTACCCTGCTCGGCGGGGACGGGGCGGATGGCTTTACCATCGATGCGGCCTTGACCGGTCGCGTAGATGGCATGGCCGGCATAGACACCTTGGACGGGTCACTGATTGACGCTGTGACGCTGACCGGTTCGAACACAAACGGCTTTGCCGGCGACGAGTTGGGTATCAGCATGGGATTTGACGGAATAGATACGCTGACGGGCGCTGGCGGTGGCACCCTGACTGGCTGGAATGCAGACAGCGCCTGGACGCTGGGCGGTAGCCCGACCTACAATGACGGCAGCCAAACCCTGAGCTTCGGCGGCTTTGCCACGTTGCAGGGGGGGGCACTGGTCGATACCTTCACCGTCAGCACAGCCAGCGCCTTTACCCTGCTCGGCGGGGACGGGGCGGATGGCTTTACCATCGATGCGGCCTTGACCGGTCGCGTAGATGGCATGGCCGGCATAGACACCTTGGACGGGTCACAGATTGACGCTGTGACGCTGACCGGTTCTTCGGACACAGGCTTTGCCGGCGACGAGATGGGTATCAGCGGGGGATTTGACGGAATAGATACGCTGACGGGCAATGGCGGTGGCACCCTGACTGGCTGGAATGCAGACAGCGCCTGGCTACTGGACGACAGCCCGACCTACAATGACGGCAGTCAAACCCTGAGCTTCGGCGGCTTTGCCACGTTGCAGGGGGGGGCACTGGTCGATACCTTCACCGTCAGCGCAGCCAGCGCCTTTAATCTGGCAGGCGGGGAAGAGGCGGATATTTTCACCATCAATGCGGCCTTGACCGGTAGCGTAGATGGTGAGGCTGACATGGACACCTTGGACGGGTCACTGATTGACGCTGTGACGCTGACCAGTTCGGACACAGAAGGCTTTGCTGGCACCGAGCCGGATATTATTAGCGGTGGGTTTGACGGAATAGACACGCTGACGGGTAGTGGCGGCACCCTGACCGGTCGGGGGGACATAGCCAGCACCTGGACGCTGGACGGCAGCCCGACCTACAATGACGGCAGCCGGGACTTGAGCTTCAGTGGCTTTGCCACGTTGCAGGGGGGGATGATGGCCGATACCTTCACCGTTAGCACAGCCAGTGCCTTTACCCTGCTCGGCGGGGACGGGGCGGACGACTTTACCATCGATGCGGCCTTGACCGGTCGCGTAGATGGCATGGCCGGCATAGACACCTTGGACGGGTCACTGATTGACGCTGTGACGCTGACCGGTTCGAACACAAACGGCTTTGCTGGTACCGAGACGGATATCACGGATATCAGCGGGGGATTTGACGGAATAGATACGCTGACGGGCACTGGCGTTGGCACCACCCTGCTGACTGGCCGGGGCGTAGACAGCACCTGGCTACTGGACGACAGCCCGACCTACAATGACGGCAGCCAAACCCTGAGCTTCGGCGGTTTTGCCACGTTGCAGGGGGGGATGATGGCCGATACCTTCACCGTTAGCACAGACAGCGCCTTTACCCTGCTCGGCGGGGGCGGGGCGGATGGCTTTACCATCGATGCGGCCTTGACCGGTAGCGTAGATGGTGAGGCAGGCATGGACACCCTGGACGGGTCACAGATTGACGTTGTGACGCTGACCGGCTCAGACGCAGACGGCTTTGCCGGCGACGAGCTGGGTATCAGCATGGGATTTGACGGAATAGATACGCTGACGGGCACTGGCGGTGGCACCACCCTGACTGGCCGGGGCGTAGACAGCACCTGGACGCTGGGCGGTAGCCCGACCTACAATGACGGCAGCCAAACCCTGAGCTTCGGCGGTTTTGCCACGTTGCAGGGGGGGGCGATGGCCGATACCTTCACCGTTAGCACAGCCAGCGCCTTTACCCTGCTCGGCGGGGGCGGGGCGGATGGCTTTACCATCGATGCGGCCTTGACCGGTAGCGTAGATGGTGAGGCAGGCATGGACACCTTGGACGGGTCACAGATTGACGTTGTGACGCTGACCGGCTCAGACGCAGACGGCTTTGCCGGCGACGAGCTGGGTATCAGCATGGGATTTGACGGAATAGATACGCTGACGGGCACTGGCGGTGGCACCACCACCCTGACTGGCCGGGGCGTAGACAGCACCTGGACGCTGGGCGGTAGCCCGACCTACAATGACGGCAGCCAAACCCTGAGCTTCGGCGGCTTTGCCACGTTGCAGGGGGGGACGATGGCCGATACCTTCACCGTTAGCACAGCCAGCGCCTTTACCCTGCTCGGCGGGGGCGGGGCGGATGGCTTTACCATCGATGCGGCCTTGACCGGTAGCGTAGATGGTGAGGCAGGCATGGACACCTTGGACGGGTCACAGATTGACGCTGTGACGCTGACCAGTTCGGACGCAGACGGCTTTGCCGGCGACGAGTTGGGTATCAGCATGGGATTTGACGGAATAGATACGCTGACGGGCACTGGCGGTGGCACCACCACCCTGACTGGCCGGGGCGTAGACAGCACCTGGACGCTGGGCGGTAGCCCGACCTACAATGACGGCAGCCAAACCCTGAGCTTCGGCGGCTTTGCCACGTTGCAGGGGGGGGCGATGGCCGATACCTTCACCGTTAGCACAGCCAGCGCCTTTACCCTGCTCGGCGGGGGCGGGGCGGATGGCTTTAGCATCGATGCGGCCTTGACCGGTAGCGTAGATGGCATGGCCGGCATGGACACCTTGGACGGGTCACAGATTGACGTTGTGACGCTGACCGGCTCAGACGCAGACGGCTTTGCCGGCGACGAGCTGGGTATCAGCATGGGATTTGACGGAATAGATACGCTGACGGGCACTGGCGGTGGCACCACCACCCTGACTGGCCGGGGCGTAGACAGCACCTGGACGCTGGGCGGTAGCCCGACCTACAATGACGGCAGCCAAACCCTGAGCTTCGGCGGCTTTGCCACGTTGCAGGGGGGGGCGATGGCCGATACCTTCACCGTTAGCACAGCCAGCGCCTTTAATCTGATGGGCGGGGGCGGGGCGGATGGCTTTACCATCGATGCGGCCTTGACCGGTAGCGTAGATGGTGAGGCAGGCATGGACACCTTGGACGGGTCACAGATTGACGTTGTGACGCTGACCGGCTCAGACGCAGACGGCTTTGCCGGCGACGAGCTGGGTATCAGCATGGGATTTGACGGAATAGATACGCTGACGGGCACTGGCGGTGGCACCACCACCCTGACTGGCCGGGGCGTAGACAGCACCTGGACGCTGGGCGGTAGCCCGACCTACAATGACGGCAGCCAAACCCTGAGCTTCGGCGGCTTTGCCACGTTGCAGGGGGGGACGATGGCCGATACCTTCACCGTTAGCACAGCCAGCGCCTTTACCCTGCTCGGCGGGGGCGGGGCGGATGGCTTTACCATCGATGCGGCCTTGACCGGTAGCGTAGATGGCATGGCCGGCATGGACACCTTGGACGGGTCACAGATTGACGTTGTGACGCTGACCGGCTCAGACGCAGACGGCTTTGCCGGCGACGAGCTGGGTATCAGCATGGGATTTGACGGAATAGATACGCTGACGGGCACTGGCGGTGGCACCACCACCCTGACTGGCCGGGGCGTAGACAGCACCTGGACGCTGGACGGCAGTCCGACCTACAATGACGGCAGCCAAACCCTGAACTTCGGCGGCTTTGCCACGTTGCAGGGGGGGACGATGGCCGATACCTTCACCGTTAGCACAGCCAGCGCCTTTACCCTGCTCGGCGGGGGCGGGGCGGATGGCTTTACCATCGATGCGGCCTTGACCGGTAGCGTAGATGGCATGGCCGGCATGGACACCTTGGACGGGTCACAGATTGACGTTGTGACGCTGACCGGCTCAGACGCAGACGGCTTTGCCGGCGACGAGCTGGGTATCAGCATGGGATTTGACGGAATAGATACGCTGACGGGCACTGGCGGTGGCACCACCACCCTGACTGGCCGGGGCGTAGACAGCACCTGGCTACTGGACGGCAGCCCGACCTACAATGACGGCAGCCAAACCCTGAACTTCGGCGGCTTTGCCACGTTGCAGGGGGGGACGATGGCCGATACCTTCACCGTTAGCACAGCCAGCGCCTTTAATCTGATGGGCGGGGACGGGGCGGATATTTTCACCATCAATGCGGCCTTGACCGGTAGCGTAGATGGCATGACAGGCATGGACACCTTGGACGGGTCACTGATTGACGTTGTGACGCTGACCGGTTTGGGCACAGAGGGCTTTGCCGGCACCGAGACGGATATCAGCGAGGGATTTGACGGAATAGACACGCTGACGGGCAATGGCGGCACCCTGACTGGCCGGGGCGTAGACAGCACCTGGCTACTGGACGGCAGTCCGACCTACAATGACGGCAGCCAAACCCTGAACTTCGGCGGCTTTGCCACGTTGCAGGGGGGGGCACTGGTCGATACCTTCACCGTCAGCGCAGCCAGCATCTTTAATCTGGCAGGCGGCACCGGCAACGATATATTCACGCTGACGGCAGCCCTGACCGGCGGCATTGCAGGTGGAGAGGGAGATAATGTATTCAATTTGAGTGGCGGTGGTGGTGGCGTGATAAACGGCATTGTTACTCTGGCCACAGCCAGCAACAACTACTGGTATCACACCGCCGGGCAAAGCTTAACCACGGACGCGGGTAGTGTAACCGGAACAGGTTCGCTGTTCATTCCCGATATTGACCGGGGAGGTTCGGAAGGGACAAGGGATTTGACCATAGGAACAGGGACAGGGGACTTGATTCTACCCGATTTGACCGACTTTACCGGTCATCTTGTGATAGGCGGGATAATCAGCCCCCTCACAGCTCCCACTTCCCCCTATTATGTGAATCCTGGCCCTGATCCGGCTGCCCCTCTGCCCACTATTCCCACTATTCTTGTAAATACGGAAACTCTGACTGTCGCTATTCCATCCCCGGGGACTGCTCCCACTCCGGCAATTAATACCGGTGGCCCGGTGACATTACTGGCCCGCAATATCAATCTCAATAACGATATTACCGCAGGTGGAATGATAGGATTGGTTGCCGCTGCAACAGCAACAGGGGAGGGGCTGATAACTCTGGGAGGTGGAGAAGTAACCTTGACTGCGCCTGCGAGTACTACACGGCCATCCGGGGCATTCATAGCAAGCAATTTTGTCAATCCAATTAATCTGGTTCTGGCCTTTAGCGGCGGCGAAGTTGATATTGCGGTAGGTTCGGGCGTCAATATTCAGGTCAGTGGTTCGAGTGACAATGCCGCCAGTACCGATGATGATGATTTTGTAAGATTTAGAGATGCCATTAGTACTGGGCGGACTGAGGCAAATGTTCCGGTTCGTATTTGCACATCAGGTACGGCTTGTTCATTTTCCCCTGGTGAGGTTCCTGTTATTCCCGTTATTTCTCTTCCGGATGATGTGGTGCCTATATTTGCTCAGCTTTTTGCGCTGGCGATTGTTACACAAACGAGCCTGATTGCCGAATTGATCGGCTTAAAGACGGTTGCATCTATCGATATAGGCCTGTTTGAGGAAGATTTGACCTTATATGGACAGATAGGCACCGGTATTGCCTTGGCGCTGGCGCAATGTGAAGAACAGGAAGGATGCGCTCCAAACGTGACCGAGGAAGAATTAGATATATTAATCTCTGGACTGGAGGAAAAAGTGGCGCAACTTGAAGGCCTGCTGGATGAGGAATTGGATGACGATGAGCGTCCACGAATTGAGCAACTGCTTTTGGACTATAACATGCTGCTCGGGGATTTCCGCCAATACAGGGAGTCCCTGCGGGAGTTCTTTGCAGTCGAAGATGAGGTTGAGGAAGAGGAAATTCAGTCCCTGGAGGAAGAGCTTGCCCCCGTCCCTGTCCAACCCGGGGTAGTCAAGAAGCTGACAGGTATCCTGGAGAATATTAAATCGAGGCTGGAATGGCTGGAGGGTCTCAAGTCTGATCCGGAGGCGCTGGAACGGCTGGGTGAGCGCAGCAATATCGACCTGACACCGGAAGTGCTGGACGCGATCATTGAATCGACCAGGTCCGAGGCGCAATTTATCGAAGACAGTATCCGGCGATTCATTGAGGGGGTGCCCGGGGCGGGCAGAATAGGCAATGACAGGTCTATATTGCTTATTGACAGGCGGGATATGCGTGATATTCAGCGGCAATACGCACAGCAGGTCCCGATTTCGGTTTCAAAAGCCTTGCAAAACTGATGATATTGATGAGGTATAGATTGCCAATGGTGGGCGCGCCCGATGCGAGCCTGTTGCAGTTGGCGCAGGCATTCCTGCCGGTGGCGATTGCGCTGTGCCTGGGTACCTCGGTGTATGCCGATTCGCACGAGCGGCCTGATACTGCATATCCGGGGCCGGTCGTCCCTGAATATGAGAAAGAGCCGCAACCATCAAGCGGGTTCGAGCGTATTTTTAGCGATACTGCGGATGCGGAACCCCTTGAGCAGGAAGCAGAGTCATTGACCGACTCGGATAGTATTGTCAGCGATACTGCGGATGCGGAACCCTCTGAGCAGGAAGCAGAGTCATCGACCGAATCGGATAGTGTTGTTAGCGATACTGCGGATGCGGAACCCCCTGAGCAGGAAGCAGAGCCATCGACCGAAAGTGTTAGCGATATTGCATATCCGGGGCCGGTCGTCCCTGAATATGAGAAAGAACCGCAACCATCAAGCGGGTTCGAGCGTATTTTTAGCGATACTACGGATGCGGAACCCCTTGAGCAGGAAGCAGAACCATCGACCGACTCGGATAGTGTTGTCAGCGATACTGCGGATGCGGAACCTCTTGAGGAGGAAGCAGAGCCATCGACCGAATCGGACAGTGTTAGCGATATTGCATATCCGGGGCCAGTCGCCCCTGAGTATGAGAAAGAGCCGCAGCCATTGCCCGAATCGGATAGTGTTGTCAGCGATACTGCGGATGCGGAACCTCTTGAGCAGGAAGCAGAGCCATTGCCCGAATCGGATAGTGTTGTCAGCGATACTGCGGATGCGGAACCCCTTGAGCAGGAAGCAGAGCCGCAGCCATTGCCCGAATCGGACAGTGTTGTTAGCGATACTGCAAATGAGGGATCCCCCGGGCAGGAAGAAACGCCGCAACTATCTATCGGACTCGATAGTATTTTTACCGATGAGGGGCAGACGGCTGATGTGGCTTCGCTTGAGAATGCGGTAACCCGCTTCCGGTCGGTTCGGATGGGTATTGAGCTTTCTTTGGCCGAATGTGAGGAGCTTAGTTTGTGCTCCCCCCCGGTGAATGGGGAGGAACTGGATACCTTGATACAGCTCCTGGACGAACATGTGGATATGCTGAGCCGGCTTCGGGAGGACGCTGAATCTCCGGGGGAATTTGACGAGCTATTATCGGTCTATAGCAACGAGAGGGGCAGCATGGAGGGATTGGCGGGTGATCTGGAAGGGTTGGGCAAATTACCGGTTGCCGTGCCCGATTTTGAATTGCCGGACACGGATGCTATCGAGGCCGAATTAACCGAAACGCTGTTGGAATTTGAAGATACTGATGAGGAATTACTGGATGATGAATCCGATGAATCATTCGAGGATTTCGGGGATGAGATCCCAGCCGAGTAGTTATTAGCCGCCGGCCTGGAAAGGCTTCTTCCTGTGGGAGAGTCTGGTTGTTAATTTATCTGCACGGGTTGACCCGGATCCAGTTGCTCCTTGGGGCCATATTTTGTAATATATTCCCTGGATAATTTTTTTGCCTCGGCAAGTTCCTGTTCGGATAATTTTGCCATTGTATCCTCGATTGCAGAGATCGATTTTTGATGCTTGTGCGCCGCGCCGGCGCTGAACCAGGCATAGGCAAATTCATAATCCTTCGGCACTCCGCGCCCCTGCATGTATAGCCTTCCAAGTTTGTATTGGGCCTGGGGGATGCTGTTTTCCGCCGATTTTCTGAACCATTCTCCCGCTTTGTTATAGTCTTGTTCGATGCCCTGGCCTTGCAGGTACATCATGCCCAGATAGTATTGGGCTAAGCTGTGATCGGCAGTTTCGCCGAGGGATTGCATGGTGATAAAGGCTTGATCATAATCGCCCGTCAAATAGGCGACGACGCCATCATTGAAATCGGCGCGTGCGGTGGATGTTGCAAAATATAGCAGTAGCGCCAGGATGCCGGTTCTTTTCATAAGTGTTACCTATACTTGTTGTCTGTCGTAGAATGGTTTGTGGAATCAGTCCGTTGTTCCTGTATAACTGTTATCCTGTACAAGCATCGGATTATTCCATATTGACAAGAAAATGTAAATTTTTCAGGGGACACAATGACTAAATTCAGGGCATTGCACGTCGATAATAAATCGGGGAAAGTGACTGCCGCTTTGCGGGAGCGGCAATTCGGTGATCTGCCAGCCGGTGATGTGCTGGTCAAGATCGATTATTCAAGCGTAAACTACAAGGATGCCCTTGCCGTTACCGGAAAGGGCAAGATTATTACCCGTTTCCCCTTGACGGCCGGGATTGATATGGCGGGCCGCGTGATTGAGTCAAAGGCGCCGCACCTCAGTGAAGGTGACGCGGTATTGGTGACGGGTTATGATTTCGGTGTTTCCCACGATGGCGGTTATGCGGAATATGCAAGGGTGCCGGCAAGGTGGGTGATCCCCATTCCTGCTCCTATGACAAGCTATGATGCAATGGCGCTGGGTACCGCCGGCTTTACCGTTGCATTATGTGTCCACCGCTTGGAGGAGAATCACCAGACTCCCGAGCGTGGGCCCTTTGTGGTTAGCGGAGCTACCGGCGGTGTCGGCAGTATTGCCGTGAATGTGTTATCCGGTCGGGGGTACGAGGTGGTCGCACTGACAGGCAAGATGGATGAAGCGGGTTGGCTCACTCGGCTGGGGGCGGCCCGGGTGATTGATCGGCGGGGGATACCGTCCGTTCATTCTCCGTTGCACAAGGGCGAATGGGGCGGCGGGATTGACAATGTGGGCGGTGATATTCTTAGCTGGCTGTTAGCCGGCACGAATCCCCTGGGTAATATTGTCTCAGTGGGTCTTGCCGGAGGCAGTCATTTCAATGCGACGGTGATGCCCTTTATATTGAGAGGTGTGAGTCTGCTGGGTGTCAGTTCCGCCGGTTGCCCGGCTGATCTGAGGAGTATATTGTGGCAGCGTCTGGCGAGTGATTTGATGCCGGAAAATCTCAATGAGATTGCAAGTTCCGTAATCGGGCTTGAGCAGTTGCCGGCGGCATTCGATGCGATGTTGGCAGGCGCCATAAAAGGGCGGACAATAGTGAAAATTAATAGCGATTTGGAATAAATAGCAATGGAAAAGACTCTTTATGACAAGCTTTGGGATGATCATCTGGTGAGGGAAAATGATGATGGCTCCTCCTTGATCTATATCGACCGGCATTTGCTGCATGAAGTTACCTCGCCGCAGGCCTTTGAGGGTTTGAGACTCGCCAATCGCATCCCTTGGCGCACCACGGCGAACCTTGCGACGGAAGATCATAATGTGCCCACGATCAATCGCGATAATATTGATGATCCTGTTTCGAAACTGTCACTGGAGACTCTGGACAGGAATTGCCGCGAGTCCGGTATAGTCAAGTTTGGCATGGCCGATCCGCGCCAGGGTATAGTTCATGTGGTTGGGCCGGAGCAGGGTGCGTCATTGCCGGGCATGACTATCATCTGCGGTGATTCGCATACTGCAACCAATGGGGCGCTGGGAGCTCTCGCATTTGGCGTGGGCACTTCCGATGTCGAGCATGCCCTGGCGACGCAGTGTCTGGTGTTGACGAAAGCAAAAAATATGCGCATTACCGTCAACGGAAAAATTGGCGCAGGCATCAGCGCCAAGGACATTATTCTGGCCATTATAGGAAAGATCGGCACTGCGGGCGCGACCGGCTATGCGATTGAATTTGCCGGTGATGCAATAAGAGACCTGTCCATGGAGGGCCGAATGACGGTGTGCAATATGAGTATCGAGGCGGGCGCGCGTTTTGGCCTGGTTGGTGTCGATGATAAAACGGTTGCCTATGTCGAGGGGCGGCCCTTTGCTCCGGCAGGCGGTTTATGGGAGCAGGCGGTTATTGCCTGGCAGGAATTGTATTCCGATGAGGGAGTGCAGTTTGACAGGGAAGTCGATCTGGATGCGGGCGCTGTTCAGCCGCAAGTGTCCTGGGGCACTTCGCCTGAGATGGTCACCGAGGTTGGCGGTGAGGTTCCCGATCCGTCCGTGGAGCAGGATAAGGCGAAACGGGAAGGCATGCTGCATGCGCTCAAGTATATGGCGCTTGAACCGGGTGTCCCCATTACCGCTATAAAACTCGATAAGATTTTTTTGGGATCATGCACCAATTCACGCATTGAAGATTTGCGAGAAGCCGCCCGGGTGGTTCGAGGCAGAAAAGTGGCGGAAAATATTAAACAGGCGTTGGTTGTTCCGGGCTCGGGTTTGGTAAAACGTCAGGCCGAGCAGGAGGGTTTGGCCGGGATTTTTATTCAGGCCGGTTTTGAATGGCGTGAACCGGGCTGCTCCATGTGCCTGGCGATGAACGCCGACAGACTGGAGGCGGGTGAACGTTGTGCTTCGACCTCGAATCGTAATTTTGAAGGAAGGCAGGGACAGGGGGGAAGAACGCATCTGGTCAGCCCGGCCATGGCCGCCGCCGCCGCGATTGCCGGCCATTTTGTCGATGTGAGAGAGTTGATTCGGGAATGACGATGCAGGCTTTTGAGACCTTTACCGGGATTGTTGTTCCATTGAATCGCGCCAATATCGATACTGATGCCATTATTCCCAAGCAGTATCTGAAATCGATCAAGCGAACCGGTTTTGGCGCCAATCTTTTTGATGACTGGCGTTATCTCGATCCCGGTAGTGTGCTGATAAATAACGATCAGCGCCGCTTGAATCCCGACTTCATATTGAATCAGGATCGCTATAGAAATGCGCAGATACTACTGGCAGGGGATAATTTTGGCTGCGGTTCTTCTCGTGAACATGCGGTCTGGTCACTGATGGATTATGGGTTTCGGACTGTTATTGCGCCGGGTTACAGTGATATTTTTTACAGTAATGCCTTTAAAAACGGTCTGTTGCCTGTGAGTCTTGACAGGGATTGTCTTGATAATCTGTTTGCCGCCGCTCTGGAAAATCCAGGTTACAGCCTGACCGTTACTCTTGATGATCAACAGATCATCACTCCGGAAGGAGAATGGTATCGCTTCGCTATCAATGCCGGGTTAAAACAACGATTGCTCAAGGGTTTGGATGATATAGAGTTAACGCTTGCGCATGCTGATGCTATAAAGGCTTATGAGCGTTGCAGGCTTCGGCAGGCGCCCTGGCTGTTCCCGGATATGCAGTAACAGATCCTTATCCGGCATGGTTGATGCAAGTTAAGACCCGTTTTGCCCCCAGTCCGACAGGGATGCTGCATATTGGCGGTGTGAGGACGGCATTGTTTTCATGGCTGTATGCCAGAAAGAATCAGGGAAAGTTTGTGCTCAGGATAGAAGATACCGATAGAGAGCGGTCTTCCGGTGAGGCAATAGATGTAATTCTGGAGGCGATGAATTGGCTGGGACTCGATGTTGACGAGGGGCCTTATTATCAGACCCGGCGGTTTGATCGCTACAAGGAGGTGGTATGCCAATTACTCGATCAGGGTCATGCCTATTACTGTTATTGCACGAAAGAAGAAGTGGATGCGATGCGTGTAGATGCAATACGGAAGGGATTAAAGCCAAGATACAACGGCTATTGGCGGGACCGTGATGAAAGGCCTCCGGAAAATGTCGATCCGGTGGTTCGCTTTAAAACCCCGCTCGAGGGAGAAGTGGTTGTCAATGATCTGGTGCAGGGCAACGTGGTATTTCGCAATCAGGAATTAGACGATGTAATTATTGCCCGCGCTGATGGCAGTCCAACCTACAATTTAACGGTAGTTGTCGATGATATGGATATGCAGATCAGCCATGTTATTCGCGGTGATGATCATCTGAATAATACGCCCAGGCAAATAAATATTCTGCGCGCACTTGGCGCCGGGCTACCGCAATATGCCCATGTGCCGATGATACTCAATGAAGACGGCAAGAAATTATCCAAGCGAATTGATGCGGCTGGTGTACTGCACTACAGGCGGGAGGGTTATTTGCCGGAGGCGTTGTTGAATTATCTGGTGCGGCTTGGATGGTCGCATGGTGATCAGGAAATATTCAATATAGACGCGATGATTGAGCTGTTTAATATAGTCGATGTCGATAAATCGGCGGCCCGTGTCAATTCGGAGAAATTAACCTGGCTCAATCAGCATTATCTCAGGGAAACTCCGGATGCGTATTTAGCCGCCGAGTTAAAGAAAATACTTGAAGCCGAGGGTATCGCAGTTGATGACGGCCCCGCACTGGAAGACCTTGTCGCCGTTCAGAAACATCGTACAAAAACGCTGCAGGACATGGCTCGGCAAAGTCTGTGTTTTTATTCTGATTTTGATGATTTCGATGAATCTGCGGCACACAAACATTTGCGTCCTGTCGTGATGGAGATATTTAGAGACTTGCGAAGGATGTTTGGCGGGCTCGATATATGGAGCAAGGATACGCTAGGCCGGATCATTGAGAGCGCTGCTGAAAACTGCGGGATGAAACTGGGCAAGGTCGCTCAACCATTGCGGGTTGCGGTTACCGGTTCCGGAGTGTCTCCATCCATTGATGATACATTGTTTTTGGTCGGCCGGGACCGTGTTTTGCGGAGATTGGATAAGGCATTGGAATATATAGAAAAGCGAACCGTTGCCGCCAAGCCTGAAAATACATAATACTGTATACGTGAGGAAATGCGCGGTAGCGAAACCATAGCGTTTTTGCCGGCATCTGTGGCATGGATGCATACAAATGTTTGACAGACGCAGGGGGGCGGCGTACAGTGGAGTCATTTTTTATTTATGATTGATGCGCTATTATGGGGCCATAGCTCAGCTGGGAGAGCGCTTGCATGGCATGCAAGAGGTCGGCGGTTCGATCCCGCCTGGCTCCACCAATTTTTAATTGTGTGAGCGATAATCAGGTTATTTGTCCCCATCGTCTAGAGGCCTAGGACACTGCCCTTTCACGGCGGCAACAGGGGTTCGACTCCCCTTGGGGACGCCATTTTCTCATGGGCTTTTATATCAATAAACAGGTTCCAATAATCAGCAATATGCTGGCAAGTATGGGGCGAATGATTTTATCGGGCAATTTATCGCCGATATGACTCCCCAGGAATATGCCGGGCAATGATCCTATTAATAAGGATCCCAGTAGCAAGTAGTCAACATTGCCTAGATATGCATGCCCAAGGCCGGCAATGGCGGTAATTGGAATAGCGTGCGCTAAATCAGTGCCGATGACGGTAATTGCACGCAATCTGGGATATAGAAGAAACAGTAAGGCGCCGCCAATTACGCCGGCGCCAACGGATGACAGGGTAACCAATACTCCAATCAATATGCCGGCACAGATTGTTATGGGCTTGAGCAACTTTCGATGCAGCAATTTAACAACGGCGAATTGCTCATTCCTGCTGATTTCCAGGATATAATTTTTGCTCAGCAGGAAAATTGCAGTCAGAATCAGTGCGATACTCAATACGGTGACAATGAGTTTTTCGTAATCAAAACTGGCTGAATCGAGCTGCTTTAGGATGATAATGGAAATTAATGATGCAGGAATGCTTCCGGTGGAAAGCAATAGGACGATTTTCCATTGAATATTGCCGCGGTAGTGATGTACAAATGCCCCGCCTGATTTGGTAATTGCAGCGTACAGCAGATCGGTGCCAACGGCGATAATGGGTGTAATGCCGAAGATGAGCACCAGGATAGGGGTCATCAATGATCCGCCGCCGACCCCGGTCAACCCAATGATGAACCCGACAATGAACCCCGCTATTGGATAGGAAAGATCCATAAGGGTTCGTAAGGGATGTTACTCAGTGAAATCAGGAAAGGCGACAGGGAAAGTCAGGCATTTGCTTCATGGTAAGAAGATTTGCTCCTCGCTAAAGGAATGCAAATCAAGCATACTCCCGATAACGAATACCGAAAATGCCGGCGAATGAACCCAGGCCGTAGCTGATATAGATCAAGGATTTCAGGGTGTGATGCCGTAAGGAGGGCAACAAGCAGGCCAGACTCCCTAAAGGGAGCAGTAAAACCAGACCCAGCCCCAGATACACTCCTCCTCTGCCGATAGCTAATGCCAGGGATTTTGGCCATCCCCAAAGTTTTCTATCGATATAGGGGCGTGTTGAACTGCAGCGGAAATACCGTTTTATTACCCACTTAAAATTTATTCTTTCTTCCCTTACGTATTCTCTTACTACAGCTTCTTCGACCCAAAAAATCAATGCCCCTTTTTGTATTGTCTGCATATAAAACAGTGTGTCGAGCCCTCCAGTTATGCCAAGATTAGGATCGAAACGCAAGGCGCTCCCCGGTTTGACCAGGTCTATATCAAAAAATACGTTATGGCCCGCTGCCGTAGGGCGCGGCGTGTTAGTGGGGAACGTCCATGGCTGGAAGAAATAATCGGTTTTTTTGACCCAAATAGGGCTTTCATCAGGCAATATCTCCTGCTGCGGGCCGGTTAGAACCAGCGGGGCATCCGTATTTTCTTTATGATGGCAGTAGCAGGAATGGAAATGCCTTAGCCAATTTTTATCCAGGGCGGCATCATCATCAAAAAACGCAATAACTTGCGGTTTTATTGCCGCCGTTACATCAAGCTCCAAGGCTAATTCCAATACATGATTCCCTGCCAAAGCCATATTGGGCACAGGCTCATGACAATAATGGATATTCAGTGGAGACGTATTGATAAATCCTGTTACGAGCTGTTTGGCCGCCGCCGTTTTTGTATTATCAACCACGGCAAGCTCTACAGTGACTCCCTTCGGCACCACCAACTCTAAAACACTCTCAATCGCCCGGCATAGAGATCCCCGCTGACGAAGAATCGTGCATAAGCCAATCAATACGCCATAAGGATTTGTCGGAGCATTCATTGAGTCATAGTTGGAACGAAGTACATTGCAGCCTTGATGAAGTTGTTGGAATTATGGGACTCTTTTGGACGCATTATGTCATTTCAGTTATGTTGGGTCAACCTGGAAAAATCTATTAAGAGATATGTCTGACTTGACCCGCAAAGCCAATTTCCCCTGTCTCAAATAAGGTCCAGATCGGGGTTTGCTTCCAGTATCTCTTTTGCTTCATTGCTTTCATCGGTTTCTGCATGAAATATTTCTTTTGCAAATTGCAGATAGATCGTATAAATGCGCGTTTCGGCATTGCTGTTTTCAACCACGAAAAAGGGCGCGCGTTCTACCTTGTATTTTTTTGCCAACTGCATGCCTGCACTGTTTCTATCGCGTTCATCTGCGATCACCACATTGTGGATTTGCTCCATGAGCCCGTCCTTTTGCAAGCGCTGTTCTACCTCAAGGCATTTACGGCAGGGCTCGCCATCGGCCTTGATCTTTTTCACGAATGTGATTTTGGTGTCTTTCATGGTTTATTTTCTCCGGTTCCAATGTGTAGCCCGCATTCCTTTACAGCCGCCTCTTCCCACCACCAGCGCCCCTCTCTTTCATGCTGATGGGGGAGCACCGGACGTGTGCAGGGCTCGCAACCTATGCTTATATATCCTCGGCTGTGCAGCTTGTTACAGGGGATCTCGTTTTCCCGTATGTATTGCCAGACCCGTTCTGAAGTCCAGTTGAACAGGGGATTGAATTTGATCAATGTTTTATCGGGTGTAGAGAATACATGATCATCTTCTATAGCGTGAATGGTCTTGCGGGTGATTGGGTTTTGATCTTTACGCTGCCCGACAATCCAGGCATCCACTGTGGCCAGTTTGCGGCGCAATGGCGCTACTTTCCGTATCCCGCAGCATTCCTGGTGTCCGTCTTTATAAAAACTGTACAGTCCTTTTTTTTTCACCATTTCCTGCACTGCGTCTGAATCCGGGAACAGGATTTCAACGGAAATATTGTAATGCTCTCTCACTCGATCAATAAAATGATAGGTTTCGGGATGAAGACGCCCGGTATCAAGTGAAAATACGTTGATATCAGGGTTGATTTTAACGGCCATATCAATCAGGACAACGTCTTCGCTGCCGCTGAATGAGATAGCGGTATTATCGAATTTTTCCAGCGCCAGTTCGACAATATCGGATGGCTCGCTATCATTGTAATCCCTGGCCAATTGCTCAATATTCAAGCGCTTCACTATTGTAAAATTATGGATTGTGTTGGGACTACTTGACAGGGATATTCAGGAAATAGCATTTATGTATTGTATTGGAGGTATTTGGCGGCGATATATGAACCGTGCGAGGATAAGTCGGTTAGATTAATATGGTTATCCATATCGATATCGATGATGAGGTGCAGGCGTGAAATATCTCTGAATGAAGCGTCTATGATTATATCGCTCACCTTATCACGACCGATGGTATTTTGACCCTTGTTTAGCATATATTCCGAACCGGTCTCGTCGGTAAATGTAATCGGCTCGCCCCCGGTTAATCTGCACTCGTGTTTTGACAGCAAGAGTCCAATCTGTTCCTTGTTTTTTATATCGATGGTTATGACCTCGCCTTTGGGCATGCGTTCCAGTCGGTTATTATTTTCTGCATCGTTCTCCGGCGCCAAAGCCGAATCGATATTATTTTGATCTGGCGGCGCCTTGTTCTCTTGATATTTTTTCTTCTCCGAATAAAGATACTTTATAATTTCCTGCCGGGACGAAAGGTATTGCATATATTTGACAAGGGCAATACGCCTGAATTCATTGAATACCTCATCGCCGTCGTGTAAAGACATAATAATGGTTCGCCAATTGTGGTCGTGAGAAAAGATCAGCGGATCCAATTCACGTATTGCGCTATTGATGCTGTCCAGATCTTCAATGGAGCGGGAAAGTATTTCGACAAAGTGTTTTTCAATGCCCTTGATTTTTTTTGATTCTTTTTTTAATTCATCTGTAGACCATTGAACCATTTCAGTGATTTTGTTTGACGGAACCGCTGTTCTTCCCGAAAGGCAGAAATCAAAATCTCCCAGGGAATGAAACTTCAGGACCTTTTCCCCGATACTGATTTCGATTGGTGTGGCGAAAAATGTTTTTAGCATGGCAAATAAATTAAAAATGCAAGCCTTTGATAAGTATAGAGACTTGAATATGACAGTTCAAGTTCATAGCACAAGGTTGTGCCAGTATACAGGATGATGGGGAATACGATTTGTTGGACATCAATGGGAAGCAATTATTTTATTACAGTGATTAAAGTCCGAGGGTCTGCCATAATTGACCATAGCGACTATATCGTCAATGTTGTGCGCCTGCCCTTGCTTTTCAGGTGCGGGAAAGATTGATGCAGATTCGAATGCCCATGCCGTGACAGTCACAGACTGAGTGTATATAAGGTAATAGAGATCAAAATGATGTTTTTCTTATGCGGAGAATCGGTGATGGGTTTTTTAATAAAGCCTCTTGTGGGTTTCATTTTTTTATTTTTCATGTTCTGTGCACAGGCGGAAAATGCATCGCCTGATACTGCGGCGGCGGATAACGCCGGGATCCCGGCAATGAATGGCCCTGCCGACGCTTCCGAGTCAATATCCGGTGCGCCGGAGTCTGAAGTGATATCGGATGGGGCGGCTGAAATTACCAGGACTGCAACGATTAAAAGTGATGCGGTCGTCAATCCGATAATGAGTAAGGATGTAGTGCTGGTATTGGATAATTCCGGCAGCATGAAAAAAAATGATCCGGACTTTCTTGCCAGGCAGGCGGTTACTGAATTTATCAGGCTACAGGATGAAGCGACCCGGGTGGCAATGGTCATTTTCGGTCAAGACGTACAACTGGCCTTGCCGTTGACTGAGGCTTCATTCGGCAATCGCGATACGATCCTGTCCGGCATCGAACCCATGAACTACAAGGGCCAGTTTACCAATAGTCCTGCAGGGATTGAGCGCGCAATTTATGAATTGAAAACCAACGGTCGGGATGACGCACATAAGGTCATTATATTTATGACGGACGGCATTGTGGATACTGGTGATGCAAATCGCGATCTGGAGCAGGCCAGGTGGTTGAAAGAATCTCTTGCCTCCGATGCCGCCGATTCCGGCATACGGATTTTTGGCGTAGCGTTTACTGATGCGGCTGATTTTCAGTTAATCCAATCCGTAGCCCAAAGCACGAGCGGCGAATACTACCGGGCGTTAACGGCGAAGGATTTGCGGAATGTTTTCGAGCATATTAATGCGATTATCAGTGCCCCGCCGGAATCGGCGGAGTCCGAAACAGCCTCCGAACCGGAGGCATCGGCCCCGCCGCCGCCGGTTACACAACCAGTCATTATCAAGGCGCCTGTTCAACAGGAAGTACTGGAAGAAGAGCGTATACGTTCAATAATAATTATTGCCGCAATAATTATTTTAGTCATCACGCTGCTCGCGATATTTATTTTATTGTTAAAACGAGGCCGCTCAATAAATGTGGGTGGAGAGATTATACCGGAAGCGTATCTGAATGATCTGGAGGGTAAAACGGATAAGCAGAGGCATAAACTGGGAAGCAAACCAATCATGCTGGGCCGGGTTGCCGGAACGAATACCCAACATCTCGATTACATTGTCGTCAATGAAACGACGATCGGAAGGCAGCATGCGTTGATTGAGTATAAGGATTATTCTTTCTGGTTGATTGATCAGGGAAGCATCAACAGCACCTTTGTCAATGGCGAGATCGTGCGGGATGAAATGAGATTGAAGCATGGCGATAATATCCGCCTGCATAAGTGTGAGTTTGAATTTACCATTCCGGATATGCAGGACAGTAACAAGACGGTACTCTCAAATACGGTGTATTATCAGGATGGTCAGGCGGTGAATGGCTCACAGGAGTCGGAGGGAGTCGAAGATATCGATCTCAGTCTTGCCGAGGATGAATCGGAAGTATTCGGGTTTGATGTAGGGACAGATGCCCCGGTCTCTGAATTTGGCTATACCGCTGATGAAACGGAGGAGCCGGCGGCAGAGACTCTGGATGGCGCCGAGCCGGGCTCAGAAGATGAGACAATCATGCTGGACGATATGCAGGATGGTGCGGATTTGGAGGCGGATGATACTGTTCTGGAAGATGAGGATACGGATGATCCCCCTAAAGCCGGCTGAGTATGCGAATCCAGCCTGTTTTAGCGTTGATGAATCGGCGCTTGCCGATGCAACTACGCCGGCCCTTGGTTGAGGAGAGGCCAATTAGCCGGACGGCAAAGTCTGAAAACCTATAGGGAATGTGATCTTCCTGGCTATGCGCAACAAGAAGACAGGGGTATTGCCTTTATCGCCACGTGGTGACGTGCTCGTCGAATCCGAAATAAGACTATTGATGGATGATATGGATGCCGGCTTATGCAGGAAACTGGAGGTCCATGCCGTGCTGAATTCTACTAATGATTATTTATTGGCGCGCGCCGCCCGGGGCACTATTCATCGCCACGTTGTTCTTGCCGATTGTCAGACTGCGGGCAGGGGTCAAAGAGGAAAGAAATGGGTATCTCCTTCCGGTTGCGGCATATATGTTTCCATCGGCCTGCATTTTGACTGCGGAAGCACAAGCCCGCAACAGCTTTCATTACTGGTGGGCGTGGCGATAATTCGCGCGCTGGCTGAGCATATTCCGGCAAAAATACAATTGAAGTGGCCCAATGATATCGTCTTTGATTTGCATAAACTGGGGGGGGTATTGTTGGACATTCAAGGTGGGGGAGGCGGCCTTTCTGATGTTATTATCGGGATTGGTATAAATACCAGCCTGCCCAGAGAAATGATGTATGGCATGGATCAGCCGTGTATAGATATTGCATCGATTGCCAGGAATGCCCCCAGCAGAAATCAATTGGTTGCGAGTGTGCTAAAGCGGGTTTATACCATGGTGCAGGATTATTCGGCAGATAATGCGGAAGCGCTTGCAAGGGAATGGCGTAAGCACGATGCATTTCTGGGTAAAAATGCGGAGTTGCTTTTCCCCAATAACAGGATTGCGGGTATAGTCAAGGGGGTAGATCGATTGGGCAATTTATTATTTTACGCAAACGGTAAAGTAAGGCGCTACAACTCAGGCACATTAAGTTTGCGAGTGCGGCATTGATTTTATTATTTGATATAGGCAATACATATGCCAAATGGGCCTCGTGTGAAAATGGGACAATTAGTGAGGTTGAGCGGTTCGTTTACGCTCAGAATATTGTTGAACCGGAATTAATGACTATTGCAGAGCGTATAGAACGTCCGGCGGATATAGGGATTGCCTGTGTTGCGGAAAACAGGCATGCCGAACATTTTACCGGGATTATAAATAAACTATGGCAAATAGAGCCATGGTTTGCAAAGGTCGAAGAGCGGGCATGCGGTGTAAGCAATGCCTATGCAGACATACGGCAACTTGGGATTGATCGCTGGCTGGCATTGATTGGCGCCTGGAATATATATAAAAAGCCGCTTTGTGTAATTGACTGCGGCACGGCAATTACTGCCGATATGATTGGCCCAGACGGCGGTCATATTGGAGGATTTATCATTCCCGGACTGACCATGATGCAGGAGAGCCTGAGTAGCAATACCGCGAGAATAGATATAAATATTTCGCAGTCGTTTGCGCTCGTTCCGGGGAAAAGCGCACAGGGCTGTATCAGCAATGGCTGCGCATTTGCCATTATTGGATTTATAGAACAGATTATTAAGCAGGCTGGTTTTGGTATCGGGGATGAACTTGAATATATATTAACCGGCGGTGATGCAAAATGTATAGGTCAATATCTGCCCCATGATCATCATTATGATCAGAAGCTGATAGTAAAAGGTTTATCGATGTTGATGGAAAACAGATGATCAGGTGGATTTTTGTGTTATTGCTTGTCGCCAATGTCGTGTATCTGGGATGGGAGATCGATAATGAGACGCGCGCCAAAATCATCAATTATTCCGAACCCCTTGAAGTGCCCGATGGTTTAAACCGGCTATCTTTACTGAGTGAGCTTGAACAATTGCCGGGTCGCAAATCGGCCGGGAATAACGATGTGGAGGCCAATGTGCCGGAAAATACCGGACAGTTGGCCAAATTGATAGATATGGAGCCGCTTTCTATCGATACTTTTTCAGAGAATGCCCCACAATCCTCGACCGACACTTTTTCAGAGAATGCCCCACAATCCCCGGTTGAAAAAGAAGAGAACAAAGGGAGTAACGCAGGGGGATCCTTATGTTTTTCGTATGGACCATTACTGAATTCAGACGATTCCGATCGTCTTACCCGCTGGTTTCTGCAAAGAAATATATACGCTGACAGCCGTCAAACAGAAGAAAAAGGAAATCAATTCTTCTGGGTGCATCTTGCCCCACAGGAATCCACAACGGTAGCTATTGGAGCGCTACAGGATTTAATCAGGAAAGGCGTCAAGGATCTGCGCTTAATCAGCCGGGGAGATTTGAAAAATGCTATTTCTCTGGGGCTTTTTTCCTCCCAGAAGGCGGTAAACGAGCGCATAGGAGAAATTAAAGAAAAAGGTTATCAGCCGGTGCTCGTGCCGCATTACGGCGAAAACAAAATTCATTGGGTAGACGTGCGGGTTGACAAAAAGAATGACAGGGTGTTGGCCGATATTTCTTCGGGACTACCTGCGCGCTATAATTCAGAAAAAGTAGATTGCACTGAAATTGGAATTGTTGCGGAAAACCCATAAAATAGCCATTTTTCAGTAGTTTGACTTTCTTATCCCCAAGGGAGCCTATGCCCCGATAGTTAAATGGTATAACCAATGATTTGTAATCATTTATTGGGGGTTCGATTCCCTCTCGGGGCTCCAGTACCGGTTGATAAAACCGTCAGGATGCCTTAGCTGAACAGGTAGTGCAGGAAGATCCCTGCGAAAATCACAGCACCGTACAGGTTATTATTCAGAAATGCCTGCATATACAATTCAGCGTCTTTGTCCTTTATCAAAAAGAGTTGATAGCAAGTCCTCCCGCCGCAGGGAGCGGCACACGAATGAATGCCGACATCCCCAAACAATACCTGAAACTGAATAACAAGACCATTATCGAACTGGACTGCTTCCTCCAGCGCAAAGATATCAAGGGCATCGCAGTGGCGCTGGCAAGGAACGACCGCTACTGGCCGGAACTGGAGATCGCCGATCATGAAAAAATCATCACGGCCCCCGGCGGAGCCGAGCGCCATGAGTCGGCGCTGAACGCCCTGCATGCGCTTTCTGAATCAGATGGGTACGCGCTGGAATATCAGCCTGTTTCATTACCGCAACCATGGCGCCGCCTACGGCCGTGTGTTAATGGGCATACAGATTCAGGATGAGGAATGGGCGCAATTTCAGGGGTTTCTGGGTGGATTGGGCATAAAATATTGGGAAGAGTATAACAATCCCGCCTATGAAATGTTTCTGCGTTAATATCCTGATCAGCGAATAAGCGGCGATAAGGAAAGTCAGACACTTGCTTCATGGTAATCAACCTGCTTCGCGCTAAAGGAATGCAAATCAATCATACTCCCGATAACGAATACCGAAAATGCCTGCGAATGAACTCAGGCCGTAGCTGATATAGGTCAGGAATTTCAGGGTGTGATGCCGTAAGGAGGGCAACAAGCAGGCCAGACTCCCTAAAGGGAGCAGTAAAACCAGACCGATCCCCAGATGCGCTCCTCCTCTGCTGATAGCTAATGCCAGAGATTTTGGCCATCCCCAAAGTTTTCTATCGATATAGGGGCGTATTGCACCGTAGCGGAAATACCGTTTTATTACCCACTTAAAATTTATTCTTTCTTCTCTTACGTATTCTCTTACTACAGCTTCTTCGACCCAAAAAATCAATGCTCCTTTTTGTATTGTCTGCATAAAAAATAGCCTGTCCCCTCCTCCAGCCAGGCCAAGCTTGGGATCGAAACGCAAGTCGCTCTCCGGTTTGACCAGGTCTATATCAAAAAATACGTTATGACTCGCTGCCATGGGGCGTGGCGTGTTAGTGGGGAACGTCCATGGCTGGAATAAACAATCGGTTTTTTTGGTCCAAATGGGGCTTTCATCAGGCAAGATCTCCTGCTGCGGGCCGGTTAGAACCAGCGGGGCATCCGTATTTTCTTTATGATGGCAGTAGCAGGAATGGAAATGCCTTAGCCAATTTTTATCCAGGACGGCATCATCATCAAAAAACGCAATAACTTGCGGTTTTATTGCCGCCGTTACATCAAGCTCCAAGGCTAATTCCAATACATGATTCCTTGCCAAAGATATATTGGGCACAGGCTCATGACAATAATGGATATTCAGTGGAGACGTATTGATAAATCCTGTTACGAGCTGTTTGGCCGCCGCCGTTTTTGTATTATCAACCACGGCAAGCTCTACAGTGACTCCCTTCGGCACCACCAACTCTAAAACACTCTCAATCGCCCGGCATAGAGATCCCCGCTGACGAAGAATCGTGCATAAGCCAATCAATACGCCATAAGGATTTGTCGGAGCATTCATTGAGTCATAGTTGGAACGAAGTACATTGCAGCCTTGATGAAGTTGTTGGAATTATGGGACTCTTTTGGACGCATTATGTCATTTCAGTTATGTTGGGTCAACCTGGAAAAATCTATTAAGAGATATGTCTGACTTGACCCGCAAAGCCAATTTCCCCTGTCTCAAATAAGGTCCAGATCGGGGTTTGCTTCCAGTATCTCTTTTGCTTCATTGCTTTCATCGGTTTCTGCATGAAATATTTCTTTTGCAAATTGCAGATAGATCGTATAAATGCGCGTTTCGGCATTGCTATTTTCAACCACGAAAAAGGGCGCGCGTTCTACCTCAAGGCATTTACAGCAGGGCTCGCCATCGGCCTTGATCTTTTTCACGAATGTGATTTTGGTGTCTTTCATGGTTTATTTTCTCCGGCTCCAATGTGTAGCCCACATTCCTTTACAGCCGTCTCTTCCCACCACCATCGCCCCTCTCTTTCATGCTGATGGGGGAGCACCGGACGTGTGCAGGGCTCGCAACCTATGCTTATATATCCTCGGCTGTGCAGCTTGTTACAGGGGATCTCGTTTTCCCGTATGTATTGCCAGACCCGTTCTGAAGTCCAGTTGAACAGGGGATTGAATTTGATCAATGTTTTATCGGGTGTAGAGAATACATGATCATATTCTATAGCGTGAATGGTCTTGCGGGTGATTGGGTTTTGATCTTTACGTTGCCCGACAATCCAGGCATCCACTGTGGCCAGTTTGCGGCGCAATGGCGCTACTTTCCGTATCCCGCAGCATTCCTGGTGTCCGTCTTTATAAAAACTGTACAGTCCTTTTTTTTCCACCATTTGCTGCACTGCGTCTGAATCCGGGAACAGGATTTCAACGGAAATATTGTAATATTCCCGTATTCGTTCAATAAAATGATAGGTTTCGGGATGGAGACGCCCGGTATCAAGTGAAAATACGTTGATATCAGGGTTGATTTTAACGGCCATATCAATCAGGACAACGTCTTCGCTGCCGCTGAATGAGATAGCGGTATTATCGAATTTTTCCAGCGCCAGTTCGATAATATCGGATGGCTCGCTATCATCGTAATCCCTGGCCAATTGCTCAATATTCAAGCGCTTCACCATTGTAAAATTATGGATTGTTGTAAGCGGCAGGTTCGGGCTGGGACTACTTGACGGGAATATTCAGGAAATAGCATTTATGTATAGTATTGGAGGTATTTGGCGGCGATATATGAACCGTGCGAGGATAAGTCGGTTAGATTAATATGGTTATCCATATCGATATCGATGATGAGGTGCAGGCGTGAAATATCTCTGAATGAAGCGTCTATGATTATATCGCTCACCTTATCACGACCGATGGTATTTTGACCCTTGTTTAGCATATATTTCGAACCGGTCTCGTCGGTAAATGTAATCGGCTCGCCCCCGGTTAATCTACACTCGTGTTTTGACAGCAATAGTCCAATCTGTTCCTTGTTTTTTATATCGATGGTTATGACCTCGCCTTTGGGCATGCGTTCCAGTCGGTTATTATTTTCTGCATCGTTCTCCGGCGCCAAAGCCGAAGCGATATTATTTTGATCTGGCGGCGCCTTGTTTTCTCGATATTTTTTCTTCTCCGAATAAAGATACTTTATAATTTCCTGCCGGGACGAAAGGTATTGCATATATTTGACAAGGGCAATACGCCTGAATTTATTGAATACCTCATCGCCGTCGTGTAAAGACATAATAATGGTTCGCCAATCGTGGTCGTGAGAAAAGATCAGCGGATCCAATTCACGTATTGCGCTATTGATGCTGTCCAGATCTTCAATGGAGCGGGAAAGTATTTCGACAAAGTGTTTTTCAATGCCCTTGATTTTTTTTGATTCTTTTTTTAATTCATCTGTAGACCATTGAACCATTTCAGTGATTTTGTTTGACGGAACCGCTGTTCTTCCCGAAAGGCAGAAATCAAAATCTCCCAGGGAATGAAACTTCAGGACCTTTTCCCCGATACTGATTTCGATTGGTGTGGCGAAAAATGTTTTTAGCATGGCAAATAAATTAAAAATGCAAGCCTTTGATAAGTATAGAGACTTGAATATGACAGTTCAAGTTCATAGCACAAGGTTGTGCCAGTATACAGGATGATGGGGAATACGATTTGTTGGACATCAATGGGAAGCAATTATTTTATTACAGTGATTAAAGTCCGAGGGTCTGCCATAATTGACCATAGCGACTATATCGTCAATGTTGTGCGCCTGCCCTTGCTTTTCAGGTGCGGGAAAGATTGATGCAGATTCGAATGCCCATGCCGTGACAGTCAAAGACTGAGTGTATATAAGGTAATAGAGATCAAAATAATGTTTTTCTTATGCGGAGAATCGGTGATGGGTTTTTTAAGTAAGCCTCTTGTGGGTTTCATTTTTTTATTTTTCATGTTCTGTGCACAGGCGGAAAATGCATCGCCTGATACTGCGGCGGCGGATAACGCCGGGATCCCGGCAATGAATGGCCCTGCCGACGCTGCTGAGTCAATGTCCGGTGCGCCGGAGTCTGAAGCGATATCGGATGGGGCGGCTGAAAGTGATGCGGTCGCCAGTCCGATAATGAGTAAGGATGTAGTGCTGGTATTGGATAATTCCGGCAGCATGAAAAAAAATGATCCGGACTTTCTTGCCAAGCAGGCGGTTACTGAATTTATCAGACTACAGGATGAAGCGACCCGGGTGGCAATGGTCATTTTCGGTCAAGATGTACAGTTGGCCTTGCCGTTGACTGAGGCCTCATTCGGCAATCGCGATACGATCCTGTCCGGCATCGAACCTATGAACTACAAGGGCCAGTTTACCAATAGTCCTGCAGGGATTGAGCGCGCAATTTATGAATTGAAAACCAACGGTCGGGATGACGCACATAAGGTCATTATATTTATGACGGACGGCATTGTGGATACTGGTGATGCAAATCGCGATCTGGAGCAGGCCAGGTGGTTGAAAGAATCTCTTGCCTCCGATGCCGCCGATTCCGGCATACGGATTTTTGGCGTAGCGTTTACTGATGCGGCTGATTTTCAGTTAATCCAATCCGTAGCCCAAAGCACGAGCGGCGAATACTACCGGGCGTTAACGGCGAAGGATTTGCGGAATGTTTTCGAGCATATTAATGCGATTATCAGTGCCCCGCCGGAATCGGCGGAGTCCGAAACAGCCTCCGAACCGGAGGCATCGGCCCCGCCGCCGCCGGTTACACAACCAGTCATTATCAAGGCGCCTGTTCAACAGGAAGTACTGGAAGAAGAGCGTATACGTTCAATAATAATTATTGCCGCAATAATTATTTTAGTCATCACGCTGCTCGCGATATTTATTTTATTGTTAAAACGAGGCCGCTCAATAAATGTGGGTGGAGAGATTATACCGGAAGCGTATCTGAATGATCTGGAGGGTAAAACGGATAAGCAGAGGCATAAACTGGGAAGCAAACCAATCATGCTGGGCCGGGTTGCCGGAACGAATACCCAACATCTCGATTACATTGTCGTCAATGAAACGACGATCGGAAGGCAGCATGCGTTGATTGAGTATAAGGATTATTCTTTCTGGTTGATTGATCAGGGAAGCATCAACAGCACCTTTGTCAATGACGAGATGGTGCGGGATGAAATGAGATTGAAGCATGGCGATAATATCCGCCTGCATAAGTGTGAGTTTGAATTTACCATTCCGGATATGCAGGACAGTAACAAGACGGTACTCTCAAATACGGTGTATTATCAAGATAATCAGGCGGTGAATGGCTCACAGGAGTCGGAGGGAGCCGAAGATATCGATCTCAGCCTTGCCGCGGATGAATCGGAAGTACTCGGGTTTGATGTAGGGGAAGATGCCCCGGTCTCTGAATTTGGCTATACCGCTGATGAAACGGAGGAGCCGGCGGCAGAGACTCTGGATGGCGCCGAGCCGGGCTCAGAAGATGAGACAATCATGCTGGACGATATGCAGGATGGTGCGGATTTGGAGGCGGATGATACTGTTCTGGAAGATGAGGATACGGATGATCCCCCTAAAGCCGGCTGAGTATGCGAATCCAGCCTGTTTTAGCGTTGATGAATCGGCGCTTGCCGATGCAACTACGCCGGCCCTTGGTTGAAGAGAGGCCAATTTTCAATAGTTTGACTTGCTTATCCCCAAGGGAACCTTTGCCCCGATAGTTAAATGGTATAACCAATGATTTGTAATCATTGATTGGGGGTTCGATTCCCTCTCGGGGCTCCATGACCGGCTGATAAAACCGTCCGGATGCCTTAGCGGAACAGGTAGTGCAGGAAGATCCCTGCGAAAATCACAGCGCCGTACAGGTTATTATTCAGAAATGCCTGCATACACAATTCAGCGTCTTTGTCCCGTATCAAAAAGAGTTGACGGCAGCTGAGCCCTCCCGCGAGCAGCAACGCAGTGTAGAATATCCACCCAAAATTTAATTGATTGGCGATCAGCATGAAAGCAATCAATACAAGGAATTGAATCATTGCAATAATCACAAGGTATGAATCTGCAAATAATATGGCGGTCGATTTAACGCCGATGCGCGCGTCATCCTCTCGGTCGATCATCGCGTAGATAGTGTCATAGAAAACCGTCCAGAGCACATTAGCAATCAGAATAAGCCATGCTATCTGTGGGATAGCATTTGTCTGCGCCGCAAAGGCCATGGGTATAGAGAAACTAAAAGCGAGTCCGAGGAAAAATTGCGGCAGATAGGTATAGCGTTTCATAAACGGATACAGGGCCGCCAGGATGAACGCGACAAACGACAAGGTTACTGTCAGGCGATTCATGGTAAGCACCAGCAGGAATGCAATCAGGATCAAGCTCCCGGCAAGATAAAGGGCCTCGATTGCAGAGACATGCCCCGATACAATCGGTCTGTTTCGGGTCCGGCGCACCCGGCCGTCAAAATTCCTGTCGGCAATATCGTTTAATACAACGGTTCCCGAACGCATCAGAATAACCCCGCATACGAACACGATAAAAACACCGGGATCCGGCGCACCTTCCGCGGCTATCCATAACGCCCATAACGTCGGCCACAGCAGCAGAAATATGCCTATAGGCTTGTTTATGCGAGTCAGGACCGCATAGTGATACGCCCTGTCTTTTACTATGGGCCGGTAGGCTATGTATTGTTCCTGCAGATATTCGCCGAGTATTTCTGTTCGCGCCTTTATCCGCGCAAGAATATTTTTTGCGGTGAGCGAAAGCTGTTTTATCTGCGTCTTCACGTTATCATCTGCTCGAAGAAAAATCTCGAATGAAGGGTTTCTCATTAGCCCGAATATTGCATGAGCGTGGGAGAAATGCAGGATTTTGGTCGAAAGGTTCTGGGACCTGCCCCCGCCATGCCGTTTATCTGGGGCCGGAACGGGCGGATGAGACGATGCTCAATGGGATGCGCATGGCAAACCCGGTCAAGAGAGTACATCCTGTTATACGGGACGATACACGAAAGCAGGAATCCAGTCTTTCGCAGGAATGGCAGAGTAGGCCGCTTGCGGGAGTCAAGGGAGTTGAAGCAGTTGATCAGGGACAGGCTGGGACACAGTGATGGGCTTATTTGAGATCGCGAATGATCCTGATCCCAATGTGATCGTAGGTGCCATCGGATCGGTATTTATCGCGTTTTACGGACCGGATTGATTGGGGCGGGCTGCTGTAAGATCCGCCCCTGACCGCACGCCGGGTGCAGTCGCCGCCTTCCCAGACTTCGGCGTTGTCGGGCGCGTCGTTATAGTTTTTGTGCCAGCAGTCATGCACCCATTCGCTGACGTTGCCGGCGGTGTCGTAAACTCCAAATGGGTTGGGGGCGAAACTGCCTGTTTTTGCCGGTCGGCGCGGGTCGAGTCCGGTGCCGCAACCAAAGCAATGGGCGTGCCCGGTTTCTTGTTTGTGTCCCCACCAGAATGGGGTTTTTTGGCCGGCGGCGGCCATGTATTCCCAGTGAGCTTCGCTCGGCAGACGGTATTTGTGGCCGGTTTGCTTCGATAACCATTTGGCGTATTGGAAGGCGTCATCCCAGTTTACGTAAATGACCGGATGGGTGTTCCGGTCCATGCCGTTGTTTTTGGGTATTTTGCGCCGGCGCTTTTGGCGAAAAGGTCGTATTCGGCAAAGGTAATTTCATATTGGCTGACGGCAAAACTTTCAACCTGGACGGTGTGTTGCGGGCGTTCGGTGGTGTGGGGCGATGCGCCGTAACTGCCCATCTTAAATTCACCGGCAGGGATAACGATCATTAGCGGGCCTTTGCCGCCGGATTGCAGGGTGTCTTGAAAGGTTTTTTGGGTCTTGCCTGCGATTTTTTCTTCGGGTTTTTTTGTGATTTCTTCCGGTGTTGCGGCGGTTTCTTCTTCGGTTTTTTGCGCCGCCTCGGCCGGCACTTCGGCCTCTGGTATTGCGTCAAGTGCCGAAGTCACCGTTTTCCCGGTTTCTTCCGTTGTCACGGTCTCGGCGGGAGGGGTTTGCCTGGCGACGTCGGGTTTCGGTTGTTTTTTGTATTCAAGCAAATAATAGGCCGCGCCTGCTGCGGCAAGCAGTAATACCGCGAGGATGCCGAATATTTTGCCTGCTTTGCCTTTAGGTCTGTCTTCGGCTTCAAATTGCCGGGGTTGCTGCGCTGTGGCGGTGCTCCGGGCCGGTCGGTCTTTGTCGGTTCCGGTATCGGTTTTATCCGGCTTCGGCTGTTTTTCTGCGACGCGGGCTTTTTTGACGTATACGACTACGGCGGTTGTGTTGTCTTGGCGGGGTACGTTTCGGTCTTCTACGGCGACCATCAGCGCGTTGGCAAGTTCTTTGGGGGATTTGCTCTGGTCGGCGTATTCGATGATGTTGTCTGTTTTCAGGGTATCGAGGCCGTCACTGCAGATGATTACTTTGTCGCCGGACTTCAGTTCGAAGGGGGTGTCGGAAACGTCGATTTCGTTGATCTCATCCCCGGTAATTGCGCTCATCAGCATGTTTCTTGCCAAACCGGCTTCGGCTTCAACGGGCGTTCCGGCGGCTTTCATGCGGTCGAGAAAGCCGCCGTAGCTGTGATCGGCGTTTTTCTTTATCAGTTCTTTTTTGCGCACCAGATATAAATGGCTGTCGCCTACGCTGGCCCACCATAATTTGCCGTCTTCCAATATGCCCGCGACTATGGTGCAGCCCATGCCGGATAAGGCCTCGGTTTCGGTAACGGTTTCTCTTATGGAGTCATTGGCTTGATGGACGGATTGTTCCAGGATTTCGTTAATCTTGTCGGATGGGTAATTGGCGGAAACATTCTTGTTGAATGCCTGTACCGCCATGTTGCTGGCAACGTTGCCGGCGGCATGGCCGCCCATCCCGTCGGCAACCACAATCAGCGCACTGGGATTGCCGGCGCCGTCGGTGAGATGCGTGATCAGGAAGGCATCCTCCTGATAATCCCGTGCCCCGTCTATCTGGGAGCCTGCAAGTTCAAATTCTAAGCCCATGCGATCAGTGGTTTGCTGTTATTCCGTATCAAAATATGGTTATAAGTCATTAGAATGCTATTAAACGTCATTATTATCTGCAAACATGCTGCTCAGTTTGGTTACCGGGATAGCACTGAGATTTTTTATTCAGGGTATCCTATCAGCACAGCGGCATTTTATGAAGTCAATAATTAAAAAATGATCGGGAAGTGAATTTGAACACTGGCGCATCCCCTCACCCCCGGCCACTCTCCCAGATGTTACGTCCCGTGTGATAGAATATACTCTGTTTCAATTCAATCCGGGATTCAATACGTTCAGAGGAGGTTACAAAGTGGAGATTAAATTACACCGGCTGGCCACAACAACGCCCGCTACCCGCACGTATATTCAGACCTCAAACAAAAGCCGACCTTGTCGCGTGAGCTCATTAGGGCAATATTCGGGTTATTGACAGGGCGCGAATTGCTCGATGATCAATTGCAGCGATTTTCGGCTGCGGAAGTCATTGATGTCCAACCGGTAGGCGGCATGGATGCGGGCAAATTGTTGGTCCTGGACGGGATCGGTGACATTGAAGGCGATGGCATCAACCACCGGGGTAGTTTCATTCTTTTTCAATGTAAATTTTATATGATTGCCGTCAAGCAAACGTTGGTTGATAATATCAAATTCGCCGTCGAAACAGGGTTCGGGAAAGGACTGCCCCCACGGACCGCTTTCTTGCAGCAGATTGGCAAACTCGACCGTTAGCACGTCCTCGGGTAATTCTCCATCGGTCAGCAGGTCGGAACATAGGTCTGCGTTGTCGCAAAACTCGCCCACGACGTTGTAAAAAGCGGACTGGAATGCCTCGAGGTTTTCTTCTTGAATGGTCAGTCCGGCCGCCATTGCATGGCCGCCAAAACTGTTGATCAATCCCGGGGTTCCGGTTGCTATACGGCTGAGGACATCGCGAATATGCACCCCCATTACCGATCTGGCCGAGCCTTTAATAAGGTTGTCCTGCTCGCGCGCGAAGGCAATGGCGGGACGATGGAACCGGTCTTTGAGCTTGCCGGCGACAAGTCCGACTACGCCCGCATGCCAATCCGGATGAAACCGGCAAATCCCTGCGGGCAAGTCGCCGGGGGAGGCGGCAAGTATCCGGCTCATCGCGGTTAATGCCTGTTCCTGCATCCCGGCCTGGATTTTTTTTCGTTCGCGGTTGAGAGTGTCCAGTTGTCTTGCAAGCGCCAGTGCGGTTTCCGGTTCTTCACTGAGCAGGGTGTCGATTCCCACCGACATATCGGTCAGGCGTCCGGCGGCATTCAATCGGGGGGCAATGGCAAAACCCAGGTCCGCCACAGTGATAGCGTCCGCATTTCTGCCGGCGATATGGAGTAATGCCTGTATCCCCGGATTGCATTGACCGGATTGAATGCGGCGCAGTCCCTGTGAAACGAGTATCCGGTTATTTCTGTCCAGCGGTACCATGTCGGCTACACTGCCGAGCGCTACAAGGTCAAGGTAGTGCGCCAGGTTTGGCTCGGTCAAGTTATTTTCTTCAAACCAGTTCTGCTCACGCAGTCTGGCACGCAACGCCGACAGGACATAGAACATGACCCCTACGCCGGCCAGACATTTGCTTGGAAATTCATCCCCATGCTGCTGGGGATTGACAATCGCGTCGGCATCGGGCAGCACTGAGCCGGGAAGGTGATGATCGGTAATCAGTACCTTGATTTTTAATTCATGCGCATGATCAACGCCGGCATTACTGGAGATGCCATTATCAACCGTTATAATCAAATCGGGATCCAATCTTGCGGCGACATCGACGATTGCCGGGGTCAGACCATAGCCGTGTTCAAACCGGTTTGGAACAATATAGTCAATATGCCTCGCGCCCATTTTCTTCAATACCCGCACTGCCAGGGCGCAGCTTGTTGCGCCATCCGCGTCAAAGTCGGCGGCGATGAGCATGCGCTCCTGCCGCCGTAAACCCTGTTCGAGCAAGGTAGTCGCGGCATCGATCCCTTTTAACCGGTGGTAGGGGAGAAGCCGCTTTAGTGAGTAATCCAGTTCCTGTTCGGAGCGGACATGCCGCGCCGCATAGATGCGTTTTAGTACGGGATGGAGATCGCCGGATAAAACTCTGCCTATGGTGCGGCGAACGATTTTTCGGGGCGGGGTGTCCATATTCAGCCGGTCATGGAAATGGCGGGAACAGCGCCGCCTTCAATGCTCCGCCATCCCGAATCGGGCAAGGCGCCGTATGCGCTTTGTTCGCCAGAATTTTAACAGTGAGAACCGATGCAGGGTAAAGGACAGCCGTTCTGTTATAATTTCAAGCTGGTGGAATACTCCGGCGCCAAGTAATTTGTACAGTCCGGTAAACCACCGGGTTTCTAGCTCCTGCAAAAAGGTCTTCCATCCTTCCAAATCGCGATAGTGTATATGGCGCAGTCCGTCTGAAATCACGACAAGCTGGGCCAGGTTACCGAACTGCATATCTATTTCGGAAATTTGTTGGGGCAATTCAAATACGGGGGTCCCTGAGAGTATGGACAGCCCCCTGGCGACTTCTTCATCGGTGTATACCCTCGACCATTTGCGCTCGAAACCCCCGGACAATTGACCTGCACCCCACAGCCAAACGCCATTCACCGGCAGCAGGCCCTTGCGTTGGCGCTCAATGTTTATCTCTGCGTCATGCAAGGTCATCTGCACTTCATTCAGGAGCCGCATAAATTCGGTTCGATCATCTCCGCTGGGCAAATAGGGCTGTATGTTGCGGCCGACTACATTGGTGATCTCGCTGGTTTCAATCGCCGGACAACCCTGCATGCGTATATACCAGCGATCGGGAACGGGAACTTCCAGACTCATTTGTTTCGATTCAAATACGCTCCTGATGTCCTTCGCAGCCGCCAGCGCATCATGTTGATCGATCCCGAAGGCGGTATGGTCAAACAGCACCAACCCCCCACGGCCTGCACTCAGGTGAACGGGATCGGCGCGCATCCAGAACCCGCCGGGAAGACGTGCATCATCGGCGGCCCGGGCCGCCGCCGCAACGGGATAATCGGCCTGCGCCGGACGATTCAGACCGAATAGATTGAACAGCTTCGAGGTAAAACCGGAATAATCAGTGCGTACTTGTGCCGCCCTGGATAACAGGGTGTCCAAACGGGCAACGACCGGAAAGTCCGTTCCGGCCGGTTGAAACTCCGCCCCGAGCAGGCCCGGAATAAACAGGGTAAGGCGGCGCATTATCCCCTGATTAGCCTGCAAGTCATTGACAAGCCTTACTCCATATTGTCGAGTATCGCTTTGCTAACCTGAGCCGGCTCTAAACCCACTTTAATGATATCGGTGGCGCTCTGTTCGATGGCAGTATCCGGGTCTTTCAGACCATGACCGGTCAACGTGCAGACTATCGTGCTGCCCCCGGCTATTTTACCGGCCTGGATATCCTTGATCGCGCCGGCCAGAGATACTGCCGAAGCGGGTTCGCAGAAAATCCCTTCTTTTTCCGCCAGTAGTTTTTGTGCGGCCAGTATTTCCTCATCGGAGCAATCATCGAACCATCCCCCCGATTCCCGCTGCGTGGTTAACGCTTGCTCCCATGCCTGGGGATGACCGATGCGTATTGCGGTGGCTATGGTCTCCGGATTGTCGATCATTTCACCTTTTATGAAGGGAGCGGCCCCGGAGGCCTGGTAGCCTACCATTATTGGCCGGGTGGCGACGATCGGGTCACTGGTGAACTTGCAATGCCCGTCGCATAGTTTGCACACGCTGGTGACATAGTCGCCCTTGTTGCAGGCATATTCGCTGTAGCCGATCCAATGCGCGCTTATATTGCCGGCATTGCCCACGGGCACGCAATGATAGTCGGGCGCCCGCTGCAATTCTTCGATGACTTCGAATGCAATGGTCTTCTGCCCCTGCATTCGAAACGGGTTGATCGAGTTGACGATGGTTACCGGCGCTTCCTTGGCTACCTGCTTCACCAGGCGCAGGCCGTCATCAAAATTGCCCGCCACCTGGATTACGATTGCGCCGGCTATCATTGCCTGGGCCAGTTTTCCGCGGGCGATCTTGCCTTCGGGGATGAGCACAAATGCGGTGATCCCGGCTTGCGCCGCATAGGCGGCTGCCGCGGCGGAAGTATTGCCGGTGGAAGCGCAGATTATTGCCCGTGCGCCGTCGTTCACCGCCATGGTTACCGCCATGGTCATGCCGCGGTCCTTGAAGGAACCGGTTGGATTCAGCCCTTCATACTTGACGTAGATTTCGACCTCCTTGCCAAGCTGATCCGGGATATTGCATAGACGAAGCAACGGTGTATTGCCTTCGCGAAGGCTGATAATCCTTGTGTCGTCGGCCACCGGTAGCCGGTCACGGTACCGCTCTATCAAACCGGGATAATGCTGCCGGGGTATCATGTTGAAACGCCTCGAAAAGTACGGGGCATGATCTTCGTATTGGGCCGGGTACTATCCCGGAAAATTTTCTTCAATTCAGTACCTCCATGCGAATATGCACTATATTACCATCTATGCTGTCCAATTGCTCAATTTGAGAAATAGCACGGTTCATGTTTTTTTCCCGTACACGCTGGGTCAGAACAATGACCGATACGCTGATGGTATCAGTCTTTGGCTCCGGTTGCAAGATCGCCTCGATGCTGATGCCGGCATCCCCCAGTATTTTGGTAACTTCGGCCAGCACACCGGGACGGTCGAGCGCCTGCATCCTCAGATAATAGGCGGTGGTGACTTCATCCATGCCGAGTATACGGGTATCCATCAGCGCCTCCGGCTGAAAGGCAAGATGCGGCACTCGAGTCCCAGGATCGGCGTTCATTGCCCGGACTACATCAACCACGTCGGCGACAACGGCGGAGGCGGTGGGTTCGGCGCCGGCGCCGGCGCCATAATACAGCGTCGGTCCGGAGGCATCTCCCATCACAATAACGGCATTCATTACCCCATCGACTTTGGCGATTAGCTGCTGTTCGGGGATCAGGGTGGGATGTACCCGTAATTCAATTCCATCCGCCGTTCGGCGGGCAATGCCCAGGTGTTTTATACAGTAACCCAGCTTGCCGGCATATGCTACGTCCTGCTGTTTGATATTGGATATTCCTTCCGTATAAATTTTGTCGAATTGCAGGGCTATGCCAAATGCAATCGATCCCAGGATCGTCAGTTTGTGTGCGGCATCGATCCCTTCTACGTCGAAGATCGGATCGGATTCGGCATAGCCCAGGGCCTGCGCTTCTTTCAAGGCATCGGCAAAATCCCTGCCCTTGTCACGCATCTCGGTAAGTATGTAGTTCCCGGTGCCGTTGATGATCCCGGCAATCCATTGTATCCGGTTTGCCGTCAGACTCTCCCTGACGGCCTTTACAATTGGAATGCCGCCTGCAACGGAGGCTTCAAATGCAATCATTACGCCTTTTCGCTGGGCGGCGGCGAAGATCTCGTTGCCGTGCATCGCGATCAATGCCTTGTTGGCGGTAACGACATGCTTGTTATTTTCAATGGCCTGCATGACTAATTCTTTCGCCGGTGTACACCCTCCAATCAATTCGATAATGATTTCAATCTCCGGATCGTTGACCACGGAAAAGGCGTCATCGGTAATCGCTCCAATTTGATCGAGTCCCGAAATATCCTCCGCATTATATGCTTTTGCGGCCGCCCGGCTTATGCTGATATTGCATCCGGCACGCCGGGCGATCTCTGCGGAATTGCGCGTCAATACACTGACTGTGCCGCCGCCAACGGTGCCCAATCCCAACAGACCAATGTTTAGCTCTCGCAACTGTTCGAGCTCCACACTAGGTCAAAATTCCGCTGTCAAGGTCCGCCGGCTCAGTGGTTTCCGCCATGAGCATTGCGCGTATACCTCGGATGGCCTGACGGCTGCGATGTGCGTTTTCTACCAGCGCAAAACGAACAAAGTGATCACCATAGCTGCCAAAGCCAATGCCGGGAGAAACGGCCACACCGGCCTGCAATAATAACTGTCTGGAAAATTCCAGCGATCCCATCTCTCTGTACCGTTGCGGTATAGGCGCCCAGACAAACATGGTGCCTGCCGGTTTTTCCACTTCCCAGCCTGCCGCATTCAGGCCGTCACACAACACATCGCGCCGTTTTCGGTACATGTCGCATATATCGATGACACATTGCTGGTCGCCTTCCAACGCGGTGATTGCGGCTACTTGCAGCGGGATAAACAGGCCATAATCCAGATACGATTTCAACCGGGTCAATGCGCTGACCAGTAGTGGGTTGCCTGCCATGAACCCCACGCGCCAGCCGGGCATATTGTAGCTTTTCGACATTGAAAAGAATTCAACGGCGATCTCCTTGGCGCCCGGCGCCTGCAAAATCGAGGGCGCCGTATAGCCGTCGAATACGATATCGACATAGGCCAGATCATGGATCACCCAGATCTCATTTTTGCGGGCAATGCGTATGATCTCTTCAAAAAAAGCCAAATCGACGCATTGTGTTGTCGGATTGTTCGGGAAATTGATGAGCAAGACCTTGGGTTTCGGCCAGGAATCGCGGATCGCTTTTTCAAGCTCGGCAAAAAAATCAATATCCGGGCCAATCGGCACGTGCCGAACGTCCGCGCCGGCAATCACAAATCCAAAGGGATGAATCGGATAGGATGGGTTGGGAACCAGTACGGCATCGCCGCGGTCAACGACAGCCATGGCCAAATGGGCGAGTCCCTCTTTTGAGCCGAGCGTTACAATGGCCTCGGTTTCGGGGTCAAGCTCGATATCGTACCGGTTCCTGTACCAGCGACAAATAGCCCGGCGTAAGCGAGGGATACCGGAAGACAGTGAATACCGATGGGTGTCTTCCCTGCGGGCCACTTCAATCATTTTCTCGACTATATGCGGCGGAGTGGGCTGATCCGGATTGCCCATGCCAAAATCGATAATATCTTCACCGCGACGACGGGCCTTCATCTTCAATTCGTTGATGATATTGAAGACATAGGGCGGAAGTCGCTTTGTTCTTGGAAATTCTTCGTTCAATTTATTTTTGTTTCAATTATAATTTAATCTGGTAGCGCAAGTATAAGCGATACGGAAATTTCTTGTCAGTTGAAATGCTGTTTATATCTCCGGGAAGCCTCTCCACCCTGCCTGGCAGGTATTCCTTTTTTTATAATGTGGTAATGACTAAAGTTGCAGCAATACAGATGGTATCTTCCGCCGATGTTTCGGAAAACCTGGAAACAGCCGAAAAATTAATCGGCGAGGCAAGCGCGCAAGGAGCGGAATTTATTACCCTGCCGGAAAACTTCCCGCTGATGGGCTTAAAGGAACAGGATAAATTCAGGATTGCCGAAAAACCCGGGACAGGGATCATCCAGGGGTTCCTGGCAAGACAGTCAAGCCGGCATCATATCTGGCTGCTTGGCGGCACAATACCACTCGAGGCGGATGATCCGCACCGGGTGCGCGCGGCAAGTCTGCTGTATAATCCGGACGGGAAATGCGCGGCCAGATATGACAAAATACATTTATTCGATGTATTGCCCAGCGAACACACGGAAGAGTATTATAAGGAGTCGGCAACGATTGAGGCCGGAGATGATACAGGCGTTGTGGATACCGGGATTGGAAAAATCGGGCTTTCCGTCTGCTACGATTTGCGATTTCCCGAACTTTATCGGAATATGCTTAACCACGGGGTGCAGATAATCAGCGTGCCTTCCGCATTTACCGCAAAGACCGGCGAAGCGCACTGGGAGACTTTGTTGAGGGCGCGCGCCGTGGAGAACTTAAGTTATGTAGTCGCGTCCAATCAGGGAGGGATGCATGCCAATCACAGGGCAACGTGGGGGCACAGCATGATTATCGATCCCTGGGGCAAGATGCTGGGTTGCGTTGTTTCCGGGGCAGGCATGGCAATCGCCGATATTGACCTGCAACGGCAAATGGCGCTGCGAAAAAATTTTCCGGTACTGGAACACAGGAAGCTGAATTACCAAATGATAGAATGAGTACCTCACTAGACATCGCTAAAGATACGCTGCTTGACCGGCGGGGACTTGAGATCGACGACCTTCAGGATACGCTTGACTACCTGGCGCTGAGCTCGATTGACCAGGCTGATATATATTTTGAGTCTACTCACTCGGAGTCATGGTTGCTGGAAGACGGTATCGTCCGGGAAGGCACCTTCAACATCGACCAGGGTGTGGGCGTCAGGGCGATCAGCGGAGAAAAAACCGGCTTTGCCTATTCGGATGAAATTTTATTGCCCGCACTGCGGAATGCGGCAAATGCCGCCCGCTCCATCGCCAGACAGGGGGCTAACAGCAGGATCAAGGCCTGGCATAATAAGCAAACACCGGGGTTGTACAGTGGTTCCAACCCGCTGACATCCATCGATACAGAGCAAAAGGTTGAGCTGTTACGGCAAATCGATGCGGCGGCCAGGAAAAAAGATCCCAGGGTCAAACAGGTTCTTGCAGGATTGGCGGGTTTGCAGAGCACGATATTGATTGCCGACAACGAAGGGAGACTGACCGCCGATATCCGGCCTCTGATCCGATTGAATGTAAACGTTATAGTCGAAGAAAACGGCCGTCTCGAAAAGGGGAGTGCAGGCGGCGGTGGCCGCTTCGGCTACGGCTACTTTCTCGATAATGACCGGGCATTCGATTATGTGGATGAGGCAATCGAACAGGCGCTGGTCAATTTGACCGCTATCGAGGCGCCGGCGGGGAATATGCAGGTCGTACTTGGCCCGGGCTGGCCCGGTATTTTGCTGCATGAAGCTATTGGTCACGGGCTCGAAGGCGATTTCAATCGCAAGAAAACTTCAGCCTTTGCCGGGCGCATCGGAGAGCGTGTTGCATCCCCGGAGATCACCGTGGTGGATGACGGCACGATAGAAAATCGCCGCGGTTCGCTGAATGTGGATGATGAAGGCACTCCGACATCTTCAACGACTTTAATTGAACGCGGAATATTGAAAGGATATATGCAGGATAAGCATAATGCGCGCCTGATGGGCATGGCGCCAACCGGCAACGGCAGACGGGAATCCTATGCTCATTTGCCGATGCCGCGCATGACCAATACGTATATGCTGAATGGGAAATATGAGCCGGAAGAGCTTATTGCTTCGGTGAAAAAAGGTATTTATGCCCGGCAGTTCGGAGGGGGGCAGGTCGATATTACCAGCGGCAAGTTTGTATTCAGCGCCAGCCAGGCCTGGTTAATAGAAAATGGCAAGCTGAGCTATCCGGTCAAGGGGGCAACATTGATCGGGAATGGCCCGGATGTGCTTACCCGTGTTTCCATGGTCGGAAATAATATGCAACTCGACTCCGGCATCGGCACCTGCGGCAAGGATGGGCAATCCGTGCCGGTAGGGGTCGGCCAACCGACTATACGTATCGATGAATTAACCGTCGGCGGCACTCGCGTATGAATAACGAGAACCAATCCCTTATTCCCACCGCAAATCGTAAGTCTGCATCACGCTAACCTGAATATTGCCCAATAAGCGATGGAGATTGTGAAAGCATTTGTCACTTTGAACACCGGTTATGAAGCATCCGATGAACTGCGGCGCGAGTTGGTGAGATTTGCACGTGGAAAATTGGCTGCCGATACGGCTCCTCTAAAATAATGCGCCGCCTGCTGAAATCCCGCGAACTAGGCTTGCCTGAGGGTGATACCTCCACACTGGAAGATGACTAGGAATGGCTAAGTGGAAGGTTTAGCTTATCCTTCTTCGAATTCATAACCAAAAAGTTTTATATCATCTGCGTACATATCGCGTACTAGCTCGCGTGTTTCATCGTTATAGAAGCGCGAATAGTGCTTTCCATCAGAGGTTTTCCATAGATGTGCTCTGCCTAAATCCGGGAAACCGATTTTTTGTCCAATATACTGCAGGTCTTTCTCCCTGTTTTCGTAGCGTGCAATAAAATCTACGATTATTTTGCCATTTTCATCTGTAACAAAAGAGGAAGATGTGTAGAGCTCGTGTTCAAAAGTCCGATCCAATTTATTTGTTAAATACCGTACAAATATTTCCGGATCAGTAATTTCGGTCTTGTCACCGCGAGTATAACAATACTGTCTAAAAGATGAAAATGCTCTATCCCACGGATTACGTACTATGGAAAAGGTGAAGGTCTTTGACCACAAAGCACCCCCCCCCCCCAATATACGTTTTACTTTTTTAGCGCTTATATGTGAACTGTATATGTGGTTTAATATTTTTGATGAGTTCATATAGCGTAAGTATCGGGATTGTTCGGAATATCTTTCACTATGATACGCTATTCCCGAAGGTGCTAATTTTTTGTAGAATTCAATCGAAATATTTTCACTTAATTCCGTCCTTATACTTGTAGAAGATGTGCGTGGAATATCTACAAACCAGAAACCATATTTCTTCATGAGAAGATAGATGATTAAAAAATCCTCCTCACCCTCTCGTATGTAACGCACATATTGTCTCAAACCATTCAGGTTAGTAAGCCATTTATACTCACTCTTATAATGGCGTACAAATCGTGCCATATGTAGAACCCTTTTTTTGAGTACATGCGATTTACGTTTGAGTATCTTCATAATTGATCTAATTTTATCCGTCATTTTATAACGCATTTCTCTTTATTATCCAGATAATCCATCAATTCACCGTAAGCATCAGGGTACCAAGTATCAAAATCTTTTCTGTATTTAATATAAATCATTCGATTTGCGGTGGGAATAAGGGATTGATTGCCGTTGTTTATACGCGAGTGCCGCCAACGGTTAATTCATCGATTTAGCTATCTTTTTTGTATAATAATCTTGCCACTTTTTATAAAGGAGGTGGTGCAGGTATAGCGGGGGCTGCTGTTCTGCAACTCCTGCGAAAGACTGGATCCCTGCCCAAAATAGAATCATACAAATCTCCCGCGCTCATGCAATATCCGGGCTAACCGCGTAATGGCGGGGAACATAAGCGGCTATGATGTGGTCTGTATAGTATACGGGTGCAAGACTAGTGTGCAGTGTAAAATGCAGTAAGTTACTGAAAAGATTACCAAAAGTACCTGTATAGGGGCAAACGATGCCCGTGAGGTGCGATCTCCCCCGGGCATCGGAGGTTTTATCAGGACGCCTGTATTTATCCCCTGCCCACTATCCTAGAAGTGGGCACCTTGGCGCAGATATCTATCTCCCCTGATATCTGCGCATTTTTTTATTATACCCTACGATCAGGAACTTGATTCATCCCGCTCCAGATCTGCCGACTCCGCTGATAAATTATCAATCAGCGCTCGCAAGGCCTGCCCCCGATGACTCAGCCGGTCCTTGGTTTCCGGTTCAAGTTCCGCCGAAGTGCAACCATGCGCCGGGAGATAGAATATCGGATCATAACCGAAGCCATTAGTCCCTTTGGGCTCGGTGATTGCGATACCCTCCCATGTCCCCTGGGTAATTAACGGAACGGGATCTTCTGCATAGCGGACATAAATGATCACACATATAAAATATGCGCCGCGTTTATCATCCGGAAGAGTTTTAACATTATCGATCAGTTTTTGCACATTCTCCTGATCACTGGCGCCCTTTCCGGCATAACGGGCTGAATATACCCCGGGGTCACCATTCAACGCGTCGACAATAATGCCCGAATCATCTGCAATTGCCGGCCGCAGAGTATGTCTGGAAGCATTTCTGGCCTTTAATAAGGCATTTTCCATAAAGCTCAATCCGGTCTCTTCTATATCGGGCACATCAAAATCGGATTGTGGAATGATATTGAAAGACGAGTTTGCGAATAATTGCCTGAACTCACGAATTTTCCCCGGATTGCCGCTGGCAATTACAATCTGTTTCCGACTGACTTCAGCCAACATGGTCAAGCGCAGTATTCTGGTAATTGAATAATTGTTCTATTCCGGAAGCGGCAAGCGCCAGCATATCATCCAATTCCGCTTTGGAAAAAGGGCTTCCCTCTGCGGTTCCCTGTACTTCGATAAATTCTCCGGCTCTGTTCATAATTATATTCATATCAGTCCCGGCATTTGAATCTTCGGCGCAGTCCAGATCCAGAACCGGCACCCCTTTATATATGCCCACCGATACCGACGCGACCATGCCGGTCAGGGCACTGATTGATCTTTGTTTTTCGGCAGCCTGCAACGCATCAACCACGGCAACACAGCCTCCGGTGATCGAGGCCGTCCGGGTCCCGCCATCGGCCTGAATGACGTCGCAATCTACAATCAGGGTGTTTTCACCCAGTTTGCTTAGGTCAACAATTGACCTCAGGGATCTTCCGATTAACCGCTGTATCTCCAAGGTGCGCCCTGCCTGCCTGCCTTGCGCCGCCTCCCTGCGCATTCTGGCTGAGGTGGAGCGGGGCAACATTCCGTATTCGGCGGTCACCCAGCCTTGCCCCTTGCCCTTGAGAAAACGGGGCACGCCCGAATCCAGACTCGCATTGCAGAGTACGCGGGTATCCCCAAATTCAATTAACACAGAGCCTTCGGCATGACGGGTATAATTCCGCGTGATCTTGATCTCTCTCAGTTCATCCGGCTTTCTTCCACTAGGTCGCATATTTTTTTCTCCAGTCAAAAACGCATAGTATACCGACTAATTCCTTTCAAGGTATTGGTTGCCGCGCATAGAGGGGTTATTTATTATTGTATCTGGATAGTTTATACATTTTAGGGGGTCGCTAATGATCGTCAGTATGACGGCTTACGGCAGAGAAAGAGCCGGCGGGAAATGGGGGCGGGCGGCGTGTGAGATTCGCACTGTCAATCATCGCTACCTGGAAATGTCAATTCGACTTCCGGAAGAATTGAGAGGGCTTGAGCAATCTGTCCGAAAAAAACTCTCGGCCCGTCTTAACCGGGGCAAAGTGGATTGCTCTATTCGCTATGAATACTATGACGGACAGGGGGAGCCGCTCACTGTAAATCAGGAGTTGATTGCCAGCCTGATCGGGACCGCCGAAAGTATATCGGCACGGCTGAATAAACCCGCCGATATAAATCCTTTTGATATTCTGGGCTGGCCCGGTGTTCTGGGAAAGGACATGCCCAAGCCCGACAGTGTCGGGAATGCTATTCTTGAATTGCTTGAAAATACCTTGGATATCGTCGTCGATACTCGCCGGCGTGAAGGCAGTAAAATAGCGATGATACTGGAAGAACGCTGTGCTGCTGCCGGCCAGAAAACAGCCTGCGTCAGGAATGATTTACCTGATATTATGATCGCCCAGCGAGAAAAATTGATGTCCCGTGCCGAGGAGCTCAGCCGGGAACCGAACCGCGACAGGTTCGAACAGGAATTGCTGCTGCTTGCGCAGAAATATGATGTCGCCGAAGAGCTCGACCGGCTGGACGTGCATATGCAGGAAGTAGGCAGAGTGATGCGGCAGAATGAACCTGTTGGAAGACGGCTTGATTTCCTGATGCAGGAAATGAACCGGGAGGTCAATACACTTGGGGCAAAAGCGGCCCATATCAGCATTAGCAAGACCTCTGTTGATTTAAAGGTGCTGATAGAGCAGATGCGTGAACAAATACAGAATATCGAATAATTTATGCGCAAATCAACCTTGCCGAACGAATCGGGCACCCTGTTTATAATTTCAGCCCCTTCGGGGGCGGGCAAAACTTCACTGGTGCGGGAATTGACCAATCAGAATCCGGGGATAAGGACCTCGATCTCCCATACAACGCGGATGCCCCGGGATGATGAAGAAGACGGCGTCGCCTATCATTTTATAGATGCGGATACATTTGCCGATATGGTTGCGCAGAACCTGTTTATTGAACACGCCAAGGTGTTTGATAACTATTACGGCACATCCAGAGCCTGGGTTGAAGAGCAACTTGCCAGGGATATTAACGTTATCCTCGATATTGACTGGCAGGGGGCACGACAAATAAAGTCCGGGTTCGCCAAGGCGGTCAGCATCTTTATCCTGCCTCCCACCTATGATGCCTTGCGGAAACGACTGGTTAAAAGAAACGATAATGAATCGATTATTACACGCCGCATGCGGGAGGCGAAAAACGAGATTTCACATTATAATGAATTCGACTTTGTGGTAATAAACGATGATTTTGACCAAGCGCTCAATGAACTGAAGGCTATAATCCTGTCAACAAGGCTAAAGACCCAAAGCCGGTTGTCCTTTTTCAGGGGTTTTGTACAGGACTTGATGGCGCAAAAGGGCTAAATCGTATAGTATGGCAGGTGTTGCCCCTGTCAAGGTCATGGGTTTCATATATTATTTTCTTTAATGAGGTACGCAAAAAATGGCTAGATTGACTGTAGAAGATTGCCTGGAACACGTTGATAATCGTTATGATCTGGTCCTGCTGGCAACAAAACGCGCCAGGCAAATTCATTTAGGCGCCAAACCGCTGGTGCCTGAAAACAGCGATAAACCGACCGTCATCGCCCTGCGGGAAATTGCCGAAAATCTGGTTCGCCAGGATAATATCGATGAAACAGTCAGAAATGAGTTCAATGAGTTCAATGAGGATTTCAACGATTCCGGAGCTTTTGATATTCCTGCAACCAAATGACTTTATACCCACTGCTTCACCGCCGTTATTCCAGCGCATTTTTCCACGGTCCGGCCATTGTTAACGTTACGTGTATTCAATTAATGAACTTTGCAAACTGATCGGCACTTACCTGCAGCCGGATCAAGTTGACAAGGTAAAACAGGCCTATCAATTCAGCGCCAAGGCCCATGAAGGGCAGCGGCGCGTCAGCGGCGAGCCCTATATACATCATCCACTGGAAGTTGCCCGAACATTGGGCGAGATGCGCATGGATCATCAAACGCTGATGGCCGCAATACTGCACGATGTGATTGAAGATACTCCCAATGCAAAAGATGAAATAGGGAAAAAATTTGGTAAAAGCATTACCGCGTTGGTCGATGGAGTAAGCAAGTTAACGCATATCAGTTTCCAGAGTTACGCTGAGGCACAGGCGCATAACTTCCGGAAAATGCTCATGGCAATGAGTAACGATATTCGGGTTATTCTGGTCAAATTGGCCGACCGCCTGCATAACATGAGAACTCTGGATGCCTTAAAACCGGAAAAGCGCAGAAGGATCGCACGCGAGACATTGGAGATCTATGCGCCGATTGCATTGCGCCTGGGGATAAACAGCATCCGCACGGAACTGGAAGAATTGGGGTTTGCCGCCCTCTATCCAATGCGCTATAGAGTATTAGCCGAACAGGTAGAAAAGGCGCGCGGGCACCGCAAACAGATTATTCAAAAGATCCGCACTGCCCTGAAAAGAAGAATGCGTCAGGAAAAAATCCCGGGGAAAATTCTGGGACGTGAAAAACACTTATACAGCCTCTACAAAAAAATGTGCGATCAGAAATTGTCTCTCTCTGATGTATATGATTTATATGCTTTCCGCATCATTGTCGATGAAGTGGACACATGCTATCGAACACTCGGAATAGTCCATAATCTGTATAAACCTGTTCCGGGAAGATTCAAGGACTACATTGCCATCCCCAAAACAAACGGCTATCAATCCTTGCATACCATATTGTTCGGGCCTTTCGGCTTGCGCATAGAAATCCAGATAAGAACCCGGGATATGGAAAATGTTGCTGAAGCCGGCATTGCGGCGCATTGGCTGTACAAATCATCCGACAGCGGCAGCCGAAGCGGCGCACACCGCAGAGCCAGAGTCTGGTTAAGAAATATTCTGGAAATGCAAAAAATAGCCGGAAACCTGGAAGAATTTTTTGAAAATTTCAAAATCGACCTCTTTCCGGATGATATTTATGTCTTTACTCCCAAAGGAAAGATCATGGAACTGCCGCGCGGGGCAACGGTGGTTGACTTTGCCTATGCGATACATACCGATGTGGGCAATAGCTGCGTTGGTGCGCGTATAGACCGGAAGCTGGCGCCGCTGGATTCCGTGCTGAACACCGGACAGAACGTGGAGATCCTCACTGCGCCGGAGGCATGTCCAAACCCGGCCTGGATTAATTTTGTTGTAACGGCACGGGCCAGAGGCAATATCCGGCATTACCTGAAAAACCTGAAAAACAGTGAGGCCATTGCGCTGGGAAGAAAATTATTGAACCGTGAACTCGATACCTCTGCCCTGCATCAGGATATCGACGGCAAATATATCAAGAAGCTGCTCAAAAACAATAATGTGGAAAGTGAAGAATTGCTTTTGCGGGATATTGGACTCGGTAATCACATGGCCCCTCTTATCGCAAGACAGTTGACGCTGATGATCAGCGACAATGATACCTCCCGCAAAAAAAACCAGGAGCAACAAACATCTCTGCCGCTCTTGATTGAAGGCACCGAAGGCATGGTGGTCAATTTTCCAAAATGCTGCCATCCTATTCCGGGGGATACGATCTATGGATTCATGACGGCAGGCCGCGGTATCGTGATTCACCGCCAGACATGCAAAAACCTGAACGAATATAATAATCATCCAGAGAAATGGATTCAGGTCGAATGGAAAAATAATATCGAGAGAGAATTTAAGGCATTTATTAAAATGGATGTGTCAAATCAGCGCGGTGTGCTGGCAACTATTGCGGCCACTATTTCCGATCAACAGGCAAACATAGAACATGTTGAAATACAGGATAAAGATGCGCACTATATGACACTATCATTTATAATAGAAGTAGTTGATCGCAGGCACCTGGCGCATGTAATGCGCGGAGTCAGGAGGATCAGATCCGTTACTCATCTGAGCAGACCCTAGCAGTCTGCAAAAAAAGAAATCGTTATTGATTCCCGTTTCCAAAAACACAGAGGGGGTATAAAAAATGACCAGAAGTATAATTCAGACCATCGGCGCGCCGGGTGCAATCGGCACGTACTCACAGGCGGTAAAAACCGGAAATACCGTTTATCTTTCCGGACAAATCCCTTTGACTCCCGATACGATGGAAATTGTCGAAGGCGGCGTGCGCGCGCAGATCATTCAGGTATTCGATAATATATCTGCTGTAGTCAGCGCCGCCGGAGGGGAAATGTCAGACATAGCCAAATTGAATATATACCTTAGGGATATGTCTAATTTTCCCCTGATTAACGAAATCATGGCCGTATATTTCTCCGAGCCTTATCCGGCACGGGCGGCGATAGCCGTTTCCGGGCTGCCTAAAAATGCCGAGGTCGAAATAGATGCGGTCATGGTTATCGAGTAGTTTTTATCTTGTTGATTGAATAAGACAACACACAGACTGGAAGAGCCTGTTTCTGCTCTGAACGGCATCGGGCCTCGTATTGAAGAGAAACTGAATCGTATGGGGATCCATACCATCCAGGATATTCTGTTCCATCTGCCCTATCGCTATATCGATAGAACCCGGCTGACTCCCATAGATGCCCTGCGGGCCGGCGGGGATGCCTATATTCAAGGCGAGATTGAAGTAACCCAGATCAGGTATGGCAGGCGGCCTTCCCTGCTATGCCGCATCGGTGATGGCACGGGCACAATCAACCTGCGTTTTTTTTATTTTTCGCGCGCGCAACAGAATGCCCTGTGCCGGGGAAGGACTATCTGCTGCTACGGCACAACAAGATTTGGCGTTAATTCACTGGAAATGGCGCATCCGGAATATCAGCTCTTTGACGACCCGGGCCATATCAAACTTGAGCAGACATTAACGCCGGTCTATCCCTCCACGGAAGGACTGCGGCAAAACAAATTGCGCGGACTGATCGGTCAAGCCCTGGAAATCTTTTCTCACATGGATCAGGGCGCCCTTGAGCTTTTGCCGGATGAATTACTGCAAAAATTGAACATGATGGACATAGTATCAGTGCTGCTGTATATCCACCGTCCTCCTCCCAATGCCGATGCCGGAGCATTATTTTCCGGAAAAGACAGCGCCCAGAAACGACTTTCATTCGAAGAATTATTATCCCATCATCTGGGTTTGAAGTTACTCAGGAATCAATATCGCGCAAAAACCGGGCTACAATGTGCCGAAGGAGAAAAATTAATTGCCGGATTTCTTGCTGGATTACCGTTCAGGCTGACCACTGCACAACGGCTTGCATTTGCAACCATACGCAATGATCTGAGGCGGAATGTGCCGATGTTGCGCCTGTTGCAGGGCGACGTTGGCTCCGGCAAAACAGTGGTAGCCGCATTGAGTGTCTTGCAGGCTATTGCAAGCGGCTGCCAGGCGGCAATAATGGCGCCCACCGAATTACTGGCGGAGCAGCACTTCAAGACCTTGTCCGGGTGGCTTGCGCCGCTTTCGATTCCGGTTGTTTATTTATCGGGCGCTCTCAACAAATCCGCTCATGCGGAACAACTTTCCCGTATTGCCGAGGAGAAACCCTTGCTTGCAATAGGCACACACGCCTTGTTTCAGAAGGGCGTTCACTTCCATAAACTCGGGCTGATAATTATCGATGAACAACATCGTTTTGGGGTAAAACAACGAATCACCCTGCTCGAAAAAGGCTGCGATCAGGAGCTGCGCCCACACCAATTGATAATGACGGCAACACCTATCCCGCGGACTATGGCCATGATAGCCTATGCCGATCTGGATATTTCCATTATTGATGAATTGCCGCCGGGACGGCAAAAAATAACAACCACGGTTCTTTCAAATCAGTGCCGACAAGAAATTATTGAGAGAATATCCGGGGTTTGCCAACAGAACAGACAGGTTTATTGGGTTTGTACACTGATCGAGGACTCGGAATCATTGCCATCCCAGCCCGCAATAGACATGTGCCAGAGCCTGCAGGAAAAACTTCCTTCATTGCAAATTGGACTCATACATGGAAGGATGAGCGGCGCTGAACAGGAGCGCACCATGGGCAAATTCAGAGCCGGAGAATTACATATCCTGGTTGCTACAACGGTGATTGAGGTAGGGGTTGATGTGCCCAATGCCAGTCTGATGATCATTGAAAATGCCGAACGGCTGGGGCTGCTGCAATTGCATCAACTGCGCGGAAGAATAGGCAGAGGCAAAGTGGAAAGCGACTGCATATTAATGTACCAGCTTCCCTTGAGCGATCTCGCTCGCAGCAGACTCAATGCGCTGCGCAGAATTTCCAACGGCTTTGAAATTGCGGAGAAAGATTTTCAGTTGCGCGGTCCCGGAGAGCTTCTGGGAGAACGGCAGGCGGGTTTGCCTAAATTAAAAATTGCCGACTGGATACGTGACAAGGAGTTATTAACCGGGATCCACAGCGCGGCTGAAATGATGATCGCCTCGTACTCAGACAGAATTGACCCCCTGTTAAATCGGTGGCTGGGAGAAAAAATTCATTACAGCAACGTATAAGGCGGAAAATTGAACATCGTTCGGAAGCCAAAAGACCTGCGCAGGAATGGCGGGGCAGTGCAAGTGCGACCCTGGTTTAACACTCCCCCTTTTACCTGCCGCAACATAACATGAACAGTTGGCGGGACAGTTTCAAAGCATTCTTACACCCAAGAGTCATCACCATGCTGTTTCTCGGATTTTCCGCCGGGGTTCCCCTGTTACTCATATTCTCCTCACTCGGACTCTGGCTACGGGAAGCGGGCATAGACCGCTCCACCGCCACCCTCTTCAGTTGGGCCGCACTCGGATACTCCTTCAAATTCGTCTGGGCGCCAATCATAGACCAGTTCCCCTTGCCCTATCTGACCCGAAAGCTGGGCCGAAGAAGAGCCTGGATATTGACCGCGCAACTTGCCGTCATCACCGCCATTATACTCATGAGTCTCACCGATCCCTCAGCGGGAACCGCGCAACTCAAACTCATGGCCCTTGCCGCAGTCATGCTCGGATTCTCCTCTGCAACCCAGGACATAGTCATTGACGCATACCGCATAGAATCCGCATCATCAGAATTACAAGCCATGATGGCATCCACCTATGTAGCCGGCTACCGCATCGGCATGCTGGTTGCCGGCGCCGGCAGCCTGTACATCGCCAGCATCCTCGGCACCAGCATGGGCGCCTACAACTACACAGCCTGGCAGATCACCTACAGCAGCATGGCGCTCATCATGCTCATCGGCATAGCCACCACCCTCATCATCAAAGAACCCGAGCACAATCAAACCCTGCAAAGAAAATACACAAACCCCGACTATGTAAAATTCCTTGCCGTATTCCTGTTAGCCGTTTCCGGTTTCATTCTATCATTCCAACTCAGTTCCGAACCTGCCGCCGGCTGGAAAGACCACCTCAGCGAACTCCTCAAAAACCCCGTCCTGGCAAACTTTTGCGTAGAAATACTACGTTTCACTTTCGGCCTGTTCACCGCCTTATGCGCCGTACTCCTTTCCATAAAGCTAAAGCTCGTTGAATGGCCAATGGTCGCCGAAATATACATCGAACCCATCGCCGACTTCTTCCGGCACTACGGACTAAAACCCGCCCTGTTACTCCTCACCCTGATCGGCCTGTACCGCATCTCCGACATCGTACTTGGAGTAATAGCCAACATCTTCTACCAGGACTCCGGCTACAGCAAAAAAGAAATCGCCTCCATAGTAAAAACCTTCGGCGTAGCCATGACCATCATTGGCGGACTACTCGGCGGCCTCTTGGTCGTCCGCTTCAACATCATAAAAATTCTATTCCTGGGGGCCATACTCACCATTGCGACCAACCTCCTGTTCATGCTACTTGCCATCCGAGGCTACGACATCCCCTTACTCTACGCCGTAATCTCCGCCGACAACTTCTCCGCCGGGTTAGCCAGTGCCGCATTTATCGCCTTCCTGTCGCGGCTAACCAACATATCCTTCACCGCCATGCAGTATGCCATATTCAGCTCAATCATGACCCTGCTCCCCAAAATCATAGGCGGCTATTCCGGCGCCATGGTCGAGAACATCGGCTACCTGCAATTCTTCCTCTTTGCCTCACTACTAGGCATACCCGTACTCGCGATCATATACCTCGCCAACAAACACCTGCAATTCAGGCAAACCGGCATTTCGTAGCAAGGAGTCTTGCTGAATCACTCCAACACCATATTCTCCCTCAGTATGGCCCTTTCCTGCCGCCCAGTGCAGGGGGGTCTTGCTGAATCACTCCACACCGTATTCTCCCCTCTCCCTCTGGGAGAGGGGCCGGGGGTGAGGGAGGGGCCGGGGTGAGGGAGGGGCCGGGGGTGAGGGACTGGCCGGTGAGGGTCGCCCGCTCGTGCCTGCGACTGCCCCCCTGACGGGGGGCAGGGGGGTTAAAACCCCCCCTCCTTTGCAATTCAGGTACACTCAGCCATACACATGGCGAAAGAAATTGAAAGAAAATACCTGGTCGCAAACGACAAATGGCGCGAACGGGTTAGCAAAAAAATGGCATACAAACAAGGCTATCTGCACAGCAGCCCGGATTGTTCCATCCGCATTCGGGTCTGCGAAGACAAAGCAAATCTAAATATCAAAAGCGCAACTCCCTCTATCGTGCGGGACGAATACGAATACCCGATCCCGGCGGATGAAGCATACGAAATGCTGGAAACACTCTGCAGAAAACCACTGATAGAAAAAACCAGACACCATATTATCGAGCACGATTCATCCCTGTGGGAAATAGACGTATTCAACGGCGAGAACGAAGGATTGATCCTGGCCGAGATCGAACTCCAATCCGTAGAGCAGAACTTTGCAAAACCCGACTGGCTAGGCAAAGAAGTATCGGACGACCCCCGTTATTACAACCTGTACCTGGTAGGGCGGCCCTATAAAAGCTGGACGGAGAACTAATGGATTCCTGCCCCTGCTCAGGTCAGGAGATACATCTTTCGCAGGAATGGCAGCCTGGTTTAACCCCCCCTGACGAAACAACAAGGGGGGCTGGGGGGGTTGGGGAATGGCCGAGAAGAAGTGGCCTACTCCACAATCGTATGCGCCTTGGCCGGACGCAGAAAAAACCAGGCAGCATAACCCAGCGGCCATACCACAAGTACCGGTAGCCAGCCCTCCATGATCAGCGCCATTGCGCCGACAATCACAAACACAAACGGCAGGATCAGCCCCTTATGCCCCGCATCCCGCGTCGCCGCATCGCCATAAACCCAGAGTATGCTGCAAACATACACAGAGCAGAAAATAATAAACACGAACACCCCGGTAGAATTAGTAAAACTCACCGCCATAGCGCTTACTCCCTCATATGATGCCTTGCCTCAACCGGGCGCATCGTAGCGTTGGCTATCAAGGCAATAAACAACAGCGCCGCCATCAAATACATCGTCGTATTATACAAACTCGAGATCGGACTCACCGTCCCCGGCGGCGCAATTTCCATCAGCTTGGCAATCGTCACCGTCTTTGACTCCACCAACACCTCCAGTTGCTCCACTCCCGCGCCAAACTTCTGCCGGAAGGCCGCAGGATCAATCAGGCCGACCAGATCCCGTATCGCATTCGACACCGATATTTCCCGCAGAGACGTAATCGCCAGCGGGCCAAACACCCCCGCGCTGCTCCAGGCCGTCAACAAGCGCCCATGAATACCGCCCACGTACCGGGTACCGAATATATCCGCCAGATACGCCGGTATCGTCGCAAACCCGCCGCCATACATAGTAAAAATAATCATCGTAGCCGCATAAAAATAAACCAGCCAGACCACAGCCGGATCCACACTCACCTGCTGCGCCGTATAAGGAATAGAACAATACAAAATAATCCCCAGCGTAAAAAACATCCAATAGGTATTACGCCGGCCAACATAATCCGAAGCGCTCGCCCAAAAAAACCTGCCTATCATATTAAACAGACTGATCATCAGCACATACGTAGAAGCAAAACCAAAATCCACTATATCCGGCAACGTCGAACCAAAGATCTCATTCATCATCGTCTTTGCCACCGCCAGCACCCCGATCCCCGCCGTCACATTAAAACAAAGCACAACCCACAGCTGATAAAACTGGCGGGTTTTCAGCGCCTCATCGATATGCACATGATGCCGGGTAATCATACTCCCGTGCTCATGCTCCTCTGGCGGCTGCCAACCTGCCGGCTGCCACCCTTCCGCCGGCACCCGGTAAGAAAAAGCCGCACACATCATAATCACAAAATAGATCGCCCCCAGCGCACAAAACGCCTGAGACACCCCGACCGTACCCGTACCCACCAGGTACACCCCCTGCTCCCCGGGCACCAGCATATTAGCCACATCATTAGCCCCAACGATCACCACCTCCCTCAGCGACCCGCCCATATCCACCATCCGGCGCCCCGACTCCGTAATCAGGCGTAGCGACTCCGTCGCGCCCAGATACTCCGGCGCCTGGTAGAACAGCCGGATAAACGGCTCGATCATAAACTTCGCGATCATTGCCCCGCCGCCGAAACCCATAATCGCCATACCCGTAGCCATACCGCGCCGGTCTGGAAACCAGCGAATCAAAGTACTCACCGGCGACACGTACCCCAAACCCAGACCGCAACCCCCGATCACCCCATAGCCCAGATAAAGCAGCCAAAGCTGCCCGGTCACGATCCCCAGACTACCGACAAAAAACCCCCCGCCCCAGCAACAAGCCGACACCACCCCCACCATTCTTGGCCCGACCTGCTCCAGCCACTTCCCTGCCACTGCTGCCGCCAGCCCCAGAAACACGATAGCCACCGTAAAGACCCAGACCACACTCTTCAACGACCAATCATCCGCCGCCCCGGTCACGATCCCCACACGCTTAATCAGCGCCGGATTAAACAGACTCCACGCATAGACCGAGCCTATACACAGATGAATCCCCAGCGCCGCCGGCACAATCAACCAGCGATTAAACCCCGGTTTCGCAACAATATGCTGTTTTGACAAAAGCTCTATCATTTAAATATGTTTCCTTTGTAAATCGTCGGCAGAGAAACCCCGAGCTCACGCGACAAGGCCGGCGCACTTTTATTTGAAGTCTGAATATACATTCGGGTAGCGGGCGTTGTAGTGGCCAGCCAGTGTAATTTAATCTTCATTTTGCAACCTCCTGTGAACATATTGAATCCCCGATTGGATTGAAAGAGAGTATCGCCTGTCAATGGGACGAAACACGGAAGCAGGAATCCATTCTTTGAAGTAGCTCAGGATACCTGCCCCTGCCCAGATCAGGGGATAAATTTTTCGCAGGAATAGCGGGGGTGAGGGTAGCGGCCATTAAAACCGCAATTCCCCCTCCAACCTCAATACATTATCCGTATCTGCCGCTTCATACTGCTCCCCGAACAGATCCAAATCCAGCGCCTCGCCCAACTGCCACTTCACGCCCATGCGGAAACGGCGCAGCGCCTCCCCGCTCGTCACCTCGGTGTATGGGGTGACAAAACCATTCAACCTGTAGCCCAGGTGTGCCTTCATCTGCGCACCGTACTCATTGCGTTCGATTGGCGTGTAGGCCCTGTTGCGGTTCCACAGTTCCCCGGCTTCACTTGCCGTACCGCCGTAGCCAGGCTCCAGGGTGAAGGTCAGCCCCTGCCCATAGGCTTGCGGTTGCAGCCTGATCAGGCCGGATACGCTCCATTCCCGGTAGTCGCTATTGCCTACCAGCGCCCGCCCTTTGCCCGCCAGAGTCAGGCCGGCAGCCGGGTTATGGTAGTCAAAGCCCAGCGCCAGCTCCGCCCCGTCCGTATCGGCATCGCTGTCGCCTCCATCAACCCGGTAGCCCACCTCGGCGCTTTGCGTCAGCGTGCGGCCACCGCCCAGTTGGTTTTGATGGTACCCCTCAAGCAACAGCCGCAGGCGTTGCGAGTCCACCGTCAGATCCCGGTCATTGGTGACATCCACTGACTCATCTATATCGGTCTCTATAGCGGAAAAGTCGCCCTTGACATTCAGGAAACCCGTCAGCCGGTGTTTGAACCCGCCCGCTACCGAAACCAGCGTGGTATCGTGGGTGCGCCGGCTGCCGCCGTCCGGCTCAATCTCCACCTCGCCGTCCGCATAACCGAAGCTGCCCCACAGACTCAAGCTGCCGCTGTCATTCGACCAGCCCAGATACGGATGAATGCCGACCAGCGTCAGCGTATAGTCGCCTTCTTCTCTTGAGTCACCGCTGCCCTGAATATATTCCACCTCGCCCTCACTCCACGAGACCGACAGGCCCGTCAGCAGATTGTTATTCCAGCGGGTATCTGCGCCGATTTGGAAGCCGTAGGAATCGCCGTCCCAATCGAGATTATTGTCATCCCCATCAAATTCGGTGTAGTGACCGCTGCCCCACAGGCTGATAGCGCCGCCGATACCGTGCCCACCGGCAGCATTCAACGCAAAAGAAGAATTGGCCAGCATCCGCTTCCAGTCCAGTGTGCCCTCTTTGATCGAGCGCGTATATTCCGGCGCCTTGTCCAGGAAACCGAGCAGGACGGCCTTCCCATCCCCCTCTATGCCCTGTCCATCCAGCCGCACACCGCCGGTGGGCGGGGCGCCCTGGATAGCCGTCTCAATGCGCGCGCCTACCGAGGCAACCACGTTGCCGGCAATCGCCTGCACCGCTTGCGGGGCGATTTCCTCATGCAGTTGCTCGGTCTGCTCCGGGTCGATCTGCTCCGGGTCCGGTGTCACCGGCGCAGCATCGTTATCCTCGACCGTGACACTGGCTGTGAGCGGGCTGCCGACTGTGTAGCCGCTGCCCGCCGTTACCGTTGCCGTTATCGTGCCGTTCGCCTCGTCGGTAGCGTCGTCGGTGGTCGGCACCGTCAGCGTTGCCGACCCTGAGGAGGGAATCGTCACCGTCGTCGGCGCCGCGCCGTTAATGAACGTGCCCGTCTCGGTGACCGTAACCGTCACCGTCAGGTTCGCCGCCGGAGCAGGGGTTGCCGTCAGCGTGAAGGTTGCCGCCGCCCCCTCGGTCACCGAGGAAGACACGGCGGCAATCGTGATGGCCGGGTCCGGCGCACCATCGTTATCCTCGACCGTGACACTGGCTGTGGGCGGGCTGCCGACTGTGTAGCCAGTGCCCGCCGTTACCGTTGCCGTTATCGTGCCGTTCGCCTCGTCGGTAGAGTCGTCGGTGGTCGGCACCGTCAGCGTTACCGACCCTGAGGAGGGAATCGTCACCGTCGTCGGCGCCGCGCTGCTAATGAACGTGCCCGTCTCGGTGACCGTAACCATCACCGTCAGGTTCGCCGCCGGAGCGGGGGTTGCCGTCAGCGTGAAGGTTGCCGCCGCCCCCTCGGTCACCGAGGAAGACACGGCGGCTATCGTGATGGCCGGGTCCGGTGTGCCATCGTTATCCTCGACCGTGACACTGGCTGTGAGCGGGCTGCCGACTGTGTAGCCGCTGCCCGCCGTTACCGTCGCCGTTATCGTGCCGTTCGCCTCGTCGGTAGAGTCGTCGGTGGTCGGCACCGTCAGCGTTACCGACCCTGAGGAGGGAATCGTCACCGTCGTCGGCGCCGCGCCGCTAATGAACGTGCCTGCCTCGGTGACCGTAACCATCACCGTCAGGTTCGCCGCCGGAGCAGGGGTTGCCGTCAGCGTGAAGGTTGCCGCCGCCCCCTCGGTCACCGAGGAAGTCACTGCGGTGATTGAGATGGACGGCAACACTCCCGCTCCCACCGTTTGGTCGTCCAGAATCACGGCATCGTTGCCGGCGGTATCCTGCACCGGGTTGGTGCCGGGGGTGTAATCCAGCGTGACCGCCTGGCCGCTGGTAACCGCCGTGGCCAGTGTCAAGGTCACGGCCATACCGCTGATGCTTACGCCGCTGACGGTCACCGGGGAAGAGTCCGCCATCACCGTGTAGTCGCCGTTGGCCGGGGTGGAGGCGCCGTCCAGCGCCTCAGCATAAGCCAATGTCAGTGTGACATCGTCTACCGTGGCGCTGGACAGGGCCGGGCGGACTCCGTCTATCTTATGTCCCGATTGCGGGGGCAGTGCCGTAAAGGTGCGGTCGGCCAGTCGTGTGCTGTCGATCGAGGCAGTAATGGTGGCGCCGCCTGGAACATTAAGGGTGCTGACGCCTATCCCATCCGAGACCAGCACACCCTCTACAACCGTGTAGCGAAATAGCAGGGCCGTAGTGCCGGAACCACTGACAAAAGCTGCTGAGCTATTACCGACGGTTATACCAGAGATACTTATCTCCGGCGTACTGGAGACGCCCACCGCTTCACTGAAGGTAACGGTTACCTCAATGTCTTCCCCGATGGCGTAGGTCTCATCGGCGCCGGGGTCCGAACTTATCACAACATCAGTGATGAACGGAGGGGTGGTATTGACCACCGCTTGATCGTCCAGCAGCACGGCATTGTTGCTGGCAAGGTCCCGCAACGGGTTGCTGCCGGGGGTGTAATCCAGCGTGACCGTCTGGTTGCCGATGATGGACTCAGACAGCGTCAGGGTCGCCGTGCTGGCGGTGATGACCACCGTGCTGACCGTCGGGAGCGGGCCGGCATCGACCATCAGCGTGTAGTCTGCGCCGGCCGGGGTAGAGGTCGAGTCCAGCGCCGTATCATACCCCAGAGCCAGCATGTTGCGGTTGACTGTAGCGGTTTGCAGCACGGGGGCGGTGCCCGCATCGTTATCATCCACCGTGACACTGGCTGTGTTGCCGCTGCCGACCGTGTAGCCGGTGCCCGCCGTTACCGTTGCCGTCACCGACCCGGCTGCCTCATCGATATTGTCGTCGGTCGTGGCCACCGTCAGCGCCGCTGTGGTTGCGGCGGCGGCAATCGTCACCGTCGTCGGTGCCACGCCTTCGATAAATGTGCCGGTCTGGCTGACGGAGACGGTGACCGTCAGCCCGCCCACCGGCGCCGGTGGCGAGGCCGTCAGCGTGAATGCAGCCGCCGTGCCCTCGGTCACCGGGGAAGTATCAGCGGCAATCGTGATGGACGGCGGCGCGATGATGCTGGTATCTACCCGCTGGTCGTTGCCGCCGCTTATTCGATTATTAGTGCCGCCGGAGCGTACCACATTGTTGCCGGCTACGTCCCGAATAATGCCGCCTCCACCCAACAGTACTCCTCCTTGTATGTCCACCCCGTCCGCATCGTCATCGCCTGCCCCTACCGTGCGGCGGAATACCAGTGTGTTGCTGCCTTCGCCTCGGTTGTAGGGCGCAGCCTCACTGGCACTGATCCCGATTATCAGGAGGGCATTAGGGGTTGTTTCTTCCACAAAGACGTCTTCGCTGAAGGTAATCGTCACCTCGATGTTCGCGCCCAAACCATAGGGGCCGGTGGTGCTGAAGGCCACACTGCTCACGGTCGGGGCCGTGGCGTCTATAGGCAGACTGACGGCAGGCAGGTCGCCGCTGCCGGTGTGGGCGGAAGCGAGTACCGTTACACTCACCGTGCCGTCGTTGCTAATCCCGCCGCTATGCCCCAGCGTCAGCGTGGCCACCGTGTCGCTGTCGCGGGTGACAGCAGACTCCACCGTCACATCCCCGTCCACGTCATCCGTCAGCATGAAGTCGGCCCCGCTCAAATCTGCAGTGTCCACATACTCGGTGTTCATCAGGGTTACCCGCACCGTGGCTCTGTTGGTAGAGGAGTTCAGTCTCCGCTCGCCCAGCGTAGTCGGAGACACCGCCTCCAGCAGGGCCGTGGGGCCGTCATCATCGGTGACGGTGACGGTCACAGGGTCTATGACCACCGAGTTATAGATGGTGTCCGAGCCCGAAGCCGTATGGCTTAGGCTCGCAGTGCGGGCGTTGCCGGGGTTATCGTCGTCGTCGTTCACGCCGGTGACGGTGACGGTCTGCGGCGTATTCCAGTTGGTCGCGGTGAAGGTCAGCGCCCCGGATACCGTGGCCGCCATGGTGTCGCTGCTCTCCGGGGTAATGGTGACATCGCCGAGCGGCTCGGTATCAAGTACCACGGTGTAGGTGCTGGTGCCGCTCGCTTCGGGAACCATGAGCGCCATCGGGTCGACGGTGACATCGGCGGTGTCGTCATCGTCTACGGTGACGGTCACAGGGTCTATGACTACCGAGCCATAGCCGGCGTCCGCGCTCGTAGGCGCATGGGTGACGGTCGCAGTGCGTTCGTCGCTGGGGTTATCAACGTCGTCGTTCACGCCGGTGACGGTGACGGTCTGTGCCGTGTTCCAGTTGGTCGGGGTGAAGGTCAGCGATGCCGACGATACGGTCGCCGCCGTGACGGTGTCGCTCGCAACGGCAATGGTGACATCGGCCGTCGGTGCGGTGTCGAGTACCAGGGTGTAGTCGGCCGTGGTGCCGCCATCTTCGGGGACACTGAGTGTCGCCGGGGTGACGGTGACGCCTGCTACTGCGTCATCATCTTCTACGGTGACGGTCACAGACGCTATGGTTATGGCTACCCCCTCATAGTTGCCGTCCCCACTCGCAGCCGTATGGATTACGGTCGCAGTGCGGGCGCCGGGGACATCGTCGTTCACGCCGGTTACCGTGACGGTCTGTGCCGTGTTCCAGTTGGTCGGGGTGAAGGTCAGCGATGCCGACGATACGGTTGCCGCCGTGACGGTGTCGCTCGTAACGGCAATGGTGACATCGGCCGTCGGCACGGTGTCGAGTACCAGGATGTAGGTGCCCGTGCCGTCCGCTTCGAGAACCGAGAGTGTCATCGGGTCCACGGTGACGCCGGCGTCGTCGTCATCGGTGACAGTGACGGTCACAGATGCTATGACTACCGAGCCATAGCCGGCGTCCGCGCTCGTAGGCGCATGGGTGACGGTCGCAGTGCGGGCGTTGCCGGAGTTATCAACGTCGTCGTTCACGCCGGTGACGGTGACGGTCTGTGCCGTATCCCAGTTGGTCGGGGTGAAGGTCAGCGATGCCGACGATACGGTTGCCGCCGTGACGGTGTCGCTCTCAACGGCAATGGTGACATCGGCCGTCGGCGCAGTGTTGAGTACCAGGGTGTAGTCGGCCGTGCTGCTGCCATCTTCGGGGACACTGAGTGTCGCCGGGGTGACGATGACGCCTGCTGCTGGCGCGTCGTTGTCATTGACCATGACACTGGCTGTGTTGCCGCTCCCATCCACGGTGTAGCCGGCGCCGTCCTCCACCGTCACCGTTATCATGCCGTTGGCCTCGTCGGCAGAGTCGTCTTCGGTCATCACCGTCAACATGGCCGTCGTCTCGCTGCCGGTAATCGTTACCGTCGTCGGCGCTGCACCGGCAATGAAGTTGCCCGAGTCAGTGACGGTAACGGTAACCGTCAGGTCCCCGGCCGGAGCAGGGTCCGCCGTCAGCGTGAAGGTGGCCGCCGTGCCCTCGGTTACCGGGGAAGTATCAGCAGCGATTGTGATGGACGGCGGCGCGACGAAGCTGGTATCTACCCGCTGGGTGATGCCGCCTTCTATTCGATTATTAGTGCGCACCGCATCGTTGCCAGCTGCGTCCCGAATAATGCCGCCTCCACTAGCCAGTGTATCTTCCAGTATGTTCACCCCGTCCGCATCGTCATCGCCTGCCACTACCGTGCGGCGGAATATCAGTACGTCGCTGCCACTGCCTCGGTTGTAGGCCGCATCTACTCTATTGCCACTGATAATCAGGCGGGCATTCGGGCTTGTTCCTTCCACAAAGACGTTTTCGCTGAAGGTAATCGTCACCTCGATGTCAGCGTCCAAACCATAGGGGCCGGTGGTGCTGAAGGCCACACTGCTCACGGTCGGGGCGGTGGCGTCTATCGGCACACTGCCGGCAGGCAGGTCGCCGCTGCCGGTGTGGGCGGAAGCGAGTACCGTCACGCTCAGCATGCCGTCCGAGGTAATATCCTCGCCGCCATGGGCCAGCCTGAGCGTGACTACCCTGTCGCTGGTGCGGGTGACAGTAGATACCGTCACCTCTCCGGCTACGTCATCCGTCAGCGTGAAGTCGCTCATATCCAGGTCTGCTTCGGGCATGTACATGGTGTTCATCAGGGTTACCGTCACCGTCACCGTATTCGTCGTGGAACGGCGCAGATTCATTTCGCCCAGCGGAGTGACGGCGGTCAGCAGGGCCGAGGCGGCAGCAACGTCGTCATCGGTGGCGGTGACGACCACAGGGTCTATGACCACCGAGTTATAAGTGGTATCCGCGCTCGCAGGTGCATGGCTCACGGTCGCAGTGCGGGCGGGGGTGTTCACATCGGAGTCGTCCACGCCGGTGACGGTGACGGTCTGTGCCGTGCTCCAGTCGGTCGTGGTGAAGGTCAGCGCCCCGGATACCGTGGCCACCATGGTGTCGCCGCTCTCCGGGGTAATGGTGACATTGCCGGTCGGCTGGGTATCAAGTACCACGGTGTAGGTGCTGGTGCCGTCCGCTTCGAGAACCGAGAGTGTCGTCGGGTCGACGGTGACGCCGGCGTCGTCGTCATCGGTTACGGTGACGGTCACAGGGTCTATGACCACCGAGGTATAGCCGGCATCCGCGCTCGTAGGCACATGGCTGACGGTCGCAGTGCGTTCGTCGCTGGGGTTATCAACGTCGTCGTTCACGCCGGTGACGGTGACGGTCTGTGCCGTGTTCCAGTTGGTCGTGCTGAAGGTCAGCGATGCCGACGATACGGTCGCCGCCGTGACGGTGTCGCTCGCAACGGCAATGGTGACATCGGCCGTCGGCGCAGTGTCGAGTACCAGGGTGTAGGTGTCCGTGGTGCCGCCATCTTCGGGGACACTGAGTGTCACCGGGGTGACGGTGACGCCTGCTACTGGCCCGCCGTCATCATCGGTAATCGTGCCGGTGCCGTCGGCGGTGGTAATCGTCGCGTTGGTCTCGCCCGACAGTCTGAGGATGACCGTCTCGTCCCCCTCATCAGCCACGTCTCCCATCACCGTTACGTCAATGTTCTGTGTGGTCGTGCCCGGCGCAAAGGTCAGCGTGCCGGCGGTAACCGCTTCGTAGTCGGTGCCCGAGGTCGCGGTGCCGCTGGTCGTATCCGCATAGTCCACCGTCACTTCCCGCTCCCTCTCCCCGGTCAGCGTCACCGTGTAGCTCAGCGTCGGCGTATCGCCGGCGTTGCCCTCTGCCACACTCGGGGAATCAATCGCCAGCATCGGCAGGGCGTCGTCGTCATTGACGGTGACACTGGCTGTGTTGTTCGTCGCGTCTACCGTATAGCCGGCGCCGCCCTCCACCGTCGCCGTTATCATGCCGTTGGCCTCGTTAATAGAGTCGTCGGTGGTCGTTACCTCCAGCATGGCCGTCGTCTCGCTGCCGGTAATCGTTACCATCGTCGGCGCTGCACCGGCAATGAAGTTGCCCGAGTCAGTGACGGTAACGGTCACAATCAGATCCGTCCCCGGAGCAGGGTCCGCCGTCAGCGTGAAGGTGGCCGCCGTGCCCTCGTCCACCGCAGTCCCGGCGGCGATGGAGATGCTCGGCAGCGCCGGGTCATCGTCATCGGTAATCGTGCCGGTGCCGTCGGCGGTGGTAATCGTCGCGTTGGTCTCGCCCGACAGTCTGAGGATGACCGTCTCGTCCCCCTCATCATCCGCGTCTCCCATCACCGTTACGTCAATGTTCTGTGTGGTCGTGCCCGGCGCAAAGGTCAGCGTGCCGGCGGTAACCGCTTCGTAGTCGGTGCCCGAGGTCGCGGTGCCGCTGGTCGTATCCGCATAGTCCACCGTCACTTCCCGCTCCCTCTCCCCGGTCAGCGTCACCGTGTAGCTCAGTGTCGGCGTATCGCCGTCGTCGCCCTCTAGCACACTCGGGGAATCAATCGCCAGCATCGGCAGGGCGTCGTCGTCATTGACGGTGACACTGTCGCTGTTGTTCGTCGCGTCTACCGTATAGCCGGCGCCGCCCTCCACCGTCGCCGTTATCATGCCGTTGGCCTCGTTAATAGAGTCGTCGGTGGTCGTTACCTCCAGCATGGCCGTCGTCTCGCTGCCGGTAATCGTTACCATCGTCGGCGCTGCACCGGCAATGAAGTTGCCCGAGTCAGTGACGGTAACGGTCACAATCAGATCCGTCCCCGGAGCAGGGTCCGCCGTCAGCGTGAAGGTGGCCGCCGTGCCCTCGTCCACCGCAGTCCCGGCGGCGATGGAGATGCTCGGCAGCGCCGGGTCATCGTCATCGGTAATCGTGCCGGTGCCGTCGGCGGTGGTAATCGTCGCGTTGGTCTCGCCCGACAGTCTGAGGATGACCGTCTCGTCCCCCTCATCATCCGCGTCTCCCATCACCGTTACGTCAATGTTCTGTGTGGTCGTGCCCGGCGCAAAGGTCAGCGTGCCGGCGGTAACCGCTTCGTAGTCGGTGCCCGAGGTCGCGGTGCCGCTGGTCGTATCCGCATAGTCCACCGTCACTTCCCGCTCCCTCTCCCCGGTCAGCGTCACCGTGTAGCTCAGTGTCGGCGTATCGCCGTCGTCGCCCTCTAGCACACTCGGGGAATCAATCGCCAGCATCGGCAGGGCGTCGTCGTCATTGACGGTGACACTGTCGCTGTTGTTCGTCGCGTCTACCGTATAGCCGGCGCCGCCCTCCACCGTCGCCGTTATCATGCCGTTGGCCTCGTTAATAGAGTCGTCGGTGGTCGTTACCTCCAGCATGGCCGTCGTCTCGCTGCCGGTAATCGTTACCGTCGTCGGCGCTGCACCGGCAATGAATGTGCCCGAGTCAGTGACGGTAACGGTAACCGTCAGATCCCCGGCCGGAGCAGGGTCCGCCGTCAGCGTGAAGGTGGCCGACGTGCCTTCGGTCACTGTAGTCCCGGCGGCGATGGAGATGCTCGGCAGCGCTGCTCCAGACACCGTGATGGTGAAGGTATCGGTTGCCTCGTTGTAGTTGGTCGTCGCCGAGGCCGTTACCATAATGACGCAGTCTCCTGCGGCAACCAGCGTCAGGGCGCCGGTGGCGGAAACCGTGCATACGGCTGAGGTGGTGGTGTAGCTCAGGATGCTGCCGGCTACCGCCCCCGTGGGAGGCGTCACCGTCGGGGCCGGCTGGCCCACCATTGCCGTACTGGAACTGTAGGCAAAGCCGGTCAGCGTCTGGCTGCCCATGGCTACTATCGGGAAGGTAATCGGCGACAAATCCGCGGTGTTTCTGGCCGTGTCAGTCAGGCGGATGGTCACCGGCGCCGTTGAGGCGTTCGCCGTGGTCGGGGCGCCACTGATGTCTCCGGTACCGCCGTTCAGCGTCAGGCCCGGTGGCAGGGTGCCGCCTTGCACGGCATAGCTGGCTATGTCCATAGACGGGCTGCCCGGCTCGATGAGGGTGATTGCCATGCCGACCGTCAACGTGGGCGGTGGCGCGTAGGTCGCCGTCGGGCGCATCAGGTCCACGGTCAGCGGACGGGTCACCGTGCCCATAGTGCCGTCCGACAGCATGGCGGTGGCCACCACCACTACGCTGGGGTCGGTAATCTCAGTGTCACCGCCCGGAATAGCAAGTGTCCAGGTGGTGGTGCCGGTCTCGGTGGCATCACGGGTGGTGGCACTGCCGCCAATGGTCACGGTCACCGTGGACCCGGCGGCCATGGTGCCGCTGATGGTAAAGCCATCCGCCTGCTCGGCAATGTTGACGATATCGTCGCCGGCAATGGGATTCAGGCTTACCGCCACCGTTCCGCTGGTACTGGTGACGCCCCGGTTGGTCAGCCGGGCGGCATCGTTGCCGACGGTATCCTGCACCGGGTTGGCGCCGGGGGTGTAATTCAGTGTGACCGCCTGACCGCCAGTGACCGCCGTGGCGAGTGTCAGGGTCACGGTCATGCCGCTGATGGCTACGTCGTTGACGGTCCCCGGGCCAGTACCCACCGTTACCGTGTAGTCGGCGGTGGACGGGGTAGAGGCGCCCAGCGCCTCATTATAAGTCAGTGTCAGTGCGGTGCCGGTTACCGTGGCGGTGGACAGCATCGGGAGGGTGGCATCTATCTCCTGGTTGGCGAAGCCTCTGGTTGCTGTTAAGGTCGTGTTCATCGCATCGTTGCCAGCTGCGTCCCGAATAACGCCGGGTCCACCAAGCAGTATATTTCCTCGTACGCGCACCCCGCCCGCATCGTCATCGCCTGTCACTACCGTGCGGCGGAATATCAGTTCCCTGGTGCCACTGCCTCGGTTGTAGGCCGCATCTCGTTGATTGCCACCGATCAACAGCCTGGCATTGGGGACTCCGGTCACAAAGACGTTTTCGTTGAAGTTAATCCTCATCTCGATGTTATCGCCCAAACCATACGGGCCGGTGGTGATGAGGGTCACACGGTTCACGGTCACGATCTGGGCGGTGGCGTCTATCGGCACACTGCCGGCGGGCAGGTTGTCGCTGCCGGTGTGGGCGGAAGCGAGTACCGTCACGCTCAGCATGCCGTCCGAGGTAATATCCTCGCCGTCATGGGTCAGCGTGAGCGTGGCTACCCTGTCGCTGGTGCGGGTGACATCAGATACCGTCACCTCTCCGGCTACGTCATCCGTCAGCATGAAGTCGCTCATGTCCAGTTCTGCGTCGGGCATGTACACGGTGTTCATCAGGGTTACCGTCACCGTCACCGTATCCGTGGGACGGTTCAGATTCCCCTCGCCCAGCGGAGTGACGGCGGCCAGCAGGGCCGATGCGTTGTCATCGGTGGCGGTGACGACCACAGACGGTATGATCAACCCTGCATAGATGGGGTCGTCCGTGCTCGCAGGTGTATGGCTCACGGTCGCAGTGCGTTCGCCGGAGGCAGCGTCGTTCACGCCGGTGACGGTGACGGTCTGTGCCGTGTTCCAGTTGGACGGGGTGAAGGTCAGCGACATCGGCAATACCGTTGCCACCAGGGTGGCGTCGCTCTCAATGGCAATGGTGACATCGCCGAGCGGCTCGGTATCGAGCATTATGGTGTAGGTCATCGTGCCGCCGTTCTCGACGACGGTGCGGGTCGTCTCGGAGACGGTAACGTCGGCGGTGTCGTTATCGGTTACGGTGACGGCCACGTCCCTCGACAGCCCTTCATAGTTGCTGTCCGTGCTCGTGCCCGTATGGCTCACGGCTAATTCGGGATCGGACTCAAAGTCTATATCGTCGTTCACACCGGTTACGGTAACGGTCTGTGCCACGTTCCAGTTGGCCGTGGTGAAGGTCAGCGATGGCGACGATACCGCTGCCACTGCGGTGTTACCGCTCACAACGGCAATGGTGACCTCGTTCGTTGGCTCGGTAGCGAGTTCCACGGTGTAGGTGTCGGTGCTGCCCATTTCGGTCACGATGGTAGTACCCCCGGTTTCTGTAAAGCTAAGGTCGGCGGTGTCGTCATCATCCACCGTGACACTGGCTGTGTTGCCGCTGCCCATGTAGCCGGTGCCGTCCTCCACCGTTACCGTCACCGACCCGGCTGCCTCATCGATATTGTCGTCGGTCGTGGCCACCGTCAGCGCCGCCGTGGTTGCGGCGGCGGCAATCGTCACCGTCGTCGGTGGCGCGCCGTCGATAAATGTGCCGTCCTGGGTGACGGAGACGGTGACCGTCAGCCCGCCCACCGGCGCCGCTGGCGAGGCCGTCAGTGTGAATGCAGCCGCCGTGCCCTCGGTTACCGAGGCAGTGTCGGCGGCGATTGTGATGGTCGGGTCCGCCATCGGGTCGACGACCCTCACTATGATGTCCACTTGCGAGGACAATGTGCCGTCATTCACGACCAGCCTGATGGTGTAGTCATCTGTACCGGTCACCTCTGGAGCGTCGAAAAATATAGTCGCGGTATCGGTGCTGGACCCCGCAAGAGAAAGGGACGGGTCGCCGTTGGTAACTATACGCCAGCGGTAGGTAAGCATACTTTCCGGGTCGCCGCTGCCGGCGCTGGTCAAGGTAACCCTCTCCCTGGGGGCCACCGTCAGAATGGGGCCTTGGTCAATGACGGCGGTCGGGGCGTCATTGACGCCGGTGATGGTGATGGTGACGTTGGCATTGGGCACGCCGACGGCGGCGATGGGCAAGGTTTCAGTCAGGGTATCGGCGCTGGCGAGGGCGTTGACGTCGGTGTTGTCGTTGTCGAGTGTGTAGGTCCACATGGCCATATCGTCGTTGCCGGCGACCGGCGTCAGCGTGAAACTGCCGTAGTTTCCGGCGGTGGCGGTTTGCGCGGTGAACATGGTGGAGGCACTGCCGGCGGCAATACTCACCGTGCCGCTAACGGTGTTCGGAACGGCGTCCTCGGTAATCACGCCGGACAGGTCGCCGAAGATGGCCAGCGTCGTCGCCATGTTGATGGTGATGGTGAAGGTCAGCGTGTCGGTGTCGGCGGGGGCGGTATTGGTGTCGGCGTCGTTCACCGTGTAGGTGTGGGTGGTGATGGTTTGTACCGTCCCCAGCCCCGGTGTGCCGGACAGGATGTTACCGTTCGCGCCGCCCAGGGTCAGGCCGGCGGGCAGGGTCGGGGCTATGGTGTAGGTCAGCGCGGGGTTGCCGCCGGTGGCTACGGGCAGGGTCAGCGGGGTAATAGTCGTGCCGACGGTGTAGGTCTGCGGCGGGATGCTCGCGCCCGGTGTGAACATCGGCATGAGATCGGGCACAGTCAAAACGTCAGAGAGGGCGTATACAGGTCGCAAGGAGCTGGGAATGCCTACAGAACTGAGAGACAGAGGACTGTCAGTGCTTCTTGGATTGCCAACATCCACGAACATCGTACTTCCTAACGGCAAACCAGTGGTGCCGTTATTTCTGGTGCCTGTGAAGACACGATTAACGGTGGTGCCCGTGCCATCCTCGTCCCTCGGCTCGTTGGTATCCCAAGTCCCATCGTAGAGGTCGGTGTAGCTGTCCGCTACCTTGCGGCCCCGGTAATAGAAGGTCCGAATGCCGGCGCCAGTGCCGGTGGTGCCGGTGTTGTCGCGGGCATTCACAGCGGTGGTGGAACCGAGGGCACGGAAGGTAAGGCTGTTGAGTGGGGCACCCGCGAGATTGATGTTGGTCTGAATAAAGGAGTTGTAGGCAGTAATACTGTTAGAGGTGGCATTGATTCCCCTGCTAGTGACGAACAGGATGCGGTAGTTATCGCCGGGCGAGAGGCAGTCCGGCGTGATGCCGGTCCAGGTGAGGTCGCCGTCGCAGGGGTCGGTCTGCGACACCGCCGGCATCGGGGCGAATGTTGCCACCGACAACAGCAACAGCGCGGTCAGTCGTTTCAGCATGAGGTTCCCCTGCCGCTTGTGCAGCCGGTCATATTTTCGGGGGGTGGGGGTGGACACTGTTATGCTTGCAGCCTGGTCTATATTGGTATCTTTCATAGTCTCCGTCTCACTAGAGTAGTTTAGTAATTGAAAATCTTTCGGCATTTTTATTGCAATACGCTATTGGGAATGATAGCGGATTTTTGCAGTGTATCAAATCTTTTTGGTAAAAAAAATTCCACGATGGATTTTCACCCTCACCCCGGATGGTTCCCACCCTCACCCCGGCCCTCTCCCAAAGGGAGAGGGGAGTTGGCGGGCCTCACCCCACTGACAAGGGGGGCTGGGGGGGTTTGAAGTGTGGTCGTACTGGTTTTAATTCCCCGAACCACCAAACCCCAACCCCCCCAACCCCCCCTTGTCAGGGTGGGCTTCTTGTATGTGTTAAAACGAGGGACAGGAATGTACTCAGGTCAGGGGATAAATCTTTTGCAGGAATAGCGGCGACAGGGCAAGTGTAGCCTGGTTTTACTCCCCACTGACAAGGGGGGCTGGGGGGGTTTGGATTGAAGGCTTTTATTCAGGTTTCTCCCTCTCCCTGTGGGAGAGGGCCGGGGTGAGGGGGAAGGAGGCCACCCCGGCTGTGTCTGCGAAAGATTTATCCCTTGATTGATAAAGGTGATAGCATAGGCGGTTTTTGCAGTGAGGAATGTTGATGGAGTCAACAGGCAGGTGTGCCCTGGCGGATGGGTTTTGGTTCAATGGCGGAGATTAATTCGACCAGGGCGCAGATCCGCGATCTGCGCCGGCGCGGGGATTTGCTGCGGGAGGTGTTGGAATACGATCGGAAGTGCGAGAGGCTGGATGAGGTGAGGCTGGAGTTGGAAGATCCGAATAGCTGGGGTGATCAGGAAAAGGCGCGGCAGCTTGGTAAGGAGCGGGCGGCATTGGAGCGGGTTGTTGAGACGATGAGAGGTATTCAAAGGGTTCTGGATGAGACGGATACGTTGCTGCTGCTGGCGGAAGAGGAGCAGGACCGGGAAGCGGTGGATTCTGTGTGTGATGATCTGGGCAGGTGTGAGAGGAAACTTGCCGGTCTGGAGTTTCTGCGGATGTTTTCCGGGGATATGGATGCGAATAATGCCTACCTCGACGTTCAGTCGGGGTCGGGCGGTACGGAGGCCCAGGATTGGGCGGAGATGTTGCTGCGTATGTATCTGCGTTGGGGGGAGCAGCATGATTTCAAGACTGCTTTGATCCAGGCATCCCCGGGTGAAGTGGCGGGGATCAAGGGGGCTACGGTGAGGTATGAGGGGGAGTATGCCTTTGGCTGGTTGAGAACCGAGGCCGGGGTGCACAGGCTGGTGAGAAAGTCGCCTTTTGATTCGGGAAACCGCCGGCATACTTCGTTTGCTTCGGTGTTTGTGTCGCCGGAGATCGAGGATAATGTGGAGATCGCGATCAATCCGGCCGAGGTGCGTACGGATACGTACCGGGCGAGCGGGGCGGGTGGGCAACATGTGAATAAGACTGATTCTGCGGTGCGGTTGACGCATGTTCCTACCGGTGTGGTGGTGCAGTGTCAGAATGATCGTTCGCAGCATAAGAACCGGGAGCAGGCAATGAAGCAGTTGCGCGCCAGGTTGTATGAGCTGGAGGTCGAGAGGATGGATGAGAAGAGACGGACGCTGGAGGAGAGTAAGGCGGATATTAGCTGGGGCAGCCAGATCCGCTCTTATGTGCTTGATCAGTCGCGGATCAAGGATCTGAGAACCGGGGTGGAGACCGGGAATACCCAGAGGGTGCTGGATGGTGATTTGGATCAATTTATGGAGGCAAGTCTGAAGGCGGGGTTTTAGGCCGTCGTGGAAAGGGTATGAGCGGTACTGAGAGTGATCTGGTTGCCCGGCGGCGGGAACGTCTGCAAGAGCTGCGGGCGGGGGGTAATGCGTTTCCGAATGATTTCCGGCGGGAAAATTTTGCGCTGGATCTGCAGCAGGCGCATGGGGATGCGCCCAGGGAGAGGCTTGAGGAAGAGTCGCTGAGGGTGTCGGTGGCGGGGCGTATGATGAGCCGGAGGGTGATGGGCAAGGCTGCTTTTGCTGATTTGCAGGATATGTCGGGCAGGATCCAGTTGTATGTGAGCCGTGACGGGCTGGCCGAAGGCGCCTATGCTGAATTTAAGCGGTGGGACGTGGGAGATATCGTCGGCGCCGAGGGTGTGTTGATGAAAACGAATAAGGGGGAGTTGAGCGTGAAGGTGGCTGCGGTGCGGCTGCTGAGTAAGTCATTGCGGCCGTTGCCGGAGAAGTTTCACGGGTTGACGGATCAGGAGGCGCGTTATCGTCAGCGTTATCTGGATCTGGTTGTGAATGAGGGTGCGCGCCGGGTGTTTGCGGTGCGCGCGCGGGTGATCGATTTTGTGCGGGGCTATCTGAAGGAGCGGCGCTTTGCGGAGGTGGAGACTCCGATGATGCATGCTATTCCCGGGGGTGCGGCGGCCCGTCCTTTTGTGACGCATCATAATAGTCTGGATATGGAGTTGTATTTGCGTGTTGCGCCTGAGCTGTATCTGAAGCGGCTGGTGATCGGGGGAATGGAGCGGGTTTTTGAGATCAATCGCAGTTTCCGAAATGAGGGGCTGTCTCCAAAGCATAATGCCGAGTTCACGATGCTGGAGTTCTACCAGGCTTATGCGGATTATCATGATCTGATGGATCTGACGGAGGATCTGCTGCGCCGGCTGGCGCGTGAGCTTGGCGGTTCGGACAGGCTGGTCTATCAGGGTGAGGAGTATGATTTGGGCCGGCCGTTTGTGAGGATGAGCTTGATTGATTCGATCCTGCATTATAATGAGGGCGTGGCCAGGGAGCAGCTAATGAGCATGGAAAAAATCCGCGCGCTGGCAAAGGATCTTGAGATCCCGCTGGAAGATGAGTACGGACTGGGGAAGATCCAAACGGAAATTTTTGAAAAAACAGTGGAGTCCAGGTTGATGCAGCCTGCTTTTATCACTGCCTATCCGATTGAAGTTTCTCCGCTGGCGCGCAGGAATACGGATGATCCTTCGGTAGCCGACAGGTTTGAGTTTTTTATTGGCGGGCGGGAGATTGCCAATGGGTTTTCCGAATTGAATGATCCCGAAGATCAGGCTGAGCGTTTCCACGGACAGGCACGGGCGAGGAAGGCCGGTGATGCGGAGGCGATGCATTTTGATGAAGAGTATATTGCCGCGCTGGAATATGGTATGCCGCCAACGGCCGGAGAGGGCGTGGGTATTGACCGGTTGGTTATGCTGTTGACCGATTCGTATTCTATACGGGATGTGATTCTGTTTCCGCATATGCGTCCGGTGCGAAAGACGCCGGCGGACGGCTGAGCGCCGCCGGTATATTTTTCCTGCCGGAAACTTTTCGCTGGTAATAAAGTCAGTTATAATTGTAATGAAAGATAGATTTGTTTTTTTATTTTATACATTTTGTTTCTTTAGGCTATAATTCAGGATTACTTGAAGAGTAGTTGTTTTTTAATATCCCTGTTGGGGTCAATTTTCACTAGTGAATCAGGAGGATTTTTCAATGTCAGACAATAAAAAGAATCTAAAACCTTTGGTACTTGCGATGGGCACAGTTTTTGCGGTCTCGCTGACCGCCAGCCCGGTCATCAATGCCGCCGATAATCCGTTCAGTATGAATGAGTTGTCGAACGGCGGTTATATGGTTGCAGGCGAAGACAGTAAGAAAGCCGAAGGTGAGTGTGGTGAAGGAAAGTGCGGCGACAGTAAGAAAGCCGAAGGTGAGTGTGGTGAAGGAAAGTGCGGCGACAGTAAGAAAGCCGAAGGTGAGTGTGGTGAAGGAAAGTGCGGCGACAAGAAGAAAGCCGAAGGGGAGTGTGGTGAAGGAAAGTGCGGCGACAGTAAGAAAGCCGAAGGTGAGTGTGGTGAAGGAAAGTGCGGCGACAAGAAGAAAGCCGAAGGGGAGTGTGGTGAAGGCAAGTGCGGCGACAAGAAGGAAGGCGAAGGCAAGTGTGGTGAAGGCAAGTGCGGCGACAAGAAGGAAGCCGAAGGTAAGTGCGGTGAAGGCAAGTGCGGCGATAAGAAGGAGTAAGGACGCTGCTTGTCAAACTCAACTTTGATTTTAATTTGAATGAGTGAGTATTCTGTACACGGTACAGGTCTTGGTTTGCGGCGGGCGTTTGTTACGGCTGCCGCAAACCACTCTCTTGCGTCGGTCGATTTCATGGAGGTGGCTCCGGAAAACTGGATCGATGTAGGCGGCCGGTTTGGCAGTATGTTTGATGGGATTGCCGAAAGAATGCCGTTTGTTTGTCATGGACTCTCGCTGAATCTTGGGGGTCCGGCGCCGTTGGATGAGGCTTTTCTGGGAAAAGTCCGGCAATTTCTCGATCGATATAAGGTACGTTGTTATAGCGAGCATTTGAGTTATTGCGCCGATGACGGTCATCTTTATGATCTTATGCCTATCCCTTTTACCGAAGAAGCGGTGCGTTATGTTGCGCAAAGAATAATAAGAACGCAGGAGATAACGGGAAGGAGAATAGCGATAGAGAATGTGTCCTATTATGCGGCACCCGGGCAGGAAATGTCCGAAATAGATTTTATCAATGCGGTTCTGGATGAAGCGGATTGCAGCCTTTTGCTGGATATTAATAATATATATGTGAATAGTATTAACCATCGTTATGATGCGGAAGAGTATCTGAAGTCGTTGCCGGGAAATCGTATCGCCTACGGGCATATCGCCGGTCATTATAAGGAATATGAAGATCTGAGGGTGGATACCCACGGGGCGAGTGTGATCGATCCGGTGTGGGATCTGCTGCGGGTTGCCTATGATCATTTTGGTGTGTTTCCTACACTGCTGGAGCGTGATTTCAATATCCCTCCATTGAATGAGTTGCTGGATGAGGCGGGGATTGTTACCGCGATTCAGTCTGATGCCGGTCATGCAGGCGCAAGACAACAAAGCGCCTGATCATTTTCAACGGGTTCAATACGGTTTCACGCAGCATATTCGTGATCCTGATAATAAACCGGCGCCCGGCGATATAGAAGACCGCCGTATGGAGATTTATCGTGATCTCTTGTATCGGAATGTGGAAGGTTTTATCGCGGAGGGGTTTCCGGTCTTGCGAAAGATTATCAATGACCGGGACTGGCATACGATGATTCGCGATTATTTCAAAAATCATAAGGCGCATACCCCGTATTTTCCAAAACTAAGCAAGGAATTTATCGAGTATCTTGAACAGCGCGGGTATAACGATGGCGATTATCCTTTCATGGTTGAGTTGGCGCATTATGAATGGGTTGAGTCGTCAATAATTTTTGACAACAGGTCTGCGCCAACCGAGGGAATTGCCCGGGACGGCGATTTGCTGGAGGGTATTCCGGTTGTGAATCCATTGATAATTCCTCTGGCTTATCATTGGCCGGTGCATAGAATCAGTCGTGATTATATTCCGACCGAGCTGCCTGATGCTCCGACTTATCTGCTCGTTTACCGGAAACGCAATCACGCACATGGCTTTATAGAGCTAAATGTGGTATCGGCAAAATTGATTGAGTGTCTTCAGTCTGAGGAAGAAAAAACCGGTCATGAAATTCTGATGAGTATTGCCGGCGCGCTGGATCATCCCAATCCCGAATCGGTGGTGCGGGGAGGGTTCGATATTATGCGGAAATTTTTAGAGAAGGATATTATACTGGGTATCAAGGCTTGATTTGATATAGAGTCGTTTTTACAGGTTTGCGGGATAAAGGTTTCGCTGTTTTTTGCTTGTCGGGATACTGGGCAAGGTGATAAGATAAAACCATATTCCCGCTGAATTAGGAGTCAGCCAATGATTTCAGGACAAATGCAAACGTTTTTAATGTCGACACTCGAGTTTATGGCGGCATTGTTCATTTTTATTATCGGGCTTCTGGTGCTTGCCGTCGCTGTTATTTATATTCTCGATGTTACCCAAACGAAGCAGGCGATACGGCGCAATTACCCGGTTGTTGGCCATTTCAGGTATTATTTCGAACATCTGGGCGAATTTTTCAGGCAGTATTTTTTCGCAATGGACCGGGAAGAATTGCCCTTCAACCGCGCCCAGCGATCCTGGGCCTATCGTGCGGCAAAGAATATAGATAATACTACGGCCTTTGGCTCTACCAGGGATTTGCGGCCGCCGGGCACGGTGCTGTTTGTCAATTGTCCGTTTCCTACCCTGGATCAGGATGCGGTGGATCCTACCCCTGTTACCATTGGGCCGTATAGCGATAAGCCTTATACTACTTCATCCCTGTTTAATATCTCAGGTATGAGTTATGGCGCTATTTCAAGGCCGGCCGTGCTGGCTTTATCCAAGGGCGCCCGTATGGCGGGTTGCTGGATGAATACCGGCGAGGGAGGGGTGTCTCCCTATCACCTGGAAGGGGGGGGGGATATTGTGTTTCAAATCGGCACGGCCAAAAATGGCGCGCGCGATCTGGATGGCAATCTTAGCGATGAAAAGCTGAAGCAGGTTGCCGCGCATGAGCAATTGAAGATGGTCGAGATCAAGTTGAGTCAGGGGGCAAAACCGGGTAAGGGCGGGATCTTGCCCGGCGGGAAAGTCACTGACGAGATTGCCAAGATCCGCGGTATTGAGCCGGGCTCGGATGCGATCAGTCCCAACCGCCACCTCGATATCAATTCCAATGCAGATCTGCTGGATATGGTTGCGCGTATTCGGGAGGTGACCGGCAAGCCGGTCGGTTTCAAGGCGGTGGTTGGAGCGTATGGCTGGCTGGATAATTTATTTAATGAGGTGAATAAGCGCGGGATCGAATCCGCTCCCGATTTTATTACGGTGGATGGCGCCGATGGCGGGACAGGCGCGGCACCAATGCCGCTTATGGATGATATGGGTTTGCCATTGCGTGAGAGTTTGCCGCTGCTGGTTGATAAATTGTATGAGCATGGGCTGCGTGACCGGATCAGGGTTATTAGTTCCGGCAAGCTGGTTACACCGGCCGACGTGGCATGGGCGCTTTGTGTCGGCGCCGATTTTGTGACCTCGGCCCGGGGCTTTATGTTTGCGCTGGGCTGCATTCAGGCGTTACAATGCAATAAGAATACCTGTCCAACGGGCATTACCACTCATAAACTTCAGTTACAGAGAGGATTGGACCCGGAGGATAAGGCTGTTCGTGTAATGCATTATGCAAAAAATATAGTAAAGGAGGTGGGCATTCTTGCTCATTCATGCGGGGTCAAGTCTCCAAGGGAATTGCAGCGAGTGCATGCAAGAATTGTGACGGATAACGGGCTGTCGGTCTCGTTGGGTGAGCTGCATCCAGACGTTGTAATGGCGCAGTAGATGCAGGATTGTAATGGGTATTGAAATCAGGGGTAACAAAGAACAATGAATAACATGATTGCTTTGGGTAATATTATAGATTCTATTTTTGCTAAGTTGCGGGCGCCGGTTGATTTCAGTGCGTCTTTGTTATTGAGGATTTTTCTCGCGCCTATATTCATAAAGGCAGGCTACGGCAAGTTGCAGCTTGGCGCATCGGACGTGGGATTTTTTGAGCGATTTACTGCTAATCCCAGTGTTGTTGCCTGGTTCGGTAACCCGGAATGGGGGCTGGGAATGCCTTTGCCCGGTCTGATGGCATTTATGGCAGGGTGGACCGAGTTTCTGGGAGGCTGGTTTTTGGTGGCAGGTTTGTTGATCCGATATATCGCTATTCCGCTGATGTTCACGATGATTATCGCCGCGACTACCGCTCATTGGGGAAACGGCTGGCATGCCTTGCCGGAGGGCAAATTGATGGTGCCCTGGGAATGGAGAGCGGATATGATAAAAGAGGCCAATGTCAGAAAGGCAAAGGCCGTGGACGTTCTAAAACAGCATTCCAATTATGAGTGGATTACAGAATACGGCTCGGTCACGATTTTGAAAAACGGTATTGAATTTTCGGCGACCTATTTCCTGATGTTGCTGGCATTGGTGTTTTTAGGGGGCGGCAGATATGTGAGTGTTGATTACTGGATCGCCGAAAAACTCAGGCCTGAGTGATTTTCGGCGCCATGATGGGCACGGTGGTATCCGTGTCCGTCGTATCCCTGCAATAAGATATGTTTGTCAGCGGTACCTTTCTGTTTTTTCTTGTTCTCCTGCTATGCGCCGTTCTGGCTTATCCCCTTAGTAAGAAAACCCACGTTCCGTATCCGATTTTTCTGGTCCTGATCGGGTTTGCCGGATCTGAAATCATAACCAAACATCTGGGTATCGATACCGGGATACACTGGGAAAGTTTTGATGAGCTGATATTTCACGGACTTATCCCGGTTATCATATTTCGAGCGGCTTTGTCACTCGATATAAAATCGATGCGAAGTAATCTGCCGCTTATATTGTTGCTGGCGATCCCGTTCATGCTGCTCGGCGCCGGTATTACCGGCGCATTGATATATTTTGGCATTGCCCACCCGGGTGGTTTCCCGTTGATTGCGGCCTTGCTGGTTGGGGCCTTGTTGTCTGCGACGGATCCTTCCGCAGTGCTGTCTCTGTTGAAGCAATCGGGTACGCCCGACCGGCTTCGCATGTTGCTGGAGGGGGAGTCGTTGTTTAATGATGCAACGGCGATTGTGCTGTTCAGCGTTATATTGGCAATAGCCGTATCGGGTGATTCGGGTTCGATAACCTTATCCGCCGGCGTCCTGAAACTTGGCTATGTTTTTCTGGGCGGAATTGTTTTGGGTCTTGTGGCGGTGGTGGTCTTATGCGGGATTTCGGGATTTATCGTGAATGCGCGGCTGCAAACCTTGTTGTCGGTGATCTTTGCCTATGGGGTATATATTTTGGCGGAAAAATTTTTGCATCTGTCGGGGGTAATGGCAGTGCTCACCACTGGACTGGTTTTCGGCAACCGAGTGAATAAGTATGCAGCGGACAGGAGCGGGGAAATTCATTCTGTATGGGATTTTGCGTCGTTTGTCAGTGAGACCCTTATCTTTTTAATGGCGGGTATCACTATTACCCTGGATATGTTTACTGATCAATGGCTGGCAATGCTAATCGCGATTGCCGCGGTAGTGCTGTCGCGTGTGGTAATTGTTTTTGTGCCGTTGGCCTTGGTATGCCGGTTTCCGGGTCAGGAAAGGCTGCCGGTCAAGCACCAGGTGGTTCTGGTCTGGGGTGGTGTGAGGGGGACGGTAACCCTGGCCCTGGCCTTATCCCTGCCTTTATCCCTGGACTACTGGTATACGATTCAATCGATGGCCTACGGCGTGGTTATCTATACCTTGTTCGTGCAGGCGACGACGATTGAGCCGGTGACAAAGCTGCTGAAAATAAAATAGCTGATTTGCCTCAGGATTTGTTTTTTCTGGAGGCAAGTAATTTCAGGCGCAGTGCGTTCAGCTTGATGAAACCCTCGGCATCCGATTGATCAAAGGCGCCCGCATCATCTTCAAAGGTGGCCGCTGCTTCACTGAACAGGCTGTCGTCATCGGATTGGCGGCCGACTATCATCAGGTTTCCTTTATATAGTTTGAGGCGGACTCTGCCGTTGACCCGTTCCTGGGATTTATCGATCAATGCCTGTATGGCTTCACGTTCCGGGCTCCACCAGTAGCCGTCATAAATCATCCTGGCATAGCGCGGCATCAAATCATCCTTCAGGTGCATGGTCTCGCGGTCGAGCGTCAATGATTCCATCGCGCGGTGCGCCTTCAGCAGGATCGTGCCGCCGGGTGTTTCATAACATCCTCTGGATTTCATGCCGATGCAGCGGTTTTCGACGATGTCGCTGCGGCCTACTCCGTGGGCGGCGCCAATCTGATTGAGATTTGCCAACAAGGAGGCGGGCGACATCTGCCGGTTGTCGATGGCAACGGCATCTCCGTGCTTGAAAGTCAGTTCAATATAGCCGGCCTCGGCGGGCGCCGCCTCGGGCGATACCGTCCAGCGCCAGATGGATTCCTCCGGCTCGTTCCACGGATCTTCCAGCGGGCCTCCCTCGTAGGAGACGTGTAAAAGGTTTGCATCCATCGAATAGGGAGAGCCTCCCTTGCGTTTCGCCTCAACGGGAATGCCGCGCTGCTCGGCATAGGCAAGCAGTTTTTCCCTTGAAGTGAGCTCCCATTCCCGCCATGGGGCAATCACTTTTATTTCCGGATTGAGCGCATACGCGCCGATTTCAAATCGAACCTGGTCATTTCCCTTGCCGGTTGCGCCGTGGGCGATTGCATCGGCGCCGGTCTTATTGGCGATCTCGACCAGTCTTTTGCTGATCAACGGTCTGGCTATGGACGTGCCTAAAAGATACTCGCCTTCATAGATGGCATTGGCGCGTAGCATGGGATATACATAATTGCTGACAAAATCCTCGCTCAGATCTTCGATATAAATTTCCTGTACGCCAAAATTTTCCGCCTTGGCCCGGGCGGATTCAATTTCCTCGCCCTGGCCTATGTCTGCCGTGAAGGTGACGACTTCGCATTGATAGTTGTCCTGCAGCCAGACAAGGATCACCGAGGTGTCCAGCCCTCCGGAATATGCGAGTACCACTTTTTTATATTGCTTGCTGTTCATTATGATAATACTTGCCTTGAGTGAGTCTGCTGAAAACGGGCATTATACCCGACTTTGATTCAGGAAACAGATGGATGCCGCCGGCGGGGATTATTTCCTGAAGGTCGAAAGGCAAAAGGTTAAATGCGCGCCGGCAAGGACAATTACCCAGGAAATGTAAATCCAGGTCAGAAAAATGAGGATCACGGCAATCGCGCCGTAGATTATTTGATAATCGTACATCGCCGTTATGTATAAGCCAAAACTGATCTTGGCCACTTCAAAAAGGGTTGCCGAGAAAATGCCGCTCAGCAAGGCATCCAGTTTCGATATGCTGTAGTTGGGCACAAGGATATACACCAGTGTTAACAGCAGGGACGTGGAGATGTACGGCAGCCAGTGCAGCAATTCGGACCTTATGTGAAGGCCGCTGTCTATATCGTTGATCGCTTCCAGGGAGAGCAGGTAGGAGGTGGATGCGAGGCCATAGCCCATCAGCAAGGGTCCCAGAATGAGTATCAGAAAATAGATCAGTATTCTTGCAGGCATCCGGCGGCTTTCCCGTTCGGTCCAGATGCTGTTGATCGCGTTGTCAATGGTTACCATAAGCATCAGGGAAATGATTATTAACAGCCCGATCCCGGGCGCGGCGAGTTCCGAGGCCTTGGTCGAAAACCCGGAAACATATCCCAGTACCGTGCCGCCCACTGCCGGGACGAAATTGGTGAAGATGAATTGTTGGATTGCTTCGGTGGTGTCAATCCGAATCGAGAGTTTTTCCAATAAACCGAACATCACGGTTATCAGGGGGACAATCGACAGCAGGGTGGTGTAGGAAAGGGAGGCGGCCGTCGTGAATCCGTGATGCCGGTAGAAGTTTTTCCCAAAATAGAGCATAAATTGAGTGACGATTGCCGGTATGGTTTTTAGATCGTATTTATGGCTATAATCTGTCATTGAGTGTTTGTTGTGCCGGGTATTCGTCAATCCGAAAAACTAAATAAGGGATCATAATATGGACGTGAAAATTTATCACAACCCAAGATGTTCTAAATCACGGGAAACTCTTGCATTAATCAGGGAGAATGGTATTGAACCGGAGATTATTGAATATCTTAAAACCCCTCCCGATCGGGATACGCTTGCCGGTTTGCTGGGACTGTTGCAGTTGAAGCCGTCTGAGTTATTGCGCAGGAATGAGCCGGCATACAAGCAGGCCGGGCTCGATTGCGAGGGCGTAGAGGATGCCGGGATTATCGCCGCAATGCTCGCGCACCCGATTCTTATTGAAAGGCCGATTGTGGTTGCCAACGGCAGGGCCGTTATCGGGCGTCCGCCGGAAAATGTGCTCGGGCTCATCCGCTGATGACGGAAATACTCGTTCTTTATTACAGTAGGAGTGGCAGCGTTAAAAATCTGGCGGAATTTATAGGCCTGGGATGCGAGGCAAGTGGGGAATGTGCGGTTCGATTGCGCACGGTTCCGCCTGTATCGACGGTGACAGAATCCACCGAGGAGGATATCCCCGATTCCGGCCCGCCTTATGTAAGGCATGAGGACTTGATCGAATGCGAGGGTCTGGCCCTGGGCAGCCCGACGCGCTTTGGCAATATGGCGGCGCCGTTGAAGTATTTTATGGATTCGACCTCGGATATCTGGTTGAGCGGCGGTCTGTCGGGCAAACCCGCCGCGGTTTTCACCTCTTCCAGCAGTCTGCATGGCGGCCAGGAAACCACCTTGATATCAATGATGCTGCCGCTGCTGCATCATGGCATGGTGATTGTCGGCCTGCCATATCAGGAGTCGGCCCTGCTCAGCACCAATGGCGGGGGGACCCCCTATGGCGCCAGTCATGTGTCCGGAGCGGAGAATGAATCGGATATTAGCGGGGATGAAAAAACCCTGTGCATAGCCCTTGGGAAAAGGCTGGCTGCTATGACCCGGTGTTTGCGGGCAAGCGGTTGATGTTTTCTGTATCGGAATTGCCGGCCTTCTGCCTGATTGATAAGGCATCACAGCTTCTTTAGTAATGATTTGATAAAGGGGATGGTGGGTTTTCTTTTTTCAGAGAGCGAGGCGGCGTCGATTCGGTCCAGCAGCCGGAATAGCGTATGCGGTTCGCGTGATACGTATTTGAGCAGATAATCGGCTACTTCTTCGGGCAATGCAAAGGCGCGTTTGTCGGCCTGCCGGTGTAATGCCTCGATTTTGTCTTGATCACTTAATGGTTGTAAGCGGAAAACCAGATCCCAGAATAATCTGCTGCTGAGATCCGCCAGTCTAAACCCGAGTTTATCGGGTTTATTGCCGCCACTGATCAGCATTGCATGCTTGTTTTCTCTGAGTAGATTGAATAGATGCATCAGGGCGCGTTCCCACTCTTCATTTCCCGCGATTTCATCGATGTCGTCGGCACAAACCAGGTGGAATGATTCGAGATCTTCCAGTAGTTTTGGCGTGAAGCGGCGGTGTTCGGCCAACGGTATGTAAACACTACGGCGCGCATTATCGGCGGCCAAATGACATGCGGCCTGCAGGAGGTGGCTTTTTCCGCTGCCGGGTTGCCCCCATAGATAAATGGATTGTGATTCGCATCCTGCGGCAAGGTTTTTTACACCGCTTAGCGCTTCAAAATTAGGCCCGGCAATAAAGGCGTCAAACCTGATTTGTTTGTTGCCAAACTCAAACGGAATTTGTCTTTCGGCACATTCAGCCATGGTTATTCGGTATACAGGCTGCTGCCAAGGTATTGCCGGTGCGCATGCCGCAAGAGTACCGTTATCATCGATGCGACCGGCAATGCCAGTAATACGCCGAAAAATCCGAATAACTGGCCGCCGGCCATCACGGCAAAGATGACCGCCGCAGGGTGCAGTCCGATACGATCGCCAATCAGCAGAGGAGACAGGAGCATTCCTTCTATGGCCTGTCCAATACCAAAAACAAGCAGCACATAAAATATGGAGCTAAGCTCATGGAACTGGAAGAAAGCCGCCGCACCGGCAATCGAGAATCCTACAAAAAAACCGAGATAGGGCACGAAACTTACCAGCCCGGCCAATATGCCAATCAATAGCGCAAATTCCAGCCCGACGATCCACAGACCGGTTGAATAGATGATGCTCTGCGCCAGCATGACCAGTAATTGACCGCGAAAAAATTCCCCCAGTACCACATCGCATTCCCCGGCCAGTTTTGTAATTACGGCTTGGTATTTTCTCGGTATCAGTTTTTTCGTCCGGTCCAGCAGATCGCCCCAATCCCGCAGCATGTAGAAGGTCACCACCGGGATGATTACCAGGTAGCCGGTCCATAATAGAAGTGTCTGACCGGATTGTGATATTTGTTCCAGCAATGTGCCGATAATATGACTAAAACTTTGCCAATGATCCATCAGTACCCGTCTGATTGCATCCAGATCTATCATTTCTATGTCGATCTCAAGAAATGAGGCAATGCTGCCCAGGTATTTTGATTGAACGACGTTGATCATATCCGGAATGTGCATTATTAATCCGGCAATTTGCTTTTGTAGCAGCGGTAACAGGATGATCAGCGCGGACGCGGGGACGATCATTATGATAAGAAATACGAAAACCACCGCCACTGTCCTGGAAAAACCGGTCTTTTCCAATCTATTGACCGCCGGATTGCCGAGATAGGCCAGGATTATCCCTATTAGAAATGGCGTGAGAATCGGGGTCAGTCGATACACCAACCAGATAAACAGCAATGTGCTGATCAAGACCAGCCATTTTTGTGCGTCGGTTATCATTCAATCAGCGCTTTTTCAGTTGAAATTCGGGCTCTTTGCTATCCGGGACCAATTCCAGCGTATCTCCCAATGCCGCTGCCTGCCTGATCGCCGATATGCCCCCAAGATTGGTCAATTCAAAGGTAATTTTGCCGCCCTGCAATTGTTTGACCCGTATATCTTTTATCGAATTAAGCGATTCAAGATAGCGCAATACTTTTGCGTACTGGTCGAGCGTGTCGATGTTATGCACCACCAGGGCCAATGTTTCCTGCCCGGCATGTAGCTGGGTATTGCCGTACTGGCGCGCCAGTTTGTCCGCGAGCGCATCAATGCCTTCGACAAGCGCTGTTTCGGCCAGTTCCGCCTGTGCCGACCAGTCGATGGTTTGCCCCTGTATTATCGATGTCCAGCGTGTTTCCCATAAAGATGGCCGAGTCTGTTCGATGCTTCCCAGTAGTACGACGTCGGCGCGATAGCGGTTTGAGGCATTGATAACCGCTTCAGTGAAGCCGGACCAACTATCACCGGTTTTTATTCCCGACGTGTCTTCTATGTCCAACAGCGGGAATAGCAGGGGGATCCCCCTGGATCTGGCGTGCCTGTCGATTATATCCAGATAGGAGGTTTCGTCTTCGAGTCCGATAATTCTGCGGCCTGTTTCATTTTGCACAACCAGCCAGATCAGCACGGACGGCCGCTCCTTTCCCCATACGGCAATGCCGTTATCGCGCAGGGCCTGATTGAGCACGGATTCATCGAACAGTACCGACAGTTGCATATTTTCGGCTGCTGCTTCTGCCGACGGGGTTTCATTTTGATGATAACGGTATTGCAACATGTAGCGTCCGGAATTGTTGAGTATCGGCCTCAGTGCCGGCTGCCTGGCCGCATTTTGGTCGCCGGTGATTTTTACCAGCGCCGTTGCCAGCGCTGACCGGATCCCCGCTTTTCTGCTGGCGGCGCCTTGATCGGCAATGGGGATGCGCGCTGCATATAAATCGTCAATCCTCATTGCCATTGCCGGAGACGCCAATAGAAGCGCATACACAAGAAATAATGCCTTTGTTTTCATGTGCTCAAGCTATGCGAGAGCGGGGGGCAAGTCAAGGATTGCGAATGTGCGGGCTCATAGATACTATTGTAGCGTGAAGCAGAATAATAATAATAAAGGCTCTTTGAGCTACCGCGCTGCCGGTGTCGATATCGATGCTGCAAATGCGCTGATTGCACGGATCAAATCATTTTCAGCCAATACCAGGCGTCCGGGTGTTATGGGTGATCTGGGCGGTTTTGGCGCGCTGTTCGATCTTTCCTCGCTGGGCTATAGACAACCGGTTCTGGTTGCGGGAGCCGACGGCGTGGGCACAAAAATCAAGCTGGCTATCGATGCCAACAGGCATGATTCGATCGGGGCCGATCTGGTTGCCATGTGTGTGAACGATGTGGTTGTCCAAGGGGCGGAACCATTGTTTTTTCTGGATTATTTTGCATGCTCCAGGCTCAATATCGCCGTCGCCGAGTCGGTCATTCGCGGCATCAGCAGGGCTTGCGAGTTTTCCGCATGTGGTCTGGTTGGCGGTGAAACCGCGGAAATGCCTGGTTTGTATGCGGAAGGCGATTATGATCTGGCCGGATTTTGTGTCGGGGTGGTGGAAAAGGATCATATTATCGATGGCGGTACTGTTTCCGTCGGTGATAGTCTTATTGCGCTGGCCTCGAGCGGTTGCCATGCAAACGGTTATACGTTGATCAGAAAAATACTTGCCGATTCGGGCACATCCGATGATTTTCAGATTGATGGGAAGGCGGTTATCGATCATTTGCTGGAACCGACCCGGATTTATGCGCCGGCGATCCTGCGTTTATTGAAACAGACCGAGGTCAAATCGATGGCGCATATAACCGGCGGAGGATTGGTGGAAAATATTCCGCGCACTATACCGGAATCAAAGGCGGCGCGAATCAATGTGAGCAGTTGGAAGATGCCGATGATATTTGAATGGCTGATGGAAACGGGTACTATAGCGCCAGAGGAGATGTATCGCATTTTCAACTGCGGTGTGGGCATGGTGCTGTGTGTTGCCGGACAGGATGAAGCAAATGTTTTGTCTGTTCTCGATGGCATGGGTGAGATTGCCTGGAAGCTGGGTGAAATTATTCAGCGCTCGGATGGGCAGGATCGGATTGTGTTGCATCATTGAGATGCCGCATGGTTGTCCGATTTTCTTGTCCGTATTCTTACTCCGCTGATATCCGGCTGCCGCGTAAGTAGAGCACAGATACTGAACTATGAGGAGTGATGTATGCATCCCATGCTGAATGTTGCCATTCAAGCCGCCAGACTGGCCGGCGATACGATCGTACAGCAAATGGATTTGGCCAATGATGTGGTCGTGCATGAAAAGGGCAGAAATGATTTTGTTAGTGAGATTGACAGGAATGTTGAGATAATCATTATCGATGCGATCAGGAAGTTTTATCCTGATCATGCTTTTTTGGCCGAGGAAAGCGGCACAACCGGTTCCAGCGATCATCAATGGATTATCGATCCGATCGATGGAACTACCAATTATCTGCACGGCTTCCCTCAATTTGCGGTTTCCATTGCGGTGCGCAATAAAAACAGGCTGGAAGCGGGTGTGGTGTATGATCCCCTGCGCCAGGAATTATTCACGGCAAGCAGGGGAAACGGCGCGCAATTGAATAATAAGCGCATTCGCGTCAGTCAACGGTCTATGCTGGATGGGGCATTGCTTGGGACGGGTTTTCCATTCAGAGACCAGGAATTGCTGAATGAATATCTTGAGTCATTCAGGAAATTTTTTCCGATGGTCGCCGGGATCAGGCGTGCCGGCGCGGCGTCGCTCGATCTTGCCTATCTTGCTTGCGGGCGGCTGGATGGTTTCTGGGAATACAGGCTCAATATCTGGGATATTGCCGCCGGCATATTGCTGATCAGGGAGGCGGGGGGCATGGTGGCTGATATAAGCGGCGGAGATACCTATATGGATACCGGCAATATAGTTGCCGCAAATTCAAAGTTGCTCAGAATTATGTTGAATAAATTGAACCAACAATGAAACAACGGATTTTGGTAACCGGCGGCGCCGGATTTCTGGGGGCGCATTTGTGCAGGCGTTTGCTCGATGAAGGCAATGAGGTGCTTTGCCTCGATAATTTTTGTACCGGTTCACGGGACAATATCATCGATTTGATGCCCGATCCCTTTTTTGAGATCGTGCGGCACGATGTCTGCGTTCCTGTTTATCTGGAGGTCGATAAAATTTACCACCTTGCCTGTCCGGCCAGCCCGGCGCATTATCAACGTGATCCCATCCAGACGATCAAGACCAATGTGCTCGGCGCACTCAATGTGCTTGGTCTGGCGAAACGATTACAAATCCCTGTGTTGCTTGCATCGACCAGCGAGATTTACGGCGATCCGCTGGTGCATCCGCAACCTGAGACGTACCGGGGCAATGTGAACCCGGTTGGCATTCGCTCCTGTTATGATGAGGGGAAGCGCTGCGCCGAAACCCTGTTTTTTGATTATCATCGGCGGCATGGGCTGGATATCAGAGTCGCACGGATATTCAACACCTATGGCCCCGGCATGGCCATTAATGACGGGCGTGCCGTCAGCAACTTTGTTGTGCGGGCGCTGTCTGATGAAGATGTTATTGTTTACGGAGACGGGAGCCAGAGCCGCTCCTTATGTTATGTGGACGATATGATTGAGGGCTGCATTGTATTGATGAATAAAGACGATATTCACGAACCGGTTAATCTTGGCAATCCGGTTGAATTTTCGGTGCTCGAACTGGCCGGGCGCATCATCAAAGCGGTAAATAGTCATTCCAACTTGAGGTACGCCCCGCTTCCCGATGATGATCCGAAACAGCGCTGCCCGGATATTGGCCGGGCCAAATCGCTGCTGGGCTGGGAGCCGCGTATTGATTTTGCAGACGGGATACTGCGCACTATCGATTTTTTCAAACAAAACCCGGCAGACAAGCCGGCTCGGTGACCGCTCATGCCCTGCACCCTTTCGGTAATCATCCCCTGTTATAACGAGGCGGCGACTATAGAGAGATTGATTGATTCGGTGGTCAATGCCCCGGTCGATAATGTGGAAATCATCGTTGTCGATGACGGCTCCACCGACGGCACCTCGGATATCCTGAAAAAATTAGCCGAACAGCGGATCGATACATTGATAAGCCATGCCAAAAATCAGGGAAAAGGGGCGGCAATACGGGCGGGTGTCCGCTATGCGACCGGTGATTATGTTATTATCCAGGATGCCGATCTCGAATACGATCCCGCCGACTATCCAAGATTGTTGAAACCGGCGCTGGAGAATGGCGCAGATGTGGTGTATGGCAGCCGTTTTCTGGGTGGCGGGACGCACCGGGTGCTGTTTTTCTGGCACTACATGGGCAATAAATTGCTGACCTTGCTTTGCAATATATTCAGCGACTTGAATCTGAACGATATGGAAACCTGCTACAAATTATTCAAACGCGAATTGATTCAGAGTATACCAATCAACGAGAACCGTTTTGGGTTTGAACCGGAGATCACCATAAAGATTTCCAGGATCCCCGATGTTTGCATCTATGAAGTGGGCATTCACTATTATGGCCGCTCTTATGCCGAGGGGAAAAAAATTAATTGGAAAGACGGCGTGCGCGCACTGTATTGCATTTTGAAATACGGCGCCTTCAGATTGGACTAGATTGCCGTAGCAGCCGGATATAAATACGACTTTTTCCTTTGGCCAGTACGTTCATTTCTTCCCCTTCCCGCAACGATCTGCTCTCTTATGCGGCACTGTTTGTCTTTGTCGGCATTTATGCGGCATTTCTCATTCCATTCGTCGCGCATGACGGACTTTCGACTTTTAGGAATGACAGCAGCTATTATTTGCTTATGGCGCGCTATTTATCACCTTGGCATGAAGCCAGTCCGGCCGTTGTTGCTGCTTCGTCAATACAAAATTTTCCGCCCTTTTTCCCGTTTATCCTGGCCATCTCGGGTGCGGCCTACGATTATACCCTGGCGCATGTAGTAACGGCTCTCTTTCTACTGCTGTCCATTCCGCTGATATTTATTCTTGCCCGCGGTATGTTTGCCACAAACCTCCAGGCCCTGCTGATTGTATTCATATTTTGCCTCAGCCCGTCCGCCTGGCTGAATTCCATGGGCATCCTCAGTGAAAATCTTTATCTATTCCTCAGCCTGGGCACGTTGATCTTTTTTGATAAAGCCGATCTTTCCAGGAAAATCAATCTATTCATCTTCGGCCTGTTGCTGGCCCTGCTTGTGCTCACGAGAACGATTGGGGTCGCGATGTTGGCGGCATTTATACTTCTCTGCATCCTGAAATGGAGGCGGCGCAGTCTGGATTGGCCCTATTTTGTTATTCCGGTATTTTTTTCATTGACGCTTATCGCAGCATTCTGGGGTACGGCTGTTCCTTCTCATTACATCACTTCAATCGTCAACATGTTCGGTTTGGAGGCGTACAAAGCCAACATTGACTGGCATACAGAATTTCGATTGGTGGGCTTTCAGCATGGCTGGCTGGTCGGACTGCTGTATTACTGGAGCGTCCAGACCGTGATGGCCAAATCAATAATTATGTTTGTCGGCCTGTTTTCCCTGCTGGGCCTGTGCCTCCGCATCGCGCAGGGAAAATTGGATGCAATCTATGTTTTTCTGTATTTGCTTGTGCTGTTCATCTGGCCCTATACGACCCACATGGGGCGGTTTATCTATCCGGTTCTGTGCATATTGCTGCTCTATTCTTTTTATGCACTGTACACCCTCGTCCACAGAGTGGAATTGAAGCGTGGTGACGCCGCGGTCTCCATTGCCATGGTACTGGCGCTTACCGCCGTGTTGCCCACGCTGTCCTACACCTGGAACAGATACCAGGCCGGAAAAGAAGCAGGCTATCATCGGATCAAGGACTTTTATCACACCTACGATCTGGAGCAGGCAAGAGAATCTGCGGCAATGCCGGTGACCATGTTCCTGGATATGGCGCACATGAAAAAAACCACGGAACCGGATGCGGTAATCCAGTATTTTAAACCGTCCTATATCGCACTGCTGGCCGACAGGGTCGGCAGGGAAATCACTATTGAGGAAAATTCTGCCGGAGAGCTATATATGCAGCCGGCCCGGGATGTCGATTATGTCTATCTGACTAAAATTCATCCGTGGATAAATGAAGAGGTGAACGGCCTGAATATTGATATACGCCGCCCTACCAATGTATTGTGGGTGCATTCCACCGATAATAACGAACCATTTTCGGCTTTTTTCGAGATTAGGGATTGATTCATTGTCTATGTTTTCCATAGTCGGTAATTTTATTTTACTTTCTTCGCGGAGCAGTCTGTTCCACTATGCCGCGTTGTTTGTTTTCGTTGGCATGTATGCAGTATTTCTCATTCCATTTGTCGCGCACGACGGACTCGTATCCTTTTTTAGTGATAGCGTACATTATTTGCTGATGGCGCGCTATTTGTCACCCTGGCATGAAGCCAGTCCGGCCATTGTTGCCGCCTGGCCAAGTCAGGATTTTCCGCCCTTTTTCCCGTTTATCCTGGCTATCCTGGGTGCGGCCTACGATTACACCCTGGCGCACGTGCTAACCGCCCTTTTTTTACTGCTGGCTATTCCTCTTATATTTATCTTTGCCCGCAGTATGTTCGCCGCAAATCACCAGGCCCTGCTGATTGTATTCATATTTTGCCTCAGCCCGTCCGCCTGGCTGAATTCCATGGGGATCCTCAGTGAACCCCTTTATTTATTTCTCAGCCTGGCCACGTTGATTTTTTTTGATAAAGCCGATCTTTCCAGAAAAACCAATCTATTCATTTTCGGCCTGCTGCTGGCCCTGCTGGTGCTGACAAGAACGATCGGGGTGGCAATGCTGGCGGCATTTATCGTTATCTGCATCGTAAAATGGAGGCGGGGCAGTCTCGATAGGCTGTATTTTGTCATCCCGGTATTTTTTTCATTGGCGGTTATGACGGCATTCTGGTGGGCGCATGGCACGGTTTTTGCGGCTCATTATATCGATCAAATCGGTGGCCTGCTCGGTTCGGAGACGGAAAAAATCGAGGTTCGCTGGGATCTAAAAGAGCAATTGGCGGCCTTCCATGATAATTGGCTGGGCGGGTTGCTGTATTACTGGACCGATCAGACTCTCGTGGCCCAATCGATCATGTTGCTTGTCGGTCTGCTTTCGCTGCTGGGCCTGTGCATTCGGGTCGGACAGGGAAAACTGGACGCAATCTATGTGTTGCTGTATTTGCTTGTGTTGTTTGTGTGGCCCCATCCGTTCTATATGGGGCGTTTTATCTATCCCATTCTATGCCTGTTGATAACGTATAGTTTTTATTCCCTGTATGTTTGCGCTCGGAGAATGGAATTGAAGCGCGGCGGCGTTGCGGTTTCCATTGCGATGGTTCTGGTGCTCACCCCCGTGTTGCCGACGCTGTCCTACACGTGGCACAGATACCAGACCGGAAAAGAATCGGGCTATCATCAAATTAAGGAATTTTATGACATCCACAACCTGCAGCAGGCGGCACAATTAGCGGCAACGAAATTGGCCATGAGCCTGGAAATGGAGCGTATGCGGAAAACCACTGCCCCGGATGCGGTGATCCTGTCTTCTCACCCGAACTATATCCCGCTACTGGCTGATAGAATCGCCCGGGATAAAATCACTATTAACAGAAATCCCGCCGGAGAACTATATATGGAGCACGATCCTGAGGTTGATTATATCTATCTGTTCAGATCGCATCTGGGAAGAGTCCATGAAGACTCGGATATTATAGATGTAAACGGCTTGCTTCTGCGTAAATATATACCCGACCAAGCCAGATTATTGTGGGAGCATCGCTCTGCCGAAAACAATGAACTACTCTCCGCTTTTTTCAAGATTAGCGATTGAGTTTATTTCTGCATTGCATTTTGAAATACGGCGTCTTCAGATTGAACTAAATTGCCGAATATAAATACGACTTTTCCCTTGGCCAGTACGTTCATTTCTTCCCCTTCCCGCAACGATCTGCTCTCTTATGCGGCACTGTTTGTCTTTGCCGGCATTTATGCAGTATTTCTCATTCCATTTGTCGCACACGACGGACTCGCGTCCTTTTTTAGTGATAGCGTAAATTATTTGCTTATGGCGCGCTATTTATCCCCCTGGCATGAAGCCAGTCCGGCCATTGTTGCCGCCTGGCCAAGTCAGGATTTTCCGCCCTTTTTCCCGTTTATCCTGGCTATCCTGGGTGCGGCCTACGATTACACCCTGGCGCACGTGCTAACCGCCCTTTTTTTACTGCTGGCTATTCCTCTTATATTTATCTTTGCCCGCAGTATGTTCGCCGCAAATCACCAGGCCCTGCTGATTGTATTCATATTTTGCCTCAGCCCGTCCGCCTGGCTGAATTCCATGGGGATCCTCAGTGAACCCCTTTATTTATTTCTCAGCCTGGCCACGTTGATTTTTTTTGATAAAGCCGATCTTTCCAGAAAAACCAATCTATTCATTTTCGGCCTGCTGCTGGCCCTGCTGGTGCTGACAAGAACGATCGGGGTGGCAATGCTGGCGGCATTTATCGTTATCTGCATCGTAAAATGGAGGCGGGGCAGTCTCGATAGGCTGTATTTTGTCATCCCGGTATTTTTTTCATTGGCGGTTATGGCGGCATCCTGGTGGGCGCATGGCACGGTTGTTTCCCCCATGTATATCGATCAAATCGGCAGCCTGCTCGGTTCGGAGACGGAAAAAATCAGGGTCAGTTGGGATCTAAAAGAGCAATTGGTAGCCTTCCATGGTTTTTGGCTGGGCGGGCTGCTGTATTACTGGACCGATCAGACCCTCCCGGCCCAATCGATCATTCTACTTGCCGGCCTGTTTTCCCTGCTGGGTCTGTGCATTCGGGTCGGACAGGGAAAATTGGACGCAATCTATGTGCTGCTGTATTTGCTTGTGTTGTTCCTGTGGCCCCATCCGTTCCATATGAGGCGTTTTATCTATCCCATTCTATGCCTGTTGATCATGTATAGTTTTTATTCCCTGTATGTTTGCGCTCGGAGAATGGAATCGAAACGCGGCGGCGTTGCGGTTTCCATTGCGATGGTTCTGGTATTCACCACCGTGTTGCCGACGCTGTCCTACACGTGGCACAGATACCAGACCGGAAAAGAATCGGGCTATCATCGAATTAAGGAATTTTATGACATCCACGACCTGCAGCAGGCGGCACAATTAGCGGCAACGAAATTGGCCATGAGCCTGGAAATGGAGCGCATGAAGAAAACCACCGCCCCGGATGCGGTAATCCTGTCTTCTCAACCGGTCTATATCCCCCTGTTGGCCGATAGGAGCTCCCGGAAGGAAATCACTATTAACAGAAATCCCGCCGGAGAACTATATATGGAGTACGATCCCGAGGTTGATTATATCTATCTGGTCATATTGCATCCGAGAAGAGACCTTAAAGAAGCCTCGGATATAAGTAGCTTGTATCTTCGTGGATATATACCCGACCAAGCCAGGTTATTGTGGGAGCATCGCTTTGCCGAAAACAACGAACCACTATCCGCTTTTTTCAAGATTAGCGATTGAGTTTATTTCTGCATTGCATTTTGAAATACGACATCTTCAGATTGAACTAGATTACCGAATATAAACACGAATTTCCCTTGGCCAGTACTTTCATTTCTTCCCCTTCCCGCAACGATCGGCTCTCTTATGCGGTGCTGTTTGTCTTTGCCGGCATTTATGCAGTATTTCTCATTCCCTTTGTCGCGCATGACGGACTGGCATCTTTTTTTAGTGACAGCGTAAATTATTTGCTGATGGCGCGCTATTTGTCACCCTGGCATGAAGCCAGTCCGGCGGTTGTTGCCGCCTGGCCAAGTCAGGATTTTCCGCCTTTTTTTCCGTTTATCCTGGCCATCTCGGGTGTGGCCTACGATTACACTCTGGCGCACATGCTCACTGCCTTTTTTTTACTGCTGTCCATCCCTCTTGTATTTATCTTTGCCCGCAGTATGTTCGCCGCAAATCACCAGGCCTTGCTGATTGTATGCATATTTTGTCTCAGCCCGTCCGCCTGGCTGAATTCCATGGGGATCCTCAGTGAACCCCTTTATTTATTTCTCAGCCTGGCCACGTTGATTTTTTTTGATAAAGCCGATCTTTCCAGAAAAACCAATCTATTCATTTTCGGCCTGCTGCTGGCCCTGCTGGTGCTGACAAGAACGATCGGGGTCGCAATGCTGGCGGCATTTATCGTTATCTGCATCGTAAAATGGAGGCGGGGCAGTCTCGATAGGCTGTATTTTGTCATCCCGGTATTTTTTTCATTGGCGGTTATGGCGGCATCCTGGTGGGCGCATGGTACGGTTGTTTCCCCCCTATATATCGATCAAATCGGCAGCCTGCTCGGTTCGGAGACGGAAAAAATCGAGGTTCGCTGGGATCTAAAAGAGCAATTGGCGGCCTTCCATGATAATTGGCTGGGCGGGCTGCTGTATTACTGGACCGATCAGACTCTCGTGGCCCAATCGATCATGTTGCTTGTCGGTCTGCTTTCGCTGCTGGGCCTGTGCATTCGGGTCGGACAGGGAAAATTGGACGCAATCTATGTGCTGCTGTATTTGCTTGTGTTGTTTGTGTGGCCCCATCCGTTCTATATAGGGCGTTTTATCTATCCCATTCTATGCCTGTTGATAACGTATAGTTTTTATTCCCTGTATGTTTGCGCTCGGAGAATGGAATTGAAGCGCGGAGGTGCTGCGGTTTCCATTGCGATGGTTCTGGTACTTGCTATCGTGTTGCCAACGCTGTCCTACACATGGCACAGATACCAGACCGGAAAAGAATCGGGCTATCATCGAATTAAGGAATTTTATGACGCCCACGACCTGAAGCAGGCGGCACAATTAGCGGCAACGAAATTGGCCATGATCCTGGAAATAGAACGCATGAGGAAAACCACTGCCCCGGATGCGGTAATTCTGTCTTCTCAACCGGCTTATATTCCTCTGCTGGCTGATAGAATCGTCCGGGAAATCACTATTAACAGAAATCCCGCCGGAGAACTGTATATGGAGTACGCGCCCGAGGTTGATTATATCTATCTGGTCAGATCGCATCTGGGAAGAGACAACTCGGATATAAACATCTTGTATCTTCGTAAATATATACCCGATCAGGCGCGATTATTGTGGGAGCATCGCTCTGCCGAAAACAACGAACCACTATCCGCTTTTTTCAAGATTAGCGATTGAGTTTATTTCTGCCGGCAAATTATTCAAACGCGAATTGATTCAGAATATACTAATCAATGAGAACCGTTACCCATGACTAAATGTACCCGAACTGCGCTTGTCCCCGCCATACTTTCCACCTGTAAAACGCCGACGTGTTCCAGCCAGTTTCGCTGGCGCGCCAGTTGTATAGACTTCTCTGCAATTCTTGCCCTTTCTCTGCAATTTCTGCGAAAGACTGGATGCCTGCCCCTGCTCAGGTCAGGGGATAAATCTTTTGCAGGCATGGCGGGGATGGTGCAGGCATGGCGGGGGCAGGTCTCAGGACTTTTCGGTCAAAATCCTGCATTTCTCACGCGCTCATGCAATATCCGGGTTAGATTGCCGTAGCAGCCGGATATAAACACGACTTTTCCCTTGGCCAGTACTTTCATTTCTTCCCCTTCCCGCAACGATCTGCTCTCTTATGCGGCACTGTTTGTCTTTGTCGGCATGTATGCAGTATTTCTCATTCCCTTTGTCGCGCATGACGGACTGGCATCTTTTTTTAGTGATAGCGTAAATTATTTGCTTATGGCGCGCTATTTATCCCCCTGGTATGAAGCCAGCCCGGCCGTTGTTGCCACTTGGTCAAGTCAGGATTTTCCGCCTTTTTTTCCGTTTATCCTGGCCTTCGCGGGTGCGGCCTACGATTACACCCTGGCGCACATGCTAACCGCCCTTTTTTTACTGCTGGCTATTCCTCTGGTATTTATCTTTGCCCGCAGTATGTTTGCCGCAAATCATCAGGCTTTGCTGATCGTATGCATATTTTGTCTCAGCCCGTCTGCCTGGCTGAATTCCATGGGGATCCTCAGTGAACCCCTTTATTTATTTCTCAGCCTGGCCACATTGATTTTTTTTGATAAAGCCGATCTTTCCAGAAAACCCAATCTATTCATTTTCGGCCTGCTGCTGGCCCTGCTGGTGCTGACAAGAACGATCGGGGTCGCAATGCTGGCGGCATTTATCGTTATCTGCATCGTAAAATGGAGGCGGGGCAGTCTCGATAGGCCGTATTTTGTCATCCCGGTATTTTTTTCATTGGCGGTTATGGCGGCATCCTGGTGGGCGCATGGTACGGTTGTTTCCCCCGTGTATATCGATCAAATCGGCAGCCTGCTCGGTTCGGAGACGGAAAAAATCGAGGTTCGCTGGGATCTAAAAGAGCAATTGGCGGCCTTCCATGATAATTGGCTGGGCGGGCTGCTGTATTACTGGACCGATCAGACTCTCGTGGCCCAATCGATCATGTTGCTTGTCGGTCTGCTTTCGCTGCTGGGCCTGTGCATTCGGGTCGGACAGGGAAAATTGGACGCAATCTATGTGCTGCTGTATTTGCTTGTGTTGTTTGTGTGGCCCCATCCGTTCCATATGGGGCGTTTTATCTATCCCATTCTATGCCTGTTGATAACGTATAGTTTTTATTCCCTGTATGTTTGCGCTCGGAGAATGGAATTGAAGCGCGGAGGTGCTGCGGTTTCCATTGCGATGGTTCTGGTACTTGCTATCGTGTTGCCAACGCTGTCCTACACGTGGCACAGATACCAGACCGGAAAAGAATCGGGCTATCATCAAATTAAGGAATTTTATGACATCCACGACCTGAAGCTGGCGGCACAATTGGCGGCAATAAATTTGTCCATGATCCTGGAAATGGAACGCATGGAGAAAACCACTGCCCCGGATGCGGTAATCCTGTGTTTTGAACCGGCCTATATAGTCTTGCTGGCCGACAGGGTCGGCAGGCAAATCACTATTGAGAAAAATTCTGCCGGAGAGCTATATATACAGCCGGCCCGGGATGCCGATTATGTCTATCTGACTAAAATTGATCCGTGGTTAAATGAAGGGGTGAACGGCCTGAATATTGATATACGCCGCCCTACCAATGTATTGTGGGTGCATTCCACCGATAATAACGAACCATTTTCGGCTTTTTTCGAGATTAGGGATTGATTCATTGTCTATGTTTTCCATAGTCGGTAATTTTATTTTACTTTCTTCGCGGAGCAGTCTGTTCCACTATGCCGCGTTGTTTGTTTTCGTTGGCGTGTATGCAGTATTTCTCATTCCATTTGTCGCACACGACGGACTCGCATCCTTTTTTAGTGACAGCGTAAATTATTTGCTGATGGCGCGCTATTTATCCCCCTGGCAGGAAGCCAGTCCGGCCATTGTTGCCGCCTGGCCAAGTCAGGACTTTCCGCCCTTTTTCCCGTTTATCCTGGCTATCCTGGGTGCGGCCTACGATTACACCCTGGCGCACGTGCTAACCGCCCTTTTTTTATTGCTGGCTATTCCTCTTATATTTATCTTTGCCCGCAGTATGTTTGCCGCAAATCACCAGGCCCTGCTGATTGTATTCATATTTTGTCTCAGCCCGTCCGCCTGGCTGAATTCCATGGGGATCCTCAGTGAACCCCTTTATTTATTTCTCAGCCTGGCCACGTTGATTTTTTTTGATAAAGCCGATCTTTCCAGAAAAACCAATCTATTCATTTTCGGCCTGCTGCTGGCCCTGCTGGTGCTGACAAGAACGATCGGGGTCGCAATGCTGGCGGCATTTATCGTTATCTGCATCGTAAAATGGAGGCGGGGCAGTCTCGATAGGCTGTATTTTGTCATCCCGGTATTTTTTTCATTGGCGGTTATGACGGCATCCTGGTGGGCGCATGGCACGGTTTTTGCCGCTCATTATGTCGATCAAATCGGCGGCCTGCTTGGTTCGGAGACAGAAATAATCAAGGTCAGTTGGGATCTAAAAGAGCAATTGGTGGCCTTCCATGATAATTGGCTGGGCGGGCTGCTGTATTACTGGACCGATCAGACCCTCCCGGCCCAATCGATCATTCTACTTGCCGGCCTGTTTTCCCTGCTGGGTCTGTGCATTCGGGTTGGACAGGGAAAACTGGACGCAATCTATGTGCTGCTGTATTTGCTTGTGTTATTCCTGTGGCCTCATCCGTTCCATATTAGGCGTTTTATCTATCCCATTCTATGCCTGTTGATCATGTATAGTTTTTATTCCCTGTATGTTTGCGCTCGGAGAATGAAATCGAAACGCGGCGGCGTTGCGGTTTCCATTGCGATGGTTCTGGTATTCACCATCGTGTTGCCGACGCTGTCCTACACGTGGCACAGATACCAGACCGGAAAAGCATCGGGCTATCATCGAATTAAGGAATTTTATGACATCCACGACCTGCAGCAGGCGGCACAATTAGCGGCAACGAAATTGGCCATGAGCCTGGAAATGGAGCGCATGAAGAAAACCACTGCCCCGGATGCGGTAATCCTGTCTTCTCAACCGGTCTATATCCCCCTGTTGGCCGATAGGAGCTCCCGGAAGGAAATCACTATTAACAGAAATCCCGCCGGAGAACTATATATGGAGTACGATCCCGAGGTTGATTATATCTATCTGGTCATATTGCATCCGAGAAGAGACCTTAAAGAAGCCTCGGATATAAGTAGCTTGTATCTTCGTGGATATATACCCGACCAAGCCAGGTTATTGTGGGAGCATCGCTTTGCCGAAAACAACGAACCACTCTCCGCTTTTTTCAAGATTAGCGATTGAGTTTATTTCTGCCGGCAAATTATTCAAACGCGAATTGATTCAGAATATACTAATCAATGAGAACCGTTACCCATGACTAAATGTACCCGAACTGCGCTTGTCCCCGCCATACTTTCCACCTGTAAAACGCCGACGTGTTCCAGCCAGTTTCGCTGGCGCGCCAGTTGTATAGACTTCTCTGCAATTCCTGCCCTTTCTCTGCAATTCCTGCGAAAGACTGGATGCCTGCCCCTGCTCAGGTCAGGGGATAAATCTTTCGCAGGCATGGCGGGGGCAGGTATCAGGACTTTTCGGCCAAAATCCTGCATTTCTCACGCGCTCATGCAATATCCGGGCTAGATTGCCGTAGCAGCCGGATATAAACACGAATTTCCCTTGGCCAGTACTTTCATTTCTTCCCATTCCCGCAACGATCTGCTCTCTTATGCGGCACTGTTTGTCTTTGCCGGCATGTATGCGGCATTTCTCATTCCCTTTGTCGCACACGCCGGACTCGCATCCTTTTTTAGTGATAGCGTACATTATTTGCTTATGGCGCGCTATTTGTCACCCTGGCATGAAGCCAGCCCGGCGGTTGTTGCCGCCTGGCCAAGGCAGGATTTTCCGCCCTTTTTCCCGTTTATCCTGGCCATCCTGGGTGCGGCCTACGATTACACCCTGGCGCACGTGCTAACCGCCCTTTTTTTACTGCTGGCTATTCCTCTTATATTTATCTTTGCCCGCAGTATGTTTGCCGCAAATCACCAGGCTTTGCTGATCGTATTCATATTTTGTCTCAGCCCGTCTGCCTGGCTGAATTCCATGGGGATCCTCAGTGAACCCCTTTATTTATTTCTCAGCCTGGCCACGTTGATTTTTTTTGATAAAGCCGATCTTTCCAGAAAACCCAATCTATTCATTTTCGGCCTGCTGCTGGCCCTGCTGGTGCTGACAAGAACGATCGGGGTCGCAATGCTGGCGGCATTTATCGTTATCTGCATCGTAAAATGGAGGCGGGGCAGTCTCGATAGGCCGTATTTTGTCATCCCGGTATTTTTTTCATTGGCGGTTATGACGGCATCCTGGTGGGCGCATGGCACGGTTTTTGCGGCTCATTATATCGATCAAATCGGTGGCCTGCTCGGTTCGGAGACGGAAAAAATCAGGGTTAGCTGGGATCTAAAAGAGCAATTGGCGGCCTTCTATGATAATTGGCTGGGCGGGCTGCTGTATTACTGGACCGATCAGACCCTCCCGGCCCAATCGATACTTCTACTTGCCGGCCTGTTTTCCCTGCTGGGTCTGTGCATTCGGGTCGGACAGGGAAAACTGGACGCAATCTATGTGCTGCTGTATTTGCTTGTGCTGTTCCTGTGGCCCTATCCGGGGCATATGGGGCGTTTTATCTATCCCATTCTATGCCTGTTGATCATGTATAGTTTTTATTTCCTGTATGTTTGCACTCGGAGAATGGAATTGAAGCGCGGCGGCGTTGCGGTTTCCATTGCGATGGTTCTGGTACTCACCACCGTGTTGCCGACGCTGTCCTACACGTGGCACAGATACCAGACCGGAAAAGAATCGGGCTATCATCAAATTAAGGAATTTTATGACATCCACGACCTGAAGCAGGCGGCACAATTGGCGGCAATGAATTTGGCCATGAGCCTGGAAATGGAGCGCATGCGAAAAACCACTGCCCCGGATGCGGTGATCCTGTCTTCTCACCTGAACTATATCCCGCTGCTGGCTGATAGAATCGCCCGGGATAAAATCGCTTTTGACAGAGATCCCGCCGGAGAACTATATATGGAGCACGATCCCGAGGTTGATTATATCTATCTGGTCAGACCGCATCCGGGAAGAGTCCATGAAGACTCGGATATTATAAATGTAAACGGCTTGCTTCTGCGTAAATATATACCCGACCAAGCCAGGTTATTGTGGGAGCATCGCTCTGCCGAAAACAATGAACTACTATCCGCTTTTTTCAAGATTAGCGATTGAGTTTATTTCTGCATTGCATTTTGAAATACGGCGTCTTCAGATTGAACTAGATTGCCGAATATAAATACGAATTTCCCTTGGCCAGTACTTTCATTTCTTCCCCTTCCCGCAACGATCTGCTCTCTTATGCGGCACTGTTTGTCTTTGCCGGCATTTATGCGGCATTTCTCATTCCATTTGTCGCACACGCCGGACTCGTATCCTTTTTTAGTGACAGCGCACATTATTTGCTTATGGCGCGCTATTTATCACCTTGGCATGAAGCCAGTCCGGCGGTTGTTGCCGCCTGGCCAAGGCAGGATTTTCCGCCCTTTTTCCCGTTTATCCTGGCCATCCTGGGTGCGGCCTACGATTACACCCTGGCGCACGTGCTAACCGCACTTTTTTTACTGCTGTCCATCCCTCTTATATTTATCTTTGCCCGCAGTATGTTTGCCGCAAATCACCAGGCCCTGCTGATTGTATTCATATTTTGTCTCAGCCCGTCTGCCTGGCTGAATTCCATGGGGATCCTCAGTGAACCCCTTTATTTATTTCTCAGCCTGGCCACGTTGATTTTTTTTGATAAATCCGATCTTTCCAGAAAAGCCAATCTATTCATTTTCGGCCTGCTGCTGGCCCTGCTGGTGCTGACAAGAACGATCGGGGTCGCAATGCTGGCGGCATTTATCGTTATCTGCATCGTAAAATGGAGGCGGGGCAGTCTCGATGGGCCGTATTTTGTCATCCCGGTATTTTTTTCATTGGCGGTTATTGCGGCATCCTGGTGGGCACATAACACGGTTGTTCCCTCGGTGTATATCGATCAAATCGGCGGCCTGCTCGGTTCGGAGACGGAAAAAATCAGGGTTAGCTGGGATCTAAAAGAGCAATTGGCGGCCTTCCATGATAATTGGCTGGGCGGGCTGCTGTATTACTGGACCGATCAGACCCTCCCGGCCCAATCGATCATTCTACTTGCCGGCCTGTTTTCCCTGCTGGGTCTGTGCATTCGGGTCGGACAGGGAAAATTGAACGCAATCTATGTGTTGCTGTATTTGCTTGTGCTGTTCCTATGGCCCTATCCGGAGTATATAGGGCGTTTTATCTATCCCATTCTATGCCTGTTGATCATGTATAGTTTTTATTTCCTGTATGTTTGCACTCGGAGAATGGAATTGAAGCGCGGCGGCGTTGCGGTTTCCATTGCGATGGTTCTGGTACTCACCACCGTGTTGCCGACGCTGTCCTACACGTGGCACAGATACCAGACCGGAAAAGAATCGGGCTATCATCAAATTAAGGAATTTTATGACACCTACGACCTGAAGCAGGCGAGACAATTAGCGGCAACGAAATTGGCCATGAGCCTGGAAATGGAGCGCATGCGAAAAACCACTGCCCCGGATGCGGTGATCCTGTCTTCTCACCTGATCTATATCCCGTTGCTGGCTGATAGAATCGCCCGGGATAAAATCACTTTTAACAGAGATCCCGCCGGAGAACTATATATGGAGCACGATCCCGAGGTTGATTATATCTATCTGTTCAGATCGCATCCGGGAAGAGTCCATGAAGACTCGGATATTATAGATGTAAACGGCTTGTATCTTCGTAAATATATACCCGACCAAGCCAGATTATTGTGGGAGCATCGCTCTGCCGAAAACAATGAACTACTCTCCGCTTTTTTCAAGATTAGCGATTGAGTTTATTTCTGCATTGCATTTTGAAATACGGCGTCTTCAGAGTAAACTAGATTGCCATAGTAGCCGGATATAAATACGAATTTCCCTTGGCCAGTACGTTCATTTTTTCCCATTCCCGCAACGATCTGCTCTCTTATGCGGCACTGTTTGTCTTTGCCGGCATTTATGCGGCATTTCTCATTCCCTTTGTCGCACACGCCGGACTCGCATCCTTTTTTAGTGATAGCGTAAATTATTTGCTGATGGCGCGCTATTTATCCCCCTGGCATGAAGCCAGTCCGGCGGTTGTTGCCGCCTGGCCAAGTCAGGATTTTCCGCCCTTTTTCCCGTTTATCCTGGCCATCCTGGGTGCGGCCTACGATTACACCCTGGCGCACGTGCTAACCGCACTTTTTTTACTGCTGGCTATTCCTCTTATATTTATCTTTGCCCGCAGTATGTTTGCCGCAAATCACCAGGCCCTGCTGATTGTATTCATATTTTGCCTCAGCCCGTCCGCCTGGCTGAATTCCATGGGGATCCTCAGTGAACCCCTTTATTTATTTCTCAGCCTGGCCACGTTGATTTTTTTTGATAAAGCCGATCTTTCCAGAAAAACCAATCTATTCATTTTCGGCCTGCTGCTGGCCCTGCTAGTGCTGACAAGAACGATCGGGGTCGCAATGCTGGCGGCATTTATCGTTATCTGCATCGTAAAATGGAGACGGGGCAGTCTCGATGGGCCGTATTTTGTCATCCCGGTATTTTTTTCATTGGCGGTTATTGCGGCATCCTGGTGGGCACATAACACAGTTGTTCCCTCGGTGTATATCGATCAAATCGGCGGCCTGCTCGGTTCGGAGACGGAAAAAATCAGGGTCAGTTGGGATCTAAAAGAGCAATTGGCGGCCTTCCATGATAATTGGCTGGGCGGGCTGCTGTATTACTGGACCGATCAGACCCTCCCGGCCCAATCGATACTTCTACTTGCCGGCCTGTTTTCCCTGCTGGGTCTGTGCATTCGGGTCGGACAGGGAAAATTGGACGCAATCTATGTTTTGCTGTATTTGCTTGTGCTGTTCCTGTGGCCCTATCCGGGGCATATGGGGCGTTTTATCTATCCCATTCTATGCCTGTTGATCATGTATGGTTTTTATTCCCTGTATGTTTGCGCTCGGAGAATGGAATTGAAGCGCGGCGGCGTTGCGGTTTCCATTGCGATGCTTCTGGTACTCACCACCGTGCTACCCGCGCTGTCCTACACGTGGAACAGATACCAGACCGGAAAAGAATCGGGTTATCATCAAATTAAGGAATTTTATGACACCTACGACCTGGAGCAGGCGAGACAATTAGCGGCAACGAAATTGGCCATGATCCTGGAAATGCAACGCATGCGGAAAACCACTGCCCCGGATGCGGTAATCCTGTGTTTTGAACCGGCCTATATAGTCTTGCTGGCCGATAGGATCTGCAGAGAAATCACTTTTAAAAAAGGTCCCGCCGGAGAACTCTATGTGGAGCGCCATCCCGAGGTCAATTATATCTATCTGACCCGCTTGCATCCGAGAAGAGCCAGGAAAGACAAAAAGTATATAAACAGTTGGTATATTTATGAATATATACGCGAGCGCTACCGCACCAGATTATTGTGGGCGCATCGCTCTGCCGAGGATAATCAACAAATATCGGCTTTTTTCGAGAGTAGCGATTGAATCGTCATGCCGAGGACACGCCCTGAGGCAAGACAGTTTCGGATAAGGGCTTATTTACAAGCGCCGGGCAAGTATTTTTCGTCAACCCCGTGGGGCGGGACCGCCTTACACACCCATTCAATCCTGCCGTCCGGTAGTGCTGTACCCTGAATATCCACTGTTTTGCTCCGGATGTTGGCATTTACCCCGGTCGATTTCATTAATCCCCTCAGTAGTACCGTAGTGCCAGAAGCGAGATAGGCGATAATGGCAACGTGTTTACCCTTTATTGTGCCGCTGATCGCTCCCTTCTCCGACCCCGGCCCCACACGCGTCGGCCAATACCCATGATCCAGATAATATTCGGTTACAGGCGCCCTTAAGGCGGATGCCAGGGTGACGGCCTCGGAAACCTGGGCGCGGGCGACGTAATCCTGATAAGAGGGAATGGCGATCGCCGCCAGAATGCCGATAATGGCCACCACGATCATCAACTCGGTCAACGTGAAGCCTGGTTGGGTTCTCCTGTTCATATTTGCCTTCCTCCCTGTACTCTTGTGTTTGGAAAAATGATCCTCTGGTTGCCCGATTCCCTTCTGTATCCGGCAGAATCGGCAGGCAAACCACCTGAAGAAAAATCCTGCGGGGGAAGTCTATATAGGGCGTGAACGCCGAATAGCTCTGTCTGACTCGATTGCATTGGAGAACAATGGGGAACAGGGTGGTCGCTTTGTGTATAAAATATACGTGGCCAGGTTATTGGGGCGCACCGCTCTGCTGAAAATACTAAAGGTTGGTGGTTTTTTGTGCCGGTTGAATCATCATGAATAGTCCGGGACAGGGGTGAAAAGGCCGCCGTTACACAAGGCGGCCTTTTCGGATAACGGCCTTATTTGCAAGCGCCGGGGAGGTATTTTTCGTCAAGGGTCGCCTTAGTCACTGCCTTATCACACGTCCAGTCAATCGTTCCGATGGTGGTGTTTACCTCACCTTGAAGAATCATTGTTTTGCTCTGGACGCCCTTATTTACGCCAGCACTTTTCATTGTTGCGAATATATTTATCTTGTTTGAATTTTTGCCCTCGTTGTCGGCCGTGATGTCCTTAACATATTTACCTTTGGTTTGGGCACCAAGTTTGGTGATAATTGGCCACACACCCTTATCCAGAAAATATTCGGAAAAAGGTGTCTTGAGGCCGGCATTCAGGTTGACAGCTTCGGAAACCTGGGCGCGGGCGGTGTAATCCTGATAAGAAGGGATGGCGACCGCCGCCAGAATGCCGATAATGGCTACCACGATCATCAACTCGATCAGCGTGAAGCCTTGTTGTGTTTTCTTGTTCATCGTTTCAATTCTCCTGATTAGTGTTAAAAAATTAACTGCTGTTTTCCGGATGATACCTGCAATCCGGATAAAAAGCAATACTACTGCCTGTATACTATGCATATATCGTGCCATCCTGGAAAACTGTGCGCCATATCTCGGTTTTTATCCGTTACGGTGACGGTGTATATCCTGTAAATGCTTGTAATAACTGGGTTTTTATCATTGTTTCTGCGGTATGACTAAAACCACAGCATTTGTGACAAGTTATAGGTAGCAAGGTGACAATTCACGTCAGTGTGCCTGTCAAATCCTGTCGTCCTCATCGATTCACGCAAACTGCGCGTGTAATTGCCGAATTCCCTACCCTCATTGCATTGGTGGCTATGGGTGGGCTCGAACCACCGACCTCGGCGTTATGAGTGCCGTGCTCTAACCGACTGAGCTACATAGCCTGGAACCAGATGAATAAACAGGATAAGACAAGTCGGGATTATCTTGTTGCTGAATGTGCATGTCAAGAGGTTGTGCCGGCACGGATGCGCGTTCAGGCTCTCCAATCCGGCCTTCGGCGTCCTTTCACTGTGTTGTGCCGTGCTAAAGCTTTAATAAAACTTCTGGCATTATTTGTATTCATATGCTACAATAGAGAAGTCAGTTGTTATTTAATATCTACTTGAGGGGGCAGTGGGGCGACCCGTCCCAGTTCGAATCTGGGCATCGGCACCGGAAAGATGGCGAAGGCGAAAAATCATCGTCCGAATTCGTCGGCGAATTTAATCGGCAAAAGGGCGGTTTTGCCGTCGGGCGATTATTGTCCGTGGCCGAGTCCGCAGGCGCGTGAAAGGCATCGGCAAAGCGGCGGAAAATGGAACTGCATCGGCGCGGACAAAGAAAAAGGATGCGGATGCAATTGCCGATGAAATTGGCGTAAAATAGCGATATGCTGGATACGCTTCAAATTGCTGATGAATTGCGCGCCGCCGGATTTAACGAGCAATAGGATAAGTGCCTTGTTGGAGGGCTGGTTCAGGGAGGTGGTATCAAGGTATGGGGATTATCTAGCAACTGGGCGTAATGAATGAATCCGAAATTTAACTTATATGAGTCAATGTAGCCGTGGAAACTATTGAACAAATCGAACAAATTCTTCAAGACGATAAACAATTGAAACTGTTGCTTGCCAAGGGCAGGGAGCAGGGATTTCTGACCTATGACGAGATCAATGATCATCTGCCTAGCGATATTGTCGATCCTGAGCAGGTCGAATTCATCATTAACGTGATTGACGGCTTTGGCATCAGTGTGCGTGAGTCGCCGCTGGCTCTGGACCCGAAAATGGCGGACGGCGCGAATGCGCGGAGTAAGGGCGTTGCAGCGGTCTTGAGCAATTTTGAAAATGAGTTTGGGCGAACCACTGATCCTGTGCGCATGTACATGCGCGAGATGGGCAGTGTCGATTTGTTGACCCGTGAAGGTGAAATCAAGATCGCCAAGCGTATTGAAAAGGGCTTGCAACAGATGCTGGCAGCTCTGGTTGCCTTCCCCGGCACGCTGGATACCCTGTTTTATGGGTATGAAAGGGTTTTGGCGGGAGAAGCCAAGTTGGCTGATATCATTATCGGTTTTAATGATATGACGGAATATCCGGATAAGGGTCTTGCGCCGGAAAGCCGGGGTAACTCCGGAAAAGAGGGCAAGCATGACGGTAATGATGGCGCCAAGGATAAGTCTGAGCATAAGATCGCTCTCAAAGCAATCAAACGCCACGTGAAGAAGCTTGTGAAATTGCACGCCAAATATGCGGAGGCGGCTAAGTGCCGCGGCGAAAAACAGCAGGCACGAATCGATAAAAGTAAGCGTGAGTTGGTGCAGAAGTTTCTTGAATTGCGTCTTGCGCCGAAGTTTGTTATTCACCTGACCAAGGATGTTCGTTTTGTGGTTGAGAAAATCCGGGCGATGGAGCGCGATATCACGCATATCTGCTTGAAGGAAGCAAAAATGCCGCGTAAGGAGTTTATTGCCAGTTTTACAGGCAATGGAAGTAATCTCGAATGGTGCAGGCAATTAATCGCCGCCAGGCCTCCTTATGCGGAGGGACTTGCCGAATGCGAAGAAAAGATTGTTAAAATTCAGCAAAATATGCGAGGGATACTTGAAGGTATGTCTTTATCGGCTCAGGAGCTCAAGGAGATTAACCGTGAAATTTCTATCGGTGAAGCCAGGGCGGGCAGGGCCAAGAAAGAAATGGTTGAGGCGAATTTGCGGCTGGTGATTTCTATCGCCAAGAAATATACCAATCGTGGTCTGCTGTTCCTGGATTTGATCCAGGAAGGAAATATCGGTTTGATGAAGGCGGTTGACAAGTTTGAATATCGGCGCGGATACAAGTTTTCCACCTATGCTACTTGGTGGATTCGACAGGCTATTACCCGTTCCATCGCCGATCAGGCGCGCACTATACGTATTCCGGTGCATATGATAGAAACGATAAACAAGCTGAATCGCATTTCACGAAAAATGTTGCAGGAAATGGGACGGGAGCCTACTCCGGAAGAGCTTGCGAAACGTATGGATCTGCCTGAGGAAAAAGTGCATAAAGTGCTCAAGATTGCCAAAGAACCGATTTCCATTGAGACACCGATTGGTGATGATGAGGATTCGCATTTGGGTGATTTCATTGAGGATGTGAATGCCAAGGCCCCAAGCGATCTGGCCAATTCCGAGGGACTCGGCCAGACTACCCGTAAAGCGCTTACGGGTTTGATCCCCAGGGAAGCCAAGGTATTGCGTATGCGTTTCGGTATCGATATGAATACCGATCATACTTTGGAGGAAGTGGGAAAGCAGTTTGATGTAACCCGCGAACGCATTCGTCAAATCGAGGCGAAGGCGCTCAGAAAGCTGCGTCATCCTTCACGCTCACAGCGGCTAAAGACTTTTCTTGATTAGCCGGTGCGCAGTCTGTCTGGTTTTGGGCCTGTAGCTCAGCTGGTTAGAGCCGTGGACTCATAATCCATTGGTCGCAGGTTCGAGTCCTGCCGGGCCCACCATTAGTACCAGTATGTATATGGCCTGTAAGTGAGTGGACAGGTGGCCGAATGATACACTTCAATCATTGTTTGGCCGGATAATACTTTAAATTTACCGGTGTGCGTTTCGCCCCCCAATTTCCGGGGCGTTCCGAAAAATGTCCGGCACACCGGGTTCCACAGTTTGGGCATTGATCTTTGTTTATCAATCGCCATTGCTTGAGTTGGTACCAATCTCTGACGATTAATGGTTCGCCACATGTGTGACAATTGGTGGTGTCGCCTTCTTCATCATGCACATTGCCGGTGTATGCGTAGCGAATGCCGTTTTTGACGGCGATGTTGCGAGCGCGCGTCAATGTCTGTGGCGGCGTTCGTGCTTTGTTTTGCATTTTCCAATCAGGATGAAAGGCGGAGAAATGAACCGGCACATCCGGCCCAAGGGTTTCGATTATCCATTGAGTCATCGCTTCTATTTCCTGCTCGGAGTCGTTTTCATCCGGGATCAACAGATTGGTGATTTCCAGCCAGACCTTCGTTTCTTTTTTTAAGTATTCCAGGGTTTCAAGCACTATTTGCAGTTGGCTTCCGGTAATGTGTTTATAGAATTTTTCAGTAAATGCCTTCAAATCTATGTTGACGGCATCCATGTATTGATAAAATTCCATCCTCGGCTCAGGGCAAACGTAGCCGGCGCTGACGGCAACGGATTGTATCCCTGCCGCACGGCATGCCTGGGCAACATCGATTGCATATTCGTGAAATATCACCGGATCGTTATAGGTGAAGGCGATACTCTTGCAGCCCAGTTTTTGCGCGGCATCGGCAAGAACTTCCGGAGCCGCCGAATCGGCCAATGTGTCCATTTCCCGCGATTTGCTGATGTCCCAATTCTGACAGAATTTACAAGCCAGATTGCAGCCGGCCGTCCCAAAGGAAAGCACCGGTGTGCCGGGATAAAAGTGATTCAGCGGTTTTTTTTCAATGGGATCAATACAAAAACCGCTCGAACGGCCGTAGGTGGTCAATACAATTTGTTGATCCTGGCATGCGCGGACAAAACAAAGACCTCTTTGCCCTTCTTTCATTTTGCAGGCGCGCGGGCACAGATCACACTGAATTCTGTCGTCTTCCAGCACGTGCCAGTATTTTGTCGGGACTACTGTTTGCATAACCATACCCTACGTAACCCATAATAGGGTAGAATATGTCCTCTGTAATGAAAAGGGAAGGTAATAGCGTGGCTCATTTGAACTCGCCTGGGAAAGGCGCATCGGTTCGGCCGGCGGCTGTTGCGGGATCTTTTTATCCCGGCGATCCCTCCACTCTGCATGATACTGTGGCGCAGCTGCTGAATAATGTTCGCCACCCGGTTCACCCTGCTAAAGCAATTATTGCGCCTCATGCCGGTTATATCTACTCCGGGCCGACGGCCGCCAGGGCTTATGCTGGTTTACGGCCGGTCAAAGATACAATCTCTCGTGTGATTCTGCTGGGTCCTGCGCATCGTGTCTATACGCACGGTATCGCATTGAGTACGGCAGCCTGTTTTTCAACTCCATTGGGCAATGTTGCAATAGATATAAAGAGCCAGGGGCAAATCGATCAATTTGATTATGTGCATTATCATGATGCGGCCCATGCGCAGGAGCATAGCCTTGAAGTGCATTTGCCTTTTCTGCAATCGGTTATAGGCAATTTTACACTTGTGCCGGCGCTTGTCGGCGATTCTGAACCGACCCAGGTTGCCAATGTTCTGGAGGAGTTATGGGGGGACGAACATACGTTGATAGTGATCAGCTCTGATCTGAGCCATTATCATGATTATGGCATGGCCAACCGGATTGATAGTGAAACTTGTGATTTGATATCCGGCTTTAATTTTCAGGAAATCGATTCTAAGCGAGCCTGTGGCTATATGCCTATACGGGGTCTGCTATTGCTGGCTAAACAAAAAAATATGCATGTCGATTTACTTGACCGATGCAACTCCGGTGATACTGCCGGCGACCGGGATCGTGTTGTGGGTTATAGCGCATTTGCATTGAGTGAAACGCTCCTGAGTGCGCAGGCAAAGCGGTATTTATTTCAACTTGCACGAAAAAGCATAGAAAGCGGTCTTACTGGGAGCGGGCCCTGTAAACCTCTGCCACAAGAGTATCCATCGGAGTTGCATGCAAAATATGCCGTATTTGTCACCTTGCACCTGGGCAATACACTACGGGGCTGTGTTGGTAACACCGAGGCCACTGCATCATTGCTTGACGCGGTTGCCAATAGTGCATTTGCCGCTGCATTTCGTGATTCGAGATTCGAATCCTTGACGCAAGATGAATACCGGGGCATATCGATCAGTCTTTCAGTTCTTAGCCAAAAATCGCCGATTCACTTTGATAATGAAGTTGATTTGCTTGTCCAATTAAACCCGGGAGAGGATGGACTGATCATTGAGAAATGTGGAAAAACGGCTACGTTTTTACCCGTGGTATGGGAAGCTTTGCCGGATCCGAAGAGGTTTGTGGAAGAATTAAAGAGAAAAGCGCATATCGGCGATAATGAACCCATCGAGCGCGCATGGCGTTATACAGTGGAATGTTATTCCGAGTAACCTTGGTTTTTTCCTATAGGGCTTGATCGAGTTTGAACAAAGCCGCTTCAATGAGAGTGCTTTGCGCAATATCTGGCTGAAGGCAGCGCATTGAATACCGATCCGGTAAGGCCATAAAGACCCCGCCGGAAGGTAATGCCGATAATTTGTGTTATTGAAATTTAACCTGAGCTAAATTCCATGATCAGCCTCCTGGCTGCCTCCAAGGACTCTCTTCTATACAGAGAGCCTTTCCGGGATTGGCGAGGATGCGTTATTTTTTAGCGGCTTTCTTTTTGGCTTTTTTCCTGACTACTTTCTTTGCAACCTTTTTCCTGGCTACTTTCTTTGCAGTCTTTTTCCTGGCTACTTTCTTTGCAGTCTTTTTCCTGGCTACTTTCTTTGCAACCTTTTTCCTGGTTACTTTCTTTGCAACCTTTTTCCTGGCTACTTTCTTTGCAACTTTTTTCCTGGCTACTTTCTTTTTAGCCACCTGTTTTTTCGCGGTCTTTTTGGCCATGATTCAAAACTCCCCTGAAATGCAAATGGATTGAACAAGTAATAATATATAACAGTCCTGACAAATACCAGAGCTAAAATTTACTTTTTTATATAAAAAACGGTTTATATATTTTTATCCAATTCCCGAATGATATATTCAGAAACGGCGGTCATCTCTTGCATACCGTCTGCTTTTATATACCCAATATGATTTCCTTCGTTTTTGTGCGACTTGGAAAAATAATAGTCTATTAACGGTCTGGTTTGATCGTGATAAATTTGTAATCTCTTTCTTACTGTATCCTCGTAGTCATCTTCACGCTGAGTGAGCGGTTCACCGGTGACATCATCTTTGTCCTGCTCTTTGGGGGGATTGTATTCAATATGATAGATTCTTCCCGACTCGGCATGTATCCTCCGGCCGCTGATGCGCTTGATGATCTCTTGATCATCCACCTGTATTTCAATGATGCAGTCGATGTTTATATTTGCAGCCGCTATTCCTTCCGCCTGGAGAATATTCCTTGGGAAACCATCAAACAGGTACCCATTTTTACAATCATCCTGCTTGATTCTTTCTTTAACCAGTCCGAGAATTAAATCATCGGAGACCAATGCCCCGGAAGCCAGCACTTCCTTCACTTCGGCTCCGACTCCCGAGTTAACGGCGGCACGTAGCATATCTCCGGTGGAAATCTTCGGGATAGAGTATCTGTCTTTGATAAAAGATGCCTGTGTTCCTTTTCCCGCACCTGGCGGGCCTAATATAATTAATTTCATATTGTTTTCTACCGTGGTTATTATCTAAGTGATACGCTGTCTAAGGTTTTGACAGTATTATAAGCAGTTCAAATACAAATGAAAATCGAGTTAACGCTTGGCAATGATGATTTCAATACAATATCCTCGTATTCAGAGGACTCATTTACTGTAAATGAACATGTTTATTCGACCGGTATTATTATTTCGGCAAAAGAGTTGATCGCCCCGTGGCCGGTGCACACATTTGACCAGATTATGCTGGCGCATATTGAACAAATCATTGCGCTCGATCCGGAAATCATCATCATAGGCTCTGGTATAGGTATAAAATTTTTACCGGAGGAATATAGCGCTATCGCCTTGGCTAAAGACATTGGGATAGAGTATATGGATAGCGGCGGTGCCTGCCGTTGCTATAACCTGTTATTGGATGAAGGCCGCAAGGTGGTAGCCGGGCTGCTGCTGCCGGGAGCAGATTAGTTTTCAGTAAATAATATTTCAGGAGAAAAGCCTTCTCTCTTGAGGATACGGTACAAACGCTTTATCGCCTCGATTTGAATTTGTCTCACGCGTTCACGGGTAATACCCAGTTCGCTGCTCACATCATCCAGTGTATATATGTCTTTATCGCGTAAACCAAACCGTCGTTCCACAACAGCGCATTGTTGGTCGCTTAACTGGGCTAACCAGGCATCAATATGTTTCCGAATATCGCTATTCTGCAATAATAGCGCCGGATCGGTATTTTGTTCATCGGGAATTGTGTCGATCAGTGGTTTGGATGAATCACGCGTACTTTGGGAATCTGCCGAGGTAATTCTTTCATTTAATCCCAGTATCTTTTTTACCTCCTCTACAGGCTGATCCAGCAGTTCGGCAACATCTTTCGGACTCGGTTCGTGATCAAGTGTTTGCGATAATTTCCGGGCGGCGCGCAAATAAATGTTGATCTCTTTGACGATATGAATGGGCAGCCTGACTGTGCGGGTTTGATTGATCAGTGCCCGTTCAATAGTTTGTCTAATCCACCATGTTGCATAGGTCGAGAAACGGCATCCTCTTTCTGCATCGAATTTCTCAACTGCGCGCATCAATCCCAGATTGCCTTCTTCAATCAGGTCCAACAGGGCGAGTCCTCTGCCTGCGTAGCGTCTTGCAATCTTTACCACCAGGCGCAGATTGCTTTCTATCATTTTTTTTCTGGCGTCGTCATCTCCTTTCCTGAATTTGCGTGTAAAGTACACTTCCTCTTCTTCGGTCAGTAGAGGAGAGAATCCTATTTCGTTGAGGTATAGGCGGGTCGCATCCATCTTTCTTTGCATAGATGCCTTGGATTGCGCCTTCTTTTTTTTGCCCACCCTCTTTATCCTGATCTCTTCACCGCTATTGTTTTCCCGCTGTTGGTTTTCACTGTCTTTGCGCCTAATTTATCAGGGATCTGAGCCGATCGTTTTTTACGAGGGACTTTTGGGCAGATAGTCCAAGGGGTTGGCTGGCTTACCGCGCTTCCTGATTTCAAAATACAGCAGGGCCTGGTTGCTATGCCCCCTCCCCATTTTTGAAATTTTCTGTCCTGCTGACACTTTTGCCCCTTCTTCGACCAATAACTCGCTATTATGGGCATAGGCGCTCAAATAGGTTTTATTATGCTTGATAATGATAAGGTTTCCATAGCCCAAAATTCCATTGCCGCTGTATACAACTTCTCCGGAAGCGGAGGCTTTGATGAGTTGGCCATGTTGACCGACGATATTTATTCCGTTCCTGGATGTTGGAGAATCGGATTTCACAATCTTTCCCGATGTCGGCCATATCCATTCGGGCGGGCCTTTTTTTGTGTTTTGCGGTGTGAGGTCTGCAATTTTTTTTTTCGGTGGAACCGGCTCGGCAACAGGAGGTTTTTCCGGCGGGGTTTTTGGTTTGAGTGATTCGGCTTTTAGCTGTGTCAACCCGGATTTCAGGCGCAAAACCTGCTTTGGGTAAATAATATAAGACTCCCCTATATCATTCCACGCTGCTAAATCAAGATAGTCAAGATTATATCGCCAGGCAATTGAATACAGGGTATCTCCCTTGTCGACGATATGATAGCCGGATTGCGGCGGGCGTTTTTGTTGCGCTACGGGGGCGGAGGCCGGAGGGGCAGGGGGGCTGGGTTCCTCGATCTTCCGGGCATTCGTTTCTGATACTACCGGCGCCGTCGCCGTTGTGCATCCGTCCGCAAATACGAGCAGGGCGGCAAGCACGAGCGTGGTAAAATGTTTTGCCGTACTGTCAACGGAAATCAATGATCTATTCCTGCGAGCAGGGGCACAAAACTGACCCAATCAAGGATTTCTTCTTCAAATCCATTTTTCCTGCGGGTGATTAAAAGCAGCCTCTGTTTTCCCGCTTTACCTACCGGTATCACCAGCCTGCCATCGATAGCAAGTTGCTCGCGCAGGGCAATGGGTACGCCAATTGGCGCCGCTGACACTACAATTGCGTTATAGGGGGCATATCTGGACCACCCCTGGGTTCCGTCACCATTCATTGAGCGTATATTATTATATTTCAGCATATAAAAGCGCTTTTTCGCCCGTATTAATAGAGGGTTGAGCCGTTCCAGTGTATAAACCTGCCTGGCAAGCTGCGCCAGTATGACGGATTGATAGCCGCAACCGGTGCCTACTTCAAGCGCCTTATCCAAGGGTTCGTCACCGATAACTGCTTCAACCATCCTGGCCACTACATAGGGCTGCGAGATGGTTTGATTGAAGCCTATGGGCAAGGCTGTATTTTCATAGGTTCGACTTGCCAGAGCTTCGTCAACAAATAAATGCCGCGGTGTCGATCTGATTGTTTCCAGCACCAATTCTGACTGGATCCCCATTTCTTCAAGTCTGGTTATAAGGCGGTCGCGTGCCCGCTGTGAAGTCATGCCTATTCCGCTGTGCCTGATATTCATCATTCGAGCTCTGCTAATAGATTTTTAACCCGGTCGATCATGGCGTGCCCGGTCAGATCGATTTGTAGTGGTGTTATTGAAACTTTATTGCATTTAATGGCATGAAAATCAGTGCCTGGCCCGCCATCCTGTTCCTGTCCTACCGGCCCCACCCAGTACACTTTTTCCCCTTTTGGGTCCCGTGCGCTTTGTGCCGGCTCTGATTTGTGGCGATTGCCAAGACGGGTAACTTCATAGCCTTGAACGGCGGCAATATCAGCATCGGGGATATTTATATTCAATAATAAATCCTCTTTGCCGATGGAGTTAATCACCTTATTTATCAATGGCAGTGATAGTGTAATGGCATTATCGAAATTTGTCGGATGTTCCCCTGCCAGTGAGAAGGCAATTGCCGGACAGCCCAGAAATCTTCCCTCCATTGCCGCCGCTACGGTGCCGGAATACAGCACATCATCACCAAGATTGGCGCCGGAATTGATGCCGCTAATCACCATATCCGGTTCTTCATCAAGCAGTCCGGTAATGGCCAGATGCACACAATCCGTCGGGGTGCCGTTTACATAATAAAAGCCGCGATTATCCGAGTTCACCCGCAAGGGCGCATCCAGTGTCAGGGAATTGCTGGCGCCACTGCGGTCTCTATCCGGAGCGACTACGGTCACCTTGCCTAATTTTTTCAATGCGTTCGCCAGACTCGATAAGCCTGGCGCCTGATAACCGTCATCATTACTCAATAAAAAATGCACGGACCGGACTCGTTCGGCTACGTTGGAGTAGCGTGAGGATCCCTGATCATTAAAAATTCAAGCAGGGCCTTTTGTGCATGCAGCCGATTGCCCGCCTCATCCCATACGATACTTTGAGCGCCATCGATGATGCTTGCCGTGACTTCCTTGCCACGATGTGCGGGAAGACAATGCATAAACAGGGCGTTTTTGCTGGCCTTTGACATAAGTTTGCTATTCACCTGAAAATCTTTGAATGCCTTCATGCGTTCACGGGATTCCGATTCCTTGCCCATGCTGGTCCATACGTCGGTTACCACTAAATCGGCGCCGGCAATTGCCTGTTCCGGCCGGTGGAATATTTCAACATTATTCGCCGCAGATTCTACTATACCGGCATCGGGCATGTATTTATTCGGACAAGCGATTTTTAAATGGAAGCCGCAAAGCTTTGCGGCATTAATGTAGGACTGGCACATATTGTTGCCGTCTCCCAGCCAGGCAACCTGCTTGTCTTTAATCGGACCTCGATATTCGATATAGGTTTGGATGTCCCCCAGTAACTGGCATGGATGATAGGTATCGGAAAGTCCGTTGATCACGGGTACGGAAGAGGCCGCCGCAAATTTTTCAATTTTGTCATGTTGAAAGGTTCGAATCATTACTGCATCGACCATCCTGGATAAAACCCGGGCGGTATCTTCAAACGGTTCGCCGCGCCCCAATTGGGTTCCTTCCGGTGAAAGATATATCGCATGCCCCCCTAATTGCGCCATGCCCGCTTCAAACGAAACCCGTGTGCGGGTTGATGATTTTTCGAAGATCATCGCCAGCGTACGGCCCTGCAATGAATTAACGGGATGTTTTTGTCGATGACAACGTTTTAGTTCAATGGCCCTGTCAATGATTCCAAGCAATTCATCCAGGCTTAGATCATCCAGAGTCAAAAAATGTTGAACCGTCATGGCAGCTACTTATCCAAGGAAAGAAATGATAAGCCGGGACACTTTTTCGGCAATTTTATCGGCTTCTTCGTCGCCGATGATCAATGATGGCAGCAAGCGAATTGTCTTTCCGGCAGTTACATTAATCAGTAATCCCTGTTCCAATGCAAGCCTGATCAGTGCGGTACAGTCTCTGTCCAGTTCAATGCCAATCATCAGCCCCCTCCCCCGGATGTCCCTGATCCCGGAGATGTTTGCCAGCGCACTATCAAAATTTTCCCTCATCCTGCCGCCGAGATATGCAGCCCTTTGATCGAGTTTGTCTCGCTCCAATGTATCAATAACGGTCAAACCCACTGCCGCCGCCAAGGGATTCCCGCCAAATGTCGAACCATGGCTGCCGGGTTGAAATAAATCGGCGCTCTTCCCTGAGGCCAGGCAGGCGCCAATAGGGACGCCGTTGCCCAGCGCCTTGGCCAAAGTCATAATATCCGGCAAGATGTCTTCATGCTGACAGGCAAACCATTTTCCGGTGCGGCACATACCCGTCTGAATCTCATCGAGTATCAGTAATATATTATTCTCATCGCATAAAGCCCTGATTTGCCGCAAATAGGACTTATCCGGAATGACTATGCCGCCCTCTCCCTGTATTGCCTCCAGCATCACCGCAACAATTTCGTCGTGTTGCGCTATCGTATTTTTTAGGGCATCTATATTATTATACGGAACACGGATAAATCCCTGTACCAAGGGTTCGAAACCTTTATGTGCCCGTTTATTTCCCGTAGCGCTCAATGCCGCCATGGTCCTGCCGTGGAAGCTTCCTTCCATGACTATAATTTTTGAATGCCGGTAGCCCTGCTGATTGCCGTACAGTCGCGCCAGTTTTATGGCCGCTTCATTTGCCTCGGCGCCGGAGTTGCCAAAGAAGACCTTCTGCATGCCTGATTTTTCGGCCAGTCTTTCCGCAAGTTTCTCCTGTAGCGCAATCCGGTACAGATTGGAGGTATGCAGCACTTTGTCTGCCTGCTCGCAAATTGTTTTGCTTATTGCCGGATGCGCATGACCCAGCGCGCAAACGGCAAGGCCGCTTATGGCATCGAGATACTGCCTGCCGTTTGAATCGATTAAATACGCTCCGCTACCTGATTCAAAGCTGACAGGTAACGGTGAATAATTCGACATAAGGGCATCGCGGGCATTGCTCATTGCGTATAAAATTTAGCGGGGATAGTGGCTTTCCGCCTTCTGTTAGAAGCGGCGGGCCGGCACTGAGTCTATGATATCCCTGCCACGATATCCCTTATAAAAACGTGCCGCCATGACCATGTCCGACCATGCACATGATCATCGGAATTGACAGAAAGGTATTCGTCCTGGAAGCCATCAATGCAATAAATTTACTCTTGGCAATCTCTTCTTCGCTGGCTTTAACAATACCCAGGATCTTTTTCTGATTCGGCCAGATCAATCCCCATACGTTCAACAGCATAATTGTGCCCAGCCATGCTCCAACACCGATTGTCACGGCACCGCCCTGCAGGGTAAATGCCTGGACAAAGCCGATTTTCATAATTTCCAGTGCAGCCGCACCGGTCAGCCAGGTTATCAGCGCAGACCATCTGAACCACCATAAGGCGCGGGGCGCAACATATTTATTGATAGCTGCCGGACCGGGGCCGCCTTCGTCGGCCAAAGCGGCGCCTACGGCGGGTACCTGGACAAAATTGAAGTAATACAGCAGCCCTATCCAGATGATGCCAAAAAAGACATGTAGCCAGACTGCAAACGACCACATATTAAAACTAACATTGCCAATGAGTAGCGCAATAATTATTGCTGTTACAAAACCGAGAACAATCGTGCCATGCACGGATTGGAGTGGATTCATGTGTGCCTCCTTACTAAAGCAAAATAACAATAGTTAAAATAATAAATACCCCGGCGCGAATAATCCAATGGTATCTGTCTCGATTATACCTGGATCCATGCATATTTTCATTTTTCTATTCATTGCACAAAAGGCCGCTATTGATACTATACTGCGTGGGAGTGGAATTGCCTGTTTGAACGCGGTTCGGCCGGCTTCCGGCTGAATCCTCCGGTAATATCCTGCAAACTGCTGCCTGCGAACTGAAAGGGAGTTATCAGGGGGAGCCTATACAGATGGAAAATTATCAATGTGAAACTCAAGCGCTGCATTGAACATTCTTCGAATCCCGAAGAGGTTGCCAATAGATTTGAGAGCCTTTGTGAGAACGCTATAGCTCGCAACGGCATTGACCGGTTGTCCGATGATAATCAATGTTTATTGATAAAAATTCTCGATATATCGAATTTTCTCTATCGTTATCTGAATTACAATCCCGAGGCAATTTCTCTTATTGGGAAAGAACCCGAATTTCCCGCAGAAGTTTCTTCGATGATGGGCCCGGCAGAGTTGCGCGGTTTTAAATATCGGACGCTGCTCATGATCAGCGGCATGGATCTATCGAACAATTATCCATACGAATATATTCTGGAGTTGTTAACCAAACTTGCCGACGGCATTATTGCTGGCATCGATAATACATTGGTCAGCAAGGCAGTAAAAACGGGAAGCGCTCCGAATAGCGGAATTGCAGCGCTTGCGCTGGGAAAACTTGGAGCCAGGGAAATAAATTACAGCTCGGATATCGATCTGATTTTTGTTGCGGAAGCGAATGATGCCAATGTGTGCGAAGAGCATGTCAGGCATATCAGGCAATTTTGCAAGATCATGGAAACCAGAACAGATGCAGGCTTTTTGTACAGAGTCGATCTCAATTTGCGCCCCTGGGGAAGAAATGCGCCGTTGATTCTGGATATCGATTCCACCGAACAGTACTACGAGGCCAGCAAAGAAGCATGGGAGCGGTTTGCCTGGCTCAGGGCGAGACCCGTCGCAGGCAATTATCAATTGGCAAATGAGTTGCTTGCAAGGCTTGATCCCTTTGTGTTCCACAGGGCGCTCAGTGCCGATGATGTGGAGCGTTTTATTCGGATTAAATCGGCAATGGCCGAGCTTCGATATCGCCGGGGAATATGGAATATCAAAACGGGGGAGGGCGGCATACGAGATATCGAGTTTTTTGTACAGTTGCTGCAAATTATCAACGGAGCGCGCATCAAGGAATTAAAAGTAACCAATACTGTCCAGACGTTGGAGCAGTTGTGTCGGCATGATTTGATTACCGGAGATGAATTTTTACAGTTGAAAAAAAGTTATTTTTTTCTGAGAAAGCTCGAGCATCGCGTACAAATGCAGGATGAAAAACGCACCCATGCGCTACCCGAGGAAAAAGACAAGTTGATGCGGATTGCATGTTCAATGGGATATTCTGATAAAGACCCGGAGCAGCAATACGCTGATTTTAACGAAGATCTACTACTACACCGTCAAGTTGCCAAGCACTTTTTTGACCGGGTGTTGAATGGCGAAATCGAGACGGAGTGAAGATGGATGCGAAAATATCATGGGCGCTGGAGACCAGTTGGCATAAGAAGGCGGCGGTGTCCAGTCTGGAAAGATGGCTGGCTATATGCAAGTCGGAAAAATGGAATGTTTCGACGGATGAGCTGGCATCGATGGTGAAGGTATTTGGCGCAAGCTGGTATTTTACCCGATTCATATATTTTCGCGGCATTGACGTCCTGTCCTGTTTTAGACAGGACGATTTTGAAAGCAGGCTGGGAGAGCTCTTGCACAGTCTATCGGAGGCAAACGGCGGTATTTCCGAAGAGGAGCGATTCCAGCAACTGCGGATCAGGAAGAATGAGGCGATGCTGTATGTGCTGGTTGCTTATTTGCGGGAGCGCATAAACCAGCGGACCATGGAGCAGGCATTAACCCGTATTGCCAATAAGGTCATCATTCGTTTGATCGATTTGTCCGGGTTGGCGGATGGAGATACTGAAGTTCTGGTATTGGGAATGGGGAGGCTGGCCGGGTATGAAATGAATTACGGCTCTGATCTGGACCTGATCTTCCTTGTGGAGGGCGGGGATGAATTTTTTGAGGAGCCGCTAAAGAAAATACGCAGGCTGTTGCGGATTATGCCGCTGCATGAACCATCGGGTTATCTCTACGATATTGATATGCGTCTGCGGCCGCATGGCAATTCAGGTACTCTGATTACCCCGTTAAATCAATTTCTTGAATTTCACAGGGCCGACCGGGAAATTTGGGAGCGGCAGATGATGACCCGGCATCGATGCGTTTATGGCGATCGGCGGCTTGGTGAGCAGCTTGAAATGACGCTGACACCGTTACTCTACCGGCAATACCCGGATGAACTGCTGGCGGCGCGAATTACCGAAATGCGTGGGCGCATTGAAAAAGAATTAGGCAGGCCAAAGGGAAAATATGAGATCAAGCGCGGTATTGGAGGCATCATGGACATTGATTTTTTGACACATTATTTTCAATTATTGCATGGCTGCACGCATCAACCATTGCAGACTTGCAGCACGCGCAATGTGCTGCAGCGCATCGGCGAGCTAAAATTGATGGACATGGGTGATATAGATGATTTGAGTGATGCCTATGATTACCTCAAAAGGGTTGAATGCGCATTGCGCGTATTCGACATGAAATCAGCAAGTCAATTTTACAGCCGGCCGGAAACAGCAGCTCCCCTGGCCCGGGCATTGGGGCATATGGAAAAATCCGACCAGGATTCCACCGATGCGTTCCTGTGCGAGTATCAGGGCATTTCAAAAAAAACAAGAGATATATTCAATCGTACCTTTTCAACAGGCTGATTTAATTGCATCAATGCTAAGGCGGCTTGATTGCCAATTACATCGGCGCTTGCGCAACCGCCGGCACGGTATCGTGACAGGGAAATAACTTGTCGGCGGGGATATAGTCCGATAGTACAGCGCTGCAAAAATCGATCATTTCGCTTTCCAATACCCGTTTATATCCGATCATGCCGCCATTCTCTTCCAATGGTGAGGCCAGCAATAATTCGTCAGGATACAGTTTCTGCAATGTTTGAAAATAATTTTTTGGCAAACGAAAGCTACCCAGGCTGACAGAATGCAAGCGCTCCATATTTAATTCTGCGAACACCGTATCGAATAATTTTTTGTACCGGTCCTTAAAATGAATATCGTAAATGAGCGGATCGAATCTCAGGCCGATATTCCAGCCTGCATCCTGTAATCGCAACAGTGCCTTAAGCCGTTTTTCCATTGAGGGGGCTTTGTGTTCCAGGGCGTTGGCTATTTCCGCCGGGGTGAGGCTGAAGGCGACAATGACGTTATTCGCCGGCTCGGTATTCAGCAAACTGCTGATCCGTGCGCTTTTTGTGCGCAGTTCGAGCAACGCATTGCTGTGAGACCGGAATAATGGCAGAAAGGATCCGGTAAAACCGGTGACGGCTTCAAAGGCCAGGCTGTCGCAATCATATCCTGAAAAAAAATGCACCGCTTCATTCGGATGCTGCCGGATTTTGGCATTTAGTTCGTCTATAAAATCCTGATAATTCACAAATAATACATAATGCGCCGATCGATACATGCCCTGTAGAAAACAGTAGCGGCAGTCATAGACGCAATTCAGCATGTGTGAAAAATAATAATTATGCTTGGCGCCCAATCCGTAGGCCTTTGGCGCCGGCAAGACATGATTTTTAAATTTCTTTGCCAGGATTAACGCCGCCTGTTTTTTTTGCAGACGGAAATTCTGTCTCTTTCGGTTGAAAATTTCGGAGTAGCGGTTGCAATAGATGGTGTTTGCATCGGGGAAGCGCGCCAAAATGCGTTGGACCAGGGCATTCTGTTTTACTTCCTGTTCGATATATATAGCCTGCATCGTTGATACCCTTACAGTGAACGCTATGCAGGCCGGCCGTAATCCGGAAGCTGCTCGTCAAGAAAATCAGTCAATATCGTCAAAATCTGATTGGCGTCGCCGGCGCCATTGATAATATCTGCGGGCGCCGTGTCGGCAGCGAGCACACGCCAGCGAAGTAGTATTTTTTCCAGTTGCTGCCGCTGATAGGCGCTAAAGTGTGACTGCGCGGTGATTGCGTCAAGCAGGTCCTGATTGTCAACGGATATGAGTTCATTTTGCAGTTTTCGCAGGGCGTTGACACATACCGCTATTTTATCCAGTTTTGCTTCAATCAGCCGGCGAACAAGCGGTTTATTGATAGTATCCATATGATTATTGCGATTGTCGGAGACAATCTTGATGCAATGCGTGAATTCAAGCAAAGAGCATCGATGGGCGAGACTATAAAAACCCGCCGCCTCCATATCACAGAGCTGTTCGGTGTACTCGGAGGACGGTTGATCGACCGTAGTCAGCTCGGTGATATCGAACGGCGCATTAAATAAAATTTGAGGGTACCACGTTTGCATCTGATCGGCGGTTTGCAATTTGCCGATGAGGTATGCATTTCCCCGCTGATAACTTCGATGACCGGCGATGCCGACATTTATCCAGATATGCTTGTTACCGGGATAATGGCTATGGGTCTCGACTACGGCGCAAGCGGCGTTGGTGCTGCCGATCCCCGATATGGTCAGGCTGATGTTTTCGCTGGAAAAATTCCTGAATAATGCAAATTCATTGTCCGGTTTCAGGTGAAAATACTCAACCAACGGCTGCGCCTCGCAATCGAGGGCGACAATAAAATGAACCCTGCCTGTCATGTGCTGAGTATACGGCCTTTTACGGTCGGGATAATGAGGTTTTTACTATGCTTTGTTTTCGCAAGGCTGGTATTAGCGTAACCAAAGGACATTGTCTCTTTCGTGTGGAGACGGACGGTTCAGTGTATAAGCTGTTCTTGCCGCCAATTATACCCGGCTTCCCCGCCGGACGCCCCATAAAACGAGGGAGGCATTATTCCAGCGAATACAGGCCGGGCATCAGGTCTGTATCGCGGGAATGAACCAAATGACGGCTATGTTTGGAATGCCCTGCGTGAACTTGAGTCACAAGGCAAAGTTGATCGAAGCAGCAAAGCATCAGGCGGAGGCGGCGAATGGTTTCTGACGGATGAAGCCTGCGAGCAACGCCGAGATGATGCTATAAGAGAATATTGTGTATAATTCCCTAATGAATGTACCCAACCGAAAACTGGAAAATGCTGTTTTGGCAATTATTTCCATTGGTTTTGTAATTTGGAGCGCCGGTTTTATTTATACTTCATCATTCAATTATGAAAATTAATCAGAGCTCCACCCCCCCCCCCCCCCCCCCCAGCTATAAAATTTATTTATGATGCCTGTATAATTGGAGTAGGCAGAATAGGTCTTCCATTGTCACTCTCTCTTATTGAAAATGGATGTAAGGTTATTGGTATAGATAGCAATATAGAAACTATTAAATCTATAAATGAAGGTAAAATACCTTTTATTGAGCCTGGTTATGATGAATTAATTAATTCTAAAAAATTAGAGGTATTCAGTGATTATAATTTAGTTAGTAAGTGTAAAAGTATTATTATTACAGTTGGAACGCCACTTAATAACCATATTGAAAGTGATTTAATTCAAGTTACCAATGCAATAAATGACATATCAAAATTTTTAGTTAAAGATCAATTATTAGTTTTACGGAGCACTGTAGCTCCTAAAACTACTTTTTATGTTAAGAAATTACTTGAAATGAATATAAGCTTGAAGATTGGCGAAAATTTCGGGTTGGCTTTTTGTCCAGAGAGAATTGCTGGAGGTCACGCTAAAGAAGAATTAAAATCATTACCTCAAATAGTCGGTGTTGAAGATGATTATAGTTTTAATTTAGCACATAATCTTTGGAAAAAGATAAATTCTAACATATTAAAAACGAATTTTATTCAAGCAGAATTAATAAAACTATTTAATAATACAACCAGGTACGTCGAGTTTGCGTTAGCTAACCAATTTGCATTAATTAGCGAACAATTAGGAGCAAGTATTTTTGAGATAAAAGAATTAGCTAATAAAGATTATCCTAGAAACAAATTTAGTGATCCCGGTTTCACAGCTGGAAGCTGTCTAAGAAAAGATTTTGGAATGATAAACGAGACACAGCCGTATGCAGATATTTTATTGTCGGCATGGAAAATAAATGAGTATATGCCTTATTTTTTAGTAGAAACTATTTCAAAGAAAATTGAAATACATAAAAAGAAGGTAACTATTCTTGGCTTCACTTTTAAAAAAGATACTGACGATACGAGAGATAGTCTGGTTCCAAAGCTCTATAGATATATAGAGAGAATGGTTCCTTATGAAATTAAAATTAATGATATTTATCTCTCCAGCACAATTGAAGAAGGAAATTATAAGTATAGAAATTATAAACTGGATGAGTGTTTATATAATTGTGAAATAATCTTTGTAGCCACATGCCACACTGGTTATTTAGATGCTCTTAAAAACGCAGCAAAAAGTAACCCAAACTGCTGGGTAATAGACATATGGAATATAACAAATATAAATAAAATGGTTTTCCGGCTTCATGAAATAATAGACTTTTGAAAAAAATATTAGTTACTGGTGGTACAGGCTTTTTAGGGGCTGCGATATGTGAAAAACTGGTTGAGTCTAATCATTCTGTGAGAATATTGGATAATAATTTTCGCGGCAATTTATCTAAAATAAGTAAAATTAAAAATAAAATTGAATTTGTTGAAGCAGATATAAGAGACTATAATGTAGTTCTAAATGCCACAAAAGATTGTAACGAAGTATGGCATCTAGCGTACATAAATGGAACAAAGTATTTCTATGAGATACCTGATCAAGTACTGGAAGTTGGAATTAAAGGAACAATAAATACAATCGATGCAGCAATAGAATCGAGAGTAAAAAAATATATTCTAGCTTCGACAAGTGAAACCTATAATGTCCCAACACACACTCCAACCAATGAAGAAGAAAGGTTAATCATACCTGATATTAAAAATCCAAGATTTAGTTATAGTGGAGGAAAAATAGCTTCTGAGCTATTGGCGCTTCATTACGCTAAAGCAAGAGGTCTGGAAGTAGTTATTTTTAGACCACATAATTTTTACGGGCCACAAATGGGCAATGAACACGTAATACCTGAAATAATCAAGAAATTGTATGTAATTAAAAAAAATTATGATGGTAAGGTGGTTGATTTAAATATTCAAGGATCAGGTAATGAGACAAGATCTTTTTGCTATATATCTGATGCTGCTGAAGGATGTATTATTGCAGGTGAAAAAGGGCTTAATGGAGAAATATATCATATAGGAACTCAGGATGAAATTACGATTAATGAACTAATACATTTAATAGCCAAAGAAATGCAAATCAAAATTAAAATTGTTCCGGGCAGCTTGCTGGATGGAAGCACAAATAAAAGATGTCCAGATATAAAAAAAATATCTAAAATAGGATATACCCCGGTTGTTAATCTTCAGCAAGGTTTACAGAAAACAATCTCCTGGTATATTAATTATTTTGTGAGCGAGCAAATATGCTAAAAGCCATAAAATTCAAAGATGAAATAATTTTAAAAATTGTGAGTACAAGAATTTCAAACAGCGCCTCTGTTTCAGTGCTTCCCGGAAAAATTCAGAGTTTCCCTTGTCAATTCTATTCAGGGAAAGTGCAGGTCGAAATCCCAGGCGGGAAGCACAGTTGCGAGACCGTCCCGGTTGAATATATATGCAGAGACGTAATCCAGAGTGGTCAGCGTAACCAGGGGACATTGCCTTTTTCGTGTGGAGACGGCTGGTAAGGCGCCACTGGTGAAGCGCTCGTCGGCAACTTTGTGTCATCGGTGACGAGGTATTCAAGGTCAAATTCGCTGTCGTATTTTCTTCTTATCAGTACTCCATTGAGTTTTTTATTGCGATGGTAGGAAAGAGACAGGGCATATTTGAAAAAATGGCCGTATGGCCCGACAATGTAGTCACATTCACTCAGCAAATAAACGCTTTTAATCATGGTCATGGTTTCCTGTCTTCTCAATTCCGGTTTTTCTCTGAGCATTCCAACATTGTAGTTGTTATAGCGCCTCTCTTGGTCATCATAGATAAAATCAAGCCCTGCGTCTTTGGGTAATTGTAGGATTGCTTCTTCTGAATCACTGGTGACAAATACATTTCTGATGCCTGTTTCGGATGCGACTCTTTCCATTGCTGAAAAGTAATTTTTCAAGGAATAGGAGCGATAATGCAATAGAGGATTATTCCCTTCTGTTACGTCTCCTTGACGTATATGCAAACCAATAACGGGTTTTTTGAACCCTATTACACGCTTGCGGTCCTCGATATGGGTTTTATATTCTTCCTTTAGTTCCAGGAATGAGTTGATTAAAAGACCATCCATGTAAAGGCTGTTGCGAGGCAGATGCTCCAGGGGGGCCGCATAATTTATTTCATAAGGTTGAGTTTTTACTGCTGACGGGCGGACCCCGTATTTTATGAGTAGATCTGCTTCTACTTCAACGGCCCATTCCATGCTGTCCCAGGGCTGAAAATTCACGATCCTTTCTTTTTGCTCCAGGAAATTGAAATGAACGTAGTTTTCTGCTTCCGGCTTGATTACCTCACTCAATGAATGAATCCCGGTTGCCTTAAAGCAGAAATCATAAAAAAGATACCTGTCATCGTATAGCATCGTCCGGTTATATAAATAAGCCAGTTTAAGGCCCTTGGTCAACATTGCCAGCAAGGCGGAACCACCGCCTGAACCAATGGCCGGACCGCAGACCAAAAATTTGGAATCCTCGGCCGGGGTTTCAAATTGCAGATGGTGGATTTTGTCGAGTATTTGGCGGTCCAGCGCTGCAAGTTCCTCTCTGGTAGAGGGCATGGCCATCAGAGGAACTTCGGGTATGAGGCGGTTCATTTTGCGTAAATGCGCATGCGCGCACCGGCGAAAGTTGTGGTATTTCATCAACAGTCTAAAGGTTTTGAATCGGCGTAAAGCGTTGCCAATTCTGTTGCGTAAATATTTTTTCATGAACCTCGATACTGCCTTTCTCTCGTGTTCACTTTTTGATACCTCTCAAATAATTAATGCATTGAATCAAATCATCTCAACCGCTATGACCACCGCTTCCCTGCCACCGATGCACAAGGACGGTAGCAGGGCGGTCATGATGCGTATGCCGGAGATGTTGACTCTTTCGTGGGACGACTTGAGCCCTTTCAATGGGCATATTTATCCAACAGGGTCTCGAAATGCCGAATATATTTGTTGTTATTATATTTTTTCGCCCCTTTGAGATAAATAGCGGCCTTTTTGCCCAGCATAGCAGCGGCGGCCTGATAATGATCCGGTTCAAGCTGTGCGTCATTCAGAATTTTCTCGAGCGCGAGTATTCGGAATCGATCCATCCCCCAATATTTTTTTGAGAGTTGTCCGGCGTGACCACCGTATTTCAGTACCAGCGGTTCATCGATAAACAACACCGGATATCTTGCACAGATCCTCATCCACATATCGTAATCTTCACATGCGGGCAGAGATTCATCAAACATTCCGATATGGTCAAACACCGACCGATGGATGAGTGCCGTCGAGGGGGAAATGCAGCATAATGGCAGGCAATGCCGGAATATCATGCCGCCGCGCTTCCGATGCTTTTTCATTTGCTCAATGCGTCGCCCGTTTTTTATCCAGATCTCATTGGTATGCGCCAATTTTGCATCGGCGTTATCGGTGATACATTCAAATTGTTTTTTCAGCTTGTCGGGCAGCCATTCATCATCATCGTCCAGAAAGGCAATCCAGTCTGAAGTTGAAGCGAGAATGCCGGTATTGCGCGCCCGGCTGATCCCCCGATTTTCCTGAAAATAATAATCAAGTTGCGAATAATTGTTTGATACCATGTTGCTGGTTTGATCGGTAGAGCCGTCGTCCACGATGATAACCTGGTCCGCTGGACGGCTTTGTTCGATGACGGAGTGGATTGCGCGCGGCAACAGGTCAATGCGGTTATGGGTGGTAATCACCACGCTGATACCGGTCATGTCGAAAATTATTTACCTCCAATACAATTGAGAAGACTAGTATATATAAATAACAATGGGCCGGCTTGAACAAAAAACCGCCATCATTACCGGGGCAGGCAGCGGTATAGGACGGGGGATCGCATTGGCTTTTTCCAGAGAAGGAGCCAAACTGGTGATAACCTATAATCGTGCCAGACAGGCCGCGGAAGCCGTAGCGGAGAGTATTACCAATAACGGCGGATCGGCTGCCGTGGTTCAGGTTGATGTAAGGGATAAGGACGGTATTGCGCAATTAATTCGGCAATCACAAGCGGCGCTTGGCAGCATCGATATTCTTGTCAATAATGCCGGGGCGGATATATTAACCGGCGCAGCCGCTGCGTTACCCGCTCAACAAAAACTGCAAGAGTTATTGGATATCGATGTAAAGGGCACCATCAATGCCTGTTGGTCGGTTCTGCCGATCATGCAAAGACAAGGGCAGGGCGTCATCCTCAACATGTCGTGGGATTTGGCTACGCATGGTTTTGCCGGGATCAACGCACAAATGTTTGCCGCGGCCAAGGCGGGCATACTCGGTTTCAGCCGCTCCCTGGCAAGGAGTTGCGCCCCGGATGTCAGAGTGAACCTACTGTCACCGGGATGGATAAGAACCGCTTTTGCGGAGAATAATATGGACGATGACTACTACCGGGAAAGAATAGCAGAGATACCCTTAGGCCGTTTCGGTACGCCGGAGGATGTTGCTAACGCGGCGGTTTTTCTTGCCTCCGATGCGGCCTCTTATATTACCGGTGAAGCGATTCGGATCAATGGCGGTCTTGTGTGAAGTATTGGGTTGCAGGGCGCATATTTTAGCCGGGCAGATGAGAAGAGATTTATGAATCCGTGCCCGACTGACCTGTTTCAGCCTGCCTGTAGGCAACAAAGGTCAACCAGATAAAACCCGGTTCCCGTAACAGGATGCGACAGAAAAATGCTTGAATCACATATTCCATCCGATTGGCATCGAAAATTCAATTTTGCCAAAGGGGTTATGCTGCTCAGCCAATTGCCACGGGATACCGGCAGTGAAGTAGTGGTTGCCGGGCGTTCAAACGTAGGCAAATCCAGCGTCATCAATGCGATCACCGATAGGCGCAATCTGGCCAGAACCGGCAAGTATCCCGGTCGAACCAGGGAGCTCAATTATTTTATCAATGACACCGGCCAAAGACTGGTTGATCTGCCCGGCTATGGCTATGCGCGGGTTGGCAAAGATCTCAGGCGAAAGTGGCGCCGGCTGATGCAGGATTATTTTGAATCACGCAAATCCATTCGGGGCGTTCTTCTGATTATGGATGTGCGCCATCCCCTGACTGCATTCGATGAGCAAATGCTGACTTGCATATGGGGCCATCAAATCGTCGCCCACATTTTATTGAACAAGGCGGATAAGGTATCAAAAAGTGAGGGACTCAGGGTGCGGCAACAGGTTACTCAACAGATTGCCTCGGCGGAAATATCCATACAGCTTTTTTCCGCTGGAAAACGGCAGGGAGTAACAGAGGCGCGCCGGATTTTATCTGAATGGTTTTTTCAGTCTGAATACAATCAACAAATTGGCCCGGAATCACCGGGAATGGAATAAACCGTGCGGACCCTTTGGAGCGGATAGATGAGACTGGAAGAGGAGATAACTGCGGTATTGCTGCCCGGGTATTGTTGCCGTTATTTGCTTCCTGATTGTTGATTTTGGCAATTTAGGTGAATATTTATGCACAGCTGTCAAAACAAGCGCTGCAGTGAGAGCATCTGATGTGAACTTAGCTGTTAAATCTCTTTGAGAATCTTATAAAAATTTCGTAAATATATGTTATTACTGAAAAAAAATTTTACTGGTTAAAATTTACTAATTTTGTCACAGAGGCTTTATCCATGCTGATCCTGGCAATGTGTATATGCTTCATGCACAGAGATATCCACAGAAAATGTGGATAAGTGTGATCCGGTTTTACTGGCAATAATTTATGCCGTAAAAGCTAGAATCTACCTTAATCTGTTATCCCGCTACCGCGCAAATATTCCATTGCATTCTCCGTCGCCCATGTTTCGCTGGAACCATGTGTTTGCCAAGTCAGGTATCCATCAATGAGGGTAGCCGTGAAGAAGTGGCGCCTATATATTCTGACCGCAACGGTCAGTTCTCGTTTCTTGCTGGATCCCGATCTTTCCAGCCATGAAGGCTTTGGCACATTCGTAATGCCAATTCGTTCGTGTGCTCGTATTGTATTTTTTCAGCGTAAAGCCCGGCGCATCCGGAACCTTCCTGGAGTTATAGAACAGGTATTTCGGCCCCTGAACCCCCTCGGTGAGTTCACTCGCCAGACGGATGTACTCCTTACTGACGAAAAACACTACCGGCTCTTTGGTATCCACGGGCAACATGCTGAGATCGTTGTACGGATCTTTTTTCCACCTCCGTTTGTAACGATCTGCCTGGGGACTGAAGGTAATATCATACCTGGGCGTCAGGAAATCCGCTTTGATCAATCCCCATCCCGCCGAAAGAATGTAAAGGCGTTCCAGCCCATATCGCTCCACCAGCATTTTATAGGTCTGGTTCTTATAGAGTTGCCAAGCAGGCAGGAGTCCAAGGGGATTGTTGCCCGGCGCTTTGTTATATCGGAGCAACTCATCTCTCCATGACTTGCCGACATCCATATTGTCGTCCGGGCGGGCATAGACATACCGCGTATCCGCTGGCGCTTTTTTGGGGTCGGCGACCAACAAAACTTTCCGCTTGTCGCGTCGTTGCAAGTAACCGGCTTGAGGGGCTTTCTTGGCTGCACACTGGATAACGATGATCATGCGGCCTCCTCCATTCCATGGATCAGGCGCTCCAGAGTGTCGAGAAACGCAGGATCGTATTGCTCATCAACATGGTTCTGGTTCCATAGTCCTGATGTCCGAACGCGCTCCCTGTTGCAGAAACGGCCGAGCCAGTTTCCGGATGCAGGATCGAGCGGCTCCTTGCCGTAGTTGCTCAGCAGCGCAATTGCATTGCGTTCTATATAGCCCCGAAGACTGTCCGGGCCGGGTTCATCGTTAACCGCCAGCCAGAGGAACGGCATCGCCCCGATTGCCTTGCTTACAAGTTGTTCCAAAGGCTCCTCCTCTTGCCTGATCATGCGCGACGCAGAGCTGCTGTTGCCCCAGGTGGGAAATACATGGCCATCACGTTCAATCAGAGCAGCGCCTGCTATCAGCCGGAATATTGAGCCGCGATGGTTGCCGCCGCCCGTCCGCATCTGGCCTCGGTGCTGGGACAGTCGCGTCCAGAGTTTCGTAGCAGAACCGGTTTTCAGCGCATGCGTTCCAATTCGCACAATGCGCGATCCCGATCCGGGACCGCCTCGGTTCTCTCCCGGTTGCCGGAAGAAATAGACGCCACGCAACGGCCAGCTCATTCGACCATTACAATATGAAAGCCTGCGTACGCCGCCGAGCTTTAGCTCAAGGCTCTCCAGCAAGCCGTAAAAGCGGTTCAGAGCATGTATTCTCGTCTCAATCACTCTCACATTCTAATATAATAAATACATATGGTTAACAGCCTGTCATTAATAAAATTGAAAGAACATAAGCAGATGAAGACAAGCGCTATAGTACCTCCTGCGTTTCACAGCGGGCACATACCATTTGACGCAATGCGCGCAGGGAAATACCATGCCTGTTTTGCTTGGGGGATAGAGCGGCTTGAGTTGGTGGGGAAAAATTATTGGCGGCACGCTTGGTTTTATGCTGGGCGGTCCTTTGGGGGCATTGTTTGGCTCCGCGATGGGGCACCGATTCGATGAGGCAGGTGGCGGTCTTGGCGCCGGCGCATCCGCCAACGAGAAAATTCAGGCTGCGTTTTTTACTGCTACCTTTTCTGTTATGGGGCACATTGCCAAGGCCGATGGCCAGGTGTCGCGGGAAGAGATCGCGATGGCCAGGGAGGTCATACGGCAAATGCGGCTGGGTGAGCGGCAAAAAACAGTGGCTATGCACTTGTTTCAGCAGGGCAAGGCGGCAGATTTTCCTCTGGACGAAGTGCTGGGGCAGCTTCGGGCCGAGTGCCGTCATCGTACCAACCTGTTGCGGGTATTCCTGGAAATCCAAATCCAGGCGGCGATGGCCGATGGCAGGCTGGCGCCTGCCGAGAGGCGCATTCTGGAGCACATTATCAGCAGCCTTGGCTTTGATCCGGCTATACTGGAGGAGTTGCTACGGCTCGACCCGCGCGCGTCGCATACAGCGTTGGCAGACGACTACCGGATGCTGGGGATCGCTGAGGATGCCTCTGACGCAGAGGTGAAAAAGGCCTACCGGCGTTTGATGAACCAGCATCACCCGGATAAGCTGATTGCACGGGGCATGCCGGAAGAGATGGTTCAGATCACAACGGAAAAGACCCAGCAAATTCGCGCCGCCTACGATCGCATCCGCGAATCCCGTAAAAAGCCGCGCCTGCATTGATGTATTTCCTATGCCTCCGCTCGCGGCCCGTTTCGGGCACGGTGTCCGGTAGCGGCAGATATTTTGATGATACCGGCGTTCCGGCGGCCCTTTCACCGTTAAACCCGCGCGGGTTTTGATGATTCTATCGAATGGGTGGATCGTCATATATAATCCAGGCTTATGACCGACCTCAACCGCCTGCTGAAAATCGATCAGACTTCAATTTGGCACCCCTACAGCGCTATGGGATCGGAGCCATCCGCTTACCCGGTTGTCTCTGCGCAGGGGGTGCGTCTTACACTGGCGGATGGGCGTGAATTGATCGACGGCATGTCTTCCTGGTGGTGTGTGATCAATGGCTATAACCATCCGCAAATAAATGCCGCACTGAAACAGCAGTTGGACAATATGGCGCATGTAATGTTTGGCGGGCTCACTCATCGACCGGCTATGGAACTTGCGGAGCAATTGCTCATGCTGGTCCCCAAACCGTTGGAGGCGATATTCTATAGTGATTCCGGCTCGGTCTCGGTGGAAGTGGCGTTGAAGATGGCCATTCAGTATTGGCATGCGCGGGGGCAGCGGCAGCGGCGGCGGTTTATCAGTCTCCGCTCGGCCTATCACGGAGACACTTTGGGCGCGATGTCGGTTTGTGATCCGATAACGGGGATGCATTCTGTGTTCCGTGAGGCGCTTGCCGCGCAGCATTTTATTGAACGGCCCCGCTGTAGATTTGGCGAGTCCTGTACGGAAGAGGATATTGCGCCACTGCGGCAGGCCCTGTCGCAATATGGCGAGCATACCGCCGCCGTTATTATGGAACCGATTGTTCAGGGGGCGGGCGGCATGTGGTTCTATTCCGCCGATTACCTTAAACGGGTGCGTGCATGCTGCGATCAATATGATGTGCTGTTGATCTTCGATGAGATAGCAACCGGTTTTGCCCGCACCGGGCGGATGTTTGCCTGTGAACATGCCGATATCAGCCCGGACATCATGTGTATAGGCAAGGCAATGACGGGAGGGTATCTTTCCCTGGCTGCGACGCTCACAACAAGGGCGGTACAGGAAATAGTCGATCACGGCGAGCCGGGCGCCTTCATGCACGGGCCGACATTTATGGCCAACCCGCTGGCCTGCACTGCGGCGTTGACCAATATTCGCCTGCTGCTCGCTTCCCCCTGGCAGGACAACATCCTGCGCATACAGCAAATACTGGAGCAGGGTCTACTCCCTTGCAGAAAGTTGGACAATGTTGCCGATGTGAGAATACTGGGCGCTATCGGTGTTGTGGAATTGCGGCAGGCAGTCGATATGAAAACGGTTATACCGCGTTTTGTCGATGCCGGGGTATGGGTGAGACCATTCGGCAAATTGGTTTATCTAATGCCGCCTTATGTGATCAATAACGATGATCTGTCCCATCTTGTCGAGGCGGTAGTAGATATTGTTGCAGCTATGCAAGACAGATAGCCGCTACTGGAACCGGACGGTTTTATCCCTTGGCTTTTTGTGGAGCGTTTTATTTTTTGCCCGCGATTGTCTGGCCAGAGCGGCCTTGAACTTGATGATTCGCTGCTGAAGTTTCGGATCATCCGTAGCTAGAATTTTGGCGGCAAGGATGCCGGCATTCTTGCCGCCGCCTATCGCAACGCTTGCCACCGGCACGCCCGCCGGCATCTGTGCAATCGATAGCAATGAATCCAATCCTTTCAAGGTTTTGCTCTCTATCGGCACCCCGATTACCGGCAGAGGGGTAAGACTGGCAACCATGCCCGGCAGATGCGCCGCCCCCCCGGCGCCGGCAATGATAACCTTCAGTCCGCGCTCATGCGCCTGTTGCGCGTATTGTGTCATATCCAGCGGTGTGCGGTGGGCGGAAACCACTTTAGCTTCATAGGGCACCTTAAATTCATCGCAGATATCGGCCGCCTCCTGCATGGTTTCCCAGTCTGAGTCACTGCCTGCGATTATGCCGACCAAGGGCGGTTTTTTCTTCACTCGGCAGCTCCAAAGCGAATCATGCTGGCCGCCTGTTTGGCCAGGGGTTCAATTTGATGTAAATCATCCCCTACTACGGTGATATGCCCCATCTTGCGCCCCTTACTGCTCATTTCTTTTCCGTAGTTGTGGATATGCACGCCGGGCAGCCGCAGGGCTTCATCCAGGCCTTGCGGATATCCGCTGCCATTGCCTTGACCAAGAAGGTTGATCATAATCGCCGCCGGTTTGACCATGCTGGTCGAACCCAGCGGCCAGCCCAGCACGGCACGCACGTGGTTTTCAAATTGTGAACACTCACAGGCCTCAATGGTGTAATGGCCGGAATTGTGCACCCTTGGCGCCAGCTCATTGATAACTACCCGCTCATCTTTGGTAAGGAACATCTCCACTCCAAAACTGCCGACCGCACCTACCGCAGCAACGGCGCGTTTCGCAATATCGGCGGCATTTTTCCTCACCGCCTCCGAAACGGCGGCCGGCGCATGCACGGTATGACAGATATGATCTTTTTGAATGGATTCCACCAGAGGATAGGCGGCAATCTGCTTGTCCCGACCGGTGGTTATCACCATTGCCAGCTCTTTGACAAAGGGACAAAAAGCCTCGGCATAGAGTGCGCACCCATCCCCGTTCAGCTTTTCCCACGCCGCATCGATTTCCTCGGCATTCTTGACCGTCGCGGTGCCTTTGCCGTCATAACCATAGCGCCTTGTCTTGATAACCAGCGGCCAGCCCAACTCGGCCGCGATCACTCTAATATCCCGGTATTCATTGACAGGGCGGAAATCCGGCACAGGCAATTCAGCCTTGGCCAAGGTCTGTCGTTGGATAAATTTGTCGCCTACCAGGCTGATACTGTGCGCGCCCGGATAAACAAGGTGGCCCTCCTGCTCCAATACCGCAAGGCTCTCGGCATCGATAAACTCGTTTTCCAGGGTAATGACATCGGAAACCGCCGCCAGTTTTAACAACTCTTCCGGCTTATTCCAATCCCCACTGAGGCTCTGGCTGGCAAGATCGGAGGCCGGCGCATGGTTTTTACGCTCCAGGATTTGTATGCAACAGCCCAGTTTGAGTCCGGCCAACGCGATCATCTTGGCAAGCTGCCCCCCACCGACAATACCAATGTTTGGTCCGGATTTGAATTGTGTTCTGGAAATTTCCATCTGCAACGAAAATAAAAGGATGTTATGATAGCGAATAATCTATGGTCATGGGAAATTAATTCACTCTGGTGTTGGGCACTGGATTGCTGCAGTGATTCGGATAGTCGTTTGGTATTGCCGATTTTATGGCAGTCTGCGCCGTTCTCCCCGCGACGCGAAATTGTGAATCCCGCCAGGTCCGGAAGGAAGCAACGGTAGCAACGGCTGCGGGTGCCGGGGTAAGGAAGGCGCGGGCTGCCGCCTGTTTCAATGTATAATCAGTAATGGACGGAATGGGGGTTTCCCTTGTGTTATGATAAGGCCCGGTGGGCGTATTCCATCTGCGTCAAACAAAACTGTATAAGTCAATGAGTTATCAAGTTCTTGCTAGAAAGTGGCGGCCTCGGACATTCACCGATATGGTGGGTCAGGTGCATGTGCTCAAAGCCTTGACCAATGCATTGGAACAGGACCGTCTTCATCATGCCTATTTGTTTACCGGTACCCGTGGTGTCGGGAAAACGACGCTGGCGAGGATCCTTGCCAAATGTTTGAACTGTGAGCAGGGTGTTGTCGCGATACCCTGTGATAAATGTGTTGCGTGTACCGGGATAAATGAAAGCCGGTTTGTTGATTTAATTGAAGTGGACGCAGCGTCCCGCGCCAAGGTGGAGGAAACACGTGATCTGATGGATAACGTGCAATATGCGCCCAGTTGTGGGCGTTACAAGGTCTATCTGATCGATGAAATCCATATGTTTTCCGGGCATAGTTTCAATGCGCTGTTGAAAACCCTCGAAGAGCCGCCTCCGCATGTTAAATTTTTATTGGCTACCACCGAGCCGAGGAAACTCCCGGTTACGATTTTGTCCCGTTGTCTGCAATTCAATCTCAGGCATTTGACGGTAGGCCAGATTGGTGAGCAGCTTGTAAAAATACTGCAAAGCGAGGCCGTCGCACATGATCAGTCCTCAGTGGAATTGATTGCCCGTTCGGCGCAGGGTAGTATGCGGGATGCATTGAGCTTGCTTGATCATGCGATTTCACATGGGGGTGGTGCGCTGGAAGAAGGCCAGGTCCGCAATATGCTGGGCGCGGTGGACGTCGGCGATTTAACCGAATTGATCAATGGGTTGTTGAACCGGGATGGGCCTTCGATGATCGCCGCAGTGGATCGTATGGCAGCCTATGATCCGGATTATGATTCGGCACTGGCGGAATTATTATCGTTGCTGCAAAAGGCGGCAATGGCGCAGGTATTATCCGGCGCTGCTGAAGAGATTTTTTCCGATAATGAATTGGTCCGTTCGTTGGCGGAAAAGCTCGATAAAGAAGAGATCCAATTGTATTATCAGATTGGCCTGACGGGGCGGCACGATTTATCTATTTCCCCTGATCCTAAATCCGGTTTTGAGATGATCCTGATCAGAATGCTTGCGTTCAAACCGGTGCAGGAAAACATGCTCCATCCCGGCAACAATGAGGAAGACAGGAAAAAAGTGGCCACAGAGCCGCCGCCAAAATCCTTGGATGGGGAAGAGAAGCAGCAAGCATCCGGTGACAGCGTTCCCGAATGGAGAAATATGATTGACGCAATGGGATTGAAGGGATTGGTGAAGGAGTTTGCCGGTAATTGCGTATTAAAATCGCACACCGCTGACAGGATTGAGTTGGCAATCAGTACGGCACTGGAATATCTGTTAGATGATACCCAGAAGGGACGGCTTGAGAAGGCTGTAAAGGATCATTTCGGCGCGCACATGACGGTTGCTATAGATATGGAAGAAATCGGTTCGGAATCGCCGGCACAGGCAGAGGCGCGCGAACTCGGTGAAAAAAACCAGGGTGCGGTAAAATCGCTGGAACAGGATCGGAATGTAAAGGCTATCATTGACGCATTTGATGGCAGTTTGGACCGGGATTCGGTCGGCACCGACTGAGTTACTAATTAAACGAGGGGTGATTCGATGAAGGAAGGGTTTGGAAACATTATCAAGCAGGCCCAGCAGATGCAGGCCAGCCTGGAGAAAGTGCAGCAGGATATTGCCAATATGGAAGTAACCGGAGAGTCAGGCGCAGGCATGGTCAAGGTGGTAATGACCGGCAAACATGATGTGAGGCGTGTCGATATAGATCCGAGCCTGCTGGAGGATGAAAAAGATATGCTGGAAGATCTGATTGCCCTGGCGGTGAATGATGCCAATCGCCGTGTCGAGAGTATGGCCAAGGAAAAAATGTCAAATATAACGGCGGATATGGGATTGCCGCCGGGCATAAGCCTGCCTTTCTAGGGTTTAATGGTTTTTTTGCGGCGGAATTTATTTTTTACTATTGCTCATGACCGGGTCGCAATTGCTACAGCAGTTGATTGATGCGCTTTGTTGCATGCCTGGCATCGGCAGAAAATCTGCGCACCGCATCGCCTATCACCTGTTGCAGCGTGATCGTGAAGGCGCTACGCGCCTTTCAGAGGTGTTGGCGGAGGCGATCGGAAGTATCAGTCATTGCGAGCAGTGCCGTATTTTCAGCGAAAACAATTTATGCGGTATTTGTGATAACCCGAAACGAGATCGTTCCCTGATTTGTGTTGTGGAAAATCCGTCCGATGTGGATGCGATAGAGGAAACGGATTACCGGGGATTGTATTTTGTCTTGATGGGGCGTCTTTCTCCGCTTGACGGAATCGGACCGTCTGATCTCGGCCTGGATCTATTGCATATACGTCTCCAGCAGGAGCAGCTCAACGAGGTGATTCTTGCAACCAACACCGTGGTTGAAGGTGAGGCAACCGCTCATTTCATCAGTGAAATGGTTCATTCCAGGGGATTGAAAGTGACGCGGATCGCTCATGGTGTGCCGATGGGCAGCGAACTCGAGTATATCGATAGCAGTACTATTTCCCATGCGTTTGCCGGTCGCCGGGAAATCTGAAATTATTTTTCCGGAACCGGGAATTTATAAAAAAACTGATTCAGATAGGCCGTTACGTCATCCACTTCCTCACCAAACCATGCAAGCTCGAGGTTGAGTTCGCACTGGCTGACACGATTTTTTAATTGTTCGATTGATTTTATTTTACTTTTTTCACCGGAATATAATTCGGTGGTATGACAGCGCAGGCAATTTTCATCGTGCAGGGCCCTGCCATTGGCAACATCCATCGCAAGCCCCGATGCTGAAATACTCAGCAGACCGACACCGAAGCACAGTCGGCGGATTGTCTTTAGTGACCGCATTACACCGTTTGGCCTCGTAAATGGGCAATGCGTACTGGGGCGGGTGGGTGTGAATCGTGAAATGCGGAGTATAGCGGATCAGGCGTCAAGGTATTGGCATTTTCCCGGTAGAGATTAACCAGTGCGGCGATCAGATTGTCCGTATGCGCCTGTGTAGCGGCAAAGTTATCCGCCTCGAATTCATGCTGTCTCGATATAAATGAAAATACCGGTTGCAGAAACGCGGTGAACGCAGGAGAAATGAGTACGAACAGCATCAATGCCACGTGTGCAGAGGGCTGTGCCACGCCAAGACCGCTATAAAACCATGAGGCATCGATGAACCAACTCAATATAGCCAGTCCGACAAAGAATACCAGCCCCAACAACGTTACCCTTTTTACAATATGGTTGCATTTGAAATGGCCGAGCTCGTGTGCCAATACCGCTTCGATCTGATCGTAGCTTAATTCATTGATCAGGGTGTCGAAAAACACAATGCGCTTGTTGACTCCCAGACCGGTGAAATAGGCATTGCCATGTGTTGAACGCGATGAGCCATCCATGACGAAGATCCCCTGGCTCTTAAAACCGTTGCGTATCAGCAAGCGGACGATGCGCTGTTTTAATTCTTCATTTTCCAGCGGGCGAAATTTATTGAATAATGGCGCAATCAATACCGGATAGATCCAGAGCATCAATAGATTGAATCCCAGCCATGTTATCCATACATAAACCCACCAGTATTTGCCGGAACTCGCCATCAGCCATAGCACCAGCATTATCAACGGTGTGGTGATAAGCACAGCCAGTATTGCACTTTTTATCATGTCCGCGATAAAGATCTTCGCCGTCATTTTATTGAAACCGAAACGCTGTTCCAGGGCAAAGGTGCGGTATACGGATAAAGGGATAGCCAGAATCGACATAATCGCCAGCATACTCAGCAAAACTCCAACGCCAGTCCATATCTCGGAAAATCCGAATGATCTCCAGATTGTATCGACATATTGTAGCCCTCCGCCCAGGGTCCAGAGGATCATCAATATCGCGCCAGTGATCAACTCAACCAGGTTCAGTCTTGTTTTTGCCTGGGTATAGTCGGCGGCCTTTCTGTGGTCTGCGAGTGAAATTTTTTCCGAAAATTCAGCAGGAACCTCATCCCGGCAGACATTGACATGGCGAATATGCCGATATGCCAGAAACCACTGCATGAATACTCCGGCAAATAGCATAAACAGGAAGATGTAGCTGAAAAGATTCATTAGCATAGCCCCTACTCAAGTTCTGTGTATTGAAAAGTGTATAATAATCCGTTGAATATATTCATACATATATAATGGCAGAAATTCAGTATACAACTTAACAGGGGAAAATAAATGCCTCGATCTGCAAGCAACCTGATCTGGATAGATCTGGAAATGACCGGACTTGATACCGGTTTGGATCATATTATCGAGATCGCCACTATTATCACCGATTCGCAATTGAATATCCTTGAAGAGGGTCCGGCCATTGCCATCCAGACGCCCGATGAAGCTCTGAAGCAGATGGATGAATGGAATACCAGACAGCATGGCCATTCCGGTCTTGTGCAACGTGTCAGGGAGAGTCAATACTCTGTTGCGGATGCCGAATGGTTGACTCTCGAGTTTGTGCAGAGGTTTGTTCCGCCGGGGGAATCACCCATGTGCGGCAATAATATTTGTCAGGACCGGCGTTTTATGGCGCGATTGATGCCGAAATTAGAGGCCTATTTTCATTACCGTCATATCGATGTCAGCACTATTAAGGAGCTGGCAAAGCGCTGGGCGTCTGCTCGGGAGCAATTCGAGAAAAACTCAAGTCATCTGGCCCTGAATGATATCCATGATTCAATCAATGAATTGCGCTATTACCGCGGGAAATTTTTCAATTGTTGATAAACAGGCAGGGCGCCCGCATTTTGCCGGGCGCACTTTATTCCTCCGGACAGGTTCGCGAGCTGGACAGGCTGGCGATAGAAGAGCATCAGATACCGGGGATTGAATTGATGCGGCGTGCCGGGAAGGCCGCATATCGCGCCATTTGCACAAAATGGCCCGAAGCAAGATCGATTATCGTGTTTTGCGGGGGCGGTAATAATGCCGGAGACGGCTATGTGCTGGCTGAAATTGCGCACAAAGATAACAAACAGGTTTCCGTATTTTCTTTGTCTGTGCCGAATAAGCTGGCAGGCGATGCCTTACTCGCTTTTCAATCGATGCAGACAAGCGGATTGCAGATGCGGGGTATCGAGGATGCGATACATGTAACTGCTGATATTATCGTCGATGCTCTGTTGGGCATTGGGCTTGACAGAAATATTGAATCGGAATGGCATGAAGTAATACAAATGCTCAATAATGCCGGCGTTCCGATAGTTTCGCTTGATATCCCTTCGGGCTTGAATGCGGATACCGGCAATGTCATGGGGATTGCGGTAAAGGCTTCAATGACGGTTACTTTCATTGGAGTCAAAAGGGGGTTGATGACCGGACAGGCAGGCGATTACGTTGGCGAGATATATTTCGACGCTTTGAACATTCCGGAGACGGTATATCAGGCATTACATCAGGAGACGGCATCCCGCATCAGTTTTGACCGGTATTTATATCGATTTACACCCAGATTACGCACTGCGCATAAAGGCCATTTTGGTCACGTCCTGGTCGTAGGAGGCGATAGCGGTTATATGGGGGCGGCACTGATGTCGGCTGCGGCTGCGGCCAGATCCGGCGCCGGTTTGGTAAGTGTTGCTACCCGTATCTCGCATGCGGCAATGATTAGTTCCAACCGCCCTGAATTAATGTCGCATGGCGTTGAAAATGCAGAGCAACTTGGCGCATTGATTGAATGCGCCGATGTGATTGTAGCCGGCCCCGGACTCGGCCAATCGGATTGGGGGCGCACCTTGCTGGCAGGGATACTGAAAGCAGATAAACCCATCGTGCTTGATGCGGACGCATTGTGCTTGTTGGCACAGACACCGGCGTATTCCCAAAACCGGGTATTGACCCCGCATCCGGGTGAAGCAGCCAGAATGCTCGCCACAGATGCGGATGCAATCCAGGCAGACAGATTTTGGGCGGCTGCGGAATTGCAGAGAAAATACGGCGGAACAATCGTCCTGAAAGGCAGCGGCACCATCATTGTTGATTCGGCAGGTATAAGCGTGTGCTCTGAAGGAAATCCCGGCATGGCGAGCGGTGGCATGGGCGATGTATTGTCGGGTATTATCGCCGGCTTGATTGCCCAGAAATTCAACCTTGGAGACGCTGCGAAGGCAGGAGTGTGCCTGCATGCCGCCGCTGCCGACCTGGCCGCCGGAGATGGGGAGCGCGGTTTATTGGCTACCGATTTGCTGCCGTTTATCAGAATGCTCGTAAATCCCGGTGCTTGACCCGATTCATATTTCCGACCCCGAATCCATGATCAGTCTGGGAGCACGGTCGGCCAAATACTGCCCGCCCGGTTGTACGGTTTTTTTGCGGGGTAAACTGGGTACGGGCAAAACGACCTGGGTTAAAGGATTTCTGAGTGAATACGATTATACAGGACCGGTCAAGAGCCCCACCTATACCCTGGTTGAACCTTATACCTTCGAGAACGCAATCATCTATCATTTTGATCTGTTTCGTCTCGCTACTCCTGAAGAACTGGATGGAATTGATATTCGTGATTATTTTGATGACCACAGTATTCGCCTGATTGAATGGCCGGAAATAGCCGATAATTTCCTCCCCCCGGCGGATATCGATATCCGTATAGAGTACTGTCCGGATTCCGCTGATCAGAACCGGCGTACGGTTACCTGTACCAGTGGCAGTGATCGAGGCAGGCTTATCCTTTCCCAAATCCAATCAGCCTGATGCAGTGATTATTTGGTTTTTTAGCTTTTTTTTACTATTATCCATAAAAAACAGTACTATAAGCTGACTTTTTAAAAAAAGTTGGAATTATTGTACTAATCACTGTATAAACAACAGAACCGAGGACTATATGCGCGTCATTTACCTGACATTATTTTTGTTGCTATCGGCGACTGTCACCGCTGCGCCGCTCAATATTGAAAACGTGCGGATATGGGCTGCGCCTGATGGCACCCGTGTGGTATTTGATATCAGCAAGCCCGCCGCATACAAGTTGACCATGTTGAACGATCCCTATCGCACGGTGATAGATATTAACAATGCGGCATTTGTATCGCCTTATGTCCAGCCGGATCAGCATGACAAGTATCTGCAAAGAATAAGAACCGGGAGGCGCAATGGCACTGATTTGCGCATCGTGCTCGATCTGAAGAAATTTTCCCGGCACAAGAGCTTCCAGCTTCAGCCAAACAAACATTACGGACACCGGCTGGTTGTGGATTTATTCGACCAGGAGGAGATAGTCCCCTCGGATATAACAGATGAATCCCCAACCTTGCTTCGGGATGTGATCATTGCAATCGATGCCGGGCATGGCGGCGAGGATCCGGGTGCGCGCGGTCAAAAGGGCCTGCTCGAGAAAAACGTGGTGCTGCAGATATCCAAAAAACTGGCCGGACACATCAATAGTCAGCGGGGTATGCAGGCAGTTTTGATACGCGAAGGCGATTATTTTATGAGTTTAAGGAAGCGTATAAATGCAGCGCGCAAACATAAGGCTGATCTATTCATCTCCATTCATGCCGATGCCTTCAGGGACCCGAGAGTGCGCGGTTCATCGGTATATGTATTATCGAAAAAGGGAGCAAGCAATGAGGCGGCAAAATGGCTGGCGGAACAAGAAAATGCGGCGGATTTAATTGGTGGCGTTAGTCTGGATGATAAGGATCCCTTATTAAAATCAGTGCTGCTTGATTTATCCCAGACAGCGAGCCTGGAGGCCAGTATAGACGTCGCTGATCGCGTATTAAAGGGATTGCTCAGTATAGGCAAAGTGCATAAATCCCATGTGCAATCGGCTGGTTTTGCCGTGCTTAAATCCCCCGACATTCCATCCATATTGATTGAGACCGCTTTCATCTCCAATCCACATGAAGAAAAAAAATTAGTCAATTCCGCCCACCAGGATAAATTGGTTAAAGCGATTGTAAGGGGACTGAACGGCTATTTCCGCGAATTTGCCCCGGAGGGGAGCATCCTGGCATCCCGCACGCATGTTATTGAAAGAGGTGAAACCTTGTCCACCATTGCGCAACAATACAAGATCAGCCTGGAAAAGCTGCGCCGGGTGAACGACATTGATGACGATTTCCTGCGTGTCGGACAGGTGATTACTATCCCCGGGGTCGGCGAAACTTGACTCTTTGCCGGCGGTGTCCGGATAATCGGAGTAATTACTTCGGGTATGTCCCGGATTTTCTGAATTATCGTATTGTGATTCATGTCTGATATTGACTCAATTCCGCGCATTCATAAACTATCTGCCACGCTTGCCAGCCAGATTTCTGCCGGAGAAGTTGTCGAGCGTCCTGTTTCCGTTATCAAGGAATTGCTGGAAAATTCGCTGGATGCCGCTGCCAGTGAGGTTGTCATTGATATAGAGGGAGTAGGTTCTGGATTGATACGAGTACGAGACAATGGTCAAGGCATCCATCCGGATGATTTGCCCCTGGCACTGGACAGGCACGCAACCAGTAAATTAACCACTATAGATGATCTTGGCCAGATCGTCAGCCTGGGTTTTCGCGGTGAGGCCCTGCCAAGTATTGCCTCAGTTTCAAGGTTTTCGATCGTATCGCGCACGTCCGGGCATGATCAGGCCTGGATGATGTCCACGGACGCGGTGGAGAAGGTGCCCGCATCACACCCGATTGGCACAACGGTTGAAGTTCGCGACCTGTTTTATAATACGCCGGCGCGGCGCAAATTTCTCAAATCGGATAAAACGGAATTTTTGCATATACAATCCTTGTTGAAAGCGCTTGCCTTAAGTGCGGTTGACACATCCTTTAAATTACGCAATCGGGGCACACCGGTCCTGAATTATGCCAGGGTCTGCGGCAATCTTGAACAGCGCGTTGCAGAGGTTGTCGGACAGAAATTCATTAAAAATAGTCTGCCAATTGAAAGAAGATTTGAATCTATGCGCTTATCGGGCTGGATAGGCGCCCCTCAATTGGCGCGAAGCCAGACTGACCGGCAGTTTTTTTATGTGAACGGCCGCCTTATCCGCGACAAGAATATTATTCACGCTATTCGAATGGCCTATCAGGACAAGATTCATCAGGGTCGTTTTCCCTGTTATGTGCTGTATATTGAGATGGATCCTTCAATGGTCGATGTAAATGTGCATCCGGTAAAACATGAAGTCAGATTCCAAAAGGTCAGAGACGTGCATGATCTGGTATTCGGCGCATTGACCGAGGCATTGGAGAATCAGCGCTTATTTGAAAATCCCTCGGAATCAAGTAGCAAAGTAAAAGACTCATCCTTCGAGCGTGCGCATTATTCGGGGAGCAAACATGCTCCCGCCAATTTCTCGGCCAAGCCGCTACTCCGGTTGATTAAAGCAAGCAGGTTTCGGGAAACAGAACTCGATGATGCGCCGTCAAATAAAATGATTCTGCAAAATGACCGGTATTTGCTGCTACAGTTGGGCGAAAAGATAATCCTGATTGATGTATTTGGGGCGAGAGAAACCATTGCCGCTTTTCATTTGGACCGCTATATACGGACTGATGGGGTTGAAATCAGAACCCTTCTGGTTCCGGCCAATTTTACCTTGCCGGAGGAGAAACTTGATTTCGCCGTTACTCGCAGAGAAGAAATAAAATCACTGGGTTTTGAGCTGGAGCAGACCGGCCCGAATATGATCAGCTTGAAGGGGTTTCCCGCGCTGCTTCCTTATGCGGATTTAATGGCCTTGCTAATCGAAGTAATCGATTTATTGATGGCTGAAAAGAATACTGATATGAGCGCCCTGTCGGTAAAAATAAGTCGTCTGATGGCGCGGCATGCTAATGTTTCCATGCCTGCTCAGCTTGATAATGAAGAAATAAGAGTTATGCTCAGGGATATAAAGCTGATAGAGCAGAATTCGCAGAACAAGAATTCATTTCCCTGGCGCTATCTGGAACAATCAACCTGGGAAAAGCTGCTACAAAACGGCTGAACATGCAAGAAAACAAACCCGTAGCGCTTTTTTTAATGGGCCCCACCGCCACAGGCAAAACCAATCTGGCCTTGCGCCTGCGCGAAGAAATTCCATGTGAATTAATCAGTGTCGATTCAGCAAAGGTTTATCGCGGCATGGATATCGGAACCGCCAAACCGAATAAGCATATACTTGAACAGGTGCCGCACCGATTGATAGATATCTGTGATCCGGTGGAGAGTTATTCAGCGGCGCGTTTTCATGATGATGCCCTGGCCGAGATGAATAAGATTTTTTTGATGCAAAACAAGATACCGTTGCTGGTGGGGGGCACGGGTTTGTATTTCAGAGCCTTGGAGCAGGGTTTATCGCCGTTGCCCGGCGCCGACCCGGCAATTAGAGAAAAACTGGAAGAAGATGCCGCCGAAATTGGCTGGCCTGCCATGCATGCCAGGCTGGCCAGGATCGATCCCCGGGCGGCAAGCGCAATTCACCCTAATGACATGCAGCGCATCCAGAGGGCACTGGAAATTTATCAGATTACCGGCCGGCCAAGGTCGGCTATACTGGCCGAGGGGCGTCAAAAACGAATGGAGTGTAATGCCTGCAAGATAATTTTGACGGTCGGCGACAGGCGGACGGTCCGTGACCCGGTCACATCGCGTTTTTTGTCAATGCTGAAGGCCGGTCTGGTAGAGGAAGTGGAAGCCCTGTTTAACCGGGGTGATCTGTGCGGGGATATGCCGTCTATGCGGCTGGTGGGCTATCGTCAGGTTTGGAGCTATCTGGAGGGAAAAATAAATTTCAAAACCATGCAGGAGCGTGCTATTATTGCAACATGTCAGTTGTTCAAGCGCCAACTGACCTGGTTTCGCTCGGAGCAACAGGCAGACTGGTATGAAGGCACAGATATGGGAGTTTTGGATAAAATTCTTGGAAACATTCGGAAAAAGCCGCAATTTTCATCGATTGCTAATCTCCTTTAATAGAGAATAAATATAATATCTAGTTAAAAATAATAAAAGCAGATAAAATGGAGAATATCTTATATGGTTAAGGGCCACTCGTTGCAGGATCCTTTTCTGAATGCATTGCGCAAGGAGCGGGTATCCGTCTCTGTCTTTCTTGTGAATGGCATCAAGTTACAAGGGCAGATTGAATCGTTTGATCAATATGTCATCCTGCTGAAAAATTCGGTAAGCCAGCTTGTGTATAAGCATGCGATATCGACTATAGTTCCCTCGCGTAACATTAAACGGCCCAGTATGGAAGAAGATTTTGATGAGTAGAAAGCGTCCTGTTCATTGTGTAAGATGGCGTTGTATGAAGACCGGAAAACCTCTAATTTTCAAGGAGATATATTGAATGGGCTGGAATGAACCCCCTGAGGGAAATCAGGGCAAGAATCCCTGGAATGACAAGGGCGGCGATACTCCGCCTGATCTGGATGAAATCATAAAAAAAATGCAAAAGGGAATTTTTGGAATATTCGGCAATCGTTCCAGAAAGATGAGCGGTGGCAATCCTCCTATGTTTCTTTGGCTGTTAGGGCTTGTTCTGCTGGGAGCGTGGCTTTCCTATGGAATGGTATATGTCGTTGATCAGCAAGAGCGGGGTGCGGTGCTACGCTTTGGCAAATATATCACTACTATAAAGCCCGGCTTGAGCATCCGTTTTCCGAGGCCGATTGAAGAAGTTATAGTGGTCAATGTAGGAAAGGTACAGCGGATGACGCACAGGGCAACCATGCTGACGCAAGATGAAAATATTGTCGATGTCGAAGTAGCGGTCAAGTGGAAGATTAAGGATGACCCGAGAAACTTTCTATTTAATGTAAAAATGCCCGAGGATACATTGAGGCAGGTTATCGAAAGCGTTGTTCGCGAGGTTATTGGCAAAAGCAAACTCGATTTTGTGTTAACCGAAGGCCGGGCGGAAATTGCCGAAAGGCAGCGCGAGTTGATAACACAGGTATTGGATGAGGATTATAAAATTGGCATTCTTATAGAAAGTGTTGAAACGCAAGACGCCAAGCCGCCTGAGCAGGTCAAGGATGCATTCGATGATGCTATAAAGGCGCGGGAAGACAGGCAAAGATATGTGAATGAGGCGCGGGCCTATCAAAGTGACGTGATTCCGGTTGCCCGTGGCAACGCTGAGCGAATAAATCAGGAAGCAATAGGGTACAAAGCCAGGGTAATTGCCAAGGCTGATGGGGAAGCGAACCGATTTGAGCAGTTATTGGTTGAGTATCAGCGCGCTCCAAACGTAACCAGGGAAAGACTGTATCTGGATGCGATCGAGGGTGTTTTCAAAAATACCAATAAAGTTTTTATTGATAATGAAGGAGGCAACAGCCTGATGTATTTGCCTATAGATCAATTAATGAGAAATAAAAGGGAGGAACGCACATTGGATTCCGTCAATAAATTTATCCCTTCCCAGACGAATCAGCCACCCGGTGGCCAGGGCCAGCTGAATCAAAGAAACCGGGGAGAACGCTGAGTCATGGCCGCCAGAATTCTATTTATACTTATTCCCGCACTGATAGTAGCATCGCTTTCTATATTTCAGGTCAAGGAATGGCAGCAGGCTATAGTCTTTAAATTCAAGGAAATACAGATATCGGATTATAAGCCTGGCCTGCATATTATGATCCCTGTCGTGAATACCAGACTAAATTTCGAAAATCGTCTGCTCAACCTGGATCAGGCTCCGCAGCGTTTCCTCACTTCCGAGAAGAAATATGTAATTGTTGACTACTATGCCAAGTGGCGTATAGCCGATGTGGATAAATTTTATGTGGCCAGCAACGGTGGTGATATAGAGTATGCGAAGAGCGAATTGATATCGCAAAATCTGGATCAGGCCTTACGGGATGAGTTTGGCAAGCGAACCGTCCAGGAGGTGGTTGCCGGTGAACGTGATGAGATTCTCGAGATCGTTACCAAGACATCTGATCAGCTTAAAAAGCGCTATGGCATTGAAATCGTGGATGTGCGCACCAAACGAATCGATTTGCCCGATGAAGTCAGTGATGATGTCTATAAGCGCATGCGTTCGGAACGTGTTCGGGTGGCCAAGGATTTTCGTGCCAGAGGCAGGGAAGCGGCTGCGGTAATTAAGGCGGAAACCGATCGGGAGCGTGAAGTGATACTTGCCGAAGCATATCGTGATTCCGAAAAGATCCGTGGTGATGGTGATGCGCAGGCCACGGAGATTTATGCTGTGGCATATGAAAAAGATGAAGAGTTCTATTCGCTGTACCGGAGCCTTAACGCATATCAAAATAGTTTCAATCAAGGCAATGATGTTTTACTGCTCGATCCCGATTCTGATTTCTTCAAGTACTTCAACAATCAACGAGGCAAGTAATTAAAGACTTCAGGTTTTGAGCATGGCTTGAGCCCGAAGATCACTTGGCTATTTACCGTTTCGGCAAACAGGGATCTCAATTTAATTTAAGGTGCCGATATCTTATGTGGGATGATCTGCTTACCGCTTTTTCCCTGGTGTTGGTGATTGAAGGGATCATGCCATTTATTAATCCTGAGGGAATGAAAAAAATATTCATTATGGCTACTAAAATGGACAATAAAACATTGCGTTTTGCAGGGATAACCAGCATGTTACTTGGTGTCGTATTGCTGTATTTGATCAGATAGCCTATGCCTGCCGAGAATCGATGGTTGTTACCCGAGGGCATTGAAGAAATCCTTCCTCCAAGAGCAGCGAATCTTGAACGATTATGCAGGGATGCTATAGATCTCTATACCAGTTGGGGTTATGAGCTCGTGGTCCCGCCGATGATCGAGTTCCTTGAATCCTTATTGACGGGCACGGGGGAAGATTTGGATCTGCAGACATTTAAACTTACCGATCAGTTAAGCGGGCGCATGATGGGTATTCGGGCTGATATGACACCACAAGTGGCCCGGATTGATGCGCATATACTGAAGCGGGATGTGCCGACCCGGTTGTGCTATCTTGGGCCCATATTGCATGCTCGGCCAGGTACCCCCGGAGACGGTCGATCATTATTGCAAGTGGGAGCGGAACTTTACGGCCACTCCGGTGTGGCAAGTGATGCGGAAATATTGTCGCTGCTACTGGAAACAATGAAGCTGGCCAATATCAAAGATCTCCATATTGAGATTAGTCATGCCGGGCTCTATCAATCCTTGATAAATTTTTCCGCTTTGGATAGCGGGCAGCAGGCGCTGCTTTTTGATGCCTTGCAAAGAAAGGCCGCTACTGAGCTGGAGCAGATGTTTGGCGGGTGGAGAACGGATGCCAAAGTTGCCGATCTATTCATCAATCTGATCACTCTGAATGGTGGCAAAGATGTTTTGGGAAGAGCACGGGAAACGATTGGAAAAAATTTCGGCGTAGTGCTTGATTTTCTGGATGAGCTGGAACAAGTTACAGAAATGGTAGATCGGTATACCGATACAGTAACGGTAAATTATGATTTGGCGGAACTCAGGGGATACCACTATCATACTGGAATGATTTTTACTGCATACAGCCCTGGTCAGGGGCAGGGGATTGCATTTGGCGGTCGCTATGACGATATTGGCGCCGCTTTTGGCCGGGCCAGGCCGGCTACCGGTTTCAGTGCCGACATTAAAGAATTACTGACATTACAGGCGAGCAATACCGATAAACCTGATAGGATCTTTGCTCCTTATTCCAAGGACCAAAAACTGATTGAGAAAATTAATGTATTGAGGAGTCAGGGCGAGTCGGTAATTTGTGAATTGCCGGGCCAAAATGGCGGTGCGCAGGATATGCAATGTTCGCGCATGCTGCAAAACCGGGGTAATAGCTGGCAAGTAGTAAACATACAATAACTATAACCATGGCGAAAAATGTAATTGTATTGGGGACGCAGTGGGGAGATGAAGGCAAAGGGAAAATTGTTGATTTATTAACCAAACACGCATCAGCGGTGGCGCGGTTTCAGGGCGGGCATAATGCCGGTCACACGGTTGTTATTGGCGGTACTAAAACCATCCTGCATCTCATACCTTCCGGGATCCTGCATGAGGGAGTCGAATGTTTAATTGGCAACGGTGTGGTCTTGAGTCCGGAAGCATTAATCGAAGAGCTCAACATGCTGGAAAACAGCGGCGTGCAGGCGAGAAAATCAGTTCGCATCAGCGAGGCCTGCGTATTGATCCTTCCCTATCATGTTGCGCTCGATCAGGCGCGTGAAAAAGCCAGAGCCGAAAGAGCCATTGGTACGACAGGCAAGGGCATAGGCCCGGCCTATGAAGATAAGGTAGCCAGGCGGGCATTGAGAGTAAGCGATCTTTATCATGAAAATCAACTCACTGAAAAACTGGAAGAGAATCTGGATTATTATAATTTTCTATTGCGCAATTATTTTCACAGCAACGTAATAGAATATGCTTCCTTGCTGGAGCAGCTGCATTATTTTTCTGATGAATTAAAATCGATGGTTGATGATGTGGCCGAACGACTGGAGCAAATTCATAAACGGGGAGAGAATATCCTGTTTGAAGGCGCACAGGGCACTTGTCTGGACATTGATCATGGCACGTACCCATTTGTTACCTCATCGAACACTACGGCGGCCAGCGCATCAACCGGCTCCGGTTTTGGCCCGGGGCGTTTTGATTATGTGCTGGGTATTACCAAGGCTTATACCACCCGGGTCGGCTCAGGCCCTTTTCCAACCGAATTGCATAATGAAACCGGCAGGCACCTGGCTGAAAAAGGTTGTGAATTTGGCGCAACTACAGGCCGGCCTCGCCGCTGTGGCTGGTTTGATGCCGTTTGGCTCAAACGTTCAAGGCAGCTGAATAGCCTGACTGGATTATGCGTGACAAAACTGGATGTGCTTGACGAAGTCGAGACCATAAAGATTTGTGTTGCCTATCGCCGTAACGGAATAGAGAAAGAAATTCCGATGACAAATACCTCAGCGCTTGAGCAGTGTGAACCGGTTTATGAAGAAATTCCCGGTTGGCAGAAATCAACGGCGGGTATGACAGAACGTGAACAATTGCCGGATAATGCAAGAAAATATCTCGCGCGGATCTCCGAAATCAGCGGGCTACCCATCGATATCATTTCCACCGGGCCCGATCGTGCTGAAACGATCATACTGAATAATCCTTTTGAATAACCGCTTCATTCGCTGAAGATTTTTTCAAATCCCGCTGCCTCATTTTCCTTCGTTGAACCCGTGCTTGTCTTTGTTCCAAATTGGGAGCGCAGCTTCTGGATATTCTTCAGATTATGTTTGGCGCCAATATGGCCTTGATCGGCAGCCCTGGAGTACCATTTTTCGGCAAGATCGTAATCCTGTTCTGTTCCTTCCCCGATCAAGTTCATATTGCCAAGGCTGAATTGCGCATCGATATTATTTTGCTGGGCCGATTTTAAATACCATTCATAGGCAAGATTGAGATCCTTTTCAACACCCTTTCCAACGTAGTACATCAACCCAAGCTGTGCCTGGGCGTCTTTATCCCCGTTCAACGCAAGTTGCTCAAAGCTGCTGAAAGCCTCCGCATAATTACCCTTGGCAAAGACCGCCTGAGCCGCAGCGATGCTAGTGCCTCCAAGCGCTGATTCCATTTGAATACTTTCACGGAGCGCATCGGATCCTTCCGGCGATTCATCGACTGCGGCTACCTGAATTTCTTCCGCCCGCATTGAGGCCATTTCTTCCGCTTGGATTTCTTCCGCCCGCATTGAGGCCATTTCTTCCGCCTGGATTTCTTCCGCCCGCATTGAGGCCATTTCTTCCGCCTGGATTTCTTCCGCCCGCATTGAGGCCATTTCTTCCGCCTGGATTTCTTCCGCCCGCCTTGAGGCTATTTCTTCAGTCTGGATTTCTTCCGCCCATATTGAGGTTATTCCTTCAGGCTGGATTTCTTCCGCCTGATCGAACGAAGTATCTCGCTCCGAAGATCCATTGGCAAACGTTTTGCTGAAAAGCAGACCAAATAAACCGCCATACGATCTTTGCTCATCTATTTTCTCAGCCCGCCTTGAGGCCATTTTCTCAGCCTGAACTTCCTCAGCCCGCATTGAGACCATTTCTTCAGCCCGGATCTCCTCATCTTGAATTGAGGTTACTTCCCCAGGCCGAATTGGTATTGCTTCCTCAGCCTGCATTGAGACCATTCCTTCAGCCCGGATTTCCTCATCTTGAATTGAGGTCACTTCCTCAGGCCGAATTGGCGTTACTTCCTCACGCTGAATTGGCGTTACTGTTTCACGTTGAATTGCAAAGGTCTCTGTGCCAAGGGACTGTTCCAGTGCAAGCAGCGCATTTCGAGCGGGGTCATAGCCCTGGTCGGCGGCTAAACCAAACCATTTCCGGGCCTCGTTATAATTCTGGTCAAGACCTCTCCCTGATAGATGGATCAGCCCCAGGTTGTATTGGGCAGCGGCATTGCTACTATTTGCCGAGTCGCGGAACCATTTGATTGCCTGGCCAACATTCTGCCGAACACCGTTGCCAAAGTAATACATATTGCCCAGATACACCTGCGCCTGAGCATGACCTTGATTGGCCGCTTTTTTGAACCACTGGGCGGCGGTCGCCAAGTTTTGCGCCACGCCCTCGCCATTCAAATATGAAATCCCCAGACTAAACTGGGAAACGACATGCCCCTGTTCCGCCGCCCGTTCATACCAGCCCACCGCCTTGGTCGGGTCCCGGTCAATCCCTTCACCAAAGGTGTAGGCAACCCCAAGATTATATTGCGCGTCTTTATTGCCCTGCAATGCGGCTTTGCGATACCACTGTACCGCCTTGTGATGGTTTTGCTGCACCCCTTTGCCGACATGATACATATAACCGAGATAGCTTTGAGCCGTTTCATTATCCTCTTCGGCAAGTATGAGAAACTCTTTGAGGGCCGTATCGTAATCACCTCGTCCAAATGCATCATGGGCGGAATCCAGATCGGCGAATGACGTGGAATGGATGGCAAAAAACAGAAAAACACAAAGGGAGCCTATCATCGCAGGCTTTTTTCTAAACAGGTAAATCATATCAATAATCCGGTATTATAATAGCAACTGCTAAGTATGATCGGAATCTATCCCAAAATATAGCAAAAAATTCATATCAATATACTAAATATAGACCATAATATAAAATATATCCGCATATTTCACACCAATTGTAGCCCAAATACCGATAATATGCCAGTTTCTATTTTTGAGTTTACAGATAAAGCAATTTTCTTGTATGGTTATCCGGCAGAAAATCATCCGGCAGTGGCTGAGGATAGCATAATAGCATGAATTGGAGAAAATGATGGAAGACCGCATCGGGATGCCGTTACTGGATCAGATTAATTCACCTGCCGATTTGCGGCTGCTTACCGAGAGTCAGCTCGAGACTCTGGTAGAGGAGTTGCGCTCGTTTCTGTTGCATTCGGTAAGCAAGAGTGGCGGTCATTTTGCCGCAAGCATGGGCGCTGCAGAGTTAACGGTGGCGCTGCATTATCTTTATAACACCCCTGAAGATCGCCTGGTCTGGGACGTCGGTCACCAGGCATATATCCATAAGATCCTAAGCGGCAGAAAAGATGAACTACATTCCATAAGGAAATGGAAAGGGCTTGCCCCTTTTCCCAAGCGAGAGGAAAGCGAATACGACACCTTTGGCGTAGGACATTCAAGCACCTCCATTAGCGCAGCATTGGGGATGGCGATTGCGGCGAAACAATCCGGCAGCCGCCGCAGCATTGTCGCCGTCATTGGTGATGGCGGGATGACTGCCGGCATGGCATTCGAGGCATTGAATCATGCCGGCGCTCTGCACAGCAATTTGCTCGTGATTTTAAATGATAACAATATGTCGATATCCCCGAATGTCGGCGCGCTATCGAATAATTTTGCCCGCCTGATTTCCAGCAGGATCTATTCGCTCGTGCGCAAGAGCGGGAAAAAAGTATTAGCCGGCATCCCCAGCGCATTGGAGATCGCAAAGCGGACGGAAGAACACGTAAAGGGTTTGATTGTCCCCGGAACCTTATTCGAGGAATTTGGTTTTAATTACATTGGCCCGATAAACGGGCATGATTTACCTGTCTTGCTGAAAACATTGAAAAATATAAAAGAGCTGGAAGGCCCGCAGTTTTTGCATGTGATCACCCAGAAAGGCAAGGGATATTTTCTGGCTGAAGAAGACCCGGTTACCTATCACGGTGTTACCCCTTTCGATCCCGATACAGGTATTATTGCCTCTCGAAAAAAGCCCTTAGATCCCACCTATAGCAAGGTATTCGGTGACTGGGTTTGTGATATGGCGGCCAAGGATGATCGTTTGGTTGCGATTACCCCTGCAATGCGGGAAGGTTCCGGCCTGGTTCGGTTTGAGCAGGAATATCCGGATCGTTATTTTGATGTCGCTATTGCCGAACAGCATAGCGTGACGGTGGCGGCAGGCATGGCCTGTGACGGTTTAAAGCCGGTTGTAGCAATTTATGCTACTTTTTTACAGCGTGCCTATGACCAACTCGTGCATGACGTGATTCTGCAAAATCTGCCGGTTTTATTTGCCATTGATCGCGCCGGGCTGGTGGGTGCGGATGGACCTACACATAATGGCGGCTATGACCTCAGCTTTATGCGCTGTTTGCCCAATATAGTTATCATGGTTCCTGCCGATGAAAATGAATGCCGGCAGATGTTATATACTGGTTTTAGCCTCGATCAGCCTGCATCGGTGCGCTATCCCCGAGGCGCCGGGCCGGGTGTCAAAATAAATAAAGAAATGACGCTGATCCCGATTGGCAAGGCGGAGCGTAGAAGAAAAGGGCAGGGTGTCGCAATACTGTCTTTTGGTGTAATGCTTGAAGTGGCGCTGCAAGTTTCCGAAGTCATTGATGCAACGGTCGTGAATATGCGTTTTGTCAAACCTATAGACGTAGATATGATCCTGGAAATGGCGGCCAGTCATGATGTATTGGTTACCATCGAAGAAAATGTTATTGAGGGCGGCGCCGGCGCCGCTGTCAGCGAGGCGCTGGCCCGGCACAATGTTGTCCGGCCGGTGATTCATTATGGTCTGCCGGACAGACTGATTCAGCATGGTTCCCGTGACGATATGTTGAATGACGCCGGTTTGAATAAAGAAGGATTGCTTGACCGTATCCGCAAGCATCTGGCGCACCCGGAGAGCGGGAATAAACGGGTGAAAATGGCTTGAGAAAAAATCGGCGCCTTGCCCACTGCCAAATTCTGGCCTTGCCGGTTAAAAAAACTAGCTAATAAACTTTGCCGCCACTGCAATCAACCGCTCCATATCCTGAGCAGAAAGCTCACCCATGCACGCAATGCGGAACAGTGACCTTGTCGGTTCGGCCTGCCGGGTATAGGTAATGAAGCCGTTTTTCTTCAAACCATCATGCAGCCTTGCATAGCTTATCCCCTCCGGCAGATAAAACGCATTGAGGACGCAGGAACATTCCTGTTTCTCCATGAATGCCTTGACACCGAGCTGCTCAAATCCATTGCGCACAATATTCATTCTTTGCCAATACTCTTTATTTCGGGCCTTCCAGCCGCCCGCCTGGTGTAATTCATTCAGCGCTTCGGATAAAGCGTAAAAAGTATGCGCCGGCTGGGTGAATATCGTGTCCCCCGCGTCCTGATTTTCCAGATATTTTGAAAGATCAAGATAGAGGGTTCGCGCGGATGTGCCGGCCATTTCCCGCAGCGCCTGCCGGTTGCCTATAACAAAAGACACTCCCGCCGCCCCGTGTACGCATTTATTGGCAGTAGCGGCGCAGGCGGCAATATTCCATTCTTCAAATTTGATTTCTTCCGCCCCGAAACTGCTGATCCCATCCAGCAGTATTGAAGCATTGAAGCGCCGGCATAACCCGGCGATTTCCTCCAGCTTATTCAGGCGTCCGGTAGTGGTTTCATGCTGGACAAGTGCGACATGCGTTATTTCCCTGTGATATTGCAGTTCGCTTTCCAGTTTTCCCATATCGATTTCCGCCCCCCACTCATGGTGAAGAGCGAGATAATTGATATTATGAATATCGGCTATTCTGGATAAACGCTCACCGTAAGCGCCGTTCTCTATAATCAGCGCCTTGCCATGTGCAGGGACAAAACTGGTCAGCATGCCTTCCATTGCCGCAGTGCCGGACCCGGTAATTAAAATACTTGCCCATTCGCCGGAAGATAGCCGGTACACCTCAAGCAAACCTTGTCTTATACGGTCTTGCAGTTCGACAAATTCCGGTTCCTTATGACACAGATCGGGACGCAACATCGCAGTGCGCACTCCGCGACTTAGAACAACCGGGCCGGGATTCAGCAGGATCTGCCTGGGCATTGCAAGCTGTTATATGGCGCAATCGGCGGAATCATGGCTTTCCATCTACAGGATTTATGAGTAAAATACCTATAATCTATAGTATATGTCGCATTCATCAGCACAATTGTATTAAATAATAATTTTTCGTTTCTCGAAGGTGAATTGCACTGTCTCAATGTAATTATTCGGAGTAAAGCAACAGTAAGTATTTATAGCGATATTCAATCATCTCAACATTTTTTGGCATGTGGCTTGACCATATCAATTTGGTCCAATCCAATGAATCAAGCCGGCTTGCCATAGTAACATCATGTCGATACCGGAAAAAATTGGCAAATACGAAATCAAGGAACGAATAGGCAAGGGCGGCATGGGTGTGGTCTATTCCGGCCATGATCCTTTTACCGATTCCGAAGTAGCCGTAAAAGTGTCCTTGTCCAGTACGCTGACAGACGGCGAATTTGTCGATGACTATCGAAAAGCATTCTTTAACGAACTGCATACTGCCGGGAAGCTGAAGCATCCCAATATTATGAAGATATTTGATGCTGGCACTGATGGTGAGGCCTGTTATATTGTTATGGAATTGATCAAAAGTGCAAAAACCCTCAAGTCCTATTGTACGCCTGAAAATTTATTTTCCCGCGAAGAGGTTATCAAGATCATCTTTAAATGCGCCAAAGCCCTGGATCATGCCCACCGCAGCGGCGTCGTTCACCGCGATATCAAACCGAGCAATATTCTTATCACGGATGATATGGATATAAAAATCAGTGATTTTGGCATCGCATCTTTGATGTCCCCGGATGCAGGCAATCCCGTTATAGAGGGTTTAACCGGAACACCCCGTTATATGTCACCCGAACAGGTGCGGGAAAACGAGATCACAATCCAGACGGATCTGTTTTCGCTGGGTGTGGTGATGTATGAAATGCTGACCGGCAGGCATCCGTTTCCCTCCGAGGATTTCTCGCGCTTGATGCATGATATTAGCAACAAACAACCGCCGAGTTTGCGCTCGCATCAGACTGATATACCCGAGATACTCGAAACAATTGTTTTTCGGGCGCTGCAGAAAGATCCGCGGCAAAGATACAAAATGGGGCTCGATATAGCCGCAGATTTAAGTCTTGCCTTTGACTGTCTGACAGCGCTGAAGCACAATTTGAAGTCACGGGAAAAATTTGAACTGGTCAAGGATCTGGAATTTTTCAATAATTTTCCGGAATCTGAAATTCGCGAGATAATTCGCTCTTGCGTTTGGCAGAGGTTTGAAACAGGCGAAGAGATCCTCGTAGAAGGAGATATCGATGACGCATTCTACATTATCGTTTCCGGGAACGTCGAAGTGTACAAAGATAAAGTGTTAATCGCGACCTTGGCTGAAGGCGATTGTTTTGGCGAAATGGGTTATTTAATGAAATCCAAACGAACCGCGACGATTATAGCCGGGCATGAGGTCAGTCTGATGAAAATCAAAGCGGCGGCGATAGAACAATTATCGACCGAGTCCCAGTTGCATTTCAGCAAGACCTTTCTTAGAGAATTGGTGAAACGGCTTTCCAATACTACCGCAATGTATGTTTCCAGAGACCGCCCCGATCAATAAGGCTGGTCTGATTTATTGTCTTTTTTGTAAAGTCGCAATAATTTTGCAGTAGAGGAATCAAAACCATCGACCGGCAGGTTGCCGGTAATAGTCGAAAAAACATCCGCCGCCACCTTTTTCCCAAGCTCTACCCCCCATTGGTCAAACGAATTGATATCCCACAGCACTCCCTGGACGAAGGTTCGGTGTTCAAATAATGCAAGCAGCTTTCCCAGAGACATCGGCGTTAGTTTTTTGTAGCAAATCATGGTACTGGGCTTGTTGCCGGGCAATGATTTATAGGTCTCAGCGCTTTCTTTCCCCTGCATTAATGCTTGAGACTGGGCAATACAGTTCGCTATCAACAGATTGTGATGCAGCTTGTCCCCGCGCTGTCTTAGCGGAAACAGAAAATCCACCGGGACAATCTGTGACCCCTGATGCAATAATTGAAAAAAACTATGCTGCGCATTGGCGCCTGTTTCCCCCCAGACAACGGGTGAAGTAGTCGCAGCCTGCCCCCCCCCATGCGTCGCAGTTTTGCCATTGCTCTCCATAATTAATTGCGCCAGGTATTCGGGCAATAGAGACAGGGAGGCATCGTAGGGAATAAATGCATGGGTGCCTGCATGGAAGAAATTGGCATACCAGAAATCCAGTAAAGCAAGAATAACCGGGACATTCCTGTGCAGCGGGGCCTCCCGGAAATGTCGATCCATTTTTTCAGCGCCCGCCAGCAAATCCCGAAAATTTTTATAGCCGATGAAGATAGCAACCGCCAGTCCGGCCGCAGACCAGATCGAATAACGTCCGCCTACCCACTCCCATATCTTGAATATATTATTTTCATTTATGCCAAATTCGCCCGCCTTGCCGGTATTTGCGGTCACGGCGGCAAAATGCCTTTGCATATCCGTGCAGCCATTTTGTTCAAGCCAGGATCGTATAGTCACTGCATTTTGCAGCGTTTCGCCGGTTAAAAAAGACTTCGAGCAGATAATAAACAGGGTGGTTTCCGGATCGATTTTTTTGAATAATTCCTCCAACACAACCGGATCGATATTGAAAATAAATAAAACATCGATATCCGATTTTCGATACTTTTGCAGGGCATTGACCGCCAGCCGCCCCCCTGTATCGGAACCGCCCATGCCGACATTTACCACCGTGTTTATCGGCTTGTTCGAATACCCCCGTACTTTCCCGCTTTCCAACTCGGAGACGAATACCTTTATCTTCTCGAGCTCGGTGTTAATCTGTGGGTATAGATATTGCTTTCCTGTCTTCAGACCAATATCGGTGGAGTCTCTCAGAGCCGTATGCAGTGCCGGCCTGTTTTCAGTCGAATTAACATGTTCACCCGAAAACAGACCATGTATCTTTGCATTGAGGTCTTTTGAATCGGCAAATGCCAGCAGCAATTCCAGGGTTTTTTTAGTAATTCTATTTTTGGAAAAATCGATATACAGATCATTCAAACCGATGCTGAAATCATCCGCCCGTCCCGGATCATCACGGAACATGTCCCGCATATGCAGAGCATTGATATACTCATAATGATCCTGCAGAGCCTGCAGGGACTCTTCACTATTCGAGGCTATTTCCCTATCCCCGGTACCGTGGATCAGTCTGCCGCCCGTCCCACAAAATGCTGGTATATTGCTACCAATTCTTCAGGCATGAAGCCGACGATGACGATCTCCTGCTCGGGATAGACTATATTCGGATCCGCTCCCATTTTGCCTTTATCACGATTATAAACATGAGATTCGGCAGTCTTTTTATCGATCATCTGGCCAAGAAAAGAACTGGAACTATCCTGTTGCAATTCATCGGAATTCGTTGGAATGTCCACCTGATATTTCTTGATACCCTCACCCCGTTTCAGGGCAATGCCACAGGCAAAATTCTTTACCAATCCATCGTGGATAATGCCCCAGATCCCCTGGGCATCGGCGGTCTGGACATTGCGCACATAATAGATCCTGTTGTCTTCTTCAAACTTCTCACCCCCCAATAACTCATCGATGGTCGCCGTTTCCGGTCCATAACGCTGCTTGATGACCTTGATCTCCTGATCCTTATCCAGTCCGGAGTGCTGTATAATACCTTCCTTCGTGGTGACCTCGTGGTGCTCAACCTCGGTAACCACGGAAATTTCCTGCTCGAGATTATTATTATATTTGGCGATCAATTCCGACAGGGGTACTTCAATCACCTGGCCATTTTCAAAAACCCGTATCTTCTTCTCCAGATTGACTTCTGTCTGCTCTTCTTCCGGTACACTTTCTTCAATACAGGGATTGGGAGGTCTCTTTGTCTGTTCCATCAATGACGCCAGGGAAACCACCTCGATTTGTTGATTTTCACGCACCAGGGTTACCGGGCTGTCCGGCGATAATGAGTCATCGGCCGCCAACTCACCAATGCTGGTTGATTCAGGCTTCTGGCCCTGATTCAAGGACAGGGACTGATCGCCGGACACAAAACCATCGGCGGATCCGATATCGATGGTTCCAGTAGTGTCGTCCGTTAAACCCGCCACATGCTCCTTCGCCTCCTGTTCAAGAGGCTTGCCGTTATCCTGCTCAGAAGCAATGTTGCCGGTTGTGCCCGTCGATGTATCCGGTCTGTCGCCGCTAACAAGATAGGCGCCAATTGCCACCGCAATGACAAGGGCCAAAATAATGATTACACGTTGCATTTATCTAATACCTGTTCCTGTATCTATATAACAAATATAAATCAAGTGTAGTGCGTATACAAATTAAATCAACCGCTGCCTTGATACAGATTTTTGAAGACAGGATGGATATCTATAGAAAGAACCGGATAACCGGGCGCTCAGGCTGATTCCGGGGCGCCGGATACCGGCGCAATCCGCCGATTCGGGCAGTTCCTCTGAGGTATGGCGCCTCCGGGAATAAGGATTTGTATTCCTGTTGGCGGAAAAAAAAACGACGACGCGCCTTAGCACTTCGCCGTTGTCAAGCCCCTTATTCGGGTCAAAAATTAAAACAGGAGTGCGTTGAAGTCGTAGCGAAAGCCGAGGCTGAAGGTGTTGATGTCGTCCTCCCCCGATGCCCTGTCTTCGTCAAAACTGAAGTTCACCCATTCGGCGAACCACTTGCTGTTGTCGTTCAATTTCTTGATCAGGGTAACATTCAGACCGTCCACCTCGTTGCCTTGGTCGTCATCATCGTGTGAAAAATAGCCGGTGATCAGGTTATAGTCATTGCCCAGATCCCAGGAGGCCAGCAGGTCTATCGTGTCCTGATCCAGGTCAGAACCGCGGATCTGTTCACTCTCAATGTCCTGGTAGGTGAAGGCCAGATACAGGCCATCGTATGGTTTCCAACTGCCGCCGATCCCGAGATAAGTACGCTCAACATCATCCCTCGCAATGGTAGTAGTAGTAGGACCGCCACTAGGAGTAACTGCTCTGGTTATGCGGAAATCATGCAGACTCTGTACCAGATAGCTTATGCCCAGATAGGCATTGCCAAAATCGTAGCCCACACCGATAGAGGCGGCATCAACATTGTCTTCTTCTTCAAAACCTATTGTAGTAGTAGTAGTAGTGCCGGCGGTGAAGCTTGTGTCGGAAGATCCTTCAGGAGCCCTATTATTATTAGTCCCACCGCCATTGCCGCCATCGGCATTGCCGTTGACCTGTATGCCAATATCCCATTTCCATGCGCCTACACTGTGGGCATACCGGATCAGGTTATCGGTACGGAACGGTCCCGGCCCTTCATCGTAGCCAAACGGACTGTTACGATGGTAGTAAATATCGGTAACCTCCGCAGTGATATTGAAATGCGGGTCCCATTGCTGGCCGATCAGGATAGTACCCCAATTGTCGCTCTTCAGGCCGGTATAGGCCAGGCGGGCGTCGGCGAACCGAGAGTCGTCCTCTATATCCACGTCCCATTCGCCATGCAACACCGCGGTCAGGCCGTCATACACCTTGGAGTCGGCCTTGATCCCGACACGCGACAGCGCATCGGTAATATCGAGGCTTGAACTGTCCTCATCACGGTACGTTACGCGCGGCCAGAACCTGCCATAGAGGGAGACGTTCACATCGTCCTGCTTGGCTGCGGGCACCTCCTCCACCTGCTTGACTATTTCTTTCCGCTCCTCCTGAGCCTGCTCCAGAGCGCGTTCCAGTCTTTCGATTCGCCTCTCCAGCTCCCCGACCGTGGCGGCGCCCGCCCCGATAGGACCTAGCAGCAAGGCGATGAGAGCCCCCTTCAGGATTGTTAGTTTTTTCAATTTGTTTGCCATTTCCATATTACCCCCAGTGATTAAGTGTTAGTTCCTATGACGCGGACGCTTCTGTTTGAGCGGCCAACTTCTCCGCATCGAAGTGTTCGCGGGTTACCTTGAATACCATCGGTGCAAGCAGCAGTAGACCAATCAAATTCGGCACCGCCATCAAACCGTTAAGAGTATCCGACAGGTTCCAGACAAAACCTACCTTTACGTTGGCAAAGGTCAATATCGCTATCACCCACATAATACGATAAATAATCAGACTCTTTTCTTTGAACAAATACTGCCAGCATCGCTCGCCGTAATAAGACCAGCCGAGAATGGTGGTGAATGCGAATACCACCAGCGCGATAGATACAATATATTGTCCCCCCGGGATGGAATTCTGGAAGGCCGTAGAGGTCAGCACCGCACCCGTGAGGCCGTTCCCGTCGGCGCCCGTTTCCGTCCACGCCCCTGAGGTGATGATTACCAGCGCCGTCATGGTGCAGACAATCAGCGTGTCTATAAAGGTACCCAGCATTGCGATAATGCCCTGCTTGACCGGATTGTTGGTTTTGGCCGCCGCATGCGCGATCGCCGCTGAACCCAGACCGGACTCATTGGAGAATACTCCGCGGGCAACACCGAAGCGTATCGCTGCCGCAACGGCCGCTCCGGCAAAACCGCCGGTTGCCGCCGCCGGGTTAAAGGCATATTTGAATATCAAGCCAAATGCCTCCGGAACCTTGGTAATATTGAGAAGAATCACGATCAGCGCTCCGCTAACATAAAGCACGATCATCGCCGGAACCAGCTTGCCGGCCACCTCACCGATGCGTCTGATGCCGCCAAGGATGACAAAGCCGACCAGCACGGCGATGACAATGCCGGTTGCCTGCGTCGGTATACTGAAGCTCTGCTCCAATGCCACTCCCATCGAGTTAATCTGCACCGCATTGCCGATGCCGAAAGCCGCTATCGCTCCGAACACCGCGAAGGCCAGCCCCAGCCATTTGCCCAATTCCGGGGCAAATTCTCCCACGCCATTGCGCAGGTAGTACATCGGCCCGCCCACGTATTTTCCTTCGGCATCCACCTCGCGGTAGCGTACCGCGCAGACGGCTTCCGCATATTTAGTGGCCATGCCGAACAGGGCGATGAGCCACATATAAAAAATTGCGCCGGGTCCGCCGAGCGCTATAGCCGTCGCAACCCCGGCGATATTACCCGTGCCGACCGTGGCCGACAGCGCCGTCATCAAGGCATTAAAAGGTTTTACCTCACCCTCTCCCTCGTCCGGCTCCTTGGAAAACAACAATCTGAAACCATATCCCACCTTGCGCCATGGCATGAATGCCAGCCCAAGCGTAAGCAATAAACCTGTTACGCCCAACATGCCGAGCATGGGCGGTCCCCAGGCAAAGGCATTAATCTTGTCAATGTATAAATTTAGTGTTTCCATTGTGTGCTCCCCATTGATTTAACTTTTAATGGTAAAACCTTCACAAACCCGTAGCGGTCTGCATCATAATGCGAGAGATGATCCTTCCCCCCTTCCTGTGTCATTCGATGTTTACTCTTGTTCTATTAAAGAATGGATATTAAACCATAATATTATGAGTATAGCAAGTATATTATTTAATGCAAGTATTTTTTTACCTGCATTGAAAAATAATCCCCCGTAGCTCAAATCCGCATTCCCGATTTTTTACTTCCGGTGATTCCATGGCTATAGATAGTCCTCAATTGGCGGGCAGCTACAGACCAGGTTGCGGTCACCGTGGGAGTTGTCTATGCGTCCGACCGGCGGCCAGTATTTTTCGAGTTCAATCTCCTGCATCGGAAAAAATGCATCCTGCTTGGAGTAGGGGAATCGCCAGTTTTCCTCCAGCAACAGGGTGTGCGGGTGGGGCGCGTTGCGCAACAGGTTGTTTTCCTTATCGGCCCGGCCTTCTTCGATGTCGGCAATTTCTTTGCGGATCCGGGTCATCGCATTGCAGAAGCGGTCGAGTTCTTCTTTTGACTCGCTTTCGGTTGGCTCTATCATCATGGTCCCGGCGACCGGGAATGATATGGTCGGGGCGTGGAAGCAGTAATCGATCAGGCGTTTGGCAACGTCATCGACAGTGATGCCGCAGGAATCTCTGATCGGGCGCAGGTCAATGATGCACTCGTGGGCAACGAAGCCGTTGTCCTGGGTATAAAGGATTGGGTAGTGCTCGGCAAGGCGGTGGCGGATATAGTTGGCATTCAGGATCGCGGCCTGAGTTGCGCGTCTCAAGCCTTCGGCGCCCATCATCGCAATATAGCACCAGGTGATCGGCAGGATGCTAGAGGAGCCCCAGGGCGTGGCCGATATGGTGCCTATGCTGCTTTTTTCGATCTCGGCGGGGTTGAGGCCGGTGACCATGGAATGCCGCGGCAGAAAGGGCGCGAGGTGCGCCTTGACGCCTATAGGTCCCATACCGGGACCGCCGCCGCCGTGCGGGATGCAAAAGGTCTTGTGCAGGTTCAGATGAGAAACATCGGCGCCAATCTCGCCCGGGCGCACGATGCCGACCATCGCGTTCATGTTGGCGCCGTCAAGATAGACCTGTCCGCCGTGCGTGTGAACGATATTGCAGATATCTTTGAAGTGTTTTTCGAAAATGCCGTGGGTCGAGGGATAGGTAACCATAATCGCGGCCAGGGTGTTTTTGTGCTCCTCGGCTTTCTGCTTGAGGTCCTCGACATCTACGTCGCCATTGCTGCTGCATTTGATTACGATGACTTTCATGCCGGCCATGATCGAGCTTGCCGGGTTGGTGCCGTGCGCGGATTCGGGGATCAGGCAGATATTGCGTTGTTTCTCCCCTCGGGTTTCGTGATATTTGCGGATCACCATCAGGCCGCTGTATTCTCCCTGTGAACCGGCATTCGGTTGCAGAGAAAATGCGTCGAAACCGGTGATCTCGCACAGTCCATCCTCAAGCTCCTTGAACAGTTGTTGGTAGCCCTGGGTCTGGTCGAGCGGCGCGAACGGGTGCATGTGCGCAAAATTGCGCCAGGTTACCGGGTCCATTTCACTGGCGGAGTTGAGCTTCATCGTGCATGAGCCGAGCGGGATCATGGAGCGATTGAGTGCGATATCTTTCGAACTGAGTCTGCGCAGGTAGCGCATCATCTCGGTTTCGGTGTGATGGCGGTTGAACACCGGATGCGTCATGAACTCGCTGGTCCTGCGGAGCGCTTCGGGGATGCACTCGCCGACTTCGGCATCCAGCGCATTGATGTCGAGCTTTTCCATCGCATCGGGGTCGAATACTTCCCATAGCGCGATCAGGTTTTCGCGGTCAGTGGTCTCGTCAAAGGAGATCCTCAGGTGGTTCCAGTCTGCCACGAACAGGTTGATGCGCGACTCGCGCGCCCTTGCGGCAATACGTTGCGCCTGTCCGTTGACACGCACGGTTATGGTATCGAAGAAGGCATCGGTGGTGATTTTAAAGCCGAGCTTTTCAAGACCGGTAACCATGATCTGCGTCATGCGGTGGGTTCTTTCGGCGATTCTCTTTATACCCTTCGCCCCGTGATACACCCCGTGTAGACCGGCAATGACCGCGAGCAGTACCTGGGCGGTGCAAATGTTGCTGGTGGCCTTTTCGCGGCGGATATGCTGTTCGCGGGTTTGCAGCGCCATGCGCAACGCCGGTTTGCCTTCTGAGTCGACAGATACGCCGATGATGCGTCCGGGAATGGTGCGCTTGTATTTTTCGCGGGTGGCGAAAAAGGCGGCATGGGGGCCGCCGTAGCCCATCGGCACGCCAAAACGCTGGGAACTGCCGACGACAATATCGGCATCCATCTCGCCGGGGGGAGTCAGAAGCGCCAGTCCGAGGATGTCCGCGGCGACGGTAACCAGCGTGCCGCTGGCATGGGCCTTTTCGATCATTTGACGCAGCTCAGGCACCCGCCCGTCGGCGCCCGGATACTGCACCAGCACCCCGAACAGGTTGTATTTGTCAATGTCGTCGCCGAACGGGTCGCCGACGACGACTTCAAAGCCCATCGGCAGCGCACGAGTCTGGACTACCTCTATAGTCTGTGAGAAGCAGTTGCGGTCGATCAAAAAGACCTTTGCCGATTCTTTGTCGCATAGGCGCCTGGACATGCTCATCGCTTCGGCCGCTGCGGTGGCTTCATCGAGTAGCGAGGCGTTAGCGAGTTCCATGCCGGTCAGATCGCAGATCATCTGCTGGAAGTTCAGCAGCGCCTCGAGACGCCCCTGACTGATTTCGGCCTGGTAGGGGGTATATGCAGTGTACCAGGCGGGGCTTTCAAATACGTTGCGCAAGATCACCGTCGGCATAACGGTGCCGTAGTAGCCGGCGCCGATCATCGATATGAACACCTTGTTGCGCTCGCTCATATGCAGCAGATCGGACAGTGCGGTATGCTCGTTGCGTACTTCGGGAAGGCTCAGCGGGCGCGAGCTCAGGATGTCATCGGGCACTACTTTTTCGATCAGTTCGTCCAGCGAGGATAATCCCAGCTCTGCAAGCATCTCGGTGATTTCGGCGTCGGACGGGCCTATATGGCGGCCAACAAATCCGCTGGCATGTTCGAGCTGCTTTAAGTCAACTGCGGCAGACATGATATTTCCCCGGCCCGCACCGCTTATTCAAGCGTGCTCAGGAAGTCTTTGTAGGCCGCTTCGTCCATCAGGGCATCGAGTTGCGATGGGTCCGCGGGTTTGACCTTGAGTAACCAGCCTTCCCCCTCGGCATCCTGATTGATGAGATCGGGTGAGTCGCCGAGCTTTTGGTTGGCCTCGGTCACCTCGCCGCTGATCGGCGCATACAGGTCGTTGGCCGCTTTGACTGATTCGAGGACGCCGACTTCCCGCCCCTGTTCAAAGGTGTCGCCGACCTTCGGCAACTCCACAAAAACCAGTTCGCCAATAGTCTCCTGGGCGTAGTCGGAGATCCCGACAGTGGCGACGCCGGCCTCGTCTATACGCACCCATTCGTGTTCCTTGCTGTATTTCATCTCGCTCATCGGTTTCCTCCTGTTGAACGGTTAGTATCAGGTTTTGTCGCCCCGGTAGTAGCGCGTTGGCACAAACGGCAGCGCTGTAATCCTTGCCGGGTGGCGTTTGCCACGGACGTTTATCTCCACGGGCGCGCCTTCATCGGCATATTGTGATTCAACATAGCCCATTGCAATGGGCGCCTGTATGGTCGGGCTGAAGCAGCCGGAAGTTACCCGGCCGATCACGGTATCCGTCCCTGCGGTGATCTCGGCGCCGTTGCGGGCGATCACACGGCCGTCGGGGCGCACGCCGACGCGCTTGCGCGGCGCGCCTTCGTTCAGTTGTTCGAGGATGCGATTGGCGCCGGGGAAGTCCGCCTTTTCACGGCGCGCCTTTGCCACCACCCATTTCATATCGGCCTCTATCGGCGTGGTGGTTTCATCGATGTCGTCGCCATACAGGCACAGGGCGCATTCCATGCGCAGTGAATCCCGTGCGCCGAGGCCAACAAGTTCGACCTCGTTTTCCGATAGTATCTGCTGTGCAAGATCAGCAGCCTTGTCCGAGGACACGGAAATTTCGTAGCCGTCTTCGCCGGTGTATCCACAGCGGCTGATCGATATTTGTTCTCCGGAGAATTGATAGAAGCGCTGCGACATGAACGGCTGCACGGCTACTTCGTCGCCAAATAACCGGGTCAGCACGGCGCTGGCGGCCGGGCCCTGCAATGCCAGCAGGGATTTCTCCGGGAGCCGCTCGAGACGGCAGCCGCCTTCGAGCTGTGACTCGATGTAGTCGCAGTCGGCCTGTTTGCGCGATGCGTTGATCACTATCATCAATCTGCCGGATCCCTCGCCGAATGGGCGCGTGACGATGGCATCGTCAACAATGCCGCCGTTTTCATTCAGCAGTACCGTGTAGCGCTGACAGCCGGCCTTGAGGCTTCCAATGGCTAATGGCGCCAGTTTTTCGATGACGGCGCCGGGCTCGCCGCCGATCAACTGTATTTGCCCCATGTGCGAGACATCGAACAGGCTGGCCTGCTGGCGAGTATGCAGGTGCTCCTGCATGATCCCTTTGGCATAATGCAGCGGCATTGTGTAATCGGTGAACGGCACCATCTTTGCGCCTGCTTCCAGATGCAGATCGTGCAGCGCGGTTTTTTGCAATTCTTGCGTCATGATTATTCGGTGATTACCTGTTCATACCCTTTCCATACAGTACTATTATTCACCATCAATTCAACTTATAGTAGTAGCATAGTCTACTTTCGAGTATATGCAAGGAATTATTTGCCTACAAGATGTTTTACTGGTTCAAGGCGCTGCATCTGATTTTCATGGTTACCTGGTTTGCGGGTTTGTTCTATTTGCCGCGATTGTTTGTCTATCACTGCCTGAGTGCCGATGCAATCAGCATTGACCGCTTCAAGGTCATGGAGAGAAAATTGTTTTACGGGATCATGAGCCCCGGCGCGGTACTGACGCTGATATTCGGCGCGGGCACGCTGTTTGTGAATGGCTGGTCCAATTATAAGGATGCGCTGTGGATGCAGGCTAAACTCGCGCTGATTTTATTGCTGATCGTTTACCATATTTATTGCGGGATGTTACTGGTCGGTTTCAAGCATGACAGAAACCGGCACGGCCATGTCTGGTATCGCTGGTTCAATGAAATACCGGTGATAGCTCTGATTGTCATCATTGTACTGGCGGTAATACAGCCCGTGTGAAAGTTGCGTATTATACTTCAATCATTTCAAAGTCTTCTTTCCTGGCGCCGCAATCCGGGCAGGTCCAATTAGGGGGAACCTCTTCCCATTTTGTCCCCGGCGCAATATCGTCTTCGGGATAGCCTTTTTCTTCATCATAAACAAAACCGCAAATAACACATAAATATTGCTTCATTTTAAACTTGCCCCCTTATTATTGTCTCTCGGCGTCTGTTTTGCGTGGCCAGGTAAAACTCCGATGAAATTATTGGCCATATTTAATTGCAGATTCACAATCAAAAGGCACAGGTTGTGCCTCTAAATAACGCTGGTAGCAAATACCCGCTCTTGTGGTCGGTTCCTGTGGTCAGCTCCTCTTTAGAAGGCACGATGCATCCACAAAGAACAACCAACAAAATCACCACGTTAATCTTGATCATTTGATCTTATCTCCATTGTCTTTTTTGCATCATCGGCTTATGGCAATGCTTGCTATTGCTGAAGTTGGTCGTAAGAGATTTGTACACAATACAACGCTCACCCATAATTTTCATGCAAATTATTATGCGAACGATATATGTGCGCATATAATTTGTAGCTACTAAAGAGTATTCTGTCAAATAATAATCGGACAAGAAAACAGGAGGAGGCAATGGGTCTAAAAGATAACACTATAACCACTCAACATATAGGCAAGGCTGGTGAGCTTTTGGTTCAGTATAAACTTTTGAAGTTCGGAATTGACTCTGCTTCCATGACTACCGACTCAGGTATTGATTTAGTCGCTTATTCTCCCAAAACCAAACATCCGTTTACTATACAGGTTAAAACACAAGTAAAACCTTCTGCAGGAGGAGGCAAGGGGAAATTGAGTTTAGCATGGGACCTTAGGGACAGTTCTCCGGCAGAGCTTGCGGCCGTGACTGACTTATCTACAGATCGTGCCTGGCTTTTTACCCATGCGGAGTATACAAAATATGCACAACAACACTCAAAAAAAGGAATATTAAAATTGTACATGTATACTGATGAATCTGTAAAAACGAAGAAAAAAAAGGCACTTGTTAGTCAATTCGAGGAATTTCTTCTTGAAAACCGAATTGTTACATTTTTTTAACTCTATATCTAACAAATCACTCCAACTGACTGCTGACACAGCGGCTGAATGCAAGCGTTCGGCATAGTATGGAAAATATGCTACAAAAGCATCCCACGGTGCTGGTATTTGCCGGGCATGATCCTTCGGGCGGCGCCGGGATACAGGCGGATATCGAGAGTGTGGGTATTGCCGGTTGCCATGCCCTGCCGGTGATTACCGCATTGACGGCGCAAAATACCAAAAAGTTTTCAGGTTTTGTAGCACAGGATAATGATTTTTTCAGGAGGCAGATTGAATTGCTCAAAGACGATTTTCAAATCGATGCCTGCAAGATCGGGATGCTGGGAAATGAGAAATTAATCCGGGTAATTGAAACGGTTTTGGCCGATTTGAAAATACCGACCGTATTGGACCCGGTATTGGTGACCGGCACTGGTACAGAGGTGGCCGGTAAAAAAATGCGGCGGCTGATCCTGGAGAGATTGCTGCCGCTTTGCAGCATCATCACGCCGAACCGTGCCGAGACCCGCGCCCTTGCCGGTACGCAGGAAATAGCCGGGGCGGCCGACAAGCTGATGGAGTATGGATGCAATGCGGTTTTGGTGACGGATGCGGATGCGGATGCCGGGCGGGTGATCAACCGGCTCTACCAAAAAAATAAAACAGCACTGAGCTATACATGGGAGAGGCTTCCGGGCATTTATCACGGCTCAGGCTGCACGCTTTCATCGAGTATCGCCGCACAACTGGCACTTGGCGGCGATATGGAATCCTCGGTAAAGACTGCCCAGCAATATACCTGGAATACGCTCAAACACGGCCAGCAATTGGGCGGGGGCCAGTTGCAGCCTGATCGCTTCGTTCGCTTGTGACCGGCTTAAATATGTTTGGTATTGTGTGCCGATGAGCATCCTGCCGCCATCCGGTATTTATGCGATCACCGACTGCGAGAATTTTCCGGGCAGCGCCGTGATCAGCAAGACGGAAATCATGCTGGAAAATGGTATCGCGCTACTACAATACCGCAACAAAAACAGGCGATCGCCCGAATATTCAGTATTGGCGGAGCGGCTTCTTGCTCTTTGCCGCCGATATGGCTGCCCCCTGGTTGTCAATGATGATCCGCAATTGGCCGGGGACATCGAGGCGGACGGACTGCATCTGGGCGAACGGGATATATCTATCGATGAGGCGCGCTGTAGCCTGGGCAAGGGCAAACTGATCGGGTATTCCTGCTATAACCGGATGGAAAGGGCGGTGTATGCCGAAAGAAGCGGCGCCGATTATGTCGCACTCGGCGCCTTTCATTCGTCGCCCACCAAACCCGGAGCCGCCAGGATCGGGCTGTCGCAGTTGCAAAAAACCAGGAGGGCGGTATCCCTGCCGATTATTGCGATTGGCGGGATCACCCCGGAAAATGGCAGGGAAATTGTGCAGGCGGGAGCGGATATGCTGGCGGTAGTGTCCGGTCTGTATCGGGCCGCCGATATTGCACGGGCGGTGCGGCTATACCGTGCGTCTTTCGGGTAGGGGTTATGTCGGAAAAATTATTTTCTGCCGCAAAACAGGTTATCCCCGGCGGGGTCAATTCGCCGGTGCGTGCCTTTCAATCTGTCGGCGGCACGCCGGTTTTCATCGAGAGGGCGAGTGGCGCCTATCTGTACGACAGCGAAGGCCGGCAATATATTGACTATGTCGGTTCCTGGGGGCCGATGATACTCGGTCATGCGCATCCCGAGGTGCTGGCAGCGGTTAAGGCCGCCGTTGACAGGGGTCTTAGTTTCGGCGCTCCCAGTGAAATCGAGACTGAAATGGCCGGCAAGATCTGTGAGTTGATGCCGGCAATTGACAAGGTGCGCATGGTTAATTCAGGCACGGAAGCGGCACTCAGTGCGATACGATTGGCCAGAGCGTATACCGGTCGGGATAAGATCGTTAAATTCGAGGGCTGCTATCATGGCCATGCCGATTCCCTGTTGGTAAAGGCGGGTTCCGGGGCACTGACCCTGGGAGTGCCCACCTCTCCCGGTGTGCCGGCGGATTTGGCCAGACATACCGTCACACTCAGCTATAATGAGCCGGCTGAGGTGGAACGGGTATTCGATGAGATGGGAGAAGAAATCGCCGCAATTATTGTGGAACCGGTGGCGGGCAATATGAATTGTGTCCCGGGCAAACAGGAGTTTCTGGATGTCTTGAGGAAGGTGAGTAATGATTATCAGAGTGTATTGATCTTCGATGAGGTCATGTCCGGCTTCAGAGTGGCGCTGGGCGGGGCGCAGTCCATATATAATATCAGCCCTGATCTAAGCCTGCTGGGCAAGATTATAGGCGGAGGCATGCCGGTAGGCGCCTTTGGCGGGAAGCGGGCGATCATGGATTATATTGCGCCCGATGGGCCGGTTTACCAGGCCGGCACCTTGTCGGGCAATCCGGTGGCGATGGCTGCGGGTCTTGCGACACTGACCTTGATCTCGTCCGCGAATTTTTATGAATCGCTGAAAGAAAAAACCCAATCGTTGCTGGATGGACTGAGTGCCACCGCTGAGGAAACGGGGGTATCGTTCACAACCAATCATCTTGGAGGAATGTTCGGGCTGTTTTTCTCGAATGAGACGGAGATCAGTTTCTATGAGCAGGTTATGCGATGCGACCGCGAGTATTTTAATAAATTTTTTCATGGGATGCTCGGCGAGGGGGTGTATCTGGCGCCTTCCTTGTTTGAAGCCGGGTTTATATCGAGCCGGCATACGGATGAGGATATAGCAAGCACGATTCATGCGGCGCGGAAGGTTATGACGGAGCTTGCCGGGGCGCTCAGGTAAAGAGTTTATCAAATCACCGCACAAGTGGCGCTCCCTAGGGGGCTCGAACCCCTGTTTTCGCCGTGAGAGGGCGATGTCCTGGGCCGCTAGACGAAGGGAGCCCGCTTCAATTTGATGCTATTATACAAGCAGACGACCACTCTACAAGGTAATTTATTGAGACAGGAGACCGATGTGAATGCAAACGAGAATATACGCAGTTTACGGCCCGTGCCGGTAACCATTCCGAGGGAGAAGCATACTATCTCCCGTGCGGCTATCAGTGACAGTGCGTTGAAGGTGCTGTATCGCCTGAAAAATGCCGGCTACCAATCGTTTCTGGTAGGAGGCAGTGTCAGGGATCTGCTGCTGGGCAGGGAACCGAAGGATTTCGATGTGGTAACCAACGCTTTGCCTCAACAGATCAGGGAGTTATTCAGGAATTGCTGTTTGATTGGTCGGCGGTTCCGTCTGGCGCACATCCGCTTTGGGCGGGAAATTATCGAAGTATCGACCTTCAGGGCGCCGCATCATGTATCGGACACGGGCGAGGGGCGGTCACTGGAGGGCAGGATTATTCGCGATAATGTGTACGGAAATATTGAAGACGATGTCTGGCGGCGGGATTTTACGGTGAACGCGCTGTTTTACAATATCAAGGATTATTCGGTGCTTGATTATGTAGGCGGTGTTGCCGATCTTGAACGGGGTCAGTTGAGACTGATTGGTGATGCCGAGAAACGCTATACCGAGGATCCGGTGAGATTGTTACGGGCAGTGCGTTTTGCGGTGAAGCTGGGATTAAATATTCATCCCGATACTGAAGCGCCGATCTACAAGCTGGCCTATCTGCTCGAGGATATTCCTGCGGCCAGACTGTTTGAGGAGGTGCTCAAGTTGTTTATGAGGGGCGTTTCATTGCAAACCTTCGAAGCATTGAGAAATCATGGCTTGTTCCGCTATCTGTTTCCATTGACGGAAGATATTCTGTCGCGGGAGGAGGGCGGGTTTCCGCATACCTTCCTCTGCCATGCGTTTGCCGATATGGATCAGAGATTTTCGGAAAACAAACCTATCACACCCGGATTTTTAATTGCGGCATTGCTGTGGGAGCCGTTGCAGGAAATCAGAGACCGACATTTGGCGAACGACCTGAGTGAATCCGATGCATACCAACTGGCAATCGATACGGTGATCTCGAAACAAATTTCCGTTACGTCAATGCCGAGGCATCACACAAGCATTGCCCGTGAGATATGGTCAATGCAGCCTCGATTGGGGAACTGCTCTCCGAGACGCAGCAAGCGCGTCCTGGCGCATCCCAGATTTCGTGCCGCGTATGATTTCTTGCTTTTGCGGCATAAATTGGGAGAGGAACTGGCGGCGCAAGTGGATTGGTGGACTGAGCAGCAGAATACCGAGATGTACAGGGAACTGGAAGCCGGCAAGAACCGTAACAGACGCCGTACCCACAGGGTGGGGCACCGACGAAAAGCTAAGATACCGGAATCATGATCCGGGCATATATTGGCCTTGGCAGCAATCAATCACATCCGTACAGGCAGCTCAGGCGGGCAATAAAAACCATTGCATCGGCCCCGGATATTACGCTATGCAGGGCGTCATCATTATACAGAAGCAAACCGGTTGGCCCTCAGAACCAGGCGGATTTTATCAACGCGGTGGTCGCAATCAATACCGGTCTCGAAGCGGATAGTTTATTGGATAAATTACAAGCGATTGAAGCCCGGCAGGGCCGGGTCAGAGCCGAACACTGGGGGCCGCGCTCCCTCGATCTGGATATCCTGCTGTACGGCCGTCAGCAAATAAATAATGAGCGTCTTACCATCCCGCATGCCGAGATGAAAAACCGAAACTTTGTGTTGATCCCCCTGGTCGAGATAGCGCGGGATCTGGATATACCGGGATTAGGTTCTGTTGCCGCTCTATTACAGGACTGCGGGGATGCAGATATTCAGAAGATCGAATGAAGCGAAAACTTGATTATATTGTGGTCGAAGGTCCGATTGGAGTGGGTAAAACCACGCTGGCAAAGCGTCTTGCCGCGACCTTCAATACCGAGCCGATTCTGGAGTTAACGATGGAAAACCCTTTTTTATCCCGGTTTTATGCCAATCAGCGCGCCTTTGCATTACCCACACAATTACATTTCCTGTTTCAGCGCGCCAGACAAATACAGAGTCTGCGGCAACCGGATATTTTTAAACCGGCACAAATCGCCGATTTTTTGCTGGAGAAGGATCAGTTATTTGCCAATATCACCCTGGACGATGATGAATTATCACTGTATCGGCAGGTATATGAAAGACTTTCGCTGGATGCGCCCTTGCCCGATCTGGTGATTTATTTGCAGGCCCCGACGGATGATCTGATGCGGCGAATTTTTGAACGCGGCTATGATTATGAAAGAGGAATAGACAGGGATTATTTGCAGCGCGTCAATGATGCCTATATCGAATTTTTTCATTACTACAATGGCGCCCCGCTGCTTATCATCAACACCCATGATTTCGATCTGGTGGGGCGGGACAAAGAATATGAACTGTTACTTGAGCACATGCAAAGCCTTTCGTACGGCAAGCATTATTTCAATCCGGGGAATTCATGACCGACAAGGTTACGGTTGCCACATTGCGCGGCATGAAACGGGAAGGTGAAAAGGTAGCCTGTTTAACCGCCTATGATGCCGGTTTTGCCCGGTTGCTCGATAATGCCGGCATTGAATTGATATTGGTCGGCGATTCGCTGGGAATGGCTTTGCAGGGCGGGGACTCCACGCTGAAAGTAAAGATGTCCGATATGATTTATCATTCCCGGATAACGAGCGCCGGCAGACGGCGCGCATTGCTGGTTACCGACCTGCCTTTTATGAGCTATGCGACCCCGGCGCAAGCCCTTGGCAATGCCGCTCGTCTTGTGAGCGATGGCGGTGCGGAGGTGGTGAAACTCGAAGGCGGGCGGGAAGTAATCGAGGCGGTTTCACTGCTAAGCGCCCGGGGTATAGCGGTATGCGGCCATTTGGGATTGACCCCGCAATCTGTACATAAATTGGGCGGTTATCGGATACAGGGGAGGGCGCCTGCCGAGGCCGAGCAGATTCGAAGCGATGCGCGTGCCCTGCAGGATGCCGGGGCGGTGTTGCTCGTGCTCGAGTGCATACCCGCAGGATTAGCCGCCGAGATCAGCAGACTTCTGGCGATCCCGGTGATTGGCATCGGCGCGGGCGCCGGCTGCGATGGGCAGGTTTTGGTGTTGCATGATATGCTTGGCATTACGGAGCAGCCGAATAAATTTTCAAAGGTATTTCTCGATGGACAATCCTCCATTTCTGCGGCCATTGAACGCTATATCGAGGCCGTGAAATCGGGCGCATTCCCCGCTGTGGAGCATCAATTCAGTTGATCCCTCAGATTCGTTCAGTTGCCGCACTCAGACAGTCCGTCAAAACCTGCCGTCTGCAGGGTATTCCGATTATTCTGGTGCCGACGATGGGCAATTTGCACGCCGGTCACATGGCGCTGATTGAAAGAGCGCAAAGTGCCGGCGGCTGCATTGTAACCACGATTTTTGTCAATCCGACCCAATTTGCCGAAGGTGAAGATTATACTGAGTATCCGAGGACGCTGGATAAAGACCTGGAAAAACTCGACGATAATAATGTCGATCTGGTTTTCGTTCCCGAGGTGCATGAAATGTATTCCACTGACCTGCACGGCGGCGCCAGGGTGAAGGCGCCGGAGCTTGAAAATAAATATTGCGGGCGCTTTCGTCCCGGGCATTTTGAAGGGGTTGCCACGATTGTTGCCAAACTATTCAATATCGTATTGCCCGATCACGCTGTTTTTGGCGAAAAAGACTATCAGCAGCTTGTTATTATCAGAAAGATGGTGCGTGATCTGCACTATCCGATAAACATTATCAGCATACCCACGGTGCGGGAAACAGACGGCCTGGCGGTGAGTTCGCGCAACGCTTATTTATGCGAGGATGAAAGGCGCAGAGCCCCATTATTCCATAAAGCCCTGGCACAGATGGCCGAGGAGATTAACCGTGGCAGTACAGACTATGAACAATTGCAGCAGTCGGCCCTTGATCGCTTGTTTGCAGATGGTTTCGAGACCGATTATGTTACTGTATGTGATGCGGAGAACCTGAGTCAGCCGCGGGACGGGAAACTGGTTATCCTGGCCGCAGTCCGCTTGGGCAGGACGCGGCTGATCGATAACATTCTGGTGCGGCAATAGCCGTCTGAGCCCGGTTGTTTTGTGAAACATATTCCGGTTTGTGTAAAATGGAATTGAAATTATGTATATAACACTGCTTAAATCCAAGCTGCATCGGGCTTGTGTAACCCATTCCGAGCGGGATTATGACGGCTCCTGCGCAATAGACGGAATTTTGCTGGACAAGGCGGGCATACACGAGCATGAGCAGATACAACTCTACAATATTGAAAATGGCGAACGCCTGACCACATATGCGATTCGCGCCGAGGAAAATTCCCGCATTATTTCCGTCAATGGCGCCGCCTCGCATAAGGCCGGCCGGGGAGACCGCATCATTATTTGTGCCTATACTTCATTGAGCGAGGATGAGATAAAACAATTTAAACCCACCCTGGTGTATCTGGATCAAGACAACAACATCATCAGAATCAAGGACTGCACTCCGGTGCAGGCCTCCGATCCCACGGCCGGGTGATGCGGAACCTGCCGAGCCGCTTTGCCGGAACCGCCGGTTTCTTATCCGCATCCCGTTCCCCGTATGACAGTTTGCGGTGGCGCCGATGAATCCTGCAAAGATGCAATATACCGCCGGGCTGATTATTATCGGCAATGAAATTCTTTCCGGAAGAACCCGGGATACCAATCTCGCCTTTCTCGGTCAGCAATTGGACCGGCTTGGAATCGGTTTGGCGGAATGTCGCATTATACCCGATATAGAAAAGGCGATTATCGATGCGGTCAATGACTATAAGAGCCGGCTCAGTTACGTATTTACCACCGGCGGAATAGGGCCCACGCACGATGATATTACCAGTGCCGCCATAGCCCGATGTTTTGGCAAACCGTTGTTGCGCAATCGGCAGGCGGTTGAAAAAATAACCGCATTTCATAACGGCGGCGAACTGAACGAAGCCCGCCTTAAAATGGCGCACATTCCCGACGGCGCCGTGCTGATTGACAATCCGGTCAGCGGAGCGCCGGGATTTCAAATCGATAACGTATATGTATTGGCAGGTGTTCCCGTAATCATGCAGGCGATGTTTTCCGGGATGACCGACAGGCTGGCGGGCGGTGTGCCGATGGAGACGGTCAACATCATCACCGATCTGCGTGAAGCAGGTTTCGCCGCCCCCTTGCAAGCAATACAGGATCAACATACAGAAGTCAGTATTGGCAGTTACCCATTCTTCCGATCCGGCAGATTGGGGGTCAATCTGGTGCTGCGATCCATCGATACCGCCATGCTTGAGCTTGTAAAGCAGAAAATTGATCGGATGATCGGCGATCTTGGCGGAGAGATATTTGAGCAGGCCGGACCATAGCGCCTTGAAATTGCCTGCGACAATACAATACTGGTATAGTCAGCGTGCAAAGGTAAATCATATAGACTATCCTGCATAGTCGACTCATATCCAGAACGTATTTGGTAAATTTTCATGTCAAAAAAACAACTAACATTACTGGCTGAACACCACCGCTCGAAAGAGCAGCTACTACAATTGATACAGGACTCCGGATTTTTTTCGGATTTCGATGCGGAGGAAACAGAAATACTGTCCGCGTGGTTCAAGGCATATAGTGCGCCCGCCGGCACAGTGATATTGAAAGAAGGAGAGAAGCAACTGTCATTGTGCATCGTTGTAGAGGGAGTAATGAATATCTTTAAAAAGGTGGAAACCGCAGAAGGCCATGCAGAAAAGGCCCATGTAAAAGTTGCGGAAATAGCCAAAGGGGCAAGCATTGGTGAAATGGGGGTGATTGACGGTCAGCCCTTATCCGCTAGTGCGGTTTGCGAGAGGGATGCCGTAATACTGACGATCACCGCCGAGGATTTTCAGAATTTAATACAGAAGCACAGCAAGCTAGGGGTAAAAATCCTGCTCACCGTTGCGCAAATCATCAGCATCCGCCTTCGCAATACCACGGTTCTCTGGGCCGATTTATTTGTGGCCCATAAAAAATAAGAACAATCAGGCAACCATAGCTACAGTCTGTTTATGCCGCCTGAAATCGCGGTGCAGGTCAAGTGGAAGCAAGGCAAAGATCGCGATGACATTCGCGCAGTCGAGCAACTTGTAGAATGGGCTGAAAGCGAGCTTGTGCAAAAGTTCGTGATCAGTTCCGCTGATGACTTCACCGATGATTGCAAGAAAAAAGCGGAAGAAGAGGGCGTCACGCTGATTGGCGGATTGAACACCATGTACTTTCTGATGGGCGTGCCAAAATTTATTCCAGACTGAGTAAGCCGCCACGTCCGAGTGCCGGTTGCAGGATAGCGTGTCCTTATTCGCTGATTTCAGTTTTGCCTCAACGGTAAGAGGCAAGCCCAAAAACAAAGTGCGCTAGGACCCATCAACATTCTCAGAAGTGTCCCCCACTTTCCCCTCTTCGGCCTGGTGCTCCGCTGCCAGAAGCTTTGCATCGATCTTTGCCACCATATTTTTGCTGCTCCGTTTCTTCGGCTCGGAAGCATAGAGTGCGCGTGCGGCCTGCAACTCGGTTATCGCTTCCTCGAATCTGTCGGCGTTAAACAGCAAGCCTCCGTGCCGATAGCGCACCCTGCGGTTGTCCGGCTGCAACCGTGCCAAAGCTCCGATGGTTTCCGCCGCGTCTTCATGGCGTCCCCCCTCGCTGTATGCGGTTGCCAGACTGGCGAGCATATTGGACGTATACGGATGCTCGCGCCGCATTGCTTCCAACAATGCGATCGCCGTGTTATAGGAGTCTTGGCGACCGATCTGCAGTAATGCGGCCGCCTGTAGCCACAAAAGGGTAGCGCGCAATGGATTCAATTCATAGGCGTGTTTGGATTCAATATATGAAAGCTGGTACTTTTTCTGCTGGAGACTGAGTACCGATTCGCGGTAATGCAGCTCAGATTGGTACCAGTTATATTGCAGGACAAACAAGCTGGCGGTCATGATGGCCGCAACAAAGACCGCGGCCGGGACAGCCAGTTTTCTGACCGGCGCACGGCTTAAGGACAAAACAAGCTCCCGTCCGGCCCCAAACTTTGCCCCGTACAGGTTTGAAAGCACCCCGATATAGGTCATGAGCATGAAAATCGGAACAGGCTGCTTCAGTGGGAAGCTGAATACCGCATTCACCCCAATCCCCACGATTGCCGTCGCCAACGCCATGGCTATCAGGCAATATTCCCGGTCATAATTCGCCAACAGACGCCCTGCCACTTTGAGCAGTGACACCACCACCCATACGAACAGCACGAACCCGATGATGCCCAACTCGCACAATATCTCAATATAGTCGTTATGGGCGTTGGTATGATACAAGCTTTGCTGCAGCTTTTTATCGGGCCTGAACCACGATTGGTAGGCCCCATATTGAATCGTCCAGTTGCCCAGCCCGACCCCGATCAGGAGATTGTCCCTGATCATTGGAATGGAGTTACCCCATATCGTCATGCGAGTATTGCCGCTGGCGGTATAATCCATCAAATACTGCAAATTTTCACCGCCGTGCTTGGCCATCAATACTTCCTGTTTTCCGCCAATCGAAGCCTCCAGTACTTTGTCTGCGTTGCCAAACATTGCCGGTGTCAGGTAGGCCATGCCGATAAAGGCAAGCAGTGACAACGCCAGCGCAGTTTTCTTCACCGGCAGATCGCCGAAAATATGGAAGCCATGTTTTCGCTTGAAATAGAACAAAATGCAGCCCATCACAATGATTTCCGTAAGTAAACCGACCATTGCTCCGCGTGCGCGAGTGTAGAAGATATAGGTCATCAACAACGCGATTACCATCGCAAAGAGCCGGATCCTTCCGGTATTTGCCGAATTCAGGAAAAAAGCTACCGCAATCGGCAAGGTCAAAACGCCATATTGTCCCGCCATATTTTTATTGCTGAACGTAGCAGCCGGCACTATGTGCTGTTGCACCCAATCTATCCCGAACAGATACTGTCCGATCCCGAACAAGGCCATACATACACCGCTGGCGAGCAGGAAAAACAGGAGGAGCCGCAATAACCTGATCTCACGCAGCAGCAATACGATCAGCAATGCGCATACAAACGCCCCGCTCCAATCGAGCGCATCCGCAATTGCCTCATACTTCGTGCCGGCCCACAGCACCGAAAGCATTGCCCAGGCATAGAAAATCAACAGCGGCAGCAATAGCGGAGAGCGCGGAACGACAATTCGCCTGCAAAAAAAACATGAGAACAGAAACACGGTCAGCAACACCATTCCGCCGACCTGAATATAAGCCGCCATGTGCAGGTCCGGTGTGTAACCATTATGTTGCCCGTATGGACCGACGATTGCCGGAGACGCGATCAGGAATATCAACAATCCGTTCAGCAGCGGAGCCCAGGCCAACTGCGGCTTGCTCCCGCGCACCACCGGCGCACTGCCGGCACTGTTTTCCCCTGAGCCGGTTTTATCGCCGAGTTGCGCAAGCCCGCCACCGGCATTAGCCGCCTTTTGTCTGGCGGCCTGTTTGCGCGCAACCTGCCTTTTCTTTTTATTTTTTCTCCCCATTTCTGCTCCCGTTCATACACCGTTACCCCCTGTAGACACAAGGGGGGATCTGAAAATTTATCCGCACAATATACTGTATCGCCTGCTTTTGTGCCAATTTTCGGTGAAACATACGCAGGCGCAATCCGGTATTTCGCCGTGCGCCCGCCATGGTTTTGCTCCATCACTCCGGCCGGCCAAAATACCGGCCGCTTCAAATTCCTTGTCCTGATTGACATCGTCGTATAATCTATACTCTAATACGGCACAAGCATTAAAAAATTATCACGATCTGAAAAAGGCAACCGATACATAGCAATGACTGCGTTGATATTAAGACTCGATATTTCCGGCGCCCCGCTAAGGTGGATACCCTGGCAACATGCGGTATCCCTGTACAGCCGCGACATGGTGGCATGGACCGCGGGCGATAGCGTGTTCACCTTTCGCGGCGGCGTGTCGCGCTTCACCGGCAGGAAATCCCGTGTCGATGTCAATTCAATTATTGCCATCAAGCGCTCCGGCAAAATCAGGCAGATCAAACGCACGATCCCCCCCTTGAATAACCGGGAATTATTTTTGCGTGATGCCAACCTGTGCATGTACTGCGGCGGCCAGTATCCAGACAGCGAACTGACGCGCGATCATGTCATTCCTCTGTCCAGAGGCGGCAAGGACCGCTGGTTGAATGTAGTTGCCGCATGCAGATCCTGCAACACTCGCAAAGGCGACAGAGCTCCTGAAGCCGCGCATATGCCGCTGCTGGCCGTGCCCTATGTTCCCAACTGGGCCGAATATCTGGTTCTCTCCAACCGAAGAATACTGGCCGACCAGATGGAATTTCTGAAAAATCAATTTCCTGCCCGCCCTCTGCCTTTTCGCAAAACCTCTCTGGTGTGAAGTAATGGCTGCAGGAATCAGACGATCATATTGCCGGTTCATCGAGGAATAAAATATGCGCATGGCACTGATGACACTATTTCTCCTCTGCGCCGCCTCTCCGCGCGCCATAGCGGCTGACAATGAAGGCAACTATGCCGTTTGGGGCAAGGGTAAAAAGGCTTGCTTTACCTACAGCAAGGCCCGGCAGCAAAATGACATCGGCGATTACAAAAATTATATAATGGGCTATCTGACCGCTACCAACATCATTCTGGAAAAAACCTACAGCATTTCAGGCAAGATGAAACTCGAAGAAATCCTTGATTGGATGGACGAATACTGTGAAGATAACCCCCTGTCATCCTATGAAGGCGCGTTGACCGAGTTTTCGCTCAGGCATTTTGAAACACGCTCCAGTTCCGGCACACGCGCCTCGTGGTGAAACAGAATTACCCTTAAAATATTTGAATTACTCTTATATATTTTAAGCAAGGTAAAAATAAATCGGCGAATTAGCACAATTTATTGGCAATTGCTTCACTGACAATGTTACTATAGCTTCAGCAGTCTCATTCTGGTTGACGGTTAGCAATTGCTTGATCATTTGGAGTGTGTGATTATAATGGCTGTGGAAGTTCTGGGAAAATTCTAGGCTGGGGCAACTCAGCAATAGTTCAACGGGAGAGTATAGACTATGCAATCTAAAATTATGAAAGCTTTAACTTTTGCGCTTGTAGCGGGTCTGCTGGGCGGTTGTGCCGCCGACGTGAACCGCATGAATCAACAGGTAGAGGAGGCCAAGGCGGCCGCCGAGCGGGCCCTATCCAGGGCAAATGATGCCTATAACCTGGCTCAGTCAGCGAGCACCACCGCTTCTGATGCCGCATACAGTGCCAGTCAGGCTCAGTCTGCCGCCGATTCCGCCCTTGAATGTTGCAATAACAATTCAAGCAAGATCGAGCGCATGTTTGAAAAGGCGATGTTAAAGTAACAACAGACGCCGCTTATAAAAAAGCCCCGCACATGCGGGGCTTTTTATTTTAAACCGCGGATGCATCGATCTCCGATAGATCAGAACTGCGCGCGCACTCCGGCATATACCGAGGCTGGAGCGCCGGGGCCAACAAAGAATGGCTCTTCAAAATCATCAAAGCCCGGGATCTCATTCGCTTCACCGAGCAGGCCAAAGCTTTCATAATCGCTATCGAACACATTATTGACACGGGCAAATACCGTGAACATCTGGTTGATCCTGTATCTGCCGCTCAGGTTGAAAATAGTATAATCATCCAGCTTATCCAATTCATTGGATTCATCGCCCCGGTATACCTGATCCGAGTTGTAGATCATGCCGGCGCCGATTGAAAAATGTTCATTGACCGCATAGTCCACCCCCAGTTTAAGCGAATGCTGCGGTATTCCGGGGATGCGGTCGCCCGCTTCAACCTGAATTTCATTGTCTTCTCCGTCACCATCCAGATCTTCCGCATTCGGATGATTGGCGCTGGTGCCGAGGAAGGAAGTCTGGAACGTGGCATCCACAAAACTGTAATTCAGATGCCAGCTCAGCCGGTCACGGAATACCCCTGACAGGCCCAGTTCCGCACCGGCACGCCGGGTATCGCCGACATTTCTGAAAAAGCCTTCATTGGAGGTCGCGCCTCCGGTTGAACCGAAAATAATATCGTCCTCATTGGTAGCGTGAAATCCGCCGATGTTGTAGGTGGCGCCGTTATGCAGCGTCCCTCTGAAACCCGCTTCAAAACTATGCGTAACCACCTGCTCCAACGGAGGGTCGGCCAGAAATGCATTGGGCAGGCTGCACGGAGCCTCGGGCCTGGCGCAGAGTAATTCGACTGGGGTAGGCGCACGCGATGACTCACTATAGCCGCCGTAAAAACTACTATAGGCATCAATTGCGTAGCTAAGGCCCAATGCCGCATTGACACGATTGAAATCATGGTCGCCGTTCAGTTCATCATTTGCTTCTGTCAGCCCGGTATCGCCTCCGCGATCACTGATTACGATATGAGAATTGTTATATCTTGCCGAGGCGGTAACCGCCAATTTTTCATTCACGGAAAACGTATCGGTTGCATAGACAGACCAGATCCGATTCCGCGCATCGATATTTATCCCCTCTTCCGGGATAAATAAACCGGTGGCGCTTGTCGATCGATCGGCATTAAGTGTGGCAATTTCCACCGCCGAGAAAAAATCGATAAGCCCCTGTTGATAGGCCGCGCCAACGACGTATTGATTTTCATACCCCGCCAGTTCACCGTTAGAGCTCATTTGAATACTGCCGCCGAAACCCTCCTGCTCCCTGTCGCTGGCATTATTGATCGCATTTCTCTCCGTATCGTTATTATTCATTGCCGGAACAGGAGCGCCGAATTGATCCTCTATAGGTTCATCCCCGTCTTCCTCACATAGAAACTCCGTTTCATCTTCCGGTGTGCCGGGGTCGTCATCCTCGCACCCCTCAAACTCCGAACCATCGCCGTTGAAGCTATCCGTCTCGTTCTTGCGATAAAACAAATTGCCGCTCAACTGAAGGGTATCATTCAACGAACGTGTTCCTTCGAGGTTGAGCATGAGCAGATCATTTTCCGTTTGATCGGGCGAAGTGAATATGGCCTTCCTGTCCAGAGACACCAATTCCACCGGCGAGGTGCCGTTCCCAATCAAATCCGTGTCGGCGTGATTGATACTCAAACCCAGTTCTGTATCCGCGTCGCTGTAACGTAACGCGCCGAAAAAGTTCAGCGCATCCGAAGGCGAGGCGTCGCGCCAGCCATCCTCATCGAAGTAACTTCCGGTGAAGTAATAGCCCCACGTGCCATTATTGCCGCCGCTTTCCAGTGTGGTGACCACGCGATCATGCGAACCACCGTAGACCTCCACGCTGTGACCCGGATGAGTAAAGCCGTTTTTAGTAGTGATCGAGAGGGAACCACCGAGCGCATTCAGCCCAAACACAGGATTTGCGCCGCCTATCAGGCTGATACTTGCAATAGAAGACTCCGGCAACAGATCCCAGTTAATCGTATCCCCGAACGGCTCATTGAGGCGGACACCGTTCTGATAAACGGCCAGGCCCTGAGGCAGACCGAGCAACGGCGACAGCGTATAACCCCGGTACTGCACATCCGACTGCAACGGATTGTTCTGTGCCTCATTGACCGTCACACTGCCCAGGTTTTCATTGAGAAAATCGGTTACATTTAAACTTTGAGCTCGTTCCAGGTCCTCGCTGGTGGCGGTCTGCACACGGAACGGGATCAATTTTTCCGGCAGACTGGCCCCATGTGTTGGCGATACCCCGATTACTCGAATGACCTCATCCTCCTCGGCGTAACCCTGCACCGGAAATAATTGCAGGAATAACGCCATTGATAACGTTACAAGCCGAGTCGTACAACTACACATTTAATTCCTTTCCTCCTGTGACCTTCTGATATTAAGAGAATCCAAAACCAGCATGATTGCATCCGGATGCGGATAATAGTTTTGACAGCATCAGTTAATGACTGAGCTTTAGCGCAGACACAAACCGGCGTCGGCATTGTCGCACATCCTTCTCCACCGATATATTCCGAAATGGAATTGCGCTCCCGCATTGGCGGGACCCTTATCTTCCAGTTTTTGGCAACCAAAATCACTGCCGGTTCCCTGCCGGGCAGCGAAATATCCGTCCGCCAATCCCCCTGTATCCGGATCACCGGACCTGGCGCACTACACGCGGTGGAAGACCTTACAGTATGGATAGCGCCAGCCAACAACCATAAAAGGCGCCCCGGAGGCTAAATATAATCTTCCAGCATTTCCCGTTCTTCATTAGGGATCTTTACATTTTGCAGCCTGTTTTTGATGATCTCTTCAGAAACGAGCTTGTTTTCGATTAAACTCTTCTTTTCGTCCGGCAAGATCATGTCCATAAAAATAAAATTATTGGCCGGATAGTGGCCAGCCTCGATAATAATATTGAGCTCATGTGCCAGCAGGCGAAATTTCCCAATATCCTTTTTCAGCCGCTCATCGGCAAAAGACCTATCGGCGATGCCGGACTGATAGATAGAGCGGATCTCCATTTGATAGCTGATTATATGGGTAGCATCATTAGTTTTATCGATATCCGCCTCAATATGCCCCAGCCGGGAATGCAATAAATCGCGAAGGTTATCCAGCGCCTCCCGGTCTTTATGGTGTTCGGCATAGATGTCGAGAATATTGTCGATAGAGAGCTGCTTATACGTATCCGTAGTAAATAATTCATTTTGGCGGTAGGTCAGCAATTTATAATTTCTGAAGCCCAGTTGACTGTATATATCCGACAGATCACGGATGGATTTATTGAATCCCAAGGCGCAGACCAACTGGGTATGGTTCAAGCCCAGTTGTGCCGCAATAGTATCGATCCTTTTAATCAGATCGGACTCATTCCCCGGATCAGCCTTATACATAATCCGGACCAGATCATCGTCCGTTGCGCTAAGAAGTTCCGTAAAATAACTTGCCATATACACTAACCCCGCTTAGCTCTGATGCAATTTTGCGGTAGCCGGGAAAATTATTCCGCACATATACACAGTCCCGCCGCCGCAATAATGGCCCTCGTGCCAGCCCCCGATTCAGGATACCGCCATACAGGCAAAGTTTCCACCGGCAAAGCTCCGCTTCCATACCTTTCAGGTCTTCAGCCGATGGATAGCTAGGCCATTGACTTTGCTATCTCGAATACCTCCTCTGCATCGAATACCTGATCATTGCGTTCAAAAAGTCTGGCGATACATGCCTTATGCACCGCCAGCTTCAAGGTTCCGAATCCGATTGCCCCCCATACGATAGCGCCCTGATACTTCTCCCCCCTGTCCAGCATATTCGTGCCGCCGATACCGATAGGCGGGGTTGCATTCGCGTCCGCCATCATTTCGATATTGCCGTTATTCTGCCAATGCTCCGGTTTCAGCAACTCAATGCCGGCGGCCCCGGTTGCGAAGACAATATGAGCCTCTTTGATCACATTAGCCCTCGCCTCATTATCCACTGCCTCGGCAGGTTCCAGATCGACACCAAAACCCTTATTCATCGCCTGGCAGGCATTTTCAGCCCGGCCCGCGTCACGCGAAGTGATCGTAACCCGTGCCCCCTCCCTGGCCAGCATAACGGCGGCGCGCTGTCCCACAGGGCCGGTGCCGGCCAGCACCACCGCCTTTTTCCCCGCCACCGTGCCGCTATGCAACAGCTTTGCCACCCCGGCGGCGGCGGTAGTATTACTGCCGTTACTGTCCAGCATCACCGACACACGGAAGTCGGCAAAGAATTTCTCCTGTACCGCCTTGAACAGCGCCTCTCCGGCTGCCATATAGCTGCCTCCTACAAATATCGCGGTATATTTCTTCTCTTTAGGAGGGCGGGTAAAAATAGCGCCCTCAACCAGCGGAGTGACATTCTCCGGGTTCACATTACCGTGCCCGATCACACGATCCGCTCCGCCATCGTAGGCCACCACGCTATCGAAAACAGACGGATGAGCATCCGTATCCAATTGCAACAAGAGTTTTTTCACTGTTTTTATAACCTGCCTCTCTGCAAAAAATATCTTTATTTAACCTGTTCCGGATATTTCGTCAAGACCAATCTGTCGCCCTTTCGTCCGTAGGCCACAGAAATAAATGCCGATCATTTTACCCTAAAGTTCAATTTTGCAACCATCTCTGAATGTATTGCATCCCCAGTCGGATTGAAAGAGAGTATAACCTACGGGACGAAACATCTGGGAGAGGGGCCGGGGGTGAGGGAGCAGCGCCAAAGATGCTGGTTCGATACCGTTCGGTCAATTGACATGCTGGTTTTCAGCAGGTATCTTGCAGTATCGCAGCTTGTTTAATGCTGGTTGGGGGGGGTCGGTCAATCCAAATTACGGAGGAGTAGTAATGATATTCAAATCACTAAGGGTAATTTCGCTGGTCTGTATGGCTATATTTTCATGTGTCGCCTCTGCGGAGGGCGTTGTTTTGAGCAAACTTTGGGAGATTTCGGGGTTCAGTAATCCTGAATCCGTTGTCTATGATGAGAAAAGGGACAGGCTGTACGTGTCCAATGTGAATGGGGATGCGACGGATAAGGACGGGCTGGGGTCTATTTCTATTGTGTCGCTGGATGGTGAAATCATTGAGCCGGCATGGGTTTCCGGTTTGAACGCGCCCAAGGGTCTTGCTATATATGAGAATAAATTGTATGTGTCCGATATCGATGCGCTGGTGGAGATCGATATTGAATCGGGCACGGTTACGAAAAGGTATGCGGTTGCCGATGCGAAATTTTTGAATGATGTTGCGGCTTCGGCGGATGGGAAGATTTTTGTTTCCGATATGGCGTTGAATCGCATTCATGTCCTGGAGGGCGCTTCCTTCGATATCTGGCTGGAGTCGCCGGAGCTGGAGTCGCCCAATGGCTTGCATGCCGGACGGGACAGCCTGATCGTCGGCGCCTGGGGGGTAATGACCGATGGCTTTGCTACCGAGGTCGCCGGGCATTTGAAGCAGATTGGTTATCAGGATAAGGTGATCAAGAGCCTTGGGGACGGCATGCCGATTGGCAATCTGGATGGTGTCGAGATTGACGCGGACGGAAATTATTATGTTACCGACTGGTTTAACGGCAAGCTGTTCTATATCTATGCGGACGGCAAGGTGGAGAAACTGCTGGATCTGAACCAGGGCAGCGCCGATCATGAGTACGTGGCAGACCGGGGGCTTATCTTGATTCCGATGATGAAGGATAGCACTTTACAGGCTTACCGGATACAGCCTTAGAATAAGCCTATACGGTGTCTTGATGTGGTTCCGCTTCCCTGCTGCGGAATGATGCGGCGGTCCGCCTGGTTTCCCGGTATGGGCAAAAAATCGGCAAAACCGGTTCCCGTTTCCTTCCTGTTGAATCCGCTGCATGTATTCTCCCTGGGTTTTGGCAGCGGGCTGGTTCCAAAGGCGCCGGGAACGGCGGGCACTGTTGTCGGGGCGCTGTTGTACCTGCCGATGCAGTCGCTGGATGTAGCTCCGTATCTTGCGGTTACGTTGCTGTGTTTTCTGGTCGGGGTGGGGGTGTGCGGGTTCACCGCGTCCCGCCTGCAAACGCATGATCACCCGGCCATAGTCTGGGATGAGATCGTGGGTTATTTTGCGACGATGGCGTTTGCGCCCGACGGGTGGGAGTGGATGTTGCTTGGGTTTGTGTTGTTTCGGTTTTTCGATGTCGTCAAGCCCTGGCCGATCAGATGGGTGGACCGCCAGGTATCCGGGGGAAGCGGGATTATGCTCGATGATCTGCTGGCGGGTATTTTTTCCGCGGTTATTATTCAAATAATTGTATATTTGTTATAAACTTGGAAGAAGTTTATAAATTCAATATGTAATTATTAACGGCATCTTATGAATGTGAAGCGATTTTGTCTGTCGGTTTTATTGATCTCATGCTGCCCGGCTGCAGTATTTGCCGATATTTACCGGTATATCAATCAAGAGGGGCATGTGATCTTGACGGATAGACCGAAGCATGACGGTTATAAGCGGTTGGTCAAAACCTGGAAGGGGTGGACCGAGCAGGAGCACCGGATTAAAAATCATAACTGGAAGGAAAACCAGAAAAAATATGACCGGTTGATTAAAGCTCTGGCCAAGACCTACGAACTGCCGCATACCTTGTTGCATGCGGTGATCACTACCGAGTCTGCCTATGATCCGAATGCTGTTTCGAGAGCGGGGGCGGTGGGCTTGATGCAATTGATGCCGTTGACCGCAAAGAGATACGGGGTTAAGGACAGAAAAAACCCGGAGGATAATATTAAGGGCGGAACCCGTTATTTGCGGGATCTGCTGCGTATGTTCGACAATGATCTGGTGCTGGCTCTGGCGGCATATAATGCCGGGGAAACAGCGGTACGAAAATACGGCAATAAGGTGCCGCCGTATAAGGAAACCCGCAATTATGTGAATAAGGCTATGGAGTATTATCGGCAGTATCGCAAAACGATGAGCTGAGCGGTATTCAGGATTAGCCCGGCTATTGCCTCAACCCCCAGCCCCCCGTTGACTTCCAGTCCGAAGTGCAACACCCTGCGGTCTGTGAACGCGCTATCCTTATCGGTAAGCAGGGTATGCGCCGGGTGTGGGAACGCATCCAGGAACTCACGCAGACACGTTGAGACCGTGGCGGCATCGCGGCACTCCATGAGTTTTTCCCATACAAAGCGCGTAGCCCGGTCCATGGCCACCCGCACAGAGCCTGGTTGCTTATTCAGCTTGCTCATCACCTCGACCCCATCATCCAGCGACCAGCGCAAGGCCGCAACTCGGTGATCATCTCCTCCTGCTGCGGGGAAGCGCTCGGATTCAGTTTCTGGGGCGTGTGGGAGCCGGCATAGATGCGTTCCGGCCAGCCGGTGTAATTTCATCTCCATTTTGCAACCTCCTCTGAACGTATAGGATCCCCGATTGGATTGAAAGAGAGTATATCCTGTCATACGGGACGAAACACGGAAGCAGGGATGGCAGAGATGGTGATGTCGCCGTCAGCGAAACTGGCTTGAATACGTCGGCGTTTTACGGGTGGAAATTCAAGCGCAGTTCGGGTACATTTAGGCATGGGCAAGGTGCTTGTTTGATTGCGGGCTTTGCCCTCTCTATTGGTGCAATATCCGGGTTAGTTTCCTTTTCTATCGATTATGCTGCAATGACATTGACCGTAAATATCATCCACCGGCTCGCTTCGATTAAGGCCGATGAATGGAATGTGCTTAGCCCCGATGATTATCCCTTCATACGGCATGAGTTTCTGAATGGACTGGAGATATATGGCTGCCTGGAAAGCCAGAACTGGAAGCCCTGCCATGTTGTTGTGTATTCGAATAAGGTATTGGCCGGGGCAATGCCTCTTTATGTGAAACTGGATTCAAACGGGGAGTTTGTGTTCGACTGGTTTTGGGCGGATGCGTATCAGCAGGCGGGCGGGCAGTATTATCCTAAACTGGTATCCGCTATCCCGTTTACTCCGGTTGCCGGGCCGCGCCTGCTGGTGCACCCGGATTATGACAACGACACAATCGGGCGGCTTGTTATCGAGGAAATCATTGAGTTTGCCAGAGAGAATAATATTTCATCGGTGCATTGCCTGTTTCACAAATATATGGGTCGGGAGTTCATGGAGCAGGGCCGGTTGCTGGAGCGTCTGGGTTGCCAGTATCACTGGTTCAATAGAGATTATCGGGATTTTCAGGATTTTCTCGACCGGATGCGTTCGAAAAAACGTAAGCAAATAAAGCGGGAGCGGCAATTGTCCGAGAAAAGTAATACCGTTATCGAGATCCTGGAGGGAGGCGAAATCACCGAGGAGCAATGGGCGGTTTATTATGATTTTTACTGCTCTACGTTTGCCAAGAAATGGGGGGAGCCCCGGTTCAATCTGGATTTTATGCTGTCGCTTACTGAAACGCTGCCGGATTCGACCCTGCTGTTGCTCGCCTTTCGGCAAAACAAGCCTGTTGCCGGCGCACTTGCGATGAAGGACCGACAAACGCTGTACGGCAGGCACTGGGGCTGTCTGAGCTATGTGCCGTATCTCCATTTCGAGCTATGCTATTACCAGACTATCGATTATTGCATCCGTCATCGCCTGAAGCGGCTGGATGCCGGGGCCCAAGGGGAACATAAGATCAATAGAGGGTTTGAGCCGGTGCTGACCTATTCCTGGCATTGGATCAATGATAAGGGCTTCAGAACGGCTATATCGGATTTTCTGGACCGGGAAAGCGGGGTCATCATGGAATATTATGAGAATTTAAAGCTCCGTTCTGTCTATAGCAAGGTGCAGTAATGACAACTCACAGCCATCATCGCAGCAAGGATAAGTTCTACTGGGTACGAGATAATCTCTTTTCCGATCACTTCCCGGATGTGGATGCGGCATTGCAGGATCCCGACGGGCTGCTCGCCATAGGTGGAAATTTGAGTGTTGAATGCCTGATCGAGGCTTATAGAATGGGCATATTCCCCTGGTTCAACCATGACTACCCGATACTCTGGTGGTCGCCCGATCCCCGCTGCGTGTTGGAATTGGATGATTTCAAGGTCTCCGGAAGTTTGGGTAAAACCCTGAGAAAGAGACCGTTCACCGTTACATTCAACCGCGCCTTCGATAGAGTGGTTTCCGCCTGCTCGGAGCCGCGAAAGGATAGCAGCGATACCTGGATAACGAAAAATATGGAAACCGCCTACAATGAACTGAATGCGGCAGGATATGCGCATTCGGTGGAATGCTGGCTGGGCGATGAATTGGTCGGCGGGTTGTACGGTGTTAGTTTTGGCCGGATTTTTTTCGGTGAATCCATGTTCAGCCGTGTTACCGATGCCTCGAAAGTAGCGCTGGCGCATCTGGTGCAGGAGACAAGGGCGAGGAATTTCAGATTGATCGATTGCCAGTTGCATTCGCAGCACCTGCAGAGCCTGGGCGCAAAATTGATCAGCAGGAAGGTATTTATCGGTGTGCTTGGAAAATTCTGCTCGGATGAAAAGACTACGGATTGGCCGGGTGAAGCGGTATTCAATGGCCTGTGGCGGGAATAGCACGAATATTGCATGAGCGCGGGAGAAATGCAGAATTTTGGTCGAAAGGTTCTGATACCTGCCCCCGCCATGCCTGCGAAAGATCTATCCCCTGACCTGAGCAGAGGCAGGCATCCAGTCCTACAAGTCCTGTCGCTTACCCACTGTGCCCGTCTCATCACCGCTGGATTCCTGCTTTCGTGTTTCGTTATGACAGGCGATACTCTCTTTCAATCCAATCGAGGATTCAATACGTTCAAATGTTTTTTTAATTTACAATGAACTGCACGGCCTCAGCCAATAGCGGAGATGCGAGCTCTTTGGACCAAACTCTGGCATGTACGGAGAAATGCCCTTTATTAAGACGCCATTTGTAACTGCGGTGTTTGGAAGAGCCAATTATTTTGTTATTTATATACCAATCTACTTTTTCAATGGAGTGATTGTTAGACAATTCAAATTGGAAATATTCACTCTCATCAGGAATTCTCGGATCCATAGCCAGATGTAATCCGTTGCTGGGCTTTTGTACCCTGATTTTTTCATTGGGATCCTTCAGTATTGAGGGATACTGACCGGGGATAAACCACTCATCCCTTGATTCACAATCATTGTCAGCAAAAAGGCCGGTGTCAACACAGACTTTGTATTTTTCCAAATTGCTGCTGAAGAAAAGCGGCCTGTGTTGCCGGTTTCGATTAATCATGTTGAATACTGCTCGTAAAACTACTGCAGGGCCTGCTGAGCCGGTGATTTCGTGCATTGCTGAGTAATCAAGATTGCCCATCCAGACACCAACAGTGTATTTGTCGTTGTAGCCTATAGCCCAGGCGTCTCTATAGTCGCTGGAGGTGCCCGTTTTAACGGCTGTCTGATGAGGAAAATTTAGTATCGAGTCCCAGCCAAACTCTTTTTCACGAGCGGCTGGATCAGAAATGATGTCGGCGATCAGGCTGGCAATGTCTTCTTTAATAATACGGTTGCCGGCGGTTTTCGAATGGTCCCCGTCAAGCAGGGACAAGGGTTTATGATCCCCCATTCTAGCCAGGGTGGTGTAGCCTTTCACTAACTCCAGCAAGGTCATTTCACCATTACCCAATGCTATACCGCTTCCATAAACATTCGGGTGTTTTGTTAAGCTGCGCACGCCCAGATCGTACATAAAGTCCAGAAAGACAGCGGGAGATACAAACTGGATTGCTTTAATCGCAGGTATGTTTAATGAATTACCAAGCGCCTCTCGAATGGAAATTTTCCCGTAATGCCCGCGATTATAGTTGTGATAGGTGTGTATTCCGGAACCAACGCTTTCATCCAATGGAAGGTCGTCAATCAGGGTGGAAGCGGTCCATCCCATGTCCAAAGCCTTCACATATAAAAATGGTTTTAATGCTGACCCCGGCTGTCTGGGGGTAATTATTGGATCTATTTTGTTATAGATCTTGTTGTTTTTTCCTGCATGTCCAACCACCCAGGCCAGTATTTCGTTGCGGCCATGTTCAATGATGAGTACAGCGCCATTGTTGACGTTAAAATCAGCAAGATTATCCAATCGTGTATCGAGTAGCTGTTGTGTGGATTGCTGTAATTCTGCATCAAGGGTGGTGTTTACCACGGAGGGTTGGCTCATCATCGATGTGTTTGAGAGTCGGCTTTCTAAATACTCAATAAAGTGTTCGGCGTTTACCTGTAAACTCGGACGCTCCACTTTTAGCGGGGATTTTTCAAGTCGCTCAAATTCAGGCTGACTGAGTAAATCCATGCTTTTCATTCTTGCTGCCAGCTTCATTACCGCATCATTGAGCCTTGCAGGATATTTTGCCGGATCAAGCCACTTGGGAGCGCGAATAAAAACGGCCAGGGCCAACATCTCTTTCTTGCTCAGGGTATCCATGTCCCGGTTAAAATAAAAGGCGGCAGCTTCTTTTACACCACGGCGCTTTCCCTGATAAGGAACCTGATTAAGATAGAATTCCAGAATATCGAGTTTGGAGAAAGCGCTCTCCAACCGGTGAGCCTCAAAACCTTCTACCCATCGGGACCACACGGTTCTGGGGCGCGGATGTATCATTCGAACGACCTGTTCGGTGATCGTGCTCGCCCCCCTGATTGCCCGGCCCTCAAGGATATTCAGCTTTAGCGCATTGATACGGGCCAGCCAGTCCGGCCCCGAATGCTGATAAAAGCGTTTATCTTCCGAGACTACAAATGCTGTTTTAAGAAATTCGGGTATTTCATGCACAGGCGAAATGTTATGCCGGTTCCACACGTTCTGGTAGGTAACATTCAGGGAATTACCGTAGCGATCAACGTATTTTGGCTTAATGACTGCGCTGTTCGATACCGTCAGTGCGGTGGGAAAGGGAATAAAGGCGCCTACAGTCTTGAGCACAAGCAAAATCAATATCAGACAGATTACTATCCCCCCCAGGGCTGGCAATCCCCTGCTACTCAACCGGTACGTGTTCATAGCGCTAGTTAATGACTTTCAAGGTAGCAGGTACTCCCTTCCCATACACGTCGGGAGCATACATTTCCTCAGTGTGAACGGGCATAATGCTAAACTCACCTTCAGCAATTGCCTGGGCGGTGTAGGATAAATGGTAGTTTCCAGCGGGTAAGTAGTCGGCATAGAACCTGGCAGAGTCATGGCGTAGTTCTTTGTGGTAAAAACTCCAAAAGTATCCGCCAAAATAGGTCCAGTCGCTAAAATTCAACCACCATGATCCTTCCGCTGCTTTGAATGCTCCCTTGTCTGCATCGATAATCGAAGCTGTAGCAAGGTCGGTGTTCACAGGTTCAAGACCACCGGGAACGGGGTCATCAACAACAACAAAATGACGCGCCGCCGGTGAAGACACAAACAGGTCTACTTGAACAATATCCCCTCGGCGGATCTGCATCGGGCTGTTTAGCAATTGGAAACCCCCGCCTCTTTCGATGCTGTACTCTCGGCGTATCTCAATACCCGAATTTATCCGGGCAGCGCTATCTTCCTGTAATGCATAGGAGACCCGCGCTGAATAATACAAGCGGCCTTCCCCTTCTTTGCTAATGGAAATAGCTCCTTTTTCACCTTCATCACTGCCCACCAGGGCGCGTTTTATCGCTACAGCCTCATCCGTTACTTTGGTAAATTCAGCGCTGCCCAGAGTCTGGCCCTTGAACGCAACACTGGCTTTAAATGCAGGCGCCTCCGTTTCATAGCGCCGGCTGTAATCAGATAAGGCATTGAGACAAAAAACATTCTCCTGTGTGTTGTTCCAGTGCTCACGATTACCGCGTGCTTGAGTGATCATTCGCACGAGTTGAAACGGTATATCCCGTATACTGTTTCCGAGTGTTTCATCTTGCTGTGAAATCAACAGGCTTGATAGAACGGAACAATTGGCCCGCAACGGCGTGGCCAATATGTAATTGTAACTGTCATCTAAAATTTCGGTAAATTGAAATTGCCCGCCACTCTGGCTGGCATGTCCCAAAATAGTATCCAGAATTTCACGCGTTGCTGCTTTCGGCGTGCCGGTCCTGAGAGCAGCGAGTAAAAAGTGGGATTTGCCAAATAAATCCATCTCCGGAACGTGTGCAAGATATCGATCAATATCCTCGGCACTAATACGATCATGCTCGGCAAGCGCTGCCAGGGCTACAGCTCTGACAGACGATGACATTCCCTTGCTGTAAAAAGTCGGGAAGCTGTTTTCTCTGAGCATTTTTTCAAGATAGCCGAGTAAACGTGTTTCAACTTCTGCGGGAATGGCATGGCCATCACGACGCAACCAATTAAAAGCGAGCACGGTATATGCGGTGAGGAAGGGACTGACATACTGGTTTGATGATCTCCAATAGCCCATTCCGCCATTCGGGGCCTGAAAACCGGCCGCCGCTTTTAAGGCCGTAGAAATATCTTCTTCAGGGGAGCCCCACTGAAGATCTTTGGATAGGTAATCTTTTAGGCGAAGGTACGAGGAGGCCATCACCGCTTTGCTAAGCTGCTGTTCCCAGCACAGATTCGGATAATTTTTAACATAGGTGAATGCGCCATCGATATTTCCTATCACCGTAGGTGATAATATAGCGCCCACCTCGCCGGATTCAGGATAGATCCCCTGGGGGATACTGAGCGATGTTGAGACTTCGGAGGATACGGTTGTTCCATAATCAGCCGCCGTTTGCAGCGATCTGCGAATATTTACAGGCACTCTGTGCTCCATTGCATCGCTATCCATGTTATCGATTGCCGATACGAGAAAGTGTACTTCGCCACTGCCTTTAGTAACTACAGGGAAGCCTATGTTGCTGCGTTTATAGGGCGCCACTTCAAGCGAGCGTTGAAATGAAGTGGGTGAAGTGTCAGACAATGCGCCTTTAATTTCTACGTTGACTTTTAGCCGGCGTGCCTTATCCGTGCGATTCATGATATTAAAATCAGCAATGAAGCTATCGCCTTCAACCAGCTGATTTGGCATAACGGGCCGGATTTCTGTGGGCTTGTTCACTTTGTAGTTTGAGTGGCCAAGGCCCATTCGATCATTAGGGGTAACAGCCATCGCCAGGATCCGCCACCCGGTCAAATTATCAGGCACGTCGAATTTGATCGTTGCATTGCCCTCTGAATCGGGTTTGAGTGATGGGTTCCAGTAGCTGACAAATTTAAACAGGTTGCGCAACGCTGAATAAAGTGATCCTGCGCCACCAGCGGGACTTGCGCCTTTTTTCTCGAATTTCTGACGCCCCACCAGACGACTCATTAAACTATAGTTATAGACATCCAAAGAGTCCAGCTTGTTAAACCCCTGGTACGGATCGTAATATCCAATACCCTGTTGATTAAGCGCAAGAACCGACTCATCCACAACGGCAACGGCCAGCTCAACCTTTTCACCATTAACCGTTTTTTGGTCTACGTGTATCGTTGCCGTGACAGTCTCTCTGGGTTTGTAAACGGCTTTGTCTGAGGTAACATCAATAGAGATTTCCTTTTTGGAATCTTTAACCTGGGTGGCGACATATCCAATTCGATAACTGGGTTTGCCCAGATCAACTTTTTCCGGGCTAATGGGTTTTGCAACTCGCGGGGAGACAACCACAACAGATAGATAAAACCCGGGCAGGTAATCCTCTTTTACCTTTACTTCAACAACCGGTGTGCCCGTGTCGAGCTTTTCTATCCAACTGTCAATTACCCCATAGCGCTCTACAGTGACCAGCGCCTTGGCCCCTGGAAACGGGTTTTTAATCAGGTATCGTGCGGTATCTCCCACTTTATAGTCTGTCTGTTCGGGAATTATTTGCAATGTGTAGTCCTGAGTCTGCTCCCAAAGCACATTTCCTCTGCCGGTTACCCATCCGTAGAGCATTGTTTTATGTTCCCGTTCTTTTGAATCATTGGCAGTAGCAACAAATTGAAAGTAACCGGGCTGCCGGGGTGTAAAGCTACATGTAACCGGATTGCTTTGCGATCTGATTTCACACGTATCCTTTTCCACCCACTCAGATATATTTTTTGTCAGGTAGGCATTCCCCGGCCCTTTAACCCGGCTTACCTTCAATTCCTGATGGCGAATTGATATTTTTATATCAGAGCCGGCAATCAACTCCCCTTTTTCATCTACGACTGCGGTTTCCAATGCGGCTTTTTTTCCTTTTTTATACAGCCACTGTGTGTTGCGCAAACCAACAAATCTGTCTCTGCCTGCGTAGTCGGCCTTCGCTGTCGAGGCTACAAACTTGCCTCTGTCATCTTTCACCGCCGATTCAACAAGAATACTGCCATAATAAATATCGGCATCAGGCAGAGAAAATCCATCCTCATACTGACCGGAACCATCCAGTCTGCCGCGGATATCCAGCAGCTTTTTCTGTGGAGCAGTCAGGTATTTTTCGCTGTGGCTTCCAAAGCTAAAGCCTGTAAGCGCAGGGCTGTTTGTAATAAAGGGTTTGGCGCTAAGCCGTGCGGTTAAACGGATTTCAGCATCAGTGAACGGTCCGCCGGAATGCAGCGCAGCGAATGAGGTCACTTCAGCACGTTGACCGGCCTTAAATTGGTCTCCATTTAGCTCGGTGCTCACTCGAAAGGGTGACGGGGTGAAATCGCTAACCAGAACGGACAGAGGCCGCCAGGTAAATTTGGGCCGTTTTTCACCACTCTTCAACGTGGGGGACAGTTGAAAATGATACCATCCCATTGCAGCTTGTGCGGGCACACTAAAGCTGCCGGACATGGCGCCAAACTCTGTGAGAGTAATCTCCTTGCGTTCGTGCACCGTTTTACGTTGAGGATCTATCACCTTAAGCGTATAGGTACCACTTCCCGGCAGAACCCAGTGCCTGTTACTTTGGTTGCGTACATAGATTTTATAATCAATAGTATCCCCAAGTTTATAAACGCCCTGGGGCGTTGTTCCCCATGCGTGCGTATGACCGCCCTGGCGCAGGACGTATGGATAAACCCCGCTGGTTCTGGCCTGGAAGTAGTGATCAAGTGGAATGAGGGCGCTATCCCCGCCTTTCTCAACCTTAATGAAATAACGGGGGTCCTCTGCTCTATGGTAGCGCCTGAGCAGAGAAAGTCCGGGGTCAAGCTCTGCAATGCCAGGCAGTGCAGCCAGCCCTTTGTTGTCTGTTTTGGCGGAATAGCTTAGCTCGGCGATTTCTACCAGATTGTTATAGGTGCCCTTAAAAAGAGTCACTTTTGCATTTTTTACAATCCGCCCTCTGGCAAAATCGGTAACCCATACCAATGAGTTAAAGTGCCCCATTTTGGCGTGTATCTGGAAAGGACTGACTTGAATAAAAAACTCAGGGTCATGCTCATAACCCGGAGGGGTTGGAGCCGGACGTAGAGAGCCCCGAATAGCGCCCGTCTTCTCGCCAATTAACTCTCGAACCCCCATCGGCATGGGAAATGCTACATCCTGTACCTGCGGCACACGAATGGTTGATTGTAAGCCCTTGTCACTCTGACCGGGAGTAAGCCTTTGATAATTGAACCTAATGGCATTGAGATTAGTAACGTATAAAGGGATATCGCTATCAACGTTTTTTTCTAATACCGCGGTATGGTGATTAAGATGCAGCCTGGGCTCTCGATGCGCAGTAAAAAATGTTACGGCCTTTGATGAATTCAGCTTTCTGTCAAACTCATCGCCCAGCTTTACATGATCTATTTTAACGCTGTATCTTTGGTATGCCTGCAACAGCGCAGGCAACCGCACATAGTATTGTTTGTCTTTGCGATGTGGCGAGGTGAGCCTTGTCCAGTCATGCACGTTCTCCCAGGGGTCATAATCCTTTCTGCCACCATCCAACCGAGGTGATATTGACACATAGTCCCTCACCATTGAGTTTTTAACCGGTGATGAAAATATCAATGCCACCCGTTTACCCGGTGCACATCGTTTAAGCAAGGCTGCTTTACTGGCATCACCGGCTCTTCCCGCATTTTCTTCCAGGGTCTCAACCGTCAAGTCCAGTGCATCGGTAGTACCTTTTAAGGTACAGCGTATCCCGGTAAATTCAAACTCTGGATACGTATCAAAACTTACAATAGTGCGCTCCTCCACACCTTTTTCCGGCCCCATCGATGAAATAAGACCGGGTTTTACCTCCAGCCAGATCGTTTCATTCCCCGGCAACTCTCTGACCGGCTCAATCAGCCAGACCTTTCTTGCTTCATCACCATTAATAGAGGATAACTGATCATATACCTGTGTATCTGGGCCCGGATCCTGCATCCAATAGGGCAGCTTTCTTGGCATGGTGTCAGGAAATGCTATGACACCAACAGGCGTGTCCCGTGACGATTGACGAGCAGTCATTGTCAGGGTTTGCTCTACAGACTTTTTTGTCACCGGTTGACTGAAGGTCACTTGAATCAACGGTGAACCGGGGGATAACCAATTGAAAAACCGCGTATAGGTTACCCGTGGCCTGGCGGTTGTAAAAGTGTGCAGTAACAATTTCTCCAAACCAACATTATGCTCAGTGGTGATCCCTTTATTGACTTGAACCTGATAGCGAGTGGCATTCAGCATCTTGTCCTCTTCACGAAGCTGGCATGCCAGAGCGCTGGTATTAATCCATCGCCATTCACAGTTGAGTTCCGGCTCGATATCTATGGGGATTTCACTGGCATCTCTGCTCATACGCCCAAGAGGAACAACGGGTTGATCAAACTGGATTACTATTTGTCGACCGGCAGGGACATTGTCTCCTTTCGGGGTTATTCGCAATATTTTCAGATTATCCTTGGCGCCTGGATTGTTACCGGAATCAAATGCCAGTAGCTGGCCAAGCTCAGAATTTCTTAAACGGTACACTTGTATCAGGCAATGCTCCGCCTCTTTTCCATGTGCGTTACAGGCTCTATTTCGGTTTGCTAACCAGGCTCGCTGCTCTTTCCGAATGTCCTTTTGCACATCAGCAGTGAGTTTTTGCATAACACGTTGGTAGAGTGTGCTGAGTTTTGCATCCTCAAGCGACAGCGTTTCAGATTGACAAATAACATGTTCGATTTTTTTCGATGCTTTCGCACAATCAAAACCAGGCGCCGCAGCCACATGAGCAGAGATAAAAAAAGCAGAGAAACAGAGAGTGTTCAAAATGGACATCGCCCCCAAATAACATTGCAAGCGATTCATACGCTTTATCCATTTGCTAATCTTCATCAATGAGTAACACCGGCCGTTGACCAACGGGAAATAGCAATTCCGTCCTGCTCTTTATCATAGTAAAGTCCTTATGGAGTGGTCAACCATTTTGTGACAACCCGGCGCTGATTGATACTCGTTCGGGCTGGTGTAGTGCAGATATGAATGCAGGTCGCTGGCTGTTATAAAACATCGATAGGTACTCCACAATACAGGGCATGTTGGGGGATGACTTCCAAAAACGCCTTGATGAGCACGGTATCACTCTGGTGGACCTACCCGAAATCCCCCAAAATGAACGCCCACTGCGAGCGCTTCAAGCGCACCACCATACAAGGGGTATCAATTCATGCCGGAAATTGGTATCCTGTCAGGGAAATATGCTTGGGTTGTATGGTATATCAGATACCAGCGCGAATCAGATTCAGCACATTATTGATGGAAAACAGAAAGATTACTTAAGGTACAGCATACTGGGGATCCTACTGAAAGAGGGTCGAATAAGTAGTGCGAAAGATGGCAATAGATGCAAATATAAATATGCCAAATAACAAGGCGCTACACACGGGCGGCGATTTGGTTGCGCTCCATTGCCGTTGGATTGAAGCAAAGGAGAAAATTAAGTGGCGAAATTTTTAAATACGAGCGCAACCAATTATTTTTTGGAGGAGCTCATAAAAACAGCAAAGGATAAGCTGATATTAATAAGTCCATTTTTGAAATTAAATGACCGAATTAAAGAACTATTGGAAGATAAAAATCGATTAAAAATTGATGTTCGGATTGTTTATGGAAAAAATGAACTTCAAAATGATGAAATAAGCTGGTTAAGTAAACTAACCTTCGTTAGAACAAGCTTTTGTAAGAACCTTCATGCAAAATGCTATCTAAATGAAGAATCCTGCATAGTCACCAGTTTAAATTTATATGAGTTTAGCCAGGTAAATAATAATGAAATGGGTATTGCTGTTTCTCGAACAGATGATGCAGAGTTATATAGAGAAACTAATGAAGAAGCTCAGAGAATAATTCGAATTAGTGATGAGGTTAGGATTTCCCTGGAAAAAGTAACATCTAGGCCAGAAGAGGGAGAAAAAATGCTTGAAGGAAATGATAAGCAAAGTAAACTCACTACATCGAATTTGGCAAAAAAGCTCGGCAAATCAACAAAGCAACTTGTGGAAGAATTAATATCCAAAGGATACCTGATTGTAGAAAATGAGGAAGAAGTATTGACAGAAAAAGGAAAGCAAGCTGGAGGTGAAAGTAAAAAAGGACGATTTGGAGCCTATTTTTTATGGGACAAGAATTTGAGCATTTAATGCAAAGTGCTAAAAAATTTATCCACACTTGACCACAAAAAAGCGTAAATCCTATCGTCACCCTGTGGATTGGCCAGCCAGGTATATAATTCCTTATTTTTTCTCGATATCGCCCGGCGGGGTATAAACCGGGAAGGGCATGATATTGTCGCCGCCTGAGGTGGCATCGGTGATCTTTGCGGTACCTTTTTTACGCACTTTGTCTATGCGGATGATGGTATGCATCGGAAGGTAGGTGCACGATACATCGCTGAATTTAGACTTGAGAGTTTCCTCCGATGGATCCACCACCAGCGAAGATTTGTCATTGAAAATCAGATTTTCGACCTGGATGAATCCAAATAATTCTCCATGATACACACTGTGGGCATAGATCTCGTAGATCTTGCCTTGATCATGGAATTTGATTCTATAAATCGGTTTCTTGTCCATTTTTGTTTCAGTCTCTCTGTTCACCTTATAATTCTAGCACATTTTCCACGATTATTCATGGCGTGTAATACAGGCCGCCGCCCGGCCCCAGCGGAATACCCAACATCATCCATACCAGCAAGAGACCGATCCATACGATGAAAAATCCTATCGAGTACGGCAGCATAACCGAGATCAATGTGCCAAACCCCGATCCTTTCAAGTGGCGCTGAAATTCGGCCAGGATGATCACCATATACGGGTTTAGCGGGGTGATGACGTTGCTGACCGAATCCCCGACCCGATAGGCCGCCTGGGTCAGCTCCGGACTTATTCCGGTCTGCATCAGCATCGGCACGAATACCGGCGCAATAAAGGCGTATTTTGCCGACGCCGAACCTATCAGCAAATTCGCAAACACAGCCATCAATACGAAGCAGCTTATCAGCAGGGTATTGCTGATCTGCAGATCGACCAGCAATTGCCCGCCGGTTACCGCCAGCATCCCGCCCAAACCCGAATACCTGAAAGACTCGATGAATTGCGCGGCGAAGAAGGCCAGCACAATATAGGAACCCAGCCTTGAGATGGTATTGCCCATCATCCTGGCTATATCCTTGTCCGATTGCACCGAGCCGGTCACCACGCCATAGACAATGCCCGGTATCGCAAAATAGAAGAACAACAGCGGCACGATCACCTCGATCCAGCGGTCAAAACGCTTGCCTGCGCCATATAGCGACCAATCGGGGATCAACACCGCCGCCACGGTGATCACAATCAGCCCGAGCAGACTCAGTCCGGCATAGCGCATTCCCTTTAGCTGCTGTCTATCGATGGATGCCGGCGGCTGCTCCGCCGGGATGGCGGTTTCGAGCTTGTCCAGACGCGGCTCGACAATTTTATCGCTGATCCACCAGCCGGTTGCCGTAAGGAAGACGGTAGAGACCAGCATGAACCACCAATTTGCCGTATCCGCGACGGCATAATCCTGATCGAGGAACTGCGCCGCCGACTCGGTAAATCCGGCCAGCAGCGGGTCCAGCGCGGTAATCGACAGGTTGGCGCTGAAACCGGCGGAAATACCGGCAAATGCCGCAGCAATGCCGGCAAGAGGCGAGCGCCCGGCGGCAATATAAAGCGCTGCCGCAACCGGCGGCAGCACCACATAACCGGCATCCAGCGCAATGGAAGAGAGAATGCCCGCCAGTATCGTCGCCGGCGTCAATAAACGATCGGCAATTCTGGTGATAAAAAACTGCAATGTGACCGGGATCAGGCCGGTCTGTTCCGCCAATCCTATGCCCAGCATGCCGACCAGCACGATTGCCAGCGGCGGGAATTTGATAAAATTACCCACCATATTCGACAGCAGCCACCAGCCGCCTTCCGCCGACAGCAGATTGACCGCCCGGATTTCGCCGGCGGAGGCGGTAGCGACCGACCAGTTCAGCGCCGATGCGAGCGCCGAGCCCAGCATTACCACGAGCAGGCCGATGATGAACAGCGTGGCCGGGTCCGGCAATTTATTGCCGACGCGCTCTATGGTGGCGAGTAGTTTCATTCCCCGGTCACGCGCCGAATAAAGGCATCCAGCGCATCGGTATATTGTTTGCCGCTGGTGATAAACCCCGAATTGTGACTGCCGCTGATCTCGACAAATACCTTGTCCGCCGTGGCCTTTTCAAACAGCGCCCGGCCAAATTCATAGGGCACCAATTCATCGCCCCGACTGTGGATAAACAGGGTCGGGGCGTCAACCGCCTCGATATTTTTCAGCGCGTTATAGCGGATCCGGGCAATAAGCCGAACCGGCAGATACGGATAATAATGTCTGCCCATATCCATAATCGAGGTAAACGTGGATTCCAGGATCAGCCCGTCCGCAGGCGCCTCCGTTGCCAGCCGGCTTGCCACAGCGCCACCGAGGGAGCGTCCAAACACAATCACCGGTTTCTTGTTCTCGTTGAAATGCTCATTCAGATAGCGCCATGCGGCTTTCGCATCCTTGTACGTCCCCTGTTCAGACGGTTTGCCGCCGCTCCGTCCGTAGCCCCGGTAATCGATAATCAAGACCGACAAACCCAGGCGGTTGAAGATTTCCAGACTATCCAGCCGATGCGAGATATTGCCGGCATTGCCGTGCAGAAACAGCAATTTCGCCCGTTCATTCGCATGAGGGAGGTACCAGCCGTGAATGTCTGTCCCGTCCTCCGTCTGCAAAAACACGTCCTTGTATTCAAGACCGATATTTTCGGGTGTGCCGGCGAGCTCCTTGTGTGGATAATAAATAAAATGCGGTTGAAACACGTACATCAGCGCTGTCAGCGCTAACCAGCTGAGGCAGATGATCAATAAAATAGATTGCAGCATTCTCTTCAAGGGTAGTGTTCCGAATCATTAGTTGTTCTGATGGCGGATTTACCGGTTTATATAATGGGGAAAATGATTTTTCTTTTGGTTGGACCTGTTTTTATTGTTTGGTGGAGTGAGTTGTCAGGATGATTTTATAATATTTTCTTTTTAGCTTCAAATTCTTCTTCGGAGATAGTGTTGTGGCGATAGCGAGCAACGCTTTTTACCGTCCTCGTTGATATTATCGTTAGATATTTTTCACTATCATTTATTTCTTCTATGGTAAAAGGAGGATTTTTACAATGTATCATTGCATGACAATTTGGACACACAGGACGTAAATCTTCAATATCCACAACCAAAGCCATAGGATAATGTTGACTGGAGTAAGTATCAATAAAAGCATTAAGTACTGACATATTCAAAAATAAGAGAAGGATGTATTATGAACATCAATAATTTTTTGTTACCACTCATCTGTGCCGTTGTCTTACTGACGGTATCCAGCACATTTTCAGATGTGTATGCTCGCACTAGCGATGAACATTCAAAAGCGGGTGGTGTGTTTTTGAGATCAAGGGATATTTATTCCTTGGCAAACCTTATAACCTGTTTTAGATAAAATTCCCTGTGTGTACTTCAAATACAGATCAGAATATTTCTTATTGAGTGCTGCAACATCCATGGAAAACTGGTCAATGTCGTTGGATGGTTTAAGAGTTATTCTGCCAAATTCTTCATCATACGCATTGAAACGGGTACAATCCTTCTTATCAAAAGGTACCCCCCCTTTCCCCGCGCAAACACCATCACGCGCTTCAGACCAAATTTGCCCTACACCACCACTATACTTCTCATTGAGATCAGGATAGCTCTCATCGAGTTTCAAAGTATCACTGAACATCCTTTCCACCGGATAATCATCGCCCAATGGGATTGCAGCTATCTTAAATCTTTCTGTGCGATAAGCACCATAGCGATCACAATCCTCGATATCTATGGAGGGGTTATACGTTTCCCCTGCAAAGCTCGATGGTGTAAAAGATAAGAGTGATGTAATAAATATTGCAATAATTGCATTTTTCATACGAAACCTCCTTTTTGAGTTTTTCAGTGTTCAATCCAATAAATACTATACTTTTTATTATTGGATATGTCAATATTTAATACTTTTAGGATTGATAATCATCCCGGTCAACATCATCCTATGGATTTGGTTTTGGTTGTGGTGTTTGTGAGCCTGACTGTGATTTTGTTTTTGTCTCTGTCTTTGCAGGTGGTATCCATCCCTCAGAACCTTGTAGTGATGTTGCCTTATTAAAGGTACCTCGTGCTCCACCTAATGCTCCAATTGTTGCACCTCCAACATTTCTTATAGACCTACCACCCAATAATGCTGCCTTTCCCAACTTTGTATTTCCCGCCTTTTGAAGCACATTATCAATACGATTTTTTGCACCAGCAACATTCCCACCAGTTTTATCATCCAACGATTTGCCCGCTCTCTTTGCCTCTCTTCCTGACCATCTCCTGGCAATATTTGCCATTATCAATCCTTGACCAATCCTTGAGCCGATAAGTCCTCCAACCCCTCCCGTAGGAGGGACAAGTGGTGCATTATTCTTAAACCAATCACTCAAAACAAATAATGAAATTATAAGGACAATAATTCCTATGAAACTCGCTGCTATCTGTCTTCCATCACATGGTTCTCCAGCCGCAACCGTAATATTTTTAGTCATTAACAATGCATCTGATATTGAGATGGATACATTTACCAAAATTATTATGAATAATAGGTATATGGGTAGGTATATGGCAGTTTTTAGTAATCGCTTCCACCAATCGGATGCGAACGATGAGAATGGGGCGAAGATACCTCCAACCCCTTTAGGAACCCCGAGACCAAGAACACCGAAAGGGGATGTAATAATGGAATAAATGAATATTAGGATCCTTTTTAGAATAACAACAGCGATAGAAAGAACTACTATTGTCATCATCAGATAGGCAACGAAAAGTATGATTCCAAAAAATGGAAAAGTCAAAAAAGAGCATGGTATCGATACAACACAAAGATTTTGTGCAGGAGGGGTAGGTATTTGGGTTGCATATCAGGATAAATATGAGGAGCACAGACTAAATTATCGGGACGGAACAATAACTGGGGATGAGTATGAAAAGAAAAGAGTGTCCTTGTTTAATAGTCTCAAAAAACAGTTGGGGTATTCAGTATTTGAAATACCGAAGTTGTGTAAACTGGATTGGAATCTGTGATACAAACCATTTTTTCTCTTTTTTTCTTATTATGTGTAACACACCACTCGCAAAAGCGAGTGGTTTTATTTGTCATAACATTGATTTTAATGTATAATTATTTAGTTTTTGGACTTTAATGAACCTTAGAAAAAAGGAGGATGTATGATGAAATTACCACTATTTATTATTACCATCGCTTTGTTGTGTATGGGAAATAATTCCTATGCGGCGGGAGAAGAGGAGAATTTTGTATACGGACCTGCAACCACTTCACAACGGCAATTGCCTGTATGGGTAACCAACAACATAGGACTGTATGAAGAACATTTCATTATCATTTGTGAAGGTGGTGCCGCATCAATGGCAAGATATCTAAGAACAATAGATGATATCTTTCAATCTCGGACTATACCACCTAAAATAAAACTGAAACGGACGGAAGAAGAAAGGAGAAAATTCAAAAGCGGGTCGGGGATTGATATAGGTGAATATTTACAAGGGTGTCTTGCACCACTGGTTCCATTTTTTACAGAATGACATTGTCACCATCCTTAAACCTGTATCCCCAAATTTCCCTGCCATTTCACTTTACTTTATTTCTCAAATACTTATTAGCCCAAGGCAGAGCAATATTGGAACCGCTGGTTATATCAGCACTGAACCAATCAACCATATTCCTTACGCTAAGCTTTTTCTGCCGATCAAGAGCGCTATTCTGAATGATCACCCGTTCTGCCGGAAGATTTATTAGCATAGGCTACTTCACTTGTTTTACTATTAATTACCTTCCCAATACAGGATACTTTATCCAAGATTTTTTAATAGCATCATCAATCTTTAACCTTTCCTTGAACAGTTCACCAGCTCTCTCCGCTCTTTCCAGTGTTTGCAGGTTTTCAGATTCTATTTCTTTATCCTTACAATACTCATAATGTTCGGATAGTGTAGGGGGGCTGCTCTTAAATTTTTCACTAGAAAAATGATGTACTTTGGGAAAATGGGAATCTATTTTCAATGCCTCCCATTCTTCTTTCATTTGGGTTAACCGTATAAAAGTTCCACTCATATTTCTTTCTCCTAATTCCTGGAATTAAGCCGCTGTGTTAGCGTTCTGCTGGAATGATTTGTTTTGGTTGATGCCATTATTACATATTGCAACCTAAGGCCGCAATTTCGCATCAAGCGGATTCACGCCGGCCGCATGCAGCCTTACCCTTACCGCACAAGCGGAGGTGATCGCCTGCCTGTACACAAAATCGGCAATGTCCCCGGCGGCAAACACTCCCGGGATGCTGGTCGCAGTCGCCCGGCCCTCGATCCCGCTTTTGATCACGATGGAGCGCTGTTCCGAATGACCACCCGTTCCGCCGGCGGATTTACCGGCTTATACAATAGAAAGAACGATCTTTCCCGTGGTCGAACCCGTCTCGATCATCTCGTGCGCCTGAACTGCGTCCTTTAGAGGCAGCACGGCGCTGACCTCAATCCTGATTTTTTTCGCATCGATCAATTTTGCGCATTCATCCAATATCCGGGTCTGCTCCCGCTGTGCGGTTTCCAGATTGAACAGCATCGGCGACAGCATCATCTCCATGCCGAAGAGCAGATTCCTCTGCCTGGCTATGCTCCAATCTATAGACTTGTCCGGCTGTGCCACCGTTACCATGCTGCCGTAATGGCGAACGCAGCCGAATGTCTGCTCTATCAATGCGCCGCCAACATTATCCATCGCCACGTCCACGCCGCGCCCGCCGGTCCACTCCAGCGCCGCTTCCACAAAATCCACATCCTTATAATTGATGGTGAAATCAGCGCCCAGATCGGCGGCAAACCTGGCTTTTTCCCCGGAGCTGACCGTCGTGCACACCCTGGCCCCGGCATGTTTAGCCAGTTGTATCGCCACATGGCCGACGCCGCCGGCACCGCCGTGGATCAATACCGTTTGCCCCTCGTCCAATTTCATCCGGTCGAACAGGGCTTCCCAGGCCGTGAGCAACACCAATGGGGCCGCTGCCGCCTGACAGAAATCCACCGATTTGGGCTTATGCGCGACAAACCGCTCATCCAGCACAATATATTCCGCATAATTCCCCGCTACCGGCGCGATCCCGCCGTGAAAGAAATAAACCTCGTCACCGGTCTTGAGGGCACTCACCGTATCGCCGACGGCATCGATAACCCCCGCGCCGTCGCAGCCCAGGATCGCCGGTAACGGCTCCATTGGAAAAAAACCGCTGCGCAGTTTCGCATCGACCGGATTCACGCCGGCCGCATGAAGCCTTACCCGTACCGCAGACGCAGAATTGATTTCCGGCGTTTCCCAGTCACCGAACTCCAGCACATCGGGCGCACCCGTTGACCGCATAATAACTGCCTTCATTGCATTACCTCCTTTAAACTATCCAGATAGGCCTCCGCATCCAGCGCTGCCATGCAGCCGCTGCCGGCGGAGGTGATCGCCTGCCTGTACACAGAATCGGCAACGTCCCCGGCGGCAAACACTCCGGGGATGCTGGTCGCAGTTGCCTGGCCCTCGATCCCGCTTTTGATGATGATATAGCCCTTATTCATTTCCAACTGATCTGCAAAAATTCCGGTGTTGGGTTCATGCCCTATCGCGATGAACACGCCTTTTAGCTCCAGTTCCCTGGCATTTTCCGATTTGACATTCTTTATCCTTACCCCGGTCACGCCGCTGTCATCGCCCAGCACCTCATCCAGCACGTGATCCCATTCAATGGAAACATTGTCGTCTTTTTCCCGTTTCAGCAGGCGCCCGGCCAGAATTTTCTCCGCCCGGAATTGATCGCGCCGATGCACTACGGTGACCTGCGCGGCAATGTTGGCGAGATAAAGCGCCTCTTCCACCGCCGTATTTCCTCCTCCGATCACCGCGACTTCTGCGCCGCGATAGAAAAATCCGTCACAGGTGGCGCAGGCCGATACCCCTTTCCCCAGAAAGGCCTGCTCCGAATCCAGTCCCAGGTATTTTGCCGAGGCGCCGGTTGCAATAATCAGCGCATCGCAGGTATAGGTGGCCTTGTCGCCGATCAGCGTGAACGGCCGCCGCAAGTCCGCCGTGTGTATATGATCGGTGATCACCTCGGTCTCGAACTGTTGCACATGATCCAGCATGCGCTGCATCAACTCCGGCCCCTGCAGACCCTTCACGTCCCCCGGCCAGTTATCCACGTCCGTTGTAGTAGTCAGTTGCCCGCCCTGTTCCAGTCCGGTGATCAGCGTGGGGGACAGATTCGCCCGCGCGGCATAAAGCGCCGCCGTATATCCGGCCGGACCTGAGCCCAGGATCAACAGGCGGCAATGTTTCGATTTGGCCATACAGCCCTCCTGATTAAAGGTAAATAAACGGCGCCACAAGCATAATTCATGGTACGTCAGTGCCGCCAATCGGCAAAATAGTTAAAAAAATCGGCTTGATACTATATTTTTTAAAAAAGTTGTATTATAATAAATCTTTCTATAACATATAAATAGATACATATTCAATTAAAAAGGTTTAAGTTAAGTTATGAGTCAAGCGTCTCGTAGGCCCGGATTTGGAGTGACCGCGCATCTGATCCACAATCTGTTGGAGGTGGGTCTTATCGCATTATTTGCTGCGGCTATCTATTTGCTGCTGGCGTTGTTCACCTATCACCCCGACGATCCCGGTTGGACGCGCTCTGTCAGTGTGGACGATATCAAAAATGGCGCGGGGATCATAGGCGCGTGGATTGCCGACGTGCTGCTGTACTTGTTCGGTTATCTGGGCTACCCGTTGCCGATCTTGTTTCTGGTGAGCAGTTGGCGGCTGTTTCGTGAAAGAAGACAGGAACTGCCTTTCGATCCCTTTAAATTCTCGATCAGAACCGGCGGCTGCATCCTGGCCCTTATTGGCGGCTGTGGGCTGGCCTGGATGCACTACAGCGCCGGAATCAGCCTGCCACATGAAGTGCGCGGAGCCGGCGGGATACTGGGCGCGGCCTTCGGCGCCGCGTTGCAAAGTAGCGCCGGCTACACAGGCGGTACCCTGGTTGCATTGGTGATGTTCATTTCCGGAGCGACCCTGTATACCGGGCTTTCCTGGATCGGGCTGATGGAGGCAACCGGCTATTGGACCCTGCGCCTGCTGGCTTGGCTGAAAACCCTCGCCCTGTACATAGTTAGAATAGGGCATCATTGGCCGCTGCGCATCCTCGCCTGGATGAAGATGCGACGCTCCGATCTGAGTGATTCCGCCAAGGGACGCAAGATCAGAAAAGATCGCGAGGTGAGCTTCAGGCGGGAGAGGAAGATCGCCGAACTGCGCATCCCGCCAAAGATTGAAACCGTCGTTTCCGAACCCGAGCCCGGCATTCGGGCCGAGGTGGAAAAACAGGAAATACTATTTGAACCGCCGATCGAGGTGAAATTGCCGCCGTTGAATCTGCTCGACGAACCGCAACAGCCGACCGGCCGGTATTCCCGTGAAGTGCTGGAGGCAATGTCGCGCCAGGTCGAACTGAAATTCAAGGATTTTGGCATCACCGTGGAAGTAGTCGAGGTACACCCCGGTCCGGTGATCACCCGATTCGAGATGCAGCCTGCCGCAGGGATAAAGGTCAACCAGATCACCAATCTGGCCAAAGACCTGGCCCGGTCGTTGTCTGTTGTCAGCGTCCGCATAGTCGAGGTAATTCCGGGCAAATCGGTGATAGGCATGGAAATACCCAATGAGAACCGGGAGTTGGTCACGCTGGGCGAGCTGCTGAATTCCAAAGAATATGAAAATATGAAATCGCCGATGGCCCTGGTCCTGGGCAAGGACATAGGCGGCAAGCCGGTGGTGGCCGATCTCGGCAAGATGCCGCACCTGCTGGTAGCCGGCACCACCGGCTCCGGCAAATCCGTGGCGCTGAACGCGATGATTTTAAGCCTGCTGTACAAATCCGCCGCCAGAGACGTGCGCATGATCATGATTGATCCCAAGATGCTCGAATTATCGGTATATGAAGGCATTCCGCACCTGTTGACACCGGTGGTAACCGATATGAAAGAAGCCGCCAATGCGCTGCGCTGGTGTGTGGCCGAAATGGAGCGGCGCTACAAATTGATGGCCTCGCTCGGAGTCAGGCATATAGGCGGATATAACCGCAAAATATCCGAGGCCCGCGAAGGCGGCTGCCCGATCCCCGATCCCTTTCACCAACCCGCCGGTGAAGAAGACACCGCACCGCCGCTGGACGAATTGCCGGTAATTGTCGTCGTCGTCGATGAACTTGCCGATATGATGATGACCGTCGGCAAAAAAGTCGAAGAACTGATCGCACGGCTGGCGCAGAAGGCGAGGGCGTCCGGGATCCATCTGATACTGGCCACGCAACGCCCGTCGGTCGATGTTATCACCGGCCTGATCAAGGCCAACATTCCCACCAGGATTGCATTCCAGGTCTCATCCAAGATCGATTCAAGGACCATAATCGACCAGATGGGAGCGGAAACCCTGCTTGGTCACGGCGACATGCTGTATCTGCCCGCCGGAACCAGCATCCCCGAACGCATTCATGGCGCATTTGTCTCCGATGAAGAAGTTCATAAAGTAGTAGAAAACATCGGCGGCAGTCACGAAAGCAATTACAATGACGAGATCCTGTCCGGTCCCGACGAAGGCGGCGCCGGGCCGGGGCAGGGCGGGGAGGCCACCGGCGACGAGGCCGATCCGCTGTATGACCAGGCAGTGCAGATCGTAATCGAAACCCGCAAGGCATCGATTTCCTACATACAGCGCCGCTTGAAAATCGGCTATAACCGGGCGGCGCGCATGGTGGAAGATATGGAGAACAGCGGTCTGGTCGGGCCGCCGGAAAACGGCGGCGGACGCGAAGTATTGGTACCGCCACCGGTGGAACAATAAAGCCCGGTAACGACGGCTATTGAACGCACAAAAAACACTTTTCTGCCTTCTTTATCTCATATCACTGCCGGGCCTGGCCGCAGAAAAACAGGACCCTCTCGATACCTTCCTCAGCGGACTGAGCACCTTCAGCGCGAATTTTGTCCAGACCGTACTGGACGGGCAGGGGAGCGAATTGGAGAAATCCGGCGGAGTGCTGTATCTGTCGCAGCCCGGCAAATTCCATTGGGCCTATCGCGAACCCTATCTCCAGAAGATCATTGCCGACGGACAATCGATCTGGATCTATGACGAAGATCTAGAGCAGATCACGGTAAATTCCGCGCGTGCTTCCATCGGAAAGACCCCGGCGGCGGTGCTGCTGGGGGATGCGAGCATTGACGAGCATTTTTTTCGGACCGATTCCGGCAAGGCGGACGGCTATGACTGGATAGAACTCTCCCCCCGCGACCCCGAGTCCGAATACGAAAACATAAAAATCGGCTTTCACGATAACCAACTCGGCCTGATGCTGATACATGACAGCCTCGGACAGATGACCCGCATACAATTTTCCGAATCCGAGCGGAACAAGAAGCTCGATGAAGCCCTGTTCACGCTGGATATTCCCGAAGGCGTGGATGTTATTGATAACCGGGATAGTAGCTGAATTGTCGCGGTGTGCCCCATCCCGCCCCGAAGCGGCGAGGTGCAGCCTGGTATCAACCATGGAAATGCCCGGCGCTAAAATCGGAAACCTGTGCCCGTCAAAAAATGATAGCATTTAGTCCGAATATTGCACCAATAAAGAAGGAAAATCCCGTAAAGTTTGATAAAATTCAGGTACTTACACCAAAATCAAACAGGGCCTTGCCCATGACAAAATGTACCCGAACTGCAATTCCTGCGAAAGATTTATCCCCATGCTGCGGATGCGGTATAATACCGACAGCGTCAGGATCGGCTACGAGATCAGCTTCACCGTTACTTTTACAATCAAGGAGGAAAACTAATGGCTACCCAGCGTTATTCCGTTACCCTGCACCCGATTGAGACCCTGCTCCACTTTGTGACGTCGGGCGGGATCGCCATACCTGAGATCCAGCGCCCCTTTGTCTGGGACTCCACCAAGGTCCGCAACCTGCTCGACTCGCTCTACCGAGGCTACCCGGTCGGCTACCTCATCTCTTGGCGCAACCCGACGGTCAAGCTCAAGGATGGCAACCCATCGGCGGGCAAGCGCATCCTGATCGACGGCCAGCAGCGGGTCACGGCGCTGATGGCGGCACTGCTCGGGTGGGAGGTGCTGACCAAGGACTACGAGACCGTGCGTATCCGCATCGCCTTCCACCCGGGCAAGGAGCGTTTCGAGGTGCGCAACCCGGCCATTGTGAAAGACAAATCCTGGATCGACGATGTCACGAAAATCTTCGACCCGGATGCGGACCTCATCGAGTTGACAGAACAGTATGTTGAGCGCAATGAAGACGCCGACCGCAAAAACGTGGGCAAGGTGCTTCAGAAGGTCAGTAAGATCGTCAATAACCATGTTGGCCTGATTGAACTGGCCGAGGGCCTCGATATTGAGACTGTCACTGAGATTTTCATTCGCGTGAACTCGGCGGGCGCCGAACTCTCCCAGGCGGACTTTGCCATGTCGAAAATTGCCGTCAACGAGACCTTCGGCGGCAACCTCCTGCGCAAGGCCATCGACTACTTCTGCCACCTAGCGGTGGCGCCGGAGTACTTCTCCAAAATTGAGAAGGGCGATCCGGCCTTCGCGGCATCGGAATTCTGGCCGAAAATGAAATGGCTCAAGAACGTCAACGACGACCTCTACGACCCGACCTACACCGACATGTTGCGCGTGGCCTTCACCTCCGAGTTCGGGCGCGGCAAACTACAAGATCTGGTGGCACTGCTATCGGGCCGCAACTTCGAGACCCGCGAATTCGAGGAAGCCATTGCCGAGGAGTCCTTCGCCAAACTGAAGGACGGCATTGACGCCTTCATGAACAAGAACCACTTCGACCGCTTCACCATGATTCTGCGGTCTTCCGGATTTCTCACCAGTGCGCTGATCCGCAGCCAGAACGCCGTCAACTTCGCCTATATCATCTACCTGCGCGGCCGCGCCGAGGGCCTGTCCGCCGACGATATCGAACGCCTGGTGCGGCGCTGGTACGCCATGTCAATCCTCACCGGGCGCTATTCCGGCAGCCCCGAGACTGCCTTCGACGTGGACATCCGCCAGATCGAGAGCCAAGGTCTCCTGAGCTATGTTGATGCCGTCATTGAAAACGAACTGCCGGAAACTTACTGGACCGGTATGCTGCCTCAGTTGATGGACACCTCCTCAGCGCAGAGTCCTTACTTCATCGCCTACCAGGCGGCCCAGGTTCGCCTCGGCGACAAGGGCTTTCTCTCCACCGACATCACCGTGCGCGACCTCCTGCTCGATCGTGGTGACAAGCACCACGTCTTCCCGCGCAAACATCTGCAGGAGCAGGGACTGAGCCGCGGCCGCTACAACCAAATCGCCAACTTCGTAGTTGCCCAGAGCGAGATCAACATCGCCATCAGAGACAAGCCCCCCGAGACCTACTTTGCCGAGATCGCCGAGCAAGTGAACGGCGGCCTGAAGCGCTACGGCGGCATCACCGACCGGGAGCGGCTGCGGGAGAATTACGCCCAGAACTGCCTGCCCGCAAGCCTGCTTGACGGCCAGGTGCCCGACTACGATGACTTCCTCGCCGAGCGTCGCCGCCTTATGGCACTGAGGATCAAACAGTGGTTTGAGGTACTGACATAATCGCCAGGCTTGAACCCTATCCGGTGGATATAATTGATTCGGGCGCCCAATTTTCTGATTGTCGGTACTATCGTTACACACTATGGCGAATATGGAATGACAATCCGTGTGTGATGTTTATCGGACTCAACCCATCAACGGCGGATGAGTCTGAAAACGATCGGACGGTCAACCGCTGCATCCAATACGCACGAACATGGGAGTACGGTGGAATGTACATGACCAACCTGTTCGCATTCTGTGCAACCGATCCAAATACAATGTTGTCCGCACAGGAACCGATTGGCGACGGCAATGACGCAGCACTGAAAGAAACTGCAGAGCAGGTAAAGACGATTATACTTTGTCCCGGGAATAATGGTGCTCACAAAGGCAGATTCAATGAAACCTTGCAAAATCTAAACAAATACAAAGCAAAAATGCACTATTTAAAACTGAATAAGACAGACATCCCAGCTCACCCCCTTTACCTCAACGGCGGCTTCAGGCCAAAGAGGTATAAATTCCCTTGCCCCGCTCGTTGTTCCCCTTAAAAGTCAATAGACTATTGACATAGTCAACGCGCCTGCGCATCCATTTTTCGCATTATTTGGCATAACCCCAGAAGCCACCGGGTTTTAATTCAGATTGACGCCTGCACGGCAGGAGCGTATCATCGCTGATTTCGGGGCATAGCGCAGCTTGGTAGCGCATCTGCTTTGGGAGCAGAGGGTCGGGGGTTCGAATCCCTCTGCCCCGACCAAATAAATCAATGGGATACATGCCCGGAAGTTGGAATGCGCCTGTAGCTCAACCGGACAGAGCACCGGCCTTCTAAGCCGGGGGTTAGAGGTTCGAGTCCTCTCAGGCGCGCCATGTTGGAGTGTGCGTTGCCGGTAAATATGGTGACTGTAGCTCAGTAGGTAGAGCCCCGGTTTGTGGTACCGGCCGTCGTGGGTTCGAGTCCCATCAGTCACCCCAATATATTGTTTCGAGTTGACGGGCCGTTAGCTCAGCTGGTAGAGCAGGGGACTCTTAATCCCAAGGTCATAGGTTCGATCCCTATACGGCCCACCATGTTTGCCGGGGATGAGAGAGATAATATACCTGATGATCTGCTATTATGTTGCAGGATATGTATGGAGAGTGTTGTTATGAAACCGAATATATTTATCACCTTGGTATTTGCGGGTGTTTTTTTGGCCGGATTGCCCGGCGGTGCGGGTGCGGATCATCATGGGGATCAGCTCCCCGATACGGAAAGAACCAATTCCACGGTGTCTGGCGGGCTTGTTCTGCCGGATGATTATCAGGATGAGGGAAAGGAATGTTTGACCGTGTGCAAGAAATGGGGTGAAAACTGCGCACTCAACCCGCGAACGGGCGCGCGAAAATGCAGAAGGGTTTGCAAGCAATTGGGCGAGGAATGCTTTGTGATCACGGAGGACGAGGTGAAATAGGCGGCTGTTCCTATGCCTTCTTCTTCCGCAAACCCGGCTTGTTCATCAATACCGACGCGATTGCCGGCAGAATCAGAATGGCGCCGAGCATGTTAATCAGAAACATAAAGGTGAGGAGTATGCCCATGTCGGCCTGGAATTTTAACGGAGAATACAGCCAGGTTATTACGCCTGTGGCCAATGTTATGCCGGTGAAGATTACTCCAAAGCCGCTGGTCTGCAAGGTGTTGAAAAAGGCTTCCTGTAGCGTCATGTTTTTCTGCAAATATTCGGATAGCCGGCTGTATATGTAAATCCCATAATCGACCCCGATGCCCACGCCCAAGGCGACTACGGGAAGGGTATTCACCTTCAGGCCGATTTCAAGATAGCTCATCAGCGCATAGGCAAGCAGGGATGCGAGTACGAGGGGCAATACGATGCACAGCACCCCGATGATGGATCGGAACAGGAGCAGACAGAGCAGAATGATTGCGGAAAAGACGTACAGCAGGATTGGGAACTGCGCCGCGCTGACTACCTGATTCGTAGCCGCCATTATGCCAACGTTGCCGGTGGCGAGTCTGAAATTGACCAGATCGGATTGGTTTGCGGTTTTAAAGTCATTTATGCTATCGATGACCGTGTCGATTGTTTCAGCTTTGTGATCTTTTGTGTATACATGCACGGGCATAACGCCACAGTCACTGTTCAATAAACCGGACGAGGTCGGCACATGCGAAACGGCCCGTGTCAAAGCGGATTGGTTTCTGGGCAATACCCGCCATTTCATATTGCCTTCATTCCATCCGGCATTTATTCTTTTTGCGACGGACGGCAGACTGATTGCGGATTGCACTCCGGGCGTGTTTTTCATATGCCATTCGAGGCGGTCGATCAAATCCATGACCTCATAATCGATACAGCCGTCACTCTTTGTTTCGGCAATGATCGAAATTACATCCACGCCTATAGAGAATCTTTTTGTTACTGCGTCCGTGTCGATATTATAGCGCGAATCCCTGTGCAATTCGGCGACTCCGCTGTGCAGATCGCCTATCTTTACCTCCGTCGCCTTGGTAAAGGCCAGCACGCCCAGCAACAGGGAGAATAAAATAATCAACTGTGCATACGGGTAGCATGTCAGGCCGGCCATCTTCTGCCATAGAGTCCGCAGGGCGCGCGCCCGGGTTTTCAATTTTTCATTGCAGGATGCGTCAAATTTTATAAATGAAATCAATACCGGAAATAGAAACAGGTTGGTAAAGATTATCATGGCGACGCCAATGCTGGCGGTAATGGCCATTTCCTGAATTATATCGATCTCGATTAACAGGATGCTGATAAAACCGACCGCATCGCTGATGAGCGCAATGGAACCGGGGATAAATAATTTTCTGAAACTCTTTCTGCATACCTCCAGATTTTCGACGCCGGGACGCATTTCGGCGCCTATGGCGCCGATCATCTGCACACTGTGGCTGACCCCTATTGCGAAGATTAAAAATGGTAATAGCATCGACATGGGATCGATTCCAAACCCGCACAGGGACAGTACGCCCAGTTGCCAGATCACCGCAATTAGTGAACATGCCAGCGCCGCAATGGCCATCGTGGTTGAGTGCGAGTAATAAATGACCAGCAATGCGGTTATCAAAAATGCAATGATGAAAAACCCAATGATTTGTTTTGCTCCGTTGGTAATATCGCCGATTAACTTGGCAAAGCCTATGATGTGGTAATCGATTTCTGCCCCGGAATTTCCGTCTGAATACTTTTCCCTGATGTTCTTTTCCAGTTGTTCCGCAACGTGTGTGTAGTCGATCTTTTCGCCTGTTTTCGGGTCGAGCTGCAGCAGTTGTGCGCTGATCAATGCGCCCGAAAAATCATTGGCCACCAGGCGCCCCAGGATGCCTGCCTTGATGATGTTTTCGCGTACCCGGTTTAATCCTGCCTCTGTGGTTTCAAAGTCGTCGGGAATGACGTTCCCGCCGGTGATGCCGTCCTCGACAACTTCGGTAAAGCGCACATTGGGTGTAAAAAGTGATTTGATTTGGGCACGGTCAACCCACGGAATAAAAAACACCTCATCGGTTGCAGCGCGCAGAGCTGCAAAGAATTCGGGTGTAAAAATATCTCCCTCTCTCACCGTCAGCGCAATCAAAATGCGGTTTGCTCCTCCAAACTCATCCTGGTGCTGTGCGAATGTTTGCATGTATTCATGTTCGAGCGGCAGCAATTTGCTGAAACCGGCATCCACTTCGAGATGACTCGCCGACCAAAGCATGAATGAGGTGATGATCAGGAATATACCGATTACTATTTTACGCCTGGCAAATAAAAGTCTTTCGATTTCTACCGGCAGGGAGGATCCTTGCATCATGGATCAGCTGGCAGGATTTCAGGCCGATTCAGATTTTTAATGCCGAATTCGCCGATAAAAATCAGTCCGCCGTTGGCGGCGGCTATCGATGCAATTCCCAGCCTTTCCTCCAGAGTATATGTTTGAAAAGTCCGTCCATGATCCCGGCTAATCAGATATACCCCTCCCGTCGCCGATATAATAAGGTCGTTTTCCACTCTAATGCCCGAACTAAGCATTTCGTTTGTAGTAGTTCGGATTTTCTGCCAGCTTCCGCCGGCATCGGTTGATCGGTACAGGTGTCCGCGCAACCCGAATACGAAAAGAGTGTCATCCCAGGTTGGCAGTATGCCAAAAAAAGAGCCGTGATACGGGGATGATATGGCCGACCAGGTGGCCCCGCGGTCCATGGATTGAAAAATATTTCCCGCTTCTGCTGCAATATATAATGTTCCATTGCCGGATATGGCAATGTCATTCAAATGGATATCGAAAAAGTCTTCTCCGCCCATCTCCCCGTTGGAGCTTGCCTCCGTTTTGAGCAGATCATCGAATTCCGAGCGCAACCAACTGGCGCCGCCGTTTTTTGTCAGCAGATATAGTCCGTATGCGCCGATGGCTATGCCATGATTTGCATCCAGGAATAACACATCGAGCAATGGCGCATCCAATTCAATATCGGAGTGGACTTTGGTCCAGGTTTTGGCGCCATCATCCGTTTTCAGGATTATTGCATCATGGCCCACCGCCCAGCCGGTTGAATCATCCAGCATTGATACGCCCGTCAGGGTCGATCTGGTTGGCACCCTGGCCTGGCGCCAATTTGCGCCGTCATTCGAATAAAAAATATGCCCCCGCTCTCCGACAGCAACGATGAGGTCCCGATATGATGATATTGACAAGAACAGGGATTGTTTTGCCATGGGCACAATAGAGGCATGTTCGTCGTTTCCCAAGGCAATGCCGGGCACGGCAAATAATGTGAATAATGGAATTAGCCTGAGAACCCCGGCGCAGCGCCGGCATACATCAATGGCCGAATATCCGTCTCTGAAAAGCCTGTTCATCTCCATCCGGCCCAATGCCTCCAACCAACAAAAACATCCTTATCTTCGCCCCTGTCTGCGCAGCGCGGCCGGGGTAAATTCCGAATAGGAAAATTTCACACTGAAGTCATACGGGGTGCTCTCATTATTCAGCCCTATTGCCAGATATCTCCCGGCCTGCAAATCGGTATGCACTTCCAGCGCAGTCCATATAGCCTGGATATCGTAATAATTTATTGCAAAGCCCTCGGAGACACGCCAGAGCTGATCACGATTATCATAATGATCGACAATCAGGATCTGCCATGAATCTTCATCCACATAAAAGGTTCTTTGTTTATAGATATGACGCGCACCCGGTTTCAGGGTGGCCTTTACTATCCATACCCGGTGCAATTCATAGCGGGGATATTCCTGATTAATATGCAATGGGGTCAAAATATCACTGTATTTGAGTGATGGAGAATGTAATTTATAATTATTGTACGGCACAAAGATCTCTTTTTTGCCTTCCAGCTTCCAGACATAGCGTTCGGGGCTGCCGTTGAACATATCGAACTGGTCATTGGTGCGCAGGCCGTCCGTTGCCGTTCCCGGATTATCAAATGCAATATTGGGCGCGCGTCTCACACGCCGCTGACCGGGATTGTAAAACCACACCTTGCGATTTTCCGCCTTCTGATTCATGGTTTCATGCACCAGTAATATGCCTCCCGCCAGGCGGGGCGGGGCTTTTACTTCCTGTTTTAAATGCAGGATAATATTGTTCAATTTTTCCGTTGTCATGCCTTCATGGCCGTATAGCATGTTGAGTTGATCGCGAAACTGAACCAAGGTATAGTCGCCGCTCCTTGTTGGCGCAGCCTGGACAACCTTTCGTTCGGCATAATTTCCTCGCCAGCGCAATATATGATTCCATATCACCTCAAGGCCGTTTTCCGGTATTGGAAACGGAATGCCGATCACCGCATTTTCCACACCATTCCCATCCGCGGTCAGTCTGGTCGACGCGGCAATTTGTCCGGTTACATCGTAGATGCGCTGAGGGGATGAGGCGCTACGCCGGGTCGGGTATATATTTATCTTGTAGGTATTGGGATAGGTTCTGAATAATAGCTTATGCCCCTCGCTCAGTTTCTCCGCATATTCACCGGCGTTGTTTGCGGTAATGACAAATTTTATCGGGTCGCCGGCATAGGGATCTATATAATGCTGGCCGCGGATATAAGCCGGTGGCGGTGCGAGGATCCCGCCATCCCAGGCAGGGATAGTGCCGTCCGCATTGGCCTTCCTGTCTCCGCCCAGAGGCGTAAGGTCATTCTTTAAACGCGCAATTTGCGCATCGGAAATTTCTGCAGACGCGGCAAGCGGGAATATCAGGAGAGTCAGGGTGAAAAATGTAATTATTCTCACGCTCATTTGCTGCCTGTCCTAGAAGGAGTATTTAATATTGAAGATAAGGAAATCACGATCATGTATCAGGTTTTGTCGGCCCGCGCCGAAGAATTCGGTATAGCTCATATCGACTTCCCATTGATTCTGATAAATTGCGCGCAAACCCAGAGTGAATGATTTTCTGTCCTCGATAAAATTACCGCCGGGTCCCGGGCTTATTCCCTGCAGATCATGCTGCCAGCCAAAACGAGCTTGAACATTGACCGCATTGAATAGCGCATTATTATAATCCAGCATTCCAACCAGCCGGTATCCATATGAAGTTGCGTCGGGGTAGTTTTTTAACGGTTCGGAGGCCGGTTGACGGAGTATGGCCGCAGAAGTGGTTGCGGGCACAAATGTATGCGGCGCTTCCAGGCGGAAGGCTTTTTTGTCGGGCATATTATGGATGCGCGTAATTGCGAATTCACCCAGTAAAATAGCGGAGCTTGCCTTCAATACCGGGCCGAATATCTTTGCAGCGGTACACTGGAACTGGCTGACGTCTCTCGTTATAAAACCGGGTATGACATCACCTGCTGCAAAGGAACGCGGCGGAGCGATTTGACTCGGGGAACCAATCCCGGCGGCCAGTAATTCTTCAATATCGATTTGCAGTGGCACGTCATTTCTGTAGGAGTATTCCGCTTGCAGGGCGATGCCGGAATTGCCGAGTTCGGTATTGAAACTGAAACCAAAAAGCTGGATATCCTCAGGATAGCTGACAAAATACCGGGCGTCGGTAAAGGCTCCCGGACCGCCGGAAATTGCGTTTACGATCGGTAATTTTCTGTGATAATTGATGTAATACAGGCCAAATTCGGTATCGTTGAGATTGGGTGCGAATATTCTCAGTGCCGCACCGTACTCTCCGCCATTGCCGGGTTCGCGATCGGCGCCTCTGGCAAGATGCGTTGCATCTATAAATACCCGGTCAGTCACGGGTCCTGTTGCCCCGCCAAAACCGGCGGCTACCGCAAATAACCCGCCTTCCCCGATAAAATCGTTAGTGCTGAAATAGGAACCCGGCGGGTCAATAACCGTCTCTTCCCAATCATATTGATAAAACGCCTCAACCGAGATATTTTCCGTTATACCCAGATTGCCCCAGACTATGCCGACCGGGATCAATGCCTCGCGCAACTCTGATCCGGGTGTTCTAAGTTTCGATACGTCCACCGGATTGATGGTATTGATGCTGTTTTGAATGAAGGAGCTTTCTCCCCAGCTCAGCACCTGTTCGCCGATCTTTATCTTGCCGGGCATATTCTCGATATGAAAATCTATCCACACAAACAAATCCCGCAGAACCAGATCCGATGCAACCAGGCGTTTCGCATCACTATCCAGCGGTGTGCGTTCCGTATTATCGACGGAATGCGCGTTAAAGCCGCTGCCACGAAAGAAAAGACCGGCGCGGTCTCTATATACAAGATCGAGTTCGGAAGTAAATTTCGCGGTGCCGCTGACTAATCCGGTATCATAATTCAGATTGCCGTCGTCGCTGTTTATAGAAAAAGCCGAACCGCCGTTTGCAATGCCGACCAATTGACTCGATCTGGATTGTACGCGATATAGATGCCCGTAGCTCAAGGTCGTATCCCAGGTGCCGTTGAATTGATTGAATTCAAATTCAATGGCATCCACAGTGGAAAATGGCAGCAACACCAATAAAACAAACAGTTGTCTGGATGAGCGTAAATCCATCATTCCCTGAATATACATTTGAGAGCATTTGTAATTAGCCGGGGTAAAGCGTACCCTGATTTATGTGCCGTTGTAAAGATAGCGTAGCATTGCATAAGTCCGGAAACCTTCCGTAGCAGTTTATCGATTAGCCGGAATACCTGTCTGCGTTCCATCGGAAACTCGCTGAGTGGCCGGTCTCCGGCGCCGCGGTGTTACCGCATATAGACCAGGACTGCAAACTCCACTACAATCCCCCGCATGAGAGCAGACCAATACTGTTGTGGTAATTATTTATCAAGGCGGCTATACTGATTGGGTCGTGATGTGTATTGTAAAGTGGGCTTTGCACCGGCTTTTTGGTTTTAGCATATGTACAGGCAAAATCAGACACTGATTAATCTTTTGGACCCGGTTGTGGAAGGTCTTGGCTATAGGTTGCTGGGCATAGAATATCTGTCCGGACGCAGGATGTCCCTGTTGCGGCTGTATATAGATAATGATGCCGGCATCACCATTGATGATTGTGTCCGGGTTAGTCAGCAGGTTACCGGTGTGCTTGATGTCGAAAACCCTGTCAGAGGGGCGTATGATCTTGAAGTATCTTCTCCGGGCCTGGATCGACTCTTGTTTACGCTGGAACAGATTAAGCAATGCACGGGTCGTGCGGTCAATCTGAAACTGTATGAGAAATTACAGGGCCGCATCCGATTTCAAGGGAAGGTAAAGTCAATACATGACGGTAATGTTGTTATTTTGGCGGAGGACGTTGAATATTTAATACCGGCCAATATGATTAAAAAAGCCAGGCTGGTGCCGGAGGTGGAGTAATCAAGCAGGTGAATCGAGAAGTATGAATAAAGAAATATTGACAGTAGTTGATGTGGTCTCTAACGAAAAAGGTGTTGCCAAAGAGATTATCTTTGAGGCGATAGAGGCCGCGCTTGCAAGCGCAACAAAGAAACGAAATCGTGAGGACATCGAGGCGCGCGTTTTGATCGATCGTGAAACGGGAGATTATAAAACCTTGCGTTGCTGGGAGGTGCTGGACGATGAGTCGGAATTATTTGAAGCGCCCAGCAGGCAAATATTATTAAGCGTCGCCCGTGAAAAAAAATCTGATATTACAGCGGGTGAGTTTATTGAAGAGCCGATGGATTCGGTTGAATTCGGACGCATTGCGGCGCAGGCGGCAAAGCAGGTGATTGTACAGAAGGTGCGTGAGGCGGAGCGCGACCAGGTTTTCAAAAATTATCAAAACCGTGTTGGAGAAATGCTAGGCGGTTCGGTCAAGCGAGTAGAGCGCAATGGGGTTATTGTCGATCTGGGCAATAATGCCGAGGCATTTATTCCTCATCAGGAATTGATTCCTCGCGAATCAATCAGACCCGGTGATCGTGTGCGGGCTTATTTAAAGGAAATCAGACAGGAAGCGCGAGGCCCCCAGTTATTTTTGAGCCGCACTTCTCCGCAGTTATTGATTGAACTCTTTAAAATCGAGGTTCCGGAAATTAACGAAGGTATGATCGATATTATTAATGGCGCCCGTGATCCGGGCATACGAGCAAAGATTGCGGTGAAGGCGAATGATCCTCGCATCGATCCTATAGGCGCCTGCGTTGGTATGCGCGGTTCCAGAGTGCAGGCAGTATCGAATGAATTGTCCGGCGAGCGTGTTGATATTATCTTGTGGGATGAAAATCCGGCTCAATTTGTTATCAATGCGATGGCGCCGGCCGAAGTTGTTTCGATTATGATGGATGAAGATTCAAATTCAATGGATATTGCGGTTGCGGAGGAGAATCTATCGCAGGCAATCGGTCGCGGCGGGCAGAATGTCAAGTTGGCCAGTGAGTTAACCAAATGGGAATTGAATGTGATGTCGGTTGAACAGGCCGAAGAGAAGAATGAATCCGAATCCGAATCATTGAGAGCAGTGTTCATGGAAGGGCTGGGTGTGGATGAAGAGGTTGCAATTATCCTGGTGCAGGAGGGTTTTTCCAGCATTGAGGAAGTGGCGTATGTTCCGGAAAAAGAAATGCTGGACATAGAAGAATTCGATGAAGACCTGGTACAGGAATTGAGGGGGCGCGCCCGTGATGTCATGTTAACCCATGCGATCGCGAGCGAGGAGAAATGGTCCGGCATCAAACCGGCCAATGATTTATTGACGATGGAGGGAATGGATGAGCAGTTGGCGTATGAACTGGCCAGTCGCGGTGTAGTGACCATGGAAGATCTGGCCGAGCAGTCTGTCGATGAGCTGTTGGATATTCAGGACTTGGACGAAAAGCGCGCCGGTGAATTGATACTGCTTGCCAGAAAGCCCTGGTTTGAAGCCGAAAAGGTCGGAGAAGCCTAAGAAAAATGGCAAAGATAACCATAGCCGAGTTTGCCGGGGACATAGGAGTTTCTGTTGAGCATTTGAAACAGCGGTTGGCGGAAGTGGGCATAGGCGATAAATCCGCCGATTACACGATTACCGATGAGGAAAAACTTGAACTGCTTGCCTTTCTGCGGAACAAGCGCGGTAAAAAAGACAGCAGTGACCCTGAAAAAATTATCCTGAAAAGAAAAACATTGAGTGAAATTAAAATTCCGATTGCCGCGCAGAGCAGGATGAAGCCGCGCTCAAAAACGGTGAATGTGGAATACAGAAGACAGCGTACTTATGCCCGGCGGGGGGTCGTCGCCAAAGATATTCTCCAGCGTCAGGCGGCTGAACAACAGGCGGCTGAACAACAGGCGGCTGAACAACAGGCAGCCGAGCAACAGGCAGCCGAGCAACAGGCGGCCGAGCAACAGGAATCAGAAATACAGCCCGGGGAAATAGCGGGAATAGAACCGACCGGCCTGAAAGCCCCGGAAAATATGGCAGATAGTCAGGAGGTGGCGCCGATAACCGAGCCCCAGGCGGACCCCGATGAAACTGAGATAAATGCGGCGTCTGTCGATCCCGCTCCGGAGGAGCTTGCACAGCAGGATGAGCCTGTATCCGCTGATCCGCCCCCCCCGGACGCACCAAAGACAAAACGGGAGCAGCCCAAATCGAACCCGAATCCCGGCCGTAAGGAATTGCATATTGCCAGTGAAAAATCTGGCCGGCGTAGAAAGAAACCTTTGCGTTCCAATGTCTCTGCCCAGCTTTCGAGAAAACACGGATTTGAAAGACCCACGGTGCCGATTATTCATGAAGTGGAGATCCCCGGGAGTATTACGGTTTCTGAGCTGGCGCAGCGCATGTCCGTTAAAGGCTCTGATGTGATTAAGACCTTGGTGGGTTTGGGCAGTGTCGCGACTATCAATCAGGTTATCGAGCAGGATGTGGCTGCGATTGTGGTGGAAGAGATGGGGCACAAGCCAAAAAACCTGAAAGAAAATATGTTGGAAGAGGAAATTATCCGGTCCTCGAAAAAAACCGGGAAACAGATCAGTCGCGCACCGATTGTAACGGTTATGGGGCATGTCGATCATGGTAAGACTTCCTTGTTGGATTCTATACGCAATTCCAAAGTGGTTGCCGATGAAGCGGGCGGGATCACGCAGCATATCGGAGCCTATCGCGTCTCGACCGATGCCGGCGACATTACCTTTCTGGATACGCCGGGGCATGAGGCATTTACCGCTATGCGCGCCCGTGGCACAAAAGTAACCGATGTAGTGGTGATCGTTGTGGCGGCGGATGACGGGGTAATGCCGCAGACTGAGGAAGCGATCCAGCATGCCAGGGCGGGTTCGGTTCCCATCATTATTGCGGTCAATAAGATCGACAAGGGCGATGCCGATATTGAGCGTGTCACACAGCAGTTATCCAGGCACGATCTTATTCCCGAAGACCGGAGCGGCGATACGATGTTTATTAATGTTTCTGCGAAAACCGGCCAGGGAATCGATGAATTACTCGACAGTATTATCCTGCAAGCGGAAATACTTGAACTGAAAGCCGTTGAATCCGGCCCCGCATCGGGGGTGGTGATTGAATCGAGATTGGATAAGGGACGGGGTGTGGTGGCCTCCATACTGGTTCAGAGCGGCAGATTGAGCAAGGGCGATGTTATTTTAAGCGGGCATGAGTTTGGGCGTGTTCGGGTTATGATTGATCATAACGGCAAGGAAGTAAGCGAGGCTGGGGCCTCGTTCCCGGTAGAGGTATTGGGTTTGTCCGGTACGCCCAATGCCGGTGATGAGATGATTGTCGTGCCCGATGAAAAGAAGGCGCGCGAAATCGCCTTATTGAGGCAGGATAAGTCCCGTGAAATGAAAATGGCGCGGCAGCATGCCGTCAAGCTCGATAACCTGCTGTCCCGAATGGGCGCCGAGGAGGCAGCCAGTCTGAATTTAATGATCAAGGCCGATGTGCAGGGTTCTGCCGAAGCAATAACCGATTCATTGACCCCATTGGGCAATGAGGAAATCAAGGTGAATATCATCAGCAGCGGAGTGGGCGGCATTACCGAGTCGGATATTAATCTGGCGATGGCCTCCGGCGGAGTAGTGATCGGTTTCAATGTTCGTGCCGATCCGGCGGCAAAAAAACTGGCCGATGCAGAGGGTGTGGATCTGCGCCATTACAGTATAATTTATGATCTGGTTGATGATGTGAAAAAAGCAATGAACGGTATGCTCGAGCCTGAAGTGCGTGAAGAAGTCATTGGCACGGCCGAGGTGCGGGATATATTCCACTCTCCCAGATTTGGCGATATTGCCGGATGCATGGTAGTAGGGGGGGTCATAAGTCGGAACTGCCCTATTCGGGTGCTGCGTGGCGAGGAGGTCATCTATAAGGGCGAACTGGAATCATTGAAAAGATTCAAGGATGATGTCAGCGAGGTCAAATCCGGCGCGGAGTGCGGGATCGGTGTTAAAAATTATACTGATATCAAGGTGGGTGATAAGATAGAAACACTTGAGCTTGTTGAAATAGAGAGAAGTATATAGTCGGTTTCATCTGCTATGACAGCAATGAGGTGCGAATGAATTTTTTTTGCATTATTGACCTTACTACCATAGGCCAGGCCTCCCATGCCAAATGAGTTTGCCCGCAGCCGTCGTGTGGCGGCGGTGATCAAGCACAAGCTGGCCCAGGAAATTCAACAGCAATTTCCAATCCATCAGTATGGTCTCATCACGCTCTCCGCCGTTGATGTGAGCTCCGATCTGCAAAATGCCAGGGTGTATGTTACCCGCCTGAAGGAAGAGAACGACACCGCCCCTTTTATCGATGCGCTGAATGCGCGAGCGGTTTTTTTCCGCACGATAATCGCACAATCGGTCACCTGTAAAAGGGTGCCGAAAATAAAATTTGAATACGATGAATCGATCCAACGAAGCGCCGGCCTGTCGGCATTGATCGATTCACTGCAATTGCCAAAAGCCGATTAATTCAGGTAATCATGGCCGGAAAAAGACGTACCTGTGGCAAGAGCGTCAATGGAATACTATTATTGGACAAGCCGCCGGGAAAAAGCTCCAACCAGGTTTTACAGAGCGCCAGGAGATTGTTCAATGCCAATAAGGCGGGACATACAGGCACTCTGGACAGAGCGGCGACCGGATTATTGGCAATTTGTTTTGGTTGCGCCACCAAGTTGTCCGGCTTTTTACTGGATGCGGATAAATCGTACCGCGTCCGGTGCCGGCTGGGCATTGAGACCACTACAGGAGATGCGGAAGGCGATATAGTCGGGCAGAAGCCGGTGGGCAATTATTCCACGGCCGATCTGGAGCAAGTACTCCGGACCTTTGCCGGAGACAGCGAGCAGACGCCGCCCATGTATTCCGCCTTGAAGCACAAGGGCCAACGGCTGTATAAACTTGCCTATGAGGGGATCAGTGTCGCGCGCAAGCCGCGCAAAATAACCATTTACCGGATAAAGCTGCTGGATCACACCTCCGACAGCCTGCTGTTTGAAGTACATTGCTCCAAAGGCGTCTATATACGCTCCCTGGTCGAGGATATAGGAAAAAGATTGGGCTGCGGCGCCCATGTGCATGAGCTCCGGCGGCTGCACATCGGGCCGTTCAATGCCGCACAAATGATTTCACCGGATGATATAGAAAAAATAGCGCAGCAGGGACACGCGCTTATAGATAAACTGCTGTTGCCGATGGATGCGGCCCTGAGGGATATGGACTCGGTACATCTGGATGAAAACAGCGCGCGTTCTTTCCGCCAGGGGCAGGCTGTCCTTGTGCCGCACGCACCGGAGCAGGGTTTGTTGAGGGTTTATGACGAACAAAGAGCATTTTTTGCGGTCGGCGAGGCGGGCGACGATGGCCGCATTACCCCAAAGCGCCTGATTGTCCCGTGATCAGCGCGATTATTTAATTTGGCATCGCCGAGGAATGATAAAGATTTCCGGATACGATCTTACTGCGGTTGCCGGCCGGATTTTATGCTAAAATAGGATTGCACCCAGGCTGGGTAGCCTGTAACATTCAATTCCCGTTATTACCGTGCCTGCCGGGCGCTGAAACGAGGAAGTCATCAAGCTATGAGGACGCAGAGAAATGCAGCATTATGAAATTATTTTTTTGGTACACCCTGATCGGAGCGAGCAGGTGTCCGCCATGGTGGATAAATACCAATTGATGATCACTACAAACGGCGGCGTTGTTCATCGAATCGAGGATTGGGGGCGGAGATTGCTTGCCTATCCGATTAATAAGCTACATAAGGCTCATTATATTCTGCTGAACCTGGAGTGTGACACGGAGACTCTGGATCAGCTTACCGATGGGTTTCGCTTCAATGATGCGGTTATTCGCAATCTGGTTATTCGCCGCAACCGCGCAATAAGTGAGCGGTCATTACTGGCAAGACCGGAGGCAACGCATACGAAGGAAGCGACGGATGCGGAAAAGGCCGATGGATAATGGCTTTGAATCGGGTTCAAGAAGAAAAGGCGGGATCGCCGAAGCTCTTGCAGAATCGGTAAAACATACAGGATAAACATGGCATATTACTTTAAACGCAGAAACTATTGCCGCTTTAAGGCGGAGGGTGTCAAGGAGATTGATTATAAGGATATAGATACGCTGAAGAACTACATTACCTCAACCGGAAAGATTGTCTCGAGCAGAGCTTCCGGTACCAGCGCAAAATATCAGCGTCAGTTGACAACGGCGATCAAACGCGCCAGATTCCTGGCGCTTATTCCCTACTGTGATGCACACTAGAGAATAACCCGATGCGTGTCTTTGTGCCCACCGATCTATAGAAGCAGCCGTATTGTCCGATGTCATTTAATTGCAGGTAGTGACGATGCATGCATTAGGTTCCTATATACTTCGCGGCTGGCCGCAGGCCGTTATCAGTACCACGATATTTACCTTGTTTTCCGTGATGTTGTTTCCGGCGGCCTATTTGCTCAGCGGGGCGCCCATAGCCTTGGTGACCCTGATAAAGGGCAGCCGTTGCGGGCTGAGCCTCATGCTTGGCACGGCGCTGATTTTTACTTTATTTATCCTGGCGGTGAAATGGCCGGTATATCTGGGAGTGGCCTATTTGATTTTCATCTGGATACCGATCTGGTTGTGCGCGGTTATTTTACGTTTAAGCAGGCAACAGGGTATGCTGGTGACGGCGGCCGGTCTGATGGGAATGGCAATACTGGTCACCTTGTATATAATATTGAATGATATAGGCGCTTGGTGGCAGGATGTGCTGAGTGATTTGATAGAAGCAAGCTTTTCCGCCGGGCAGCAGGCCGAATACAAAGATAAACTGCTGCCGATGGCGAATTATATCACCGGTTTTTTTGTCGCCGGTTTTATAATGAATCTGGTTGCCACGGTGATGTTTTCACGCTGGTGGCAGTCTTTGCTGTTCAATCCGGGCGGTTTTGCCAAGGAATTTCAGGCGCTCAGGCTGCCGTTGATGCTGTTGGCTGTAACCATATTGAGTTTTATTCTATATCTGCTTACCAGCGGCCCCTGGAGCGGGTTTGCAAGAGATATGCTCACGGTGCTGGTATTTATGTTTTTATTTCAAGGCTTGGTATTGGCGCATAGAACGGTCAGCGTCAGGCAATTGCCCCATATCTGTCTGGTCATCATGTATGGCCTGTTGTTTCTGGTGCCGGGGTCGGCGCTGTTTATGGCCTGTCTGGGGATGATGGACAGTTGGCATGCCAACTGCAAGATCCACCGTATGATGCATCATTGAATTTGTTACCATGGGGTAAGGATGATGGAGATTATATTACTCGAAAAAGTGCACAATCTTGGCGATCTGGGGGACCGGGTCAAGGTCAGATCGGGATATGGACGTAACTATTTAATTCCCGACGGCAAGGCGGTGCCCGCCACCGATGCCAACATCAAAATGTTCAAGGCCAGGCAGGCTGAGCTGGAAAAACAGCAGAAACAGGTGCTTGAGCAGGCGCTTGCCCGGGCAGAAAAGATGGATGAACTCAATGTGCAGATAGTCAGCAGAGTCGGCGCCGAGGGTAAATTATTCGGTTCCGTCAGCGCCGCGGATATTGCCGCCGCAGTTACAGCTACCGGTGTCGAGCTTTCCCGGCGCGAGCTCAGATTACCGCAAGGCCCGTTGCGCACAACCGGAGAATATCATATTGACGCGCAATTACATGTGGATGTGAAGGCGACGATTAAGGTCGATATCGTAGAGGAAGAAAAGTATTAGAAATCCGGTACGGCGATGAAATTCTCGACACTTTCTCAGCGGCATGACGGTTTCTACCGTATCCTGCCGGGCTCAGTACTCTCAGCGCTACCCGTAGTCTAGGGGAAAATAATGCAAGAAACGGATCGGGCTCCCTATGTTGGCGATTCTGAATCCAGGCAACTGAAGCTCCCCCCTCATTCCACTGAGGCCGAGCGCTCGGTACTCGGCGGAATACTGCTGGATAAGGATGCCTGGGTTAAGGCCGTTGAACACGTGCAGCAGGAAGATTTTTACCGCAAGGAACACAGGCTTGTGTTTCAGGCAATTGCCGCATTGGATGAAGAAGGCCGGCCCTTCGATATTGTTACCGTTGCAGAGTGGCTGGAAAATCACCAGCATCTCGATGCCGCCGGCGGCATGGCCTATCTGGCCGCATTGGCGGAGAACACCCCCGCCGTCAATAATATTGTCGCCTATGCCGACATCGTGCGCAAGCGTTCGATCCTGCGTCAATTAATCACGGCGGTCAATAACATCGGCGATGCTATTTTCAATCCACAGGGCAAGAGCAGCGAGCAAATTCTCGACTTTGCCGAGCAGGCCGTGTTTGAAATCGCCGAACAGGAATCGCGCGGCAGGAGAAATTACCGAAACATAAAAGAAGTCTTGGTATCCGTGCTTGCCCGTGTCGATCAATTGTTTCAAATGGACAACCCCATTACCGGTGTCGCCACCGGTTTTCATGATCTGGATACAAAAACGGCCGGTTTGCAACCGGCCGATCTGATTATTATTGCCGGTCGTCCGTCCATGGGGAAAACCTCGCTGGCAATCAATATCGCAGAGCATGCCACCATCAAGGACGAACTGTCCGTTGCCATTTTCAGCATGGAAATGCCGAGCGAGCAGCTTGGCATGAGGATGATGGCATCGCTTGGGCGCATCGAACAGCACAATATCCGCACCGGAAAAATCAACGATGACGATTGGCCGAGGTTGACCTCCGCGGTCGGGATCTTATCCAAGACCAAAATGTTTATAGACGACACCCCGGCATTGACGCCTTCCGAGTTGAGAGCGCGCTGCCGGCGCATTTTCCGGGAGCAGGGTCTGGACATGGTCGTAGTCGATTATATGCAGCTTATGCAGGTTTCGGGCACCTCGGAGAACCGGGCCACCGAATTATCCGAGATCTCCCGTTCCCTGAAGGCGCTGGCAAAAGAATTGAATATACCGGTGATTGCGCTGTCACAATTAAACCGCAGTCTTGAACAGCGGCCTAACAAGCGCCCGGTAATGTCCGATCTGCGTGAAAGCGGCGCCATCGAACAGGACGCCGATGTAATTCTGTTTATTTACCGCGATGAGGTGTATGAAGAGGACAGCCCTGACAAAGGCACTGCCGAAATCATCATTGCCAAGCAGAGAAACGGCCCCATCGGCATGGTCAAGCTGGCCTTCAGGGGACAATTTACCCGCTTTGAAAACTATATCGAGGAGGAACATCGTTAATGCCGGGTGATCGGCGCTTTTTTCAGGACTCCAACCTGATTATTCTCGTATAAATCCATGGTTGCCGGACCAGGGACGCAGGCCGGGCGCCGGTAATTTACGGATGCAGCGCCTGAGAAAACAAACCACCCGCTCCGGTTGATACCCCCTTTATACTTGTGGAATATGAGCAATATGACCCGGACGAAGACACAGTTTCAATGCAATGAATGCGGCACACTGGCGCCAAAATGGGCCGGACAATGCGCCGAGTGCCAATCCTGGAACAGCATAGCCGAGATTGTCACCGGGTCCTCGCCGCCCGGCGGGCATTTCGGCCAGCCGGCGGAAGTACTGTCGCTACATGCGGTTCATCTCGATGATGAGCCGCGCCAGCGTACCGGGATTTCAGAACTCGACAGGGTTATCGGTGGCGGAGTGGTTGGCGGCTCGGTAATTTTAATAGGGGGCGATCCGGGTATCGGCAAATCCACGCTATTATTGCAGACCCTGTCGGGACTCCGGCGGACCGGCAATATAAGCAGCCTTTATGTCACCGGTGAAGAATCGGCGCAACAAGTTGGATTGAGAGCGCAAAGACTGGGTTTGCCTCTCGATGACCTGCGGCTGTTCACCGACAACAAACTCGAAAGGGTGCTGGACGTGGTCGTCCGCGAGCAGCCGCAGATCGTCGTGATTGATTCCATCCAGACGATATACAGTGAACTGCTGCAATCCGCTCCCGGATCGGTCGCCCAGGTTCGGGAATGCGCCGCCCGGCTGGTGCAGTTTGCCAAGCAAAGCGGCGCCGCTGTTTTTCTTGTCGGACACGTGACCAAAGAAGGAGTCCTGGCCGGACCGAGGGTGCTTGAACACATGGTAGACACAGTCTTATATTTTGAAGGCGACAGTGGCAGTCGCTACCGGATCGTGCGCGCCGTCAAGAACCGCTTCGGAGCCGTCAATGAACTGGGGATCTTTGCCATGACCGACAAAGGCCTGCGGGAAGTGAACAATCCCTCGGCGATATTTCTGTCACGCGGAGACGAGCAGGTATCTGGTTCCATTGTAATGGTCATGCGGGAAGGCACCCGCCCCATCCTGATCGAGGTACAGGCATTGGTAGACACCAGCCACCTGAGCAATCCCCGCCGCGTCATCCTGGGGATGGAACACAACCGGCTGGCGATGCTTTTGGCGGTACTGCACCGCCATGCCGGTATAGTCACCGCCGATCAAGACGTGTACATCAACGTAGTAGGCGGAGTCAGTATCAACGAGACCGGCGCCGATCTGGCCATTCTGCTGGCGATCATTTCCAGTCTACGCAACCAACCCCTGCCGATGGATCTGGTCGTATTTGGAGAAGTAGGCTTATCCGGAGAAATTCGCCCGGTTCAGAGCGGGCTGGAAAGATTGAACGAAGCGGCAAAACACGGTTTCAAAAACGCCATTATTCCGGTGGCCAACAAACCCAGACGGGCGATTGACGGCCTGAATATCAGTACAGCGGGAAACGTGCAGGCAGCAATACAGGCGCTCGAACCGCTTTCCTGACCGTCGCCGCATACGCCCGCAGCAGGCTAGGCCGGTATCTGCCCCCGGTTTTCCGCAATAACCCTGACCTTCTTAATCGCATTATCCAGCACCTGAGTAACCTCTATCGTATAATTTTCTATACGCAGGCTGGTGCCGGCAACCGGGATATGCTCCAGTTGCTCCAGGATCAGGCCATTCAAAGTCTTTGCCCCCGTGGTCGGCAACTGCCACTGCAATTGCCGGTTCAGATCCCGCAGTGTCACCGACCCATCCACCATATACGAGCCATTCTCCTGCAACTGTATATTCTGATTGAAGGTCTGCATATCCGTTGTGAACTCACCCACAATCTCCTCGAGTATATCTTCCAGCGTTACAATGCCCTGAATGACGCCATATTCATCCACCACCAGGCCATAGCGGCGTTTCTGACGCTGAAAATTCAGCAACTGTGTATGCAGCGGCGCGCCTTTAGGCACGAAATACGGTGTAGACAGGGTCTCCCTGAACGCCTCGGAATCCGGCGCACTATTATCCGACAACAGCCGGAGAATACGGCGGACGTGCAGCACACCGATAACATTATCAATATCACCCTCATACACCGGCAAACGGGTATGCTGGCCGTGATTCAGCTGCTCGATGATCTTGTTGATAGGTTGATTTATATCAATCGCAACCAACTCATTGCGCGGGACCATAATATCATCCACCGTAGCCTTTTCCAGATCGAGGATCCCCGTCAACATCTTCTGATGATTCGGCGAGATCAAATGACCAGCCTCCCTGACGACCGTATGCAGCTCATCCAGTGACAGCGACATTTTTGCCTGCTCTGCCGGATTGATCCTGAACAAAGCCAGTATACTGTTTGAAATTTTATTGATGACGAACACCGCCGGATAGCAGACCTTCATCAACACCGACAACACATAAGCAGCCGGAAACGCAACCCCCTCAGGATATAGCGCCGCGATGGTTTTAGGCAGCACTTCCGCAAAGATCAGGAAGACGAAAACCAGGATAAAAGGCGCCAGCGCCACACCCAGATCACCCAGCAACCTCAGGCCAATCAAGGTTGCAATAGTGGCGGCGATGATATTGACGAGATTATTTCCGAGCAGGATCAGGCCGATTAACCGGTCGGGGCGTTGCAACAAGCGGTTCACGATGATTGCCGACTGGTTATTACTCTTAACCAGGTGGCGCAAGCGGTAGCGGTTCAGCGCCATCATTCCCGTCTCCGAACCCGAAAAAAAGGCGGACAATACAATAGCGACCCCGAGCGAACCAAACAGCACGGATAGGGGAATATCGTTCAAGTAATTATTCTGAGCATGGGCTTAGCGTCATTTTGATGCAAACGGAAGGCATGTCAAGCCCGAATCAATCACACCCGCTGCAGAATCAACTCCAGCACCATTTTTGAGCCAAAATAGGCCAGCAGCAGCAGAAAAAACCCGCCCAGCGTCCACTTAACAATAGTAATTCCCCGCCATCCCGCGCTCCACCGTCCCCATAGCAGGACGCCGTAGATACACCAGGCACAGAGAGAAAATACCGTTTTATGCGAGAGATGCTGATCGAAAATATCAGAGACAAACATCAGCCCGGATGCCAGGCTCAGACTCAATAAAAAGAAGCCGATAATGATCAGCTGTACCAACAGACTTTCCATAAACTGCATCGGCGGCAATATATTGAACAGTTTGGTGAAACGTTTATTGCGCAGCGCATATTCCTGAACATACAGCATACAGGATTGCAGAGCGGCAATAGCCAGCAAGCTGTATGAAATAATCGACAGGACGATATGGAACTGCATCCCGAATGGCGGCGAACCGGACGCATTTCCCGGATCATGCAAATAGTTCTGCAGCAGCAGCAGTAGTATCGCCAGCGGATAGATAATCAGCAGCAGCAGGCTGTTTATCGGCTTCACCAGTGCGGTAAGCATGCCGATGACGGCCGCGACCCATGCCATCAACGACAGCGCGTTATAGAATCCCAGATCGAGGCCATTGCCGGTAAATATCGTCCGATGCAGTAAAAACCCATGTGCGATCACCGCGGCGGCGGAGGCAATATATATAAAATTTGCTAAAAAATCGGCCTTGAAGGTACGGGCAAAACGCATAAGCAGCATAAAACTCGCCAGCAGATAGCCGGCAATCGCCAGGATGAGGATAACAGGGCTATTCATTATACAAGTATCATATATTCAAGATAGAGAGCGGCATATTTGATACACCCATTTTAGGCAACAGCGCCGCCGGACGGAAATATATTTTTCCCCCAGCGCAGAACCCCCCCCACCAAGAGCTTCCTCCGTCTGGCAAAAACCTCCCCTATAATGATAAAATCCCGTTTTTACCCGGCAGCAGCCGTTGAAACTCACACAACACAGATGTTTAGTCACCTAACCGAAAAATTAACCCGCACGCTGAAAAACATACGCGGGGCAGGCCGCCTGAGCGAAGAAAACATCAGCGCCACTCTGCGGGAAGTGCGCATGACCTTGCTCGAAGCCGACGTTGCGCTGCCTGTAGCCAAACAATTTATTCAACAAGTAAAAGAACGCGCCCTCGGCCGGGAAATACAATCCAGCCTTAGCCCCGGTCAGGCGCTGATCAAAATAGTGCATGAAGAACTGATCACACTGATGGGAGGCGGGCATCAGGGATTGCATATTGACACCCCGCCGCCGGCGGTCATCTTGACGGTAGGCTTGCAGGGAGCCGGTAAAACCACAACGGTTGCCAGGCTTGGATACTGGATAAAACGCAACCTGAAAAAAACCGTAATGGTGGCAAGCTGCGATGTATACCGGCCTGCGGCAATCGAGCAGCTGCGGATACTGGCAAGCGACAACGATCTACTCTGGCGCCAGGAGAACCGCTCCGGCGAACCTGCCGCCATTGCCGAAGAGGCGGTGACCTTTGCCCGCCGGCAATCCGCCGATGTCCTGATTATCGACACCGCTGGCCGCTTGCATATTGACGAGCGCATGATGCGTGAAATTCAGGAATTACAACAACAGCTTGCCCCGGTTGAAACCCTGTTTATTATGGACAGCATGATGGGGCAGGATGCCGTCAATGCCGCCGGCGCCTTTGGTGCGGCGGTTGCGCTCAGCGGAATCATCCTTACAAAAACCGATAGTGATGCCAGGGGCGGCGCGGCGCTCACCGTGCGGCATAGTACCGGATGCCCCATCAAATTTCTGGGGACCGGTGAAAAAATCGATGAATTGATACCGTTTCATCCCGAGCGGATTGCATCACGCATACTCGGCATGGGAGACGCACTCAGCCTGATCGAAGAACTCCAGCAAAAAACCGATCATGCCAAAACCGAAAAATGGGCCGGCAAAATAAAAAAAGGCCGGGGCTTCAACCTGGTTGACTTTCGTGAACAGTTGGATCAAATCATTAGCATGGGCGGTCTTGGAAGCGTGCTTGACAAGCTCCCAGGCATGGCGCAATTACCCATATCTTCCGCGGATACCGCTACCGGTCAATTTATCCGCTGGGCGGCAATTATAGACTCCATGACCCCCGATGAGAGGCGGCGACCGGCAGTACTAAACGGCTCGCGTAAAAGACGGATTGCACAAGGATCGGGCGGGCGCATTCAGGACGTGAATCGTTTGTTGAAGCAATTTACCCAAATGCAGAAAATGATGAAGCGTTTTGCCAAAAAAGGCGGCATGACGGAGATGCTGCGCAATTTCAGCGGCCATCTTCCACCGGGAATGAAATTTTAATCATCGCAGCTCAGACCGCTGACCGACTTGAGATACCCCGGCCCGCTGTTGCAACCGCAACCTGCCGGTTTCAACACCCTATCGGCCGTTGTGCCTCACCGGACCAGCGGTTGCCGGGGCAAAGAGGGGGCCTTGCGATATGGTTCATTTTTAAAAGGCTGTGCATAAGTAGATCCGCCTTTATTGCCGGTGCGGGGATTGGGGATAGAAGATCGCCAGTAGTGAGACGGCACAGATCAACAGGAACCAGATAATACTCCATTCTGCGATGCTCAGGCCGATGAAGCGCCATTGTACTTCTGCACACTCGCCGGAGCCGGCGAACACTATTTTCATGGTGTCCCAAAATGGAAATATCTCCAGCATGTATGCCAGCCCCGGGCCGCATTCGGGCACTTTTTCCGGTGGCAGGTGTTGTAGCCAGATCTGGCGCCCGGCAGTGGCCGCTCCCGCCAGTGCAATCAAGAAGATTGCACTATTATATATTTTTCCGGCAAATTCATCCGGCCTGTGAATGGCCGCTGTCAGGGATACTGCGGCAATGAGTAGATATGCCATCCGCTGCAGGATGCAAAGCGGGCAGGGTTCCAGGCCCACCGCATGTTCCAGATAAAGCCCAAATCCGAGTAATGCGATGCAGACTATGAATATGAGCAGGAACTGGGTTCTTGTGGTGAATAGGTTGGGTAATTTTGCGGTCATTTTTGCGCTCCTGATGGTAGTTTTTCCTGTAAAAAGGCCGGAATGCGTTTTTCCAGCCAGTAATCGGGTTTGAATGGGGATGTTCCGGAGATAAATCCCACATGCCCGCCTGCGTGTGTCAGTTCGAGGGTTACCTGCGGAGATAGTTCCGGCAGGGAGGGGATGGCGGCGGCGGGGATGAAGGGGTCGTCGGCGGCATGGATGATCAGGGTCGGGGTCTTTATGGATGGCAGGAATTGCCGGCTGCTGCATTTTGTGTAGTAGTCGTCGGCGCCTTCAAAGCCGTGCAGGCGGGCGGTGACGTAGTGGTCAAACAGGGGGAGGGTATGCCATTTGTCGAGCTGCCCGAGGTCAAAGGGCACTTGCCGGTCTTGAAATTTGGAGCGCATTTTGTCGGTGAGGCTTTTTATGAATCTGCGTTGGTACAGGCGTGATATTCCCTGCCCGAGTCTTGCCGAGCCTTTGGCCAACTCGAATGGCACCGATACGGCGACGGCGGCCTTTAGTGTGCTGCGGTGTTTTTCTTCGCCCAGATATTTGAGCAGTACGTTGCCGCCGAGGGAGTAGCCGATGACGGCCAGGTCGCGCTCTGGATGGCGCTGCCGCAGGTGTTGGATCAGGCGGCGCAGGTCGCCGGTTTCTCCTGAATGGTAACTGCATTGGAGTTTGTTGTGCCGGCCGCTGCATCCTCGGAAGTGCATCAGGACTCCCTGCCAGCCGCGGGTTTCGATACGGTGCAGCATCCCGCTTATGTAATGGGAGCGTATGGAGCCTTCAAGTCCGTGTAACAGGATTATGATTGGCCCGTTGTTGGCCCGGGTCCAGACGAGGTCGATGAAGTCGCCGTCGCCGGTGTCGAAGGTCTGCCATTGTAAGGGGATTTTTTTCGGGCGGCGAAAGAGCGCCGGCCATATGGTCTGCAGGTGGTTGTTTTTAAGCCACCAGGCAGGGCGAAACCGGCTTTCGGCAAGCATGGTTACTCCGGGTTGATGGGGTAGGGGAGCGGTTCGAGTGTTACGCTGCAACCGGGCTTGCCGGAGAGGTGTATTTGGCCGGATCCGGGGCGCTTGAGTTCGAGGGCGATCAGCAGGGCGGTTTTGTCCCGGTTGGTCTTTACGGCAGATAGTATTGTGCCGATGGGGCGGCTGTCGCCATTGCAGGAAACGGTGTCGCCGGCGCGGGCCTCGGCTTCGGTGGTGGCGGGTATGGTGCGGCGCTTCAGTGTGCCGCGATAGTGCAGGCGTGCGATGATTTCCTGCCCCGGAAAGCAGCCTTTGCCCAGGTTCAGCGCGGCAAGCAGGTCAAGGTTGAGCATTTGCGGCAGGAATTGTTCGCTGGTTGTGGCGGTTATGAAGGGGATGCCTTGTTTGATGTCGAGGTATTGCCAGGAGAGGGCGTCGGTAAGGAATACGGGCTGCCGGTCGCGGGTGGATGGTATGTCGCCGGATTGCGACAAGATTATCAGCCGGTCGAGCGGTTCGGGCAGTGTGATGATCAGCGGGTCTGGTCCGGCAGTGATCTTGCCGGGCTGAAGGTCTGTTGTTTCACCGGGGCACAGGTGGTGCAGGGGTTCGCTGTTGTTGGCGCCTAACAGCAGGTATTGGTTGCCGAGGTCTTCTATGCGTACCTGGGCGCGTAGTGTGAATATGGCCAGCCGCTTTGCTACGGTGGCGGCCAGGTCTGCGGGAAGCAGGATGTAGAAGGCGCGGCCGGTGTTGATGAGTATGAAGTTGCTGATGACCTGCCCGCGGGGGTTGCACCAGGCGCTGAGCTGGCAGCCTGTTTGGGCAATATCGGAGACGTCGTTGCTGAGCTGCTTGTTCAGGAATGATAGTGCGTCACCGCCGGATATCCTGAGGATCGCCAGGTGGGAGAGATCGAACAGGAAGTGTTGACCGGACCGGAGGAGTCTGTCCGTGTCGTCCAGGGTGGTGAAACCGATAAACCGGCCGGATTGCCGCAGATGGGTGGGCCATTCGTGCTTCATAGGCTCCGGGTTATTGTTGCAACAGGGCGATGATCGGGTTGAAATCGTCGCGTTGCGGGCGGCTTCTGTTCATTATCCAAGAGAGAATATCCGGGTCGGATTCGTTCAGCATGTCGTCAAAAATGCGTTTTTCGTTGTCGGAAAGGCGCTGGTAATGGCGCTCTATAAAGCGTTGCAGCAGCAGATCCATTTCTCTGGTGCCGCGGCGGCAGCGCCATAGCAGACGGGAGCGGTCGGTGTCCGCCACGGATGCTAGACGGTGCGTGTAAGCATTAGTTTTTTAATTTCGGCAATTGCCTTTGCCGGGTTCAGTCCTTTCGGACAGGTGTTGGTGCAGTTCATGATTGTATGGCAGCGGTAGAGACGGAACGGGTCTTCCAGTTCGTCCAGCCGTTCTCCGGTGTTTTCGTCGCGGCTGTCGACAATCCAGCGGTAGGCCTGGAGTAGAATGGCCGGGCCAAGATAGCGGTCGCCATTCCACCAGTAGCTGGGGCAACTGGCGGAGCAGCAGGCGCATAGTATGCATTCGTACAGGCCGTCCAGTTGCGCGCGTTCTTGTTTGGATTGCAGGCGCTCGGAGTCGGGCGGCGGCGGGGTCTGGGTCTGGAGCCAGGGTTTGATCGAGGAGTACTGGGCGTAAAAATGGGTGAGGTCGGGCACCAGATCTTTGATTACCGGCAGGTGTGGCAGCGGGTAGACGGCAATGTCATTGGAAAAGTCTTCAATGGCCTTGGTGCAGGCCAGGGTGTTTGTGCCGCCGACGTTCATCGCACAGGAGCCGCAGATCCCTTCGCGGCAGGAGCGGCGAAAGGTGAGGGTGGAGTCGAGCTGGTTTTTTATGTGGATCAGCGCATCAAGTACCATCGGGCCGCATTTGTCGAGGTCGATCCGGTAGTTGTCTATCGTGGGGTTTGCGCCTTTGTCCGGGTCCCAGCGGTAGACTTTGATGGTTTTTGTGTGGGTGCCACCGTTTGTGCCGTCAACGGTCTTGCCCGGTTTGATCCTGGAGTTTTTCGGTAGGGTAAATTGCGCCATGATGATTCTCCCTGATAGTTGGAAATGTTTAGTATACCCGTTTCCGGGGGGGGATGACTTCGACTTCGTCGGTGAGTGTGAACATATGCACCGGGCGGTAGTCATAGGAAACCGCGCCTTTTTCGTTAAGCCATGTGAGGGTGTGTTTCATCCAGTTTTTATCGTCGCGGTCGGGATAGTCTTCCCGCGCATGACCGCCGCGGCTTTCTTTTCGGTTGTGGGCGGCATTGATGCTGACTATTGCGCATTGCAACAGGTTTTTGATTTCCAGTGTTTCTATCAGGTCGGTATTCCAGATCATGCTTCGGTCTTCAATCTTGACGTCGGCAAATGATTGCCAGATTTCGGCCATTGCGTCTATGCCTTTTTGCATGATTTCGCTGGTGCGGAATACGGCGGCATGGGTCTGCATGGTGCGCTGCATGTTCGTGCGGATCTGCGATGTGGGGGTGGCGCCTTTGCTGTGGCGCAGTTTGTCCAGTTCTTCAACGGCTTGCGCACCGGCATCTTTGAGGGGCTTGTGCGACATCCCCGGTTTAATGTTCTCGGCGCAGTAGTTGGCGGCGGCACGACCGAATACGATCAGGTCGAGCAGGGAGTTGGAGCCGAGCCTGTTGGCGCCGTGTACGGAGACACAGGCGGCTTCGCCGATGGACATCAGCCCGGGGACTATGGTGTCGGGATCGCCGTCTTTGATGGTAACCGCCTGCCCGTGGTAGTTGCTGGGTATGCCGCCCATGTTGTAGTGGACGGTGGGTATGACCGGGATGGGTTCTTTGGTGACGTCGACGCCGGCAAAGATTTTGGCGGATTCGGCGATCCCCGGAAGTCGTTCATCAATGACTTCTCTGCCCAGGTGTTCCAGGTGCAGGTGTATGTGATCGTTTTCTGCGCCTACACCGCGGCCTTCACGGATCTCCATGGTCATTGAGCGGCTGACTACGTCGCGGGATGCAAGGTCTTTGGCGGAGGGGGCATAGCGTTCCATGAAACGTTCGCCTTCGGAGTTGGTCAGGTAGCCGCCTTCACCCCGGGCGCCTTCGGTAATTAAACAGCCTGAGCCGTAGATGCCGGTCGGGTGGAATTGAATAAATTCCATGTCCTGCAACGGCAAACCGGCGCGGAGTACCATGGCATTGCCGTCGCCGGTGCAGGTGTGCGCCGAGGTGCAGGAAAAGTAGGAGCGCCCGTATCCGCCTGTGGCCAATACCACCTGATGGGCGCGGAAACGGTGCAGGGTGCCAGTGTCCATTTGCCAGGCCATCACTCCGATGCAGGCGCCGTCGTCATCCATGATCAGGTCGAGGGCAAAGTATTCGATGAAGAAGTCGGCTTCGTATCGGAGGGATTGTTGGTAGAGTGTGTGCAGTATTGCATGGCCGGTGCGGTCGGCGGCGGCACAGGTGCGCTGGGCGGTGCCTTCGCCGTAGTTAGTGGTCATGCCGCCAAATGGCCGTTGGTAGATCTTGCCGTCTTCGGTGCGTGAGAAGGGAACGCCGTAATGCTCCAATTCAATTACCGACGGAGCGGCCTCGCGGCACATGTATTCAATGGCATCCTGATCGCCAAGCCAGTCGGAACCCTTGACGGTGTCATACATGTGCCAGCGCCAGTCATCTTCGCCCATGTTGCCGAGTGCGGCGCTCATTCCTCCCTGGGCGGCGACGGTGTGGCTTCGGGTGGGGAATACCTTGGTAATGCAGGCGGTGGTCAATCCTTTGATGGCCATGCCGAAGGTAGCCCGCAAACCAGCGCCTCCTGCGCCGACTACAACTACATCGTAGTGATGATCGATAATTTCGTAGCCGTTTTTCATTGGGTTTTACAGTCCGAGAGATATTTTCAATACGGCCAGGATGGCGATTAAACCGCTGAGGCAGGCGATAAATTTAACCAGTATCAGGCAGGCAATTTTCTGCCATTCGGAGTGAATGTAGTCTTCGATCACCACCTGCATACCGAGCGCGGCATGATAGTAGAGCGCAATCAGCATCAGTAGCATAAGGATGTAGTGCAACGGCGAGGACTGTATCCAGTTGCTAATGCTGGCATGGTCCATTCCGCCCAGGCGCACCAGAGAATAGATGAACCACAGGCAAAGCGGGGCAAGCAGGACGGCTGTCAGTCTTTGCAGCCACCAGTGATGCAGTCCTTCTTTGGCCGATCCGAGTCCGCGCGCTTTGGCAAGGGGGGTTTGCAGGCTCATGGTGCAAGCCAGGTTATGCCTGTGAGTAACAGGCTGATGATGAGGGCGGCATACCCGCTTTTGTAGCTGGTTTCAATGTCAAGGCCAAGGCCGGAATCCCAGAATAAATGTCTGATCCCGTTGCATAGGTGGAAATAGAGTGAGAATGCAAATACAGCGAGCAGACACTGGCCATACCAGTTGCCAAGGTGTGTCTGGATCAGTGTGAAGTTCTTCGGGTGGGTGGCCGCCGCCATTAACCAGCCGGAGAGGAGTATTGCCCCGAGACTGAGAAATACGCCGGTGCCGCGATGGGTGATGGATAACACCGAGGTGAGCTGCGGTTTGTATATTTGCAGATGCGGGGACAGAGGTCGGTCCGATCTGCTTGTTTGTTTGTTGGTGTTTTGTTTGTCCATGGTGTCGCGGTGCGGCGTTTAAAAGTCGATGCAGCGTCCGCCTCGTTCCCAGTCGCCGTAGCGGGTTGGTTCCGGTCCTTTGGGGCCTCCGGTTTCTGCGGGAGCAGGGTTTTTTCGGGCGGCAGCGTTTGCTTCTCCGGGCCGAAGGTTATCCGGTTTTTTTATGGTATCGGTTTTTTTCTGTTGTTGCATAGATTAGATTATACATCAGATTTTTGGAAAAACAGTATTTTTATCAGAAAAAATACCGGCGGTATCCGGGGGGAAATTGTGGAAGGTATTGCTAATCACAGCAGGATAGGTATTGATGGCTGGGACGGCTAATCCGTTTTTATTGCCGGTTTCTGTTTCGGTTGCGGGGTCTCCGTTGCTGATCCGGCTGCTGTATGGGGGAGTGGCCGGAGCGGTGTTGGCGATCTGGCTGAGCGCGGCCTGGTGGCCGGTGAAGATCGGGGTTTCATTGGCGGTATTGGTGTATGCCGCGGTAGTGTTGGCGGAGATCAGGTCGGAAGGAACCGACGATCCGGCGCACATCGTCTTACTGCATGATGATAGCTGGCGGGTTGTTACTCGTTCCGGGGAAACTCTGCCGGCGGAGTTGGGTAAAGGGGTTTTTGTGCATTATTCTCTAACGTTGCTGCCTTTGTATTATGCCGGTTGCAGGAAGGTGGTGATATTCGCTCCCGATTATCCAGATAAGGCGGAATTGAGGCGGTTGCGGGTGCGCCTGAAATATGCGTGTTGAATTGTGCCGGCGCAGTCTCCGGGATGGTTCCCGGTACGGCGGGGAATGGGGAGCTCAGTGAAGGAAATAGTTTGTTTTCCAGGCCGTTTTCCAGGCAATGAATAGTTTTCTCAACGGGCTTGTTGCCGTCCGTTCGTGAAATAGCGTATCGCAACGGCGAATGTTCAGTGTGCATTGATGGGCGAGTAAGCGGCAGAGGATCAGCGCATGCAGGTACCGCCGCCGGTCATCGGCCGGCATGGCGCTGTAGAGCCCTTGCAGGTAGTGCCGCAATTCCGTGAACAAGGGGATGAAGACTCGGCGCAAGGCGGTGGTATCCTGGTCCAAACAGGCTTGAATTGCCGTCTTGTCCAGGTATTTCCCGGGAATAAGAATGCGGTTTTGGTGCAGGTGGAAGGCGCTCTGTCCAAGCAGGGTTGTAAGTGCGTTGGCGGCAGCTGTCTTTTCCAGGGTCTCCGGTGTGCCGGGGTCTGAATAGCCGTTTATTTCTGCGGTGAGCCGCCAGAGTTTGCCCGGCCCGTTTATGAGAAGCTGAATAGCGGATTCCAGCGATTCGGGCTGCTCAGGATAGATGAGAGTTTCGGTGTTGCCGATGTGCCCGAGCAGTACTTCGATATCTATTTTGTGGGTGGAAACCAGATGCGATAGGGCGCGCCCGATGGGGTGTTCAGCTTTCTGTTTGTATAGCCGGCCGATTTCTTCATTCCACCAGAGCAGTTTTAGTCTGGCAACGCCGGGGTCCTGGCAGGTTTGCAGGATGCGGATGATTTCGTGTTCAAAGCAGAGCAGGGGTAGTACGATTCGCTTTGTTTCTTCGTCAGTAAAGAGGGTTGCATAATAGAGGTTGGAACCTTCGGGCGCTACCCTGCCGTGACAATAGCGGTAATCAGAAAGGTCGTTCACCCAATTCGCGCACTCTGTCGGTAATTTCTATTGGGGATTTTATCGTAGCGTTTGCCCCCCAGTTTTCGGGCTCTTCCTCGCCGTTGATATAGCCGTACAGGGCGGTGATGGTATGCATGCCGGCCGCATTGCCTGCCTCGATATCGCGTTTGGCATCACCGATATAGATCGCTTCCCGCGGGGCGCAATGGAGCAGTTTGCAGGCGTGATACATGGGGTCGGGGTGCGGTTTGCTGCGTCCAACGGTGTCGCCGCTGACGATGCATGCGGCGCGTTCCAGCAGTTGCAGCGTGCGCATTAATGGTTCAGTCAAGCGGGATGATTTATTGGTTACTACCCCCCATGCTATGCCTGATTGTTCGAGTTCCGAGAGTACTTTGTCCATGCCGGGGAATAGTTTTGTGTGTTGGGCTATGTGTTTTGCATAGGTGTGCAGAAATTCTTGTTTGATGTGCTCAAACTCGGCATGGTTTTCGTCCAGGTCGAATGCCAGTTTCAGCATTGCGTTGCTGCCAAGGGAAATGACCGGTTTGATGGTGTTGACAGGCAGCGCGGGTCTGTGGTGGTTGTTCAGGGTGGTATTCAGGGCCAGGGCGAGATCGGCGGCGGTGTCGGCAAGTGTGCCGTCTAAATCGAATAGTACCGCTTGTATGGTTGAGTTACTCATTGGTTTTGATCGTGTCCATCAGGTAGTTTACGCCGGGCGCGGGGGTGAGATAACAGCGATTCATGTATGGAATGTATTGCATGCCGGAGATGTCGTTGATGGTCAATGCGTGCAGTCTGCACCAGTCGTAGAGTTCGGATGGGCGAATGAATTTTCCATAGGTATGGGTGCCTGCGGGGATCAGGGAAAGCAGGCGCTCGGCTGCAAGGATGGCGAACAGGTACGCTTTCAGATTTCTGTTTATCGTGGAAAAGATAATGTGGCCGCCGGCCTTTGCCAGTTTGGCGCAGGCGCCTACCAACAGAAGCGGATCGGGGACGTGCTCGAGTAATTCCATGCAACAGACGATATCGAATTGTTCGTTGTTATCATCGGCAAATTCTTCCACGCCGGTGTTGCGGTATGTGATATGCAACTGCGATTGTTCGGCATGTCGGTGGGCAATATCTATGTTCTCCTTGCCGGCATCTATTCCGGTTACCCTGGCGCCGGATTGTGCCATTGCCTCGGAAAGTATGCCGCCGCCGCAGCCTATGTCGGCCACGGCCTTGCCGTCGAGTGGCGCCATACGGTTTATGTAACCGAGTCTGAGGGGATTGATTTCGTGCAGGACCTTGAAGCTGCCTGCCGGGTCCCACCATTGCCCGGCGAGCGTGGAGAATTTATCGACTTCGGCTGCGTCTACGTTGTTCATTGTGTGTTGTGGTTGAAGCAGTGGCCGGTGTGCACATATTAGTTTGCGGATGCGGGTGAGTAATTCCGGCTATTCCATCTCTGCATCGGGGGGGTCGGTCTCCTCGTAGGTCGGCCATACGTTGATGATGGCCTTGACCAGCGTGGCCAGAGGGATCGCAAAGAATACGCCCCAGAATCCCCACAGGCCTCCAAATACCAGAATGGCGGTAATGATGGCAACCGGATGGAGATTGACCGTTTCGGAAAATAGTATTGGAACCAGTATGTTGCCGTCCAGAAATTGCAGGACAAAGTACCAGCTCATCAGCCAGATAAAGTCCGGGCCAAGGCCCCATTGAAAATAGCCGACAAGTGCGATGGGCAGTGTTGCTACCGCGGCGCCGATATAGGGGATCAATACCGACAAGCCGACCATAATCGCCAGTAATGATGAGTAGTTCAACCCTAATAATCGAAAGATAAGGTAGGCGGAAACGCCGACGATTATGATCTCATAGGCCTTGCCGCGGATATAGTTGCCGATTTGTGCGTCCATTTCTTCCCAGATCTGGTCAACCAGGCTCCGGTCGGTGGGCAAAAACCGGCTCATCCAATTCAGGAGGATGCGCTTGTCTTTCATAAAGAAGAATATCATCAGCGGTACCAGGATCACATATACCAGCACGGTGATGAGCGCCGGAATGGAGGAAACCGATACGGATAAGATATTCTGTCCCAGTGAGCTGATGCCGTCTTTAATCGCATTGATCACTCCTCCGATTGCTTCTTCGGAAATAAACCCCGGATATCGCTCCGGCAGGCGCATCATCAGTTCCTGGCCGTTGGCGATCATATACGGCACTTCTTGAAAAAATTTGCTCATCTGTCTGGATAGTATCGGGAACAGTCCCAGTAACAGGAACCCCAGAAAGCTGATGAACAGGAGAAATACTATGGACACGGCAAGTATTCTCGGAATGGGATAGCGATGTTCTAATTGTTTGACGGGGCCTTCGAGTAAGTAGGCGATGATGACTGCGGCGAATACCGGCCCCAGGGTTTTGCCCATGAACCAGAATGTCAAAATGCTTATGACCAGGAGCACTACCAGTAGCGCCGCCTGCGGGTCGGTAAAGTAGCGCCTGTACCAGGAATGAAGGGAATCGAACATGGGGGTTATTGGTTGTCTGTTCTGATAGGTGGCATGGGGGGGATATGGAAAATCGACACCCCGGAGCAATGCGCTGAAATAGTGGAAGATTGAGGCATGACCCTTTACTCATCCAAGCGTTTTTCAATCAACCGATTTTCCTCGGCAGGGATTTCTAATGGCACAGGATTGTCCGATCCCATAGCCCTGGTTTGGTTTTCATTTATTTTTTCCAAGAGTTTCCGTATTTTTCTTAATTCTTTAGTATGAGGGTCAAGTCCAAACTTTTGTAGTAAGGAACCTATTCCCCCGATCACCCATCCCACTATTAAAATTATGATGAATATTAAAAAGATTTTTGCTCCCCATTCAATCTGGTTTACCAGGGATCCTATTGATTCAATCAGGTTATCAATGATCTCCATGGCCAGAGGCGCCTTCTTTCAAGTTTGAGAGCTAAGGGGTACGGGGCTCCTTTTTCTTTTGATCACCACTGTGCCGGCAAGTTTGTCATGCCAGCCTTGCTTTCTCTCATCAAAGGCAACCCACAGCACACCTAGACCAAGGAAAAGCATTGATGGAATATAGGCAAAATACCTTCCCACACATTGCCCGGTTGATGGTTTTTTGCCGGTTTCGGCGTCCACAATTTTTGCCGAAATCGCCATTTTGCCCGGGGTAGCCTGACGATATACCCAGAAAAGTATGACAGCAAAAGCGGGCAGCACGAACTGAAGAATAAAATCCATCGGCCCGGCAAAGGTCTCATCGGAATAGGACAGAAAGTTTAGATAACCATCAGCGCCATAAATTGCGAACAACAGGGGTAAAATTAATATCGCAATTAGCAATGTATCGATGATGGTCGCCAACACCCTAATCCAAAAACCTGCATACTCAAATCCAATGTTTTCATCCATGCTGATCTCCCTCAAATGTGATGCCTAACCGCCCATGTTACAGACATACAAGCAATCAGAGTCGGCCCGATGCCCCCGACCGTCAGGATTATTATTAAACGAGTTACAGTTATAAATATTGCTTATTATTATGAGCATGATATTAAGTATACAGTAAATCATTATAGTGATCTTTATAGCAGTCTATGAAAACTCAGCAAACTCTCCCCGATTATACCCGGCTTTCCCTTGCGATAAAAAACCGGGGGCTGGAACTTGGCTTTCAACAGATCGGGATCAGCAACATGCGGCTCGATGAGGATGAGGCGCATCTATTTGCCTGGCTGGACAAGGGCATGCACGGCGAAATGGAATATATGGCCCGGCACGGAGATAAACGCAGCCGCCCGGCGAAATTATTACCCGGAACTATTTCAGTTATTTCTGCAAGAATGGACTACTATCCCGCGGACAGTCATGATCCGGAGGAGATACTGGAATCGCCCGAACTTGCCTATGTTTCACGCTATGCACTGGGACGTGATTACCATAAATTGATTCGAAAGCGCCTGCAAAAACTGGCTGACCAGATCGAACAGGAGACCGGGAAATTTGGGTACCGCTGTTTCACCGACAGCGCCCCGGTGCTGGAAAAGGCGCTGGCGCGCAACGGCGGTTTGGGCTGGATCGGCAAGCATAGCAATCTGATCAATCCGCAGGCGGGTTCCTGGTTTTTTCTTGGAGAGATCTACACCGATTTGCCTCTGGTTCCGGATGAGGAGTTTGAACAGGATCATTGCGGCAGTTGCACCGCTTGTATGGATATTTGTCCGACCCATGCAATTGTCGGCCCGAAACAGGTGGATGCACGCCGCTGTATATCTTATCTCACCATCGAATTAAAGGAGGCTATTCCGGTTGAATTCAGAAAATTGATCGGCAATCGGATATACGGCTGTGATGATTGCCAGTTGGTTTGTCCGTGGAACCGCTTTGCCACGATGAGTATGGAATCGGATTTTGCCGCCAGGAACAATCTGGATAAGGCAACGCTGATCGAGTTGTTCAATTGGTCTGAATCGGAGTTTTATCGAAGAATGGAAGGATCGGCTATCCGGCGTATCGGTTATCAACGCTGGCTGAGAAATATCGCCGTCGCACTGGGCAACGCGCCCCGCTCCGGCGCAGTAATTGATGCGCTTGAAAAAAGGTTGTCGTGTTCATCAAGCCTGGTGCGCGAGCACGTTATCTGGGCGCTGGCACAGCATGGTGTTGAGCGTGTGTAGTATGCAATGACCGACCTGCCGCGCTTGTTGCAGAAATGACATAAGGAGACATAATGAAACCCGATGAAAGCAAAATTAACAATTAAAACCTTGAAAGAAGAAGCAGCGAGGTTCGCTGAGGTGGAAACATCTTATAATGAACCTTCTATCTATGGCGTGACCGATGGAAAGGCTGTCGGCACCTATCTCGAGCATAAATTTACTTCTTATCTCGCGGATATATACGAATATGAACAAGGAAATTCCGCATCTGGCATAGATCTTCCTGGTCTCGAAATCGATATAAAAGTAACCAGTATTAAGCAGCCTCAATCATCATGCCCTTTCAAATCTGCGTCTCAGAAAATATTCGGACTTGGCTATCATTTGCTTGTATTTGTATATGAAAAAACTGATGACGACCAAAATAGGACCGGAAGGCTAAATATACAGCACACAATTTTCGTCGAGAAAGAACGTACAGCAGATTTCCAAACAACGAAAACATTGCTGGATATACTGGAAAGGGACGGGAATAAAGATGATGTTATCGCTTGTATCATTGAAAGGAATTTGCCCGTTGACGAAGTAGGGGCGGAGCAGCTTGCTGACAGAATATTGAAAACACCACCTGAGCAAGGTTATTTGACAGTATCAAACGCCCTCCAGTGGAGGCTGCAGTATGGTAGAGTAATCCAGAAAGCTGGAGAAATATCCGGCATATCAAGGGTTCGTTGAGTAATGGCGAAAAAATCTGTAGATAAATGGCAATTTGGTGATTTTCAGACGCCTATTGAGCTTGCAAGAAGAGTTGTCGAGGCTCTGAGGCGAAATCATGGAATTAACCCTGAGGTAGTTATAGAGCCGACTTGTGGGCAGGGTGCGTTTGTTCTTGCTTCTTATGCGGGGTTCGAGTGTTCCAATATTCTTGGTTTTGAAATTAACCCTCATTATGTTGCGCAAGCCAGGTCGCTATTAGGAGCGGTTTCTTCAACAAATCGGGTCGCAATCAATGAGGCTGATTTCTTCAATACGGATTGGGGCCAAATAATATCTAAATATAAAGGGTATGTCCTCGTGATAGGCAACCCTCCCTGGGTAACAAGTAGTGAGCTGGGTTTGCTCAATAGCAGGAATCTCCCCGAAAAATCCAACTTTCAAAATCGGAAAGGCATAGAAGCCATTACAGGCCCGGCTAATTTTGATATTTCAGAATGGATGCTGTTACAGCATGTTAAATGGCTCTCAAAGAGAGACGGCACAATCGCATTGTTATGTAAGTGTGCGGTTGCCCGCAAAGTCATGCGGCAGGTCAGACAAAGTCCCGAGCATCGATTTTCCGGGCATATCTATCCAATTGATGCTAAAGAATTTTTTGATGCTTCTGTGGAAGCATGTCTTTTTGTTCTGAGGACTGATCCGGTAAATACTGATTGTGAAGTATATGAATCATTGGAATCAACAGAGCCTGCATATTTCATCGATGAAAGGGACGGATATATGGTCAGTAACGTTAATAGTTATGAGAAGTGGAGGCACTTGAGAGGACAGGATCCAAGGTATATCTGGCGTTCTGGAATAAAGCATGATTGCTCAAGGATTATGGAGTTAGAGCCGCTTGATGGCGGATATAAAAATGGACTGGGTGAAATTATCCAGTGTGAAGACAATTATATTTATCCATTACTAAAGAGCTCGGATGTGGGTAATGGAAGAACTAAAACCTACAGAAAGGTAGTTTTAGTAACCCAGAAATTCATTGGAGAAGATACCCTTGAAATCAGAAATATCGCACCCAATACATGGAATTATTTAATTGAGCATCAAGAATATTTTGATAAACGAAGAAGCTCTATTTATAAAAATAAGCCGGAGTTTTCTGTTTTCGGTGTAGGCGCTTACTCATTTAAACAATGGAAAATTGCAATCTCTGGTTTGTATAAAAAGTTGAGATTTAATCTTATAGGGCCGCTGAATGGAAAAACCGTAGTATTTGATGACACTGTAAATTTTCTATCCTTTGATACAGAAGAAGAAGCAAAATTTATCTATCACATCATTACATCCGGCCCTGCTCTTGAGTTTCTTGAGTCAATCATATTCTGGGATGAGAAACGCCCTGTAGCTGTACAGATATTAAGAAGACTATCGATTATAGAGGTAGCGAGAGAACTCGGCGAGCTTTCACAATATCAAAAATGGACTCAAATTCAATCGGATACCTTTACTGGACAAGTGGAACTGGGGATTGCAGAAATAAACTCAAAGTACAAGGTGAGAGCCAACATTTAACAAGGCGCTACACAAGGTTGAAAATGGACCCATGCACGGTTCCCGGTTGTATAAATCCGGTAAAGTAAGAAAGGCCATAGATTTTGTTTCCAACACTATCGAAATCAAACGAAACTCGTTTTTCGGTCATATTCGGACCACAACGCTACTTCGCGAAGACTTGTTTTAGGATATCCGTTGTCCGTGCCGCTGGATTGGCGCGGATCGCAGCTTCTTCTTTGGCGAGGTAATGGAAAATTCCGTCCAACGTGAGAGTAGTTGCGTGGCCCTTGATATCCCCCTTAATGTCCGGAACAAAGGGGATCGCCTCATATTGCGAAATCAAATTATCATAAGCGCTCAGGGCGCCCACTTGTTGCAAGGCATCGTCAATTACCGGCTCTACGGTTGCCTTCAAGTCAGGTGTCGCGACCTTGCGGAAGTATTGGGTCGCTGCGTCTTCTGGTCCGTCATAGATCGCCTTGGCGTCATCCAAGGTCATGTCGTTTACCGCTTTCCAAAGCAGTTCCTTGGTCTTGGAGGCGGCGGCCTCGGCAGCGCGATTGATTTTTAGCTCCACATCATCGGCAAGTGCAGACAATCCAAACTTCCTGAGCGCATCTTGCGCCTGCGCTAATCCGGGCGGCAACGGAATATGAATGGCGGAATCGGCATTGAACCCATCTGTAGCGCCCACTTTGCCGACTACGTTTTCAGCGCCGACCCGCAAGGCTTCTTTGAGGCCGGCGATGATTTGATCGGTGCCGAGTGTCTGTGACGCACCGCTGATACTGTCGCTGCTACCGCCAGTAACTGAATCAACAGTTGACTTCAGTTTATCAAGCAAACCGGCGTTAGCCGGGGCGGCCGCCAGGATAACGCCGACTGCAAACGCACCGGCAACGATTGGGCGCATCAGTGCGTCCAAAGAGTTTTTGCGGCCGAAGGCAAAATTATCTGAGTAATTTTTCGGCTTAATCCGGCACTTTTTGGGCTCATACATTGTATACGTCCATTTGTTGCGTTGGCAGAATGCAATCGCATCTTCCTTTGACGAAAACTTCATCCGAACCCGGCCCTCGTCGGGCATGGTATACCTCGGATGAATGGCCTGAGTATACGTGAGTTTCCGTGCCTTGCAAGGGCAGTGTAAATATTTTCCGCACTTTTTCTCATGCGCTTCCCGGTTCCTCATCATGCTACCGAGTAGATGGCCTGCTGGCCCATCCCGTTCAGTTTTTTATACAACTTTTCATTCCAAACCGGGATGACGGTGGTCGGGTATGTAGTGTGGCAAATTGGCAGTATCCTCAACCTTAGCCCGCACCTCCACGCCAAGGGCTGTTTCTGAGCGGTGAAGCCACTAATGCAAGAAGATATGGATGTGAACACCCATACCATTCACACTTGTAGCCGATCGCCCGCAACTGCATTCATGCGCCGATTGATAGTTGGATGCTGTCTGGGAAGGTGTATTCTCCATATACGCGCAGCGGATTTAGGGTACAATCCCGCCGATAACAATTATTTTTGATAAACCAAATCAATGCCCCTCAGTTGGAATGAAATCCGCGACCGTGCGTTGGCGTTTTCCAATGATTGGAGCGGGGAGTCTTCCGAACGCGCCGAAGCGCAGACTTTCTGGAACGCCTTTTTTAACCTCTTCGGCGTCTCCCGCCGCCGGATCGCCTCCTTTGAAAAGCGCGTCAAGGAAATTGACGGCAAGGGCGGCTACATCGATTTGCTGTGGAAAGGTGTGCTGCTGATCGAGCACAAGTCACGCGGCGAAAATCTCGACCGCGCCTACCGGCAGGCGCTGGATTATTTTCCCGGATTGAAAGAGCGCGACCTGCCACGCTTTGTGCTGGTGTCCGATTTCGCCCGTTTTCGGCTATACGACCTGGACGAAGGCGAGCAGCACGAGTTTGCCGTGCAAGACCTGCACAAGCACGTCAACCGTTTTGCCTTCATCGCCGGTTATCAAACCCACAAAATAAAAGAGCAGGACCCGGTCAACATCAAAGCCGCCGAGTTGATGGGCAAGTTGCACGACAAGTTACGGGATATTGGCTACACCGGCCACGATCTGGAGGTGTATCTGGTGCGTCTGTTGTTTTGCATGTTCGCCGAAGACACCGGAATTTTTGAGCGGCAGCAGTTCCGCGATTACATTGAACACCGCACCGGCGAGGACGGTACCGATCTTGCATTGCATCTGGATACCTTGTTTTATGTTTTGAATACGCCGCAGGCGCAACGCCTGCACAACCGCGACGAGCAGCTCAGCGCATTTCCGTTTGTCAACGGCAAACTGTTTGAGGAGCGCCTGCGCCCGGCCTCCTTTGACCGCGCTATGCGCGAATCATTGTTGCAGTGCTGCTCGCTGGACTGGAGCCGCATCTCCCCGGCGATTTTCGGTTCGCTGTTTCAATCCATCATGGACAAAGACGCCCGGCGCAACCTGGGCGCGCACTACACCTCGGAAAAGAACATTTTGAAGTTGATCAACCCGCTTTTTATGGATGAGTTGCGTGCCGAGTTTGAAAAAGCAAAAAAGAACAGCAACAACCTGTTTCAATTCCACAAGAAACTGCGCACCCTGACGTTCCTTGACCCCGCCTGCGGCTGCGGCAATTTCCTCGTCATCGCCTACCGCGAATTGCGTTTGCTGGAACTGGAGGTTTTGCGTGCCACTTACAGGCAGGGGCGGCAGATGCTGGAAATCCAAACGATGATCCAACTGGACGTGGACCAGTTCTACGGCATAGAAATCAAAGAGTTCCCGGCGCAAATCTCACAGGTGGCAATGTGGCTGGTTGACCATCAGATGAACACGCGGGTGTCGCAGGAGTTCGGTATGTACTTTGCGCGCATTCCGTTGACATCGAGCGCGAACATCGTTCACGGCAATGCCTTGCAGATGGACTGGCGGGATTTGGTTGTGCCGGAGCGGTTGAATTACATTATGGGGAATCCGCCGTTTATTGGTAAGAAAGAGCAAAACCGAGAGCAAAAGGCAGAAGTGAATAGTGTTTTTAGGGGTGTCAAAGGCAACGGCGTGTTGGATTATGTAACTTGCTGGTATATGAAATCTGCCGATTACATTGCAAATACCAATATCAAGGTCGCTTTTGTTTCTACAAAATCGATCGTTCAAGGAGAACAAGTGGGAGTATTATGGAATGAAATGTATCGGCACAAGTGCCGTATTTTTTTCGCCCATCGCGTTTTCAAGTGGACTAACGAAGCGAGAGGAAAAGCAGCCGTACATTGCGTGATTGTTGGTTTTTCCACGCAAGACATTTCTCGAAAACAAATTTTTGATTATGAAACTGTTACTTCAAACCCAAGCGCAACCAAAGCACAAAGAATCAACGCTTATCTGTTTGATGCCGCTGAAGCAATTGTTTTGGGAGTCTCTAATCCTATTTGTCGGCAGTCTCCTAAAATGAGTTATGGGAGCATGGGTATTGATAATGGGCATTTGATTTTGACAGAAGAAGAGAAAATCGATTTGTTGAAGAAAGAGCCGGAAGCAAAAAAATATGTGAAGCCTTTTGTTGGTGCCGATGAGTACATCAAAGGGAATAAACGCTATTGCCTATGGTTGAAAGAAGCAGAACCGAAAGAAATTAGAAGGCTGAAATACATCAAGGAACGTGTAGAAAAAGTGAGACAGTTCCGGTTATCCAGTAATCGGAAAGAAACCATAGCGCTTGCTGACACTCCTACGTTGTTTGGAGAAATTCGACAACCGGATGACGATTATTTAATTGTGCCAAAAGTTTCTTCCGCATCGCGCGAATATATTCCGATTGGCTATTGCCCAAAGCACTACATTGCTAATGGGAGCAGTTTAACTATTGCAAGTGTGAACCGCTATGATTTTGGAGTGATAATGTCAAAAATGCATATGGCTTGGATGCGCTACATTGGCGGAAGAATGAAAAGCGATTATCAATATTCAATCAGTTTAATTTACAACAACTACCCCTGGCCTAAAACCCCAACCCCAAAACAAACCGCCGACATCGAAACCAAAGCCCAGGCCGTCCTCGACGCCCGCGCACAATTCCCCGACTCTACCCTCGCCGATCTCTACGACCCGCTGACCATGCCGCCGCTGCTGCTCAAAACCCATCAGGCATTGGACAAAGCGGTGGATCGCACCTACCGCAAAACCCCGTTCAACAACGAAGCCGAGCGGGTCGCCTTCCTGTTCGATCTCTACCAACAATACACCGCCCCGCTCCTGCCGAAGAAAAAAACACAGCGGCGGAAGAGGGCGGTGTAACTCTCTGGCGGCTGGCTTTTGTGCAGGACTACAGGCAGGGCTACAGGAATTTAGCCAGGAAAAAGCCGATGGTCACAATCGTGCCCAGCACCAGGGGGAGCCGCCAACTGATGGTTTGCTTCAATCCCTCAACGGTTGTCACCAGTGCCTCCAGCGTACGCATCATTTCCGTCTGCGACATGTATTCGCGCTCCATCACCAGTTGAATGTCCTTGGGCGACAATTCTTCAAGATTCTGATATGGGCCGGAATATTTTTTTCCACTGCCTTTTCAAGGCGGTGAAACTCAACGGTCAGAAAAGTATCCTTGTGTGGCAGTACAAGGGGCTTTGTTGAAAGGTTGGTTAAACCCACTGTGAGCCGTCCTTCAAAACCCGGATCAATCTGCGCGCCAACGGTAGCGATCAGTCCCTTTCGTGCGTAGGTGCTGGTTAGTCCGAAGCGGCCGACATGCTGTGCGCTCAAGGCCAGCTTTTCGTAAGTGATGACAATAACAAAGTCACCGGGTTTGATTTCCACGAATCCCGCTGTTGTCAAGTCTGTCACCTGCTTGTTTGAGGAGCAGGCTGCCTGGTTGCCGACACGTAGATCATAGGAAGCAGGTTGTAGCCATTCCTCGGAGAAAGGATCAATCTTGATTTCGTTCCCTTGGGCGGCTCGGATGTCTCGCTCTGAGAGAATCATGGTGACTCCTTAAATTGAATTTCTCGCATAAATACTACTTCATTTCCCCGGTTTGTCATTATGTATTTGGTATAAATTAAGGTTCTCGCGCCAGTTCCCGCAAATCTTCCACGAGTATATGTATGTTGGTCGAAGGATGATCGCTCAGGTTTTTTGCGGTTTCTAGGGCGGTTTCAATGCGGCTGTATGTTGTTTCAAATATCTTTGGATGGCTCTTTTTATATTCGGGAAGACGTCCCCTTTTCTTTAGTTTTTCAATAACCTGGCCGCAGGCTGACTTTCCACCTTCCGTATGTTTGAATGGTCGCGTAGTTTTTGTGAAATGAAGCAACAACCAAAATTCAAAACACGGATCGGAGATGATTAGAATGATTTGTTTATGCTGTTGCAGTTCATTTTTCAGCTTTTTAATTTTATCGCTACGCCCATCATCGTCTATCACAAGATAAACTTTGCTGTATTCGCTCTCCTTTTGTTCTTTTATTGCTTTTTCCCCAAGCCTTGCAGGCGCTTTATCCTTTCCATGCTGTACTGTTACACGGCTTTCTATATGTAATTCTGCCGCCAATTTTTTAAAATATCGACATTCAGGGGTTTTGCCTTCGCATAAAATCAGAATCGTTTCTTGAGGTGTTGCCTCTTGTTGACGCTGTAGCCTGATTCGTTCGCGTACTTTGCGTTTTTGAAACAGCTGATCAGACATATTGCAATCAATCTATGATGCCTGACGATCCAATGATTTCAGATAGCCAAGATTGGGTACTGCGCCATAGCGGCCACTCAAATAGCGCTTTGCGGTGGCGTTGTCGTCACGCGGCTGATAAGCGGAATAAGGTGTGAGAGTAGATGCCTGGTGTTTGTCTTTTTCAATAAACCAGATTTGTTCTTTATCCAAAGCCTCGTCCATTTGCGTTGTGTCATGGGAGGTAAAAATAAGTTGCGCTTTGCTATTATGCTCGCTTGTGTTGATCTGCCCCACCAAAAATTTAAGCAATTTGGGATGCAGGCTGTTATCCAATTCATCCACAACAAGAACCTGGTTATTTTCAATTGTATGAATACATGGCCCTGCAAGCGCAAACAGGGCCTGTGTGCCTTCTGATTCTTCATCAATATCAAGCCATGCAAGGGTTTTAAGCCCTTTCTTTTTGTGTCCGATCTTTGCGTCCAAAAATGTATCAGGAATTTTTACTTCATCCTCTTCATTCGATTCTTTCACTTGCAACACTTTTCTGATTTCTTCGGGTATTTTTTCTTTCACGATTTTGACATTATCAATATGCAAATCCGCGGCCTGCAAAAAATCAATCGCTTTATCCTTGAAACCATTGACCTCTTTAATTTGGCGCATGGAAAAACCCGGCGGAATGCTACCCTTTTGAACAAGCTGAAGTTTTTCAAACCATTCCAAAACAGGCTGTAGCATTTCGCTGTTGAGTTGTGCGGCCGTTGAAACAAGCAAGGCATTGGGACGTGTAGAATCCACCCAAATCTGTTTGCGGCCCGAAACAGACGGGCCCCATTTCACCTGAGTTTTTTCGTTTTTGGGATCAAATTCACGCTCAAACAGCAAACGGGTGCGCCCATCACGCGGGACAGCATGAAGCGATTCTTGCAGCACATGGTCCCGGGTCAGGGAAAAGCCATATCGATACATTGTGCGATCTTGCAGGAATACTATCCGAAATTCTGACGGCTGGTTTTCACTGCTTGCGTCAAACAAAAAGGGCTCTACCGGGATAGGTTGATTAATTTTTCTATTGGACGACTCCTCAACAAAATATCTCATAAAGCGCAACGCTTCGATAAGACGTGATTTGCCGGAGGCATTGGCGCCATAAAAGGCCGAGACGCGGTTCAGTCTTCCCACCCGTTTGTGACCTGAATCAAAGGTAAAATCCTCATCGGCACTGCGTGCCTGGGTTGTCATTTGGAAAGATTGCGTATCTCGAAAACACGCCCAATTCTTGATAGAAAATTCAACAAGCATGGTACTGTTCCCCTTCTTTGCTTAATTAAATCCTATTTTATGTGGAAAAACTGTGTAAATAAAGAATTATTTTATAATTTACTTCATTTTTTACCGAATCAAAGAATTTTATTTCATACTTTCTTATACACCTGCCCATTGACCAAGCGGAACTCGGTTTTGCTACATACCCGCTTCCAGCACCACGTCTGGGTTCATATTCAGCTTTGGTTGCATAGGCGTCCTAGGTGATTTGCATTGAACAAAAATGCGGCCCGCACAGCAGAAATGCGCCACTTTCATTGTCTGTTTAGGCAGGGTTCCATCGTGGAAGTGGAAGGCAAGCAGAGTCGTTAGACCGCCCGCAACTGCATTCATCCACCAATTGATAGTGATGCTGTCTGGAAAACGTGGTTTATTTTACCTGCTACACAACGCTGGCCAGGAAATATTGCCGTCGCACTGGTCAACGCACCCACCAGTGAAGTAATCGCTACACCTGCACGAAGTCAACATATCCATCGAACTCCAGACACCAACACAGCAGGGTGTTGAGCATCCAAAAACTCAACCCGCCCCGTGGCCTGCATCCTCTTCAACTTTCAGTACGGTACCTTCTACCGCGACCACCTTAATTCTGGTTCCCGCCGGATAGTCGAGGCCGGTTATTTTCCAGGTGGAATCGTCCACTTTGACTTTGCCGGTGCCGTTCACCAGCGGCTCTTCCAGGTTGAAGATGCGTCCGATGTATTGTTCGCCGCGGCGATTGAGTGTGGGTTGGTCGGAGGGTTTGCCGCCATTTCTCCGGAGGCGTTTGTAATAGACGAGGGTGGTGACTGAAATGACGCCAAAGATGAGGATTTGCACCAGCCATGGCATCGGGACAAGGTACAGCAACCCGCCGACTACGGCGGCGGCAATGCCCATCCACAGAAAAAATCCTCCGGAAACCAGCATCTCCAGGACAATGAGAACCAGGGCGACAATCAGCCAATACCAGAACTCGATATTATTTAACCAGTCTATCATCGTCAGACCGTTGGAACCGGCTCGTTTTTATCCTTGCCGAAGGTTTGTTTTGCTATCTCGGCAATGCCGCCGAGTGCGCCGATTACATTGCCTGCTTCCAGCGGCATCAATACCAATTTCTGGTTTGGTGAGCTGGCAATATCTTTTAATGCCTCCACATATTTTGTCGCGACAAAATAATTGATCGCCTGTATGTCGCCGGCTGCGATGGCGGCGGATACGTCGGTGGTTGCCTTGGCCTCGGCGGCGGCCAGGCGTTCGCGTGCCTCGGCTTCTCTGAATGCGGCCTCTTTTTCGCCTTCGGCTTCCAGGATTGCGGCCCGCTTTTCACCGTCGGCCTTTAATATCGCGGCTTGTTTCAAACCTTCGGCTTCGAGTATCGCCGCACGTTTGATGCGCTCCGCTTTCATTTGCCGGGCCATTGATTCAACCAGATCACGCGGTGGGGTAATGTCCTTGATTTCAATACGGGTGACTTTTATGCCCCAGGGGCTGGTTGCTTCATCGACAACATTCAATAGCTGCGCATTGATTGTGTCGCGCTGGGAAAGCAATTCATCCAGATCCATCGAGCCCATCACGGTACGGATGTTGGTCATGGTCAGGTTCAGGATGGCACGGGAGAGATCATTGACTTCATATGCGGACCTGGCGGCATCCAGCACCTGGAAAAACACCACGCCGTCCACCTGTACCATGGCGTTGTCTTTGGTGATGACCTCTTGCGAGGGCACATCCAGCACCGTTTCCATCATGTTGACCCGCGCGCCTACTGCGTCAAAAACGGGGATGATGAAATGCAAGCCGGGCCTCAATGTCCGGGTATATTGTCCGAATCGCTCCACGGTATATTCGTAGCCTTGATTGACTTTTACCGCCATCTTGAAGGCTACGACGATAATGAGGAGTAAAAGTCCGAAAGAAAAAACAGCGCCTATGTCCATGGGTTCATCTCCAGGTTATTTATAATATTGTTTACGCTCAACAATCGATACACTCGCCAAGCCGACGATCATTCATAGCGCCCGTTACGATGCCCGGAGTCTTGATAGTGATAATAGTTTGTTCACGACTGCGATACCGGTCATTGCGTCAAGGGTTCATCTTATCGGTTATTGGGCGCTTCAATCAATGCCTGGGCGTGAAATTTTTTTATCCCGGCTGTCGGCGGAATAATGACCGGCGTTTATTTTTCTCCGGTCTCGTCCTGCCATGCTGTATTTTCTGATGCAATTGATTATTATATCAGTGTTTATTTACGGTGAATTGGGGGTGGCGATATGCGAATCATTCTTGTGCTGACTTTATTTTTATTCGGTGTAGCGGCTGGGGCGGCGCCTTCTGTGGAAGGTGCGTCCGTGTATTTTATTTCTCCTGAAGACGGTGAGACGGTGGCCAGTCCGGTTACCGTGGTAATGGGGCTTGCAGGAATGGGGATCGCCCCCGCCGGGGTGGAGGCCAACAATACCGGTCATCATCATTTGATTGTCGATGCGCCGCTGCCGGATCTGAGCCGGTCAGTGCCGAATGATGACAATCACCGGCATTTTGGGGGAGGGCAGACCCAGACCCGGATTGAGTTGGCCCCGGGCGTTCACAGTTTGCAGTTGCTGCTGGCTGATTTTGTTCATATTCCTCATGTTCCGCCGCTGTTTTCCGAAGTGATTACGATTACCGTCAAATAACAGGATTGTAATGAGTTCTCGCAACGGCATGTCTTCCAATGATCATCGGGACAGGATTGTCGCCACACTGTACAAATTCGTTCATCTGCCGGATTACCGGGAGATTCAACCGGGGCTGCTCAACCGGTGCAGGCAGTTGAATTTACGGGGCACAGTATTGCTGGCGGAGGAGGGCATCAATGGGACCGTTGCCGGTTCCAGGGAGGCGATAGATTTATTTTTCGACTATCTCTGCGGTGATGAGCGCTTTTTGCGGTTGGAGTACAAGGAATCCGCCGCTTCCGATTACCCCTTTCATCGCATCAAGGTCAAATTGAGGAAAGAGATTGTGACGATGGGGGTTGTCAATATCGATCCGAGCCGGATTTCAGGCAAACGGATCGGTGTCGATGAATGGAACCGGGTAGTTTCTGATCCGGAGACCCTGGTTCTCGATGTCCGCAACCGCTATGAATGCGGTATCGGCACCTTCAGGAATGCAATCTCATCCGGGATCGACCATTTCCGGCAATTTCCGGAGTATGTGCAGAGGGCATTGAATCCGGCCCGGCATAAATCGGTCGCGATGTTTTGCACGGGCGGTATTCGTTGTGAGAAGGCCAGTGCGTTCATGTTGATGCAGGGGTTTGAGCAGGTGTATCAGTTGCATGGCGGTATACTGCGTTATCTGAAAGAGGTGCAAGCGCAAGATAGTCTCTGGCAGGGTGAATGTTTTGTTTTCGACAGCCGTGTCTCTGTGGATGGACGGCTACAGCAGGGCGGCTATGAGCAGTGTTTTGCATGCAGAAGGCCGGTTACGCGGGAAGATCGGCGGTCACAGTATTATCAGCAGGGTGTTTCGTGCCCCGGCTGTTATGATGATTTGACCGGGGAGCAGCGCGCCCGGTTTCGGGAGCGGCAAAAGCAGGTTGAATTGGCCGAGCGGCGTGGAGAGAAACATATCGGGAATTGTCTGTAGGGAGCGATCTGTTTGACAACCGGGCGTATTGTCATGGCAAAAACCGATAGACTTTTCCGCACAGGGATGAAGTCTGTAAAACCCTTCGAGTTTGATGAGCACGTTGCCGATGTGTTTGCGGATATGGTACGGCGCTCCGTTCCGGGTTACCGGTTGTTGCTCTCGATGATCGGGGTCCTGGTTGAGCAGTATGTGAAACCGGATACCAGGATTTATGATCTGGGCTGCTCTCTTGGGGCAATGGCTTTGGCGGTGCGCCCCCACGCGGGTAAAAAGAATTGCACGGTTTTCTGTGTGGATAGTTCACCGGCGATGATAGCGCGTTGCAAGCGGAATGTGGAACGAGACCGGTCCCCGGCCCCGGTGCAGGTTGTGTGTGAGGATATTCGTACTGTCGCGGTCAATAATGCCTCTTTTGTGATGCTGAATTATACCTTGCAGTTTATTCCGACAGAGGAGCGTCGCTTCATCCTCGAGGGTATTTATGCCGGGATGGTTCCCGGCGCCGCGCTGGTAGTGTCGGAAAAGATTATTGCAGAGGGGGAGCGGGATAAACAGGAGATGAATGCGCTGCATGAGCAGTTCAAGAAACAAAACGGCTATAATGATCTGGAGATTTCACAGAAGCGGTCTGCGCTGGAACATGTATTGGTTCCGGAGACGGTGTCGGCCCATGTCAACAGACTGGATGGGATCGGTTTTTCGAATAGCGTGGTTTGGCTGAAGTGCCTTAATTTTGTTTCGATTCTTTCCTTCAAACCGGAATGAATGTACCGCGTATCCCCGATAGATTAATCGAACGACTCGAGGCGCGCCGAATGTCGGCGTTTGCGCGGCAGTTGCTTCGACAGCATGATGCCTATTTCCGCGCTGTTCCTCATGGTGATTTTTCTATTTGGCGGGAGGCGGTAAACGGCCTGCCTGCTATTTCGCCATCCAGCACGGAACTGGATAAACCGGCCATACAGATTGGGCGCTCGAATGATTGCTCCGATGCAGACCGGGGAAGGCTGAAAAAACAATTGCGCGCATTGATGCCATGGCGCAAGGGGCCGTTTGACTGGTTTGGCATGCGGCTGGATGCCGAGTGGCGCTCGAATTTGAAATGGGAGCGGTGTGTGAATACCAGTAGCCCGCTCCGGGGCAGGGTGGTCCTGGATGTGGGTTGCGGCAATGGCTACTATGGCTGGCGAATGCTGGGGCAGGGGGCGAGTGCTGTTGTGGGCATTGATCCCTCATTGTGTTTTGTGATGCAGTACCATGCGGTGAACCGCTATATCAATGATCCCCGCCTGCATGTTTTTCCATTCAAACTGGAGGCGCTGGCTTGCGAAGGTCTTTCCTTTGATAGTGTGTTTTCCATGGGGGTGATCTATCATCAGCGTGATCCGCTTGCCCATCTGGATAAGCTGTATCATTGCCTGCGACCGGGTGGTGAATTGATACTGGAAACATTGATTGTTGACCGGGACAATATGGATCTGCTCCAGCCTGAGGGCCGATACGCCAAAATGAATAATATCCACAGTATCCCGTCATGCAGGTTGTTGCTTGAATGGATAGCCAAAAGCGGGTTCATCGCGGTGGAATTGGCAGATATTTCGGTCACGACAACGGAGGAGCAAAGGGCGACTGACTGGATGGTATTCGAATCTCTGGTTGATTTTTTGAATGCGGATGATCATAGTGTAACCGTGGAAGGTTATCCGGCGCCCAGGCGTGCCGTTGTTATTGCGAGAAGACCATGAAAATTTTACTGAAACTGTTACTCTTGACGGCCGCCGCCGGCGCTCCGTTTTCATCGTTTGCCGCTGCATTCAATTCGGAATTGTACCGGTTCGAGGCCGAGGTGGTTGCGGGTGATCTGGCACATCCCTGGGGCATGGCCTTTTTGCCGGAAGGCGGTATCCTGGTAACCGAGCGCAACGGCAAATTGCTGCGGTTGGAAGAGCAGAAGCCTGCGCAAGCAGTTTCCGGCCTGCCTGAAATCCGTGAATATGGCCAGGGCGGGTTGCTGGATGTGGCCTTGCATCCCGACTATGAAAAGAATAAAACGATCTATTTGTCCTACACTGGCAGGGATAAAGATGTGTACGGTACCGAGGTGTTGCGGGCGGTTCTGGATGGGAATGCACTCAGGAATATAACTGTCATCTTTAAGTTGGCGCCTAAGACGGATACAAATCGCCATTTCGGATCAAGATTTTTATTCGACAGGGACGGCGCCTTGTTTATTTCTCTGGGAGATCAAGCCGACGGGCCACGGGCACAGGACCGGGGCGATTATGCCGGTTCATTGATCCGCATCAATGCGGACGGCACCATACCAAAGGATAATCCTTTTGTTGATTCGGATAATGTACTGCCGGAGATATATACCTACGGCAACCGCAACATCCAGGGTATGGCGATGCATCCTGCGACCGGAGCGATTTATATCCATGAGCACGGCCCCCAGGGTGGCGACGAACTCAATCTGGTCCGTCCGGGCACAAACTATGGCTGGCCGGTAATTACCTACGGTGTGAATTATGTGGTCGGGACGAAGATAGGCGAGGGTACGGAAAAAACGGGCATGGAGCAGCCTTTGCATTACTGGGTGCCTTCCATCGCACCCTCAGGCATGACGTTTTATACCGGTGATGATTTTCCAAATTGGCAGGGTCATGTATTCATCGGCTCATTAAAATTCGGTCAACTGGTGCGGCTTGAACTCGAAAATAATAAAGTAATCCATGAGGAGCGCATGTTGGAAGGGAAACTGGGGCGGATCCGCGACGTGCGCCAGGGGCCGGATGGCGGCCTGTATCTGCTGACGGATCAAGAAAAAGGCGCGTTGATCCGATTGAAGAGAATATAGGCTGGCTATAGTCGCAGGAAGCTGTGCTACAGCAGTCTTCCTCTGTCTTTTCCGTGTAATTTCAGGCCAGTCTGTCCGGCAATGCCGCCTGGAAGCCGATCTCCCTTGTGAAATATTCCGCCAACCGGAATGAAGGGGCTGGGTATGACCGTAGCGGCCCGATTGCGATATTGGAGATAATGTCTCTGTAGATTTTTAGTCCGGGCGGTCAAATACGGCCGGATATTTTGCCCTTATCTTTCCAAAAACTGACTTTGCAATATCTCTCTTTTAGAACCAAAGCGCCGAAAATTGCGGACAGAATAGCCATAGTGAACGAAAACGATAAAATTCAAAGAAGCACATTATTTATGGTGCTATTGAATGCATTTACTACCCCGTTGATGCTGTCCGCAGTCAATGTGGCGCTCCCGGATATTGCCCGGGATTTGAGTCTCAATGCGGTGATCTTGAGCTGGGTGCCCATGGCATACCTGATGGCGAGCGCAATGTTTGTGCTCATTTTTGGCAGATTGGCGGATATGTATGGTCGTAAGCGGGTGTTTTTGTCGGGCACGGCCTGTGTCATCGTGACTTCACTACTGGCCGCCGTTGCAATGAACGGTACATGGCTGCTCGTTGCCCGGTTTTTGCAGGGCGTGAGTGCGGCAATGTTATATGCGACCCAGATTGCAATCATTTCCTCGGTTTTTCCTCCGGCTGAACGGGGGCGTGCGATCGGTGTAACGGTATCGATGATTTATCTCGGATTAACCGGCGGCCCGTTGATCGGCGGTTATCTGGTTGATTTGTTCGGCTGGCGTGCCTGCCTGGTCTTTCATATCCCTCTGGCATTTGTCGTGTTGCTGATTGGACTGACCCGGGTGCCGGTGGAATGGTCGGCGGATGAGCAGGGCGGGTTCGATGGCAAAGGAGCGGTATTATATGGTTTTGCGATTGCGGTTTTTTGTGCAGGGATCTCGATTTTACCGGATTTATACGGTTATCTGTGCATAGGGGCGGCGGTGGCGGCTATAGTGTTCTTTTTTGCTTATGCCCGCAGCAGGACTCATCCAATTTTCGACGTTCGCTTGTTTTATACCAGCCGCGTATTTACCTTTTCCTGTCTCGCGGCGTTGATTATCTATACTGCGGTCTATGCCAATGTGGTGCTGATCAGCTTGTATTTGCAGTATATCAAGGGCATCAGCGCCAGCGTCTCCGGGCTAATCATGATGGTGCAGCCGTTGACCATGGCGGTACTGTCCCCCGTTTCCGGGCGGCTGTCCGACAGGATCGAACCGAGGATCATTGCATCGCTCGGTATGCTGGTAACGGCCTGCGGTTTGCTGTGCCTGGCATTGCTGGACAAGGACAGTTCGTTTATTTACCTTGCCGGCTCCTTGATGCTTACCGGCTTTGGTTTCAGTCTGTTCTCCCCGCCTAATGCCAATGCGATCATGAGTGCGGTGGAAAAGCCTTTTTACGGCAGTGCGGCAGTGTCGATGGCGACAATGCGGATCCTGGGACAAATGGGCAGTATGGTGCTGGTTACACTGATATTTGTGTTGATCCTGGGGGCTATCGAGATCAGCCCCGCAGTGTATCCCTCTCTTTTGCGCGCAATCAAGATGAGTTTTGCCATTGCGGCAATTTTATGTATACCGGGATTCCTGTTCTCGGTCATCCGGGGAAGAATGCATTGATGTAACGGGCTTGTTTCCGGTCCGATCATTCAAATAGCGCTTCCAACTCTATACTGCCGCCGCCGGTACCGCCGATATGATCATAGTTTTCCTCCAGCCAGTGTTCCGCGCATTCATACCCGGCTTGATAGAGCTTGCGCAACAAGCGGGGGGAGGCATCATAGCGGCTTTTGGCACTGAGCTCACAGACATACTCTTCCGCACTGATAATGTGAATGCGGCTTTTATTCAGTTGCCGCTCCAGAGGGCCCATTATCCATGTGTTCCGAATCTTGCGTTTGGAAAAACTTATTGCGCGCATTTCCCGCATAAAGTTTGAATTGAAGGCGATTTCAGCGGCGCGTTCACGGATCTGTTCGGCGGAATTGAGTGCGGTCTGTCTTTTTAGTGGATTGACCAATATGATGATTATATCCGAGGATTGACAATCGAAAATCAGCGGATAGATGGGCGGATTGCCCGCAAGTCCGCCGTCCCAGAAAATCTCCTTGTCTATTTTTACCGCATGATGTACGGAAGGCAGGCAGGCCGATGCGAGGATGTGATCGACGGTAATCTTGTCGCGTTCAAATATCTTCAATTTGCCCGTTTGAACATTGGTGGCGGCAATGAATAGTTTGATGCGGTCTTGTTTCCGCAGCAGGCTGAAATCGATGTGTGCTTCCAGCAAATCGCGCAACGGGTTGAGATTGGCCGGATTGAATACGTAGGGGGAGATAAATTGAGACAGCATCCCTAAAAACCATTGCAGCGTAAATGAGGAAGAATTATCTCTCATCATTGGAAAACCCATCAATTTATCGCAGGGGGTGAAGATTTTGGTGAATATATCGCCAAGTTCATTCCAGAATTCATTCAACGGTGTCAAGACCGAGTCATTATTCTCTGCCGCCGCCACCCCATAGGCCAGCAATGCGCCGTTTACCGCACCGGAGCTGCACCCGCTGATCCCTTCAATGTCGAGATTGTCATGTTCAAACAGTTTCGCGACCACGCCCCAGGTGAATGCGCCATGCGAGCCACCGCCCTGCAGGGCAAGATTAACGGTTTTTGATTTCTTCATAATTGGTTTGTATTCCTGATTGCTGCACTGCAACAACTACACCATAGCCCTTGTATTTTTGCAAGTTGCAATAATGAAGGTGAAGATCGATCCGATATTTTATAAAGATATTGCACTCAAAATCTGCTAAAATACCAGTATGTGTTCAATCATTTTGTGAGGGAAATACCTATGTCGCTACATATTGGTAATAAAGCGCCCGATTTCACGGCTGAAACGACGGAGGGTACGATCAATTTCCATGAATGGATTGGGGATGGTTATGCCATTCTGTTTTCCCACCCGAAGGATTTCACACCGGTTTGTACCACCGAGCTGGGGTATATGGCGGGCTTGAAAAGTGAATTCGATAAACGCAATTGCAAGATCATTGGTTTAAGCATTGATTCGGTTGAGGATCACAGGGCATGGGTCGGGGATATAGAGGAAACCCAGGGGCATGCAATCAACTATCCGATGATTGGCGATGTCGATCTCAAGGTTGCGAAATTGTATGACATGATCCACCCGGATGCCGGGGCTAAGGCAAAGGAGCGGACCGCGGCTGACAATGCCACGATTCGTTCGGTGTTTATTATCGGTCCGGATAAGTTAGTGAAACTGACGATCACCTATCCGATGAGCACCGGCAGGAATTTTGATGAGGTATTGCGGGTGCTGGATTCGATTCAATTGACCGCCAGGCACAAGGTGGCAACACCGGTGAACTGGAAGCAGGGAGAGGATGTGATTATTGTTCCTTCAGTTTCGGATGAAGATGCAAAAAATCAATTTCCAGATGGCTGGAAAGCGCCGAAGCCCTATTTGAGAATAGTGCCGCAGCCTGAATCTGAATGAGGTCCGGGTGAATTATTTATTAAAAAGACTTGTGTATTCGGCATAACCTTCTTTTTTGAGGGCATGCTTTGGTATAAAGCGCAGTGATGCTGAATTGATGCAGTAGCGCAATCCCTCAGGCGCCGGCCCGTCATTGAAGATATGGCCAAGGTGTGAATCCGCCAGTTGGCTTCTGAGCTCGGTGCGGGTATAGAACAATTTGCGGTCTTCATGCAGAGTTACCGTATTCGCGTTGATTGGGCGGGTAAAGCTGGGCCAGCCTGTGCCGGATTTATATTTATCGGTGGAACTGAACAGCGGTTCGCCGGAAACAACATCGACATAGATCCCGTCATTCTTGTTGTCCCAATAGGCGTTACTGAACGCTCTTTCGGTAGCGTCGTGCTGGGTTACATCATATTGCAGCGGGGTGAGTGTTTCTCTCAATTCCTCATCGTCCGGCTTTACGAAATTATTCATTCGGTCCGACCATAGACCGGTATCGATTGCATTGGCTACCGATTCCTGTGGTCTCACCAGGGAATCGGTGATCGTTTCGATAGCCTTGACCGTTGGTGGTTGCGCATGAGAATCACGCGCTAATTCAGGCAGACCGCTGGTATAGATAACAGCGATGGCACAAAAGAGTAAAATAAAAGCAAGTTTTTTCATTATATCGTCCTAAAAAATTTCGGCATTGATGTTCTGCATGTTGAGACTATCAAATTATCGTCGAGTTCCCCGATCAGGATAAACTTTGCTAAGTATATCATTAATCACGGATTTCTCTGTCATATATTTCAGTCCGGTGAGATTTGGATTGGCGCAGAATTACCCGGTTCAGCATAGGTCATGACGAAGAGTTTTGTGGCCATTGTGTAATGATTATTCCCGATAGTACCACTCCGGTTCCAATGAAAAATGAGATCATTATTTTTTCATTGAGCAGTAACCAGGCCAGGAATATCGCAGTTAACGGATTTATGCTGACAAACAGTGTGCTGATAGTGGCGCTCGATTTGTCCAGCACCCAGTTAAACAGGTAAAAGGCTACCCCTCCCGCTATGCAACCGAGATAGAGTACGATGCACAATTTGCCAATATCCAATGCATACAGGTCGGGAATGACATTGCTCGATAATGCCCATGGTGATAGAGACAGGCAGCCGGAGAACATTGCCACCGGGGTGAATTTATTTGCATGAGCGTTTCTCAGGGTGGATTTGGCGATAATGCTGTACACCGCGCCGACAAAGGCGGCGGCCAGCATAAATAGTTCTCCTTTGAAGGACATCAATTCATTTGCCGATCCTAAGAGTTTATCCTGCAGCGCTATGGCCAGACCGGCAATGGTAATCAATACCCCCGCCACCATTCGCAGGGTAATGATTTCATGTTTGCTGAAGTACCCGATCAGCATCGCCCAAAGTGGCATGGTGGCAAGTACCAGAGACCCGCGCGCCGCGCTTGTGTATTGAAAGGCGGTGGAAAAAAGCAGGGGAAACAGGGCAAAGAATAACATGCCGAGGAAAATGCTGTTCATAACGTACGGTTTGTCCGGTTTTTTTGATTTGTGCAGGAAGAATACCGGGCATATGAATAGTCCGCCCAGCAAATAGCGCAGACATGCGATCTCCACAGGATCGAGCCACGCAACAAGATAGCGGGTTGCCACTGATGCGGTGCCGGTCAGAAAGTGTGCGGCGGTGATTGCAAGTGTAACCTTGAAATAGGGCATTGATTATTGAAGTAAAAAGAATTTATTGGATATATCCGGAATGAATGATTACATTTCTATATCCTGCCGTAGTTCCCGCAAACGGCTTCATCCCTCGCGTTATTCACTTATTTTTTGGCGGGCCAAACCGCCTCGAATTGACCGGATATACGGCCTGGAGAATCAACCAGGCCGGCCGTCTGTCGAAACTAGAGGGCACATTCAGGGGTGTTGTGTAATTTTTGCATATTTTGTTTTTAAGTGCTCATGTTCTGAGGTTAATTTATTGAATCGGTATTCAAGCAGAATAAGATGCTCGAATTGTTTATTGAATCGCAACGAGGCGCTGATGATAAAAATGAAATATAAAAGAACAAACCCTCCCAGAAAACCATTGAATTTATCACCAAGAGCGATCAGATATAGCGCTGGGAATGTCAGTGCGGGTGTAGAGTAGGCCAGTATCGCCCGGATACTGATTGAATAAGATACTGCTGCACCCGCTACCAGGCCGCAAACCGTCAGCATGATTAAACTGTTATACAGGGTGAATTCGGTCGGATCATTCGCGTTGATTGCATTCGGAATCAGAATAATGGGTGCGATCCCCCAGATTATGCCGGACATGAATACATTTATGGTGAATAGGTCCAGCCATAAATCGGTGTTTGTGGTCGCCGCATTCTTTTTGTGATACAGCCATAGGTTCAGATAGCGTATGAACGTGAATATGATGACCGTGGCACACCATGCGACCAGTATTTTGCGGGCGGATACACCCCATAATGCATAAGACAGCAAAATGGAAGACAAAACCGGAAATAAAAAGGTAATTGCAGATTGCGAGTACAGTAAATGAACCTGACTTTTACTCAGGCGCTCATTTTTTTGCATAGATAATCCTTTGTGCTTCCATAGTCATGGCTGATGGCCTGATGACGGGGCTTATGCAATCATTTCGGTACTTTTTCCGAGGGTTGCCTGCTTTCTCTACAAATAAAAATTGTTTCAGTTTTAAGCTCCGTATAATTGTTAACGCCAGTAATTATTCGCCGCCGCGATCGTGCTGAATTCAATGGCGATTACTTCGGCCGCTTCTATTAATATACTGCCGTCTTTGGAATAAACGGATCGGACTTGTTTTTTCACTTCAGGGTCCGATTGCATTTCCCCGATAGATTTACGGGCCAGTTTGATCGCCAGTTGACGGCCCTCGAATGGCGTTGCAGTAATCAAGCTGGGGAGATAATTATCCGCGGCGTAGCCTGCCAGCGGAAAGGTGAAAAATAAACCGATAAATAGTGTTACAGAGATCTTTTTCATTGCCTGTTCCTCGTGTATTTGTTACTAAATGCTCGAATCAGTCTGATCAAGCAATATTATAATAATATAGATATGTGGACTTTAATTTTTAATTATGCTTGAATTTGCTTTAATTTGCTTTAGAATATGCTTATAAGTTTATCAATTGTAAATTAATTTATTAACTACAGAGTATGAGTGCCTGATCAATAAAATGTTGCCCGTTATTGTAAAAGAAAATATTTCTTCAATTAATCCAAGAGAATTGGAGAAATTATACAGATATTATCTGAAAAAAGTTTCACCGGCGAGCATCGGTGATTTCATGAATAAGCTGTATAAGAATAAAAAAATAAGCAGCCGGGAATATAAAAGTTTTCAGGCACAGAAACAGGTAGATCCAGACATTGAAAACAGCATAGGGTCGGCAGCCGACAAGCTGAGATCGATTCCGGACCGTAAAGGCTATAGCATTCTTGAGCCTATAGACTTTGGGGCAATGGGGGAGATCCTGTTGGCCAAGGATAACAAACTGGGACGCACCGTCGCATACAAAAGAATACACCGAAAAGTTGCCAGGCAGCCCGGGTTTATGAGCCGTTTTATCATGGAGGCGCAGATCACCGCACGGCTGGAGCATCCGAGCATAATTCCCGTATACGCATTGATTGCGGATGGAGAGGAAGTTGGTTATGCAATGAAGCTGATCAATGGGATAACCATGCGGGATTTAATCAAGGAGACCAGTCAGCAGTATCGTAATCGCGGCGAACCGGATGAGAAGCATGGTTTACAGGCGCGCCTGGAGCATTTCCTGAAGGTATGCGACGCCATGCATTATGCGCACCGCAAGGGGGTACTTCATCGCGATCTTAAACCGATCAATATTATGATCGGCCCGTACAACGAAGTGTATGTGATGGACTGGGGCATCGCCAAGGTGATTACAGTCGACAAGGAAAAATTTAGTGATAAAACCGCTGTCCTGGGAGGTTCGAGAAGCGGTTTGGCGAGAGATTTTGATCAAACAAGAAGAGGCCAGATGATGGGCACCCTGCAGTATATGTCTCCTGAACAGGCTGAGGGGAACCATGACCGTCTGGATCATCGCAGTGATATTTATGCCTTGGGGTTGATATTATTTGAAATAGTTACCCTCCATAAGGCTATGGATGGCAAAACGCAGGATCAAGTACGCATGAAGGCGATCATGGGAAAGATTGATCCGCCGCCGAAGTACAATAAGCAAAAGGATGAGCAGGAAGTGCTTCTGGCCATCGTGAACAAAGCGACGCGATTCAATCCGGTTGAACGGTATGCGACGGTTGAAGAATTTTCCTATGATATACGCTGTTTTATGCGCGGGGAGTCTGTGAGTGCGCTCCCGGATAGATTGAAGCACAAAGTTATGCGTTGGATCAGCAAGCATCGCAGAGCGACTATCAATATAGGAATATTGACCATGACGATATCCCTGTTGCTGGTTGGTTCCCTGCTTTTTCTGTATATACGGTTGCTGGAGGATATGATGAAGTAAATTATTTTCCGCCGGGGTATTTTCTGCCGTTTAAAAACAGGCCGATACAGGTATTTCTCACGGCATAATGATAACTTGCAAAGCATATCGTCGTTGAAGAGGATAAAACGATCAGGAACTTCATAAAAGCGGAAATGTCGATGCCGGCAAGCAGACCGGCTATAAAAGCGATTAGTGGCAGGTGTATTAAATACACCCAGTATGCCGAATCGGATATGTAGCGTAAAACGAATGCCCCACTGTTTGCATAGCGCAGAAACAACCCCAGGGATGCAAAGACATACAGCCATATAGAGATTGAATTTGCCAATATCGCAAAATAAATTGCCCAATCACTTTCAGAATTATCAAAATAAATTTTTACAAGGAACATGATTGTTCCGAGTGCCAGCATCAGCCATGCGTGCCGCATGAAATTGGAAATCAGATGCCCGGACAGATATAAGGCCCATCCATACCAGTAATATACGGTGTAGAACAGCAGGGTTTTCAAGTCCGGCACGAAGCTCCCCGAGGTGATGGCGGAACTGGAGCCCATATAGTAAAGCGTCAGAAAAGTAATGGCGGCCAGCGGAATGATGGGGAAAAATGTGTTTTTATGAGCGATTTCGAAGCAATGCTTTATCCTTGAAGTATGGTAATCGAATTGCCCCAATGCCAGCAGGCAGCTGAGGTATGAAATTATCGCAAGATAAAATAAAAACCAAAGATGGATAGTATTTTTTGGGACCAGCCCCTCCGGAAACACCGCCTCAAACGCCAGTTTGAGGCTGTTCTGATCGCCCGCCATCATGTGATTGGAGAAATTGAAGGCGAATACCGCCAGCGGCCATAAAATCAATATTGCTACGATAAATGGATAAACAATGCGGTGCAGGCGATTGAGCACCATTGCTTTTGGGCTTTTTTTATAAAATAACAATGCGCCGAAAAACCCGGAAACCATAAAGAAGGCCGGCATCCTGAACACATGGATAAACTCAATGAGTATATGAAAGAAGTGGCTGGTATCATTAATATCCTTTAATGGCCACACGTTTCCATAGTCGATATCGGAGTAGGTCATCGAGGCGTGGAGTACCAGCCCGAGCATCATCATGATCGCCCGCATGGCGTCGAAGCCGTGGATGCGGCCCGGATCAATGCGAGTAGTTATAGCGCCGTACCGCAGTGTAAATAACGAGATTGATTACAATAACCATAATGCCGAGCATAATTTGCACCTCTGCTGTTAACCCGGGCGGATAGATAACCGGTAATAAATACTGTTCAATAAAACTACCTCCGTACTGATCCGCATTGCCAATTTTTTGAAAATAATTTTCCAGATACGTAAGCGGGCAAATCCAGCCGGAAAACTCGATCATGCCTCCCCATATCGCACAGGGGATATGGATATAGATAACCTTGTGCCACTTTAACACCAGCAATCCGCCAAAAATAACGAACACGATAAACAGGAAATGAATGATCAGCACAAGATCGGCCAAAAATAACGCAATCATCGATTATAATTTCATTACGACCCTCATAGCTCCGGATCATACCCCAGATTGGGCGCCAGCCATTTCTCGATTTGTTTTATATCCGCTCCCTTTCTGCGGGCGTAGCTGATAATTTGATCCTTGTTTATCTTTCCCAGTCCAAAGTAGCGTGATTTCGGATGCGAAAAATACAGGCCGCTCACGGCCGCCGCCGGGTACATCGCACAGGAGTCCGTCAACCTGATGCCGGTATTTTCTTCCACCTTGAGTATATCCCAAATGAGTATTTTTTCAGTATGATCCGGACAGGCCGGATAACCCGGGGCAGGGCGGATCCCCTGATATTTCTCCGCCAGCAGCCCTTCATTGCACAGTTCTTCCTCTGGACTATATCCCCAGTATTCCTCTCTCGCCCGTTGATGCAGGCGCTCTGCAAAGGCTTCGGCGAAACGATCCGCCAGCGCTTTCAACATGATGGCGCTATATTGATCATGATCCTCCTCGAATTGTTTGATCTTTTCCTCCATGCCAAAACCGGCCGCCACCGCAAATGCGCCGATATAATCCTGTTTATTTGTCTCCTTTGGCGCAATGAAATCCGCCAATGCAAAATTGGCCTGTCCCGGAGGTTTCCGAACCTGCTGCCTGAGTGTATGCAGGATAGTGAGTATCCCGCCCGCGCGGGGTTGCGCGGCGCCGGCATCGTTATCAAAATACACCTCTATATCATCGCAGCCTATCGAGTAGGCAGGGAAAAGCCCCATGACTCCTCTTGCGGTAAACCATTTTTCTTCGATAATCCTGGCAAGCATCCGCTGCGAATCATCATATAATCTTGACGCCGCCTCGCCGACGACCGCATCATCCAATATCCGCGGAAACCTGCCGGCAAGTTCCCAGGCGATAAAAAAAGGCGTCCAATCAAAACATTTTGCCAGCTCGCTTAACGGGTAATCATCAAACACCGCAATGCCCGGTTTCCTGGGAACCGGCGGGGTATAATTATCCCAATCTATGGCGGCGCAATTATCCCTGGCCTGTTCCAGCGTCAACCAGCTGATTTTTTTCTGTTTCCCCGCATGGCGCTCACGCAGAACGTCGTACTCTGCGGTAATCTCCTTTTTGAAACCTCCCTTCATATCGGCGCTGAGCAGCTTGGTGGATACACCAACCGCCCGCGAAGCATCCTTGACATGCACTACAGGCTGGTTATAGCCCGGATCGATCTTTACCGCCGTATGCGTACGCGACGTGGTGGCGCCGCCTATCATCAACGGCAATACAAAGCCCTGCCGCTGCATTTCCCCTGCGACATGCGCCATTTCATCCAGCGAAGGAGTGATCAGACCGCTCAAGCCGATAATATCCGCATTTTGCTCGCGGGCAGTATCCAGGATTTTCTGGGCTGGCACCATCACCCCCAGATCGATGATCTTAAAATTATTGCATTGCAACACCACACCGACGATATTTTTACCTATATCATGCACATCACCTTTCACCGTAGCCATTACGATCGTGCCATTGTATTGCCTTTCAGCCCGGTCGCCATGCCCCCTTTCCTGTTCCATCAACGGAATCAGATACGCAACGGCCTTTTTCATCACCCGTGCGCTTTTAATCACCTGCGGCAAAAACATTTTGCCGGCGCCGAACAGATCACCGACCACATTCATGCCGGTCATTAACGGCCCTTCAATGATCTGCAGAGGGCGGTCATACTGCTGGCATGCCATTTCTACATCCTCTTCGATATAATCGGCGATACCTTTTACCAATGCATAGGTTAAACGCTCCTGGAGCGGAGTATTGCGCCATTGATCATCCACTTTCCTGACTCCGCCTTCACCGGCCTCGACTGTTTCGGCAAATTCAACCAGCCTGTCGGTCGCATCGGGGCGTCGATTTAACAGAACATCCTCAATTCTTTCCAGCAGATCTTTCGGTATATCATCATAGGTGCCCAGTTGACCGGCATTCACAATCCCCATATCCATTCCCGCCTGTATCCCGTGATAGAGAAAGGCCGCATGCATGGCCTCGCGCACCGGCTTATTGCCGCGAAAGGAAAAGGACACATTGCTCACCCCGCCGCTTACCAGCGCATAGGGCAAATGTTGTTTTATCAAGCGGGTTGCCTCGAAAAACGACACCGCATAATTATTGTGCTCCTCCATCCCGGTAGCCACGGTCAGGATATTCGGATCGAAGATAATATCTTCCGGCGGGAAGCCGACTCTATCTACCAATATGTCGTAAGAGCGTTGGCAGACTTCAAGACGGCGCTCGGTAGTATCGGCCTGGCCCTGTTCATCGAATGCCATAACCACTACCGCCGCACCGTAGCGTTTGACCAGTCTGGCATGCTCGATAAACCGCTCTTCTCCCTCCTTCAGGCTGATTGAATTAACAATGCCCTTTCCCTGCCAGACACGCAGGCCGGATTCAATAACCGACCATCTGGACGAATCGATCATGATTGGCACCCGGCTGATATCCGGCTCCGACGCCAGCAGATTGATAAAATCATGCATCAACTGCTCGGAGTCGAGCATCCCCTCATCCATGCAAATATCGAGCATCTGGGCGCCGTTTTCCACCTGTTGCCGGGCAATATCCACGGCGGCATCCAGATCGTCCGCCTTAATCAATTGAAGAAATTTCGGTGAACCGGCGATGTTCGTCCGCTCCCCCACGTTCACAAAATTGGTTTCCGGGGTAATAGTAAACGCCTCCAGTCCGCTGAGACGTTGATAACGCGGGAGTTTCGGTATAATTCTGGGGCTTGCCTCCCCGGCGGCCTCGACCATTGCCTCGATATGCTCCGGCGTGGTGCCGCAACATCCGCCGACAATATTCAATAAACCGGATCCGGCCCATTCGCGTATATGTTCCGCCATGGAGTCGGCATCCATTTCATATTCGCCAAACTCATTCGGCAATCCGGCATTGGGATGGGCCGAAACATACACCTGCGCAAGACCGGACAACTCCTGAATATATTGATGCAGATCCTCCGGCCCCAGCGCGCAATTCAGCCCGACACTGATCGGGCCGGCATGCCGGACCGAATGCCAGAACGCCTCGGTGGTCTGACCCGTCAAGGTGCGTCCGGAGGCATCGGTAATCGTGCCTGAAATCATTACAGGCAGTTTGATGCCGTGCTGCTCCTGATATTGATCGATGGCGAACAGCGCCGCCCTGGCGTTCAGGGTGTCGAAAATCGTTTCCACCAGCAGGATATCCGCCCCGCCATCAACCAGGCCGCGGACCGCCTCGGTATAGGATCCCGCCAATTCCATATAGCTAATATCCCGCAGAGCCGGGTTATTGACGTCCGGTGAAATAGAGGCGGTGCGATTCGTCGGCCCCAGCACTCCGGCCACAAACCTGTCCGGCCCGTACTTATCTGCCGACCTGCGCGCCAATTTCGCGCCTTCCCGGTTGAGCTCATACGCCAGATCCTGCATCTGGTAATCCGCCATGGCTATCGATGTAGAATTGAAGGTATTGGTTTCAAGAATATCACTGCCGGCTTTCAGATAGGCCTCATGTATCGCCTGGATGATGTCCGGTTGCGTAATCGACAGCAAATCATTATTGCCCTGCAGATCGCAGGGATGCCCTGCAAACCGGGCGCCGCGATAATCCGCCTCCTCCAATTGGTACGACTGGATCATGGTACCCATCGCACCATCCAGGAACAGGATGCGCTCTTTCAGCAGGGATTCAAATTGTGCAGTCTTATCTCTCATATCGTCTTCAACAGGCGCAAAGTCATCGGGTTTTGGGACGGGCGCGCTTATGTGAATGTTTCTAAACTAATACTTAATATCGAATGGACGTGAATACCTTAGATACAACAAGCAAGGTTCCTTTTTTCCACAGACCAATCCGTGAGGAGGTGCATTCCCAGGAAAACTAATATAGGCAGGTCCTCTGAATTCAGTTTTTGTTCCATCATGTGCAATAAGTGTAAATTCTCCGCTCATCCAAACATATAACTCATCGCTTGTATGAGAATGCGATCTTACAACATAACCAGCGGGTAATTTTAAAAATGACTCACTGTGATCCTTGTCTAAATCTCCTCGCACAACTGCAATCTGTGCACCAGGTGCTAAGCCTTCAACATCAAGCGGCTTCCACACAAGTTTATCCAAATCGACGATTGTTTGATCATCCCCAAAGGCGAGAGGCTTAATATTAGAACCTTTGCCATGGGCTATTACCTGATTGCCTGACACCAGCAACATAGTTAACAAAAATACATGTAACACTTTCATTTGATAATTCCTCTTAGTAGTTTAAATTTAATTTCAATTCTCTACTGAGCATTTAGTGTATATCAATAAAGATTCAAGTCTAAATCCGGCGGCCGATTGTTGCATATAAACCCGTTTTTGTAGCGCCGCAATTGCTTACAGGAAGGTTGACGACCGGAGGGCCGGGCACACCCGGTCAAGCGCCGGAAAGGCGCGGATCTGATGATTTATTTATACCACATTATTTCGTATATACACCGGCATTGCATTTTCAGCGCTCACATATTCGCCATTGGCATAGGCGGGCAGGGCAAGAGCAATGACAGCCGCAGCGTGCGGAAAGCTGGATGATTCATAGCCCGATAATCGTCCGTTGAATAATTTGCCCATGCCTTCATGGTACGCATCCCAGCCGGAGCCTGCTCCCCGCCAATGACCCTTATCGGGGATGGGCACTTTTTCAGGGAAGCATACAATTTCATTGCCCATACCTTGCATCACGCCGTCGGTGTTTTTTTGAAATAGCCCCCAGTACACCTGCCGCATTCTGGCATCGATGGCGGCGGCTATCTGCTCATGCCGTTCTCCATGCTGCTGGGCGATTGCCGCCAGCGTCGAGATTGGAATAACCGGAATGTCGAGACCGAAGGCAATTCCCTGGGAAACGCCGGCAGCTATGCGCGCGCCGGTAAAGGCGCCGGGACCGCGGCCAAATGCCACGGCATCCAGCCGAGTCTTTTCCATGCCGGCTTCCCGCAACAAATCATCGATCATTTGCAGGATAAGCTCGGCGTGTTTGCGCGGCGCCAGGCAATACTTTTCCCGTATAGTTCCATCGATAGAAAGCGCCGCCGAGCAGGCCTCGGTCGCGGTTTCAATTGCCAGCAGATTCATATTCGCTTCTCATCGGTTTTGCTCGGTCCGTCCAGATTTTCCGGTGCGTTCTTTCAACAGGCCGCTTATAATAGAATGCACAATGTCCGGATTTTTTGAAATATTTATTGGTTTGCGCTATATCAAGGCAAGACGCCGCAACCATTTTATCTCCTTTATCTCACTAATCTCAATGCTTGGTGTCGGGCTTGGCGTCATGGCCTTGATCGTCGTGCTGTCGGTAATGAACGGCTTTGAAAAGGAATTGACGGAAAGGATATTGGGCATGGCCTCCCATGCAACCATTGAGGACTTGAGAGGTGAGTTCCCGAATTGGCGTTCGATTATGGAAGAAGTCCGGCATCACCCTGAAATCACCGGCGTGGCCCCTTTTCATCGCGCTGAGGGAATGCTGATGAACGGCAACAATGTCAATGGCGCGGTGATCCGGGGCGTATTGCCCGAATTTGAAGCGGATGTATCGGAAGTCGTGGACAAAATTACTATTGGAGATTTTAATGCCCTGGATTCCGGAAAGTTCAACATTGTGCTGGGAGCGGAGTTGGCCAGGATGCTGGGTGTCGGTGTTGGCAGTAAAGTGGTGCTGGTCGCGCCACAGGCGAATGTTACCCCTGCGGGCATTTTCCCCAGGTTGAAGCGGTTCAACGTGGTGGCAATTTTCGAGGTCGGCATGCATGAATTTGACAGCGCACTGGCGTTAATTAATCTGGATGATGCGAAAAAATTGTTTCGCCGTGACAGTCCGAGTGCGCTGCGATTGAAAACCGTCGAAATGCTGCGCGCCCCCCAGATCAGCCGCGAGATTGCCGCCCGGCTCCCCGGGGATTACTGGGTGGTGGATTGGACCCAGAGAAATGCCAATTTTTTCAGGGCATTGAAAACCGAAAAGACGGTAATGTTCGTCATTTTGACCTTAATTGTCGCGGTGGCCGCATTCAATATCATTTCCACACTGGTAATGGTGGTGGCGGACAAACAATCGGATATTGCCGTGCTGCGCACCCTTGGCGCCAGCCCGAAAAGCATATTGACGATATTTATTATCCATGGAACGATAATCGGCCTGGCGGGCATTATAGTCGGGGTTGGTCTGGGGGTGGTAATTGCTCTGAATGTAGAGGCAATTGTGCCGGCGATCGAGCAATTATTCGATACCAGATTTCTGTCTCCCGATATATATTACATCAGCGAATTGCCTTCCGATCTGCATTGGGACGACGTGACCGCGATTGCCATTATTTCCTTCGCCCTCTGCATTCTTGCCACCATTTACCCGGCGTTGCGCGCATCCGGAGTGCGTCCGGCGGAGGCATTGCGCTATGAGTGATACGGTTTTACTCAATGCGTCCGGCCTGTATAAATCATTCAATCAGGGCGAACTGGCTGTAGAGGTGCTGCGCGGTTTGAACTTTACCATACACAAAAATGAAACCGTCGCAATAGTGGGCGCTTCCGGCTGCGGTAAAAGCACCCTGATGCATCTGCTCGGTGGTCTGGATATGGTAGACAGGGGGGAAATTTCGATAAACGGCAAATTGATTGCCGGCATGTCGGAACCGGAGCGCGGTCAGATGCGCAACAACCACCTGGGGTTTATTTATCAATTTCATCATTTATTGCCGGAATTTACCGCTCAGGAAAATGTAGCCATGCCATTGTTGATTGCCCGCCGGCAGTTTCCCCCCGCAATGGACAAAGCCGCCGAGGTATTGAAAAAAGTCGGGCTGGAGCAGCGGCTGCTGCACAAACCCGGTGAACTATCCGGCGGGGAAAGACAGAGAGCCGCAATAGCGCGGGCATTGGTGACCGAGCCTGAATGTCTGCTGGCCGATGAGCCAACCGGGAATCTGGATGAAAAAACCGCATCACAGGTATTCGAGCTCATTCTGGAGCTGAACCGGAGTACCGGCACCAGCCTGATCATCGTGACGCACAACCTGAAATTATCGCAAAGAGCAGACTGTACCTATGAATTAAAGCAGGGGATCCTGCATAAGCTATAGAGTAGCCGGCTTCGGCGAAAAACCGCCCAGCTACCGTTGATAAAAGCCGGTCACACCGGCTATCTTTTTTCCTCCAATCTTTCCTTCCAGCCGGCCACGATGGAAGAGATAGTGTCTTCCAGGGATATCGAGACTTCCCAGCCGGGATAATGGCTCTTCATCTTTGCAAGATCGCTGTAATAGCAGATATGATCGCCCAAACGGTTCTCATTGATGTATTGGTATCTCTGAGCCTTCCCCGTTTGTTCTTCCACCAGCTTGAACGCTTCCAGTATTGAACAACTGTTTTGTTTTCCGCCGCCGATATTGTACACCTCGGCGGTCCTTGGGCTGTCGATGAATTGTTCCATGAAGCGCACCACATCCAGCGAATGGATATTATCGCGCACCTGTTTCCCCTTATAGCCATAAACGGTATAGTCTGTGCCGGTCAGATTGCACTTGATCAGATATGACAGGAAGCCGTGCAACTCCACCCCCGCGTGGTTCGGCCCGGTAAGGCATCCCCCCCGCAAACAGCATGCAGGGAGCCCGAAATACCGGCCGTATTCCTGCACCAGCAAATCGGCCGCCGCCTTGGAGGCGCCGAAAAGAGAATGCAGGGATTGATCTATGCGGAACGATTCATCTATACCGTTCTCATAGCGGGGATCGGAAAATTCCCACCGGGTTTCCAACTCTTTCAAACCGATTTGGTTTGGGGCATCGCCATATACCTTGTTGGTGGACATGTGGACAAACGGGGCTTCCGGGCAGTGCCGTTTTACCGCCTCCAGCAGGTTCAACGTGCCGACGGCATTGATATCGAAGTCCTCGAACGGAATTTGTGCCGCCTTGTCGTGCGAAGGTTGTGCCGCCGTATGCACGATTGCATCCGGTTTCACATTCTTTATTATAGTTTCGATGCCCTGACGGTCCCGTATATCGAGTTCATGCTGTTCAAAACAACTGGATTTATCCGCCGCTATTTTTTCCTTTCCCCGGGTACTTCCCTGCGGCCCGAAAAAAGACGCCCGCATATTGTTATCGATGCCGTGCACATGCCAGCCCTTATTTACAAAACAGGCAACGGTCTCCGCACCGATCAATCCCGAAGAGCCGGTTACTATCAGTCTTTTCATGCTCCGCCGGCCGGGCCTGTATCAGGCGTACCGATCGCCAATGGGTTGATCTTTGTTGCATCCAGATAGTTCATCATTGGCCGAATCAACTGCAACGCCGTTGCCGCTGAAAGTCGCGCCGCAGTATTTTAATAGCAGGCCCTCCGAAAGAATTTTCCGCGCCGCCGGGTGAAAGGCTCAGGGCGATTAATCGTCGTTCCGGTTGCGATGTTTTTTGCGATGATAGCCCCATCCGCGTTTGGCGAATTTGCCAATCCAATACGGCATTTCTTCGGCCATTTTTTCGCGCTGCTGCGGTGTTAATATCGCGTGAAATTCCGCCGCTTTAACGGCGAAGAAATTATGCATTTCATCGTGTTTTTCTTTGCGGGTGCGAATTACGGTGGCAACATCGTCCGCATTAATTTTATCGCGGCGCCAAAGATCGGCCATTTCATTTGTGCGGTCGCGATGCCTTTCGCGGATGAATTCCCGCGCTTCGCCGACCATCTTTTCCAGCGAGGCGTGCTGCGAATCGCTGAGATCCAATTTGTGGTCTACGTGTTCAATCATCCGTTCAAAATGATCGTTTTCACCGAAATGGGCGAGTGCGATGCCGCTGCCGGCAATCCCCAAAAATCCCGCGCCGATAACGGCAAGGGTGATAGCTGCCATGCGCTTCATCGTAAACCTCCTTTGGTAAATCAAAACGCGAATGAACCATATCGCGGACGGCATGAATTATCCTCTTCGGGCGGCAACAAATTATATCGCCGCTATTATTAATTGTGGACTTTGCGCTGCATTTGCGCAAATGTTTTTTTGCGTGATTAAATTTTATAACGTGACTATAACTGGATGGATGATATGTGCAATTTTCATATTTATTATAGAGCATCATCTGCCGGGCGGTTTCGAATCCATATCAGGCGTACCAGTCGCTAACGGGGTGATTTCCCTCTTTGCAGCCGCCGGCACATGCCTTGATCAAAGCTCAAAAACACTAAAAATGTTCGATAGCCAGCGCTTGATTCTTTGCGGTATTCTCCCAATTTTCCCTGGTATTCTTTTGCACCTTTCCATCAGGTTCGGAGGGTGGAATGCATCGCAAATCCAATAGTGTGCAGGATGGATATCCTGTAATAAACCCCTGGATTCCAAGGATTGTAAAATGCTGGCAAGCTCCTCGCCATTGTGGTCGCTATAGTCGGAAAATTGCTCCTGCATCCAGGCCTTGTCGTCACCGAGGTGAAGGGTCAGCAGCATGTCTCTTATCTCTATATAATTTTTGGCATGACAGGCGAAGTTGATCTGCATGCTTTGATCGATCCATTTGGCGCCGATGCAAATATCATTGAATTGCATCAGTGGGTACAGTTCACGCTTGAACACAAAGCAATCAAGCCCCCCGTGACTGCTCCCTTCCAGCATATACAGCATGTCGAGGTTCGGAAACTCGGGAACCGTTCTGCGCGAGATCGAGCATGCATCGTGCCCCTGCTCGATCAGGAATTGAACGGAGGTATAGAAATGCGGCCTGAGTACGATATCCACGTTCGAGTAGATCAGATAATCGGCCTGTGAGGACTCGTAGAGCCGCTGCAGAATATCGCTCAGGATGGCTAGTTTGCGCGGCTGTTGGAACTCCTTGATTTGCGCCACATGCCTGTCCAGATCTTTGATGAAGTGAAAATCATACTCTTTGGGGATGATATTATCTTCGTCGGCATACTTGGTGGCATATAACTCAATATCCACTTTGCCCTGCGCATACTTCTTTGCCTCCTGTATGGACTGGAAGACCATCGGTTGTGCCTGATACAGATCGGATTCTTCCGACACTATAGCTGGATGGATGATGTGGGCAATTTTCATGGTTATTACAGGGATCAGATATTCCAAAGAACCGCACAATACCTGATATTCTCTGGATAATCAAATCCGTATACAGGCCCATAACATATGACTCCGGGTGTTTGGTGAGGATTGTAGCGGGGGTACGGAGTGGGGGAATGCTTGACCATTCCACAAGCGCCTCCTTCTCTGCAATTCCTGCCAAAGATCTATCCCCTGCCCCTGTTAGAATACCTGCCGGAGCAAAAGGAAGAGGGGGCCTTGCGTCCACTAGCGATAGGCCAAAACATGCCTCTCGAACCTGACCATGGTGAGAGGCGGCCATTCAAAACGCAATTCCCCCTCTAATCTCAATACATAATCCGTATCTGCTGTTTCACCTGCTGTTTCACCCCTCTCCCTTTGGGAGAGGGGCCGGGGGTGAGGGTAGCGGCCATTAAAACCGCAATTCCCCCTCCAACCTCAATACATTATCCGTATCTGCCGCTTCATACTGCTCCCCGAACAGATCCAAATCCAGCGCCTCGCCCAACTGCCACTTCACGCCCATGCGGAAACGGCGCAGCGCCTCCCCGCTGGTCACCTCGGTGTATGGGGTGACAAAACCATTCAGCCTGTAGCCCAGGTGTGCCTTCATCTGCGCACCGTACTCATTGCGTTCGATTGGCGTGTAGGCCCTGTTGCGGTTCCACAGTTCCCCGGCCTCACTTGCCGTACCGCCGTAGCCAGGCTCCATAGTGAAGGTCAGCCCCTGCCCATAGGCTTGCGGTTGCAGCCTGATCAGGCCGGATACGCTCCATTCCCGGTAGTCCCTATTGCCTACCAGCACCCGCCCTTTGCCCGCCAGAGTCAGGCCGGCAGCCGGGTTATGGTAGTCAAAGCCCAGCGCCAGCTCGGCCCCGTCCGTATCGGCATCGCTGTCGCCTCCATCAGCCCGGTAGCCCACCTCGGCGCTTTGCGTCAGTGTGCGGCCACCGCCCAGTTGGTTTTGATGGTACCCCTCAAGCAACAGCCGCAGGCGTTGCGAGTCCACCGTCAGATCCCGGTCATTGGTGACATCCGTTGACTCATCTATATCGGTCTCTATAGCAGAAAAGTCGCCCTTGACATTCAGGAAACCCGTCAGCCGGTGTTTGAACCCGCCCGCTACCGAAACCAGCGTGGTATCGTGGGTGCGCCTGTTGCCGCCGTCCGGCTCAATCTCCACCTCGCCGTCCGCATAACCGACGCTGCCCCACAGACTCAAGCTGCCGCTGTCATTCGACCAGCCCAGATACGGATGAATGCCGACCAGCGTCAGCGTATAGTCGCCTTCTTCTCTTGTGGCGCCGCTGCCCTGAATATATTCCACCTCGCCCTCACTCCACGAGACCGACAGGCCCGTCAGCAGATTGTTATTCCAGCGGGTATCTGCGCCGATTTGGAAGCCGTAGGAATCGCCGTCCCAATCGAGATTATTGTCATCCCCATTAAATTCGGTGTAGTGGCCGCTGCCCCATAGGCCCAGGCCGCTGTTGCCGGAGTCACCGGCGGCATTCAGGCTGAAAGAAGAATTGGCCAGCATCCGCTTCCAGTTCAGAGTGCCCTCTTTGATCGAGCGCGTATATTCCGGCGCCTCGTCCAGGAAACCGAGCAGGACGGCCTTCCCATCGCCCTCTATGCTCTGTCCATCCAGCCGCACACCGCCGGTGGGCGGGGCGCCCTGGATGGCCGTCTCGATGCGCGCGCCCACCGAGGCAACCACGTTGCCGGCAATCGCCTGCACCGCTTGCGGGACGATTTCCTCATGCAGTTGCTCGGTCTGTTGCGGTGTCGGGCCGGTGTCACTACCGGCGGGATTGATGGTGATGGTGAAGGTCAGGGTCGCGGTGTCGGTGGTGGCGGTATCCACGTCGCTGTCGCTGGCCGTGTAGGTGTAGGCGGTGGCGGTCTGCGTGGTGCCCATCGCCGGGGTGCCGGTGATGGTGCGGTCAGCGGCGGTAAAGGTCAGACCGGTCGGCAGGGTCGGGGCGAGGGCATAGGTCAACGCGCCGTTGCCGCCGGTGGCCGACGGCAGTGTGACGGTGCCGATACTCGCGTCCTCGGTGTAGGTTTGAGGCGCGATGCTCTCCCCGCCGAACGTCGGCGCGGTGTTGGCCGCATTGATGGTGATGGTGAAGGTCAGGGTCGCGGCGTCGGTGGGGGCGGTATCCACGTCGTTGTCACTCGCCGTGTAGGTGTAGGTGGTGGCGGCCTGCGCGGTGCCCGGGGTGCCGGTGATGGTGCGGTCGGCGGCGGTAAAGGTCAGACCGCTCGGCAGGGTCGGGGCGAGGGCATAGGTCGCCGTGCCGTTGCCGCCGGTGGCCGACGGCAGTGTGACGGTGCCGATACTCGTGCCCACGGTGTAGGTCTGGGCGTCAACGGTCGCCGAGCCGAAATCCGGGACGGTATTGGTCACCGTAATCGGCACATTGCCGGCGAGCAGGTCGCCGGTGCCGACGTGCGCGGACGCCAGCACCGTGACCGACAGAATGCCACTGTCGGGAATGGCCTCGCCGCTGTGCGCCAGAGCCAGCGTCGCCACGGTGTCGCTGGTGCGGGTGACACCGCTCACGCTCACCGTCCCGGCGATAGTGTCGGCCAGGCTGAAGTCATCCGGCCCCAGCGCCGCCGCGTCTACATACATGGTGTTTGCCAGTGTGACCGTGACCGTGGCGGTGGCGAGGTTGGCCCCGGTCAGCGCCGTCGGCGCGGCCAGCGTGGCCGCCGGTGCCGGCGGATTGACGGTCAGCATAAACGTGAACGTGTCGCTGTCCGGGTCGCTGGCATCGGCATCGGTCGCCGTCAGGGTGTAGGGGGTCTCCGGGTGGGTTGCCGACGGCGTGCCGGTGATTTGGCGATTGGCCTCATTAAACGTCAAGCCGGCCGGCAGTGCCGGCGTCAGTGTGTAGGTCAGCGTGCCGTCGCCACCGGTGGCGGCCGGCAGGGTGACGGTGTCAACGACAAGGCCGACGGTGTAGATTAGCGGCGACAGCGGCAACGCGCTGTCAAAGTTCGGGGTGGCATCTGCCTCACGGGTGGCGGTCACCATGTAGGTCATTCTGGTGGTGGTGTCGGCGGCGGTGACCTCAATGGCAATCGGCACCGCTGTGCCTGGCGTCGGCAGGTTAATGGCGTTGCTGGCGTTGCCGCTGTCTACGGGGGCGAAGTTGACGGTGATCGTGGCGCTGGTGCGGGTGGCGGTCGGCGTGACCTCCAGGCTGGTGACGCTGGTAGGTACCGAGACGGCATAGACCGTGGTGCCGGGGGCAAACGGTGGGGTGAGGGGGAAGGTGTCGGTGCCGTCGGACAGGGTCAGGCCGCTCAAGGTGGCGTCCGTCACCAGCAGGAGGGCGGCGTTGAGTTGTGCGGCGCTGATGCGCAGGCAGTCGGTCACGCCGGTGGTCGCCATGACAATCGCCGCAGCGTCGGCACGGGAGCAGACAAAATGGGCGCGGCGGACGGTTTGGTCAATCACAAAGCCGCTGCCGGTTGTGCTTGTTGTAATGGCGCCCAGGGTATCCAGCACGTCGTCAAAGATGCCGGCGGGCAGTCCGGTGTCCGCCGTGAACGGGTTGTCGCGCAGGAACAAAGTACTAAGCCTATCCAGACCATCAAAGATGGTGGCGGGCAGTGCCTCCAGGTCGTTGTTGGGCAAACTCAAAGTATGCAGCGACGTCAAGCCGGCAAAGATGGTGGCGGGCAGTGCCTCCAGGTCGTTGTTGAACAAAAACAAAATCTCCAGCGCCGTCAAGCCGGCAAAATCGCCGGGTTGCAGCGAACCGATGCTTTGACTGAATAAATTAAGCCTTGTAATGCTTGCCAGGTCGGTGATGCTCGTGCATTCGGTGGCAGAGGACACTCCGACAATCCCATCCCGCACCTGTGCCGTCCGCCCGCAGACATTGACGCCGGCGCTGGCGGTAATAGCGATGGCGCTGGTCATCAGGTCGTCGGTGCCGGTGTGGCCGGCGGCGGCGAGGGTGACGGACAGGGTACCGGTGGTGGTGATGTCCTCGCCGCTGTACGCCAGCGTCAGCGTGGCCTCGGTGTCGCTGTCGCGGGTGAAACCGCTCACGCTCACAGTCCCGGCGACGGTATCCGTCACGCTGAAGTGGTTTTGCATCAGGGTGCCGGCCGCCTCGTATGCGGTGTTGGTCAGCGTGACGGTGACGGTCGGCGCCGGGGCGGCGAACAGGGTGGCTTCGGTCAGCGTGCCGACCAGGGTGGCGGTGGGCGGCGGCGGCGCCGCGCGGGTGACCATCACCGTGTAGGTTTCCGCGGTGGCGCCGTCGGCGGCGGTGACCACAATGGTAATCGGCACCGCCACGCCCGGCATCAGGTCAATGGCGTTGCTGGCGTTGCCGCTGGCGACGGTGTCGCCGTTGACAGTAATGGTGGCGCCGCTCCGGGTGGCGGTCGGCGTGACCGTCACACTGATGACGCTGTTGGGTACCGAGGCGGTATAGGTCGTGATGCCGGAGGCGAACACCGGGGCGAGGGGGAAGGTGTCGGTGCCGTCGGACAGGGTCAGGCCGCTCAAGGTGGCGTCCTCCAGGGCGGCGGTGAGTTGTGCGGCGCTGATGCGCAGGCAGTCGGTCACGCCGGGGGTCGCCAGGACAATCGCCGCAGCGTCGGTACGGGAGCAGACAAAATGGGCGTCGCGGACGGTTTGGTCAATCAGAAAGCCGCGGAATCCGGTTGTTGCAATGGGGCCCAGGGTATCCAGCACGTCGTCAAAGATGCCGGTGGGCAGTCCGGTGTCCGCCGTGAACGGGTTGCCGAACAGTCGCAAAGTACTAAGCCTCTCCAGACCGTCAAAGATGGTGACGGGCAGTGTGTTCAGGCTGTTGCCGTCCAAACCCAAATTCTGCAGCGCCGACAAGCCGGCAAAAATATTGGGGGGCAGTGCATCCAGTTTATTTCTGGTCAAAAACAACCGCTGCAGCGCCGACAAGCCGGCAAAATCGCCGTTTTGCAGCGAAGCGATCCTTTGCGCGGTCAAAAGAATCCTTGTAATGCTTGCCAGGTCGGTGATGCTCGTGCATTCGGTGGCAGAGGACTCTCTGACAATCCCATCCCGCACCTGTGCCGTGCGGCCGCAGACATTGGCGCCGGTGCTGGCGGTAATATCTATGGTGTTGGTGGTCAGGGCGTCGGCGCCGGTGTGGCCTTCGGCGGCGAGGGTGACGGACAGGGTACCGGCGGCGGTGATGTCCCCGCCGCTGTACGCCAGCGTCAGCGTGGCGACGGTGGCGCTGTCGCGGGTGACATCGCTCACGCGCACGGTCCCGGCGACGGTATCCGTCACGCTGAAGTGGCTTTGCATCAGGGTGCCGGCCGCCTCGTACTCGGTGTTGGTCAGCGTGACGGATACCGTCGATGCCGTGGCGGCGAACAGATTGGCCTCGGTCACGGTGCCGGCCAGGGTGGCGGTGGCGGCGGTCTGCGCAAGGGACGGCGCCGGCGTGATTACGGCGGCTAACAGCAGCAGCGCGGCCAGATGTTTCAGCATGAGGTTCCCCTGCCGCTTGTGCAGCCGGTCATCTTTTCGGGGGGGTGGACACTGCTATGTTTGCAGCCTGGTGTATATTGGTATCTTTCATAGTCTCCGCTGCACTAGTATAGTTTAGTAATTGAAAGTCTTTCGGCATTTTTATTGCAATACTCTATTGGGAATTATAGCGGATTTTTGCAGTGTATCAAATCTTTTTGGTAAAAATTTCTGCGATGGGTTCCCACCCTCACCCCGGCCCGCCGCCATTTGTAGACCGTCGGCAGAGAAACCCCGAGCTCACGCGACAAGGTCGGTGCGCTCTTGTTTGAGGTCTGAATATACTTTCGGGTAGCTGGCGTTGTGGTGGCCAGTCGGTGTAATTTAATCTCCATTTTGCAACCTCCTGTGAACGTATTGAATCCCCGATTGGATTGAAAGAGAGTATATTCTATCATACGGGACGTAACATCTGGGAGAGGGCCGGGGTGAGGGGGAAGGTTCTGGCAGGGGTAGGGATATGGTCGGCCTGAACCAGGTTCTTTTAAGGAATGGATTCCTGCTGCCGCAGGAATGGCGGAGCACGTCGGCGTTTTATGGGTGGAAATTCAAGTGTGGTTCGGGTACATTCAGGTATGGGCAAGGCACTGTTTGATTTTTGTGTGCGTATCTGAATTTTATTACACTTCAGGGGCTTTGCCTTCTTTAATTGGCGCCATATCCGGGATGGGGGAGGGGATTGATGCGTACAGGGAGTGTGGCATTTGCGCTGGGTATTTTAGGTCTGTCCGGTTTGCATTTCCTGCCGGATATCAGGCTGCTTGTTCTCATCCTGCCGTTGTGCATGGCCATGCTGTATTTCAAACGGGCACGCCTGGCGGGATTTTTCCTGCTTGGGTTTGTATGGGCTTTTATTCAGGCGAGCCTGGCGCTTGGGAAGGAACTGCCGCCAACGCTGGATGGGAAATTTGCGCTGATTAACGGGACGGTGGCATCGTTGCCGGAGCAGCGCACCAATGCTGTGCGGTTTCTGTTTGCAATTGATGGAATCGAGGATGAGCAGGGCGGGAGCTGGCCGTCTCCAGGCAAGGTCAGGCTTAGCTGGTATCGTTCACTTGAACTGCCGAAGCCGGGCGAGCGCTGGCAGTTGTATGTGAAGTTACGCCGCCCGCGCGGTTTTATGAATCCGGGTGGTTTCGATTATGAGGGATGGTTGTTCCAGAAGAAAATCCGGGCAACCGGTTATGTCAAATCTTCGCCGAAAAATAGAAAGATATCCGATACGGGCACTTATCTGTTCGATCAATGGCGGCACAAGATAGGCGGCAAAATCGATCATTATGTTGCCGGTGAATATGCCGGTCCGATACGAGCGCTGGCGATTGGCGACCGGAGCAAGGTGAGCAGCGAGCAATGGCGCTTGCTCAGGGGCACGGGCACAAATCACCTGCTGGCAATTTCCGGTTTGCATCTTGGCCTGGTGGCGGTCATGGCGTTTTTTCTGGGGCGGTGGTTGTGGTCGTGGAATAGCAGATTGACGGGTTTACTGTCCGCCCGCAAGTTTTCGGCGCTGTTTGCGGTTGCAGCCGGTTTCATTTATGCCGGTCTGGCCGGGTTTTCATTGCCGACGCAAAGGGCATTGATCATGTTGTGTATGTTTATGTCAAATATATTGCTGGGTGGACAGTGGCGCATTTCATACGTTATGGCTACTGCGGTATTTCTGATTCTGTTTCTCTATCCGTTTTCAGTGCTGGCGGTGGAATTCTGGCTGTCTTTTTCCGCGGTACTGATTATTGTCTATATCCTTGCCTGCAGAAGGGAGCATCCTTCATGGTTTCATTCCCTGGTTAAGGTGCAGTTTTTCGTGCCTCTTGGGCTCGCGCCGTTATTATTGTTCTGGTTTCAAGAGGTTCCGATCAACAGTTTCTTTGCAAATCTGCTGGCGGTGCCGGTTACTACTCTGCTCCTGATCCCCTGTACCCTGGTTGCCACGCTGAGTACCACACTGTTGCCGGAGATGGCGGGGTTTTTATATGAAGTAACGGTTTTGATTATTACCCCGATGTTTGCCTATCTGGAATTTTTACGGGGTTTGCCCTTTTCAAACCGGGTGTTTCCGGCGCCTTCATTGTTGGCTCTGGTATTTGCCGTTACAGGGATGGCTATTGTTTTTATGCCGAGAGGATTGCCGGGCCGGTGGCTGGGTTTATGCTGCTTTATGCCGCTGTTGTGGCCGAATATCGAACTGCCCCGGACAAACAGTTTTCATCTTTATTTGCTTGATGTGGGGCAGGGGCTGTCTGCGGTTATCACCACCCGTAATCATACCCTGATTTACGACAGCGGGCCGTTCTGGTCGGATAGTTTCGATGCCGGGCGTAGCGTTATTGTGCCGTTTCTGAGAAGCCGGGGCATCTCAGAGGTAGACGTTCTTTTATTGAGTCATGGAGATAAGGACCATATTGGCGGAGCGGATAGCCTGCTTGCCGCTGTCAGGGTGAACAGGATCCTGGTCAATACGAACGGAATTACTTTTGATAACAGGCAGCCGTGCCTGTCCGGCACACGCTGGCAATGGGATGGCGTTGATTTTGAAGTACTGCACCCGCAGGAAAGCGGCACGGTTTCGGCAAATAATTCGTCGTGCGTATTGAAGGTCAGCAGTGGCACTGTGTCGGTATTATTGCCCGGCGACGTTGAACGGTCGGCGGAGCGGAAGATGATTGCGGCATGGAGGGACAAGCTGGATGCCGATATTTTAATCGCCCCGCATCACGGCAGCGCAACTTCATCCTCGGCCGATTTTATCCGGGCGGTGTCCCCCCGTGTGGTGCTGTTTCCGGCCGGATACCGGAATCGTTTCGGCTTTCCGAAGCCGGATATAATAAATCGCTATCAGGATGCCGGCGTCAGGGTCCTGTCAACCGCCAACAGCGGGATGATTGCCTTTGCTGGTGATCGAGAAATGGTTTTTAGCAGATACCGGCAAGAACACCGGCGATTCTGGCATTCGTCCGATACCTGGAGAGAAATCGAATAAGCTCATTTTTTCCTGAGATAATTCAATGACAGAACCAGCAGATGATAGAGGGATTTGACGGGATTGAACCCCAGATACCGCCGGTATACCAAATACCCGTATATCAATTTTCTTATTATCGGGGAAGAAAGCGATCCATCGGTTTTCGTCCAGTCCGACAAGGTGGTATCCAGGCCATAAATTGTAGTCCCTGTCTGGGTAATGCGCAGCCATAACACATAGTCTTGTCGCCGTACTAATCGGGGGAATTGGCAATCAGTATTGAAGACCTCTTTTCGGGCAATGACGGTCGACAGGCCTATATCGCAGGAATTGAGCAGCTTTGCATAGGTCATATCGAACGCCTTCCTGCTCGACAGGATCGCTCCATTTTTATCCACGATATTATACGAGGTATGGCTTACCGAATAATTATTTTTCTGCATAAAACCGATTTGCGTGGCGAGCTTGTCCCGATACCAGACATCATCCGCGTCGAGAAATGCTATAAATTCACCCCTGGCGGCCCTGATTCCTCTGTTTCTCGACTCGCCTGCGCCCAGATTGGACTCATTGATCAGCAATGAAATCCTTTTATCTCCGGCTGCAATTCCCTTTATAAAATCCAGATCCTCCCGGTTCGGATCGTCGTGCACCATAATGATTTCAAAATTGGAATAGCTTTGATCCAGGATCGAATTGATGGTCCTTTCTATATAATTTTTTTTTTATAATAAGGTATAATGACGCTTACAAGGTTCATTGATTCAAAAAATATTTCTATTTCTATAAGGTAAAATCTGGACTATTTTATAAAAGTGGCGCAAAAAAATCCTGTAATCTCGATACTGCTATTCAATCATATCGTATGCGTCGTAGCATCAAAAAAATTTCGCACAACATTCAATATAACAGAGCGTATCAACCGAAAGAAGTATTTCCAGGATAAATAAAAATGCTTGAACTTATTGAAGCGGGCGGATTATTGATGTGGCCCATCCTGTTGTGCTCGGTCGTTTCCCTGGCTATTGTTTCTGAACGCCTGTGGTCGCTGCAGCAAAATAAAATTGCCCCGAAAAACCTGGTTGCCACAGTCTGGCAATGGCAGAAAACCGGTGATCTGGATGCGAGAAAAATACAGAATATGAGACGGCAGTCGCCGCTGGGAAGCGTCCTGGCAGCGGGTCTGCTGAACCGGCACCATGACCGGGAAGTAATGAAGGAAAGCATCGAGGAGGTGGGGCGGCACGTTGCGCATGAGATGGGGCGCTCCCTCAACACATTGGGCACTATTGCCTCGATCACTCCGTTATTGGGCCTTCTGGGAACCGTCATCGGCATGATTAAAGTGTTTGCGGTCATTACTTCCTATGGCGTTGGCGATCCCAGCGTGTTGGCCGAGGGCATTTCCGAGGCGTTGCTTACTACTGCGGCCGGATTGTCGGTGGCAATTCCAACCTTGATGTTCCACCGTTATTTTCAGGGCAAGGTGGATAACCTGATCGTCACTATGGAGCAGGAGGCGCTCAAAATGGTGGAAATCATGATAGGCATGCGCGCACAGGACCAGGAGCAGTGATTTGAATATCCGCCCCTATAGAAAAGACGATGTAACCCTTGAGATCACCCCGCTGATCGACATTGTATTTTTATTGCTGATATTCTTCATGGTATCGACCGAGTTTGAACGCGATTCAGAAATCAATATCACATTGCCTCAGGCCTCCGAGGAGCCCGCTCAGGCAAAGCCGGATGCCATCAATGTAGGCGTTGATGTCGAGGGCAAGGTCTATATCAACGACAAGCCTTTGCTGAACGATCAACTTACAACGATCAAAAATGCCCTGTCCCTGGCCATCGTCGGGCTGGATGAACCGCCGATCATTATCAGTGCGGATTCGCAGGCCACGCACCAGTCGGTGATCCGTGTTATGGACGCGGCACGCCAGCTTGGATTGGTCAAAATTGTATTTGCGATCCGCCGGTTTGACGAAGAGTAATAACATGATCATTTCACAGCAATTCATAAATAAAATCTGGTATGAAGATCACCACTTGTTGTGGCCTCTGTCGTGGGCTCTTGTGTTGTTGGGCTGGCTGTATTGTTTTATTGCCGCCGCCAGACACTTTCTTTACAAATTCGGACCCTTGACCGTGTACAGGCTGGATGTTCCCGTCATTGTCGTCGGCAATTTTACCGCCGGAGGCACCGGCAAAACTCCTCTGGTTATCTGGCTGGCGGAATATCTGAAGACCGGTGGATACAAACCGGGGATCGTCAGCCGGGGCTATCGCGCGAGCAGCGACAAGAGGGTGCAGCGGGTCGAAACGGACAGCGATCCGGCAGTAGTGGGCGATGAACCGGTACTGATCGCCCGGCGCAGTCAATGCCCGGTCGCTATTGGATGCCGGAGGGATATTGCCGCGAAAGAACTCATCGACAAATTCGGTTGCGATGTAATTATTGCCGATGACGGACTGCAACATTACCGCCTGCACCGCGATATTCAAATCAATGTTATCGACGGACGGCGGCGGTTCGGCAATCGCCGCTGCCTGCCCGCCGGCCCCCTTAGAGAATCACTCGCCCGCCTGAAAGAGATGGATATCACCGTGGTCAATGGCCGCGCCGACCGACAGGAGCATCGAATGGACTATCGGCTGCAGGCATTGGTAAATTTGAACAAACCCGGTAAGCGGGCGCCATTGCATTCATTTGCACGGCGGCCAGTCCATGCCGTTGCCGGCATAGGAGATCCGGAGCGTTTTTTTAGCTGTCTCCGCCAGCATCGATTGCAGATCATCGAGCATATTTTCCCCGATCATCACTACTACTCATCGAAGGAGATACACTTTGACGATGATCTGCCGGTGTTGATGACCGAAAAAGACGCGGTGAAATGCGATGGGATCTGCTCCGATCGGCACTGGTATCTGCCCGTCGATGCCGAAGTATCCGAGAGCTTTTTACGCCATTTAAATATCCTGATAAACAATATATCCAATGGACAAGAAGCTGCTTGATATTCTCGTTTGTCCGGTCACCAAAGGCGCCCTGATTTATGACAAGGCCAATCAGGAATTACTCTCTCTTCAAGCCAGGCTGGCCTACCCAATTCTGGATGACATTCCCGTCATGCTGGAAGACGAGGCGCGCCCGCTGAGCGATGAAGAGATTGAGCGGCACAGAAGCCGGTCTTGAGTTTCACGGTCATTATTCCGGCGCGCTACGCCTCCTCCCGCCTGCCGGGCAAGCCGCTGATTGAAATAAACGGCAAACCCCTCATACAGCATGTATTTGAATCGGCGCGCGGCAGCAGCGCACGCGCTATCATTATCGCCACCGATGACAGGCGCATACAAGAGGCGGCGGACAAATTCGGCGCGCACGTGGTGTTGACCTCCGCACAGCACCTATCCGGCACCGACAGAATCGCCGAAGCCGCACAGAGCTGTGATCTGAATGAGGACGAGATCATTGTAAATGTGCAGGGGGACGAATACGGCCTGCCGCCCGCGTTGATCGATCAGACTGCCAGCGCATTGCAAAACAATCCCGGCAAGGCAATCGCGACCCTCTGCGAAGCCCTGACGGACAAGGCCCGGATAACGGACAGCAACGTTGTTAAAGTAGTGACCGATAACAACAATAATGCCCTGTATTTCAGCCGCTCCGCCATCCCATGGACGGCCGGCGCCGGACATACCGGGATATATCGGCGCCATATCGGATTATATGCCTGCACCGTTCGGAATTTGCAGGCATTTACCCGGCTCGAGACCGGTCCCCTGGAAAAAAACGAATCACTGGAACAATTGCGCGCCCTGTACCACGGCTGGAAAATTCACGTGGAAGAGGCGGCCGAAGATACCGGTATTGACATAAATACACCGGCGGATCTGGAAAGAATTAATGCGTCTGGATAAGGAAAGACAGTTGGTGTTGACGGGTCTCAATGCTCGCGGTATATGATCCTGCCCTTGCTTAGATCATAAGGTGTCATCTCGACCGTTACTTTATCGCCGGTAAAGATGCGAATGTAGTGCTTCCTCATCTTGCCCGAAATATGCGCCGTCACAATATGCCCATTTTCAAGCTCAACGCGGAACATCGTATTCGGCAGGGTTTCCACCACTTTCCCCGCCATTTCAATTTGTTCCTCTTTTGCCATAAATAAATCCAGCCTATGATTGAATAAGCGCACATTCTGCACGAATTCACACGCTTTGACAAAAGGCATTATTCCAACTGCAATTCCATGCCTGGAAAACAGCGCCAACAAGTGGCCTCTACACAAAGGCAAAAACAATATGTACATTGCAGAGAAGGCTATGGATACAACTGGCACGCCGGCGAAGCTATTCGTCGGTCACGCAGCCTTCCGAGGCCGATTTTACATTCTTGATGTATTTATAGAGGGTTCCGCGTGCGGCCTTGTAGGGGGGCATTGACCATGCGCTCCGGCGTTTTTGTATCTCCTCGTCCGACAGGTTGATGTTGATCTGGTTGTTTATTGCGTCCAGAGTGATCGTGTCTCCGGTCTGTGCCAGTGCGATAGGGCCGCCTTCCTGTGCTTCGGGCACGATGTGCCCGACAATGAAACCGTGTGAGCCGCCTGAAAATCTTCCGTCGGTGATCATGGCGACGTGCTCGCCCAATCCGGCTCCGATGATTGCGGCGGTCGGTGTCAGCATTTCCGGCATGCCCGGCCCTCCCTTTGGCCCTTCGTAGCGTATGATGATCACGTCGCCTTTTTCAATCCGGTTTTGTTCCAATGCGGCAAGCATGGCTTCTTCTGAATCGTATACCCTGGCCGGGCCGGTAAAGGTTTCGCCTTCTTTGCCGGTAATTTTTGCAACGGCGCCGCCGGGGGCGAGGTTGCCCTTCAGGATGCGGATATGGCCGGATGGTTTAATGGGTTTGTCCAGCGGCTGGATAATTTCCTGACCGTCTTGCAATTGCGGCAGGCTGGAAAGGTTCTCGGTAATGGTCTTGCCGGTTACCGTGGGGCAATCCCCGATGAGTAAATCATGCTCCAGCAGGAATTTCATAACGGCCGGTGTGCCGCCGGCGAGATGCAGGTCTTCCATCAGGTATTGGCCGCTGGGTTTCAAGTCGGCCAGGTACGGGATGCGGTCGTTGACGGCCTGAAAGTCGTCGATGCTTAGCTCGACGTTGGCCGCGCGCGCCATTGCCAGCAGGTGCAGTACGGCATTGGTGGAGCCGCCCAAGGCTGTTACCAGTACCATCGCATTTTCGAATGCGGCGCGCGTCATGATGTCGCAGGGCTTGATATCGTTTTCCAACAGGTGTTTGATGGCCTTGCCGGCATTAGCGCATTCCTGTATTTTTCCCGGATCGACGGCCGGGGTTGAGGAGCTGTACGGTAGCGACATGCCCATCGCTTCTATCGCCACGGCCATTGTGTTGGCGGTGTACATGCCGCCGCATGCGCCGGCGCCGGGACAGGATTTTTTTATTATATCGGAGCGGGTTTGGTCGTCGATCCTGCCGGAGATAAATTCCCCGTAGCTTTGAAAGGCGGAAATGATATCTACTTTGTTGCCATTCCAATTGCCGGGTTTGATTGTGCCGCCATAGATCATTAGTGCGGGACGGTTTAATCGCGCCATCGCAATTAAACAGCCGGGCATGTTTTTGTCGCAGCCGGGTAAGGAGATATTGGCGTCATACCATTGGCCGCTCATTACTGTCTCGATAGAATCGGCGATTAAGTCTCTGGATTGCAGGGAGTAACTCATGCCTTCGGTGCCCATGGAGATCCCGTCACTGACGCCAATGGTGTTGAAACGCATGCCTACCATGTCTTCGGCTTCCACCCCTTGTTTCACTTTTTGCGCCAGGTCCAACAGGTGCATATTGCAGGTGTTGCCTTCGTACCAGATGCTGGCTATGCCAATCTGGGGTTTGTCCATGTCGGCGCGGGTCAGACCGGTGCCGTACAGCATGGCCTGCGATGCTCCCTGGGACCGGGGCTGGGTGATGCGGGCACTGTAGCGATTGAGTTTCTTGGGCATGTCTATTGTAATGCTGTCTGTGTTTGATAAGTAGATAGAATACAGCAGAATGTGTAGAATTGTCAGCTTGTGGGTATGATCGCCATCGATATACTATGAAATTTCCGGGTCTCCTCGACACTTTCAGTGAACTTGTTGCTATTTCTTCGATTAGCAGCGTTGATCCTGCTATCGATCAGAGCAATACGGAGATTATTGCAAAACTGGCGAATTGGTTTGAGGATCTGGGTGCGTCGGTCACCCTTCTGCCGGTTTTCGGTCAAGCGGATAAATGCAATCTGGTGGCCTGTTTCGGCAGCGGGGAAGAGGGCTTGGTCTTGTCCGGCCATACCGATACCGTGCCTTGTAATGAGGAGGCCTGGGATCAGGATCCATTCAGCCTCCAGCAACAGGATGATCGTCTGTATGGTCTGGGGGCCTCGGATATGAAGTGTTTTTTTCCGTTGGTGATGGAGACGCTGGGCGGGCTGGGTTTGAAGAGATTGAAACGTCCGATTTATGTGGTGGCGACTGCCGATGAGGAGAGCGGTATGGCGGGGGCAAGCTCTCTGGCACATGATGGTGTGCAACTGGGGCGTTTTGCGCTAATCGGCGAGCCGACCGGCTTGCGGCCGATCAATGTTCACAAGGGGATCATGATGGAAACGGTGCGGCTGCTCGGCAAGGGCGGGCATTCGAGTGATCCTGCTTCAGGCAGCAGTGCAATTGAGGGCATGAATGACGTGATCAATGCGCTGAGGCGGTGGCGCAGCGAGCTGCAAACGGCTTATCAGGATAGCAATTTCGATATACCGGTTCCTACGCTTAATTTTGGGCTGATACGCGGTGGGGATAACCCGAATCGTATCAGTGCCGAATGCGAATTGACGCTGGATCTGCGTTTGCTGCCCGGAATGGATTTTGCCCAAATGAGGGAAGGCCTGCGGGCGTGTGTGGAAAAGGAGATCGCACATTCCGGTCTGCGTGCCGAATATACCGCCAGGCTGGAAGGGATTGCCGGCATGTACACCGATCCGAACTCGGAGATTGTCGAGCAGGCGGTCCGGTTGTCGGGTGTGCCAGCCGGTACGGTTGCGTTTGCTACCGAAGGAGCGTTTTTTAATTCGATGGGAATGGAGACGGTAATACTCGGTCCCGGCAGGATTGAACAGGCGCATCAGGCAAATGAGTATTTGCTGATGAATAATATACCGCCGATGCTGGATATTCTGGGTGGTTTGGTTCATCATTTTTGTTATGGGGAATAGCCTGTGTCCGGCATGAAAGATCCTTTTATACATTCCATCCGTTCCGCCGCACCGTATATTCACGCATACCGGGGAAAGACTTTTGTATTGCAAATGGGCGGAGATGTGCTGCGTTCCAATGCCTTTCCCACCCTGATCCACGATATTGCGCTGTTGAACCGGTTTGGGATCCGGCTGGTTATCGTGTTTGGGGTGCGGCCACAGATCGCGGAATTGCTCAGGGAAAGGGGTATCGAGTCAACCTACGCGGGAAATCTGCGGGTTAGCGATGGGCAGATACTGGAATGTGTCAAGCAGGCTGTGAGTATTTGCCGAATTGATATCGAAGCGCTGTTTTCGATGGGCTTGCCCTATTCACCGATGTTCAAGAGGCCGGTCAGGACGGCCTCGGGTAATTTTGTGACGGCTAAACCTGCGGGTATAGTCCATGGCATCGATTTGAAGTTTACCGGCAAGGTCAGACGAATCGACCGGGAGGCGATCAACGCCAGGCTGGAGCATAATGAGATTGTGCTGGTTTCATCGCTGGGCTACTCGCTTACCGGGGAGGTATTCAATCTGAGTTCTGTTGAGGTTGCCACCCAATGCGCTATTGAATTGTCCGCCGATAAATTGATATTTGTCTTGCCCGAAGCGAAATTTGTCGATGACGGCGGAGAGGTGATACGGCAATTAACACAGGAGCAGGCCCAGGTATTGCTGGATAAGGGCGGATTGGATGATGTGGCTGGCGCGTTTCTTGCGGCGGGCATCTCCGCCTGCAGCCAGGGTGTGCATCGTACCCAGTTTATTCCCTGTGAAATAGACGGCGCGGTATTAAAGGAATTATTCAGCCGCGATGGTATTGGCACGTTACTCAGCGTGGCTACCTTCGATGAAATCAGGCAGGCAACTATTGCGGATATAGCGGGTATACTGGAATTATTGATCCTGGAAGAGGGCGTATTGGTGCAGCGAACCAGGAAAAGGCTCGAAGAGGAAATCGACCATTATTCGGTATTGTTGCGCGATAAATCGGTTATTGCCTGCGGAGCGCTGTATTGTGATGAGGTCGGGAAAATTGCCGAAGTGGCCGGCTTGGTCGTTGCGGAAGAATACAGAAACGAGTCCAAAGGCAAACAGTTACTGGCGCATCTGGAGAAGAATGCGCGCAAGGCCGGTATGCAGAAGTTATTTGTGCTGACTACCCATGCGGCGCATTGGTTTCAGGAGCAGGGCTTTACCGAAGCGGATATCGATGATCTGCCTATAGCAAGGCAGCAACTGTATAATGATCAAAGAAATTCGAAGGTGTTGATACGGGGTATGGCTTGAGTTTTATACTGTTTCTTCCGTTTCTTTCGTCTTTTCTTCAATATCGATGACGAGCTCGTTTTGTTTTTCCTTGATAATAATATGGCCGCCGTGCTCGAGCTTGCCGAATAATAATTCTTCAGCCAGCGGCTTCTTGATTTTTTCCTGTATCAAACGCACCATTGGCCGGGCGCCCATGATCTTGTCATAGCCTTCACGCCCCAGCCATTGTTTGGCCTCTGCGCTTACTTCCATTGTGACTTTCTTTTCGTCCAATTGTGCTTCGAGTTCAAACAGAAATTTGTCCACCACACTGCCGATGGTTTTTTTATCGAGGGAGTTGAATTGAATGATTGCATCGAGACGGTTGCGGAATTCAGGGCTGAATATTTTTTTGATTATCTCCATTGCATCGCTGCTGTGATCCTGAGGCGTGAAACCTACGGACGAGCGGCTGATCCGGTCTGCGCCCGCATTGGTTGTCATGACGATGATGACGTTGCGGAAATCTGTTTTTCTGCCGTTGGTGTCGGTCAGAGTGCCGTGGTCGAATACTTGCAGCATGAGATTGAACACGTCCTGATGCGCCTTTTCTATTTCATCGAGCAACAGTATTGAGTGCGGTTGTTTGGTCACCGCATCCGTCAACAGGCCGCCTTGATCGAAACCGACATAACCGGGAGGGGCGCCAATCAGCCGGGATACGGTATGACGCTCCATATATTCAGACATATCGAATCGTAGTAGCTGTATGCCCATGATGCGCGCGAGCTGGCGGGCCACCTCCGTCTTGCCGACACCGGTTGGGCCGGCGAACAAAAATGAGCCGACAGGCTGTTGCTGGGTGCCCAGGCCGGAACGGGACATCTTTATTGCGGTTGCCAGAGACCCGATGGCCGTCTCTTGGCCAAACACCACCATTTTTAAATTTCGTTCGAGATTTTTAATTATATCCTTATCCGAAGTGGTAACCGTTTTGGGGGGAATACGGGCAACCTTGGCAACGATATTTTCAATGTCGGGTATGCCTATCGTTTTTTTACGTTTTGACGGCGGCATGAGCTGCTGCAATGCTCCGGCTTCATCAATGATGTCAATGGCCTTGTCCGGCAAGTGGCGGTCATTGATGTAGCGTTCGGTGAGTTCGGTGGCGCAGCGCAGCGACTGATTGGTGTATTTGACGCCATGATGTTTTTCAAAGCGTGATTTGAGTCCCTGCAATATTTTTACGGTTTGGTCAATGCTGGGTTCATCGATATCAATCTTTTGAAAACGCCGAGCCAGAGCCCGATCTTTTTCAAAGATCCCTCTGAATTCCTGATAGGTTGTGGAACCGATACATTTCAATTCGCCCGACGCGAGTATCGGTTTGATAATGTTGGAAGCGTCCATGACGCTGCCCGAAGCGGAGCCGGCGCCTATGATGGTATGGATTTCATCGATGAAAAGTATAGCGCCTTCCTGTTTTTTCAACTCGACCACTATACCTTTCATGCGTTTTTCAAAGTCTCCGCGGTATTTGGTGCCGGCAAGCAGCGAGCCAAGATCGAGGGCATAGATGGTGCTTTCGGCTAAAATATCCGGGATATTCTTGTCAACGATCATCTTCGCCAGGCCCTCGGCGATTGCCGTTTTGCCGACACCGGCTTCCCCGACGTACAGCGGATTATTTTTACGCCGCCGGCAGAGTATCTGGAGCGTGCGCTGTACTTCCATCTGACGGCCAATCAATGGGTCAATCTTGCCCTGCTCGGCCAGGGCATTGAGGTTGACGGCATAGGCATCCAGTAAATCGTTGCGACCCTCTTCTTTTAAATTTTCGTCATCGATCTGGATATTTTCATCGATTTTATCGTCTTCCGATATCTTGCTGATGCCGTGCGAAATGTAATTCACCACGTCCAATCGGGCAATATTTTGCCGGGTCAGAAAATAGGCCGCATAGGATTCCCGCTCACCAAAAATTGCCACCAGTATGTTTGCGCCGGTTACTTCTTTTTTTCCGGATGATTGAACGTGAAAGACGGCGCGTTGTAATACTCGCTGAAACCCCAGGGTCGGCTGGGTGTCCTGTTCCTCATCATCCAGAACCGGCGAGTTTTCCTGAATGAATTTGGTTAAATCACTGTGAATGATATTCAGATTCGCACCGCAGGCCTTCAGCACTTTCGATGCGGACGGGTTGTCGAGCAATGCCAGCAACAGATGTTCGACCGTTATGAATTCATGCCGGCGCCTTCTTGCTTCATGAAATGCGTTGTTGAGCGTTTGTTCCAGTTCTTTATCCAGCATATCGAGGTACCTTAGGCTTTCTCCATGGTGCAAAGCAGCGGGTGATCGTTTTCACGCGAGTAGCTATTTACCTGCGAAACTTTAGTCTGCGCAATTTCATTCGTGAAGATACCACATATACCCTGGCCTTTTGTATGTACTTCCAGCATGATGCGCGTGGCGTTTTCTCTATTCAAGGGAAAGAATATCTCAAGGATGTGAACGACAAAATCCATCGGGGTATAGTCATCATTAATGAGAATGACTTTGTAAAGAGAAGGGCGCTTAATCTTGGGCCTGGCTTCCTGCAGGGCCACCCCTTCATCAAAAATGTTTTCAGCTTTCTTTGACATGCTTCATGAAGCTCCGGCTGATGTTCGTTATACTGGATCACTGGATAGTATATTATTTATTTTTTTGTTAATTTCCAAAAAAATATGACATGGTAAAGATCATAGGAGGAGTTTATATATTTGTCAACGGAATGCAGAGAACAAACAAACCGCCCGGTCCGGCAACAGAGGAAACTATCAAGGGTAGAGCAACCGGGTAATCACCGCTGTGATCGGTACCGGCTCCAATCTCAATACATTATCCGTATCTTCCACTTTATACTGCTCCCTAAACAGAGTAGAGCCCAGCCCTTATTAAAAAATTTCCCGCTTACAGCTTCTCTATCACGCTGACGGCGGCGATGATGATCCCGGCAAGTATGAGGTTCCACCGCATCATAGCCACTTTCAACTCGGCCAGTTTGGCTTCCATCTTGGCTTCTATCCCGGTTTCCAGCCCGGCGATGTCGGCTTTGGTGGCTTTTTCTTTCAGTTCGGCTTCCAGTCTGGCTGTAACGGTTCTCAGCCCGGCGAGTTCGGCTTCCAGTCTGGCGATGTCGGCTTTGGTGGCTTTTTCTTTCAGTTCGGCTTCCAGTCTGGCTGTAACCGCCTCCAGTCTGACTATAACGGTTCTCAGCCCGGCGAGTTCGGCTTCCAGTCTGGCGATGTCGGCTTTGGTGGCTTTTTCTTTCAGTTCAGCTTCCAGTCTGGCGATGTCGGCTTTGGTGGCTTTTTCTTTCAGGTCGGTTTCCAGTCGGGCTATAACGGTTCTCAGCCCGGCGAGGTCGGCTTCCAGTTTGGCGAGGTCGGCTTTGGTGGCTTTTTCTTTCAGGTCGGTTTCCAGTCGGGCTATAACCGCCTCCAGTCTGACTATAACGGTTTTCAGCCCGGCAAGGTCGGTTGTGGTGGCTACGTTTCCGGCGAAGGCCAGTCCTTCCACCGCTTTTTCGGCGGTGTCCTCGGATACCTTGGCTTCAATAAGGGCCTTGTACAGGGCGGTGGTGCTCATGGCGTCAGCAGTTTAAAATCATTCGGTGTTTTTTTGAAATAGCTACCGTCAAGTATGGCGGTTTGTGGCAGGCGGTCAAGTTTTTTGTTGAAAAAGAGAAGCACTGCGGGCGCGTACTCGTTCCCGCACCCGGCAACCGGAAAAAACCGGGTTGGCTTTAGTTGCTGTTTGTATTCTGATAAAATCAATGGGAGTCCATGTCTGATCGTGGGGGGTTTATTCAAATGCAGCGAATGGTGTGCAGGTTTTTACGGCACGGAACGGGTACTCGTTATCCGTTGGTATTGTTGGCGGTATTGATTGTGTCATGCAGTTATGAGCCGAAACCGGATTTGAAAAGCCTTTTTCTACAAAGCGAAACGGTGACCGATCAGTCTCCGGTTGTGTTTGTGCATGGGGTGATGGGCAGCAGGTTGCGGCACAAGGAAACCGGCGAGGAGGTGTGGTTCAGTTCTCCCTGGAAGTTGTTGTTCGATGAATTCAGTCATTTGGCGCTGGATATCGATCCGGAGACGCTGGAGCTCCGCCCGGGCCCGTATGAGGCTTATGATTTGGCCGGAGATATTATAGGCAAGGATTTTTACGGGAATATTATCAAGACCTTGATCGAATACGGTGGTTATACCCACGCGCAGGTCGGTGAGCCGGTGGATACAACCCACAAAAATCTCTATACCTTTCTCTATGATTGGCGGCAGGATAATGTGACCAGCGTCCGTCAGCTTGCCGATCTGATCGATCAGATCCGTATTGACTACGGCGATCCTGATTTGAAGGTGGATATTGTGGCGCATAGCATGGGGGGGCTGATTACCCGTTATTATGTGCGCTATGGCCGTGTGGATGTAACCAATGATAATGAGTTCCCGGTCAATATGTACGGCGGCGACAGGGTGCGCCGCGTGGTGTTGCTGGGTACGCCGAATCTGGGATCGGTGCAAATGTTGAACGGCTTTATCAGCGGTATCAAGCTGGGTCTGAAGCGGATCAGGGCGGAAACTTTGATCACGATGCCGAGTCTTTATCAATTGTTACCGCATCCTTTGAACAACTGGATTATCAATGCGGAAGGCAGGCAACTCGACCGGGATCTGTTCGATGCCGAGACCTGGCGCCGTTTTCAATGGGCGATTTTCAACCCGGAGGTGAGGCGGCGTATACGCAGCCAGTTTGACAATCAGGAGGAGGCGGAGAAGTATCTGGGTACTCTAGAGCGGTTTTTTCAGAAGACGCTGGAAAGGGCGAGGCGTTTTGTGTGGTCGCTGACTGTGGAATTGCCGGAAAAGCATCCGTTATTGATTGTTTTCGGCGGTGATTGTCATGTGACGCCGGCGCGGATCATGGTGGAAGAGGTGCGGGGGGAATCGCTGGTGCGCATGCATCCGGATGATATTGCGCGTCCGGTTAAGGGCGTGGATTATGGGGCTTTGCTGATGGAGCCGGGTGACGGTTCGGTAACCAAGGCATCGCTGATGGGACGGAATGTGCTCGATCCGAGTGTGCCAAGGCATAAATACTCATTTTTCCCGTTGGATCATATTATTTTGCTATGTGAAAAGCATAATAGTCTGACGGGTAATATCAATTTTCAGGATAATTTATTGAACGCTTTGCTTATCAGGGATTAGCGCTAATGGTACTGATGGAAGTATTGTCCCGGATCCGGGATAGTCTGACCGGGATTTTTTTGTGCGCGGCATTGGTGGCGATGTTGCCGTGCTCTCCGGTAGCGGCTGACGAGGTGCGGGACCCGGCTGCGCTGAGGCCGGACAGGACGGTGTTTCTCGCTCAGAATTGGAATGACAGGGAGCGTCAATGGTTTTATCACACCAGCCAGGGCTCGCGGCTGATGCCGTATGATATTTTTATCAATCTGGAGCAGGCGGACAGCCGGGAGTTATTGCGCGCTCCGCTGAATATGCTTGGTTTTGGGTATCTGCCGGGCAAAAAAAGCAGCTTGAATCCGGATGCCTTGCCGGTGGGGTTTACCGTGAACGGGGAGTATCTGGGCATGACCTGCGCGGCGTGCCACACGCAGCAGATGAAATATGGAGACAAGTTTATTCGCATTGACGGAGGCCAGAGTATGGCGAATTTGCCGGCATTTCTCGTTGCGATAGAGACCTCGCTGCAGGCGGCTCTGGAGTCGGAGGAGAAGTATGCGCGGTTTGAAATGCGGGCGCTGGATGAAAATGCCTCGGAAAATGCGAGGGAAGGGCTGCGCAAGCGTTGCAAGGCGTATTTTGAGGAGATCAGCGATCATAACCGCCGCAACTATACTCCGGTGTCCTATGGTTATTCGAGACTGGACGCATTTGGCGCGATCCTGAATAAAGGGTTGCGGCTTACCGGGGTGGAGGATAATTTCAATCCTCCGGATGCGCCCACCAGCTACCCGTATTTGTGGGATACGCCGCAGCATGATTATGTGGAATGGAATGGGGTGCAGTCCAATTCCAATGTGGGGGCTTTGGTGCGCAATATCGCCGAGGTCATCGGTGTGTTTGGCGAGGTTGATCCTGCTCCTGTGAAACGGTGGCTGTTTTTTGACGGCGGGTATAGATCATCGATTCACGCGAGGAATTTACGCAAGCTGGAAAGGCGGATTGCTACCTTGCATTCGCCGCTGTGGCCGGACTTTTTCCCGAAAATCAACGCCGGGCTTGCGGAAAACGGACGCGCCTTGTATAGGCAATACTGCCGGTCCTGCCATCAGGATATAGACCGGACGGATCCGGATAGAAAGATAAAGGTGCGCATGAGTACGCTGGATGTGATTAAAACGGATGCGGGCATGGCGCGGAATGCGGTCTTTTTGCAGGGCAGTACCGGCATATTTGAGGGGCTGCCGAGGTTTTATTCGGTCGGGGATAGTATGGGGCAGGAGGCGCCGGCCTTGTATGTTGCCAACAACCTTATGGTGGGGGTATTGAAGAATAATCCGCTGCAAAGTCTGTTGGCTATACGTGATGCGAAAAGGATGGGGCATCCTGAGGAAATTCATCCTCCGAAGCACGTTGACGGTGAAATTATAGAACGGGGGCAGGAGGTGTCGGAAAGGGCCTTGCTCGCCTATAAGGCCAGGCCGCTGAATGGGGCTTGGACCGGGGCGCCTTATTTGCATAATGGCTCGGTGCCGAATTTGTATGAGTTGCTGCTGCCGGCCGATCAGCGGTCGAAGTCGTTTTACATCGGCTCCTGGGAATTTGACCCGATTAAGGTGGGATATGTGGATGAAGAGCGGCCGGGATCGTTTTATTTCGATACGGCGCTGAAGGGCAATAACAATGCCGGGCATGAATACGGAACGGGCGATGATAATTTGCCGGTTCTGTCGGAAGAAGATCGCTGGGCGTTGGTGGAATATATGAAAACGCTGTAATTACTGTTATGCGTTTTCTTACAACGATCCTTGCAGTTTCAATTTTTCTGGCTCTTTTTCTTTATTATCATTTTTCGAGTAATGCGCCGGTTACTGCGAATGAGGTATTCAGATCGGATGAGCCGGAGCAGACCGAGCGCTCGGTGGAAAATTTTATCCGGGTTATAGAAGAGAACAGGACGAGCTATGTAGCCCGCGGGGCGCATTCCAAGGGTCATGCCTGCGTCAAGGCCTATTTCGATATACGCACGGATATCCGCCCGGATTTACAACATGGTGTATTTAGCGCTCCGGGCAGGCGCTATAAGAGTTGGATACGTTTTTCGAATGGCGCATCGCGGCTCAGAGACAACCATGATGCAAATAAGGATGCGCGGGGTATGGCGGTGAAGTTGCTCGATATTCATGGCGATGAGTCGGGGAATACGCAGGATTTTTTGATGCACGACAGCCCGGCCTTCTTTGCCAGGGATATAGAGGACTATAATCGTTTTGTCGAAAGCGATAATAAAATTTTGTATTTTGTTTCCGATCTTAATCCGCTCAGGTGGAAGCTGAGGGAGTTGCGAACGGGCCTGGCTACGTTGAAGCCGCCGCCGGTGAGCCCGCTGTGGAATGCGTATTTCAGCAATACGGCCTATAAGCTCGGCGGGCATAATATCAAATTCAGTGCGCAATCCTGCGGCGCTTCCCCGGAAGGAGCGCCGGGAGCTCAGGATGAGCCCGATTTTTTGCGTAAGAAAATGGCAGAAGAGTTGAAAGGCGGGGAGGGGTGCTTCAGTTTTATGGTGCAATTGCAGGATCTTGGGAAATACATGCCCATTGAAGATCCCAGCGTCGAATGGAAGGTGGCCGATTCTCCCTTTATAGAAGTGGCGGTGATTACTATACCGGCGCAGGAGTTTGATACCCCGCGGCAACGGGAGTTCTGTGAAACCCTGTCTTTTTCTCCATGGAACAGCCTGGAACAGCATCGGCCGGTCGGCCAGTTGAACCGGATCAGAAGGGCGGTGTATGAGGCAAGCTCGAAATACCGGCATGCAGAGAATAATACGGCGGCGCCGGCAAGTCTGAGGTGGTGAGGGATGCGGTCACCACTGCCGGGAAACAGGCCGGACTTCCCCGGATGGGGGCGGAGTAGTCATGCCGTTTGATTCCGGAAATTTTATACGCTCGCTGCCGCATCAGCCGGGTGTGTATTGCATGCTCGACGAGGATGGCAATACCCTCTATGTCGGCAAGGCCGGCGATTTGAGAAAACGGGTGGGCAGTTATTTCAATCGTGGCCAGTCGCACTCGCTAAAGACCCGGGCAATGCTTGCACAGGTCGGGAATATCAGCGTAACCGTTACGCATACCGAGAATGAGGCCCTGATCCTGGAAGACAATCTGATTAAGGATATGAGGCCGCGATATAATATCCTGTTTCGGGATGACAAGAGCTATCCGTATATTTATCTATCCTTGGAGCAGCAGTTTCCGGGATTGCGCTATCATCGCGGCGCGAGAAAGGGCAAGGGCAGGTATTTTGGCCCGTTTCCGAGCGCCGGTGCGGTCAAGAAGACCTTGAACCTGTTGCAGAGGTTGTTTTTGCTGCGCTCCTGCGAGGATACGGTTTTTTCCAATCGTTCGCGTCCGTGCCTGCAATATCAAATCAGGCGTTGCACGGCCCCCTGTGTCGGGTATATCGATGCGCAAGTGTATCGGACGGATATAGAGCATGCGATGATGTTCCTCGAAGGCAGGAATGAACAGGTCATCGAGTCCCTGAGCGGCCCAATGCAGCACGCGGCCGAAAGGCTGGATTATGAAAGCGCGGCAAGGTTTCGTGATCAAATCAGCAGCTTGCGAAAGGTGCAGGAAAAGCAATATATTACCGGAGCGGCCGGCGATATTGATATTATTGCCTGCGCGACGGATGCAAGCCTGGCCTGCGTGGAGGTTTTTTATATACGTGGCGGCTTGAATCTCGGCAGCAAGACCTATTTTCCGCAGCATGGAAAAGGCAGCAGTCATGCGGAATTATTATCGGCATTTCTCACTCAAACCTACCTGAAGGAGAATATTGAACGGCGCATACCGAGGGAAATACTGGTGAGTGACCAGCCGAATGATCATGTATTGATTGAAAAGGCCCTGTCGAATCGGGCCGGTTATTCATTGAAGATAAAACACAAGGTGCGCGGCAATCGCGCCAAATGGCTGGGTATGGCGGTGCAAAATTCCGGGCTCAGTCTGAAACAGCGGCTCGCACAGACCACCAACTATCGGCGGCGTCTGCGGGAGCTGCAATCGGCGCTGGGGCTGGAGCAGCAAATAGAGCGGATTGAGTGCTTTGATATCAGTCATTCCCACGGAGAGGCGCCGGTGGCGTCGTGCGTGGTATTCGGCACGGAGGGTCCGGTGAACAAGGAGTATCGGAAATTCAATATCGAAAATATCAAGGCCGGGGATGATTGTGCGGCAATGCGCCAGGCGGTGAAACGCCGTTATCTGCGCCTGATCCGCGCAGAGGCAAGATTGCCGGATTTGATATTGATAGACGGTGGCAAGGGGCAGACCGGCGTGGCCAGGGAGGAATTGGAAGAAATGCAGCAGGGGAGGATCCCGGTCATTGGCGTCGCCAAGGGGCGCAGCCGTAAACCCGGTACCGAATCCCTGATCATCGCCGGTGAAAGGCGCAGCCTAAGACTGGAAGAAAGCTCGCCGGCCTTGCATCTTATTCAGCATATCCGGGATGAGTCACACCGGTTTGCGCTGAATGCGCATCGGCAGCGGCGATCGACCACCCGTAAAACCTCGATGTTGCAGGATATCGAAGGAATAGGCAGCAAGCGCCGGCAGCACCTCATCAGCCATTTTGGCGGATTGCAGGGCGTGGCAAGGGCGGGGATCGATGATCTGTCCGCGGTGCCGGGGATCAACAAGAATCTCGCCCGGAAAATTTATGACCGCCTGCATAGCTCACTATGAATGTGCCGAATAGCCTGACCATGGTGCGGATCATATCGATCCCGGTGTTTGTGGTTCTGTTTTATTTACCTGTGGAATGGAATTATACGGTAGCTTGTGCGGTATTTTCTGTGGCGGCGATCACCGATGCGTTCGACGGTTATCTGGCGAGAAAATGGTCGCAAGTGTCCGCATTCGGAGCATTTCTCGATCCGGTGGCAGATAAGTTGCTGGTGGCCGTTGTGCTGGTTCTGCTGGTGCAGAAAAACCCCGATATTTTGCTTGCCTTGCCGGCCGCGGTAATTATCGGCCGTGAAATTACCGTTTCCGCATTGCGCGAATGGATGACCGAGATCGGTGCGCGAAAAAAGGTCGCTGTTTCGGTATTGGGCAAGATAAAAACCATCTCCCAGATGGTTGCATTGGCGTTTTTGATATACCACAACCCCGTTTTAGGCTTGCCTGTTTATAAGGCCGGACTCATCTTGCTGTATATAGCGGCATGTTTGACACTGATATCGATGTGCCAGTATCTGATAGCCGCCTGGCCCCGCTTGAAAGGATGAACAGTTGACACGGCTTTGCTTCGGGCTACAATATAGATTGTTAGCGGGAATAGCTCAGCTGGTAGAGCGCAACCTTGCCAAGGTTGAGGTCGCGAGTTCGAACCTCGTTTCCCGCTCCATTCCATAATGATCGATTGCCTTCGTCGCATGTTGTTATTTTCCTTATGAGGGGTAACGAAATACAATTTATCATGTGCATTCTGGCTGAGTGGCAGAGTGGTTATGCAGCGGCCTGCAAAGCCGTGGACGCCGGTTCGATTCCGACCTCAGCCTCCATTTATTTCAACGGGACGGACCCCCGGCACACAGCACATCAGGTGTGAATTGAAGCGCATCAAATATTACCGCCGCTGGATTTTGATCGTATTGGGAGTGGCGCTGCTGCGATTGGTATCAAAGCGCATTTCGCTGGCGATGAATCAACGGCTTGGCGTAACGCTGGTCACTGTGGTCTCGCTGTTCAAACTAAAAACACGGAAAACAGCGGACACGAACCTGGCATTGTGTTTCCCGGAGATGGAGGCGTCCGACAGACACAGGATGATGCGCCGCAGTTTCCAGGAACTCGGCAAGCTGGTATTTGAAGCGGACTATTTGTGGCATATAGGCAAGCCGGAGATCCGTGCGCTGGTGCGCGAAGTCGAGGGCGAGGAAGTGCGTACACGGGCCGAGGCCCAGGGCCGGGGCGTGATCTATGCAACGCCGCATTTAGGCTGCTGGGAGTTGGCGGGGTTGTATATCGCACTCGATGGTCCGCTTTATTGCCTGTATAAACGGTCGCGTTACAGCATTGTCGAGCATTTTATCCGTGGTGGCCGGGAAGCCGGCGGATTGAAACTGTGCCAGACGGATATGGGCGGTGTAAAGAAACTGCTACGCAAACTTGCCGCAGGCGAAAATATCGGGATCCTGCCCGATCAGAAGGCGCCTGCCGACAGCAGGGTGATTGCGCCATTTTTCGGGCATCCGGCTATTACCATGACCTTGCTGATTAAACTTGCGCGCCATGCTCCGGTGGTATTTGTGTACGCACAGCGCCTGCCGTACGCGCACGGCTACCGCATCTGCTTTCTTGAACCGTCGCCGGAAATTTACTCGGCCGACCCGGTAATCGCTGCCACAGCCGTGAACCAGGCAATCGAGCATTTAGTGCGCCGTTGTCCGGAGCAGTACTTATGGTTGTACCGGCGTTTTCAACTCTGTCAGGGAGTTCATTGAAACTTCTGTAGTGGTCGATTATTATTCCGCATGGTTTTCCCCGGCAGGATCGCTGGACTACGAAGAGGCAAACAGGCTGCTGCCGCGAAACCCGGCCACGCAATGATTTTTCAGAGACCGGGGAGGGTGATTGGTTTGCCGGTTCCGCTGGCGGCCGCATTTAGAATCGAATGGCTGCAATATCGAAACGCATACTGGTGATCGGCCCCGCCTGGGTCGGCGATCTGGTATTGACGCAGAGTCTGTATAAATCGCTGAAGCGGCGTGATGCTGCAGCCGCGATTGATGTTGTCGCGCCGGCATGGTCCGGGGCGCTGTTGCGGCGCATGCCTGAAGTATCGCGGGTAATCGAGATGCCTGCCGGACACGGAGAGTTGAAGCTGCGCATGCGCTACCGGCTTGGCAGGGAATTGCGTGCGCAGGGTTATCAACGGGCTATAACTTTGCCGCGCTCCTTGAAGTCCGCTGTGCTGCCATGGTTCGCCGCGGTGCCGGTCAGAACCGGGTTTCGCGGGGAAATGCGCTATGGACTGATCAACGACATGCGTCCGCTCAATAAGGAGGCGATGCCCAGGATCGTCACCCGCTTTGTGTTTCTCGGTCAGCCGCCCGGCACTTTATCCTATGATGTGGACACGCCGGCGCCCGCGCTAACGGTGGATAAAGAGAATCGCGCAGCCTGTCTGGAGAAAATTGGTCTGAAAAAGAACGGGCCTCTGCTGGCATTGATGCCAGGGGCCGCGTTCGGGCCGGCCAAGCGCTGGCCGCCCGAACATTTTACCGAGGTTGCGCGGCGCTATGCCGATGATGGCTGGCAGGTATGGGTATTCGGCTCCGCCGCCGACCGCGCTTACGGTGCGCAGATTGAGACCGTTGCCCGTACAGCGGTGAATCTGTGCGGGCGGACGACGCTGGAGGAAGCAATAGACCTGCTCTCGCTCGCCGATCTTGCCGTGACCAACGACTCCGGGCTGATGCATATTGCCGCCGCTGTCGGCTGCCCACTGGTCGCGATATATGGCATGTCATCACCGGCGTACACACCGCCAATGATTGCCCGCTCCAAATGTCTGTGGCGCAATCTCGATTGCAGCCCCTGCTGGGCGCGCACCTGCCGCTACGGACATTACCGCTGCCTGAATGAGATTTCTCCGGCTCAGGTCTGCGCCGAGGCGGAGGCGCTGTGACTCCATCCCGTCAATTTTTTGCAATACTCCTGCATGGATGCAAGACAAACAATTAAGGGCGGCAGCCGGGTTTGTATCGGCGGCGCAGACAATGGAGGACATTGCTGAAACGGTAGCAGCAGCGGATGAATACCTGTCGGAGAGTTGATAGTATTCCTTATATGGATAATTTTCCCAGGAAATCCGCCGCCAGTCTCCCAGAAGAGGTATAAGGACCCTTGAACACGCAATCTCGTTTCTCTGAAACTCATACCCGATATATGTAGAGAGTCACCGTTGAACCCGAACATTGAAAAACGCCTGTGGAATGCGGCGGACACGCTACGTGCCAACTCCAACTATGCCAGCAACGAGTATTTCCTGCCGGTCATGGGCCTGATGTTTCTGCGCCACGCCTACAACCGCTACCTTGCCGTAAAAGATACGATAGAAAAGGAGCTGCCAACCCGGGGCGGAAAGAAGCTGAAACCGGCTAAAGGTGATTTCTCACGCAAAAGCGCTATCCTTCTGCAACCGGAAGCACAGTTCAGCTACCTTGTAGCACTGCCCGACAGCGAGGACCGCGCCAAGGCCATCAGAAAAGCGATGGAGTCCATAGAAAGTGACTACGAAAATCTACGCGGTGTCCTGCCCAAAAACGAATATCAGGAGCTGAACAACGACGTGCTCGGTCAACTCCTGCGCACGCTCAACCCCGACGAATTGAAACGGGTATCCGGCGACGTCTTCGGCCGCATCTACGAATACTTCCTAACCCAATTCGCCGACCAGAAAGCCCACGACGGCGGCGAGTTTTTCACCCCCGTTTCCCTGGTGTCGCTGATCGCCCACGTGCTTGATCCCCAGGGTGGCACGGTGCTCGACCCGGCCTGCGGTTCCGGCGGCATGTTCGTGCAGAGCGCGCACATCGTTGAGGAACACGGGAAAAGCCCGACCGACCGGCTCACGTTCCGCGGCCTGGAAAAGAACGCCACCACCATTCGTCTTGCCAAGATGAACCTGGCCGTCCACGGGCTGGAGGGCGACATCCAGGAGGCCATCACCTACTACGAAGACCCGCACAAGCTGGTGGGCAAGGCCGACTACGTGATGGCCAATCCCCCGTTCAACGTGGACGAGATTGACGCGGACAAGGTCAAGACAGACTCGCGCCTGCCCTTCGGCCTGCCCGGCGTCAACAAAAAGAACAAAGTCAGCAACGGCAATTACATCTGGATCAGCTACTTCTACAGTTATTTGAGTGCCACCGGCCGCGCCGGTTTTGTCATGTCTTCTCAGGCCTCCAGTGCCGGCGGTGGCGAGGCCAGGGTGCGGCAGAAACTGGTGGAGATCGGCGACGTGGAGGTCATGATCGCGATTCGCTCCAACTTCTTCTACACCCGCAGCGTGCCTTGCGAATTGTGGTTTCTCAACCGCAACAAACCCAAAGCACACCACGACAAAGTGCTGATGATCGACGCACGCAACGTCTATCGCAAGGTTACGCGCAAGATCTACGACTTCAGCCCCGAGCAGCAACAGAACCTGCTGGCCATCGTCTGGCTGTATCGCGGCGAAACCGATAAATATCTTGGCCTGGTTGCCAACTACTGCATCCGCATCCTTGACCAGAGCGACGCCTGCTTCAACGCAGTCAATAAAAAAGGCAAACCAATTAAACCGTTACCGGACTTCCTCGTCTCCCTCACGGCCCTGCGGGATATGCTGATCCCTTTCCTCGGAACGCAGAGTGCGGACGGTACCCACGCGAAAACATACAAGGAACTGAACGAGGCTTTGACCACCTTTGAGGCCGACCTGAAGGCCTGCAAAAAATCAGCAACCGAGCAGCGGACAAAATGGAACAATCAAAAAACCGATAACAACGCACTCAAAAAAGCGGTGGCCCGGCTCGCCCCGTTAGCCGAAACAAGCCACAACCTGATTAAAAAACAAGCCGACCTGCTCAGCAGACTCATCACACGACTAATCGAGACCTGTGAAAAAGAGTGCAACGCCAAATCCAACACGGCATGGAACAGGCAAGACCTTAATCGCGCCCGCAAGGCTATGTACGAAGCCCGGCAACAAGTGCTCAAACAATTTGAACCAAAAGACAATCCCGATCTCGGTTACCTGGAAGATGCGCACTACTTCTGGTGGCAGGCGCACTGGCTTATCGAACGCTTTCCCGATGCCGGACTCCGCGACGTCGAAGGGCTGGTCAAACTGCTAAGCCGCGCCGAAATCAAAGCCAACGACTGGAGTCTGACCCCCGGCCGCTACGTCGGTGTCGCGCCGGAAGAAGAAGACGCCAATTTCGACTTCGAGGAAACCATGCGCGAAATCCACGTGGAGCTGGAAGACCTCAATGCCGAAGCGGTCACGCTGGCAGCGAAGATCAAGAAAAATTTTGAAGAACTGGGGATATGAGCGGCGGCAAGAAAATCATTATTGCCGGTGGATTGTCCCCTTTTCTTCCAGAATCCGCCGCCGGTTTTATACCGGCTTGCGCAATTTCGAAAACAGGTATCGCCATTAGCATAGATTTTTGACAACGTATCAATAACGGCGGTACTATACCCATCCTGATCGAAGAAGGAAAAAACCCATGAAACAACCAGCCAGGCAATCATCCGCACTTGATGATCCGGACATGCAAGGTGTCATGCCCGCCCTCCTGCGTGCGGCCAAACGCGCCCATAAAATTGCCCACCAGACCGGCACCTGTATCGTCACCATGCGAGACGGCAAGGTGGCGCATGTGCCACCGGATCCGGCGATGTATAACGATGATGAGATATGAGTAAAGCGCCGCCATACACAATCACCTCGCACATTCTCACCCGCGTTGAACAAATCGGCGAAGCGCTTGGCCGGGCGGAGGCGGCAGAGGTTTTACAAGATATACGCTTACGGCGAATAAACCACATCCGTACGATTCAAGGCTCCCTTGCCATTGAAGGCAATACGCTCAGCGAGGAACAGGTTGCCACGCTGCTCAATGGCAAACCCGTCATAGCCCCGCCAAAGGATATTCAGGAGGCGCGCAACGCCATACAGGCATACGACCAATACCTGCAATGGAGTCCGGTTAGCGAAACCGATCTGCTCAAGGCGCACGAGATTCTGATGACCGCGCTACTGGATGCTCCGGGGCGCTACCGCGTGAACAGCGTGGCGGTGATGGGGCAAAACGCGGTACATCACCTCGCCCCGCCCGCCAAGCGCGTGCCGCAACTCATGGCAGACCTGCTGGCATGGCTGAACACTGCCGACACACATCCGCTGATTGCCAGTTCAGTTTTCCACTACGAATTTGAATTCATCCACCCCTTTGAGGATGGAAACGGGCGGCTGGGACGGCTCTGGCAAACCCTGATCCTGACCCGATGGCAAACCCTGTTTGCCTATGTGCCCGTCGAGAGTCTCGTTCATGCCGCACAGAGCGATTACTACGCCGCAATCCAGCAAAGTTCGGCACAAGGCGAAAGCACTCCGTTTATTAGCTTCATGCTGGACATCATCCTCAAGGCGGTCAACACCTCCCAGGAAACCCCTCAGGAAACTCCCCAGGAAACCCCCCAACTAACCCCCCAGATAAAGCGCCTGCTGACCGTGCTGGACGGGGAAATGTCACGGCAGGAGATCCAGCAGGCTATGGGATTGAAAGCCCGCAAGTCGTTGCGGGAGCGGTATCTGCTGCCTGCTTTGCAAAGCGGATACATTGAGATGACGCATCCTGATACGCCCAATACCAAGAATCAACGGTACCGTCTTACTAAGCGGGGGCAGGGGATACGATGAGCGGGCGAATGCTTAGGAGGGGTGAGGGCATGAAGTGGAAAGAGTTCAAATTTGGAGATTTTGTTGAGGTGCAGCCTCAGATTTATCTTGAAAAAGGAACCGCTTACCAATTTATAGAGATGTCAGATGTTGAACCACTTAGGAAGTCTGTATTTCCTAGCTGTGCTCGTATTTGGGAAGGTCGTGGTGGTAGCAAGTTTGAAAATGATGATACTATCTTTGCGCGCATCACGCCATGTTTGGAACATGGAAAGACAGCAAAAATAAACCATTTGAAAGATGTGCGCGGATTTGGTTCTACAGAGTTTTTAGTTTTTCGCGCTAAGGAAGGGCATATCCGACCCGGACTTTGTTTATTACTTGTCTTGTTCTGCTGTCATTAGAGAACCTGCAATCAAAAGCATGATAGGTGCATCTGGAAGACAGAGGGCTCAGAAGATAGCAGTAGAAAACACAATTATCCGAGCACCTGAGCTTCAAGAGCAAACTCGCATTGCCTCTATCCCCTCTGCCTACGACGACCTGATTGAAAACAACCGGCGTCGCATTCAGTTGTTGGAGCAGGCGGCACGGCTACTCTATAATGAGTGGTTTGTGCATCTGCGCTTTCCGGGGCATGAACAAGCTACTATCAAGGACGGCGTACCGGAGGGGTGGGAGAGGAGGAAGATAGCCGACGTATGTGAGACTGTCGGTGGTGGCACTCCTTCGACCAAAGTTTCAGAATATTGGGGCGGAGATATAATCTTGGGTTATTCCTTCAGATGTGACCAGGAATGACAGCTTGATACTGCTTGACTCAGAACGAAAAATCACCGAGAAGGGGCTTAGTGAATCGTCTGCTAAAATGATGTCACCTGAGACAGTCCTGATGACAAGCCGCGCATCTGTCGGATTTTTTGCGTTGATGGATACTGAAATCTGTACAAATCAGGGATTTATCAATATTATTCCTTATAAGGAGGAGAGAGGATGTGCCTGCTGCTCTTTAACTTAATGAGCAGGGTCATTGAGATTCGCAGCAATGCAAAAGGTACGATATACCCAGAGATAAATAAAGGGCGTTTTCGTGGAATGAATATTATTGTTCCAGCGAATCCTCTCGTAGTGGAGTTTGCGAATGTCGTGTCTAACAATATTCAACAAGTTCGTTGTTTGAAGCGTTCGACACTTCGACTCACCAAAGCCCACGATCTACTTTTGCCACGCTTGATGAAAGGCGAAATTGGAGCATGATACAAAGAGAAAACATGGCGGGGAAAAATTACGGAAAAGAGTTGATTTTGGATTTACACAACTGCAATCCTGATACGTTTACTCGAAAGTCTATCCAGGAATATTTTGAAAAAGTTTGCGATCTGATTCAAATGGAAAGATGCAAGTTAGCTTGGTGGGATGACTACGGAGTCAAAGAAAGCGAAAGACAGACTGAACCTCATTTGAAAGGGACATCTGCTGTTCAATTTATACTAACAAGCAGTATCGTCATTCATACATTAGACCTGATGAGAAATGTGTATCTCAATGTTTTTTCTTGTAAAGATTTTGACGAAACGGAAGTCAAAAAATTTTCAGAAACCTGGTTTGGTGGTGATGTGGTAAATATCAAGGTGGTGCAAAGGAGGTAAAACAATATGATTGTTAAAGAACGAATGATTAAAGTCAGAAAATCCAGCGATGCGCCCAGTCTGTTGACGCATTTCTCTAACGAGATTGATAAGAATTTGAATGCCGATGAGATACCTTTGCGTTTTGTTGTATGCGGGGAAACCCAAAAAGAATATCTCTGCGAAGTCGGAATATTGGAAGTCACAGAAGATTCCAATTTGCAGATTCCTTCTATCTTCTCTTTCCATAGAAGGATTTATGAAAACCCTGAACAATTCAATATCTCTCTGATCATCCCAACTGGCATCGGTTGCGAATTAGGTGGACATTCTGGAGATGGGGGCGCAGTTGCGAAACTTTTTGCTTCTATCTGTGACAACTTGATTACTCATCCTAATGTAGTGAACGCTGCAGATATAAATGAAATCCCCGATAACGCCTTATATGTGGAAGGGAGCGTTCTGACACGCCTATTCATGGGAACGGCAACATTACAAAAGGTGAGGGCTAACCGAGTCTTGCTTGTAATAGACAAACACAAAGATCCAATATTCCACGAGCTGGCTGTTAATGCAGCATCTGCAGCAAGGGCGACAACGGGGATGGATATTCCGTTGGTTGCCATTATGGATAAACCCTTTCTTGTGCAAGCCTTATTCTCAACATCTGGGCGAGCTAGCGGAAGGGTCGAGAACTTTCATCAATTGCACGAAGTGCTAAACAAATATAAGGATGAATACGATGCGGTTGCCCTTTCTACTTTGATAGACGTACCGGATCATTTTCATATCGACTACTTTCAGGATCAAGAGTTTACGGTCAATCCGTGGGGTGGCGTTGAAGCGATGCTTACGCACTCGATATCTTCTCTTTGTAATGTTCAGTCTGCTCACTCTCCCATGATGACTTCGCAAGAAATGATGAATCTGAATGTGGGCATCGTAGATCCTCGCAAAGCTGCTGAAGCTACCTCTACAACTTATCTTTACTGCGTTTTGAAGGGATTGCATAGGGCTCCAAGAATCATTGACGGACTTCATTCGGGAAATGGCTTGATTGGCCTCAACGAAATTTCTTGTTTGGTGTTGCCCGATGGCTGTATAGGACTCCCCGTACTCGCCGCCCTGGAAAATGACATACCTGTGATTGCGGTAAAAGACCGTACATCAAAAATGAAAAACGATCTAAGGCGCCTCCCATTCAAGACCAGAAAACTGCATTTTGCGGAAAATTATCTTGAGGCGGTTGGAATTGCTTCTTCAATCAGGGCTGGGTTGGCGGTGGATACGCTAACGAGGCCGATTAAAATGACTCGGATAGAGATGGAAGAGCAGGATTCGGGTAATCGTGGCTTTGATTCTTTGAGGAGGGTGGGACATGTCTCAAAAGGCTAACGGTAAGCATAGAACAGCAACAATAATGTTTGTTGATTTAATTGGTTCATCGGATGCCGCGAGCTATGTGGGATTGGATGTTTACACGGAATACTTGGAAGAATTCAAAAACACTCTAGAGAAAGCATGGGGAGACCTGATAGGAGAGAACAAACAAAACGGTACGGAAGAGGATATTCCAACGAAAATTTTAACTGGCGATCAGGGGTTTTTTCTGTTTGCAAGCGAATGGGAAGAAGAAGATGATCAGAGAAAAGATGATATTAGCGAAGATATTTTCAAAACCCTTAAGCTGGCTCTGAGAATAAAATATACTTGGCAAGTGCATGAGCAAAATATTGATCAGATTAAGTACAACAAAAAGCCATTTGAGATTGCCATAGGAATCAATACAGGAGTTATTAGCATTAAGGAAGAAAAGAAAGAAAAGGAAGAAAAGAAAGAAAACAAGCATGGAAAGCTAACCACTGAAGGCTATTCAATCAACTTAGCCAAGAGAATTGAGGGAGAATCTCGCAAGGGCACATATTCAAAAATATTCGTAGGCGAGACTACATACGGAATCTATTCAGATAGCCCAGGCGAGAACCCTATTAGGTTCAATAAACAAGAATTAGCGCCACTAAAAGGCATAGCGGGAGATATTAGGATTTACGAAATTACTTATACCGCTCTGGAGGAAGATGAGAATTCAATCCTGACCGTTCCGCAAGAATGGAAAAAACCTCAACTTCAACGTTTGCATAAAGATCTCAAGGAAATTAAAAAATATTCATTGGCTACGCAAGATCCTTGGTTGATAAACCTTTACTGCAACGTCAAATTGGCTCAGATTCAGTATAAAATAGATGAACATAAAATAGATGAACATAAAATAGATGAAAAAGATTATTCCGACGTTATTGAAATGGCTCGCAGGCTTGTAGAATTAGACAAAAATTTTTCGGCATGGAAAGTATACATGGGACAAATGATATTGGATTATTTCAAATATTCACTCAAAGAGCGAACTACTCAGGATAACATTGTTCTTTCTGGTAAGCAGATTGTTCTTCTGAGAGATACCATAGAAATTCTTAAAACCCTAACTTCTAATGAGCCTTATGAATTGGATGCAAGACTGACACTTGGTCGTTTCTATTTAGAATCAACAGGTCTCGATAAAAATACTCTCGGTATTCTTATAGGCAAAGAGGAATCTGCAAAAAAAATGGCGGTAGAGCAGTTCAGGCGTATCATGGTTTGGGATGCTGAGTATGAAGATGCTTACTACTACTGTGCTCCGGCACTGGTTGCCAATGACCCGAGAGAGCATCTAGCGGCTCAGGATATAGATAAAAAGAATTTGCGTGAAGCCGAGTCTTGCATAGATCGTCTCTATGATCTTTTAAAAAACCGGCGTGAGTCTAAGGATAGAATGGAAAAAATTTTCGAAGCAGCAAAAGATGACCTTTTATTTAAAAAATTGAATGATAAGCTGGAAACCATATTGAGCGAAATAGAAAATGAAAACTCTCAAGCACAAGAGCAATAATGGCGATTGTATTTCTATCTGTTATTAGATTAAGCAAGATAAAATCAAGATTATCTCATGGCGGTAAGACTGCCCAAAGCGGTTGACCTGCATGAACCTGTGCGGGACGTTGACCTTATGGCCGTTGACTTAAAGCGCATCATTATACTTACACCCGCAGGAAAAGTCTGTGATGAGTAGTTCAGATGACTTTATGTCCTCATGGGAACAATCAGCGGATGTGTAGTGGGAAAAGCGGTGATGTTCAGGTATTTACTCGCTATCAATGGGGTCTTTTATGTCATGAAAAATTGCCCTCAATCGCCCGCCAGTTTTTCATGAGTTCCACCCGCTTTACCGAAGACTCCCTAACCCGGATATTGCATGAACGCGGGAGAAATGCAGGATTTGGGTCGAACTAGGCGGGTTTTGGGGAGTGAGGTCATGGATGCGCGATAAGCGGGTTTTGAGGCGGATAAGGTCGGCGGGTCAGCCGCCAACGGGCGTTTTTCCAAGCTACAGCGCAGACCTATTCCTACGGCTTGACCGCATGCTGAATTTCCCTGACTGAAAGAACCCGTGCCAACCATCTACGATAACATTGAAAAGAAACTGCTGGATGGGCTGAAAAACGCCTTGCGAGTCGCCAGGCGCGGCGATTTTTGCGTCGGCTATTTCAACCTGCGTGGCTGGCGAAGCATTTCAGATGAGGTTGCCGCGATCTCCGTTGAGTCGGGCGCTCCCGCGTGCCGTTTAATTGTTGGCATGTCCGGCGACATCAACCGAACGATTCGGAATTACTACAACAATGCGCAGACGGAGCCAACCCAGGCCATAGTCGTCGAGCGCAGAAGAAGTTTTGCCGAATCGTTAATGCGACAACTGACCTACGGCGTTCCGACCAATCGGGATCAAAAAGGGCTTGTCGAGTTGGAAAAACAACTTCGCACCGGACGGCTCAAGGTCAAATTTTTCGGTCGCCACCCATTACACGCAAAACTCTACCTCGCCCACCGGGACGACAAAATCAACCCCATCATCGGCTACGTCGGCAGCAGCAATCTCACGCTGCCGGGGCTGGAAAAACAAGGGGAACTCAACGTGGACGTGCTGGACGGAGATGCCTCCGAAAAACTTGCAAGGTGGTTTGAAGAGCGATGGGAAGACCGGTGGTGTCTCGATATCACGGAAGAACTGGCGGACATCATCAAGAGCAGTTGGGCCAGCGGTCCGATCACACCTTACGAAATCTATATCAAAACCGCGTATGAACTTTCCAAAGAAGCGATTGAGGGTTCACGCGAATTCAAGGTGCCGGGGGTCTTTGACAAAGTAATGCTGGAGTTTCAGAAGCAGGCGGTTTCTCTGGCTGCCGAGCGTCTAAGTCGGCACGGCGGCGTCATAGTCGGTGACGTGGTGGGGCTTGGCAAGACGTTGATTGCGAGCGCCGTTGCAAAAACTTTTCAGGAAGACCGAGGCGACAACGTCCTGGTGATATGTCCGCCGAAACTGGGAGGAATGTGGAAGGATTACCTGCATCAATACCGCATCGCTGGAGAGACACTTTCACTCGGCAAGGTTTCCAATTTGAGCGAGATGCGACGTTACCGCCTCGTGGTAATTGACGAAAGCCATAACCTGCGCAATCGCGATGCCAAACGTTATGGTTTTGTTTACGATTACCTTCGTGAAAACGAATCCCGCGTCATCCTGTTGACGGCCACGCCGTATAACAAGCACTTCACCGACATCGGCAACCAGTTGCGCCTGTTCGTGGAAGCCGATGCCGACCTCGGAGTCAGGCCGGAGGATTACATCAATTCTCTTAGCGGTACCAGCCATTTCAGGCAGAAGCATCCAAATGCCCTGGCCACGTCGCTGGCGGCCTTTGAGCACAGCGAATCGGTGGACGACTGGCGTGAACTGATGCGCATGTTCATGGTGCGAAGAACCCGCAGCCATATAAAAGAAAACTACGCCGAATACGACCAGGAGCGGCGGCAACATTACCTGTCTTTCGCGGACAACACGCGATTTTATTTTCCGCACCGAACACCGAAATGCGCCAAGTTTAGTTTGGACAAGGATGACCAGGATGACCAGTATGCGCTGCTGTATTCTCCGCAAGTCGTCCAAATCATTGATGCGCTTACATTGCCCCGCTACGGCATCGGGGAATACTTGTTACCCGAATATCAAAACGATCCCCTCCCCGATGAGTTGAGCAGCACAGACCAGCGAATCATCAAAAACCTGAGCCGTGCGGGAAACCGGCTGATCGGTTTTGCCAGAGCCGGTTTGTTCAAGCGGTTGGAAAGTTCCGGTTATGCCTTTTTGCTTTCCATTAAAAGGTACATCGTGCGTAATGCGGTTTATTTGAGCGCTTTGGAAAATAACGGGGCGTTTCCGATCGGCGACATATTCAGTTCTCTGGCGGACGAAACCATAGAAGAAGACGAAGGCGATATATTCACCGTGGAGTGGCAGGGAGAAGACGAGATAGAACGTTTTCTGCAGGCAGGCAGGAATATCTACGAAAAGTTGTCTTCCAGTCCGGCTTTGAAAAAGAAGTTTGACTGGATAGAAACCGATTTGTTCGAGCAGTCTATGAGGGATGATTTACTGGCGGACTGCCACACTCTATTGCAAGTTCTGAATATGGCGCCGAAATGGGATGCCGACACCGACCGCAAACTGGAGGCCTTGGCCAAATTGTGCAAAGAGACGCACGCAAAAGAAAAACTGCTGATTTTTACCCAGTTCAAAGATACCGCCGACTATCTCTACCGGGAATTGACAAAGCGAGGAGTTGACGGCCTGGCCGAAGTATTCGGCGGCATAGACAACATATCCGACTATGTAAAACGGTTCAGCCCGACTTCCAACCACGGGCAAGCGGGCATGATAGACGAGTTGCGCGTACTGATCACTACCGACACACTCAGCGAAGGCCAGAACCTGCAGGATGCCCATATTATCGTTAATTTCGATTTGCCCTGGGCCATCATCCGCCTGGTGCAGCGCGCCGGACGGGTGGACCGGATTGGCCAGCAAGCGCGGGAAATTCTTTGTTACTGCTTTTTGCCGGAAGACGGCATTGAAAACATCATCGATTTGCGCAGGCGCTTGCAGAATCGCATCCGGCAAAATGCCGAATTGGTTGGTTCCGACGAGAAATTTTTTGAAGGCGACACCATCAACCTGCAACAGGTGTACGAAGAAACCATCGACATTGAAGAGCAGGACGATGAAACCGATTTGATCTCCCGCGCTTATGATATCTGGCGCCAGGCGATCAAACACAACCCGTCCCTGCAAACGAAAATAGAGAAACTGCCCAACGTGGTTTATTCCGCAAAGCGCGCGGACACGACAGGCGCAATCGCCTACATCAAAACCAATAACAACCAGCACATTCTGGCGCAGATGAATGAGACCGGCGAAGTAGTCTCACAATCGCAGTCTAAAATCCTGGGCTTACTTGCCTGCGACCCGCAAGAGCCGCTTGCGCCACCGGCAGAAAATCACCATACATTAGTAGATGCCGCCGTGCGCCATGTCAAAGCAGGGCAAACCGACATCGGCGGGCAACTGGGCGGAACGAGAAGCATCAGGCACCGTGTTTACAGTAAGCTGAAGTTCTACCTTGAGCAGCAGAAAAGGACGCTTTTTTACCCCGAAGACTTGAAACAGGCGGTTGAGCAGATCTACCGTTACCCGCTCAAAGAAACCGCCCGCGACCGGCTTGGCCGTCAGTTGCGCACGCATATTACCGATGATGAATTGGCGGGGATGGTGAAAAACCTCTATAACACCGGCGACCTTTGCGCCCTGCCCAAAGCGGGCGAACCGATTGAGCCGCATATAATCTGCTCGCTGGGGTTGGTTAAAAATCGCGAAAAAGTTTAATATAGCAACATGATACTTGACCAAAGATACCAAAAACTGTGGTCGCAACTCCAGGGGAAAAAGCCCCACATGCCACATTTTCTCTCGGAAATTCGGCTTGATGGGATCCGTGGCATTAAAAACCTGAGAGTGCCTCTGGATTATCCGGTCAGTGTGATTGCCGGGGGCAATGCCAGCGGCAAATCGACAGTGTTGTTTGCTGCCGCCTGTGCTTACAAAGTGCCTGGAACCGGTCCGAGAGATTACGTGCCTTCCACGCTGTTCCCCGATTATTTACCCGAACAAGGCGTCCGCAAGGACGAGCGCCCGCAGATTTCCATCGAATATGAATATGCAACTCCAGAAGGCAGGACTGCTATGCGGTGGCTGCGTCGCAAAGGGCGGAGGTGGATTCGCAGTTTTCTTAGCCGCCAGAAAGCCCAGCAGCCAGAACGGGTTATCTATCTTAGAACGCTAGCCAATCTTAGCAATCCATCCGAGGTGCGCAACGTTCTCCGAATGTCCTACCTGAAGGCTTCTCCAACGGAAAAATTACTGACCGCCGCGCAGATAAATTTTGCCCAACAGCTATTGCCGTTCCAGTACCACGAAGTTGCCGAACTTTCCGGGGAGAGAGGAAAAAACCTATTGTTTGCGGCGCACAAGAACGGCGCGTCCTATTCCGAGTTGCACATGGCGGCGGGGGAACGCGCCATTCTCCGGCTTTCGCAAGAAATCGCGCAACTGGAAAACGCGCTGGTGCTGATTGACGAAATAGAGGCCGGCTTGCACCCCTGGGTTCAGCAACTCCTGATGATGCACCTGCAACAACTTTCGTTACGCAACGACCTGCAAGTGATCGTCACCTCCCATAGTCCGGTTGTGCTTGATTCGGTGCCAGCCAACGCGCGCATTTTCCTTGAACGTGACCAGGACGGGGAGGTAACAGTTTGCCCTCCATACCGCGACATCATTCAAGATGCGCTTTATGGCCGCTCTAGCGATAGCCTCAATCTGCTTTGCGAAGATGAATCTGCCGAAGCCATTCTCAATGGCATCTTTGACGTATTGAGATACGAACAAAAAATTCGCAGTGGGACAATTCGCATCGGGCGTGACACCGGCGCGCAGGAATTCCCCGGACATGCCGCAGCTTTCAAAAAATTTGGCTTGTTGGAGAACTTTGCGTTTGTTCTGGACGGGGATCAGCAGGGTACCGCCAGTGAAGAGAGAATTCGAGAAGCAGTGGGCAGGCAAGTGCCGGTTTTGTTTCTTCCGGGCGACCATGCGCCGGAAGAATGGGTGTGGAATTGCTTGAAGGAAAAGCCGGATAGCTGGGCCGGGCTCTTAGGGATTGACGGCAAGCAACTCACCCAGGAAATAAACAGGCTGGATTCGGCCTACAATGCGGCATCAGACGCAGCATCTGAAATTGCCAAAACCAAAATGAGCAATCTGGCGCAAATAGTAGAACAAGATGTGCCAAATCTGTGCCGCATTGTTGCCAAAAAAGCATCCGAGGACAAAAACAGCGATATTCGACCGTTGGTAGAGCAGTTAAAAGATCTCGTGCTAAGTTGGCGTGCAGGCTGATACCTCTTCATTCCCGGCTGTATAACTGAAGAATGGGTGCGTTTCTATCAAAGCAAAAACTTGCCGATTTCATCCGCAGCCGCCATTTTTCCGATTTGTTCATTGAACTCGGCTGGGACACCGAGCGCCTGCCGCAAGAACCGCTGGTTCTGGAACCTGGTGACGGTGAGAGTTTTTGCATAAACAGGGTTGCTGAAAAGCGCGGTTTTGTCGTCTGCGTTTGTGATGCAAGCGAAAATTACCCCGCTACAAAAACCCAAAGGCGGCGTCTGATCAATCAACTTGCGCGCCACCATTACGAACATTTGTTGATCATCTGCGGCGAGGGGCGGCAGTGCTGGACTGTGGCCATCCGCCCGCAGAACCGCCCGCTGCGCACCGTTGAAGTGGAATGGAGCGAAAGCCAGGACATTCAGCCGCTGATGGAAAAACTGGACGGGATGATCTTTGACATTTCCGAAGAGGAAGGTCTCGCCATCACCGACGTGGTGGACCGGGTTCGCGGCGCCTTCATGGCAAATTCCGAAACTGTTACCAGAAGATTTTATGGCGAATTTCAACAGGAATTGCGGGAGTTTTCCGATTTTATACAGGGCATGGAAAACACTGTTTCAAGAGAATGGTATGCCGCCCTGATGCTCAACCGCCTTATGTTTATCTACTTCATTCAAAGAAAAGGGTTTCTTGACGGCGACAGCAACTATCTTGAAAACCGCTTGAACAGGACTCAGGAAAAGTTTGGAAAGGATGAGTTTGACAGGCGGTTTTACAGGCATTTTCTCCGCAAACTGTTTTCCGAAGGGCTTGGAACGCCGGAGGAAAAACGCGACCCGGAACTTCGGGCTTTGCTTGGAAAAGTGCCTTATTTGAACGGCGGTCTTTTTGATGTTCACGAGATAGAGAAAGAGAACAAGGACATTCAAATCCCCGACCGGGCATTTGAAAAGCTGTTTGCATTTTTCGGCAAATACAACTGGCATCTGGACACTCGCGCCACCGCCACGGGCAAAGACATAAACCCCGATGTGATCGGCTATATCTTTGAAAAATACATAAACGACCGTGCGGCGATGGGCGCTTACTACACGCAGGAAGACATTACCGGCTACATATCCCGCAATACGATTATTCCGTCCCTGCTGAATCGTGCCAGCGAGAAATGCAAAAACGCTTTTGACCCGCAAAACGGCATCTGGCGGTTTCTGCGCGAAAATCCCGACCACTATATTTACGCTGCGGTCAGCAAGGGTTGCGATATTCCCGACGAAGAAATACCGGAAAACATCCGGTGCGGCATGGACACACAAGCGCCCGACCTGCTCGAACGACGCAAAGACTGGAATACCAAAACCGAACAGCGTTTTGCGCTGCCCACCGAAATCTGGCGCGAGACGATGGCGCGTCGCCAGCGTTATTTTGCGCTGAAAGCGAAAATAGAAAACGGCGAAATACATCGGATTGACGACCTGATTACCCACAACCTCGACATTGAGCGCTTTGCCTCGGATGCTCTGCGTTATTATGAAGGCTCCGATTTCATTGCCGCCTTTTATGCAGCCATTGCCGGCAGGAAAGCCTTGCGGTCCAACCGGAAGGAAACACGCGGGATAACTGTGTTGGACCCTGCCTGCGGCTCCGGCGCGTTTTTATTCGCGGCGCTGAATGTGCTCGAACCGCTGTATGAGCAGTGCATAAACCGCATGGAAGATTTCATCGGGGAAGACGACAGCCTGCGCGAGCAGGGCAAACGCAAGGGCACAAAAAAACATCCGCAGTTCCGCACGGTTTTGGCGGACATAGCCCAGCATCCCAACCGAAAATACTGGATATACAAGACGATAATTCTCAACAATCTGTACGGCGTGGATCTGATGAAGGAAGCGACGGAAATTGCCAAGCTGCGCTTGTTTCTCAAACTGGCGGCGGAGGCGGAATACGATTCGGGCAGGGATAATCTTGGTTTGGAACCGTTGCCGGACATTGACTTTAATATCCGCTCCGGCAATTCGCTTGTGGGGTTTGCGAGTATGGAGCAGTTTGAGAAGTCAGTGGAGTTTGACCCGCATACCGGACAGAAAAGACTCGATTACGGCAGTTTGACCGATGAAGTCCGTGAACAGGCAACCGAAGTTGAAACCGCAAATGCAGCGTTTAGAGATGCGCAGGATGGCAGCAGTGATGAATATCAAAATGCGAAACAGGGATTACAACAGCGGCTTGATATACTCAATGACCGAATGAATCGTTATCTTGCCGAGGAATACGGCATCAACACTGAAAGGAAAGGGAATTATGAGCGGTGGCTCGAATCCCATCAACCGTTTAACTGGCTGGCGGAATTTTACGGGATTATTGAACAGGACGGCGGGTTTGATGTGGTGATTGGTAATCCGCCGTATGTGGAATATAGAAAGGTGCGAAAGGATTACATCGTGCGGGATTACAAGACCGAGTCCTGTGGGAATTTGTATGCGTTTTTTGTAGAGCGCGGGATAAATCTTACTGGGAAATATAAGAAATTTGGAATGATCGTCCCAATCTCTCTAGTATCGACGCCGCGAACGCAAACCTTACGAAATTTTATAGAATTTAAGTGTTGCGCAACACATATTAGTAACTATGCTGACAGACCAGGGGCATTATTTAATGGGGTCCACCAAAAACTATCTATACTGATTACTTCTAATCAAGAAAGGCGCGTTTTTTGCACTACTGATTTTTTGCACTGGTCTTCGCGCAATGAACGTACAAGCTTATTTAGCAAAATTTACTACACTAATTCTAGCCTTAAAAAAGATGAGGTATATCCAAAAATTGGCACACTTATAGAGCAAAATATATTAAAAAAGATCGATGCCAAGAATAAAGGACTTACCTCGCTAATATCCATTAGAATTTCTAAAAACAAACCACTTTATTTGAACATGCGATTAATGTTTTGGATTAAATGTTTTCTTACTCCTCAAAAATCTAAAGAGTTCAAGGCGTTCTATCCTTCTTCTACTCTAACGAGAAAAGAAATTATGGCAATTTTGAATTCTAATACTTTCTTTTGGTTTTGGGAAATCATAAGTGATTGCTGGCATTTAACAAACAGAGAGTTAACCGATTTTCTCATTAACGAAGATGATTTATCTGTTATTCAGAAAAAAACGCTTTCTTATATAAGCGAAGAATTAGAAAAGGATTTAGAGAAAAACAAATCATATGTCGGTACTGTACAGACTGATTACGAATACTATCATAAAAAATCTAAAAAGATCATAGATAAAATAGATGCACTTCTAGCGGAGCATTACGGCTTCACGGAAGAGGAGCTAGACTACATCATCAACTACGACATCAAATACAGAATGGGCCTAGCGAAATGAACATAAAGACCATTACTGAATTTGTCGATTGGACAGAAAAATTAGAAGGGTCTTCTCTGCTCTACCGTGGGCTGTCTGATTCCCGCATGGATTTGGAAGCATCGGGATACCGTAGGATCAAGACAAAAGAAGAAACTGCTCCCATGTGGGTGGGGGTATTTGACAACTACATTACACGGCTGTTGGATCGTGCCAAGCTCCAGGGTTTTAGACAAAAACAAGGGAATAACCTTTCTGATTTGGAATTGCTCGCAGAATTGCAGCATAATGGTGCGGCAACCTGTCTGATTGATTTTACGGCAAGCCCTTTGATTGCATTGAGGTTTGCTTGCCAGGAAAGCCCCGGGGAAAGTGGAAAAGTGGTTGCCATGCGAACGGATAACATCAATGATTTTGCTGTTGTCGATTATGAAAGCGTGTCTAAGCCCATCATGGAATTCTTTGGGAAAGAAAAATTATGGAAGTGGACTCCCGCACACCAAAACAATCGCATTGTTGCCCAGAACTCAGTGTTTGTATTTGGAAAAGAAAAAATTGCAGAGAGATACTACGAAACCATAGAGATAGAAGAGGGAGACAAAAAGAGCATCATTAGTGAATTACGGGATAAATTCGGAATTGATGAGAAATATCTCTTTAGTGATTTTACCGGTTTTTCTCTAGCAAACGCACATAATAAACCATATAGCGACTATAGCGCAGAGGATTATTTTTCCTTCGGTGTAGGGTTCACTCAAAGAAAGGCGTATAAAAAGGCAATAGAATATTATGACAAGGCAATTGCACTCAATCCTCAATATATCGAAGTCTATAACAATCGTGGAGTTGCCAAGAGGGCTTTAGGAGACAATGAAGGCGAGATGGCGGATTATAACAAAGCAATTGAACTTAATCCTCAATCTGCCGAAGCCTATAGCAATCGCGGAACTGCCAAGAGTGATTTAAGAGACCATGAAGGTGCGATAGCGGATTATAACAAAGCAATTGAACTCAATCCTCAACATGCCGAGGTCTATAACAATCGTGGAATTGCCAAGGGGGCTTCAGGTGACCATCCGGGTGCGATAACCGATCATGACAAGGCAATTGAACTCAATCCTCAATTTGCCGGGGCCTATAACAATCGTGGAACTACCAAGAGTAATACAGGTGACCATCCGGGTGCGATAGCCGATTATGACAAGGCAATTGCACTCAATCCTCAATATGCCGAAGCCTATAACAATCGCGGAAATGCCAAGAAGGCTTTAGGAGATAATGAAGGTGTGATAGCGGATTATAACAAAGCGCTTGAACTCAATCCTAAATATGCCGAAGCCTATTACAATCGCGGAGTTGCCAGGACGGATTCAGGTGACCATCAAGGTGCGATAGCGGATTATGACAAGGCAATTGAACTCAATCCTCAATTTGCCAAAGCCTATTACAATCGTGGAACTGTCAAGAGTAATACGGGTGACCATCAGGGTGCGATGGCCGATTATGACAAGGCAATTGCACTCAATCCTCGATATGCCGAAGCCTATAACAATCGTGGGATTGCCAAGAGTAATACAGGTGACCATCAAGGTGCGATAACGGATTATGACCAGGCAATTGCACTCAATCCTCAATCTGCCGAATCATATTACAATCGCGGAATTGCTAGGAGTGATTTAGGAGACCATGAAGGTGCGATAGCGGATTATGACAAGGCAATTGAACTCAATTCTCAATATGCCGAAGCCTATAGCAATCGCGGATTTGCCAGAATGACTTCAGGTGACCATCAAGGTGCGATAGCCGATTATGACAAGGCAATTGCACTCAATCCTCAATTTGCCGAGGCCTATAACAATCGTGGAACTGCCAAGAGGGCTTCAGGTGACCATCCGGGTGCGATAGCTGATTATGACAAGGCAATTGCACTCAATCCTCGATATGTCGCAGCCTATAACAATCGTGGAAATGCCAGGATGTCTTCAGGTGACCATCCGGGTGCGATAGCTGATTATGACAAGGCAATTGAACTCAATCCTCAATATGCCGAAGCCCATAACAATCGCGGAAATGCCAAGAGTAATTTAGGTAACTATCAAGGTGCGATAGCGGATTATAACAAAGCAATTGCACTCAATCCTCAAAATGTCGAAACCTATAACAATCGCGGGGTTGCCAGGATGGCTTCAGGAGACAATGAAGGTGCGATAGCGGATTATAACAAAGTGCTTGAACTCAATCCTCAATTTGCCGCAGCCTATTACAATCGCAGAAATGCCAAGAAGGCATTAGGTGACGATAAAGGTGCGGACGAAGATTGGAAAAAGGCAATACAGCTTGACCCACGTCTTGCCAAGCCTTAAGGCCAACCATCAGCCTTTTTGCGCAAAACCGTGAGCATTTGAACAACATCTAAAGAGAAGCGTTTGCGCAAGGAATTGGAAGGCGCCAGACATACTGAAGTGGTTCAATAGAAAGTGGTATACTCATGGGTCCAGTATCCACAAAGATATTTTGGAGGAGGATATTGGCTTGAAAATCGATGATTACAGTATTGACAATGCACTCAAGAAGTTGGTATGGCAATATTTTTGGTCTTTATCGGATCATATTGGCAAAGTAGGTGTGCCATCATTTATACATAGCCGGGGTTTCATATGAGCAAAATAGCAGAAAATCGTTTTGTCAAAGAGGTTGAAGCAGCCTCACACAACAACCCGAATATCGACATGAAATTGGTTCGAGAATGGCAAGGAATAGCAAAAATTCTTGAGAAAGTCCCGCCGTCACCGAAGCCAGAGGCGACCAAGCCATCTCGCTTGCAACCAATCCCGTTGCAAATGTTTCGTCGGTAATTACTTTAAATGGGCATCATCATGCCGACCAATAGAGATACCTATAAGTACCATATTTGATTTTAATGATAAGTGCCTGAATTTTATCAAACTTTACAGGATTTGTCCTCTTTATTGGTGCAATATCCGGGCTAAACAGTGGTCAGAAGAAGAGGGCCAGGGTTTTCAGCACACCGAGCGCTCAAAAGAGAGCCGTATGACAAAGTGCTGATTGTTTGTGAAGGAATGAAAACTGAGCCGAACTATTTCAACGGCCTCAAAAAACAGCTAACCAACGCCAATGTAGAGATCTTTGGCGCAAGAGTTACTCCATCGGGGATCGTTTCCACCAACGTTCACCAACTCGTCGAATACCTGCAAAACATTAAAAGCTGATGCCTTCCCTGCAAATCCCCCCATGGCCGCAAGCCGTTTCCGCCCACGGCAATACTGCCATCATAGCGCAACACAAAACCGCATTTTTGTGCTCGCGCAACTACCCCGCAGGCGCGGTTTTACGCATCTACGACTGGGCGAAGGAAATGCGCGCCGGCGGCGAATGCGTGATTTCCGGGTTTCATTCCCACCTCGAGCGCGACGTGCTGGATATTCTGCTCAAGGGCAAACAGCCGATCATCCTCGCCGCCGCACGCGGGTTGCCGAAACGTTATAGCCCCGAAATCAGCAAAGCTCTGGATAGCGGGCTGCTGCTGGTTATAAGTGTCTTCCCTGATTCCGTGAATCGTATAACCGCCGAAACCGCACGTAAGCGAAACGAGTTTATGCTTGCAATCGCGGACAATGTCGTCATCGGCTACGCCAGTGAAAAGGGCAATTTCGCCAAAGCGCTGGCCACCGTCGCATCACATAAAGAAATCACCCACCTCAGCAAATAACCCGGTAACTCTTACTCCCCAAATCACACCTGCGCCGAAAACAGCCGCGCATACAGTCGCATATTAGGAACGAGGCACCAATGAGAATACCAATGGGCTGATATGGAAGTATTTTCCACGGTCACACGATTTTGTGACCATCAAGACCTCGCAATTGGCCCAAGTGACAGACCAACTTAACAATCGGCATGCCTCCCTCTGTTGCACTTCGGGGTTGAATCCACGGCATCATACAATTATTTGCTTCCGGTTAGCCGGATGTCTCATAATGTGAACAACATGCTGAGTTTACACATCTAGCAACAAGACACCATATTAGCTTTAGTATGCCTAACAACGCCACACCAGCCCAACTCCTTTCTGGCAAAACGCTTGAGCGTGGCTGGAAAGTGATTAGATCCGTTGACCAGCCAGAAGGGGCAACGGGGGGTAGTTTCTCAGCATCTTACATCGTCCGGTCTGATGATGGTCAAGAAGCGTTCCTGAAGGCGATGGACTATAAACGGGCTTTAGAGGCATCAGAGCCGGCTAGAACACTCCAAGCCATGACAGAAGCATATAACTTCGAGAGAGACATATTAGAAAAATGTCGATCTCAGCATTTATCACGCATAATTAGAGTCATTGATAACGGGAAAATTTTTGCTGATGACAGGGATACGAGTAGTACCGTCGAATATTTAATTTTCGAGTTGGCAGACGGCGATATCCGATCTTTCAACAAGTTTGACAAAGCATTTGAAACAGCTTGGGCATTGCGAGCGATGCATCAAACAGCAGCAGCACTACGACAATTACATGCCGCCGGCATTGCACATCAAGACGTAAAGCCATCAAATTTATTGGTGTTTGGTGAGAACAAATCCAAGCTTGCGGATTTGGGAAGGGCAAGCGACCGTCATACTGGATCGCCCTTCGATTCTGAAGCTTGTGCTGGTGACCTAACGTATGCGCCACCCGAACTACTATATGGGGCGCCTCCTCAAGAATGGGAGGAACGGCGCCTGGGCTGTGATATGTATCTCCTCGGTAGCATGGTTGTATTTTTCTGTGCCAAAGTTTCAATGACGCACATGTTACTTTGCAAGATTGACGAAAATCATCATCCACGTAAATGGAATGGTACATATAGCGATGTTCTGCCGTATTTACAGAAAGAATTTACAGAGGTATTGAGAGAACTCCGCAAAACTATTCAGGAGGATTATGCTGAGGATATTGCTAACGTGGTTGAACAGCTTTGCAACCTCGACCCAAAAAAAAGAGGCCATCCTAAGAGTCATATTCAAAGAGGCAGTCAGTACTCACTTGAACGCTATGTATCTATATTCGATCGCTTGGCTAAAAAAGCTGAATATTCATTGACACGCGAATTGCCGTTACAACAAACGCAGTAACATGTCTGGCGTTAACTTAGACAAAAACCGTAATGTAATACCTCGCTGGAGAACTTTCGAAGCGACATTACAGTATAGAGAGCTTGATTTTTCATCACCATTCCAAAAGCATCAGAAAATAACGCATGATTTCCTATTGTCTAAAATCGCAGGCTGGAGAAAACATCGAACTATTGCTTATGCGGCTGATGTTGTCGGTGCTGCGCTGACACTCGGGAGAGAAAATGAGGTAACAGATGCTGTTAATTTCCTGCTACAAAATGATTTAAACCTATCAAGTTTGGTAAGAGAACTTGCTAACGAAGCGCTTAGGCGCCATCAGAGACCTGCATCACAAATTGTACATCCTGAAGAAATAACTAAAGAGAAACTCCGGGCACAAGTTAAAACATTTCGCGATCTTCTGCACATAGAACCTAGAGATCCAATTACTTGGGTAGAGCTTTCGCGTGTTTATGCCACACTCGGAATCGGAGAGCATGCCGCGAAGTGTATGACCGTCGCCTATCAGCTTGCTTGCGATAATCGTTTTGTCTTGCGGTCAGCCAGCCGACTTTGGATACATCTTGATGATGCAGGGCGAGCGCACGATGTCATTTCTCGGTCGGCAAGAACGAAGCATGATCCTTGGTTATTGGCGGCAGAGATTGCTACAAGTAATGCTGCAGGTAAAACCCCAAGGTTTGTCAAATCTGCAAGGCGCGTCCTATCAGATGGAAAATTCCCGCCGGTATATGTAAGTGAACTTGCATCAGCTGTAGCCACACTAGAGCTAAATGCTGGTAATATAAAAAAATCCAAGAAGATATTTAAACAGTCTTTGGGCGACCCTACAGAAAACAGTATTGCTCAAGCAGTTTGGGCTGCTAAAGAACATCGCTGGCCGAAGCTGGTTGAAGTTCGTCATTTAAGCCGTCCCAATACTTTTGAAGCATGTGCCCTCAATTACTATGAGAATGAAAAATGGCAAGATGTAGTTAAAAATGCAAATCATTGGCAGTTTGACCAACCATTCTCCAGTTGGCCAGGGACTCTAGGTTCGTATGTAGCTGCTGTCGCTCTTGAAGATTATTCTATGAGTCAATCTTTCGCAGAACAGGGACTCATTGCAAACCCAACAGACTTCACACTTTTGAATAACTTGGCGTTCGCCAAGATTAATAGTGGTGATATTGCAGAAGCGGAAGAAACGTTAAAGAAAATTAAGCGCTCGAAAATATCAGATATCAATGCAGTAATTTTACAATCAACACACGGATTCATGGAATTCCGAAAAGGAAACCCTAACCTGGGAAGAAAGTTGTACTCTTGTGCATTTGGCAAGGCGAGGCGATTGAAAAATGAAGAAGTTCTCGCATTGGCTTCAGCATTCTATGCGTTGGAGGAATTAAAACTAAAAAGCTCGGAAGCAAATGCCGCAATATCCATTGCGATTGGAGAACTTCAAAAAATAAAAGATCCCATACGCTATTTGCTTCAGGAAAAACTTATGGTGGCAAGCAAAAAAAATAGAAGTGCTAATTAATAGGAAATCTTCTGAAAAGTATTCTTGACAAATGGCGCTATATTTATTTAGCTCATTAAAATTTATGCCTATTGTAGAATCCAAAGCAGTCTCTACAGGCTTAAATTTTTTACTTTAAGATTCTTTGCTTTCAAGAAAGCTGGCAGTTTTCTGCGACGACCTACCCAGCATCTGCTACATAGTTGGCAATAAGTATTACCGCCCTCAATCACGCTATGTTTAGTAAAGGAGGGCAATTTCGCCAAAGCGCTGGCCACCGTCGCATCACATAAAGAAATTACCCACCTCAGCAAATAACCCGGTAACTCTTACACCCCAAATCACACCTGCGCCGAAAAAAGCCGCGCATACAGTCCATTCTCTTCCAGCAATTCTTCATGAGCGCCATGCTCGATGATGTGGCCGGACTCAAACACGTATACGCGGTCGGCGCGCTTCACGGCACTCAGGCGGTGCGCGATGATCAGTGTGGTCTTGTCTTGCAGATGGTTGAACAGCGCTTCATACAGCAGTGTTTCGGTTTCAGAATCGATCGCCGACGTCGCCTCGTCAAGGATCACGACACTGGGGTCTTCAAGCAGCATGCGGGCGATTGCGAGTCGCTGGCGCTGCCCGCCTGAGAGCTTCACCCCCTGCAGACCGACCAGCGTGTCAAGCTGTTCGGGTTTGGCGCGTACGAAGTCGGCAAGCTGCACGATGTCGAGCGCCTGCCACAGCGCATCGTCGCCGGCCTCGCGTCCCAGCGTCAGATTGGCGCGTATTGTATCGTTGAACAGCGATGGTGTTTGCAGGACGCAGCCGACGTTTTCGCGCACCGTCTCGAATCCGATCTTCTCGACCGGTACGCCGTTATAGAAAACGCCGCCGCGATTGGTGCGGTACAGGCCCAGCAGCGTCTGGACGAACGTGGTCTTGCCGCCGCCGCTGGCGCCGACCAGCGCGACCTTCTCACCGGCGCCGACGTGCAGACTGACCTTGTTCAGAACCTCAGCCGTGTCATCGTAGGACAGGCACAATTCGCGCACTTCCAGCGTGACCGAGGTCTGCCCGGCGAATGGATTGAAGGTCGCCGGGTAATGCGGTTCGCGGTCCAGCCCCAGCAGTCCGTTGACGCGCTCAAGCGCCGCCTTGGCGCCAAACCAGGAATACTGCATGTTGAGCACTTCCTGGATCGGTCCGAGCATGAACCACAGGTAGCCGAATACCGCGATCATTTGCCCGATCGTCAAATCGGAAAAGAGCACCATGAACATGCCGAGCGCGCGAAACACGTCGAAGCCGAACAGGAATACCAGAAAGGACAGGCGGTTCGAGACGTCGCGGCGCCATGTGAAGGCGATTGCGCGCTCCTTGATGTTGCGCGCCATGGACACAAGGCGGCTGATGTAGTGTTCGTCGCGGTTGCTGGCGCGGATCTGGTGCATCGCGGCCAGTGTCTCGACTACCGCCTGCTGGAAAATCTCGATCGCCTCGTTCTCCTGTTTCTTGAGGTTTTTGATGCGCTTGCCGATCGCCATTGTGAAATAGATCACCAGCGGATTGAGAAACAGCAGGAATAGCGCAAGTTGCCAATGCAGCAGCAGCAACACGACGGCAGTCGCTGCGATCATCAGCACCGACACGATGAAGCGGCTGATCGCCGTGCCCATGAACTGGTCGATCGTTTCGAGATCGGTCACCAGGCGGGCGCTGATGCCGGCGCCGTCTCTGCTTTCAAATTCGGATACCGACACGGTGCCGAGATACCACAACAGTTGCTCCCTGATCCGGTACACGATGCTCTTGGAGATGCGCGAAAACAGCAGCATCTGCCACACGGTCAGCAGCCAGCCCGACACGCGCAGCATCAGGGTGATGATCAGAATGACCATGACGTAGAGTATCGGCCCGTGCCATCCTTCAGGGAAAAACGGGCTGATGAGCGCGATCAGGGCGCCGGGCTGATCAAGCAGCACCTCGTCCACCAGCAGCGGCATCAGCAAGGGTATCGGCACGCTTGCGATCGTTGCGGCAAATGCGATCAGGTTGGCGATCACCAGTTGCCGGCGGTGCTGTAATACGAGGGACAGCAGGTAGCGTGGCCGGTAGGATTGCATCGGACTGCTCTTCACGCCTGCGCCCCCTTGAGTGCGCACACAAGGCGCGCGGGCAGGTCGTCAAAGCTGCCGTTCGACATGAACACGACGCGGTCTCCGGCCCGCACTTCGCCGCGCAATTCGGCAAGCAATTGCTCGCCGTCATCAAACAGCGCCGCCTGCGCTTGTATGCCGGCCACGGCGGCATCCGCCGGACGGTAGCAAAATACCTTGTCCGCCGCCGCAAATGCCCGTGCCAGTTCCTCGTTGTGACGCCCCATCTTCATCGTATTGGAGCGCGGTTCAAATACTGCGAGCACGCGCCCGTCTGCGGCCTTGTCTGCCAGCGCGTCGAGCGTTGCCCGGATCGCGCTCGGATGATGGGCGAAATCGTCATAGATGACAACGCCGGCCGCTTCACCCTTGATTTCAAGCCGGCGGCGTACACCACGGAAGTCTGCGAGCGCATGCAGTGAAGTCTGCACCGCGACGCCGGCGTGATAGGCGGCAGCGACGGCGGCCAGCGCGTTGGCAACGTTGTGCGCGCCCGGTAGCGACCAGCGGCAAGTGCCCTGTTCGCGCCCCCGGTGGAACAGGCGGAATCCGTCGGCCTGCGGCTCGGCGAACCAGTCGGCATCATCTGCGCTATTGCTCACGGCGAGTGTCTCGCACGGCGTCCACACGCCCGCGTCAAGTACCCGGCGCAGGGCGGCATCGCCGGCGGGATAGAGCACGACGCCGTCACCCGGCACGGTGCGCAACAGGAAATGAAACTGCCGCTCGATTGCGTCCAGATCGGCGTAGATGTCGGCGTGGTCGAACTCCAGATTGTTCAGCACCAGCACCTGCGGGTGATAGTGAATGAATTTTGGGCGCTTGTCGAAAAATGCCGTGTCGTATTCGTCGGCTTCGATCACAAAATGCTGCGAGGCGTTGGCGCGTGCGGAGATCCCGAAATTTACCGATACGCCGCCTATCAGAAAACCGGGAGAGAGCTTTGCCTGCTCGAGTATCCACGCGAGCATCGCGGACGTGGTAGTCTTGCCGTGCGTGCCCGCGATGGCGAGCACGTGCCTGCTTGCCAGCACTGCCTGTGCCAGCCATTCCGGCCCGGATACGAAGGGCCGGTGCCGGCGCAGGATCTCCTCGACCAGCGGATTGCCGCGCGACAGGGCGTTGCCGATTATAAAGCGATCCCAGTCTTGCTCGATGATTGCCGGGTTGCAGCCGGTATCCACCTGGATGCCGGCGTTTTGCAACTGGAGGCTCATCGGCGGGTACACCGCCTGGTCGCAGCCGCCGACTTCATGCCCGAGTTCGGCGGCGATCCGGGCAAGGCCGCCCATGAAAGTTCCGCAAATGCCGGCGATGTAGATGCGCATACAGCAGATTCAGCCGCGTGTGAAAACCCAATTGGCATCGTCTGATAATGACTTGCTGTAGCGGTAGCCGCCTTCTTTGAACTGTTTGAGATCGGCGGGGTCGCTGATCCGGTTTTTCACGATGTAGCGGCTCATTGCGCCGCGCGCTTTCTTGGCGACGAAACTGATCACCTTGTATGCGCCGTTTCTGGACTCCTTGAACACCGGCGTGATCACCGGTGCGCCGAGATCATCCGTGCGCACGGATTTGAAGTATTCCTGCGATGCGAGGTTAACCAGCACCGGGGGGCGCATACGCTTGAGATCGCGGCTGAGCCGCTCGGTAATTTTGCCGCCCCAGAATTGGTAGAGATCGCCTCCGCCACGGCGGGGCGCAAACCTGGTGCCCATCTCCAGGCGGTATGGCTGCATCAGGTCAAGCGGGCGCAATATGCCGTAAAGCCCCGACAGCATCCGCAGGTGCCTTTGCGCAAATTCAAGGTCTTTGGATTGGAAGGAATCGGCTTCGAGTCCGGTATAGACATCGCCGCGAAAGGCCCACACTGCCTGCTTTGCGTTGGACGCGGTAAACGGCAGTTGCCATTCGCGATAGCGCCGGTAATTCAATTCGGCGATCTTCTTGCTGACGCCCATCAGTTTGGCAAGCTCGCCGGCTGACAACTTCCCCAGGCGGCCGACCAGTTCCTGGGCTTCGTCGAGAAACACCGGCATGGTGCACTTCCGCACCGGCGGCGGTGTGTCAAAGTCAAGCGTCTTTGCTGGGGAGATGACGATAAGCATAATTTATTAAATCACAGGTTGAACGGCGACACTATGAATTATCACACGCAATAAAATATCCTGTCAGTGCAATATCCTGATTTTACTGCGAGCCATTCGGTGTGGCAAATCAAGGCGGTTTACCTCGGAGATGCAGGCTGAAATGGCCGTCATCGTCCTCCGCTACGGGGAAAGGGCCGGCCTGCCGGGGTGAACGTGATTTGGCGCACAGTCCTTTATCGGATTATAATGCCGGGATGAGGGTGCAGATTTGTGGCCTTGTTTCGGCCCGGAGAGTTTTGATAGTGCGCGCAATGGCATGGTGTCTGGGGTGCGTGGCGGCGGTCTTTTGTGGGCCGGTGCAGGCCGGGTGTCCCCCCGGCCATCAAGAGTCTGCCTCGGATGCGATTTATTTCAGCAAGTCGGGTGACGGGCGAGGGCATTTTCTGGGGGTGAATCCGCAGTTCTCAACGGTCAGCCGTTCCGGGAGCGCGCCCTCGGTGATGCGTATGCCTTTTTGTGATTCCGACTATAGCCGTCCCTTTCCTTCGCTGCATCTTGTTTGCCGTGCCGGGCCGTTGACTAATAGTGAGTTTGATAGTGTAAGCCCAATCCGTGGGTATGTGCAGATCCGGCCCTGGGAGGAAGATCCGCGCGCGCTTAACGTGGTGGACCCGGTGGACTGGCTGCTGCTTTTGGTGCGCGGTCTTTTCGGGGGGCCGCCGTATTTCCAGGCGGACGGGGTGTTGACGGTTGCGCGCGGCGAGGCGATGCACACGGTTGAAACCGGGATCAAGCGTGATTCGCATGCGTGGTCCACTGAGACGCGCTATGAAATCCTGCTGGAGCAGGAGATTGCCACTGCCGTGATAGACGTGGCGCTGGCAGGTCGCGGAGAATTTTTGACCCTGGACTTCAATGCCGGAGATTCATTCCGCATAGAGGCCGGCTATCGCATGAGCAATCAGTTGTGGAGGATTATCTCCGAGATGAAGAAGCGCTGTCCTGCCTGATGAGGGTTGATTTTGGGCGCTTGTCGAAAAATGCCGTGTCGTATTCGTCGGCTTCGATCACAAAATGCTGCGAGGCGTTGGCGCGTGCGGAGATCCCGAAATTTACCGGTACGCCGCCTATCAGAAAACCGGGAGAGAGCTTTGCCTGCTCGAGTATCCACGCGAGCATCGCGGACGTGGTAGTCTTGCCGTGCGTGCCCGCGATGGCGAGCACGTGCCTGCTTGCCAGCACTGCCTGTGCCAGCCATTCCGGCCCGGATACGAAGGGCCGGTGCCGGCGCAGGATCTCCTCGACCAGCGGATTGCCGCGCGACAGGGCGTTGCCGATTATAAAGCGATCCCAGTCTTGCTCGATGATTGCCGGGTTGCAGCCCGTATCCACCTGGATGCCGGCGTTTTGCAACTGGAGGCTCATCGGCGGGTACACCGCCTGGTCGCAGCCGCCGACTTCATGCCCGAGTTCGGCGGCGATCCGGGCAAGGCCGCCCATGAAAGTTCCGCAAATGCCGGCGATGTAGATGCGCATACAGCAGATTCAGCCGCGTGTGAAAACCCAATTGGCATCGTCTGATAATGACTTGCTGTAGCGGTAGCCGCCCTCTTTGAACTGTTTGAGATCGGCGGGGTCGCTGATCCGGTTTTTCACGATGTAGCGGCTCATTGCGCCGCGCGCTTTCTTGGCGGTGAAACTGATCACCTTGTATGCGCCGTTCCTGGACTCCTTGAACACCGGCGTGATCACCGGTGCGCCGAGATCATCCGTGCGCACGGATTTGAAGTATTCCTGCGATGCGAGGTTAACCAGCACCGGGGGGCGCATGCGCTTGAGATCGCGGCTGAGCCGCTCGGTAATTTTGCCGCCCCAGAATTGGTAGAGATCGCCTCCGCCACGGCGGGGCGCAAACCTGGTGCCCATCTCCAGGCGGTATGGCTGCATCAGGTCAAGCGGGCGCAATATGCCGTAAAGCCCCGACAGCATCCGCAGGTGCCTTTGCGCAAATTCAAGGTCTTTGGATTGGAAGGAATCGGCTTCGAGTCCGGTATAGACATCGCCGCGAAAGGCCCACACCGCCTGCTTCGCGTTGGACGCGGTGAACGGCAGTTGCCATTCGCGATAGCGCCGGTAATTCAATTCGGCGATATTCTTGCTGACGCCCATCAGTTTGGCAAGCTCACCGGCTGACAACTTCCCCAGGCGACCGACCAGTTCCTGGGCTTCGTCGAGAAACACCGGCATGGTGCACTTCCGCACCGGCGGCGGTGTGTCAAAGTCAAGCGTCTTTGCTGGGGAGATGACGATAAGCATAATTTATTAAATCACAGGTTGAACGGCGACACTATGAATTATCACACGCAATAAAATATCCTGTCAGTGCAATATCCTGATTTTACTGCGAGCCATTCGGTGTGGCAAATGAAGGCGGTTTACCTCGGAGATGCAGGCTGAAATGGCCGTCATCGTTCTCCGCTACGGGGAAAGGGCCTGCCTGCCGGGGTGAACGTGATTTGGCGCACAGTCCTTTATCGGATTATAATGCCGGGATGAGGGTGCAGATTTGTGGCCTTGTTTCGGCCCGGAGAGTTCTGATGGTGCGCGCAATGGCATGGTGTCTGGGGTGCGTGGCGGGGGTCTTTTGCGGGTCGGTGCAGGCCGGGTGTCCCCCCGGCTATCAAGAGTCTGCCTCGAATGCGATTTACTTCAGCAAGTCGCGTGACGGGCGAGGGTATTTTCTGGGGGTGAATCCGCAGTTCTCAACGGTTAGCCGTTCCGGGAGCGCGCCCTCGGTGATGCGTCTGCCTTTTTGTGATTCCGACCGTCGCCGTATCCTTCCTTCACTGCATCTGGTCTGCCGCGCCGGGCCGTTGGGCAAGAGTGAGATCGACAGTGTAAGCCCAATCCGTGGGTATGTGCAGATCCGGCCCTGGGAGGAAGATCCGCGCGCGCTTAACGTGGTGGACCCAGTGGACTGGCTGCCGCTTTTGGTGCGCAGTCTTTTCGGGGTGCGCGAGTTGCCGCCGTATTTCCAGGCGGACGGGGTGCTGACGGTTGCGCGCGGCGAGGCGATGCACACGGTTGAAACCGGGATCAAGCGTGATTCGCATGCGTGGTCCACTGAGACGCACTATGAAATCCTGCTGGAGCAGGAGATTGCCACTGCCTTGATAGACGTGGCGCTGGCAGGTCACGGAGAGTTTTTGACCCTGGACTTCAATGCCGGAGATTCATTCCGCATAGAGGCCGGCTATCGCATGAGCAATCAGCTGTGGAAAATTATCTCCGAGATGAAGGAGCGCTGCCCGCCTGATGAGGGTTGATGTTGGCGGCGAGCATTTCACCTTGAGCAGCGCTCCGCTTTTTCCGTCCGGGGAAAGCAAGCTGCCTGCGGCGTTTCGCCGCGTTCGGCGGGCGAAAAAATACTGGCCAATACGGCGCTCAAGTTATCGAGAAGGGCGGGTGCGGGCCATGGATGCAATCAAAAGGGCTGTAAATTCGTTTATCAAGGTAAGGCCGGCTTTTGGAGCCGGTTGTTACCTTTACTTTTTATGGAGATATTAGCATGGATAAATCAAAAATCCTGATCAACTCGGCGGTCGCCGGAATACTCGCTGCGGGCACAACGCTGATGGGCACTGCGTACGCAGTTCCTGAGCAACCCAAGGAATGGGAGCGGTGTGCAGGCGTCGCCATGGCCGGCAAGAATGATTGCGCCGCTTTGAACGGCAAGCACGAATGTGCAGGGCAGGCGGCTACGGACAACAGCAAGGACGAGTGGGTGTACGTGCCCGGGGGAACTTGCGGAAAGATCGGCGGCACAGTCGCTGCGGTCAAACCCGCGAAGTAAGTTCCGTCGGCATTGAGTCCGACAGCGAAGAAATGTGCGGCACGGGGCGGTTTCCTAGAGGCTGGTTGATCTTTCGTTTGATTTCGACCCGTGCTGGCTTCTCTTTGGAGCAAGGATGAAAAACCCGGTGGGTATCGGGTTGCGTGAGGCACACGTCGCCGATATTCTTCGTGATCAGCCAGGTATCGGCTGGTTCGAGGCGCTGGCCGATAATTATTTTTCGTCCGGCGGTCTGGCATTGCGCCAACTCGAGGCGGTGCGCCGGGACTATCCGGTTGCGCTGCACTGTGTCGGCATGTCGCTTGGTTCGGTCGCGCCGCCCGATTACGATTATCTGGCGGTAGTCAAGCGTCTGGCGGAGCGCTATCAGGCGCTTTGGATTTCCGATCATCTGTGTTTTACCGCAGTCGGCGATATGCAGATGCACGATCTGCTGCCTTTGCCCTTCACCGAGGAGGCGGTCGAGAGTGCCGCGCTGAAGATACTAAAGGTGCAGGATTTTCTCGGGCAGCGCATTCTGATCGAAAACGTATCGAGCTACCTGACTTACAAGCATTCCACCATGGACGAGATTGATTTTTTATCCGCCGTCTCCGAGCGGGCCGACTGTCATATCCTGCTCGATCTGAACAACTGGTACGTCAACGTTCGCAACCACGGCCATGAGGCGGTTGGTACGCTGGAGCGTTTGCCGTTGGAGCGGGTGCGCGAGATCCATCTCGGCGGCTTTCAGGATCGCGGCGATTTTCTGCTGGACGCGCACGATCATCCGGTGGCCGATCCGGTGTGGCATGTGTTTGAAGAGTTTACCGCCATGTGCAGCGGCGTGCCGGTGCTGATTGAATGGGATAATCAACTGCCCGCGCTACAAACCCTGCTTGACGAGGCTGGCAAGGCGAAGTGCGCCATTGCCGCCGCCGTTTCGTAACAGCGCGGTTGCCGCCGCATGAAAACCATGGATTTGCAGTCTCTGCAGGCGGGTTTCGGCGAGATCATGCATGGCGGTCATTGCGCCACGCTGGCTAATCTGGTGCAACCCGCGGGGGCACTGTCGCCATCGCAAAGCCTCAACGTCTATTGCGGCAATATGCGTGGTTCCTTGACGTGCGCCCTGCGCGAGATCTATCCGGTGTGCGCCCGGCTTCTGGGCGAGGTGTGTTTTGATGGCATTGCGGCGGGTTATGCGCGACTGCACCCGAGCAAGGGCAGCGATCTCAATGTGTACGGTGAAAAATTTGCGGATTTTCTCCAACTGTATTGCGATGAGCACGGCGATGCGGAAGAGATGCATGGTCTTGCCTGCCTGCCTGAGCTCGCGCGCCTGGAATGGCATTATCACGCCGCCTATTATACTGCGGATGATCCGGCGTTTGACTTTGCGGCGCTTGCCGAGGTCGGCGAGAGCGACCGCGAGCGCATTGTATTCAGCGTCAACCGCGCCCTGACGCTGCTGTCTTCGGACTACCCTCTGTATGCCGTATGGCATTCGCACACACCTGCCGACGGCAAGCCGCGCAAGGAGTATCTGTGCGTTTATCGCGACGGTCTGCGTCCGGCGCTGACGCGCCTGCCACCGCAGACGTACCACCTGCTGAGCGGCATCATAAAGGGTGAGACGCTCGGCGCCTTGTCGCAGCGGTTTGAAGGACTCGACCGGCGCCTGCCGCTGCTGCTTGAAAAGGGTTGGGTGAGGTCTTTTACCCTGAAGGCCGACGGATGATCCGGGACACGGAAGGATATTTTGATGCTGGATAAAAAGCTGTTTGATCAACTGTACCGCTACTGCTACTCGCTGACTGGCGATGAGGGCCGGGCCTGTGACTTGTTGCAGAGCGCGTTCGAGAAGTATCTGCGCTCGGGACGCACGGTCGCTGAACTCAACAAGTTCTACGTGATGAGGATAGCCCGCAATCAGTTCATTGACGATTGGCGCAAAAGTGGCCGCGTCGAATTCACGTCTTTTGACGAAGAAAAGTATCTGGACCTCAATATTACCGTGCTTGAGCAGACGGTTATAGATCAAGACTTGCTGGCGTCGCTGTGGTCGGGTTTTGACCCGATCGAGCGCGAAATCCTGTTTCTGTGGGCGGTCGAGGGGTACACGACTACCGAGGTCGCCGAGTGGCTGGGTCTGCCGCGCGGGACGGTGCTGTCACGCATCTCACGCCTGCGCAAGCGCGTCAACGAGCAGGGCAAGGGGGCGGCATGAACATGTATCGGCCAATAGACCGGGCGGTGAGGCATTTTATCGGGAGCAAGTCTTTGTCCGAAAAGCACTTCGCCGTTTTGAACGGGTTGGCCCGGCACTCGCTGCACGGTGAACCGCCGCAGCGATGGTTTGGCGCCGTAGTCAGGCCGTACCAGAGTCTCGCGCTCGCCGCGACGGTGACTGTTGTGGTAGTCCTGGCGGTACTGCAATACCGCCCGTTCACGCCCTTGTCCGGGGAAATCTATCAGCAAATCGCCGATGAAGTTGCGACCAACCACATGAAGTTGAAGCCGCTTGAAGTGCGTTCGGCGGACATGACGAAGCTGCGCGCCTTCTTCAGCCCGCTGGGTTTCATGCTGATCGAATCATCGTTGTTTGAAAACACGCCGTGGCGGATGACGGGCGGGCGCTTCTGCACGATCCGGGGAAAGGCGGCGGCGCAACTGCGGATGCAGGATGCGCAGGGAAGGGTGCAAACCGTCTATCAGGTGCCCTACGATACCGCCGCCCACCGCGACCTGCCTGATGTCATGCGCGGCGAGGTGTCGATGAAGCTGTATTCGCGCGGTCTCAAAGTCCAACTCTGGCGCGAGCGCGGTCTGCTGTTTGCGGTAGCATCGGAATAACCGCCCGTATAAGTAAAAAAGTTTTACGCTCTGGATATTTTGGCTACTATAAGCGAATGGATCTGGTGCATGATGATAGAGCCGAGTGAAGTATCGAATCTATTGCTGGCATTGTGGTGGTCAACCGGTGTAATTCAATCTCCATTTTGCAAGCTCTTCTGAGTTCGGGTACTTTACGGGCTTTTCCCTCTTTATTGGCGCAATATCCGGGCTATCTGTTATGCAGAGTATTCATGTTGCAAATTGACGAAAATCGCGAGTGGCTTCTCGACACAAGGCGGGTAGTCTCTCCCAATTATGATGATCGCTCCGGGCGGTATGGTATCGATATGTTGGTGATACATGGGATCAGTCTTCCTCCGGCCAGATATGGAGGCGATTATATCGACCGCTTTTTTACCAATTCGCTGGATGCAGGCGATCATCCTTATTTTCAGGAAATCGCCGGTCTGCGGGTTTCCGCCCATCTTTTGATCGATAGGGGCGGCTTGATAACACAGTATGTTCCATTCACCAAGCGCGCATGGCATGCGGGACAGTCGGAATTTCAGGGAAGGAAAATGTGCAATGATTTTTCTATAGGCATTGAATTGGAGGGAGTGGATAGCGAGCCGTATGCAAAGGCGCAATACGATACTCTGGCGATGATCACCGATTGCCTGTCGGTTTGCTGGTCTTCGATAACAAAGGAGCGGATAGCAGGGCATTCGGATATTGCCCCGGGGAGAAAGACCGATCCCGGCCCGGCGTTCGATTGGCGGTATTATTTTTCTCTTTGCAGGATGCTATAATGTTCGGTAAAGACTGCCTGTGAACCATGTTTGATATTCTGGTACAGAAAATTCAATGAAACTTATCGTGATATTGATGGCCTGCGCAATGGATTATTCTGTCCATGTATTGGGAAAGGTGCGTGATTTTTCCTGGTTTTTCTGCTATTGCCGCCTTGTAGAGAGGCGTTGCGCTCATTGGCCCGTCTGGAATGGCCCGGTCAGCGTACTGTTTGTGCTTGTGCCGCCATTGGTGATTTTTTCTGCGGTCTGTTATCTGCTCTGTCTCTGGCATATTGCGGCATACTTCCTTTTTTCGCTGCTGGTTTTGCTGTACTGCCTGGGGCCGGGGAATTTATTTTATCAGGTGCAGGATTATCTGGATGCGGAAAACGATGAGGATGCGTCGGACGAATCTGTCAGTGCAAAGGCGTCATTGATCAGCGATGGGACGGATCACAATATCCGGGATTCCGGGTTTTATTTGATCGAATCCATCCTGCTGCAATCAAACCGGCGTATTTTTGCCGTCCTGTTCTGGTTTATTGTGCTTGGGCCGGTTGGCGCATTGTTGTACCGGCTGGTATCGGAACTGCAGAAACAGGGAGGTAAAACCGATACTGGCTATTCGGTCTCGGTGAACGATCTCTATGCGATATTGAACTGGCCTTCCAGCCGCTTGCTGGTGGCGGGTTTCGCATTGGCGGGCAGTTTGGTACACGTTTTTGAAGAATGGCGCCTGGTGGATAATGGCTCGGTCTTTCAGAATGATGCGGTCATCAAGGCGGCCGGCCTTGCCGCAGTGCAATTCGAAGATGACTTCCGGGACCTGTCCGCCTGGGTGCATGAGGTGAACGGACTGGTTAAACGTACTCTGGCGCTCTGGCTGGCAATTGTAGGCTTGGTGGCGCTACGCGGATGGCTGGGATAGATGGTCGGCGCTTACAATTTTGCAATACATTGGCTGATCCGCAGCATAGCGAATCCGTCCGCGGTATACATCAGAACGCTGTCCTGTTCGTACCAGTCGCCCAGAACGATGCGTTTTGCCGGTTCGCCGTTTATTTTGAAGGTATGCACTCCCTGCCGGTGGGTATGCCCGTGGATCAGGGTCTGGACTTGATATTTCCGCATCATTTGCAGCACTGTGTCGTGGTGCGCGTCGATGATTTTTTCCGGTTTGCGCCGGGTCAGCTTTTTGGTGCGGGAGCGTACGTTGCGGACAATGAGTTTGCGCAGCGTTACCGGCAGGGACATGAATAGTTTTTCGGTGATTGGCAGGGTGACAATCTTGCGGTAGCGTTGATAGGAGCGGTCCAGCGTACAGAGTTTGTCGCCGTGCATAATGAGTATTTTTTCATTGTTGATTTCGATGATCGTCGGATCGGGGAGAAGGGTGCAACCGGTTTGTCTTGCAAACTCGTGGTTCAGATAGAAGTCGCGATTGCCGCGCAGCACAAATAATTGCGCGCCGCTTTTCTTTCCGTATTTTGCCAGGAGTGAAATAATAGCGGGATTCGGTTCTGCCGAGTCATCCGTTCCGATCCAGAACTGTTCGAATATATCGCCTAATATGTATATTGCGCGGGCTTTTCCGTCCGCTTTTTCGAGAAATTCGCCGAGCAGCCGGATTTTTTCCGGGCGCTCGGTAGCCAGATGAAGATCGGAGAGGAAGAAAAACAGATCCTGCATGATTGCCGCTCAATAATGAATGAGGATTTTGTTGCTCATAATTGTCTTTTTCCGGTTGCCGCATATATGCCAAGGGTTTTCGGCGCAGGCAGTCGCTGTGTGTGCCGGCCATGGGTACGGCAGATTTGTGACAAACCCGGCTTTGAAATACTATAACTCGCTTTAGATCATGCAGATAATTATACCATGTTGGCAATACATAATAGCTTAACTGGACAAAAACAACCGTTTCAGCCGATCACTCCCGGACATGTGCGCATGTATGTGTGCGGCATGACCGTATATGATTATTGCCATCTGGGTCATGCCAGGGTGCTGGTGGTGTTCGATATGATTGCGCGCTATCTGAGGTTGATTGATTACCGGGTAAGCTACGTCCGCAATATCACCGATATAGACGATAAAATTATTGACCGGGCGAATGCGAATAATGAATCGATACATGAATTGACCGAACGCTTCACCGGAGAAATGCACCGGGACGCATCGGCATTGGGCGTGTTGCCGCCGGATCAGGAGCCCAGAGCAACAGCGCATATCGATGAGATTATCGCGATGATTTCGGCCCTGGTCGGCAAGGGGTATGCCTATCATGCGGACAATAACGATGTCTATTTCGATGTGAGCCGGTTCGAGCAATACGGCAAATTATCGGGCAAAAAAATTGAAGATCTGAGAGCGGGGGAGCGGGTCAAGGTGCAGCAGGAAAAACATGATCCGCTTGATTTTGTCTTGTGGAAGTCATCCAAGCCGAATGAGCCGTATTGGGATTCTCCCTGGGGCAAGGGCAGACCGGGCTGGCATATAGAATGCTCGGCCATGTCCACAAGCTGTCTCGGCAATCATTTCGATATACACGGCGGCGGGCAGGATTTGCAGTTTCCGCACCATGAAAATGAAATCGCGCAATCGGAATGCGCTACCGGTGAACCGTTTGTAAATGTCTGGATGCACAACGGGATTATCCGGGTCGATGAGGAAAAAATGTCGAAGTCGTTGAATAACTTCTTTACCGTCCGAGAGTTGTTAAAAGACCATCCGGCCGAGGCGATCCGTTTCTTTATCCTTTCCAGTCATTACCGCAGCCCGCTTACGTATACGCCTGATAATCTGCGCGAGGCCAGGATGGCGCTGACCGGTCTGTACACGCCGCTGAAGGACGTCGAGACGGACGGGAGGGCGCCGGATGAAAAATACCTGGCGCGCTTCAACGAGGCAATGAATGATGATTTCAATACCGTCAAGGCAATAGCCATCCTGCATGAGTTGGCGCATGCGGTCAATCGCTCGGAAAAAGGCTCTGAAACATCGCTACGCTATGCCGCCACACTAAAACACCTGGGCGCCGTGCTCGGACTATTGCAGGATAGTCCGATGGATTTTCTGCGCGGCAGAAACGATGCTGCCGATAGGGAAAAAATTCAGCAGTTGATCGACCGGCGCAATCAGGCCCGCCGGGATAAGGATTTTACCGAAGCCGACCGCATCCGGGCTCAGCTCAAAGAGATGGGTGTGGCGCTCGAAGATACCGCCGGAGAGACAGACTGGCGATTTGAGTAAGGCTACCTTTTAAACACAAATAAAGGAGGAAATACCCATGGTAAATACTGCCGTCATCATTGGCGTCGGCCCGGTTGAGGGTCTCGGCGCCTCCCTTGGAAAACATGCCGCAAAAGCGGGACTGCATGCAGTGGTTGCCGGGCGCACAGAATCCAGTCTCGATGTGGTGGTAAAAAATATCCGCTCAGGCGGTGGGAGCGCGTCCTGCGTTGTGGCCGATACAACGAGTGAGGATGCGGTCAAAAACCTGATATCCGTTGCCGAGGCTGAAGGCCCCATCGAGCTTGCCATCTACAACGCCGGCAACAATTATCCCGGCGATTTTATCGAAATGGAGGCCGCTTATTTTGAGGAAGCCTGGCGCGTCTGCACACTCGGCGGTTTTCTTTTTTCCCGGGAAGCCATCAGGACAATGCTGCCCCGTGGCAAAGGCTCTCTTCTGTTCACCGGGGCCAGCGCTTCCATGCGGGGCCGCCCTGGCTTTGCCGCATTCACTATGGCCAAGGCCGGACTGCGCGCACTGGCCCAGAGTCTTGCGCGGGAATTTAACCCGCAGGGGATACATGTTGGACATATCGTGATAGATGGCGGCATACATGGTGAGAAGATTATTAGCAGATACCCCGAATTTGCCGCACAGGCCGGCGAAGACGGCCTGATTGGTCTGGACGGGATTGCGGAAGCCTTTATGTATATGCACCGACAGCCGCGCAATGCGTGGACTCACGAACTCGATCTGCGAACCCACAAGGAGAACTTCTAGATGCAAAGGGCGCGTTATGTAGCTGTGGAGTATGTGTTTGGACGCCCGACGGGAGCGGATTTAGTCTGAATATTGCATGAGCCCGGGCTAATCCCGACACATTATAATACCTGCCGGGGCAAAACAGGGAGAGGCCTGAATAATAGCGCTTTTATCTAACCCTCCCTCACCCCGGCCCTCTCCCAAAGGGAGAGGGAGAAAACTTTAATCCAACCCCCCTCTCCCTTTGGGAGAGGGGCCGGGGGTGAGGGGTGAGGATAATGCCCTGCCTACAGATTCACCATCAGCCCGACGGAGGCCACGATAACCGCGGTCATACCGACGGCGATGCCAATGCCCCACCGCAGCATCTTGCTTTCCAAATTGGCAAGATCGGCTTTGGTGGCCTTTTCTTTCAGTTCGGCCTTCAGTTCGGCTTCCAGTCTGGCTACAATGGCTTCCAGTCTGGCGAGGTCAGCTTTGGTGGCCTTTTCTTTCAGTGCGGCCTTCAGTTCGGCCTCCAGCTTGGCGAGGTCGGCTTTGGTGGCCTTTTCTTTCAGTTCGGCCTTCAGTTCGGCCACAGCGGTTTTCAGGTCGGTGATGTCGGCTTCCAGTCTGGCTACAACGGTTTTCAGGCCGGCGAGATCGGCTTCCAGTCTGGCGATGTCGGCTTTGGTGGCCTTTTCTTTCAGTTCGGCCTTCAGACCGGCGATGTCGGCTTTGGTGGCCTTTTCTTTCAGTGCGGCCTTCAGTTCGGCCTCCAGCCTGGTTATAACGGTTTTCAGGCCGGCGAGATCAGTTGTGGTGGCTATGTTGTCGGCGAAGGCCAAGCCTTCAACTGCTCTTTCAGCAGTTTTCTCAGACACATTGGCCTCCAACAAGGCCTTGTATAATGCGGTGGTGCTCATCGCGGTTTCAGGTGGAATATATAATATTTGTGAACATGGGTTGATGTTGCCGGATGCCGCTCAGGGTGTCAACCCCCACCCTCACCCCGGCCCTCTCCCAGGATGGTTCCCACCCTCACCCCGGCCCTCTCCCAGATGTTTTGTGCCGTATGATAGGATATACTCTCTTTCAATCCAATCCGGTATTCAATACGTTCAGAGGAGGTTAAAAAGTGGAGATTAAATTACATAAGCTGGCCACCACAACGCCGGCCACACGAAAGTATATTCAGACCTCAAACAAGAGCGCACCGACCTTGTCGCGTGAGCTCGGAGTCTCTCTGCCTACGATTTACAAGTGGCTGCGGGCCGGGCGCATCTATGACGGCTCCCACACGCGCCATAACCTCAATCCGAGCACGTCGCCGCAGCACGAGGAGATTATCACCGAGTTGCGCCAACGCCTGCGCTTGTCGCTGGATGATGTGGTTGAGGTGATGAACCGCTGTTTTCCCCAGACCTTCAGTCGCAGTGCGATCCATCGCTGCTTCAAGCGCTTAGGCGTAAACCGGTTGCCACAAGTCAGGCAGTCGCGTGACTTCGGCTGTTTCGAGCAGACCACGTGCGGGTTTATCCATATGGACTTCAAGGTGTTGAGCAAGCTCAAGAAGCAACGCAGCTATGTGCTGGTGGCCATTGACCGGGCTACGCGCTTTGTCTGGGTGAAAATCATCGCACGCCGCGATGCCGCCACGACCTCGCAGTGTCTGCGTGAGTTCCTGGATGCGTTTCCCCACCCGGTGCATACCCTGCTTACCGACAACGATGGAGGCTTCACAGACCGCTTTGCAGTGGACAAGAAAAACAAGCCACAAGGCAAACCAAGTGGTACGCATCCGTTTGACCAGGTGTGCCGTGAGCATCATATTGAGCATCGTCTCATTCGCCCGTTTCGACCGCAGACCAACGGCATGGTGGAGCGATTCAATCGCCGTTTGAGTGAGGCATTGCGCAGCCAGCCACAACTCAAAAGCAACTGGAGCAAGAACCGATTCCACAACCACGAGCAAAGAAACCAGTTCATCCACACATTTGTGAACAACTACAACCGAACCCGCTTAACCTGCCTGGGCTATAAATCTCCCAGTGAGGTCTTGAGCGATCACACGGGATGTAACACCCAGAGGGAGAGGGAGAAAACTGAATAATAACGATTTTATCCAACCCCCCTCTCCCTTTGGGAGAGGGGCCGGGGTGAGGGTTGAGTGACTCCCCCAGGGGAGTCACTCAATCAATCAAAACTCCAACTTCCCCTCCAATTGCAGGCTATTATCACTCTCATCCGCTTCATACTGCTCGCCGAACAGATTCAGATCCAGCGCCTTGCCTAACTGCCACTTCACGCCCATGCGGAAACTGCGTAGCGCCTCGCCGCTCGTCAACTCGGTATAAGGCATAATGCCGCCATGCAAGCCATAGCCCAGGTGCATCTTCATCCTAGCGCCGTAGCTCTGGCGCTCCGTCTCCAGATATGGGGTTTTCCGTTGCCACAGCTCACCGGCGCTGCCAGCCGTGTCGCCGTAGCCCGGTTCCAGCGTGAAAGACAGCCCCTGGGCGTCCGATTCCAGTCGAATCAGGCCGGAGACTCCCCACTCCTGATAATCACTGTTGCCCACCAGTGCGCGTATCTTGCCCGATACGCTGAAGCCGGTGGCCGGATTGTGATAGTCAACGCTCCCGCCTACCTCGGTTCCATCGGTGTCCGCATCGCTGTCGCCCTCATCCACGCGGTAGCCTACCTCGGCGCTTTGCGACAGAGTGCCGCCGCCGGGCAGGCGCTGTTGATGGCGGCCCTCCAATAACAGCCGTAACCGTTGACTTTCTGTGCTAAAGTCACTGTCATTGAGCACCTCGTCCGCTTCATCAATGTCGGCCTCCAGGCCGGAGAAATCACCCTTGATCCTCAGGAAGTCCGTCAAACTGCGCGTGAAGCCGCCCGCCACCGAAACCACCGTGGTATCATGCTCCCGATCAACGCCCTCGTCCGGCTCGATCTCTATCTTGCCGTCCGCATAGCCCAAGCTCGCCCACAAACTCATCCGGCCGTCCCCGCTCGACCAGCCCAGATACGGATGGATGCCGGTCAGGGTCAGGACATAATCGCCCCGCTCCGCATCCGCCCCGTCGCCCAGGCTGTATTCCACGTCGCCCTCGCTCCACGAAACCGCTATGCCCGTCAGCAGATCGGGCCTCAAGCGGGTATCTGCGCCGATCTGGAAGCTGAAAGAATCGCCATCCCAATCGAGATCGTTGTCGTCTCCGTTAAACTCCATGTAGTGGCCGCTGCCCCATACGCCCAGGCCGCCGCCTGCGCTGCCGTCACCGGCGGCATTCAAACTGAAAGAAGAATTAGCCAGCATCCGCTTCCAATTCAGATCGCCCTCTTTGATCGAGCGCGTATATTCCGGCACCTTGTCCAGGAAACCCCGCAGGATAGCCGCCCCATCCCCCTCCATGCCCTGACCATCCAGCCGCACACCGCCGGTGGAGACGCCCTGGACCGTCGTCTCGATACGCGCGCCTACCGAGGCAACCACACTGCCGGCCACCGTCTGCAAAGCCTGCGGGGCGATTTCGTCATGCAGCACCGCCGTCTGCTCCGGTGTCGGGCCGGGGGTAACCGGGGTGACCGGGGTGACCGGGCCGGCCGGGCTGACGGTGATGGTGAACGTCAGCGTATCGGTATCCCTATCGCTGTCTGTCACCGTGTAGGTGTAGGTGACCGCAGCCTGCATCGCCGTCGGCGTACCGGACAGCATGCGCGTGGCTGTGTTGAAGCTCAGCCCATTGGGCAGGACCGGGGTCAGCGTATAGGCCAGTGGCGCGTCTCCGCTGGTGGCGGTCGGCAGGATCACGGCGGTGATGGTAGTGCCCTCGATATAAGTCTGGTTGGAGATGGTCGCAATACCGAAGGTCGGCATGAGATCAGGGCCAGCCGGAGTCGCGGTAATATCCACCGTGTTGGTCGTCAAATCGCCCGCGCCCGTATGTCCGGCGTCCAGCACCGTTACCGACAGCGTACCGCTTCCGCTAAAGGCTTCGCCGCTATATGCCAGCGTCAGCGTCGCTGCCGTGGTGCTGGTGCGGGTCACACTGCTCAGGCTCACCGTCCCTGCCACCGTATCGGTCAGCGTGAAATCACCCACCACCTCCAGCGGATCCTCATATCCCGTATTCACCAGCGTCACCGTCACCGATGCGCCGTCCACGTTCGCCTCGGTCAGCGGCGTCGGGGCGGTCAGCGAAGCCGCAGGATCGGAAGACGTGTTATTGGTCACAGACGCATCAGTCAGCCCGACCGCATTGTTGCCGGCAATATCCCGCAACGGCGTACTGCCGGGCGTGTAGCTCACCGTCGCCGTCAGACCGTTGCCGACGGGGGCGCTCAGTGCCAGCGTCACCGTGGCGCCGCTGATGGTCACTCCGCTCACCGTCGGCGGCGTGCCGCTGCTCAGCCCGATGGTATAAGCGTCGTTGGCCGGGGTCGAACTCGTATCCAGATCCTCCTCATAGGTCAGTACCAGCACGTTGACATCGACCGCGGCGCTGCTAAAGGACGGCGCCGTCGTATCCACCGCATTGGCGGGAACTGCGGTCACGGTAATCGTATGAGTCAGGACCGCATCATCGCCGGCGGAATTTCGAATCGTGCCGCCATTCAGGGTCAGCGCATCGGCGTTAATGCTCACGCCGTTCGCATCCGTCTCCCCGGCGACCACCGTATAGGTGAACACCAGGTTGGCGTTGCCGCTGCCGCTCGCGAAGATCGCCTGGCGGGCATTCGTATCCACCATCAGCGCAATCTGAGGCATACCGACCACCGTCACATTCTCGCTAAAGGTCACCGTCACATCGATTTCCTCGTCCAGCGCATAGGGGCCGGTACTGGTAATCGCTATCTCGGTCACCGTCGGGGCCGGGGCCGGGGCAGTAGCGGTAATCGGCACACTGCCGGCAGGCAGATCGCCCGTGCCGGTATGGCCGGTGTCCAGCACCGTTACCAACAGCGTACCGTCTCCGCTAAAGGCTGCGCCGGTATATGCCAGCGTCAGCGTCGCCACCGTAGCGCTGGTGCGGTCTACACCGCTCAGGCTCACCGTCCCTGCTGCCACCGTATCCGTCAGCATGAAATTATTCATCGCCAGCGGATCCTCATATTCCGTATTCGCCAGCGTCACCGTCACCGTGGCGCCGTCCACGTTCGCCTCGGTCAGCGGCATCGAGGCCACCAGCGTCGCCGTCGCCTCGTCTGCCGGCAAACGGGTCACCGCCACCCTATAGGCGCCCGTCGTGTCGTCGTCGGCGGTCACCACAATAACTATATTCAGCGAAGCGCCTGCCGCCAGCGCAATCGCTGCACTGGCGCTGCCGCTGACCACCGACATACCGTTCACGGTAATCGTGGAGATGCTGCTGGCGGCGGTCGGTGTCACCGTCACACTGGCGGTACTGTTGGCCACCGTCACCGTATAGACAGTAACAGCAGGATCGAAGGCCGGGTCCAGGGTACCCTCGGAGATCGTCAAGGCGCTCAGCATGACATTGCCCACCACGGCGTCGAACTGTGCCGCAGTAATCCGCAGGCAGTCGGTCACGCCGGTGGTAGCCGTTACTATATCGTCAGCGTCGGAACGGCTGCAGACAAAATGGGCGTCGCGGACGGTGTCGTCGACAACAAAGCCGCTGGCGCCGCTGGTGGCAATGGTGGCCAGCGTATTGAGCACAGGGTCAAACACCCCGGCGGGCAGACCTCCCGCCGTGAACGAATTGCCGAGCAGCGCCAAATTCACAAGCGCCAGGCCGTCAAAAATATCGGCAGGCAACGCGCTCAGGTCATTGTTTGCCAAAAGCAAACTCGTCAGCCCCGTCAAGTCGGCAAAATCGCCGCTTTGCAGCGCGGTGATGCCATCACCGTCAAGATCAAGTTCCGTAATCATAGCCAGATCCGTGATACTCGTACACTCGGTGGCAGTAGAGGCAACCAAAATCGCAGCCTGCACCTCTGCCGTCCGGTTGCAGATATTCGCGCCGTCGCTGGCGTCAATCTCCAGACCGTTGGTAGCCAGCGGCGCCGTGCCCGTGTGCCCGGAAGCCAGCAAGGTCATCATCAAAGTGCCGCCGGCGGTTATATCCTCGCCGCTATACAACAGTGTCAGCGTCGCCGTCGTAGCGCTGTTGAGGGTGAAGTTGTCTCTCCTCAGGCTCACCGTCCCGCCGGCCACGTCATCACTCAGCCTGAAATCCGCCGCCCCCACCCCGGAGTCGTATTGAGTGTCCATCAGCGTCACCGTCACCATCGCGGTGCCGGCAAACAGATTGGCCTCGGTCACAGTTCCCTCCAGCATCGCCGTTGCCCCGCCCATAGCCGGGCGGGAGACCGTCAGCGTGTAGGTGCCGGTAGTGCCGTCCGGGGCGGTCACCACGATGTCTATATTCATCGGTGTTGCGGTCAGCGTAATCGTCTCACTGGCGCTGCCACTGTCCACCGCCACGGTTTGGACGGTAACCGTCGCGCCGCTCTGGCTGACCGTCGGCGTCACCGTGACTTCGCCCACGGTGTCGAGTACGGTGACATCATATTCGAGGGTGGCCGGGTCAAAGTCCGGTCTCAGCACACCGGCGGAAATCGTCAAGGCGCTCAGTCTGGTGTCGGTGGCGAAGAAGGTGGTGAGTTGTGCCTCGGTAATGTGCAGGCAGTTGTCCACGTCCATCGTGGCGGCGACCACGGCATCGGCATCGGCATCGTCAAGGCTGCAGACAAAATGGGCGGCCCGGCCGGTGGCGTCGACGGAAAGTCCATCGCTTCCAATAGTGGTTGCAACGAGCAGAGTATCGAGCACGTCGTCAAAGATGCCGGCGGGCAGACCGGTGCCCGGGGTGAACGGGTTGTTGTGCAAGGCTAAATTCTCAAGCTCATTCAGTCCGTCAAAGATGCCGACGGGCAGGGATGCGAAGTTGTTCCTGTTTATGAACAAACTCTCCACTGAGGTCAGGCCGGCAAACACGCCGACGGGCAGTGTGTCGTCGAGGTCGTTGTTGAACAAATTCAACTCCTCAAGCGAGGACAAGCCGGCAAAAATATCGGGAGGCAACGTCGTGAGGCTGTTACGGAGAAAAAGCAAATCTGTAAGCCCCGACAAGCCGGCAAAATCGCCGCTTTGCAGCGTAGTGATGCCACCACCTGGGACTTTGGGATCAGGCTGATTAAAGTTAAGTTCCATAATCGTCGCCAGATCCGTGATACTCGTGCATTCGGTGGCAGCGGAGGCAGCCACAATCCCAGCCACCACCTCCGCCGTCCTTCCGCACACGTTCGTGCCGGCGCTTTGCGCAATCCGCAAGCTGCGGGAGACCAGGGGGATGCTGCCGGTATGCCCGGCGGCCAGCACCGTCAAGAACAACTCCCCATCGGCAGTGATGTCCACGTTGTCATACTCCAGTGTCAGCGTCGCCACCGTCGTGCTGGTACGCTCCACGCCGGTAATACTCACCGTCCCCGCTATGCTGTCCGTCAGTGTGAAATCGGCCATCGTCAGATCGGCAGCGTCCACGTATTCCGAGCGCTCCAGCGTCACCGTCACCGTCGGGGTGGCGAACAGCGCCGCCTCGTTCACAGTTCCGGCCAACGTCGCCGCAGCCCCGCCACGGGTCACCATTATCGTATAGGTGCGCACCGTGATGCCGTCCGTGGCCGTCACCACCACGGGGACATCCTCCGCCGTGTTCAGCATCAGCATAATCGGCATGCTGGCAGCCCCGCTGTCCACTGCGACGTTGTTCACCGTAATCGTCGCGCTGGTCTGTCTGACCGTCGGCGTTACCGTCACCATTGCCACGTCGTTGGCCACGGCGACAGTATAGTCGAAAATGGCCGGATCGAAGGCCGGAACCAAATCGCCGACCGAGATAGTCAGCTCCGTCAGGTCGGCATCCGTGTCCACGAAGTCGGTCAACTCTGACGAGATAATGCGCAGGCAGTCGTCCACGTCGTCGGTGGCGGCGACCACGGCATTGGCATCGTCCCGGGAGCAGACAAAATGGGCGTCACGGACGGTGTCGTCAACCTCGAAGGCGATACCGATGCCGCCCAGGGTGTCTAACACGTCGTCAAAGATCCCGGCGGGCAGACCGGTTCCCGGCGTGAACATATTGAATTGCAGAGACAAAGTCGACAACGCCTCCAGGCCGTCAAACAGACCGGCAGGCAGGGTGGTGAATTGGTTGCTGCCCAAATTCAAAAGATCAAGCATTGTCAAGCCGGTAAACTGACCGGCATCCAGTTCGCCGAGTGGGTTGTTGCTCAACTGCAAAATCTCAAGCGCCGACAAACCGGCAAAAATGTTGGCGGGCAGCGATGTGAGGGCGTTCCTATTCAAAAACAAATCAGTCAGTTCGGTCAAGCCGGCAAACTGATTGGGATTAAGGGCGGCGAGGCCGTTGCGAGCCAAATCCAAAATCTCAAGCTCCGACAAACCGGCAAAAATGGTGGGGGGCAGTTCGTTGAGTTGGGTACTCCGCAAAGCCAAACGCTGAAGCGCCGTCAAGCCGGCAAACTGACCGGCATCCAGTTCGCCGAGTGGGTTGTTCTGCAAATTCAAACTCGTCAGCGCCGTCAAGCCGGTAAACTGATCGGCATCCAGTGTGTCGATGTTGTTGCTCTGCAAATCCAAAGTCGTCAGCATCGTCAAACCGGCAAACTGATCGGCATCAAGGGCGTCGAGTTCGTTGCTGGTCAAATTCAAAGTCTGAAGCGCCGTCAAGCCGGCAAAAATATCGGCGGGCAACGCTCTCAGCCTGTTCGCCTCGATGAATAGATCGCCACTCAAATTCAAACTCGTCAGCCCCGTCATCCCGGCAAAATCGCCGCTTTGCAAGGTCGTGACCACACCACTCAGATCAAGTTCCGTAATCGAAGCCAAATTCGGGATATCCGTACAATCGGCGGCAGTAGAGACAGTCATAATCGCAGCCACCACCTCTGCCGTCCTTCCGCACACGTTCGCGCCCGCGCTGGCGGTAATTGCCAGACTGCCGGCGGCAAGGTCGACGTCGCCGGTATGCCCGGCAGCCAGTACCGTCACCGTCAAGAAGCCATTGGCGGAAACGTCCACGGCATCATAGCTCAGAACCAGGTCCGCCACTGTATCGCTGGTGCGGGTGACACCGGTCACACTCACCGTCCCATCTATGGTATCCGTCACCGTGAAATCCGCCTCCGACAAACCGGAAACATATTCAGTGCTGGCCAGCGTTACCGTTGCCGTGGCGGTGGCGGCGAACAGAATGGCCTCGGTCAGCGTCCCGCTCAGTGCCGCCGAAGCGTCGGTCGCCGCCGGGCGGCTGACGGTTACCGTATAGGTCCCCATCGTGCTGCCGTCCGGGGCGGTCACGACGATGTTTATAGCCAGCGGAGTGTCTTCCACCAGCGGAAGGGCTGTACTGGCGCTGCCGCTGGTGACCGCCACGGTTTGGACGGCAATGGTCGCGCCGCTCTGTCTGACCGTCGGTGTCACCGTGACTTCGTCGACGGTGTTGAGTACGGCGACGGTATAGGTGGCGGTGGCCGGGTCAAAGGCCGGGCTCAGGGCGCCGTCGGAAATCGTCAAGGCGCTCAGGCCGGTGTCGGCCTGTATGAAGGCGGTGAGTTGGGCCGAGGTAACGAGCAGGCAGTCGGTGGCGCCGGCATCGGTGGTAATCGCCGCAAAGTCGGCACGGGAGCAGACAAAATGGGCGGCTCGGGTGGTGTCGTCAACGATAAATCCTCTGGTGTTGGATGTAGAGGGATCCACGGCTGTAATGGGATCCAGAGTACCGATCACGTCGTCAAAGATGCCGGCGGGCAGTCCGGTGTCCGCTGTGAACGGGTTGCCGAACAGAGTGAAATTCACAAGCCCCAGGCCGTCAAAAATGTCGGCGGGCAGGGATGCGAGGTTGTTACCATCCAAACTCAAAAACGTAAGTGACGACAAGCCGGCAAAGACATTGGCAGGCAGGGATGCGAGGTTGTTACCAGCTAAACCCAAAGCCGTAAGTGCCGACAAGCCGGCAAAGACATTGGGGGGCAATGTTTCGAGATTGTTGTCGGTTATAACTATAACCTCAAGCCCCGACAAACCGGCAAAAATGCCGGCAGGCAATGTAGTCAAGCTGTTTTGTTCCAACCGAAGATTCCTCATCCCCGTCATCCCGGCAAAATCACCGTCTTGCAACGAAGTGATTCCTCTATCACTCAACGAAAAGATACCTGTAATACTCCCCGTCTGAATCGTAGCCAAATCCGTGATACTCGTGCATTCGCTCGCCGAGGAAGCGCCGACAATCCTATCCCGCACCTCCGCCGTGCGCCCACACACATTCACACCGGTACTCTGCGCAATCCGCAAGCTGGGGGAGACCAGGTCGACGCTGCCGGTATGCCCGGTGGCCAGCACCGTCAAGAACAACTCCCCATCGGCAGTGATGTCCACGTCGTCATAGGCCAGGGTCAGCGTCGCCACCGTCGTGCTGGTACGCTCCACGCCGGTAATACTCACCGTCCCCGCTATGCTGTCCGTCAGTGTGAAATCGGCCATCGTCAGATCGGCAGCGTCCACGTATGCCGAGCGCGCCAGCGTCACCGTCACCGTCGGGGTGGCGAACAGCGCCGCCTCGTTCACCGTGCCGGCCAACGTCGCCGTAGCCGCGCCAGGGGTCACCGTCACTGCATAAGTCGTTGTGGCGGCGCCGTCCGCGGCCGTCACCACGATGTCTATCGTACCCGCGGTCAGTGTAATCGGATCGCTGGCTTCGCCGCTGTTCACGGGAGCGCCGCCCACCGTAATCGTCGCTGCCGCCTGGTTAGCCGTCGGCGTTACCGTCACCATTGTCACGTCGCCGGCCACACCGACGCTATAGGAGAGGATGGTCGGAGCGAAGGCCGGAACCAGCGCGCCGTCCGAGAGCGTCAGCGCACTCAGGCTGGAGTCCTGCATCGCAAAAGCCGCCAGTTGCGCCGCAGTGACCCGCAGGCAATCCCCGCTGGTCCCGGCCACGATCAAGCCCACCTCCGGCAGGCTACAGACAAAATGGGCGGCGCGGACGTTGTCGTCCACGATCAAGCCGGTCGGCCCGGCGCCAATCGTGAGCAGCGTATCCAGCACGTCATCAAACACACCGGACGGCAGGCCGCTCCCGGCCGTGAAGGAGTTGCCGGCCAAGCTCAAGGTCGCCAGCGCGGTCAGCCCCTGAAACGCACCGGCATCCAAGGCACGCAGCCGGTTGCCGCTCAGATCCAAAGTCTGCAACGCCGCCAGGCCGCCAAACTGCGCCGCATCCAGTGCACTCAGCGTATTGCCGGACAGATCCAAAGTCTGCAACGCCGCCAGGCCGCCAAACTGCGCCGCATCCAGCGTACCCAGCGTATTGCCGGACAGATCCAAAGTCTGCAACGCCATCAGGCTGCCAAACTGAGCCGCATCCAAGGCGCCCAGACTGTTGCCGGACAGATCCAAAACCGTCAATGCCGCCAAATCGTCAAACACACCCGCCGGCAAGGTCGCCAGCATATTGCCGGACAGATTCAAAACCGTCAATGCCGCCAGTCCGGCGAAATCACCCGGCTGCAATGCGGTGATCCCGGCCCCGGACAAATCGAGCGCCCCGGCAATCGTAGCCAGATCCGTCACGCTGGTGCATTCGGTGGCAGCCGACAATCCCACAATCGCATCCCGCACTGCCGCCGTGCGCCCGCATACATTCGTGCCGGTACTGGCGGTGATGTCCAGACGGCCGGCGGAAAGGTTGCCGGCGCCGGTATGCCCGGAAGCCCGTACCGCCACCGTCAAGAAGCCATCGTCGGAAACGTCCACGGCATCATAGCTCAGTGACAGCGTCGCCACCGTCGTGCTGGTACGCTCCACGCCGGCTGCTATACTCACCGTCCCGTCTATGGTATCCGTCACCGCAAAATCGTCCGGCATCAGGTCGGCGCTATCCACATATCCAGTGCCGGTCAGTGTCACCATCACCGTCGGGGTGGTGGCGGCGAACAGATCGGCCTCGGTCAGCGTCAGCGGCCCTGTCAGGGCCGCCGAAGCGTCGGTCGCCGCCGGGTGGGTGACGTTGATGGTGTAGGTCGTCGTGCTGCTGCCATTCGGGGCGCCCACGGCAATCAAGATCGCCGTCGTCGTATCCTCGGGCAGCGTAATCGCCGTGCTGGCGGCGCCGCTGTTCACCGCTGTGTCGTTCACGGTAATGGTGGCCATCGACTGGCTGGCAGTCGGCGTGACCGTGACGCTTGCCACGCTGTTTTGCACGGCGACGGTATAGGCGACGGTGGCCAGGTCAAAGGCCGGTGACAGTACGCCGTCGGAAATCGTCAAGGCGCTGAGGGTGGCATCGGAGGCGAAGAAGGCGGTTAGATCTGCCGTGGAGATACGGAGGCAGTCGTCCACGCCGGAGGTGAAGGCGACAATCGCGTCAGCGTCGTCACGGATGCAGATGAAATGGGCGTCGCGGACTCTGTTGTCAATGCCGAATTCGTCGTTGACGCTAGTACCGAATGGGCCCAGGGTATCGAGTATATCGTCAAAGATGCCGGCGGGCAGTCCGGTTTCGGGCGTGAAAGGGTTGTCAATCAGACTCAAACCGACAAGCGCCGTCCCGTCAAAAATATCGGCAGGGAGTGTTTCGAGTGTACCCATTATCACGCCGCCGAGGCTGGTGCCGGCCAAACTCATAGTCCTAAGTTCCGTCAAGCCGTCAAAAATATCGGCAGGGAGTGTGGTGAATCGGTTTATGGACAAATTCAAACCGACAAGCTCCGTCAAGCCGGCAAAAATATCGGCAGGGAGTGTTTCGAGTCTGTTGTTGTCTAAAGTCAAAATCGTAAGCCCCGACAAGCCGGCAAAATCACCGTTTCGTAATTCTGCGATGCCCTGAGCACCCAGGCGAAGGTCCGTAATCGTAGTCAAATCAACTGCGTTTGTGCATTCGCTGCCAGGAGTAGAAAGAGCGAGAATCGCCGTCACCACCTGCGCCGTCCTTCCGCACACGTTCGTACCGGGGCTGGCGGTAATATCGATCATCCCGGCATCCAAGTCGCCGCTGGCGCTGGCGCTGTGACCGGCAGCCAGTACCGTCACCGACAGCATACCGCCGGCATCGGGGATGTCTACACGGTCATACCCCAGTGTCAGCGTGGCGATCCGGTTGCTGGTACGGGCTACCTCGGTGATGCTCACCGTCCCGTCCATTAGCGTATCGGTTACTGTAAAATCGTCCGGCATCAGTTCGCCGGCTGCCACGTAGTCGGTGCCGGTCAGCGTCACCGTCACCGTCGGGGCGGTGGCGGCAAACAGATTGGCCTCGGTCACGGTGCCGGCCAGCACTGCCGCCGGCGCCCCTTCACGGGTGGCGGTCACGGTCACGGTCTGCATCGTCATGCCGTCCGGGGCGGTCACAATGATTTCTATAGCCACCTCTGCGCCCACCGTCATCAGGGGTATGGGGGCACTGGCGCTGCCGTTGGCGACCGGTGCGCCTTGAACGGTAATCATGGCCGTCGACTGGTTGGCCGTCGGCGTGACCGTGATGCTTTCCACGCTGTTGAGTACGCCGACGGTATAGGTGGTGGTGGCCGGGCTAAAGGCCGGCATCAACATATCGCCTGAGGAAATGGTCAGGGCGGAGAGAGAGGTGTCAACCATGGCGAAGGCGGCTAGTTGGGCGACGGTGATGCGGAGGCAGGAGTCCACATCGGCGGTGGCGGCTACGATTAGATCGGCAACGGGCAGGGAGCAGACAAAATGGGCGGCCCGACCGACGGCGTCTACGCCGAGTCCGGCGGTTCCGCCGAGTGCAACGGGACCCACGGTATTGAGCACGTCGTCAAAGATGCCGGCGGGTAGTCCGGTTCCCGGCGTCCACGGATTTCCGCCCAAAGCTAAATCCTCAAGCGCACCCAGGCCGTCAAAAATGCCGGCGGGCAGGGATTCGAAGTTGTTATTAGACAGGAACAAATCATCAACTGACGATAAGCCGGCAAAAACGTTGGCATCAAGTGTGTCGAGGTTGTTATTGGCAAGATTCACATCCTCAAGCGCCGACAAGCCGGCAAAAATATCGGCAGGCAGTGTAGTGATTGGGTTGCCGCTAATAAGCAAAGTTCTAAGTGCCGACAGGCCGGCAAAATCACCGCTTTGCAACGAAGTTACGCCGCGACTCTGAATGGTAAGCTGCGTACGTGTAGCCAAATCCGTGATACTCGTGCAGTCTCCTCCGCTGCCGGTAAGCGCATCCCGCACCGCCGGCGTGCGCCTGCATACATTCACCCCGGTGCTGGCGGTAATCGGTTGAGTGTTGGTAATCAGGTCGCCGCTGCCGGTGTGACCGGATGCGAGTACCGTTATGGAAAAAACGCCGTTGGCGGTGATGTCGGTGCCGGTGTATTCCATCGTCAGAGTCACCGCTGTAGCGTTGGTGCGGGTAACAGAGGCCACGCTCACCGTCCCATCTATGGTCTCGGTCACCATGAAGTCGTCCGGCCCCAGTTCGGTAGCGGCCACAAATTCGGTGCGTGCCAGAGTCACCGCCGTTCGCCGTGAGGCGGCGGAAGAGAACAGTCCCTGTTCGCCCAAGTCGCCCAACAACACCGCCGAAGCCCCCCCTCTCGTCACCATCACCACATAATCCTTGGTCGTACCACCGGTAGCGGTCACCTGAATGGTGATCGGTACCGCCGTACCTGCCACCAGCGTCACGGGGTCACTGGCGCTGCCGCTGTCCACGTCGTCGCCGTTCACGGTAATGGTGGCGTCGCTCTGGTTGGCGGTGGGCGTGACGGTGACGGTGACGGTGCTGGTGCTGGCGGCTACGCCGACGTTGTAGGCGGTGATCGCCGGGTCAAAGGCGGGCATCAGGTCGCCGGTGGACAGTGTCAGCGCCCGCAGCGAGGTGTCTATGGGCGGGAAGGCGGCCAGTTGCGCCTCGGTAATCCGCAGGCAGTCGGTGACTCCGGTGACAGAGACTATGGCGCTGGCGTCGGCACGGGAGCAGATGAAATGCGCCTGGCGGCCGATGTTGTCGACGGTGAAGGCGGTACCAACGTCGCCCAGGGTGTCCAACACGTCGTCAAAGATCCCGGCGGGCAGTCCGCCGGCGGTGCCGGCGGGCAGTGTGTCGGCGGTGAAGGGGTTGCCGGCCAGTGCCAGCGTGACGAGCGCATCCAGCCCGTCCAGGTCGCCGTCTTGCAGCCCGGTGATGCCCTGGTTGGATAGATCGAGGGCGGTAATGTCGGCCAGATCGGTGATGTTGGCGCAGTTGGCACCGGCGCTGGCGGTGGTAATGGCATCCCGCACTGCCGCCGTGCGTCCGCAGACGTAGTCACCGGGGTTGGTGGTGATCGGCAGAGTGTCGGCGGCCAGGTCGCCGCTGCCGGTGTGCCCGGAGTCCAGCAGGTCGATGGAGAATGTGCCGTCGGCGGTGATGTCCTCGCCGCTGTGTGTCAGCATGATCGTGGCGGTTGTGGTGCTGCTGCCGTCGACCAGGGCAACACCGGCGATGCTGATGGCGCCGTCTACGGTGTCACTGATGCGGAAGTCCGTCGTCGCTACTCCGGGTTCAAATTCGGTGGTGTTGGGCAGCGTCATCGTCGCCACGGCGGTGCCGGCAAACAGATTGGCCTCGGTGATCGGGCCGGTGAGCTGCACCCGGTCGCTACCCTGGCGGGTGGCGGTCAGGGTGTAGGTCTCCTCCGTCATGCCGTCCGGGGCGGTGACGACGATTTCTATATCCGTCGGGGTGTCTTCGCTCAGCACCACTATCCCCGACAACGGCGGGTAGGCGATACTGCCGCCACTGGCGACCGGTGTGCCTTCAACGGTAATGGTGGCGCCGTCCTGGGTGGCGGTGGGGGTTATGGTGACTCTTGTCACATTGATTGGCACGGCGACGTTATAGGCTAGGGTGGCCGGGTCAAAGGCCAGCGTCAAGACACCGGGGGAGACGGTCAGGGCGCTGAGGGTGGCATCGGCGTCGAGGAAGGCCGAGCTAACGAGCAGGCAGTCGGTGGCGCCGGCGGCGGCGGTAATCGCCGCAAAGTCGTCACGGGAGCAGACAAAATGGGCGGCTCGGGCGGTGTCGTCAACATTGAGGGTGCCGCTACTAACTGTGCGCAGGGTATCGATTATATCGTCAAAGATGCCGGCGGGCAGTCCGGTTGCCGGCGTGAACGAGTTGCCATCCAAGTCCAGATTATCCAGCGCATTCAGGCCGTCAAAAATGTCGGCGGGTAGTGCGGCAAGGTCGTTGTTTCGCAAATCCAAATTCGTAAGGGCCGACAGGTCGTCAAACACCTCGGCATCGAGTGCGGTGAGTCTGTTTCCGGTCGATCCGCCCAAATTCAAATTCTGAAGCGCTGACAAGTCGGCAAAAGTACCGGCATCGATTGTGGCAATTAGGTTGTTGCTCAAATTCAAAGCAGCAAGCCCCATCATCCCGGCAAAATCACCGCTTCGTAATGCTGTGAGGCCCCGATTAGTCAGGGTAAGGCTCGTAATATCAGCCAAATCCTCAATACTCGTACATTCGGTGGCAGCGGACTCGCCGACAATCCCCGTCACCACCTGCGCCGTCCGTCCGCACACATTGTCACCGGTGCTGGCGGTAATATCGATAGTTTCGGTAGCCAAATCGCCGCTGGCGCTGTGGCCGGATTCCAGTACCGTCACCAACAGCGTACCGGCGGCGGTGATGTCCATATCATCATACCCAAGTGTCAGCGTGGCGATCCGGTTGCTGGTACGGGCTACCTCGGTGATGCTCACCGTCCCGTCCGTCGTATCGGTTACCGTAAAGTCGTCCGGCATCAGTTCGCCGGCTTCCACGTAGTCGGCGCCGGTCAGCGTCACCGTCACCGTCGGGGCGGTGGCGGCAAACAGATTGGCCTCGGTCACGGCGCCGGCCAGCTCTGCCGCCAGCGCTTCACGGGTGGCGGTCACGGTGACGGTCTCCGTCGTCGCGCGGCCCGGGGAGGTCACGATGATTTCTATAGCCATCGCTGTGCCCACGTCCAGGGTTATGGGGGCGCTGGGGGTGCCGTTGTTCACGGCAACACCGCCGACGGTAATCATGGCCGTCGGCTGGTTGGCCGTCGGCGTGACCGTGATGCTTTCCACGCTGTTGAGTAGGCCGACGGTATAGGTGGTGACCCCGGGCGCAAAGTCCGGTATCAACATACCGCCTGAGGAGATGGTCAGGGCGCTGAGTCTGGTGTCGGCGGCGAAGAAGGCGGCGAGTTGTGTCGAGTTGATTCTCAAACAGTCGTCCACGCCGGAGGTGAAGGCGACAATGGCATCGGCATCGTCAAGGGAGCAGACAAAATGGGCGGCGCGACCGATGGTGTCAACGGAAAGTCCTTCGCTTCCAAGCATTGCAGGAATGAGAACCAGAGTATTGAGCACGTCGTCAAAGATGCCGGCGGGCAGACCGGTGCCCGGGGTGAACGACGGGTTGGTGTGCAAGGCTAAATTCACAAGCTCGTCCAGGCCGTCAAAGATGCCGGCGGGCAGGGATGTGAAGGCGTTACTATTTATGAATAAACTCTGCACTGAGGTCAGGCCGGCAAACACGCCGACGGGCAGTGTGTCGTCGAGGTCGTTGTTGAACAAATTCAACTCCACAAGGGCGGACAAGCCGGCAAAAATATCAGGAGGCAACGTGGTGAGGCTGTTACGGAGAAAACGCAAATTCTCCAGCCCCGTCAAGCCGGCAAAATCGCCGCTTTGCAGCGTAGTGATGGCATCACCTGGAGCAGGATCATTAAATTCAAGGGTGTCAATCGTCGCCAGGTCGGTGATGCTCGTACATTCGGTGGCAGAGGACACTCTGACAATCTCATCCCGCACCTGTGCCGTGCGCCCGCATACATTGGCGCCGGCGCTGGCGGTAACCGGCAGCGTGTTGGTCAGCAGGGCGCCGCTGCCGGTGTGGGCGGATGCGCGTACGGTTATGGATAGGCCGCCGTCGGCGGTGATGTCGACGTTGTCATAGGCCAGTCTCAGCGTGGCGACGGTGCTGGTACGGGCGACGTCGCTCACACTCACCGTGCCACCCACCGTATCCATCAGTGTGAAGTCGTCGCCGCTCAGGTTGGCAGCATATACACTGCGTTCCAGCGTGACGGTCACCGTCGGCGCCGGTGTGCCGAACAGGTTGGCCTCGGTCAGGGTTCCGGCCAACGTCGCCGCCGGCGCGCCACGGGTCACCATGATTGTGTAGGTGCGCTCGGCGCTGCCGTCCCCGCCGGTGACGACGATGGTGACCGGCACGGCGGCGCCGGTAGTGAGTGTGATCGGCCCGCTGGCAGTGCCGCTGGCTACCGTGGCGGCGTTCACGGTAATGGTGGCGGCGTCCTCGTTGGCGGTGGGCGTGATGGTGACCGTTGCCTCGTCCACGGCGACGTTATAGGTGAAGACGGCCGGGTCGAAGGTGGGTCTCAATTCGCCGGCGGAGAGGGTCAGCGCGCTCAGGCTGGCATCGGCGTCCGTGAAGGCGTTCAATTGCATGGTGTTGATGCGCAGGCAGTCGGTGACGCCGGTGGTGGCCGTTACAATGGCATCGGCGTCGTCACGGGAGCAGACAAAATGGGCGGCGCGGACGGTGTCGTCAGCAGAGAATAGAGATCCAGACGACATCGGGATGGCCATTACAGTATCGAGGATCTCGTCAAAAATCCCGGCGGGCAGTCCGGTGCCCGGCGTGAAGTTGTTGACCTCCAAACGGAGTGTGGTGAGAGCATCCAGTTCGTCAAAAATGCCGGGGGGCAGTTCCTCGAGTTGGTTCTCTGACAAGTTCAGTATTGTAAGCGCTGCCAGATCGTCAAAAATCCCGGCGGGCAGTGCGGTGAGTTGGTTGATTCCAAAATTCAAGTCATTAAGCCCCGTCAAGCCGTCAAAATCGCCGTTTTGCAGCATAGCGAGGTTCATACTGGCCAGGGAAAGCCTCCCAATCGTCGCCAGGTCGGTGATGCTGGTGCATTCGGTGGCAGAGGACTCGGCGACAATCTCAGTCACCACCTGTGCCGTGCGCCCGCATACATTGGCGCCGGCGGTGCTGGCGGTGATCGGCAGACTGTTGGTAGCCAGGTTGCCGCTGCCGGTGTGCCCGGAAGCCAGCAGGGTCATTATCAAGGCGCCGTTGGCGGTGATGTCTTCGTCGTCGTACTCCAGTGTCAGCGTGGCGACGGTGGTGGCGGTGGCGGTGGTGCTGGTGATTCTGGTGATTCTCACCGTGCCGGGCACGTTAGCACTCAGCGAGAAGTCGTCCGTCCCCAGGGCGGCGCTACCGACAAATTCCGTGCCGGCCAGCGTCATGGTTACCATGGCGGTGCCGGCAAATAGATTGGCCTCGGTGAGCGTGCCGGCCAGCGTCGCCGTTGTCCCGGCCGCCGCGCGGGTGACGGTTACGGTGGAGGTGCTGGCGGTCATGCCGTCCGGGGCGGTGACGACGATGTCTATATCCAGCGGAGTGCCTTCGGTCAGCGTAATCGGCCCACTGGGGTTGCCGCTGGCGACCGTTGCGCTTGCAACGGTAATGGTGGCGCCGCTCTGGTTGGCCGTGGGGGTGACGGTGACGCTTTCGACGGCGGTGAGTACGGCGACGTCATAGTCGAGGGTGGCCGGGTTAAAGGTCGGCACCAGACCGCCGTCGGAAATGGTCAGGGCACTGAGGCTGGTGTCGATCATCGGGAAGGCGGTTAGTTGGGCGGCGGTGATGCGCAGGCAGTTGTCCACGCCGGCGGTGATGGCGACAATGACATCGGCATCGTCACGGGAGCAGACAAAATGGGCGTCGCGGACTCTTTGGTCAATTGCAATAACCTGCTCCGCCGCAGAGGAAGGTGCGGTTGTTACAATGGGGCCCAGGGTATCCAGCACATCGTCAAAGATGCCGGCGGGCAGTCCGGTGTCCGCCGTGAACAAGTTCTCGTGCAGGAACAAACCAAGCAACATATCCAGATCGTTAAAGATGGTGGCGGGTAGCGCCTCCAGGTCGTTGCCGTCCAAACGCAAATTCTGCAGCGACGTCAAGCCGGCAAAAACGCCGGCGGGCAGTGTGCTCAGACTGTTGCCGTCCAAATTCAACTGCCGCAGCTCCGTCAAGCCGGCAAAAATGGTGGGGGGCAGCGCCTCCAGCCCGCTGAGGCCCAAAGTCAAATCATCCAGCGACGTCAAGCCGGCAAAAATGGTGGGGGGCAGTGCCTGCAGCAGGGGGTTGCGGGACAAACGTAAAAACGTCAGCGACGTCAAGCCGGCAAAATCACCGGGTTGCAATGTAGAGATACCTGCACTATTCAGATCAAGCGTTCCTGCAATGGTTGCCAGGTCGGTGATGCCCGTGCATTCGGTGACAGAGGACCGTCTGACAATCTCATCCCGCACCTGTGCGGTGCGCCCGCATACGTTGGCGCCGGCGCTGGCGGTAACCGGGATGGTGTTGGTAATCAGGGCGCCGCTGCCGGGGTAGGCGGATGGGCGTACGGTTATGGATAGGGCGCCGTCGGCGGTGATGTCTTCACCGGTGTATTCCAGTGTCAGCGTGGCGACGGTGGCGCTGGTACGGTCGACGTCGCTCACGCTCACCGTGCCGGCCAGGGTATCCATCAGTGTGAAGTCGTCGCCGCTCAGGTTGGCAGCGATCACAAATTCGGCGCCGTCCAGCGTGACGGTCACCGTCGGCGCCGGTGTGCCGAACAGGTTGACCTCGGTCAGGGGTCCGGCCAACGTCGCCTCCGGCCCGCCACGGGTCACCATTACTGTGTAGGTGCGCTGGGTGCTGTCGTCCCCGGCGGTGACGACGATGGTGACCGGCACGGCGGCGCCGGTAGTGAGTGTGATCGGCCCGCTGGCAAAGCCGCTGGCTACCGTGGCGCCGTCCACGGTAATGGTGGCGGCGTCCTCGTTGGCGGTCGGCGTGATGGTGACCATTGCCTCGTCCACGGCGACGTCATATTCGGTGACGGCCGAGTCGAAGGTGGGTCTCAATTCGCCGGCGGAGAAGGTCAGCGCGCTCAGGCTGGCATCGGCGTCCGTGATGGCGTTCAATTGCGTGGTGGTGATGCGCAGGCAGTCGTCTACGCCGGAGGTGGCGGTTACAATGGCATCGGCGTCGTCACGGGAGCAGACAAAATGGGCGTCGCGGGCGTCGGCGTCGACCACTAAACCGGTGATGTCGATGGCTTGGGTCTCGGAGGTAAAGTCTAAAACGGCGCCCAGGGTATTGAGCACTTCGTCAAAGATGCCGGCGGGCAGGCCGGTGCCCGCCGTGAGCGTTGGGTTCTCGTACAACGACAAAGTCTGCAGCGCATCAACGCCGTCAAAGATGGTGGCGGGCAACGTGGTGAGGTCGTTGCCGTTCAAGGTTATCCGGGTAAGATTATCCAGGCCGTCAAAGATGGTGGCGGGCAGCGTGGTCAAACTGTTGCCACTCAATGACAGACCCGTCATCCCGGTCAGGCCGGCAAAATCGCCGGGTTGCAGCGCAGTGATGTCCCTGAGTGGATTCGAAGCCCTAAAATTCAGCGCAAGTTGCGTAATCCCCGCCAAGCCAGCCACAGCCGTGCAGTCGGGGGGGGTGAGGACGACGAGGAGTCTATCGCGCACCTCCGCCGTCCGTCCGCATATATTCGTGCCGGCGCTGGCGGTGATCGCCAGACTGTCGGTAGCCAGGTTGTCGCTGCCGGTGTGCCCGGAAGCCAGCAGGGTCATTATCAAGGCGCCGTTGGCGGTGATGTCGACGTTGTCATAGGCCAGTGTCAGCGTGGCGACGGTATCGCTGTCGCGGGTGACACCGGTGATGCTGACCGTGCCGGGCACGTTATCACTCAGCGAGAAGTCGTCCGTCCCCAGGGCGGCGCTACCGACAAATTCCGTGCCGGCCAGCGTCATCGTCACCGTCGGGGCGGTGGCGGCAAATAGATCGGCCTCGGTGAGCGGGCCGGTCAGCGGGCCGGTGAGCATCGCCGTTGTCCCGGCTGTCTGGCGGGTGACGGTTACGGTGTAGGTGACGGTGGCGGTGCCCGGGGCCGGGGCGGTGACCTCTATATCTACCACCAGCGGGGTGCCTGCGGTCAGCGCAAGGGCTGTACTGGCGCTGCCGCTGGTGACCGTTGCGCCGTCAACGGTAATGATGCCGTCCTGTCTGGCCGTCGGCGTGATGGTGACGCTGGAGACGCTGTTTTCCACGGCGACGGTGTAGGTGGTGGTGGCCGGGTTAAAGTCCGGCACCAGAATGCCGGCGGAAATGGTCAGGGCGCTGAGGTCGGCATCGGCCTGTACGAAGGTGCCGCGTTGGTCGGTGGTGATTCTCAGGCAGTCGTCCACGCCGGCGATGGTGGCGACAATGGCATCGGCGTCGGCACGGGAGCAGACAAAATGGCCGGCGCGGACGGTGTCGTCAACAACGAAACCAGAGGCGCCAATGGTACCAATGATCTCGTCAAAGATGCCGGCGGGCAGTCCGGTGGCGGGCGTGAACGGGTTGCCGTTCAAACGGATTGTGTTGAGCATAGCGAGTTGGTCAAAAACGGTGGGGGGCAGTGCCTCGAATTGGTTGTTGTTCAGGGATAAAGTGTCAAGCATCGTCAAGCCGGCAAAGGTGGCGGGGTTGAGCGAGGAGAGGCTGTTCCCTGACAAATCCAATCTCGCAAGCGCCATCAAGCCGGCAAAGATGTCGGCGGGCAGTGTGGTGAGTGGGTTGTTGTTCAGGGATAACATAGTAAGCCCGGTCAAGTCGGCAAAGTCGCCGCTTTGCAGTGCGGTGATGCCCCCGGAGATACTTAGGCTGGTAATGGTGGCCAAATCGTTGACGGCGGTGCAGTCAGGGTCCGCCGAGGCGTCGACAATGGCAACGCTCACCACCGGCGTGCGGTCGCAGACGTTGACGCCGGGTCTGGGGGTGATATCGAGTCTGTTGGTGCTCAGGTTGTCGCTGCCGGTGTGCCCGGCGGCGAGTACGTTTATGCGTATGGTGTTGGTGAAGGTGATGTCGACGTTGTTATAGGCCAGTGTGAGCGTGGCGGCGGTGTCGCGGGTGCGGGTGACTCCGCTGATGGTGATGACGCCGGGGGTGTTTTGCGTGACGGTGAAGTGGCTGGTGTCCAGGGGGTCAACATATTCGGTGGTGTCCAATTCGACGGTGACGGTGGGCGCGGGTGTGGCAAATAGATCGGCTTCGGTGAGTGTGCCGATGAGCGTGGCGGTTGGTCCACAGTCCGGGTCATCTCCCAGCGTGATGATGCCTGTCTGGGCGCCTGTTACCACCAGGTCTCCATCACTGTTTCGCAGCTCCCATTCAAAGGAATAGACTGTTTGTCCGGTAGATAATTCGGCACATGAAAATCGTCTTGAAAAAACGCCGGTTTCTGGAACCAGAGAGTTTGCAAACGATTCGGGTAAGGTGCCTCTGTCTGTGATCGTGTACGTGTATATCGGAGCCGGCTCGACTCCCGCAGGTGGTGTGACTACGCTGGCAAGACCGGGGATGAGAACGCCTTCATTTACCGTTTCATTATACGCTGCAACGTTGTCCGGCACGTCTGCGGGTATGGTGATGGTGAACGGGAGGGTGCTGAAGTCGTCGCTACTCCCGTCGCTATCGTCGACCCGGTAGGTGTAGTCGGTGGCCGTCTGCGCGGTGTTCGCCGCCGGGGTGCCGGTGAGGATGCGTCCGGTCAAGGTCAGGCCGGCGGGCAGCGTCGGGGTGATGGAATAGACCAGCGCACCGCCGCCGGTGTTGAATCCCTGCGGCAGCGTGACGGCGCCGATGTCTGTGCCCACGTTGTAGGTCTGGGCGGGGATGCTGGCCGTGCTGATGAACATGGGTGTGACGCGGCCATCGAGGATTTCAATGGTGAAGGTGAGCGTGCCGGTGTCGGTGTCGGCGGTGTTGCTGTCGCTGTCGCTGGCCCGGTAGGTGTAGGCGGTGAGGGCTTGTGCGGTGTCCGCCGCCGGGGTGCCGGTGAGGACGTTGCCGGTCAAGGTCAGGCCGGTGGGCAATTCCGGGGTGATGCTGTAGGTGAGCGCGCCGTCGCCGGTGGCCTCCGGCAGGGTGAGGCCGGTAATGGCACCGGTGACAAGGTAAATCTGGTCAGGGATGCTGGCGTTGCTGTTGAAGGCGGGGACGGTGTTGTCTTCGGGGCGGACTATGATGTCAAAATCAATGCGTAATTCTTCACCGTGGCGTACATTTACAACGAAAAAAGTACATGTCCTGCCGGCCACTGAAGCAGGTGCCGTCCATCGCCAGCGTATTTCATCAAATGAACTTGAAAGCTGCACTTGTTGGACTACGGTACTAACAATGGCGGCGCCTGGTCTCCGACAGTTGCCCGATGCACCCCCACCAATACCAGTAGGACCAGTACCGAGTGGAAATAGAAATTCCAATGCCTGCCCCACGTTCACTGTGGGGCCGACAAAGCCGCCAGTTCTCGCAGTAAAGCCGGTAGTGGGCGCGGAGAGCGAATGCATTGCCCATGCGGGGGCCGGGGCGAGGGCGATCAACAGCAGCAGCGCGGTCAGATGTTTTAGTTTCAGCATGACGCTACCACACGAGGTCTGCGCGATTGCCGAAACGGGCGCAATGAGCGTGCAGGCCGCCGCCAGCATTGCGGGCAGCCGTCCGAGCGCGCCGGCGTACCGCCATCGGCGCCGACGATTGGATGTTGCGGGGCGAGCGGTGACGGGATTGTCTATGTCGCAGGATACCAGCCGTTTTAATTGAGTCATTAAAGTTTCTCTCCTAGGCTTGTGAAATGGGTTGGGGGTTTTGTTCAGGGACACTGCTACGCTTGCAGCCTGAGCTATACGAGTATCTTTCATAAGTTTCGATCTCATTCGTGTAGTTTGGGTTACTGAAAATCGTTCGATGTTTTTTATTATGGCGGGTTTTTGGAGGTTGTCAAATTGTTTTTTCATGGGGTTGTATGGGGTTGTCAACCCCATCCAACCCCACCCTCACCCCCGGCCCCTCTCCCAGATGTTACATCCCGTGTGATCGCTCAAGACCTCGCTGGGAGATTTATAGCCCAGGCAGGTTAAGCGGGTTCGGTTGTAGTTGTTCACAAATGTGTGGATGAACTGGTTTCTTTGCTCGTGGTTGTGGAATCGGTTCTTGCTCCAGTTGCTTTTGAGTTGTGGCTGGCTGCGCAATGCCTCACTCAAACGGCGATTGAATCGCTCCACCATGCCGTTGGTCTGCGGTCGAAACGGGCGAATGAGACGATGCTCAATATGATGCTCACGGCACACCCGGTCAAACGGATGCGTACCACTTGGTTTGCCGTCTGGCTTGCCTTTCTTGTCCACTGCAAAGCGGTCTGTGAAGCCTCCATCGTTGTCGGTAAGCAGGGTATGCACCGGGTGGGGAAACGCATCCAGGAACTCACGCAGACACTGCGAGGTCGTGGCGGCATCGCGGCGCGCAATGATTTTCACCCAGACAAAGCGCGTAGCCCGGTCAATCGCCACCAGCACATAGCTGCGTTGCTTCTTGAGCTTGCTCAACACCTTGAAGTCCATATGGATAAACCCGCACGTGGCCTGCTCGAAACAGCCGAAGTCACGCGACTGCTTGACTTGCGGCAGCCGGTTTACGCCTAAGCGCTTGAAGCAGCGATGGATCGCACTGCGACTGAAGGTCTGGGGAAAACAGCGGTTCATCACCTCAACCACATCATCCAGCGACAAGCGCAAGCGTAGCCGCAACTCGGTGATAATCTCCTCGTGCTGCGGCGACGTGCTCGGATTGAGGTTATGACGCGTGTGGGAGCCGTCATAGATGCGCCCGGCCCGCAGCCACTTGTAAATCGTAGGCAGAGAGACTCCGAGCTCACGCGACAAGGTCGGTGCGCTCTTGTTTGAGGTCTGAATATACTTTCGTGTGGCCGGCGTTGTGGTGGCCAGCTTATGTAATTTAATCTCCACTTTTTAACCTCCTCTGAACGTATTGAATACCGGATTGGATTGAAAGAGAGTATATCCTATCATACGGCACAAAACACCAGAGGGAGAGGGGGGTTTGGGGGGCTGGGGGGGGGGGTTGGATTGAAGGCTTTTATTCGGGTTTCTCCCTCTCCCTCTGGGAGAGGGCCGGGGTGAGGGTGAGGTTGGATTGAAGCGCTTTTATTCAGGTTTCTCCCTCTCCCTCTGGGTGTTTCGGAGTCTCGTCTCTTTCAGGAATAGTTGCCTGTTGCCACCGTCGTAGTTTTATCGTTATTTTCCGTGTCTTTGATATGCTCCAGTTCGGCGGAGAATTCATGCCAGGTTTCGGTGGCAGAGACCCCGCTGGAATCGAGTAGTATGATTTTGTCCGCCTTTTTAATTATGTCCAGAGAATGGGAGATCATAACCATGGTTATTTGACTGCGAAGGGATGTCAGGGTTGTCAGGATGCATTTTTTGTTTTTGGCGTCTAGCTGGTTTGTCGATTCGTCCAATATGATCAGGGTTGGTTTCCTTATCAGCGCCCGCGCCAGGGCTATGCGCTGTTGCTCGCCACCGGATAGATAGGCGCCGCAATCTCCGACGACGGTGTCCAGTCCCCTGGGCAGGGCGGTAATAAATTCCTTGGCCGAGGAGAGGTGAAGCGCCTCCCATATCTCGGATTCTGTTGCTTCGGGCCGTGCCCAAAGCAGGTTTTCCCGGATAGTGTCATGGAACAGATAAGGTGTCTGGGGGATGTAAGCGATAGACCTTCGCCAGCGGCGTATGTCGTCCACAGACAACTGTGCGTCGTCAATGAGTATTTTGCCATCACTCGGTTCGCGCAAGCCGATTAGGATCTCCGCCAATGTGCTTTTGCCTACTCCGGATGCTCCTGTAATCACTGTGATTTTTTTGGCAGGGATCTGTAGATCGATGTTTGTCAGCACCGGCTTGCTGAGTTCGGTACCGTTGGTGTTGGTATAGCTGAACGATATATCCTGTGCTGTCAGAGTACTGTGCAGGGTTATCAGGGACTCGTCATCATTATTCAAAACCTCGGTAGCGTTTTCAAATTTTTGACACGCTTCCCGCAAATCGGAATATGACGGTATCCGAAGCATCAACTGTTGTGTTTGTGCCACCAACTTTATTATTTCTGGAGACGTGCGCAGAAAGATCGCTATCATGATGATTAACTCGGAGGCCGTCAGTACGGAATTGGACAGGCAAAACCAGGCTATTATCACGGACACAAGAACAACGACTATCTCCGAAACTGCCTTCGTTACCACGTTTAACGAGGAAAAGCGCAGTTGGATTTGGAATAGGTCAGTGATTATATTTATGAATTTCCGGGTGTGCGCTTCTTCCAGGTTGTGACTCTTGGCTAGTTTTAAGCCGCGCAGGAAATCTGTTGTATAGGCCTGGAGTGACTGATTCTTTTTGCGAATTTGTCTGCCTAAAATGCTGGGGCGCTGTAAGATCGAATCTTTAAAGATCAGAGTCCCGATACATATCAGAAATAACAGGATGGCGGCAATCGGGGAAATCAATGCGGCGAGCGTGAACTTGATTATAGTCATCCCGGTATGCGCTGCTATTTGCATCAATAGGGCTGCACTTTCTTTGGTGTGGTTTATTTGCTGACTCAGCATATTCTGAATGTCGGATTGACGGTAGTTGCTGAGGTATTCCCATTTTGCTACGGCGGTGTACGTGTAGATTTTTTTTAGGTAATACATGGCGAATCCATATAGTATTTCTGCCATGAAAAAATCTCGCCCCATTATCAATATTGTGCGAAAGATGGCAACTGCCAGGAATATCCCAAGTACTGTCAGCAATGTCCATTCGAGGTGGATAATGTCGCCGATTTGCATCATAAATTGGTTTAGGACGCCTTGTTTATCGGACGGTTCAACCGGCTGGATGAGGTGCAGAAGCGGAATGAGCATGGCGATTCCAAATATCTCAGCCATCCCGGCCAGCACTATGAACAACAGCGTCAGGCTAACTTTATACGGTGCATGGGTAAATATGGTATGAGCCAGTTTTGCCACTGCATCAAGGTGCCGGATGTTTGGCGGCTGATTCCGGGTGGAGTGGCGCTGTGCTCCTTTATTTCGCTCTTCCTCGTCCATGAAGGTAAGGGGTGGATTTTGATTTACGGAATTGTTCCGGTTGGAGGTGTCTTTTATCATCCGATATAGGGGCTGCAATTGGAAAATTAATTTACAATGGTGGCACAGAGTTTGTCGGCGGCAATTCGGTCAGCCTCGCGGCCATCACTCCGGCCGCATTTGCGGCGGCGCTTTGGAAATGTCAAACTCACCGACCTTGGTGGCGAACGTCCAGCGATAGCCGTCCGGATCCTGCACCTGCCCGATGCGGTCGCCCCAAAACATGTTTTCCAGTTCCATGGTTTTTTTCGCGCCAGCGGCGACAGCGCGCGCGATGAGTTGGTCTGCATTTTCGCAGTAGACATAAAACGATGCCGGACACACAGCGCCGGTTTCGGCGGGCGACGCGCAGTCTCTTTCGTGCCCCTCGCCGGAAGCGAACATGACGATGGACTTGCCGCGATACGCCATGCCGATGTGCATCGGGCGGCCGTCCTTGCCGGGGACGACTTCGCGCTGTTCAAAGCCGAACGCGCGCACATAGAATTCGGCTGCGGCTTCGGCGTCGCGCATGGTCAAATACGGCGTCAGGTGCGCCGCGTTTTCGGGGATCCAGTCGGGCATTGTCATTTCCAGATTCTGTCAATTGGGGTGATTGTACCACCAACGCGGCATCTATGGCGAAATCTGCGGCGCGCCAAGCGGACAGTCAATATAATAACGCCAACCGCCGTCTGGCTGTCTCTTGGCGACTTCGATTGAATTGCCTTCGGCGATGATTGTTCCGTTCGCATCTTCAAAACGCCAAACGGCATGCAGGAGAGCGGTATCGCCAACGATCACTTCACTGGTGATGGTAGATATGAGTGTTGGGCGCATTTCGATGAACTCGGCAAATATTTCGCGCGCGCCTTCTTTGCCGATTTTGGGCGGTTCATTCGGCGGAAAAAATATTCTGCATTCGGGATGAAACATCGATACGACTCCTTCGAGATCGCCGTCTTTCAGAAACCCGGCTACACAATCCGCTATCTGACGGGGATATTCTGCTTTGCGATTCGGATTCGTCTTGTTGTCGGGCGAATCGACGGCAGACCTCATCGGCGAAACAACGGTGGCGAACGTCCAGCGATAGCCGTCCGGATCCTGCACCTGCCCGATGCGGTCGCCCCAAAACATATTTTCCAACTCCATCGTTTTTTTCGCGCCAGCGGCGCCGGCGCGCGCGATGAATTCGTCCGCATTTTCGCAGTAGACATAAAACGACGCCGGACACACAGCGCCGCTCTCGGCGGGCGGAGCGCAATCCTTTTCGCGCCCCTCGAAACCGAACATCTCGCGCCCCTCGGCGGAACCGAACATCACGATGGCCTTGCCGCGATAAGTCATGCCAATGTGCATCGACAGTCCGTCCTCGCCGGGGACGACTTCGAGACGCTCAAAGCCGAAAGCGCGCTCATAAAATTCGGCGGCGGCTTCGGCGTCGCGCACTGCCAAATACGGCATCAGATACGCCGTGTCTTCGTGGATCCAGTCGGGCATTGTCATTTCCAGGTTCTGTATATATACTTTATCATTATATAAACTTCACTATCTCTTTATCTTCCTTTACAGGATAGACTTACCACGGGATAGCAACAGTCTGTATAAATAGACCAAAGATGCAGATAGTCAGTTTTAATGAACACCCGCAAAATTTTAATTACATATATTCCGGGGCGCCACATGTTGTCCCGGCACACCACTTTTCCTGATGGGGATATATGCGCAAATTTGTGGTAGCGCCGCATAGGCGGATTGGGCTCGAGTGTAACACGCCAGATAGGGTCAACAACCGGGATCTCGTGCTGGCCGCAGGCGCCGTCTGTTAGCGAAAACCAACAAATGTTCAAAGATAAAAGCGTACTGATAACCGGCGGTAGCGGTTCTTTTGGAAAGAAGCTGGTAAAAGCCGTGCTGGAGCGGTTTCATCCGACACGGCTGATCGTCTTTTCCCGCGACGAGCTCAAGCAGTTTGAGATGCAGCGGCAGTTTCCCGCCGACTGCCTGCGCTGGTTCATTGGCGATGTGCGGGATCTTCAAAGGCTGCGGCAGGCAATGGACGGCGTGGACGTGGTGGTACACGCGGCCGCGCTCAAGCAGGTGCCGACCGCGGAATATAACCCAATGGAATGTGTGAAGACCAATATCCACGGGGCGGAGAACGTGATTCAGGCTGCATTGGACTGCCGGGTCAGGCAGGTCATTGCCTTGTCTACCGACAAGGCGGCCAATCCTGTCAATCTGTACGGCGCAACCAAGCTCGTGTCGGATAAGCTGTTTGTGGCGGCCAATAACGTGGTCGGCCCGCACGCGACGCGTTTTTCGGTGGTGCGCTATGGTAACGTAGTGGGTTCGCGCGGTTCGGTGGTACCTTTCTTCAGGCAGCTGATCGAGGAGGGCGCCGATCATCTGCCAATCACCGACGAGCGCATGACCCGGTTTTGGATCACGCTCAATCAGGGAGTGAACTTTGTTCTCAAGTCCTTCGAGCGCATGCAGGGTGGCGAGATTTTCGTGCCTAGGATCCCTTCGATCCGTATTACCGATCTGGCACGGGCGATGGCGCCGGATATGCCGACGAAAATTATCGGCATCCGCCCAGGGGAAAAACTGCACGAGGTCATGTGCCCGGCCGACGATTCGCATCTGACCATAGAATTTGAAGACCATTACGTGATTTGTCCCACGATCACCTTTTTCACCCGCAGCAACGATTTCAGTGTTAACGCGCTCAAAGAAAAAGGAACGCCTGTTGAACAAGGATTTGAATATAACTCCGGTAGCAATCCAGAATCTCTGACGGTTGAACAGATCCGCACTTTGCACGAGACTGCCGCCGGTAATTCCGAGGAAAGGCGTTGATCCCTTACCGAAAGCAAACCATCTCCCCGAAGGATGCCGCGACCATTGGCTGTCCAACTTCTACTATCAGCAAAAATCGGAGTGCGACGGTTGCTTCACTCATAAAAGTATTTGATATGTATAAAGATCACTGCACTTACCAAAGCCTTATGGATCGTTTTTGTGCCAGACATTTTCCTTATGCGGCAAGACATAACCGGGCATTGGCGCGTGATTTATTACCCCGGTTCAGAAAAACCAGCCACCCTTTCAGGTTTATATAAAGGCTGGATGAGACTTATGTTGAAGTAACAAAGTGTGATGGCGATATTAATTACGGGTGCCGCAGGATTTATTGGGGCGGCGGCGGCCGAGCTTCTGTTGCAGCGCGGCGAGCAGGTTCACGGCATAGACAATCTGAATGATTACTACGACGTGGGGCTCAAATCAGCACGCCTGGAGCGTTTACGGGCCTTTCCGGCATTTACATTCGATAGAATGGATATTGCCGACCGGGGAGGCGTTGCAAGGTTTTTTCAGGAGCGGGAACCTGATACGGTGCTGCATTTGGCGGCGCAGGCCGGGGTGCGTTCTTTTCTCGAAAATTTTAATGCCTATATTCAGTCCAATCTCGTCGGTTTTGCAAATGTTTTGGACGGGTGCAGGACGGCTGCCGTCAAGCATCTGGTGTTTTCATCGTCGAGTTCGGTTTATGGAGCAAATGTAGATATACCCTTTTCGGAACATCATGGGACGGATCATCCACTTTCATTGTACGCGGCCACGAAGAAGGCCGGCGAACTCCTGGCTCACAGTTACGCGCATCTTTATCAATTGCCGTGTACCGGATTGAGATTTTTCACCGTCTATGGCCCGTGGGGCAGGCCGGACATGGCTCTGTTTTCTTTCACTCGCGCCATGCTGGCCGGGCGGGCGATTGATGTTTTCAATCATGGCGACATGCAGCGCGACTTCACTTATATTGACGATATCGTCGAAGGAATTGCCAGAGTCATCGGACACGTGCCGAAGCCGGGTGAAAACGGGGCGAGCAAACCGGATCCGGCCACCTCGAATGCGCCTTACAGGATTTACAATATAGGCAATAACCACCCTGAGCGCCTGACAGATTTGATTGCCTATCTGGAAGACGCGCTGGACAGAAAAGCGATCAAGAACATGCTGCCGATGCAGCCCGGCGACGCTCCCATCACTTTTGCGGATATGACGGACTTTGAGAGAGATATCGGCTTCAAGTCGACGACCCCTTTACGGGAGGGGATACGTCGTTTTGTTGCCTGGTATAAAGAGTATTATGGGATGTAGCGCTGTTTTTCCGCTGAAATGTGCCAATACCTTGCATGGAGCTGCCGCCGCAGCAACGATTTCAGGTGTTAACGCGCTCGGGAAGAAGGGGGCTTCGGTAGAGCAGGGGTTTGAATATCATTCCGGTGGCAATCCCGGGTTTTTGACGGTGGAACAGATCCGGCCCTGCATGAAGCCGCGACCGTTGGCTGTCCAAAGAGATCATGAGATACCACGCCTGCTCGAAAATATTTGATATGTATAAAGACCACTGCAATTACCAAAGCCTTAAGGATCGTTTTTGTGCCAGACATTTTCCTTATGCGATAAGATCTAACCGGGTATTGGCGCGTGATTTATTACCCCGGTTCAGAAAAACCAGACACCCTTTCAGGTTTATAAAAGGCTGCCTGAGACTTATGTTGAAGTAACAAAGTGTGATGGCGATATTAATTACGGGTGCCGCAGGATTTATTGGGGCGGCGGCGGCCGAGCTTCTGTTGCAGCGCGGCGAGCAGGTTCACGGCATAGACAATCTGAATGATTACTACGACGTGGGGCTCAAATCAGCACGCCTGGAGCGTTTACGGGCCTTTCCGGCATTTACATTCGATAGAATGGATATTGCCGACCGGGGAGGCGTTGCAAGGCTTTTTCAGGAGCGGGAACCTGATACGGCGCTGCATTTGGCGGCGCATACAGGTGTGCGCGACCCCCTCAAAGGCTTTGACGCTAATATTCAGTCTAACCTTGTGGGCTTTGCAAATGTTTTGGACGGGTGCAGAATGACTGCCGTCAGGCATCTGGTGTTTTCGTCGTCGGGTGCGGTTTATGGAGCAAATGCGGATATACCTTTTTCAGAACATCATAGGACAGATCATCCACTTTCATTGTACGCGGCTACGAAAAAAGCCAACGAGCTTTTAGCTCATAGTTATGCGCACATTTATCAACTGCCATGCACCGGATTGAGATTTTTCAACGTCTATGGTCCGTGGGACAAGCCGTACATGGCCCTGCCTTCTTTCACTCGCGCCATGCTGGCCGGGCATGCGATTGATGTTTTCAATCATGGGGATATGCAGCGTGATTTCATTTATATTGATGACCTCGTTGAGGGAATTGCCAGAGTCATCGGACACGTGCCGAAGCCGGGTGAAAGCGGAGCGAGCAATCCGGCTACTGCGGAGGCGCCTTACAGGATTTACAATATAGGCAATAATCACCCCGAACAGTTGACAGACTTCATCGCTTATCTGGAGAGTGCCTTAGGTAAAAAAGCGATCAAGAACATGCTGCCGATGCAGCCCGGCGAAGTTCCCATCACTTTTGCGGATATGACGGACTTTGAGAGAGATATCGGCTTCAAGCCTGCAACCCCTTTGAAAGAGGGAATACGTCGTTTTGTTGCCTGGTATAAAGAGTATCATGGGATGTAATGCTATTTTTTTGCTGAAATGTGCCAGTACCTTGCATGAAGCCGCCGCCGGTGATTTTGGAGGAAGGCGTTGATCCCTTACGGAAAACAAACCGTCTCTCCGGAGGACGCTGCGGCGGTCGAGGAAGTATTATCGTCGGATTTTCTGACCCAGGGGCCTCAAACCCCGGAGTTTGAACGTGAAATGGCGACATATTGCGGCGCCGGGCATGCCTGTGCCGTCAACAGCGCCACTTCGGCTTTACACCTTGCCTGTCTGTCGCTTGGTCTCGGAGCGGGAGACTATTTGTGGACCTCGCCGATCACTTTCGTGTCTTCAGCTAACTGCGCGCTGCATTGCGGGGCGGCAGTGGATTTTGTGGACATAGACCCGGCGACCTGCAATATGAGCGTCAAGCGCTTGGAAGAGAAGTTGATCCGGGCGAAAAAAGAAAAGCGGCTGCCGAAGATCGTCATGCCGGTTCATTTGGCGGGGCAGTCCTGTGATATGCAGGCGATTCACGCGCTCGCGCAGGAGTATGATTTCCGCATTATTGAAGATGCGTCTCACGCCGTGGGCGGGCATTATCTTGGGGAGCCGGTAGGGTCGTGCAAATATTCCGAGATTACGGTCTTCAGTTTTCATCCGGTCAAGATCATCACTACCGGCGAGGGTGGTATGGCGCTGACCACTGATCGGGGTTTACATGAGCAGATGCACTTACTACGCTCGCACGGCGTGACCCGCGACGAGGAGAAGATGACGCATGAATCCGATGGGCCATGGTATTACCAGCAGATCGCGTTGGGTTTCAACTATCGCATGACCGATATACAGGCAGCGTTGGGGCGCAGTCAATTAAAGCGCATTGACAAGTTTGTCGCCCGTCGTCGTCAACTGGCGCAGCGTTACGATGAACTGCTTGCAGGACTGCCGATAACGTTGCTGCAGCAACATACAGATGCACAGAGCAGTTTCCACCTGTATATCATCCGTGTCGCAGCGGAACGTCACGCCGATGCTTTTTCCTTTTTACGCCAAGCTGGAATTGGCGTGAATCTGCACTACATCCCCGTTCACACCCAACCGTACTACCAGCAAAAGGGTTTCACTGAAGGGAATTTTCCCGCCGCCGAGACTTACTATCATGAAGCGATCAGCCTGCCTTTGTATCCTGCACTTGAGGAAAAACAGCAGGATGCTGTCATCACAGCATTGAAAGAAGCATTGTTGTGAAAACAGTCGCGATCATTCCTGCTCGCGGCGGCAGCAAGCGTATTCCGCGTAAGAACATTCGCCCTTTTTGCGGCAAGCCGATCATTGCCTATTCCATTGAGGCGGCGCAGCAGACCGGTTTATTTAATGAAGTGATCGTATCCACCGACGACGAAGAGGTCGCGAATGTGGCGAGGCAATGTGGCGCATCAGTGCCTTTCATGCGTCCCGCCCGGATCTCCGACGATATCACCGGCGTCATGGCCGTCGTCGCGCATGCGTTGCGGGAACTGGAAAAAGAAGGCAAGCGTCCTTCTGAAGTGTGCATGATCTACGCGACGGCACCGTTGATGCGGCCTGAGGACATTGTTGCGGGCTACGAGAAGTTTCAAGTGTGCGTCGAGGCCGGTGCCGCGGATTTCGTGTTTTCCGCTGCTACATTTACAGCGCCGGTCTTCCGGGCTTTTGGCGTACAGGCCGATGGAACGGCGAAGATGTTCTGGCCGGAGCATTATCAGAAAAACTCCCAGGATCTGCCCGAGGCGTATCACGATGCCGCGCAATTCTGCTGGGGGAGGCGCGCGGCGTTTCTGGAAGAGGATGCGATTGTTTTTTCAGAGCGCTCCATGCCGCTGCTTATTCCGCGTTACTGGGTGGCGGACATTGATACACCTGAAGACTGGCAGCATGCGGAATTGCTTTACCGGGCACTACAGGCGGGTGCGCTGGCATGAAAACTGCCATTCGGGAGAATGTTTAGCGTGCAAGCAATAGCTATGTGGTTATCTTTTAGGTCAATAGGTGTATAAGCTCAGAAACCTTTGGCACTCTGCCTCAAGAGGAGAGCCATGCAAATCCACTATACCGGATACCGCATCCGGGGGTTTTACCGAGTAGCCCATTTAGGGCATGTTTGGGGGATGACTTCCAAACATGCCCAACACCGCCTTGCGATCCTGGCGTTTTCCGATCGGCACGGCAAAATCGCTGCCAGCGAGGCCTTTCAGGTCAGCATCCGCACGCTCTATCGCTGGTGTCAAACCCTCAACCGGCACGCCGGCAACGCGGCCGCGCTCACGCCTAAATCCTGTGTGCCGCACCGGCGCAGGCGACCGACCACCTCGCCGGCCCTGAGCCAGCAAATCCGACAATTACGCCGACAATACCCCAACCTCGGCAAGGCCAAGCTCCATGTACTGCTGCGAGACTGGTGCGCACAACAGCGACTGCCACTGCCGAGCGTCTCCACCATCGGGCGTATCATCGCCAAAGACCCCCACAAAATGCGCCACGCTCCGGCGCGTATCTCACCCACCGGGCGCCACAAACCCCTGCACCGCACGCGCAAAAACCGCAAACCCAAAAACTATCACCCGCCACCGCTGTCCCTGTTCGCCTGCGCGACGGTATCCGCCGCTATCTGTTCACCTTTATCGACCCTGCCAGCCGCTTTGCCATCGCCTTTGCTGCCAATTCCGCTGCCAGCCGCAATACCGCCATCGCCCTGGAGGCGCTCACCGACCTGCTGCCCATCCAACCGCAATACCTGCTCTCCGATAATGGCTCCGAGTTCATGGGCGACTTCCAACAACGCCTCGATGAGCTCGGTATTACCCATTGGTGGACCTACCCCAGATCACCCAAAATGAACGCACACTGTGAGCGTTTCAACCGCACCATTCAAGAGCAGTTCGTGGATTATCACGAGGATTTGCTGTTCACCGACCTGGCCCTGTTCAACCGTAAAATGGCGGAATGGCTGCTCGCCTATAACACCGTCATTCCCCACCATAGCATCGGCCTGCAAACTCCGATACAATTCCTCTTCCAACAACTGCCGCAGTGCCAAAGGTACTGGACCCATACAATAGGTTGTATTTCTACACCTTTTGCTTTATGGTGATCTCCTGAGCCTATTTGTAAGGGAGAAGAGCGATGGCCACCACGATCAAACTGTCTGACAAACTCATCACCGAAGCGCGCCGTTACGGCGATGCGTACAGCCGTTCTGCGCCTAAGCAGATTGAATACTGGTCCCGCATCGGTAAAATTGCCGAAGAAAATCCCGATATGCCCTACAGTTTTATCAAGGATATTCTTTTGGCCAAGCAGGAATTTGCCGATAAAGACGTCACGCCTTATGAGTTTGACTGACCGTGCAGCTATTTCAAACCGCCACGTTTCGCAAGGCGGTCAAGAGGCTACATGCTAATCAAAAACGTGATCTTGATGAGGTTGTCAAAGTTATCGCGGCTGACCCCGATATCGGTGAAGCTAAAATAGGTGATCTCGCCAGCGTACAAATTTACAAGTTCAAAATGGTGAAACAACCGGTATTGCTCGCTTGTATTTACGAGGGTGAGATCAAGACGGTGACTTTGATCGCGCTGGGTTCGCATGAAAATTTTTACTGCGGTCTCAGGAAACCCGTGCGATAGAGAGGAAATGCGTGACAGGTTTTGAAGACATGAAAGTTGCTATCCGCACTGATGCTTCAACCGTGATTGGCAGCGGACATGTGATGCGCTGTTTGACCTTGGCCGATGCTTTGCGCGAAAAGGGTGCGTTGGTGCAATTTATCTGTCGTGCGCACGAGAACAACCTTATCGAATTTATTCGCGACAAGGAATATGATTGTAGCGCGCTGGATCTTTGCAGCAGCGCAGGAGATGGCGCGGCGATAAAAGCTCAGGAGCGGTTGCCTGAACACGCTTCTTGGCTCGGAGCGAATTGGCAGCGTGATGCCGAAGAGACCAGCGCGATGCTAGGGCAAAAAGGTTGTGATTGGCTGATCGTTGATCACTATGCCTTGGATTCGCGTTGGGAATCAGCTCTGCGTCCCGTGGCTAAAAATCTCATGGTCATTGATAATTTGGCCGATCGCAAGCACGACTGCGACGTGCTGCTGGATTCAGTGTGCGGTCGGAAGCTGGAGCATTACCGGGATTTGGCACCGCCCGTTTGCCGCTTTCTTCTCGGTTCTCAATTCGCTTTGCTGCGTCCGGAATTTTCTGAATGGCGACCGACCGCTTTGCAGCGGCACAAAGAAATTGATGTTCCCCGTAGTTTTCTTATTACGTTCGGAGGAATGGATCCGGATAATTTGACCGGCGCCGTGTTGGAGCAGCTTGCAAAGGCCGATCTGCCTGCTGGTTCAGAGCTTGAGGTCATTCTTGGCGCCGGCTTTTCTCATGCCAAGCAAGTGAAAGACCAAGCCGGGAGTATGCCGGTCAAAACCTGCGTCGGTATGGGGGTGGATAATATGGCCGAACGGATGGCTCATGCCGATTTTGCCGTCACCGCCGGCGGTGTCAGTGCCTTGGAGTGTTGCTGTTTGGGGCTTCCCGCAATCACTATCATTACGGCTAAAAATCAGTTGCCGGGTTCGGCGGCACTGAAAAAGAGGGGAGCGAGTGAAGTTATTTCCACAAAAGCGTTAGCGTCTGATTTTCCGCCTGCGTTTTCACGCGCGATACACGACCGTGAATGGTGCGGACAATTGAGCCTGCGAGGTAGTCAGCTGGTTGATGGGTACGGCGTTGCGAAAACTGTTGATGCTTTGTGTAAAGAGGTTGTTTTATCTGATACGATTTGACGGCTGATTGTGAGATGATTACTGGTTTTATAAGTTGAAGCAATGGCTGAGAATAATATGAGGTTCGGCATTCTTATTCCCAGCGCTTCACGGAAGGTGCCTTTGGTTAAAAGTTTTCAGGATGCTCTCCTGCGTACCGAGGAAGGAGGGTACGTAATCGCTGGAGATACCGATGCCGACTGTGTTTCCGGGTATTTCGCCGATGCCGTCTGGATTATGCCTCGACTTGATCAACTTAGTGTTGAGGAGTTGATCGCCGAATGCCGCACACGGGGCATCACCCTTATCGTGCCTACCCGAGATGGTGAGTTGGAATATTTTGCCCATGCGCGCCCGGCCTTGGAAGCCGCTGGTATTGCCGTGCACGTGACTGAACCTGAGCAGGTACGCGATTGTTTTGACAAGCTTGCTTTTTATCGCCGTTGCCATGATGAGGGCATTCCCGCAATTCCTACTTCCGACAACCTTAACACATTGACCGCCGCCGATCGTGTTGTGGTCAAAGAGCGTTTCGGGGCCGGTGCTCGTTCCATGGGGTTGGAGCTGACTGTCAGCGATGCCGCTCGACACGCAGACCGACTCGACACACCGATTTTTCAGCCTTTTGTAAGTGGTAGCGAACATTCCATAGACCTTTACGTCAATCGCGAGGGAGAGGTGGTAGAGGTTGTCCCCCGCCGCCGAGTTCAAATTTTCAATGGCGAGTCCGTGGTGAGTGAGACGGTGGAGGCACCTTCTCTGGTGAAATGGTCTATTGCACTGGCCGAGCTATTCTCATTGCGGAGTCACAATGTACTGCAAGCCTTCGTACGCGACGACGGGGAAATCATTTTTATCGAATGTAATCCTAGGGTAGGGGGTGCTTCAACTTTAAGTTTCAAGGCAGGTCTTGATACACCTTACTGGAGTCTGATGGAAGCACGCGGCGAGTATGTGGCACCCCAAGTCGGGCAGTACCGTCGCGGCCTTAAACTAGTGCGTTACAGCACCGATCGGTTTATCATGACGTGATTATCATCTTTGATCTTGATGACACGCTCTATCCTGAGTTGAGTTATGTACATAGCGGGTTTCGAGTCGTTGCCGAAGCTGTGACGGCGCGTTTGGGAGGTGCTCCGGAGTGGGCGATGTCGTTGATGCTTGACTCTCTGGCTCAAAACCGGCGAGGTCGGCAGTTTGACGATCTGGCTGCCGCCTTCGGAGTATCTGGCAAGAGCATAGTGCAGTGGATGGTGAAAATCTACCGGCACCACATTCCCGACATTAATTTGCCTGCCTTGTCTGACGAAGTATTGCGTGCGTGTGGCGGAGCTTCACTTTATCTTGTCACCGACGGCCACAAAGTGGTGCAATCTCAAAAAATATCAACCCTTGGGCTTTGGGATCGTTTTCGCCATTGCTATCTGACCAATCGCTACGGGACTCGTTACCAAAAACCGTCCCCTTATGTATTCGAACTGATCCTAAAGCGCGAGGGGGCAAAGGCACGAGATGCGGTTTATATCGGAGATAACCCGCTAAAGGATTTTTGCGGTATCCGCCCTTTGGGGTTTCGCACTATGCGCGTCTGCCAAGGTAAATATTGTGAAGTATCGGTTCCAGCCGAACGCGACGCGGAGGTCTCCATCAACAATCTTGATGAACTGCTTCCTGTCTTAAAAGGGTGGGGGTGGCAGCTATGAATCCTAATCACTCGTTATCATGCATGAAGGAAGCATAGACAATAATAAAGGCCTCTCTCAAAGATATCCGGTTCTCGCCGGAATCGAAGATGAGAGCCGACTTCCGCATTGTTCCAATGAGCGAATCTGGGACCTTTCAGCATTTGAAGCAACAGTCGCGTATCGCATGAAATCATTACAATGAGTTCGGTTGATGATTTAAGATGGGTGACTTTCATACCTTTCTCATTTGCAATATATAACGACGGTTTCGGCGGAAGAAGTATAATCCTATCATGAGGCGCAATGGGGTAATCCGGATATTTAAATGAAAACCATAAACCTTAATGGACGCACGATCGGAGAAGGATGTCCGCCGTATGTCGTAGCCGAGATATCCGCTAACCATAACGGTAGTTTGGAGAGAGCGTTAAAATTGCTTGAAACAGCGGTTGAATGTGGTGCCGATGCGGTTAAGTTGCAAACCTATCGGCCGGATACCATAACTATAAATTCCAATGCGGAGGAGTTTCAGATTCACAAAGGACTTTGGGCTGGCAAGAACCTCTATGAGTTGTATGAATGGGCGCAGATGCCGTGGGAATGGCATGAGCCGTTATTTGCCAGGGGGCGCGAATTGGGAATTACTGTTTTCAGCAGCCCCTTTGACTATTCCGCCGTTGATTTTTTAGAGAAATTGAATGCGCCTGCATACAAGATCGCCTCTTTTGAAATCGTTGATCTTCCTTTGATCCGTTATGTTGTTGCTACCGGTAAACCTTTGATTATTTCAACCGGCGCATCTACGGAGGAGGAAATTCAAGAAGCGGTGACCGCGGCGTGTGATGCAGGTTGTCGGGAGCTTGTTTTACTGCACTGTGTCAGTAGCTATCCTGCGTCGGCTACTGATTATAATATACGGACTATTCCGGATATGAAGCAACGCTTCAAGATTCCTGCCGGGTTATCTGACCACACGTTAGACAATGCAACTGCTGTGGCGGCGACGGCACTTGGCGCTTGTATGATTGAGAAACATTTCACTCTAAGTCGAAATGACGGCGGGCCCGATGACAGTTTTTCCTTGGAGCCAGGCGATCTCAAGGCCTTGTGCCGGGATGTGAAAACTGCTTGGGGTGCCCTCGGCGAAGCGAATTATGATTTGCAGCCGAGTGAAGAAAATGCGGTAAACTTTCGCCGTTCTTTATACATAGTGAAAGATATGAAAGCGGGTGATGTATTTACGGAAGAAAATGTTCGTAGTATTCGTCCCGGTTATGGTTTGCCTCCAAAGTATTTGAATGAAGTAATCGGAAAAACAGCGGCACATAGCATATCGCACGGGACTCCTGTTGATAAGAGTATGATTCAGAAATTCGAGGGACATTCTTGATACGAGAATACATCATCTAAATATCTCGGGGTTGCAGCAGTGAGAATCGAAATTTTGATGTCGTAGAGACGATGGAAGTATGCATGGTGGAACGAATCTTGAAAAGCGGGGCTTAGACGACCGCTGGTTCTGTTTTCTTCAGCAAGAACATCGAATCCACGTTTTGGTTTTCCAAGTATGGAATCTTTTTTGCCTTTATAAGCTCTAGATCTGGAAACGTGTCCAGATATATTTTCATAAAGTTTGTTTTCCACATAAGGTTATCTTGATTTCTGTAATGTACAGCGGTGTAATCTTCCGAGAAATATTCAAATCCCCAGATATAAGCGGTTGAGCAGCGGTGAATTTCTTTCAATGCTCTTAAAATATTATTGGGGCTGATATGAATCAGGACACCGGACGTAAAAACGAGATCAAAAAAATTATCCTCAAAAGGAATATCAAAAGCGTTGCCTTGTATCAAATTAATATCCCGAGTTAATTGATCCGCTTTTTTTATGGCGTACATTTGGAGTTCGAGGCCGTATAGGTTTTGGAATCCCATTTTCTGCACGAGGTGAAGTTGGGTTCCCACATTTGCCCCGACTTCCAGAATCTTGAGTGTGCGATCCAGATCGCCTAAAAAATCTTTATTCAGACGGGATCGTGAAACTCCAAAATTTCTTTGATAAAGGGCATCCATCTCGCCGGGAGTTTGAGGGTTCCTGTCAGTGTATTGGTGTCCGAAATCGCCGCTCCACATATTTGCTTGTTCTGTATGTTTCATGCGTTTTTCCGAGGTTGTCTTATGTTGAGCGGGATTCATTCATCTTGGGTTTGTATGCACTCAATGTTTATTTTTTCATATAAATTATTGACTTGTTTAAGTCTTCTTGCTTGACGCACATCCGCTGCTGAGTACAAATGATTTATTCCGTAAGAAACAATACGGGTTTGCTTTCCACACAACTGGCGGGCTGTTATCAATCCAGTACTGGCTATGCCCACGATAAAAGGATAATAGTTTCCCATTAAATGTTCTTCCAATGGTTCAGAAAATGAAGCTAACCGACAATTTTCAGGAAGAGGAAAGGGTGATTCGTCCGGGTGTAGCTTATATATTATCTCCTTACCATCTCTTATAGCTAATACCCAGTGCAACATCTTGAGATTTAAATTCTTGAAAACAGGATTGCCTAGTACTAATATCTGTTCGTTATTTTCCTGCGATTTTTTAGACTTTTTACCTAACGGTAAATAATATACCTTTTCTGGTAGATATTCATGCGAGAATCCCTCAAATAAATAAATTCGATCCACTATACTTGCGTCTATGCCTGTAATATCCCCTTGAAAGCGATAGTAGTTTAATTCAGGAAAGATTAAGTGAATTAGCTTGTACTTAAGCTGCCTCAGTCGGCTAAGAAATTTTAGAGGGAGACAAGTTGTATTAGTGGTTCCATCTATGATAAGGCGAACACGGAATTGTGAGTCAGGGAAACGATCTCGTAAATAATTGATGAAGAAATTATTGCCTTTGCTTTTGATATGGGGGACGTGCAAAGTTATGCTATGCGGGTTTGATGGAAGTTGATCTCCCACATATTGAGCATTGGCCGCCAGGCGCTTATAACGTCCCCAAAACCTTGAGAGCGGGTAACTTTTAGAGTGCAAAATCTCTCCTTTAAATGTCCAACATTCATCATCTGCCTTTGGCGTGGTACGCGCAGTAGTTTTAATTAAAAATAGGTAGTTTTGGGCATCGCTTTCAAGGTTCTGGGCGATATTTTTGCTGGCGAAATATTGCAGACTGGAATTAAGAATAAATAGATTTATATGACGAGATGTATTGTTTTTTCTGTTATTCATGATGACAGATCCAACAGCGACAACCGCAGGCGTTGGCGCAACTCGATAATAATCTCCTCATGCTGCGGAGACGTGCTCGGATTGAGGTTATGGCGCGTGTGGGAGCCGTCATAGATGCGCCCGGCCCGCCGCCACTTGTAGACCGTCGGCAAAGAAACCCCGAGCTCACGCGCCAGAGTTGGGGCACTTTTGTTTGAGGTCTGAATATACTTTCGGGTAGCTGGCGTTGTGGTGGCCAGCCGGTGTAATTTAATCTCCATTTTGCAACCTCTTCTGAACGTATTGAATACCGGATTGAATTGAAACAGAGTATATTCTATCATACGGGACGAAACAAAGGTCTCGCGTGGCACGATTGTTGATGCGAGCATCATCCATGCCCCGAGTTCTACCAAGAACAAGAACAAAGAGCGCGACCCGGATATGCGTCAGGTTCGCAAGGGCAGGCAGTGGTATTTTGGAATGAAGGCGCACATTGGTGTGGACAGTCGTACCAAGCTGATTCATTCGGTGGTTGCAACGCCTGCGAATGTGCACGACTCCCAGGTTCTTAGCGACCTGCTGCACGGCGAGGAAACCCGTGTCTGGGGTGATTCGGCCTATACGGGTCAGGGGCAAGTGATAACCGATTGTGCGCCGCAGGCAAGGGATTTCACGCAAGCGAAAGGCCGTAGGAACCGACCGTTGACGGAGCAGGAGCGTTGTGCAAACCGGAACAAATCCCGGGTCAGGGCCAAGGTGGAACATCAGTTTGGCATTATCAAACGACGGTTCGGGTTTTGCAAAGTGCGTTACCGGGGGCTGGATAAGAATGCGCATCGTCTGTTCGTGGCCTGTGCCTTGAGTAATCTGGTGATGGCCAAAACCCCGCTGTTGAGGCGAAAGCGGCTGGAATTGCAGGTAAGTTGCGCCTGAAAAAAGTGGGATGGGGGAAGAAAAGCCCTGGAGGCGGTGAAACAGCGCTTTTTGAGTCGAGTTCATCGGCATCAATGCCGCATATCTGAATAGTAAAAGAGCGTTTCGCATTGAAACTAAAGTTTTCATGTGTTAATCAGATGTTCCTTAGGTCTTTGGCGTTAAATAATTTTAGGTGACCGATATTCTAATTGATTATAGCAGGTTATGGAATCTCAAAAAGTATAGGGTACCTGAATGAAATTAGCGTTTGTATTGCGCACTTATTTTCCGTATGGGGGATTGACCAGAGACCTTGTTGTCATTGCTCGGGCCTGTCAGCAACGAGGTCACCAGGTAAAGGTGTATGCCGTGGAATGCCGCGGTTCTTTGGATGACGGAATAGATTTGCTGTTGTTGCCGGTAAAGGCATGGACCAATCACGGTAGAATGCGCCGGTTCAGCAGGAAATTGAAAAGCGCACTCCTGGAATTTTCGCCGGATTTGGTTGTCGGCTTCAACAAAATAGCGGGACTTGATGTTTATTATGCCGCTGATGGGTGTTTTGCGGAAAAAATCAGCCATCGTAGCTTTCTATACAGGATGATGCCCCGCTACCGGCAGTACCTCGCTTTTGAAGAGGCCGTCTTCTCCCGTGAGTCTTCCACGGAAATTCTCATGATCGCGAAGAATCAAGTGAGGTTTTACCGGGGTTTTTACGGCACGTCTTCAGGACGGATAGCCGTGCTGCCGCCGGGTATTTCCCGCGACCGGGTTGCAGGCGCCGACGCACAAATGCGCCGTAAACGTTTTCGTGATCGCTGGAAATTGGATGACAGCGACTCACTTCTCCTCGCGGTCGGGTCTGGTTTTCGCACCAAAGGTCTCGACCGGACGCTGAAAGCGCTTGCATCCCTGCCTCGTTCCCTGCTGGATAGGGTGCGCTTGTTTGTTGTCGGCAGAGATAAGGCGTCGCGGTTTGAAAAAATGGCGCAAAATTTGGGGGTCCGCGCTAAAGTTCAATTTCTAAATGGGAGGGATGATGTGCCTGAGTTTCTATTGGGCGCTGATCTGTTGGTGCACCCGGCGTACTGGGAGAATGCCGGCATCGTATTACTTGAGGCAATGGTTGCGGGTTTGCCGGTTATCACCACCGACATTTGTGGTTATGCGCACTATGTGAAAGATGAAAATATGGGGGAAGTGCTTGCTTCGCCGTTTGATCAATCTGCCCTGAGTCAAGGTGTGCAACGTCTTCTTAGCATGGACCGAAATATATGGCGCGTGCGTGGACGCAACTTTGCGGAAAAGGCGGATATTTACGATATGCCTCTGCGTGCCTGCCAGCGCATTGAGGAGATCGCTGAACGGAAATTGCGGCACCGGGTCAGCAGGTAAACGGTATGGATACCTTGTATCTGGGAAAGAAAATTTTCGAAGTCTGGGCAGGTGATGATCCATTTGTTCGTGCGCAGCAGCAGCAAGGCGAGCTCTTCCGCGAAAAAGAAGGCCGGCGCACGCTGCTTTTTTCTTTGGGTGAACAGCGTTATTTTCTGAAACTGCACCAGGGTATAGGGTGGGGCGGGGTTGTCAAAAATCTGTGGCGGTTTCGGTTGCCTGTACTTGACGCAAGCAGTGAATGGTTGGCCATAGAAAGATTAGGTCAATTAGGTGTACATACCATGACGGTGGCTGCTCATGGTCGCCGAGGATTTAATCCAGCAAAGCGGACTTCTTTTCTGATTACAGACGAACTGGCTAACACGCTGAGTTTGGAAGATTTATGCGCGTCGTGGTCTCGGCGCCCTCCTGATTTTGTGCTGAAGAAAGCACTGATTGCGCAGGTTGCCGAGATCGCACGAACATTGCATGAAAACGGCGTCAACCACCGGGATTTTTACCTGTGTCATTTCCTCGTTGATATTTCCATGGGGCGAGAAAAATTGGCTGCTGAAAACCTGCGCTTATTTGTGATTGATCTTCATCGGGCACAAATACGAAAAAAAACACCGGCGCGGTGGATTGTCAAAGACTTGGGAGGGTTATATTTCTCGGCGCTGGATATTGGCCTTACTTCCCGGGACGTTCTGCGGTTTATGAAAATTTATAGTCGCAAAAGTGTGCGTCAGTTGAGGGAAGACAATGCTTTTTGGCGGAAAGTGTGGAAAAGGGCAAAGCAGATGCGCCGGAGCGAGCGCTGATCGCTTTTAGGTCTTGCTGAAAATTTCAGAAAATAACTTTAATTGCTTCGGTTTATCCTGCCAGTTTTTCAGAAAACGTCGCTGGTCTTTTTGCAGTAGTCCCTTTTTTTGATGACATTCTTTTATCGAGTCGAGATCGATAAGTTCGATGCCTTTGTCCGTTATAAATAAATTGGATGCTTTGAAATCACCATGGTAAAGCCGCGCCATGCGCATACCGGCAAACAGTTCCTCAAACCATGTCAGTTCTTGTTGGGTGGGCTGCCGGGATTTATATTTTTCTGCCGCCGAAGGGAAGTCACTGAGCGCGCAAACATAATATCCATGAGAACGAAACAGCCCCCGGCGTTTTTCCATAAAAGCAATTGGGTCGGGCGTTAAGATGCCGTTAATTTTCAAAAGGTGAGCGTTGCGCCAGTTTGCATAACTCCTGGTTGTGCGAAGACACCGCCTTAGCCGGTGGCCGATGCCCTTGATGTTATTGCGCTTGATCACCGTCAACCGCCCACCCATTTGAACGGAAACAACTGTGGAAGAATTGCCATCTTTCAGCATTTTTCCTTTTTCAATCCAGGTATCGGGTTCTTGTAAAAATGAAATGAGATCAGCGGAGTGATGCGCGCGTTTCCAGGTGGCCGTGAAGTACCAATTTGTATGTGCACAAAACTCGCTGGACTCACGAAAACATTTTTTCAAATAGTAGGATTTACGGCGCTTCCATGCTCGTTCAATCGCCTTCTCGAGTTTGGGATCATCTGCGGCTTTTTCGTAATGTTCTTTGAGAGAGGCCATTACTGTCTTGCGTGGCAGAGGGGGAAATTGAGCCAGGAATAACGCCAGGTTTTCCCGTTGCCATTTACCGTATACAGTGTTTGATTGATGTTTTACGGAAGCGGTATCAATCACATAGAGCTGCTCCTTCGCCAGCAAAAAATTGTGGAGGTGAAAGTCGGTCTGGTTGCATCCTTTTTCATGCAGTCGGGAGATCAGGCTCAGGCAGATGGTTATGATTTTCTGGCGACCGCCCACTTGATCTTGCCACAGATCGCCGAGGCGTTGCGCTTGCTGCAAATATTCAAATACCAGCACATGACTGCCGTCGTTGCAGCGGGCAGTCAGCAGCAGCTCAGGCGTTATTATTTCAGCAGATTTTAGAATACGATAACCCGCTAGTTCCCGCTGCATATTGCGTCGGCCTGCAACAGTATTCAGCATCAACTTGACCAGTACCGGTTGATCTTGCCATTGCGCTTCCATAACCATGCGCTTGCCGGGCAGTACCCGTAGTATTTTTGTGCCCAGCAGGGTTTCTCCATTCGCGAGAGTAATTTCTGTCGGCATACTGAAATTACGGCGACGCTGCTGCAATTGTTCAGCTATGGACATTTGCTATGAGGGCGCTGCATTCGGCGGGGGTTCAGCAACTTCCGGGCGAAACCGACGCGGTATTAACCACGCTTGTACCTGCCTTTGTGCAGGATAGTTCGCATAGGGCGGGGTAGTTGAATTTACAGAAAATAGTCTTGCCGGTCTTCGCTCATTTCAAGTTTGTCCAGTCTCTCCGGGTTGCGGATTAAATCCTCGATGAACCAGTTGGCATGGTTGTACAGGCAGGTAACTTCCTTGCATTCCGTGGTTGCGTCAAATGCTTCTATCAGGCGCAGGGTGTTCTTCTGGGTATCGGCGAAACTGCTGGCTTCGGCGTATGCGTGCTTGCTACCGAGCAACGCCTGCGGTACGTGGCGATACACCGGGCAATTGAAGATCCCAAGTGGACTGACGACCTGGCGGAAGTATTGCATATGGCAGTTGTGCGGCTGTTCGGTGTAGTCGCGGTAACTGCCGTTTTCGAGCACACGCAGGTTGGTGCTTTCGATCACCTTGAATGAATCGTCCTCGAGCGTTTTTGCTCGGTCTATCTCATCGAGTATTCTGCTCACGACCATGCGGATGCTTTCCTGTTCTTTGACCAGTTCGACGATCTCGGCGTTGTTTGACTCGGCGCGGGTCAGGAATGGCTTGAGTGAGATGTAATCAAAGCGACTGCGTTTGGCGAGTTCGGTGGCTGAGTATATCTCGTGAATGTTTTCAATGATCTTCATGTCGTTGGCTTCGCAGTTGTTCCACACGATGATGAAACTGAACCCGATCTGAAATTCCGCATTGATGTCTTTGATCGGGGCGATCTGTTCGCAAATCCATTCGAGCGTACACTTTTCGCTGCCCGGTTTGTGCATGCGACGGAATATGTCGTTGCTACCCGAGTCCAGCGACAGCCTGACCCAGTCGCCTGTGCCGAGCACGTCGGCGACCGCCTTGATCTTTTTCATCAAGCTGCCGTTGGTGACGACGCCGATCTTCATGTCGCGCGCCTTGAGGTGGCGGACGATGTCTTCAAATCCGGGATACGCGGTCGGTTCGCCGCCGCCGATGATGATTACCGATTTCAGCCCTTTGTCCATCAGCAGGCTCAGCGAGTCCTTGAGCTTTTCATGGTTGTAACGGATGCCGGTGTTCAGGATATCCATGTCCACGCAGTGGTCGCAACGGTAATTGCATGCCGTCGTTACGTCGAGATTGATCGACAGCGGCGCGTGGCCGGGGATGCTTTCCAGCGCGGTCTCAAAGGACATGCCCCGCGTGCGGCCTTCGCGCCAGGCCGCCTGCCAGCGCACATATTCCTTGAGGGTCTCGATCACGCCGGGTTGCAGCAGTTTGCTCATGAAGTCGTGTATCGGCGAGAGTTCGGTCTGCTTGCTGTTTCGAGGAATGGGCTGCTGTTCCCGCGGTGCCGGCGCGATCTGCGTCGCCGCGGCTTGCGCGCGCGTACCGATCAGCGGGGAGATCTTGATTAGAACTTCGCCGCTATCTGAGTGGATCTTATCCATCACTTTCCTTATACAGGTGAGTTGCTCGGCAGAGGCGCTTGATTCTTATGATAAATTGCATCGTTTTTGGTTTAGTGCCTTATACCGAACCGGGTACAAGAGTATTTCCATGGATGTGTAAATAAATTGGAGTTGTTTCGGGATGCTTGATGATAACAGGTAATTCAGCGCCGTTACAATTATTTGTACGGGTCAGCAGAAGCACGTCAATGAAGCGTATTTTCATGCAATGGCGCGGAGGTGGATCTTCAATTTATCGCAGGCAGGCCGAGGGCAGGGCAAGCGCCGCTTCGACGCGGCTGACGTAAACGGAGGCGAGGTCTGCCTGCTGTTGCATCAATGCCAAGGCTTTTTTCGCTATGGCAGTATGTTCGGGCGCTCGGTTGAGCGCCGCAAAAAATACTTCTTTAAGCGCGTGTTCGTCGGATACTTCAAGCAGACCGCCTGCGGATTTTAGTGCGGCAACTTCCTCTTGGAAGTTGTGCGTGTAAGGGCCGACGACTTGCGGGGTGCCCAGCCGTGCCGCTTCAAGCACGTTATGCCCGCCGACGGATACCAGGGAACCGCCCATGAAGACCAGATCGGCATGGAGGATCAGTGCCGGCAATTCACCGAGCGTGTCGGCGATATACACGTCGATGTTTGTTTGAAAAAGAGGATTGCGGCTTCTGAGCTGTACCTGAAAACCCTGCTTTTTTAATTGCTGTGCAATGGTGCGACCACGCCGGGGGTGCCTCGGCGTGATCACGAGCAAGGGCGGATCGGAGCAGTAGCCGGAGTTGAGGGCATCCCGCCAGGCTCTGGCAGATTGTATTTCCTCGTCGTCGTGCGTTGAGGCTGCAAGGACATAGCGTTTACCGATCAGGTTCGGCAGGCTCGTCGTGTCGTTCATCTGTTCGGTTGTGTGCTTTAAATTGCCAAGTATTTCGATCTTGTCCGGTTCAACGCCGATTTCAGCAAAATTTCCGGCGTCCTTTTTGTTACGTGCAAATACCTTTGTTACCGCTGCAAGGCTTTTCCGGTAATAGCTTTTGAATCGTTGTGCGCCGTCCAAGGTTCGTTTCGACATACGCGCGTTTATGAGAAACAACGGGATGTTTTTGTTACGACATTCTGAAAACAAGTTCAGCCAGATCTCAGTTTCTACGATCAGCGCACAGTAGGGATTGACTGCGCCGAGGAAGCGACGGCAAAAGAGAGGGTAGTCAAACGGCAGATAGTAGTGGCGTCCCTTGGTACGCAGAGGGTGTGCCGCAAATATCTGCGCTGCAGTGATGGTGGTGGTTGTTAGCACAAAGCGGTCGTCGGGGTGGCGTTTGAGCCATTCTGCGATGAATGTCAGCCCGGCGTTGGTTTCGCCAACCGACGCGCAGTGTATCCATAGTGGGTTTACCGCCGTGGTGGCGTGTGGAATATAGCCAAGACGTTGTATCAGATAGCGCATACTGCCATCGCGTAGTGCGACAGCAAGGGTGCATACGACAATGACGGGAAAAAGCAACCACAGCAAGAGGCAGTAGGAAATGGTGTGAAGCAAGGTGGGCATCCGTGGTTAGAATGGGGTGATGTCGTGCAGATAGCTGTCGAGCCCCGCAAGGTCTTGTTCGGACAGCGTGCCTGCGGCTTTTTTGAGCCTCAATCAGTCACTTTCATGTATGAGCTCGGGGGGTTCTGAGTTGCTGAGGGTATCGGCAGAGATTGTAGTTTTGGCCGAAGAGTGTGGTTTGCACAGTATATAGTCGGGCAGTGTATTTAGCCTTTCGGCGAATTTCCCGTACATTCGCTCCAATTCATCCAAAATATCAGCGGGAGTGTTATCCACAGTGCTTTTTCGTGGGTGGTATTTTGGGAAACTGTTGCGCGCATCGATATTGTGCAATCCCAGGAAATCAAATAATACTTCCAGATTGTCCCACAGTTTCTCATAGCGTATGAACAGTACTGGGCTGGGTAAGCATGCATTGAACCAATTGTTGAAGTGCCGTTCAAACAGGAATCGGTCCTTCCCTTTTTCTATATATTTTTCCAGGGTTTTTGCCGGGGGAATAACAAATTTTGGCTGTAGATCCAGGTTCAACGTGAAGGAGTGCTGACGAATTAACCTGCCTTTATAACGGCGGTATAGAGAGAGAAGGCTTTCAATCGGATTGGCAAATATATAAATGTAGCGGCTGGCTAAACATCTGGGCGGAAAACCAATGTGTTTAATGCAATCGAAGTTCTTGCTGTTGTTGCTGATAAACCGGTTTTCATCCAGGAACTTCAAGAGGAGGGTCGAACCCGATCCCCCATAGGAAGTGACCGTTACATCGTAGTATTTGCCGGGAACCTTTTGGGTCGCGATTATTTTTTTCATGAACCTTGTATGCTGTCGCATATACAGTTGCCATGTTATGAAATTCTTCCACGTTGAATTTAGCGGTCTAATATCTACCAGGTCCGTGGTATTCCCGAAACTCTGCCAATAAATAAAATCTTCATGGTTCTCTTTATAAGTCCGTTTTATTTTATTTTTATAAACAAAAAAAATGTTCTTGGGCGCTTTTGTCAGAAGTTTCTCTGGCTTATTGTTAATTGGTTGCATATAAATATCTCTGCTTTGCTCTTATACGGCCTGTATTCCATATCGATCTTATAGGCCTGATCCTGGATCAATCTATTCATAATCGTGTGAAAAGAGATTATGTTTTGACAGGTTTCAGCTATTATTATACACTCACGCTGTCACAGCATTCAATTTTGAGAGATTTGCGAAATATCGCAGTATAATAAAAGTAAAACTATATTAGGATATTGCAATGTATAATATGAGATCCAGGAATGGCCGTTCAAAAGAATAAAAAATCCAGTTCGCGACGTAATATGCGCCGCTCGCATGATGCGCTTGTAGCATCGGCATTATCCATTGAATCCAATACGGGCGAAGTCCACAGGCGGCACCACGTCAGTCAGGAAGGGTTTTATCGCGGGCGGAAAGTGGTTGATGTTCCCAATAAAGAGGCTGCCGAATAGCGTCCGGACTGGGCAAGAGTCTGGGTTGCAAACAGATGCTATTTTTCCTTGCGTAGATGATAATTCACTATAATTGAAAACCACCATCGCGATTGATGCTATGGGCGGAGATTTTGGTCCTGTTGAAATTGTGCCCGCAGTTGTTTCTGCTATTACAAAATATCCGGATCTTCATCTTGTTCTTGTTGGCAAGGAAGATTTGCTTGATACGGAGTTAAGCAAGCATAGTTATCAAAATCAGGAACGCATCCGTGTTCAACATGCCTCTGAAGTTGTCGAGATGCATGAGCCGCCATCTTCAGCAATGAGAAACAAGAAAAATTCTTCAATGCGCATTGCAATCGATCTGGTTAAAAACGAAGAGGCTGATGCGTGTATCAGCGCCGGTAATACCGGGGCATTGATGGCGACGGCCAGATATGTATTGAAAATGCTGCCGGGCATCGATCGGCCGGCGATCTGTGCCACCATGCCCGGAATTGAAGGTCATACCCATATGCTTGATTTGGGAGCAAATGTTGATCCCAATACTCAACAATTGCTGCAATTTGCCATTATGGGCTCGGAGCTTACCAGTGCCGTTGAGAATAAAGCGGAGCCGCGAGTTGGGTTGCTGAATGTAGGGGCGGAAGAGGTTAAAGGCAATGACAGGGTAAAACAGGCAGCGGCGCTGCTTGTCGAGAGTCATCTGAATTATATTGGGTTTGTCGAAGGTTCGGATATATATACCGGCAATGTGGATGTCATTGTATGTGATGGATTTTCCGGCAATATTGCTCTGAAGGCAAGCGAGGGGTTGGCCGATTTTCTGAAGCATTTCACCACCGTAGTATTTAAAGGATCTCTTTACGGACGAATTGTAGCGTTATTTGCCGCGCCTATATTAAAGTCATTAAAACGGAAAATTGATCCCCGCCGATATAATGGCGCCAGTCTGCTGGGTCTGCGAGGAATAGTGATTAAAAGTCACGGTGGCGCAGATCGTGTTTCATTCGCAACGGCTATCGAAGAGGCTATTATAGAAGTGGAGAAAAACGTGCCTCAGCGCATTGGTTCGAAACTGGAAATACTATTAGGAGATGGGCAAATTTGAAGCGCTATTCAAGAATAACGGGCACGGGTTCATATCTGCCAGATAAAATTCTGACAAATGCAGAGTTGGAAAAAATGGTTGATACCTCCGATGAATGGATCAAGTCCAGGACTGGAATAGAGAAACGCCATATTGTTGCGGAGGATGAGACGACCTGTGATCTGGCTGAAAAGGCATCACGTAATGTAATTAGCAGCGCCGGCATCTCGATTGGCGATATCGATATGATTATTGTTGCAACTACTACTCCCGATCTGATTTTTCCAAGTACAGCCTGTTTGTTGCAGCAGCGTCTGGGCATTCATAATTGTGCGGCTTTTGATGTTCAGGCGGTTTGCGCCGGATTTATCTATGCCCTGAGTATTGCAGATAAATTTATCAAGTCGGGCGATGTGAATTGCGTCCTGGTTGCCGGAGCTGAAACCATGTCCCGGATCGTTAACTGGCAGGACCGATCGACTTGCGTCTTGTTTGGCGATGGTGCGGGAGCAGTGATCCTGCAGGCCGGCAGCGAGCAAGGCATTATTTCCACGCATTTGCATGCGGATGGTGAATATCATGAATTATTGAAAGTATCCTGCGGCATCGGCATCAACCATTCTGCAAGACTGAATGAAGCCCATATGATTATGCAGGGTAAAGAAGTATTTCGCATGGCTGTCAAAACTCTGGGATGCATAGTAGATGAAACATTGGCAGCCAACAACATCTCAAAGTCGGACATTGATTGGCTGGTGCCCCATCAAGCAAATATTAGAATTATCTCCGCAACTGCAAAAAAACTGAATATGTCTATGGACAAAGTAGTATTAACCATAGATCAACATGGCAATACTTCCGCTGCGTCCGTGCCTATAGCGCTCGATATTGCGGTCCGGGACGGCAGAATCAAATCGGGAGATACGTTGTTATTGGAGGCATTTGGCGGCGGATTTACCTGGGGTTCGGCTCTTATCAACTATTAGTAATTATTCGATACATAATGTTTACGATTCATGGGGATAAATAAAAATCTGGCCGTTGTGTTTCCCGGTCAGGGATCGCAATCAGTAGGCATGTTGAATGATCTGTGGCAGACTTTCCCGGAAGTAGCCACTTTATTGACAACAGCATCCAATATACTTGGGTATGATTTGTCGGGATTGATTCAAAACGGGCCGGAAGAGGAATTGAATCAGACAGAGAAGACGCAACCGGCATTGCTTACTGCCGGAGTGGCTGTCTGGGAAATATATAAAAAACATACCGGCATAATCCCGGCCTTTTTTGCCGGGCATAGTCTCGGAGAATATACGGCATTGGTTTGTGCTAATGTTATTTCATTTGAAGAGGGCATCAGATTGGTATCGGAACGCGGACGCTGTATGCAAAACGCCGTCCCTCCCGGCGGGGGGGCTATGGCTGCAATCCTGGGACTCAATGGCGATATTATTGCCGATATCTGCAAAAAATATTCGGGAGAGGAGGTGGTTTCGATATCTAATTTTAATTCACCCGGTCAAACGGTTATTGCAGGGCATAAATCAGCCGTGGAACATGCCGTCGAAGGGTGCAGGCAGGCAGGAGCGAAACGTGCTGTCGTACTTGCCGTCAGTATTCCGTCTCATTGTGAACTTATGAAAAAAGCGGCTCAGGAATTCGCTAAAAGCCTTGACAGTGTTCCCGTTTCCGATAGCGATGTGCCCATTATTCAAAATGTTGACGGTATTGCCAGAAATAAAGGGGCGGATATAAAGCCAATGTTGCTGAAACAACTTTATTGTCCTGTGCGGTGGACGGATAGCATTGCCTTCCTGGTCAGAAATGGCATTTCAACCATAGTAGAATGCGGACCGGGCAGAGTGCTGTGTGGACTGGTTAAGCAAATTGATCGATCATTGCAGGCATTGCCGACAATGGACTCAGCAAGTCTGGAGCAGGCAATGGATACCGTTAAAAAATCAGGGCAGCAGTGATGCCGGAATTATCACCCTCTAAAATAGCATTGATTACCGGCGCAAGCCGGGGGATCGGCAGGGCAATCATGGTAGAGTTAGGGAAAAATGACATGTATGTTGTGGGAACCGCCACTTCGGAGCAAGGGTTGCGCGCTATTGAGCAGGATTTCAAATGCAGTGGTATCCGGGGAACAGCCTATCAATTGGATATCTCTGATAAGGCATCGATACGCGCTTTTGCGGATTCAATTGAAGCAAACAAGCATATGCCGTCCATTCTGATAAATAATGCGGGGATCAATCGCGATAATTTATTAATGCGCATGAAAGATGAGGAATGGATCGATGTCATCAGCACGAACCTGAACGGACTTTACTATCTTTGCAGAATGTGTATAAAGCCAATGATAAAGGCCAGATACGGGCGCATTGTCAATATCACCTCTGTAGTCGGTTTGCAGGGAAACGCAGGTCAGACCAATTATGCCGCAGCAAAATCAGGTATGATAGGCTTTACTCGTTCTCTGGCCAGGGAAGTAGCTTCCCGCGACATTACTGTCAATGCCATAGCGCCCGGGCTTATAGATACCGATATGACGTCCGGACTGTCTGAAGAGTTAAAACAGGGTATGCTTGAACAAATCCCGATGAAGCGGTTTGGACGACCGGAAGAGGTTGCCTCAGTGGCAGCGTTTCTGGTCAGTGAACAATCGGCATACATAACGGGCACGACGATCAATGTCAATGGTGGCATGTACATGGGGTAATTTATAGAAAAATTACTTTAATTTTATGATTTAAGTATTTGATAAATATATATTATAAATAATAATAAATGTTCTAAGTTGCAAGATATTTTCATTTCACTACACTTATCAATCACAACTCGGTCCGCGACCGTCAAGGGAGGAATATTTGATTATGAATAGTGTTCAAGAACGCGTAAAAAAAATAGTTGTAGAGCAACTGGGGGTTGAAGAAGTGGCGGTGACTGCAGAGGCATCTTTTGTCGATGATCTGGGTGCAGATTCACTGGATACGGTAGAGCTTATCATGGCGCTGGAGGAAGAATTTAAAATTGAAATTCCGGATGAAGAGGCTGAAAAGATAACTACGGTAAAACAGGTTGTCGCTTATATTAACGAAAATCTTGAGTAGTAAGCGGTAACGAAAATATCTCCGCATCATAGGCTGCTTGAAGATGGGGGTAATCTATTGCCCCCTCAAAGGTAAAAAGCCTGTTGTGAACTAGCCGCATGTATGGGAGACGGAAGGATTGATACGATGATCGGAAGTGTTCTCGCATGATCCCTGTCTTTCAGTGATCTGCGTAGCAGTCGCAGTGCAAGCCATGTTCGCCTTCTGAGCGGGCCGGTCTTTATCCTTCCGCAGAGTTATTGATGGAATGCGCCCGCTCAGGCTGCTTTCTTCACAGTAACAAGACAATATCGGTTTATAATAGAGACTCAATTTTAATCCTTGCTATATAGATGCAAGGCGGTTGGCGGTTATCTGAATAAATACAGGGGAGTATGCAAGTGAATAAAAGGCGTGTAGTGGTCACCGGGATGGGTATGGTGACGCCTGTAGGCAATACGGTAGCCGAGACCTGGACAAATATCCTGAACGGCAAAAGCGGCATCAGGGTAATCGATCGTTTTGATACGGCGGATTTTTCAGTAAAAATCGGCGGATTAATTCAAGGATTGGCGATTGAGGACTACATCCCACGCAAGGAAATAAAAAAAATGGATCCGTTTATCCATTACGGCATGGTAGCCGGAATACAGGCTATAGAAGACTCCGGTCTGAAATTTTCCGATGAGAATGCCGATCGGATTGGTATTTCGATTGGATCGGGCATAGGCGGTTTGGTAGGGATTGAGATAGGGAACGAGATATTTCATAGAGATGGCCCGCGCAGGATTTCGCCTTTTTATATTCCAAGCAACATTATCAATATGATATCGGGGAATCTCTCGATTAAATATGGCGCCAGAGGTCCGAATTTTGCTATTGTCAGCGCCTGTAGCACAGGGGCGCATAATATAGGCAACGCTGCACGGCTGATCGAATACGGGGATGCCGATGTGATGGTCGCCGGCGGCGCCGAAATGGTAGCGGTATCGAATACAGGTGTGGCGGGTTTTGCTTCGGCACGTGCCTTATCAACTCGAAATGATGAACCGGAAAAGGCCAGTCGTCCATGGGATATTGGTAGAGACGGTTTTGTATTGAGTGATGGCGCCGGGGTGGTGGTATTGGAAGAATATGAGTATGCAAAAAAACGCGGTGCAAATATTTATGCAGAACTGATTGGCTATGGGATGAGTGGGGATGCATATCATATGACTGCACCCCGTGAAGATGGTCACGGCGCTACAGTCTGCATGGTAAATGCGCTGAATGATGCCGGCATAAACCCGGATGCTGTTGACTATATCAACGCCCATGGGACTTCCACGCCTGCCGGAGACGTTGCGGAGACCATTGCGGTAAAACGTGTTTTTGGCGATCATGCAAATAAGCTGGCGGTAAGCTCTACAAAATCGATGATTGGTCACATGCTGGGCGCCGCCGGCGGGGTGGAGGCAATTTTTTCCATACTGGCTCTGCGTGATCAGATTGCGCCGCCAACCATTAATCTCGATGAACCTGATCCTGCTTGTGATCTGGATTATATTCCGCATCAGGCAAGGGAAATGAAGATCGATATCAGCGTATCCAACTCATTTGGTTTTGGCGGCACCAATAGTAGCTTACTATTCCAAAAGACTGAATAAACCGGGTATTAGCCTGTTTTGGGGACGATGCTAATCGCAACAGTAATAAATGGGCAAACTGCAGATGCGGTATCCGTACAGGACCGGGGACTGCAATATGGTGATGGTGTATTTGAAACCATAGCGGTTCTGGAAGGCAGCCCGTTATGCTGGCATAGTCATCTTGCCAGACTTGCCGAGGCGTGTCAGCGATTGCAAATCCCATTCAGCAATTTCGATATACTGCAAACGGAGGCGTTTGGCTTAATCAAAAATCAGCAGCGCGCAGTATTGAAGATTATTGTAACCCGGGGCGCGGGAGGGCGCGGTTATCAAATATCAAAAGACCTGAGCCCAACCAGTATACTGTTACTGTATTCCTGGCCGGACTATCCCGCCACATATCGCACAGAGGGAGTGGCTACAAGACTTTGCAGGACTCATTATGGAGCGAACGAGTTGCTGGCCGGCATAAAACATCTGAATCGACTGGAACAAATACTGGCCAGAAATGAATTATCCGATTCCGATTTTGCGGAAGGAATAGTTATGGACAGGGCCGGGAAGATTATTGAAGGAACCATGAGCAATATTTTTATATATACCGGTGGTGAATTGCTGACACCTGACTTATCACAATGTGGCGTGTGCGGGATTGTGCGGCAGTATATTCTTGAACATGAAGAAATACCGGGTCTGTCAGTAACGATTCAGCCCGTCTCATTAGAGCAGCTACTTGGGGCGGATGAGAGTTTTCTATGTAATAGTTTGATCGGGATCTGGCCGATAAAACAGATCAATACACGTCGATTTTCGGACTTCAGGATCAGTCATCAGATAGGGTCCTATTTATCGAAAAATAATATAATCATGCCGGTTTGATGAAGCGCTTATTTATTTTCATTGCCTGTTTGTTACTAGCCGCCATGATCACCGGAGGCTGGTGGCTGGGGAATGATATGGATGAGTATTTCCATACGCCAATACAGATTAGCCAGGCGCCTTTTACTTATACCATCATTCCCGGCACAAGCTTTCAAGCCGTACTGAAAGAACTGCATGAAAGAAAAATACTGGGCAAGCCCTATTATCTTTATTATTTGGCGAAGAAACAGGGTGTGACCAATAAAATAAAGGCTGGTGAATATCATATTCATGCTCAGATTACCCCGAAGGAGTTATTGAATTTGCTGGTTTCCGGCCGGGTCATTCAATATTCTCTGACCCTGATTGAGGGCTGGTCATTTAAACAAGTCATGCAAGCCGTGAAAAATAACGGCGCCTTGACTCAAACACTGGCTGATACCGAGGCACAAACAATACAGTCGGCTCTTGATCTGGTTGCCCCTTCACCGGAAGGACTGTTTTTGGCCGAGACCTACCATTTCCCCGCGGATACAACAGACACAGAGTTTTTACGCAGGGCAAACCGGGCACTGACTGAGGTACTGAATCAGGAATGGAAAAACAGAAGTCAGGGCTTGCCGTATCTGAATTCGTATGACGCCTTGATAATGGCCTCGATCATCGAGAAAGAAACCGCCCGGGCAGATGAACGCGCAAGGATTGCCGGGGTATTCGTCAGGCGGTTAAATATAAATATGAAATTGCAGTCTGATCCTACGGTTATTTATGCAATGGGCGAACGCTATCGCGGCAACATTCGTAAAAAACATTTATCGATAGATTCGCCTTATAATACCTATGTCTATAAAGGCTTGCCGCCCACACCTATTGCCTTGGTGGGGAGAGAGGCAATACACGTTGCCCTGCAACCCGAGAATGGAAAAGAGCTTTATTTTGTTGCCAGGGGAGACGGGAGTCATCAGTTTTCCGAGACCTTGCCGCAGCATAACCGCGCGGTAGCTAAGTATCAGTTGAAAAAAAATAAGCACGTGCAGCAATCGCATAAATGAGCGGCAATCAGAAAGGATTGTTTATTACCCTGGAAGGCATTGACGGGGCCGGCAAGAGCACGCAATTAGAGTATCTTGCCGAACTTTTCAGGCAGATGGGCAGAGAGGTACTCACCACGCGCGAGCCCGGCGGTACCCGAACAGGAGAACATATACGTGATATTATATTGCAGGGCAAGGGCACAGGGATACACGAAGATACGGAACTGATGCTGATGTTTTCGGCCCGGACGCAGCATTATCAGGAAATTATTAAACCGGCTATCGCGGCGAATAAAGTGGTTATCTCGGACCGGTTTGCCGATTCCAGTTATGCCTACCAAGGGGGGGGCTGCGGTATTCCGAAATCCAGAATCGATCAATTATATCAATGGGTGTTGGCCGATTTCAGGCCGGATTTAACCTTTCTTTTTGATATTGAAGCAGAGCAGGGAATGGAGCGTATCGCTAATCCCAAGCAGGCGGATTGTTTTGATGGAAGAGCAGACCGTTTCGAGCGGGAGCGGGGGACTGGTTTTTTCGAACGGATAAGAGCATGTTATCTGGAATTAGCCGGGAAAGAACCGGAGCGCATTAAAATCATCGATGCTTCGCAGAGTCTCGAACAGATTCGACGTGAACTGAAGACAATCGTAGAGGAGTCGGCCTTATGTCGGTAGTGTATCCTTGGCAGCAAAGGGCCTGGGAATATATAGACAGGATAAAACAGCAGCAGCGCCTGCCGCACGCAATGATTTTATCCGGCAAGGAGGGCACAGGATTGAGGCATTTTGCCGATGTTTTGGCCAACCATCTTCTTTGTCAATCGGGCCAGGATATATGCGGAACATGCCGGAATTGTCATTTATTCGCTTCAGGCAATCACCCGGATCTGTTTTCAGTCCAGGCGGAAGACAATGCCAAGCAGATCAAGGTCGATCAAATTCGTGAATTGATTGATTTCATTTCCTTAAAAAGCTTTGCCGGCGGTGCAAAAATGGCAATCATTGACCCTGCCGACATCATTAATACCAATGCGGCAAATACACTATTGAAAACACTGGAAGAGCCGCCTGAAAATTCATTATTGCTGCTTATCAGTCATCGTCCGTCCGTACTGCCCGTGACCCTTCGCAGTCGTTGCCAGCTACTCACTGTTCAGGCCCATATCAATGAACAAACAGTACGCTGGGTTCATGATCAGTTCGAGGGAGGCGGCGGAAAACCGGATATACTGCTTGAACTGGCGGAAGGAGCGCCACTGCTTGCCGTTTCGATGCACAATGGCAGTATACTTGCAGACAGAGAAAAAATATTGAACCAGTTGTTTGCGCTATTGGAGAACAAAGCCGATCCAATCAAGGTGGCGGATGAATGGAATATAGTTGGGTGTCGTGAGGCAATTGAATGGGTTTTGAAGATAAATCACGCAATGATTGTCTATAAACTATGTGCCAGTATCCGAAACAGTGCGTTGCGTACAGTCAAAATGCGTTTGCATTATCATGCGAAACGATTACACTTGTTACAATTATCGAATAGTTATAACTTTATTTTGGGACGGTATCGGTTGGCCTTGAGTTCGGTGAACCTTGGCACATTGGGACTGCTTGAAGAAATAACTATATACTGGCAATCGAAACTTGCTGAAAATTAATGATCATTCATCGGGAGGTACTGCATAATGGCCGCAGGTCGTGATCCAAGACAAGGTATACTGTCCCTGACCATTCGGGATAAAAATGCCTTATACAGTTCCTATATGCCGTACATCAAAAATGGCGGCCTGTTTATCCCCACGGCAAAACCGTACAAACTCGGTGAAGAAGTATTTATGTTGCTCACTCTGGCGGATAGCAAGGATAAATTGCCGGTTGCTGGCAAAGTTGTCTGGATCACCCCAAAATCGGCGCAGGGGAATAAAATGACGGGAATAGGCATCCAGTTCAGTGAATTGGACAAGGGGGGAACCAGGAACAGAATTGAAAAACAGCTTGCAGGAGCCTTACGATCGGATCGTCCAACGAATACGATGTAATACCTGGCGCTGATAAAATTCTTTATATCGCTGATTTTATAGCATGATTTTAGTCGATTCCCATTGTCATCTTCCCCTGCTTGAAGATGAAATCGGGATTACCCAAGTACTTAAAAATGCCAACGAAGGCAATGTTCAGCACATGCTGTGCGTCTCGATTGACCTCGATACTTTTCCGGAAATAAAAGCCCTTGCCGACAAATACGATAACATTTCCGCATCGGTCGGTGTTCATCCGAACAGCAAACTGGAATCGGAACCCGGTATTGCTGAATTAACTGAATTGGCCGATGACGATAAAGTAATCGCGATCGGCGAAACCGGCCTGGATTATTTCAGGAGTGAAGGAGACCTGGAATGGCAGAGGCAGCGCTTCCGTACTCATATACAGGCGGCAAAAACCATAAATAAACCGCTTATTATTCATACCCGAGAGGCAAAAGAGGATGTTATTCGAATTTTGGAGGAGGAGGGTGCGGAACAGGTAGGAGGGGTGATGCACTGTTTTGTTGAGGATATGGCGACCGCGGAAAAGGCGATGGCGTTGAATTTTTACATCTCATTTTCCGGCATTATTACTTTTAAGAATGCCCAGGAATTGCAACAGGTGGCAAGAGAAGTGCCACTGGAGCGGATCCTGATAGAGACCGACTCCCCCTATCTGGCCCCCGTCCCCTATAGAGGGAAAACCAATCAGCCTGCCTATGTAGGCAGGGTCGCCGCGCATATCGCTGAGTTGAAAAACCTTTCGGTAGAGGCGGTGGCCTATGCCACCACAGAAAACTTCTTCAGACTTTTTAACGGAAAAAATATTCACTAAATCATATAGTTATATTCAATATATCAATTGATTTATTGATAATATCATCGGCAGTATAGAAGTGTGGAGAAAATCGAATTCCGCCCCCTCGATACGCACAAATTACCTTTTTTTCCAATAATTTAGCATGTAATTCAGGCATATTTTTCCTGCCAACCCTAAACGTAATGATCCCGCCGGGCGAGTCCGAATCGACTGGAGACAAATATTGTATTCCATCTATTTTATTAGTTAAATCATAGAGTAAAGATATTTTATTAATTATATTTCTATATATTTCCTCAATACCTATCTCTTCAAATAAACTCAAACTGGCCGATAAGGCATGAATACCCAGCATATTCGGACTGCCGCACTCAAACCGTCTGGCCGATTGAGCCGGTTGCCAGTCTTTAGCGGCGTAATTCCCTGCATCTTCCACCATATGCCAGCCATATTGATGCAGACTGATCTGATCGCGCACCCCGGCCCGGCAATAGAACAGCGCAATGCCCTCCGGCCCCAGCAGCCATTTATGGGCATCGGCCATCATAAAATCGGCTTGAGCAGCCTGGACATCTACCGGGTGGACCCCCAAACTTTGAATTGCATCCACACAGAATAAAATTTCTTGTTGCTGGCAAAATTCCCCCAAAATTTGAAGGTCCAGCTTCAAACCGGTGCCGTATTGCACAGAGCTAATCGCAAGAAGCCTGGTTTTTGCATCACAGGCCGCCATCAGTGCCGCTTCCGGCGACGAGTCTGCGCCCAAATCAACCTCTCTGAATTCGACGCCATGACGTGCCTGGGCTTGCCAGGGAATACGATTGGAAGGAAATTCCTGATCACTGCTGACTATATTTTCACCCGATCCCCAGTCTATCCCGCCGGCGACCACGGACAGGGCCTCGGAAGTGTTCTTTAACAAGGCGATATCGTCGATAGCAGGCGCATTAATCAACCATTTAAGCTGATTTTTCAGCTTTTTTTCCATTTCCAGCCAACTTGAATAATTGACCGCGCCATATCTACTGTTTTCCCCGGAAAACTGAGCAACCGCTCTAGCTGTCCGGTTTGGCCAGGGGCCAACGGCGGCATGATTCAAATAGCAGAGGTCCGGGTCGAGTGTGAACTCTTTTTTGATGAGATTTTCAATATTCGCCATGATTGCATTGCTGAAAATAAGAATTATTGGCGGGAATGCCAACGATTTTTACCGGGCTATTTATCGGTTGATCCAGGCCATAATTTACCGATGGCAAGCATCCGTAGCATTTTCAGGCCCAGCCACAGAAATAGCAGGGGGAATATTAAGGTTTGCAGAACAAATACGACGATGAGATTGATAATTTGCTCACTAACGTTAGCTAGCTGGGTTCTGTATTCTCTTAATCGCCCCCTTATCTTGAAGCTCTGAATGATGCCCTGAGTCTTTTGGTCAAACCGCTCTTTTAGTCTTCCGGTCCATCCCCAAATTCCATTGTTATGCTCATCTGGCGCCTCGTATGCAGTTGATGCCTCATACTCCTCTCGCAGTGCCTGCGCCTCTTTTTCAGACTTTTCGAGAAGGGCATAGGATTCCTCATAGCGATCACTTAGAAACGACGCATACACCGCCTCATTGGCCAGCACCACGACAGGTATTAGAAACCGTAAAAATATCACTAAAAATGAGAGTCGAACGGCAATGCTCTGCCACTTGTCCCGGAGCGTAGTCGGCTTCCAAGTATAGAAAAACAATACAAGCGTTGCCAGCACCACTACCAGTTGGGCAATGAAAGTCTTGCCTATGCCTACCAAGACTAGCTGGATGCCGAGAGATGTAGTTGCGGCAAGCACGATCCAGGAAAATCGTTCAATCATATCATTGACCGGGTCCAAAATTTCTCCCGGCGTGAGTGTGACGCCTAAACCGAACGGTTCAATGGCAAATTCAGTGCCTTGCGCGAAGGACACAATGGCATCAATGCTACGAACTACACCAAAGGTGATAAGGGCTCGCTTGAATGAATCCTCTAATGGCTGCTCTGCTTGTTGATCCAGCGTAGTTGAATATCCCAGGTAGAAAAGACCGACGAGCATGCTACTGAAAAGACATTTGATAAAAATCTTATAACCCGTTTTATAACTCGGTGAAGCTAGAACATGAGGGGTTACTTTCATGCGACGCAGGCGCAAAAGCAGCACGTCATAATAAAAGGAGCGGCCGTATCAGGAAAGCATTGCCGCCCCATGTTGTGGAAGATGCGGCGGTTTCGCTGTAAAAATGCATATTTAATTCTTCCACGATTGCTTTTTTCAGTTCAATATCACTTGGCGCAGATACCCATTTATCCCCTACCTCTGCTTATCGGCAGGTAGAATTTTCGGGTCGCTCCGCGGGAACCGACCTGCACCCAATTATTAGGCTACTCAACCGAATGAGCCTCAAGAAATATCGCTTTTTCCAAAGCGACGAAGAAATCCTGATACGGTTTGGGTTCTTCCACCGCAGTTAATTCATACTGCGCATTTGCTCGCACTAACAGCTGAGTTGCCCCTCGGGGGCGGACACTGACCGTTAGCCGCAATTGATAGCCGTCCACTTTCGTGGCACTGACCGAACCCAAGACATAATCTGCCTTGTTGATGACAAAGCCAAGATCTTGCAGAGTAGCGATAACCACCCGCAGGGTTTTCTTCTTGTCAGTCGTATCAAACGCTCGCGTTTGGAAACTGCGCAATTGAACCTGACTCTCGCCTGTGGCGAGCACTTTCGATTTTGAAGTTTCGCATCCCGGCAGTAGAGTGAAGGAAAGGAACATCAGCACGGCCACGACTGTGTAATTAATCGCCGATTTCGTTTCGTTCATATTTGTTCTGCCTCCAAAAATACAGCCTTCGACAATTTTTCGAAGAATTCCTGATAAATCTCAGCATCGTAGATACCTTCCCGTCGGGTAATCTTTCCCTGCGTGTTCCAGATAATACGCTGGAATGTTATCCGCACCAAATGGCTTTCGTCACCTTCGTAAGAAGTGGATGCCGGACGGGCGACCAAGGATATGCGGATTTTTTGTGCCTTGTCTATGGCTAGGTCTGATGGAGAAGATCCGGACAGCGCAGACATAAAGGCGAGAGCTATTTTACCTGCCACTTGCCAGGGATTTGTGGCGTCGCGCTGTTTAGAGGCAACCAGTACGCCAAGATCGGTTTCGCTCTCATCAAGGTTGAATCCTAAATCCTGTAGCACGCCGTTGCAGGCAGACAGCAAATTATCCTCGCTGATTCCTTCAAATCGCCGTGTCTGCAATTGCTTGCGTTCCAACGAAACTGCATTCAATTTTAATGCATCCGGCGGAATGACCGGAGCGCAACCGGATGGGATAAGGAAAATCGGCACAAGCGCGATAGCGCAATAAATGCTACTTTTTTTCGTCATGTTAAAACCGCGAAGTGTGGTAGGAAAAATCGCGGACTTTTCCCGACTCATCAAATTTAATGATGACGGTGAAAGTTTTTTGTGAGGTGGATGCTGCTCCCGACGAAACCGAACCTCTTGCTAAAGCCCCGCCGATCGAGCCAAACACCAATCCTGCGATTCCACCGGAACTGCTGGATTGCACATATTCCGTGCTGATTTTGTCGTAGACCCAAACTTCGCGGCGATTTTCATCCGTTGAGACGATATTCGGGGAGCCCAAGGCCTCAATCACCTCGGCGCCACTCATGCCGATTTTGATTTCCCGCTGCACGGTGCCAGCGGTGACGCGCTCTGCCTCGTCGCTACGCACTTCGCCCAGATGGTGGGACGCAGTACAGCCCGCCAGCGTCAGCATCGCCAGCAAAGCGATTTTCACGCCAATGGTTCTCTTGTTCATTTTTTATTCTCGGTAAGGTTTGGGGAATTAAATCAAAGTTTTCTATCTCTGTCAATCATATTTGGTATAAACGATTTTTTGGGGTGAATCCGCAAGCCGAGGATCCTGACGAAGTGCTACGAAGATAGTAGTTGATATAAAAATGGCAGGCAGTGCCAACACCAGTATAAGCTTCATGTTTCCTCACATTCACGTAGTGTGCGATCAAGTTCCTCGCTAGACAGGCGAAGTTTTAAGAATTTAAACCATGGATAATAACTTATTCCTTTTTTCTTAATAGAGCATACAGAGCATGCAGCATCTTTCCCAAAGACAATTATTTTTCGATATTCTTTTGACTTAATATCTTTCTTTAACCAGTTGGCGCAATGTTTTATAGCTAATGGTTTAGGCGGACAATCCCGGTTATTATTTGACTTCCCCGGGTAACATTGCACAGCGTTGGTAATATTAAAATCCTTGCGCTTTTTACCAAGTCGTTCGAAGGCGTTGCGCATTACTGCCCCCGTATGACTAGAATCTTGCTCATCACTATAAATTGGCTTTTTTTTCTTCCATTCCTCACACCCCGGAGACCGGAATATCAATAACACATCGCTCGAATTGTCTTCCATTGATAACGGTCTATTTTGCCCGTGCTGGTACTTTTCCTTGTACGGGCAACCATTGCAATGTTCGCCATAATCTTCAGGCATTTGACTTTTCTTTTATTTTGAGGAGCGCCACACCCTGAAAATGCATATTTAATTCTTCCACGATTGCCTTCTCCAGTTCAGTATCACGCGCTACAGGCGCCCATTCATCCTTATTTTTCTGTTCTCGCTCACTGGATATGAACAGCACCAGCATGGTCTCATCCTCTCCCGGCTCCGAGAAGATCCTGAACTTATCCCTGACTCCCTCAGAGTTTTCCCGCCATTCGGTTTCCATTACTCCCAGTTCGGCATCATCTAAATCTATCCTGTAGCCTTTGTTCATCCAGAATTTCCTCAATTCCAGCCAAACATCGAGTGATGAGCCCTTGACCGTCAAGCGTTGTTCGTCTTCAAATTCGACAGCTTCTGCACTCTCCGTACTCTCCACGCTCTCCGTCTCCGTACTACCCTCCGACAATTTTCTTGCTTTTTGCTGCTCAAATTCAGATAAGGTTGTTGCCTCTTCTTCCCCTGGAATTGCCATTGATTCATTGATCGTATCCGAGGTCAGATCGGGTGGGATCTCGAGGGCAGGCAAATCCCTGCTTTTAAGGTATTCAGTGCGTTTATCCGTCACCACTTCATCCAGATTTAATCGTGAACAGGACAGGGACATGGATAATGCCGGGGCAATGATAATAAAATATATAATTCGTTTCATAAGAGTATTCATTTTTTTAGAGTATGTTAGCTTGGTGCATCGCTTGCTCAACTTGTTGATGATACAGTTCCGACAGCCAGGTTAATGGCAACCGGATCCCCGGCTGTATAAGGCCCATTCTATACAAGGCCCATTTCACCGGTATTGGATTAGACTCAATAAATAATTTTTCATGCAGACCGACCAGCCGCTCGTCAATCACGGTTGCCGCGTCCCGCTTGCCGTCCATTGCACAGACACACATCTCATGCATCTGCTTCGGAGCAATATTTGCCGTTACCGATATTACCCCATCTCCCCCTCTGAGTAGAAAATCTTTACCGCTCGGATCATCACCACTCAATATCAAAAAATCATCCGGGCATGATCCTCTGAGGCGGTCCAATCTTTCCAGCTCCGCAGTAGCTTCCTTTATACCAATAATAGTGTCGAACTCCGCCAATCGTGCCACCGTATCGGTCTGCATATCACAGGCGGTGCGACCGGGCACATTATACAGGATTTGAGGAATATCTACACTTTTGGCGATTACCTTGTAATGCTGAAATAAACCTTCCTGAGTAGGTTTATTATAATAGGGCGTTACCAGCAGGCAGGCATCTGCGCCGGCAACCCTGGCGCATTCAGTTAAATGCAGGGCCTCCGTGGTGGAATTGGCGCCGGTACCGGCAATCACCGGCACACGGCCGCCGGCCATTTTTACTACCTGACGGATTACCTCGCTATGTTCCTTTTCTGACAGCGTCGCCGACTCTCCCGTTGTGCCCACGGTAACGATTGCATCCGTTCCGTGCTCAATGTGAAACTCGATCAGGCGCGCCAACCCGTCAAAATCGATTTCACTGTCCGGCGCAACCCCATCCTTCATAGGCGTTGCCATCGCAACCATGCTTCCTTTAAACATCGATACTCCCGGGTAATAACGTTAATATGGATATTGTAACCCTCTTTGTACTGCAATCCTGGTAAAATGAAATCAAAAAAATATTTCCTATATTGTTTGCTATGCAAGCATTATGATAATAATGTCTTTTAAAATACCGGTTTATCAAAATAATTCAGCACATCATCCTGCATAAACAGGATATTTTACTATGAGTTTCCTCGTTTTGAATTTTCAAGGGAAAAAATCCAATGCCCTGATCAGTATGCTTGCCAAGGGCATACTAGACAGTCGCTGCAATATAGTTACCAGCTATGTAACCGTGATGGGCGGTGAATTGGTCGGCATGATGCTATTATCCGGGCAGTGGGATGCAATAGTCAAAATGGAAGCGACCATCTCGCGCTTGGAAAAAGAACTGGAAATAAAAATCATCAGCAACAGGACCGGGTTCGGCACCATCAATTCAAACCTGATCCCCTACGTCATCGACGTAGTTTCAATAGACCGAGCAGGCATACTATCTGAAATCATCGATTTCATCATCAGGAATAATTTCATCATCCAGGAAATGAATACGGTAAATTTTGATGCGCCACACACTGCAATGAAAATGGTTTCACTGCACATCGTCATCAATATCCCGTCCGATACATCTATTGCGGCAATCCGAAGTGATTTCATCGATTTCTGCGACAGTCTCAATGTTGACGCGGTAATGGAACCCATGAAATAATCTTTTAAATTACTTTCGGGCGAAAAGAGATAAAAGAAGCGGCGGACAAACTGCTGCTGTTTCAAAACAAACCCGCTTTTTCAAAAACTTGTGGACGACATCTATCCGTCTGTTTCCATTCTGCCCACTTGTGAGAACAAGGTTCTGAACTACCTTCTGCAAATCCGCTCGCAAGTGGACGTGAACATTGGATTCAACAAATTAAGAGACCGCTTCGGAGGGTGTAAAAACCTGCGTCCTCTGTTCAAGAAAACTGCGGAAGAAATAAAAAAAAGTAAAAACCCTGCATCAAAACTGTGATATAAATGCAGACAGTCCCATGAGTGAAATAGCAATCGGCAGGAAAATCCCTGCATTCAACCTGGCCGCAACCGGCGACAAGATGGTAAAACCATCGGATTTGAAGGGGAAAAATATCGTTCTGTATTTCTATCCCAGAGACAATACCCCCGGATGCACACGGGAAGGGCAGGACTTTCGCGACAATGTCCGCAAATTCCGTTCCCGCAACACAGTCATTCTGGGCGTGTCGCGAGACAGTTTGAAATCCCATGAAAAATTCAAGGAAAAAGAATGCTTTCCATTCGATCTGATCGCCGATGAAGACGAGACACTATGCAAAATGTTCGCCGTGATAAAACAAAAAAACATGTACGGAAAAAAAAGTCATGGGCATTGAAAGAAGCACATTTCTCATCGATGAGAAAGGCGTATTGCGCAATGAGTGGCGTAAAGTCAAGGTGGACGGGCATGTAGAGGCCGTGTTGGAGGCGGTCAAGCAGCTCTGATTGGTCAATACGGAAAACAAGGTCAAAAAAAATAAAAATTGATCTTGTTAAATCGATCTAGTATCATTATACTTTGTTGCCTGGATCAGGTGAACGATTCAGGTTTTGCTCTTTAACAATTGGAATTCTGTAGTAATGCTGAATATTTTTGCAAGTATTCAGCACGCATTGCATTTTATTAAATTAAAGTAAAAGTAAACCATGATCTCTTCAGATTGATTGAGATTATATGGTCAAGTGAATAAGCGCATAGGGTGGATGCCTAGGCGGTAAGAGGCGATGAAGGACGTGGCAACCTGCGATAAGCTTCGGGGAGTCGGTAAGCTGACTTTGATCCGGAGATGTCCGAATGGGGAAACCCGACCCTTTTGGGTCATCTGCATCTGAATACATAGGGTGTAGAAGCGAACCCGGTGAACTGAAACATCTAAGTAACCGGAGGAAAAGAAATCAACCGAGATTCTCTTAGTAGCGGCGAGCGAACGGGGAACAGCCCAGCCATCATAAACCTGGAGCAGCTAGATGAACGGTCTGGAAAGTCCGGCCATAGCGGGTGATAGCCCCGTAATCGAAAGCTGATTCAGGTGGGGTGGCGAAGAGTAGGACGGGACACGTGAAATCTTGTCTGAACATGGGGGGACCATCCTCCAAGGCTAAATACTACTTACCGACCGATAGTGAACCAGTACCGTGAGGGAAAGGTGAAAAGAACCCCGGAGAGGGGAGTGAAATAGAACCTGAAACCGTATGCGTACAAGCAGTGGGAGCTTAACCCGTCTTTGGGCGGGAGCGGTGACCGCGTACCTTTTGTATAATGGGTCAGCGACTTACTTTCAGTGGCAAGCTTAACCGATTAGGGGAGGCGTAGGGAAACCGAGTCTGAACAGGGCGTCTCAGTCGTTGGAAGTAGACCCGAAACCGGGCGATCTATCCATGGCCAGGGTGAAGGTGGAGTAACATCTACTGGAGGCCCGAACCCACCTATGTTGAAAAATGGGGGGATGAGCTGTGGATAGGAGTGAAAGGCTAATCAAGCCCGGAGATAGCTGGTTCTCCTCGAAATCTATTTAGGTAGAGCCTCGTGTTTCACTCTAGGGGGTAGAGCACTGTTATGGCTAGGGGGTCATCCCGACTTACCAAACCATGGCAAACTCCGAATACCTGGAAGTGCAATCACGGGAGACAGACGGCGGGTGATAAGGTCCGTCGTCGAAAGGGAAACAGCCCAGACCGCCAGCTAAGGTCCCCAAATATAGCTAAGTGGAAAACGATGTGGGCGGGCACAGACAGCCAGGAGGTTGGCTTAGAAGCAGCCATCCTTTAAAGAAAGCGTAACAGCTCACTGGTCGAGTCAGCCTGCGCGGAAGATATATCGGGGCTCAAGCTATATACCGAAGCTGCGGGTGCGTATATTCCTCGGAATATGCGCACGGTAGAGGAGCGTTCCGTAAGCCGTTGAAGGTGTGCTGTGAGGCATGCTGGAGGTATCGGAAGTGAGAATGCTGACATGAGTAGCGATAATGCGGGTTAAAAACCCGCACGCCGAAAGCCCAAGGTTTCCTGCGCCATGCTAATCAGCGCAGGGTGAGTCGGCACCTAAGGCGAGGCCGAAAGGCGTAGCCGATGGACAACAGGTTAATATTCCTGTACCTTTTTTAACTGCGATGGGGTGACGGAGAAGGCTAGGTCAGCCGGAGATTGGTTGTTCCGGTTTAAGCGAGTAGGGAGTGTCCTTTGGCAAATCCGGGGGCACAATTCCAAGACGTGATGACGAGCTCTTTTATTAGAGTGAAGTGACTGATGCCATGCTTCCAGGAAAAGCCTCTAAGCTTCAGGTTAAAAAAGACCGTACCCTAAACCGACACAGGTGGGCGGGGTGAGAATCCTAAGGCGCTTGAGAGAACTCGGGTGAAGGAACTCGGCAAAATAGCACCGTAACTTCGGGAGAAGGTGTGCCCTTATTATGTGAAGGCCCTTGCGGCCGGAGCAGAAGAGGGTTGCAGTGAAATGGTGGCTGCGACTGTTTACTAAAAACATAGCACTCTGCAAACTCGCAAGAGGAAGTATAGGGTGTGACGCCTGCCCAATGCCGGAAGGTTAATTGATGGGGTTAGCTTCGGCGAAGCTCTTGATCGAAGCCCCGGTTAATGGCGGCCGTAACTATAACGGTCCTAAGGTAGCGAAATTCCTTGTCGGGTAAGTTCCGACCTGCACGAATGGCGTAACGATAGCCACACTGTCTCCATCCGAGACTCAGCGAAATTGAATTTGCTGTTAAGATGCAGTGTACCCGCGGCTAGACGGAAAGACCCCGTGAACCTTTACTACAGCTTTGCACTGGACTTTGAACCTGCTTGTGTAGGATAGCTGGGAGGCTTTGAAGCGGCCACGCTAGTGGTCGTGGAGCCATCCTTGAAATACCAGCCTGGTATGTTTGAGGTTCTAACCCAGGCCCGTTATCCGGGTCGGGGACAGTGCATGGTGGGTAGTTTGACTGGGGCGGTCTCCTCCTAAAGAGTAACGGAGGAGCACAAAGGTACCCTCGGCACGGTCGGAAATCGTGCTATGAGCGCAAAGGTAAAAGGGTGCTTAACTGCGAGACAGACACGTCGAGCAGATGCGAAAGCAGGTCTTAGTGATCCGGTGGTTCTGAATGGAAGGGCCATCGCTCAACGAATAAAAGGTACTCCGGGGATAACAGGCTGATACCGCCCAAGAGTTCATATCGACGGCGGTGTTTGGCACCTCGATGTCGGCTCATCTCATCCTGGGGCTGAAGCAGGTCCCAAGGGTATGGCTGTTCGCCATTTAAAGAGGTACGCGAGCTGGGTTTAGAACGTCGTGAGACAGTTCGGTCCCTATCTGCCGTGGGCGTTTGAGACTTGAGGGGAGCTGCTCCTAGTACGAGAGGACCGGAGTGGACGTACCTCTGGTGTTCCGGTTGTCATGCCAATGGCATTGCCGGGTAGCTATGTACGGAAGGGATAACCGCTGAAAGCATCTAAGCGGGAAGCCCGCCCCAAGATTAGGTCTCACGGGAACTTGATTCCCCTGAAGGGCCCTTGAAGACGACAAGGTTGATAGGCCGGGTGTGGAAGTGCGGCAACGCATGAAGCTAACCGGTACTAATTGCCCGTGAGGCTTGACCATATAATACTCAATCAATTTGATAATGCGATATACAGAATTCCAGAATTTGTAAGCAGGATTATTTCTGCTTAAACAGTTGGCCTGGCGGCCATAGCGTGTTGGAACCACCCGATCCCATTCCGAACTCGGAAGTGAAATGACGCAGCGCCGATGGTAGTACGGGGTTTCCCCGTGTGAGAGTAGGTCACCGCCAGGCTTTTTATTAGTATTTTTTCGTAGTTTAAGGTAGTATGCCATTGTTTCATCAATGACCAAGCGGAGGATAAATCTTATGAGAGTTATTATAATTCTAGTCGGTAGTGCTTTGCTGCTAAGTTGTGCAACTTCAAAAAATTGGGTTGCTACTGGCGGGGATAGGGCTGGTGGAACAATACAGTTATCTTATGACGTAGGCCCATTTGAGATTCCTGAGGTAAGCGAGCAACAAGGTCGTGATTTAGCGACGAAGCGCTGTCAGGCATGGGGATACTCAGAGGCAGAGGAATTTGGAGGGGAACTTTCAAGCTGTGTTGATGCGGGTTGCAATACACACAGGATCACGAAAGAGTATCAATGTATAGGTGATTTAGAGAAGTAGTTGATTAAGTTAGTAAAGGTTTTCTGTGAAGCATACTGGAATACCGGAAATGAAATAGCACAGTATCGGTGGTAGTATGGGGTTTCCTCGTGTGAGAGTAGGTCACCGCCAGGCTTTTTATTACTGTTTTTTCGTAATGTAAAAGAGAAATTAGAGTGAGCTAATGAAGACCATAGCCACAATCAACTTCAAGGGCGGGGTCGGCAAGACAACGGTTACCTGGTGTTTGGGTGACGTGTTGACCCAAATTGAAGGTTCAAAAACTCTGTTGTTTGACTTGGATGCGCAAATGTCCATGACTCAGGCTATCTCGCTTGATTCCGAAGGAAATGTGCATGGAAAATTCGATCAATGGCAGGAAAAGAGCAGAAAAAGCAGTAGAACTACTTTTGCAGTCCTCCATGAATTCTTGAAGTCCGGGCATTTAGATTTTCACCCTGACAACGGTTTCGTATACAGATTGCATGCCAACTATCACTTTATCCCTTCTACGGAGCAACTTTATTGGCTTGAGTTGGGTAATCATGATCCTGGGAAAGGGAAATTTTTTATTAAGGAATTGCTTGGTCGTATTCAAAATTCTGGCGCATTGCCGAAATACGATTATGCGTTGTTTGATTGTCCGCCTTCATTCACTTTGCTTTCATACAGTGTGCTGACTTGTTGTGACCTGATTCTGGTGCCCGTCAATCCGGATTTTTTTGCAGCAAAAGGCGTTGAAATGTTACTGACCGGGCTAACACAACGGATTCAGCCACATCCGCTTCCGAAAGTCATGGTTTTTGCAAATCGTGTGAGGACATACGCGCGAAAGCCGACAAAGGCCGCAAATCAATGGATCGCGGATATAGCGGATACTTGCGAGAAGGCGAAAAGCCGCCTGGATACTGATGTGCACTTCTTGAATGCTTGGGTACCAGATCGTGCTTCAATACGGGATGCGATAACAAACCGTGAGACTCCGAGAGAGTGTGTCAATGACTTCATAAAACTTTGGAACGAATTGAAGAGGTAATCTAAATGGAACCTGAAAGTTTTTTGGATGACAAAACGAAACACATAGAAAGGCTGGCTGATGAAATCGCCGATCTTAAAGGTATCTTGCAGGACATATCCCAACAGGTACGGCGTATCGAACGGCGTGTTGATCTAGTTTTGCCTGAGGTACAGCGCAAAAAATCGGAAAAAGCCTCCAAAGGAGGCGACAGCCGCACGGTGAAAGCACACAAGATGAGTGAAGTCGAAGCGCATCAAACCATAGAAAAACTTAAGCAGAGTCTTTACAAAAACAAATCCATTCAATCGGAATTGCGTAATATGACAGTAAAGCACGGGCTTACTCCTATTGCACGGGTGTTGGGAATGACCAACACGGCGTTGCCGCCTAAGGCTGAATTGATATTGAACATCATCACGCGACTTCGGCAGAGCGTAATGCTGACTGAGAATATTCGCAAAGTCCCTCGTGTTGCCGAAGAAGAAAAGCATTTTGGAGGTTAAGGTAATGCTCATTTTGCCCGTGAGACTTGACCATATAATACTCAATCAATGGCTCTTTATTCAAACCAAGGTCGCTGTTAAAGTAGCCTTTTTCATGCCTGTACGCTACTCAAATCAATCAGTCAGATACAGAGCTATTGTCAAAACCGGTGTTTGACAAGTTGATCAGTCGGCAGCCTTGTTGTCCTTGGTCACCTCAATACCCTCTTTGAATTTCACGCCTTCAATCACCTTTTCCAAGTGCCTTCAGCCCTCAGTTTGCGTCAGGAATTTTCTATGCGTAACCCCGACAGGCTGCCCTGTCTCTGCTCAGCCCCCGTCGCTCGAAAGCACACCTTCAACAGACCGGAACTCCTCAAGCGCTACTTCCAGTTGCTCGACGATCTCCGCCGCCAGAACCTCCGGCGGTGGCAGGTTCTCCGTATCTTCCAGCGAATCATCCTTCAGCCAGAATATATCCAGATTGGTTTTATCCCTGGCGGTCAATTCCTCGTAGCTGTAAGCACGCCATCGCCCCTGGGGGTTATCCTCAGACCAGGTGGCCTTGCGGGCGTTGCGGTTTTTCGGCTTGTATAACGCAATAAACTCATCAAAATTCCCCTTCACCAGCCGCTTGGTTTTGAGCGTCATGTGTACGTTGGTGCGCAAGTCGTAAATCCACAGCTTCCGGGTCCAGGCGGTTTTGGCGGCGGGTTTGGCGTCGAAGAAGATGACGTTTGCCTTGACGCCCTGGGCGTAGAAGATGCCGGTGGGCAGGCGCAGCAGGGTGTGAAGATCGGTGCGCTCCAGCAGGGTTTTGCGCACGGTTTCACCGGCGCCGCCTTCAAACAGGACGTTATCGGGCACCACCACGGCAGCCTTGCCGTCGATCTTCAGCAAGTTGGCGATGTGCTGCACAAAATTAAGCTGCTTGTTTGAGGTGGTGGCCCAAAAATCGGCGCGCTCAATCGTGAGCTTTTCCTGTTCCTGCCTGCCGGTCTTTTGGTTGATCACGGTCACCGAGCTTTTCTTGCCAAAGGGCGGATTGGCCAGCACCATATTAACCTTGTCATCGCCGACTTCCCTGGCCAGAGCATCGTTGGTGATGATCGGGCATTCATCGCCGCCGATACCATGCAAGTACAGGTTCATCGCGCACAGGCGCACCACGCTATTGACAATGTCGGTGCCGCGTAAGGCAGACTCTTTGAGATGGCGGCGTTCTTTCCTGGACAGGGTCGGGCTGGCAGCCATGTAATCGTGAGCGGCCAGCAGGAAGCCGCCAGTGCCGCAGGCGGGGTCGGCGACGGTGTCAGCGGGTTTGGGCTGCATCACATCCACGATTGCCTGAATCAGCGGGCGCGGGGTGAAGTATTGCCCGGCGCCGCCTTTTACATCCTGGGCATTGCGCTCCAGCAGGCCCTCATAGATATCGCCCTTTACATCGGCGGACAGGGTGGACCATTGCTCTTTTTCGATCATTTTGATCAGGCGTTCGAGCTTGGCCGGGTCCTGAATCTTGTTCTGTGCCTTGCGGAAGATGGTGCCCAGCATGCCGCCTTGTTTGCCGAGGTTTTCCAGCGTGTGGCGGTATTGTAGTTCCAGATCGTCACCATCCAGCTTGACCAGTCTGGCCCAGGAGTAGTTATCGGGTACTTTGATTTGCTGGCCGCCTTGCTTGCGCTCGTCGGCCATTTTGAGAAAGATCAGGTAGGTGATTTGTTCTACATAATCGCCACAACTGACGCCATCATCGAGAAGAACTTTGGCGTAGCTCCAGACTTTGTTGGTTATTTCAGATGCGGACATTATTTACTCTTGGTTTGATAATACTTAATGACTAATCGGTGGTACTTCCGGTAGCCGTTACAGTGTTATCAATGTGGATAATCTCACATCTAACCTCTAATCGCTTTTTATCGCTGCCAGTCGGAATAAGATGTTTTTGAATAGTTGTTGGAATTGGAATAAAAATCCTATTTTTAAGCGCGATAGTGGTTGTGGGGTAAGTTTTGCCGCCAGACGCTTCTGAAATGATTTCAGGTAATTGAATATCGTAGTACAAACCAAACCGGCCAGAATGATGCTGAAAAATAAATAAAATCCTTTGCCCTCCCCATATAATTGATGTTTTGTGTGGTTGAAGAAAGAACTCACCATTTTGTTCGCGAATACGATCAGTTATAGCCAAAAAACACTGAAAACCATTTAAATCTTGGCTACTGTTATCAATCGTCAGCAATTTGGCATCTGTTTCAATATCCGTTCTTGATATGGCCGGCATTGGATCACCTGGTTCAGCACTAGTGCCTATTAATTGCCTCTCAACTGCACTGATAATATCGGGTACTACTTCATGAGCTGATTTGGCTGATTTACAATCGACAACCTGTACACTATGTTTAGAAATGAACTGTGATCTCCTTGCTGCTTCGTCAACAGTGAGCTTTCCAGCAAGCACCGAGTCCCAAATTTCACTCAGGCTACCTAAATCTGCTGTTTCATACTCGAATATTTCTCGCTTACTTCTCATTCTTTTCAAAAATGCTTCAGCACCTTCACGAGTCGCACTTGGTACTAAGCCAGCTATCTTGGGGAAAACTATAGATCTGACGAAGTCTTTAACCAAACCTGCAAATACTTCGTATTCATTTTCATAAACTTCAAGCAAAATAGATGCTGATTGACCATCTGGGTTTATATAAATAGTCGGTATATTATCAGTTGTCGTAACAAATATAGGCAGTTGATGCGATAGGGAAGCAAGCTTTATATTTACTTTTATAAAATAATCAGCCTCGATTAATGCTGTAAGCTTAAATACTAGTCCCGATTCTGCTATAGAATAATCCAATTCCTTCTTTAGTTTAGTTACTTTAGGGGAATCGTCTACACGTTGTATTTTATTACAATATTTATTTATAAAATTGCGTTGGCAATTTCGCCTTGGATTGCTTGTTGCTGCTACAAGTAAATTTTTATCTTCACTCGCACACTGCCTAATAGTTGAGCGATCTTGCCCTTCATAATAATTAAGTAATGATGGGTTACTGGAATCTATTACTTCCTTTAGGCGAATTTCATTCGAATTTGGCTCGCTTCGAATAGTAATTTCCTCACATAAATCATACCTGCCATGATTTACAACCCAGTGCATAAATGCAGTACTCAGATTTGCCTGTGATTGTTTTGATAATTGAATAGATATGAAGCTTTCAATATCTGTAAATATATTCTGTAGGATCTGTAAGCTATCTGTTTCAAGTGCTTCTCTGCCTGCTGTTGGTTGCAAGAAAAGAAAATCAGCAATACCACCTAATTGATAAACTGAAACTAGGGATATTGGTGCCAAACTGAAGCCAGAACGATATGTTTTAACAATACTAATACCTTGTCGAAGGATCATTGTGCCTTGTAGTTTTTGAGAGTTATATTTTGCATTCGTGAGTTCAATTCTAATACTACCTGCATTATCACCTGCCAACCATACATCTGACTCAATTCGCTGACTAATAGTCATATTCTGTTGCTTTAATTCCCAAGTATTGTCATTAATAGGAGGTACGCTTTCTTCTATACTCTTTTTACTAATTAGTTCTCCATTTGCATATACGGGTATTTTCACATGAGAAACACATTCTTTTAAATAATTTAATGCGCCATCTAAATTTAATGATTTATCCTCATATAATATTGCTGTAACTGTTGTACCTGGCTGTCCTTTTATACCTTTTTTATCGATGATAATACAATCTTCTGAAGTTGATAATGACTCTCGCTCTGCACTTGAAATAATGCGATTTTCGCCTGTGATAGACTCCGTTTCTATTATCAGTTTTTTTGCTACACCAAAATTCGCCATCGCACCAATACCGAATGTACCGACAACACCAGCAGCTTTAGCTCGTTCGTTATTTTTTGAACTAGATCCAGCGCGCCAAAAATGATTTTTAATGTCATCATATGTCATTCCGATACCATTATCTGAAATAACAATCTGGCTTTGATCAATTGACACATCAATACGTGGTGTAAAAGTAGGGTCATCTGCTTTGCGGAGTAAAATTGCATCAAATGCGTTTTGTGCATTCTCTCTAAGTAACGCCAGCGGTGACTGATATATTTGAGTCGCCAATACCTCTATTATCTTATCGATATCGACTTCTAGTCGTATTTTATTTATCGTCATGATGAATGTCCTGTTTTATTTGAATTTCACTTAAGATAGTTGCTTTTATTGCTTCATCTATCTCTAGCCTGAGACCGTATGTGCTAACAGCATATTCTGCATCTTGATATCTATGGAGTTTGCAAAAAGCCATCACCAAAGAAATCAATTCATCTATACTCATAGGATGGCAAAATATTTTAACTATTCCATCCCAATCATCAGATTTATTGAAAGCTTCTAAAAGTAGCTTTCTTCCATGATGGCCTAATTCAGCTATTGAACTAAGCACTTCTATCGCATTTTTTTCATTACCATTTTTTATCATTTTTTCTGCGGTCAATATTTTTTCGTTTGTTATTTTAGTTTTCATATCTAGGGTTGTGCCAACTGGTGTTGTTTCTGGTGTCCATTTTACATCAGTGTATGTTTTGCCACCAAATTCCTCGAAGTATCTTGGCCCAAACACATGGCCTTTCAGCATCTGTCTAATATGAACTTTTGCCGATTGGTAATCATCATCGATTTCTATAATATTGTATTGTCGTCTTTCTCCAGGCGGCAACTCTCGTTGGCCTGCGCATAATGAGCCAGCACTAACTAAAACCATTGTTGCTTCAGATGGGACACTAATAGTTTGAGGTGATACTTCTGTTCTATGCTGATGCCCATGAATCCCTAAACGGAAGCCATAATTAATCATCTGATGGACTAACTTAACATCCATATAATCACTCTGTTCAGGCGGTCCACTTGTGTTGTGATGCCAGACTGCGATTTTTAATGAATAAGATTTTCCAGAGTCTTTAATCTTAAGATGTGCATTTGCTATCGCACTTTCAGGAATAGCACCAACATGTCGAAAACAGTCATTTCTATAACACGAATTAAATCCTGCAACAACTATATTTCTATTATCTAGCTCAAATAAATTCCAAAATCTCTCTTTTTGCAGTTCATATACCATATCCAGACCATTGTAGAAGTTATAGTAGAATCTTTCATACATTTCAAACCTGCTGTCATATAGCTCTTTATCAGTAATTTGGTAGAGTTTTCTCTTTTCGATAGAAAATCTATAATTACTTTCTGGATTAGTAAGATACTTCCTCAAATCCTCATGACCATTTGGCGGTGGGTCACTAACCTCTTTCATAGAGGAAGCAGATATATTCCAATTGACATCATGGTTTCCTGGAACTATTACCACTCTCTTCTTATCACCTTTTAGATACCTATCTACCAATGCATTTAAAAATTCTGATGCAGCTAAATACTGCTTCTCCAGTTTTTCTTCTACATCTGATTCTCCTACTACCACCCCCTGAACGATATCGCCACTGACAATAATCGCATCAATTGCTCCAATTTTTTGATTCTCATTTTTTTGATTTATAAAATCCTTATCTAACGATGCAATTAATGATGCATTATCAATTGGATCATTTGGTGAACGATGCAAATCAGATATATGGAGAATGCTATACACCATATGTCAACCTAAAGTTATAAAATTTCATACTTTTAATAATTTACATACTATTCAAAGAACCACTAAATGCTGACGCTAATACAGACTGCTTATTTTTTTTAATTAAACGCAATTGGTTATCGATGTACTTCAATTGCCTTTCAATCGTCTCCTCCCTCTCATTCACCATTTCAACAATAACTTGCTGCTCTGATACCGACGGCAATGGAAGTGGGAGGGCTTTTAGAGTACTCATATTCAAGACATCCATGGTTCCGCCATGCGATGAGAGTTTGAATATTTGCTTTGCCGCTGGTGACGCTATATATATCTGCATGTACTCAGGCAAACAGAATTCTTTATCAAAAGTAATTTTGATAAGACGTGGGTTGATTATTCCTGATTCTATGTCATTGGGAAGAACTAGAGTGCGGCCGATAGTCCCTACAAGACTTATGAGAAAGTCGCCTGGCTGTACAGAACAATTTATTAAAGATTGATACTTTTCTTCGCTAATATAATAATTCCCAGAATATGGATTGCCGCTTATTACCTGTTCTTGTCCATAAATTTTATAGCCCTTCTCAACATAGAATTTCTTTTTTAATGCCGAACCGAATGGCCCCGCTTTCATCCCGTTTTTCTGGGGAGAGCTTACTTGCTCGAATCCAGACCAAAGCCATTCGTTTGGGATCGTTGGGAGATCACTATTGTCAGGAACATCTGGCTCTTTATACTTCCTCTTCCACTTATCATCCTTTGGCACCTTGCCCTTTGCTTTAAATTTTTCGAGTTGTTTTTCTTCCCATTTCCGGCGGCGTTCTTTGAGGATGCATTTGAGTAGTTGGGAGGCGGGTTCGAGTTTGTTTTTGTTGGCTTCGCGCCATTCTTTGGTCAGTTCGCCGGTGACGGCGGCTTTGAGGATGGATTGGCGGTATTGTTTGAGGAGTTGTTTGGCTTTTTTCAGGGCTTCGATGCCGGCGTCGATATGGGAGAAGAGTTCTTCGATTTTGACGACGATGCGTTTTTGTTGATCTAATGGTGCGACAGGAAACATTATATCTTTGGCCCGACTCGCGATTAAATGTACTCCTTGTACTTGATTTTGAATTGCATCATAGCCTTGTTTGGAAATTAGAAAGTAATATACCCATTTAGGTTCTACATTTGCTTCAACACGAATTTGGAGTATCTCGCCTACTACAAAGACCATCTCAAATTGACTAGGCAAGGTTTTAACAAAAGCTGCTTTCTTGCCGATATGTTCGGACATGTGAGCTGAAGCAGTTACAAACACATCTCCAGCTTCTACTTCCCTCAATTTAGACACCATGTCGCTCTCTGATGCTACAAATCCTTTATCACTAGTTTGCCAATTAATGTTTCCGAAAACGTCAATATCGCGGAACTTAATGATTTTATAACTACCGTCGTTCCTGTATTCAGTTCTTCTTGGTGTTTTTCCCAGACGAACAATTCCTAAGTCATTGAAGCACATCATTGACCAACCATTTGGTAATTCTTTTAGTCCACTATTATTCATGCGATCAAATATCCATTAAGCTCGTTAATCAGAAGTTCAAGATCATCCCCAAACAACTGCCTTGCCTTCAACACCCCACCCTCCTGATTAAAAGGCGTATACCCAAAGTCTTCTTCCGTCATCTCCACATTCTGCGCAATCTGATCCTTGATCCTGTTCAGCCATTCAAGCTGCTCCGGTTCAAACTCTTTTTCCTGTTGCATCAGCCAGGTTTCAAACCGCTGCTCCACCAGCCTACTAAACGGCTCCAGCACCTCACTCAAGCCGGTTGAAAATCGAATCAGGCTGACAATGTTGGTCAGCAACTCTTTCGGCGGTACGCCTTTAACCCTGCTCTTCTCCAACTGCGCGTAAGCCTTCCATACTTCAATGGGTGCCAGATTATAAGGCGGCTGCTGAATTTCATCGGCCAGCCTCTCAATCTGTTCATGGCTCAGGCGCCGCTGTCGATAAGGCCGCTGGTACATAAGCTGGATGGCGTCCAGTTCATCCCGGTGGTCTGTGATGAATTGCTGCCAGTTGCTGACCAGCCCTTTGGCCTTCTCTTCGGTGTACCGCACCCGGTCATTGAGCACTTCGTCGGATGAGTCATCAATGATCTGTTCGGTATCCCGGCGCAGGGATTCTATCAGATATCTGAGTGCCGGATTATGAAAAGCATACATGAGCAGGTCGGCGCCGGGTTTGAAAGCGGCCTGGATGTCTTCGTCGGTGACTTCTTGTTTGCCGGTTTTGGCCTGGGCCGCGGCGATCAGTGTGTCGTCTTCGGTGCCGTGAATCAGGTTGGCGGCGATGGCGGTGATCGTGGTGGGTTCGATGAAGTCGTCGCCAAGCTGGTCGGCCACTTCCTTTGGTACGGACTGTTTGACGATCTCGTTGAGGTGCTTGCTCTGGTTTTCGTCCAGCTTTATATCCAGCCGCAGCAGGCGGTTGCCGAGCGTGCGCAGGCTGTCGCTGTGGCGGTCGCCTCTGGCGATTTGCAGCATGAGTTTTTCGGTGGGGATGTGGGGCCTGGCTTCCAAGGATCCGGATTGGGTCGTCTTGTCGTTTTCGGTGACGCCGATGCAATCCACCAGCACAAAGCGGTCTTTGGTTGTGGCGTCGGGGGTGACTTTTCTCAGTTCGTCCTGGGTGAGTACGCGGGCGCCACGGCCTTTCATCTGTTCGTAATAGGTGGGGCTTTTGACATCGCGCATGAACATGACGATTTCCAGCGGTTTGATGTCGGTGCCGGTGGCGATCATGTCTACGGTGACGCCGACGCGCAGATGCGGGTCGGTGCGGAATGCGACGATGGTGTTGTCGGCGGTTTGCCTGCCCACCTTGTAGGTGATTTTCTTGCAGAAGTCGTTGGATTCGCCGAACACTTCGCGCACGGTATCGACGATGCGGTCGGCGTGGTCGTCGTTTTTGGCAAAGATGAGGGTTTTGGGCAGCCAATCGCCGGAGCGATTGGGAAAGATGTCTTCGAACACGCGCTGCTTGAAGGTCTGGATGATGGTGCGGATCTGGTTCGGGGCAATGATGGAGCGATCGATTTGTTGGCCGGTGTATTCCTCGGCCCGGTCGAGTTTTTCCAGGCGTTTGTCTTTGGTGATCTTGTCACGGATTTGCACGGTGGTGCCCGCTTCGATGGTGTCGCCTTCGGTGGTTTTCTTCGTGCGGATGCTATAGATGTCGTAGCCGACGTTGACCTTATCGATCACGGCGTCTTCGTGGGTGTATTCGGAGACGAGGTTCTGATTGAAGAAGCCGATGGTCTTTTTGGTCGGGGTGGCGGTGAGACCGATGAGGAAGGCGTCGAAATATTCCAGCACCTGACGCCACAGGTTATAAATGGAACGGTGGCATTCGTCGATGATGATGACATCGAAAGTTTCTATCGGCAGGTCGGGGTTGTATTCCACCTGCCGGGGTTGCAGGTTGAAGCTGCCGGCGTCGGTTTCGTAGCCGGAGTGTTCTTCAACTTCTTCATCGAGTTCGCTGTTGCTGAGTCTGGCATAGAGGCGCTGGATGGTGGAGATGGTGACTTTGATTTCATCGCCGATGCCGCCCGGTCCGAGAATATGGGCGTTGTAGAGTTCGGTGAATTTTCGCCCGTCGCCGGGCACGGTGTATTGCTGAAATTCCTTTAGCGCCTGCCGGCCCAGGTTGCCCCGGTCGACCAGGAACAGCACGCGCCCGGCTTTGGCAAATTTGGCCAGGCGATATACCTCGGTGACGGCGGCGACGGTTTTGCCGGAGCCGGTGGCCATTTGCAGCAGCATACGCGGGGCGGCTTGCTTGAGGCTTTTCTCGATGCCGGTGATGGCTTTGACCTGGCAGTCGCGCAGGCCCTCTGTGTGGAGTTCGGGCAGGTGTTGCAGCCGCGCCCTCAGGGAGTCGCCCTGTTCCAACTGGTTTTTGAGGGTTTCCGGTCGCTGGAAATGGAACAGGTTGCGGCTGCGGGGTTTGGGATCACGCTCGTCACGGAAGCGGATTTCGGTGTTGGTGGCTTCATAGAGGAAGGGCAGGGGCTGATCCTTTGCCGCCCATTGCTCTATGTGTTGGATGGGGGAGTCGGCGTAGCGACCGGATTGTTCAGTTACCGGACCTAAATTAGTGCCTTCGCGCTTGGATTCGATAATGCCGCAGGCTTTACCCTGAATGCACAGCATGTAGTCGGTAGGGCCGGTAGCAGTCGGATGTTCACGAACGGCGACGCCGTGGACGCCCTGCTCACCTGCCGTCAGGTTGATGGCTTTGGGATCCTGTATCACCCAGCCGGCCTGTTCCAGCTTGCCGTCGATAAGCTCGCGGGTTTGTGCCTCGTCCAGATTGGTATACGGCCTGTTCATTTCTAAACGGATGGTAGCGGTTGCATGCCTGTGTGTCTTTAGGAAGGATCCTTGATTTTATAGCATCATAATAGATTGAAGGCAGCTTGGCAAAATAGAGCGGTAACTTCTGGAAAAGGTGTGCCTTATGGTATGTGAAAGCCCTGCGGCTGGAGTATAAGCGACCATAGCGTGCTGGAACCACTCAATCTTATGTGGAACTATATCTGGAACCTTCGACAAATAGGCACCAAGGTTTCCTGTCCCTTTTCAAAGCACCTGTCCCGCATCCTCTCCAATCTCCCGCACCCGCCTCCAGCCGATAATCCGCGCCCCTTTCTGCCGCCTCGCTTCGTCGCCACCGTACACCAGCCAGGAATCACCGCCCTGTTTTTCCCGCCAGTAATCCAGTGCTTTCAGTTTGTCGGCTCTCAGCGTAAGCCCTGCCGTGATCTCAATCGCGGCATACTCCGTCCCTTTCTTGATCACCAGGTCCACTTCGCGTTTTGAGTGATCGAGCCAGAAATAGAAATTCTTCGGTCTCACGCCTTGGTTATACGAGGCCTTCATCAGTTCGGCGATCACCCAATTTTCAAACAACAATCCACGCGCTGAACAGGCCTGTATCTGCGAAGGTTTAGACAGGGATAAAATCGCAGCGGCCAGCCCGGTATCGTAAAAATACAATTTGTGCATTTTGACCTGGCGCTTGGTGAAATTCGCGTGATATGGTCTGAGAAAAAAGATAATGTACGATGCCTCAAGCACCGACAGCCAGGAGCGTATGGTGTTGCGGTTCACCCCCACGTCCCTCGCAAGGTCGGCCAGGTTGACGAGGCTGCCGATACGGTCTGCGCAAAATTCTACGAACCGCCGGTACAAAGTGAGGTTTTGCACCCGGCTCAGTTCACGCACGTCGCGTTCAATATACGTGCTGATATAGTCGTCGTACCAAACCGACGGCGACACCGTGCTGTTGTGAACCGGAGGGTAAAGCCCTTGATAAAGCATTTTCTCAAGCGCGGGAGGCTTTCCCCCGTAGGCCTCGGCAAGTGAAAAAGGCAGCAACTCCAGTATTGAAACGCGCCCGGCCAGCGACTGGGTAATGCGCGAAAGCAGATGAAACTGCTGCGAGCCGGTCAGAATAAAACGCCCGGTGCGTGGACTGTCATCGAGTATTTCTTGCAAGTACGAAAACAACTCGGGACATCGCTGCACTTCATCCAGTACCGCGCCATTCGGGTATTGAGCAAGAAAACCGCGCGGATCGCTGTGGGCGAACTCACGTGTATCGGGTGCCTCAAGAGAGACATAAGGCCGGTCATCGAACAGTTTGCGCACCAGCGTGGTTTTCCCGCTCTGTCGCGGCCCGGTGATCGCAACTGCCGGATATTCCCGTGCCCGCTGTAGAACAATGCTTTCAATCTCGCGTTTCCTGATCATGGCATATAGACCTCTATTGGCGGTGTCTAGACTATAACTAATTGATAATTATTGTTTTTTATATGATAATCGCTAATTTATACCATGATAAATGTCAATAATCAAGCCGATAAATGTCAATTTCTCCCGTGATAACTGATTCTATCAATCTAATAAAGACCAAAGCGCGTGATTCAGCAGCCTTTTGTTTGACAACACATATCCTCAGGTTGGATCATTGGAACTACCTTTTCCGCTGCAAATATAATGGCAACCATGAACATCAGAAAATACCGGTCAAATGATTGGCAGCAGATATGGCCGATGATAGAAAAGGTGTTTCGTGCCGGGGAGACCTATCCGGTTGCTCCGGAGATTTCAGAGCAGGAGGCGCACCAGTTCTGGATAGAATTGCCGAGGGAAACATATGTTGCCACCGGGCAGGATGATGCGATACTCGGCACCTATTATATAAAACCAAATCAGCCGGGGCTTGGCGCACATGTTTGTAATTGCGGCTATATCGTTTCCGAAGACGCGCGGGGTCAGAGTGTGGGCTCGGATATGTGCAGGCATTCGCAGCAGGTAGCGGTAGAGATGGGGTTCAGGGCAATGCAATATAATCTGGTAGTGGCGACAAATGAAGCGGCGGTGCATTTATGGAAAAAACACGGATTTCAGGTTACCGGCACTTTACCCGGGGCATTCAATAGCCGAAGCAAGGGCTATGTCGATGCGCTGCTAATGTATAAACAGCTAACACAGTGAGAGAATATTTCCGATGAACCAGCACGAAAAGATCGACTACATCGAGTTTCCGGCGAAAGACCTCAAGGTGGTCAAAGCGTTTTTTGCCGAGGTGTTTGGGTGGGACTTTGTGGATTACGGACAGGAATATACGGCGTTTTCCAACCAGGGGGTTGACGGCGGGTTTTTCAAGTCCGACCTGAAGGTCTCAACCGGCACCGGTAGCGTGCTGGTGGTTTTTTACAGTGAATATCTGGAGCGGACTCAGGCCAGGATCGAAAAGGCAGGCGGCACGATCATCAAGCCGATCTTTTCATTTCCGGGCGGGCGGCGGTTTCATTTTTGCGATCCCAACGGCAATGAATACGCGGTCTGGTCGAGCGCTGAAGCCTGATTGACTGCTTCCCTGAGAACCAGGGAAAATGCCTTGGAAGGTGCGAAACACTGCGCTTATGCCCTGTGCAGATTCGGCAATCATTTATTACAATGCGCTTTAATATAACTTAAATTTTATATATAGTTACAGTATATTCTTAATTATTTATATAAAGAACACGCATGAGCGAGGATGAGTAAATGAAATTCGATGTACGCCAATTCAGGCAGTGGGATCGCAAGGCGGTTACCCTGTTTGGCATGTCCGGGGTGGGCAAGACCCGCCTTGCCCGTATTTTGCGCAAATCAAACTGGTTTCATTATTCGGGGGACTATCGGATCGGCACTCGCTACCTGGATGAAGCGATTTTGGATAATATCAAGCAACAGGCTATGCAGATCCCGTTGTTGCGAAAATTATTATTATCCGATTCAATCCATATCAATAACAATATCTCTATTGATAATCTACAGTCTGTATCCACATTTCTCGGCAAACTGGGCGATCCTGAAAAGGGCGGTTTAAGTCTGCGTGAATTCAAACTCCGTCAGGCGCTGCATCGTGATGCGGAAATGGCGGCGATGAGAGACGTGCCGGCATTTATCGAACGTGCGCACGATGTATATGGCTATGATCATTTTGTCAATGATGCGGGCGGCAGCCTGTGTGAACTGGGTGATCCGGAGTTGATGCAGATCCTGTCCGGGCATACGCTGCTACTCTACATAAAAGCAGTCGATGAAGATGAGCAGGCATTGATTCTCCGGGCGGAGACAGAGCCCAAACCTCTATATTATCGTGAGGAATTTCTCGATGAGCATCTTGCCGTGTATAGGCAGGAGAAGGGACTCGAATATGCCGCGCTGATTGAACCGGATGATTTTGCCTGCTGGGTTTTTTCACGGCTTTTTTATCATCGTATTCCCCGTTACGAGCATATTGCCCGGCAATATGGGTATACATTGACGACGGCAGACATTGCCGGGGTGCGGGATGAAAAAGATTTTATTGCCGCGATTGAAGGTCTTCTGTGAGGAATTGTAAATGCCGCTGGTAGCGAACAGTGCCCTGCCAAGTTTTGGACGACTGCGGCAGGAGGGCGAGTTGGTGATCCCTGGCGACGAGGCGCTACGCCAGGATATACGCGAGCTGCACATCGGCTTATTGAACATGATGCCGGACAGTGCGCTCGAGGCGACGGAGCGGCAATTTTTCAGATTGATAGGAGAGAGTAATCAGATCGCGCAATTTTACATACATCCGTTCACACTCGAACAACTGGAACGCAGTGCGGAAGGCCGGGAGCACGTCGATAACTATTATATCAGTTTCGATGAAGTAAAAGAGCAGGGGCTGGATGCGTTGATCATTACCGGCGCCAACGTGGTAGGCACCGAATTGTCCGAGCAGCCGTTCTGGGAGCCGCTGATTGGGATCCTCGATTGGGCCTATGAGAACGTCGCTTCGACCTTGTGTTCCTGTCTGGCTACCCATGCGGTACTGCAATTCAGGTATGCGCAGAAACGAACGCCTTTGCCGGCCAAGTATTGGGGCGTATTCCCGCACCGGGTTGTGGATAGACGCCACCCACTGGTCGCCGGAGTAAATACCCGCTTCGATGTGCCGCATTCCCGTTTTAATCAAGTAAGCCGTGAGCAGTTTGAAGGGGCGGGGCTGAAGGTACTGGTCGAAAACGAGAACAGAGAGATCCACCTTGCGGTCAGTGAGGACGGGTTTCGGCTGGTTTTTTTCCAGGGGCATCCCGAATACGATGCGATCAGTTTATTGAAAGAATATAAGCGTGAGGTGGGCGCTTATATAAAAGGGGAGAGGAATGATTATCCCCCGTTTCCGCAGCATTATTTCAGCCTGCGCTGCCGGGCTATCCTGGATGAATATCAGGCGAGGGCTGACAAGGCGCGTTACGAAGGAAATGAACCGCCTGAATTTCCGGAGGCCTTAATTGTCCCGGACCTTGATAATACCTGGCATGACACGGCGGAAGCGGTGATCAATAACTGGATAGGAAAAGTCTATCAACTGACCCATATAGACCGGCATCTGCCGTTCAGGGCCGGGGTTGACCCGGCGCGTCCTCTGGCGGGAGGGTAGTATAGCGGATGTTATTTTTTTCATTCACGTTGGGCCGTTGCTACCCAAGTCTGCCGCTGCAACGAGTTGCTGGGAGGTATCTGTGGGCGCCTCTCGGTCAGAGTAAAAGCGGATATGTTATTTGCTACAAAACTGGACATTTCTATTTGTTGCTAACACTAATATAATGGATTAGTTACAATTGTAACCACCACCATAAGTGGGGCGACATCTAATAGAGTTTCCATAGTTATCAGTAGTGCGTGAACCACCACCGTAAGTGGGGGTAGTGCGCAAAGTATTCCCATAGTTATCGGTAGTGCGTGAGCCGCCGCCGTAAGTGGGGGTAGTACGCAAAGTATTCCCATGGTTATCGGTAGTGCGTGAACCGCCGCCGTAAGTGGGGGTAGTACGCAAAGTATTCCCATAGTTATCGGTAGTGCGTGAACCACCACCGTAAGTGGGGGTAGTTCGGTAGGATGTACCATCACTGCACATGGTTTGTGAACCGCCACCATAAGTAGGTGTAGTTCTACAGCCTGCATACGCATTTGTTGCAATGTTAGCGATAACAAGCATAAAAACTACAGCGAGCGTTACTTGTAGATTTGCTATTTTTGATAATTGACAGTACGTTTTCATGAGAATCTCCGGCAGAGGTTAAAAAAGACATCATAGCACATTCTCAAATTATACCCCATATCCTGTTATTGTGGGTGAATTCAACCCCGAAGTGCAACAAGTGATGCTATGCCAGATAATGCTTGATTTGGCGTTTTCATGTCAAGACATTGTATAAGTCCAGTACCTTTGGCATTGTGGCAGTTGTTGGAAGAGGAATTGTATCGGAGTTTGCAGGCCGAGGCTATGGTGGGGAATGACGGTGTTATAGGCGAGCAGCCATTCCGCCATTTTACGGTTGAACAGGGCCAGGTCGGTGAACAGCAAATCCTCGTGATAATTCACGTTATAATCAGCATAGATTACAGCCATAACGATATAGTGAGACATGTCAGAACAAAACAGCGGACAAACATTCATTTATTGGGATAACTCCAACATATTCTACGAGGCACAGCGTTTTTCCGAGGAGCGGGAAGAAGGGCCGGATGCCCGTATTCGGGTGCGTATCCACTTTGAAAATATGCTGCGGTTGGCACACGCTGATCGCCCTATAGGCAAAGCAATTGCGGTTGGTTCTGTGCTGCCGGAAATGCGGCAGCTATGGAACAGGATAGAAAATCAGGGCGTGGACATTAAACTTTTTGATCGGAGATCGCTGAATCTGGGAGAGCAAAATATGCCCGATTACATGCTGCAACTGGAAATGTTACAAGACGGTTTGGACAATAATGGAAACCCGGGAATTGTTGTGCTGCTTACCGGTGATGGCGCCGGCTACTACGATGGGGCGGGTTTCCACAGAACTATCGAGCGGCTGCATAACCGGGGATGGAAAATAGAAGTTTTGTCGTGGCGCCATGCCTGCAATAAGCGGATGCGAGAATGGGCGGAAAATAACGGTATTTTTGTTGCGCTCGACGATTTTTATGAGGCAATTACTTTTTTAGAACCGTCGCAACCCGGCCACGAATATGCTCCCGGACGTAAAGCGGCAACGCTTGATCTGGCCAGGCGGCAGGTATTATCGTGATGAACACAAAGCCCGTTATGTTTGCTATGGAAGCAAGTCTGTATGATTCTGATTGCTTATTGCCTTCATTGATCTTCCTCTTCCAGTGCAAAGGTCAAAATTTCATCCCCCACGGTGTAGCCAAATAAACGATTTCCACCGGCGGCCACCGTGATGTATTGCCGGCCATTGATGGCATAGGAAACCGGAGGGGCATTCACCCCGTATTCGGATTGATATTGCCATAATAACTCGCCGTCATCACTGGCAAAGGCATTGAATCTGCCATTGCCTTCACCGGTAAATACCAGTTTGCCGGCCGTTGCCAAGGATCCGCCCACCATGGGATCGTCTATTTTGTTCTGCCACAGGATTTTTCCTGAGGTGACCGAGAGGGCGGTGAAGGTTCCCCAGTCCGGTTCATCGGCCTTTTGAAAAAAGGTGTAGCTCTCCCAGGGCTGATTCAGGGAAGGCGGCAATCTGCGCAGGGTAAAGATCGACGGCTGATATATTCCGGCGATAAATACCGATTGGCTGTTGCGATCATAGGATACCGGCGACCAGGATGCTGCCCCCAGTGTGCCGGGGACAATGCGTACCCCTTCACGGGAAGGCGCGGCAAAAAGATTATCCTGTTGGATGAATGGCTCGGTTCTTTTCAATAACTCACCGGTACTGCGATCATGGATAAAAAACCAGCCCAGTTTACTGGCATGGCCGACGGCCTTGATGGTCTTGTTGTCTTGTTGGTACTCAAACAGAACCGGCGGGCTGGCGACATCGTACCCCCAGCGATCATGAGGCACATATTGATAATACCAGCGCATTTCGCCCGTTTTACTATCGAGCGCCACCAGACTCACAGTGTACAGGTTGTCGCCCGGACGGGTTAATCCATCCATTTGCGGCGAAGGATTGCCGGTACCTATAAACAGCAGTCCCAATTCGGCATCGATAGCCGGTGTGGTCCAGACCGATCCGCCGCCTAATTTCCAGGTGTCGCGATAGCGGATGGCGCGCTGCCTTTCATCCGCTATATCGCGGTTGAGGGAATACCCATGGATCTTTTCCTTCCATTCACCATGCCAGTCTTTGTTTGGAACACTGTACCAGCGCCATATTTCTTCCCCTGTTTCAATATCATAGGCGGCTATAAATCCGCGCAAGCCGTGACCGCCGCCGGAAAATCCCCCTACGGACAAGATCGATTCCCCCTCCTTTTCCTGTTCGAGGTGCAGCCCGTAGCCGGCGCCTGTGATCCCGACAAATATTTTCCCATCAAACACCTGCGGCGCCAGATTGGCGCTGTAGCCGGTTTGTCCGGTTTGCACCGCATCCTTAAATTCAGCCATACCTATTATGGATTGCAAGGCTTCCGCAGTACCGGCATTGATGTCCGTGATCGCCTTGTCCCATGCCACCGTGCCGTCCGCTCGATTCAATGCGATCAATCGGGCATCGATAGTAACGGTGAACACCTTGTCCTGCGTGACGGCGGCGCCGCGATTCGCCGGGCCGCAACAGTATTTATCGCTGCCAAGTTTATGCCGGTAATGCCAGAGTTCTTTACCGGAAGCGGCATCGAGGGCGATCACATGGTTATAAGGTGTAGTGATATACATGATGTTGTCCAGCACAATAGGGTTTGTCTGAAAAGTGCCTGTAATGCCGGTCTTGTATTTCCACTTGAGTTTTAACCGTTTTATGGTCGTCTGATTGATCTCGGTTAACGGGCTGAAACGCTCGTTGCCATAGTTCCGGCCGTATAACGGCCAGTCTTCGGCGTATACGTCGAAAGCGCACGGCAAGACAAGCCCGATTACCATTGCTGCTTTCCCGGAGAAGTTTGAGAATACGCGCATAATAACTACCCAATAGTTCAAATATAGTTTACTCTGAATTTATATAGACTATCAGTGTTTGCAGGCATATTGGAAATTCACTTGCTGATTGAAAAAATGTTCACGTACCCATTCTCTGTAGTTTGGATCTTGGCTCTTGCGGCGGTCGTATGGCTGGCGGTGAAATACCTGTGGCCGCGCTTGAAAAAATATCAGATCCAGTTGTTGCGGGCGCATTGGAGTCCATGGAAAGTCGGATTGCTGGTTTTCTTTATATGGATGCTGGTCGAGATCTTTGTTTCATTTGTTGTATTCGATATAGGTGACTGGGTCAGCAAAGATGTGGTGTTGAAATGCGAAGAAGGTGGATCGACTCCAGCCGTCTGGGGCATCTGCAACTTCGCAGAACGTGCGCTAACCGTCTTTTTCTGGCTTGTTCTGGCGTTTCCGCAGGCAGCCCTGGCAGGCGTGATCATGGCTCTCCTGTTAAAAATAGATGGTGGTGTCAGGAGAACCCTCGCCAGGGCAAATGCGGATCTCCCTGTGCCGGACGATCAAGGCGGCATACCCACGGTAGCGTCCGATGAAAAAGCTGCGCAAAAAAGCAATTGGAGAATACTGTCCGGTTTGCGAAAGGCGGGAGCATCATGTGGAAATGCCGCAAAAACCGCCGGCCGGTTTATAATGAAAATTGGCAACGTGAAACATATCTTCCGCCGGCGCGGAAAACCGGAGAATGAACAAAGCAGAGAGGAGATTTAATATCCTGAAATTGAGGTACATATTATGAAAAAGATTATACATATCATGGTGGCCCTTGTCTTTTGTCCCGCAGTTTTTGCCTACAATGGCGGAGGCATTGAAGGGTATGAAATTGGTCGCCAGGCGGACGTGGAAAAGCTGGAGCGGGTTACCCAGAAATTAGTAGTGCCGCCCCTGATTCCAGAACACGATCAGATCGCTCCGGGCAAACCCCGGGTGATCCAGGTGCGCATGGTAATTGAAGAAAAAGAGATTGAAGTTTCGCCCGGTGTATTCATGTGGGCAATGACTTTCAACGGCAGTGTGCCGGGTCCCTTAATAATTGCGCACACAGACGACTACGTTGAGCTGACCCTGGTCAACCCTGGGACAAGCCAGATGCTGCATAACATTGACTTCCATGCCTCAACCGGAGCCCTGGGAGGCGGCGAACTGACTAAAGTAGCGCCCGGACAGGAAGTAGTGCTGCGCTGGAAAGCAACCAAGCCCGGCGTATTCATTTACCACTGTGCGCCAGGGGGCACCATGATCCCCTGGCACGTGGTTCACGGCATGAACGGCGCAGTGATGATTCTGCCCCGGGACGGTCTGAAAGACAGGGACGGAAACCGGCTCAAATATGACCGGGCCTATTATATCGGCGAGCAGGATTATTACCTGCCCAGGGACAGCAAGGGAAATTTTAAGCGTTACGCCAGCCCGCTGGAATCGTTCAGCGATGACCTGAAAGTGATGAAAGGCCTAATCCCCACGCACATCATATTCGGTGACCGCATGGGAGCCTTGACCGGTGAAAACGCCATGACCGCCAAAGTTGGAGAAACCGTAATGTTCATACACTCCCAGGCCAACCGCCAGTCCTATCCGCACTTGATCGGCGGACACGGCGATTATGTCTGGGAAAGAGGCAACTTTGGAGATCCACCGGCGCAAGGGCTGGAGAGTTGGATAATTGCTGCCGGCTCAGCCGGCGCATCCCTTTACACTTTCCGGCAACCCGGCACCTATGTGTACCTGTCACACAACCTGATCGAGGCCGTGTTATTCGGGGCCATCTCCCATGTCAAGGTAGAGGGCAAGTGGGATAACGACTTGATGGAGCAGGTGAAACCACCCACCGACATCGGGAAATAAACACCGCTTTCCTATAGGGGGCCAAAGGCTCGGAATGGAGTAGCAGGGTAACTTTACACTGCAAGAACCCTGCACTAAAATAAGACAGGGCAAAGGAATGGCGGTGATTTTCATCCGTCGGGCACGATTCCAGTGAAGACAGCAATACCGACCTGATACATCGCATTAAATACGATTATTTTCTTTTCAGATAAATTACCCTTCCCAGGTTCCTGTCGGGGAGTTTTGCAGGGCTTTCAGAAATGACGGAACAAAAATACATCTTAGACAACCATGAGCGCAACGTTGCCGATTATTTGCGGCAGCACCTGCCCGATGCCGAGGTGTTCAGGCTGGTGTCGGCGTATTTCAGCATTTATGGTTATCAGCTATTACAAAATGAACTTGACGGCTTGCAGGATGTGCGCTTTCTGTATGGCGACCCGGTATCGGTTGGAGAATTGGACCCGGCGGAGAAAAATCCCAAGCATTTCGAGTTGACCGAACGGGGGCTTTCCCCCGATCATCAATTGCAGCAGAAATACCTGGCGCGGCAGTGTGAGGAGTGGGTGCAGCGGGCAAACGTGCAAATTCGGTCTGTGAGCCGGTCGAATTTTCTGCACGGGAAAATGTATCTGACCGAATCGGCGCAAGGCGGCGCGGCGGTGGTTGGGAGTTCCAATTTTACCAAACGCGGTATGGGCGGCAGTGCGGGCGCCAACCTGGAAATCAATCTGGCGGCATCGGATGCGCAAATGCGCACCGAGATGAAGGAATGGTTTGACAAGCTCTGGGGAGATGAAGCTCAGACGGAGGACGTCAAACCGGAGGTACTGGCCGCCCTGGAGCGCATAGGAAAAAATCATGCTCCGGAATTTGTATATTACAAAACGCTTTTTGAACTGTTCAAGGATCAGATGGACGCGCTGCTGGAAGGCGACAAGGCGATGGAAGCCGCCCACCTGTATGACACGGCCATCTGGCGCACCCTTTACGACTTCCAAAAAGACGGCGCCAAAAGCGTCATAGGCCGGTTGTTGCGCCTCAACGGCTGCATCCTGGCAGACAGCGTAGGGCTGGGCAAAACCTACACCGCGCTGGCGGTGATCAAGTTTTTTGAGCTGCAATACAACGCCAGGGTTCTGGTGTTGTGCCCCAAAAAACTGGGGGACAACTGGAAGATATACTCATCCCGCTTCAATCAGCAGGACAACCCTTTTGCCAAAGATGAATTCAACTACCACATGCTCGCCCACACCGACCTGTCACGCGACAGCGGGGAGGCGTTTGGCATTTCATTGGAAAATTTCAACTGGAGTAATTTTCATCTTGTGGTGATTGACGAGTCTCACAACTTTCGCAACGCCACGGAAAACCGCAGAGATACAAGCGGCGAAATCATCCGCCGAAGCCGCTACAACCGGCTGTTTGAGGACATCATCCAAAAGGGCGGAAAAACAAAAGTCCTCATGCTTTCGGCAACGCCGGTCAACACCTCGCTGGTCGATCTGCGCAACCAGATCTACCTGATGACGGAGAAGGACGACAGCGCTTTGCGCGAGCGCCTGGGGGTGCGCAATTTCCGCCTTTTACTGGATGCCGCACAGAAAAAATTCAAGGAATGGGAGCAGCAGGCGGAAAAGAAAAACAAAGACCTGCTGTTTGAAAAGCTGGGCGGGGACTTTTTCAATCTTCTCGGCGGGGTATCCATCGCACGCTCGCGACGGCAGATTAAAAAATTCTACTCGGGGCTGATAGAGGAAATCGGCGACTTTCCCCAGCATCAAAACCCGCAGAACCATCATCCCCAAACCGATCTGCATGACAAACTCTCATACAAAGATTTACACACCCGCATTTCCAATTTCTCTTTCTCCATTTACCGGCCGTCCAGTTATATAGAGAGCCAGGAGCTCAAAGAACAATTGCAGGAAGAAAAAGAGCGCCTGCATTTCAACCAGAAAAATCGCGAGCATTATCTGGTCGGCATGATGCGCGTTAATTTTCTGAAACGACTGGAAAGCTCCGCGCACGCATTGCGGCTGACTTTGGAAAGGACAGTGGCAAAAATTGATGCCTTGATGGATAAAATCGGCCATTTCGAGAAAACCAGAGATCCTTCTACACAAGCGGACGTTCAACCGGACACAGAGTATGAAGACGAGGAATTTCTGATAAACCAGGGGCGCAATCCGTATCACCTGCAAGACCTGGATCTGAGTCAGTGGAAAAAAGAAATAGCCACGGACAGGGAAGTCTTGAAGGAATGCCTGCGAGACGTTTCTGGAATAACGCCCGAACGAGACGGCAAACTGGCGCAGATAAAACAGGATATCCGCCACCGCGCACGGCACTCGACGGTGGACAAAGACGGCAAAAGCAAACGCAAAATGCTGGTGTTCACCACATTCAAAGACACCGCCGAGTATCTTTACCAAAACCTGGAAACACTGGCGGCGGAGCTAAAATTGAACATGGCGCTGGTCGCCGGGGATGAAACTCAAACTACCTTTGGCGGCAATCACTTCAACGATATCCTGACAAACTTCTCCCCGCAATCACGCCGTCGTGCCGCCGAAAGGGCGGACGAAGGGGAAATTGACCTGTTAATCGCGACCGACTGCATCTCCGAAGGCCAGAACCTCCAGGATTGCGACACGGTCTTGAACTACGATATACATTGGAACCCCGTGCGCCTGATCCAGCGTTTCGGGCGCATTGACCGGATCGGCAGCCGCAATAAAACCGTACAGATGATTAACTACTGGCCTACCGATGACATGGATTTTTACCTGAACCTGAGAAACCGCGTCGAAGCCCGCATGGCGCTTGCCGATACCGCCGCAACCGGCGATGAGGATCAACTCAATCGCAATGAATACGAAAAAGCGCAGGAACAGGAACTCAATTTCCGCGACAAACAACTGAAAAAACTCCGCGAGGAAGTGGTGGACCTGGATGAATTTTCCAACAACGTGGTGCTGAGTGATTTCTCTATAGACTATTTTCTGTCGCAATTGCGGCGCTACCTGAAAGGAAAAGAGGAGCAACTGAAGGCGGCGCCCTATGGCATTTACGCGCTGACCGAAGCCGACGCCCCGGCACACCGTGGCGTCATCTTTTTTCTGCGGCACAAATGCGCCGGCAAACACGCGGGCAACCCCATCCAGCCCTTCTACATTACATTCATCCGCGATGACGGCGAGGTTCGCTACGGCTACCGACACGCCAAACAAGTGCTCGACCTGTTCGATTCCCTGTGCGCCGGGGAAACCGCCCCGCTGCAAAAACTGTGCGACGCCTTCGACAGAGAAACCGGACACGGCAAAGAGATGGCGCATTACAACAAGCTGCTGGAGCAATGCGCGGAAAAAATCGCCGATACCTTCCACCTGTACACGCAGCAACAAATGGGGAAATCCGGGGTTATCCTGCCGGAAAAGCCGCAATGGCCTGAAAAAATCGACGATTTTGAACTGATAACCTGGCTGATCATAAGAAAAAATGGCGAGTAAAGACCATATCCAAAACGACCTGGAAGCCCTGTCCGGCGGAGACTTTAGCGAACAAGCCAAACAACTGCTTGCAACGCTCGGTTACTCAAGCAAACGAACCATCCCCTATTCGGGCGACCCGTCCGAATTTTTTACCGATCCATCCGACACCATATCGAGAAAAAATCTTTTAAAACAGGCAACGTCCTTAAAACTGGTCTTTCAATTGACCGATGAGGAAATATCCGGCATCGGAAGCCTGTTTGACAATAATGAGGTGGACGAAAGCCGGGCGGAAAGTTTTTATTTTGTGACCGCCGAATTGCAGCCCGGCACATACAGCCGCACAAAATACGCCGAGATGACACGGGAAATCAACAAACGCTACGAACAATCCCCGGCGGTGATCCTGTTCCGTGTTGACAAACTGCTGACCATTGCCTTCATCGGTCGCCGCCCGCACAAGCATGACCAGGCCCGCGACGTGCTGGGGAAAGTAACCCTGATAAAAGATATTCGCCTGAACAACCCCCACCGGGCGCACCTGGATATTCTATCCGAGCTTTCATTGGAAGAATGCGCCGGGTGGATTGAAAATAAAAACAAACAGAAAAACTTTGACGGCCTGCTGTCGGCCTGGCTTGCCAAACTGGACACCGAGGAACTCAACAAGCGCTTTTACATGCAGCTCTTCAAATGGTTTGAACGTGCAGAGCAAAAATGCACGTTCCCGGGCAGGAAAAACAAGGTTTTTTTATCCCCGCAGGAGCACATTATCCGCCTCATCACGCGCCTGATGTTCATCTGGTTCATCAAGGAAAAAGGACTCATCGCGCCGGCATTGTTCAACGAAGAAAAAATCCGAACGCTGTTGAAAGACTATGACCCGGACAACGGAGCTTCCTATTATCGCGCCGTGCTGCAAAACCTGTTCTTTGCCACCTTGAACACGGAGACAGGCAAACGCCATTTCAGCAAGCAGACCAACACCACCCACCGCGACTTTTCCCTCTACCGCTACAAGGCGGAGATGAAGGACCCGGGCAAACTGCTCGAACTGTTTGCGCAAACGCCCTTCATCAACGGCGGGCTGTTCGACTGCCTGGACAGCCTTGAAGGGCAGAAAAAAGGATACAGAATCGACTGCTTTTCCGACCATCCAAAGCACTTCGGCAAACTAAGCATCCCCAATCACCTGTTTTTCGGGGAAGGCGGCCTGATCCCGTTGTTCGAGCATTACAAATTCACCGTGGAAGAAAACACGCCGATTGAACAGGAAGTCGCCCTCGACCCGGAACTGCTCGGCAAGGTGTTCGAAAACCTGCTGGCCGCCTACAACCCGGAGACCAGCAAAACCGCTCGCAAACAGACCGGCTCCTATTACACCCCGCGCGCAGTGGTAGACTATATGGTGGATGAGGCGCTGATCGCCTGCCTGGCGGAAAAGGTACAGCCCAATGACGGCGACCGGGAATACTTGAATGCCCGCCTGCGGTATCTGCTGGATTATGCCGATGCCTTCAATGACGCCGATGAATTGTTTGTCGATGCCGAACGAGGCTCCATCGTCCGCGCCATCATGGAAATGAAAATACTGGACCCGGCAGTCGGTTCCGGCGCTTTTCCGATGGGCACGTTGCATAAACTCACGCTGGCGCTTCGCCGCCTCAACCCGCGCAAACTATGGGAAGAACTGCAAAAGGAAAAGGCGAAACAACGGGCGGGCGAGGCGTTTGAAACCGCCGATCAGCACCGGCGCGATGAAAAACTGAAGGAGATCAGCGACATCTTTCAACGCTACAAAGATTCCGATTTTGGGTGCAAACTGTATCTGATTCAAAACAACCTTTTCGGGGTCGATATTCAACCCGTTGCCTGCCAGATCGCCAAGCTGCGCTTTTTCATCTCCCTTGCCATTGAGCAGGATATGCAAGCGAAAGACCATAACTACGGCATCAAGCCCCTGCCCAATCTGGAAACCCGCTTTGTGGCCGCCAATACACTGCTCGGCCTTGGCGCTGGCGAGCGAACGTTGACCAGCGACAAAGCCCGGCATCTGGAACGCGAACTATACGCCAACCGCGAGCAATACTTCCACGCAACCAACCGCCGGAGCAAACAGGGCTGTCAGGACCGGGATATAGAACTGCGTGATGAATTAGCAAAAGAATTACAGCTAACCGGTATGCCCGCCGATGATGCGGACAAAATTGCCCATTGGGATCCCTATGATCAAAATGCAAGCTCGGATTGGTTCGATGCCGAGTATATGTTCGGTATAAACGATGGTTTTGATGTGGTGATTGGTAATCCTCCGTATATTAACGTCGAAAATCTTTCTGCTGAAATGCGAGATTACTTGTTCGAAAATTATCAATCTTGTAAAAAACGTACAGACATCTACATAGCATTTCTTGAAAAGTCACTTTCTATCCTAAATAGAAAAGGTTTGATGTGCTTTATCATACCCGCCTCTTTTGCCAAGCAAAAATATGGAACTAAGATGCGTCAAACCTTGATAGATAATCACTATCTCCTAAAACTTGTGGACGCGAGTAGTTATAGAATTTTTGAAAACACAGTTGTTTACAACGTTATCTTGGCAGTTACCAAAGATGCAAGAGAAGCTCTTACGGAAATATGCTTACATAAAAGCAATGCCGACTTTGAAAATAACACAGGGAAACGATTTTTTGTTGATCAAACATTTTTTTCATCCCTCAAAGAAAGCCGATTTGACACGAATCCGGCTATTATGAATTGTATAAAGATAAAAGAAAAAATCTGGCAAAAGTCATTAAGTTTTGATCAGATTTGCTTTATTGCCTATGGTGCAAGACTCAATCATCGCTCTGCAAAAATCGGCAAGTCAAATTATGTGAATGACTCTCCAGCCGCGAATAGAAAAAAGTTTTGTGAAGGACATAATATCGAACGCTATTTTTTTTCGTTAGACGGTTGGTTAAATTACACACCCAACGAACATTATAATCCAATGTTTCCTGAACTGTTTGAAAATGAAAAGTTAATGTTTATTAACATTGTAACAGATAGACTACGTTTTGCTTACGATAACAAAGGATTTTACAATAGTCACACTGTTATAAACTGCGTGAGGCTGGATTTACTTTCGAAAGTACCACACAGATCAGTAGCTCGTGTAAGAAGAAGTGCAGATATTACATTAGCCAAGAAGTTCGATTACAAGTTTCTACTGGCAGTTCTCAACTCTCAGTTAGTTAATTGGTATTTCCTTAATTTTTTAAGTGAAGGTTTGCACTGTTACCCCAATGATGCTAAAGAATTGCCAATTCCCAAAGTCTCCATTGCTCAGCAGCGTCCCTTCATTTACCTAGTTGACAACATACTAAAGGCGAAAGAATCCGACTCATCCACAGATACCAGCAATTGGGAAACAGAAATAGACCATCTCGTCTACAAACTATATGACCTGACCACAGAAGAAATCGCCACAGTGGAAAAATAAAACCCACAGGCGTAACCATCCCAAAACCGGCAAAACATTTCTCTTGACAAATGAAGGCTTTTCTGAAATATTGTGTTATTTATACAGGAGTAATACAATGGCTTGTAGAATAGGCATTACAACAGACCCGGATAGAAGGAAGGAAGAGTGGGAGCGAGAGTATCCCGACCTGTATGGTTGGGAAATTTTGAAAACATGCTCTACGAAATCTGAAGCTCAAGAGTGGGAAAATCACTATGTAGACATTTATCGATGCGAAGGTTCTCCAGGTGGAGCCGGGGATGAAGATGGCATTTGGGATGTTTACATATTCAACTACTAAAGGAAGTAGATTATGGCACATAGAAAAGTAACTTCTAAGCGCATTGCTACAAAAGCATCACGGGTATTGAGAGTAGTGAAAGTTGCAAGCAAGACAACGAAAAGTTTGGCAGGTAGCGCATGTCACAATCCCCCGGCAAGCACAGAAAAAGGTAAGTCGCCCCAGTCATTACCGACCATTATGAACCTGTTACAAGAAATCCAGGAATCAATAATTGATGGGAGGATTAAACTTGGACCTATATTTCTGAAGCTGCGCCTGTTAGCAGCACGCCTAGGTAGCTATGAGCTTGAGGAGTGGGTTAAGTTTGAGTCTGAAGGTTATCCAACGAATACTCCACTTCCTGATTACCGAAAAATTTCTGTGGAATATACAAGCACTTTCCCTTATTCGGATGGATCTGGAAAAAAGAGTATCTCTATTCCATCTAATCTTATCGAAGAAATTGCTGGCAAATATGAAATAAGGCAAAGTATTGCAGCGATTGACGACCTGGTAGAAAGTTCTGCGAAAAAAGGAGGTTTATTAGAAATTGGCATTACAAATCCTATTCTGATCTTAAATTTCTTACGAAGAAAAATCCTTGAAGATCATGACTGTAATGATATACGCGGAGCCATTTCAAAGGCATCGCTCGCAGAGTTGCAATACGTTGTAAAAAGTAGAGTGCTTAAATTGACGATAGAGATTGAAAAGTCTATTCCAGAGGCAACAGATATAAGTTTTGGAAGCAGAAAATCCACTGACAGAGAAATGTCAAGTAAGGTAACTCACATTTCAAATCAGATTTTCCATGGGAATGTCACTTCAATTACAAGTAGTGGTGATAATGCAAGCTTCTCATTATCGATCAATCCAGGTGATAGTAAGGCATTTAAGAAATATTTGATAGATCACGGCATTGATGAAGTTGACGTTAATGAGCTTTCAGAGATTGTCTCTTCTGAAGCTGGAGGAGATAAAAGCGAACCGCTTGGTGAAAAAGCTACAAAATGGCTGGCGGAAAATATTAAAAAAGCTACTGACGGAACATGGAAAGTTGGAATTTCAGTGGCAACAGAGCTAATCAAGAAGGCTGCATTAAAATATTATGGCCTTGGTTAATCAATTGCCTAACAATCACATGGACTCGGGCAGCAAAAAGAATGGCGAGGAATGATCGGCATTTTTGCTGCCCCCGATTTTTGAAATTGCGCTTGAATCCGCGCACAATAACCCATCTTACAACAAGGAGAGTCTGATGAAATTGCTGATGGCATTGACCAGCCCTTATGCGCGCAAGGCGCGTATTGTTGTTGCCGAAAAATTGCTCGGTGGCAACTTTCCGCAGGTGGAGGAAGAGGCCGTGAATCCGTGGGAAAATAACGCCGGGATTGTCGCCTTCAATCCGCTCAATAAAATTCCGGTGCTGATTTTGGAAGACGGCGAAAGGATTATCGATTCGTGCGTCATCGTGGAATTTTTGGATGCCCAGGGCGGTGCGCCGCGTTTCATTCCCTCCGAACCCGGATTGCGGGCGCAGGTGAAGGCGCGCGAGGCATTGGCCGACGGCATTACCGACGCTATTGCCGGGGTCATTATGGCCGGGCGAGTCCTCGGCGGCTCGGATAATGTCCCGCCCGAATGGCGTGCATGGCAACTGGAGAAGGCCAGGCGCGCCATCGCTGAGTTTGCCGGCACTCTGGACAAGTGCGGGGAAGAGATTGATTTGGGCGACGTTGCGCTCGGTTGTGCGCTTGGATTCCTGGATTTTCGTATGCCTGATTTTGCATGGCGCAAGTGGCATCCCGCCCTTGCCGATTGGTTTGATGAAATCAGCAAGCGCGATTCTTTTGCCTCCACCGCGCCGAAGGCGGCCTAGACAAAGGTATTCGTGCAGCAAGCAATACCGGCCTGATCCATCTCATTACATGCCCTTATACTCTTTAGCAGATTGATCAGCTTGCCTGTAGTTACCCCTCTTCCGTTATTTGCCATTTTTCGGCACAGCCGGTCTGCCCAAAATAGCGGGCGGGCGGTGATGAAAGCGCTTGTTTTTATTCGTGTGCTATTTTGCCTGCAAGTATTTCTGCTTTTCGGCGGGTGTGAAAAACCGCCACAGAGTTATTTCCCGTTGACCGAGGGCTACCGCTGGAGCTACCAGGTAACGCATACCACGATGGATGGCAGCAGGCAGCAGAAGTATTTATTGACGAATAACGGCATGAAGGAAGTAAACGGCGAGGAGGTTTATGTGCGCCGTTCATTGGATGGAACGGAGTTTTATTACCGGCAGGAAGATACCGGCATCATTTATCTGGGCAGCGCCGATACCACAGGGTTGCATCCCGTATATAGTGAAGAGCGCCGCCTGGTGCTGGCTTTTCCGTTGGCAGAGGAAACCTCCTGGGAGGAGATGACGGTAACCCGGTTATTGGAAAAGTCCGGTCCGCCGCAGAAAACGGAGTTCAAGATCGTTGCCAATGTGCCGATGGAAGGAAAAATCGTATCGCTGAATGAAGTGGTAAAGGTGCCGGCCGGCCGTTTTGAGCGCTGCATCAAGGTGGAGATGCGGGGGTCGGCATTTAAAGATGCCGGAAATTATGTCGGATTAACCCTGGTGAATGTGAAAGAGACCAGTTGGTATGCGCCCGGGGTGGGCCTGGTCAAGCTGGAGCGTCTTGAGAAGACCCAAAGTGATGCGCTGGATAAAGGCTCTCTGTCCATTGCGCTTGAAAAATTCTGGCAAGGATAATCCAGTCTCAATTCACACGAATAATCTCCTGCTCGGTTACAATCAGGTCCACCGGTATATCGTGATCATCATGCGGCAGACTCTCGACAATCTGAATATCGTAGCAAAGCGCAATCTTCATGCCTGAGCGGTGCTCGGCGAACCAGCGGTCATAATAACCGCGACCATAGCCCATGCGCACTCCTTGACGGGTAAATCCCAAACCCGGGGTAATGACCACATCATAGGATGCCGGACAGGCCTCGTTTGATGCAGGCGCCAATATCCCCATGGGGCCGGTCCTTACTTTTTCCCAACCGGGAAACTCAACCGCGAGCATGGTGGAATGGTTGATCCTGGGCACTGCCAGGACTTCAAGATCATCGATGCGAGCTCGAATCAGGGCATGGGTATCTGCTTCCGATCCGTTGGAAATATAGCTAAAAATGCGCTTTGCCGATTCAAATTCCGCTACATTGCGCAGATTTTTCATGATTGACTGATTGAAACGGGTATATTGTTCCTGAGCCAGACGGTCCCTGATCTCCTTCAGCCTGGTGCGATAATCATGCTTTATCTTGTTAATATCATTTCTAGATTTCATGTAAATATCTATTTATAATAATAAGTTATACTAATTTTATAGAATTAGCATAACGATTTGTCAGGCATGAAATGCTTGGTAATCTGCCCTGCACATCGAGATCGCCCCGGTATTTATCATTCGTCATGGGCCTTTTGCAATGTGATCAATTTGTAGTACAATCTCTTCTTTTTCAATGGTAGGTAAATATACAGTGAATTCGAGGTTGGCAGACAAATGATTACCATTCGATTATCCCGTGGGGGAGTGAGAAAAAAACCATTTTATCATATTGTTGTAAGCGATCGTCGCAACAAGCGGGACGGCCGCTCCATTGAACGTCTGGGCTTTTTCAATCCCGGTGCGACCGGCAAGGAGGAAATGCTGAGAGTTAATACCGACCGCGTTCAATATTGGCTGGGGCAGGGCGCCGGGGTCTCACAGCGTGTTGCCGGATTACTCAAGCGGGACAAGGCTGCCGACTGATCGCCTGTAATCCATCCGGTTTTTATCAGTTGATGGAGAAATTCCAGGCATATTTCCACTATATCAATGGCGCCGGTATTCGATAAAAACTGGATTTCTGCTTTTATCGGAATTTCAGGAACAGGAGGAAGCCGATGATTCAAGACATGCCGATACGGCAATTTCTGGACGAACTGGCCGGAAAAAAATCGACCCCGGGAGGAGGTGCGGCAGCCGCCATTTGCGGAGCGATGGGGGCTGCGCTGGTCAGCATGGTAGCCAATTTTACCATTGGCAAAAAAGGCTATGAAGACGTGCACGAGGATGCCAAAGCGATCCTGGAAAAATCCGAGGCATTGCGGGCCGGTTTGACCGGTGGCATTGAAGATGATTTGCAGGTATTCGAGCGCGTGATGTCCGCATACGGTTTGCCCAAAGACACCGAAGAACAACAGGCCGCCAGGACAGAGGCAATCCAGACCGCATTGAAACAGGCGACCGATGTCCCCCTGGAATGTGCAAGACTATGCCGTCAGGTAGTCAATCTAAGCCGCTCCGTTGCAGAAAAAGGCAATAAAAACGTCATCAGCGATGCCGGCGTCGCAGTATTGGCCGGGTATGCCGGATTGAAAAGCGCCGCCTTGAACGTCTATATCAATACAGGCGCAATAAAAGACCGGGAATTTGCCGATGACCGGCGCAGGCAGTTGGAAGATTTGCTGGAGGGCATGGATCCCCTGAAAGAGGACATATACCGGATAGTCAAAGACAAACTATAGCCGCGACCGACATCACCCCTCGGTTGACGTGATCCGCATAGAGAAATCGATGGCCCGCACGTGCTTGGTCAGGCCGCCTATAGAGATAAAATCCACACCCGTTTCCGCGACCTCCCGCACAGCACTCTCATCGATGCCGCCCGAGGCCTCCAGTTTCGCCCGTCCCCGGGTAACAGCCACGGCCTGCCGCAACCCCTCCGGCGTAAAATTATCCAGCAACACACGATCGGCTTTCGCCGCCAGCGCCTGCTCCAGTTCATCAAGGTTTTCCACCTCTATCTCCACCGGCAAGCCCTGTTTCTTTGCCGTTGCCACCGCATTGGCGATACCGCCCTGCGCCAGTATATGATTCTCCTTGATCAGCAGCGCATCATAAAGTCCCATACGGTGATTGCCGCCGCCGCCGCAGGCCACCGCATACTTCTGGGCAGACCGCAATCCGGGGATGGTCTTGCGCGTATCCAGCAACAGCGCACTCGTACCCCGGATACGTTTCACATACGCCGCAACAATCGTTGCCGTACCGGAGAGCGTTTGCAGAAAATTGATGGCCGTGCGCTCCCCGGTCAGCAAGGCACGGGTGTGCGCCCGCACCCGGCAAACCGTTTGCCCAGCCCCGACCGCCTCCGAGTCACTGGCAAACCACTCCACGATACTTTCCGGGTCCAGCCGCTGAAACACCTGATTGAACCACTCGCAACCGCATAAAACCCCATTCTCCCGCACGAGCAGGACTGCCGTACTGAGCGAATCCTCCGGCAGTAATACCGCGCCAAGATCGCCGCCGCCAATATCTTCATCCAAGGCAAGCCGCACCGTCAAGGCAATGATTTCCTCCGGCACATTCACCGCGTATCGATTTTTCATCGGCAAGGATAGAACAGTGCGACAGGCAAAGCCGGCGGATACTGATTGATCACCTAATACTGGCGAAGAGTGAGTTGATCGCCCCGCTGGATCAACTCCAGATTTTTCAAGAAATTCATACCGATCAGAATTTCATCCTGGCGCATAGCCGGGTTTATATTGGCCCTCACCCCTGTTTGAATCACCCCGCCCATCTGCACCGACTCCAATACCGTATCGAACACATCAATAGAACCGTTAGCGGTATTCACCGGGTAGCGCCTGCCCCGTTTCAGCTTCAATTTTTCCGAAATATGCCCCGGCACGCTCACATACGTTGCCCCGGTATCCAGCAGCACCTTGACCTCACGATCATTGACCAACGCCGTCGCGATATAATGCCCGGCGCGATTTCTCTGCAACGTCACCACACCCGGATCGATGCCGCTGTGCAGCGCCTGATTCGGATTATTCTGTGAGCTCAGATAACCGTTGAAAAAAAACGTCATCAGTCCCAGCAACAACAGCCAGGCGCCGAGGATCATCCCCTTGCCCATTTTTTCCTGACTGCTATCCGCTTCCTTCATCTATACACTCAATCGAAAACCAGGCGCAGCCCGGCAAACTGATGACGCTTATCCGGTTGATAATAATTTCTGAAACTCGGCCGGCGTATCGGCCCTTGCGTAAAGCGGCTGCCGCCCTTCAATATCCGATATTTGCCGTCGAAATAAGGTTGCGAATAACCCGCGTAGGGAAAAGGCTCGAATCCCTGATAAGGGAAAAACACATTGGCGCACCACTCCCACACCTTGCCCACCGCCTGCAGCAAATTCTTTTTACAAGCCAATTCCCACTCATGCTCATGCGGCAGGCGGGCATTCGCCCAACTCGCATAGGCCTCCGCCTCGTAGCAACTGATCCCGGACACCGGCTCCGTGTGCGCCAGCGGATGCGCGCCTGCCGCATCCACCCCATACCACTCACCCATAGGCGACTGACTCCAGTGAGAAGGATGCCGAATCTGCTGCTCCACTCTCCAACACCAACCCTGTTTGCTCCAATAGCATTCCCTGTCATAGGCATTTTCATGCATAAATTGCAGATACTCACCGTTATTCACCGGACGCAGCCCGATCCGGTACGCATCCAGGCGCACCTGGCACCGTGGCCACTCATTATCATAAGGATAATGCCTATCCTCCGCGCCCATCGAATACACCCCCTCCTTAACCAGGCAGCAATCCTTCGACAACTCCCGCGCCCGGACCGGCCTGTGTCCCTTGCCCGGCTGCAGCTCCGAATTTAAATACTGGCAAGACAAAGCTATATTGATCGTTTCAAAATGCTGGCAATAATGCTGGATCAGAAAATGCGGCAAAAAACCATTCCGCATCAAGGCGCCATCCGTTTTATCGGCGAGCGCCTTCTCCAGCAACCTCAGATTATCCTGCTGACAATGTGCCGCCCAATCCAGCAACACCCTTTTCTCAGGCAGCCGCTCCCCTCTGGAGCGCTTTTCTGAAAGAGCCGGCTGATACAAGGCATGCAGCCCGCTATCCATTATTTCCTCCTCCAGCAGCCGCTCGCGCACCCAATAACTTTCAGTGAAAATACAATGGCCGAGATGCCAACCTATAGGGCTCAGGTCCGGATGAAGCTGCCGGTCAAACAACTCATCCGGCGCATCCCGCACCGCCTCCAATACCAGTCTCTGATAATGCCGCAGATTTTCGATCAAGGCGCTCACAGCGTAAAAACCACCTGCCCCCCCTCCGGCGACAACTCCATAACCGAATGCTCCGCAACCTGCCGCCAGCCATCCGACCCATCCAGGCGCTCCGAAGCCGCCAGCGCCCCGCCCGGATACCTCTCATTACCCACCGTATAATACAGCGAAGGACAATCGGCATTCACCGCATGACGGCAGACATAAAGCCGCCCACCCGCATACAGCGCCACGTTCAACATTGCCTTGACACCCTGGCAGACCGACTCCAGCAACCGCATCGCCTCCCGGATCGCTCCCGCCGCCTTCCCTTCCCGCGCAAACCCCTGCCTGATCAACGCGAAGACATATTCCGAATCGGTATTGCCGTTGATCTCCGCCCGCAAACCGCTGGACAGACTCTCCAGCAAGGCCCCCTTGACCCCGGTTGAAAACGGTTTGATATAGCCGTTATGCAGATACACCAGGCCATCGGCCACGAAGGGTTGGGTATTCGCCGTACTCAGCCCCTGCCCCAGAGTGGCGCTACGCACGTTCGCCATCCACACACCGCTTTTCAGGCATTGCCCCAATGCCGGTAAATTATGATCAGACCATACAGGCAGAATGGATTTGTAGGACAGCATCCGATCTTCATCACTACTCCAGCAGAAACCGAAGCCGTCCGCATTGATTGTTGCCTCCTGCATTTCCTCCGCCGCCCACGACTGCCGGAACAGGCTATGACTCGGCGCCAGCAGAAACCTTTCCAGGCTGATTTTCGCGCCTATATAAGCAGCCAGGCGGCACATGGAGCTTTACCAATTAGAGGAAACCCATACCAAATAATATCCAGAAATGTGATATACATCGCACTTTAATCTTTAAGAAAGTACTATACTTTACAAAATTATGATTTAATTTCAAAAATAAATATACTCACAAGACGTACGCATTCTGATACATACATTTAGGCATGGGCAAGGTACTGTTTGATTTTGGTGGTACGTATCTGAATTTTATCAAACTTTACAGGCTTTTCCCTCTTTATTGGTGCAGTATTTGGGTTCGTGATGCACGATCGCCGCGTTATTATTGGTAAAATCTCCGGCATATATGGAGTGCTGGGTTGGATAAAGGTGCTGTCCTATACGCGCCCCGGGGAAAATATCCTCGATTATTCTCCGTGGTTCTTGAAATGTGGCGAGTCGTGGCGCGAGTTTGAGCTCAACTCGGGCAAGGTACATGGGAAGGGTATATTGGCAAACCTTGCCGAGGTAGCGGATCGGGATACTGCGCACGGATTGATTGATGCGGATATTGCGGTGGATCATCGGCAATTGCCCAGGCTCGAGGATGATAATTATTACTGGCGTGATCTGATTGGTATCGAGGTCGTCAACCTGCAGCATCATATACTGGGCAAGGTGGCAGATATGACCGAAACCGGCGCCAATGATGTAGTAGTTGTGGAAGGCGATAAAAAATGGCTGATCCCCTATGTCCGGGATGTGTATATCATCAAGGTCGATTTGCAACAGGGCAGGATCGTCGTTGATTGGGAGATATGATGCTGCAGGTTGATCTTGTCACTTTGTTCCCGGAAATGGTTTCGCTTATTTCGGATTATGGGATAAGCAAACGGGCAATTGAACGGCAGTTGATCGCTATCAGAGCCTGGGATCCCAGGGATTTTTCCCGAGACAAAAACAGGACTGTAGATGATCGCCCATTCGGCGGCGGGCCGGGCATGGTTATGATGTATGAGCCGCTTAAAGCGGCAATAGACGCTGCCAAGGAAAAGCAAACGGACGATGTGCGTGTGATCTATCTCAGTCCCCAGGGGAAAAGGCTGGATCAGGATGGTGTTAAAAAACTGGCGGATTCGCCGGGACTGATTTTGCTGGCAGGGCGCTATGAGGGGGTAGATCAGCGTCTGATCGATGCGGAGGCACATGAAGAGTGGTCAATTGGCGATTATGTATTGAGCGGTGGTGAACTTGCGGCGCTGGTGATGATTGATGCTATCATCAGAATGTTGCCCGGCGCCCTGGGTAATAGCGCTTCGGCGGCAGGCGACTCTTTTTTTAACGGTTTGTTGAGTTATCCGCAATTTACCCGGCCGGAAAAAATTAACGGACGAGTGGCCCCGGCGGTATTGCTGAGCGGCAACCATGCGGATATAAAGCGGTGGCGGATGAAGCAGGCGCTGGGACGTACCTGGTTGTTGCGGCCTGATCTGCTCGAATCCGTCGCCCTGGACACTTTTCAGCAAACCCTGTTGGAAGAGTTCCAAAGAGAATATAATCGCGATGACTCCGGCGGTGAAAACCGGTAGAATTTGCACATTAACAGGAGAACAGCTTATGAGCAATATCATAGAACAGCTTGAGGCAGAGCAGATCACCCGTGATATACCGGATTTCAGCGCCGGCGATACCATTATCGTGCAGGTGAAAGTGAAGGAAGGCCAAAGAGAACGTTTACAGGCATTTGAAGGGCTGGTTATTGCCAAACGCAATCGAGGCTTGAATTCTTCCTTTACGGTAAGAAAAATTTCTTACGGCGAGGGTGTGGAACGAGTCTTTCAAACATACAGTCCTGCTATAGCAGAAATCAAGGTAAAGCGCCGTGGTGATGTGCGCCGGGCAAAGCTTTATTATATGCGCACGCGTCGCGGCAAGGCGGCACGTGTCAAAGAGAAGATCAAAGAGAAGATTAAAGTATCCTGATTACTCTGCAGATTCAGCTTGCGCGGGCTGCGTGCATCCGGGGTTCTTAGATGTCTCTTGAGCAGGGGGTGTGGTATAGACGAAAACCCTGATATTTCCGAACCTTCCAGATCAGTCATAGATAATTTTCTCGATGTGATCTGGATGGAACGGGGGCTGAGTGCCCATACTCTCGATGCCTACCGCACCGATCTGTGCGGTTTTGCGCGTTGGGCTAAAAAGCGCGGCACCGATGATATAGATGCCGTGCAGGAACCGTTGATTCTTGCCTATCTCTCTGGGGGGCAGGTATCGGTCAGGACCACTGCGAGACGCCTGTCGAGTTTGCGCCGCTTATTTCAATATCTGTTGCGCGAAAAGCAGATCCGCTCCGATCCCACCGTCAATATCAATGCCCCCCGGATCGGCCGCCCTCTGCCACATTCCCTGACGGAGGCCGAAGTGGAAAAATTGTTGAATGCGCCGGATACCAGCAAAGCCAGAGGTATACGGGACAGAACCATGCTGGAGGTATTGTATGCCACCGGTCTGCGCGTATCAGAGTTGGTGAACCTGCCCATACACCAGCTTAATCTCAGACAGGGAGTGATACGGGTTATCGGGAAGGGAGATAAGGAGAGATTGGTACCCATCGGGCAGGAGGCAAATGACTGGCTTGAACGTTATATGGCAGGGGCCAGAATGACGTTTATTATTAAAGACGCTGTTAACGATATGCTTTTCCCGGGTACGCGCGGCAAGGCGATGAGCAGGCAGGCCTTTTGGTATATTATCAAACGCTATGCGAAGCAGGCAGGGATCGGCAAACATATATCACCGCATATATTGCGGCATGCGTTCGCCACTCACTTGCTGAATCATGGCGCCGACTTGCGGGTAGTGCAGATGCTGCTGGGGCATAGAGATATTTCTACCACCCAGATTTACACACATGTTGCCCGCGAGCGGCTAAAGAGCTTGCATGCAAAGCACCATCCCCGGGCCTGATTTTATCCGGTGATTACTCGGAGTGTTGCGGCAAAACGGTGTGGATTTCTTCCAGGGTGGTGACTCCATCGGCAACTTTTTGTGCGCCGCATACCTTGAGCGGGCGCATGCCCTGTGCAAGGGCGGTTTCTCGTATTACGGTTAAATCAGAGGATGCGACTATACATTTTCGTATTGTCTCATCTACAGTCAGGATCTCATAAATACCGATACGGCCGATATAACCGGTATATCGGCATTCGTCACAGCCTTTAGGCGTGTATGTTTTTTCCGGATAACGCAATTTCCAGGGATCGGCAAATTGCTTCCAGGCGCTCTTGTCAATGGTATTCGCCTTTTTGCAGTGCGGGCACAGGGTGCGTATGAGTCTTTGCGCCAGCACACCCAGCAGTGTCGCGCTGATCAGGTAAGGCTGCAGGCCAATATCTATCAGGCGTGTTATCGCACCGGGGGCATCGTTGGTATGCAGACTCGATAATACCAGATGGCCGGTTAACGCCGCCTGTATAGCGATTTCCGCCGTTTCCATATCCCTGATCTCGCCTACCATGATGATATCGGGGTCCTGGCGCAACAAGGTGCGGACGCCGCTGGCAAAACTGACCCCGATAGAGGGCTGTACCTGCATTTGATTGAATTGAGGTTCCACCATTTCAATCGGATCTTCAATCGTACAGATATTCACTTCAGGCTTGGCGATCTGATTCAAGCTGGAATAAAGTGTTGTAGTCTTGCCGGAGCCGGTAGGCCCGGTTACCAGGATGATCCCGTTGGGATTGGACAGCATTGGTTCAAAGACCGAGACATCGTGCGGGGCAAATCCCAGGTCTTTATAGTTTTTAATCAGCATATCCGGGTCAAATATGCGCAATACCAGTTTTTCACCAAAGGTGGTCGGCATGGTAGACAATCGCATTTCGACTTCCTTGCCTGAGGGAGTCACCGTTTTTATGCGACCATCCTGCGGGCGGCGGCGATCGGTTACATCCATGCGCCCCAGCGATTTCAAACGACTGGTGATCGAGTTCAATAAGACGGCGGGAAATTCATGCACAACGTGCAATACCCCATCTATCCTGAAGCGTACCCGTCCCTTCTCCCGGCGTGGTTCCAGATGTATATCACTGGCCCGTTGTTCAAAGGCAAATTGTAACAGCCAGTCCACAATACTGACCACGTGCCGATCATTGGCGTCCGGTTCCCCGACTTTGCCTACTTCGAGCAGTTGTTCAAAATTCTGGATCAGCGCCATTGATTCACGGGCCTTTTCCGACATAGCGCCCGTGATGGAGCGGCTGACGCCATAAAATTCAGTCAAATAACGATCCAGATCCTTGGGGTTTATGAGCGCCCGTTTAATCTTGAGTTGTGAAATTCGCGCCAGTTCCTCTTCCCATGAATCAATAAAGGGCTCGCATGTGGCAACCGTCAAATTTGTCTTGGTTATATTGATGGGCAGAATTTTCAATTTAGCGGCATAGGCCTGGGAAATAAAACTGGTAACTTTTTGCACGTCAATTTTGAGAGGATCTACGCGCAAGTATTCCTGGCCTGCTTTTTCCGCCAGCCAGCGCGTTAAAATTTCCAATGACAGAGGGTAGGGGGGAGTGGTATTGCTCTTCCAGTCTTGTTCGGCGATCTGGATCAGCGGATGCAGATTGTGCTGCTGTTCGTCTCTGGTTCGTTTTAGAAATTGCGCCTGCTGTTGTTCGGAAATAAGCTTGTCCTGTCGTAATTGCTGTAGCAGGTAATCAAGCGTCAGCTTGTTGCTTTCAGTGCTGGTATTCAGAGCGGCATTTTTCATTGGGCAGAATAATGAATTGTGCAAATAATCAAATGGAACCTTTCCACCTTGTATACACCAATCATACTATATAACGATATGGTATGCTATCGAAATAGAAGGAACGATGGCTTGCAATTGCCGTCCATGATAACATGGGTATTCATTGTGAGAGCCACCTGATTTTCAAGTCGGCGCTATAAACTTTTTATCGGAGATGAGGGAATGAATTTTTTTCGGGGCCTGTTATTTGTATTGGGCGTAACAACGGCAAATATATTGCCTGCCGCCGATAATGCTATCAGTGATGAGGTGAATGCCAATATTCTGGCCGGTCTGCAAAAACTGGTGCCGGATATTCAGATCGAATCGGTTAAACCAACACCCATGCAGGACATCTACCAGGTCATCCTGGGTCTGGATGTATTTTATGTCAGTGGCGACGGTCGCTTTGTGCTCAGGGGAGATCTACTCAATATAGATGGCCGTCGTAATCTGACCGAGGAAGCGCGCTCATCCATGCGCGTTGACGTGTTGCAGAAATTGGACAAAAAGGATTATATCGAATTCGCACCGGAGAAAACTGATTATGCCATTTATGTTTTTACCGATGTTGATTGCGGCTATTGCAGGAAACTGCATAGAGACGTGCCTGAATTAAATAAAAACGGCATTGCCGTGCGCTACCTTGCCTTCCCCAGAACCGGTGTAGATTCCTTGACCGGACAGGAAATGAGTGCGGTGTGGTGTGCCGCAGACAGAAAGAAGGCGATAACCAGCGCAAAAAATGACGAGGAATTTGCAAAAAGGCAGTGTGATAATCCGGTGAGCGAACAGTACCAACTTGGACAAGACCTGGGAGTCCGGGGCACCCCTGCCATTTATCTGCAGGACGGCACGGTATTACCGGGTTATGTCCCGCCAAAAGAATTGATTCAACAGGTCAAAAGCTGATCTTCTAAAGTCTCTTGAAACTGCGCAATTTTGCCACGGTTTCACTGCCGTCTTTTTCGATATGTGTTATCGCGACCGGCAAATGCTCAAGTTCCGTTGCGCACCAGAAAAAAGTGTTACGTTTGCCGTTTGCCCTGTGCCGCTTCATTTTAACGGCTTCAAATTGCCCCGCGGGCGTATCGACCGTCTCCTTGCCCTGGTATTCAAAAAGATAGGTCTTGATTCTGCCTTTATCGACAACGGTGTATGAGCTGGGAACAATGCCGCGATTGAGATCGCCCATGATAACCAGTTGATAAAGCAATTTATCCAGCACCCCGTCCTCGAACGGTGTGTGCCGTACCGAGTCTCCAATCCGGTTGATGATTTCTTTCCGCCCGTGATCAAAATCGATGGCGACAAAGCGTTGCTTTTCTCCGCCGGAAAGACTATAGGTGTACTTGACGGGTTGATATTCCGAATCATTCATAATCCAACGAGACTGCTCAACGATATGCTCTTTTCTCAATAACGAAACCAATCCTGCCGTTTTGAATTCTGAATGAAAGATATAGGTGCCGTCGCCGTCCTGACTGAATGAGCGATTTATTTCTCCTGCTCGTATCCCCTTATAGAATAAATCGTAACGTACCTCAAAAAAACCGGGCAGGGCAGGGGCGGCCTGTATCTGGGAGGCGAACAACCATAGATACAGCATGAATATGTGTTTTAATAATGACATAGTGAATGCCGAATGATCCGAGTTACCCTGATTATAATTCCCTGATTATCGTTTGCCGGTCCTGAAACGCCCGGAGCAAGGTCTTTCCCTCTCTCTCACAAGCCTAGAAAAGACTGCGTTGCGCGGTTTCAATTACCGGCGGACGAAAAAGATCCGTGCGCAGAGGATGCCGTGATTTATCCAGCCCGAGCCGTTTGCAGGCAACATGAAAACGCGACGCAATCATTTCGGCATAGATCCCTTGCCCTCGCTGGCGCGTATGAAAACTGGAATCATATAACTTCCCCCCGTGCAATTGGCGAAGCAGCGAAAGCGTTTTTTTCGCCCGCAGCGGCATTTGCTCGTGCAACCAATCGGTAAAAACCTCCTTTAACTCGTGCGGCAGACGCAACACAACATATCCCGCATGTTTTGCGCCGGCGTCGCGCGCCTGTTTGAGTATATCTTCAATTTCCAAATCGGTGATGGCGGGGATGATCGGCGCGATTAAAACCGCCGTTGGGATCCCGGCGCGCGCAAGATTCTCAATAACCTTTAACCGGCGATACGGCGCCGCGGCGCGCGGCTCCATCTTGCGGGTAAGCTCGTTATCCAAAGAAGTGATAGAGACTGCCGCTTTCACCAAATCATTTTCCGCCATCGGCGCGAGCAAATCCAAATCGCGCTCAATCAGTGCCGACTTGGTAACCAGACTGACCGGATGATTGCATTGGCAGAGCACCTCCAGCATTTCCCGCGTGACCTTGAGCCGCCGCTCGGAAGGTTGATAGGAATCCGTATTGATGCCGAGTGCAATCGTCTGCGGCTTGTACCTGGGATGCGCGAGTTCTTTTTTAAGAATTGCGGCAGCATTTTTCTTGGCGAATATTTTGGTTTCAAAATCCAGCCCCGGCGAAAGCCCAAGATACGCATGCGAAGGGCGGGCAAAGCAGTAAATACATCCGTGTTCACAGCCTCGATAGGGGTTAACGGACGCGCCATGCGGAATGTCGGGCGAATCATTGGTGCTGATAACGCTGCGCGCCGCATCCCAATGAATTTCAGTTTTAGGGGGAGGGGGTAGGTCGTGGGCGAGGGTATCCCATCCGTCATCAAAGGGATCGGAGGTAGTTTTTTCAAACCGTCCGACAGGCTTGCTGACCGCCCCGCGCCCCTTGTGTGTCGCCGTGACTTTCATGGGGGAATTATACAATGGGGTGTGCGAATGCGCGAGAAAAAATTCACTGCCGATTTTTTGCCGCGCAAACGAAAACGGCGGTATAATCAACGGAATTTTCCGAACCCTCAAAATGATCGCCGATCTCAAAAAAACAGTTACACTGCCTGGCTTCAAACCGGGCAAGAAAAAAATTACCTGCAAAAGGCATATTCCGGCGGCCAGTCCGTCACGGTCAATTTCGCCCGGCAGATGAGGTATAATTTCCCCGGCTATGAAACACGTCTATACCGCCGAATCATTGATTGACGCACAACTGGTGGTGGATTGGCTGGCCCAGTGCGGCGTACTGAGCCTGCTGCTCAATCAGAACGCCATGAGCGGTTTTGGCGATTTGCCGATGACCTATCCGGAAGTATGGGTAAAGCACGATTCCGATCTGGAAAAGGCCCGCCTGTCTATCGCCCGTTTCAAAAACAACCCGCTATCGGCGGCCGACAAAACCTGCGCAACCTGCCAGGAACCCAACCCCGCCTCTTTTGATATCTGCTGGCAGTGCAACACGCCGCTTCGATAGGCATCAATCCCTTGCGCTTGTCCTGCGCCGATTTTTCGCCGCGCAAATGAAAACGGCGTTATAATCGGCAGAATTTTCCGATCTCTCAAAATGATCACCGCTTTCAAAAAAACGCTTGAACTGCTGGACTTTAAACTGGCCAAGGGCGGAGATTCCTTGCAAAAGGAATATCCTCGCGGGCAGGTCGTGACGGTAAATTTCGACCGACAGAAAATTGACTACGGCAATAAAATCCAAATTGGCGAGCGGAGCGTCACCAATTTCAGTCAGAAAGAAAATCTGGTCGTGCTGGAATGTGTTGACCGATTGCTGATGAAGGGCTATCAGCCAGAGCATATTCTTCTACAGAAAAGATGGAAGCTCGGGTGTCCTAGCAAAGGCGGTCTCGCCGATATATTCGTGCGTGGATGCGACGAGCAAACGCTACTCATCTGCCACTGTTGGATCAACAGAAAGAAATTGTTGCACACTTGAAAGAAAATGATAACGAGATTGAGATATTCTTGAGGACAATCGACAGCGCAGAAAAGCGCAGGATGGTACTGAAAGAGATGTTGCGATTCTTTAACATCTCAATTTGATATTGAGATATAAATCAATCATTTTTCTTTTTTCATTATAACCCAAGCTATAATGAGTGCCATTATTCCTATGCATAAGGAAACAGAGGATTTAACGTTATCAGACAACCCTGAAAAAATGGAATAACCAATACCCCAGATAGCGATAATGGCTGCAGCCAAACCGCCCATTTTCTCGATCAAAAATGCTTGTGTTTGAGAAAAGATTCTCTCAATACGATCGATCAGGGATTTGGTTTCCGTCTCAATTTTCTCGGTAAGTGCTCGAACATCCGTAGACACGGTTTCAAACTTACCGTGCAACTCGATGAGCTCGGTCCCGATATGATTGAAAGGGTATCCGGCCTCTTTCAATTGTTTGACGGAATAATTCTTCCCAAAATGGGAAGCCACTATTTTTGATTTTGGGATGCTGGCGGGTATTTTTCGTTTTGAGTGTGCAATACCCTCGGAGTACTGGTATATATCCCCTTCCCGCTTGCCATATTCCATGTCCGGGAGTTCGCCCCCTTCCAGTTTGAAGATGGTCAATTTGAATATCGGTTCCCCCAATCCGATAATCAGATCGGTGGCAGATGAATTCCGAAGTTGCCAGTTCAGAAACCCCTGAAATCCGGCATCAATTTTGGTTGCGGTTTGTGTTATCCCCTCCCGCATCATCGTGGTCGTAGGGGTAATGAGTGCCATCAGCATAGCACCTTCGAAGTGCTTCTGTACGGTCTCCTTGGAAAAGTCGATCTTTTCCATACTGGAGAAAATAATCGACTCGCCGGGTTGAACTTTTAGGTATTGCCCATCCTTCAGCGTCTTCTGCTCCTCCGTGGAGTGAAACAGAATGCTCTCACCCAATCTCAGCGCGATGCCGTTGGAATTCAAGAGAGACACATCGGCATTGATGAGCACACTGCCGATCAACGGCGCGATGTCCTTATCCGAAAGAAAAGTCGCCATTTTGCGTTTTCTCCGTTTTTTCAGGATTAGTAGATTTCCACAGCCCGCTTCGCCATCACGACAATTAAATGAGCGCGGTAGGCGGGAAAAGCGTGGAGGTCGTTGATGAGATTGTCCGCCGAAATGGAAACGCTGTCAAGCGCATTCGCGGAAAATAAGAGGACAACGCATCTTCAATTTCCGTCGCGCGAAAAACGCCGTCCGCGACCGCTCCCGTCACGGCGACACGTGCGCCATCCGCCGTCTTCGCCGCAAAAACACCAACCAACGCATAACGCGACGCTGGCTGCGGAAACTTCTCATAGCCCGCTTTCTCCGGAATCGGAAAACGCACCGATACGATAATTTCATCGTCGGCAAGAGCGGTCGCAAACATTCCGACAAAAAAATCGTCGGCGGAAATTTCGCGTTTGTTGGTGACAACCGTTGCCCCCAATCCCAAAACCGTCGCCGGATAATCCGCCGCCGGGTCGTTGTTTGCTATGGAACCGCCGATTGTCCCGCGATTGCGCACCTGCGGGTCGCCGATGGAATCCGCCAAATGCGACAAGGACGGAATCGGCGTCGCTGATTTTCTCAATTTAAAAATCAAACTTCCCTCACCGCATGATCGCAAAACAGCAACCGAAAAAATACGCGACTTTGATGCAGACATTAAGGCGGCAGAATTCCGCATCGCCCAAGCGCAGACCAAGAAAAAAGCGGTGCTAGAAAGGTGGCTATAGCCACGTCGCTTTTTGACCTTGCCTAATCCGGACAGCGCGCGAATTCTATCTCGTATTTTGTCGCTGACTTTTTGGCTTTAATGAATTTGGGAGAGTATCCACCTTCATTGGCGATAGTGCGAATCCTTTCAATGTCTTCCTGTTTTGTGTTCACGCCGAAGATAATCTCGGCAAGGATTTCTTTTGGAAAATTTTGCAGTTTCCCATCCATATCCCCTCCAAGATATGAAATAGTGCGCCACTCTTTTTCATACGACCAGATACTGGATTTTTCCCAAAAAACATTCGCACAGTCTTCCTTCTCAGATGCGAGTTTGAATATGGGTAATTCGTTCACATAACCGACTTTGCGGAGCATCTTAATTGTTTTGAGTTGCTGCATTTCGCTTATAGAAGCGGAAAAATTCTCTCGCAGGCCAGGGCCATTAAACCCAAGACAAACCCCTCTGTGACTATCGGCGTAGTGGCCCCACATAAGGATGCTTTTTTTTGTTTCGGAAAAACAAGAGATGCCGAATTTTCTGATAAGGTCTTTGTGGACAATCTCATAGGGGATTTCCCCTCCAACATGTTTGCGTATCTGTTGCACTTTTTTTAGCTTTTTCTTTCGCGCGTTGGATGGAAAAATATTTTGGTTAAACCGCCCACACAAATTCTCTTCGTTTGGTAGCAGCACCCGGAAGTGGGCATCAAAAGGGTCGTTAAAACTCTGGGGTGAAGACAACCTGAAAGCCGTCGTTTCTAGTATTTTTTCCACTTTCTCAATACAACAGTATTGATAAAGTATCGGCGGCGGGATGTGTTCTGTTTCTTCCAATTCCGACTTACTGTGTTCGCTCATTTTTCCCAACTCGGTCCGAACATGCCCGCGAGATTGGGCATCGAGAGTTCGTCGCCGATGACGAATTCCGCCGGAATGCTGCGGATGCGGTAGCCGTCTCCGTAGGGATTTTTTTCGATGCGGGTGATGAATTCATCCTCGGCGAATTCCTTGCGCCGACGCTGCGCTTCAGCGTATGCTTCAAAGAAGTCACCGAAAAAGGCATCCTCCATTTTTTTGATGCTCGTTTGCATAGTTCCCCTCTCCTATAGCTCTATAAGTCTATATCTGTGCAAGTGAGTACATAATATATATAATGTATATTATAATACACCTTGAAACTCCCCCCGATTAAAAGTGACAATTCCCCCTATGCAATCCTTGGTATTCAAACCGCAGCCCTCCGCTTCCGCCCTGGTTGTGGGGGATATTATTCTCGATCGTTATCTGCATGGTGAGACCTCCCGCATTTCGCCGGAGGCCCCGGTGCCGGTTGTGCGGGTGGTCCGCAGTGAAGATCGGCCGGGCGGGGCGGCCAATGTTGCGCAGAATCTTTGCGCCGTTGGAATAAAGGTGCGGTTGACGGGCATTACCGGGGATGATGAGTTTGCCAATACCCTCTCCGAGCAGTTGATGGCATTGGGTGTGGATTGTCAATTCAGCCGTCAGTCGAATTTTCCTACGATAGCCAAGGTGCGGGTGATCAGCCAGCATCAGCAGTTATTGCGGCTTGATTATGAGGAAAATCCTCATACCGCCGATATTTCAGGACTACTTGATGCGTACAGGAGAAATGTTGCAGATTCCGATGTGGTTATATTGTCGGATTATGCGAAAGGCAGTCTTGGCAATGTCCAGGAGTTTATAAAAATTGCGCAACAGGCCGATGTGCCGGTATTCATCGATCCCAAGGGCGATGATTTTACCCGCTATGCCGGGGCCAGTGTGATCACGCCCAATCAGAGAGAGCTTGAGGGGGTTGTCGGTATCTGCAAAGACCTTGATGAACTGATTCACAGGGCCGAAGGGCTGAAAAGACAGTTGTCGATTGATGCGATGCTGATTACCCGTGGCAGGGACGGGATGATGTTGATGCAGAAGGATAAAGAGCCGCTGCATTTCAAGGCGCAGGCGCATGAGATATTCGATGTTACCGGCGCAGGGGATACGGTGATCGCCGTTTTGGCGGCGGCATTCATATCCGGCTACAGTTTTGAACAGGCGGTGGCATTTTCAAATATCGCCGCAGGTGTGGTGGTGGAAAAACTGGGCGCGGCTACTGCAAGCGTGGATGAAATTAATCGTGCGGGGCAAAGAGATAAACAGATTGCTTCATTGGATATGCTGTGTGGGCAGCTTGAGGTTCTCAAAAAAGAAAAGAAAATTGTGATGACCAATGGCTGTTTTGATGTGCTGCATGCGGGGCATGTCAGCTATCTCTCCAGGGCAAGGGAGTTGGGTGATTATCTGCTGGTCGCGGTGAATGATGATCAATCGGTAAAAAGACTAAAGGGCGACAGCAGACCGGTTATACCGTTGAAACAGCGCATGGCGGTGCTGGCCGCGCTTGAATGTGTGGATGGTGTGATCGCCTTTTCAGAGGATACGCCGCAAAAAATAATCGAGCGGGTATCGCCGGATGTGCTGGTAAAAGGTGGCAACTATACCGAGTCTGAAATTGTTGGCGCCGAATTTGTAAGGGAAACCGGCGGCAGGGTCGTGGTTGTGCCGCTGGAGGAAAATTGTTCTACAACGGCCATCATCGAAAAAATAATAAATCAAGAGGTGAAGCTGTGACAGGGCGGTATTGCTCGAAGGAGTTCCCCGGTTTCTTGTCGATGAGGATTTATGCTATACTGCCGGAGAGAAGGGCGGGAACAGAAAAAAAGCGCGAATAAGAGGTTATCAATAATTGAACTTTACCTGAAAAGAATGCCTGCATGTAGAATATGCCCCTTGCATCATAATAATAATGTAGAATAATCGTGATGCTGAAAAAGCAGAATTGAGTTAGTATATAGAGATAGAGACTTTTTAACTTAAATTGGAGAATAATGTAGTCATGCGTATTATCAGGTTCATGTTTTTGTTCATTGTATTTATGGTGCCGTTCAATTTGACGGCGGCAGATTTTCCTACCCTGGAAACAGTTCGGCTTGTTTTGAATTGCATGGCCGAGAATGGCGGCCTGTCGGATGAAAATCTCTATACTTGCTCATGCCGCCATGATAAAATTGCCTCACAAATGCCGTTTTCGGAGTATGAGGAAGGCGTGACTTATGAGCGCAATAAAGCGATGCCGGGTAAGAAAGGCAATTTTTTCAGAGATAATAAGCGGGGCAAAGGGTTTTATGAGATACTGGTTGACATCAGGCAATCTGCAAATGCCCAATGTATTACTGTGAAAAAAGTGGAACCTCAACGTGATAGTTGATCCCAAGCTGTATTGCAGATAGAATGACCGCCGTGCCGGGGAAAGCTGACAATAAAAATTTACCCGGTTCTGTTTTGAAAAAAAAATGAAAAATTTATGAATTTAGGTTTGACAATAAGATTCTATGGGTTATTATCGGTATTGTTGTTGGAAGGATTTGGAGGGATTCTGTAGTCCGGATCTCGGAAAATATGACTAAAGAAACTAGCAGAGACGGTATACTATTATTAAAAGCATCGCAAAGCAGCCCGGCATCTTTGTCGGTCAGCCTTGATTTCGTTGTTTCTTTATTTCTTTCTCATATTTTTTTGTCACTTTTTATCATCAGCGTTTTTATAATCGCGTGATATTCTTTGATCTCGGAATGTCATGGGATTTGTTTTATTGTAGAGATCACACAATTATGATCAGCTAATAAAAGGAGGAAGTTTATGAGTAAATTCCTATTTAAAAAATGGTTGGTCGCCATACTGTCCATTGGGTTGTCCGTCTCGGCTTTTGCGAATGAAGAAGTGCGCAAGCTGAACGATAATCCAAACTATTGGGCATTTCCTAGTGGCGATTATAATAACTGGCGTTATTCTGAGTTGGATCAAATCAACAGTAAGAATGCCGATAAGGTAGTTGCTGCCTGGACGTTCTCAACAGGACGTTTGCAGGGACATGAGGGAGGTCCTCTGGTACTTCCCGAAAGTGCCACAGGTCTGCCGCATGATACCTTATATATACACTCGTCTTTTCCGAACGATGTATTTGCTATCAATCTTGATACATTGAACATTGTTTGGTACTTCGAGCCGCAGCAAGACGAAGCCGAAACGGTTCCGGTTATGTGCTGTGATATCGTTAACCGTGGTTTGGGATACAGCATGGGTCAAATCTACCTGCAACAGGCGGATACCCTGCTCGTAGCTCTCGATGCCAAAACCGGCAAGGTGAAGTGGACGGCTGAGAACGGACGTGAGATTGGTTACGGTCCTGCCGCAGGCGACACCAATACCAATGCGCCGCATCCGATGAAGGATAAGGTGATTACCGGTTGCTCCGGCGCCGAATTTGGTGTTCGTTGCTGGATCGCTGCGTATAATGCAAAAGACGGTTCTTTGGCATGGCGCGCATTCAGCATGGGGCCTGACAGTGACATTCTGTTCGATCCCAAGAAAACCACGTCGTTGGGCAAATCTGTAGGCAAGGATTCTTCACTGAAGACCTGGTGTGGAAATTCTGACTGGAAGGCGCCTGCTATAGCCCCGAACAAGTGCAAAACACTCAGTGATGCATGGAAATCGGGCGGCGGCTCCGTTTGGGGCTGGTGGCCTGCAGACTTTGATGAAAACCTGCTGTACTACGGTAGCGGCAACCCATCTACCTGGAACCCCGTTGTCCGTCCGGGTGACAACAAATGGTCCATGACCATCTTTGCCCGTGATATTGACACAGGTGTTGCCCGTTGGGCCTATCAAATGACACCACATGATGAATGGGATTATGATGGTGTTAACGAGATGATCCTGGCCGACATGAAGGTTAAAGGAAAGGACCGCAAGGCATTGGTCCATTTTGACCGCAACGGATTTGGTTATACCATGGATCGTGTGAGCGGTGAGCTCTTGGTCGCTGAAAAATTCGACCCGGCGGTAAACTGGGCTACGCACATTGACATGAAAACCGGTTATCCTCAAACCCAAAATCAGTACAGCACTCACTATAATGGTGAAGATGTTGTATCCAAGGATATTTGTCCTGCCGCTCTCGGCACCAAGGATCAGCAACCTGCGGCGTACAGCCCACGTACCGGGCTATTCTATGTGCCCACTAACCATGTATGCATGACCTATGAGCCGGTTTCCTACTCGGCTGGCGGTAATGAATACACGGCGGGTCAGGCATATGTAAACGCTAACCTGACTATGTATCCTGCCGGCGCTGTTTGTCCGGATTGTCCTAACAACAATGCTACTAAGGACAATATGGGTAACATGATTTCCTGGGATGCAGACAAGGGCAAGATCGTATGGTCTATTCCCGAGCAGTGGTCAGTTTGGTCTGGCATATTGGCTACGGCAGGCGATGTAGTGTACTACGGTACTCTGGATGCCTATGCCAAGGCTGTTGATGCCAAGACCGGCAAGTTGCTTTGGAAGTTCAAGGCGCCTTCCGGCATCATTGGCAACTTCCATACCTGGGCCCACAAGGGCAAACAGTATGTTGGTGTGCTTTCTGGTATCGGTGGTTGGGCTGGCGCAGTTGTAGCCATTCCTGGCTTGGCGGCCGCACCTGATACTGCTGCACTGGGTGCTGTTGGCGGTTATCGTCAGTTGTTGAATTCAACGCGTAACAGCGGTGTGCTGATGGTATTTGCTTTACCGTAAGGTAGGGTTCGCGAATCCCCGGTATTTTGCTATACCGGGGATTTTTTTATTTTCAGGATTATCAACGCTCATATCAGAGGGAGGGCATGCCTTTGAAACTAAATGAATTAGAGTATAAGAGCCGGCTGATTAGCAGGCTTTTATCAATCTTTGCCCTGTTGATCCCATCATTTGCGTTCGCCACCGATCATACCGTTAACGCTGAGGCGCGCGCCTTCAAACCTGACATCGTTTATACACAAGCGGGTGATGCGGTTAAATTTATCAATATGACTTCACACAACTCGGTGAGTTATATACATCCGGAAGGTGCCGGTTGGGGTGAGCGTGGCAAGGGTTTGGGAAAGAACCTGCAGATAAAGCTTGAACAGGAAGGAGTGTATGCTTATGCCTGTGACCCGCATATTGGATTCGGCATGGTGGGTGTTGTCGTCGTAGGCGGCGTCAGCACTGAGGACATAGCTGCGGTGAAACAACAGGCTAAAGATACACTTGAAGGCCCTTATAAGCGTATAATTGGAAAAATCAACAAACTGAAACCAACTAAATAGGCTGTGTAAAATCCGGCCTTGGCTTTTTTACCATGAAAAAATTACTTACTATAACTCTGCTTTCATTCTGCCTGAGTGCTGTTGCAGTGGAAAAAGACGGCTTTTTAAAGGTCTGTGCCGATCCGTATATGCTGCCTTTTTCAAATCAGGATTTATTGGGCTATGAAAATAAAATTGCCGCGTTATTTGCCGAAGAACTCGGTTTGCAGGTCAAATATGAATTTTTCCCGCAGCGTATAGGCTTTATCCGCAATACCCTGCGTGCCGAATCACAGCAAGGAAAGGGGTACAAATGTGATCTGGTCATCGGTTTGCCATCGGGTTTCGAGCTCGCAGCAACAACAAAACCGTACTACACCTCCACATATATGCTCGTCTTTGCCAAAGGCAGCGGAGTGGATGAAGTAACAGAACCGGAAATGCTGGTACAGACAATAAAAGATAAAGATTTAAAATTCAAAATTGGTGTGAGTGACAAAGGACCGGGGCAGTTATGGGTGTTTTATCAGGAATTAATGGAATACATGACGCCTTATCAAGGACAGCCGGGCAACCCAAAAGTCGACCCGGGGCATGAGCTCATCAAAGATATTGTTGATGGCAAGATTGACGCGGCGGTAATATGGGGGCCAACGGCCGGTTATTACGCGGAAAAGTACAAGGATAAAAAAGAGTTGGTCTTATTGCCGTTAAAAGACGATACCAAGAAAAATCGTGAAATGAAATTTTCCTACAGCATCTCCATGGCAGTCAGGCATGGCGAAAAGGAATGGAAAAATACCATTGATGGATTGATTGACAAGAACAGAGACAAAATCCGCCAGATTCTGATGGAGTATGGCATCCCCGTGGTTGAGTAAATCCTGGTGCCCAGGAGATTCCTTATCTGCTTTTTCCTGCTGTTCATTCCGTCGGTTGCCTATGCGGGGGAAACTAATGAGGATAATGCCGATTTGAAGGCAGAGGCGCTGGACAGAAACATAGGCCGCATGGGTGAAGTCGAAGAGTTCCCCGAAGGATTTGAATTTTCCGAAGCCGAAAACAGCCTGTGGTTATCCAATCATTTGGAAAACATCGTTGAGCCGTCCCAGTTGTACTATGAATTTGTCAAGAGCGGCAGTTATGAAGAAGGGTTTTCTGATTCTGTGTACCTGGACATATTTCAATTCAATGAGGACGGGACCAAAAATGCTAAACTGGAATTTTTGACCGGGGAAAGAAAGCAGACAGTAACTCCCGGCAACGTCACCAATATTATTGGCAACCCCATCCTGGGTATTTTTATGCAGGGCGATGTATATGAAATGAATCGCCTGACTGAAGGGCACTGGCGTTATTTTCATAAACAGATCAAGGTAGCGCTCAGAGAAGCGGCGGTAGTGGAGGCCATTGAAGTCGATTTCAACGGTGCGCAGGTGGCGGCGAAAAAAATTTCCTTTTCCCCGTACCTGAACGATCCCCATCGCAACAAATTTGAAAAATTCGCCGAAAAAACCTACGAAATTATCCTTTCCGATGAAATACCGGGCAGTCTATATAAAATCAGAACCCTCGTCCTGGACAAGGAGGAGAACGCCACCGAACCGGTTATGGAGGAAGTCCTGACCCTGGTGAGCGCCAGAACCTCCGGTAAGGAATAGCCCGTTTCTAGATGTGCGAGCGGGCCAACACAGACTACTGCCGATTCCACTGGTATCGGGGCAGAGGGATCAGATAAGACCTGTGTGCTCGTTTATTCTGCTGAGGCTGCGCTTACCGGATGGCTCAAGTTCCGTCTTGTCATCGGGCCTGCTCCCTGGTTTCAGACGTACCGCACAAAATTTAAATTCAGGGATTTTGCCATAGGGGTCCAGTTTTTCGTTGGTGATCAGGTTTGCGGCCGCCTCAGTAAACGAAAATGGCATCATAACAGCGCCTTCCAGTATATGAGTATCGGATCGAGTCGTCGCGGAAATTCTGCCTCGACGTGATTCGATTACTATGATATCCCCGGTTTCCAGATTGAATTTAGCCAGGTCTTTCGGATTGATCATCACGCAGGGACCAGGTTCAATTGCATCCAGCACCCGGGAATGACGGGTCATGGTACCGGTATGCCAATGTTCGAGTTGACGGCCTGTGATAAAGATATAGGGATAGTTACTGTCGGGCAACTCCGCCGCCTCGATATATTCGGCGGGGATAAACCGCCCCTTGCCGTCTTCGGTCGGGAAGATGCCGTCTTGAAACAGGATCGGTTCGCCAGCATCAGTTTTGTGAATAAGGGGGTAGGTTAATGAATCTTCGCGCTCCAGTCGCTCCCAGGTCATTCCGGCCATGCTCGGCACTGCCTGTCTGATCTCATTAAAAACGTCTTGCGCATCCCGGTACTTCCAGTTTAGACCGATTCGATTTGCAATTTCCTGAATAATCCATAAATCCTGTTTCGCTTCGCCCGGAGCTTCAATTGCCTGACGTCCCATTTGGACACGGCGGTCGGTGTTGGTGAAAGTGCCGGTTTTTTCAGGGAATGCAGTGGCCGGAAGTATCACGTCGGCATAACTGCAAGTCTCGGTAAAGAAAATATCCTGTACGATGCAATGTTTCAGTTTTGCCAGGGCCTCTCTGGCATGATGCAGATTCGGGTCTGACATGGCCGGATTTTCCCCCATGATATACAGGCCATGCAGGTCACCGTTATGAATGGCATGGATGATTTCCACTACAGTCTTGCCGGTATCCGGATTGAGCGGTTTGCCCCAGAATTTTTCAAACCGGGCCCTGACGTCGGGATCGATGACAGATTGATAGTCGGGATACACCATCGGAATCAACCCCATATCCGAGGCGCCTTGCACATTGTTTTGTCCGCGCAGGGGATGTAAACCGGTGCCCGGTCTGCCAATCTGCCCGGTCATCAATGCCAGTGATATTAGACAGCGGGCATTATCGGTCCCATGTGTATGCTGTGAAATACCCATTCCCCAGAAAATGATTGCCGTTTTTGCCGTAGCATATAAGCGGGCAACCTCTTTGATCTTTTCAGGCGGAATACCGCAAACAGGTGCGACTTGTTCCGGAGCATATCCAAGTACGGTTTGTTTTAATGCATCGAAACCATCGGTATGTTCATCGATGAATGTTTGGTTATGTAAATTTTCAGTAATAATCGTATGCATCATTGCATTCAGCAATAAAACATCTGTGCTCGGCCTTACTTGTAGCGTGTGGCTGGCCTGGAAAGCCATCTCGGATATATAGGGTTCGATCAGGATTAATTTGCTGCCGCGTTCAGCAGCATTTTTCATGAATGTCGCCGCAACCGGATGGTTGTCATTAGGCCTTGCGCCAATTACTATAATAACTTCAGCCGCCACTCCGTCAGCAACCTGGTTGGAAACTGCACCGGAGCCTATAGTTTCCAGCAACGCAGCCACCGAAGACGCATGGCACAGGCGCGTGCAGTGATCGACGTTGTTCGTGCCGAATCCGGTTCGTACCAGCTTTTGCACCAGGTAGGCCTCTTCATTACTGCCTTTGGCGCAGCCAAATCCGGCAAGAGCGTTGGATCCCCGGGTATCTTTTATATGCTGTAAGCCTTTTGCCGCGAAATCCAGAGCTTCATCCCAGCTTGCCTCTCTGAAATACTCATGCATTTTAGCGGATTCAATCAATTCGGAGGTTTTCCCGGCATCTTCACGACGGATCAATGGTTTTGTCAATCGATCACGGTGATGAACATAGTCAAATCCGTAGCGCCCCTTGACGCATAATCTGCCTTTATTTGCAGGGCCGTCTGCGCCGTTGACATATTGAATGCGATTGTCTTTAACGTTAAAAGTTACCAAACAACCCACACCGCAATATGGGCAAACCGATTCAACTTTTTTATCGGGTTTGACCAGCCCCACATTTTTTGCCGGCATCAACGCGCCGGTGGGACAAGCCTGCACACATTCGCCGCAAGCAACACAGGTGCTCTCGCCCATAGGGTCCGCCATATCGAATACGATGCGTGACTTGCCGCCGCGAAACGCGAAACCGATCACATCATTGACCTGCTCTTCACGGCAGGCCCGGACACAGCGGGTGCATTGAATACAGGCATCCAGGTTTACCGCAATGGCTGGGTGGGATAGATCGGGGCCGACTTGCTGCCGCTGATGGAATCTCGGATCGTGGATGCCAAATTTGTTGGTCCAGTAATCGAGTTCCGAATCGAGGTGATAGGGAGATCTGCCTTGTTGCGGCATGTCCGCCAGCAATAATTCCAGCACTATCTTTTGAGAACGGGTAGCGCGTTCACTGGCGCTGTCCACCTTCATACCCTCGGTGGGCCGGCGGCAGCATGACGGGGCCAGGACCCGTTCGTCTGCAATTTCAACCATACAAACCCGGCAGTTGCCGTCGGCACGATACCCCTCCTTATAGCACAGGCGGGGTATTTCTATACCGTTGCGCTGGGCAACTTGCAATATGGTTTCATCGCCATAGGCTTCACACTCACGATTATTGAGTGTAAATCCTATGCTGCTATCGTTGATAAATTTCGGGTTTGCAGACATTATTCAAATTCCTCAGGAAAATATTTTATAGCACAGCGTAATGGATTCGGCGCCGCCTGTCCCAGGCCGCAGATCGAGGCATCCTCCATAGCGCTGGCCAATTCTTCGAGCAAAGGCACATCCCATTGTTTTTGCTCCATCAGTGTAACCGCTTTTTCGGTTCCTGCGCGACAGGGGGTGCATTGTCCGCAAGATTCATCTTCAAAAAAACGCATCGCGTTCAACGCCATTTGCTTTGCGCTGTCCTTATCGGATAGCACAACAATTGCCGCGGAGCCGATAAAGCAATCATAAGGCTGCAAAGTGTCAAAATCCAGAGGAATATCGCCTAAGGATGCGGGCAGAATGCCGCCTGAAGCTCCGCCTGGAAAATAACCATAAAATTTATGACCGGGCAACATTCCGCCGCAATATTCATCTATTAATTCCTGCATCGTGATCCCGGCCGGGGCAAGATGCACGCCGGGTTTTTGGACCCGGCCGCTCACGGAAAATGAACGAAACCCCTTGCAATTGCGCCGGCCGTTTTTAGCAAACCATTCGGACCCGTTTTCGATAATGTCTCGTACCCAGTGCATGCTTTCCATGTTTTGTTCGAGGGTAGGGTGGCCAAATAATCCGACCTGCGCCACGTATGGGGGGCGCAATCGAGGCATGCCGCGTTTCCCTTCTATCGATTCGATCATTGCGGATTCTTCCCCGCAAATATAAGCGCCGGCGCCGCGGCGCAAATGGATCTCGGGCAATTCGCAGGGCGGATCGTGCCGCAGCAAATTCAATTCACGTTCTAACATCTTGCGGCAACCGGCATATTCATCTCTCAGGTAGATATAAATTTTTTCCGATTCAATTGCCCAGTTTGCGATTAGGCTACCCTCAATAAAACGATGCGGATCACGCTCAAGGTAAAACCGGTCTTTGAAGGTGCCGGGCTCCCCTTCGTCAATATTAATGGCAACCATTTTTGGTTTTTCCTGTTCATGTAAAATGCGCCATTTACGTCCCGTGGGGAATCCGGCACCGCCAAGCCCGCGAAGATTGGAATTTTCCAGTATGGCTATGATTTCTTCCCGACTGTATTTTCCTTCGATACAGTCTATCAGTGTTTGATAACCGCCGCTGTTTCTATAATCGACATAAGCAATGCAATCCGGTTCGGCGGCTTCCAGTTGATTAGTATCGATGGCGGTTTTTATTTTGGCTGTGTCCGCGGCTTCAATCGGGTTTGTTCCGACCACGGCGATTGGCGCAGCATCGCATCGGCCCACGCAGGGCACCGGTTGGATGCGCACCCTATTCATATTTTCCGCCTTGAGCCCGGCGATTAATTCCCTGGCGCCGAACATCTCACAGCTCAATGATTGGCAAATTCTTAGCGTTATTGGCGGCGGGGGAGTGGCGCTGTCTTCGAGCACATCAAAATGATGATAGAAGGTAGCCGTTTCATAGACTTCGGCAACGGGCAGACGCATATCAATGGCAAGCGCCAGAATATGAGGCTTGGAAATACAATGATATCTGTCCTGTATTTTATGCAGATGCTCTATAAGCATATCGCGTGTCCGCGGGGCATCGCCAAGCAGTTGTGCAATCTCTGCCAGGGATTTATTGGGCATCGTGCGGCCCAGGATACGGCCTTTTTTTCCTCGAGTTCGTTTCATTCTTATCGTTTCCGTATTGTTTGCAAAATCAGTATCTCACCTTTTCCATTCCGTGCCACATCCCCTGTAAAACGATGTGTTTCGACCCCGTATTTAGTGAAGCCGGCAAATCCCTCATTCATACCGGCCAGCTGAGTAAATAATAGTCTTAAAAACTGCATTTTTAAATTGCCGCAGCTTTTAAAAGTGGCCGATATATAAGCAGGCTTTTTTGCAAAAATCAGGCTGCCTCTTCGCATGCCGTTGCCGGGATGTTTGCCGACCTTATCCAGCACGATGATCGTGCCGGCATGAATACGGCTGCCGCAATAATCACCGGCCTTGCCTTCGACAATAATCAGCCCCCGGCGTATTCGGTCTCCCAGGCGGTCCCCGGCGTTACCGAGGATCTTTATCAATCCATCAGTCATGCCAAAAGCGTCACCCGGCAGCCCCGCACCGACATAATTCCCCGCATTGCCATTAATATCAATACGTCCGCCGGACATTTTATTGCCGGCCCAGGAACCGGCATTGCCATTAATGATAATACGTCCATTCCGCAAATTCTGCCCGACAAAATCGCCTGCATCTCCATGAGCTTCAATCAATCCGCTTGTCATGCCTCGGCCAATATAAATAAATTGTTCGCAGCTGTCTCTGAATTCAATATGCCTGTTATTTTCACCTTCAACAATAAATATATCTCCGATGCCCACTTTTTCCTTGCCATACATGAGCGGCATCTCTTTTATTTGTGACAATTTTTTACCGGCCAGGTTATCCGGAGTGATGGGAGACATATCCAGCGTAAACCGGGGTTTGAAACGTAGTGTGAAAGACAGCGGGGTCATGACATGATTTTTCTGAGATGGAACAAATATGATCCCAGATTGCCGCCATAATTACCCGCACTGATACGATAGATCCCTTTGTTCGGGCCGAAAGAGCAGGTTGCCTGTATACCGACACGCATCGCTTCCGTGATGGATTCTTCATCGAGTCCATCGATTACGATTTCCAGCACCGATCCAATTTCATCAGTAAGCTCCGATTTAACCTGTCCTTTAAGCGTAGGGCAATAGGCTTCATTGGTGGAAGCGGTAAGAAACCGGTATTTTGAACCCACTTTCGAACCGGACCCGACCACACCGCCAGGGAATGCGGTAATCACCCCGGATACCTTCTGAATTTGATCGACAGCCTCTTCACATGCCGTTAATCCATGACGCGCCGTCTTTGCCAGCACCAGAAAATTTCCGCCGCCGACGGCCTTGGTAACCCCGGTGGTTTCTTCGCAAATAAACTCACCATGCATAACCGGGATGCGCCAAAAGCGTCGTCCGTTCAACACCTTGGAAATTTGATACCCGTCGCCAAAAAATCGCAGGCTCCGCCCCATGGAAATTTTCTGTTCACTGTCTATACCCGAGTAGCAGGCGGTCGTCGCGGTAGTCATTACCGATTGGCCTACCCGCATCGGGATCTGTTTTTCCAGCTCCTTGGTGGACATTGCAAAGATCATTATTGCGATCCCGGGCCGGCCGTCAGGGGTTTCGGATGGTTTCAGATCACGCTCTATATCCGCTTCACAACCGCAGGCAATTACCGATGATGCAAAGCCGCGAATAGCATTTGCGGCGCGATAGGCCCACTTCAGATTCATTGCAGTGATAATGATGCGCGTGGCCTTCATGGCAAAGGCCTCCGCATAGGTATTATCTATCTGCACGCCGTTGATTTTCATCGTTTCACATGCAGGGCTGTACAATAATCCTGCCATCATCCTGTTGCACAATTTCATCATCATCAATCTTGAAATTTCCCAGGCTGATGGTCTGGTATTTATCGAAATAGCGTTTCAGCGTCTTCTCTATACTCTTGTCAAATTCAGGCCTGAGAGTATGCGTACCGCCGTTTGTAACCTTTACAATCCTGCCTTTTCTTGCAATCAATTCGCCATCCTTGAAGACATAATCCGGTTTGCTGAACATTTCTTCCTTGTTTTTATGTTCTGTGTACACCGTAATATCGGCGACTGCGCCCGGGCCGAGATGACCGCGGTTTCTCAGGCCCAGACTGCGGGCGGGCGCTGCACGAGTCATGATGACAATTTCATAGAGCGAGTATTCTCTGTCGAGGCTGGTGAGAATGCTTGCAGCGGCGGCATCCTTATTGATGGTGGATAGTCTATCATTGCGGAAGCTCCTATCCATCAATAAGCGAATCAAATGCGGATAACTGGTAAACGGAGCGCCGTTCGGATGATCCGTCGTCAAGAAAATTCGCCAGGGATCATCGATCAGCAGAAATAATTCAAGGCCAATTGCCCATTGTAGCGCATTGACAAAATTTTTATTGCGGTATTTGAAAGGAACCACACCGCAGCCCGCGTCACATTCAATATCCATTATCACCCATTTTTTAGGGTGAGCATGCCAATGTCCGGCATATTGAACCATCGTATCACTGGAGGTGGTGACCGTCTGATTAAACAATACCTGTCCCACGTCAATGGAAATATTTGGATTTTTATTTACCGCCTCCGCTATCTGTGCGGCGCCGGATGAGAAGTTACGATCACCCTCCGTGCCATAACTGTGGAATTGCACATGGGTAAGATGCATGCGCATCCCCTCTACCGCCTTTATAGTCTGTAAAGTGGTGTGTATATTGCCGGGAACGCCCAGATTACAGCCATGCACATGCAGGGGGTGGGGTACTCCCAGTTCTATAACGGCGCGTGCCAGCGCCTTCAAAATCTCTCTGGGAGAGACGCCATAGTGAGAATTTAATTCATCCAGATCGAGGCTGCGCTGATTGAATTTAAATGCATTGATACCGCCCGGATTCACTACTTTAATACCCAGGGATTGAGTGGCATTGATGATCCAACCGACATAATCACTGATGACTGCCTGATCTTTTTTCGATGCCAGCAGGCGCAGGAAAAAATCGTCATTCCCCAGCACCGCATAAGCCCCTTTATCCACTATCGGAATATCTGCCATTTCCATATGGGTCTGGCGCGCATTTACCGGCAGCATCGCCGGTTCAAAACAAGCGGTATAACCCATTTCCGCATAGCGATACCCTGTCGCCAGGGTAGAGGGGGCCGCGTGTCCGCATGCCGAGCGGGTTAACGCCGTTTTCGCTATCGGATCGCGTTGATGATCTTCCGGCAGCATCATTCTTGCAATATTGACTTTTCCCCCGCCAATATGGGTATGGATATCGATTGCACCCGCCATCAATATCTTGCCCGTCATATCGTAGATATTGTTTATGGTTATATGGCCTGAAGGTTTGCGGATGATTTGTCCATCATGGATGTAAATATCCCGTTGCTCGGCGTTGATGCCATGAACAGGGTCGTAAACGATGCCGCCGGATAATTTGGTGTACATTAAGAGTCACATCCCGGCAATAATTTGTTTGAGTATCTCATCGACACTCAAATAATCCGAATGGCGTAATTTTTTAACCGGCAGTGCAATAACGCCATCGGTGCGAAATAGCTGACCGGCATGATCAACGCCGGGCGTGGCAACGGGAATGAATATATCGGGCCTGAAGTTTATTTTTATATCCGGCTTCGCCAACACAATTGTCGGGATCCTGGCCTTGGGCGGGGATATCTCCGAGGTAAAACTGGATATCCATAATAAGGTATCTATTTCCTTGTTTTTAAGCAATTTATGCGAGGCATAACGATGGGCGTCATAATCCGGATACCCCTTATTGAAATTTACCCGCATCGGATAACCGCTTTGCCAGGCGCATACATTAGTGGCTGTAGCGGCGCCATCATTACCTCCCAGTGAAAATCCGGCAAAGCGGGTTATGCGTGTCAGATATTTCACTACTTCACAAAAACTCTGTATGGTCAGTTCGGCGTGCTGGATATTCAATTCATCCGGAGCCCAGACTATAACGCCATATTTGGCATTCTGCATTTGTTTGGCAAGATTTTGTAATACCTTGATTTTTATTCCGGCAATTTTATCCGGATCCAAGGTCGCACCTGTAATCAGGGCATGAACAGCCGAAATCAATTCGCCTATATCATCCTGTTTGCAATGGATAACCGTTGGACGTTTTCCGGACGGACTTTTGCCGGGCCTGGTATTTAGTTTGTCCCCGATGTAAATAATTTTTCTTTGAGCGGTGTTCACATTGAACAGCGATTGTTTGTTCCAGATGACACGTTCAAAAAACCGGGGGTAATGCGTGGCATCGGTTCCGGCAAAGATGATCAAATCAGCCCGGTTTTTAATTTCAGCCATTGTGGTTGTGATCCAGCCTAAATCCTGCAACACCAGTATGTTTCTCATAAAACCGTCGGCATGCATATGATCAATAATGGCGCCGCAGGTATCAGCCAGTTTCATTACAGCCCGCATACCATTGACGTCAGTGCCTAATCCGGAAAACAGCGGGGTTTGCGCCTTTTTCAGAAGCTGCGCCGCCTTGGTGACGGCGCTATCGATAGTAACCGGCTTGCCGCTTATTTTCGGGGGGATACAGGTGGGCGGTTGTTCAAAATAATGCTTGGCGCGATCACAGCCATTCTTCTTGACCCTGAGCTGCTGATCACTGGAGCGGATCGTCAAATCATCACAGAGCAGACCACAAAAAGGGCAAGCGACTTCGCTATGCAATCTCACTCCTTGGATCGATTTTTTATTCAATTAACAAATACCTATGGGAAATAGTTATTGTATTTTATCAATAAATACAGAGCTGGGAAACGGTATCGAATGTCATTATCACCGGCAGGGACCCTGTTCCGGAGAATGACGACAAAGACAATCAGAAATCAGTCATTTCCGTATAATTGCCAGCATCTCATCTACGGACGTGTATTTTTCACGGGGTTTACCTATTGTCCGGCCATTTTCGAGCTCCATTTCATCGATTTGCTTCCATTGATCAAAGTTCAAATGCCTGATTCCGCCGGTTTCCAGCAACGGGATAATTGCTTCTGCACCTGATTTTCTCTCGTTGGCATCCAGTTTTTTCAAATCAGCAAGCAGGCTGTCCACCGTGGCAACACTACAGGCACGATTCGTGCCAATTATGCCATTCGGTCCGCGTTTAATCCAGCCGACGTTATATAATTGGGGCGCCACCTGATCATTTTCTGTTATGCAACCGTTTATATTTGGAAATATACCCCGGGCATCATCAAAGGGCACGCCTTCAATGGGCATGCCTCGGTAGCCAATGCTCCTGAATACTATGCCTGCATCCATCTCATAGGTTTTTCCGGTGCCATGAGCCGATTGCCGGAATGCCTCCCCAGCTAATTGATTATGCTCGATGGTAATTTTTTCCAGTCTGTGCGAACCGGACAACGCAACCGGACTCCGTAAAAATTGAAAATAACAGCGGCGCTTCTTATTGCTGTTTTTACGACCGGCATACTCTTTGAACAGCTCGTATATCTTTCTGTTACCGGCATTCGTTTTGTCGGCTAATTCCGTCTCACTGGCAGGATTGAGCGGCAATTCCTCGGTACTGACTACCGGATCACAATCGGCTAATTCACCGAATTCTTTTAATTCCTTTGAAGTAAATTTAGCCTGGGCGGGGCCGCGCCGGCCGATCACATAAATTTCCCTGACTTGACTTTCCGCCAGAACATCGAGCGCATGGCTTGCAATATCGGTATATTTTAATTCATCGACTGTCTTGGACAATATGCGGCTGACATCGGCGGCAACATTGCCCTGGCCGATAATCACCGCTGCATGATGCGACAGATCGAATTCTCTATCCCGGTAATCCGGATGACCGTTGTACCAGCCAACAAATTCGGTTGCCGTATGACTGCCGGCCAGATCTTCGCCGGGAATGCCCAGTTTTCTATCTGTCTCGGCGCCACAGGCAAAAATCAGCGCATGATAGGCCTCTTTTAATAGATCTATTTTGACATCCCTTCCAATCATGACGTTGGCGATCAAGTTATATTGCCTGTTCCCGGCGATCTTGTCGTACAAGAGAATTGCCTGCTTCAGTTTAGGATGATCGGGCGCCACACCACTGCGTACCAGGCCATAGGGGGAGGGCAGGCGTTCATACATATCTATCTTGACATTGATACCGGATTTAATCAGCGCCTCGGCGGCATAAAAGCCGCTTGGCCCCGCTCCGATAATCGCAATCTGAACCGGATGGTCCTCAGCGCCGAGATCACTCATGGATTTTTCCTCTTAAAAAAACGCACTAAAATTAAAAAATAATCAGAATCCCAATTCGACTTTGCGAGCCTCAGCGCCCGGCAATGGCTCCATTTTTTCTTCACACACAGGAAGGTCCGGCGCTTTTTCAGCATTGATCTCAATCCACTCTGTTTTATCTTCGGGCAAATCATCCTCTTCATAAATGGCTTGAACCGGACATTCCGGAATGCATGCACTGCAATCAATGCAAACATCCGGGTCGATATAAAGCATTTCATCATCATAATGAAAACAGGCGACCGGACATACCGTCACGCAATCAGTGAATCGGCAGCTTTTACAATTATCAGTCACAATGGTTGTCATGATGCCCTCCTGAATTTAGTAAATATTTAATAAATACATGGTAATTTATCAACTACCCTGCGAACAAAAGAATTTCTCCCCGATTCAAGCTTACCGAGTCCCCCGACCAGCGATGATACAGACCGGTGATATGCTCTTCGTCAAGCCTGAATCCCATTTCTCTCAGATAAGATAAATAAGATCGGATGAAGATCGGATGATACCGGCACGCATAACTGAAAGTCGGCAGCATTTCGGCCTTGTGCATGGAGATGATGGAACCGCGTTGCATCCCCGCACCGGTACGGATCCCAGGTTCACCCAGAACAATAATAGTACCGGATAACATATTAACACCGGTAAAATCACCGGCATTGCCTCCAACGACTATCAATCCTCTGCGCATGCCATGACCGATTTCATTTTTAGCGTTGCCATGAATAATGATTTCACCGCCCAACATTCCCATCACGCTTCCCCGGTATGCGCTACCGGGCAAATGGCCAGCATTGCCCTGTATTGTTATTTTCCCGCCTGATATTTCCGGGCCGACCCAATCATCCGCATCTCCGCTTACCCGAATTTCACCACCCGACATGCCGACCCCCAGATGCTGGCCAACATTGCCGTCAATAACCAGCTTGCCCGAGGTCATTCCTGCGCCCAGATGCTTGATGCGGGACAGATTGCCGCTAAGGCTGATCTCGCCGTTGCACTGTCCGGTGACCTCAAAGAAATCGCCGATTTCACTCCATAAATTGCCGTGCATAAGTTTCTTTTTTGCCACTGCGTCCGCACTCAGTCCGTGAAGTTTCCCGGGGCTGATCAGCTCCGCCTCTATGGGAACATCCGGCTCCGATCTTAGTGTCATGGACAGCATGATCTAATCCTGCAATAAGGCGTGCAATGGAATTTGAAACTGACCGAGCTCACCGCCGTAATTTCCGGCGGAGATCTGTCTGATCCCCGGTTTTGCGGCAGTGTGCATACCCACGCTCATCGCCTCCCTGACCGCATCCAGTTCGAATCCGTCAATAACGATTTCAAGCACGCAATTCACATCATCGGGGAGGGCTGTTTTTTTATTCAACCCGCGCAGACTGGGACAATAGGCGTCATTGGTGGAGGCGGCCAGTGATTTGTACCGTGAGCCAACCTTGCTGCCGCTGCGGACGACACCGTTAGGGAAGGGCAGAATAATACCTTCAATTTTACGCATTTCCCTGGCAGCGGCATTCGCCGCCCTGAGACAGGACTGCTGATCTCTTCCAAGGATTAGCAGATTGCCGCCACCGACCGCCGGGCGCACGGAAAAGGACTCATCAATTACAAACTCGCCATCCATGACAGGGATGCGCCACATGCGGTTATTCCCCAGAACCTTGCTGATTTGATAACCGTCACCGAAATAGCGCAATTGCCCGCCTACATTCACCATTTTGTCGGAATGAATTCCATTGAAGCAGGCCGTGGTTGGGCAGGTCATCACACATTGACCGATGCGCTCCACCATTCTCTTCCCAAGACTTTCCGCATCCATCGCAAACAGCAGAACACTGATACCGGGGCGCAGATCCGGAGATTCATCGGCGGAAATTTCTTTTTCAATACCTGCCTCGCATTTGCAGGCGATAACCGATGTTGCAAAACCGGTGGCCGATTGTGCCGCCGCCATTGCCCATTGGCGGGTTTCGGCGGTGATGATAATGCGACTGCCATACATATTGAAGGCCTCGGCAAAGGTATTGACAATTTCGGTCGATTTGATCTTCATGCCAATCATCCCGTCGGAATTACCTGATGATCATGCAGATAACGATCATCCACGGCATAGTTTGCAAATTCAATGGAATAATAATCTTCAAAGAAGGGCCGTATCACTTCCTCTATCGCCTTATCATGCTCCGGCGAGATATGTAACAGCTTCCCGGTATAGTCCCGCAGAAACTCATGATCGGATATAATCAGGATCCCCGACTTGATCACATAGCGTGGCGTATTGAACATCAATTCTTTGTCTTCCATATCATCGTAAATTGTGATGTCCGCATCCGCACCTTTGCCCAGGTGTCCCTTATCTTTTAATCCCAGCGCCCTGGCGGGGCCGGCGCGGGTAATAATGGCTATCTCATTCAAGGTATATTCACGAGTGATATCCTTGATTGCGGTCTTGTCTATCGCCTTTTGATTGACACGTTCGATCTCTTCCTGTCTGAAACCGCTATCCATCAATAACTTGATCAATTTAGGATAACTCATAAACGAACCGCCGTTAGGGTGATCGGTCGAGAGGATTACCCGCCATGGATCCTCGGATAACAAAAACAACTCCAGCCCGATTGCCCATTGCAGGGCATGCATATACACATGTTCCTGATAATTGAACGGGACAATGCCACAGCCGCTTTCGCATTCGGTATCGACGTTGACCCATTTGGCATTATTGAAGCCGCGCAGCAAATAGGCAAGCGGCGCATCGGCCGTCATGATGGTGGCTTTGCCAAACATGACCTGCCCAATATCACAGGTGATATTCGGATGATCATTGACATACTCAATAATTTCCGCCGCCTTGGAAACCGGATTTTTCCCCAATTCACCCCCATAGCTGTGAAATTGAATATGGGCGATATGCGCGCGCAAATCACCCGCGGTTTTCATGGTTTCCAGAGTCGTTTTGTAATTGCCGCTGTGCCCCAGATTATTACAATGGATGTGGGGCGGATGAGGAAACTTTTTTTCATTGACGGTTTTTATAAATGCTTCAATGATTTTTCTGGCGGAAAGTCCGTCATTTTTTTCATCAATATCGGTAACATTTGAATTCTTTTTGCCTTTCCATGGTTCATCTCCTCCCGGATTGACCAATTTTACACTATAGGCCTTGGTCGAATTCATCCACCAGGCTACAGCCTGACCAAATTCCTGATAGCGTTTCTCACGCAGCAGCGTCTGTAAAAAAATATTATTGCCCAGCAAAACATAAAAGCCCTTGTCTATGACAGGGGTGTCATGAAATTCCTCCAGGGTGTGGCGCGCGCTGATAGGCGTAACGGCAGCCTCCATCGCGGTAGTGTAGCCAAGCGCTGCATAGCGATAGCCGGTGGCAAAGGTGGAAGGGGTTGTGCCGCCCGTACCCGAGCGGGTATGGGGGGTGGCTGGGTGAACGTCATAACGATGATCTTCCGGCTGCAGCTTGCGGGCTGCATTGACCTTGGGACCGGCAATATGGCAGTGTATATCAATCCCGCCCGGCATAATAACCATGCCGGAAGCATCAATGCGCACCGCATCATTGCCGACCGCATCGACTATCTTGCCATTTTCAATACAGAGATCCTTAACTGCACCGTCGATACCATTTGCCGGGTCATATACCCTGCCATTGACGATGCGCAGCGTATCCGCCATTGTTTACCTCATTAACTATTTATTTGGCGCTTAGATGCTAAAGCGCTGCTTGGGGAGTTCTTGCTTCAGGTGGACGGCTTTTAACCAGCTCATGCACCCGCTGCTTGAGTTTGGTCAGAATTTCTTCATCATCAGGATAGGGGGATTCAAAAGCCGATCTTAATGTAATGGGCACATCATCCATTCTGTAAACGGTGCCTGAAGTATTGATGCCGTAGGTTGCGGTGGAAAAAGCAACATGGGCCAGCTTGCTGGTATCCGTGGGCTTGGTATCCAGTGAAATTACCGGGATTTTTTTCATATGCTCGATAGCGCGCCTGGGAAAATTTGACGCAGGATCACTGGCAATAACAAGCGCCGCATCCGCATCTCCGCGTGACAGGGTATCCACCGTGGTAAATTCACCTGGATTAAAACGCGGGTAGCCCTTGCTAAAGTTGACTCCAAAAGGATAACCCGTTTGCCACGAAACCACATTATCGGCCCCGGTCACATTGCCGTGTCCGCGAACAGGCTTGGCAACGAAGTGGGTAAATTCATTCAAATCCGTGGCAAGCGCAAGCAAGGCCCCGGAATTGAAATGCCGCCCCCGTGTCATGGTTAATCCCATGCCGAAGAACAGCACGCCATATTCACAATTTTTCATCCGCTCTACCAGATCCTCAATGGTTTCCATCGAAACACCGGTCACTTCTTCAATGTTGGCGTTGATTGATCTGCCTTTCACCAGCGCGCGCAATGCCCAAAGCAACTCAAAATCCCTTCCCGGTTTAACGCGCACAGCAATATCAGCTACCGGCGAACTGGGCGTTTTACGAACATCAACCAGCACAACAGTCCTGTCTTTTTTGCCATTGGGTCTGAACATCCCCTTCGGAGTGACCGAATATCGGGTAAAGTGGCGCGGATGCGATTCCGCCGGATTGCCGCCCCAGTAAATAATCAGATCGGCTCGATTTTTAACCTCACCCAATGTCATGGTACTTTCACCGACACCCTGAAAAGCCAGACCGCTGGGACCGTGACAAACAGAGGTAGTGGTATCAATAGTGCCGCGAATAATATCGCCGATTGCCACAGCCTGACGCTGCGCTTCACAGGTGGTATCACTCAAGCCGTAAATGATCGGAAATTTTGCATTTGCCAGAATCAACGCCGCTTCCTCTATAGCCTCGGTTACACTCACTTCTCTGCCGTCTATCGTTGCGGCCGGCCAACTACCGATTTTGTGTTCCGCGAACCAGGCGCGCCCCAGCACACAGGCATTTTTGGCCTTGGTAATTTTATGTTCATCCAGATCCACAGTCAGTTCCATGTCATCACACACACACCCGCAGAAGGTGCATGTGGCATGTTTAACCGTGCGAATGTTATCACTCATTCTCGTTTCCTCAATGTATTAGGGTCGAACTGCCGCAACCTTTTCGATTTTAACCTCAATATGCTTGGAAAGCGGCATGCCGCTACCGGCCGTATCGCTTGCCATAAGCTGACTGGAAGGCGGTCCATACGGAATAAACAACATTCCGTCAGGCAGATCATCGGGTTCACAGGACTGGCATGAAACAATAGTCTCACCAGTTTCATTGCTAAGCCTTATTCGGTCACCATTTTGCAGGCCAAGACGGTCCATTTCATTCTGATTCATTTCAACGGTCGAAGTAACCTCGATATAAGTCTGCCCCAGCTTGCTTTCATTGAGAGACGTGCCTTGTTTTTTGGAGCGCCCCGGTATTAATATCATTATTTCCGCCATTTATTCATGAACCCGACTATAATCCGCACACTTGTCAATTTTGGGATAAATCATTGATGAGTGGATGAACCGTAATAACCCTGCCAACCAACCAGCAAGTCTATATCATTCATAAAGCGCATTATATACTTTATAGCAATGATATACTTAAATTTTTCCTTCATACCAAAAATATATATCAGACGGGAGATAGCGTATCATTATGCTTACTGGCATCGTAGCATGGCAAGCAGCTCAGGCGCCGGAAGGGCGGGGCGGGCGGCACTCGAATAAAAACAAATCTCACTTTTGACATCCGGCGGATCGAAGCTATGCAGGCACACAATATCGAAGCGGTAAAGATAACTGCTTCGGCGCGTTTACACCTTGGTTTTCTGGACCTGAACGGCGGTCTGGGCAGAAAATTTGGCGGCCTCGGCCTGTCCATATCCGGGATTGCTACTGAAATCGTTGTCAGCAGGGCAGACAAGGTTACGGCCACCGGTCCCTCCGCCAACAGGGCGGAGGAGTACGCCAGGATAATTCTGGATAACTACATCATCGATCAAGGAGCGCATATTGCAATAAACCGGGCCATTCCCGAACATATAGGCCTTGGTTCCGGCACTCAGCTTTCACTGGCTGTAGGAACGGCGATTACCCGGTTATTTGATAAACCTGTGTCCATTCAGGAAATGGCAAAATCCTTTCATCGCGGTGCGCGCTCCGGCATTGGCATTGGCGTTTTTTCATCGGGAGGTTTTATTATCGATGGAGGCAGGGATGAGACCACGGGCATACCTCCGGTAATTATTCGTATCCCATTCCCCGAAGAATGGCGGATAATTCTGGTTTTCGATCAGGAATTGCAGGGCTTGAATGGAATGCCCGAACAGCAGGCATTTATCGAATTGCCCAAAATGCCCGAAGTAACATCCGGCGCAATATGTCGAAGTGTATTAATGCAATTACTGCCGGCCCTGTATGAAAAAAACTGCAATCGATTTGGAGAATCCGTCTCTTTCATACAACAGACAATCGGCGACCATTTCGCCCGTGTGCAGGGAGGACGTTTTTGCAGCCCATACATGCAGGATATACTCAATATGATGCACGGGTTCAGCGCTTCCGGCACAGGGCAAAGTTCCTGGGGTTCAACCGGCTTTGCCTTCTTTGCCAACGACACACTGGCATTCCGGGCCCTGCGTCAGCTAAGAAACGATTGGGCGCACGAAAAAAGAATACGCTTCCTGTTGTGCCGGGGCAACAATGCGTCTGCGGACAGCAAGTCCTATGAAAATATACAGCAGCTCGATAACGAGTTGACAGAACCATCAAATCTACTTACAGGAAAACAGAAATAATGAAAGATCCCTATCTCTTACACATGTTCAATCCAACTAAAAATATCAGTCCCTTTGATGTTAATATGGCATATGAGGCCCAGTTTGACGGTGTCATTCCCTATGCCGAAGTCACACTCGATGATATTTATGGACTCACTCAGGACACAATATTCTCACGCGGTCCGAAAGGAGTAAAACGCACCGGCATATTTATCGGCGGCAGGGAATTTGGTTTGGCGATTGACATGCTGCACCGGGCAAAAGCCGCAATGGTGCCGCCCTTTGAAGTTTCGGTCTTTGCCGACCCCAGCGGCGCAATTACTACCGCCGCGGCACTGATGGCCTGGGTGGAATTATCGGTGCAGAATAAATCCGGCGGCAATTTGCAAGGGAAGCGCATCGATATTTTCGGCGGAACCGGGCCGGTCGGGATATGCTCCGGCATCATCGCCGCAAATTGCGGCGCCGACGTATATATAGTGAGCAGTCGCGGCGCCCGGGTAGCGGCGGAATATGCATCCGAATACAACAGCCGATTCAGTGTGAATATGTCCGGTGGCGACAGCAGCACCGATGAAAAGATAGCGGAATTTATACACAAATCGGACATTATCATTGGCGCCACCAAGGCGGGCATTCAGATTTTGTCCATGCAACAAATGCAGCAGGCATCAAATTTAATTGTTGCCGCCGACACCAATGCGGTTCCCCCGGCGGGAATAGAGGGCATTGACACGCATTACAAGGGGGATGAACTCGACTTTACCCCGGGAAAAGCCATTGGCCTGGGAGCACTGGCAATCGGCAATGTCAAATACAAGGTTCATCTCCGCATGTTTGAAATGATGAAATCTACCGAAACCCCGCTATATCTGGACCATGAGCAGGCATTCCAGATCGCCAGGGAGTGCATAAAATAATATAAATAACATGAAGTAAGTATGATAAGTAACTGAATTTATATTAATATTTCTCATTAGCGCTACCGGAAACCGGCTGTATTGAGGTGGACCTGCTGGAGCGAGGATCCGATTACCTGCATATCGGCGTCGCCGCAGACGAGGGAACCCGTTTCTGGCGCTCCATGGTACCATTTACGCGAAGCTTCATTGTAAGGAGAGACGGGTCGGTTGATGTCTAATCCGAGTACAATATATCGCTTCTTAATTGAGGGAATCGTTTTCCTTTGCGAGAAGGTCTTTTAGATCGGAGGTCTTTCTTGAAACCGCAAATTTCCACTGTCCGAATCCGCCGTGTTCGTTGACGGCTTTGACCCATTCTTCCATATATGTATGTTTTGTATCGTCCTGCTCGGTTTGTTGTCCTTTTGTTTCCAATACGAGAAAATTGCCGCTCCGCAGCCAGATGATAAAATCAGGGCGGTATTTTTTGACCAGGCCGTTATAGACATAAAGAACCTCAAAACCCAGATGGTCGTTCTTGCCCCACGCTTCAACCGCTTTGTTTCTGTCCAGTTCAAAAGACTCGGACGCTTCCCAGGTGCTGTCAAACACGCAGTAGTTGATGTGGCTTTTCTTTGTGCTTTCGCACGGCTTACCGGTGCGCCACGGAATCATATCTCCGGTTGAGCGAATAGGATGGTTGGTGTCAAAAACAAGAGCCGTTTTCTCCGTGTTGTTGAACTCTATCGCCTGCCAGAAATGGCGGATGATTTTTGACATATTGAGCGTTATGACGATTTGCCTTCTCTTTTTATCCTTATTGAAAAGGGCGGGCGATATTTGTATGCGGTCTGAGTCTATAAACTGTTCCGCAAGGCGCACAAGCTCCGCCATAAGCGCGGATTCAGATGCGTTTGCTTTCCAGTTCGGTTGCATATCTTTCCAGGCACTTTGCGCCGCTCTGAAGATCATCGTCTGTTTGCGAAACTGTTTTATCAGTTTTTCAAGGTCTATGTCTTTGATATTGGAAATATCCGGCTTGCCGTTGACCACGGGAGCAATTTCGACCAGTTGCGGAGTATTGCTTGCTTCAAGTTTCAACGGGCTGATCTTTTTCCAATCAACCGAGAGTTCGGGTTTATAAGTTCTGTCTATGCGGATGATATTAGGCCATTGAATTGCAAAATCCTGTTTTTCCTCGACAGGCTTAACGGTAATTTTAGGAGAAGGTGGCGGAGGGTCTGTAGCCTCTTCTGCGTGGGGAAGAAAGCTGAACGGCACGCCAAACACGTTGACATACTCCGCGTCAAACAATCCGGTTTTCTCATTTATCTCATAAGAAGCGCGCCGCAGTCCGCGCCCGATGACCTGCTCGCAGAGAAGCTGGCTTGTGAAAGCCCGCAGCCCCATAATTTGCGTAACCGTCCGCGCGTCCCACCCTTCGGACAGCATTCCCACAGAGATAACATTTTGTATCCGCTCTCCGGGTTTGCCTTCCTGTCCGACCGTATTCACTTTTTCCCTGAGGATCTCTGCCTGCTCTTTCTTTGAGATTTTTCTTGTCCCGTTCTCCTCTCCGTCTTCCGTCCTCACGGCTTGGGTTTCCGTCTCTTTTTCTTCCGCCTCTTTCAATACCTTTGAATCTATGTGCAGAATGCCTTCGGGTTCGCAAAGTGCATCGATCAATATATCTTTATTGTCAAATGCATATTTGATACGCGCCGCCGTCTCCGTGCGGTTTGCAACAGTAATTATTACCGGAGGTGTTTGTTGGCTCTCAGCCCACTTATCTTTTGTTTCATTCCAATCTGAACCCAGCAAAAGGTAGGCATTTGTTACGAGGTCGGGCAGTGGTTCATGTGGTTTCGCCTTGCGGTTCAGATCGTCCTGAACTTCCGGGTCGCTGTAGATGTGATAAAGGCGTGATTTATATGTTTTCGCATCCGGTATCGCGTCATCGCGCACCACAATGCGCGGCGTTTTGACCAACCCCGATTCAATCGCGTCATTGAGTCCGAAATCGCTCACGATCCAGCCGAACAGCGCCTCTTCCGATGTTTTCTTGCCGCTTGGCGCAAAAGGGGTTGCGGAGAAATCGAAACAGTTCAAAATCCCCCGCGTCTTGTGTATGCGGTCAAGCCCGCCGATCCATTTTGTGGCTTCTTCTATATCTTCTTTTGCAATGCCTTGTATTGTCGATTCGGCGGGCACGCGCCAGGCATGGTGGGCTTCATCGTTAATCACAATCAGATTGCGGGCATTTGCCATATCGCCGAGGACTTCACGGGTGTACGCTTCATCGCTTTTCGCACCGCGTTTGTCTACCCCTTTCTTTTTCTCGATTTTTTCTTCCGTTTCCCAGTTGAGTGCGTGCCAGTTCCGTATAAGGACTTTTGCCTGCCTGAGTTTTTCTTTCAAAGACAGTGGGACTACGCCGAACTCGTCATAGTAGTTTTTTGTATTTGCAGGATTAAGGACCGAAAGCCGTTCCCTGACCGTAAGGTTTGGAGCGACTATAAACACATGTTGAGAAAAACGCCCATCTCTGTTGTAGGTCATGCGGTTTATCGCCTGCCATGCAATCAGCATCGCCATAACCACGGTTTTCCCGGTGCCTGTGGCGAGTTTTGAACACAAGCGGCGAAACTCTCCGCCGTCTGTCGGAATATCAATTCCGGTTTTTTCCGAAGCGGGAGTTTCAATCAGCCATATCAGCGTTTCAATCGCTTCAATCTGGCAGAAGAAAAACGGAAAGTCTCTTTGCTCGGGGTCTTGCCAGTGAGCGAGCAGCGTTTTGGTAATGCCGGTAATCCCTGGATAACCCGCTTCGCGCCAGGCAGCAACCCGCTGACGGGTTTGATTCGCAAGTGGCAGGGGTTTAAAAGTTCCTTTGTCTTGATGAGGTTTCGCTTTCGGGTCGGCAGTCATATATCCAGCTTGACGGCGACCTTGCACAAGCTTGAGGGATTGTCCTTCTTCGATGAATTCCCAGTGTTCAGAAGGGGCGGAGTAGGGGGAGTTTATGATGAGGGATGAGGGCTTAACCATTTCGGGCAGCATGCTCCATTCGGGCAACTTAAATTCGTTTTTTCCAGATTGTCACTTTGAAATAATCTTCGGTAGCCTCAAATTCCGGCTCTTTCCCGGTATGTTCCAGCATTAGCGGAATGACTTTGCGGCGAATACCCATCCCCCTGTCATCCAAAAATTTATAATCACGCAGAATCCGAACAATGTTTGTATTTCTGGGAGTTTGTTGTCCCGCTTTGACTTTTTCAATTGTCATTCCGTTCGGAAGGGCACCCGGACTGTTTACCTCTAGTCTGTCGCTGAAAACTGTCAGGTGAACATCGTTCTGTTTTGTCCAATCGCGATGTGCAAAGGCATTGACGAGCAACTCCCGAATAACTTCAGGCGGGTAATCCCAATGGCGTTGCCGCTGCATGCCTTCCAATCCTTCTTTGGTAATATGGGGTTGCAAATAACTGAGGACAGAGTTGGGTAAAGATCGTTCGACAAAATTGGTTTCTTTGTTTTCTTTCAAACCGACAAATGGGACATTCAAAACCTTATCAAGACTGGCGTCATAATCTGCATCAGTTCCAGGAAACACTAACAGACGGATCCCTGCTTGAGGAAGCCTACGCCGTGGATTTTTCGCAAACAGCGCATAAGAAAAATAACTGCAATACAAATTTTCCTCACCAACCAAAAAGCCTCGGTTTATTAAAAATTCCTGCCAATCTGATATTGTTTCTTCTCCCAGGATATCAATAAAATATTCCTGATAACGACGCTCATCCAATTCGTCAACCAGCGACCCATATATGGGGAAGCTTTCCGTCGATACCAGACCACCAGTTTGAAATAGCCGTGCTTGCTGCTCGCGAGATGCCAATTGGCAAGTATCACCATAACGGACGTAAATATCTTCACGATCATTAGATTTCAGGACATAAGGCTTGGCTGTTCCCATAGGAATGGTCAGCACTACAATTTTTTTGTTATCTATAGCAATTTCTTCATAATCTGGAAGTATATACGGATGGACAAACCTGCCAACCACACTATCCATAACCCAAGCTTGTAGATTTTCACGATCTGTGCCGCTGATTGTGCCGTTATCTTCAACGCCAAGCAAAATACGCCCACCGTTCATATTGGCAAAAGATACGATTTCTTTTGCCAAACTTTCGGCACGGATATTACCGCCCTTGAATTCCAGCTTTGCCCCTTCGCCTTGCTCTATTAATTGTAATAACTCACTGATAAGCATAGTGGTCAAAAACCGTATTTGTCCTGGCGGGCCTTAAATGCCGCTTTGCCACCTTCCAATATTTCAGCCGACTGTTGCTGAATATCTGATTGATCAATAGAGCCTTGATAGGCTATTGAACCCTTGTCTTTTTCGCTATTGAGCACTGCTATTAATTCGGCATCACCAAATATCGGAATATTTGCATTATGGGTTGCGAATAAAAACTGTCTTTTTGTTTTTGATTGCCGTATATCACTGACAATATGCTCGGCAATAAAGGCATTGTCCAAATTATCTTCCGGCTGGTCGATAATCAACGGTTCATCTCTGCCAAGCAATAACAAATTTAAAATTGCGGTACATTTTTGTCCGGTGGAGAGGTGCTGCAGATCAACATAGTGTTCAGTTGAACCGGAGTGTGCGGTATTTAATTCAATTTTTACCACGTCCTTCAATTCAATTTCCTGTAGTTGTAATTGTCGGTCCAAACTCATTCCCAACATCTTCTCCACAGTGCCTTTTGTCAAATCATATTGTTCGTATTCGTTAATAAAACTTTGCTCTTTCTTCTCCGCTATCCATTGTGCCCACTCTACCAGGTCTATGGTTTCTGGATATTTTATCCACTGTACTTTTGCTGAACCGATTCCATCCAGCTCTGATAAAAACTTTTCTAGTGACTTCCTGTTTTGGATACGAACAATCGATATTTTTACCTTGCCTCGCAATGATTTATTTAATTTCTCTATGGATTGACTCATAGCAGTATAACGCTTAAAAGCAGTATCCCTATATTCTTCCAGATATCGACTGCGTTCCTTCTCAAGTTCTTTGACGATTTTTTTCTGCCGGTCAAGAGCTTCTCTTTGTCGACTTACTGCCGTCAACTGGGTGGCAATTCCCTGAAACTCGCGACCAATTTCTTTGCCGCTTCTCCCGGATTGTTCGGGCAACTGCGCAATTGCCTGATTGAGCTCATCAGTTATTTTAGCAGAATTGCTCTGCCAGTTTTTTAGCTCTATTTGGTAATCTGCTCTTGCAGCTTTTAAATGTTCTTTCTCCTGCTCAACAAGCGCATCTATTTTCTGTTTAAAGGCTTCCATAATTTTAGCTATCTTTTCGATAGAGTCTGTATTTGGCAACGCAGCATCATTTTCTGCTTGCAGAAATGACACGTCAAAAGCATCCTTATAGTTTTCCAGCCATTCTTCAAACGATTGAAACTGTGTGTTGACCTGATCTTTAATCCACTTCTCTTTTTCCAGAAATTGCACATTGCTTAATTTATTGGCAATCCCCAGTTTTTGAAAATTCTCAAGTTGTTCTTTATATTTTTGTTCTTGTGATACTGCTGATTCAAGAGAGTCAATCTCCTCTCGCTGCTTAACGATTTCAGCACGGTTCTCTGCCAATTTTTTCCTAACCAAATCCATGGTCGCGTTAAATTTTTTTCTGTCAGGCAGAAAATAATGGATCAATTCTAATTTGGCATCTTCATCTTTCTCTATTTCCAGGATTTCATTCTGTCCCAGAAGTTCAATAGACGGCAATAAATCAGCCGGCGTCAAATGAGAGGGTTCGCCTTGTTCATTTATAACCTCAGGTCTTTCGCCATAACGTCTGCTGATCGTGTAGCGATTTCCATGATGAGATTTTGAAATGACCTCTAGCAATACCTTTGCACTGCCCAGGTTCTGCCTACGAAGTGCCTCTAACTGGCGTTCTCCGCCTTTACTGGGTAAGTCCAAAGCAAAACGAATGCTTTCTATCAAGGTGCTTTTTCCTGTACCTCTGCCACCAATAACCGCATTGAGATTTTTGGAAAAAGCCAATGTCCTGGCCTCAAAAAACCCTGCACCTTCCCAGGCAATAGAGCGGATAAAGGAGTAAGGTTTTTCGGGGAGATCATGGTTTAAGCGGATGCGAGATTCCGGATCATGAAATGCTTTCTTAAGCGCCTCAAAAGTCGGTTGTGTCATTTTGACCAGACAAGATGAGGATCTGATTGCCAAATCCTCCGGTTTTGACACATCCTTGGCATTGATAATAGCAATTGGTTTTATGCGCTTATAGTCGGGGTTTCTGTTTTCAAGAATTTTGTGGTATTTTTTAAAATCTTGATTCAGGTCGTCAATTGAACCAGGAATTTGAGCCGCGATAACCAGTTCATGATTTTTCCAAAGATGTGTATAGTTATTCCCATCTTTCGACAATCTAAGCAAACCATTTCTACCTGTTATATGAGCAGCAAACCAAAATCCTTTTTGTTGGTCGAGGAGCTTTCTCGCGATTTCTTCACAGCTCAAGGAAGATGCATGGGTAGGTTGATCTGCTAATTGAGAGATATTACCCCCCATCAACTGTCCTAAATATTGATTGAGTATTGAGTGCTGCGTATCTTCAGGATATAAACATACCATGTGTATTTTCTCAGAACTGGCAATTTCAAAACCGGGAAATACGACGATCTCATTTTCTTCAAGAAATGCGCGCAATCCTTGAGAGCTTTCAACTGAACCATGATCAGCCAGACCCACAACTTTGATTTTATTTTCCTGGCATTGCTCTAAAATCCGTTGATTATAGGTTGCTTCATCTTCTGATGCCTCGCCCCGATATGCCGCATAACTAGAAGGATTAACCTGCAAAGCGCATTTATAAAAACGCGCGCCTTTATATTGTATTGTGTTATTCATTTTCCAACCTCAACAACTTTCAAACTCTCAATCCCTCTATCATCCACTATTTTAACCGCAACTCTGCTGTTTTGCCCAGGTTCAAATGGCAATGACAGCGTTCCCTTGTATGCCTCTATCATATCCTCATCTATCTCCGCTTTCAGATTTTTAGCGAGCTTTGCCCAGCCACCCTTGCTGTCCGCCATTGGGAAGAATACCTGGCTCGGATACAGACTCCTGTCGTCGCAGTCCGTGTCCAGCATCCAGACGGCTATTTTGTTTGCATCGTCGGATTCAAGCTCGCCGGTTTTGGTAATGCCGGTAATCCCCGGATAACCCGCCTCGCGCCAGGTAGCAACCCGCTGACGGGTTTGATTCGCAAGTGGCAGGGGTTTAAAAGTTCCTTTGTCTTGATGAGGTTTCGCTTTCGGGTCGGCAGTCATATATCCGGCTTGACGGCGACCTTCAGCAAGTTCAAGGGGTTCTCCTTCTTCAACAAATTGCCAGTGTTCGGAAGGAGCGGAGTAGGGGGAGTTGATGATGAGGCTGTTAGGGCGAGTGGGGTTTTCCATGATGTCAATGCTGATGTTAGAAAATATCTACGAACTCGGAGAGAAATGTTGTAGTTTTTCAAGAGTGCGATTTAGACTCCGTGAATATCGTGCAGCGGTATTTATATCCCAATGTTTCATCACAAACTCACTAAGCCTGTCGTTGTAATTAGGCCCCACTTTGCTTGTGGATTTATCCCGAGGCGCAATATCGTTCCTGACTCTGCTGGATCTGGATTTTTTTGCCAGGGTTACCAGATGTTCTTTTGGACTTGTTATGGCGTCAATATCAGCGGGGATTCTATTTATGGGAACAGATAAGAACTTTGAAACTGCTTCTCGATGTGCCATAACCCATGATTCTATTTCCATCACAGCAAACCGATATACAAGATTCGAATGGACTGGTTCGCGGAGTTCTCTTATCGCCTCGGGAGGGCATCTATCGTCTGTATCCTGGTCAGTGAGAACAAAATAAGCATGACCTTGGGCTGCTTGATTGATGTGCTTTATTTTTTCCTTGATTTTATCTTTATTCCAACGCAAGACTCCTAAGACTTCATAATTTCTATCGGTTTTCTCGAGGATTTTCATTGCGACAACCTCGCTGAGCTGGTCTTCAACGATTAGGATGAGAGGGATTGGCGTCATCAAAACAATGGTAATTGGAGAATCTTTTTTGGTTTCGTGCGTGGGATCACCGCTTCGCCTACGGACATGCCGACATCGAGCAGAAGAGACCTTATTTCGTCGAGGTTAGACGCAATTTCTATCTTCGTTCCTTCTCTGCTAGGCGTCAGCAGCAAAGCTTCTCTGCCGTCAATTCCCATGTCGGACAGCAGTTCGACACTGTGGGTACTAATCAGCAGCTGCCGTTTATTTTTTTGCTGTGCCCGATACAGAAGCGGCGCCATATTTTCCACAATCCCGGCATGTAACGACACCTCCGGTTCTTCCAGCAATAGCAAGGAGTCGTTTTCCAGCAAGGACCAAAGCAACGCTATTAACCGCAACGTACCATCAGAAAACTGGTCTTCCCGCTGGCGTGCTCCATGGGCACGCCAATGCGAATACAAGGCGCTGATATGCGGTCGTCCGGTATGCTCATCATGTTCAAAGTTTATTTTTTCCAGTTGCGGCACGGCAATTTTGATGACATTGTTTATCCTTTTCAATCGGGCATCTCGAGTCCTTGGGGTGGTTGTCGCCATGCGTTCCAGGAAGCCCTGGCCGAATGGGTCGTCTTCTAAAACTCTGCCCTGTATATTGTCAGAATGGCGCAGTAGCTGCGGCACCAGATGCATATAGGTAATTTTATTGAGATGTTGTCCTATTTCTCTGAAATCCTTGTTATTATTCACCTGTTCGAGATAGGTCTGTTTCAGACGCTCCGTATCTTGCTTGTCTTCCGAGTTGGGGCGAGTTAGTATTTTTTGACCGTTCTTCCATACTCGTTCATATGCCAGATGAGGCTGTCTGTGGCCTCTTGTCTCTTGCCTGATACCTATTTCGTATCGCCATTTGGGTGGATCATCATTTTCTGTATCAGTAAGGGAAATACCGATGACAATTTCCGGGTCGCTTCGCGCACTCAGACAGCGGATTTTCGACACGCCACCCCTTTTTTCAATCGCTGCCTGCAACCCCCCGCCAGTCTGCTTGGCAATATCGCGCAAAAAGCGAAACGCATCCAGAAAATTGGATTTGCCGGAAGCGTTTGGCCCCACAATGAACTGCCGCCCTTGCAAAGCCACATCCGCCTGCGTGAAGTTGCGCCAGTTTTTTAGTTTTATATTGCTTATTAACATTGATCAGCCTCCTCTATCTCCACCACCTTCAAACTCTCAATGCCTCTATCATCCACTATTTTAACCGCAACTCTGCTGTTTTGCCCAGGTTCAAACGGCAATGACAGCGTTCCCCTGTATGCCTCTATCAATCCCTCATCTATCTCCGCTTTTAGATTTTTAGCGAGCTTTGCCCAGCCACCCTTGCTGTCCGCCATTGGGAAGAATACCTGGCTCGGATACAGGCTCCTGCCGTCGTAGTCCGTGTCCAGCATCCAGACGGCTATTTTGTTTGCATCGCCGGATTCAAGCTCGCCGGTTTTGGTGTTGAAGTAGTCGAAGCCTTGGATAGTGACTTGTGAATAGTGGATAGTGGATAGTTTGTCGGGCAGGGACGTAGTGATTTGACGAGCCCTGTCGGCAATTTCCCGATTTCCTCGCAGTCGGTCAATGTAGTTCCTGCGGTCTCTTTCGGAAAGAATTTCAATCTCTGACACAAAATCACCAGCGTCTCTAATTCTGCAAGGGAGCCCCGCGCTATTCCCAGAAAATGAAGAAACTCTCCCGTTCCGTGTCGCGCTTGTCCCTCCGCTATATTCGCCGGAATTGACACGGCCGCCCGCGTCAGTTGCGACCGCATTCCATAGGTCTCTTCTTTCGGTAATAGCGATGAACAGTGATAGATCGCCTCGGTCAATGCCGTTGATTTTTGCCAGACTATCAACTCCCGATAACTTTTTAATGATTTCATAAGATGCCAGCGCCTCCCGCGTTTTACTATTCACTATCCACTGTTCACTATCCACTACCACATCCGGTTGTCCGACCAGCCAGAAACTTTCGTTGCTGGCACGTTTTTTCTTCAAGTCCTGGTTTTGCAGGTCGGCGTTCATTTGCGCTTTTAGCATGGTTACGCCGGGCCAGTTGGTTTCATCTATGTCTTTTGCCGCCTCGGGGTCAAATTGAAAGGCGGCAAATACGACAATCTCCGGTTTTGGCATAAGGGTTGCCGCTTCCTGCAATGCGTTTTCGACTTGTCGTTGTTCGAGCGGGGCGTGTTCGGGGCCGAAGGAAATTACGGCCCGGCGGGGTGTATGCGCCGTTGCCGCATCTCTTATTTCGTCTTTTCCCGAGTCATCCGGTTTGGTTTCGGCATCCGCGTGCAGCCATCGGCAGGGGATCGGTTCAACTCGGGAGAAAACAATGCGCTGTCCGCTTTTTCCGCGAATGCCGGTTTTCAGGAGTTCATCGCGCCATTCATGCTGGCGCAGGGTTTCGCCGGAGCGGGCGACCGTTTCGTCCGCAATGACCTCCCTCTCCCTCTGGGAGAGGGCCGGGGTGAGGGCCTCATGCAAGCTCTCCAACACCCCCTCCGTCTCCCGCAACACCTCATTATTCCAAAAGCGTATAACCTCCATACCTTGCTCTATCAGAAACGCTGTCCGTTTTTTATCTTTGCTCTGTTGGTCGGCTTCGTTGTGATGTCCGCCATCCAGTTCAATGCCGAGTTGCGCTTCGTGGCAGTAGAAATCCAAAACATACGGATCAACAGGATGTTGACGTCGGAATTTGAATCCGTAGAAATTGTTGTCTCTCAGTAAATGCCAGAGTAGTTGTTCGGCATCGGTTTGTTGTTTGCGGAGTTGGCGGGCTTGTTTTATTAGGGAGGGGGTTAGGGGGGAGCCCTCACCCTCGGTCCCTCTCCCAGAGGGAGAGGGAGGATGGATGGGTATGACGGTCGGAGCGGGTACGGCTTCGGTGGTGAAAGGGCCGGTTACTCTTGCTCGCTTTGTGTCTTTGAATGGTTGGTCGAAAAGTGCGATTTTATGAGATGACGCTTCATCTGCCAGAATACTGGGAGATACATAAGCAACCGATTTATATTCAAATCCGCTTCTAACCCCCTCCTCTGGATAAGCCAATTTGTAGTAGTCAAAAGTGGCGGTCATCAGCCGCTGTCTGGCCAACGCCAGCGCCACGCGCGAGGTATCGCAGGTAATCCACCGCCGTCCCCATTGCTCAGCAACAAAGGCGGTGGTACCACTGCCGCAGGTCGGATCAAAGACCAGATCGCCGGGGTCGGTGGTCATCAGGATGCAGCGCTGAATTGCCTTGGCGGAAGTTTCCACAACATATCGTTTCTGGCTCGGATACATCTGGGCCGGCCAGATATTATTGATGCGCCGCCCGGGCACCTCATTCTCATACTTTTTCCACATGAGTGAATTTTGTCCCTTGAGGGCCTCCAATCGTCCCACATCAGCCAGGCGATCCATCCCCTCTTTGGAGATAGACCATTGTCTGTTTTTTGAGCAATGAAAAATCCTGCCGTTCCACTCATACGGCTCGGAGCGCCCGGTAGTGGAGACGCCCTGAGAGTCCAAGCCCGTGCGCCTATAAATGCGCGCCCCTTTGGGCAGAAATGCATCGGGGTCGTAGCGCTCTTCCGCCGTGATTTTCCGACAGTTACCATCGGGCAATTCCACGGCCACATCCCAGTTAAAATAACCAACAATCTCAGCCCGGCTCAGCGGTTCATACAACTGCCTGAATTTTGCCTTCTCTTTGTCTTTGGTATACCAGAGTAAATAATCCGCAACCTGTGGCAGGAATGTCGCCGAACTGCCGCTCGTGGTGGCAAAAGATATAGTCGCCAGACGGTTATCTGCGCCCATGACATCATCCATAATCATACTTACCCGATGCACATTCTCATCACCTATCTGCACAAACACACTCCCGCTCTCCGCCAACAACTCCCTTGCCAGCAACAAGCGGTCGCGCATATACGACAGATACGAATGAATCCCCAGCTCCCAAGTATCTCGAAACGCTTTTATCGTCTCCGGTTCAGTGGTCAAATCCTCATCCTTGCCATCCTTGACGTCGCGCTTATTCACAAACGGCTGAAAGTTTGAGCCGTATTTAATCCCGTAAGGCGGGTCGATATACACGCATTGCACCTTCCCCGCCATATTCTCTTTTTGCAGCAGTGAGTTCATCACCAGCAGGGAATCGCCGGCGATCAGGCGGTTGCTCCAGTTGTTGGAATGTTTGTAAAACTCTATTTCCTGCCGGAGCGGGATGTCGCGTTGTTTGTCGAACAAAGAGCCTTGATTGCCGTTGTCGCCGTTGCGCTTTCTGACCGCTTCCACAATCGTGCGCGGGTCGATGCGTTCGTGAACGTGCAGCGATTGTGTGGGCACGTCAAACGATGTGTGTTCGGCTTTGCCCGCCCATTGGAGTTGCGGGTCTAAATGCGGGTCGTAGGCGTAAGTCCGCTTCTCTCCCTTGTCCGGGTCTGTTTTCGGCGTAACCAATCCAACAGGCGGGTTGTTCGCCCGCTCCCTTCCTGCGTGGGAGTAGGACTCGATCGACTTTTTGATTTTTTTCTGTGTTACCATTGCTCTTCTCCGTTGTGGATTGTACCACGATCAAAACGAAGACCCAGGCTGAGGCGGAAAAACTGGTTCTTTGGCGCTACGCGAGTGCGTAGCAGGTGCGGCGCAGGCGGCGAAGGGTTGAACATAAAAATATGTTATATATTGATTGAATGAATATAGCCGTTATCGCCTACTGCGGACGGGCAATGGCGGTCTCCGCCGCCCGCTGCCAAATGCCGGTTCATGTGATTGATTGCTTTGCCGATCAAGATACGGTTGCTTGTGCCAGAGCAGTACAGCGAGTGCCACAATCCGGATATGGTTTTGCTCAAAGGGAACTGGAAGATGCGGTGATTCAGTTATCCGGGAAGCATAAGGATCTGATATTGCTGCCCTGTAGCGGTTTTGAGTCCAATCCGGATGCGCTGGCCCGGCTTGCCGCTCTTGCTCCATGTCTGGGCAATACTACGGAAACAATACGAGAATGTAAAAGCCCCGGGGAGTTTTTTACCTTGCTGGCTGAATTGTCGATACCGCACCCGCGGACATCGGGAAGTATTGACGACGTTAGCGCTCCCTGCCTCATTAAAACGATTGGCGCGATGGGGGGAGGGCATATCCGGCAATGGACTGAAAACGGCGCTTATGATCCCGATTGTGAGTATCTGCAGGAGTTTATATCGGGGAGGGCAATGAGCGTGTTATTCATCGCCGATGGCGAAAGGCATGAGATAATCGGATTCAACGAACTTTTTACTGGAGCCGGATCGTTTCTGTTTTCCGGGGCTGTCACTGTCCCGGTGATGAGCCAATCGGTATCCGGGCGCATCAATGCTTATCTTGGCGCACTTGTCCCCAGGCTGTCACTGGCCGGCTTGTGTGGGGCTGATTTTATCCTGAATGGGGGAGGGGAACCGGTTTTGCTGGAAATAAATCCGCGCCCGCCGGCTACATTCGTGCTGCATGAAGATAAGCAGGCGCTGTTCAAGGCACATGTCGATGCTTGTCGGGGGGACCTGCCTGCACAGCAGATTGCAGGCGCGGCAAGATACAATGCGATGCGGGTGCTGTATGCCGATGATGCAATATGTATTGCCGCAAACATGGACTGGCCGTCATGGAGCGCCAATAAACCGGTTGAAGGCACAGGCATTTATACCGGGGACCCGGTTTGTACTGTATATGCATCGGCGAACGATAGATCACAAGCATTGGCCCGGTTGCATCAACGAGAAAAAATGATGCGGGATCAATGGTCCCGGTTCGGCCCCATCGCCCAGGCGGCCGGAATTGAATATATGGAAAAACCGTTGTAAAGTCTCAAATCGAAGTTTGCTTGAGGCAGTTGAGTCCCTGTTTACCCTCTGATTTTTAGCAAGGAGTTCTATGATGTTTAGTGTAAATCAGCTAGTCATTCCAATCATCGACAGGCTGGTATCTGAGTCCGATGAGTTAAAAGTCTCTGTTTCCAGGCTGGCGAACGGCTCCCGCATCATCGATGCCGGCATCGATGCAACCGGCAGTATCGAGGCGGGAAGGCTTATTTCCGAGATATGTATGGGGGGGCTGGGCAGCGCAAGGATCGAAGAATACGACGGCTATGCAAACAGTTCATCAATGATTTATGTGGAGAGTAAACAGCCGGTGATCGCTTGTCTGGGGAGCCAGTATGCGGGCTGGAGTTTACGGCATGGCAGCGGCAAGGAGGGCTTTAATGCCCTGGGCTCCGGGCCTGCAAGGGCGATAGGCAGCAACGAGGAGTTGTTTGATGAGTTGCAGTACCGGGACCGGGCGAGCAGCGCTTGCCTGGTTATCGAGTCCGACAGACTGCCGCCGGTGGAATTGGCAGATGAAATTGCCGAACGCTGCGGTATTTCGGCCGACCGGCTTAGCTTCATTTTGACTCCTACAACCAGCGAATGCGGTGTGATACAGGTGGTGGCAAGGGTGCTGGAAACTGCATTGCACAAGATACACACCCTGGGATTCCCGCTGGACACGATCAGGGCAGGGAAGGGGCAGGCGCCGGTGTGCCCGGTGGCGGAGGATTTTATGACGGGCATGGGGCGTACTAATGATGCGATTTTATTTGCCGGTGAGGTGTATTTGCAGATCGATGCGGAAGAGGGTGAACTCGAGGAATTGGCGGGGCAGTTACCGAGCAGCGCATCCGGTGATTACGGTAAATTATTCAGCCAGGTGTTCAAGGAAGCCAATTATGATTTTTACAAAATTGATCCAATGCTCTTCAGTCCCGCCAGGGTTGTGATTACTTCCACCAGAACCGGCAGGGTTTTCCAGGCGGGGGAAATAGACCGGGTTTTGCTGGAGAAGTCTTTTGCGGGCTGAAAGGGGTGCGGTGGGCGATAGTGTTGCAATTGTTACCGATGATCCGGGCTGGCATGGGCGGCAACTTGCGTTGGCGCTGGAGCGTTGTAATCTCGGCAGTCATTATGTTTCTTTGATGGATTGTCAGATCCGGATAAATGGCGCCGGGAATGATCTGACGCTGCCGGGTTTTGATAAGGCGCCGCCTGCGGGCTTGTTTGTCCGGGGGGTTCCGGGCGGAACGCTGGAGCAGGTGATCTTCCGCTTGAATGTGCTGCATGGACTAAAACAGAGCGGTATCGTGGTTTATAATGATCCGCGCGCGATAGAGCGGACGGTTGATAAGGCTCTGACCAGCTTGATGCTTGCGCGGGGCGGTTTGCCTACCCCCAGGACCTGGATATGTGAATCGGCTGAGCAGGCCGGGGCGATTTTGCGGCGGGAAACCGGTGGTGAACGTAGCCTGGTGCAGAAACCGTTGTTTGGTTCCCAGGGGGTGGGGCTGCATTTGGTGAACCGGGAAACGGGTCTTGTCCGGGATGAGAGTTTTGCCGGTGTGTATTATTTGCAGGAGTTTATCGGGCGGCCGGATGGCGATTGCTTCGATATTCGGGTTTTGGTGGTAGACGGCAAGGCCAGGGCGGCGATGAAACGAACGGCCGATAACTGGCTGACCAATCGGGCACAGGGAGCGGTGTGTGAGAAAATTGTGTTGGACGGGCAGATGGCGGATCTGGCTGAAAGTGCGGTGGCGCTTCTGGATATTGATTATGCCGGCGTTGATCTGCTGCCGGATGCGGACGGTAGCCTGCATGTGCTTGAGGTCAATAGTATACCGGCCTGGTATGGGTTGCAGGCGGTGACCGGTTTCAATATCGCCGATTGTTTGATCGATTCTTTTGTCCGCCGGCTAAGGCAGGGCAACTGTCTTGCCTGATTTTATCCTCTGAGCGGCGGAGATTGTGGAGACTGCTGATATTTACCGGGCAGTGCAGGCCAGCTTTCTCGATGATGTGTATGCATTGAAGCCGGGTAATGTCAGTGTTTATGCCGACGGGCATGATATGAGCAGCAGGGATTTTATCAGGAGTGCGGAGATATGTACGCCGATATTGTGCGAGCGTACTACTCGGTTCGGCAGGCGGATCCTGGATGCGGTGCATGATACGATGACTGAAGTGGGGTATAATACCAATCTGGGTATGTTGTTGTTGTTCGTGCCGATTATTCGGGCGGTTGAGGATATTCAGCCTGACGGGATATATGGCTTGCGTCAGGGTTTATCCAAGGTGTTGAGGGAAATAGACCGGGCCGATACGGAAGATGTGTTCAATGCGATCCGTCTTGCAAACCCGGGGGGATTGGGACATGCGGACAGGCACGATGTGGGGGAGCGGCCGGATTGCGGTTTGATCGAAGCGATGCGGGCGGCAAGTGAGCGGGATTATATTGCCGCTCAGTATGTGCATGGATTTGAGGATGTTGTGTCGACCGGTTTTAACAACATTAAATATTTTGTTAATTGTTGGAATAGTGTAGAATGGGCGACTGTCGCTTGTTACCTTGTGTTTATGTCGAGCTTGCAGGATTCGCATATTCGCAGAAAGTTTGGTGTGCAAACGGCGGAGTATGTAAGGACAACGGCAACACCGATTGCCGACAGGTTCACACGGATTGCCGAGCCTGATACAATGAGGGATGAGTTGATGGATTATGACAGGGATTTGAAGAAGAAGAATATAAATCCGGGTACCTCGGCGGATCTGACTGTAGCAAGTGTATTGGTATACAGGCTGTTGTTTGGGGGATAAAAATTGTATCATGCGTGATTGGATGTATGCGCATAGTTATTGGATGTAGTACCAAACAGCAAGTACGCTGTTGTATTCTGGGATTTTTTACTTTAACGCATTGGATAAATAAGGACGAATAAGAATGTCAATTTTTAAAAACTTTATTGATTTTTTAACGGGAGGAGATAGTAAAATGGCGGTTATTGACAGAGTATTGATAGGCGAGTCGCTGGTTGGCGACGGTAATGAGGTAGCTCATATTGATCTGATTATCGGTCCGCGTGGCAGTCCGGCGGAAACTTCATTCTGCAACGCATTGACCAATAACAAGGATGGCTTCAGCACCTTGCTGGCCGTGGTATCACCAAACCTGGCCTGTAAACCGAATACGATCCTTTTTAACAAGGTGACGATCAAGGGATCAAAGCAGGCGGTGCAGATGTTCGGCCCGGCCCAGCGTGCCGTGGCTATGGCGGTAATGGATTGTGTGGAAGATGGCACGATTCCGGCTGATGAGGCAGATGATGTGTTTATCAGTGTGGGGGTCTTTATTCACTGGCAGGCGGAAGATAATGCCAAAATCCAGGATTATAATTATGAGGCGACCAAACAATCTATCAAGCGTGCGATTGCCCGCGAGCCGAAGGCCGCCGAAGTGTTGAAAAACCGGGGTTCTTCCGCGCATCCGTACGCAGCGCATTCATAAGCAGGGGATCCGAACCGTACCGCCGGTTTCATCCGGCATATGCATAATGCCTCGGAAACGGGGCATTTGTATTTTATGGATTACCATGCGGAAATCTCAAGGAGATCGGATTTGTTAAGAGTGCCGTTGTGCAGAGCGGTTGCGAGCAATCCTCCATGGATGCCGTTTTTATGCAGTTTGCGCATATCCTGTTTGTTACGGATCCCTCCGGCCGCAAATATTTTTCTGTTTCCGGCCCTGTTTTTTACTTGATTCAATACGGCAATATCGGGGCCTGAGCCGGAGCCTACCTTGTCCAGCGACATGACAATGATATTGGCGGGCCAATATGCCGGGTTGTGTAAAATATCGGTGTTGTCTATCAATTCGGCGGCATTGAAGTCAAGGGACAGGATCATTTCAGGAAAATCAGCGCCCATATTTTCAAACTCTGGTGTTTTCAGTTTGTTTTCCGTGCCATATACGGGCAGACAGGAAGCGCCGTTGGCATAGTCCGGAAAGGAATGGGCAGGGCTGACTCCGGCATCAAGCCAGAATTTTATTCTGGGGTATTCGGTGAAAAGGTTATCAATCAAGGGTTTATTTTTATCCGATCCTGGCTTGTCAATAGCATCGAGATCGGCAAGATAAATCGTTTCAAAAGGGTATACATCGAGCAGGGCATCGATCATTGCGTCCGGCGCCGTGCTTTTCGTCAGATATGACCGAACAGGCAGGTAATCCTTGCGTGCACCGGGGTGTGCGTGTACTACCTGACCGTCCAACAGGTCAATAGCCGGAATTATTTGCATAAGCGCTTATCATGAAGCATTTTGTCTGTGAGTTTATCACGGCTGGCGGCATGCGTATGCTGCCACTGCCAACTTCATTGGCGCAAGAGGGCCGGCTGATGTTGCAAACCCTGGTCGGGGAATTAACCGGGTTGCGGAATGTTGAGTTATTGTTGACGCATGATAATCGGATCGAGGCGCCCGCGACAAACAGCCGTGCCATTGATGCCGGGGAGGATGTGTGGCAAATCTGGAGAAAATGCCTGGATGAGTGTGCCTATTTCTGGCCGATAGCTCCGGAAACAAACGGCGCGTTATATCGTTTGACTGAGCTGGCACAAGAGACTGCATGCGAGGCGCTCGGCTCAACGGCGGCGGCGGTTCATCAGTGCTCGAGCAAGCTGCATTTTGCCGGTGCGCTCGCCGACAGGAGTATACCGGGTATTACAACGGGCTGGTTGATCGATGGGGTTCCCTCTTCTAAAACGGGCTGGATTGTAAAACCGGATGTCGGGGCCGGTTGCGAGCAGTGCTATCATTTTTATACCCGGCAGCAGGTTGAAAAATTTAGCCAGACATGCGAAAACCCGTCTGCATATATAGTCCAGCCTTATGTTCCCGGCATTGCGGCAAGTCTGTCTATTCTGATTTATAATGACGAATTTAGCATACTTGCCTGCAACCGTCAGAATATCGAAGAAAAGGATCATCGTTTGCGTTTAGCCGGACTCGAAATCAATGCCTTTGCCAAAGAGCGTGAAATATATTATCCGATTGTGCGGCAGATTGTGAAAACAGTGGGCGGGCTGAACGGTTTTGTGGGTATAGATATGATTATTACTGCAAAAGAGACAAGAATCGTTGAAATCAACCCCCGGATTACTACCGCATTTTTCGGCTTGTCGCGTTCGCTGGGGAGGAGTATCAGCGGCATAATGCTGGATATGTTTGCCGGTCAAGCTCTGCCGGTTATTCCGTCCGGGGCGCGGCCAATCCGTATCGGCTTGCCGGATCAGTGACAGGGATATGAATTATATAGGTTGGGATGCGGGCGGGGCACATTTGAAGGTGGCGCGTCTGAGCGGTAACGGCCAAATAGATATGGCGGCACAGTTTGCCGCGCCAATATGGCAGGGATACGGCAAGCTGGAATCGGCGCTTGCCGAGGCTTGCGCCAGTCTGGGTATTTCCAATGCGCTGCACGCGGTTACGATGACTGCGGAGTTGGCGGATATATTTGAAAATCGCAATGAGGGTATGGCAAAGGTAATCAATACCTTTCAGAATAGATTCGGTAAAGAGTTATTGGTCTATGCAGGCAGAAACGGCCTGGTTGAGGCAGGCAGGGCGCATGAGTATTTTAGTGATATTGCCTCCGCCAATTGGCATGCCGCGGCACAATATGTTGCCAATCAACTGGAGGCTGGTTTGTTGATAGATGCAGGCAGCACTACCACAGATATTACCGGATTCCATTGCGGGAAAATTACCAATCGCGGATATAGTGACCAGGAACGATTGCAGAATGATGAACTGCTCTATACCGGCATAATCCGGACTCCTGTGATGGCGATCACTGATTCGGCGCCTTTTGCGGGCACATGGCAAACTCTGGCAGCCGAGCATTTCGCAACATCTGCCGATATATACAGGGTTACCGGAGAATTGGATGAGCGGGATGATTTGCTTTCAGCCGCAGATGCAGGGGAGAAGAGTATAGTCGGCAGTGTGCGGCGTCTTGCCAGAATGTTGGGACGGGATTGCGGCGATACTACGGACAGGCGGGCATGGATAGTACTGGCCCGCTATTTGTCAGAGCGGCAGTTGCAGAAAATATCGAAGGGCTTGTTTCGTATTCTGTCATGCCGGCCTGAGTTGGTGAATAGCGTTATAGTGGGCGCCGGATGCGGCCGATTTCTGATCAAAAGACTGGCACGGCGTATGCAATTGCCTTACCGGGATTTTGCTGAATTTGTCAAGGGCGCATCCGGCCTGCAAGAGTCGGCCTGTCTGTGTGCGCCGGCCGTTGCCGTTGCGCATTTGGCCAGGGACAATTCGGCATGATTATGCTTTCGGAGTTGCCATATAAACGTGATTCGGCGGAATTGTTCACGGCCGTGGCCAATCAACCCTGGAGTATTTTTCTGGATAGCGGCTATCCCTGCATTGACCTCGGACGGTATGACATCATTGCTTGCGAGCCTTTTATTACCATTGAGTCATTTGCCAGAGAATCCAGGGTAACTACTCAAACTGATGAAATTATTTCCTATGATGATCCCTTTGAATTGTTGCAGAGCTATCTTGGAAAACCGGAGAGCAATGTAACCGGTCTGCCTTTTTGCGGCGGGGCAATCGGGTATTTTTCCTATGATCTGGGGCGGCGTATCGAATCGCTTCCTGAAATTGCCGAGCATGATATTGCGCTTCCCGATATGGCGGTCGGTATTTATGACTGGGCGGTGGTAATCGATCACCACCAGCGTCAAAGCTGGCTGACCGGATTCGGCAGGGATGCGATGACAGAGGAGAAGTGGCGGATGCTGCAGGATAAATTTTCGGCTGAGCTCCCAAAGCATGACGGGGTATTCGAGATCAAGTCCGGTATGCAGGCCAATATGAGCCAGACTGAGTACGGGAGGGCTTTTGACAGGGTGCGGCAATATATCGAGGCCGGGGATTGTTACCAGGTCAATTTGGCACAGCGTTTCAGTTTTGATGTGTCCGGCAATTCATGGGATGCCTATGCGCAAATTCGCAAGTTGAATCCTGCGCCATTTTCGGCCTATATGAACATCCCGCAGGGTGCGGTACTGAGCGCTTCCCCTGAGCAATTTTTGCAGTCAAGGAACAGGCTGGTGCAGACCAAACCGATAAAGGGCACCCGGCCACGGTCGGCGTTCGCTTATGAGGATAAGGCGCTGGCGGTTTCCCTGCTGGAAAGTAAGAAGGACCGGGCGGAAAATTTAATGATTGTTGATCTGTTGCGCAATGATATCAGTAAAAACTGTGAATTCGGTTCCGTGAACGTGCCAAGTTTGTTTGCACTGGAAAGTCATACCTCGGTCCATCATCTGGTCAGTACGGTTACCGGTTATTTGCAGCGGGACAGGCACGTCCTTGAGTTGTTGCGCGGGGGCTTCCCGGGCGGGTCGATAACCGGTGCGCCCAAACTGCGCGCAATGCAAATTATCGAGGAATTGGAACCGCACCGCAGATCGGTGTATGCGGGGGCGCTGGGCTATATCGGCTTTGACGGTAATATGGATACCAATATCGCTATTCGAACCCTGGTGCGTTACCGGGACAAGATATATTGCTGGGCGGGCGGCGGCCTGGTGAGTGATTCATGTCCGGAGGCGGAATATAAGGAATGCTTTGACAAGGTGTCCGCTATTTTGAAATTCTTTGATGAGGGAGCGATCAGCCGCAATGTGGGTAATTAAACTGGGCGGCAGCCTGATGCAATCATCATCGCTGACTGTCTGGTTGGTAACCATAAATAAATACCATAAAGAAAAGATTATCATTGTGCCCGGCGGCGGTCGCTTTGCGGATGAAGTCAGACAGGCTCAGGCGAGGTGGCGGTTTGATGAGGCAACGGCGCATAAAATGGCGGTCCTGGCGATGGAGCAATATGGATTGATGTTGGGTGGGTTGTCACCGGAATGGAGCCTTGTCAGTACCGAAGCAGAAATGCGCTCGTCGCTTGCAGAGGCCAAAGTGGGGATCTGGCTGCCTTGTCATTTATTGCTGAAAGACACGGAAATACCGGCAAGCTGGGATATGACATCGGATAGCCTGGGGCTGTGGCTGGCAAAGCTGCTGGAAGCGGAACAATATCTGATCATCAAATCAGGGGAGTGCCTCGGCCATATGGAGCTTGATGAATCTATACAGCAGGGCGTAGTTGATGCCTGCCTGGCCGAAATGCGTCAGGGATACATGGGGGGTATTCATTTGCTGCGGGAGGGGCAATATAATAAATTCCACCGGCTTGTAAATGAGACAAGGCGACAATAATCCCGGATATATTGAACGGATCAGTTGCTTACAGAATAAAAAAAAAGCCTGGCACCGGAGACTGATGATACCAGGCTTAAATGCCAAGTTCCCTTCTTGGCCTGTATGGTCAGGGTAATTCGAGCTTACTCCCAGCTTAGCGCTCCACCGGTCTGGTATTCGGTGACACGGGTTTCAAAAAAGTTCTTTTCTTTCCTCAGATTGGCCTGCTCATCGAGCCAGGGCAGGGGGGCTGTCTCGATATCAGGGAAGGGGGCAGTGTCAAACCCTGATTGATGCGCCCGCCGATTAGCAATGTATTGAAATTGCTGAAGATGCATATCGGCGGAATAGCCCAGGATAGGATCTCGCAGGATGTAATGGGTGTATGTTTTTTCAGCTTCATACGCTTCATCCCACATATTGCGTACCGCCTGCGGGTCCAGTGTCAGGTTTTCTTCCAGCATGATCTGCTTGACAACGCGAATGCCGAATGCGGCATGCATGACTTCATCGCGCATAATATACTGCAATTGCTCGGAGGTGCCTTTCATCAGACCGCGGCGCTGTAATGCAAAGATGGGACTGAAGCCGTTGTAGAACCAGCAGCCTTCAAAAATCGCCGCAAAAAACAGGTATGAGATGACAAAGTTATGCAATTCGTCGGGATCATTGAGGTCGACATTGGACCGCAACACGGAATTTAGCCGACGGTTGGCAACGGAAATTTTTTGATGGATCTCAGGGATAACACGATAACGATTGTAAATCTCGCCTTGATCGAGACCGATGGTTTCAATGCAGTGCTGATAGGCCCAGGTGTGCAATGCCTCTTCATACACTTGGCGGGCCTGATAAATCTGCAATTCGGGCGCAGACATCTTTTCCATGACGGCAAGACCGATATTGCGCATCGCAAGAATATCCGAAGTGGTCAGATAGGATAATACATTTTCATAAACATGCTTTTCTTCCAGGGTCAGCTTATGGCGATAGTCGGTGACATCCTGGGCCATGCCAATATCCAGAGGCGTCCAGTGGTTTTTATTGGCATTCAGAAAGAAATTCCAGGCCCAGGGATATTTGAAAGGGGCCAGCTGATTAATGTCGGTGCGGCCATTGATAACGCGCTTGTCATTCGGATTGACCGGATTCAGCCTGGTCGTTGCCAGCGTTACATCCTTGTCTCCGGAATTTTCAGATCTCGGTTTATTCAGGTTGGGGGCGACAAATACAAGCCCGGCATTGCCTTTTTCCAATGTGGATTTGTCTAGTGGATCGTTCCAGTCTAACATTGCTATATTCCTCTAAATAGTTTCTATAAGTAGCTAATATATTCCTCTTAATAGTTTCTATAAGTAATTCATATATTCCTCTAAATAGTTTCGATAAGTAATTGATATATTGTAAATTTATTGACATACTTCACAATCAGTATCAGGAATAGCGCAGATCTGATTGGCCTCCCCTGTCTCGATTGGCTGCGGTTCAGCCGATAAATTATGGACGGCGCTCTTCTCCATATGGGTGGCGCCGAGTGAACGCAGATAGTAGGTTGTCTTCAAACCCCGGAGCCAGGCCAGTTTGTACAGCTTATCCAGTTTTTTACCGCTGGGCTCGGCCATATACAGGTTTAATGATTGCGCCTGATCGAGCCATTTCTGGCGGCGTGAGGCGGATTCAACCAGCCAGCGCGGATCGATTTCAAATGCGGTGGCATACAACTCTTTCAACTCATCCGGTATGCGATCTATGGATCGAACGCTGCCGTCAAAGTATTTGAGATCGTTGACCATGACTTCATCCCACAGGCCGCGCTCCTCCAGATCGTGCACCAGGTAGGGATTGACCACGGTAAATTCGCCGGACAGATTGGATTTGACAAACAGGTTCTGATACGTGGGTTCAATGGATTGACTGACGCCACAAATGTTGGAAATGGTTGCGGTCGGGGCAATCGCCATACAATTCGAGTTGCGCATACCAACCTTTCTTACCCGTTGGCGCAAATCATCCCAGTCAAGCGTCTGGCTGAAGTCAACCTGTAAATACTTTTTGCGTTCATCCATCAGCCGCTGCAACGAATCTATAGGCAAAATCCCCTGGCTCCATAGTGAGCCGTCAAAGCTGGAATAGGGGCCGCGTTCCTCCGACAGCAGGGTGGAAGCCTTGATGGCATAGTAACTGACGCTCTCCATGCTGGTATCTGCAAAATGAACCGCCTGTTCGGAACTGTAGGGAATGCGCAATTTGTACAAGGCATCCTGAAAACCCATGATGCCCAGACCAACCGGACGATGTCTCATATTGGAACGTTCTGCCTGCGGCACACTGTAATAATTGCAATCAATCACATTGTCCAACATGCGCATTGCCGTGGTAATGGTGCTTTCCAGCTTCTCTAGATCCAGCGAGCCGTTTTTATTGATGTGCTGCGGCAGGTTGACCGAGCCCAGGTTACAGACTGCGATTTCATCATCCGAGGTATTCAAGGTGATTTCGGTGCACAGATTGGAAGAATGCACAATACCGGTATGTATCTGCGGTGATCGCAAATTACACGGGTCTTTGAAGGTAATCCACGGGTGGCCGGTTTCAAATAACATCGACAAGGCCTTGCGCCACAATTCAACGGCGGAAACGACCTTGTAATTTTTGATATTGCCGGCAACGGCTTCCCGCTCGTATTCCACATAACGCCTCTCAAACGCCTCGCCATACAGATCATGCAGATCCGGTGTTTCATCGGGAGAGAACAAGGTCCAGTCGCCTTGTTCCGCTACCCGTTTCATAAACAAATCCGGTATCCAGTTAGCCGTATTCATATCGTGAGTACGGCGGCGGTCATCGCCGGTGTTTTTGCGCAAATCCAGAAATTCCTCAATATCGAGATGCCAGGTTTCAAGATAGGCACACATTGCCCCTTTGCGTTTTCCGCCCTGGTTTACCGCCACGGCGGTATCGTTGGCCACCTTCAGGAATGGCACCACACCTTGTGATTTGCCGTTGGTGCCCTTTATATATGCGCCCAGAGCTCGCACACGGGTCCAGTCATTACCAAGCCCGCCGGCAAATTTTGACAGCATCGCATCATCCTTGATGGCGGAGAAGATCCCGTTCAGATCATCCGGCACGGTGGTGAGGTAACAACTCGAAAGCTGCGGGCGGCAGGTACCCGAATTGAACAGGGTAGGGGTGGAGCTCATGAAATCGAAGGAGGACAACAGTTCATAAAATTCAACAGCCCGGCCTTCACGATCCGCTTCATTGACCGCCAGCCCCATTGCCACACGCATGAAAAACCCCTGCGGCAATTCGAATCGAATCCCATCGGAGTGGAGAAAATAGCGATCATACAGGGTTTGCAAACCGAGATAGTTGAAGTGATGATCGCGCTCGGGCTGCAAGGCCAGTCCCAGACGGTCCAAATCATATTTGGCCAATTCGCGATCGAGCAGCTCGGTTTCCACACCGCGCAAAATATATTTTTTAAAGTAGGAGGGGTACGCTCTGCTCATCTCTTCATGCGTTGCCTGGGTGGGGGCTCTCTCTATAAAGCTCAGGGCTTCCGTCCGTAGTTTATCCAGCAATAAACCGGCGGCAACATGGGTATAATCCGGTTCTTTTTCGATCAGGGTTCGGGCGCTCATTACCAGCACCGAATTGACATCAACTTCGTTCATGCCATCAAACAGATTGTGCAGGGTATCTTGAATAATACGCTGTTCGTCCATCTTTTCCCGTCCGACGCAGACCTCGGCGACAATGGTTTGTAGCCGGTCAATGTCCAGGGTCCCTTTGCTGCTATCCGCTCGAATAACGTTAATAGGGGTGACCGGATCTGTCTGTGCCGGCGTCGATCCGGAGGCTGCCCGTTCATGTGCGCGCCGCTCACGATAAATAACGTAGGCGCGGGCAATTTTCTGTTCGCCAGCACGCATCAGCGCCAACTCGACCTGGTCCTGAATATCTTCAATATTAAACGTACCACCTTCCGGCATACGCCGGGTCAGGGCATTGACGACTTGTTTTGTCAATCCTTCTACGGTTTGATGAATGCGGGTCGAGGCAGCTGCCAGACCGCCTTCCACGTTTAGAAACGCCTTGGTCATCGCGATACTGATTTTCCCGGAATCGAATTCGGTGACCTTGCCGTTGCGGCGGATAACCTTGAATTTGCCGGATAGTCCGAGGCGCGTATCCGTTCCCACACCTGCAACGGCGGCAGTGATATCGGTATTGTTGCTGGTACTCATGAATATCCCTCTATTAAGTTAGACTATATAATTAGATCATTAAAATGCTTCTGTCTTTAGCCAATTACAATGCTCTGCTTTTTGGATATATTAAACATTCTATCATAAAATACAATATAATGTATTCAAGATTTAAATAATCCACTGTATAATGTGGTGGATTTAAAGTGGTTAACAAGGATATTTCCTGTGTATAAGGCGATATAACTCACCAAACAGGGACAACGGACTCATGGAAATCCGGAAGCAGGGTATTGCAGATCGATCCAGCAGGAGGCAGTTTGCCTCTATCTCAACAGAAGGTCATTCCCGGCGTATAGGGGAGGACACCTTGTCAAAGCTGATCATTGCATAGGCGGAATGATTGTGGATCGATTCAAAATTCTCCGATTCCACGGTGTAGGCGGAAATACGATCATCGGCATTGAATTTCAGCGCGACATCACGAACCAGATCCTCGACAAATTTCGGGTTGTCATAGGCATGTTCGGTAACATATTTTTCATCGGGGCGTTTCAGCAGACCATAAAGCTCACAGGATGCCGCTTTTTCGACTATATCGATTAATTCCTCTATCCAGATGAAACCGTTGATATCAACATTCACAGTGATATGGGAGCGCTGGTTATGTGCGCCGTAATCGGAAATATTCTTGGAGCAGGGGCAAAGACTGGTAACCGGCACAACCGCCTTTACCGCAACCGATGAGGTATGCGCCTTTATTTGCCCGATAAATGAAATCTCGTAATCCATCAGGCTTTCTACGCCCGATACCGGGGCAGACTTTTTAATGAAGTAGGGGAATGTCATTTCTATATGACCGGAGTCAGCATTAAGCACCCGTTGCATTTCCACCATCATATTTTTAAATGACTGCACGGTAATCTCATATTCATGGTTATTGAGTATTTCCACAAAACGCGACATATGCGTGCCCTTGAACCGGTCCGGCAAATTAACGTACATATTGAAGTTTGCAACGGTATGCTGTTCGCGGCCGGAACGATCGGATACCACCACCGGGTGGCGAATATCCTTGATGCCCACCTTGTCGATGGCAATATGACGGCTGTCCCTGCTACTTTGAATATCCGGGATGGTTTCTATTGCTGATTCTATTACTGGTGTGGTTGAGTTCATTATATTTTCCAAAATTATTGTACGGAATTTTAATTGCAAGTGTACCTGTCCGAAACAAGCGGCTGCAAATTTTCCGGAGTTTATTTTTCCCTGTGCACGATAAAGCCGGCAATTTCACGCAGAATGTTCGCCCGCATATCAAGGCTTTCAAGGCTTGCCAGCGCCTTTTGATATAATTCTTCAGCCGCCCGTTTCGCTCCATCCAGCCCCAACAGATTGGGGTAGGTGGGCTTGTTTCGGCTTCTGTCCGAACCTTGCGGCTTGCCCAGCGTTTCGGTATCGGATTCGACGTCGAGTATGTCATCTTTAATCTGAAAGGCAAGGCCGATATATTCCGCATATTGTGAGATATGATCGAAGTGTTTATGGTTCACATCCATAGCCGAGAGGGCGCCCAGTTTAACACTGGCCCCGATCAGAGCTCCGGTCTTGTGATTATGCATATTCTCCAGTTCCTGCAGGCTCAGCTGTTTGCCCACTGAGTTCAGATCAATGGCTTGTCCACCCGCCATGCCCTGTGAACCGCTGGCGTGGGTGAGGATCTTGATCATCTCCAGCCTCTGCTCGGCATCGACACCGATATGCGGATCATGCGCAATAATATAAAAGGCCAGGGCCTGCAACGCATCCCCTGCGAGGATCGCCATCGCCTCATCATATTTTTTGTGACAGGTGGGACGACCGCGGCGTAAATCATCATCATCCATTGCGGGCAGATCATCATGGATCAGGGAATAGGCGTGGACGATTTCGACCGCACAGGCCGGGCCATTGAGCGCCTGCAACGGCAATCCGAATGCTTCTCCGGTGGCATAGAGCAGGATAGGACGGATGCGCTTACCGTCGCTGAATACGGAATAGCGCATTGCTTCATGCAGAACCGGGGGTTGAATCTTTGCTAGAGGCAGCCATCGGTCAAGCTCACTCTCAACGGCGGTCTTGTAATATTCAAGCCTTTCCGATACAGACATGCAATATACTGCCATTATTTAACATAATATACATTATGCGAAATAGCTGGCGTATTACACCGGGTCATATCTTTACCGGATAGCTCGATTCAAACTCATTATTTTTTGTATCATTGCCCCGGACAACCAGCACTCCCTCTTTATCCGGAACAAAAAAGAACCGGAATGCCGGGTCCATGCTGATGGAAAAAGTCGTCTTGGCCCGCAACACGGTCTTGCCGTTGAAATCCACTTCCAGTTCCTTCAGAAAAAAGGCCGGCGGCAGGACACGAGAACCAATCCTCAACGGCGCCATGCCGGTTATATTCGGATGGCGGATCTTGAGCTGCATCAAATTCGGCTTATCAAAGACCACATCGCCGATGGTTTTCATTCTCATTTTGCCGAGCAATCTCCTCGAATCGTCTATGCTGGACGGCGGCGGCGCCGAGCAGGCTCCCTTTGCCTTAACAAAACTCTTCGCCATATATAACCGGCCTTCATTGGTTTCAGCGACAGCCCGAACATAACTGAAATCATCCACCCGGATCTTCATCGCCAGATCGGCCTTGCCGCTATCCGGGGTCAATTCAAACTCGCCCACCAACGGCACCGGATTCTTATCGACAAAAATCGTTATTTTCTTGATATAAAGCTCCGGCGTCTGTGGCATCTTCGCGTGGATGGAAATGGGCACTATGCTTGCGTCTTCCGCTGTAAACGGCGCCTTCAACTCCAGAATATCCTGCTGTGCTCCCTCGATGATTTCCCGCTCCTGGAAGCTGGGTTTCCTCAACTTTTCTTCCCATACCTTGTCGGACTGCTTTTGTCTGTAATCGGCCGGAGCCACATCCGCAAATGCCAATATTGGAAAAACCATCAGCAACAAAACGGTTATTAATCTACTCATCATAACTACCTCCCTACTTTGCATATAGTCGGCGGAACCGAACACTATTATATCCAAATCCCCACACAATATGAAGTATCATCAACTCTTTTTTAATTCAGATCAGGGGAAAACCCGGACATCCATATCATAATGACCTATACGGGTGGCAAATTGTTTCAACCATTCCTCAGGCAATCTGCTCAATTTACCGGAATCCGGTTGCATCGATGGTCGAGCCATACCGTACAGCAACACCCCCTCAATAGGGATATGTCTCGATTTGACCGCTTCAATCAGACTTAAATACGCGCCGATCTCCTCTTCTGCCGGCGGCCGGTCCTCATAGGCGAATACACAAGTCTGTATCCAGGTCGAACAGTTTGCACAGCTTGTCTCCAGCCGTTTTAACGTGGACCTCGGCGAGCCGCCGACACGGTTAATCCGTTTGATCCCCGCCGGTAGCGCACTGTCTACCTTGACCCATGCCTCACCGCCCAGATCCGAGATCTTTTTCAGTCCTCGTTGCACCGGCAGCCTGTTGAGCATACTGCCATTGGTAATCAACACGAGGGTACAATTCAGATCAAATTCCCCCATCAGGCCGCCAATCACATCGATAACCCGGTCGAACTCATCCACCAGGGTCGGCTCACCATTCCCCGCTATGGCAATATCACGGATCGAACGCAATTGCTCCGGCACCGACTCACGCTGATAAAAATCACCCTGGCTAACATCGCTCAGAAAATACCGCAACTCATCTTCCAGACCGTCAAAATCGACCGGCGGCGCACTGCCCCGAATCAAATCCGGCACCTGGCAATAGATGCAGGCCCAATTACAGGCATTATTGGTATTCAGATTGACCCCAACCGACAATCCGCCCGAGCGCCGCGACAGCACAGGATAAATATACTGGAGTCCTGCTTTATCCCGGCTGTGATCGGTTGCCGTCAACATTGGCCGTATGAAATCGAACCATTATATGGTGCCCGAGGCCGGACTCGAACCGGCATGGCCATACAGCCGAGGGATTTTAAGTCCCTTGTGTCTACCAATTCCACCACCCGGGCAAGCCTCCGACCTCGATCATAAAAATTACACATCCTTGCCGGTTACCTGCTTATACCGGTCTTTCTGCTCTGGTGTTACCTGCTGCTGGTACTTCTCCTTCCATTGAGGATACGGCATACCATAAATAACCTCCCTCGCCTGCTCATAATCCATCTCCAGCCCCTTTTCCTCGGCTGCCGCCCGGTACCATTTCGACAGACAATTGCGGCAAAAACCGGCCAGATTCATCAAATCGATATTCTGCACCTCGGTATGCTCGGCCAAATGCCCAACCAAACGACGAAACGCCGCCGCCTCCAGTTCAATTTTACTCCGCTCATCCACTGCAACTACCCTCCCGCATTTAATGTGCCGGTGTGAAGGATATGATTGTATAGTCTCGATGGATGAATAACAAAGCGATATTGAAGGTGTATGGGTTGTAAGGCAAAAGAAATATCTTGTTGTAAGCCGGGACCCTGATCATCATTCGGCAAGGATTACCTATCGCTGAGAAACCGCCCTGCTCTCTTCTGCCACTATTCGTCCAATAGCTAATTGCTGCATCCATATCAACCCTTTGCCCCTGCTTTTTCCAACTCTCTGACGGCATTCCAATGCTTTTCTCTTTTTGCCAAACCTGATAGAGTCAGAATTATCATCGAATCCAGTATATTGGGGGTTGAAAAGGGGAATTGACCTTATACATCAAAAGGCTAAACCATGGACCGCAATCAGGTTGAACAACTATTAAAAATCGCATTAGACAACCCGACTGCACAATTTCGTAAAGGCCAGAGGGAAGCCATTGAGGTCTTGGTGAATCAACGGCAAAAGCTGTTGATGGTGCAACGTACCGGCTGGGGGAAAAGCCTGGTGTATTTTATCAGCGCCAAAATCCTGCGTGACCGGGGGATGGGGCCGACTATTATCATATCGCCTTTGCTGGCGCTGATGCGCAACCAGATTGCATCGGCTGAGCGGTTAGGCCTTGTAGCCGAGACCATGAACTCCGCCAATACCATTGATTGGCAGGATGTAACTCAGCGTATGCTGGCTAATCAGATCGACTGCCTGCTGATTTCACCCGAACGCCTGGCCAATGACAGCTTCATTGAAACCGTATTACAGCCGATAGCCGACCGCATTGCCCTGATGGTGATTGATGAAGCACACTGTATTTCGGATTGGGGCCATGACTTCCGCCCGGACTACCGCCGCATCGTGAATATCCTGCGTCAGTTACCGCCGAACACGCCGGTACTGGGTACCACGGCAACCGCCAACGATCGAGTCGTGGAGGATATTCAGGCACAGCTTGGCGATATTCAAATTCGGCGTGGGTCGCTGAGCCGCGAAAGCCTGGCGTTACAGGCCATGGCGCTGCCGGATCAGGCTTCTCGTTTGGCCTGGCTGGCACAAGTGATCCCAACCTTGCCAGGCACTGGCATTGTGTACACACTGACGGTGCGGGATGCCGAACAGGTGGCCGACTGGCTGGCGCAAAATAGTATTAGCGCCAGGGCTTATCACGGCAGTGTCAAAGCGGATGGCTTTGAGGACAGTAATACGTATCGCCCGCATCTCGAAGACTTGTTGCTGAATAATCAGCTTAAAGCGCTGGTGGCGACAACAGCTTTGGGCATGGGTTACGACAAGCCTGATTTAAGCTTTGTGATTCATTACCAGGCGCCTGGCTCCATCGTGGCCTACTACCAGCAGGTTGGCCGTGCCGGACGTGGCATTGACCATGCCGTAGGTGTGTTAATGTCTGGCGTCGAAGATCAGGACATTCACGAGTTCTTCCGTGAGTCGGCGTTTCCGTCCGAAGCCCAGGTGCAGGAAATTCTTCAGATGTTGGCACACACCGATGGGTTGTCTATTCGTGGTATTGAACAACAGACCAATCTTCGCTATAGCCAGATCGAGAAAGTATTGAAACTACTGAGTGTAGAAAATCCGGCGCCTGTAATTAAAGTTAACAGCCAATGGCGCAGAACCCCGGTGTCCTATGCCATGGATCATGCCCGAATCGCCCATCTTACAAGCCAGCGTGAGCAGGAATGGGCCGAGGTGCAAGCCTATTTAAAGGATACCGGCTGCAAAATGACCTATCTGCGCCGTGCACTTGATGACCCGGACTCCAAACCCTGTGGCAAGTGCGCTTCCTGCCTTGAGCAGCCCGTTGTTGATGCTGCTGTGAATGCAGAGTTGGCACATCGTGCTGCCAGTTTCCTGAAGCAGGCAGAAATGCCGATTAAACCCAAAATTCAAGTGGCGGCCAAAGCCTTTGTCGAATATAGTTTGCGCGGCAATCTTCCCCAGAACCTGCGGGCGAAAGAAGGCCGTGTGCTGTCCCGTTGGGGTGACGCCGGCTGGGGGAAAACCGTGGTTGATGGTAAACACAACGGTCGTTTTGGTGATGATTTGGTTGCAGCCATGGCCGAGATGATTCAGCAGCGCTGGCAACCAGACCCCGCACCAGCATGGGTATGCTGTGTGCCTTCACTGCGTCATCCTGAACTGGTGCCCGACTTTGCGAAACGCCTTGCCAGCATGTTAAAGTTGCCTTTTGTCAATGCGGTAGCAAAAGACAAAAGCAACCAACCACAAAAAGGCCAGCAGAACCGTTTTCATCAGTGCCGCAATCTGGACGGCGTCTTTGCAATGAAGCAACCCGTACCAACAGACCCGGCGCTTCTGATTGATGACATTGTCGATTCAGGCTGGACCTTAACGGTAATTGCCGCACTATTACAGCAGGCAGGAAGTGGACCGGTGTATCCCACTGCCCTGGCTTCAACTTCGGCAAAAAATTGATAAATTTGTCTCCCTCCGCACAAACTACCTTGCTGTTGACCAGTTATTTTGGCAAGGCCGGCAACGAAAAAGTCAGACCGCTTACCAATGTGGAATGGGGGCGATTTGCGCTATGGCTGAAGGAAAAAAGCGCCACACCGGAGGATTTGCTTGTCGCTGCTGATCCAAAGCCCTTGTTAAGCGGATGGCATGATCGCCGCATTAGCCTGGAGCGTATTCTTCAACTGCTGAATCGTGGTCACAGTCTGGCATTGGCGGTGGAAAAATGGCAACGGGCAGGGCTCTGGGTGGTGACCCGTTCCGATCCTGAATACCCAAAACGACTGAAATCCCGGCTAAAAATGGATTCGCCACCCGTGTTGTTCGGCTGTGGCAATAAATCCCTGTTAAATGAGGGAGGTATCGCCGTAGTCGGTTCGCGTAAGGCCAGTGATGTGGATTTGGACTTTAGCGAAAAGGTAGGAGCAAAAGCGGCATCACAAGGCGTTGCGATCATCTCAGGTGGCGCCAGAGGTGTGGATGAAGCTGCAATGCTCGGAGCAATGCATGCCAGTGGGAATGTGACCGGCATTCTGACGGACAGCCTGCTGAAAACCGCAACAAGCGCGAAATGGCGCAGAGGTTTGATGGATGATCATGTCGTGCTGGTATCACCATTTTATCCAGAAGCCAGCTTCAATGCGGGCAATGCCATGGCACGGAACAAGTACATATACTGCCTGGCAGATAGCTCACTGGTCGTTCATTCCGGTAAAAAAGGCGGTACGCTGAACGGGGCGGAAGAAAACCTGAGGAAGCAATGGGTGCCGCTTTGGGTAAAACCAACCCGGGACAAGGAAGCCGCCAATAAAAAGCTGGTGGAAAAAGGTGGTCGCTGGTGTGCAGAAGATATTCAGGCTCTGGATATACATTTACTCCTTTCTGCTTCGCCGGTCGTTGAAAATAATACCGAAACTGCGCAGCGCGCTAGGCCCACACAGGATGATGTCCAGTCGGAATTATTCTCCAATCAAGCGCTTGAATCGGAATCCGAAAACGTTCAAGCACAGGAACGCCGGGTGACGGAAAACACTGCGGAGGGGTTTGATAATAGTCCACCGGAACCAGTCAATGAGCCGATCGACTTTTATCGTTTATTCGTAAATCAGCTTTCACTCATGGCTGCCAGCCCGGTAAATGAGAATGAACTGGTCGAAAAAACAGGCTTACACAAATCGCAAGTCAAGGACTGGCTGAAACGGGCGCTTAATGACGGTTTCGTTAAAAAGCTCAATCGCCCGGTACGGTATCAACACGTCAAGAATAAAGAGTAAAGAAGCCTTGAAAGGGGCTGCCAAAATGCCAGCCTCACGCGAGCTTTATTGGCTTTACCAGAATACCACTGTTCAAAGATGACAAAATCACCAGGAAGACCTTTGGTGATTATGTTTCAACCTGCGACTTCCAGCATACGGTAGAAGACAAGGCAAGTGAATGCTATTATTCTGACTGATGGAGACACTGGCGAGAAGCGATCAATGCGAGACCTAAGCAAAAAATTACTGAACCGCATTGCCGCCGAGGTCGGTTCGCGCAAGAAAGCATTCCAGTTGGTCAAAGGCGACCCCAGGAACTTCATCCCGCACGAGGGCATCCAGCGCATCGCCGACACCCTCATCGGCTGGAAGGAAGAGGAAAAATCAGCTATCAGGACAACCGCATGAACAAAAAGAGTCTCAGCGAACGCGACATCTGCACCAAGTTCATCACGCCCAACATCGTCAAGGCGGGGTGGAATATAGACACCCAAATTCGCGAGGAAGTTGGGTTCACTGACGGCAGAATCTACGTCCGAGGAAAACTCCACACGCGCGGAGCGCAGAAACGCGCCGACTACATTCTCTACCACAAGCCCAACATCCCTATCGCGGTCGTTGAGGCGAAAGACAACAAGCACACGGTTGGCGCCGGCATTCAGCAGGCGCTCGGCTACGCCAGGACGCTGGATATCCCGTTTGTCTTCAGCAGCAATGGCGACGGCTTCCATTTTCACGATCGCACAGTCACTTCAGGCGCCATCGAAACCGAACTCGCCCTGGGCGCTTTTCCAAGCCCGGAAATCCTCTGGGAAAAATACAAGGCGCACAAAGGCATCACAGACGCTGCCGAACCGGTGGTGGCTCAAGAATACTTCGTTGACGGATCAGGTCGTTCCCCCCGCTATTACCAGCAGATCGCCATCAACCGTACGGTCGAAACCATCGCCAAAGACAAAGGCCACAACCGCCACCTCCTCGTCATGGCGACGGGCACGGGCAAGACCTACGCTGCCTTTCAGATCATCTACCGCCTTTGGCGGAGTGGCCTGAAAAAGCGCATCCTGTTTCTGGCCGACCGCACCGTGCTCATAGACCAGACCGTCCGGGGCGACTTCCGCCACTTCAAGGACGCGATGACCGTTATCAAGCACAAGCAGATCGACACCGCCTACAACATCTACCTCGCGCTCTACCAGGGCCTTTCCGACAACAACGACAACAACGCCTACAAGCAGTTCAGCTCCGATTTCTTCGATCTCGTCATCGTCGATGAGTGCCATCGGGGCAGTGCCCGCGAAGACAGCAAGTGGCGCGAAATCCTCGAATACTTCAAAGGAGCCACCCACATCGGCCTTACCGCCACGCCCAAGGAAACCAGAGAAGTCTCCAGCTCCGAGTATTTCGGTGATCCGCTTTATACCTATTCCCTCAAACAGGGCATAGCCGACGGCTTCCTCGCCCCCTACAAGGTCATCAAAGTCACCCTGAGTATCGATCCCGAGGGCTGGCGCCCATCGAAAGGCTTCGAGGACAAGGACGGCAAGGATGTCGAAGACCGCTTCTACAACCGCACCGATTTCGACAAACACCTCGTTGTCGAAGAACGCCGTCAGTGCGTCGCGCAAAAGATCACCGAGTTCCTCAAGGGCAGCGACCGCTTCTCCAAGACCATCGTCTTTTGCGTCGATATCGAACACGCCGAAGGCATGCGCAAGGAACTGGCCAACGCCAACGCCGACCTCGTCTCCGCGAACAGCAAATACGTGATGCAGATCACGGGAGACAACGAAGAAGGCAAACGCTATCTCGACGCCTTCATCAGCCCATCCGAGCTCTACCCGGTCATCGCGACCACCTCGAAACTCATGACCACCGGCGTCGATGCCCAGACCTGCAAGCTCATCGTTCTGGACGCAAACATCGGCTCCATGACCGAGTTCAAGCAGATCATCGGTCGCGGCACCCGCATCAATGAAGACTTCGAGAAGCACTACTTCACCATCATGGATTTCCGGAACGTCACCGCGCTCTTCGCCGACAAGGACTTCGACGGCGATCCCGTCCGCGTGAAGGAGGCCGGTGAGGACGACGACCTCTCTGGCACCGACGAGGAAACTGATAACACTCCCTTCACCGACGACCTCATCGGCGACTACATCAAATTCCCCAATCCCGATACCATGAGGACCGAATACCGCGCTGAACACGAAAGGTGCCACAAAGTTACTGTCAACGGCGTCGAAGTAACCATCATCAAGGAGCGCGTCGAATACATGGGCGACGACGGCAAGATCATCACCGAGAGCCTGCGCGACTACACCCGCAAAAACGTCCGGACAAGCTACGCCTCGCTGGATTCCTTCCTCACCTCATGGCGGGACGCCGAGAAGAAGCGCGCCATCGTCGAAGAATTGGAGAGCCGCGGTGTCATCTTCGCCGCCCTGCAGGATGAAGTCGGCTCCGACTTCGATCCCTTCGATCTCATTTGCCACGTCGCCTTCGAGCAGAAACCACTGACCCGCCGGGAACGCGCCGAGAACGTGCGCAAGCGCAACTACTTCACCCGGTATGGTGACCTCGCCCGCGCCGTCCTCGATAGCTTGCTGGAAAAATATGCCGACGACGGCCTGCTCGACCTCGAAAACCCCGCCATCATCACCCTTGAGCCGATCAAACGCCTCGGCACCGCGCCCGAGATCGTCCGCGCCTTTGGCGGAAGGCCCGCCTACGATCAGGCCATCAAAGAACTCACCACACACCTTTACGAAGTCGCCTAGCTCGCCATCTGTTTATGCCCAATCTGCCGGACACTCATTTTCAAAGTCTCGTCGAAGAGTTGCGAAAGCTTCCTTCTGAGACGGAGTGGGTCGAATTTAAGCACAACAACCCCGATCCTCATATGATAGGCGAACGCCTTTCCGCACTCGCCAATTCTGCTGCGCTCGAAGGAAAAACCAACGCTTACCTGGTGTGGGGAGTCGAGGATGTAACCCACAATTTACTAGGGACCACATTTGCTCCTGATTCTCAAAAGATTGGTAACGAAGAGCTCGAAAACTGGCTGCGCAGATCACTCACCCCTACTATCGATTTCTCTTTCCATGTCCTCAATATGGAGGGAACGACGATTGTTCTTCTTGAAATTCCCCGGGCGAACCAGAGCCCCGTGCAATTCAAAGGTATCGAGTATATCCGCATGGGTTCTTACACGAAGAAACTCAGGGATCATTCTGAGCGTGAGAAAAATCTGTGGCGGGTCTTCGAGCAAACTCCTTTTGAGAACCTCCCTGCGAAGGAGAACGTGTCTACGGAGGAAGTGGTTCGCTTACTCGATTATCCGAGCTACTTTGACCTGATGGGGCTCGATCTCCCGACAAATCGGGACCACATTATCGAACGCTTGGAGAAGGAGCATCTCATTGCCCGCACAGACTCCGGTTCATGGGATATCCTCAATCTCGGCGCCCTCCTTTTCGCCAAAGATCTTTCCACCTTTCCTTCCCTTAACCGCAAGGCCCTGCGCGTGATCCGCTACCGGAGCAACAATCGACTTGAAACGCTTCACGAGCAAGTCGGAAATCGCGGCTATGCGAATGAATTTGAGGGACTGATCGGCTTGATTAACGCCCGCATCCCACACAACGAAATACTCGGCACCGCCCTTCGCAAGGACGTTTCCATGTACCCTGAAATCTCCATTCGGGAACTCGTTGCCAACGCCCTGATACACCAGGATCTCTTTCAGACCGGAACCGGCCCGATGATCGAGATCTTCGACAGCCGACTCGAAATCACCAACCCCGGCATCCCCCTCATCGATACCGACCGATTTCTGGACTCGCCCCCCAAATCCCGCAACGAAGCCCTCGCTTCCCTGATGCGCCGGATCGGTATTTGTGAAGAACGTGGCTCCGGCATCGATAAGGTCGTTCACCAAACCGAGCTATTCCAGCTCCCGGCGCCTGTTTTCGAAACCACTCCGAAGCACACCCGCGCCGTTCTCTTCGCTCACAAGGACTTCGATGCCATGACCAGCACCGAGCGCATTCATGCCTGCTACCTCCATGCCTGCCTCCGCTACCTGATGCACGACTACATGACGAACGAAAGTCTTCGGAAGCGCTTCGGCCTTCCCGACGACAAAATCGCCCGGGCCAGTCGCATTATTTCAGCTACCAGGGAAAAGAGGCTCATCGTTCCCGCTGAAATCGGCCAATCCAACAAATTTGCCCGCTATATTCCGCACTGGGCTTCCTAAATCTTATTTTCGCCCATTTTCGTTTGTCGCCTAATTGCATCAAATCCATCGCCTTCAAATTTCGTAAGCCATTGAAAATAAACGCTCTAATTTTCTGTTCACCCAAATTCTTATTTGCCGTCATTTGCATCTCCCCGTAAAACCGTGCCACTCTGACCCAACTTTCCCATGCCCAATATCTCTTCCATCGTTAAAAATGTCCGCAACATCATGCGAGACGAAGATCCCGGAATCTCCGGCGATGCCCAGCGCCTTGAGCAACTCGGCTGGATGCTCTTCCTGAAAATCCTCGATGAGAAAGACCAGGAGCTCGAACTCATCCGCGAGGGCTATACCTCCGTCATCCCTGAGAAATTCCAGTGGCGCAACTGGGCGACCGACCCCGAAGGAATCACCGGAGATGAACTCCTCTTGTTCATCAACCACCCTACCGACGGTCTCTTTATCTGCCTCACAAATCTACAGGCCCTTTTCCTCGGCTGCCGCCCGGTACCATTTCGACAGACAATTGCGGCAAAAACCGGCCAGATTCATCAAATCGATATTCTGCACCTCGGTATGCTCGGCCAAATGCTCAACCAAACGACGAAACGCCGCCGCCTCCAGTTCAATTTTACTCCGCTCATCCACTGCAACTACCCTCCCGCATTTAATGTGCCAGTGTGAAGGATATGATTGTATAGTCTCAATGGATGAATAACAAAGCGATATTGGTGATGTATGGGTTGTAAGGCAAAAGAAATATCTTGTTGTAAGCCGGGACCCTGATCATCATTCGGCAAGGATTACCTATCGCTGAGAAACCGCCCTGCCCTGCACCCTCATTACCCGACCATTACAGTCCTGTTCTTCCATCTCCATTGCCAATAAGAACTGGAATGGCTTCTCCACATCGGCTGTCCGGGATCCATATTGGGGCCTGGTTCGTGGCCTAGATCGGTCAGTAGCTGTTGTACCTCTCTCGTGTATTGAGCATTTGGCCTCTTGGGAGCGTTGCTTGTCGATGCGCCAGGTGACAAAGATAGATACGAAGGCTGATATGTACGGACTAATATGCCTTGCTTGCGTCTCGGATTGCTTCCTTGACAATCTGGCTGCGGTAGGCTTCAATATCACGTTCAGCGTGTTGCCGAGACCCTTGGCTATATTGATAACTTCCGCAGCGGCTGTTGTAATCATTGATAATTTGGTTGAATGCATCAATGCCCTCATTGGTATCGATTATGTCTCTTATCGCTTCGATACGAATACTTTCTCTGATACACCAACGAATCTGCGACACCGAAAGCACGTTATTGGTGCCAATGGAAGGCTTTGAGTACTGTAACACTACCTCCGGGTCGTAGTTCTGATATGGTGAAGACGAGTTGTATGTAGGCTTAGTGTTGCTTGACCCTGAATTATTCACGAGCTCACCCACCCAGATGATTACACAGATGATTACGACGATGCCGAGAATCCATTTACCTGCGGAGCCCTCACTACTATTCTCGCTACTAACGGTTCCTGTGTTTTGACTGGTTGTCATCAAATACTCAACCACTCCAGTTTGAGTTTCCCTTCGAGACAGTAGAGAGATAGCCTCATTCGTTTTCATAATACCCAGGTTTTTCTGGATGCGTGATCTCCCTTCTTGGCTAGTGGCGTATTTTAATGCTTCTTCAAGAATGAAAATACAGATCTTCCATTTTCCTGTTTTATTTCCGCATACAACTGCGCAGTGCATAAGTGTCAATGCCAGCATATCTTTCCCTTGCGCAAATATCTCAGCACTCGGTTGGGAAGCTGCCAAATTCGCAACAAGCTGAGGTGCAGCCTTGATAACCTCCTGAGCCTCTTTATCAGCAGAGGATGGATGTTTTTCTGTATTCTCGATAGCTGTATTGCAACGGTGAGAAATTGGGTCGAGCAAACGACTCTGTTTCCTTTGTTCCGCTATTTCTTCCAGAATACCTGCATCTTTATCGGTAAGTTCAACAACTTTTCCAACTTCTGCGAACACTTCCTGCAACATGTTTGTGAGTTGCCGCGAGAAATCGAGCTTGCTGTGATCGTTAAACATATAAATCGCCAATTCTCGCACGAGCCCAGCGACCTTGTAACTGACCTCATGATCTAGCCCTTGACTTTTTGTACTTACCTGGATCGGTTGGGCGATGGTGTCCCAGTTTCTTACAACCTGTATAAGCTGGTTCACCATCGGAGCTAAAACGGAATCTGGTCGTCCAGCGTCAACAGCCGCCCGTAGCGTCTCAACCAAAATTTTAATACTCCCTTCTTTCTTCTCAAGGAATGCCTGGACTTCTACCTCATAAGAGTCGACAAGGACATGAACAAGCTTCGGGCCTTGTTCCTCGCCAATATCGGTAGCGGTTTCCACTGCAACGGTCACGGCCTCTAAGCGTTCTTTAGCAGGAAGGTTATCAAGGGCAGACTTGATGACCTGTCGATAATGACGTCGCCTCTCCTGAATTTCCGTCTCCAGTGCTGACCGGTCGGTCACCTCGGGAAAACCGGATACCACTCGTTCCTCATTGATAATCACTATCAATGTTTCAGGATCGATATCCTCAGATTCCCGAGCGATTTCGAGAATCCATTCGGCAAAATAATTAGGCGTATAGTCAGGTAGCCGAGCGAGGCCAGCGGCAAGCAAGTTGGCTCGAGCGATTGAAGTCAGCTTATCGACAGCAAGAATATCAGCAGGAGAGGATTCGAGAAGCGACAATACCTCTCCGGTACGTTTCGGCCCAATGCCCGGTAGCCAGGCGGCCTCGGCGGAGAGACGTTTTCTGGGATTGGTAAGATCCGAACGAGCCTGCATACACTCATTTGAATCGAGCATAAGGCTGCGCTCGTCGGCCAACTCCATAATCCGCTGCTTATTATCACGGGGACTGGCGGTCAAAATATGAAAAGAATTTTGTAAAAGGTCCATGCTGCCCTGCGGTTATTCATCCCAGACGAATCCGATACCTCTGCTGTTTTCCTGTTTGTCTTTAGGCAGGCTGTTCAATGCGGCATCAATGCTTTCTTGGTCAAGCTGCGTCTTTCCGGTTTTGGCAGCGAGCCTTGCGGCCTCACGAATAGCAAAAGCTGAATCGGACAGAGCCTTGCCCGTGAGCGCGTCAAGTATCTTATCTATGTTGATATCTTCCGCTTTTGGCAACTTACTCAATAGCGAATCGATTAGCGAAGCAACTTCTACACTGGATGGCATACCAACCTCAATGATGTGGTCGAAACGGCCACGCCGGAGAATGGCAGGGTCGATCATGTCGATGAGGTTCGTCATCGCGATAATGAGGACATTGTTCTTGATGGCCTCCGGAATGCGTCGGAGGAATTCGGCCACTTCTTCGATGTGATGTAAGCCTGACGAGCTGCCCGAGCGTCTGTCCGAAAGGAAAGACTCCATCTCATCAATGACGATGACTGATGGAGCGCAGTCAATCGCCTGATCGAAAATCTCGGAAATTTTCTTACTCGTCTCGTGGATGTAGGGACTGCCAACACTGTTGGAATTAACCGAGTAACTGGGCCAATCGATGAACTCAACAAGTCGCTCTACAGCAAAGGTCTTGCCGCAGCCCGGTGGACCATGGAGTACGATGGCAGAAGGAAAATCGATGCCCAATGCCTGATATTTCTCGGCATTAAAGATAATGTCAATTACATGCTCGTTGAAAAAATTTTCAAGTAGCGGACGGCCAGGAAGCCTGAATACTTTAGGCTCAGCTTGTTCCTTATGTGAGTATGGTTGCTCCGGTTCGACGTCTGTATCCCCAATGGCAGTCTTCTCGCCCGCCTTGGTTTGTGAAGCGGGCTTACGCTTAGCGAGCAGGCCAGCATCGGCAGGCACATTAAATCCTGCGGCCTTGATGATTTCTGCAAGATTGCTGGCTGGCATCCACCCAGTTAGGTTTGTCAAACGTCTGAATGAATCCGTGGAAATAACCACACCACCAGTTACCCAGGTTCCCAAAATCACCTCGTCGTCAACATGTGGTGTCAGCGTCCAGGTTGGGAGCAGCCGGGAGTATTGCTCTACGTAAATAGCATCATGAAATGAGGCGTCACCCGATAATTTTCGAGATTCTTTCAGAGCGAAAGCGAAGGCCAGTGCATCAACCATACTCTCGGGAGACTTCCCATTTTCCACCGATGCCAAGGCGTACTTTTTATGACTGATCAGGCTCCGGAATGATTCGGTTCCGAACGTGAACTCACCAAGGAGGGACTCATCAAGGAAACCGGATTCATTCCATTTTGCCGCCAACTCCAGGCGCGTGAACAGGATATTGTTCGCGCTATTGGTAGCAAAAACCTGCCAGTCATCTCCAGAATAGAGGAGTGAACGGATCTTTGACCCATCCGCTAATTCATATCCCTTGGGTAGCCATAAATCCTTAGCCATACATCATTTCCGGATAATGTTGGCTTTGACTACATCGGACATATCGTTTTCGGGGCCACCGGCAATCTGAATATCCCAAAGCTGGCGGACAACGTCGCGAAGTTGCTCAATACCATCGGAGCGTATGAGTTGCGTACCAGTCTGGGCAAGCTCCTCAAAGTGATTCTTGTCGGTAAAGAGATGGGGGGAACTAACCATCCGTTTGAATCTCTCCACAACAAACCAATCCTGCCGCCACAAAATCTCGAAGTTCTTGCCTATGAGTTCATCAAGATAATGCTCAAAATCCTTGTCATTTTTATCGATTGAACGCTGTGCGGTTTTCGCCAAGTTGTCGAAAGATGACTCTTCGGAAGGGCGGGCGTGTTCACGGACATGTTCATCGAAAAGCGACACCGTACCGTCGAACTCGATTTGACGAATTTCCTTACGGTGCTCTTTTCTGACTTGGGCAAGAAGCCGACGCGCTTCTAGCACCTTCTCCATGGCCTCTTGGGAAATCTCGGTTTCAGCTTCTTCAGGGTCCAGCAATAGCGCTGGTTCAAGATTCTTTCGTGCTTGCTTTAATTTCGGATTGTCAACGACCTTGTTGATTGTGTCGATACGGTTAAGAGTGCTTTCGCCTTCTTCAACGACCATGGCAGCGTCAGCAGTATAGTCGAGTTGTCCCTCCTGGCGGGAATAGAAGTTCTTCCCTGAGTGGAAAGTACCGCCAATGCAGAGAACGGAGACTTTAATTGTAATGAGTCCAGAGTCCAGAATCTCATAATCGCATTCAAGATCGGCGCCGGCATGAATCACGCCGTCATCAAAATCGGAACCGGAAATTTTCAACACACCTATGGGGCGGTTGTCTGTAATCGGATCTTCAATTTCACCTTCCCAAAGCTTTAAGTTGAGTGACCCTGCGGCACCAGCTTTAAGAGATTCGGCCGCTTTAAATATTTTTTTGCCCTTTTTCGGGAGCGAGTCGCCCGAGCGAACCAAATAGTCAAGCACCGGACGACCGCCGAGCTTCTCCAAAACCTCAACGTTAATCGAGTGGGAGGCCGGAATGGCGTCCACTGAGGCTGCTGCGGTTCGAGTAATGACAATCTTGTCCTGTTCCAAGGTTATAGGGCCACCCACGGAGTCGAATACAAATACTTTGAATGTATTTTCTCCTGTTTTCGTCAAGTTGACATCTATAGTAGCCCCATGTTTAAGAGGAATACGGCCCGATGTCCAGCCTGTATCAACGCTGTCAACCTGGAACTCCGAACCTGAACTGCTTTGCTCTGCCAGTTGAACGGCAATTTTTGCTTTTACATCCGGTGTACGAGCAATGTAATTGAATGACAGAGACAACTTTTCACTAGAAGATATTTGTCCGCGTGTATTTTTTCTTGTCCGGTTTTGAGAGCTCCAATCAATAGACTCTGCAAACAAACTGGCTCCCTCAGCTACAGCTATCATGGGGTTCACGTCAGTACTGCCAGGAGCGCCAAGTTCAAAAGCAACCTTATCTCGCAGTGGTTTATAGTTTGTCGGTCCCCCTACAAACATTATGCGTTCCAAATCATGGGGAGTCAGGCCAGCTTTGTTAAGTGTTTCTCTTGCTGCCTCAATTGACTCTTGAACTCGATTTTCAATCAGTTTGTTGTAGTTTTCTCGTTGTAAAGAAATATCCAGATAAATTTCATTCCCATCAAGGTCGCGGCATCTGGCTTCGGTTTCAGACAAGCTGATTACTGTGTCCTCACGGGAGGAAAGTTCTATTTTTGCGCGTTCCGTAGCCCAGGCTGCCAGTCTGATCAGTGTTTTGTAGTCAGGGTTTACGGGGAAATCTTTCGGTAAAGAAAAATTATCCAGTAACCAATGTTTAATAACATTGTCTACTAAAACTCGGTCGAAGTCCCTTCCACCACACATAGGAATTCCACCATGCGCAAGTAGATTAACCCGGCCACCGATACTCTCGGCAATTGCGATATCAAGGGTTCCAGCACCGAGATCATAGATCAGGAACATGCCGTCGGTATTGCGAGTACGCATGACACTCATAACTGCAGCAACAGGTTCTTGCATTAGGGCGACTTTTCCAAGTCCTGCCATACTTGCCGCTTGCATAGTTGCATCTTTTTGCATTTGATTAAATGCGGCGGGAACCGTAATAACCGTACCTGTATCAGGGGCGTTACGGATTTCTTCAGGCAAGTAGCCAAATAGAACCTTCAATACCTCTGCGGAGCATTCTTCCGGCGTTTTAGTAATGTCTACCGCAGAAAGTTTAATGGGTGTATTTGTCCCCATGAGGCGCTTGAACAGCGTCGCGGAGTTATCCGGACTATGTGGTGCAGAATCATAGGCTCGTTTACCTACATATTTGTTTCCACGACGGTCAATATAGATTGCTGATGGAGTTACATCGTTTTGTTCAGGGCTTTTCCAGATACGAGTATCAGAACCGTCGTATGTACAGATCGCGCTGTTTGTAGTACCTAAGTCAATACCAACAAAATATTTCATAGTTCAACCTTCTGTAAAGTGATGACTCCTGTTTTTACTAAGCCTTCTTCACCCATGATGATTGGCTCAAGCATTTGGTCCACTATCAATTTATCGTCAGGCTCAAATTCCTCTATGTTGAGGGGGGTTGCAGCCATTCCTGGGTCAAATGTTTGACCTTCAATATTGACGATGCGCATTTCCGCTTGTGCTAACGCTTCTTCCACTTTTTTGATAAACCAGCGGAATTGACTTTTGTAACGATTCTGTTCACCAACATCTAGCCTGGTTAAAGCTCTATCAAAAACCTTGCCGAATCTCCAAGACTCAATGGCCATCAACGTAATGGAGTTATATAGGTGGTTGTCATTATTACCCATATGGTCATTTACGTCACCACTTTTAGCCCAATCATCAACTTCTTCTCTTTGGAACTTCCAAAGTCCCCCCACTTTATGTGCAGGCATACCTTTTTTTCTTATCCAACGATAAATGGTGTCTGTGTTCATGCCTAGATGGGCGCTGATTTCTTTAGTAGATAGCCATCTATCTTCACTGTTGGGCATATTTCTCACCAAGCCAGGTTCAAAGGAGGAGTCCCGCATTTAAATAAAGACACAACAAAACATTTGACAAATATGCCACAATAAATCTTTTCGTTAAATACTTAAACTGGTTTTATTTGGTTTTTAATAGGTATTGAAGTGGTTCAATAGATGTGACAGTCCAGTTAAGGCATAACGCCTCTGAACTGGAGATTGAACAGGACTACAAGAAAGAAGTATTCGAGAGTATTCAAATTGGACGCCATCCACCTGGTGCGGGAGCAAGGCTATACTCAGGCGGTGGCCGGCAGGCAGCGCGTGTAGAGGGTCAGTCATGGGATGTGCTCATTAGGGCGCAAGGAGCGGGGTAGTAGTTTTTCGACCCTTGCGCGATTTTATGGATTTATTCTGTTTTTTCATATTCCGATGCCCTGTGGCGGTTTTGCGCCCACGGGGGATCGTTGCCGATTGGCCAGGTTCAATAATACGGATTGTCGAGCCGGAGCATGCTCATGACCGGGGCGGGAGGGCTCCAGGAAAGTAATCGCTTCATAGAAATCTTCCAACGGAACAAAAACACCGTTGGCTTGCGCCCATTCTTGCATTCGGTGGTTGCAGGCATGTGTCCATGACATGATTTCCAGTTTACGGAGACCCACGGTGGCCGCATATCCGCCATCCCGAATTACACTACTCCCGGGGACACTGCCAAGGCGCCGTCGCCGGATAAAACACAAGCCGCGCAACCTTGCCAAATCGGTGACAGTGGAATGACGGCGATGAATTCTCTGATGCGGGCGATTGCGGCTTCGGCGATTTCACGCGGCCTGGACGACTTGACGGCATTTGCCGATTGCGCCTTGCAATCGCAAAAAAGGTTACAAAACGGTTGAAAAATGAAATAATTTCGAACACGCGTAGCAAAGCGGAAAAGAGAGTCAATCGCATCCGCATCGCCAGCAAAAACAACCAACGGAAAAATCAGTCATGACCGACGACGCGAATACGATTCCGGAGACGGAAATTCACTCGCTTGCGGAGTATATTAACAAGGTTGAAGAAATCAGTCAGCGGCGTGGGTTTTTTTGGTATCGCGGACATGCCGATGCGAATTGGCAGTTGGCACCCAGCATATTCCGTGATTTGATCAGCGAGGGGGTTACGAATGAGCGGGAGAAAAACCTCCGCGAGATAGAATATACCACCAATGTTGACTTCCTGCATCAGGCGAAAGCGAGAGACAGAAATTTCCCGCACGATGATGACCTAGTGGGGCAATTGGTTGTTGCGCGTCATCACGGCTTGCTTTCTCGGCTATTGGATTGGTCGGAGTCTCCCCTTACGGCATTGTTTTTCGCCATTGAAGAGGTCATTTCTGGCTCCAAGCCGAATGATTCCTGCGTATGGATGCTTCGCCCTGGCGCGCTTAATAAAAACCAGTGGGAGAGGGACAGTAATAGTAGTTATTATTCGCATGCACCTGTTCCGAAAGCAATCGCTCTCTGCGCATTTAATTCGGATGTAACTTTGGAAGGTGTTCTGGAAGAGATGGAGCGAGAACGGAAAATGAAAACAAAAAAATCAGGGGTTGTTGCTGCATTTATACCGCAGCATACCATAACACGCCATATGACGCAGAAAGCCAATTTTACAATTCATCATACGCCCAAAGCGATGGATAAATTGCCGGGTGCGCTCGAATTTTTGGTCAAAATCATCATTCCGCTTGATAAACGGAAAGAAATTTTGGAGGAGTTGCGATGGGCGGGAGTTTCGCGGGATTTGCTGTTTCCGGATTTGGATAACCTGGCGGAGCATTTGAACGCCGGGATAAAACGGAGAATGGAAAAATAATTTAAGGATACCGACGCTTAACTGACTAACGCAAGAAGATGACATTACGCGCGCAGAGCGGGTGCCTTATTGCGCCTTGGAGCAGGTTGCCACGATTCTTGACGGCAAACCCGTTGTCGCGCCGCTAAAAGACATTCAGGAGGTTCGCAACGCCATCCGCGCTTATGACCGGTTTCTTCAGTGGAATCCCGCCCGCGAGAGGGACCTGTTGGCAGCGCACGCAATTCTGATGACCGGCCTGCTTGACGTTGTAGGGCATTACCGTACCGGCGAAGTGGCGGTGATGGAAGTCGGCATTGGCTGGAGCAACGGCAAATACCGGGATCAAAATCAAGGCAAGCAGGTAGTTACAGCCTTTATTCAGGCAGGTTTTCAAGGTATTTGACCACTTCCCATTGCTTTTTTGTTCTCGCCTTGTCAAGCGGGGTATCGCCGTCATCATCCTTTGCGTGAATATCCGCGCCTGCTTTGACAAGGACCGGAATGGCTTCGGCATTTCCCTGTGATGCCACCCAGTGAAGCGGAGTCCAGCCGTATTTGTTTTTCGCATTGACATCGGCGCCCGCCTGTACAAGGACAGGAATGACTTCGACTTTTCCAAATTGTGCCGCCCGGTGCAGTGGGGTCCAGCCGCCGTCGGCCTTCGCATTGACATCGGCGCCCGCCTGGATCAGGGTGGGAATGGCTTCGGCTTCTCCTTCCTGTGCCGCCCGGTGCAGCGGGGTCCGGTTGTATTCATTTTTCGCGTTGACATCGGCCCCTGCCCGGACAAGGATGGAAATGACTTCGGCCTCTCCTTCTTGTGCCGCCCGGTGTAGCGGGGTCTCGTCGCCAGCCCCTTGCGCATTGACATCGGCGCCCGCCTGGATCAGGGCGGGAATGACTTCGGCTTTTCCAAATTGTGCCGCCCGGTGCAGCGGAGTCCAGCCATCGCCACCTTTCGCATGGATATCGGCGCCCTCTGCGACAAGGGTGGGAATGACTTCGGCTTTTCCGGATCGTACCGCCGCGTGCAGTGGAGTCCAATCGCCACCGGCTTTCGCATTGATATCGGCCCCCGCCTGGATAAGGACAGAAATCACCTCGGCTTTTCCTCCATATGCCGCCCAGTGAAGAGGACTCGCGCTATAATGATCATCCGCCAGGTGAATATCCGCCCCTGCTTGAACCAGGACAGAAATGACTTCGGCGTTTCCAAATTGTGCCGCCCAATGAAGCGGAGTCCAGCCGTCATCGCCTTTCGCATTGACATCTGCTCCCGCCTGGGCAAGCACAGGAATGATCTCGACTTTTCCTTCTTCTGCCGCCCGGCGAAGCGGTGTGCCACCGTCATCATCCTTTGCGTTGACGTCCGCCCCCGCCTGGACAAGCACAGGAATGACCCCGGCATTCCCTGCTTGTGCCGCCAGTTGCAGCGGAGTCAAACCGCCCTCACCTTTTGCATTGACATCCGCCCCTGTGTCGATTATCGCCTGCATTTCAGCGGCGGTGACGGATATCCATTTTTCATATAATTTTAACAGGCAACCGGCATCGGTTTTGCAGTCGGGTAAGTGGGAGGCGGCATTGGCTGAAAGGATGGCAAATACCGGGATCAAAATCAGGGCAAAGAGGTAGTTACGGCCTTTATTCAGGCAGGCCTTCAAGGTATTTGACAACTTTCCATTTCTTTCTCTCGCTGGAGCCGGTGGACTTTGCTGGGACTCAACCGGCTGTGAGGAAGTCTTCCGTCTTTCCGATATAGTACAGGATCAGCCCTTGCTCCGCCCAACATATTCACCGGTGCGCGTGTCTATTTTAATGGTTTCTCCGTTTTCAATAAATAAGGGCACTTTTACGACGGCGCCGGTCTCCAGGGTTGCCGGTTTTGTGCCGGTCGCTGCGGTGTCTCCTCGTACCCCCGGATCGGTTTCGGCAATTTGCAACATGACAAAGTTTGGAGCTTGCACAAATAAAGGTGAATTATTCCATAAGGTTACTGTGCATATCTCATGTTCTTTCAACCATTTTGCAGCATCGGCCATCGCCACGGCTTCGGCAGGGTATTGTTCATAGGAATTGAGGTCCATGAAATGCCACAGGTCACTGTCATGGTAGAGATATTGCATATCCAGCACGGTCACATCCGCTCCTTCGGCGGATTCACCGGATTTATAGGTCTTTTCCAGGACGCGCCCGTTCTTCAGGTTGCGCAATTTTACCCGGTAGAATGCCTGCCCCTTCCCCGGTTTGGTAAATTCACTCTTGATGATTGAACAGGGCTCGCCGTCGAGTATCAGCTTTAATCCGGATTTGAACTGGTTGGTGCTAAAAGTCGGCATTTTTCTCCCTCGCTTTATACGGCAGTGTTCTGATCGCCTGCCTCGGCCTGTATCCTGCTGACATTGCGGAATCCTCGCGGCAGGACATTGCCTCTGAGACCGCGCTTGCCTATATAGGATTGCCGATCTCTGGCCTTCAGGCTCATGTGCCTTTGACCGGAATGGATGAGCAGGGTATCGGTTTGTCGTAGTGCGGTAATTGCAATGATATTTTCATCATGTGTTTTCATCTTTTGTTTTGGTATGTTAATGATTTTGAAGCCTTTTCCCTTTGATAATACTGGCAACTCATGGGCTTGAAAAAGCAGTAAACGCCCGCCTGAACTGAGCGCGGCGATCTGATCGGTTTCGATGGCGGATACCGGAGCGGGAGGGAACACGGTGGCGCCTTCGGGTACGGTAATGACTGCCTTGCCGTTTTTATTCCGGGTGTACAGATCGGCCAGTTTTGTAATAAAACCATAGCCTGCATCGGAGGCCAGCAGATACATTGCCTCGGGTTCGCCGGTCATTATACCAATGAATGTCGCGCCATCGGGCGGCGTCAGCCACCCGGTGACCGGCTCGCCCAGACTGCGTGCAGACGGCAGGGAATGGGTCGGCAGGGAATAGCAGCGGCCGGTGGAATCGAGCAGCAGCACGTTTTGATTGCTTCTGCCGGGGCTTGCCTGCCGGAATTCATCACCGCTGCGGTAGCTTAATGTGGCGGGATCGAGATCATGGCCTTTGGCCGCTCTGATCCAGCCTTTTTTTGACAGGATAATGGTAAGCGGCTCGGTTGGGATCAGTTTGTTTGCGTCGATTGCCTTGGATTCTTCTCTTTGTTGCAAGGGAGATTTTCTGATGTCACCAAAGGTTTTGGCATCTGCTTCGAGTTCGCGTTTGACCAGCGTTTTCAGGCGCTGGCGCGATCCCAGGGTTTGCTGTAGTGATTTCTGCTCGGTGATCAGTTCGTCATATTCGCCTTTCAGCTTGATTTCCTCGAGTCTGGCCAGTTTGCGCAGTTTTAATTCCAGTATTGCCTCGGCCTGTTGGTCGCTCAGGCCAAATTGCTCGATCAGCGCCGGTTTCGGTTTTTCCGCTTCTCGTATTAGCGCAATGATCGCATCGATATTCCGGTAAGCGATCATCAGTCCTTCCAGTATGTGGATCTGCTTTTTGATCGTGTCCAGACGATGTTGCAGACGGCGTGTGACCGTTGTAATCCGGTATTGCAGCCACTCACTCAGGATTGTTTTCAGGTCTTTTACCTGCGGACGGCCATCAATACCGATGATGTTCAGGTTGACGCGGCAACTTTTTTCCAGATCGGTGGTGGCAAACAGGTGCGACATTAATTCGTCTTGGTTACACCGGTTGGAGCGAGGGATCAGTACAAGGCGCGTCGGGGTTTCATGATCGGATTCATCCCGCAGATCTTCCAGCATGGGTAATTTCTTCGTCTGCATTTGAGCGGCGATTTGCTCTAATATCCGGCTGCCGGAGCTCTGATACGGCAGTGCGCTAATAATGATATTGCCCTCTTCCTGCTCCCATACGGCGCGCATTTTGACTGAGCCGTTACCGCTTTTATACATGGTCAGGATTTCATCGGCGGGGGTGATGATCTCGGCTTTAGTGGGAAAATCAGGCGCTTTGATGTGTTCGCAGAGTTTTTCAATCTCGGTTTTGGGCTCATCCAGCAAATGAATGCAGGCGGTAACTACCTCGCATAGATTGTGCGGGGGGATATCGGTGGCCATGCCGACGGCAATGCCGGCCGCCCCGTTCAGTAAAACGTTGGGCAGCCTGGCGGGCAACCATTTGGGTTCCTGTAAGGTGCCGTCAAAATTCGGTGTCCAGTCCACCGTGCCCTGCCCTATTTCATTCAGCAGGACCTCGGCATAGCGGGTCAATTTGGATTCGGTATAACGCATTGCGGCGAAAGATGAGGGATCGTCCATTGCCCCCCAGTTGCCCTGGCCGTCGATCAGTGGATAGCGATAGGAGAAGTCCTGCGCCATCAATACCATCGATTGGTAGCAGGCTGCATCGCCATGCGGGTGAAATTTGCCGATAACATCCCCGACGGTGCGGGCGGATTTTTTGTATTTGGACGCCGCCTTCAGACCCAGTTCGGACATGGCATAAATAATTCGGCGTTGCACCGGTTTGAGGCCGTCGGTAATGCTCGGCAAGGCTCGGTCAAGAATAACGTACATGGAATAATCCAGGTAGGCCTGCTCGGCAAATTCATGCAATGGCCTTTTTTCAGGCTGTTCAAAATTAAGTGGTAATGATTCGGACATGCAGTACTCCTATACCATGGTTTGTCAGATCTTTGCCAGATTTCCCTTGGATTCGAGCCAGTTTTTGCGGTCTGCGGCTCTTTTTTTCGCAAGCAGCATATCCAGCATCTGTTCGGTCTTGCGGGTATCGTCCAGGCTCAAGCGGACCAGGCGCCGGGTCTCCGGCGCCATCGTGGTTTCGCGTAATTGTATCGGATTCATTTCACCCAGCCCCTTGAAGCGCTGCACCGATACCTTGCCGGGTTTTTTCTCGGCCAGGATTTGATCGAGTTTGCCGTCTCTTTCCGGGTCATCGAGGGCATAATACACCTCTTTGCCCACGTCTATGCGATAAAGTGGCGGCATGGCGACATGGATATGGCCGGCCTCCACCAGGGGGCAGAAATGTTTCATGAATAATGCGCAGAGTAATGTGGCGATATGGGCGCCATCCGAATCGGCATCGGCCAGAATACAGATTTTCCCGTAGCGCAGGCCATCGAGATTGTCACTGCCCGGCTCGACGCCGATTGCAATGGCAATGTCATGGACTTCTTTCGATGCCAGCACCTCGGTGGAGTCGACCTCCCATGAATTCAATATTTTGCCGCGCAAGGGCATGATCGCCTGGTAATCGCGCTCTCTGGCTTGTTTGGCCGATCCGCCGGCGGAGTCGCCTTCTACCAAAAACAACTCGGTAAGCTGGTTGTCCCGCATGGTACAGTCGGTAAGTTTGCCGGGCAATGCCGGCCCGCCGGATATTTTTTTCCTGACGATTTTTCTGCTGTCTTTAATCCGGGTTTGCGCCTGGGCAATAACCAACTCGGCGATTCTGGTGCCCATTTCCAAATGCTGATGCAGCCAATGGCTGAATGTGTCTTTGACTACCCCGGATATGAATGCCGTACACTCTCTGGATGATAGTTTTTCCTTGGTCTGCCCGACAAATTGAGGGGTGTCGAGTTTGACCGATAACAGGTAACAGCAGCGGCTCCAGATATCTTCGGTCGATAATTTCAACCCTCTGGGCAATAGATTGCGCGATTCGCAAAATTCACGAATTGCCGCCAGCAATCCCTGTTTCAGACCGTTTACATGTGTGCCGCCCTGGGGTGTCGGCACCAGATTGACAAAGCTTTCGGCTATTACCTCTCCTTTTTCTGCAAGCCAGTGCATCGCCCAGTCTACGGCCTCTTTCCTGCCCTCCATCGAGCCGAGAAAAGGTTCGGGCGGCAATAGTTCCATGCCCTGCAATTGTTGCGACAGATAGCTGCGTATGCCGTCTTCATAGGACCATTCTATTTTTTCATCGCTGGCCTCGTCGCTCAACTGCACCAGCAATCCCGGTGATAATATGGCCTTTGTTCGGAGCAAATGTTCAAGGCGGCTGCGTGAGATATTAATTGAATCGAAGTATTTGGCATCCGGCCAGAAACGGACCACGGTGCCGGTATTTTTTCTTGCCGTGCTGCCGACTATTTCCAGCTCTGATCTTTTATCACCGCCGGCAAAAGACATATTGTATTCCTTGCCATCGCGCCTTACCCATATTTCCAGATTCTTCGACAGCGCATTCACCACTGAAACGCCTACACCATGCAAACCGCCGGAAAACCGGTAATTTTTCCCGGAAAACTTGCCGCCTGAATGCAGACGGGTCAATATGACTTCAACCCCGGATATTTTTTCACCCGGATGCTTGTCCACCGGCATTCCCCGGCCGTCATCGCTGACAGATATGGAGGCATCCCGATGCAAGGTTACCTCTATCCTGGAGGCGCAGCCGACGATTACTTCATCGACACTGTTATCAACCAGTTCCTGCACCAGATGATTGGGACAGCTTGTATCGGTGTACATGCCCGGTCTTTTACGGACCGGCTCTAAACCTTTCAGGATTTCTATGTCGGAGGAGTTGTATTTTTCGGCCAAGGGGCTGTTTCCTTATCGGGATTTATGTTTGCACCAGGGATTATACAGAATCTATAGCATCCACCGGAATATTATGGCCAGCCTGACGGACTCGAACGGCGACGCGATTCGCCGACTCCTCTGCCGACGGCTGAGAAAGATAGATCACGCGCAGTTATGACGGAAAATTCGGATGGTCAAACCTCTTGCATTTTCTTCCATATCGGAAAGAATGCCTTACAATGCCGCTTGCTCCATATGCGAATGCTGAAATTGATCAGCATGACATTTGACGCACAAGCACTTCAAATTCACAGACCGATTATCTGTCTTGTCAGCGTTGACATGGTGACAATCAAAAATATAGATGTTGGTAATTTAGAATAAGTGTAATCTAAAAAATTGTATTATAGGGAAATGCCCCTGCCAATTGCTAAAATTTTAACAGACTGCAATAACTGCGTTGCATCAAAACCAGCTTTGTTCCTCTATTCGCCCGGGAGGCTGTTATTAATACCCTGCCGCTGATCCTCGCCTCCAGTTCGCCCTATCGCAAATTGTTGCTGAAGCGTCTCAACCGGGATTTTTCCTGTGTCGCCCCCGATATAGATGAGACGCCGATACCCAATGAATCCGCGACCGTCCTGGTGGAAAGGCTGGCAACTCAAAAGGCGCAGAAGGTTGCCGAGACGCATAAATCCGCATTGATCATAGGCTCCGACCAGGTGGCTGTTGTGGACGGCCAGATCCTTGGCAAACCGGGCTCATTGGAGAGGGCGAGGCAACAACTGGCAAAAGTGAGCGGGCGCGCAGTCGAATTTACTACCGGTCTGGCGGTGTTACATTCAAAAACCGGGGCGATTGAGGTTTGCCATGAAATAGCAACCGTCTATTTCAGGGCATTATCCGAGGATGAGATAGAGCGCTATCTTGAAATTGAAAAACCCTTTAATTGTTCCTGCAGTTTCCAATCTGAGGGACTGGGGATCTCATTGACTGAAAAGGTTCACAGCGAAGATCCCACCGCCCTGATTGGACTGCCATTGATAAAACTGACCGGAATGCTGCGCAATGCGGGCTCCGGCATCCCGTAATATTCGATCTATTGTAGTTTAAATTTCTCGGTCAGGGAGCTGGAGATGGCTGCACCTATACTCTTTGCAAATCGATCCAGATAATGTTCACGCTGGGTAAAATCAACGATGTTTTCTGCGCCAATCACTTCACGCGCAACGTAACTGGCGCTCCCCATTGCATCTATCAATCCCAGTTCAATAGACTGTTCTCCGGTCCATATCAACCCTGAAAATATTTTACTGTCTTCTTGTAAACGGTCACCCCGGCCCTGCATGACCACGTCCTTGAACTGCTGATGTACTTCTTCCAACAATTCATTGACATGCGCCACTTCTTCCTGTTCCAGGGGTGAAAACGGGTCCATGAAGGCCTTGTTTTTGCCGGCATACAGCAAACGTCTCTCGATGCCTAATTTATCTATCGCTTCAACAAATCCAAAACCGGCCATGATTACCCCGATAGAGCCTATTAAACTGGCTTTGTCTGCATAGATTTTGTCCGTGGCGACGGCTATATAATAACCGCCGGAGGCGCACAGGTCGGTAATAACGGTGTAGATGGGAGTATCCGGATATTCATGGCGCAATCTTTTAATCTCATCATTGATATATCCAGCCTGAACCGGGCTGCCCCCAGGACTGTTGATTCTGAGGATAACGCCCTCCGTGTTGGCATTTTCAAATGCTTCACGCAGGCCGGGTATTATATAATTTGCGCTTGCTTCCGTACCGGCCGCAATCACCCCATTGATGTCTATGATGGCGGTATGTTTTTCTGTGCCTATCCCTACCGTATCAACACTGTCGGCGGCATAGATGATAACGAATACAAGCACGTACAGCGCAAACAACAATTTAAAGAATATTCCCCAGCGGCGCGCCTGCCTCTGCTCGCGCAAAATCTCTCCGGCAAACTTGTTAATTAATGACTGCTCAAAGGCTGTATTGGAAGGTTCATTATCCATATAAATTTTTCTCCGCTATCATTCTAATGTTTCGGTCAAACGTTCTTATCAGGCATTATTCACTATTTTTTATCTCAGTGAACGTAAAAGCAAGGTTAAATCATCCGGCAGCGATGCATTCACAACTATTTTTTTGCCTGTATCAGGGCTGTGAAACTTCAGGGATGCTGCATGTAAAAACATACTTTTTAAACCGAGTGAGCTGAATTTTTTGTTATAGGATTTATCACCATATTTATGGTCGCCGACCACCGGATGGCCGAAATACTTTGCATGAACCCGGATCTGGTGTGTTCTGCCGGTGAACAATCTGACTTTCACCAGAGTGGCATCGGAATAGCGAATTTTTACCGAGAAACGAGACATGGCGCACTTTCCGCCTTCCCCGGCTTCAACCATTCTTTCTCCGGAGCGCACCCGATTGGTATATACGGGCACATCAATGTCATAGTCATCATCCGACAGGCGGCCGCACAATAATGCGTGATAGATCTTATCAACCTGTCCATTTCTCATGCAGAGATGCAAATATTTGAGCGCAACCATATCCTTGGCTATGAGTAAACAACCGGAGGTCTGTTTATCCAAACGATGGACCAATTCCATCTTGTTGCTGCTGACTGCGCGCAGGATTTCAATTATGCCATATTTTTGTTTCGAGCCTGCGTGCACAGAGAATCCTGCCGGTTTATTGAATACAATCAGGGCATTGTCTTCATAAAGAATTTGCTCACGCATCAGTGTTCGCTGCTTTTCCGACGGTTCCGGTTCCTTGCGGTTTTCAATATATATCGGTGGCAACCGGACCTTGTCTTCAGGCTGCAAACGGTAGGTTTGTTTGACTCTATGCCCGTTGACCCTGACCTCGCCTTTTCTCAGCATCTGATAGATACGGGATTTTGGAATATTGCCGTATTCACCTATCAGGTAATTATCAATTCTCCTTTGTGCATGCTCATTATCAATAAATACTTGTTTTACTGGTCTTTTTTCTATAGAGTTAGTCATTGTGCCGAGTAATACGGTATTGCCGGATAATATGAACCATGTTATAGTAACAGTTTGAGCAATTTTTAGGTCTGCCAAGGATATAGACTGGCGACATGCTTGAAAAACTGAATATTTTAGAGAAATAGGAAAATAATGATGACTCAAACTGTCGGAAAATGTTTATGCGGATCGGTGGCCTTTTCATTGGAAAAGCCGCCTCTGCAGGTGAATCTTTGTCACTGCGGGATGTGCCGCCGTTGGGGAGGAGGACTGCCTCTGGCGGCGATTCATGCCAGAGTGACTCTGCATGCCGACAATTCGTTGCGATGGTGGAAAAGCTCCGAATGGGCCGAGCGCGGATTCTGTGCCGAATGCGGTTCCTCATTGTTCTGGCGTGCACCCGGAATGGAAGAATGGGGGGTGTCGGCCGGTGCGCTTGATGATATAGCGGACTTGACGATCGGTGGTCACATTTATATTGACGATAAGCCTGTGTTCTACGAATTTGCCGACGACACCCCGCGGCAGAGCGGCGCGGAATTTACCGCACAGTTTTTATCCAATCTCGCCGCACAGCATGGTGAAGGATTTTTGAAGAACGCGCTGGAAAAAAATCGCGCTCAGTACGGCGATCAATTCGCCGACGAAGTGGAGCGGTTCCTTAGCGGACATGACGATTGATGCGTGAAAAGATGCAAAGAGCGCTTACTAAGCGAAAATACAACAGACAAAAGGGTTTTATAGATGAAAAGAATGCTAATTAATGGGACGCAACCCGAAGAATTGCGTATTGCTATGGTTGACGGTCAGCAATTATATGATCTGTATATCGAATCGACCGCCAGAGAACAAAAAAAATCCAATATTTATAAGGGCCGTGTTGTCCGGGTTGAACCCAGTCTGGAAGCGGCTTTTATTGATTATGGAGCAGGACGCCACGGCTTCCTTCCTTTTAGAGAGGTTTCATTCAGTGATGATCAGAACAACGATAACCGCGAAGGGAAAACGGCCGTCAAAGATAAAATCGAAGAGGGCCAGGAATTCGTCATTCAAATAGAAAAAGAGGAACGCGGCAATAAAGGAGCCGCCCTGACTACCTTTGTCAGTTTAGCCGGCCGCTATTTGATATTAATGCCTAATAACCCCAGAGCAGGAGGGGTATCCCGCCAAATAGAGGGTGGTGCGCGTTCAGAGGCAAAAGAATTGATGAGTACTATTAATGCTCCCAAAGGAATGGGGTTAATCCTGCGCACTGCTGGTGTCGGTATATCATCGGAAGAACTGCAATGGGATCTGGATTACCTGCTCCAATTATGGGATGCAATCAATACTGCCGCCAATTCAAAGCCCTCTCCATTTCTGATTTATCAGGAAAGAGAGATGATCATTTGCGCTATTCGGGATTATTTGAGGAAGGAAATCAATGAGGTATGGGTGGATGATGCTGATATTCATAAACGCATGCATGATTTTATGGAGCAGGTTATGCCGTATAATCTGGACAAATTAAAGCTTTATGAAGACAGCGATTCGCTTTTCAATCGATATCAGATCGAAACGCAAATTGAATCGGCATTCTCCAGAGAAGTCAGATTGCCGTCCGGAGGGGTATTAATTATCGATCATACCGAAGCGCTGACTTCCATCGATATCAATTCGGCCAAGGCTACAGCCTTCAATGATATTGAAGAAACCGCAATGAGCACCAATCTCGAAGCGGTGGATGAAATTGCGCGGCAATTGAGACTGCGCGACCTTGGCGGATTGATTATCATCGATTTTATCGACATGGTGAGCGCCCACAATCAGCGTCAAGTCGAAAACAGGCTGAAAGAACAGTTACGCATGGATCGAGCGCGAGTACAAACCGGCGGTATATCGCGTTTCGGCTTGTTGGAAATGTCACGCCAACGCCTTCGCCCTTCGCTGGGTGAGTCCAGTCATATCCCCTGCCCTCGTTGCAATGGACAAGGTTCAATCCGTGATATTGAATCGCTCGCCTTATCCGTATTGCGCATCATCGAAGAAGACGCAATTAAAGATCTAACGGCAAAAATTATTGCCCGATTGCCCATTGGCACCGCAACATTTCTATTGAATGAAAAACGTAGCGTGTTAAACGATATAGAACATCGTCACGATGTCAATATTGTGCTTATACCCGATGCTTCGATGGAAACTCCACAGTTTCAGGTGGAGCGCATCCGAATATCCGAATCCAATCTTGAAGAGCATAACAAAGCCAGCTATGACTTGCCTATTCAATCCGAGGAAGATAAAAATGATGTTCTTGCCGGTGGCAGGCGCAAGCAGGAAATTCAGCAACCTTTGATAAAGCCGCTTTTGCCCGATACCCCCGCACCAAGCAGCAACAGGAAAAAAACGGGTATCGGTATCGTAGCGCTATTCAAAAAGCTGTTCGGTCTCTATAGAAAGAATGATTCTGACAAAGATAATTCCCGCGAATCCTCTGATCAAAGGCGCAGATATGCGAAAAGCAATGCGAACAGGAGCAGGCAACGAAGGGGTAGAAATCGGCGGCGAAACGGTGAACAGAATCGTCGGGGTTCAGAATCAGGCAATAACGCCCGTCTCTCAGGTCAGCGCCCGGACAAGCGTGCAGAAAGCCGCAGTTCGGAATCAGGCAATAGAGGCCGTCCCTCGGGTCAGCGCCCGGATAAGCGTGCAGAAAGCCGCAGTTCGGAATCAGGCAATAGAGCCCGTCTCTCAGGTCAGCGTCGTGCAGAAAGCCGCAGAAATAAAAACGAGGAAAAGCACGACGATGGCGCTATACAAACGGAAGAAAAAAAATCGGTTCTATCGGCTCAATCAAACTGATGCACCGAATTATTCCATCCGATTACTGTTCCTTGACCATATGAGAAACTACGTAGCCTTTATATCGTTGTAATCTCAGCCGATCCTGAAATTGTAGCATGACAACTGGCACGGTTTGACACCGATCAGCAGAAGTTTTACTGTTTTGGCGGACTCGAAAAAGACGGAAGAGATGATGGATCTGAAAAAAGGGCTTAAGACAATATGCCACCACTTGGAAAAAAGAGATTATCTCAATGAGACGGCTGTGCGCGAAAACATTGTTCGTCCAGTGCTTGGATGGCTGGGCTGGCCAGTTATCGATCCGACGACGATCGTTCCGGAATACCCACTGGAAAATCGCAAGGTCGATTACGCCCTTTTTACCCAAGGACACAGAAATCCTCGAGTTCTGATTGAAGTCAAGGCCGTCGGTCAGGCCGGTCAGGCGGAAAAACAACTCTTTGAATATGCTTTTCATCAGGGCACGCCTTTTGCCGTATTGACCGATGGGAATGAGTGGAATTTCTTTCTGCCCCAGAGAGAGGGTAATTATCTGGAACGCCGTCTGTGCAAATTTACGCTGAAAGACAATATCGGTGACCCTGCCAAACAACTGAATTGTTATCTAAATTTCCAGCGAGTCGAATCCGGATCAGCGTTGCGTGCCGCGAACGATACTTATGAAAAGAACAAACTCAGTGAGAAAGCTGAACAAACTCTCCCCAAAGCATGGGCAGACTCGGTTGACGACCCCGACTCCCTTCTGTTCGACCTATTGGCTGAAAAAACTACCGATTTATGTGGGGTTTCTCCATCCCGGGAGCAAACCGAAAAATTCTTGAAAGGGCTGAATCTTTCTTCTCCTTTGATAACTCCACCATCCCCACCGCAGCACCGGCAAAATCTCCCAACAACTTCGCTGCCAACAGGCAACAAGCGGTCGGTAAATTACGAATTATGGGGACAGTCTTACGAAGCCAATGATGCCGTCACGGCGATTATCGAAATCCTGCAAAAACTACAAGAACACGATCCTTCCTTTCTAGAGAGGTTGGCGCCAGAGACGAAAATGAGAAAGCGGCAATACATTGCCCGAAGTTCTAAGGAGGCTTATTTCGGCGGAGAGGTCTCCTCCACAAAACCTATCGCCGATGGTTGGCTGTTGGCTACAAACACCAGTAATATTCAGAAGGAAGCTTTGTTGAAACAGGCTTGTTCAACTGCCGGGCTGAAATTCGGCAGGGATTTGAAGCTGGTCTGGCCCACGAAGTAGAAAAAATACTGCGAGTAAGCTGTATCAGACCTTGGCCGAAGCCAGATTATGTTCCTCTACGCCAATGGTTCAATGCAGGGCGAGCAAAACTAGTGAGCCAAACGACAATTCCACGATTACGAAAAACTATATGCTTGATCAAATTGCAACGGCAACACTTCTGAGGATTCCATCCGGCTACTGTTCTCTGGTTGCATGAAACTGTATATCCGGCCAGCGCTCTGTTGTTAGATTCAAATTAACCATTGACGGGGCCAGATAGATCAATCTGTCTCCCCCGTCCATGGCAAGATTATCCGACAATTTAGCTTTGAATGAACCAAGCCGCTTTGCATCCGTGCATTCTATCCAGCGAGCGGCAATGATTGACATGGAGTCATAATCGCATTCCACGCCATATTCTTTCTGTAAACGCCAGGCAACCACATCGAACTGTAATATACCCAGCGCTCCAAGGAGTAAATCATTATTGTTCAAAGGTCTGAAGACCTGCACCGTCCCCTCTTCCCCGAGTTGGATCAAACCTTTTTGCAGCGATTTCAATTTCAATGGATCACGCAGTTGAACCCGGCGAAACAATTCCGGAGAAAAATGCGGAATACCGGTGAAAGTCAATGGTTCCCCTTCTGTCAATGTATCCCCAATCCGAATCTTGCCGTGATTATGCAACCCTATGATGTCACCCGGCCATGCCTCTTCAGCCTGACTGCGTTTTCCAGCCATGAATGTCAGGGCATTACTGATTTGCGCATTTCTGTTTAGCCGGACATGATGTAATTTCATTCCCTTCCGGTATTTCCCTGAGCAAATACGTAAAAATGCAATACGGTCGTGATGAGCCGGGTCCATATTGGCCTGGATCTTGAAAATGAAGCCGGTAAATTTTGCTTCATCTGGAGCTACTGTGCGTTCTTTGCAATTCCTGAGTAACGGGGGCGGTGCGTAGGATGAAAAATATTCCAGAAATTCTGCAATGCCAAGATTGTGCAGCGCCGACCCGAAAAATACCGGGGCCTGCCTGCCTGAAAGAAATTGTTCTAAATCAAATGCATCGTATGCCCCGGAGATTAATTCTGTTTCTTCCTGTAAGGCAGAGAGTTTTCCATCAAGCAGATGCCTCGCCTCTTCACTGTCTATTTTATAGATAGGCGCATTCCGAGCCGCGCTATTGCCTCTATTGTAAATTCTGATACTGTTGCAACGCAGATGGTAAATCCCGCTTAGTGATCGTCCCCTGCCAACCGGCCAGGTTATCGGCGCACAGGTAATGCCGAGATCACGCTCTATCTCGTCAAGTAATTCCACAGGCTCTTTTCCTTCCTGATCCAGTTTATTGATAAAGGCAATAACCGGTGTATTACGCAACCGGCAAACATCCATCAGTTTTCTCGTTCTCTCTTCCACCCCTTTCCCGGCATCAATAACCATCAATGCGGAATCTACCGCAGTCAGGGTGCGATAAGTATCTTCGGAAAAATCGGCATGCCCGGGTGTGTCCAGCAAGTTTATTATTTTGTCGTTGTATTCAAATTGCATTACTGAGCTGGTAACGGAAATGCCGCGCTGTTTTTCCATTTCCATCCAATCCGATGTTGCATGGCGTGATGATTTTCGCGCCTTTATCGTTCCCGCCGTCTGTATTGCTCCCCCGTATAGCAGCAACTGCTCAGTAAGCGTGGTTTTGCCGGCATCCGGATGGGAAATAATTGCAAATGTGCGGCGTTTTAACAGCTCTTTCCTGGCGCTACTCATAATAATCGGCGGATGAATTTATAAGATGCTTTATCTGTTTTACGGCTTCATACATGCCAACAGATACCGCCTGGGCAATAATACTGTGACCGATATTCAGCTCGGTTATTCTCGGAATGGAGGCAATTTCCAAAACGTTTTCATAGTTCAAGCCATGGCCTGCATGAATATTCAAACCGAGATCATCGCCAAGAAGTACACCCGCTTTGATTTTTTCCAGTTGTGCGGAGACATCCGACTGCTCGGTTGCATCCGCATAGTGGCCGGTATGCAGTTCAATACAGGGGGCGCCTGTTTGCGTCGCCGCTGCAAGCTGCTCCGGAATCGCATCGATAAAGAGCGATACCCGTATGCCGGCATCAGAAAGCCTGCTCGATGCATCCTTTACCGATGCAAGATGAGCGGCAACATCGAGCCCGCCTTCCGTCGTTAATTCCTGTCTTTTTTCGGGGACGAGACAGCAATATTCCGGCTTTATTAATTCGGCAAATTGCATCATCTCCTCCGTTATCGCCATTTCCAGATTAATCGGGATATTGATGCGTTCCCTCAGTCTCTTCACATCCCTCTCCTGAATATGACGACGATCTTCGCGCAAATGCAGGGTAATTGAGTCAGCGCCGGCTTTTTCCGCAATCAATGCCGCCTCTACCGGATCAGGATATTGCACCGCCCTGACCTGCCGTAATGTAGCGACATGATCGATGTTTACACCAAGCAACATGATGGATAAAAGATAAAAAAGCCGATCCGGCTAATACGTGGCTACCGGAGACAGTGCGATATCAACCGGCATATGCAGATAAATACTCACCGTAAAGCTGGCGACTGGCCAAGGGTTTGTCTCCCAGATATATACCGAGCACGAAGCGCATTAATTTTTTTGTTTCCATTTGAATTTCTTCATCAGATGCGTCGATTGTTTCTTGATCCAATGCGATCAATGCCCGGCCTGATATTTCAATGTAGTGATTCGAATCGGGGGGACGAAGCGATGGGCCCGCATCATGCTGATAATAATACCGGTCCCCCATCTCAATAGCTCCTCCGGCGGCTGTTTCTTGATTCAGGATCAATCCATAACCCAGGGATTGCAATAATTTCTTTTCAAAATATCGTATAATAGCGCCTTCCGGATAATCCTTGTGTAACTTCGATAGCACAGCATCATAGGCTTCAAATAAATCAGGATGCGCCTCGTGTTTATGCAACAGGCGAATTAATATTTCATTCAGATAAAACCCGCTCATGATTTGCCGCAGTTTCCAGTCGTTCATGGTTGAGTCCGGTTCAATGTGGGTAAGAGTTCCCAGTTCACCGCGACCAACCCATGCCAGCAGTAATCGCCGATAGAGCCGAAACTGGAATCGATTATTGTTTGATTTGCGCTTTGCACCCTTTGCAAGCAGATCAATTCGTCCGTACTCCCTGGAAAATACCTGCAATAGTAAACTGGTTTCCCGATAATGACGCATGTGCAGAATATAGCAGGGATGAGCTGAGACTCTCATGATTCATACACTCTGGTGCATATAGCCGAATTGTCTCAAAGAAAATTGCGAATCTGCCCATTTCTTCCGCACCTTGACCCAGGTATTCAAATTAATTTTTATGTTGAACATCTCTTGCATATCTATTCTTGCTTCTTTTCCAACCTGTTTCAATATTCTGCCCCCCTTGCCTATAACGATTGCCTTTTGTCCCGCTTTCTCCACCCAGATCACTGCATTCACATGAGTAATTTCCTCAATACATTTGAAATCCTCGATTGTGACAGTCAATTTATAGGGAAGCTCCTTTCCCAGTTTTCGGGTAAGTTTTTCACGGATAAATTCCGCGGCAAAAAAGCGTTCACTTCGATCAGTCATCTGATATTCAGGATAAATGGCATCGGCTACAGGCAAAGAACGAGATATACAAGCTTCAATTTCATCCAGCCCTTTCCCTTTTTTGGCCGATACGGGGATCACTTCATCAAAGGAATACCGTTCCAACAGTCCTTGAATAAAGGGTAGCAATTGCGTTTTATTGTTTGTCTTATCAATTTTATTGATAATCAAAACAGGCGATTTATCACCAAGCAAAAATTCCATGACTTTTCGATCCATCTCTTTCCAATTCAAGGCCTCGACCACAAACAATATTAGATCAACCTCCTGTATCGAATTGATCACTTCACGATTCATGTAACGATGCAAGGCAAGCCGTGGCGAGTCCTGAAAACCGGGTGTATCGATAAATATGGCCTGATATTGCTTGTTGGTTTTGATTCCACGTAGTTTCCAGCGCGTAGTTTGCGGTTTGCGCGAAACAATACTGAGTTTCCGGTTCAATAGCTTATTCATTAATGTCGACTTGCCCACATTGGGCCGCCCAACCAATGCTATATGGCCACAACGGAATTTGCCGTCCTGATTTTTACTCACTTCAAAAATTGGTATCCATCTCCTTTATCTTGCGCAATGCTATAACTGCCGCCAATTGTTCGGCATTTCGCCGACTTTTTCCATCCGCTACTATAGTCTCGGCCAAATTCTCTATCGCACACTTGACGGTAAAAACACGATCATGCGGCGGACCGCATTCATTTATAACGGAATAAACGGGCAATGATAATTTCTTTGCCTGCATATACTCCTGCAACTCGGTCTTGGGATCTTTGGAAATTTTATCGAGTGAAATGGATGCCAACAATTCACGGTAAATATCCAATATGCAATTTCGACATTCGGAGAAATTGGAATCCAGATAAATTGCGCCAATTAATGCCTCGAATGTATCGGCCAGAATGGAATCACGTTGCCAGCCGCCGCTCCTCAACTCACACTCTCCCAGTCTTAGATGCCGGGATAAATCTCTTTCTCTGGCAATTTGCGCCAAGGTTTCCTTTTTGACCAAAGATGCCCTGAATCTGGTCAATTCTCCCACGGAAGCAGATGCAAATTTCGTAAACAGCGCATCGGCAATCACAAAACCTAAAATAGCATCTCCCAGATATTCAAGCCTGTCATTATTGCATTGACCGGCGCTGCGGTGGGTTAATGCCTGTTGCAATAGCGCCTTGTTTTTAAATGTGTAACCCAGCAAAGCTCGTGCGTATATTATTTCTTGGCGGCGGCCTTCAACTCTTGGTGTTTTAATGAAATTGTATCGGTAGCGCCTTCTCCAAGCGGAACCGCCTCTTTTACATCGAGCATCAAATTGAGGTTTGAAATAAGCTTATTCTCCGCCTTATAGCTCACGATCAGGGTTTTTTTTCCGGTTTTCTGATCCTTCTCGATAACCACAAGGCTCTTGCCTTCCCTGATCCCGCCCTCTGCAAACCGGTTCAGATTGTTTATATCGGCTCTCTTTATAAAGGCCCGCATAATGGCTCTATCACTTTTTATTTCTTCTTTTGGTAATTGAGCCACCCCTTTCATTATTGTTTGCAAGCCCAAATATTCGTTGTATACGGTAAATGCCGACAATGTAAAGAGCACATACGTTGCGATAACACCCAAGACGATGCATAAGCCCAGAAAGGTTATGCCCGCTTGCTTTTTTGCAAAATTGGTCATGTTTATCTCCAAATAATACCCGCTTTGACTAAATCATTTTTGTTCCGATTCTACTAAAATTAATGCCGCCATTTTTAGAATCCCAGTTCATCCAGATCATAAAGGCCTTGCCGACAAGATTCTCATCCGGAACAAATCCCCAAAATCGGCTGTCCCTGCTGTTGTCCCGATTATCCCCCAATACAAAATAATGGCCTTGCGGGACGATGTGTTCGATCTGCTGGGAGGGATGAGTTGGCTTGATGAGTATCTCATGCTCGATATTGCCCAGAATTTCCTTTCGTAGCGACGCGCCATCCATGATGATCCCCGATCCATATGCTTTATACCTGCCCTGTATCATTTGATCCATAGATTGATCATTGATATACAGGCTTTTATCGAAATAAGAAATTTTATCACCGGGCAGACCGACTATTCTTTTAATGAACACGATGCTTGGGTCCTGCGGGTATCGGAATACGGCAATATCACCCCGATCAGGCGTGCCGAGCTCGACTATTTTCCTGTTCAAAATAGGCAGGCGCAGACCGTATTTATATTTATTCACCAGAATAAAATCCCCGATTAAAAGGGTAGGCATCATCGAAGCCGAGGGAATTCTAAATGGTTCGAGTAAAAATGACCGCAATAATAAAACAATCAGAAATATGGGGAATAAAGAGCGGGCGTATTCGACTAAAAGCGGCTCACCCGGTGTTTCATCGCTTTGCTCCTGACGCCTGACCGCAAAAAACCGCGAATCTATCGCCCATATCAAGCCACTGATAACCGCCAATGAAGCCAGTAATCCTGCAACAAAATCAGTCATTTTCCCTTCCCTACATGCATCACAGCCATAAATGCCGCCTGCGGTATCTCCACCGCTCCAAATTGTTTCATGCGTTTCTTGCCCGCTTTTTGCTTCTCGAGTAATTTACGTTTACGAGTGACATCGCCGCCGTAGCACTTCGCAGTAACATTTTTTCTCAATGCCTTTACCGTCTGTCTGGCAAGGATTTTAGAACCAATCGCGGCTTGAATTGCCACCTCAAACATCTGTTTGGGGATAAATTCCTTCATCTTGTCCGCCAATTCCCTGCCTCTAATTCGGGATTGTTCCCGGTGCACAATGCAGGACAGCGCATCCACCCGTTCATTGTTAATCAATATGTCCAACTTTACCAGCTTGGCCGGTTCAAATCGCAAAAATGTATAATCGAATGATGCAAATCCTCTGCTTACAGATTTAAGCCGGTCAAAAAAATCGAGCGCCACTTCGCGCATGGGTATTTCAAATGACAATGAAACCTGCTTGCCCGAATATTGCAATTTTTTCTGTATCCCGCGTTTTTCGATGCAAAGTGTAATAACATTGCCCAGATACTCCTTAGGAACCAGAATATCAACTTGAATTATAGGTTCCCTAATCTCGATGATCCTGTTGGGCGGAGGCAAATCAGCCGGATTATCCACTGCAATAATAGTATTATCCACGGTAACCACTTCATACACAACAGTAGGCGCTGTAGCAATCAATTCCAGATCATATTCTCGCTCGAGTCTTTCCCGAATAATTTCCATATGCAACATGCCAAGAAATCCACAGCGAAAACCAAACCCGAGTGCGCGAGAGGTTTCCGGTTCGTAATGCAACGCGGAGTCATTCAATCGTAACTTGGACAGCGCTTCTCTGAACGCATTATACTCAGAGGAATCAATCGGGAACAAACCCGAAAATACGCGTGGCTTAATGATTTGAAAGCCGGGCAAAGGGTGCGTTGCACCGGATGCGGAGGCAGTCAATGTGTCGCCGACGGGTGCGCCGTCTATGTCCTTTATGCCAGCGGCAACATAGCCGACTTCCCCGGTATTCAGAACCCTGGTCGATATCCGTTTGGGTGTGAACCTGCCGACCTGATGCACCAAATAATCGCGGCCGGTGGACATTACTCGTATTTTTTCTCCCACCTTGAGCCCGCCGTCCACGATCTTGACCAATGACACCACGCCCAAATAATTATCGAACCACGAATCAATAATCAATGCCTTCAGCGGCTTTTCCGGGCTGCCGTTGGGCGCCGGGATCCTGTCGATTACCCTTTCCAGTAACTGCTTTACGCCACTGCCCGTTTTGGCGCTGACACGGATAGCATCCTTTGCGTCAATACCGATAATCTCTTCTATTTCTTCGCTCACCCTTTCGGGCTCGGCGGAGGGTAAATCAATCTTGTTTAGCACGGGGATAACCTCAAGATTATTCTCGATTGCGGCAACACAATTTGCAACACTTTGCGCCTCCACCCCCTGGGCGGTATCTATTACGAGCAATGCTCCCTCGCATGCGCTCAGAGATCGGGAAACCTCATAACTAAAATCCACATGGCCGGGAGTATCGATCACATTGAACTGATACAAGGCGCCGTCATCCGCTGTATAATTCAAATAAACACTTTGCGCCTTTATCGTTATCCCTCTTTCCCGCTCAATTTCCATCGAATCAAGCACCTGTGCCGACATTTCTCTATCGGATAAACCGCCGCAAATCTGGATAAACCGATCAGCCAGTGTCGATTTACCATGGTCAACGTGAGCAATAATAGAGAAATTACGTATCTTTTCCATAATAAGCTATTGATAAGTTATATAAAAAAGCAGTTATATCCCGGCACAATGCCAGGTGGCTTTATTCTTCCTGCAAGGTAAGTGCAAGGAATATCGGTCCGCTACCACGTTGAATCAGTATCGGCACCGGTCGATCTTTCGGAAGCTCTTGTACCACTTTAGAAAAATGATTTATATTATTGATTTTAATATTATTTAATAATAAAATAACATCGCCTTTACTGATGCCGGCTTGCTGTGCGGGGCCGGGTAGAACATTCTCTACAATCACCCCGTGATCATCTATTTGTAAAGCATCACGTTGCTCTTCTGTCAATTCCTCTACCTTGAGTCCCAGTATATTGGATATATTGGATGACTGCTTATCGGGCTGGTTATTTCCAGACAACAACTCCCCTTCGTCAGTAGGCAATTCGGCAATCTTGATGCGTATGGTTTTATTCTTCCCCTGTCGAATAATATCGACAGCAGCCCGTTCATCTATCGGACTATTACCCACCAAGGGCGGCAAGTCAGATGAAAAACTGATCTCCTTGCCATTGAATCGGGTAATAATATCACCCACCTCAACGCCTGCATCTTCCGCCGGGCTACCGGACAACACCTTGGCGATCAAAGCGCCATGGGGCCGCTGCATATCGAAGGATTCGGCAAGCTCCCACGTAACATCCTGGATCAGCACGCCCAACCAGCCGCGGGAAACACGCCCCTGCTGACGTAGTTGCTGATATACATTTTTCACTACATCAACCGGGACAGCGAATGAAAGACCCATGAATCCGCCGGTCCGGCTATAGATCTGTGAATTTACCCCTATGACTTCTCCATTCAAATCAAACAAGGGACCGCCGGAGTTTCCCGGATTAATCGCAACATCGGTTTGAATAAAAGGCACATAGCTTTCGTTGGGTAAACTTCGCCCGATAGCGCTGATTATTCCGGCGGTTACCGAATGGTCAAAGCCGAACGGCGATCCAATCGCCAGCACCCATTCGCCTACCTTGATTCTGTTGGCGCTGCCCAGCTTCAGTCTGGGTAGATCATTTGCTTCGACTTTGAGCAACGCGATATCACTGCGGGGGTCACTACCGATTAATTCGGCAATAAACTCCCTGCGGTCATTCAGTCTGACAATAATTTCATCCGCACCCTTAACAACATGATGATTGGTAATAATGTAGCCGTCTTCGGAAACTATAAAACCGGAACCCAATGATGATCTCTTCTCAAACGGATTATGGCCTTGCGGCATGTCTCCAAAAAACTTTTTAAAAAATTCATAGAATGGGCTGTTTTCCGGGATATCGGGAATAGTAAAACCCTGTGGATGCTCGGCATCACCCCGTGAATGTTTCACGGTCGTGCTGATATTGACTACAGCAGCGGCACTCTTTTCGACAAGAGGGGTAAAATCAGGCAGCTCTATCGCATGCACAAATTGCGTATGGGCCAGCAACAATAATCCGAAAATATGGGTTCTGCAGAGCGAATTGATTTGCATATATATCTGTAGTGAATTATACGATAATAATTATGACACAATCCGGCCCGGAAAATGCCAAACAGTCAAAAAATCCATTTTAATTTAGTTGTTTAACCGAACTTGCCATAAGTTTGACGGTTACCATCGGCACCTCCCCAACTGCCGTTACATGATAACCCTCTGTTGATACCGCAAAGGCATTGACTCCACCCCGCCGGGATGCTCCCTGAAAAGAATCATCGGTGTTCTCCATATCTTGTTCGACAAAAATAGAAACGGTAGCCAGACCATCGGAAAACACCATATGGTCAACCGGCATTTTAACCGAGTCTATCCATTCCTTTTCATTGAACAAAGGTTGCTCCCACATATACCCGACCGGTATTCTGACAGAGTCCATTACCTGCCGTTTGGATGCGCTCATGGAAAACCCATCCGGGATCCAGGTTACTTTCCAGACAGAATCTGTTGTCTTCCCATTCCCGGGATCCATATCATGCTCATGCAAGGTATAGCCACTGGTGGATACACTTGGTTCAAGCAGGTGATCCGAAATTGTATCCAGTACCTTGATCTGAACGAACATGATCTGTTCAAGGGTAATGCCCGGTTTATTCTTCAATTCAAACTTGAGCAACAACTTGGAATTTTGATCGATCCACAATTGATAGCCATAGCGGTAATCATCCTTGGGGGTGATATTGACGATCCATGCGTTCTTGTCAGCTATGCGGTCCTGACCGGTAGTACTAAAAGTATATTGTGAAGAAACACTTTCTATCGGGTTGGGCAAACGTGAAGAAATCAATTCCCCAATTCGACTTTTTCCAACAAAAACCCGGCGATTATCAGGAAACACACACCGGACTGAATCCTTGTCCCGAATCACCTCACGCGCATTACCGGACAGGGAGACCAGTCGTTCGTGTTCACCATCTTCATCCATTTTATGCACAAGTCTGATTGTATCGATCTGATTCCCTTTGCGGTATATGAATACGCCGTCATAGTTTAAACTGCGGCTTGCCTGAGACATTTCATTGATCAATTCCTGTGCATCCGGCAATGCCGCTTGCCCTCCGGCAACCGAACTGCCAGCACACAACAGCATCAGTATTGTAAAACAGGAAGATTGAAATATCAGGAATGGAACGGAATTATTTTTTGGGATCATAGGCAACAATTCTTGCATACGGAAAGATCCCGCCTATTCCGGAATCAGTTCGATATTCATTGTAATTTACCAGATAGCGATCCAGCCTCAATTGTGCCTCATCCTCATATTGAAAATTGCGGGTCTTCCGCTCAACTTGACTTGCTATAGCAGTGACTTGCTCATTTGTTCCATTGACGATATTCGAAACAGGGGCGATACTATCGGAATCGACCACTCCAGAATGCCCTCCCTGTTGCCACACATAAACCGCCATTGCCGCAATAGATGCCGCCATGGCGAAGCTCGTCACGGGCTTGATCATTTTTTGTATAACCCTATTGTATTTTGAACCGGGGATTATGATTGCAGGCTCATCCGCCATGCTGGCCTTAATCCGGTCGGCAAGAGCGCAGTCAACTCGTTTGGGTAGATGCCCTTTCAGGCAATTACTAATCAAGTGATAGCGCCCCCAGGTCCGGCGCAACTCTTCATCACAGCCGAGCACATCAATGATACTGGGATCATCCTGCTTATCATCCACCAAGGATGAAACTTGTTCCAGTCTGTATTTATTCATAAAAATATAATTCCGCTCAATTTTTCAGTAATGGCGCTATCTGTTTATCTATAGCTTCCCTGGCACGAAAAATACGTGAACGAACCGTCCCGATTGGACAATCCATCACTCTTGCAATCTCTTCATAACTCAATCCTTCCACTTCCCTCAATGTTATCGCTGTTTCCAGATCATCCGGCAATGCTTCAATCGCACTAATAATCACTGCTTGCAACTCATCTCGCAAAAGCAGGCTCTCAGGAGTCGCATGTTCCTTTAGAGCATCATTATCCTCAATTTGTTCAATTTCTGAAATATCTTGATTGATACTATGCGGTTTCCTCGACTGAAGGGCAAGATGATTTTTTGCCGTATTTACCGCGATTCTGTACATCCAGGTATAAAAAGAACTCTCTCCTCTGAAATTTGCCAGAGCCCGATAAGCCTTTATAAATGCTTCCTGAGTAATATCAAGCGCATCACTATGGTTCCTGACAAAATGTGAAACAACATTAACTATCCGCTGTTGATACTTCAAAACCAGCAGGTCAAACGCAGCTTTTTCTCCCTGTTTTACCCGATTTATTAATTGCTGGTCCGTTACATTTTTGGACATACGGACCTGTTCTCCATGTTATTATTGGTAGCACTCTATATTAAATGTTCCAACTCTCTCAATCATTTTCAATGCCTTAATGTAAAGAGCCTATCTTAACTCGAAGCAATATGGACAACCAACATAAATATGGCGTCCTGATTATCGGCAGTGGCGCAGCAGGCTTAAGCCTGGCGTTGAAACTCGGTGAAATCACCAATGTGGCCGTGCTTTCCAAGGACAAACTAATCGAAGGAGCGACGTTGTATGCCCAGGGCGGCATTTCCGCTGTGCTCAATGATGACGACTCCATTGATTCTCATCTCCAGGATACCATGGAAGCCGGGGCCGGACTCTGTGATGCAGCCATTGTCAAATATGTTGTAGAACGCGGACAAAAAAGCATAGACTGGCTGGTAGATATTGGCGTCAATTTTACTCTGGATGAACATGCCGACGGCCATACTCCGTTTCATCTGAATCGCGAGGGAGGACACAGCCACAGGCGTATTATTCACGCGGCGGACTCCACCGGGCGGGCGATAGAAACCACGCTGGAAACGAAAGTAAAACAGCATCCCAATATCACCCTGTTGGAATATCACACCGCGATCGATCTCATCATTGGCGGTGATACCGGCGACAGCCAAAGATGCCTCGGCGCCTATGTATTCGACCAACAGCAGGACTGTGTAAAAGCCATCCGATCGTGCATCGTAGTGTTGGCGACAGGCGGCGCCGGCAAGGTCTATCTCTATACCAGCAACCCGGACAGTTGCACCGGTGATGGCATTGCGATGGCCTGGCGCGCCGGTTGCCGCATTGCAAACATGGAATTCATTCAGTTTCATCCGACCTGCCTGTATCACCCGCAGGCAAAAAGTTTTCTCATATCCGAGGCACTGCGCGGGGAAGGCGCCAGATTGATATTGGCGGATGGGCGGCGATTCATGCAGCATTTTGACTCACGTGAGGAACTCGCTCCCCGGGATATTGTAGCCCGTGCTATAGACCACGAAATGAAACGCACCGGTGACGAATGCGTATATCTGGATATCAGTTATAAATCGAAAGACTTTATTACATCCCGATTTCCGACGATCCTGCAACGCTGTCTCGAACTCGGCATTGACATCAGCAATGAACCGATCCCTGTAGTGCCTGCCGCCCACTATACCTGCGGGGGAATCCATATCGACAAATCCGGCAGAACCGATCTGTTTGGACTGTATGCCATTGGCGAAGTCAGCCACACCGGACTGCATGGCGCCAATCGCATGGCTAGTAACTCACTGCTCGAATGTATTGTTTTTGCCCACTCCGCCTACAAGCACATACAGCAGACACTTGCCGATATAGATATGCCGGATGAATTGCCCCCCTGGGATGAAAGCCAGGTGACGGATTCTGACGAAGAGGTAGTAGTAAGCCACAACTGGGATGAAATTCGACGGTTCATGTCGGATTACGTCGGTATAGTACGCTCCAACAAGCGCTTGCAACGCGCCTGGCACCGGATTCAACTCTTACAGACGGAAATCCACGAATACTACGGCCACTTCCGCATAAGCAAAGATTTAGTAGAACTACGCAATATCGCCCAGGTTGCCGCGCTAATCATCCATTCCGCCATGACCCGCAAAGAAAGCAGAGGATTACACTACTCGCTGGATTATCCGGCCATCGGCAAGGCGCAAAATACCGTATTACGACTGAAGAAAAATGGAAACGGCCATATCGCCTCCTATAAAGAAACGATAGGCAGCTAATCAGCACATCCTCTTATGGAGAGCCAATACGTTGGTTTACATGGTCTCCCCTACAGTGTGGGAGGATGGCATATGTTTCTTATCCCATACACATCTGCTTTTGGCCAGCAAGTCTTTTATATCTGACGGCTTTTTTGACACCGCAAATTTCCACTGCCCGAAGCCGCCGTGTTCATTGACGGCCTTGACCCATTCTTTCATATACTCATGCCTTGTATCGTCTTGTTCGGTCTGCTGCCCTTTTGTTTCAAGCACGAGAAAATCACCGTTTTTCAGTCGGATAAGAAAATCAGGGCGGTATTTTTTGACCGTGCCGTTATACACATACAGCACTTCAAAACCGAGATGGTCGTTTTTGACCCACGCCTCGACCGCCTTGTTTCCGTCCAGTTCAAACGACTCGGACGCTTCCCAAGTGCTGTCAAACACACAGTAGTTGATCTTGTCCGTCGGCGCCGGGGGCGAGGTGGAAGCTGCCTTCAATGCTCCATTCCTCGTAGTCGCCGCTGTGTCCCGGCAAAAAACCAACCTCAAAAAACCAACCTATAGATCCAGAGATGAAATAAAAAGTCAATCGTGACAAAATCTCCAACATCTTAACGCTCCTTGACCAGCGGAACTTCCAGATTGCAGGGACATCATCAATTATACACAGGTGCCACTTGAGCCAAATTCGGGATGTGCTCTTCTTTGGTTAGCAGATCGGCATGAGGACCAAGCATCTTATCGTATTCGTTATGATAGAATTCGGGCAGGGCATCCGACTCGCCACAGTGAAAAGACAGGAATTGCGGGTCCGAATGTAACATATCCAGTATTTTTCGATACGATTCTATATTTTTCTCTAAAACTTTTGTCCGTACCCAATGAATCATTTTAATCTTCCAGTATACGGTGCTTTCGAGGCGGCGTTTCAAAGTTGAAGCCGAAGTGATATAAGCCACCAAATCAATCATTTTCTCGTAATATTCTATAGGTGTGTAATTGGCGAAAGTTACCACAGAGTGGGGGTTGTAATAGAACCCAAACGGCATATTTTTTAAAATACGGCGATTCTTTAGCTGCTCTTCAAACAATGGCGTTCCGCCAAATGGAACCGGAATATTGATCGCCGGCCATACGAAGGGGGCCTGATCAATAAAAAATTTCGTCAATTCGAACGGTTTGCTTCCGGAATCGGTATCCAGCCCAAAAATAAAATTGCCTTGTATATACGGAACATATTCATGCAGCGATCGAACATGTTCCACAACTTTCCTAACTTTCCCAGACGAATCTTCGAGCGTTGTGCTGGACTTATTCGAATAACTCGTCCAAGACTCGATACCCGGCGCAACAGCAATACAGTTGGTATCTTGCAGGCGCTTCACTCTGGAGCCACGCAAAACACTCAGTGAACTTTCAAAAATATATTTGGGACGCAAATTACGAGGCTGAGACTCCAACACCGAGAAAATCTCTTCAAACTTAACTGCAAAGTTGGGATCGTGAAACCCGATTAAAGCATTCGGAAGTTTTTTCGCAACATATTGCAAATCGACACGCAAGCGGTCTTTTGAAAGAGTCCGATACGGTTTATTCCAATCGACACAGAAATTGCACTGGTAAGGACATCCTATGCTTGCCAAGATTGGTATCGTGGTGACACTGTGAGGGAATCTACCCATAAAGAAACTTGAGGCTTTAATCTCGGCTATCCGCTCTTCTACCAGAGGAACCTCAGTGAAGGGGCTCTTGGAAGAAATAACCAGATTTGGCTCGAATTGTCCGTCAAGAATATCTTTTATGAGAGTCTTGTCGCAATTTACGACAACCCAATCGAAAAACCGCAAACAATCAGCCGGAAAAGAGGCAGCATGCGCGCCCCCGATTACAGTTTTTACTCCGGCCATGCGATACATTTTGGCTAAGGCATAAGCTAGCGGACTTGCCTGGGTGTAACAGGAAATGAAAACGATATCCAAATCCATGTGCAGAAAATTCCGCAATCCGCCATGGCCGTAATAGGTTTTATAGACGGTTTGGTGACCGAGCTGACGGCACCAAACGGAGACCGCCTGTGGAGTAATACTTGCATATTGTTTGGTCAATAAAAATTTATAGCTCCCCTGCCTGTGATACGTTCCCAGTGTCGACAGTATTTCGATAATTCCTACTTTCATGGCTCCCCTCCTTTTGACGTAGGTACTTTAGCACAATCCGGTCTGAAAAAACATCACTTTCGGCCAATTTTCGCCAGTCGGGAGGCAGTGGTTTATCGGTTGCCGATTAGCAGCTCTTTCACGCCCTGCGGCTTGCCGCTGATCGAGTAGCCGGTCTCGACTTCCATGGCTCCCCTCCTTTTGACGTAGGTACTTTAGCACAATCCGGTCTGAAAAAACATCACTTTCGGCCAATTTTCGCCAGTCGGGAGGCAGTGGTTTATCGGTTGCCGATTAGCAGCTCTTTCACGCCCTGCGGCTTGCCGCTGATCGAGTAGCCGGTCTCGACTTCCATGGCTCCCCTCCTTTTGACGTAGGTACTTTAGCACAATCCGGTCTGAAAAAACATCACTTTCGGCCAATTTTCGCCAGTCGGGAGGCAGTGGTTTATCGGTTGCCGATTAGCAGCTCTTTCACGCCCTGCGGCTTGCCGCTGATCGAGTAGCCGGTCTCGACTTCTTCGATATCGAAGCCTGCAAACAGCGTACGGATTTCGGGAGTATCGTTGATTGACAGGATAAAGCGGCCGGAGATGCCCTTCAGCAATGCGGCCGGCGTGCCGGAGAGGACGCGGGTAGTCGGGTTAATGGTGAACTCGACAGTCGTGAATAGCTCGTTCCTGGTCGCGGCTTCGCCCACCCGGTAGACCACGTTTGAGACGCCGATCTCGGTCGGCGTGCCGGAGATGATGCGGGTGCTCGCATCAAAGGACAGCCCGGTCGGCAGCGAGCTAACAGAGTATAACCGCACAGGGTTGGTGCCGGTGCCGCCAGTGGCCTCCGGCAGGGTCAGGGCGGTGATCTGCCGATCAACGAGATAGCCCTGATTTTGCGGCGGCGGCGATACCTCCAGATCAACATAAGGCGGCGCGGGGCAAGGGACTATGCCGCTAATACTCATGACGCCCTCACAGATGGTGACAAACACGTTTAGTTGATCGAATCCACCGGCTTCGTCGTCCACGAAATATTGGCCTTCAAAACCAAAGTTCCTCGTCGAAGGACCGCCGTCACCGGCCAGGGTCGGCGTGCCGGAGAGGGTGCGGGTGGCGGCGTCAAACGACAGCCCCAACGATGCGTAGCCGCTAACCAGGGAGTATGACAGGTCGCCGGTGCCGCCGGTGGTCGCCGGGAATGTGATGGGCTCGATCGTCAAGCCTAGCGGGTAATAAAGATCAATAAAGCTCCGGTCGGGCTCGGCGCCGACTCCAACCCGGCTTGGGAAGTCCTGCGCGTTGGCGTGAGAGGCGAGGCCGAGCAGGAGGCTGAAGGTGATGAGCAGACGTTACGATGAACTAGCTGCTCCGGGAAAGAAAAATTTGATATTGCATTTTGTTTTATCCTCGTTATTATCCTCAACTATACTAAAATCAATATAATTTGTTATTGTACATACCTTGCATTCCAAGTCCTCCCTATGCCGCCCCTTCCCCGGCTTCTTCTCCCACTCAGAGGAGAAAAAGCCGATTAAAAACGATGAAGTGGTTCAATAGATGTGACCAGTCTAAATTAAGGGATGCTATCCGTATAAACTGGAGGTGAGACATGAACACGAGAAAGAAATATTCAAGAGAATTCAAGTTGGATGCTATCAACCTGGTGCGCGAACAAGGCTATAGCCAGGCCGAGGCGGGGCGCAGTCTGGGTATCAATCCCAATATGCTGGGCCGCTGGATCCAGGAGGATGAAGCCCACGAGGACCAGGCGTTTCGCGGCAATGGCACACTGAGCCCGGAACAGGCGGAGTTGCGCCGGTTGCGGCAGGATGTGCGCCGCCTGCAAATGGAGAAAGACATCTTAAAAAAAGCGACGGCCTTCTTTGCCAGGGAAACGCAGTGAAATACGCGTTCATCACCCGGCATAAGAAGGCCTGGCCTGTCGAGCGGATGTGTCGAGTACTGGGAGTGAGCCGCAATGCCTACTACCGGTATTGCCAACGGTTGCAGGAGCGGTCGGGGGCGGTCGCGCCTCAGGCGTTGCTGGCGGCGGTTCACGAGGTTGCCAAAGCCAGTGGCCACAGTTATGGTTCGCGGCGCATGGCACGTGCGCTCCAGGCGCTGGGCTATCCTGTGGGGCGTTACAAGGCGCGTTCACTGATGCAGCAAGCAGGGGTAAGCGTCCGCTACCGCAAGAAGTACAAGGTGACCACCAACAGCAAGCGCCGGCAGCCGGTGTTTGACAATGTGCTGGGGCGGGCGTTTAACGTGAGCGCACCGCATCGGGCCTATGTCTCGGATATCACCTATATCTGGACGCAGGCAGGTTGGTTGTATCTGGCGGTGTGTATAGACCTGTTTTCACGTCGGGTAGTGGGCTGGAGCATGGGCTCACGAATGCAGGCCAGGCGGGTCACGGAGGCGTTACGCATGGCACTGTGGCAGTACCGTCCGGAGACGGGCTTGCTGGTGCATTCAGACCGTGGTTCGCAGTATGCCAGCAAAGCGTACCGGCAACTTCTCAAGGCGCATGGACTGGTTGGCAGCATGAGCCGCAGGGGGGACTGCTGGGACAATGCGGTAGCAGAGAGCTTTTTTGCGAGTTTGAAGAAAGAGCGGGTGCAATGGAGAAACTATCAAACCCGCGCTGAGGCGCAACGGGATATTCTGGACTACATAGTGATGTTTTATAACAGCCGGCGGCGGCATTCGTATCTGGATTACACCAGTCCCAATGAGTATGAAGCAGCGATGGTTGAATTGAAAAAAGCCGCTTAACTGGTTGTCATTAAATGCTTGACCACTCCACCCTCACCCTCACCCTCACCCTCACCCTCACCCTCACCCTCAATCCCTCTCCCAAAGGGAGAGGGAAGGACGTTGTCAATCGGCATCACCGTTGGCGATGGCACGGCTTCAACGGTGAAAGGTCCGGTTACGCGCGCTCGCTTGGTGTCTTTGAATGGCTGGTCGTAAAGGCGAATCTTGTGTGATGAGGCTTGGTTTGCCAAAACACTTGGTGATACATAAGCAACGGATTTATATTCAAAGCCGCTGCCGACGCCCTCTTCGGGATATGCCAGTTTGTAATAATCGAAAGCGGCGGTCATCAATCGTTGCTTGGCTAGGGTGGTGGCAACGCGCGAGGTGTCGCAGGTGATCCAACGTCTGCCCCATTGTTCGGCGACGTAGGCGGTGGTGCCGCTGCCGCAGGTCGGGTCAAACACCAGATCGCCCGGGTCAGTTGCCATTAAGATACAGCGCTGAATCGCTTTGACGGAAGTTTCCACAACATACCTTTTTTCGCTCGGATACATCTGCGCCGGCCAAATATTATTGATGCGACGCCCCGGTACTTCCTCCTCGTATTTCTTCCACCTGAGGGAGTTTTGTCCCTCAAGCGCCTCCAATCTATCCACATCAGCCAAGCGATCCATTCCTTCTTTGGAGATAGACCATTGCCTTTTTTGGAGCAGCGAAACGTCTCGCCGTTCCATTGATAAGGTTCGGAGCGCCCGGTGGTGGAAACGCCTTGTGAGTCCAGACCTGTGCGTTGATAGATACGCGCTCCTTTGGACAGGAATTTATCGGGGTCAAAGCGTTCTTCGTCTGTTAGTTTTCGACAACTGCCATCGGGCAGTTCCACCATCACGTAAGAACTAAAATACTCAACGATTTCGACCCTGCTTAGCGGCTCATATAACTGTCGATACTTCGCCAGCGCTTTGTCTTTCGCATACCAGAGCAAATAGTCCGTCACCTGCGGCAAGTGCGATGCTGAACTGCCGCTGGTCGTGGCAAAAGAAATCGTTGCAAGGCGGTTTTGCGGACCAAATACATCATCCATAATCATGCTTACGCGGTGAACATTCTCATCGCCTATCTGCACAAAACACGAGCCACTATCCGCTAACAACTCCCGCGCCAGCAACAACCGATCCCGCATGTACGACAAATACGAATGAATTCCCAACTCCCAGGTATCCCGAAACGCCTTGATCATCTCCGGCTCGGCGGTTAAATCCTCATCCTTGCCGTCTTTCACGTCGCGCTTGTTCACAAACGGCTGAAAATTGGAGCCGTATTTAATCCCGTAAGGCGGGTCCATATACACGCACTGCACCTTGCCCGCCATGTTCTCTTTTTGCAGCAGCGAGTTCATCACCAGCAGGGAATCGCCGGCCACCAGGCGGTTGCTCCAATTGTGGGCGTGCTTGTAGAACTCGACCGCCTCGCGCAGGGGCGGGTTCTCCTCGGGTCGTTCGAAGAGCCCCGGCTGCTCAGACGCGCCGTTGCCGTTTCGACGGCGCACCGCCTCGATGATGGTGCGCGGGTCTATCCGCTCGTGGACGTGCAGGGAAACCGTCGGCACCTCAAAGGACCGATGCTCCGCTTTCCCCGCCCATTGCAGCTGCGGGTCTAAATGCGGGTCAAAGGCGTGGGTTTGCTTCTTGCCCTTGTCCGGGTCGGTGGTCGGAGTAACCAGCCCGACCGGCGGGTTGTTGGCGCGGTCCTTTCCCTCATGGGAATAGGGCCCTATTTTGCGTTTCTGTTTCATTTTGACTGGCAAGATGATGGTCTTGCCTACTCCAGCAGACTCCAAATTCGGAGGGTATTTTCTTGAAAACCCCGGAAAGCTGTACCAGCACGCCAGCTTCTTTTCAGGAGCAAAGCATCAGTCCAGTATGTTACCGGCATTGATAGAGGGCAGAACGATTGCCACCTCTTGAATAATTTACAGGTCATATTTTTTAATACGGTAGCGCAGCGCCATCCGGGTAATGCCCAATTCCCGGGCGGCCTTGGATACATTCCGGTTGGTTTTATCCAGCGCTTGTTTGATGATGTTTTTTTCCGCCTGGGTCAGGGTTATCTCATCAGGCTGTTCGGCTGCGCTTATTTTTTCGGCCGGTTTGTTATCCAGGCTCAGGGTTGCCGCGTCAATCTCGCTACCGCCACTCAGCAGCACTGCTCTTTCTATCACGTGCTTCAACTCTCTGGCATTGCCCTGCCAGGGGTATTCGGCCAGGCACTGAGCGGTATCCGGATTGAAAGTAGGATTGGGTAAACCGTAGCGCTTTGCGGTTTGTGCGGCAAAGTATTCAGCCAATACTACAATATCGCTTCCCCGCTCTCTCAAGGCAGGCATCTGTATGGTCAATACGTTTAATCGGTAGTACAGATCGGATCGGAATTGGCCGTTTGCGGCAAGGGTGTTCAAATCGCGGTTGGTAGCGGCAATGATCCAGGCTGCTACCGGTTTTTCCTGCGTCGCGCCGACTCTGCGCAAGATCCTGCGCTCCAATACGGCCAGTAATTTGGATTGTACATCCAGAGGCAACTCGCCTATTTCGTCCAGGAACAGCAGGCCGTTTTCAGCCGCCTCGATCAAGCCGGCACGCGCGGCATGGGCATGGGTGAACGCCCCTTTTTCATGGCCGAATAATTCGGATTCGATCAGGTCTTTAGGCAGAGAGGCGCAGTCAACGTGGACAAAGGGTTTTCTGGAACGGAGGCTGTGGGCATGCAATAGTCTGGCTACAATGTCTTTGCCTGTGCCTGTTTCTCCAAGTATCAAGACGGTTGGAGGAATGGTTTCGGCGGTTTGAGCCAGCTTTGCTATTCTGCTCACCTGCTCTCGTACCGATTTGATTGCGGCGCATTCACCCAGAAAATCGACTTCGGGGCCAGCGGCATGTTGCTCTCTCTTGGCCGAGTATTCCAGCTTTTTGAATAGTTCGTCCTTGTCGAATACTTTTTGAACGGTTACCAGTAATTCGTCGAGATCGATCGGTTTTTTCAGATAGTCGGATGCGCCCAGTTTCATTGCCGACACGGCATCTTCGAGTTCGCCATAGGCCGACATGACCAGTACGGGCACCCGGGATTCGTGCCGGTTGCGAACGGTGGAGAGAAAATCGAGACCGGAACCGTCGGGAAGACGCATATCGAGCAGTATTAAATTTGGCATGTTGCTGCTAAGCCGCTCCTGAGCGGATTTCAGATCCTGCGCCAATTCAGTGATAAATCCGGCTTTTTGCAAGTGTTTCTTTACTGCTTTGGCAAATACAAGCTCGTCTTCAACTAATAAGATGTTTTTTTCAATGACGGGGACTTCCGCCGATGGGACCGCGAAGTCCGTCATGGCTGGCCTGCTTCTTCAATATTGACGACCGGCGCGGCAATAATCACCTGGGTCCCTTCATTTTCAGATGATTTGAACTGGATATTCCAGCCATGCGATTGGCAAATTTTAAAGGCGATGGGGATCCCCAATCCTGTGCCCAGGCGCTTTGTCGACGGACCGGGTTCAAGAGTGCCCGGCTTCGGTTTGAAGCGCAGCCCGGGGCCTTCATCGATGATATGTATCTCAATGTATTCCTCACGCCGTTCAATTTTTATTTCAAGCCGGCCAGATTCGGGCGAGGCATCGATTGCATTATTGATCAAACCATATAATGCCTGCTCCATCAGATCGGGATCAGCCTGCAGCTCATGGTCATTATCCCACTGTGTTTTTGTCACCGTTATATTTTTTTCGCTCAGTTTGCCCTCCAGCATATTAATCGAGCCAATCAACAATTGGTTCACTTTAATAAGCTTCAAATTCGGCTTTAATGGATGCAGGTATGAAACCAGGGCATTGATCCAGCGCCCCAGGCGGTCGATGGTATCAATAATACTCCGTTTATTCTCCTCCAATTCTTCCCGGTTATCGGCATCATCAATTAACTGTGCCGTGGCGCGGATACTGGCCAGCGGATTGCGTATATTATGAGCTACGACAGGAACCAAGGCGCCCAATACCGCCTGTTTTTCACTCTCTACAAGGGCATCGCGACTTTGTGCCAGTTTGGATGCCATTGTATTCAGGGTTTCACTCAAGCTGGAGACTTCTTCTACTCCTTTTTTCTCCAGGATTTTGTGATCGAGCCGTCCCTGGCTTATCAATTGAGCGCCGGCAATGACCGCGGACATGGGCTTGATAATACCCCGGTTTACGATCAATCGGGTATATAAAACCAGCAAAATCGCCAGAATCAGCGGTATAGGCATGATAATCGGCGCAAACTTGGTCCAGCTAATCAGTATCCGGTCCAGCTCCTTATGCTCTTTGGTAAGCAGATTTTTAAATTTGCGGCTGCGATATTCAAAGCGCCCCAGCATGCTCTGGGCAAATGCCGGATCGATGATCTTTATCCGTGCAAGCTGATTTGTGATATAGGGGTCGCTGAATACTTTATTCATGTCCTTCTGGATTTCCCGATATGAAAGCTGTAGCTCCTGAATGGCCAGAGACTCTTCTTTGGTCTCGGTTTTCCGGCGCAGGATATTATAATAGTCGTCAATTCTCCTCGAATAATCAGAATAGACCTCAAGCGCTCGCGGATCTTCAAATAACCGGGCACGTATCACTTCCTGGATTTGGGCATATAATTCGCCACGGATCTGTTCGGTCAGATAGAAAAGCGCATTGATTCGCACCGATTCTGAGGAATTCTGTTGCCAAAAATATGCGGATAAGCCGCCCAACAGTCCGGTTACCGCAACCAGAAATAAAAACGCCGCCTCATGGATAAAGATCAGCCTCTTAAGTGATTTTGGTCGTTTTAATGCCATTGCGCCCCCATAAACTAAGGTTAAAAGTGGTTCTATACAATTAAAGTGGTTTATATAAACCAGATTAATGAGTGGTTTCAGCCATATTATAACCAATTATACTTGGAAAAGTCGTGGAAAATATTATTAAATTATATGTAACTAATTGTTTTACATATTTTTATTTTATAAAAGGATCAAGTTGGCACGGAAAATGATATATATTTAAGCGAAGGTTATTAACTTGTGCATCCCCTTAGGAGCACATCAATTTTTGACCTAACTTAACTTTAACTTGGAGGAAAGTACTATGAAATGGGAAACTCCTGAATATAGTGACATCCGCTTCGGCTTCGAAGTCACTATGTACATCAACAACAAATAAGATTTCTTGTTTGTTGGTACACGTAACATAAAATAAGGGGCGATCGCCCCTTATTTTATTTCTGCGTTCTTTTTGTATCCAATCCAGACTGTCCAGTCAGTCCTGTTCGGCGACACCGGGGGGGCGTTATTTTTCCAGCCGGTTTTTTTGATCAAATTCTATCAAACGCAACTGTAAATGAATATGCGCCGCTACACAGAACTCCTGCTATGCTGCATAGCATGTTGCTTCAATCCACTTGCCACTGCGAGCGATGATTTCTATATTGTCGTTTCCAAAGGAGACAGACAACTGGCGATCAAGCAGGGGGAAAATACGGTTAAAACCTTCCATGCCGCCACTGGAAAAGCGGGAAACAGCACGAAAATAGAGCAAGGGGACAGCAAAACACCGGTCGGCACGTATCGAATCGTTGACCTGAAGACCAGCGGCAGATTTCATTTTTTCATGCAAATCGATTATCCGGGACAGATCGATGCCTGGCAGGGCTATATAAACCGGATCATCTCGGCCGACGAATTCAAACAAATAGCCAGCGCTCATAAGGAACGGAAAATACCTCCGCAGGATACCCGTCTCGGAGGATATATCGGCATACATGGCCTGGGAGAAACGAATAAAGAAAAATTACTTATACATCGGCAGGCGGACTGGACTGAAGGCTGTGTTGCATTGACAAATGCAGATATTATGGAATTGAAGAAATATGTAAGGGTTGGGACGCAGGTGGTGATTCGTGAATGAATGTATCGCTTCCAAGGCAGGTTTTGGAGGCAATTATTATAATGTATTCGCACTGCTTGGCGCATTCGTCCTGATTACTGCGTGTTCCTACAAGCCGCCAAAGGTGATCGAACAGCGGAGTGAGAAAACCTTTGAAGAAACCATTCAGGATGCGGAATTTATTATTTCCGAGAATAATTTCAGGATTACCGGCAGCCTTAAAATAGGCAGCGCCATCCGCAAAAGAAATGACTCCGGCTTCCCTCTTTATGAAATAATACTGTTCTGCAATCTGAGCTATGCCGAGGAAATGTTGTCGCTTGATGCAGATTTTATCTATCACTGCCCCTATAGACTCAGCATCAGTGAAAGGAAGGATGGAATTGTTGTCGGCACGGTATTATTGCCGGAAAATGCCGGTTCCTATGAGATGAGAAAAATATCTGCCTATATAAATACTATACTGCGCAAAATAGTAAAATACGCGGCAGAAGATGAGCCTTTTTTAATGGATGAATTGGATTTTTTGGAAAAACCCGATACCTGATGCAAGATAAACCCGAACATGTGCTATTGCTCAGATGGTTAATCCTCTCGGGATTGATCGCATTCGCTTTACTTACCGCCTGGTATGAAAACATTATACAACTGCTGTTTGCCGTAGATAAAAGCAAAATTTCATGGGCTATCAGCGCGATCTATATCCTTGTCACACTGCATTGCGGTAGACGCATTTATATTGTGTCCAAACAGCATAATCTTTCGCGGAGAATCAGGCTAATGGTGCGGAACGAACAGGCATTCAGCCTCAGCGAAGACAGTGGCGGCATCCGATTGAATCAGAACAGCGTATTGCCGCATTCGGTAATGACAGAGTACCTCAGTGATGTGTATTATCGCGACAGCCGCAGGAAAAACAGGGATAATGATGCCACCATCGATTCTTCCGACTTGCTGGAAGTGTATGAATCACGGCTCAAGGGACCGCAGGAGATTGGCTGGTTTATGGCTGATATCATGCTGAAACTCGGACTTTTGGGCACGATCATCGGATTTATCTTCATGCTGGGCTCGATTGCCGATATTGCCGATTTCGATGTCGCCACAATGCAAAAAATACTGAGACATATGAGCACCGGCATGGGTACGGCTTTATATACCACTCTGACCGGCCTGATCTGCAGCATGCTGGCCGCAGTGCAATATCATATGATCGATCGGCACGTGGACGAACTGCTTGAAATTATCAGGCATCTCACCCATGTCCACGTTATTCCCAAAATGGTGTAGCGCCAAGAGCAGCTATTATGAGAACGAAAGACAGAATGAAATCCGACCCGTTTACTGATTTGCTGTTCAACGCACTATTGGGATTTACCTTCCTGTTTCTTGTGGCTATCATGTTCATGAACCCGGAGGCCAAAACAGGGATCATCGATCCAAAGGCAGAATATATACTGACTATCAGTTGGGAGGATAATAATCCGGATGATATCGATGTCTGGGTAGAGGATCCTGACGGACAGGTGATCTGGTTCAGAAGTCCCGAGGCTGGTTTGTTGCATCTGGACCGGGATGACCGGGGATTGGTCAATGACACGATCGTCGTCAATGGGGAAGAACTGCAAAATCCGCTGAACCAGGAAATTGTTACCCTTCGCGGGGTAGTAAAAGGCGAGTATGTGGTCAACGTGCATTATTATGCCACCGAAACAAAAGACCCGGTGGATGTAAACGTGCGTCTGGTCAAAGTCAATCCGGCACTCGAGGTGATCTATTATGGAACGGTTACCCTGGAAGAAGTGGGGGTAGAGAAAACGGCGCTGCGGTTCAGAATTGGACGCCACGGCAAGATATCCAATATTAATTTTCTGCCTAAAAAACTGGTGCTAATCGGTTAAGGGCAATCGTCGAATAAAACCGATCGGCGAAAAAACAATATTCTGGAGATAGCAAGAAATGACACTGGGAATTATAGGTATAGTCGTTGCGTATATTCTGCTTGCCGTTCTGTTGTTGAGCATCAATCTGTACTCGAAATGGTCATGGTCGGTAAAGGCGGGGGCGATAATACTAACCTCAGTCTTTTATATGGTCACTTATATGTCATTCCCGCCTTTGCTGGGCTGGCCGACAAAACAAACCCCGCCGGAACGCTTCAGAGTGCTCTCCGCCTATGTGGAACAGCCCGATAAACAAACCGGAGACGACGGCGCTATCTATCTGTGGTTGGCGCAAATAGAAAATATGATCATCACCGCCCCGCCCAGGGCATATAAACTGGCCTATTCCGATCTTCTCCATGAGAAAATCATCAGTGTGAACAGCAAGATCCACAAAGATATAGATCAACTGGGCGAATTTAAAGAGCCTGAAGAAAATATATTGGAGCTGGAAGATGACAGCCGCACCACTCAAATCTCGGTAGAAATAGAGTTTTATGATATGCCGGATCCGCTATTTCCGGATAAATAAGGCTTAGCGCAAATACTATGCGTGCGACAAGAAAATTCATTTGCTTTCTTGCGCTTCTGGGACTTCCGGCAGCCGGTCCGGCGGCTGATGCGCACGGTGAAACACCGTTTGTATCCTGTGAACAACATGAATTTGAATCGCTGGAATGTGATTACCGCATTCCGACACCGGAAACGCAATTGGGGATCGATGCAGCCTATGAAGGAAGGTCATTGCCGCTCGAACAGACAAGGATTTATCCATGGGACAATGCAGTTACCGCCATTCTATTTCTTATAGATACGAGCGATCCCGCTCGGAAAAAAGTTGTTGAAATCAAGAAAAAACATATTCAACAAATTCTGCGGTCCAAGGCGCCTCATCATCGCATCGGTCTTGCCAGCTTCGATAAACGGCTGACCATAGCGGCGCCAATCGGAGCGGCATCCTCTGAAATTACTGCCGCCCTGGCGTCAATCAAAACTGCCGGCAGGACCACAGAACTTTACCGCAACACAATCAAGGCCATCGGCGTTTTAAGGAAAAGCAAAGCGAATCGAAAGGTTATTTTTCTGCTATCGGACGGACTGGCAGAGGACAAGGCCTATTTTCATGAGGATGTGATCAAGGCGGCGCACCAGTCGAATATAATCATCAATTCCATCGGTTATCCGCGCTCGCTCTCTTTATCCGTGGCACTCCAGACAATACGGCGTCTCAGTGAGGAAACGGGAGGGGAATATGTCGAGGTGGACGGCAATTATGAACTGCAACCGGATTATATCAAAACTGCATTTGATAATATCGACACCGGCGGGCAAATCCTTATACGACTCAATGGAATCAAACCAAACCGCTCTCTGCTGGCGCATGAGCTTACTCTTACATTCAACACGGATAAAGGAGGCGCTGTCGTATCGGTCCCATTCAAGCTGCCCTCGGCAAAAATTGCAGAAACTGCCCTTGCCAAAAAAGAGCAGGCGTCGACACCAATCACCGCACAGCAAAACAAACCGCAACCCATCAATCTTTGGTTATGGTATGGACCGCCGGCCGCTTTAATCATAGTAACACTGTTGGTACTTGCCACCCTGCTGATACTGTGGAAGCGCGATAACAGACCCGGAAAATCGCCAAGGGATAGGAGGCCTGAATACAAGCCTTATGCCTATTTGATCAAACAGGATGAGACGGCTGCCTGCTACCCGGTCACTAAGACTATATGGCGCATAGGACGTGGCCGGGATAATGAATTATCGTTGGATGATAACTCGATATCGAGGAGACATGCGGAATTGCACCGCAATCAGAATGGCGACTTCGATATCATCGACCTTGAATCGGCCAACGGCGTATATGTCAATAATAAAAAAGTATTGCGACACACCCTGAATGAGGGCGATATTCTGGAGATTGGCGATATATTTCTGCGTTTTAGCAGTTTTTCCGTTGAACATTTGCAGGAGGAACGAACCATTATGCAAAAAACCAAACTTCCGGAAATCAATTAGTCAGTTTTTGCTCTGTGTGCCGGATGCGATTGAGTCCAAATATCCTTCTATTAAATCCCGCATTGCAGTTTTTGATAATAAAGGCTTGTCCCGTCTGAACCACACGCCTTTATTGTCAAATATCTGTGCCACAATCTTATCTGCATCCACCCTGCCCGTCTCCGCCAAAAATTGTTCCCGCTGATTGGCAAGCAGGGCCAATGCGGCTCCCAGCGCCATCTTCTGATGCAAAATTATATTTTTTGATTTATTCAGTTCGGGCGTGTTTGCGTCCTTTTCTGCATAAACAGGTTTTTTAACTGCCCGCAACACAAACCCGGCCAAGCCCATCAATTCCGCCGGCATGGAAACACGGCTTATCATAGCCCACTGATATAACGCAACCGGCGTTACCCGCCACTCTTCCGGCTCCTGCTCTAAATTCACTACTACCAGCAGATTTTGCGTTGCACAAGCCTGGGCATGCCGCCAAAGCGAGGCCATTTCTTCTGTAGTGTTTTCCGTGGCATTATTTATATCGCATTGATCGGGATCCATACCCAGCAACAGCGGGATCCCTTCGGTCTTTAAAATCCATTCTTCCCTGCCCACCCATTCCTCGTAGAGACGCTGCTTCGACAGGGTATCATTGCCATACAATGCCGTCTCCCGCTCCCTGACATCGGTTTGACGATCTTCGCCCGCGGCGCCATTACTTTGTTTCGCCTTTTTAGCAGCGATCTTTTTTCTGAAAAAGAGAATTTTTTCCAACATGGCTATAATCGATATTACAATTCAGGCGACTGGAAAACAGTATGCACACTGGCAGAAATGGTCCCCAAAATTTGGACAGTTGTTTAAGGTGTAGTCTATTTTATATAAGGAGCTGCACAAATGGCAAAACGAAAGCCATATTCTCCTGAGCTGAAAGCGCGAGGCGCTTGATGGCATGAAGGACCCCTTCACCAGAAAAGGCAAGCGCAACCCTGGACCAGAAGCGGAGATCAAAACGCTACAGGCCAAGATCGGCGAACTCATTGAGGAACGGCCTCACTCGAATCTGGGTGATCAGACACCCGAGGAAGCCTACCTTGCTTTGGCAGCATAACCATAAACCAACTACATCTTAACATCGCTGCCAGGCTGTCCTAATAATAGGGTCCACTTCTTTTGAAAACAAAGCGCTTCTGTATGGCAAAGTTAACAAAATACATGACAAACTCCACCGGAACTTTTGAATAAACAGGACTTATTCCGGCGCGTTTGTCCAGCAAACTTAAAATGCAAAACACCAGCAAACCTATCACCAACACCTGGGCAAGATACTTGGCTTTGACGGACGCGCTTCCGTCATCCGCGCGGAAGGCAAAACGCCGGAGAAGCGTAAAGTTCACAAACATGCTCGCAACCCGTCCCGTATAGACGCTCACAAGCAACGGGGCTCCAAGGAAATAAACCGCCAGAAAAACCACCGTGTCAATCACCGCGGACAGCAGTCCGGCAAAAACATGCCTGAGGAGAACCCAGTAGATTTTCATGGAATCCACAACCGGATGGAAATGCGAACCTCTGTTTTCGTCAATATAGACCGTCCGTATGGGCGTCTCCCTGATTTCGTATCGTTCCCTCTCCGTCACCATCAACATTTCCGTCTCAAACTCATACCCGTCATAGCGGATGCCGTGTAATGTTTTCAGAAGCGAAAGCGGGATAACGCGCAGTCCGGTCTGTGTGTCCGATATTTTCCGCCGGACAATCAGGCGGATGACAAAAACCGTCAGCAGGTTCCCAATCCGGGAAAGCAGGGGAACGTTCCGGTCAAACGACCGCACTCCCAAAGTAACCGCTTTTGCATCCGCCCTTGCGGTTGCGACAACCTTTTTCACATCATCAACCAGATGCTGCCCGTCGGCGTCAAGCGTAACCACGGCGTCCGCATTGCCGTGCGATTTCAACACCTCCTCAAACGCCGTCTTCAGCGCCGCGCCCTTTCCCCGGTTGCGCCGGTGATTGAGAACCGTAACACCGTCCTTGCGGGACAGACTCTCAAAGACACTCCCGTCATCGCTGCCGTCATTGACGACTACAACTTTCATCGCGCCCGCAAGATCGTTCACGATTTCAGTCAAACGGCTGTCCGGATTGTATGCCGGTATGACGGCTATGATATTTTGGGGAGACATCAAATCAGTTGGTTGAAGTAAGTTTCCAGAGTTGGTAGCGCGGCGTCTTCACATCAACGGGCGTAAAAGATTCGGGACTGAAGGAATGCCTTATGAACAGTTTGTTGAAAACGGTCTCAGCCATGTTCCCGCTCTGCAAAACGCCGAAACCGGAGGCGGCTATCCATTCAAAATGAAAGCCGTCATCCCCCGCATCGTACTCCTTTGACTCAAGCGATTCCCCGTTGTGAAAGACATACCGCTTCATCGGCTTGCGCGCGCCGCCGCCTTCCAAGCCGGAAATGCGAAGCGTTGTCCCTTCGTTGATATTGAATGAAAAGCCCGGGGTTTTCACCGTGTCGCCCTCAAGTCTGATCTGTTCAACCGCGCCGACATAAACCTCCCCGCCGGGGCGAGCTTCATACGCGTTCCACGTGCCGAAGCGATACCAGTGCCCCGAAACAAGTTCACGATGCAGGTAGAAATAGGTCGGGGGAATATCGGACGGAAAGAGGTACCTTTCGGCTTCACGTGCGTTTGTGACGGTTTCGGCAAGTTTGTGCCCTTTGATGTGCTTGAGGAATGTTTGAACGGACCTCTCTTTTTCATCCCCAAAGAGTTTGCCCAGAAAATCGCCCGGATGCTCGCTGCTGCCGCCGATTATAAGAAGCCGCTCAAACGCTCCGAAGCCGTGCTTCATATAAAAGCGCATAAAGTTCGCGGAAAACCGCGCATCGGAAGACGCCATCGGGAGATAGGTAACCATCCTCCTGGCGCCGGACTGAAACTGCCCGTCCGCAATCACCCTGCGCCGTGTGTAATACATAATCGGATACCCGGCAACCCAGTTCGTCCAGATAACCGCATCCTCGGGGGTGTGCTTTTTGACGGCTTCAACCACCGGCAGAAAGTTAACCATGCTCGGAGCGGAGGGCGGCTGCCTCAACTTCGCCGTAACGGGCGGAACAATCCAAATCAACGGGACGGCGCACACCGTAAAAAACAGCCATCGGTTGACCGCCCCCACGCGCAGGGAAATAAGATTTGCCAGATAACCGCCTCCAAGAGCCAGCAGCGGTATCCAGAAAATCAGTATGCGAAGTCCAAACACAAAAGCCGTCAGGGCGACGGTCAAGGGAACAAGCAAGAACACCGCATCCTTTCCCAGCGACCGGAGATAGGCAATAAAACCGAGCACAAGGGCGATAAACGCCGGACTCCACACGGCGGTCTGCTTTACAATTTCCGACCAGCTCAAGGGTTTCAGTTCGGCGACATTTTCTATTGCGTCCGGATATGTGATGCCCGAAACCGATTTCGCAAACAGTTGTTCGTCATCGCTGATGGAAAAATCGGACATAATCACATCCCATGCCGCAAAGTAAACGACGAGGCAGCACAGCAGCAGCACACCGCCGAAAACCCGCGCTTCCTTTTTCGCCGGACGGTAATAAAGAGCGGCGGACAGAGCCAGCGGGACCAGACAGATCATAATCGCCACCTGCCTTGCGGTATCCCACCACAGATAAAAGAGCAGCATATTGAGCAAAGCGGCGGCAAACCAGACATACCGCCGGATGCCGGCATTTTTTGCAAAACCCATGGCGGCCGCCGCCGCAGCCAGCAGGAAGAAAACATTCAGGCAGTCGGTGTCAAAAGCTCCGGCGCTTGTTCTCGTAACATAGATACCGCCGCACACACAGAATGCCGCGGCACTCACCGCGAACACATCGCGTATCCCGCCCTTGCCCAACCGTTTCATCAGGAACACCAGAGGGAAAACAATCAAGACCGCCAAAATCGGAGGGAGATACGTTGCCACTTTCTCAAGTGAAACGCCGGTTACAAAGCCGACCGCCGCAGTGAGTTGCGAAAGCAGAGGCGCGGGCAGCGGTCGCTCCGCCCCGTCGGGAGCTTTCCTCAAAGGATCGGAACGCTCGTAGCCGCCTTCCAGTATGTCGCGGGCAAAACGCAGGTAGTAGTAACCGTCCGCATTGATTAACACCGGCTGGCCGTCATAGTAATACAGATCTTCATGGTCTTGACGGAAACCCGTTTCGCTATACCGTAGAAAAAGCCCCAGCAAAAGCACAATGACCAAACCGACAATGAGGAACTTTCCCCCTTTCCGTGCCGATTGGGACGATGCGCTCTTAACCGGCATTTCCCGCGCGGGATCTTTCGTCAACTTCACGGGTGACTTGCCGCTTTTCTTTGATACTTTCTTTCCCATAACTAACCGCCGGTTACTGTTTACAGACTGCGTAGCGTTCAGGCGGGCTTTGGCCTGTATTCCTTATCGCCTTCCTGACTTTGTTGCAAGGTAAAAATCAAAACGGGAATGACGCCAACAATTGTGAGATTGGCAAAAAGCTACCAGCCGCTACATCCTGTGTCATGAAGTCTGCGCACTGACATGGCGGTTGCGGGTATCGTAATGGCAATGCTGTATACTCAATACTCAATACGGAAGTGTACCCTCTTCTTAGGTCAGCCAAAATCAGCAAGAGATCTCCCGTTACACGGACACGTCGCTATCAGTCCCATACGCCGCATCAGTGACAGGCTCCGTGCCGATTCGCCCTGCATTCGGGCCAACCTATGTATAGGTTGCGATTATGAATAGGGAGATTACTACAATCACAGCTTAAGTTTCCAATGATTTGCTTGTTTTTGCCTCTCTCTATTGCGATCCTTATGATTGGCTGGAAAGTGTAATAAACATAAACGAATATCTTTATTCACCAAACCATTCAGGTAATAACCATGTTCGATGAGACCTTTCTCGACAACCTCTGTGCAGTCTATTTGATGAATTTTACGAGACAAACCACCAAACGAAGCAACACCATCCTCCCCTAGCCTGTCCGGGTTGGCCTTGGTTTTATCAGACACCCAAATCGCCGTATCTTTTTCATGATGATAAATGCTAATATGTAGCTCCTTATATAAAATAGACTATACCTTAAATAACTGTCCAAATTTTGAGGACCACTTCAAGGCAATCTGTTCATCTTCTCCCATTGCATCTCTAAGCAGGTTCAGAGGAAAGCTTCTCTACTGAGAACGCAATCATTCAACTTTGTCCAAGTCAAAAAAGGCAGGATTGCTATTGCCTATTTCCTTGTATACCTCAACATGCTCTGATACTTTATCGGTATCTTTAGGATGCCAATAAATACAATGACCCTCAAAAGTAGAAGATTCGATCTTATGATCAATATTGTGGTCTACAAAGTCTTTTAGAATTGCATTTCGATCATTGATATCAGGCTGACATAAACCTCGGGTGTATTTATCATCTTCTTCCTGAAGTGTCTGAGTTAATTTTTCGACCTCCCTGTAAATATATTCGATACCGTTTTCATCTGTTCGTACTTCAAATTCCACACCCTGATCCTCCATGTTCTTCACAATTCTGGAAAACAGATTTTTATAGGGGGGATCAATATATAATCTAGTTTTTGTTCGCCTCTTCATATGCCTCAATATACTTGACTCTATCGTATGCCTCAATATACTTGACACTTTGGAGGCATCTTCAGATGACCAATAAAAACAATGACCCGAATCAGAAGAATATATTATATGATCAATGTTGTTTTCTACAAAATCTACTAAAATTGCATTTCGATCATTAATATCGGGCTTACATAAAGCTCCGCGTTCAAAACCACCTTCTGTTCCCTTGAACATTGGAACTATTCTTCTGACTTCAAATAAGTAGAATCTATTAAAATAAATATATTCGATACCGTTTTCCTGTGTTCGCATCTTAAATGCCATATCTTGATCTTCCATGTGCTCTACAACTCTGGAAAACAGATTATTATCGGCAATATATAATCCATAATTTAATCCTTCTTCTTTTTCTGACAAGGAATATGCAACACAAATAAGTACAAAAAATATAAACGCAGACCCTTTGATTATATTGGGCAGTATCTTCATCTTCGCTAAATCAGTTTTAGCTACCAACAAATTACCTATAACAACAGCACCTAAAAATACACCAAGTACAGGGGCACTGTAACGTGTCAATTGTATGAAAAATGTATGTATCTCGTCAAAGGCAAGATCCGAATTCACAGACGCATGCACAGAAAAGACAAGCCCTGAATACACGTCCAATCCAAACTCCAAAGGCACTATTACAAAATCAATTAAATAAACAAAAAACCCGCAAATTACAGCAATCAAGAAATATAAGAACATATTCCAATTCTTTGTATAGAGCCTGAGAATCGAACCAGATATGAGATACGCTACAAATATCGAGATAATATGAAATATCCATGGAAAACTAAATGGAGCGATTGGGACGGCGATCTCTGGAATTAACAAAACCATGGCCCAAGACAATGCTCCTAAAAAATCAGCCAGAATAAAAGAGCAAAAGAAAAATAGAATAATCTTTCCAGCCCCCTTAATAGAAAAACCAATATCATCAGTCATACATACTAACTCCTATAATAGTTCATCGTCTTCCCTTATTTTTCTTACTATTAAATTCTCCAGACATCCCCCAAGTAAAATTTGGCTCGCCGTACACAAATTCAGACTTCAAAGTCGTGTTCTCATGGCTGCCCGTGCCAACCAGGACATACTTATCTGGCTGACATTCAAGTTCGTTCTTACACCAAACTTCCCAATATAAAGTCTTAATATTCTCAATCAACGATTTGTCCATCGGAGTTTCAATATCTATATACATGCAACTTATTAGACCTCCAAGGTTATTGCATAATAAACCCTTATGAATCATTGTCAGAGATTCTTTTCCATAAGTCCTAGAAGCATTTCTTTCTTTAAAAACTTGATAGTGGCAATCAGAACCCTCTGGAAAGTTCGGCAGATACAATCCTGTCGGATCAATAAATCTTAGCGGATTAGCATATGTATACAAGTAGGTATTTGCTCCCCCCACCAACCCAATCGGGTCACTGGTAATATAGCGACCTATAGTAGGATCATAATATCGATTCCAATTATAAAACAGGTTAGTCTCAGTATCATGATACTGCCCCGGAAAGCGCAAACGCATCACCACCTCCCTGCCATCCCCATCCGGGTCTTCCTCTGCTTCACTTTCCCCAAATGCCTCCCCTTCCCAGCGCCATACCACCGTCCCTGTCTCATCCATCCCAAGGCGAGTAGTCATCAGGTGGTCCGGGTACAGATAGGTTATTTGTTCCGCCTCGCCCGCTACTTCAATCTGCGCCACCGGCTGACCATTGGCCCACAGGTAATCACGCAATACCATGCCGCTGGCATCGGTCTCGGTAATCAACATCCCCCGCAGGTCGTAGTGATAGACGGTGGTGCGGTTACTCTCGTCCGCCTCATGCACCACCTTGCGCGTGCGCTGGCCCATCCCGTTGTAGATGTATTCGGCACGCAGGCGCTGGTCGGGGGGATCCCCTTCATGCAGCCGCCATAGCCGTCCTGCGTCGTTGTACTCCAGGCGCCGGGATGTTCGAGGCGCAAACGGCGCTGCCCCCGCACCGCGCCGCTCCTCGCTTGCTTCCAGCCGGTTGCTGCCCGGGGCGTAGTCGTAACGTATGTTCCCTGCCCCCTCCTGCTCTGCGCTCAACCGATTGTGGTTCAGGTCGTACTGGTACTGCTCCGGGGACGCCTCATCAATCCCGTCGCTCTACAGCCGGTCCAGAATAATGAAACATAACCACCCATACCAATACCAAAAAAATGTCAACAGAACTAAATATATATTTTTATAACGAATGGTCCTAAATTTATATGCCAATAAATAAAATAAATAAATAAAAATCAGTGTCAATGGAATAGTGTAAGGTTGGAGTACTAGTAGAAAAAAAGGCGTGAGTATCGCCACTGCATTAAGCATTATCATAAATTTAAACACAGCTAATTCAATATCAACTGACTCTGGCGAGTCTAAATACACTAACGCTGCAGCACCTAACAACACTATTAAATTAACTAGTAAGCAAAGTATTACTAGCGTCAATAATACAATCCTTGAAGGTGGAGATTTCATAACCATTCAAATCAAATCTTCATTGTTAAAGAAAGAGACAAATCATTTTTGTTTATTATCTTTCTATCCTTAGCATATTCCATTCTCTTATCCACACTCTAACGACTTCATAGGTTTCTTTTAGTCGGATACCCATATTTCATTAAATTTATCATCCTTCCAATAAAAAACAACCGCTGATTTTTCAAAAAAATTCAATTGCAAAGAAGGTTGACTTTTTGCTAATTTAACTTCTTTATGGCCTGGAAGTAGCGCCGTTTGTTCTAACTGGCTTTCATATATCTTTTCGATATATACCAAGTAACCGCCGCCTGACGGCGGACCATATTCAATTTCATAAATTTTCTCTGTTCCTTCGTCGTCATCATAAACTAGTGAACGGAGTGCCCCATCTTTTTTCCTTACGAGTAATTTAAAGCACCCCACGTTATTTCCTGTTTTAAAATTTCCACAGGCTATTCCTGGGCTTGTCCCCCTTAGGTCATTTGTATAATAATCCCGAGTATAATCATCCATGTCACTTACTTCATAAATACGGTAATGTTCATATTTTTTTTGAGCACAAGAACTGTTCGCAATAAATGCAATCAATACAATCCATATATGAAGTAATCTCATTGTTTACTTAACTCCTCGAGCAAATCCTGTGGCTTTACCTCTTCCAGGTACTATTTGAATTGGCATCTTAACAGTAGCTGTGTGCATCGGTTTGGCGGTCCTCGCTCTGGTTCTCTCTATCTTTGAACCAAGTTACCCAGCTTTGGCCTAAATCATCCTTTTGTATGCTCAAAGATTGGTAAATATAATCCATAAACTGAGAGAAAAATTAATGCTATGGACACCAGAAAAAAAAGAAGAGGAATGGAAAATAAAATGTATTGTGATTTTACTGATTCATTTCTTACATAAAATATTTTTATAGTAATAAATAAACTTATGATCGGCATAGCCATCCAATACCAATATGTTTTTAGTATCAAGCTGGTTACAAGAGGTAAATCACTACCGAAATCATTAAATAATGATGCGAAATCAGGAAAACTTATACACACAGAGATGTAAAATACAAACATCAATATAGTAATTAATGCTGATGTTATAAAAACAAATATTTTATTTAATTGGCTTGACTTCATCACTATCTATATGGGCAATCATAATTATCTATAAGGGTGCCTCGGTCTGAGCTGCGCTCCTCGGTCACCCGCGCCAGCACGTCGTAGTCGTACTCGGTCACTACCCCGTTCGGAGCCACCACCTTGATAATCCGGTCCCGGATGTCGTACTCGTACTCGGCCACCCCACTCAAACGGTGGGTGTAGCGGCTCAGCCGGTCTACCCGGTCATAGACCGATCTTGATTGCGCCCCGTTGGGGTCGGTCATCGCAACCATGTTGCTCTCTGCATCCAGGCTGTAGCGGGTGATGGACTCGCGCTCGCCTACGTGGGGCATCGCCATCTCGATGTGGCGGTTGCGCTCATCGAAGAAAAGAGTGTTTCTCATTGACTACAAAGTTTTCGCGTATTAATCAGATGTTCCTTAGTATTATTTTTTCGCCTTACTCATAATTTTAATAGATTAAGTCGCCGAGTAATATGCCACACAAGGTTTAAGTACGTCAAAAGATATTTTCCGTTTCCTTGTTCATCCCAGTCTTTCGCTTTACCGGAATCATCCCGACATGTAGCGATAACCTTACTCTGTGGGTTCAAACTTTAATGACACCTTTTTTACATGTCTTCCGAGCAACCAAAAATAAATCAGCTCTATTAAGCTAAAAACTATTCCATCATAAACTGTGGTACTTCCAGTTACACCTGACCTGAGATAATAAATTCCTAAAACAGTATAATATACTATTAAAGTTGGTAATACTATAAGCACCGACCATCTAATTGCCACAACCCATCCTAAAGAAAAATATCTTTGTAGTATGTATTCGCCTTTTGAACCTCCATTTATTTTATAGATATATATTATTCCAATAATCTCTATTATCATGCCAATTATACTATAATAAATATTCCAGGCATTATATTTTGTAACTGTATAAATCATCAGTGCCAAGCTCACTAAAATAGTATACGCTAACAAATATTTAAGTTGATCTTTTTCTGAAAGAGGCTTTTCTATTAAATCTCTTCTCAGATCATTAATTTTCCAAAAATACATATTATGTCCCTCTCTATAAATGAAAAAAGTTCAATCTAGCGTTGAACTATTTCCAATTTTCTGGGATGTTCCAATTTTCTGGGACGGACTTATCACCAAAATCGCATCTTTCGTTTTCGTACTCCCACCTGCCACCAAGATCAAGACAATTGTCAATTTCCATAAATTCACAGCACTCAAGAAAAATGCCGCTAAAAGCCAGTATCAAAAGTATTTTCATGTTAATGCCTTAATATCGTGATGGTAAGCCATTTGGACGGTACGGTGCGCACATTTTACGGCAGTCACCATAGTGGTTGGCTTCTTGATCAGCAGTTGAATCCGAATATTCATCACCTTTTACGTTTCGACCTACCCATTCACGGCTATCACTAATACACTGTGTTGCGTTCTGACCGCCTTCCCCCCGTTGTACAGCTTCACAATTTGCTTTGCAATGAAAATATTTGTCCCCACCAATGATACCGGCGTTTCTCATATCGATGTAATTGCCCATGAAGTCACCTGTTCCACCAATCCCGCCACCGACAAATGAGATTAATCTGTCTTTGTTCATCCAGTTTTTCAAATTTGTCCAGATCAATGGAAGAGCTCAGTCAGGACGACCAGACCACCGTCATCAATGTCATTGATGCCATTATCGCTAAGCGGCAGGTGGAGAGTGCGTTAAAGCCGATTTGATTCCAGTTCTATTCGGGCAATAAAAACCCTGCTCAATGGCAGGGTTAGAGGAAGGCTTCTCTACTGTTTAATAATGACAGTGGATAATTAGTTACTCTGATTAGATCTAACACTAACAAACCAAAATATTATTCCAACAGGTACTCCACAAACAAAGAGCAAAAGGTAGATATTAAATACAGCGGGATTATCAAAAAGTGTTCCATTAAGTATTTCTGTTATTAAAAGCGGTAAGATAGCAACTACTCCTCCGCCTAGTACAATTGAATTAAAATTTATCTGATTAAACTTTTCTGCAATTTTTAATATAGGAATACCTAAAAAAATCGCGACTAAATAAGAAATAGGAGTCCCGATCGCCATCACAATAAGGAAGGCATCAAATGGATTCCCATGGTCTGTGCTAAAAGGAGTAGGCCACGTCGCAAGAATATACACAATAATAAAGAACACCATCGGAGCAAATAACGGAGCTACTAACAGTCCTATCAATTGTCGTTTGCTCAAAAACATTTTAGCCAACACTCCCAATGAATTCTTATGTTACAACTTGAATCAATCCCTTCATCACTACATTCTCCAGAGGTTATATTACACCCTTTATCTTTTTTTTGCAAACACTCTCTAGAGCACTCTACCCAATCATCGCTACTATATGGAGGCTTTACTTTATCCGAGCAGTTGTTACACATATCAGGGGCTAATATGCAGTAATAGAGCCCTCCATCTTCCGTAATATCAATCATTATTTCGTGGGGATACCTCAGAATCCGTCCCGGTTTTCGTTGTTCTTATTTGGGTGACCTTTGGGCCCTTTTTAACTTAAATTGGAAATGGCTTTTTCAATTAATACATCATCTAACTCATTTTCAGGATGAATGGAGTCTAGGCAATATTTCAAAAAATCTTTTATCGATTGCTTTTGATTTTCATTTAATAGTTTGGGGTCTAATAAGTCTGCAATCTCCATGAATAAACACTCTCCAAACCGGTGGTCAGCGATATTAGTATTTTCCATAATTACTTTAATGTAAGAAGGCAGATAATAAATTACACCTTCCGGGTCAAGAAAGAAGATAAAGTCATAGTACTTGAGCAATTCCTCTTCAGAAATATCATCCCAATGCTTTTTTTGGTCTCCTGGCTTGAAGTCCAAGTAATCTCTATCAGCAATCGCCTTAAAATAATCATAATCATATGGATACGGGACAGAAGAAAAGGATGATACAACCTTATCTAAAATACGATTTTTTTCAACATCATCCATAGACAATCACCTACAATAATCTTTCTTATCTAAAAAACGATTACAATTCTTAACTCTGTTTCTCATCTGTTGGATAGCCATATTATGCTTTCTCGGATTGGGGTCATTTTTGCGTCCATGACAAGCTCTTACTGCTTTTCTCAGCATTATACATTTGCGGAGTTTACATTGTAAGTATTTTTCTACATTTCTTGGGGTTTTTGAGGCACAACAGTAAGGTTAGACTCGGCATTGAAGTACTGCCCCGGAAAGCGCAAACGCATCACCACCTCCCTGCCATCCCCATCCGGGTACTGCTCTGCTTCACTTTCCCCAAATGCCTCCCCTTCCCAGTGCCATACCACCGTCCCTGTCTCATCCATCCCAAGACGAGTAGTCATCAGGTGGTCCGGGTATGTAGGATGTCGTTTGATTAGGGACACGAAACTTCCAAGAATTCCTCCATAACTCCAATGTGGTCGTAGTCGAGGGTATCAAACAGTATCGTTACATACTGAGTGCTGTTGTCGGGTTTAACGCACCTGCTGAATGATTCTTGGGGTGCCGAGTAATACGTCGTTATAATTGTAATTCGTCGATTATCATTAAAAGCAAGGGAAATCCAAAACCTACAAATGCAAGTAACCCATTCACAACATAAAGAGGTTTTATTATTGAAAGCTGCCTTCTCATAATAGAAAACAATAAAACACAGAATAACGCCAAAATGGCAAATACTCCAAAAAAATAAGCTAAGATAACGGACGCCCCAGTCAGCCATTGTGGTAGCTGAATATAAATATAAATACTTGGAAATACGAAATATACCAAAAGAGACAAATACATAATTCCGCCGAAAACTATCAAACCGAAAAAAACAACCCTATTGATTATAGCCATGTCAGCATTACCTTAGTTTTCTACTGAACATGAGTCTTCGTCATCATTAGTGCAGTCCCACCAACATGCTGGATGCTTGCGGTTACTCCCGTCCGCATCATGCACCACCTTGCGTGTGCGCTGGCCCATCCCGTTGTAGATGTATTCAGTACGCAGGCGCTGGTCGGGGGGATCCCCTTCATGCAGCCGCCATAGCCGTCCTGCGTCGTTGTACTCCAGGCGCCGGGATGTTCGGGGCGCAAACGGCGCTGCCCCCACCCCGCGTCGCTCCTCGCTTGCCTCCAACCGGTTGCTGCCCGGGGTGTAGTCATAACGTATGTTCCCTGCCCCCTCCTGCTCTGCACTCAGCCGATTGTGGTTCAGGTCGTACTCATACTGCTCCGGGGACGCTTCATCAATGCGGTCGCTCTGCAGCCGGTCCAGCGCGTCATAGCCGTAGCGGTTGCGCTCGTAGCTGCCGCTCAGGTCCAAGATGTTGCTGTTGGCATCGTAACGGTAGGTACGGGCATCGGTCTGGGTATCCTCGGCCCCCGACAGCCGCTGAGCAGTCAACCGCCCTTGCAGGTCATAGCTGCGTTGGTCCAACTGCCCGTTGCCGTAGCGACAGCCAAGCATCCAGTCATCACCCCGGTAGCGTAATTCACTCATATTATTGAATGAACTCTTATATTTAATTATGTTGCGTGATAGGAGAAACATAACCACCCATACCAATACCAAAAAAATGTCAAAAAAACTAAATATATATTTTTATAATGAATGGTTTTAAATTTATATGCCAATAAATAAAATAAATAAATAAAAATCAGTGTCAATGGAATAGTGTAAGGTTGGACTACCAGTAAAACAAAAGGCGTGAATATAGCCAGTACACTAAATATTATCACAAACATAAGATTACCTGGTGGCGCATATAAACGCATCATTAACTCAAATAGCAAGACAAGTACTACTAGCGTGAAGAATACAATCATTGAATTTGAAAATTTCATAACCATTCAAATCAAATCTTCATTGTTAAAGAAAAAGACAAATCATGCACCACCTTGCGTATAGACTACCCAAGAAACCTTTCGTTAATCAACAGTTTCGTCAACAGGATAAACTGTAAGTTCTAATTTTAGATCAGATGACACGAACAAATCAAACTCATCAAGATTAATGTCACAATACGCACTGACATTGAAGTCATGGAAAACGGCAACCCTTAATACACTTGACGAACTTTTTACCCATTTCATTATCGATGTAAGTCCCGTCAGAAAAGCTATGGTTTGTTCATTAAGATCACCTGACAACTTATCATCCGGAAGACGCAATACATATCCCCATCCGGTATTTGATCTATGCTCAATTAAATAATCCTTCGGAAGAATGTATGAAACTTCATCAGCACCCGTTGATGATAACGTCATTAAAGCTAATTCAATATCAAAACTCTGCATCGCAACTTTTCTCCTGTTTTATATGTCACTGACAATCTTCTTCATGATCAGGGCTTCCATTCCCGTCACAATCAAGTTCAGCACAACCCATCGGGGTGGGTAGCAGATACCATGGTATCAACCATGGTATCAACCATACATGATCGGGTCGGGGTGCTTCCAAGTTATACTCCATGAGGTCTCATCTTTTTTGGCGGCAAATCGGCCATCTATACAGATATCGGGAATGGCGGCCAGGTTGCCGTCAATATATATCAGCGGGATCCGATCTCTATACCAGGGAATGACGCCATATTTTTGGAAGAGATCCTTTACGGTAATTGAGTGTCTTCGTTCTGCCAGCCTTATCTTTTCCCCACCCTGTCTGTAGCGAATGGAGATGTCCCCGGCGCTGCATAACTTTGCCGCCAATCCGTTGCCGGTCCCTTTGGCGGCCTCAATAATCCCATAGGAAAGAGTCAATGGCCGGTTTATGTCCCACGAGTAGCAGGCGCCGGGATTATGGGGGGACAGTGGCTTCAGGGCATACATCATTCGACGGTATCGTCTGATCTCGGCTCCCGGCCAATTTGTGCAGGGAGTTTTAGAATAATCCGATAAAATAATATTTTTCATTATTTCATCGATATGTGCTACTCCGGGGGCCGGCAGATCCAGAATCCGCAGCCAGTATATAATGAGATTAATCTGTCTTTGTTCATCCAGTTTTTCAAATTTGTCCAGATCAATCACCCGGTTGTTTTCACCCTGAGCCGCCTTTAAATCCTCCGCTCCCAAGGCATCCAGGATTTTTGCTGCAAATAATTGATTATCGGCTGCGCGGGCAAGTGTTTTATTCAGGTTTGGCCATCTTTTTCTCAATCCGGGCAGGATATTTTTTCTTAGAAAATTTCTATCGTAGCGTACGTCCTGATTGCTTTCATCGCTGATATAATTGAGTTTATTATTTATTGCGTAGTGCAGGAGTTCATCTCTATTGCAATCGAGTATCGGTCTTGCATGCCAGCCTCTGCCAAATCGGCGGATTGTACGCATGCCCGACAGTCCTCTGGGGCCGGAACCACGCAATAAATGGAGCAAAACGGTTTCGACTTGATCATCCCGATGGTGCGCGGTCATCAAAATATCACCGTCGGCCATTTCGTCGGAAATAAGCCGGTAGCGCATCTCACGCGCCCAGGCTTCTATGCTTACTCCTGCAGGCGGGGCTTCCTGTATCTTCAATTCTATAAAATCTATAGCGTATCGATTGGATATATTCCGGCAAAACCTGCCCCAATTATCGCTGTGCTCACTCAATCCATGGTTTATATAGATACAGGCAAGGACGGCACTCAACTGCGGAGACAGGGCGTGCATAAGATGCAGCAGCACATGCGAATCCAGACCGCCGCTGCATGCAATGATATATTTATTGGCGGCAGGATATTGAGCTAACCGATGGTATATATTGGAAGGGGTGAGCTTGGAAACAGGCAAATTATCGTATCCGATGCGCGGATTCGCTAGTTTATTTTATATTTTCCAACGTCTCTTATTTTCTGCCGGCGCTCCATAACCAACTGCTCGCTGCTTTTTTGTGATAATAGCTTGAGCTTCTCCAGCAATTCTTTTTTCAAGAACTGAGCGGTAGTATTATAATTTCTATGGGCGCCGCCCGGTGGTTCGTTAATCACTGCATCGATCAATCCCAGTTTTTTCAACTTGGCGGCGGTAATGTGCATCGCTTCTGCGGCCTGCTCTGCTTTGTCCACGTTTTTCCATAGAATCGACGCGCATCCCTCCGGAGATATGACGGCATAGGTGCTGTATTGCAGCATAAACAGAAAATCGGCGACGCCTATTGCCAAGGCGCCCCCCGAACCGCCTTCACCGATTACTGTAGAAATAATGGGTACTTTCAACCCGGACATGAGCAAAAGATTCCTGGCAATCGCCTCGCTTTGCCCCCGTTCTTCGGCATCTATTCCCGGATAGGCGCCCGGAGTATCGATAAATGTCAGTATCGGCAATTTAAAGCGCTCGGCGAGTTTCATTATTCTCAGCGCTTTACGATAGCCTTCCGGTCTGGGCATGCCATAATTGCGATAAATTCTTTCTTTTGTATCCCTGCCCTTTTGCTGGCCAATAATTGCGACAGATTGCCCCTCCAATCTGCCAACACCGCAAACGATAGCCGGGTCGTCCGCAAAATTACGCTCCCCATGCAGTTCTTCGAAATCGGTAATTATTCTTTCAATGTAGTCCAGGGTATAGGGCCTTCCCGGATGCCTCGCCAACTGAGAGATTTGCCACGCCGATAAGGATGAAAAAATGGATCTTATCAGCTCGGCGCTTTTCTCCTGTAACTTGCTGATTTCGTGAGTAATGTTCAGCTCTTTATCCGTGCCAACATAGCGCAACTCTTCAATTTTCGCTTCAAGTTCGGCAATAGGCCGTTCGAAATCAAGAAAATCCATGGGTTTATCGATTTACAGTATTCATTGAATCGGCAGTCTGTTGAATTTGTAGTCTACGTTAACGTTTTCCATGCCAAAGGACGTATATAATTTTTGTAGTAATTCATCATTCAGCATCAATTTCCAATCATCCCCAAGATTGATTCTGCCACGTGTGCCATCTTTATTATAATTTATCAGAACATGGCTGTTTCCCTTGCGAAACGGCGCTATTATATCCTGTAATACACGCACTCTCCCAGCATCCACGTCTTTATCCGATAGTGACAGATTCAATGTGCCATAGCGCTCCCTGAAATAGTCAAGCGTATATATTTCTTTAGCTTTAATAGAATGTCCGCCTGCAATATACTCATCTTTAGCGGCGGTGCCGCTGACGATAATCAATTGATCTTTGAGAAGTAAATGCCTGTATGTCCGGTACTCCTCCGAATATACTCGTATTATAACTCTGGCACTGCGGTCATCCAAGCGTACTTCCGCCGATTTGCCGCGCGCATTATATTTAGTGCGTATTTCCATAATATAACCGGCTACCCTGATCTTGCCGGGGGATAATTGATTTAATTTTACGGTAATGATCCTGGCTAATTCATCTTCGTAACTCTCAATCGGATGACCATTCAGATAAAAGCCCAAGGCCTCTTTTTCATTCGTCAGGCGTTTATTTTCATCCCAGTCCGGCGCATGTTCATAAGCGGCAGAGTAATTTTCCGCATCGAAGCAATCCGCGCCATCATTTGCCTGGGCACCAACTCCAAACAGATCCACCTGGCCGCTTTTTTTATTTTGCAAAAACTGCTCGGCAGAGGATATTGCCTTGTCGAGATTTGCCGACAAAATGCTACGGCTCGGATCCAATTCATCAAGACAGCCGGATTTAATCATCGCCTCTAGAGATCGCTTGGTAACCTTGCGCAGATCAATGCGTCTGCATAAATCAAATAGATCGGAAAATTGCTGGTTTTTTTCCCTTACCTCAATAATATTATCAGCGGCTATAGTGCCCATCCCTTTTATTGCGCCAAGGCCGTAACGAATGGTGGATTCATTCACAGTGGTAAAATTATAGAAACTGTGATTAATCGTCGGCGGCAATAGGTCAATCTCCAGTCTCTTCAATTCTTCAAGCAGCAGAATGACTTTATCCGTGTTTTCCATATCGGCAGATAAAACGGCAGCCATGAATGCCGCCGAATAGTGCGTCTTCAGCCAGGCTGTTTGATATGCAATGAGCGCATAGGCCGCCGAATGCGATTTATTGAAACCATAGCCGGCAAATTTTTCCATGAGATCGAAAATCTTTGTGGCAAGGCCTTTATTTATATTTCGTTCTACCGCTCCTTGAACAAAAAACTCTCTTTGTTCTGCCATTTCCTCTGGTTTTTTCTTGCCCATGGCACGGCGCAAGATATCGGCGGAACCCAATGTATATCCGGCTAATACCTGGGCAATCTGCATAACCTGTTCCTGGTACAAGATCACACCGTAGGTAGATTTCAGTATGGGCTCCAGAGAATCGTGCAAATAGCGGACTTCAGCCCGCCCGTGTTTTCTGTCGATAAAATCATCCACCATGCCCGACTGCAACGGTCCCGGTCTGAACAACGCCACCAGTGCAATTAAATCATCAAAAGAATCGGGTCTAAGCCGCTTTATCAATTTTCTTATTCCATCGGATTCAAGTTGAAAAATGGCCGTGGTCTGCATTTTCTGAATCAGGCTGAATACTTTTTTATCGTTATGCGGAATTTTATTTATATCTACCGGTTCGAGCTTGCGCTTCTGCCTCAGCCTGTTCGTATCTTTTATTGCCCAGTCAATAATAGTAAGTGTCCGAAGACCGAGAAAATCGAATTTAACCAGACCAATTGCTTCAACGTCTCCCATATCGAACTGGGTCGCGGTAGCATCGCTGCCCTGCTCGCAATATAAAGGCATGTATGCAGTCAAGGCCTTCGGAGCAATAACCAGGCCTCCCGCATGTTTTCCCGCATTTCTGGCAATTCCCTCAAGTTTTTTTGCCAGATCAATCAGTCTTTTTACTTCCTCTTCTTTGGCATATCTCTGCGATAGCTGTTCTTCCTGGGCAAGTGCGCGAGCCAAGGTCATATTCAAATCGAGCGGCACCAGTTTTGCTATTTGATCAACGAACCCGTATGGAAACCCCAATACGCGACCAACATCCCGTATCACCGCCTTGGCCGCCATGGTGCCAAAGGTAATGATCTGGGAAACGCGATCATGCCCGTATTTATTGGCAACATAATCAATTACTTCATCGCGCCGGTCCATGCAGAAATCAATATCGAAATCGGGCGGCGATATCCGTTCTGGATTGAGAAAACGTTCAAATAAAAGGTTAAAAGGCACAGGATCGAGTTCGGTGATTCCCAATGTATAGGCGACCAGCGAACCTGCGCCAGAACCACGACCGGGACCGACGGGTATATTATTTTTTTTCGCCCAGTGAATAAAATCCGCGACAATCAGAAAATACCCTGCAAACCCCATGCTGTTGATAATCTCAATTTCAGCATCCAGTCTTTTCCAATATTTTTCTTCAACGATATTGATCCCGTCCGATTTACTTTGAGCCAGCCGCTGTTCAAATCCTGCTTCTGCGTTTTTCCGCAATAATTCATCCTGACTGGAGCAGTCGGAAACCGGAAAACGAGGCAAAAAATATTCACCTAATTTAAATTCAATGGTACAACGCTGGGCAATATGTGCGGTATTGGCTATTGCCTCGGGAATGTCATCGAATAATTCCAGCATTTCTTCCGAAGAGCGAAGATACTGCTGTGCGCTGTATTGCTGCCGCCTCCTTGTATCATCCAATATATGGCCTTGATTAATACAGACCCTGGTTTCATGCGCTTCATAATCTTCAGGCAGTAAAAATCGGACATTATTGCTTGTCACGACCGGTAAATTAAATCTACCTGCCAGTTCGAGAATGCGATGAATATAAACCTCTTGAAGATCATGCCCGATTCTTTGCAATTCCAGATAAAATCGATCGGGAAAGTGAGTCATCCAGTACGTTATTTTTTGTTCCGCTTCTGATTTTTTTTTTCGCAAAAGCGCCTGTGCGGCATCGCCATCTTCCGCACAGGACAAAGCAATCAGACCTTCATTCAATTCGGCCAGCCATTCATATGTAATGCTCGGAATACCGCGATGCCAGCCATCGATATAACTGCGCGTAACCAACCTGCTCAGGTTTCCATAGCCGATGATGTTTTGACATAACAAAACAATACGACTGTGTGTATCCTCCTGCGTGGGCGGAATAAGGTTCAATTCACACCCGATAATCGGTTTGATTCCGCCGGCCTGCATGGCCCGATAAAATTTAATTGCTGAAAAAAGATTGGATTGTTCCGTTATAGCGGCGGCAGGCATATTCATATCGGCCAGCGCGCGGGCAAATTCATCTATGCGGACAATGCCATCGGACAATGAGTACTCGGAATGAACGTGCAAGTGGATGAAGCCCATCGGAGCTACTCTTTTGGTCTGCATAAGTCATTGACGGGGGAAAAACTGCGTCTGTGTATATCCGTTACACCATATTTTTTCAGTGAGTCGAGGTGCTGTCTGGTCGGATAGCCTTTATTGTTTGAAAAGCCATAATCAGGATAGCGCTGCGCCAATCTAATCATTTCCTGGTCCCGATAAACTTTCGCCACAATCGATGCGGCGCTGATTTCCTTGATCAAGTTATCTCCCTTGACAATCGCAACTTTCTGCATGCTTACATTCGGACAAAACTGACCATCAACGGCTATGCATGAAGGAATGATCGGCAAATTTTCAACCGCCCTTTTCATTGCCAGCAAGCTGGCCTGCAAAATATTCAGTACGTCTATATCCTGCGCCTCGGCTCTTCCAATCGCCCAGGCTCTCGCCTTTTCTTTTATTTCTTCGGCAACCAGGGTCCTTTTTTCAGCCGTCATTTTTTTTGAATCCTTTAATCCGCAAATAGTATTGGGCCTATTTAAAATTACTGCTGCGGCCACAACCGGGCCCGCAAGACACCCACGGCCCACTTCATCAACTCCGGCAAATACTTCACGGGATATATCAAATGGCAGATTCGGATACATCTTTACATTTCCCAATGATTCAGACTACTACGCTTCCGGGGAGGCCTTTCCAGAGAGAAATGATGCTCGGTGGTTATTTTTCCAAATCCAATGCCGCTACGATTTGGACAGCATCAGAGCGAGCAAAAAATCAATCTCTCACCGGACTATGCCACGCTTGGAGGCGCTGATAAAATTACGAAAAAATGCAACGTTCTCGGATTCCCGAGACAGGTCTTCAAGGCGATTCAAGGCTTCATCTGTAATCAGTCCGTTTTTATATACTATTTTGTAGGCCTTTTTCAGAATACTGATATCCTCTATGGTAAAGCCGTTTCGTTTCAGGCCTTCTCTGTTAAGACCGTTCGGTTTCGCAGTATTTCCGGATACAAGCACATAAGGAGGAACATCCTTGACAATGACGGAGGCGGCCGCGGAGAAACTATAGCTGCCGATACGACAAAACTGGCGCACACCGGTGTATCCTCCAAGACCGGCAAAATCATCAATCTTTACATGTCCCGCCAAGGACACATTATTGGAAAATATTATATTGTTTCCTACATGACAATCATGGGCGATATGGGTATACGCCATTACCCAGTTATTCGCACCCACAATAGTCTTGCCATCGTCCTGTTGAGTCCCTTTATTTATGGTTACATATTCTCTGAATGTATTTCCATCGCCGATAATTAACTGGGATTCTTTTTCACCTCTATATTTTTTATCCTGTGGATCTTCACCGATAGAGCAGAATTGAAAAATACGATTGTCTTTGCCGATGCTGGTTGTTCCTTTAATCACGACATGAGGACCGATCTTGCAACCCGATTGAATCGTGACATCCGAATCAATAATGGTGTAGGGCCCGATGCTGACATCTTCTGCAATTACCGCATCAGGATGAATAATTGCGCTCTGGTGTATCAAGAAATTAGCTCATTACTGTGGTTAACAACTCGGCGGAAGCGATCAAGTCATCGCGCACTCTGGCCGAGGCCTGAAACTTGCAAACATTTCTTTTGAAAGTTATCAGAGCAACTTCAAGCAATAATTGATCTCCCGGTACCACCGGTTTTCTGAATCGGGCATTATCGACCCCGGCAAGATAATAAAGCGTGCCGTCATGCAATTTTTCTTCAAATGAAAAATGAGCCAGCAAAGCGGCAGTCTGAGCCAGCGCTTCTATAATCAAAACACCAGGCATAATTAACTTCTGCGGGAAATGTCCCTGAAAGAAAGGTTCATTAACCGTAACATTTTTAATCGCCTTTATTGTGCTGCCTTTTTTATAATCCTGTACCCTGTCCACCAACAAAAACGGGTAGCGGTGTGGTAATATTGCCTTTATTTTTTCTATATCAATTGGGTTGGACATGTTTTAATTTCATGTGGGGATCAGTTCTTCGAGCTTATTTAATTTTTTGGTCAGCACATCCAATTTCTTGAAGCGGGCAATATTTTTCCGCCACAGCTTATTATCAATGGCCGGCAATCCCGATGAATATTGCCCGGATTTATTGATCGAATTTAACACGAAAGACATGCCGGTGATCACTACATCATCAGCGATTTGAATGTGCCCGATGATGCCGACGGCACCACCAATCATACACCTTTTGCCAATGATTGTACTGCCCGCAATGCCGGTGCATCCTGCTATGATCGTATGCTCGCCGATATGTACGTTATGGGCAATTTGCACCTGATTATCGATTTTAACGCCCCGCCCTATGAGGGTATTGCCGATGGCCCCGCGGTCAATTGTCGAATTTGCGCCTATCTCGACATCATCGCCAATAACAACAGCGCCAATTTGCGGGATTTTCAACCAGCCATTCTCATTCTTTGCAAAGCCAAATCCGTCGGCGCCGATTACGGCCCCAGGGTGTATCAATACCCGCTCCCCTATTTTCGTTCGAGCTAGAAGAGTAACATTGGTAATCAATCGGGACTCCTTGCCTAGTGTAACCTCGTCGTCAATGACGCACCCCGGGCCGATATAACAATCTTCACCAATTTCAACATTATCGCCAATAACCACATTTGCGCCAATGTAAACAGCATCGGCAATATTGCAGTGTTTGCCTATTATTGCAGTGGAAGACACCGCATAATCGCGTCGGTTATTTGCGTAGATCAGATCCGCTATCTTTGCATAAGCAATATGAGCATCATCGACAATCAACGAATTGGTGGGACAAGCGGGAAGATGTTTATGTGTAAGGATAACGGCAGAAGCGTTGGTGTCGGCCAGGTATTTAAAATAACGAGGATTGGAAAGGAAGCTGATATCGCCCTTCCGGGAATTCTGCAACGTATTGATCGAAGTAACCTTGCAGTCCGGATCACCTTCTAACCTGGCATCAATATATTCGGCCAACTGTTCTAGTGTATATGCCATCACGAGAATACCCGACTAAATCAATTACTCTCCCTTACTCTCATATCCTTCGGAAAGATATTCGAGTATCAGATCGCTAATATCCGCCTTGGAGCTGGCATATATGACACCTTCACTCAATATAACATCGTATTTTTCATCATTGGCAACTTTCTTTATCGCCTCTACTATTTCTTTTTGGATCTTGGAGAATTCTTCATTGCGTCGAAAATTCAGATCTTCCCGAAATTCATCCTGCTTGCGCTTCAATTCCCGTCTCTTGGAAATAATATCCCGTTCAAGTTTTTTCAATTCCGCCGCGCTCATGATGGCGCTGTCTTTTTTCAGGAGCTCTTCGAGTCCTTTCAACTTGTCCTGTTCCACAACTATTTGATTTTCCTTCGGCCCAAATTCCTCTTTAATAAGTTTCCCCGCCGCCTCATATTGGGGAGATTTCTCCAACACGCGCACCAGATTCACCGCGCCCAGTTTATAAATCTCTTCTGCCGGCAAACCGGAAGAAAAAGCGATTGAAACAAAGAAAACAAACAATAGATATACAGTGCGTTGCATTAATACGTACCCCAAAAATAATTAAAAGGAAGTGCCAAAAGTGAATTGGAACTGCTCAAGATCATCCCCAGGCTCATCACCTATAGGTTTCGCAATACTAACATTAACCCGTCCAAATGGCGAAATCCAAATTCCTCCCAAACCTGCGGAATACCTCAATTCTCCGGAATCAAAGCCTGATAAATCCTCAAAAACATTGCCGATATCGAAAAAACCGCTTATTCGCACCGAGTCTAAATCTTTCAGAAACGGAACAGGCAACACTAATTCTGTGCCGCCGACAACTTTCAATGAGCCGCCTATCGGTCGATTGGCGCTGTCTATCGGGCCTAAGGTATTTGCACGATAGCCTCTTACCGTTCTTGGGCCGCCCGAATAGAAATTTTCAAAAAACGGCAGATCGGCGGTATCGCCAAGACCGTCTCCTAATCCCAATTCCCCCTTCAACACCAGAACATACTCTCCTCCCAACTGCTTATACCACCGGGAACGTAAATCGAGCTTGTAAAACTCCAGCGTATCGCTGACACCAGGAATAGTAATTTTAGATCTGACTCGCAGCAAGCTGCCGGAATCCGGAAAAATCGCCTTATTACGGCCGTCATAGCGAAAACTTCCTACGAAGCTGACAATATCATGCCGCCCTCCGTTCTCAGTAATAAAATCAGTTACCTGCCGACTCGAATTACTATTGGAGTCAATGTCAACATTGACATAATCCAGCGCCGCCAAAAGCGTATTGTTCTCAGAAACCGGTATGCCAAAATGAACATCTCCGCCATGCTCCTGCAAATTGAATGCAGTGATGTTGGACTCAAAGGCATCGGTCTTCTTGGAGGAGAGATTATACCCAATGCTTATCCCGTCAACGGTAAAATAAGGATTGGTATATCCAAGCTGAAAAACCTGATTGGTGTCGCTATTACTGAATGAAAAGGCTATGCGTTTGCCGCTCCCCAGAAAATTATTCTGGGATATGCTGGTTCGCAGAACAAAACCCTGCTCCTGTGAAAAGCCCAGACCAAGGTTTAAATTTCCGGACGGTGTTTCTTCCACCACGTAATTGACATCCACCTGATCTGCTGTGCCGGGCACTTCCAGGGTTTCGACATTGACATCCTTGAAATATCCAAGACGTTGCAGCCGTAATTTGCCTGTTTCTATATTGCTGGCTGAGATCCATGCGCTTTCCTGCTGCCTCATCTCCCGGCGCAAAACTTCATCGCGGGTGCTACTATTGCCCGCAAAGGAAATTCTGCGAACATAAACGCGCTTTCCAGGATCAATAAAAAAGGTCAGTAACGCCGTCTTGTTTTCTTTATCGATTTCAGGAATGGTATTGATATTGGCAAAGGCATAACCCTTGTCTCCAAGACGCTTGGTCAATTTTTCGGTGCTTTCGGTCAATTTTTTACGTGAAAAAAGTTCACCTGCATTAATCGTCACCAAGCCGGATAATTCCTCTTCGGGCAGAATCAATTCACCGCCAAATTTTATCTCCGATATAGTGTATTGCTCGCCTTCACTGATATTAATCGTCACATAAATATCTTTTTTATCCGGTGTTATCGATACTTGAGTCGAATCGATGCTGAAATTCAGATAGCCGTGCTCAAGATAATGAGATTTCAGGGACTCCAAATCACCCGATAGCTTCTGACGGGAATATTGATCTTTCTGATTCAGAAATGAAAACAGGGTGGGGGCGCTTAATTCGAATTTATCCAAAAGCTCTTCTTCTGCAAAGACTCTATTACCGACTATATTGATTTGCCTGACCCGTGCGCCCTCCCCCTCTACGATATCAATCAAAACTGCGACCCGATTATCATCCAGCGGCGATACCGAGGTGTTAATCTCGGCCGCATATTTGCCCAGCGAAAAATACTGGCGCTGAAGCTCGCGTTCGACTCGGTCGAGCTGGGCAGGAACAAACACTCTTCCTTCCGCAAAATCCACCTGACTCAAGCTCTGCAACAGCTCATCCGTATCAATATCGGTATTGCCCTCAACGGTAATACTGCCAATTGCAGGACGTTCCTTGAAGATGAATACCAGGACATTCCCGTCGCGTTCCAGCCTGACATCCTCGAAAAATCCGGTCTTGAAAAGCGCCCTGACCGCTTCCGAAGAATGGGAATAATCGAAGGTATCTCCCACTTTCATTGGCAAATAATTGAATACCGTCCCTGCAGTAATACGCTCAATCCCCTCGAGACGAATATCTTCAATCACAAACTCCTCGGCGGCATGAGCAGCATGGAGGCTGGAGGCAAGTATAAGTGTATAAATTAATTTCTTAGTAAATAGCCGCATAATTTTATTATTCAAAGTAAACTCACTGATATTGATTTCAGCCCAGCAAGCGGACAATATCATTAAATATAACCAGACTCATTAGCGATACCAGCAACACAGAGCCAATTTTCTGCCCCGCTAATTGAACCGATTCAGACACAGGTCTCCTTGATAGAAATTCTATAAAATAATACAGCAAGTGACCCCCATCCAGAAGCGGAACCGGCAACAAATTCAGCACCCCGAGGCTGACACTGACTATAGCGAGAAAACCAAGGAATGCAACCAAACCAATTTCCGCTGATTGGCCTGCATACTGAGCAATGCTGATAGGCCCGCTAAGGTTCTTCATCGAGGCTTCCCCTGCCAGCATTTTCCCCAATATTTTCAAGGTGAGAACACACATTTCCCAAGTCTGGATAAGGCTTTTATACAAGGCATGATGCACGGGATACGACTCTATAGCCAGCAGGGAATCATATAAACCTTGCGGATACTCCACAGACGCGCCTATTCTGCCTGTCTCATGGCCTGTATCATCCGGCAGACGCTCAGGCGTTACAAACAAATGGATAGCAGTATCCTGCCGTAGTACTCCAATATCAAGGCTATTGCCGGGATTCAGGCGAACAATATTTACCCACTCCTCCCAGCCCGATATTGCTTTACCGTCAACAGTGATAATTTTATCGCCCGGTTGCAAACCACCTCGTTTCGCAGCCCCTCCTTCGAGAACTTCACCGATAACTGCCGGGATAGCCGGCCGATAAACGCTCAGACCTATTTCTTCGAGAAGCCGGCCATCAGCCATATCATCTACCGATATTTCCGACAGATTAAGCTCGACGCGACGGGGTATTTGATTCCGATCGACTACATCAATAGTAACCCTTTCCCCATGAACCACTTTTTTTACCGCCATATCAATCACAGACAACCATGTGGGTGTGTCGGTATTGTTCATCGAAATGATCTGATCGCCGGGTTGAAACCCGGCCCGCTGTGCGGCCGAATCAGGCGTTACAGTACCTATGACCGGTTTTAAGCCATCCACTCCAATGATGAATGTCAGCCAGTAGGCGCAGATCGCGAAGATAAAATTGAACACCGGGCCGGCCAAAACAATCAATGTTCTTTGCGCCAGCGGCTTCCGATTGAAGGATCTCGGCAATTCATCTTCCTGGACCTCTCCTTCCCCTTCATCGAGCATCTTCACATAGCCGCCCAGCGGCAGGGCGGCGATAACAAATTCGGTTCGGTCCCTGCCAAAATATCTTTTGTAAAGCGGCTGCCCGAAACCGATGGAAAACCGCATAATTTTAACATCGCACTTGCGGGCAACCCAGAAATGACCAAATTCATGGAAGGTAATCAATAATCCCAGGACAATGATCAGCGCAATAACCGATTGAATTACTTCCAGCATGCTTCAAAATTCCGCTATTAGGCTACTGGCAAATTCCCTCGCCAGATTATCATCGGACAACACAATGTCCAGTGTATCGACCGGATGCTGATCGACGTTCTCCATGGTTTTTTCGACCACCTGCGCAATCCTGGCAAATCCGATCTCTTTATTTAAGAAACTATCAACGGCAATTTCATTGGCCGCATTCAATATCGCCGTTGCCGTTCCGCCAATTTTCATGGCATCGCGCGCCAGTTGCAAACAGGGGAATTTACCATAATCCGGCATCTCGAAATTCAATTGCCCAATATCAAATAGATCCAATGGATCAACCCCGGAATCAAGCCGCTCAGGCCATGCCATTGCATGCGCAATTGGCGTGCGCATATCAGGATTGCCCAATTGAGCTAAAACGGAGCCGTCCGAATAAGCAACCAGAGAATGAATTATACTTTGTGAATGCACCACGACCTCTATTTTGTCGGGACCAAGGTTAAACAACCAGCATGCTTCTATTATCTCCAAACCCTTATTCATCATCGTAGCCGAATCGACTGAAATTTTTTTACCCATATCCCAAGTGGGGTGAGTACATGCCTGTTCCGGGGTGACCGATTCCAGGTCATCTATATCAGTAGTTCTGAAAGGGCCGCCTGAAGAAGTGAGCAGTATTTTCTCGACACCGGATTGCGACGGACCCTCCTTACAATGTACCGGCATGCATTGAAAAATTGCATTGTGTTCACTATCTATAGGCAATAGTTCGGCATTATTTTCCTTTACTGCATCCATGAACAAACTGCCCGACATGACCAGCGCTTCTTTATTCGCGAGCAGTATGCGCTTGCCATTTCTGGCGGCTTCAAGCGTTGGCAACAGGCCGGCTGCGCCAACAATAGCGGCTACCACATAATCCGTCTCCGTCAATGAGCAGACCCGGCACAATCCTTCCTGCCCATCCAATACGGTAACCTCCGAACCTGCGCGTTTTAGCGCATTTTTCAATTCTTCCGCAGAGTCACTGTCAGCCATTACCGCATACTTTGGCATCCATGCAATACACTGCCTGAATACATTCGGCACATTCTTGTTGGCCGTAATCGCTTCCACCCGAAACTTGTCTCTGTGGCGTGATACGACATCAAGTGTGTTCACCCCCACACTGCCAGTCGAGCCCAATATTGTCAATCCAATCATTCTAGCAGGCCTGCCGCCAGCAGGCCGGTTACAAATACCGGACCGGCTGCGGTCATGCTATCTACCCGATCCAGAATGCCGCCATGCCCCGGCAAAATAGTACCGCTATCTTTCATATCCACCTGCCGTTTCAGTATGCTCTCCATCAAATCACCCAGTACTGAAAACAAAATTGTAATAAAGCATATACCAAGAAATAAGCTGCCACTGATCGGATCCATATCGAATGCCAGAACATAACCCCCTCCCAGCAACAGCCCGGCAAATAATCCACCCCAAATACCCTCCCAGGTCTTGCCCGGACTGATATTGACGGCGAGCGGTTTGCGGCCCCATTTGCGACCGACAAAATAGGCGCTGCTATCCGTAAGCCAGACCATCAGCATCAAGAAAAGCAAAATAGAGGCGCCGTTGGCAACATACCCATGCAAGAGCAAAAGGCTGGTCCAAGCCGGAATCAATATCAACAGCCCCATACCCGCTTTGATTATATCATGGCCAAACAGCATATGCCCGGTCCTTTGGTAAACAATGATAATCAACAGGGAAAACAGCCACCAGACCGCGCCTGCGATGACAATGATATTCAATAATCCCCTGCTACCATACACCAGAATTGCCCCAAGCCCGCCGGCAAATACAAGTACGTACAAACAACGAATACCAGGGTGTAATGCGGACAATTTTGCCCATTCCCAGGCGCCGATGCATAAAACCAGTCCGATACATACGGCAAAATAATAGGTTTGCGGAAGGAATATCAAAAATAACATGATCGGCACCAGAACAGCGGCCGTTATAATTCTTTGTCTAAGCATGGTCATGCTGTTCGAGCTGCTCCGAGGTGCGGCCAAATCGCCGCTGTCGGTTTGAAAACCATTCGAGCGCAAAATCAAATTGCGCCGCATCGAAATCCGGCCAAAGCACATCCGAGAAATAAAGTTCCGTATAAGCCAGTTGCCACAGCAAATAATTGCTGATCCGCCTCTCTCCGCCTGAACGGATAAATAATTCAGGATCGGGACAATCCGAAAGCGCCATTTCTCCCGCGAGCAGTTCTTCATTTATATCGGCCGGCGCCAATGAGCGGTGCGCCACTTTTTCAAACAGGTTTGCAACGGCACGGGTCAGCTCCCATCGGCCGCCATAATTTACCGCCACATTGAGCAGCAACCCCGTATTTTTTTCGGTTCTCCGTTCAGAATCAGCAATGGAAAACCGCAATTTATCAGGAAAGCGCGACAGATCACCTATAAAGCGAAGCCTGACATTATTCTTATCCAGAGCATGGATCTCGGATTTCAGAGAGCTTACAAATAATTCAAGCAATAGATTGACTTCGTCATCCAACCTCCGCCAGTTCTCACGGCTGAATGCATAAACGGTCAATATCCTGATATGCCGTTTAGCCGCACATTCAACGATATGCTGCAAGGCTTTAACGCCGGCCTTATGCCCCGCTATGCGCGGCAAATTTCTCTGCTTTGCCCAGCGTCCATTACCATCCATAATGATTGCAATATGTTCAGGGCACACAGGAGCATTCGATTCCATGGAATGTGAAGGGCTATCTGGAACTGTAAATTCTGAACGCTCGCACAAATACGATCAATTATATTTCCATCATTTCTTCTTGCTTTTGCGAGAGTATTCTGTTAATTTCAGCAATATGTTGCTGCGTGAGCTGTTGCACTTTGTCTTCCGCTCTATGCTCATCATCCTCGGTAATCAACTTCTCTTTAACCATCTCTTTACATGAATGATTGGCGTCGCGGCGTATGTTTCTAACGGCAACACGGGATTTCTCCGCCTCCGCCTTCAGGACGCGAATCAACTCTTTGCGGCGCTCTTCGGTCAGCAGCGGCAAGGGCACCTTGATGGAATGACTGGTAGTAACAGGGTTCAGCCCCAGATTCGAGTTCAGAATCGCCTTTTCGATATCAGCGATGACATTTTTATCCCAGGGAGAAACGCCCAGGGTTCTTGCATCTACAACATTTATATTGGCAGCCTGATTCAATGGCACTTGACTGCCGTAATAGGGAACCATTACATGCTCCAACAAGCTCGTATGCGCCCTGCCCGTCCTTATTTTGGACATCTCGTGTCTGAGTGTCTCCAAACTTTTACTCATGCGCCGATCGGCGTCATGAATAATATCTTCCACCATGAATCTCTCCGGCATACAAAATAAATTCAATCATCCGTAACCATTGTGCCTTCATCCATCCCGATTGCGGCACGATGCAACGCACCCGGTTTAGTCATATCCAGCACTCTGATCGGCATATTGTTCTCCCTGCATAATACAACTGCCGTTGCATCCATCACGCCCAGTTTTTTCTCGATCACCTCATCATAGCTCAATACGTTATAACGTTCGGCATTCTTATTTTTATTCGGATCCGCATCGTATATCCCATCGACATTGGTAGCCTTGATTAAAATATCCGCCTTTATTTCTACAGCACGCAGGCTGGCCGCCGAATCCGTAGAGAAAAAAGGATTGCCGGTACCCGCCGCAAAAATAACGGTGCGGCCTTTCTGCAAATGCCGGACTGCACGACGGCGGATATAATCCTCACACACTTCATGCACCCGGATCGCTGACATCACTCTGGCCTGTACCTGATTCCGTTCCAGCGCGTCCTGCATCGCCAGCGCATTGATGACGGTTGCCATCATCCCCATATGATCAGCGGTCACTCTATCGATCCCGGCAGCGGCCAGACCTCTTCCCCTGAAAATATTACCCCCGCCAATTACAACCGCTATTTCAGCGCCGATCGCCAACAATTCGGAAACCTCCCTGGCAATGCGATGAATGGTATTCGGATCTATGCCATAATCCATCTGGCCCATCAACGCTTCACCGCTGAGTTTCAACAGAACCCGGTGGTACTTCAGATCAACGGAACGGGCAAACTCAGCCGTCATGCTCCTCGCGCCTGTGCTATAACCTGTTCGGCAAAATCATCGGCTTTCTTTTCCATACCCTCGCCCACTTCATAGCGAATAAAATTATTCACCACAGCATCGGAATTTTTCAGCAGTTGTTCGATGGTACTATCGGCGTCTTTAACAAATGACTGGCCCAGCAGGGTTATTTCCCTGATGAACTTTTTCATTTTTCCTCCAATCATTTCCTTAATAATATTCTCGGGCTTGCCGCTTTCCGCCGCTTGCGAGGAAAAAATTTCTCTCTCTTTTTCCAACATTTCCTCGGGAATTTCACTTTCCCGGATACAAACCGGATTGCTTGCGGCAATGTGCATGGCCAAATCCTTTGCCAGAGCTTCGTCTCCCCCCTGGATATTCACCAGCACCCCAATGCGGGCACCGTGCAAATAAGCGCCCAGCGTTTCATTTGCGGCAAGCAAATCGAATCGTCTTACATTGATATTCTCTCCTATCCTGGCAATCAGCCTCTGCCGAATTTCTTCGAGAACCTGGCCCTCCACTTCACTTTGCATCAATGCTTCCAGATTATCCGGCTTTTGAGACAAAACGCAGTCCGCGACACTTTCAGTAAACGAACGAAAATCATCATCCTTGGCGGCAAAATCGGTCTCGGTATTGACCTCCAATATTACCGCCCGTCCCTCCAATTCTTTAATAACAATAAGGCCTTCTACGGCCATACGGCTTGCCCTTTTCGCCGCCTTTGCCACCCCTGATTTGCGCATCGCCTCGATTGCCGCGTCTATATCACCCTCTGCCTCCTGCAAGGCCTTCTTGCAATCCATCATTCCCGATCCGGTTCTTTCACGCAATTCCTTCACCAATGCTGCTGCTATTTGCATTACCTATACACCTCCAAGTGTAATTTTCAATATATCAGGCGTCTTTTCCGGATCCATCATCAGTTGATTTCCCCCCGGCTTCAAGCAGTTCCTCCCCGGTTGATTTTCCTTCGGCTTCGACCGGGTTCCCCTCGGCTGGTTCTCCTTTGGCTGGTTCCTCCCCGGTTGATTTTCCTTCGGCTTCGACCGGGTTCCCCTCGGCTGGTTCTCCTTTGACTGGTTCCTCCCCGGTTGATTTTCCTTCGGCTTCTACCGGGTTCCCCTTGGCTGGTTCTCCTTTGACTGGTTCCTCCCCGGTTGATTTTCCTTCGGCTTCTACCGGTTTCTCCCTGGCTGGTTTTCCTTTGACTGGTTCCTCCCCGGTTGATTTTCTCGCGGCCGGTTTTTCATCCGCCGATTCTGCCACCTTCACAACCACCTTCTTTTTAGCCTTTTTCACGATTTTTTTCCTGACCTTCTTTTTAACCGCTTGTTTCTCGGTAGCGCCGGGAGTCTCTTCTGCGACACCCTTCTGCTCAGGCTTCGCCTCTACCGGAGGCGATGTAAGCGCTCTTTTCTTTGAGGCCTTGGCAATATCTTCAGATTCGGGGATACGTTCTCCCCTATCGAATTCAATCGGATTACCTGTTTCATCCAGTTCGACATACTCATTCTCATCACCGCCATCGGCAACATTTGCCACCGACGCCCGTCCCTCCAAAATCGCGTCAACCATGCCCTTTGTATACAGGCGAATGGAACGCAAGGCATCATCGTTGCCCGGTATAATATAATCAATGCCATCCGGACTGCTGTTGCTATCTACAATCCCAACCACAAGGATCCCCAGTTTCCGAGCTTCATTTACCGCTATACTTTCATAACCGACATCAATGACAAACAGCGCATCCGGAATACCGGGCATATCCTTAATTCCGAATAAGGAATCATTCAATTTCTCCAGTTCGCGCGTATGGGTAAGCCTTTCTTTCTTGCTGATCCGGTCGAAACTGCCGTCTGTCTGCATGGTTTCCAACTCTTTCAGGCGATTGATGGAGCGTCTGACGGTTTTAAAGTTGGTCAACAAGCCGCCCAGCCAGCGACGATTGACGTACGGCACGCCGCAACGCTCGGCTTCTTCCTTGATAATGGCTTGCGCTGAGCGCTTGGTGCCGACAAACAGAATGTTCCCTTTCTTTGCGGCCAGCGTACCGATAAAATTGACAGCTTCCTCGTATAAAGGCAAAGTTTTTTCAAGATCGATAATATGAATTTTATTTCTATGCCCAAACAAATAAGGACCCATTTTCGGATCCCAGTAACGAGTTTGATGACCGAAATGAACCCCGGCATCCAGCATCTCACGCATAGTGACTTTAGGCATTTACTACTCCCCACTTCATTTAAGATTCAAGATTGAGATGCACCCCATCAACCAAATTTTTGCTCTGATTGACCAAGGGTGCTCGCGACTACAATAGTATATAATAATGTTTATTTAACCTAAGTAGCGGCACTTTATACCATAAAACCATCAGCACATCAAAATCCGGACCAGTTTCTTTCTCCAAATTCATACAAGATGGCAATAAATATCAAAACACCTGAAGAAATAGAAAAAATGCGTGTTGCCGGCAAACTCGCCGCCGATGTTCTGGAAATGATCGGCGCCTACGTCGAACCGGGGGTCACCACAGAAGCGCTCGACAATATTTGCCGTGATTATATCATCAATACGCAGAAAGCCATACCCGCCCCTCTGAATTATCGGGGTTTCCCAAAATCCATATGCACGTCAGTCAATCATGTTGTCTGTCATGGTATTCCCGGCAACGAAAAATTGAAAACAGGCGATATCATTAATATAGACGTTACGGTAATAAAAAACGGCTATCACGGCGATACCAGCAAAATGTTTTTCGCAGGACAGCCCTCAGGCAGGGCCAAAAAACTGATGGATACCACCTATGAATGCATGTCTCTGGGCATAAAAATGCTCAAACCGGGGATAAGACTGGGCGACGTCGGTCATACCATCCAGACTCATGCCGAATCGAATCGTTTTTCGGTCGTGCGCGAATATTGCGGCCACGGGATCGGCAGAGAATTTCATGAGGAGCCGCAAGTCCTTCATTACGGCAAGCAAAATACCGGTCTTCAATTGGAGGCCGGCATGACCTTCACCATAGAACCGATGATTAATGCCGGCAAACGGCATGTAAAACTATTATCGGATAACTGGACGGTAGTAACAAAGGATCGAAAATTATCGGCGCAATGGGAGCATACCGTCCTTGTTACGGAAAACGGCTATGAAGTATTGACACAACGCGACGATGAAGATTTTCCAGCATGTTAGACGCTATCGAAACAGACCTATTGCTCTTTGACAGGAAGGCTTTCAAGAAAAAATTCCATGAAAATGCCGATAAACTGGCGCTATTCAAACAAACTTTGCTTGATGGCAATAATTATCTGAAAGACGATTACGAGTCGGGAGAGAATATAAGTCTGCTGGTTTATAAGCGCGCATGGCTTATCGATCAATTATTACTCAATGCCTGGGAGCATCTCATCGATTCACAAAATTTATCACTGGTGGCGGTGGGCGGGTATGGCCGGGGCGAGTTGCACCCTTACTCCGATATTGACCTGATGATTCTGCATAAACCCTGGATTAAAAAAGACATAAATGAGCGGATAAAATCCTTCCTGACCTTCCTGTGGGATACCGGTCTCGAAGTCGGCCATAGTGTCCGGACCGTCAGTCAATGCAAATCGGAAGCCAGACGGGACATCACTGTTGCCACCAATCTGATGGAATCAAGGCTGATTCACGGCGATAAAAAATTATATGACTCGATGACTAAGGCAATCGGCCCTGATAAAATATGGTCGGATCGGAAATTTTTCGAATCCAAGCTCTCAGAACAAAAAACACGCCATAAAAAGTTTGCCGACACCTCCTACAACCTTGAACCAAACATCAAGGAAGCGCCCGGCGGATTGCGTGACATTCAGGTAATCGGCTGGGTTGTCAAACGCCACTTTGGAGCATCCACACTGAGCGAACTCGTCAAAAACAAATTCCTGACCAATGAAGAGTATCGGACGCTGACCGGCGGGCGTGAGCTTTTATGGCGCATTCGCTTTGGACTGCATATATTGGCCGGTCGCCGCGAGGACCGCCTTTTATTCGAACATCAAAAAAATATTGCCCGGCAGTTTGGTTTTTCCAGTCGGGGCAACAAGGGCGTAGAAGAGTTTATGAAGTTATACTATACCACCGTCCGTGAGATGAGCCAGCTGAATGAAATACTGCTACAGCATTTCCAGGAAACCATACTCTTCGCAAAGCGCAAGGAAAAAATAATTTCAATCAATAATCGCTTTCAAATCAGGCACGACTTCATTGAGGTAAAAAATAGAAATATTTTCTCCAGGTATCCCTTCGCCCTTATGGAAATATTCCTGTTGATACAGCAAAACCCAAATATAAAAGGGGTGCGGGCAAGCGTGATCAGGCTCATCAGGAAGCAGGTCGAACTGATCGACGATCAATACAGAAACGATATTCGCGCCCGCAGCTATTTCCTGGAAATAATCCGGCAACCCCGGCGGGTTGGCCATGAATTGAGACGCATGCATCGATACGGTGTGCTGGGAGCCTACCTCCCTGTTTTCGGAAAAATACAGGGTTTAATGCAATTCGATCTATTCCATGTATATACCGTCGATGAACACATCCTGCTCGTTATACGCAACCTGAGACTATTTGAACTCGAAGAATATAAAGCCACACATCCATTATGCCATGAAATCATCAAGAAAATTCCAAAGCTGGAGATCCTTTATATTGCCGGTTTGTTTCATGACATTGCCAAAGGACGCAAGGGAGATCATTCTGAGCTCGGCGCAAAAGAAGCCATCCGGTTCTGCACAAATCACGGATTGGGCATCTACGACACCAAACTGCTTGCCTGGTTGGTCGAAAACCATCTGCTCATGTCCAAAATTGCGCAAAAACAGGATATTGATGACCCGAATATAATCAATAATTTTGTAAACGAAGTAGTCGATCAAAATCATCTGAATTATCTCTATCTGCTGACGGTTGCCGATATTTGCGCAACCAATCCCAAACTCTGGAATAGCTGGAGAGCCCACCTGTTAATGAGCCTCTACCAGAATACCCTTCGGGTTTTACGGCACGGGCACGAAAAGCCCAAACACAAAAAGCAGCGTCTGCAGCAGGTAAAAAAAGACGCGCTCGCGCTGATCGAAAATTCCGGGCATATTGCCGATCAGATCGATCAATTCTGGAAAGGGCTCAATACCGATTATTTTCTAAGACACACGCACGAAGAAATCGCATGGCATACCGAGGCGGTTATGAGTGCCAGAGATAACAAACTGCCCTTGGTTCTGGTCAACAAGGAAACTGAAAAAGGCTGGAGCCGGATTTTTGTATACATGAAAGATTCGGCGGGAATTTTCTCCGCGACAACACGCGCAATAGAACAATTGCGCCTGAACGTGCTGGATGCCAAGATTATCACCTCCAGAAACGACTATACACTGGACAGTTATATCGTACTCGAAGAAGATGGAGAACCGGTAAAAACCACAGCCAGAGCCAATAAAATTGCCGCAAAAATAAAAAATGAGCTGCAAACCGGACGCACTCCGATCCCAATGCCCCTGCCCGAAGCATATACGCTGCAAAATAGAAAACTGAAAAGTTTCAAAATTCCGACAAGAGTGAATTTTTCCGAAGACAAAAAAAATAATTGCACCATTATGGAAGTCATCACGATTGACAGACCCGGAGTTCTGTCAAGAATCGGGGCGGCGATGGAACTATGTGGCGCCCGATTACAAGGCGCAAAAATATCGACGTATGGAGAAAGAGTGGAGGATGTCTTCCATATAAGCACTCAAGACAACCATATAATCGACAACCCTATAGAACTCGAATGTCTCGAATCTTCCATTACTGAAATGCTGACATACTCATAGTACCCAAGAATCACGATGAAATTCCCTCCACCCGGGGACGAAGCCGAACTCATGCTCAGAGCGAACAGTTTATGCGGGAAAACCCTGCAATTTCTGGCCAATGCCGTCGATATCGATTTACCGGCCTCATTGAAAAGATCCAAGGGCATCATTGGCGAGTTACTGGAATTGTATATGGGCACGACTGCATCCACTCTATCAGAGCCAGATTTCCTGGAACTCAGGATCGAACTTAAATCCATCCCCATAAACAAAGAAGGCAGGCCAAGCGAATCCACCTTTGTCTGCAATACCCCGATGCACTTCGATTCATTTCCAAGATGGAAGGAATCCAGCGTTAAAAAGAAATTAAACCGGGTATTATGGGTGCCGGTGGAAGCAGACACAGAACTGGACCTTGCAACAAGACGCATTGGCAATCCTCTATTATGGTCACCAAACGATGAGATTGAACAACAGCTTAAATCGGATTGGGAAGAAATAATCGAAGCGATTTACCTCGGCAATATCCATGATATAAGCTCCTCTATCGGTGTATACCTGCAAATACGGCCCAAAGGCGCCAACTCAAAATCACTGATAAACACTACCAATGATCAAGGGCAAATGACAAAAACCCTGCCCAGAGGCTTTTATCTGCGTACTTCCTTCACCAACACAATCATCAATCCGGCTGCATAATCCGGCAATCACGCACTATGCCCGCCAAAGCACAACTCGATCAGCATCGGATCAGCATTGCGCCGATGATGAATCGCAGCGATCGTCACTTTCGCTATCTGATGCGTTTATTATCCAGACATGCCTTCCTTTATACGGAAATGATCACTACCGGCGCCTTGATTCGAGGCAATCGTGAAAAAGTACTGCGATTCAATGAATTTGAACACCCGGTCGGCATTCAACTGGGCGGTAGCGACCCGGATGAATTGGCGCTATCGGCCAGGATTGCCGAAGACCACGGCTATGATGAAATAAACCTCAATATCGGCTGCCCCAGCAACCGCGTGCAAAACGGCCGGTTCGGAGCCTGTTTGATGAAAACACCGGAACTTGTCGCGGAATGCGTATCATCCATGAGCAACGCAATTTCCATACCGGTATCGGTTAAATCGAGAACCGGCATCGATAACAATAATTCATATGAAGACCTGCATGCTTTCATTGCAAGGCTCAGCCGGGCCGGCTGTGATCGTTTCATCATTCACGCGCGCAACGCCTTATTGAAAGGGCTGTCGCCAAAGGAAAATCGCAGCATACCGCCGTTGCGATACGAAACGGTTCATCAAATAAAGCGGGACTTTCCCCATTTACACATCACTATAAACGGCGGGATCACAACCCTCGATCAAATCAACCAGCAACTTGTACACGTGGACGGAGTCATGCTCGGCAGGAGCGCGTATCAAAACCCGTACCTGCTGGCGGAGATCGACCATATGCTGTACAATAACCATAAACGCAAAATATCGAGACATACCATCATTGAAGACTTTGGCGATTATATTGAAAAACAACTGACTGACGGAACCCATCTAAAACAAATGAGCAGGCACATTAGCACTCTTTTTCAGGGGCAGCCCGGAGCCCGGTCGTACCGCAGAACGTTGTCTGAAAAATCCGGCCTGCCGAACGCCGGAGCGGAAGTCCTGCGAGAAGCAGTAAATGAAATTCACCGAGGATAATCCAATGCCTGACCCCGAAGCTACACTCATCAAGCTATCAAAATTAGCCTGTCTGCTTATTCTATTCCTGTACGGCTGCTCGGATGAAGGGCCCAAGCTCAGACCCCTGGCAAAAAATGCCGTGATCCTGTCTTTTGGCGACAGCCTTACCTATGGCACCGGCGCCGAACCGTCATCGGAAAGCTATCCCGCCGTGCTGCAAAACATAACCGGCATAGAGACCATCAACGCAGGCGTGCCCGGCGAACTATCCGAACAAGGAGCACAGCGCCTGCCGGAGCTACTGGAAAAACATCAACCGGCATTATTGATCCTCTGTCATGCCGGCAATGACTTGCTGAACCACGTGGACACCGCCATCACCATATCGAATCTGACCGAGATGATAACCCTCGCCCAATCAAAGAACATTGACGTATTGCTGCTGGGCGTTCCCAAACCGGGATTATTCCTGAATACCGCCGATTTCTACTTCGAAATCGCATCAACCACCAAGGTTCCGCTTGCCGATGACATTCTGCCGTCAATACTGGCCGATGCCAAACTCAAATCGGACTCGGTGCATCCGAATAAGGAAGGCTATAAAAAAATGGCGGAAGAAGTCCATCAACAACTGAAAAAACTCGGAGCAATATAAAAGCGGCTATTGCTGTGGGCATCCATCCCTGCCCTCTTTGGAGCTTTTCATCACAGGTGTAGTCCATTGACCTTCCCTCCAAAAGGAATCCAATCTGAATAAGAGGAATAAATTTATCGAACTGTTTGCCTTTCATACAGCGCGTTTTCGGAGGGAAGTCACGGCTTTATAACCCTCTACTTTCAAGATAACGTGGCGGGTTGATGTCGAAATAAGCCCTGGTTACCATTAATATCTCCAAGAACTTCATTACCCTGACCAGCAATGTGAGCTGCAAGATGGCCAAAGTCTTGCGTCGCCGCAGCACTTGCATATGCATGCCGAAAAGCGTCCTTCTTTAGACAGGAATCTTTATCTTCAAAACCGAACAGGCATGCGTAGTAATGTGCTTCTTCCTTGTACTTATCGTAGGTTTTTTTAATTAAAAAAGGAATCCCAATAGTCATTTTTTAATCACTCCGAATGTGAGGTAAGTAGTATTGTCTCTTTCATATTTAATAAATGCCATATCCTCGATACTCGCACAGTGGTAGGGCAAAAAATTCATATTGTTAAAAATTTTCACAAACGCTATTCTATAAGAATCCTGGTGTATTGGACACTGTAGAATTGAAATAGATCTACCACTACAAGTTGTATACGCTGTAAAGGCATCTGCATTCCATAAAACTATATACCCTAAACCTTCAGAATCTTCTAGATCGGTATTTCGGATAAACTGGTTTATTGCCCTTATCTTTTCACGACTGTCATCACTCGGCGGAATATCGTCATAATCCAGCGATTGTGGATAATGAGGTAATACGCAAACATCCTCATAATCAGGACCAACATGTTCCGAAAGGAAAGTGACAGAATCTTTGTCTGCCATATTCAAGACCTTTGACAAATGTCTTGCTTCCTGGGAATACAGGTTGGCATCGCACCCCTGAATTAACAGCAAGAAAAAGTACATGTATTTCTTCATTCAATCCTCACCATATCATTTATCCGACAACCAACCCCATAGCAGGATACCGTCTCCGAAACAACTGCAACTTATTTATTGTAGGTAACTTCTGTAGTATATATCACCATGGCATGGTTCGTTCCTTGTAAAAAAATTAAAACAAGCGTAACAAGACTCTTGTTTTTTTGCTTGTACCCTCATAAGATATAAATCTTGATGGCATTGTTTAATATTTTCTATTATTTTTTAGATCTTGACGCTAAGTCACTCCAAGTTTTGGCTATAAAATTCATAACCTTAATGTAACATCAGAATTAGTAAGGTTTCTCGCAAGTATATAAACAGTGTTTCCATATATCTAAAAGGCTAATGGAAAATCTCATACCAAGTCCGTTCTTTCCCTCCCATAACAATCGGTCACATGAGGACTATAATCTATCCCCTTATATCGGCTTTGGAGGCAAAATCTTATTCATTATATCGTTAAAAGACATGTGCTGTACTCCCCCTGATTAGGTTGACCAATTTTCAATCCGGTGCAATCGCCAGCACCGATCATGCTCGAAATAATACCTCACACTATAACCGGTATCCGGCTTTTGTTTTGATACTTTAGCTTGAGTTCCGGAAACTTCCAGATCCAAAAATGTGTGTTCTGAAACTACTTCTCTATAACTTGGGAAAAGCGGATAATGCAACTCATCAAGAGCAAGCATCTCCTCTACAGGCACAAAAACATCAAACACAGAAAGCAGCTCAAGGTCCGAGAACAGATTATCGAAATGATACGCATACCGAAACGGGATGACGGTATATTTTTTCTGTACTTCCACAGACCCGGAAAATGCATCCAGAAATGCCATGAAATTTTCACGGGCGCAGTACCTTTCTTCATTGGGCGCATCTCTCCGTGGCGCCTGTGACCAATCTTCAATCCGGTACAACCGCCAGCACTCATCATACTTGAAGAAATATTCCACAAGATAATCGGTGCCCGGCTTGCTTATACGTACCTTGCCTTTAGTGCCGTAATTCTCTGATATCTGGAGGAGTCCCATTGACATTGACCATACTTCCATAGGACCTGGAAAAAACGGATAGGTTATCTCCTCAAGCGTGAGCGTCTGCTCTATGATCAACGGTTCGGGGCCCGAGGACGGGTCAATGTACATTTTTTGCAACGGGATGACGGTATATTTTTTTTGTTCTGCTGCTGTCACGCCAAATGCAATTTTATCAGGGCTACAGAAATATTCTCTTTCTCTTTCTTCGGACATAGACCAAACGTCAATGCCGTATCCGCCCAGAGTGAACAAAACACACAACCATAATGCGCCGCCTGAATGCAGCCGCCTACTCCTGACCTCAACATGATTCACGTTCATTGCGTCCATTCTGTTGTTACACGACACCCCCGGTTACTCTGACCAATCCTCAATCCGGGACAATCGCCAGCACCGATCATGCTCGAAATAATAAAACACAACATCACGGGTATACCAATTCTTTGCTACTATAGCTTGAGTTCCGGAAACTTCTAATTCCAGGGTTGCACCCTCTGAAACTACTTGTCTATAACTCAGGGAAAGCGGGTAATGCAACTCATCGAGAGCAAGCATCTCCTCTACACGCAAAAAAGGCGACCCATGGTCACTGAACGATCTAGCGGTATAATACGACTTCTGCAGCGGGATGACGGTATATTTTTTCTGTACTTCCACAGACCCGGAAAATACATCCAGGAATGCCTGGAAATTGTCACGGGCGCAGTACCTTTCTTCATTGGATACATCTGCCCGTGGGGCCTGTGACCGATCTTCAATCCGGTGCAACCGCCAGCACCGGTCATACTCAAAAAAATATTCCACAAGATAATCGGTATCCGGCTTGCTGATACGCACCCTGGCTTTAGTGCCGTGCGCTTCTACTATCTGGAGGAGGCCTGACTTTACTTCCTGAGGGCTTGGAAAAACCGGGTAGGTGATCTCATCGAGAGTGAGCGTCTGCTCTATAGTCAACGGCTCGGGGCCCGAGGAAGAATCGATGTACGACTTTTGCAGCGGGATGACGGTATATCCCATTTGGGGTTTCCCGCTAGATAATGCATCAGCAGAAAATACAGGTAAGAACACCGCAAAGCTAGGGCGACAGTAATATGGTTTATCATATCCGGGAATAGCCGCCCATTCTTCTTCGGACATAGCTCCCCAAACGTCCGCTCCGTATCCTGAAACGTCAGTGCCGTATCCTGCCAGAGTGCATAAAACACACAACAAGAATGCGCCGCTTGAATGCGAGCACCTGTTCCTGACAGACAAAAACAACTCTTTTAAAGATGCCATAACACGCTCATTGGCATTCTGCATACTCAGTAGGATGCTTCATATTTATGCCTTCCTTGACCATTTGGATAGTTACAGTTTAAGGTCTATTTCTCCATGCGGCGGAAGATTATTCCCCTCCTTCTATTTCTCCTCACATTTGTAAATAAAATTCTTGCCTGCCTTACTTCCTAAATGAACTTCTAATTCTTCTTGAATTGCTTGAAGTTTATCTTTTTTAATTGAGCTTTGTCCAATCTTTTCACAATAGCCTTCTTTGTCTCTGGAAAGGGTTAATAAAATCAAAGACCTAACGAAATAAGTTATATCATCATTAGTGTATTCATTTTCTGTTTCCAAATATCTTCTATACACTCCTTTAGTCTTTTCAGAGTAATCAACCGAAGTTTCAATATTCAATCCGTTTGTGGTTAGTTTGTAAACAACGGGGGAAGAAACACGTCCCGTTGCATCTAAACCAGATATAGACCAAAAATATTCCTTATGGTGGATGACTATATATACACCTGATTCATTCTCTCCTAAATAAACCGGGCCATCATGAAAGCCAATTGAAGATACAAAACCAAATCCCGGTTTATAGAACTGTAAAGTCAAATTCCTTCCGCCAGGGTGTCCACAAAAAAGGATAAAATTCACCTTCTTACTTTCATCTTGAACTGTGGGAACTTCTATAGAGCGTATAGCAGGAAAACCCGGCCCGCAACCAGGAGTCAGATTATTAAAATACTCCAATATTAGTTCACCTTCTTTGTCTAATATAGATATACCTCCAGTCCTACGCATTCGCTCTCCTTCCCAAACATAATGAGGTCTTTTTTCATATTTATAGGTAACTCCGTCTTGAGTATATTTCTCAGTATAGCCAACAGCTTCAGGATAGCCAACTTCTCTTCTAGTCTGCCAGTATATTTCTTCTTCTTCATCAGTAACAGTAACTCCGTCTACATATTCTTCATAGGTAATTCCGCCTTGAGTATATTTCTCATCCTGGATATGAGAAGATGCCAGACAATTGTAAAGAAAACTCTTCTCCAATTTATTTCCTAAATTGATCTCTAAGTCTTCTTGAATTGCTTGAAGTTTATTTTTATTAATCGATTGTTGTCTGAATTGTTTACAATAGTTTTCTTTGTCTCTGGAAAGGGTTAAGAAAATCAAAGATCTAAGGAAATATGTCATATCGTCAGAGGATTTGTTTTCTGTTTCCAAAAGATTTCTATACAGTTCCCTGGACTTTGAAGTTTCAACAACATTCAAGGGGTTTTGCCAGTACCTGGGTAAGATTAGCCTATATACAAAAGGGTAATGGATAGTGCTCTCTATAGATTTAAAATATTCTTTATGAGTAATAGTAAAATATATTCCTGACTCATCTTCTTTTACATCAACTGGTCCATCATAAAAGTCAATTGGAGAGAATACAGGACCCAATCTATCATAGAATCGCAAAGTGTTATGCCTTCCGTTGTCACTTCCACAAAAGACGATAAGTTTCTTCGTTCTACTTTCATCTACAGAGAAGGGAACTTCTATAGGGCTTATAACAGGAAAATCCCCCTTGCAACCAGGGGTTTGCTTAGTTCGAAGCAGAAATTTTGGTTCATCCCAATCCCATTCTTTGTTTGGTCTAGTTATCCCTTCTTTGCTTGTTATAGATCGCTTTCTTAATAAAGATATCTGTCCAGTATAATACATTAGCCCTCCCTTATTATCATAGTTAGGGATTTTTTTATATTCATAGGTAACTTCTGTAGTATGTATATCACCATTTCTACTATTAGTAGATTTATCAACATCGATATAAGTAAATGCCAGGCAATCCTGGAAAAATAGAAGAAAGTAAAGGAGTACGTATTCTTTTCTCATCACGACCAACACCAGAAATTATCACTAATCCAATAAATCTTTTGTTGTTGAATTTTTCCGCCCCTGTGTAGGCGAGGCGTTTTATCCACAGGATGTATGCGATTAGGATCTCATGGGCTGGTTTTCGTAAAAGGATCTCCCGGATTGTATGTCGGCATGATTTACTATTCCTCTTGGTTATTAATAAAGGTCTTGTTTTAAACGACACCTCAAAATTGACCGGTCATGATCGTTGGGATCTTTGAACAATATAGGTCTTGTACCACTGTTTACCATCTCTACAATTCGTAAAGTATTTATTTTTGACACTGTATTTCCTCTATGTTCAAGTAGCACATCTTAGTTATCTTGAACCAAAAAGAAACAAATATCGACCGCTTTTCCGAATACAAAATTGTGATACCCCGCCGCAAAGTCTTTATCATCAAACCATTTTTTCAAGCCCCGCTGTTCATCGACTATGGCATCATCGGAAACATTGCCTTTAATTAATTTTATCCAGCATCTTCGATACAGCCCTGACCACAACGTCCGGCCGCTCTAATTGAATTAAATGGCCGCTGCCTTCGGCGATCATCTGAGTGCCATCAGGCACCATATCAAGCAATTCCCTTTGTAGCGCCTGCCATGAATTTTCCAGGGTATGCCCCCTTGGATTATCCGGCCATTCACTCTTTCCCCTGGAAACAACAATCATCGGCAGTGCCGGCATCTTGCCTAATTCCCGGACCTGCATCGCACTATCTTTAAAGCTATCGTGCTCTCTTCGCTGCGTATCGAATGCCTTGCGGCTGGTGAGAAACTGCAAGGCAAGATCGCGAATTTTTTCAGGGTATAAATACAACACCCGTCTCGTGTCAAAAAAGCTGATTACTTGCCTGGAGCGGTTTTCCTCGTTCAAACCGGGCATATCGGACAAGCGTGAGAATTGATCCGGGTGAGAAGAATCCACCAATACCAATCCAGCGATCAATTCAGGATGAGATTTAGAAAAATAAAGCATATTGAAACCGCCGAAGGAATGGCCTACCAGCAGGTACGGGGGTTTTATTTCAGCGGTTTTCAATAAGGCGTGCAATTCATCGACAATCCGCATCGTGGTACGAGGCCCCGGACTCCAGTCACTCCAGCCATAGCCTGCCCTGTCATAGGAGCATACCTGCGTCAGCTTGGCGAGATCCTCCTGCACATAAAACCATTCCAGGGAAAAGCCGCCCAATCCCGCCTCCAGAATTACTACCGGATGCCCATCACCCTTGCAATTGAGATGCAGGCGGTGGTTGTCTACCGAATACAGTTTGCCCGGGGCATTCCCCCAGGAAATATCATCGGCATGGACGACACCACAACAAGCTAAAACAAGTGCCGCAGCACCCAGATTGCGGGGAATGCTGCCTAAGCTCTGCAAGCAAGCTATAATTTTATAAACCCTGGTCATCATAAAATCCCGGTTCAATCAAAAGATCCACCTTCCAGGAAACGCAAACACATCATACCAATCCACCAACTCAAGACAAAAGCCAGTAAATATATTGACTTGACACATACAATTAGTTCCCTGCACAAGGCAGGCCGGATACGGCCACATACAGACGTGATTCACCGTATTTACACAATCTTCACAATGCCCAGCCATACGGATGAGGCCTCGTTTAATAGAATGGAATTTATCTAGAATTTACTAGATAAAAATATCTTAAAATACTGTATTTATTAATTATTCACAAAGAATTTACAAATAAGCCAAATTTCAGATATACTCTACCCATTGATTCACAAATACTATGACAGAAATCGAACGATCGGTTATCATCAGAATATGCGACAAGTACCGCCAGCCAACATACAAATTTAGAAATTCGATGCAGTTAAAATCAATCTCACTCATCCTGGTATCAGTGCTTGCCTTCTATCAGGCAAGGGCGGAAATCCCTGTAGTGCCTCTGTCAGAGCTCAATCAGCAGAAAGGGCATGAAAAGGCAATTGAATTAATCAGCCGCATCCTTTCGAAGGAGCATTACAAAAAAACCAACCTGGACGATTCGCTTTCGTCCATCATATTGACCAACTACCTGAAAATTCTCGATCAGAATAAATCCTATTTTATTCAAAAAGATATTGATGAATTCATGCAATACCGACACAAGATCGATGATGCAATACACGAACTGGACCTATCCCTCGCATTTAAAATCTTCAAACGCTATCGTCAACGTGTAGATGAGCGATCCGCCTATGCCGTCAATTTGCTCAATGAAGAATTTGATTTCAACAAGAACGAGACCTATCGCTTTGACCGCAGGGAGGCATCCTGGCCCTGGAACGAGCAACAAATAAACACGATATGGCGCAAAAGAGTCAAAAATGACGTGCTCAATCTGCGACTCGCCGAAAAGAAAGAAGAAGAAATAAATAAGCTATTGACCGCCCGATATAAGCGCTTGAGAACCAGCATCCATCAACTCAATTCCAATGACATCTTCCAATCCTTTATCAATGCTTATACTACCGCTATAGAGCCTCACACCGCCTACTTTTCTCCACGAACTTCGGAAAATTTCGATATCAGCATGCGCCTTTCCCTGGAAGGGATCGGCGCGGTATTGCGCGGTGAAAACGATTATACCCAGGTAGTAAAAATCATACCGGGCGGCCCGGCCGAATTGAGCGGGCAATTAAAGGCCGAAGACAGAATAGTAGGCGTCGGTCAGGGAACCGATGGCAACATTATCGATGTAATCGGCTGGCGCCTCGATGATGTTGTGGACAAAATACGCGGTCCGAAGAATACCCAATTGCGCTTAGGGGTGCTGAAAAAAGACAACGGCTATGAAGAACCGGCAAAACTGATTACATTGACGCGCGATAAAATCAAACTGGAGGAACAGGCGGCAAGCTCATCGATTATTGAACTGCCTGAAAAAAATACAAAGATCGGCGTTATCAATATACCCACCTTCTATATAGACTTTGTTGCCCAATCAAAAAGAGAAAAGAACTACAAGAGCACAACCCGGGACGTCAGAAAATTAATTGATGAGCTGGAAAAGCAGGGCATGAACGGACTGATTGTCGATCTGCGTAATAACGGTGGCGGCTCATTGTTTGAAGCGCTCGAATTGACCGGCCTGTTTATCGATCAGGGGCCGATTGTACAAACAAAAGACTCTGCCGGGCGCGTGGAAATCAACAAAGACCCCGAACCGGGGATCAGCTATAACGGCCCTCTGGCGGTGCTGGTGAACCGCAACAGCGCCTCCGCTTCCGAGATCTTTGCCGGCGCGATACAAGATTACCAAAGAGGGATAATCATCGGAGAGCCAACTTTCGGCAAAGGGACCGTACAAAGTATGATTAACCTGAATCACCTGACAAAAAATTTCGACAGTGATCTTGGCCGCCTGAAGACTACCGTTGCCCAATTCTACCGCATCAGCGGCGGCAGCAATCAATATAAAGGCGTAGTGCCGGATATTATTTTCCCGACTGCGGAAGACTCTTCCAAGCATGGCGAGCGCGCCTATGACAACGCCCTGCCCTGGGATGAAGTAAAACCGGCCAAATACAGAACCGCCGGCGCGCCCACACATACCTTTTCCATCGCAAAAGCAAAACACATATCCCGCATAGAAAACGATGAACTCTTCAAACTCTTCCTGGAAGACATTGAATTGACACGCACTAATAGCGAACGCGAGAACATTTCCCTGTTGGAGGCCCAACGCAGCCGGGAAAGAGAAGACATACTCAGAAAAAGAAAAGATATACAAAACAAAATGCGGAAGTTACAGGGGCTGAAACCGCTCAGTGACGATGAAGATGCAGATGCAGACGAAACCGAACAGATCGATATCCTGTTGAATGAGACGGCAAATATACTCCATGACCTGATTGTGCCCGGATCCAATTTGCCGGCCGAATTAAAAACCGTCAACGAAGACAATCCCATCGATAATCTGGGCGGACTGTAAAAATAAATTTAGGAGGACACCACCATGCGCACCGGCTTTTCCTATGATCCCGTTTTTCTCGACCATGACACGGGAGCGGGACACCCTGAATGCAAGGAGCGGCTTCAATCGACGATTGATTATTTATCCGGACAAAACCGCCTTTCCGAACTAAGCAATATCGAATCCCGCTACGCCGACATTGACCACATCGAACAGGTGCATAGCAGCGAATATATCGAGCGTGCCAGGCAAACCTGTCTATCAGGCGGCCTTTTTCTGGATTCACCAGACGTAACGATATCCAGAAACTCTTTCGACATTGCACTCAAGGCGGCGGGTAGCGGATTGCAGTTGGCCGATGCGGTGGTGGCAAATAATATCGATAACGGTTTCGGGTTGCTGCGCCCCCCGGGGCATCACGCCGAAAAGGGAATGGCGCTCGGATTCTGCGTATTCAATAATATCGCCGTCCTGGCCCGCTATCTTCAGAAAACGCACGGCCTGGATAAAATACTCATCCTTGATTGGGACGTGCATCACGGCAACGGGACACAGCACCTGTTCGAACAAGACCCCTCCGTCCTGTATATAAGCACCCACCAGTTTCCATTTTATCCCGGAACCGGCAGGTACGACGATACCGGAACAGGACGAGGCGCAGGATCCACATTGAATTGTCCGATGTCTGCCGGGGCATCCGACACCCACTATACAGCAGCCTTTAACGAAAAAATCCTGCCGAAAATCGATGAATTTCGCCCGGAGATCATACTCATTTCCGCCGGATTCGATGCGCATGCCGACGACCCACTGGCCGACATCCGTCTTTCAACGCAATTTTACAGCTGCATGACGGAATGGCTGATGGAGAAAGCCGAAAAATACTGCCAGGGAAAAATCATTTCACTGCTCGAAGGCGGTTATAATCTCCAGCGATTACCGGAATGCATTGACGCACACTTGACGCAACTACTATCCGATCACTAGCACGGCATGCAGTCACTATCCACGGATCGTGTCGGTGGCACATAGCCAAACCGCACAGTCCGATTTGTTATACTATCCGCCTATGCGAATCAACCTGAATACACTGGGCTGCCGGCTCAATGAAGCGGAGCTTGAAAACTGGGGCCGGGATTTCCAACAAAAAGGACATACCATCACCAATGATCCGGATCGCGCCGATCTGCTGGTGGTCAATACCTGCGCCGTCACTCAGGAAGCGGTCAAAAAATCACGCCAATTAATTCGGCGGGTCCAACGCAAAAATCCCCAAGCCAAGCTGGTTGTCAGCGGCTGTTATGCCACCCTCAACCACAATCTCGACACCGATATTAACGGCATTGACCTGATTATCTCCAACCATAAAAAAGATCAGTTGGCGGATATCGTCCTGGATAAATTGACAGTGGAAAAAACGCCTTTCAATCCCGCGTCGCCACAGCAAACACCGCTGTTTATGCGAGGCCGCAATCGCGCCTTCATCAAGATACAGGATGGCTGCCGCCACCGCTGCACCTTCTGCACCGTTACCCTGGCGCGCGGGGAAGAACGCAGCCGCCCAATAGCCGCCATCATTGATGAAATCAATACAATTCACCGGCAAGGCATCCATGAAATAGTATTGACCGGCGTTCACATAGGCGGTTACGGCGGCGACATCGATTCCAGCCTGACCGAACTGACCGCCGCGATACTTGCAGATACCGACATCCCCCGCATCAGACTTGCCTCACTCGAACCGTGGGAACTGTCGGAGCCGTTCATTGCGCTCTTCGAAAACAAAAAACTAATGCCCCATATGCACCTGCCACTACAAAGCGGCAGTAACACGACACTGAAAAAAATGGGGCGCCGCTGTAAAACCAATGACTTTGAACTACTGGTACACGAGCTGCGCTCCTGCATAGCGGATTTCAATCTCACCACCGACATCATTGTCGGCTTTCCCGGCGAAACCAATGAAGAATGGAAGCGCAGCATGGAATTTATAGAACAAACAGGATTCTCCCATTGCCATATCTTTAGCTATTCACCGCGCAGCGGCACTAAAGCCGCAAACATGCCCGATCAAATCGCAATGCCGATAAAAAAACAGCGCCACCGGCAATTACAGGCCCTTGGCAAAAAAATGAGGCAAGACTATCTCGAAAAACAAATCGGCAAAACAACCTCGGTGCTGTGGGAAAACAAAAATACAGCGGGAAAATGGACCGGCTACACCTCGAATTACATCCGTGCCGAATATCAGGCGTCCGACTGCGAAATTAGCGCAAACCGGGTAACAGATGCCAATATCATCAGCATAGATCATTCCAGCCTTGCAGTCATGCCGGATCAAGCGCCTTCTGAGCATTAATTCCGCTTTTCAGCCTGCCCGATGCGCTCCTGAGCACGATCCAGCTTCCTGTTGACGGATTCGACCCGGTCGATCTCATCCCGTATCTCCCGTACGCTGGAAAAAGCCCCGAGCATCTTCGGCGTTTTCAACGCCTTGAACCCGGTCAGCATTGATTCATTTATCGATTTTGCCTGATCAGCGGGCAGCGCTATCCCCCAAAGCTCATGTTTCAGCCTGTCAAGGCGTTTCTTCAATGCGCGCCGGCTCTCTGCCAACCTGTCAAACTCGGACTGCATAGCCGCATATCTTTCTTCATAATCCGAAACTGATGCTTCGCTGCCGGCTCCGGCAGGTTCATTGCCCTCATCGCTCAATGAGGTCTCGAAACCGCCGTCAATCCTGTCAGGATCCGGCCTAAGCAATACCATAGACGCGGCGATCAGGATCACCAGGACTATCCAGGTCAAAATCTTCATAAATCCCTTCCAAACCAACAGGTTTTACCCACTGCAAATTTACCCGGCCCCGGCATTCTTAATGATAATTCTGTCATATTTAGATAAAAATACATATTTTTTATATACTTATATTATGTTTATGATATAATTAGTTTGATTTATATTTTAGATAAATATATTAAATAATTATAAAATATAGAAAAATACTTGTAATTACCAATTGAATGTGCTATATTTAAATCAAATCACAATATTTTATTAGATGAAAATATCTTGATGACATCAAAAACATTGAAGATCGATGGAAGCTCTCTATCGGTATTTATACGGTACCGTTACCGCTTTTTTATTTGTTATGGGGGTGATACTCATAATATTAGCCGTGTTTACTTATTTTTCTGGACAGAAATATAAAAAGTAAATTCCACCATGTCAAAAAACCAGTTCAACAACCTATTGAAAAATGGAATATATCATGCTAAATCATATACAGAATAAGACCTCATTCAAACCCGATGAGTTTCCGGTACCCGCCATTACCGGCGATTTCAGGAACGAACATCTGCACGGTTTTATCCAGCATCCGCAACAATTCCCGCTGCAGCTCAGGATATTGCGCTTTGGGGAGCGCAAAAAAACCCTCAAAACAGAAGAATCCTGCAATATCGGTCTCATTATCCCCTCGGAAAAATACCTCAGGCCCGGCACGGTACTGGAAATAAGCATTCCGATGCGAAAAGACACGCATAAATTCACCTGCAAAGTTGTCCTGATACAGGAAGAAAAGCGCGGGTATGGGATCGGTTTATGGCTGATGCATAAGCCGGACGAGCAACGTATCCGGATCGTGGAGCAGGTATGTCATATCGAACACTATCTGGGTGAAAAAAGACGGAAAGATGGACCTTTTCTAAGTCAGGAAAAGATCATGGAAGAATGGATCACAAAATTTGCAGCGAGGTTCCCAGCGCCATGAACATCGGAAAAAACAAAACGAATGCCCCCGGCATCAATTACATACGGACACAAAGCGGTTCGGTAATTGCCATACCTGCATCGTCAGGCAAACCCGGGGAAAAACAGATACCGGAAAAAAAGGCCGGTCCTGGCAATAAAAAACGCTGATATTTACTTATCGCATGCCACCCCGGTGCCGCCGAGTCCGCAATACCCGGACGGATCCTTGGCGAGATACTGCTGATGATAATCCTCGGCATAATAAAACTCGGGGGCGGACAATACTTCCGTAGTGATCCCGGCATACCCCGCTTTCGACAGGGCCTGCCCATACTGCTCCCTGCTTTTTTCCGCTGCGGCCTTTTGAACCTCATTGAAACAATAAATACCGGAGCGATACTGCGTGCCAACATCATTGCCCTGTCTCATGCCCTGAGTGGGATCATGCCCCTCCCAGAAGGTTTTCAGCAATGATGTATACTCAGTCAGCCCCGGATCATACGCAACCAGCACTGCTTCGTTATGGCCGGTGCGCCCGGCACAAACCTCTGCATAAGTCGGATTCGCCGTATAACCGCCCGCATAACCAACCGCGGTAGAATACACACCCGGCATACTCCAAAAACATTTCTCGGCCCCCCAGAAGCAGCCCATTCCGAAAATTGCCAATTCAATCCCGTCCGGAAACGGCGGTTTCAGCCTGTTTTGATTGACAAAATGCCGATTTGTCACGGGCATGGCTTCCTCCCGCCCTTTTGGGGCTTCATCGGGAGCAGGCATGCGGATTTTCCTGCTTGCGTTGAATATCATTTCTTTTCCATCACCTGAAAAAACGAGCACGATTCCGTATCATAGGGTAAACTATTTTAGCCTGATATTGTCACAATGCTACCAACAACTACGGACTGAAAAAATGAACCATACCCGCACATTTTCAATTATACTTTCAACAATCCTGCTATACCCGATTTTTTTCAACGCCAACGCCGAAGACGGGCAAGATAACAAGGTCAAACTCGCCACCTTTGCCGGCGGATGCTTCTGGTGCATGGAACCCCCATTCGACAAGCTGGACGGCGTGGTATCGACGACTTCAGGGTACAGCGGCGGGCGCACACAGGATCCCAGCTACTCCGCAGTCTCATCCGGACTCACCGGCCATATCGAAGTGATACAGATCGCCTACAATCCCGACAAAGTCTCATTTGAAGAACTGCTGGCTGTGTACTGGGTGAACATCGATCCAACCAACCAAAATGGACAATTCTGCGACAGAGGCAATCAATACCGTAGCGCACTCTTCTACCATGATGAAGACCAGAAGCGGCTGATTGAAGAATCACGGCGCGATCTGGATGAAACCAAACCCTTCAAACAAGCAATCGTAACGGAAATTATCCCTTTCGAGCAGTTTTATGCCGCGGAAGACTACCATCAGGACTATTACCAGAAAAACCCGCTTCGCTACAAATACTACTACTACGCCTGCGGGCGGGAAAAGCGTCTGAAGGAACTATGGGGGGAGAAAAAAGCCTGATCAGGAAGATAAGGTATCTTTGTATGCAATGTAAGCAGCACTGGCTATCAGCGTAAACGTAAGAACAAAAACACACAAGAAACAAAATAATACAGTGACACCTTCCGATACTATGATCATATGATGACCGAATATTATGCTCAGAAGGCCAAGAAGACCAACAACAATAAACGGTAAGGCGGGAATTATCAATAATATCAATGCTACCACGCCACAGACAAGCAACGGAATAATATTGACCAGGCATGCCCTGAAACTCAATATCATCGCGGGAACGGCATTCACCTTTTCAAGCACAATTAGCGCGGGCGCCATCCAAGTGGCCATCATAATTGGCAAGAACAATGCCATACCTACCAGCAGGTCCAACAATAGCAACCTCCCTTTACCGGCAAACGGAGCACCGCTAAGAGCATCGATACCCTCTGCCTGCTGCTCAGCCGATTGGCTATCCCATATCAGTGCCAATACCTCACCGCCAAACTGGATGAATATCATCAGCGCCACCAAGCCGAATATCAATACCGAGGCAATAATATCAATCACGCCGACCAAAGCCAGTTGTCCGACTTTATCGCTTCCAAAGCCGGAGAACACATGCCGGAACTGGAACCGGCCAGCCGTATCGACAGCCCGACAACCAAGCATCAACCCGCCGAGCAGTATGGAGGCAAGCACCTCATACAGCAGCCCCCCAACAATTGAAACCAATGAACTGAAAAAACTAATCAATGGATTGAAAAAACTAATAATGAACAAAACAATGACGAAGGCGATCCACCCCAACGGGCCTGCCTTAAAATAATTAAAGCCTTCCAATATCCAGCCCGCCCCTCTGCCGGCAGGCACCGATCTAGGATTAATCAGCTGCCGTTCCATCACTCATCCCCTGTTTCCCCGAATCAAACAATTGATACTATTTTTTCTTCTGAAATTTGTCAATGTTAGTCCCCCCGGCAAACAAGCAATCGTAACGGAAATTATCCCTTTCGAGCAGTTTTATGCCGCGGAAGACTACCACCAGGACTATTACCAGAAAAACCCGCTTCGCTACAAATACTACTACTACGCCTGCGGCCGGGAAAAGCGTCTGAAGGAACTATGGGGGGAGAAAAAAGCCTGATCAGGAAGATAAGGTATCTTTGTATGTAATGTATTGACTGGCTTGTATCATAGGCATAAGAATAAAACCACACAAGAAAAAAAGGAGTATAGCGGCAATTGCCGATACTGTGATGATGCGAGTATCGGCTATTATGCTCAGAACGCCAAGAAGACCAACAACTATGGACGGTAAGGCGGCAATTATCAATAATATCAGTGTTACCACGCCATAGACAAGAAACGGAATAATATTGACCAGGCATGCCCTGAAACTCAATATCATCGCGGGAACGGCATTCACCTTTTCAAGCACAATTAGCGCGGGGGCCATCCAAGTGGCCATGATAATTGGCAAATACAATGCCACACCTACCAGCAGGACCAACACTAGCAACGCTTCTTTACCGGCAAACAGAGCATTGATACTTTCTTCCTGCTGCTCAGCCGATTGGCTATCCCATATCTGTGCCAATACCTCACCAGCGTCAAACTGGATGAATATCATCAACGCCATCAAGCTGAATATCAATACCAAGGCAATAGTAAAAATTACGCCGACCAAAGCCAGTTGTCCGACTTTATCGCTTCCAAAACCGGAGAACACATGCCGGAACTGGAACCGGCCGGTCGTATCGACAGCCCGACAACCAAGCATCAACCCGCCGAGCAGTATGAAGTTAAGCACCTCATACAGCAACCACCCAACAATTGGAACCAATGCGCTGAGCAAACCAAGAATGAACAAAACAATGACGTAGGCGACCCACCCCAACGGGCCTGCCTTAAAATAATTAAAACCTTCCAATATCCAGCCCGCCCCTCTGCCGGGAGGCGCCGATCTGGGATTAATCAGTTGCTGTTCCATCACTCATCCCCTGTTTCCCCGAATCAAATGATTCATGGTATTTTTCCGCCGGGAATTTGTCAATGTTAGTCCCCGCGCAAGCAAAAATATATTGCACCGCACAAATTTTGCGTTACAATTGCTTGACTACCAACCCCAAGGGCGTGACATGCAGATTAAAGATAAAATTGTTGTTATTACAGGCGCGGCAAGCGGCATTGGCCGGGCCGCCGCATTCGAACTTGCGCAGCGAGGCGTCAAGGCCATTGCCATGGTGGACGTGAACGAGGCCGTCCATGCTGCTACCGAGCAGCTCAATAATGAAGTCAATACCACTGTTGCCTATCCCTACCGCGGCGATACCAGCGATGATGCCTTCAGGAAGAAGGTGTATGCCGATATCTTTAGCAATCACGGATTGGTAAATATCTGCATCCCCGCCGCCGGAATTACCCGGGATGCGCTAGCGGTAAAGGTGGATAAGGAATCAAAAAAGGCCAATATCTATCCGATCAACGACTTCAGGGAGGTGGTCGAAATCAATTTGATCGCGCCCATTTACTGGGCGATGGAGATGATTGCCTGTATTGCGGAAGATCGCGCCAAACGCGGCCTGAAAAAATGGCTTGCCGAGGAGGGAGTGCAGGCTACAGCCGTCTTTATTGGTTCGATATCCTCTCAGGGGAACAAAGGCCAGGTTTCTTACGCATCGACCAAGGCTGGACTCGAAGGCGCTGCCGCCACGCTGACCAAGGAAGCCATCTTTCATGGCGTCCGTTGCGGCGTCATCCATCCGGGGTTTACCGATACACCCATGGTACGCAACCTGGGAACGGAATATATCGAAAAATACATTCTGCCTGACACTCAGCTCGGAAGACTGATTCGCCCCGCCGAGATCGCGGATGCAATCTGCTTCATGATCTCAAATTCGGCAGTGAGCGGCGAATTGTGGGCCGATGCCGGCTGGCACCCTTCCCCGGCCTGACCGGCAATTATTTGAGAAACATACAGCATATTTTTCCGGCAGTATTTTCACCTTTATTATCCGTTTGCATTCCAGGATCCCTCAGCGGAGAAACAACAGGCTTTTCACTAAAATACAATAACCGACCACTGTGGCGATGAAAGTCCTTGTATTGCAGCATATCCCGGTTGAACATCCGGGTATTTTTCGCGATTTCCTGAAACAGGACGGAATTAGCTGGGATACAGTCGAATTGGATGAAGGAGAAACCATTCCGGAACTCAATGGCTACCATGCCTTGATCGTGATGGGAGGACCAATGGATGTATGGGAGGAAGACCGGCATCCCTGGCTGGTCGAAGAGAAGCAGGTTATTCGGCAGGCAATCCTGGATATACAACTGCCTTTCCTGGGATTCTGTCTTGGGCATCAATTGATGGCCGAGGCGCTTGGCGGCAGCGTTGGCAAAATGTCTGCTCCCGAGGTGGGCATTCTGGATATTGAACTCACCGTAGCGGGACAAAATTCCGCACTGTTTTCCGGACTGCAAAAAAGTATTAAAAGTCTGCAATGGCACGGCGCAGAAGTCACCGAACCACCGCCGAAGAGCCTGGTTCTCGCCCAATCACCCGCTTGTGCAATACAGGCGCTACAATATGGCAGGTCTGCGTTCAGCCTGCAATGCCATATCGAACTGATCGACTCCACCGTTTCCGATTGGGGCAAGGTGACGGAATACGAGCAAGCGCTTAACCAAAACCTGGGACCGGGGGCACTGGACATGTTGAATCGGGAAGCAAAAAAATATATGACCGATTTCAATAATTCGGCGCGACTACTATACAATAATTTCATCGCCCAACTGAGCGACAGGCGCTCGTCATAAAACAGGGAACCGTGCCACCCGGAGCTGAGCGATTGCCATTATACAATCAATAACGCGATTTCCGGTAAAAAAATAGATAAAAAGTCTGAAAAATATAATACTTATTAGATTCCCTTTAGAGATTTATAAAGAATATAATCAATCCTGATTGAAATATACGTACACTGCTATTATCAGAGAATGGAAGATACGCTCGAATCAACGATGAGAGCCTGTTGATCTTATCGAGAAAAACAATTTTGAACGAAATAACTGAAAAGGAACCATCGCCTCCCTTGCCGCGTTTGCTCGGAGCCTACCTGCCCTGCTCCCGCGGCGTCATCAGAATGGCCATGAAAAAGAAGCGCGAGGCAAAACTCAAAGGCATAGCCGATAAGCTCATCGGAGAGATATTACTGGAGTCACATGATGTCACCGAGGCGGAACTCAAGACCGCACTCGGCCTCCAACGTGCCGCCAGGCTGGCGCACTGCCCTGTATTCAAGACCTTGTCCCAGCTCGAACTTACTGCAGTGGGCGCACATTTCCATGAAATGAGTATTGAAGCCAGGCAGCAATTCATCATGGAGGGTGAAAATGATCCCACACTTTATGTTCTGGCATCGGGTCAGGCCGAAGTATTCAAAATCGGCGACAATAACACCGAAATACATATCGCCTATGTCACGCCCTATGATACTCTGGGCGAAATGGGATATTTTCATCAAGGGATCCGCACGGCATCAGCCCGGGCTGTTTATCCCTCGTGTCTGCTATGCTCCCCGTATAAAAACCTGACGCATTATTTTGAACATGTGCCGCGCGTGGCATATGCGTTTATGGATTTAATCCATGAACGCCAGGAGGAGGCACAAAAACAAATGGAAGAATCACAGGCAGAAAAATCATAACAACAAGGCCCGCCATTCAGCATACTTCATTCCGTCCATGACAGACTCTCAACTCAGCACCGTGCTCATCATCGATGATGACGAGGACTACCGTAAATTTCTGAAAAACATCATAGGCAAATTACTGCCACAGCTTCAGGTAAGAGAATATGATCCTGTCGCACTCGGTGCGCCGAGGAACAATTTCGACTGGTCGGCCCACGATGTGCTGATCCTTGATTACCATTTACATCTGGAAGGCATTACCGGTCTGGATATCCTGCAAAAACACCATAAAAAAATCAATTTTCCGGCAACAATAATGCTGACCGGGGCGGGAAATGAAGAAGTTGCGATACGCGCATTGCAATTCAATATCTCTGAATACCTGCGCAAAGAATCGCTGACCAAGGACAAATTGAAGCAGTCCATAACCGAGTCATGGGAAACAAACAAAAAGAGGCGCAAAAAACAGGAAGAGACCACCTCGTATAACAAATCCTTCAGCAAGGAGCTCTTTTATCAGAAACTGGAACAGCCCAAAGGGCCGTACGGTCTGGGGCCGGAGCGGGCATTGCTGGTTATCCAGCTCGATAATGCGGACCAATTGGGGGAAGAAATCGGCCTGATTGCGCTCGATAATCTGGTAAAGCATGTCGCTAAAAACAGTTTTGATGTATTCAAGGCCGGGGCGTGTAATCCAAATATCACCAGCACAGGCGATACGACAATCGCATTGCAAATTGATGCGCCCGACAACTATGCGCTGATAGAATTCAATCTGACCGGGTTGTGTGATCACCTGAGGAAACGGGATTTTAAATTCTCCGATCATACACACAAATATACCGTGAGTATCGGCGTACTGTTATTGGATGGAAGATACACTACCGCCAGTCAAATTCTGGGCGCCGCCAATCAAGCCAGTGAACTTGCCAAGAAAGCCGATGATAATTCCTACTATATATGGAAAAAAACCGATATTTTCATGGAAGAAACAACGGAGGAACCGGAACTCGCAGAGCAGGTCAGATCGATAGAAGAGGAAAAGGAACAATTCGAAAAAGAAACAAGGATTGCCGAAGAAGAAATCAGCAGGCTGACACAGCAGGCGCAAGCGATTGAAAAAGAACAGGCAAAACTTGATGCCAGAGCGCACAAGGATGCCAAAGAAAAGGCCGCCGTCGATCGCGATAAACCCGAACTGAATGAAAGTATTATCAAAAAGGCATTGGATGAAAAGCGCTGGATACAGCTATACCAGCCAATCATTACCATGTCCGCCGGGGACGATAGCGATCAGACGGAGGTATTCGATGTTACGCTGAGGGTATTGGATGAACACGGATCAATGGTGGATATGGACAAAGTAAATACCCATGAATTTTCTATCGGACTGCAACAATCGATAGATCAATGGATGTTACGCCAGGTCATCCGGGGAATTATTCAAAGCAGGCTGGAAAACAGATCGTATACATTTATGCTGTCAATCAGCGAAGCCTGGTTCTGCGATATTAGCTTATTTAACTGGCTACAGAAAATTCTGTCCGAATACAAGGAACACCGACTGGGGAAATCGATTATATTGGGCATCTATACTCCCGCATTCCTGCAAAACAAAAACAGGGCTATACCGCTCATTACCTCACTGCATAAAAGTCATGGTTTCCGGATCGCGCTGGCGGGAGTGACAAATTTCGATGAACTGCCCAATCTGATTAACGAAACGCGCTCGTCGATAGTGCTGGTATCTCTGGATGAGATTGAATTGTTGAATACCGTGAAATCCGAAGAAAGCGATGCCGGTACTAATGACAAAGACAAAAATGATGACGACGAAGAGGAACCGCCAAGCCCGCTGCAATCCCTGAAGGATAAAAAGATCAAGTTTATGACTAACAGAATCAAGAGCTCCATTGAGCTTACCCAGGCTATAGCCTTGGGCACGGATTATGCGCTCGGAGAATTTATAGGAGAGCACCAGGACATTGTCGGCAATATAAGCAACGTTGAATCATTCGAACTGAATTGATCTGCGGCGGAAAAAGACGCGCCGGCGCCGCAGTACCGGTGCCCCGGCGGGCCGGGATATTTGAAATCATCCATGCCGGAAAAATCAACCGGCGAAAATATCCCCATTCGGCATAAAACTGTTCAACGATATGAATCATTGACCGTTGCAGATATTGCGCACCTCTTCGGCAATCAATTTTACCCCCGACAGAACTGTCTCATCGCTCATGGAATAGGTAAGACGGATGCATTCATGCCGATGCCGCCAATCATCATCCAGTCCGGGGAAAAAATAATGCCCCGGAATGATCAATACCCCCTTTTCCTTCAGGCGCTGGTAAAGCTCCTCGGAAGTTACCGGCAAATCCGGCAGCCATATCCACAGGAAGATCGCCCCTTCCGGCTTATGGATTAAATAATCTATGCCGAAAAATTCCCTGTGAATCGCCTCGATAGCCCTTTCCACCTTCTTTTTATAGAAAGGTTTAATAACCCGGTCGCATAAACGCACCATTTCTCCATTGGCCAGTAAATCCCGCACCAATGCCGGCCCAAGACTGCCAAGCGCTAAATTAATAACGGCATTCATCCGTGCGATTATTTGAATAATATCCTTATGGGCGACCACTATCCCCGTCCTTGCTCCCGGCAAACCGATTTTGGACAGACTCATGCAAAAAATAACATTCTCATTCCATGCCGGACTCACTTCCGCAAACAGGATATTGGGGAACGGCGCGCCGTAGGCATTATCGACAATCAGCGGGATACCGCTCGATTCCGCCATGCTCATCAAATTGGAAATCTCCCCGTCGGTCAATACATTTCCGGTGGGGTTGGTCGGGCGCGATACACAAATAGCGCCGGTATCGGGTTTTATGCCGATATCGTCAAAATTGATATGATACTTAAATTCGTATTTGCCGGTTTTTTCGATTTCCGGCCTGAACGAGTAAAACAAATCTCCAACAATGCCTACATCACTGTAGCCGATATATTCCGGCGTCAACGGCAACATGATCTGTTTTCGACTACCGTCCTCGAACTCGCCGGCCAACAGATTGAACAGCATGAAAAAACCAGATTGACTGCCCCCGGTAGTCAAGCCGATATTCTGCTCCGTTACACCCCAATGAAATGTTTGATTCAACTGCCTTGCGAGCGCAGTGATAAATTCGATATTTCCCTGCGGCCTGTCATAATCGCCGATGAGCCGACAAAACCTGGCAGGATTTTCAACGATACGCCGCATCTCGTCACACAGCGATTGCTGCACTTCGGGTATATATCCGGGGTTACCCCCTCCCAGCATCAATACATCCCGATTCCCGGCCATGGCATCACCGAGATCATCCATCAATTGAACAATGCCCAAATCGGATGAAAATCGAGAGGCGAATTTAGAAAAATTCATGCTTCACCCATAGCTCCCGCAGATCTTGATCATAGCAACACGCCCGTCGGCGATAGAAATGGGATAAACCGGGCTTAGCGGGAAAAAACAGATTGAGTCCTGTTCATTTTTTTGGTTTTTTTAATGCCAGTTTTTTCCCAATTAAAATCAACCGGATCACCCTTTCGGCAGCATTTGCCAGGTGTGCGCGCGAATGACGCATGGCTTCCTGCAGGCTCATGTCCCGGGCGCAGGCGCTCTCAAGACCATCTATACCCTGTGCAAAAACCTGATTGGCATCATCCATGATCCCTCCTCCAATCACAATCGCAGGCACTCGATGCCTGCGGGCGGCTCTTGCCACGCCCGCCGGAGCCTTGCCAAAAGCCGTTTGAAAATCAACGCACCCTTCTCCGGTAATCACAAGCCAGGCGCCCTTGATATGCTTATCAAGCTCTGCCGCCTCAATCACAACATCCACGCCTCTTTTAATCCTTGCCCTGGTAAATGCAACCAGCCCGGCGCCCAATCCTCCTGCAGCGCCCGCCCCTTTTAAATTGATCACATCCTTTTTGAGATCACGCTTGATGACCTTGCCCAGATGCTTGAGATTTGCATCCAATGTCCTGATCATCGCCGATGTTGCCCCTTTTTGCGGGCCAAACACAAAGGGTGAGCCATTTTTACCGCACAACGGATTCGTAACATCACAGGCAATAATAAATTTTGTTTTTCGTATACCCGGATACAGTTCCGTCATATCGATCCTTGCAATCCTGCTCAGCAGTCCGCCGCAGCCATACTCACTGATCACCTTTCCATCCTGATTCAAAAAGCGCACACCCAGCGCCTGCCCCATGCCGACCCCTCCGTCGATAGTCGCAGACCCACCAACGCCGACAATGATTTTTTTCATACCCCGTTTCACGGCATCCAGGATCAACTCGCCGGTACCGTAGGAGGTTGTCTTCATAGGATCCTTTTCACTATCCGTGACCAAAGGCAGACCCGATGCCGCCGCCATCTCGACTACCGCCGTTTCTCCGCCGACCAGTATGCCGTAGCGCGCCCTGACTGACTGACCGGTGGGACCGATCACCGTTTTTCTGATAAATTTGCCGCCCGTCGCAGTAACCAGGGATTGCACAGTGCCCTCGCCGCCGTCCGCCATAGGGACCTTTATACATACAACATTCGGAAGGACACGCCTGATCCCTTTCTCCAGGGCATCAGCCACCTGCAACGACGTTAAATTTCCCTTGAAAGAATCAGGCGCAAGAACAATTTTCATCGATAACCCATGCCCTTTATCAGTACTCGGATAAAAACTGCCTGTATCGAAAGCCGATCAAGCCCGCCATCCCTTGCAGCGACTGCTCATAACAGAATTAAAATTACGAACGCAGCGCTTACCGTCAGATTTTTATTTCATTGCTCACTGATGACCGCCTTCATACTCAAACGAATGCGGCCCTGTTTGTCGATCTCCAATACCTTGACCTTGACAAACTCGCCTTCGGAAAGCTCATCACTGACACTTTCCACCCGGCTTTCGGAGATTTGCGAGATATGCACCAGACCATCCTTGCCGGGCAGGATATTGACAAACGCACCGAAGTCCATCAGTTTTGCAACACGGCCTTCATAAATTTTGCCGACTTCCACATCCTCGGTGATCTGCTCGACCCGCTTTCTGGCCGCATCCCCGGCCGCCTTGTCAACCGCCGCAATTTTAACACTGCCATCATCACTGATATCGATGGTGGCGCCCGTTTCCTCAGTGATGGAACGAATGGTTGTGCCGCCCTTGCCGATTACATCGCGGATCTTATCGGGATGGATATGGATCACCGTGATGCGCGGGGCATATTCCGACATATCCGGTTTTGTGGCTGAGAGCACCTCATTCATCTTGCCAAGGATATGCATACGGCCCTCTTTTGCCTGCACCAACGCAGCTTCCATAACCTCTTTGGTAATCCCTTCGATCTTAATATCCATCTGCAATGCAGTAACTCCCTTATCAGTGCCGGCCACCTTGAAATCCATATCGCCCAGATGATCCTCGTCACCCATAATATCCGACAATACGACAAACTTATCACCCTCCTTCACCAGTCCCATCGCTATGCCTGCAACCGGCGCTTCCAACTCAACCCCCGCATCCATCAGCGCCAGACTCGTACCGCACACGGAAGCCATTGAACTCGAACCGTTGGATTCCGTGATTTCGGAAACCACCCGAATCGAGTAGGGATATTCATCCATATCCGGCATTACCCCCAGTATCCCTCTCTTGGTCAAACGGCCATGTCCGATCTCACGCCGTCTGGGCGAGCCTACCCGCCCGGTTTCCCCGACACAGAATGGAGGAAAATTATAATGCAGCATAAAGCGATCCTTCCGATCACCTTCAATCGCATCGATTATCTGGGCATCTCGTTCCGTACCCAATGTAGCCACAACCAGCGCCTGAGTCTCGCCGCGGGTGAACAATGCCGATCCGTGCGCCCTCGGCAGTACGCCTATTTCCACACTGATATCACGAATATCCGCATAAGCGCGTCCGTCAATACGATTCTCGCCGGCAATAATGCCCTGCCTGACAATCTCCCTTTCCAGTTCCTTGATTGCAGCGGCAATCTCGCCCTCGGACCGGGCCGACTCTTCCGGCTGCGCCAATGCCTCGATGACCTGCCTGCGGACCTCTTTGACCCGGTCCCTGCGGTTCAATTTATCCCGTATCGCATATGCCTCACGCATCAAATCTCCGCATTGATTTTTCACTTCCGCCGCAAGCGCCTCATCCCTTTCCGGCGGCTGCCAGTCCCACGGACGCACATCGGCCTCAGCCACCAACGATTCGATACTGTCCAAAACCCCCTGGAACTGCTCATGTCCATACATCACCGCACCCAGTATTACCTCTTCCGACAATTGTCTGACCTGCGATTCAACCATCAATACCGACGTGCGCGTTCCAGCCACTACCAGATCCAGCTCGGAATTCTTCAAATCCGAACAGCTGGGGTTCAACGAATAATTGCCGTCCTTATATCCCACTCTTGCCGCCCCCACCGGGCCTCCGAACGGAATACCCGTTAATGCAACCGCCGCAGACGAACCGATCAAGGCCGGAATATCCGGGTCAATTTCCGGGTCTATAGACACCACCGTAGCAATAATCTGCACCTCATTGGCAAAGCCCTTGGAAAATAACGGGCGAAGAGGCCGGTCGATCAATCTCGATGTAAGAGTCTCCTTCTCCGAAGGCCGGCCCTCACGCCTGAAAAACCCTCCCGGTATCTTGCCCGCCGCATACGTCTTCTCCTGATAATCCACGGTGAACGGGAAAAAATCCAGGTCCAACCTGGGCTCATCCCTCACAACACAAGTCACCAATAACACGGTATCGCCCATACTGACCATTACCGAACCCGTTGCCTGACGGGCCACTCTCCCCGTTTCCAGCACAACCTGATGCTCCCCAAACTGAAATTCTTTTTTAACTATATTCATATTTCACTCTTCAAATAAATTGACATTGAATTAAAATAAAGCGCCAGCATAGCACGCGCAACAACCTGGATAACTACCGGCGCAAATCCAGGCGACCAATCAATTCGCGATAACGATGCGTATCCTTTCCTCTCAAATAATCAAGCAATCTGCGTCGATAATTGACCATGCGCAACAGTCCCCTTCTCGAATGATGATCCTTGCCATGAAGTTTGAAATGCTCGGACAAATCGGTGATCCTGTTGGTCAATAATGCGACCTGCACCTCAGGCGAACCGGTGTCATTGCCGGAACGCTGAAAATCCTTAACAATACTAGCCTTTTGCTGATGAGATAATGACACTATTCACTCGCTCCTGATGTTCATACAAAAAAACAGCGCTTATTGTACCTGCACAAACAAATATCAACAAGGAAGTTTCTTGATCCGGTACCTTTTGCGCTCCGGTTACTCTTGTGCGAGGAATTGTAGCAGAGTTTGCAGCCCCAAGTGTAGCAATATTGAACGCAGACAGTTTGGTGAACAGCAGCGTGGTAATCAATGAACCGCTCCTGAATAGCACATAGAACCGCTCCGGGGCATAGCAGGTCCACCGATGGCCACCGTAATGGCTGCTTCTCGCATCAGGCAAGGCGCTTTCTGACGACCAACCGGATAACCCGGCGCTCTGAGTGTAAGAGCTCCCAATACTCTGGCTGGAGATTGGCATCTATAAATCAGAATCCGTCCGCACACGCAAAAAAACCGGAAAACGCGGCTTGCCTTTCCTCGTGAGTCCGTAAAATTTATAGGTGATCACTGCGCCGATTTTCGGCGGATTGCGCCGCTCTTCCACAGTGAACCCACTGCCGATTCGGAATTGCATTCCGTCGGCTGTTTCAACGGTAACCGAGCCGAGCATATCGGCGAATTTCCCTTTTCCCGGATGGTGCGCAACCACGACCGCTTCGGCGTCGTCGTGTTTTTTCAATTTCAATAAATCGCCGGAGCGTCCGCCGCGATAAACGGAATCGCCCTTGTGCAGCATCAGCCCTTCGCCGCCGACGGCGGTAACCGTCTCCAATTTTTTCGCAAGCAAATCACCATCGGTAATTTTTTCCTGCGCGACCACGACAAGAAATTCGGAGTCGGAGCCGGCGATAATCCGCCGCAATTCCGCCAGGCGAATGTCAAAAATTTCCGCCGACGACGGCAAATCAAAAACCATAAATTTCACCCGCCGCCATCCTGCGTGCGGACGATGGCGGGTGACAACGGAAACCGTCTCTTCAAATTTTCGGCGGCTTATCCAGAGTTCGCCGTCCAATGGCGTTGGGGGAAATTTTTCGGTGAACCAATTCGGCGCGGCGAATGCGTTTCCGTTGCGGGAAAGTAATTGCTGTCCGTCCCAATAAGCGCGGACACCGTCCAGTTTTTCGCTGACCCAGTAATCGGCGAGATTAATTCCGGGCGCGTATTTTTTAGCAAGCAGAAGCCTCGGCGGGTCTTTTTTGGCGTCCGCCACCGCCGCCGTGCAAAGCAGAATCACAGCGAGTACGCCGCTGAGGGAGTGGCGATTTAGAAATTTTAATTTTTCCATGTACAGGTCCGGCGCCTTTGGCAGTCAGGCAGTTGCTGGAAAAGGAATTTTAGCAGGGTTTGCAGAGCGTGGCTATGGTGAGGAATGCCGCATTGCAGGTGACCGGCCACTCAGCAGGTTTGCGGGGGAACGCAGGCAGGTCGGTAAATAGCAGGTCTTCGTGGCAATTGATGAACGGTTCCTGAATCGTGCGATTGAACCGTTCCGGGGTGGGCATTCATTGATCTGGCAGCACTGCACAGTTGATGACCCTGCTCACCTTCATCGGCGTGGGCGGCGACAAAATTGTTTTGTATATTACTGATAAATAAATTTTTGAAATTGCAGTCGTAACTTCAATATCGCCCTACTCGTTTTCATGATGGTAGGTTGAGAAACCTCTCTCGGCTCTACGTCAATATCGGTAGTTGCATATTCGTAAATTTTGTCGATGTCCCTTTGAAAAGAATCTTTCCACAAAGCATCTTTCTCCTTCTTTAGCTTAAAGAGCAGGTCTAGAATACCCTGAAGGCGAGGAAAAGCTACAGAGAGTGATAAAGATAGGATTACTTCCTTGCCTTTTTCCATGTCTGTTCGAGCAACACTCCAGTAGTCTTTCACTAATGAATCTATAACATCAAGCTGGTACAAAAACTCTTTTGACACGTTTTTGATGGTTTCAGTCTTTGCATCTTGTTTTCGCTGTATCCGGTTGCTGCAATGGGCAAAGAACACACTTACCAGAGCGACTACCAGTACCAGTATTATGCGATCAGGCCATGAAAACTGAACCTGCACAATGTCTATCATTGCATCGGGGGGTGCCATTTTCGATCTGCCGACGACCGAATCCTGTTATTCAGGCTTCGCGTCACCAATATAGATTTGAATCTGTCTTTCGTAAAACGCAAAATCTTCGTCTTTGTACGTGAATTTAAAGGCTTTATCAGCTTGTTCGGCTGTCGCATAACCCTTACGAACTAAACCGCCGAATGCTTCTTCCAAAAAAGAAGAACCGTATCCTTCCGCACCATCCAGCACAATTTCAACAGGCAGGGTATATTTATCCGACTCGCTGAAAATCTTTTTGAGAAAATTTTCCCTGAATCGTTCCCCCGAATTTTTGCCATCGGCAGGATATCTCCCACGAGGAGTTTTAGAAAAATCTTCACCTATGTTGATTTTAGTAATGCCCATATTCAACCCTCAATTTTGACAGACCAAATGATAAGAGTACCCATGATCGGATGGCTAAGAGACGCTGTTTTATCCGGCTTTTCGTTACCATTTTTACCGGTTTTTTTATGTTTATACAAACCCTTCAAGCTCATTATGGACATATAGCCAGATTTCCTCTTTTTGATAAACTTTAGCATATCCGAAAGACCTTTTCCTCGGCTCTCTTGCCCTGTTCTTGTTTTGCCCATCTCAACAGCAGCTCGTATCGCAGAAGCATCATCGTAGTTCGGAGAAAATTTTGCGATGAATTTTAGCACTTTTCCCATCCCATGTGTTTTGGGTAAAGACTTAGGTATACCGATGCCGTGGTCATAAAATACGATTTTCAACTCTCTGGTCGTGGTGTCAAAGCCCCCCGTCATAAACCAAGGCTTCTCCTCTGTGTTTTCATATGCATGCTGTAAAGCATTTGTCATCGCTTCAGAGAGGCCCGAATACAAAAAAGTCCATTTCTGCCTAGATAGATCAACGTCTAGCATAGATTGAAGATTTTCTTTGAACTGCACAAGTTTACCATCATCGTCACCAGAAGCTCCTCTAATATATTTTAGAGATTTGATTGTACTCTTTTCTATCTCAATTGCTGGAGCCGGCATCCCAAATAATTCAAAAAATCCCAGCTGAACCAGCTGAGTTTTTATTGAATCGTTCCAATCCTCATGATTGGCTATCATTCTTTCTGGCATTTTTCCTTGCCACTCAAAGATTGTTGCTGCCAGAACAAGCCCCGCTGAGGTTGATATTTCCTCCAAGCCATCAAAATCAATGGAACTTAATTTATATGCAATTTTATTTTTTTGAGTCAGCCGATATTTATCAACAAATTTCCTGATAATTAAGATAGTCAGTGCCGTTTCTTCAAATGAATCCGAAAAATTCATTTGACTAGGCAAGCACACAGTCGCTCTGCGCCGCCTATCAACGCTGACATTTCCAGATTTACTATTGTAATCATCAATAACTTTATTGAATTCTTCACCGGCATATGTTGCATGACTGTGCCGTTCCTGCTCCCTTTTTAATTTTTTCCGTCTTTCCTTGATTCTTTTCGGCGTTCTTTTTTGCTCATTTTCCCACTTGGTGTAAAGCCTTTCTTTTTCAGATATTTTTTTTATGGCACTAACCCCACATGGAAATAAAACAAATTCCGCAACCCACAATTACGAAGAAATCATCCCGATTCCAGCGATGTCTCCCTCACGATTTTAGTCTTCTCCTCGCTAACAGTGACGACTGTCTAGTTAGAGCAATTACGTCTCACGGAAGAATATGCTTGGTTATTCTAAAAGTCTATCTCCGCATTAATCTCCCCCATCAACCGCTCTGTTTCCACCAGGGCGACGATGATTTTCTGGTAGTGGATGATGTCGTTGTGGGTCAGGGTGCGGGTTTTGTGGTCTTTTAGCCATTTTTGGGCGGGTTGGTAGCCGCCGATGTAGAAGTTCCAGGCGGTTTCGGGGACGTCGGTGAAGTATTGGGTTTGGTTGATTTGGACTTTGCCGAGGCGGTTTTTGGTGTCGGTGATTTCGTATTCGGGTTTGATGACAACGTTGTCGCCGGTTTCGGGGTAGCCGGTGATTAGGCTGTTCAGTGTCGGGCTTTCGAGCAGGTGCAGGGTGCGCAATTCGCCGCCGAGTGTGACTAGTTTGCGGAATTGGTTTTTGTCGGTGGGATAGGGTACGTGGGGGAAGTCTGTTTTCAGGAGTTCGTTGTAGCGTTGTCGGTAGGCGGGGGAGTGTAGTACGGCGTAGATATAGTCGAGCAGGTCAATGGGGGCGAAGGTGTTGTTGTCGTCTTCTTTTTCGGAGGTGAAATGCAAGTTGAGTCCGTCGGCGATGGTTTTTCGGATGTCGTGGTCTAAGTTGGGTTCTCGTGCCTGTTTGTTGTTAAGGCTTTGTTGTTTGGTATCGGGGTAGAGGTAGAGCGGCGCTTGATAGTTTATCGTTTTGATTGAGGTAACGCTGTGTTCTGTTATTAGCCGACTAACAAATATGTGTGCAAAATCTATTTGTAACTCTTCTCGTTTATGGAAAATTAACCCCACATTATCCCCTGCAAGAAAATGTCGCATGATCTCTTCGCGGGGTCTGCAATGAAACCCTTTTGAGTGTCCGGTGTAATAGGTGTATCGAACATCAAACGGGCGGTAATGAATGGGTACTGGATTGTCGTTGTTGTTGTCAAACACATTCTTTTCCAGATCCTGTCTTGCTAGATTGGTTTTCCATTCTTTGACATCCTTGCCAAGCGAATATTTTTCACGGGCTGTTGCATCGTCCATTGCCCGGAAATTGGCGATGGCGGTTTTCAATTCCTTCGGCGTGTGATAAATCGTGAAATTGTCGCGTGCGGTAACAATGCCGACCGAATTTTCCGAAAACAGATCATTGACAGAAAAACCTGTTTCATACTCTTCCTGCAACCCATAATCCTTAACCACAAAAAAGTATTGCGGCGCCTGCGGTTTCAATTCCTTGAAGCGAACTTGTTCAAGATTGTTATCCCATAAAAACTGATACTTGTTTTCCCGAAGGCCATACAAGTCATAATGAAACACGCGAGCCGGCGCACCTTTATTTTTCTTACCGGTCTTGACGAACAGGTTGATGGAGACGCCCTGTTGGATGTCAAACACGTTTTTGTCCATTGAGCCGTCCGGTGCGGTTTCTTTTTTCTTGCTGTTGCCGTGCAGATCAATGATGTAAATCGTGTCGAAACTTTGCAGCAGACTCCACCGCATCCCGCGAAAAGTCGGGTTGTCGAGGAAGCTGTGGTTGTTGATGTAGGCGAGCACACCTTCCCCGGTGCGGTCAATGTAGTACTGGCCGTAGCGGATGAATTTTACATAGTCATCATTGAGCCACTTGGCGTTTCGCTCCTGTAATTTGCCGCCGCCCGGTTCCTGTTTGTAGTCCTGCATCAGGCTGGCAATCCATGCGCCCTTGTTCTCCGATTCGCCCCTATACGGCGGATTGCCAATCACCACCATCACCGGCGTGTCGCGTTTGATGAAATTCGCTTCATTCGCTTCGGCGGAGAGCCACTGGGCGAACAGTGTGCCGGTGTCTGGGTGGTGTTCTTCCAGTGAATTGGTTAAGAAAATCCGCAGGCGTTTGTCGAGTTCGCAGCCGCTGTCGCGTAACACCATTTCCAGTTTGGTGTGCGCCATCGCATAGGAGGCCATCAGGACTTCAAAGCCGTTCAAGCGGGGGATCAGGTCGGTTTGCACATAATCAGGCCAGACGCCTTGTTGCCGGGTGAAGTATTGCTCGCGGATATGCTTGACAATGGCGGCGAGGAAGGTGCCGGTGCCGGTAGCGGGGTCAAGGATTTGGACTTTATGTATTTCCTTTTTGTATTTTTTGCCGACCGGCTGTCCCTCGATTTCGATGGTGGTTTTGCCGGTATGCGCCAGACCTTCGGAAAACGCAAACTCGGTTTGTAAAATTTCATCGACCGCGCGCACGATGAAGTTGACAACCGGTTCAGGGGTGTAATAGACGCCTCGGCCTTTGCGCAGTTTTGGGTCGTATTCGCCGAGGAAGGTTTCATAGAAGTGGATGAACGGGTCATTTCGCTGGGTGGCTTTGCCGTAGTCTTTCATCAATTCGCCGACGTCGGCGGCACGGAAGACGTCGGCCAGGTCGTTGATGATCCATCTGATGCGCTCGTCCAGGTCATAACCGGCGATGTGCTGGAAAAATTTACGCAGGAACGGATTGGTGACCGGAATCAGTTCGGCGGCTTCTTTGCGTGAAAAGGTAGCCGGTGTGGGATCGTGTAATCGGGCGGCGAACATTCCATAGGCCACGGTCTGGGCGTAGATGTCGGCGAAGTTGTCGGCGTCGATGTCGTGAATCAGGTGTTTTTGGAATGCGGCCAGTTGGTTTTGCAGCATGCTTCCCATTTCACCGGCTGAACCGGGATCGCCGTGTTTGCTTTCGTCGTACTTAAGCGCTTTGGTAATCACCCCGGCCAGCATCCGCGCTTTCACCGCCATGCGCCGGGCGAGATCGTTGGCGCTGGTGATGGTCTGGCCTTCGTATTCGGCAAAGGTTTTCAGCAGGTCGGTGAAGGCGTCGAAGTTGCCGCGCTGCGGTTTAATACGGCCACCGCTCTCCCCGGCTATGCTCACCGCCGCCACCTGTTTGCCGTCCCGAAACAGGCGAAACTCTGTGTAGTTGGTGAAGATCAGGTTGTCGAGCGATTTGGTGTAGCGGTTCAGTTGTTCTTTATAACCCTGATTGTCCAGATTGCCGCCAATGTCTTTGGCTTCGATGTAGCCGAGAGGGATTTGGTTGCGGGTCAGGACAAAATCGGGCGCGCCGCACTCGATCTGTTTCGGTTCGTTGGTTACCGATACACCTTTTAGCAGGTGTTCCAGCAGGGTTTGCAGGGTGGGTCGATGGGTATGCTCGGTGGCGTTCCCAGCACTGAGCTGTTGACCAAGTTTTTTCAGGTATTCCTGGATATTCATTGTCGGCTCATTGTATATGCTGTCGTTGCCAGCCGGTCAAACTCTCCGGCTAAACTTTCGAATCTGAATCTGGTAGGTTGATAGGCGTTGCCGCTATAGTATTTACTATTACGGAACATCTGATTAACACATGAAAACTTTAGTTTCAATGCGAAACGCTCTTTTACTATTCAGATATGTGGCATTGATGCCGATGAACTCGACTCAAAAAGCGCTGTTTCACCGCCTCCGGGGCTTTTCTTCCCCCATCCCACTTTTTTCAGGCGCAACTTACCTGCAATTCCAGCCGCTTTCGCCTCAACAGCGGGGGTTTGGCCATCACCATAAGGTGTCTTCAATAATCAGGATTTATGATAGTCCCATTTCTTAACGGCGTTCATATATTTTTGCATATCATGGTCTTTTATCATACCAACCGACCCTGTTGTTTTAATACTATCATAGGCGCCTTCAACAACATCTAAAAACCTAAACCAAAATCCAGGATCACTGTGGATAGCCTTGTCTTCGTCAATATAAAGACAGTGCCCAACATGGCTATAGCCCATCAGTCTTGCAGGAACACGAGTAACGATGTCTTCGTTATTTTGAAATCGGTGACAACGCCCACCCGCTTCCGTATTAAATATTCTTGCAGCATCACGGCCCGCGCATCTTGGCTGTCCAAAAGTATACACAGAGATAAAGGGTCTATCATCATGGATGAAACGAGCGGCTGCTATCGTGGCCATTGCTCCCCCAAGGCTATGGCCGGTTATAAATAACGGGCGTTTCTTCTTTTTGCGGAGTTTCTCATATCTGCCATTTATTTTATCCCATACATCAGCGACAGAATTCCAAAATCCGCGGTGAAAACTGCCAAAAAGCACATCTGTGGAAAATGCATTTATATTATCTAACCAATCGCTTAACTCATTGGTTCCTCGAAACGCCATGCATAGAAATTTTTCATGCTCAACCAGTATGGCTTGTGCGCTATTTTTGTTCGCGCCGATTACGGATTTGAAGCCTTTATCTTCTGACCGAATATCCTTCAGAATTGCGGCATTGTCTGGGTCTTGGGAGCCATCTTTATTTTTATAAACGGCCTGGGAAAGGCGGGCCATCCAATAAGCATTGCCTTGATGCAGCTTGGTAACGTACGGACTAATTTCTTTACTCATCACAGTTTTCTCACAAATTTTGAATACCCGGAGATAGTACTACATGATAAGTTATGATAATTAACAATCATTTCCATACCGAGACAAACTCGCCGACCCAAGTGCTACTTTTCACCGAGTAGGGTGCCGGTCAATACGTCTGTCTGTCTCATAGGCATACACATCCTTGGAGTCTATGAAAACCGGACAGTTTATTTGTTTTCTACAATTCTCTACCTCTACATTGCTAAAACTATTTGTTGCTAATACTATAGCAAGAGCCGTATTATCATCATATAATCATTTTTATTAATCATTTGATGCCATGACAACCCATACCATTCCAAAACCCAGAAAGGGACCAGCCAAACCTGCCGGCTTCTTGACGATGAGGAGCGTTAGTTCTGAAAAAAAGCATCATGCGCAGATCGTCAAAGAAATTCGTAAAGGGCTGCTGTTTGATGACCTCAGGCTGTTGGAAAAAGAGGCCGGGTTAAGCCGTGAAGATATGTCCACACTATTGGCGATATCTTCATCTACACTCACACGGCGACAGAAGGAGGGACGCTTGCGACCCCAGGAATCTGACAGGCTGGTCCGCTTCGCCCTGCTCAAAGATGCCGCTTTGGAAATGATGCATGGGAACGGTGCCGCAACCAGGCAATGGTTGCGTACACCCCTTGAGGCGCTTGGCGGCGAGACACCGCTGGAACATGCCGATACTGAATTGGGCGCCCGGGATGTTGAAGATCTGATTAGGCGAACTCAGCACGGCATATTCAGCTAGTGCCCACAGGGTGGCGGCTTGCTGACCCGGCCTGTTCATCTTCGCCTGCGGAGATGTTGTCAGGAGAAGGCAGCTTTCTCTATGGCGGGCGTTGGAACAGTAAAGGTATTCGGATTGTTTATCTGGGAAGCAGCCTGGCACTTGCCAGTATAGAACTCCTTGTCCATCTTGGACGTGCGGAGATTCTTCGGACCTATAGGAAAATGCCCGTGACGTTCGAGGAGTCTTGCATTGATCATATTGATCTGATGGACCTTCCTGCTGATTGGGCAAACCCGGATATGGCACCCTCGGTTCAAGCGACCGGAGACAGCTGGGTGAGATCGGCAAGTTCACTGATTTTACAGGTTCCCAGCGCTACTGTGCCGGGCGAATACAATTATCTTTTGAATCCTGCCCACGAAGATATGGCGTCACTCATTATCGGAGACCTCACTGATTTCAACTACGATGACCGGCTCATAAAGTAGTGTGACATCATCAAACAGGGTGGTTGGTGATGCCGCTGAAGCGACCCAGGTGGAACCTCGGCGCTCCTGTTGTCATTTCGCCCGAAGCGGAGAAATACCGGTCTGCTGGCATTGAGATACTTTGCTCGGTGGCGTTCCCGGCGCTGAATTACTGGCCAAGTTGTTGCGGGTATTACTGGATATTCATTGCCTGTTCATTACATTACTGACTCAACCACTACTTTTCACCGAGTAATGCAAAAAATTCCTCTTCGGACAATGTTTTAATACCGAGCCGCTTCGCCTTTTCATATTTGCTCCCCGGTTTGTCGCCGTACACCACGTAGCTGGTTTTATTGGAAACAGTGCTGCTTACCTTTGCTCCCAGACGGATCAGTTTTTCTTCGGCCTGGGTTCTGGTTATGCCGCTCAGGGTGCCGGTCAATACGAAGGTCTCACCGCTGAATTTTCCGGCTGATTGCCCTACTTCCGGCCATTGTACCTGTGACTCGCGCAAGCGCCGGATCACTTCCAGATTATGCGGCTGGGAAAAGAATACATGGATGCTGTTGGCGACTATGGGGCCTACGTCATCAATGGCTTGCAGGCTGTCTATATCCGCCTGCATCAGCGCATCGAGATTTTTGTAGTATTGTGCCAGAGAGCGGGCGGTGGATTCTCCTACGTCGCGTATGCCCAGTGCGTATATGAATCGCTCCAGGGTGCAGCGCTTGCTTTTTTCCAGGGCATTCACCAGATTATCGGCGGATTTTTTGCCCATTCTTTCAAAGACGGCCAGGCGCTCTGCGGTCAGTTGATAGAGATCGGCGACATTATCGATTAGTTTTGCCTCGATGAACTGTTCTATGCGTTTTATTCCAAGACCGTCGATATCCATGGCCCGGCGGGATGCGAAATGCATGATCGTCTGTATATTTTGGGCGGAACAATACAATCCGCCGCTGCATCTTGCCACGGTATAGCCTTCTCTGCGTTCAATGGCGGAACCGCATACTGGACAGGTATCGGGCATCTTGAATTTCTTTACTTTCTTTCTTCTGCTGTTTAGTACCCCGACCACTTCGGGGATCACGTCCCCTGCCCGTCTGACCGTGACAAAATCACCTATGCGTATGTCTTTGCGTTTGATTTCATCTTCATTGTGCAGGGTTGCATTGCTCACCATGACGCCGCCAACTTTTACCGCCTCCAAACGCGCCACCGGTGTTATCGCTCCGGTACGGCCGACCTGTATTTCAATGTCGAGCACTTTTGTTATCTCCTCAACGGCCGGATATTTAAAGGCAATTGCCCAGCGCGGCGCTCGTGAAACACTACCGAGTATTTTCTGCTGGGCAAGATCGTTTACCTTGATGACTACCCCGTCAATTTCATAGTCCAATTGCTCCCGGAGCCGGCCTATTTCTGCAATATACTGTATGCAGGCATCGCACCCTGTAACAACGAGGGTTTCGGGAGATACCGGCACATCGGCGCGCTGCATGTACTCCAACTGTTCTTTGTGATTTCTGAACGGTCCCCCGCCCCGGTATTCACCGATGCCATAGGCAAAAAATGCCAAGGGCCTGGATGCGGTGATCGCCGGATCGAGCTGCCGCAAGCTGCCGGCAGCGGCATTGCGGGGATTTGCGAAAACCTTTTGATTATCGGCCGCCTGTCTGCTGTTCAGCCTTGCAAAACCGGAAAGGGTCATATAGACCTCTCCGCGAATTTCAAGCAATTCCGGCGCTTGTTCGCTTTGCAGACACAGGGGAATTGTCCGAATTTTTTTTATATTGGGGGTGATGTCCTCACCTGCCCGGCCGTCTCCGCGAGTAGCGGCGTACTGAAGTATGCCTTTTTCGTACATTATGCTGACCGCCACACCGTCCAATTTCGTTTCCGCACAGTATTCCACCTCATCGATGCCCAGCTTGTCTTTTACGCGCTTGTCAAAGGCGGTAAATTCCCCTTCATTCAACGCATTCATCAGTGACAGCATGGGCACACGGTGTTGGATCTGCTTGAATTCGGATGCGATCCCGGCGCCGACACGCTGCGTTGGGGATGACGGGCTTTTTAATTCAGGGTGTTTGGCCTCCAGTTCAAGCAGTTCGCGCAGTAAGCGGTCGTATTCCGCATCGGGCACAAGGGGCTCATCGAGGGTGTAATACTGATGATTATGCCGGTCGATTTCATCGCATAATTCCCGGATGCGCCCTTTGATTTTATCCATTGAAAAATGATTATTCTTCAACTCCGTCTGCTTATCCGTTCGCGCATTTCTTCAATATCAGTGTCATCCAGCGGCCGCCTGTCCTTACTGTTGAGATAAATATCACCGCCCAGCGCCGCCGCTATTTGATGCGCATTGTCGAGAAATAATTCGAATACCCCCTGATTGTCAGTGTCCGCCCACAAGTACATAATCAGGGCTATTCCTTTTGTCCAGACCCTGGCCAGGTTGTCGAGGTCGAACTCACCTTCCGGGTTGGCCATGTTCGCCAGGCTGAAAAGGGGTTGATCGGATTCGGGGCTGCCCGCACCATAATGGTTGAAGATATTCTTGTCGCCGTGAGCCAGCCCGGCTTCCTGCGCCGCAAGACTGATGGAAGGCCCGTCAAACAGGGAATTTTCAGCCGCCATGATATATAAAATGATCAGGTCTTGCTCGGCATGGATATTTTTTGAACCGGCCTCCTGCTCCGCCGGGGCCTCTGCATAGTCGTTTTCCTCCTGTTCGCTCCCAAATTGCTCTGATTGCGGCGCACTGACGTGGGGCGGCTCTTCATCCGCCGTTACGGCTTCGGCAATCCCGCTGTCGGAGGGCAAATCGTCCGGAGCGGAGAGCGCATCCAAATGCTCCTGCTCGCCGGGGCCGCTCAGTTCCGTCCCCGGATAATCTTCTGGATCTTCTGCAGGGTCAACGGTCGATTTTCGATGGCCGGGCGATTTATATATCTCCCATAAATAAATCCCCAATACTATCAGGACACCAATGATTAGCAGGGACAGGCGCAGATTATCCATAATCAACCCGGAAATTTATGAAATCGCAGCCATTTTAACCGCTGCATCAATATCTACGGATACCAATCTGGAAACACCGGCCTCCTGCATGGTCACGCCAAGCAGGTGCGGAGTGATCTCCATGGTAATTTTGTTATGGGTTACAAAAATAAATTGCACCTCCTCGGACATCGAAGCAACGAGCTTGCCAAAGCGTTCGATATTGTTGTCGTCCAACGGCGCATCTACTTCATCCAGAATGCAGAAAGGCGCCGGGTTGAGCTTGAAAATCGCAAAGATCAGCGCGATCGCCGTCAGCGCCTTTTCGCCGCCGGACAATAGATAAATGGTGCTGTTGCGCTTGCCGGGCGGGCAGGCCATTATCGTCGCGCCGGTCTCCAGCAAATCGTTGCTGGTCAATTCAAGGTGGGCATGGCCGCCGCCGAACAACTGTGGAAACATCTCTCCCAGGTTGGTGTTCAATGCGTCAAAGGTCTGTTTAAAGCGGGTTCGGGTCTCTCTATCTATCTTGTTCATCGCTTTTTCCAGTGTGGCCAGCGAATCGTTCAAATCATTGAGCTGGCTGTCGAGGTAGGTTTTGCGCTCGGTCAATTGGGCAAATTCATCGATAGCGGCCAGGTTGACCGGCGGCAATCGTTGAATTTTTTGCGTTATGCCGTCCAGTTTGTCCTTCCAATCCGATTGTTTTTCCCGGTCTTCCATATTCTCAAGCAATGCGGCCGCATTCCGGCCGGCTTCCTGCAATTGTTCTTCAACGGCCTGCAATTTGACCTTGTATTCATTTACGGCCAGATTGGCTTGTTCAACAGCGGCATTCAATTCACGAGTCTTTTGCTCGCATTGACTGCGCACCTGCTCGCGTTCACGCATATTTGCCTCTACCTCCTGCATATCGGCACGGACTTCGGCCAGCATCTTTTCGACGGAATTTTTTTCGTCCAACCCGCGTTTCAAGTCGGCTTCAAAAGTGCCCAGCGGCGCACCGCACTCATTCAATCCGCTTTCCAATTGTTCGCAGCGGCTGTCAAGCTGTGATAATTGAGTTTCATTTCGTTTTATCGCCTGCTGGAGCGAACCGAGCCCGGAGCGTGATGCCTCGCACTCCAGCGCTATACGGTGATGCGCTTCATACGCATTCTGCCAGCCGGAGCGGGCTGTCTCCAGAGACTTGCGATATTCATCCCGCAGGGCGATTAATTTTTCATGGCGATCGTGCAATGCGCGCTTATCCTCATCGCAGTTCGATAATTGCCGGTCAATGCTGCTCATGCTATCGCGCTCATGCCGTTCCTGCTCCAATAAACTCTCCAGTTCATCCGCAATCCGGTCTTGACGAATCGCCCTCTGCTCGGATTCTATCTGGTCTGCTGCAAGCGTACCGCTCAACTCGGTTATTTCCGATTGTATATCCTGTATCTGCTGCCGGGTGTTATTTTGCTTGTGCTCGGCGCGTTCCAGAGCCTGGCCGGTTTCATCCCGCTTTTTTTCCAGCATTTCTACCTGCGCGCCGACCTCCTGCAATTTTTTGCGCAGTGCCGTTATATTCTGTTCACGAAACAGCACACCGGCATCATCCGGCCTGTTGCGATTGATAATCAGCCAATTGGTTCCAAGCCAAACCCCATCGGCAGTCACTACCGATTCATGCGGCGCCAGTTCATTGCGCATCTCCAGCGCGGCGGAAAAACTGGCGGCGGTAAAAACTGATTCCAGTACCGCGGGCAGTGAAATGTCATTTTTAATTTTTTCAGTCAATCTGGTCCACTTTGCATGCTTTTCAGGGCGGGGCCCGCCGGACGCCACACCGATATCGAGGTCTATATCGTTTATCCGCTCCAGCAGGGACTCGAAATCATCGATATACAAATGCTGCAGACGACTGCCGGCGACGGTTTCCAGCGCCTTCATCCATTCAGTATCTATCTTCAATTGTTCGGCGAGACGGCCGGCGGTTTCAATACTGTGCCGCTTCAGCCGCTCATTATCGCCGGGATGCTCCTGTTGCAGCTCCTCCAGTGAAACCAGCCTGCCCTTGAGTACTTGCTGCTCCGAACGTATTTCGTCCAGTTGATTGCCGATGAGGGCCAATGCTTCCCGCTTTTGCCCCACATCATCCAGATCATTCGTTTGTTGCAGGCGCAACGTAGCCAATGCGGATTGTTTCTGATTAAAATTTTCCCTGGTTTGCCGGGTTTGCTGATGTATGCCGTAGGCTTTTATCGCTTGCAACTCATCTTCGAGCTGCTTGCGCCGATTGATCACCTCATCGAGATTGTGCTCGAGATGTTCTATGCGGGTGCGATCAACCTGGCTGTGACGTTCAAAATCAGCATGGGATTGGTTATAGGCATCCCATTCAGTCTGCCAGACCTGCATCGCCGATTCGGCTTCCGTCAATACTTTATGCGCCTTGCTGTTCTCGATTTCCGAGCTGTGCAGTTTCGGTTCGAGATCGGCCAATTTTTCATGCAATTCTTCCAGTTGTTTTCGGTCGCGAGTATCCTGTTCACGCATTCGCCGGGCATTCAAACGTGCCTGCTCGAGATCTCCTGCCAGTGAGGCCTGTTTCTCATGCGTATGCTGGATTTTTTGTTCAATCTGCGAAATTTCACTGCTGATCCTGTAATAGTCCGACTGTACCCGGTTAAAATTTTCACCGGCGCGAGTCAATTCATCGCGATATTTTTCGATGCCGGCTTCGATTGAACGTAACTCGGCTCTTTCCGCTTCCACCCGGTTTTCTCTCTCTCCAAGCAGCTCTTTTTTTCGGTCGGATCCGATATTCAAATCCCTCCAGACCAGCGCCAGATATTCCGATTTCAGGGCACGCTGCTTTTTTTTCAGGGCCTGAAAGCGCTCGGCGGCTTTTGCCTGCCGTTGAATATGATTAAGTTGAACATTAACTTCTTTTGTTATATCATTGATTCTATTTATATTATTCTTCGTATATTCAATGCGTTTTTCTGTCTCCCGGCGCCGCACCCGGTATTTGGAAATACCCGCCGCCTCCTCGATGAATGCCCGCAATTCCTCAGGCCGGGCCTCAATCAAGCGCGATACCGTGCCCTGCTCAATAATGGCATAGCTGCGAGGCCCCAGACCGGTGCCCAAAAATATGGCGGTAATATCACGCCTGCGACAACGACTGCCATTCAAATAATAGATGGAGACGCTATCACGATTGATTTGACGTTTTATTGAAATTTCGTTGTACGAGGAATACTGGGCGCCCAGTTTTTTTTCGCTATTATCGAAAATCAGTTCAACGGAGGCCTGACTGATAGGTTTTCTCTGACTGGAGCCGTTGAAAATAATATCGGTCAGGGCATCACCGCGCAGATGCCGGGCGGAACTTTCGCCCATTACCCATACCAGCGCATCGATGATATTCGATTTACCACAGCCATTCGGACCGACAATGCCAAGCAGATTTCCTGATATGTGTAGCGTGGTTGGATCGACAAAGGATTTGAATCCGGATAATTTTATGCTGGACAATCTCATGGGGAGATACAATACTTGAATTTCGAATGAAGTTAAAGTGTGATAAGTTACATAAAATTAGTTATATAATATATTGATATATAAATAATTTTATTAATAATTGTTTCTATTTGTTTTCGACATTTTTTTGAGAGTAACCCAGAAATACACATGATGGCATCACCAAGCACTGATTTACTTGAAACCTTTGTAAATCCCGCTCCTGAAAGAGAGTACACCATTCATATTTCGATCCCGGAATTTACCTGCCTATGCCCCAAAACCGGCCAGCCGGATTTTGCCACGCTGGAGCTCGACTACGTTCCGGATCAGTGCTGTATTGAATTAAAGGCGCTTAAACTTTATATTTGGTCTTATCGTAGCGAGGGAACGTTTCATGAGGCGGTTACCAATAAAATCCTGGCTGATCTAGTCGATAGCCTGGATCCACGATTCATGCGCTTGACCGCACGATTCAATGTCAGGGGAGGAATTTACACAACGGTTTGCGCCGAACATCGCAACCCGGACTGGAACCCCTCGGCGGAAGTAAGGTTGCCGTGAATCATCGGGATTGATTCTTTCTCCCCTATTCTATATAAATACCCACCTGCATTTTTCGAAAACGGAGCGATATTCAGAACATGCCAGCAAAAAAAAAGAAGGTTGCTAAAAAGATCGTCAAAAAGAAGAAAATAGTTTCCAGCAGTAAAACCACGGGGAGCCGGGTTGCGAAGAAGAAAGCAGCCGGGAAGACCGCGGCCAAAAAGAAGGTATCGAAAAAGAAAGTGGCCAAAAAGGTATCTGCGAAGAAAAAGGCGGCCAAAAAAGCATCCGTCAAGAAAAAGACAGCCAAAAAAGCATCCGTCAAGAAAAAGACAGCCAAAAAAGCACCCGTCAAGAAAAAGACAGCCAAAAAAGCACCCGTCAAGAAAAAGACAGCCAAAAAAGCATCCGTCAAGAAAAAGGCGGCCAAAAAAGCATCCGTCAAGAAAAAGGCGGCCAAAAAAGCACCCGTCAAGAAAAAGGCGGCCAAAAAAGCACCCGTCAAGAAAAAGACGGCCAAAAAAGCATCCGTCAAGAAAAAGACGGCTAAAAAAGCATCCGTCAAGAAAAAGGCGGCCAAAAAAGCACTCGCGAAGAAAAAAGCACTCGCGAAGAAAAAAGCAGCTAAAAAAGCACTCGCGAAGAAAAAGGCAGCCAAAAAAGCACTCGCGAAGAAAAAGGCGGCCAAAAAAGCACTCGCGAAGAAAAAGGCAGCCAAAAAAGCACTCGCGAAGAAAAAGGCAGCCAAAAAAGCACTCACGAAGAAAAAGGCGGCAAAGACGCTAAGAAAAATAACAAAGACAGATAAAACATCCGTTGCCAGGGCGCGCGTGGCACCCGTTAAAAAGAAACGCATGCCGTATCAGGAAAAAAAGAATGAGGAGTACATGAGCCCCAAGCAACTGGAGCATTTCAAACAAATCCTCTTGGACCGGAAACGCGAACTCGTAGAAGAGATAGAGCAGACTGTCAGTCACATGAAGGAAGATGCCCCTAATTTTGCCGATCCCTCTGATCGCGCCACCAAGGAAACAGAATTCGGGCTCGAATTGCGTACTCGTGACCGGGAGCGGAAATTATTAAAGAAAATCGAGGCCGCATTATTGCGCATTCAAGACGGCAGCTATGGCTATTGCGAAGAAACCGGCGAAGAAATCGGCATCCGCCGTCTGGAGGCGCGCCCGGTGGCAACACTGTCTCTGGAGGCGCAGCAGCGCAGGGAAATAACAAAAAAACTGTTTTCCGAAAGGGATGATTGGGATGCATGATTGCCGCTTGTCCGGTAAAGCGGTTATTTGGCCGGGCTGCCTGGGGTAAACAAAAAATATTCGGCAAGACTTCCTGTAGGTTCAGGAAATCCCGCCGAATAAGACCGTTCAGGTCATAGTACAATCAGAATGAATACGCCAGGCCGACGGCAAACCCGCTTACCTCGACAGAATCTTTATCAAAATACTCTGCATATTCGAAGTTGAGATGGACAGGGTTGCCGCTTGATGTTTGGTAAATTTTTAAGTCAGCGCCTATACCATAAGAAAAATCCGACTCTGAGTCGCTGTCCTTAAATCTTACATCTCCGATCTCGACCTCGGTTTCACCTTCAATGCGGGTATATCCGACAATCAGATAGGGATAAAACCTATCGAAAAGTGGTAGGCCGGCGCGCACATATGCTCCATAAAACTCCTGCAACTCAAGATCAGCCTCGCCAGTTACACTTGCGCCAGTCGTTGGGTTGGTCAAGGTAACATCAACGGTATCATCACTCAGACCATGCCCAACCCGCAATTCTACGGAAAGGTTTTCGTGCAACTGTGCGCCCAGCCGGGCATAGAAGGCTTGTAAATCCGCATCTTCAGCCGAACCCAATATGTTACCTACCACAGCATCGTCTTCCTCGCGGTCTAGAAAAGCAACATTACCCCCAACGTAATAACTCACCTCCGCCGAGGCACCGATTGATACTCCGATGAGACCGATTGCAATAATTAAATTGGAAAAAATTTTATTCATTATCCCCTCCTCCTTATATTTTGTTAATAAAAAGTACGTTTCAGATACAGAGTTTGTACCTAAAACAGAAACATAATATACCGTCCCTAAAATGGGAGCAATGGGAAAATTTAGAAGATCCGTCTATTCGCAGGAATGGCAAACCTTGGTTGACTGGCTGTTACAACAGCGAAAACAGGCTGGTTTAACGCAGCGCAAGCTCGCCAATAATATCGGGGTGGTGCATTCCCTTATCTGTAAGGTCGAGAAGGGAGAGCGGAGATTAGATCCGGTAGAGCTGGTTCTTTATTGCAACGGCATGAACGTCGATCCTTGCAATGTAATCCGACTAATACAGTGCCAACTCGACCTGAATGCCGAGGGAAAAAGGCTGTGGCGGCAACCCCCCGATAGATGAAACAATTTTCTTGCACGGTGGCAAGATGCGCTATATGCGCGTTTCTCTTGAATAAATCGCTTATCCGAGTCAGTCTACAGGCTTGTTTACAGCATTACTTCCTTTTATACAGTCTGCACCGTTGCAGATAGGCCTCCCTGGCGATCTCCATATCCCTGACAAAGGGTTCCAATTCGGCAAGCAGCAATGCCTGTGGCCCGTCAACCAGGGCGGCTTCGGGTTTGGGATGAAAATCGACCAGCATCATATTCGCGCCGACGATTACCCCCTGTGCGGCCGCATGCACCACGTCCAGAATGCCATCCGGAGCTGCCTCGCGGGTTCCGACCGAATGCGAGGGGTCTATACAAACCGGCATGTGAGTCATCCGTTTAATCACCGGCACATGGGCAAAATCGACGAGATTACGATGCGGGTCTCCCATATTGGTTTTCATACCACGCAGGCAAAACACAACATTTCGATTGCCTTCACTGGCCAGATACTCGGCGGCATTGAGCGATTCTTCCAGGGTAATGCCAAAACCGCGCTTTATAAGCAGTGGAAATTCACGCTGTCTGCCGGCACTTTTCAATAACTCAAAATTTTGGGTGTTGCGGGTGCCGATTTGCAACATTACCCCGGTAGGTTGCCCCGAATCTTTCAACGCATCCCGAATTTCATCGATTTGATCATCATGGGTAATTTCTATTGCAATTACCTTAATCCCGTATTTGCCCGCCAGTTCAAAAACATACGGCAGGCATTTTTTGCCGTGGCCTTGAAAAGAGTAGGGATTTGTCCTGGGTTTATACGCCCCCATGCGGGTACAAACCAGGCCAAGAGTACTCAGCTCTTTCATCATGCCTTCGACGTGTTCGGGAGTATCGACGGCGCACAGTCCGGCAAAGATATGAAATTCATCCTGACCGAATTTCACGCCGTTATATTCGAAAAAGTTCGGACGGCTGTCGCTCATATGCCGCCCCAAAACACGATACTCTCTGGAGATGCGCACGACCCGCTCCACGACCTCAAAATTTTCAATATCCGCCTTATCGAGCATATGCGTGTCGCCCAGAAGGTAAAGCTCGGTCAGTCTCTGCTCCATGCCCTCCACCTCATGCATGCGCACGTTGATATTTTGCAGGCTGTCGAGATGGGCGGAAAGTTTTTTAAATTCCGCAGATCCGATGTTGGTATTGGGTTTCAGTATTATAATCATGGTTCGTTACTTCGCTTATTGGAAAAATCGCCTCTGCACCACGTGTTGCGACATTGATGGTTCTGTTTTTTTTACAATTCGACAAATAATACCGCATAATTGGTAATAACCATGAAAAAAATATTATTGTCGGCTGTCATTTTCTCGATTATCGGTTTCAAACCGGCAATAGCGGTAGAAACTATTGAAATTCTCGGGCTGTTCAAGGACAAGGCGGTAGTCAAGATAGACGGCAAACGCCAGGTGCTGAGCAAGGGTGAAACCAGCAGCGAGGGGGCCACCCTGATATCGGCGGATAGTAAAGAAGCCATCATAGAGATTGACGGCGAACAGCGGCCGTACAAACTCGGTTCTAAAATCAGCAGCTCATTTTCCGAAGCAGCCGCCGGAAAAATGGTGTTCATCTCCTCCGATCCCCTCGGCCATTACTACGTTAACGGCAGTATTAACGGATTCAGCACCGATTTTGTCGTCGATACCGGCGCTTCATTGATAGCGATGAATAGCAATGTAGCAAAACGCCTGGGGCTGGATTACAAACTGGAAGGCAAAGAGGGTCGTGCCTCCACGGCTTCCGGCGTCGTCAAGACTTATTTTTTGAATCTGAAACGAGTGCGGGTGGGCGATATTGAATTGAATAATATCCAGGGCTCCGTGATTGAAGGCGATTTCCCGGAAATCACTTTACTGGGAATGTCATTCCTTGGAAAACTGAATATGAGCCATGAAGGCAAGCTGCTGCAATTGGAGAAAAAATATTGATAGTGTTCCGCCCGGGTCCGCTACAGTTCTTTTACTGTAGTTTATTTTTTGGAGGTTCTGATGAGTAAACAATTATTTTTGCTGCTAATACTGATTATTGTATGTGTTCAGCCGTTAAATGCTGAACAAGTTTTCACGTGTTCCGGCTCAGAGGTTTATATTGGTGTACCAGATGATAAACATTTCGTTGGTGTTGAATTTAAAGTTACTCGTAATACCAGATCAACTATTTTGATATTTGATAATATTGATCATATTGGCGGCACTTGCTATAAAATGGAAAACAATACGTATAGAATTGCTTTTCAAGCATATTGTGGGGGTAGTGGTTGTAACGACGCGAGTAATTGGGGTGTCATTGATCCGAGGACTCTTAGAGTTTTGCTAATACCCAGCGATACAAATTACAGTGAGGCAAAGAGGTTGTTGGGTGGTGAATTGCCCAGGATTGATACAATGGTAAGTGTTGGGAAATTATAAGTGTTCGGGAAGGAAGGGAAAGACTTGGCATGCCTTGGTATTAAGAAATCTCATCACCCCCCTGACAAGGGGGGCTGGGGGGGGTTTGGAGTCCGGTCTCAATGGTTTTAACCCCCCAAACCCCCCTTTTCAGGGGGGCTGTATGTCCGTTACAAAAAGGGTTTTTGCAGTTTGTCAAATCTTTGACTGAAGTAAAAAATCAAATACAGCCCGAAAATACACCCTTACACCGATGATTTCATTCTGTTCCAGAAAATCTCTTCGCCGCCGGCCCGCAATGTAATGATCCGGGCAAATACAAACAGCAAATCGGATAGCCGGTTGACATAGCACAGGGTATCCGGGTTTTGTTCATCGTCCCGGCCGAGTTTGACCAGACTGCGCTCGGCCCGGCGGCATACACTTCTGGCCAGATGACAGATCCCGCCTGGCAGGGAACCGCCCGGCAAGATAAATTCCTTCAAGGCCGGCAAATCCTGATTATAGAAATCCAGTACATCTTCAAGGCGTCGAACGCAGTCGGAATCGATAACCCGGTTGCCCGGAATTGCCAACTCACCGCCTATATCGAACAATCGCTGCTGTATATTCTGTAAATGATCGGAAATATCATCATCAACCGCCGTGGCAATCAGCACCCCTATCAGGCTGTTCAATTCGTCGATATGTCCCATTGCATCGATACGGTTTCCGGACTTATCGATGCGGGTGCCATCGGCCAATCCGGTGGAACCATCATCGCCGGTGCGGGAATAAATTTTTGTTAAACGATTGCCCATGTTGCGGCCGGAGAAGAACTCGACAACACCGTTACTTGCCGATCACAGGATTCAAGCAGATTGCGTCGCCCGCCAATGGTCAAGCCGGGCTTGAATAAATTCACAGGATCCAAATAATACGGCGACATAAAACATATCACCCAATAATGTGCGCCAGAAAAAAGGGACCGCCCGCAAATAGCATTCGACCATGCCGGCAATCGTCAACGGATAATGCAATCCGGTTCCCCACACTCCCAGATTGGACAATATAAAAAATACCACAGCCCCGGCAAGAGTAGCCCCGCCTGCCCGCAGCACCGAACGTTTTTGAAAAAGAAATATGCGGCCAATGATCGCGCTCAATGCAAAACCGCCGTAAACGGCCAGCATGATCAATGGTTCGTAAAAGCCAATGAAGATATCACTGAGCAATAATGCGGCCACGGGCACCAGCCAGGCCCGCCTATAGCCCAGATACGCACCCGAAAAGAGTCCGATAGCGCCGACGGACGTCACGCCGGCGGGATGAGGCACTACTCTTGTCGCAATGGCCAGGATGATGAGGAAAAAACACGTCAGAGACCGGCCGTCCAAAGATAGATTTGCTTTCACTATTGAGTAATCCTGTTCAAGGTAATCCGATTGTATACTGCATGATAGAGTATCATGGATTTAAATTCAGCTTTATACCGGCAAAGCCGCCAATCCCCGGGGCGCGATAACTGTATACTTCTTCATAGTCATCATCGAATATATTTTCCACCCTGGCATACACGCTCACTGCATTGTTAATCCGATAGCTTGCATTTACATTCACCAATGTAAAAGCATCCAGCGTGGTTCGGGTTCGCCGGTTGCCAAATATATAATCCTCCTGCTCGCCGTTGTACTGGACTCCCAGATTGATATTCGCCCTGTTATCGAGAAACGAATAATTCAGATTGAATGAAGCGATATGCCGGGCGCGGCGAATTAATTCCTGATCATTGGCACCCGTATACGTATAAACGCCGGAGAGTGTCAGCTTTGGGTTCCAGACGTAATCCAAAGTTGTTTCAAGCCCGTAAATATGGTTTGTCGAAGAATTATTGGCAACCGTATTGCCGCCTGAGAAAACAAACCCGGTGATTTGATCGGTGATCGCATTATTGAAATACGTAGCATCGACCAGCAGGCGGCCATCCATCCATACCATTTCAATGCCCGCGTCCCATCCTATCGAACTTTCCGGCTGTAAATCCGGGTTCCCGCTGAAGGTTGGAAAATTGCCGAATAATTCGCTAATAGTCGGGTTTTTAATCCCCTTGCCGTAGCTGGCATGCAGACGCATATCGCTTGCGCGAAACTTATATGCGCTGGCAACGCGATAGGTTGCGGCGTTATCGAAGAACTCATTATCATCGAAGCGTATGCCCGCAGTGACAAACAGAAGATCATACAACCCGGTATGATATTCGCCGGCATAACTCCTGGAGATAAACCCTACCCTGGATCGACCGCCAACAAAGCTGCCCCGGGCAGTCTCATCCTGATATTCGAATAGAAACGAGGCATGACGGGAAGTGTGAATACCGGGCGTATCGAAATTGAAATTGCTTTTATAGGCATACTTCACCCGTCTGCCGTTGTTGAATGAGCGCCCGAAGTTGCTGGACTCGAATTGATTGCGTGTGCCGGTCGAGGCGACGCTCAACCCATGTTGCCAGCGTCCGTCCAATAATGAAAGACCCAGCCCGCCTTTCAAATAAGTCCGCTCTATAGCCGTTTTATTGCCCGGGGCATCGGTAATAACAGGAGATGGAAACGGCTGCGGATCCGTATCCGTATCCGTATTGACATGCCGGACAATAAAATCCAGATTCAGAATATCGGACGGGTCAATCCCCAGCTTGAGATCATAGGTACGATTGTGATGACCGTCATCCTCCGTGCCGGTCCTGGCGACATTGATGCCATTGGTGCTCAATACCTCGGCATTTATATTATAATTGATATATTCATTGCCGGCGGCACTGCCTATCGACGTTTTCACCGTATCGAATGCCCCACCCTCGATATTTCCCCGTAAAGAAAACGCGCCCTGCCCCCTGCGGGTAATAATATGCACCACTGCCCCTATCGCATCACTGCCGGACAATGCGCTTTGCGGGCCGCGAATAATTTCTATGCGCTCCACATTATCCAGAGTTAGAGAACCAAAATTAAACGCCGAATCGGTGGAAGGATCATTGGCCTCGATACCATCGATCAATACCTGGGTATGATTGCCTTCCGCACCGCGCACACGCGCATTGGTCACCGTGCCAAAAGTGCCGCTGCGGCTGAGCGCAAACCCGGGGACCTGCCGGAGCATATCCGCGGCATAAATACCCCCGCGCCTTTGAATATCGTCGGCGGTAATCACAGTGATCGCAGAACCGATTGATGATCTCGGCAATGCCCGCTGAGAAGCGGTAACAACCATAACCTCCGTTGCCTCTCTTTGCTCCGCGAGGGCCGTAAAAGCCGGAAACAAACAGGCGGCGGCGCTTATTTTCAAGATAAAACCGTATGAACAATAGCTCATAAGATGAATACCCTCCGTAATCATTCAATAAATGATTATCGGGCCGGTCTCCGGGCTTATGAGTGATGCTGCGCATCCGTTCAATCGCCTTCCCATGCCATGCACAGTGGCGCAAATAATTGAACTTGACTCATCTACCGTTGCGGGGGCAGCGCAGGCTTTGTCGATGACGCACCTGCTTCCCGTTTAACTCTTTCGCCGAAAAGCGTCCGAGCACCCAATAACGAAAAGTCTAGCCAGCCTGTGCCTGCATGTCAAATGACTGCACCCGGATGCGGGGGAATTGCTGAATGTTTGAGAGGCTTGACAACTTGCCGAGCCTATAATACCGTGATGTTGGTAAGTGAAAAAAATCCCAGGAAGCGCTCACTGGTCTACCTGCCTTATTCTCTCCCAGTGGCAAGCTCTAGTACGTGAATGTTTCCATTTAAGGGTTAGGGAGAGACTTAATAACCAAGAGAGGACGATATGCCCCTGAACGAGTTTCGTGTCGGCATTGATTTTGGATATGGTTATTCAGGAATAGCGCTACTGAATGACAAGAATGATGTGCTGGATTTTGCTGTCATTAAGCACCAGCAATTAACAGGCGACCTGAGCACAAGACGCCAAAACCGCAGTGCGCGACGCAGTAAAGACAGCAAAAGAAAACGCCTCCGCGATTTTAAAGCCTTTCTCAAAGGCATGGGCATTGAGCCGCGCGGTGAATGGCGCAAGGGTGGCGGCGGCAAAATCAGCAAAGACGATAAAAAATTCATCGGCAATCGGCTGTATGCGCTGGCGCATTTTCGCGGCTGGGATTATGCCTCTATTTCCGAAATTCTGGCAGACGATAAAGGCAACGCCACACCTACGGTCCGCCGAATTGATGAATTTTTAATGTTCAGTGGCGCACCTGTCAAGCGTAATAAGCGCACACCCAAAAACCCCAAAAAAGGCGCGGATGCAAGTGCAGTGAAAAAATTCAAGAAAGATGAAGAAAATTGCAAATGTGCGATAGAAGTTGCCGAACATGGCGATGCCACAGACCAACCATCTGAAATTATACACTGGCTTGCAGCAGAATGCTCATGCTTGGGTATATACAGCGAGACCCTCAAGAAAATTACAACGCTGGAAAAGAAAGGGGCAAGCCCGCAACTTGACGAGGCTTACGCCCAACGTGGCACTATTGAAGGCATTATAGAAGACGCTGATAGTGACCAAATTTCTGATTGGATAGATGAACGCATCGAAGCCTGCCTGGGCAAACCGCCTCAAAATGAAAAGGCAAGAAAAGACATTAGTGAATACATTCTGGTTATGTTGGGGTTAAAGTCGGGAGAAGAATTATACAAGAAAGGAGAACTTTACCGTCCACATAAAAATCGCCATCGTGAAGCAATGCTTGAGGAACTGCACGAGCGAATGGATGAAGCCTTTGCGGATGAGGCTGTTATTGAAAAAGCCAAAGTGTTGGCGCAAAAGACCGGAGAAACCGAGGCGACCATCAAAGAGGGCTGGAAAAAACAGGCGCCGGCGATCATCGGGCACGAATACCGAAAAAAGCGTTTTGCCAATCGTAAAATGAAAAAATGCGCGGTGCGGACAACCAGCGGGGAGCGTTGTGGCAAGAACGTTGCCAAACGAGGCCGGGGCGATCTACGCAAGATAGTTTTTGAGGCGGAAGCACGGCAGATTAAGAGCATGAAAGGTGAAAAAAGAGGCGATGACCTGATTGAACGCAAATATACAAATGATGAGATTAACGAATTGCTGGCCTGTGTTGATTTTGAAGCCAAAGAAAAAAATGAAATAATCAAGGAAGAACACTGGAATGCTTTTTTTACCTTCCCCCGCAATCCAAGCGTGCCAAAGGAAAATGGCGAGAAAACCGGTAAAAGCAAAAAAGAAATTTTGCGCGATATTGCCGCCGGCACGATGGGCGGTCGTGCCAGTATGTGTATCCACCATTTACAGAAAAGGCTGGAATTGTTGCGCCGGCCAGACGGCACAAATACCGATGATTGGCAACGCATCAATGCCCGAAGTGAGGCCGTATTGTCAGATGCCCCACCCTCTTTGCAGCAAAAAATCACACGCTGCGTCAAAGAAGTTGAAAAAATACTCGGAAGGCACGGCGCAACGCTCGAAAACGCCACACATTTTGGCATTGAAAGCGCGCGCTTCGATATTGCCGCCCTATCCGCTGCCGAAGGCCGCCAATTCAAAAACAAGGTACGCTATCAAAGCAAAAGAGATTCAGACAAAGAGGAATTGGCCGAAGAGCAAGGCGGGCTATGCTTCAAATGCGGCCAACAGCTTGGATACAACATTCACACCGATCATCTGTTTCCCAAAAAATCAGGCGGAGGCAATACCGCCTTGAACAAGGTTGCAATGCATGATCTCTGCAATATAGAAAAATGGAAACATCTCTCTTTATCCCCCGATAAAAATGTTTTAAATAATTTGCGCCAAAACAACCCTGACAAGGCGGCCTATATTGAAAAACGCTTGCAAAATGGGGAGTTCCGTCTCCCCGAGGATATGCTGGCGGGTGCGGGGCAAACTATGTTTGGCACAAAATTATTGCGTTCTGTGCTGGCTGAAAAGACGGGACGAAATCACGATGATAACGAGCTTTTTCCCCATATCCGCGCCGGGGAGACGGCTTTTTTTAGAAAAATCTGGTTTCCGCATATGAGTTTTCAAAAATGGGTTTTGCGGCAGCATCAAAAAACCGGTAAATGGCCGGTTCGCATACGTGACAGCAAATACGGCAAGGAAGGCGAAGAGATTAAAATAGATGAAAACGACTCGATTCGGAAATTCAATCATGCGCTGGATGCCATTGTCATTGCTTCCAATATAGATTGGAAAAAAATAGCCCGTTTGGAGCGGGATATCGACAACAACGCCAGGGACAGAAACAGACGCCGGCAAGAAGCGCACAAAACCGTCATACCCGTTTTGGATGCCAACACAGCCTGCCCCGCCGGTGAATGGAATGCAGACCAAAATGATTGGCAGGCTCCGACTATACGAGACGACTGGTATATTGAAGACAAAAAAAACAAAAGCAAAAGCACGGTTGCTAAAACCAAACGCGAGCCGTTGCGCTTGCGGAAGATAGACGGGCAACCGCAGGTGTTGCAGCGGGTGCCGCTTGACCGGCTGCCATACAAAGATTTGGATAAAATAAGAGATACAAAAATCCGCGAGGCAATGCAAGCTGCCTTTACTGAACTGGAGATTACCAAGGAAGAAGAATGCATTCCGGTCGACTGGTTTTTAAAACAAAATGAAGACCATTGCCTGTATCACAAGAACGTGCGCAGTACCCGGATCATCAGGCTTCATCAACCCTCTGACCCGAAAAACCTGCATGGAATCAAGCGCGGGGAAGCTGTGCATTATTTTGGCAAGGAAAATCCATGGGCGGTGGCGCATGTTTTTGAATATGAAGAAACCGGCAGGAAGGGCAAAACGAAAAAAGAAGTTATTCGTGAGACTGACGCATTTTATTATCGCAGCAAGGCGACAACAGGCAAGCAGCCGCTCAATCCTCGATATGAAAAAGACATACCAAGCGGCGCAAAGCGCATTGCCAGCTTTCGCAAAAGAGACTGGGTAAGGATTGATAATCCCCAAAGACCTGGCGAGTGGCAAATTATAAAACTTAACTCAAGGGGGGCATATCTCAAAAATAAAGCAGGCGCTGAAACACAAGCCGTTTATACCAAGCTAAAACCCTGCCCCGGGCCGGAAAAATGATAGACCAATTCGCAATTTTTCTGGCTGCAAATACAAATTTTCCCAATAAAAACAAGCCACAAGACGAATCCTAGTGTAGCAGGATTCGTTTCGTGGGGTAAGTGAAACAACTGTTGCCCGAACGAATGTTGGACGCTGAGTGTAGCAGGATTCGTTTCGTGGGGTAAGTGAAACCGCGCTGGTCTGCGATATAGTGGTTAGAGCAGTGTAGCAGGATTCGTTTCGTGGGGTAAGTGAAACACAAAACGGATCGTCGAGGATCGGATCATGAGTGTAGCAGGATTCGTTTCGTGGGGTAAGTGAAACTGCAACTCTTGGCGGCCGTTCCAGGGGTTTAGTGTAGCAGGATTCGTTTCGTGGGGTAAGTGAAACAGAAGTTCCGCATCAGTCAAAGGGGTAGGGAGTATAGCAGGATTCGTTTTGTGGGGTAAGTGAAACATGCCGGGTGCATAAGTGAGAGTGACAAATAGTATAGCAGGATTCGTTTTGTGGGGTAAGTGAAACGCCCGCGCATACGTTCACTCAGTACGTGCGGGGCGCTCTGCTGCATTTCGCCACCATGTTCTGCGGGCGTACAACCATCAGGGCTGTATATGTGCCGGTTCTTTGGTTGGACTGGTCTATCTATAGAATCACTTCAAAATGCTTGACCACTCCACCCCTTAACTACCATTATTATGAGTATCTACCCTGCCAACTCTCGATCTCAGCGCCCTCAGATATTTTTGTTTAGCCCCAACTATCAAAAGAGCTTCCTTCAATTTCTCATCTTGCAACAAGATCTTTTTAAACTGACTTTCCCCAATTCTCAACAACAAAGAATTAATCTCTGCTTTTGCAGAGGCGCTTCTTCTTTTCTTCCCATACCCAATATGATGATGAGACAAAAGACTTTGCTCACCAAAATAACCACCCATAGAATACTGAGCTAAATTATGAACAACCCTGTCATATCCGGCAAAATAAATCCCAACCATCCCATTTATCACCAAGTAGAGACAATCACTCGGATCTCCCTTCTTAAAAAGATATTCAGAAGATCTGAAAAATACAGGATCAGCCCATCCTTGATAATGAATAATCTCATTCATTTCCATATTTTTACAAAACCGATGTGTCCTCAACACATCTATAACCTGAAAATCTATTTCAGGATCTAAATTAACACGAGTATTTTTTCCTGCAGAACCCGCAATTTCTATCTTTTTCAAAGCGGACAAAAAATCATCTTTCCCAATTTTCAAAAAAGTTGATTTAGTTAAAGTTTTCGCCCCTGCCCCTCTCTTGCCACTCCCTTCCGGCAACAAAGACCGCTCCCCAAAATAGTTTCCCTCTTTTAAAGTATCAAGACTGACTCGTAACCTTCTTCCCCCGGGTTGCACATCATTAAAAAATACGTCCACCATTCCTTCCAGAATCAGATACATATAATCCCCAATATCACCTTCATCAAACACCATGGAATTTGCTTCCAGTACGATTTTTTCAGTCTTCTCTCTTAAAAACCTCAATGCCTTATCATCTTCAATATGACTAAAAAAAGGCACTGCCTTAAAAAGCTTTAATACCCTGTCATCTGTAATCGGAGACATTAGAATTATCTATTATTATTTCAACCACTTTACATAGGGTAAGTAAAAAAATATGACTTGTGCAATCATTCTTCCAGTGGAGTGTAGCGGGATTCGTTTCGTGGGGTAAGTGAAACCTCGTGATCCCCCACCCGTATCGCCCCCGTTTTTGATGAATACAAGGCGATATCCACCCGCTTCTCCCGGCACAAGCCGTGCCTGAGCAATGGACTGATATTCAGATGCGAAATGCGATATAATCGAGCGAAAATCGCTGTATCAATCCGCTATAATAGCAGAAGCATGCGGCATGAGAGATCTTTCAAACAGAACCATGAGCGAATTCACTGCACTCGGAAGGAATAATGAAATCAATGGAAACGATTTGTGTAGAATATGCAGCGGAATTGTGCGGGGGGTTGAACAACTCAAAAACGATTACTGGATGGTGGGTCAACCGGCGCAGTGAACTTGAATCATCGATTGATACGCCGGTCTCATTCCAAGCGGAGCCTGTGTGCCCGCGGGAACAATATGCTATTGCCCTGCTCTGAAATATATTCATGTTAAAGCATTTTTTTAAGCGCATTTATCATTTTCTCTGGTATCTGACTGCGGGAATAATCCTCGCCGTGGCGGTATCGGCGACAGTTATTCGACTGGCGCTGACCGAGGTTGACACATACCGCGATGAGATACAGGCACGGGTAAGCGAATATATCGGGCACCCGGTCATCTTCAGTGAAATAAATATCGGATGGCAAGGATGGATGCCCCAGCTTTCTTTATCGGATATAAAATTTCCAGGGAGGGATGACAAACGCATTATTTCTCATTTCAACAGCGTGCGTATAAATATCAATCCGCTAAAAAGTCTCCGCTTCAAAAAAATTATATCCGATCAGCTGATTCTTTCCGGGGTGTATCTGGATCTCACCCGCACTAAGGAAGGCGCGTTTATTATTGCAGATGAGAAAGTGCCCGGGCAGTCTGGACAGGATTTCGATGCGCCGGAATTATTCTCATGGCTGCTGAGTCAGAATAGCATTACTCTGCAGGATACCCGAATACTCTGGACCGATGAGAAACTCGGCAGGGATACAATTGCCTTTGCCGACGTTGCATTGAATATCAAAACCTACAGGGATCGGGTACAAATCGATGCTTCATCGAAGCTGCCCGGGGTCTATGGCGATTTTTTGGAGGTAAAACTGGATGCCAATGGAGATCTGCTGACACCAAACTGGTCCGGGAAGATATATCTGGCGGCCAAAAATATACGTCTCGACCGGTTTCTGCCCGTTGCGGGTTTAAAAATTGATCAGACCGATTCCAGTTTCAAAATCTGGAGCAATTGGGAGCAGGCCGGATTGGCTGATTTGACCGGCACGGTTAGCTATCGGGATTTGAATATGATAAAGAATGCTACTGCGTTATCTGTTCCAAAACTGACTGCCGATATTTATGCAAAACGAGTCAATGAGGACGACTGGTCAATCAATGTCGATACCAGGGAATTGCTAACCGGTAACAGGTCCTGGCCGGAGGCGAATTATGCAATTCGATTGCAGCGGGATAAACAGAAGAATTACGGCTATTCCGCCTGGTTTGAATATTTGAATATTGAAGATGCCACCGACTTTATGTCGGCTTTTAGCCGGAAAGATAGTGCAATTAGTAGTTTCTTGAATAATTACCGCATCGGCGGGGCATTGCAGAATTTTACCATTTCCCATTTCCCTGGCAGCGAAGCTGCCGATCTTTTCAATTATCATGCTACATTCTCAAAATCCGACTTTATTGAAAAAGGCACAAATACGGCCATTTACGGCCTGTCCGGAAATCTCTCAGGCAACGCCGAGCAAATATCGGCTACTATCGACTCCGAATTTGTCACCATCGAGGCGCCCTCCTATCTTGATGATCCAATCTGGTTTTCTGCAATAACGGGACGTTTCAACTGGAAGAAATTCGATGCTTTCAACAAGCTTGAAATTCCACGGTTTCAAGTAAACACCTCGGATTTTCCAATCAACCTATCGGGTTCTTTGAGTTTCCACGCGGATCAGGCATCGCCTTTTGTAGATATTGTCGCGTCCTCAGGCAAGGTTAAACTGGAAAAGATAAGCGATTACCTGCCCACACAGATGCCGGATAAACTCAAGGGGTGGCTAAGCCGGTTGTTTTACCAGGGGGAGATTAATTCCGCCGGAATGGTATTCAGAGGCCGACCAGCGGATTATCCTTTTGTAAAATCGGAGGGGGTATTCAAGGCGGTATTCGATGTTGAAAATGCCGGGGTTGAATATTATGAAGGTTGGCCGCCGATTGACGGAGTGGATGCCGAAGTGTTGGTTAGTAATAGCAGTCTCGATGTGATTCCCAGTGCCGGAAAAATTTATGAGACAAAAATAGAACGGGGGCAATTGTCCGTGGATGATTTCGCCGCTGATCGTCCTCATGTGCGGATTGACAGCAAATTTTTCGGAGATATACACGATTTCACATTGTTTATTGAACAAAGCCCGCTTGCGGAGGCGCTTTCACTGGACACTGTTGCTGATTTCAACGTCGGAGGAGAGATGAAGTTCGATCTCGAACTGGATATACCATTAAAAAAAACAAACGATGGATCGCTCGCCGCGGACGGCAAGATAGCATTGGTTGACGCCGATTTTAGCTTGAACAACGCGCGGTTCAGTCTTCAGAATATAACCGGCTCCCTTGGCTTCACTGAAAACTCCTTCACCGCAAACGGTCTGGATGCGACCTACTACTCTCATCCGGTTAAAGCAGGTATACACGTTGGAAAGGATCAGCCTTTTACGTTTACTCTTCAAGGAAGGGCCGACAATACATTTATTGCCGATCAGATTATAGCCGCCTATCCCGCCGCTACCCCGGCAATGCCGGATTTGCAAAATCTCATCAGCGGTGAATGCGAATGGATTGTGGAATTGCATAAAACCCAAAATGGCATCGATTTTTCTCTTGCATCCGATATGCGCGGGCTTGGACTGGACTTGCCCGCACCCCTCGGCAAAACTGAGGCGGAAACCAGAAATATGCTGTTTGCCGGCACATTCGGTGAATCCATTATAAGCAATATACGCTTCCAGTATGATGCTCATGCCGATCTCTCTATTGATACCACTCAGGAAATACCCGCCGCTTCCGGGAAAACAGCAGGCGGGCACAGCAAACTGCGCATTGAAGGAAATATCGAAACACTGGATGTCAGCAAATGGCTGCAAGTACTCTCTGACTATAAAGATGATGCCGCCGGCTTCAAGGAGTATGAAGCGGCAATAAATGTTGCAACACTTTTCTTTCTGGGCAATGAATTCAATAATGTTGAACTGTCTGTTTCCTCGGTTCCCGACGGTCATAAAATAGGGCTGGGTGGCGAGAGTGTCCGGGGAGAGGTATTTCTACCCGATACCCCGTTGGGGCCACCGGCGACGGTCGATATTGAACGTCTTGTCTTGAGCAAGAATGCCTCTGATGAGGAGAGTAAAATCGATCTTTCCCCGGATTCCCTGCCTGCATTTACAATAGAGATCGATACTCTTATCTACGATAATATCGATTTCGGCAAGGTGGATATCAAGGCCAGCAAGATCGACAAGGGAATAAAATTTGAAGAATTGTCACTCAGTAAGGCAAGTGTGGTTATTAGCGGAACAGGAACCTGGCATAAAGATCCGGATAAAAATATATCCATCTCCGTATTCAATTTCGATATGTATGCAGCGGATATCGGCGCCATGCTGAATGAATACGGCTATCCTGATTCCAGTATAGAAGAAGGCGAACTATCTGTGGCCTTGGAGGCAAACTGGGACGGGACGCCGATGGATTTCTCACTCAGCAAGCTCGATGGTGTCATGCAAGTAGATATAGGCAGAGGAAAGCTGCTGGATATGAGTTCTACCACGAGCCGTTTATTTGGTCTGCTCAGCCTGCACACCCTGCCCCGCCGCCTGTCCCTGGATTTTTCCGATATATTCGGCAAGGGGTTTGCCTTCAACAGCATTAACGGCAGTTTCAATCTGGAGCACGGCAACGCCTATACAGACGGGCTAATCATGCAGGGGGTGTCTGCCGAGATAGCAATTAGCGGACGTACCGGACTATCGACCAAAGATTATGACCAATCTGCCGTTGTTACCTTGAAGATATCCGATACTCTGCCTCTCGCCGGCGCCACCCTGCTGGGGCTCGGAACCGGAGTGGGCGCCGGCCTGTTCATTGCCGGAAAATTATTCGACGTCGTCCCGAAACAGTTGAATAAACTGCTGAGTCACCGGTACACGATTACCGGAAGCTGGGATAACCCGGTGGTGGAACCTGTCAGAATCAAAAACGAAATTCAGGAAAACGAAACCCAGGGGATTAAGAATCTCGCACATTGATTCAAGGGCGCGCAAAGACATAAAACAGCATGATCATCGTTGATGCTACCGTCATTCCCACACCAAGCTCTATCAGAAATATGCCGAGATGCTGGCCGTCTATATTATTTTCGGAAAGAAAATTATAACTCAGGAAGTTTCCACCGTTCACCATGCACACCAGCCCGACTGCCACGTACAGCAACAGACCGACGGCCGCCAGGCTCCTGATCCAGGAAGGATGCACAACCTTGCGGATATTGTCGATGCCGAATATCAGCGAATACAGAACAAACCCCGAGGCAAAGATCACTCCGGCCTGAAAACCGCCGCCGGGACCGTAATCGCCGTGAAACTGCACGTATAAGCCAAACAGCAGAATCAAAGGGATCAGCAGTTTGGCAATAATGCGCAGTACTAGATGATGTTCCATGTCTTGAATTACTAATCGGTTAGTCGGGCATTTTTTTACCGCGCCCAAGCAACATCAGCACCCCGACAAGCGCCGTAAAAACTACCGCCACCTCGCCCAAGGTATCATAGCCTCGGTAGCTTGCCAATACGGAGGTGACCGCGTTAGGAATGCCAATTTCATCACTGGAATCGAGTAAATATCTGGGCGATACATGCTGATGCACCGGCGCACCGGGCTCTCCAAAACGAGGTATATCGCTGAGACCATATAACAATAACAAGCCCGTGACAGTGACTATCAACAGGGCGGGCAATCTGTTAACCGAGGAGCGTTTTTCTTCATAATTTGTAGAAGCCAGTGTGCCCAAAAATAAAAATGTTGCTATTCCCGCACCTACCGCCGCTTCGGTAAAGGCAACATCAACCGCATCCATGCACACAAACAATGAGGCGCACAGAAAACTGAAGATCCCCATCAGCATGGTACTGGCAAATAAATTTTTCTGCCTTTCTATCGCAAGTGCGGTCAATATCAATGTGATAAAAAGTATAAAATTAATGAACAGGATCATTGCAATCATCCGATAACTTTGGCTTCAATTGGCCATGCAATGCGGATTTCGCCAGCGCATGGGCTGCGACCGGCGATGTGACCAGCAGAACAACCAATACCAAAATCAATTTTATACCGATCAACGACGGCCCCGCCTGCAATAGCAGACCTAAAATAATCAGCATCACGCCTAAGGTGTCAATGACACTTGCCGCATGCAGCCGCGTATAAAAATCCGGCATTCGCAAAATGCCAATCGTGCCAATCAGCAATACAATGCTGCCGGAAACAAGGCTGATTAACGATAGCGCGTCAATTATCATATCTCCGATCCTTCTTCATCATAAGCCCCTTTTCCCATGTCTCTATACTCGAAAAATTTGAGAACGGCTACCGTGACGATGAAATTAATCAGGGCATATACCAGGGAGATATCGAGAAATTCGGGCCGCCCGGTCAGGAAACCAAAGACGGTAATAAACAATACCGTTATCGTGCCAAATACATTCACCGCAAGAATTTTGTCATATATAGTCTCGCCGATCATCGCGCGGAACAGCACCAACAACATTGCCAGTAATATCGCAATCATCGGGATTGTGTACATCACCGGCCTGACTCTATTGTGGCAGCCCGGCTGTTCATCTCACCCTGCTTTAATTGATCAGCGGCTTCAAGGGTAAGCGCATGCACTGCTATTTTGTCAGCATCGATATTGATTGAGATCGTGCCCGGGGTCAAAGTAATTGAATTGGCATAAACCACCCGGCCAAAATCGGTCTTTTGCAGGGATTGGATCGTTAGCAAGGTCGGGCTGATAGGCATGGACGGCCTGACAATCCGCAAACAAACATCGATGTTTGCCTTTATGATTTCCTTTAACAGCCAAACCAGATATTTTGCCAAACGGATAAAATTCACGTGAGTGCCCTGCCCTTCTCTGTCCACAATCTCCATGCGAATCGAGATCGCTATAACCAGCAGGACTGAAGCGATCCCCAAACCGACAAGCATCAAGGTGTAGTGCCCAGATAACAGCAGCCAGATGACCATGAAAAAAATTGTCAGACCGAAGATGTGCAATTTATGAGAATCCTTTAAACATCTTAAGTAGGAGCGGTAATTGCTAAGGCAGTCAAATTTCTGTTCCTTCCGGGAACAAACTGAAATCAAAGATCAATTCAAACATCAACTGTAACACAATACCGAATATCCAGGCAGCAATCGCGATCCACAAACCATTCCAGAATGGAGTGCTCAATGCAATGGAACAGGCCTTCCCTATCGCATACAAGTAGATGACAACAATAACGACAACACCGCCAGGACCAAGAAATGCGAGCGGAATGAAAAGGAACAGGGCAGGCAACATAAAAAGTATCTCAAGGAACAAGGCAAAGATAACCGATCCATATCCGGTTTTTTCGGCGCCAAACCACCCGGCTACCATCTTTGTTGGCCAAATGATGAAAGCAAATGTGCCGATGAGAAATAAGATAGTTGTTGCCATGGTAATTCTCGCACCTTGATATGTGATGGTTGCCTAAAACAAAGCAGTTATAATCAAATACTAATGAGTATAATAAAGAACAATGTATCCATGATCAAGCAACCTAATCCGCCGACAAGCAACGCAAATAAGCACTCACTCAATCTGCTCAACGATTTTCCATGACCCGGCAAACAGACAATAAAATCATTGTCGCTATTTCCGGCGGCGTGGATTCCTCCGTCGCCGCGATGCTGCTGAAAGAGCGTGGTTACCGGGTGGAGGCGCTATTCATGAAAAACTGGAATGACCCTGCGGAAAACAGCGAATGTACGTGGGAATCGGACGTGGAAGATGCGATGCAGGTTTGCGACAAACTTGACATCCCTCTGAACACGGTCGATCTTTCGTCTGTCTATCGGAACAGGGTATTTAATCATTTCCTGTCCGAATATAAAAACGGACGCACCCCCAACCCCGATGTGCTCTGCAATCAGGAGATTAAATTCAAGGCATTTCTGGAATATGCCGAAACCCTGGGCGCCGATCAAATTGCCACCGGACATTACGCCCGTATCGCCAGAGAAAACGGTGTGCGCCAGCTACTGAAGGGCCGGGATAAGAATAAAGATCAGAGTTATTTTCTGTGCCGGCTAAACCAGGCACAATTGGCAAAGGCCCTGTTTCCAATTGGTGAACTGGAGAAACCGGAAGTCCGAAACCGTGCGGCACAAGCAGAGTTGATTACTCACAGCAAAAAAGACAGTACCGGCATTTGTTTTATCGGCGAGCAGCCCTTCCGCCGGTTTTTGAGTCAGTATCTCCCCCCCCTCCCCGGCCTGATCAAGACTACCGAAGGTATTCGCATAGGCGAGCATCAGGGCGTATTTTATTACACCCTTGGCCAGCGCCGGGGATTACGGGTGGGCGGCATCAAGGACGCCACCGACTCGCCCTGGTATGTGGTGCGGAAAAATACTGATGCAAATGAATTAATCGTGGCCCAGGATCATGACCACCCCTTACTGTATAGCCGGGCATTGACCGCATCTGATATGCGCTGGGTCTCGGATGAGATCCCCTGTATGCCTTTTCACTGCTCGGCAAAAATCCGCTACCGGCAGAAGGATCAGAGTTGCGTCATCGAAGGGATGGAAAACGGCCGTTATTTTGTCTCGTTTAAAAATAAGCAGAGAGCCGTTACACCCGGACAATTTATTGTTTTCTATCAACAGGATAGCTGTCTTGGCGGAGGTGTTATAGATACGACTGCCTAAGTATTCGATCAAGGCAGCCCAGATTTGATCTGGCTATTTTCAGAGATCTTTGTATACTGATATTGGTATCTAAATTATAACCGGAGAGATATATCATGCTGGAAACCTATCGCGAACATGTAAAAGAGCGGGATGGGCTTGGTATCGCCCCCAAACCATTAGACGCGGAACAGTGCGCCGCGCTGGTAGAGCTATTGAAAAATCCACCTGCGGGTGAAGAAGAATTTATACTCGGTCTGTTAAGCGACCGCGTCCCGCCGGGGGTGGATGAAGCAGCGTATATCAAAGCCGGCTTTCTTGCCGCGGTCGCCAAAGGCGAAGTGTCTTCACCGCTGATAGATCAGGTAAAAGCAATTCAGTTGCTCGGAACGATGTCAGGCGGATACAACATTGTTACATTAATCGAATGCCTGGATAAGGAGCAGTTGGCGCCAATTGCAGTCAATGCGCTCTCGCATACGTTATTGATGTTCGATTCATTCCATGATGTAAAAGAAAAAATCGATCAGGGCAACACCCATGCCAAACAGATCATGCAGTCCTGGGCTGATGGTGAGTGGTTTTCAAGTAAGCCGGCTGTTCCCGACAAAATAACCGTTACTGTTTTCAAGGTGCCCGGAGAATCGAATACCGATGATCTCTCTCCCGCTCCCGATGCCTGGTCACGGCCGGACATTCCATTACACGCGCTGTCCATGTTAAAGATGCAGCGTGAGGGCATTGAACCCGACAAAATCGGACAAATAGGCCCAATAAAATCAATTACATCATTAAAACAAAAAGGCTTTCCACTGGCCTATGTCGGTGATGTTGTCGGTACCGGCTCTTCCAGAAAATCCGCGACAAATTCAGTGCTCTGGCATATCGGCAATGACATTCCGTTCATTCCGAATAAACGCAATGGCGGTGTGTGTATCGGCGGCGAGATCGCGCCTATCTTTTTCAATACCATGGAGGATGCGGGCGCCCTGCCTATTGAATGCGATGTCGAAAAAATCAACATGGGTGATAGTATCGATATCTACCCGCACGAGGGCGTCATTAAAAACCATGAAAGCGAAGAGGTTCTGTGCACGTTCTCATTGAAGACGGATACTATACTGGATGAGGTCCGAGCCGGCGGGCGCATTCCGTTGATCATAGGTCGCGGATTGACCGGCCGGGCACGTGAAGCGCTGAATAAGGGGGAAAGCGCCCTGTTCATACAATCCGTTGCCGCCGATGAGACAAGCAAGGGATACACTCTGGCGCAAAAAATGGTAGGACGGGCCTGTGGAATGGAAGGGGTTCGTCCCGGCACATATTGCGAACCAAGAATGACTACCGTGGGTTCACAAGATACTACGGGGCCGATGACCCGGGATGAATTAAAGGATCTGGCCTGTCTTGGTTTTTCCGCCGATCTGATCATACAGTCGTTCTGCCATACCGCAGCCTATCCAAAACCGGTCGATGTCAATACTCATCATACCCTGCCCGATTTTATCCGAACACGCGGCGGGATCGCATTGCGGCCAGGCGACGGCATTATCCATTCCTGGTTGAACCGCATGTTGCTGCCCGATACCGTAGGCACAGGCGGCGATTCACATACGCGCTTTCCTATCGGCATCTCTTTCCCGGCCGGCTCCGGCCTTGTTGCATTCGCCGCCGCCACAGGTGTGATGCCGCTGGACATGCCCGAATCCGTGCTGGTGCGCTTCAAGGGTGAATTGCAGCCCGGAATTAATTTGCGCGATCTGGTTAATGCTATCCCTTATGCGGCGCTACAAACCGGCGATCTGACGCTTCCAAAACGAGGGAAAAAAAATATATTTTCCGGCCGCATCCTGGAAATAGAAGGGTTGCCCAGTCTCAAGTGTGAACAGGCATTTGAATTCTCGGATGCCAGTGCGGAACGTTCCTCCGGTGGGTGTACTATCCGCCTGGATAAAGAACCCATTAGCGAATACCTGCAATCGAATATCACTTTATTGCGCTGGATGATCAGTGAAGGGTATGGGGACAGCAGAACCCTGGAACGACGCGCATGTGCGATGGAAGAATGGCTGTCAAACCCGGCGCTTATGCAACCGGATCCGGATGCCGAATATGCAAAGATCTTTGAGATAGATCTCGATCAGGTAAAGGAGCCGTTGCTGGCATGCCCGAATGACCCGGATGATATAAAGCCGTTATCAGAGGTGGCCGGCACCCAGGTGGAAGAGATATTCATCGGTTCATGCATGACCAATATCGGTCATTTCCGTGCGGCCGGGAAAATGTTGGAAAAGATACAAACTACAATTCCGACCCGGCTTTGGATTGCTCCTCCTACAAAGATGGATCAATATCAACTGATGGAGGAAGGGTATTACAGCATTTTTGGCAGGGTCGGCGCCAGAACCGAAATGCCCGGATGCTCCCTGTGCATGGGAAACCAGGCCAGAGTTGCGCCCGGTTCGACTGTGGTATCGACCTCAACACGCAATTTCGCTAATCGTCTCGGCGATAGCGCCAATGTATTTCTGGCTTCTGCCGAAATTGCCGCGGTATCTTCAATACTTGGTCATATCCCGACTATGAAAGAATATATGGAGTTTGCCAAAGATATTGATACAATGTCGACCGATGTATACCGTTATTTGAATTTCGATGAAATCGAATCTTTTCAGAAAAGCGCGCAAGCGGTGAAAGCAAAACTGGGAGATATTCCGGTCACGGTCATTGGGTAAGTAACGGCTGAATAATCGTTTGCGGAATATGCCCGGCACTGACAATTTTAACCAAACAGGAGCAGAATAATGATGAGAAAATTTTTACTATGGCCGACAGTTATACTGCTGGCATTCTTTTACACAAGACCTTTAATTGCGGATGAGACTATTATGATTCAATTTGAAACAAACCAGGGCAATATTGTTGCCGAGTTATTTCCTGACAAGGCCCCGAAATCCGTGGAGAACTTTTTGCACTACGTTGAATCGGGGTATTATGACGGTTTACTCTTCCACCGGGTGATCCCCGGCTTTATGATCCAGGCAGGCGGATTTGAACCGGGCATGAAAGATCGCCCGACCACTCGTGACCCGATCCCAAATGAAGCCGGCAATGGCCTGAAAAATAAGCGCGGTTCTCTGGCCATGGCTCGCACCGCAGACCCGCATTCGGCTACGGCACAATTTTTCATCAATGTTGACGATAATGACTCTCTCGATCATGTCTCTCCGGAAGCCAATTGGGGCTACGCAGTGTTTGGTCAAGTCAAAGAAGGAATGGAAGTAGCAGATGCCATCGTAGCCGCGCCGACTGGCCGGGCAGGACCGCATGCTGATGTCCCCAAAGAGGATATCCTCATCCTGCGCGCCACGCGAATAGCAATGGAAGGCGAAGAGCAGGCGGAGTAATAGCTATCTTTCGCTGAAATTCATTCAGCCAGCAATGCCAGCAGTCCGCTGAAATTCCTTGGCCAGGGCTTGTTTTTCTGAAGGACAACGGGCAAAGAAGCAACCTGTTGTTTTGCCTGGGAAACGCTGGAGTAGCTGCCATACAGCACGTTATAGAGAATATCTCCCTTGATTCGCACCTTGACGTACACGATCTGTTCTTCCCATGAGTACCTGTTGATAATACCGCGTGCGCCTGCCTCGGTCCTGCTACTGGCTAATTGCAGGGTATAGGAATCGGACGGTTGCCGCTTCACCCACTCCGTCATATCGGATAGACTGCCTGCATCTGTAATGGGGGAAGCGGACGGAGCGCTGTCAGGCTGCTGAATATCGGCTTGCTCCATAACAACACGCTCCTCCATAACAGCCGGTGGAGCAGCGCCAGCATCCTCCCCAGCCTCCATCTGCCCGGCCTCGGCGCTCTGTGGCAGTCTATTTTCGAGTTGATCCAAGCGTTCTTGCGCCTGCTCCACTCCCTGTGCTATAGCGAGACGATACCAGTGTTTCGCTTGCTCCTGATCCTGGCTGACTCCATACCCATTCTCGTAAAGCACACCCAGATTGTACTGAGCCTGGGCTACCCCCTGATCTGCCGCTTTCTGGAAGAGTTCCAGGGCCTGGTCATAGTTCCTCTTCACCCCCTGACCGAAGGCGTATATGACCGCCAGGCTGTACTGAGCGCGCACGTGCCCTTTATTGGCGGCACTGAACAGCAGTTCCCTGGCACGGACATAGTCCCTTTCGAAACCCTGACCACGGTGGTACATAAGCCCAAGATTGAACTGCGAGTCCAGCACATCGGACTGAGCCGCTTTTTCCCACCATTCTCCAGCTTTTATATAGTCTTTTGCCACGCCTTTCCCTTCATAATAGCGTAAACCCAGATCGTGCTGTGCATCAGGCATGCCCTGCGTTGCAGCCCTTTGCAACCACTTGAAGGCCCTGTCGGGATCTTGCGGCACTCCCTCACCCTTCTCATACATCAGCGAAAGCAAGGCCATTGCCTCACCCTCACCCTGTTCTGCCAGAGGACGTATGATTTCAACCGTTCGAGCATAATCTCCGGCCAGGTAGGCCTCCTTGCCTTCACTGTACGACTGGCTGTGAACGAGCACGGGTACCGTAAGAAACAACAGCAGGGCGGTCAACTGGCAGGTATGCCATCTATTGCGCCGCTTCAAAAGAGACTGGATCAATTCAATACATTTATTCTTTTCCATACTTTACCCTGTTTATTTGATGATTTTTCAGCTTGACTGGCCGCATTGTTGTCTGCACCCGGTCATCCAGATAGCCGCCGCTTTCGAGAAATTATCGTTATTTAACTTTGCAAGTGTATTATCACTATACATAACATTTCTAATTGCATGTATTTTCAAAAAAATTCAGCAGAAAATCAAGCATTTTTTCAAATACTGCAATCGGCTCCGATTTGTAGAATTATTCAAGCTACTCTAACATGGTAAAATGCTATAATAAACATATTACATGGTACAGGGCTCATTTTATTATGACAACAATCAAACAAGACGACGTGATTGACAGCATTGCCGACGCATTGCAGTTTATCTCTTATTATCATCCGCCCGATTTCATTCGGGCGCTGAACGACGCCTATGAAAAAGAGGAATCAACGGCTGCAAAAGAGGCCATGGCGCAAATACTGATCAATTCGCGAATGTGCGCCGAGGGACACCGCCCCGTCTGCCAGGACACAGGCATTGTCACGGTGTTCGTCAAAACCGGCATGGACGTGCGCTGGGATGCCGAGTTATCACTCACCGATATGATCAATGAAGGTGTGCGCAGGGCCTACCATCACCCGGACAATAAGTTGCGCGCTTCCATACTGGCTGATCCCGCCGGCGCCAGAAAAAACACCGGTGATAACACACCGGCAGTCATTCATATGGAGCTCGTGCCCGGCGCAACGGTAGAAATACAGGTTGCTGCCAAAGGGGGCGGCTCGGAGGCAAAATCGAAATTCGTAATGCTGAATCCGTCGGATGATATTGCCGAGTGGGTGGTGAACACTGTGCCCACAATGGGCGCCGGCTGGTGTCCGCCGGGGATGCTGGGGATAGGGATAGGCGGCACGGCCGAAAAGGCCATGGTCATGGCCAAGGAATCACTGATGGCGCCCATTGATATTCATGAATTACAGGCCAACGGGCCGAAAAATGTCATTGATGAACTGCGTCTGGAAATTTTTGAAAGAGTAAATCAACTCGGCATCGGCGCACAGGGACTGGGCGGCCTCACTACGGTATTGGACGTGAAAATAAAAGACTATCCCACCCATGCCGCAAACAAGCCGGTCGCAATGATCCCGAATTGCGCCGCTACCCGCCACACCCATTTTGTGCTGGAAGGCAATGGTCCGGCATTTCAAACCCCTCCCAGCCTGGAGGACTGGCCGGATATTCCCTGGGAAACCGGCCCATCAACTCGCAGGATAAATCTGGATACGGTTACCCGGGAGGATATCAAGACATGGAAACCCGGTGAAACGCTGCTGCTATCCGGCCGGATGCTGACCGGCCGTGATGCGGCGCACAGGCGCATTAAGGAAATGCTGGACAGGAACGAGTCCTTGCCGGTCGATTTCAACAACAGATTCATCTATTATGTGGGCCCGGTCGATCCGGTAGGAAAGGAGATTGTTGGCCCTGCCGGACCAACAACGGCAACGCGTATGGATAGCTTCACTGAAATGATGCTGGATAAAACCGGATTAATCGGCATGATTGGCAAGGCCGAACGAGGCCCGGTTGCAATCGAGGCAATAAAAAAACATCAGGCCGTCTACCTTATCGCAATCGGCGGCGCGGCCTATCTCGTCTCCAAGGCAATCACCAATGCGAAGGTCCTCGCCTTTGAGGAGCTGGGGATGGAGGCGATCCATGAATTCGAAGTCAAAGATATGCCCGTCACCGTTGCAGTCGATACAAGCGGCAACTCTGTTCATCAAACCGGACCGCAGAAATGGCAGGAGATCATCATGGATAAAAGATTGACGGAGACATAGGAATCATGCATTTTTGCCGTTCCGTAAGTGTCGCCACTAGTAGCCGCGGCTACTAGTGGGTTTTGGTACCATATCAACATACCATATAGATTTTCTAAAATCATGAAGCTGGTTCATCCTCCATTTACCGGTTCTTATCGTTCTATTGTGGTTGATCCACCGTGGGATCAGGGTAAAACAGGGTGGCGCAGCGTTCGTCCCAACCAAGGAAAGTTACTGGATTATCCGACTATGACGCAGGATGAGATATTCCGTTGTGTTTCTCTTTCCAAATGGGCCGCCGAAGATGCGTTTATTTGGCTTTGGGCTACCAACAGCCGTTCCCGCTCCAGCGGCAAACCTATTTTGCAACAGGCATTTGAGTTGATGGATTTATGGGGTTTTCGGTATTACACGATGTTGACCTGGGACAAGGGAACCGGCCCCTGCCCATTTGGCCCCTACCAAATTACAACGGAGCATTGTCTTTTTGGTTATCGCGGGAAGTGTAAATTTTCTAAAAGCTCGCTCGGCAAGATGAAAACGATATTTGAATCCAGTGCAAAAAGACATAGCGAAAAACCAACGATCCTGTACGAAGATATCCGGCGTTATTTCCCCCCCCATCGCCTGGATGTTTTTTCCCGCCGCTCCCACGAAGGATTTGATAGCTGGGGGAATGAAGCGGAGGGAGTTTTGTGATGGCTACTCGCGCTAATGCGTTAAGTGGGCGTGATTGGTTGCAAAATTCTTTCAGCATTTGGAGAGATCTTGCCAGGGATGGAGATCGCAAATCTCACCCCGCATCTTTCCCCGTTTCACTGGTCCAGAAAATATTGAGTTGCTATGCCCAGGGGCCAAGCGATTTTATCCTCGATCCCTTTGCAGGCTCAGGTTCCACCTTGGTTGCCGCCACTCGTTCCGGTATGCCTTCAGTGGGGCTGGATATTAATGAAAAATACAAGAATCTATTTCTTAACCGCATTGGTCTGTTTGATCTTGCCGAAAATAATGAAGATAACCCGATCTGGCGTTATGAGATTTGCGACGCGAGAGAGCGTTCCGCATTCCTTAATGTAGTGCCGGAAGAGTCGGTTGATGTATGTATTACTTCGCCTCCATACTGGGATATTTTGAACAGGCGACGGTCCAGCGATGGAAAGGCGGCGATTTCCTATTCGGATTCGGATTCAGATATTGGCAACATATCTTCTTATGACGAGTTCCTGGCTGCTTTGGGTGACGTGATTGAAAATATCGATATTGCGTTAAAAGACCGTCGTTATCTGATATTAAACGTGATGGATTTGCGCAAGGGAAGTCGATTTTACCCTCTGCACCAGGATTCCGTAGCAGTTGTCAAACAGCGCAGCAATCTTGTTTTAAATGACATTATCGTTTGGGACAGGCAAAAAGACTACAACCAAATGCGCCCCCTTGGGTACCCGCACAAGTTCATTATCAATAAAGTACATGAATACCTTCTCGTATTCAGAAAAGAGGGCGAGTGAAATGACACCAAAAGAACTATGCGAGGCTATGGGGTACTTATCCAACCCCGATGTTGCCCTGAAATACGACGTGCAGGTTCCTCCCAAAAAACAGACCGAATTTGAATCAGACTACAGGAATTTAACCGGTGTTGCCCCGTGCTCTCCAGGCTTTGGCGGCTATTCTGTTCTGGGGGGAAATGTTGATAAACGCGCTGTTCAGTATCGTATCTCCTACTTACCGATCAGAAATGTTCCCCCCTGTTTGCAGTCTATTTCCAAACCCACGCCGGGAACAACTGTTAGAAAACGTATCAGCAATAAAGAATTGCTTTTAAAAATGTTCCGAAGCGGTTTTCTTCTCGGTGCTCCACCTTCCAGAAGCAGAATAATTTCTCGTATCGACCCTTCCTGTTTGATTAATTTTGAGTTTGGCTACACTGCTGCATTTTCTGATCAAGCAGTATTGAGATCGGACAAATTTTCAGAGGGGTTTTCTGCTGTTGATGGTACCCCTCAAAATGATTTTTCCCTTTATGACGAAGAGGCAATAAATTTAGTTCACTCAGTACGTGCGGGGCGCTCTGCTGCATTTCGCCACCATGTTCTGCGGGCATACAACCATCAGTGCTGTATATGTGCCGGTTCTTTGGTTGACTTGACCGGCGTTTATGAAACCGAGGCTGCGCACATTGTTCCGAAACGCCTTGCCGGTGCCGATGACATAAGAAACGGCATGGCATTGTGTCGCAAACATCATTGGTCGTTTGACAGAGGGATGTTCTGGATTAATGAAAAGTATCGTGTGGTGGTGCCGAAGCAAATTTTAGCCATCAATGAAAATGCTTCTCTTGGGGATTATGATGGATCTTTGATTCAGTACTCCCGTGATTCTAATTTAGCCCCCCACGATTCCGCCTTAGCCTGGCACAAAGAATATGCTCTTTCCAGGTGTTGCTAGTCAGCCTGGCTCCATTCATATAAGGGTTTGATCCACCGCCCACAATCTGAAAAAGATGCCGAAATGAACCTCGAAATACCCCCTACCCCCAGCCATCGGCGCCGAGAGTAACGGTGTAGCTCTTTCCGCGCCGCTTGATTCTTCGGTAGTTGAGGAAATCTACCGGGCGTTGGTGGGGCATCTGGTGATATTTTTTCGCGACCAGTATACGAGTCCACTATGCAAAGTGTTGGTAACCGGATTCATTCGCTATCATTTCTTTACCATCAGGTTTCAATAAAGTCAGTGTATTACTATCGGTAATGCGGCCTATCTGAGTAACGGGGCAATGATTTCTGATCTCTTGCAACAGATTCGCGTTATCCTTGCCAACCAAGCTAAAACACAATTCGTAATCATCACCGGAGCTGAGTGCGATGTTCCATGCGGTTTCTTCTCCCAGTTTGCGCAGGTTGGGCGTTAGCGGTAATTTGTCCAGATTTATCTCTGCGCCTACCCGGCTTTGCCGCATGATATGGCCGAGATCGGCGATCAGGCCGTCGGATATGTCGATCATGCTGGTGGCATGCTCGCGCAGGAGTAATCCGGCTTCAATCCTGGGGTATGGGCGGTTCAGGCAGGTGTGTTCAAGGGTGTACTGGCCGTTGTCGGGTAGTTCTTTTTTTTTTAGTTTGAGCGCGAGGCCGGCGGCGCCTACCTGGCCGGTTATATAGATCAAATCACCGGGGGCGGCATTTCTCCTGGTCGGCACCCGCCCCCTCGGTACCAGGCCACATGCCTGCACCGTAATCGAAAGCGGCCCCCTGCTGAGATCCCCTCCGATTAAATCAAGGCTGAATTCACGGCCAAGCTCGTGAAAGCCGCTGGAAAAATGCCGCAGCCAATCGTGGTCGATCTCCGGCAGCGTCAACGACAGGGTCAGCCAGTGCGGTCTGGCCCCCATTGCCGCCAGATCGCTGAGATTGACCGCAACGGCTTTATACCCGATGCTGCAGGGATCGGTATCCGGGAAAAAATGCACGCCCTGCACCAAGGTATCTACGGTCAGCGCCAACTGCGCATCCGCGGGAACATCGATAATCGCGGCATCATCACCTATGCCCAGTATCACCGCAGGCGAGGTTGCAGCAGGCTTGAAATAACGGTCAATCAGGTCCGATTCTAACAAGAACTCGTCTCACTGGAGTTTTTCGATTTATGCCGGACGCAGATCATGCGCCAGTTTATCCAGTACACCGTTTATATATTTGTACGATTGTTCGGCGCCGAATAATTTTGCCAATTCAACGGCTTCATTTACGACTACCTTCCATGGCACTTCAGGCCGGTATTCGAGCTCATAACAGCCCAGATGAAGTATTGCTAGTTCTATCGGGTCCAGTTCATTCAATGGACGATTCGAGTGCGGGCGCAGATGTTTGTCGAGCTCGGATTGCAGAGTAATAACCCCGGTCACCAGCGCTATGAAAAAATCTCTATCACTATTTTTCATGCGGCGATCATTTTCTTCGAACTCGGCCAGTATCTCATCAACGCTTTTGCCCGTCATATGGTATTGATACAAAGCCTGCACCGCATTTCTTCTGGATATGATCCGCATTACCGTTTCATCATTTACATTTAGCGGATTTGTCTGAGCACTTTGATCATTTCAACGGCTGCAAGAGCGAACTCGACGCCCTTGCTGCCCTCCCCCTGCCCGGAACGCGCCAGCGCCTGTTCAACCGTATCGACAGTCAGCACACCAAAGATAACCGGCACACCGGTCTGGAGTGCGACGGCAGAAATACCCTGCACACATTCCGCTGCAATAAAATCAAAATGGGAGGTTTCGCCTCTGATGATTGCACCCAGTGTGATAACGACATCCACATCGGAATTATCAATCAATGATTTAACGGCGACCGGTATTTCAAAGGCGCCGGGAACACGCACCAGGGTAATTGCATCGGCATCTACACCGCCCCGGTTTAGCGTCGAGATACATCCTTCCAGCAAGCGTTCGACAATTGAATCATTAAACCGACTCGCAATAATGCCCACCATAATTTCATCGACCTCGGCGCCGCTGCCGTCAATTATGTTGATTTGCGGTGGTAGTGCTGCTCTGCTAGTCATGAAATATATTCTACAACTTCCAGCCCGAAACCCGACAAGGCATGAATGCGTTTGGGGGCGCTTAAAACCCGCATCTTTTTAACGCCTATATCTAAAAGGATCTGTGCGCCAAGCCCTATGGTTCTCAAATCCCTTGCTTCCTGTCTTGGATGGATAGCCGCCTGTTTCTGATTGGGTTCAAGATTTTCTATCTGATTGATCAGTTCACCCGGCTCGATCTGGTTGCACAAAAGAACGATAACGCCTGCCTCTTCGCAGCTGATCCGCTGCAATACGTCATGTACCGACCAGCCAAGACTCCGGTTATTGCTGCCCGCCAGCTCCAATATCGGGTTTTCCAGTTGTACCCTGACAAAAACGGGGCGCGCACCATCGATCTTGCCTTTGACCATGGCAAAGTGCAGATTCTTTTTCAGCGTATCTTCGTAAGTCAGCAGGGTAAAATCTCCATGCTCTGTTGGAAACGCACATCTATTGATGCAACGGACGGTCTTTTCATTTTCAATTCTAAACCGGATTAAATCAGCAATAGTCCCGATCTTTAGATCATGCTGCCCGGCAAATTGCTCCAAATCCGGACGTCTTGCCATGGTACCGTCATCCTTAAGGATCTCCACGATTACCGCCGAAGACTGAAACCCTGCCAGTCGAGCCAGATCACAGCCTGCTTCAGTATGACCGGCACGTGACAGAACTCCCCCGGGCTGCGCCATCAATGGAAATACATGTCCGGGTTGGACCAAATCCGAGGGTTTGGCTCCTTCATGCACGGCGGCTTGTATGGTTCTGGCACGATCGGCTGCCGAGATCCCTGTGGTTACACCCTCGGCGGCTTCAATTGAAACCATAAAACTGGTGGAATGCGTCGAATAGGTATAATTCGTCATTAATGACAGATTCAAACGTCGGCAATGTTCCTCAGCCAGGGTAAGGCAGATCAGACCTCTGCCAAAACGCGCCATAAAATTTATATCTTCCGCTTTGACACAAGCCGCCGCGAGCACCAGATCACCCTCGTTTTCACGATCTTCATCATCCATCAGGATCACCATCCGCCCCTGACGGATTTGTTCAATTAATTCTTCTGTGGTATTTAGTGCCATAAATCAAAATCTGCCAATATAATAAACCAGCCCCTATTCGCCGCTGTTGATCAAGCCTTCCAGATAGCGGGCAATCAGATCTACTTCTATATTCACCCTGGTGCCGATTTCGTACTCGGAAATTATGGTTTTTTCCAAAGTATGTGGAATAATATTACTCTCACAACCACTGTCACTACGATCATTCACGGTCAAACTGACGCCATCAACGCAGATCGATCCCTTTCTTGCAATGTATTTCGACAATCCGGATGGAAGTTCCATCTGAATGCGCAAGGAACGGCCCTCATCCCGTATGCCCTTAATCTCACCAATGCCGTCAACATGACCGCTGACAAAATGCCCATCCAGCCGGAACGGCGATGCAAGGGCTCTTTCCAGATTTACCCGCTGATGCCGGTGCAGTGTGCCGAAAGTGGCGCATGACAAGGTTTCACCGGAAATATCAGCGGAAAAGCAATGGTCATTGCTGATATCGACCACGGTAAGACACACCCCATTCACGGCAATGCTGTTGCCGGATTTCATGCCGGTGAAATCCAGGCCGTCGGCACGAATTGTAACCCGAACATCGACATCATGATCATCAACTGCCATGACCTCCCCCATTGCTTCGATAATCCCGGTAAACATATATGCCAAGTATACCCGTGCTTCGGCCCGGCACTTATTTTTTATTCACGATGGCACGAATACGAATATCACTGCCTATAGTACGCACATCGATCATGGATAATTGCGGGCAATCCGATAACTGCTCAAACTGAGGCAATTTGAATAATGGCTTTGCAGCATCCCCCATTAATTTCGGGGCCATATATATAATCAGCTCATCAACCAATTCGTTCTCGATGAAACTGCCGCTCAATGATGCGCCGGCTTCGAGCAGTACTTCATTCACTGCTTCCTTCTCCGCAAGGTAGCGCACTATGTTTTTTAACCAGTGACGTTTACCGTCATCGTCAAGTCTAATGATCTCTGCCCCGCTTTTTGCCAGCCTCTGCTTCCTGTGATGATCATCCGCCAATGTGAATATCAGCGTCCTGGATCCGGGAGAAAGTATTCTGGCATCAATCGGCGTCTGCAATCCTGCATCGATAATTACCTTAATGGGTGGCAGGAAGGGCCGGTTAAAGTCACGCACCGTCATCAAGGGATCATCAGCGAGAACGGTGCCGATTCCGGTAATCAATGCGGAACTTGCCGCACGCAAACCATGCGCATCACGCCGGGAGCGCTCTGAGGTAATCCACTGGCTCTCTCCATTGGCAAGCGCTGTTCTTGCGTCCATACTCATTGCCAGTTTACAGCAAATATGCGGGCGTCCGGTTTTCATTCTACGGATGAACCCCGGGTTCAATAACGCCGCTTGCCGCTCCATCAGACCGGATGCGGTTTTAATCCCGGCATTGTTTAATTGCTGTATGCCTTTGCCGGAGACTTCAGGATTGGGATCGATCATCCCGACGATCACCTTCCTTACCCCCGCATTGATCAATGCTTCCGAACAGGGAGGAGTGCGCCCCTGATGACCGCAGGGTTCAAGTGTAACATAGCATGTTGCGCCGTTGGCATTAGCGGCCCGGGCAAGGGCGGCAACCTCAGCATGAGGACCGCCGGCAGTTGCATGCCAGCCTTCTGCAATGATCGCATCGTTCTTTACCACCACACAACCTACCCGGGGATTGGGATCAGTCGTATAGTGCCCTCTCTCGGCCAAACGGATGGCTCTCGACATACAGGCATAGTCCGACTGTGTCCACGTCAATTCTCTTTACCATCTGATTCCCGCAACAAATCGAACTGATCTTTCTTCAGTTTCGGTGGCAATGTGTCCCGAAGCTGTTCTATTTCTTCCACAAAGGCATCGGTGTCTTCAAATCTTTTATAGACCGAGGCAAATCGCACATAAGCCACCTGATCCATGCCATGCAACTGTTCCATCACCCAGTCCCCAAGCTGGCGGGATGGCACCTCCCTGTCTCCCTGTGTCCGCAACTTGTGCTTAATGTGAGAGACGGCACTCTCAACGCTTTCCATTTCTACCGGGCGCTTTTCTATCGCCCGCAATATTCCGCCCTTTAATTTATCTTCCTTGAACGGCTCCCGGCGTCCATCGGACTTCACGATATGAGGGAAATGCAGTTCCGCTTTTTCATACGAGGTGAAACGCTCCTTGCAAGCAATACATTCACGGCGTCTGCGTATCTGCTGGCCTTCACCGGCCAGCCGTGAATCAATTACGCGCGTATCTAATTGCAAACAAAACGGACATTGCATACAAAGTGCCTGTCAGCTTTTATTTAAATGGAAGGGGGCATTTCGCCGCAAGAATACCGCTCAGGACCAATCGTATAAAGGCCTGCTTGCACACAGTGCCAGCACATCATTCCTGACGCGCTCAATCACTGCATCATTGCCTATATCATCCATAATATCGCAGATCCAGCCAGCAACATTCCGGCAATCATTTTCATCAAAGCCCCGGGTAGTAACAGCCGGCGTACCGATGCGAATACCGCTGGTCACAAAAGGAGATTGAGGATCATTGGGAACCGCATTCTTGTTGACGGTTATATTGGCGCGCCCCAGTGCGGCATCGACTTCTTTTCCGGTCAGACCTTTTTCAATCATATCGACCAGAAACAAATGGTTGTCCGTGCCGCCGGAAACTATCCGTAAACCGCGTTCGATAAAGGCCTCCGCCATGGCTTTCGCGTTCTTCTTCACCTGCTGAATATACGTTTTGAATTCAGGTTCCATGGCTTCTTTGAAGGCAACCGCCTTGGCCGCAATAACATGCATAAACGGGCCGCCCTGATAAGATGGAAAAACCGTAAAGTTCACCTTCTTCTGAATATCCTCATTCGCCTTGCCCATGATCAGCCCCGCACGCGGTCCGCGCAGGGTCTTGTGAGTCGTGGTGGTAGTAACGTCTGCGATCTGAACCGGGCTGGGATATTCGTCCACGGCGATCAGACCGGCAACATGCGCAATGTCCGCAACCATCAAGGCGCCGACCTGATCGGAAATATCCCGAAACCGCTGCCAGTCCACAATCCGGGAATACGCGGAAAACCCGGTCATAATTAATTTTGGTTTATGCTCAAGGGCAAGCTGTTCGACCTGGTCGTAATCAATTTCTCCGGTATCCAGATCCAACCCGTACTGCACCGCATTATAGATCCGACCGGAAACATTAACCGATGCGCCGTGCGTCAGATGACCGCCATGCGCCAGACTCATGCCCATTATCGTATCGCCCGGATCAATCAACGCCAGATAAACGGCGCCGTTTGCCTGCGAGCCGGAATGAGCCTGCACATTCACCCAATCGGCGCCAAACAATTCCTTGGCGCGATCAATGGCCAATTGCTCAGCGATATCAACGTACTCACAACCGCCATAATAGCGTTTGCCGGGATAGCCCTCCGCATATTTATTGGTCAACACCGAACCCTGGCATTCCAGAACGCGGGGACTCGTCATATTTTCCGAAGCGATTAGCTCAATGTGCTGCTCCTGCCTGGTTCGCTCCGAATCCATTGCCCGATGAAGTTCATCATCGAAACCTTCAACCTTCATATCTTTAGTAAACATTACACTCTCCTCCCAATGACGTTTAGCCCTGTAGACGCATAGTAGCAAAAATACCATTCTATTACCTTAGAATAAGACGGCTACCGCAAAACATTCCAGCCGGATCAGGAATATCTGCATACATTTAAAGTATAATCATCACTTTAACAGCATGGGCGGCCTTATCTGTGTCCGATAACAAGAAAATAATAACACAACTTGAGCGCTTGAATGAGCATCTCGACAGACTGCTCCCGCAGAAAGCGGAAACGGCTTCAGAATTCAATGCCTTTGCGTATCGCTGGCGAAAATCGCAACATGGCGGCTACATCCAGGCGGTAAACCACCCTGCTGCCATCAATCTCGGCGACCTGCAATGTATAGCTCATCAAAAACGGGAGATCATTCGCAACACAAGACAATTTTTACGCGGGTATCCGGCGAACAACGTGCTGCTATGGGGGCCAAGGGGGACGGGTAAATCATCGTTAATCAAGGCGGTTATGAATGATTATCAATCGCAGGGGCTTAAAGTAATCGAAGTCAAAAAACAATATGTAACCGACTTGCCGGATATCATTGACCAGCTCGACGGACAGGATGCGCATTTTGTACTGTTTTGTGACGACCTGTCGTTTGAAGCAGTGGATACCAGCTACAAGCAAATGAAAGCGGTACTTGACGGCTCGATTCAAGGCATACCTGAAAATATCTTGCTCTATGCCACGTCGAATCGGCGCCACCTGATGCCGGAATACATGGACAATAACCTGCAAAGCAAATATATCGGGGAAGAGCTTCATTTCAGTGAGGCAATAGAGGAAAAAATATCTCTATCCGAGCGTTTTGGCCTATGGCTGGCATTTCATCCCTTTACCCAGGAACAATATCTTGTCACGGTCAAATACTGGCAAAACAAACTCGGAGCGGCGCAATATGATGAAACAGTGCGCATGGCCGCATTGAAATGGGCTTTGGAGCGCGGCTCGCGCAGCGGCAGGAGTGCGTGGCAATTCGCACGTAACTGGGTGGGACAGCAACAGTTGGACGCTGATGACTCATGACAGGGGCAGAATTGAATAGCGTACACTCTGCACCCGATAATGCCGAACTGATCCATGATGCAGGCGTGGTGGAAGATGCGATAACCACTATGGCGGAAAAAATAACCATGCAGTTGGCCGGCAAAGACCCGCTGATTCTGTGCGTGATGATCGGAGGCATCATTCCAAGCGGAATGCTGCTCCCCAGATTATCCTTTGCACTGCAAATCGACTATATCCATGCGACCCGCTATCACGGCAAAACAGCGGGCGGCACATTGCACTGGTTGAGAAAGCCGGAAAAATCGCTGGAGGGAAAGACTCTGCTGATCATTGATGACATCCTGGATCAAGGCACCACCCTGGCGCAAATCAGTGAATATTGCCGACGGAACGGGGCAAAGGAAACTTACACCGCCGTGCTGGTGGAAAAAGAGTTATCCGGTAATGAGAAACGGGTAAAAGCCGATTTCTGTGAATTGACCGTGCCGGACCGATATGTATTCGGCTACGGCATGGATTACCATGAATATCATCGTAATTGTAACGGCATCTACGCACTGAGGGAGTCATGACCCGGCTTGCAATCATCGGCGGTACGGGAATAGCCAACCGATTCAACGCACGGGAAAAAGAACATAAAAACATAGCTGCACCATGGGGCGAACCATCCTCGGCGCTCCTCATCGCCGAATACGCCGGGAAAAAAATCGTGTTTCTGCCCAGACACGGCGATCCCCACACCATCCCGCCGCACAGGATAAATTACCGGGCAAACATCTGGGCCTTAAAACAAATAGAGGTTACCGACATTATCGCAGTCAACACAGTCGGAGGAATCACTCCCGGCATGTCTCCGCAGCGCATCGTGATCCCGGACCAACTCATAGATTACAGCCACGGTCGCGCCTCAACCTTCCATGAAGAAAACCTGAAACAGGTCACGCATATCGACTTCACCCAACCCTACTCGGAATCGGTACGACAGCGGCTCATCAGTGCCGCCGAAAACCTTGATGCCGCAATACAAGGCACATACGGCACAACCCAGGGGCCGCGTCTGGAAACCGCCGCCGAGATCGCCCGAATGGAACGGGACGGTTGCGATATTGTCGGGATGACCAGCATGCCGGAAGCCGCCCTTGCCCGTGAACAGTCGATCAACTATGCCTGCTGTGCGCTGGTCGTGAACCGGGCGGCCGGTAAATCAGACCAACCGGTAACCATGGAGATGATCCAATATAATCTTGAGCAGGGTATGGGGCGGGTGGTAACCCTGCTGGAGGATTTCATCGATCAGTATTAGCGGGTGGATTATTCTTGTCTTTGCGGCGCATTGATAATTCATAAGTTTATTTTACGGAATTTCCTGGTTTAAAGTGTTAAATAAGCCAGAAAAAAGGAAATTCCGTTTTTATATGCCATAGCATAGATGGCAAACTCACGCTGCTTAATAACGAGGTTCGGAGATAATGCCTAACAAAGATATTAAAAGATTCCAGAAATTACTAAATCAAGCGGAGGCTGGAGATCCAGAAGCAATGTTCAATCTTGCTACCGCCTATATAAATGGTGCTGGGCTACGAGGATATCAATGACCATCAGCAGCTCCGCCAGTACCTCGCCCTGCAAACCGCTGTGGAACAGGACTGTTCATTGGCAGCAATCAATCTATGGGTTTCTGCTCCGGTAGGAATGGCGGAAGAATGTAGCAAGGGCGGGATAATGCTCATACAAATGAAGTATGTGCTAATGCAGAATTGGTTTACAGAGAAATAGAGGAAAATTTAATGAATAGCAGACCATTTCGAGTATTGAGCATTGATGGTGGTGGAGTACGAGGCATCTTCGCTGCAAAGATTCTAGAGCTTATGGAAACCAAGCTCAATATAGATATATATAAAACCTTCGATCTCATCGTAGGAACTAGTACCGGCAGTATTATAGCTGCAGCTATCATTACAAAGTATGATTTAACTCAGCTAGTAAAGGATTACGACGAAAATGCCCCAAAAATATTTAGGAAGAAAAAGCTTGCAGGCATTCATTTAAGCTCCAAATACGATTCCTCCTTTCTGGAAAGCTTTCTTCAGGAAAAACTAGGCAAGAGGAAGTTAGGAGAAATAGAAAAACCTCTCATATTGAATGCAACAAACGTCTCTCTTGGAGAAGTCTATGTCTTTAAATCATCGTATCAAAAGGTTCAGCGAAAAGGCGATTATGTGCGTGATAGAGAAGTACCTTTATACAAAGCAGTTTTGGCCTCGTGCTCAGCACCAATTTATTTTGATCCGGTAGATATAAACGGCACTCTTATTTGTGATGGGGGCATCTGGGCAAATAATCCCTCTTTGGTTGGCTATACTGATGCCATTAGAAATTTCTCAGAACAACGAGATAACATCAAAATTTTATCTTTAGGAACTGGGCAGGCTCAGCACAATTACAAAAAGCCTCAAAGATGGGGGTGGGGTTTTTTGACGGGGTGGAAACATACCCAATTGGTCGATTTTATGATGTCATGCCAAACAAAGTTTCCTCAAAATGTCTTGCAACTGATTGATCCAGATGGGATTTTCAGGATCAACCCCCCTATCGATAAATATCCACTTGATAATTATCAAAACATCCCCATCTTAGTGGAGAGAGCTAAAGAAATGTTCACAAAAGACAACACCGGCATTTCAGATTTTCTAAACGGACGGAAGCAATAGGAGGAAAAAAAATGAAGCACCTACTAGATTTTGACGATTTTCTGAATAAGCATGTCAATCTGAATCCAACGAGATTGGAAGCACTAAAGAAACGTGTAAAAACCATCACAGATATTCTCAAAGAAAAGCTTGCAAACTATAGAAAATACAGCGAGCAGGGATCATATGCCCACAAGACCATAATCAAGCCAGTACAAGCTAACGATCAATTTGATGCAGATATATTAACCTTGATTCGAGATAATAATTTTGATCCGAACAAATTCGAAACGGACTATGTGAAGACAGTCTATGATGTGTTCAAGAACAATGACAACTACAAAGACAAAATTGAAATAGGCACACGGTGTGTAACTATCGATTACGCTGGTGATTTTGATTTGGACATAGTTCCTTGTGTAGAGCACAACGGAACAAACTACATATGCAACAGAACAGAAGAAAAATATGAAAAGACTGACGGTGATGGATATAAGACCTGGCTGATAAACAAAAATCAGATTGTAAGAAACAACAATTTCAGAAAGACAACTAGGCTACTGAAGTTCTTGCGCGATCATAAGGACAATTTCTCAGTAAAATCTATATTACTGACAACCTTGTTGGGGAATGAAGTCAAAGATGGAGATGGAAACTCTAGAGACTTTTCAGATGTACCAACAACATTAAAGACTCTTTCTAATAGATTGAATGACTTTCTCCAAATGCATATAACCATGCCAATCATTGAAAACCCTGTCATGTCTGAAGAAGATTTCAATAGACACTGGAATCAGAAAAAATATGATAACTTTAGAGACAAGTTCAGTATATATAATAAAAGAATTGATGAGGCTTTTGAGGAGAAAGACCACGATGAAAGTATCAAGAAGTGGCGTAAATTGTTTGGTGATGATTTTGGGAAATTGACAAAAAAATCGTCAAATACCTCCAGTAGTATTGGCGTAGCTCCAGCTGTTGTTATTCCCACAACGCATGCAAAAAAACCATTCGCAATTGATTAAACATTCACAGGTAGAATTTGAAAAAGTAAAAAAATGGTTTCCTCGTCTCTACTATTGCTCAGAAGATAACAAAATACGCGGCATATTGGATATTCCTGCTTGTTGCTACAAGCAGAGAAAAATGCATAATTTTACCTATTGGGAGATAGAGCAATGTAGAGATGACCAAAATGGATGTATAACAGGCGAATACCTAATTGAAATTGACCTAAATCAAAAAAATAGATATCCTAAAGTATACGAAGTTGGAGAGAAGATTGAGAGTCTAGCAAATAAGTTAACAAAAAAAGTTATTGACTTGCATTTATTCCCTCAAGATCACAGATGCTGCCTAAACATCATATCGACAAAAAGCTTATCTACCAGAGCTTCACTGAGTGATTTCATTCATCATGATGTTTATCCATACTTTGTGTGGCAGTCTTACTATTACAAATATAGAAAAATTCCACCATGTGGAGAATCTCCACATTCCACAAAAGAAGCTCTTGAAGAGGAGATAGAAGATCGTGAGAAGAGACTTGAATTTTGCAAATCGGAAATAATAAGCAAAACCGGCAAAACCGGAAGGAATGATCTATGCTTATGCGGAAGTGGTAAAAAATATAAAAAATGCTGTCTCTCCAAACATGAGCCTCATAAAATAAAAATTAACCAAATAAGAAATGAGCTGGTCGATCTCAATAAAATCAAACGTCAATCGAAAAATAATGATAAACATAAGGATTAAAAAAATACCCTGAAAACTCTATTTCAAACTCCTAAAACTAATATTAGATTCCTAGAGTTACACTAAGCAGGAAATCACCTTGATAAAGCAGATAGCAAGATTACTAGCGGCCCATGAGTTTCCACTGAAGATTTGGCAGCAGGAAAGAATTATATTTATCGACAACTTGTCCGCAATAACTGGAAAGTAGAAATTGTCTATTCAAAGATTAAATATCACTGACACATTGGCATGCTTGGTGACAATATAGATATCCCAGTTATAACAGGTTTATCGTAGTACTTATAATATACAGCCGATGTGCAGTAAGATGGGGCATTGAAAGAATAGCCATTTTAGCGCAATTCTTTAGATCGCCCTCTTCCGCCGCTGTGTTTTTTTCTTCGGCAGGAGCGGGGCGGTGTATTGTTGGTAGAGATCGAACAGGAAGGCAACCCGCTCGGCTTCGTTGTTGAACGGGGTTTTGCGGTAAGTGCGATCTACCGCTTTGTCCAATGCCTGATGGGCTTTGAGGAGCGGCGGCGGCATGGTCAACGGGTCGTAGAGATCGGCGAGGGTGGAGTCGGGGAATTGCGCACGGGCGTCAAGGACTGCCTGGGCTTTGGTTTCGATGTCGGCGGTTTGTTTTTCGGTTGGGGTTTTAGGCCAAGGGTAGTTGTTGTAGACGATGTTCGCTAGATAACGATAGTCGCTCTTGAGCCTGCCGCCCACGACCCGCATCCATGCCATGTGCATAAGCGATGTGACCACGCCAAAATGATAGAGAGTTGCATTCGGCACCGTGTGCAATGTTTCGCCTGCAATATGGTCGGGTTGCAAAAAGCCTATCGGAATATAAATTCTTCTTTCAGAGGATATCCTGGGAATCGCCAGATACGCACTTTCAGATTGTCTATCAGCCATAAAAACCGTCGGCTTTTCGGCAAATTTCCGCGTGTTCTTATCCGCGCTTTTACTGCGCATCTCTTTTACCGCTTCTATGCGCTTTATGACATGCGGCATCTTGCGTAATTTTTCCGGGGGACAATGTTTCAACCACAAACAAAAACGGGGAATGCCGTTAATAAACTCGTTGCCCATTGAATACGGCTTAACCCATTCGGCTGCTTCGGGTTGCAATGCTAATAACTCATTCTTTTCCTTTTCATTCAGCAACAGATTCCCGCCGTCAGTCGGCTTGTTTCCGTTGATCATTTTCGGGCAATCACACAAAGCGCTGGTCGCCGCAGGAATGACGATATTGCCAGCATCCACAAGATACGGGTTGATATTGTTGGCGCGAATTTCATGCGGCTTGCTTTGAATATCCTCGTATTCAAACAATCGCTTTTTCTTCGCCGGTTTCAAGCCAAAGCCGATGATCACGCAATGCACGGCGGCCTTGCCTCTGGCTTCATTCGCCCATTGAAAAGTCCGGTGCGCAAAATGAATCTGGATGCCGTCTCCCAGCAAAGCCGGCCAAAACATATAGACCTGCTCGCCTTGCGTGATAGAGTTGGTGGAAACAAACGCGCATGTAATCTCATCGTTGTCTTTCATATAGCGCAAAGCCTGTTTATACCAGGCGGTCACATAATCCAATCCCGCGCTGTATCTGGATTCCCCATAAATGCGCTTCATGTCCTGCTTTTGTTCGCTGTTCTGAAAGTTTTTACCAATAAACGGCGGATTCCCCATAATGTAATTCAACCGCTCCGGCACAACCAAATCCCGCCAGTCCATCTGCAAGGCATTGCCGTGAACGATATTCGCGCTCGATGTCAGCGGAATGCGCGCAAAGTACATACCGAACTCCTGCGACACCCGCGTGTTCATCTGATGGTCAACCAGCCACATTGCCACCTGTGCGATTTGCGCCGGGAACTCTTCGATTTCTATGCCGTAGAACTGGTCCACGTCTAGTTGGATCATGGTTTGGATTTGTAACATCTGCCTGCCCTGCCGGTACGTCGCGCGCAGAATTTCCAGCTCCAGCAGGCGCAATTCACGGTAGGCGATGACGAGGAAATTGCCGCAGCCGCAGGCGGGGTCAAGGAACGTCAGGGTGCGGAGTTTTTTGTGGAACTCGAACAGCCTGTTTTTGTTGTTTTTGACTTTTTTAAACTCGGCCCGCAGGTCGTCCATGAAAAGCGGATTGATGAGTTTGAGGATGTTCTCCTCCGAGGTGTAGTGCGCGCCGAGGTTGCGCCGTGCGTCTTTGTCCATGATGGACTGAAACAGCGAGCCGAAAATCGCCGGGGAGATACGGCTCCAGTCGAGCGAGCAGCAATGCAGCAGCGATTCGCGCATGGCGCAGTCAAATGCCGCTGGGCGCAGGCGCTCCTCGAACAGTTTGCCGTTGACAAACGGGAATCCGTTGAGTTGTTCGTCGCGGTTGTCGAGGCGGTTGGGTTCCGGTGCGTTCAATACATAAAACAAGGTATCGAGTTGCGCCCCGAGGTCGGTGCCGTCCTGCGCGGTGCGGATTTCAATGTACTCCTGAAACTGCTGCCGCTCAAAAATTCCGGTGTCTTCGGCAAACATGCAAAACAACAGACGCACCAGATACACCTCCAGATCGTGGCCGGTGTAGCCGACTGCCCGTAGCCGATCGTGCAGTTTGCCCATCAACTCGGCGGCTTTGATGTTGACCGGGTCCTGCTCTTTTATTTTGTGGGTTTGATAACCGGCGATGAAGGCAAAACGGTTGACGTGCTTGTGCAGGTCTTGCACGGCAAACTCGTGCTGCTCGCCTTCGTCCAGGTCGTATAGCCGAAAACGGGCGAAATCGGACACCAGCACAAAACGCGGCAGGTCGCGGTCTTCCAATCCGGGGAAATAATCCAGCGCCTGCTGGTAAGCGCGGTCGAGATTTTCACCGCGTGACTTGTGCTCGATCAACAGCACGCCTTTCCACAGCAAATCGATGTAGCCGCCCTTGCCGTCAACTTCCTTGACGCGCTTTTCAAAGGAGGCGATCCGGCGGCGGGAGACGCCGAAGAGGTTAAAAAAGGCGTTCCAGAAAGTCTGCGCTTCGGCGCGTTCGGAAGACTCCCCGCTCCAATCATTGGAAAACGCCAACGCACGATCGCGGATTTCATTCCAGCTGAGGGGCATTGATTTGGTTTATCAAAAATAATTGTTATCGGGTGTAGTTATACCCTAAATTCCCTGCCGCATGTCGCCGCATAAAAAATACAATGGTGCCGATGGCCGGAGTCGAACCGGCACGCCAAAAGGCACTACCCCCTCAAGATAGCGTGTCTACCAATTCCACCACATCGGCATTACAATCAGTTTATTCGGGAATAGTCGGCAGATCAGAGGGAACAGCATCAATATCCGAAACAGCCTCGTCCTCCTGGCTGTCTGTTTCATCCTGGCTGTCTGTTTCCTCCTGGCTGTCTGTTTCATTGATCACTGTCATCGTTTCTTCCACCGGAACAAGCGTCTGATCCATCACGCTCGGTGGTGGCTGGCGCACGTTTTGCGCGGCCAGATATGCCAAAAAAAGACTATTGCCCAAAAATATAACTACCAGAAAAGTGGTAAATTTAACCAGAAACTTACTGGAGCCCCTGCTGCCAAACATGGTGGAGGAGGCGCCGCTGCCGAATGCAGCGCCGGCATCCGCGCCTTTGCCATGCTGAATCAGGATAAATCCAACCAAGAGAATGGCAACCACCACCTGTATCAAAAATAATACTGTCTGAAATGTGTCTATTTTATTTGCCCTGTATTGAATGACAGATGCTCAGGAAGTCATCGATCAGCAATGATGCGCCGCCAATCAAACCACCGTCTATATCCGCCATTTTAAATAATTCCGCAGCGTTGTCCGCCTTTACACTACCACCATAAAGAATGCGGATTTTATTTGCAATAGTATTATCGTGCCTTGCCAGGCATAAGCGAATGAAGGCATGCGCTTCCTGCGCCTGCTCGGGCGCTGCCGTGGCGCCTGTGCCTATGGCCCACACGGGTTCATAGGCGATCACGGCATTTTCGAAGGCGTTGATCCGGTTTGCATTCAAGACCGCATCGAGTTGGCGGGCAATCACCTGCTCGGTATCGCCTGCCTGCCTTTCCTCCAGGGATTCACCGACGCACAGTACCGGCGTCAATGCCGATGTAACCGCCGAGGCGAATTTTTGCGCAACACGCTCATCGGTATCGGCGTTATCTCTTCTCCGTTCCGAATGCCCGACTATGACCATTTCACATCGATAGTCCCGGAGCATCGAGCCGGCCACATCGCCGGTATAAGCTCCTTCACTATGCGCCGATATATCCTGTGCCCCCAGAGATATACTGCTACCGGTCAGGCAGTCCGATACCTCCTGCAAATAGGGAAATGGCGGACAGAGGACGACTTGCGCCTTTGTCGCATCGTTCCAACCTCGAACAATGCCATTTACCAATGGCCGTATGGTTTCCAGTGAGCCATGCATCTTCCAGTTTGCGGCTACCAGTGCTTGTCGTGGGGACATCTAATCGGAACCTGCTCTATAAAAAGTCTTGTATAGGCTAAGGATAACAGACTTGAAATCAAGTCAATACAGTAAAATTAACCTGTAACCCTGCATGAATATGCTCGCTCGATCAGCCCGTTTGCCGTAGTTCAATCAGCGGCATTTCAATGCGGCAATGCTGGCAATCCGCTCCGAGTGCGCATTTTTCCTTGGCATGTCTGACTACCAGGGCATGGTATTCATTATATACCTCTGTGTCCGCCCCCAATGCCTGCTCCACCGATGCCCGCAATGTCTCATACGGTTCGTCTCCGGCAATTAAATCGAGGCGGCTGAATAATCTGCGGGTACAGGCATCGATCACAAATACTGGCCTGTTGAAGGAGTACAGCAGTATATCGTCGGCGGTTTCCGGCCCAATTCCGTTTATATCCAGCAGGATCTGCCTTAATTTATTGGTGCCAAAGGATTGCAATCCTTCAAACCCTCCCATAAGTCGGTAGGTGTGAAGAAAATTTTTCAGGCGTTTTGTCTTGATGTTGAAGTGACCGGATGGCCGGATCAATTCGGCTAATTCGGTATCGGGTAATTCGGCCAGCCTTTTTTCAGAGAGACATTCAGCTTGTTTGAGATTTTGGATCGCCTGTTCAACGTTTTTCCAGGCTGTGTTTTGAACCAGGATCGATCCGATCATTACCTCGAATCCGGACTCGGCCGGCCACCAATGCTGCGGGCCATAGGCGCTGTATAGCCGGTTGTACAGCAGCAATAAATTTCTCGATGAGAGCTCCGGCATGTTATACGCTCGCTTTGACGAAAGCTGTCAATTGATCGATTTCCTTATCCGTCAGATCCCAGTAATCACCCGGTTTTTTGTTTCTGGGCAGGATATAACTGCCATAGCGCACCCGGATCAACCGGCTTACTTTGAAGCCCTGCGACTGCCACATCCGCCGCACTTCCCGGTTGCGGCCCTCGGTTATGGTCATATGGAACCATCGATTGGCCGCCTTTCCTTCTGAATCTACAATATCTGTACAGCGCGTCAATCTGCCGTCCAGCATGATCCCGGCACGGAGATTGCTCAGGTGTTTTTCTCCCACTTCGCCCAGGACGCGCACCGCATATTCTCTCTCAATATTGCTGGAAGGATGCATTAAATAATGCGCCCAATCGCCATTATTGCTAAACAGCATCAAGCCACTGGTATTGATATCCAGCCGGCCCACGCTGATCCAGCGCTGTTTTTTCAAGGCGGGCAAATGCTCAAACACCGTCTCCCGGCCCTCAGGGTCACGGGAGGTACATATCAGGCCCCCCGGTTTGTAATAGGCCAGGATACGATTTTTTACCTTGCTGCCGTTATTGAGGTGAACCGGCTTTTTATCCAGGCTTATGCGGTCATCTGCATCGATCCGCTCGCCAATTTTGGCAGGCCGGCCATTGACCTGGATCCTGCCGGCACGGATCCATGTTTCGATTTCCCGTCTGGAACCACAGCCCATTTGCGCCAGCAGCTTTTGAATTCTTTGGGGCATTATTGCGTGACGCTCAAAAACAGAGCTAGTCTAATTGGCCAACGGGATAGTTTTGACCTCAGCGGAGGGCTGTAACGGTTCGCCGTTTCCGGCGGAATCATCGCTGGTTAAAACTTTTTTATTTTCTTCCGGGTTTGGCAGCCCGGTTTTATCTGCCGCCTCCTCTGGAGGATATTCAAACAGATCTGCATCGATATTGCTGGCATCCTTGCTTTCAGCCAAAACCGGCAATTCAGTCAGTTTTTTAAGATTGAAATAATCCAGAAATTGCCTGGTAGTGGCCAGTAATTCGGGTTTTCCGGGAATATCCCGATGACCGACCACCTTGATCCATTTTCTTTCATGCAGTGTTTTTATAATGGCGGAGCTGACACCGACTCCGCGTATATTTTCTATCTCACCGCGCGTAATGGGTTGGCGATAGACAATAATCGCGAGCGTTTCAATCAGCGCTCTGGAATAGCGCGGCGACTTTTCCTCGAACAGCCTGTTAAGCCATCCACAATATTCGACCTTTGCCTGGATGCGGAACCCGCTGGCGATCTCTTTCAATTCAATGCCGCGCCCGTCGTATTCCTGTTGCAGTTGCTCTATCGCAGCGCGTATATCGGAACTCCCCGGCCTTTCCTGCTCATTTTCAAACAGTTCCTGTATTCGATGCAAATTCAGTGGCTGATGCGCTACCATCAGTGCCGCCTCGATAATATTTTTCAATTTTTCCCGGTTCATCCCGCCGCCTTGATATAGATGGGGCCATTGCTTTCATTCTGTGCCATTTCGATCAGGCGGTCTCTCAGCAATTCCAGAATCGCCAGAAACGCAACGATCACACCCGCCCGCCCCTCTTTTGCTTCGAAGCAGTATTTAAAATCCACGAAAGACGCGGTATCGATCTTTTCCAGAATATGTGTCATTCGCTCCCGCACCGAAAGTGGCTCTCTTTGTATGTGATGGTGCGCATACATCTCCGCCCGATTCAAAACCCCGGCATAGGCGCACAAAAGCGCATCGAGTGAAACGTCCGGCATTTTTTGCGGCGGCTTTTTATTCGGAAATTCGATTACCGCCGCGAAAATATCGCGTTCACAGCGCGGCAATGCATCCAGATCCTCCGTAACCTGTTTATAGCGCTCATATTCCTGTATCCGTCTGACTAACTCGGCGCGAGGGTCCTCTTCGTCGCCGCTTTCTTCCAAATTGGGAAGCAGCATTCTGGACTTTATCTCGGTCAACATCGCCGCCATTACCAGATATTCACCCGCCAGTTCAATCTGCAACTCTTCCATCAATTCAATATACCTCATGTACTGCGCGGTAATATGAGCAACCGGGATATTCAAAATATCAATATTCGCCCGCTTGACTAAATACAGCAGCAGATCGAGCGGCCCTTCAAATTCTTCCAGAAACACATTCAAGGCATCGGGGGGGATGTAGAGATCTCTCGGCGCTTGCGTCAATGGGGTGCCCTGGACCAAGGCAACAGGCATCGCGCCTTGCTCAGATTGGCCCAAGGCTGGCGTATTTTCCGAAACGGGTGTATTCATTACCGGTGGCAATCTATTTATAACGGTATTCCAGTCCCATTACCCGTCTCACCTCTTCCAGCGTTTCTCGGGCAACCTCCCGGGCTACCTCACAGCCTTCATCGATAATCCCTTTTACCGTCTCCGGATCGTCCTGATAGTCTTTGGCCCTCGCCCGAATTTCCCCCTGTTCCTTCAACACTGCATCGACAATATGCCCTTTACAATCCAGGCAGCCAATCTTCGCGGAAGTGCAGCCCTCGCGCACGTGAGATTTCACCTCATCATTGGAATAAATCTGATGCAGGCTCCAAACCGGACATTTATCCGGGTCGCCGGGATCGGTGAGATGGATCCGAGCCGGGTCGGTGGGCATGGTTTTTAATTTTTGTTCGATAACACCGGGATTTTCGCACAGCGAAATCGTGTTGTTATAGGATTTTGACATCTTCTGTCCGTCTAGTCCGGTCATTTTAGAGGCAGAGGTCAATAATGCCTGCGGTTCGGGAAATATGACTTTACCGCCGCCTTCAAGATAGCCATATAAACGCTCACGGTCGCCGATACTGATGTTTTTCTGGGATTCCAGCAAGGCGCGGGCCTTTTCCAATGCCTGAGCATCGCCTTGTTCCTGGAAGCTGCGGCGCAATTCATGGTAAATCCTGTTATTTTTTTTGCCCATCTTTTTCGCCGCCGACTCCGCCTTTTCTTCAAATCCGGCTTCGCGTCCGTAGATGTAATTGAAACGCCGGGCAACTTCGCGGGCAAGTTCGACATGAGCAACCTGGTCATCCCCAACCGGAACAAAACCCGCCTTATAGATGATAATATCAGCGGTTTGCAGCAAGGGATAGCCGAGAAACCCATGAGTGGCGAGGTCCTTGTGATTCAGATTTTCCTGCTGCTCCTTGTAGCTGGGGACCCGCTCCAGCCAGCTTAACGGGGTGCACATTGACAGCAACAAATACAATTCAGCGTGCTCCGGCACTCTGGATTGAATAAACAACTTGGCGGAACCCGGATCGATTCCCACTGCAAGCCAATTGATTATCATTTTCCAGACACTGTCGGAAATAATCGAAGTATCTTCATATTCGGTGGTCAATGCATGCCAATCGGCCACGAAAAAGAAGCACTCATATTCATGTTGCAAATCAAGCCAGTTTTTAAGAACCCCATGATAATGACCAAGATGGAGTTCACCTGTCGGCCGCATGCCGGACAGTACTCGCCGATTACCGGAAGCAGGCAATCATCAATCCTCCAGAAGAAGCTGAGTGGTACTATTTAGCATATATATTATACATACCTCCATTTAAATTGCGTACTATACTCTTGTGATACGCTTGACCAGAACAGGAATAACCCAATCTTGACAGTGCCCGGCATAGCTCTCAAGCCTGGACACATCCAATGCGGCGGCTGAAAATTGCCGGGATGGATGCCGCCAGGCCGGGTTGTGAGTTCATCCTTACTTTAGCTATAATAACATTCCATCTAAAATTTGAATGCTAATGAAATTTTTATTTGATTTCTTCCCGGTGGTTGCTTTTTTCGTTGCCTATTATATCCCGGACGATTTGGCGCAGCGCATGTTTTTCGCGACGGCTGTCACCATCATAGCGGTCATCATACAGGTATCGGCATATTGGCTGCTTTATCGCCGTGTCGAAAAAATGCATCTTGCCACATTGGTCATTATTCTCATTCTTGGCGGAATCACGCTCTTCACTCAGGATAAGCGTTTTTTCATGTGGAAGCCCACTGTCGTAAACTGGCTATTCGCCCTTGCCTTCCTGGCCAGTGAATTTATTGGCAACAAAAATCTGGTGCAGCGCATTATGGAACACGCCATCAAAATACCGGCGCAGGCCTGGGTGAATTTGAACCGGGGCTGGATACTGTTTTTTTTATCCATGGGAGGGGCGAATTTATATGTCGCATTCAACTTTGCCGAACATGTCTGGGTGAATTTTAAATTATTCGGTATGCTGGGACTGACTTTGTTGTTTGGAATTATACAAGCGGTTTATCTGTCCAGATACATCAGCGAACTGGAAGAAAGATAATAGTAATTAAAGAGCGGGGAGTAAAGTAATGTTTTATGCAATAATCGGAGAGGATGTCGAAGACAGTCTGGAGAAGAGGAAAAGTGCCAGAGACCAACATGTTATGCGGCTGGAAGCCTTGCAGGATGAAGGCAGGCTGCTATTGGCCGGCCCTCATCCAAAAATTGACAGCGAAGATCCGGGCCCGGCGGGGTTCACCGGCAGTTTAATCGTGGCTGAATTTGCATCATTGGAGGCTGCGCAGGAATGGGCCGATGCTGATCCTTATCGTAGCGCCGGCGTTTATAAAAACATCACCGTCAAACCCTTTAAAAGGGTATTGCCCAGTGGCCGAACGGATTGAGCGTATTCGCCGGCAGCTTGAACAGGCCCTGCACCCGTCCAGGCTCGATATTATCGACGAATCCGAGCGCCATATTGGCCACCCGGGCGCCGAAAGCGGCGGCGGTCATTTCAGCATTGCTATCATTTCAAAAGAGTTTATCGATAAATCATTGATAGAAAGACATCGCATGGTTTATAAAGCGGTAGATGATTTACTGAAATCCGATATACATGCGTTGAAGATCGATGCCAGGAGTCCGGATGAAGGCTCATAGACCCTTTTGAAATGGCCGGGCGGCAAATATAAGCTGGTTGAACGGATATTCAGGAGACTGGGCAAAGGCCGACGCCTGGCAGAACCATTAGCTGTACTGCCAACAACCGCCGGAAAGTGGGAGAAGTGCTGGTAATGTTTTCACCCGTTTATTTTGAACCGCGCGTGTATTAGTACTATACTTACACTATGCATACGGCTACCCATGCTCAAAATAACCAGCCCATCATATTGACCCGGCATAACTCTGGAGAATGTATTGAAAAAACTCTGGCCAACGGTTGTTGCATTATCTATTCAGCAAAATCACCGATAAAAAATACCGATAATGAAGATGCCGCGGCGATTATCCCGATTAGTGATACGCAAGCCGTGCTGGTTGTTGCAGATGGACTGGGCGGACATACGAATGGCAAAGAAGCCGCATCAATCACGGTGAATGAAATCGCGAGAAATACCAGAAACAGCATAGAAAATAATGAATTGGTAATCAACGGCATTATGGAAGGCATCTCAATTGCACATGATAGAATAATGACTGAGTACAATAATGCCGCAACCACTATTGCGGTAGTGGAACTGGAGGGGCAAAAAGTAAAGACTTATCATGCCGGCGATTCCGAAATTATAGTAACCGGTCAGCGTGGAAAAATGAAATTGCGCACCGCGGTACATTCTCCGATAGGCGATGCATTGGAACGCGGACTGATTGACGAAAACATGGCGATGTTTCATAGCAAGCGCCATCTCATCTCCAATGCGGTAGGGCTTACAGATATGAATCTGCAATTAGGGCGGCCTTATTATCTGGCCCGGTATGATACCTTGCTGCTCGGTAGTGACGGTCTGTTCGATAACCTGTTCAAAAAGGAAATTATCGGGATAATCCGGCATGGAAATTTAGCCAATTGTGCCTACCGGCTTGTAGAAAAGGCGAAACTGCGCATGTACAACAGGTTCCCGGAACAGCCGCATAAACCGGATGACCTGTCTTTTATCCTGTTTCGACTCTCCTGAAAAACAGTAGCGCCTCTGAATTAAAACCACAGTTGATCATTCGGCAAGGTCAAACCCCGAAAACCATCATCGGTAACTACCAGTGAACGGCACAATCGAATTGGCGGCAGAATTGATTGAGCGTGAATCCGTCACCCCCAGCGACGGAGGCTGCCAACCGCTGATTGCCAATCGCCTGAACAATACCGGTTTTACTTCCGAGCACCTGCGCTATGATAATGTCGACAATCTCTGGTCAAGACGCGGAAATGACGCCCCTCTTTTCGTTTTTGCCGGGCATACCGACGTTGTTCCGCCCGGACCGCTGCAAGCCTGGAGTTCTGACCCGTTCATTGCCAGGATTGCAAATAACAGGCTGTACGGCCGCGGTGCCGCGGACATGAAAGGCGGAATCGCCGCAATGATTGTTGCCGTTGAAAAATTTGTAGCTCAATATCCGGAACACAAAGGATCGATTGCATTCCTGCTGACCAGCGATGAAGAAGGGGCGGCAGTCCATGGCACCAGAAGAGTCCTTGAATATCTGACGCAACATAATACCAAAATAGATTGGTGCATTGTTGGCGAACCCTCAAGCAATAAAACGATCGGCGACCAGATTCGAATCGGCAGAAGAGGCTCATTAACGGGCAGACTGACTATTATTGGAAAACAGGGCCATGTTGCCTATCCTGAAACTGCGAATAATCCTGTTCATGGCGCGAGTGCGGCTATTGAAGCGCTCTGCGCTACACACTGGGACGAAGGCAATCACGACTACCCCCCCACCTCATTCCAGATCTCCAATATCCATGCCGGAGCCGGCGTGGAAAATATTATTCCCGGCACAATGAATGTGATTTTCAATTTCCGCTATTGTACGGAATCAACCGAAAAAACCCTGCAGGAACGAGTAACCGCCATTCTGCATGAGCACAAGCTCAACTTTGAACTGGATTGGCAACTTTCCGGCCGTCCGTTCCTGACGAAACCGGGCAAATTAACCGGCGCAGTCTGCTCCGCGATACGCTCCGTTGCCGATCTTGAACCGGCACAGTCAACCGGCGGCGGCACATCCGACGGTCGATTCATCGCGCCTGTCGGCGCCGAAGTCATCGAGCTTGGCCCGGTGAATGCCACCATCCATAAAACGAATGAGTACACGAGTATCGATGAACTGCAAACCCTGACAAAAATTTATCAAACCGTGCTGGAAAAACTGCTGGTAGCCTGAAATGAGACACATTATCGAAAAAACACTTTTTGCAAGCCGCTGGCTGCTGGCGCCGCTCTATCTCGGCCTGTCATTGATGCTGTTCGCCCTCGTCATTAAATTTTTCCAGGAAGTCTGGCATGTATTCAGCACCATTATGGCAATAGGCGAATCAAGCCTGATCCTTTCGATTCTGTCGCTGGTGGATATGGTACTGGTAGGCAGTCTGATCGTGATGGTGATGTTCAGCAGTTATGAAAATTTCGTTTCCAGGATTGATATTGATGAAAACGATACCAATCTCGACTGGCTGGGCAAACTGGATGCGAACACCCTGAAGCTGAAGGTGGCCGCCTCGATTATCGCGATCTCATCCATCCATCTGTTGAAAGTCTTTATGAGGGTTCCCGATTACAGCGTCGCTCAACTGACATGGTACGTGATTATCCACCTCACCTTTGTACTATCGGCATTATTGCTGGCGGTGATCGATAAAATAGCTTTTTCACAACATCGGAGTCATTAATACGGCGGGGGCTGGGCGTCATCTTGCGGCCAAGCAAGGAGAAACCACAGCAATCTCCTTCGATTTTTCATAATATTTACAATGAGTTATAGTTATTATGGCCTGAACAAATCAAAAAGATCCCACGCGAGGCGTAAATGGAGCGGGAAACCCGCTCACCCATCAACCTTAGGCACCATGACACAATCGAATTCAACGATGTGCCCGGTCTTTCTGTTTCGGCTAATCGTGTATAGCCCGGTTACTTCATAACCGTGCTGCCGGTAGATCTCAAGGCTCTCCATGTAGGTGGGAATGTCGTTGTATATCGGCATCACCGACACTTCGGACACGAGTCCGCAAAAACACCCGGTGTAGTCGCCAGCACCGGCAAATACGCGAAGATTATGGCCCTGAGTATCCATCTTGAGAAAGACCCGGCGCCGGGCAAAATCCGGCACATGCCGGGCGAGAAATTCATCCAGCCGGCCCAAAGACACCGTTTCGGTGCTGACGACACGGCGACGATACCCACTACGGTGCCGATACTTATGCTCGCCAAACGAACTGAACGAGTGCAGCGAATTCAAATCGCTGTCAGGCTTGCCTAACAAGTGAAGTTCCGCTTCCCCCGCATGGTCACTCAAAGCCAACCGGTGCGCGGACCATTTGACATCGTCTTTTGTCTCCCGGCTCAGCTCGACAAATGAGCTTTCGGCAGGTTCAAATGAAATGATTTCGCCATGATACCCCGTGTGTCGCAACATCCGGGCAAACTCGCCCTTGTGTGCGCCGACATCAATCACCAGATCAACGGAGAGCATGGGAAAGAGATTTCTTAAATGAAATTCCAAGGGAAAGGTGTAAGATTCCAGCAACAACTGCTTTCCTAACTTTACAATGTCGTAGCCGAACTTGTGAGCAAGTGTGCGGTACCACTTTGGTTTGCGGTGCAACTTTGGTTTAATTCTTAACTTTGGGTGCATGATTAACTCTGAATTTTCGATTAGATGATTTTACGATGATGCAATGACTGCAAATAGCCGAGTCAGGGGCTATACCGGTGCGCGGATCCCCCACGTTACTGGGTTTTATATGAAATTGATCCTGTGTAGGCAATACATCGACAGATTGCCGTTCAATTAAATCAATACGAGCTAATGGCGGCGCTTCATCTTCCAGGCGTTTCACAAATTCGTCCAGGCATTTTCTCTGACCCTTTGCCATAATGAGCACGCCATCGGCATCGTTTATGACATCGCCCATGAGGCCACAATCATTGGCAATTCGCCAAACAGTGGGGCGAAAACCCACGCCTTGTACAACCCCTCTTACACGAATTGACTCACTGACGATCATATCAGAATTTTTTACTACCATATCCGTATAAATGCACTGACATTTATAAATACAACATCAGCGGCTTTGGCTGACAGAATTACAAAAATATCTTGACGATAGCAACTATAGCCAGTGTACCACTAGCGCCTTTAATTTGTCCCGAACCTGAATCTACCCCCTCATTTCGAGACCACATCATCAAACTGCAACTCCTCGGTCGAACCAGTCAATGCAGTAACGGAAGACTGGCCGCCCTGTATCACCGTGGTAACATCATCGAAGTACCCGGCGCCCACTTCCTGCTGATGGCTGGCAAAGGTGTACCCCTTTTCCGCCGCGGCAAACTCTGGCTCCTGCACCTTCTCAACATAGGCGGGTATGCCATGCTTCACATATTCCCGTGTCAGATCGAACATGTTGTACCACATGCTGTGAATACCGGCCAAAGTAATGAATTGATATTTATAGCCCATTGCAGCCAGTTCTTTCTGGAATTTGGCCAGGGTGGCATCATCGAGGTGCCGCTTCCAATTGAAAGACGGTGAACAATTATAGGCAAGCAACTGCTGCGGGTATTCCCGGTGTATCGCTTCGGCAAAGTGTTTTGCTTCATCCAGATCCGGAACCGCGGTTTCAAACCAAAGTAAATCGGCATACGGGGCATAGGCAACACCGCGAGCAATCACCTGATCCATACCGGCATTGGTTCTGTAGAATCCCTCGTTGGTGCGCTCGCCGGTAACAAACGGTTTGTCCCGTTCATCTATATCGGAAGTCAACAGATTAGCCGCATTTGCGTCGGTGCGCGCGATTACAAGCGTGGACACACCCATGATGTCGGCTGCCAGACGCGCCGCAATTAATTTTTGAACGGCTTCCTGGGTGGGAACCAGCACTTTTCCGCCCATATGGCCGCATTTCTTCGCAGCCGCCAGCTGATCTTCAAAGTGGACCCCGGCAGCGCCGGCTTCAACCATGTTTTTCATTAATTCAAAGGCATTCAATACCCCGCCAAAACCGGCTTCGGCATCAGCAACAATCGGCACAAAATAATCAATATCATTCCCGCCTCGTGCCCACTGAATTTCATCGGCACGCCTAAAGGTATTATTAATGCGCCGTACCATGGTTGGCACCGAGTTATATGCGTAGAGAGACTGATCGGGATACATCGTCTCCGAGGTGTTTCCATCGGCGGCAACCTGCCAACCCGAAAGATAGATCGCCTTGATACCGGCCTTGACCTGTTGCATTGCCTGGCCGGCGGTGATCGCGCCCATGCAGATCACACGGTCATCTTCATGGAGCAGATCCCATAACTTTTCGGCTCCGTTGTGCGCAAGGGTATATTCTTCCTGCATTGACCCCCGCAGACGCATAACATCCTCCGCGGTATAACCACGCTTTACGTCCTTCCAGCGCGGATTTTCATCCCAGTCTCTCTGAATTTGTTGTATTTGCTCTTCTCTCAACACGAACTATCCCCCATGACTGATGATTAACAAAAGGAAGGTGCATGGTCTTGCCTCCGGTCCCTTGCACATTTCCACCATAATTTTTTTGTGTAAACATACTTTATATGCTGCATCGCACAACTTGTCAAGTAACAAATGTTTTATTCTCATAGCTAATAAATAACTTTAACTTTCCAAGTTAAAACTATAAAAATAAATACTCCTTAATTACCCTACGCACCGAATTTATCCCGTCCGACAAACGCGAATAAAATAATTGATTATATACTTGCAGTTCACAAAACCTCATTTCTCAAATTGCTCAAGGCAGGCAATCGGAATCAGTTGCTACAGGCGCTACCGGGTATCGGCGGCACGGCTGTTGCGGGTGGTACCCCCGGCACGGGTCGATGAATAGATTGTGAAATAGTCTATTTGTATAATATAATTGGCTGTTATTCGGCTGTTGATTACTATATTTATCAAACTATTCCGCAAAATGAGTCAAGACTTATCATTGCATGAAAAAAATTATACCAGCAGGTATCCGGCCTCGTTGGTGCATCGGAACAGGTTCCGTGCAATTCTCAGGATGTTTCGAAAATACCTCCCATCAAAAACAATCAAGTGGGCGGATTTCGGATGTTCGAATGGATTCATTATCGAACAGATAATCAAGAATATTCAATTCCGATTTTCGACTGTAGTGGGCTATGACTGTTCGGAAGAATTATTGGATTTAGCCCGAAAAAGGATGATTCCAGATGCTCAATTCAAATTCTTTGATATGAATACCATAAATGATACGAAAAAGACTTTTGATTTGGTTACCTGCTTTGAAACCCTGGAGCATGTTGGAAATTTTAATAATGCATTTAGTAATATTTATAATCATTTAAATGCCGGGGGAATTATTATTCTAACAATACCTAATGAAATTTATATAGTTGGATTAATTAAATTATTAGGTCGTTATTTACTTAGACCCAATCCTTATGGAGATTTCTTTGAAAGACATAGTTTTTCGAAGTATTTGGCACATCTGCTAAAAAAACGAGAGATAAGCTCCTTTAGAGAATCGAAACACACCGGCTATGACCCTCACCTGGGATTCGATTATCGTGAATTGGAAGATTTTATCGATAATGACTTTGTATCAGCCGGACACCTTGAACTAATTGAAAAACATTTTACCGGATTTAAAATGAATGTAATTTATATTTATAAAAAAACAGATAATAGCCAGTATTCAAAGTAATTAATAATACAGTCCGCAGATTTTTGCTGATCCAGTTACGGCCTCGGCAATGCTACTCCGCCGCACCATACCCGCCCCCTCCGGGGGTTTCAATCACGAACACGTCCCCCGCCTTCAATTCAATCCGGGCGACGCCGGCCAGTTCCGTTACGCTTCCGTCGGGGTGTTCAACCCGGTTTCTACCGGTAGCGCCGCTTTGCCCGCCGGCGAGGCCGTAGGGGGGCACCTTGCGGTGGCCGGATATGATATTGGCGGTCATCGGCGCGAGAAATCTTACCCGGCGAACGGCGCCATCCCCGCCGTGACGGCGGCCGGCGCCGCCGGATCCGGTGCGGATGGCAAAGGATTCCAACACCACCGGAAACCGCCATTCGAGCACTTCCGGGTCGGTCAGGCGCGAATTGGTCATGTGCGAATGCACCGCGTCGGTGCCGTGCGCATCCGGCGTTGCGCCGGTGCCGCCGCAGATGGTTTCATAGTATTGAAATTCATCGTTGCCCCAGATGAAGTTGTTCATCGTACCCTGGGAGGCGGCAACGGTTTGCAGAGCGCCGAACAGGGTGTCAACCAGATACTGGGAAGTCTCCACGTTGCCGGCGATGACCGCCGCCGGATAACGCGGACTGATCATCGAACCTTCGGGGATGATGATTTCCATCGGCTTCAGGCAGCCTTCATTTAATGGAATATCGTCGTCCACCAGGCAGCGAAACACATACAGTACCGCCGCGCGCACCACCGCCGACGGCGCATTGAAGTTACCCGGATGTTGCCCGCTGGTGCCGGCAAAATCCACCACCGTGCGGCGGTTTTTACGGTCGACCCGCACTGCCACCGCAATGCAACTGCCGTCGTCCATGGCGTAGGTGAAACTGCCGTCCTCGAGCACACCGAGCACGCGGCGCACGGATTCTTCGGCGTTGTCCTGCACGTGCCGCATGTAGGCGTACACGGTGTCGAGGCCATAATGCTCCGCCATGTCGATCAACTCGTGTGCGCCCTTTTCGCACGCGGCCAGTTGCGCCTTGAAGTCGGCGATGTTCATCCGCGGATTGCGCGCCGGCCACTTGCCGGCGGTCAACAGCTGATAAACTTCCCGTTCACGGAAGCAGTCGTTCTGCACCAGTTTGAAGTTGTCGATGACCACCCCCTCTTCCTCAATGCTGGTGGAATCCGCCGGCGCCGAGCCCGGAGTTTTACCGCCAATGTCGGCGTGGTGACCGCGCGAGGCGACATAAAACAAAAGTTTGCCAGTTGCGAACACCGGCTTGATGATAGTGACGTCCGGGAGGTGGGTGCCGCCGTTGTACGGCGCGTTGAGAATATAGGCATCGCCGGGGTCAATGTTAGCGCCACGCTCGCGGATCACGGTCTTGATGCTCTCGCTCATAGAGCCGAGATGCACCGGCATGTGCGGCGCATTCGCCACCAGCGCGCCGCCGAGGTCAAAAATTGCGCAGGAAAAATCCAGCCGCTCCTTGATGTTGACCGACGCCGCGGTGTTCTCCAGCACCGAGCCCATCTGCTCGGCGATGGACATGAAAAGATTATTGAAGATCTCGAGCATAACCGGATCAACCCCGGTTCCCACCGCGCGTTCCCGCCTGCGCTTCCGGCGGCGTTCCAGCACCAGATTGTTATCGGCGGTCAATAACGCGCCCCATCCGGGCTCCACCACGATAGCGCTGGTGGGGTCGAGAATCACCGCCGGACCCTCCACAAACTCATCGGCACTGAGGGTACTGCGATGATAAAAGGGGCAAGATTGCCAACGGCCATCCATATAACACTTTCTTAGCGCGTCGGGACGAGCCGCCGGGCTGTCGGTGTTGACTCGGTTGACGATGGTGGACGGGCGGGCGGTTTTGATCACTTCCACCTCGATCGATTCCACCACCAGGCCATTCTCCGGGGAGATGAAACCAAAGCGCATGCGGTGCAGCGCTTCAAACGCCGACACCACTTGTTCCAGCCCGCCGTGGTCCACCACCAGGGCCGTATCGGAGCCGTGATAGCGGATGTGCAGCGCTCGCCGAAAGCGCAGGCTGCTACCTTCCGCGCAGTCTTCGCCCCGGGCCTTCAATTCATCCATTCCTTCCCGCTGTAGCCTGTCCAGTTCACCAGCGAGCACATCCAGCAGCTTGCGATCGAGAGCGGCTTCCACCGCCTGTTGGAGTTCCACCACGGTATCGGCCAGCCCCATGCCGTAGGCCGACAGCACCCCCGCGCAGGGATGAATCAGGATGCGCTTCATCGCCAGCGAATCGGCCACCAGGCAGGCGTGCTGCCCGCCGGCGCCGCCGAAACAGCACAGGGTATATTCAGAGACATCATAGCCACGCTGCACAGAAATCTTTTTGATGGCGTTGGCCATATTTTCCACGGCGATGGCGAGGAATCCCGCCGCCACCGATTCCGGGGGGGGCTGGTCGCCGGTTTCGGACTGGATCTGCGTTGCCAGTTCGGAAAATTTTTGCGCCACCACGCGCGCATCCAGCGCCTCATCGGCGCTGGCGCCGAACACCCGGGGGAACAGATCAGGCTGGAGTTTACCTACCATGACATTGCAATCGGTGATCGTCAGCGGTCCGCCGTTGCGATAACACACCGGGCCCGGACAGGCGCCGGCGGAATCCGGGCCGACGCGATAACGCGCGCCATCAAAATGCAGGATCGACCCGCCACCGGCGGCCACGGTGTGAATCAGCATCATTGGCGCGCGCAGCCTCACCCCGGCCACTTCGGTTTCAAAAGTCCGTTCAAATTCGCCGTGGCCGGACTCGCCATTGTAGTGGCTGACATCGGTGGAAGTGCCGCCCATGTCAAAACCGATGACCCGGTTGAAGCCCGCCGGTTCCGACACCCGCGCCATTCCCACCACGCCGCCGGCGGGGCCGGAAAGCACTGCGTCCTTGCCCTGAAAAAAACCGGCGTCGGTCAATCCACCATTGGAGCGCATGAACATCAGCTTGCCGCCCAGCTCCCTGAGCCCCGGCATTTGCGACGCCACCTGATCGACATAGCGGCGCAGGATCGGCGAGAGGTACGCATCCACCACGGTGGTATCCCCCCGGGAAACCAGTTTCACCAACGGGCTGACCACGTGGCTCACCGACACCTGCTCGAACCCGGCAGCCCGGGCGATTTCGGCAAGCCGGTTTTCGTGATCGTGATGGCGGTAGCCGTGCATCAAAACGATGGCGGCGGAGCGGTAGCCGGCGGCAAAAAACCGCTCGAACCCCCGTTGCGCGCCGGCCACATCCAGCGGAATCAGGACTTCGCCGGCGGCATTGATGCGTTCTTCGATCTCAAGCGCCGCCTCGTACAGCATCTGCGGCAGTTTGATGTGCAACGCGAACAGCTCGGGGCGCGCCTGATAGCCGATTCTGAGGGCATCCGCAAACCCGCGCGTGATTACCAGAAGGGTGCGCTCGCCTCGGCGTTCCAGCAGGGCATTGGTGGCTACAGTGGTCCCCATCTTGACCGCCCGAATGTGCTCGCTCGGCAGGCTTTGATCGCCGCCGATGGCAAACCCGGATTGATTGAGTATATCCTTGATGCCCTGAATCGCTGCATCCCGGTACTGCCGGGGGTTTTCCGACAGCAGTTTATGGGTGAGCACCTCGCCGTTGGGCCGACGGGCCACCACGTCGGTAAACGTGCCGCCGCGATCGATCCAGAATTCCCATTGCTCCCGGTCTGTGTGCTGGCAACCTGTAATTTTTTGCGTCATTTATGTAAAAAAAAGTGGGCTGAATTATATTCAGTAATTTGTCTGATTTATCTTGTAAGTCATTTGAATATAAACATTAAATGAAACAGGCGCTCGTTGTTCGGCTTCCTGGCCTCATATTATTTATATATTTTTCTTGCTTTTTCCATGGTATGTGCTATAACTAATAAATAATAATATGCTTTATGATGTTAGTGTGTTTAATAATAATTAAAGTGTAGTATTTAAGTTTCACTATCAATTTTACTTGCACAGTTTCTTATTCTGAGTAATGTGCTGAAGGTTGATAGCTAATATAAGTATAAACTATATGGTCAAAGGAGGGAGTTCCAAAATGGCAAAAACTGCATTTAGTATTGATACGAATAAAGTTCCTGAACAACTGGATATCAAACCGCACAATCGGTGGCATCCGGATATTCCCATGGTGGAAATGTTCAAGCCCGGCGATGAATTCCGGGTAGAGTGTTACGATTGGACCGGCGGTCAAATCAACAACGACGAGAGTGCCAACGATATCCGTGATGTCGATCTTTCCAAGGTACACTATCTCAGCGGCCCGTTCGGCGTGGAAGGCGCGAAACCGGGTGACCTGATGGTGGTGGATATCAATGATATTGGAGCGCTGGACTCATCCCAGTGGGGGTTCACCGGCATTTTCGCATATGAAAATGGTGGCGGCTTTCTGGATAGACATTATCCCAAGGCGAGGAAGGCATGTTGGGATTTTCACGGTATTCACACTTCTTCACGGCATATACCGGGCGTACGTTGGCCCGGCATGATCCATCCGGGACTGATTGGTTGTTTGCCTTCTGCCGAATTACTGGCAACCTGGAATGATCGGGAATCCAAGCTGTTTAAAACCGATCCGGATCGAGTGCCACCCTTGTGTACGCTACCGGATGGCATGGCAGGCACAACCACCGCCCTGATGGGGCAAATGGGGGGCTCAGCGGCGAAGGACGCTGGCGCAGTCGCTGCCCGCACGGTGCCGGGACGCGAGCATGGCGGCAATTGCGATATTAAAAACCTGTCGCGTGGATCGCAGATCTATTTTCCGGTTTACGTTGATGGGGGCGGTCTCTCCATGGGCGATATACACTGGTCCCAGGGCGATGGTGAAATCACGTTTTGCGGCGCCATTGAGATGGCCGGTTGGATTGATATCGGGGTAGACCTGATTAAAGGCGGCATGGAGAAATATGGGGTTATTAATCCTATATTCAAGCCGAGTCGGATTGAACCACGCTTCACGGAATACCTGATATTCGAAGGGGTTTCGGTTTGTGAGCATACCGGGGAACAACATTATCTGGATGCGACCATTGCTTACCGTCGTGCTTGTCTGAATGCGGTTGAGTACATGAAGAAGTTTGGTTACAGCGGTGAACAGGCCTATATGATTCTGGGTACTGCACCCGTAGAAGGGCGGATCAGCGGTATCGTTGATATCCCGAATGCCTGTTGTACTCTGGCATTACCGACCGAGATATTCGATTTCGATATGCGAGTAAATAAGGACGGTCCTTCTCGTCAATCTCATGTTGCGGGAACTAACGTAGCAGATTCGGATTAGGAGAGGGATATTATGTTACTTGGACTAGTGTTATTGTTTGTCGGGGCCGTTCTTTTTCTGAACGGCATCTGGGTCATGGGCTATATTGAAGACCGCGAAATATCTGTTATTAATATTTTTGTCGGTACATTGACCTTGTTGGTTGCCCTATACCTGGCTTTTAGTGGAGCAAGTGCCGGAGATTTATCCTCCGTCAGGGCGGCTGCGTTTACCCTTCTGTTTACGTTTACCTATTTCTGGGTGGCGTGGAACAGATGGAACGGCGCGGACGGTCGTGGCCTGGGCTGGTTTTGCTTCTTTGTCGGTATAACCGTTATCCCGATTACGCTGGATGCCTTTGGCGACGCCAACAGCACCTGGGGTACCTGGTTTGCCTTGTGTTGGGCATCGTGGGCTGTGTTATGGCTGATGTTTTGGGCCTTGCTGGCCTTGCAAAAACCAATCGCAAAGGTGACCGGAATGGTATGTGCGGTTCAGGGCATTTATACAGGCTGGATCCCGGGATATTTATTGCTGACGGGCGCATTGTCCTGAAGCAATAGTGAGCGGAGGCAGTAATGCCTGTTTATCATTACGACTGTGATGAGTGTGGGGAGTTTAGCAATGTGCGTAAGATCAGCGCATGCAAGCTCCCCGCAACTTGTCCATCTTGTGGTCAAATGGCGCCACGTATCATCAAAGCGCCCTCGCTCAATACCATGGAAAATACTCAGCGTATTGCTCATCAACATAATGAGCGTAGTGCCCATGAGCCAAGGCTGGTGCGTAAGGATGAAAAAGAGTCGCACAGTGGGCCTAAGCGTAGCAATGTCAGGCATAAGCACGGCCCATCCCGGCCATGGATGCTCGGGCATTGACACTGTTTCCCGTTTGTTGCATTGGGAGATGGCAAATCGACAAGATGTTTTAACCCGGTCTCCCGGCTCAGGAAACACTACTCCAATCTTTTAAAGAATATCCAAGCAAAACAAATAAAGTAATCACCCCGTAGCGGGTGGGAGGTACGATTTATGTGTAACAAGACTAAAAACAGGATCAAGACAAGTCTGTCCGTTGGGCTTGTCAGTAGTTGTTTGTTGTTTTCTTCATTGGTTTCGGCAGGCGCCAAAATCGAGATTGACGATACGAAATGGATCAGTATTGGCGGTGGGGTAAGGACACTGTTTCAAGCCAGGGAAGATGCGGCGGGCAATGGGGATGACTATTCCAATGATTTTAATATAGATAGTGTGCGTTTGTATTTCAATGGACAGATCCATGAAAATATCAAGTTTACCGTCAACACGGAGTGTGCGACTGCAGGCCCGCGCGGCTGTTCGGAAGATCCTGATATGGAATTACTGGATGCGATTGCCCGGTTTGAATTCAACCCGCAATTCAACGTCTGGGCCGGGCGTATGCTGGTGCCGGCGGACCGTATTGAAATGAATGGCCCTTACTATGCCCTGTCATGGAATCAATACACCGTGCCGTTGCTGCCTTCCGATAGTGGCGGACCGGCAGGGGAATGGGGGCGTGACGAAGGGGTCACTGTTTGGGGCACACAAAGCAAGTTTCAATATGCGCTGGGTGTCTTTGATGGTTTAAGTGGCGCCGTATCAGGGGGCACTGACAACGGGGCCAATGTGGATGACAACCTGCTGTATGCGGGTCGCTTCGCCTACAATTTTCTGAACCCGGAAGGTAACCCGGCCTATTATACCAGCAGCACCTATTACGGCGCGGCCGGTGATGTTTTTACCCTCGGGTTTTCATTCAACCAGCAGAGCGATGGCGTGGGTACCGAGGCTACACCGGGTGACTTCGAGGCCTATATTTTTGATTTCCTGTTCGAAAAACCACTGACCAACCAGGGGGTAGTTACTATTGAGGGGGAATACAAGGTATTTGATTCCGATGACATTCCAGAAACGATTACTGCTGCGAACCGTCGTGCTACCGCCGCTGTTAATACTGCTAGGACTAACCTTACTGATCCTGCTGGTAATGCGGCCCTTGTTGCTGCCCTTGATCAGGCTAATGCTGCCGTTGCTGCTGCTCCTACTGCTACGAACCTTATGGCTGCTCTTGATGCTAGGACTGCCCTTACTACTCCTGCTGGTAATCAGGCCCTTATTGATGCCCTTGATGATGCTAATGCTGCTGCCGTTGCTCCTGCTGCTCAGGTTAGGAATTGCTTCTGTTTATTCGATGGTGAATCCTATTTTATTACGGCCGGCTATCTCTTTCCACAAGACGTAGGCATCGGCAAGCTCCAGCCCTATGTCCGTTATAATGAAAACATGCCGGACTCGTCTCCAGATAGCGATTTGCTGGAATTGGGGGTGAACTATATAATTTCCGGACATAACGCCAGACTCAATGCCAACTGGCAGACGGGTGATGCAAACATTACAGGTCTGCGTGGCGCCGATGTCGATCAATTTCAGGTCGGTTTGCAACTTCAGTACTGAAGCGCAGCACGGTATTTTTATAGAGATCGGGCTTAGTCCGGCATGGGATCTGAACATCAGGGAACCGCTGCATGAATGTGCAGCGGTTGCTATACCGATAGGCGTAGAGCGCACAAGTGGTCCACTCATATAGAATAGCGACCACAGTTCGAATAAATCATCTCCGCAGCAAGCTGCGGGATAGTAACTCAAAGAGAGCACATTTTGTTTCAGATCGCTTCAATTGCTATTGGCGGCGCCATAGGCGCACTATTGCGTTTCTGGGTTTCTAATGGTATTTATCTATTGCTCGGTCGTGGTTTCCCCTATGGCACATTGGCGGTAAATGTGATCGGCTCGTTTGCGATGGGTCTGCTGTACGTGCTTATGCTGGAGAGGATGGAAATCAGTGCCGAATGGCGCGCCGTATTGATGGTTGGTCTATTGGGCGCATTTACCACCTTTTCCACCTTTTCAATCGACACCATGAATCTGATTGAAGCAGGTGACCTCACCAAGGCGGGTCTCAATATGATTGTAAGCGTCGGTTTATGTGTGTTGGTATGCTGGTCGGGTATGGCGCTGGGGAGGCAAATATGAACGGAACCGAAATGATAACAGCTGGTTGACAGAAATAATAACAATGAAAGAAAAGATCATCGACGGAAAAAAAATAGCCAAACAGGTTCGCGATCAATGGAGATCACGGGTTGATGAGTTGAAGCGAAAAAATGTGTGTCCCGGACTTGCCGTCATTATTGTCGGAAACGATTCGGCGTCCCAGACGTATGTCAATAACAAAATCAAGGCATCTGAAGGTATAGGCTTATATTCGGAAGTATATAGACTCGATGCCGGTATAAGCGAAGGCGAGCTGTTAAAAAAGATACGAGAAGTAAATGACGATAATCGTATCCATGGTATCCTGGTTCAGTTGCCATTACCCGCCCATATCGATCAGAATAAAGTACTGGAAACGATCTCGGTCGATAAGGATGTCGATGGTTTTCATTTGTATAACGTGGGCGCCCTGGTTACCGGTAACACCATATTTCCCCCCTGCACCCCTTATGGTGTTAAATCTTTGCTTGAAAACCTGAAAGTTTCTGTAGAGGGGAAACATGCCGTTGTCGTAGGCCGGAGTAATATCGTTGGCAAACCGATGGCCATGTTGCTGTTACACATGAACGCAACGGTGAGTATCTGTACCTCGAAAACACAGAACCTCGCGGAGATCACGCGCCAGGCCGATATCCTGGTTGTCGCCACCGGAAAGCCAAAAATGATCACCGGTGATATGGTCAAGGAGGGAGTTGTGGTTATCGACGTGGGGATCAATTACCTTGACGATGGCCGTCTGGTTGGTGATATAGACTTTGACTCGGTGTATGAAAAAGCAAGCCTGATCACACCGGTTCCCGGCGGGGTAGGTCCAATGACCATTACCATGCTTCTTGTCAATACGATACGGGCAGCCGAACGTACAGAGAAAGAAACAAGCACAAAACATCCCCGCGACAAGAAGTGCTAGACCCCCAGTTATTACGACATGATCTCGATGCCGTTGCTGCTGCCTTGACCAGGCGCAACATGAGGCTTGATACCACTGCAATAAAAAAAATAGAAGAAAGACGCAAGGCAATCCAGATCGAGACCGAAGAACTGCAAGCCCTGCGGAATTCCAAATCAAAAAAGATTGGCCGGTTAAAAGCCGAAGGAAAGGATGCGCAGGCTATCATGGATGAGGTCGCTGATATTAAGCAGCAACTCGATAAAAGCGCGGCGGAGCTTGATGATATTCGGGCAAAACTCAACGAGATTGTTACCGGCATACCAAACATTCCGCATGAATCCGTGCCTGAAGGTACCAGCGAAGAAGATAGTGTAGAGATAAGAAAATGGGGTGAACCGGCGGGGTTTGATTTTGAAGCCAAAGACCACGTTAGTTTAGGCGAGGCTCTCGGACTGCTCGACTTTGAAACGGCCGCAAAAATAGCCGGCGCCCGCTTTGTCATATTGCATAGAGACGTTGCGCACCTGCACCGCGCACTGATCCAATTCATGCTGGATACCCATATAAGCGAGCACGGCTACCGCGAAATCAATGTTCCGTATCTGGTCAATTCCGACAGTTGTTACGGCACCGGCCAGTTGCCCAAATTCAAGCAGGATCTCTTTCAGATCGAAGAACGGGACTTGTATCTCATCCCGACGGCCGAAGTCCCGGTCACCAATATAGCCCGCGACGCAATACTGAATATCGGTGTATTGCCGGCAAAATATGTCTGTCATTCCCCCTGTTTTCGCAGCGAGGCCGGTTCCTATGGCAAAGACACCCGGGGCATGATACGCCAGCACCAGTTCGAGAAGGTCGAGCTGGTGCAGTTGGTGCAGCCCGGCGGCTCCTATAACGCGCTCGAACAATTGACCGGCCATGCGGAGGCCATTCTGCAGAAACTGAATATTCCCTACAGGGTAGTGGCGCTGTGCGGCGGAGATCTCGGATTTTCCGCCGCCAAAACCTATGATATTGAAGTCTGGCTGCCCGGATCGAATAAATACCGGGAAATATCCTCATGCAGCAATTTCGAGGACTTTCAGGCGAGGCGCATGCAGGCGCGCTGGCGCGATCCGCAGACCAAAAAAACCGGATTGCTGCACACGCTCAACGGCTCCGGCCTGGCCGTGGGCAGAACCCTGATTGCAGTCATTGAGAACTATCAGGACAAAGACGGAAATATAGTCATCCCGCAGGCGCTGCGCCCCTATATGAACAATCAGGCGCTTATTGGCGGGCAATGACCCTGCTTATAAGATCTCCTTCAGCACCGCATCCAGGCTTTCCTTCGCGTCGCCGAAATACATGCGGGTATTTTCCTTGAAGAACAGCGGATTCTGTACCCCGGCATAGCCGGTTGCCATACTGCGTTTCAGCACGATCGTCGTATTTCCCTTCCAGCATTCCAGCACCGGCATCCCGCTGATCGGACTGTCCGGGTCCTCCTGTGCCGAAGGGTTGACGATGTCGTTCGCCCCGATGACAATGGAAACGTCCACATTCGGAAAATCCTCGTTGATTTCATCCATTTCAAACACTATATCGTAAGGCACCCTTGCCTCTGCCAGCAGCACATTCATATGGCCGGGCATCCGGCCGGCAACCGGGTGAATGCCGAAACGCACGTTGATCTTCTTTTCCCGCAACGCCTGCGTGATCTCGTTCACCGTATGCTGTGCCTGTGCCACCGCCATGCCGTAGCCCGGAATGATCATAATCTCTTTCGCACTCAGCAGCAGGCCGGCGACTTCATCCGTTTCGATCCGCACCACCTCGCCCTGCTCCTCGTCTGCTCCCGCACTCGAACGGCCGCTATCCGTGCCGAAACCGCCGGCAATCACCGACAGGAAATTGCGGTTCATCGCCCGGCACATGATATAGCTCAGGATCGCGCCGCTGCTGCCCACCAGCGCGCCGACCACAATCAGCAGATCATTCGACAGCATAAAGCCGGTGGCCGAGGCCGCCCAGCCCGAATAACTGTTCAGCATCGAGACCACCACCGGCATATCCGCCCCACCGATCGCCATTACCATATGCACACCGAAGGCCAGCGCGATCGCCGTCATAAACATCAGCGGCAGCATTCCCGCGCCCGTTTCCGCCTGCTGGACAAACTCATATCCCAGCCAGATAGAGGCCAGCAGCAACCCCAGATTGAACCAATGGCGCGCCGGCAGCAGCAGCGGATTGCCGCTGATCCGGCTGCTCAATTTGCCGAAGGCGATCACCGAGCCGGAAAAGGTGACCGCGCCGATCAATACCCCGATATAAATCTCGATTTCATGGATGACCTTCTCCGCATGCGTCGGGAACACCACCGTTTCATCCATGAAGTTCACGTAGCCGACCAATACCGCCGCCAGTCCCACCAGGCTGTGCAGAATTGCCACCAGCTCCGGCATCTGAGTCATCTCGACTTTTTTCGCCAGCAGGATGCCGATGGTGCCGCCGATCAACATCGCGATGATGATCAGATAAAATTTGCGATCTACCTCCGGCCCGAACACCGTCGCCAGCACGGCGATGGCCATGCCGAGCATGCCGTACAGATTGCCCTTGCCTGCGCTTTCCTGATGGCTCAATCCACCCAGCGTCAGGATGAATAAAACCATGGCGCCGATATAAGAGACCGTGACCAGTCCTGGTGACATGACCGCCCTATTTCCTGAACATTCGCAGCATCCGCTGCGTCACCGCAAAACCGCCGGCGATATTGATGCTGGTGATCAGGACCCCGAACGCGGCCATTGCCACCAGCAGGGCGCTGGCAGATGAGATCTGGATCAGCGCGCCGATAACGATAATGCTGCTGACCGCATTGGTAACGCTCATAAGCGGCGTATGCAACGAAGGCGTCACATTCCAGATCACCATATAACCGATGAAACAGGCCAGAACGAAGACGGTAAAATGGGGCATGAAAGAAGGCGGGGCGAACGACCCTACTCCGTACAGGAGCAGCGCCCCTGCAGCGACCGGCCATATCCGGCTGAGCAAACCGGGTTGCTTCCGCTCCACCGGCTCCGGCGCCTTGGCCGGTTCCGGCGGCGGCGTTGCCGAAATCTTCGGCGCCGGCGGCGGCCAGGTGATCTTGCCCTGATTGATCACCGTGGCCCCGCGTATTGCCTCATCCTCCATATCGATGACCATTTCCCCATCCTTTTCCGGAGTCATGTCGCTGAGCAGGTGATACAGATTGTTCCCATACAACTGGCTCGCCTGGGTCGGCAACCGGCTGGGTAAATCACTATAGCCGATGATAGTCACGCCGTTATCGCTTTTCGTCACCTCATGCGGCACGGTCAACTCGCAGTTCCCACCCTGCTCGGCTGCCAGATCGACAATCACGCTGCCGGCCTTCATCAACTGCACCATCGCGGCCGTCAGCAATTCAGGCGCCGGCTTTCCCGGAATAAGAGCGGTGGTAACGATGATATCCACTTCCCTTGCCTGCTCGGCGAACAACGCCATCTCCGCGGCGATGAACTCATCGCTCATCGTCTTCGCGTACCCCCCAACGCCGGCGCCATCCTCCGCGAAATCCAGCAATAGAAACTCCGCGCCCATACTTTCCACCTGCTCCTTCGCCTCGAGGCGGGTATCGAAGGCGCGGACGATCGCGCCCATACTGTTCGCCGTGCCGATAGCCGCCAGTCCCGCAACTCCCGCGCCTATGATCAGCACCTTGGCCGGGGGGATCTTGCCGGCGGCCGTTATCTGTCCGGTAAGAAAACGTCCGAAATGGTGCGATGCCTCGATAATCGCCCGGTAGCCGGCGATATTCGCCATCGAGCTGAGCGCATCCATCTTCTGTGCCCGTGAAATACGGGGTATGCTGTCCATCGCCAACGCATTGATATTTCTTTCACAAAGCCGCTGCATCAGCGGCTCGTTCTGTGCCGGCCAGATAAAACTGATCAGGGTTTGCCCTTCGCGCAGCAGCTTGATTTCCTCATCCTCCGGGGCGCGCACCTTAAACACAATATCTGCCGCATCATACAAGCCCCCGGTGTCGCCGACCACGTCCGCCCCGGCCTTGTCATAGGCATCATCCAAAAAACCGGCCTCCGTCCCGGCTCCGGATTCAACGGCGATCGAATATCCCAGCTTTTTCAGCCGTTTCACCACCTCGGGTGTCGTTGCAACCCGGCGCTCACCCGGATAACTCTCTTTAGGTACCCCTATTTTCACTATTTCTCCTCAAGAAACCATACGCGGGTTTGCCCGCTTACATAAAAAAGCCCGGCAAGGCGCCGGGCTTCAATACTGTCGTGATAACTTATTCCCTGCCTGAAAATGCGCCCAGCAGATGCAACAGGCTGGTAAACAGATTATACAGGGACACATATAGCGTGATAGTGGCCATTATATAATTCGTTTCACCGCCGTGGACCATCCGACTCGTCTGATACAGGATCAGACCCGACATCAGCAGGATGAACATGCCTGAAACTGCCAGCGCCAGCGCCGGGATATTGAATATCAGGGCGCCCAGGCCCGCCAGAAAAGCAACCAGTATGCCCGTCATAAGGAAGCCGCCCATAAAGTTGAAATCCTTGCGCGTGCTCAGGGCATAACCCGAAAGTCCCAGGAAAATAGCCCCGGTGCCTCCGAGTGCGGTCATCACCAATTGCGAACCATTTGAATAAATAGTGATGTACGCATTGATCAGGGGGCCGAGCGTCAACCCCATAAAACCCGTCAACCCGAAGATCGCCGCCAGCCCCCATGCGCTGTTGCGCAGGCGGGTAGTCAGGAACAGCAGACCGAAATATCCCCCCAGCGTAACCAGCGGCCCCATATATGGCATGTTCATCGCCATAGAAATACCGGCGGTCGCGGCGCTGAAAAGCAGCGTCATAGACAACAGTATATACGTATTACGAATAAGCCTGTTCGTCGTCAATACCGGCAAATCCGATGAACGAGAAACTACAAATTCATTCTTCATATGTTTCATTCCTCCTAAACTTTTGTGACCGAATACACAATAATATATCATTCAGACAATAAATTTTAAAGTTTTATCCATTAAATTATCTGGAGAGGTGGCAGAGTGGTCGAATGCACCGGTCTTGAAAACCGGCAATCCCTCACAGGATTCGTGGGTTCAAATCCCACCCTCTCCGCCATCTGACTTCGCCGGCTGAACTATCTCTGCCATTCCTGTGCAAGCGGAATCCATTCTTTAAAGTAGTTCAGGACGGCCAGATTTCTGCTGCACCATCTCCCTCTCCCTCTGGGAGAGGGCCGGGGTGAGGGTCAATATCCACGGCCTTGCCTCTGATTTCCACCTGGTTGACGGTCACCGGGACAGAATCCACCCTCACCGTGTAGGCGTCGCGAACCGGGATACTACTTGAAATCAGCATTACAACATCATAAGTCAGCGTCAGCCTGTCGCCGTCCACTGTAGCCCTTCTTGCCGGGTCCTCTTAATCATCTGGCCTACTCAACCACGGTGATGACCAGAGGTGCAATGTCTATATCATGATAGCTGTCGTCTCTACTCCTGGCCCTATACATGAGGCTCGCAGTGCCGGCTTCACGGCCAAACACGGTCACGGTCTGTGGCACGTTCCAGGTGGACGGGGTAAACCTCAGAGGCAGAGGAATCAGAGTCCTCGCATCAAACGGCGATACATCAACCACCATCGCCGCCCCGTCTTGAAAGAATTCTTCCCTAAGGATTATTAATACCCCGTCGGTCGGAGGGGTGTCCAGCACCACAGTGTAGGTCGCTCTGCTCCTTACAGAAACCATGTGCATATCTGGGGAGATGGTGACGCCGGCGGTCTCATCATCGATCGCGGTGACGACCACAGATCTCGATACAAGTTCGCGAATATCCTCCTCCTCCGAACTCGATCCAAAGTCGCGACCATCAACCATATGCGTATGGCTGATGGTCGCAGTGCGGTCATCGGGATTGTCGAAGGGGTCGTTCACGCCGGTCACGGTCACGGTCTGCGGCGTATCCCAGTTGTCCGGGGTGAAGGTCAGCCCCGTCGACGATACCGTCGCCACCGAGGTCGTGTCGCTCGCCAGGCTAACAGGTAAATCTACGCTCAGCCTGACGCCCATCACTACGGTGTATGTGGCCATGCCGCCATTTTCTGCAACCGTGAGTGCCGATTCGGAGATGATGAGCAAAGGATCGTCATCAAACACGTCGACTCTCACGCTCGCGATGCCCACCCCGTTATAGTCGCTGTCCAAGCTCTCGGCCATATGGCGCACTCTCACCCGCAGGAAGAGGGTTCCTGTTCTGTTGTTGTCCACGCCGGTTACGGTGACGGTCTGTGGCACGTTCCAGTTGGTCGTGGTGAAGGTCAGTGCCACCCCGGATACCGTTGCCGGCACTTCGTCGCCTGGAGAGAAAGTCTCGCTGAGTACATCCGAGTTAGGAGCGACCATCGGGGTAATCATGACAGGGGCCGTCGGCACGGTGCCGAGTACCACGGTGTAGATGCCATCGCCATTTTCTTCAATACTGAGTTCCGTCGGGGAGACGATGGCGCCGGGGGTGTCGTCATCTTCTACGGTGACGGTCACAGTATCTATGGTTATCCCGTCATAGGCGTCCTCCATGCTCACAGCCGTATGGGTTATGGTCACAGTGCGGGTGTCGCCGCTATTATCAACGTCGTCATTCACGCCGGTCACGGTGACGGTCTGCGCTGTGTTCCAGTTGTCCGGGGTGAAGGTCAGCGCCCCGCTCACCCTCGCTATCGCAGTGTCGCCACTCCTCGGAGTGACGGTGACATTGTCCGTCGGCTGTCTGTTGAGCACCAGGGCGTAGGTGTTGGTGCGGCCCATGCCCAGTTCGGTGTCGAAGTCGTCCAGTTCGCCCACGATGATCAAACCGCCGATTATATCTGTAACGATGACTCCTGCTGGCCGTATTTCGTCATCTACTACGGTGACGGTCACAGGATCTATGCTTCTTCCGTTATAGTTGACGTCCGAGCTCGCAGCCGTATGGCTTACGGCCACAGCGCGGTTGCCGAAGGGGGGGTTATAGTCGGGGTCGTCCACACCGGTGACGGTGACGGGCTGCGCTATGTTCCAGTTGTCCGGGGTGAAGGTCAGCTCCGTCGGCGATACCGTCGCTATCGCAGTGTCACCACTCGCCGGAGTGATGGTGACATCGGCCGTCGGCGGCCGGTTGTCCAGCACTACGGTGTACTCCGTCGTGCCGCTATCCTCGCCCACCTGAACCATCGCCGGCGAAACGCGGACGCGGGCGACGGGACCGTTATCAGCCACGGTGATGACCAGAGGCGCAATGTCTATCTCATGATAGCTGTCGTCTCTACTCCCGGCACTATACATGAGGCTCGCAGTGCCGACTTCACGGCCAAACACGGTCACGGTCTGTGGCACGTTCCAAGCGGACGGGGTAAACCTCAGAGGCAGAGGAATCAGAGTCCTCTCATCAAACGGCGATACATCAACCACCATCGCCGACCCGTCTTGAAAGAATTCTTCCCTAAGGATTATTAATACCCCGTCGGTCGGAGGGGTATCCAGCACCACAGTGTAGGTCGCTTCGTCCCCTAAAGAAACCATGGGCATCCCTGGGGCTGGGGAGATGGTGACGCCGGCGGTCTCATCATCGGTCGCGGTGACGACCACAGATCTCGATACAAAGTTGCGAATATCCTCCGTAAGAGAAGGCGATCCAAAGTCGCGACCGTCAACCATATGCGTATGGCTGATGGTCGCAGTGCGGTCATCGGGATTGTCGAAGGGGTCGTTCACGCCGGTCACGGTCACGGTCCGCGGCGTATCCCAGTTGGACGGGGTGAAGGTCAGATCCGGCGGCGATACCGTCGCCACCGTGGGGGCATCGCTCACCAGGCTAACAGGTAAATCTACGCTCAGCCTGAAGCCCATCACTACGGTGTATTCGGCCATGCCGCCAGCTTCAGCCACCGTGCGTTCCGTATGGGAGATGATGAGCAAAGGATCGTCATCGAACACGTCGACTCTCACGCTCGCGATGCCCACACTGTCATAGTCGCCGTCCGAGCTCGAGGCCATATGGCGCACTCTCACCTGCAGGAAGAGGGCTCCTGTTCTGTTGTTGTCCACGCCGGTTACAGTGACGGGCTGTGGCACGTTCCAGTTGGCCGGGGTGAAGGTCAGCGCCTCGGATACCGTTGCCGGCACTTCGTCGCCCGAAGAGAAAGTCTCGCTGAGTACATCCGAGGCAGGAGCGACCATCGGGGTAATCGTGACATCGTCCGTCGGCGCGGTGTCGAGTACCACGGTGTAGATGGCCTCGCTACCTTCTTCAATACTGAGTTCCGTCTGGGAGACGAAGACACCCGGTTCTGTCGGTGCCTCGCGGTCGTCATTATTCACCGTGACACTGGCGCTGTCGGCTCCCCCTCCGGCTGGCATGTAGCCGGCGCCGGACGTCACCGTCGCCGTTATCACGCCGTTCGGCTCGGGGGTAGTGTCGTCGGTGGTCGGCACCGTCAGCGTCACCGAACCTGCCGGGGGAATTACCACCGTCGGCATCGGCGCACTGGTAATGAAGTCGCCCGAGTCGGTAACGGTAACCGTCACGGTCAGGTTCGCCAACGGAGCAGGGTCCGCCGTCAGCGTGAAGGTCGCCGCCATCCCCTCGGGCACCGGGGAAGTCCCGGCGACTATAGAGATAACTATCCCTGTATCGTCATCCCGTACATCGACCGTGGCCATGGCCGGGGTACCGACTGTGTAGCCGTCGCCCGCCGTTACCATCGCCGTTATCATTCCGAGCGTCTCGGGGGTAGTGTCGTCGGTGGTCGGCACCTCCAGCGTAGCCGTCGTGGCACTGCCGGTAATCGTTACCGTCGCCGGCGGCGCACCGGTAATGAAGTCGCCCGAGTCGGTGACGGTAACCGTCACGGTCAGATCCGCCGCCGGAGTAGGGTTCGCCGTCAGCGTGAAGGTAACCAGCGCCCCCTCGGTCACCGGGGGCCCGGCGGCTATGGAGATGGCCGGCACGTCGTTATCCTGGACCGTGACACTGGCCGTGTTGCCTCCCCCTGTGGCTACCGTGTAGCCCGTACCGGCCGTCACCGTCACCGTTATTATGCCATCCGGTTCGTTGATAGAGTCGTCCATGGTCGGTACCGTCAGCGTCACCAAACCTGACGTGGTAATCATCACTGTCGTCGGCAACGGACTGCCAATGAAGTCGCCCGAGGCGGTAACGGTAACCATCACGGTCAGAGTCGCCGGCGGAGGAACGTTCGCCCTCAGCGTGAAGGTCGCCGGCGCCCCCTCGATCACCGAGGAAGTCCCGGCGGCTATAGAAATGACCGGCACCACCGCCGTGTCGTTATCATTGACTGTGACACTGGCTGTGTTGTTCGTCCCGTCCACCGTGTAGCCCGTACCGCTCCCCACCGTCGCCGTGATCATGCCGTTCGGTTCGTCGGCAGTGTCGTCGTTGGTCGGCACCGACAGCGTCACCGAACCTCCTGAGGGAATTACCACCGTCGGCGGCGGTGGCGGACTGCCAATGAAGTCGCCCGCCCCGTCGCTCACGGCAACCGTCACGGTCAGATTCGCCGCCGGAGCAGGGTTCGCCGTCAGCCTGAAGGTAGCCGGCGCCCCCTCGATCACCGGGGAAGGCCCGGCGGCTATAGAGATGACCGGCAGGTCATCATCGGTAATCGTGCCGGTGCCGGTGCGGTCTAAAGAGGAACCAGTCCTCGCGTTCACCGGATTCGACAGTCTGACGATGACCGTCTCGTCCGGCTCGACATCCGTGTCCCCTATCACCATTACGTCAATGTTCTGTGTGGTCGTGCGCGGCGCAAAGGTCAACGTACCAGAGGGGAGCGGGGTGTAGTCGGTGCCCGAGGTCGCCGTGTCGCCGGCCGCAGTGCCCGTCTCATCCGCGTAGTCCACCGTCACCATCAGTTCCGACTCGTTAGTCAGTGTCACCGTGTAGCGCAACCTCGTCATCCCGGCGTTGCCCTCGGCTACGCTCGGCGAGTCAATGCTCAGAGACGGCGGAGAGTCGGCATCAATCACAGAGAGAGTGGCTGTGTTGGGCGAGCCTACCGTATAGCCTGCGCCGTCCTCCACCGTCGCCGTTATCGGGCCAGAAATAATCCCCGACGGCTGCTCCTGTCTCATGTCGTTCTCGGTCAGTACCGTCAGCATGGCCGTCGTCTCGCCACCGGTAATCGTTACCGTCGTCGGCGGGATACCGTCAGCGTACGTGCCTGGATCCACCGTAACGGTCACGGTCAGATCCGCCATCGGAGCAGGGGTCGCCGTCAGCGTGAAGATAGCCGGCACTCCCTCGTTCACGAAAGACCCGACGGCCCTTATAGAGATTACCGGCAGTGCCACCACCCCATCGTCATCGGTAATCGTGCCGGTGCCTCTGCCATTGCCGACGATCGTCGCGTTGACCGGGCTCGACAGGGTGACGAAGACCGTCTCGTTCATCTCCTCCACCGTGTCCCCCCTCACCGTTACGTTGATGTTCTGTGTGGTCACACTCGGCGCAAAGGTCAGCGTGCCGGCAGTAATCGCGGTGTAGTCGGTGCCCGAGGTCGCCGTGCCGCCTGTGCCCGCATACTGCACCATCACTTCCCGCTCCGTCGCCCCGGTCAGCGTCACCTCGTAGCTGAGTGTCGCCGTGCCGCTGTCGCCCTCTGCCACACTCGGGGAGTCAATCGCCAGCGTCGGCGCAGCGTCGTCGTCATTGACGGCGACACTGGCGCTGTTGTTCGTCCCGTCTACCGTATAGCCGGTGCCGGTCTCCACCGTCGCCGTTATCATGCCGTTGGCCTCGTCAATAGAGTCGCCCATGGTCGGCACCCTCAGCGTGGCCGTCGTGCCGGTAATCGTTACCGTCGTCGGCGCTACACCGGCAATGAAGTTGCCGCTCCCGTCGTCCACCGTAACCGTCACGGTCAGGTTTGTCCCCGGAGCGGAGGTCGCCGTCAGCGTGAAGGTCGCCGCCGTCCCCTCGGTCACCGCAGCCCCGGCAGCTATAGAGATTTCCGGGTCGTCGTCGTCGGTAATCGTGCCGGTGCCGTCGGCGGTCATAATCGTTGCGTTGTCCGGGTTCGACAGGGTGACGATGACCGTCTCGTTCGGCTCGTCCGTCGTGTCCCCCCTCACCGTTACGTCGATGTTCTGTGTGGTCGTGCCCGACGCAAAGGTCAGCATGCCGCCGGTAATCCTGTTGTAGTCGGTGCCCGAAGTCGCCGTGCCGCCCGAGCCCTCCGCATACCGCACCGTCACTTCCCGCTCCGTCATCCCGGTCAGCGTCACCACGTAGCGCAGCGTCGCCGTGCCACTGTTGCCCTCGGTCACGCTCGGCGAGTTAATCGCCAGCGTCGGCTCGTCGTCGTCATCCTCGACCGCGACACTGGCTGTGTTGCCTGGCGGCGAGGCTACCGTGTAACCTGTGCCGGTCTCCACCGTCGCGGTTATCATGCCGTTCGCCTCGTCTCTCTCGTCGTTCTCGATCGGTACCGGCAGCATGGCCATCGTCTCGCCGCCGGTAATCGTTACCGTCGTCGGCGGGATACCGTCAGCGTACGTGCCTGGGTCCACCGTAACGGTCACGGTCAGATTCGCCATCGGAGCCGGGTCCGCCATCAGAGTGAAGCGGACAGCCGTAGGGGGCGTCCCCTCGATCACGGTCTCCGGCCCGAAGGGAACTATAGAGATTACCGGCACCCTATCGTCATCGGTAATCGTGCCGGTGCCGTCGGCGGTGGTAATCGTCGCGTTGACCGCGCCCGACAGGGTGAGGATGACCGTCTCGTCCTCCACATCAGTCGCGTCTCCCGTCACCGTTACCTCGATGGGCTGTGTGGTTGTGCCCGGCGCAAAGGTCAGTGTGCCGGCGGTAACCGCTTCGTAGTCGGTGCCCGAAGTTGCGGTGCCGCTGTCCGCATCCGCGTAGCCCACCGTCACTTCCTGCTCGGTATCCCCGGTCAGCGTCACTGTGTAACTCAGTGTCGGCGCATCACCGTCGTCGCCCTCTGCCACACTCGGGGAGTCAATCGCCAACGTCGGCGGGGGGTCGTTATCATTGACCGCGACACTGGCTGTGTTGGCTCCCCCTCCGGCTACCGTATAGCCTGTGCCGTCCTCCACCGTCGCCGTTATCATACCGTTCGCCTCGTCAATAGAGTCGGCCATGGTCGGCACCATCAGCATGGCCGTCCTCTCGCCGCCGGTAATCGTTACCGTCGTCGGCGCTGAACCGGCAATGAAGTTGCCGGCCCCGTCATCCACCGTAACCGTCACGGTCAGGTTTGTCCCCGGAGCGGAGCTCGCCGTCAGCGTGAAGGTTGCCGCCGTCCCCTCGGTCACCGCAGCCCCGGCAACAATCGAGATTTCCGGGTCGTCGTCATCGGTAATCGTGCCCGTGCCTCTGCCGGCGGTAATCGTTGCGTTGACCGGGTTCGACAGCATGACGAAGACCGTCTCGTTCGGCTCGTCCGTCGTGTCCCCCGTCACCGTTACGTTGATGGGCTGTGTGGTCGTGCCCGGCGCAAAGGTCAGCGTAGTACCGGCGGTAATCGCGGTGTAGTCGGTGCCCGAGGTCGCCGTGCCGCCGCCCGCATCCGCGTAGTCCACCATCACCGTCCGTGCCGTCGCCCCGATCAGCGTCACTGTGTAACTCAGTGTCGCCGTGCCGGTGTTGCCCTCTCCCACGCTCGGCGAGTCAATCGCCAGCCTCGGCAGAGCGTCGTTATCATTGACCGTGACACGGGCTGTGTCGCCTGGCGGCGGGGCTACCCTGTAGCCTGTGCCGGTCTCCACCGTCGCCGTTATCATGCCGGGCGCCTCGTCGGTATTGTCGTCGGTGGTCGGCACCGTCAGCGTGGCCATCATGGCGCTGGCGGGAATCGTTACCGTCGTCGGTGGCATGCCGGTAATGAACGTGCCCGCCCCGTCGGTGACGGCAACCATCACGCTCAGGTTCGCCGCCGGAGCGGAGGTCGCCCTCACCGTGAAGGTCGCCGACGCCCCCTCGATCACCGTGGGATCCGCCGCGACAATCGAGATGACCGGGTCGTCATCGTCGGTAATCGTGCCGGTACCGACACCACTGCCGGCGGTAATCGTTGCGTTGTCCGGGTTCGACAGCATGACGATGACCGTCTCGTTCGGCTCGTCTATCGTGTCCCCCCTCACCGTTACGTTGATGGGCTGTGTGGTCATGCCCGGCGCAAAGGTCAGCGTGCTGGCGGTAATCGCGGTGTAGTCGGTGCCCGAGGCTGCGGTGCCGCTAGTCGTATCCGCATAGTCCACCGTCACTTCCTGCTCCGTCTCCCCGGTCAGCGTCACTGTGTAGGTCAGTGTCGGCATATCGCCGGTGTCGCCCTCGTCTACGCTCGGCGAGTTAATCGCCAACGTCGGCGGGTCGTCGTCGTCATTGACCGCGACACTGTCTGTGTTGTTGGCCCCGTCCACCGTATAGCCTGCACCGTCCGTCACCGTCGCCGTTATCATGCCGTTCGCCTCGTCGGTAGTGTCGTCGGTGGTCGGCACCGTCAGCGTGGCCATCATGGCGCTGGCGAGAATCGTTACCGTCGTCGGTGCTGGACTGGCAATGAAGTTGCCCGCCCCGTCGTCCACCGTAACCGTCACGGTCAGGTTCGTCATCGGAGCGGAGCTCGCCGTCACCGTGAAGGTTGCCGGCGTCCCCTCGGTCACCGGAGCCCCCGCGGCAATCGAGATGACCGGGTCGTCGTCATCCCGGACCGTGACACTGTCTGTGCTGTCTCCCCCTCCGGCTACCATGTAGCCGGCGCCAGCCGTCACCGTCACCGTTATCATGCCGTCCACCTCGTCGGTACTGTCGTCATCGGTCCTCACATCCAGCGTGGCTTCCCTGTTGCCGGCGGTAATCGTTACCATCGTCGGCGCCGCGCCGTCAATGAAGTCACCCGCCCCGTCGTCCACCGTAACCATGACCGTCAGGTCCGCCGCCGGAGCAGGGTTCGCCGTCAGCGTGAAGGTAGCCGCCGTCCCCTCGTTCACGGCAGGCCCGGCGGCTATAGAGATGACCGGCACGTCGTCATCGGTAATCCTGCCGGTGCCCGTGCCCGTTGTAATCCTCGCGTTGACCGGGTTGTTCGACAGGGTGATGAGGACGGTCTCGGTCAGCTCGTTCATCGTGTCGTCCGTCACCGTTACGTCGATGTTCTGTGTGGTCGTGCCCGGCGCAAAGGTCAAAGTGGCAGCGGTGAGCGCGTCGTAGTCGGCGCCCGAGGTTGCCGAACCGGCTCTCGAATCCTCGTACTGCACCGTCACTTCCTTCTCCGTCGCCCCGATCAGCCTCACCGTGTAGCGCAGCGGCATGCTGTCGCCCTCGCCCACGCTCGGCGAGTTAATCGCCAGCCCCGGCTCAGCGTCGTCGTCGGTAATCGTGCCGGTGCCGTCGGGAGTGGTAATCGTCGCGTTGGTCGCGCCCGACAGTCTGAGGATGACCGTCTGGTCCTCCTCGTCAATCGTGTCGCCCCTCACCATTACGTCGATGGTCTGTGTGGCCGCACCGCCCGGCGTAAAGGTCAGCGTGCCGGCGGTAATCGCGTCGTAGTCGGCGCCCGAAGTCGCCGTGCCGCCGCCCGTAGTGCCCGCATCCGCATACTGCACCGTCACCGTCCGTGCCGTCGCCCCGTTCAGTGTCACCGTGTAACGCAGCATCACCGAGCCGCTGTCGCCCTCGGGCACGGTCAGCGAGTTAATCGCCAGCGTCGGCTCGTCGTCGTCGTCGGTAATCGTGCCGGTGCCGTCGGCGGTTGAAATCGTCGCGTTGACCGCGCCCGACAGTCTGAGGATGACCGTCTCGTCCTCCTCGTCAATCGTGTCTCCCACCACCATTAGGTCGATGTTCTGTGTGGCCGCACCGCCCGGCGCAAAGGTCAGTGTGCCGGCGGTAATCGGGTCGTAGTCGGTGCCCGAGGTTGCCGTGCCGCCGCTCGTATCCGCATAGTCCACCGTCACTTCCCGCTCCGTATTCCCGGTCAGTGTCACCACATAGCGCAGCATCGCCCTGCCGCTGTTGCCCTCGTTCATGGTCGGCGAGCTAATCGCCAGCATCGGCGGGTCGTCGTCGTCGTCAATCGTGCCGGTGCCGTCGGGGGTTGTAATCTCCGCGTTGACCGCTCCCGATAGTCTGAGGATGACGGTCTCGTCCTCCTCGTCAATCGTGTCTCCCGTCACCGTTACGGCAATGGTCTGTGTGGTCGCACCGCCCGGCGTAAAGGTCAGTGTGCCGCCGGTAATCGTTTCGTAGTCGGTGCCTGAGGTCGCCGTGCCGCTGCCGGCATCCGCGTAGTCCACCATCACCGTCTGTGCCGTCGTCCCGGTCAGCGTCACCGTGTAGCTCAGCGTCACCGAACCGCTGTCGCCTTCGTCTACGCTCGGTGCGTTAATCGCCAGCGCCGGCGGGTCGTCGTCATCGGTAATCGTGCCGGTGCCGTCGGGGGTTGTAATCGTTGCGTTGACCGCGCCCGACAGTCTGACGACAACCGTCTCCTCGTCCCCCTCATCATCCACGTCTCCCATCACCGTTACGTCTATGTTCTGTGTGGTCGCACCGCCCGGCGCAAAGGTCAGTGTGCCGGCGGTAAGCGCTTCGTAGTCGGTTCCTGATGCCGCCGTGCCGGTGCCCGCATCCGCATAACCCACTGTTACTTCCCGCTCCGTATCCCCGCTCAATGTCACCGTGTAGCGCAGCGTCGCCGTGTCGCCGTCGTCACCCTCGAACATGTTCGGCGAGTCAATCGCCAGCGTCGGCTCAGGGTCGTTATCGGTAATCGTGCCGGTGCCCGTGTCTGTTGCAATCGTCGCGTTGTCCGGGTTCGACAGCATGACGATGATCGTCTCCTCGTCCGGCTCGTCAATTGCGTCACCCCTCACCGTTACGTCGATGGTCTGTGTGGTCGTGCCCGGCGCAAAGGTCAGTGTGCCGCCGGTAATCGGTTCGTAGTCGGCGCCCGAGGTCGCCGTGCCGCCGCCGACAAGGCCGGCATCCGCGTAGTCCACCGTCACTTCCTGCGTCGTATCCCCGCTCAGCGTCACCGTGTAGCTCAGCGTTGCCGTGTCGCCGTCATCGCCCTCGGTCACCATCGGCGGCGAGTCAATCGCCAGCGCCGGCGCAGCGTCGTTATCATTCACCGTGACACTGGCTGTGTTGCCTGCCCCGTCTACCATGTAGCCTGTGCCGGCCGTCACCGTCGCCGTTATCATGCCCGGCGCCTCGTCGATAGAGTCGTCGTCGATCGGCACCGTCAGCGTGGCCGTGGTGGTGCTGGCGGTAATCATTACCGTCGTCGGCACTGGACTGCCAAGGAATGTGCCCGTCTCGGTAACCGTCACCGTCACGGTCAGATCCGTCCCCGGAGCCGGGGTCGCCGTCAGCGTGAAGGTGGCATTGTCCACCTCGGTCACCGGGGAAGACCCGGCAGCTATAGAGATGGTCGGCAACACCATGGGCGTGTTGTTGGTTACCGTCGCGTCGCTCAGCTCGATGGCATCGTTGCCGGCAAGGTCCTGCAACGGGGTGGAGCCGACCGTGTAGCTCACCGTGACCGTCTGGTCGCTGGTGACGGGCGTGCTCAGCATCAGAGTCACATCCGTGCCGCTGAGGGTCACCCCGGTGACCGTCGGGGCCGTGCCGGGGGTCACCCCTATCGTGTAGTCTCCATTGTCCGGGGCAGAGCTTTCGTCCAGGTTTTCACTGTACGTCAGTACCAGCACGTCGGCGTCGACGGTGGCGCTGTCAAAGGCCGGGGCCGTCGTGTCCACCGCATGGGCGGGATCTGCGTCCACGGCATCATGGTCAAGTACCGCATCGTTGCCGGCGGTGTCTTGAATGGCGCTGCCACTGGCCTGGGCCAGCGTGTCTTCGGGGATGCTCACCCCATTATCATCGGTCTCCGTGGCTGCCACCGTGTAGGTGAATACCAGGGCAACGGTGTCGGAGCCGCTACTGAAGGTCGCCTGGCGCTCGTTCGCACCTACCGTCAGGGTAATCTCCGGGGCGCCGGATACAGTGACCGCCTCGCTGAAGGTCACCGTAACCTCAATGTCCTCATCGAGGGCATAGGGGCCGTCGCTGCTAAGCTCCACCTCGCTCACGGTCGGCGCGGTCGTGTCCACGGTCTGGGCGGGGTCTGCGTCCACGGCAGGATGCGTGAGTGTCGCATCATCGGTGCCGTCGGTGTCCTGAATGGTGCTGCCAGCGACCTGGGCCAGGGAATTGGCGGGGATGCTCACGCCGTCCGCATCGTTCTCCCCGTCTACCACCGTGTAGAGGAACACCAAAGCCGTGGTGCCGGTGCCGCTATCGTAGGTCGCCTGGCGGGTGGTGGCGTCTACCATCAGAGCAATCTGAGGGGTGTCTGTCACATTGACCATCTCGCTGAAGGTCACCGTCACCTCAATGTCATCGCCGGCGGCATAGGGGCCGGTACTGCTAATCTCTACCGTACTCACGACCGGTGCGGCGGAGGCCGGATTGACGGTGATGGTGACAGGGTCAGGGGCTGAATCGGTGTCGCCGTCGTTGACTACCAGACTAAAGCCCAAGTCGGTGGGGGAAGTTACGGCCGGCGCTGTGAAGGTCGGCATCTCTATTGTGGCATCCAGGGTCACGGTCGGTGTACTGCTTTGCGTCCAGGCATAAGCATCAATCATATCTCCGGTATCCGGGTCGCTGGAGCCGCTGCCGTCCAGGGTGACGGTGATGCCCTGAGTCACGGTTTGCATCAGACCGGCATCGGCGGTGGGTGCGTCATTGGCGCCGGTAATGGTGATGGTGACTTCTTGTTCCACGCTGGGGTCTGCGGCAGACACCGCAGTGAAGACCTCGGTGACCACGTCGCCTTCCGCCAGCGCGTTGGTGGCGGCGCCCTGAGTGGTGGTGGGGTCGTTATTCAGTGTATAGATCCAGACGCCGGACGTAGCATCCAGCACAAAGGAGCCGTAAGCGCCCAGCCCGCGCGCACGGTCGGTGGTGCCGTCCTGTTCCACAAAGCCGCCCTCCACGACCAGGGTGTCGGTAGCGGTTTCGGTGGGCGCGTCTTCCGTCACTGCGCCGGTAGGTGTGCCGGTGATGACTATGTCATTATCCTGGACCGTGACACGGGCTGTGGATGGGCTGCTGACCGTATAGCCGGCGCCTATCGTCACCGTCGCCGTGATCATGCCTGCCGCCTCGTCTGTAGTGTCGTCTTCGGTCATCACCGTCAGTGTGACCGTGGTGTTGCTGGCGGTAATCGTTACCATTGTCGGCGCTGGACTGGCAATGAAGTCACCGGCCCCGTCGTCTACCGTAACCGTCACGGTCAGATCCGTCATCGGAGCCGGGGCCACCGTCAACGTAAAGGTGGCATCGTCCCCCTCGGTCACCGGGGAAGGCCCGGCGGCAATCGAGATAGCCGGCAAGGTCGGGTCGTCGTCATCGGTAATCGTGCCGGTGCCGTCGGGGGTTGTAATTATAACTCCGACCGGGTTCGGGTTCGACAGTCTGACGATGACCGTCTCCCCGTCCCCCTCGTCCTCCGTGTCCCCCGTCACCGTTACGGTGATGGTCTGTGTGGTCGTGCCCGGCGCAAAGGTCAGGGTGCCGCCGGCAATCGTTTCGTAGTCGGTTCCCGATGTCGCCGTGCCGCCGCCCGTAGCACCCGCATCCGCATAGGCCACCGTGACTTCCTGCTCTGTATTCCCGGTCAGTGTCACCGTGTAGGTCAGTGTCGGTGTCTCACCGGTGGTGCCCTCTGCCACACTCAGCGAGTCAATCGCCAGCGTCGGCGCAGCGTCGTCATCGGTAATCGTGCCAGTACCGTCGGGAGTTGTAATCTCCGCGTTGACCGCGCCCGACAGTCTGAGGACGACGGTCTCGTCCTCCTCGTCAATTGCGTCCCCCGTCACTATTACGTCGATGTTCTGTGCGGTCGCACCGCCCGACGTAAAGGTCAGTGTGCCGGCGGTGAGCGTTTCGTAGTCGGTGTCCGGAGTTGCCGTGCCCGCCGCATCCGCGTAGGCCACCGTGACTTCCTGCTCCGTCTCCCCGCTCAACGTCACCGTGTAGCGCAGCATCGCCGTGCTGCCGCTGTCGCCTTCAAGCACAGTCGGCGAGTTAATCGCCAGCGTCGGCGCAGGGTCGTTATCTGCGACCGTGACCGTGGCGCTGTTGTCCGGCGACAGAGCTATCGTGTAGCCTGCGCCGGCCGTCACCGTCGCCGTGATCATGCCCTCCGCCTCGTCGACAGAGTCGTCGTCGGTCGACACCATCAGCGTGGCCGTCGTGGTGCTGGCGGTAATCGTTACCATCGTCGGCGCTGGGCTGGCAATGAAGTTGCCCGAACCGTCGTCCACCGTAACCGTCACAATCAGCTCCGTCCCCGGAGCCGGGTCCGCCGTCAGCGTGAAGGTGGCATTGTCCGCCTCGGTGACCGGGGAAGGCCCAGCGGCGATTGAGATGGTCGGCAATACCGGGGCGTCGTCACCGCGAATCGTGCCGGTGCCGTCGGCGGTTGCAATCGTTGCGTTGTCCGGGTTCGACAGGGTGACGATGACCGTCTCGTCCCCCTCTTCATCCGTGTCTCCCGTCACCATTACGGTGATGGTCTGTGTGGTCGTGCCCGGCACAAAGGTCAGCGTGTCAGGGGTAATCGCGTCGTAGTCGGTGCCCGAGGTCGCCGTGCCGCTGCCCCCAGCGCCCGCATCCGCATAGTCCACCGTCACCGTCTGCTCCGTCGCCCCGTTCAGTGTCACCGTGTAGGTCAGTGTCGGTGTCTCGCCGGCGTCGCCCTCTGCCACACTCGGCGAGTTAATCGTCAGCGTCGGCTCGGCGTCGTCATCGGTAATCGTGCCAGTGCCGTCGGGGGTTGTAATCATCGCGTTGACCGCGCCCGACAGAGTGACGATGACCGTCTCCCCGTCCCCCTCGTCAATCGCGTCTCCCGTCACCGTTACGTCTATGTCCTGTGTGGTCGCATCGCCCGGCGTAAAGGTCAGTGTGCCAGCAGTAATCGTTTCGTAGTCGGTGCCCGAGGTCGCCGTGCCGGTGCCCGCATCCGCGTAGTCCACCGTCACTTCCCGCTCCGTCGCCCCGGTCAGCGTCACCGTGTAACGCAACATCACCGAGCCGCTGTTGCCCTCGGGTACGCTCGGCGAGCTAATCGCCAGCGTCGGCTCAGCGTCGTCGTCATTGACGGTGACACTGGCTGTGTTGTTGGTCCCATCCACGGTGTAGCCGGCGCCTATGGTCACCGTCGCCGTTATCGTGCCGTTCGCCTCGTCAATAGAGTCGGCCATGGTCGCCACCATCAGCGTGGCCTCCGTGGCGCTGGCGGTAATCGTTACCGTCGTCGGCGCTACACCGGCAATGAAGTTGCCTGCCCCGTCGTCTACCGTAACCGTCACGGTCAGATCTGCCGCCGGAGCCGAGGTCGCCGTCACCGTGAAGGTGGCGGTTGTCCCCTCCATCACCGCAGCCCCCGCCGCAATCGAGATGACCGGGTCGGTTGCGCCATCGTTGTCCCGGACCGCGACACTGGCTGTGTCCGGGGCGCCGACCATATAGCCGGTGCCCGTCCTTAACGTCGCCGTCACTACGCCATTCGGTTCGTCGTCCGTGTCGGCCATGGTCGCCACCGTCAGCGTGGCCGTCGTGGCGCCGGCGGCAATCGTTACCGTCGTCGGCGCCACGCCGGCAATGAAGTCGCCCGAGTCGGTGACGGTAACCATCACGCTCAGATTCGCCATCGGAGCAGTATCCGCCGTCACCGTGAAGGTGGCCGCCGTGCCCTCAATTACCGGAGAAGTCCCGGCGGCTATAGAGATGACCGGCAGCGCTGCGTCGTCATCGGTTGCGGTGACGGTCACAGGGTCTATGCCCTCTGCGTCATAGTTGGTGTCCGTGCTGGTAGCCGTATGGCTCACGGTCGCAGTGCGGGGAGGGGTGTTATTTATAGTGTCGTCCACACCGGTGACGGTGACGGTCTGTGCCGTGTTCCAGTTGGTCGGGGTGAAGGTCAGCGATGCCGACGATACGGTTGCCACCAGGGGGGCATCGCTCACAACGGCAATGGTGACATCGGCTGCCGGCTGGGTGTTGAGTATCAGGGTGTAGGCGCCCGTGCCGTCCGCTTCGGCAACCGCGAGTTCCGTCTCGGAGACGGTGATGCCGGCGTCGTCGTCATCGGTTACGGTGACGGTCACAGACGCTATGGGCACCGTGTTATAGCCGGCGTCCGCGCTCGTAGGCGTATGGCTTAGGGTCGCAGTGCGTTCGTCGCTGGGGTTATCGATATCGTCGTTCACGCCGGTGACGGTGACGGTCTGTGCCGTATCCCAGTTGGTCGTGGTGAAGGTCAGCGATGCCGGCGATACGGTTGCCGCCGTGTCGGTGTCGCTCGCAACGGCAATGGTGACCTCGGCCGTCGGCGCGCTGGTGAGTATCACGGTGTAGTCGGCCATGCCGCCATCTTCGGGGACCGTGCGTTCCGTCTCGGAGACGGTGACGCCTGCTACCTCAGACACCGTGATGGTGAAGTTGGCGGTCGCCTCGTTGTAGTTGGTCGCCGAGGCCGTTACCGTAATAACGCAGGATCCTGCGGCAACCAGCGTCAGGGCGCCGGTGACGGAATCAACCGTGCATACGTCTTCATCGCCGCTCGCATAGCTCAGGGTACTGCCGACTACCGCCCCCGTGGGCGCAGTCACCGTCGGGGCCGTCTGGCCTATCGTTGCGGTATCCGCGCTGTAGGCAAAGCCGTCCAGCGTCTGGCTGCCCAGGTCCACCGCCGGGAAGGTGATGCTTATATCACCCGGGTTGCTGGCCGTGTCGGTCAGGCGGATGGTCACCAGCGCCGTTGCCACGTTCGCCGTGGTCGGGGTGCCGCTGATGCCACCGGCGGTGCCACCGCCGGTGCCGTCCAGTGTCAATGTCAAGCCCGGTGGCAGGGTGCCGGCTTGCAATGCATAGCTGGTGATGTCCGCAGACGGGGTGCCCGGCATGATGGCGGTGATGGTCGTGCCGACCATCAACGTGAGCGGCAGCGCATAGGTCGCCGTCGGGGCCACCAGGTCCAGGGTCAGCGGACGGATCACCATGCCCGTAGCGCCCAACAGCGTGGCCGTGGCCTCTACGTCTACGCTGGTGCCGATAATATCAGGGTCATCGGACGGAATGTCAAGTGTCCAGGTGGTGCCGGTCTCGGTGGCGCCACGAGGGGTGCCGCCCTCAAGGGTCACTTCCACCGTGGCGCCGTCCGCCACCATGCCGCTGATGGTAAAGCCGGCCGTACGCTCGGCAATGTTGACTACATCGTCGCCGGCAATGGTATTCAGGCTTACCGACACCGTTCCGCTGGGATTGCTGACGCCCCGGTCGTCCAGCATCACGGCATCGTTGCCGACGGTATCCTGCACCGGGTTGGCGCCGGGGGTGTAACTCAGTGTGACGGGCCGGCCGCCGATGACCACCGAGGCGAGTGTCAGGGTCACGGTCATGTCGCTGATGGCTACGCTGTTGACGAGCACCGGGACGACAGTGTCCACCGTTACCATGTAGTCGGTGGTGGACGGGAGTGTCGTGGAGGTGTCGTCCAGCGCCTCATTATAAGTCAGTGTCAGTGCGGTGCCGGTTACCGTGGCGGTGAGCAGCATCGGGAGGGTGGCATCTACCCGCTGGGTGATGCCGCCGGTTATTGCACTATTAGTGAGGAGGCGTCCCACATCGTTACCGGCTGCGTCCCGAATAATGCCGCCTCCACCAAGCAGTGGACTTCGGAATATCTCCACCCCGTCCGCATCGTCATCGCCTGCCACTACCGTGTGACGGAATACCAACTCCATGCTACCACTGCCTCGGTTGTAGGGCGCACTTCGGTTGGCGCTATTGGTAGACAGGATGGCATTAGGGGTTGTTCCTTCCACAAAGACGTTTTCGTTGAAGGTAATCGTCATCTCGATGTCAGCGCCCAAACCGTACGGGCCGGTGGTGCTGAAGGCCACACTGCTCACGGTCGGGGCGGTGGCGTCTATAGGCAGACTGCCGGCGGGCAGGTCGCCGCTGCCGGTGTGGGCGGAATCGAGTACCGTTACACTCACCGTGCCGTCGCTGCTAATCGCGCCGGTATGCGCCAGCGCCAGCGTGGCCACCGTGTCACTGGTGCGGGTGACAGAGTTCACCGTTACCATCCCGTCCACGGTATCGCTCAGCATGAAGTCGTCCGCAGTCAACTCTGCAGGGGGCTCATACACGGTATTCATCAGGGTTACCGTCACCGTGGCTCTGTTGGTAGAGGAGTTCAGTCTCCGCTCGCCCAGCGTAGTCGGGTCCGCCGCGGCCAGCGTGGCCGAGGGGGCAACGGCATCATCATCTTCTACGGTGACGGTCACAGGGACTATGACCACCGAGTTATAAGTGGTGTCCCCGCTCGTAGCCGCATGGGTTACGGTCGCAGTGCGGTCGCCGGGGACATCGTCGTTCACGCCGGTGACGGTGACGGTCTGTGCCGTGTTCCAGTTGGTCGTGGTGAAGGTCAGCGATGCCGACGATACGGTTGCCGCCGTGTCAGTGTCGCTCGCAACGGCAATGGTGACATCGGCCGTCGGCGCAGTGTCGAGTACCAGGGTGTAGGTACCCATGCTGCTGCCATCTTCGGGGACCGTGAGTGCCGTCGGGGTGACGGTGACGCCTGCTGCCCCTGCCGCAGCCACCGTGATAGTGAAGGTGTCGGTGGCCGACTGGTAGTTGGCCGTCATCGAGGCCGTTACCGTAATAACGCAGGCTCCTGCGGCAACCAGCGTCAGGGCGCCGGTGCTTGGATTAACCGTGCATACGTCTGTATCGCCACTCGCATAGCTCAGGGTGCTGCTGGCTACCGCCCCCGTGGGCGCAGTCACCGTCGGGGGCGGCTGGCCTACCGTTGCGGTAACCGCGCTGTAGGCAAAGCCGATCAGCGTCTGGCTGCCTATGCCCACCGCCGGGAAGATAATCTGTACATCGGTCGGGTTGCCAGCCCCGTCGGTCAGGCGGATTTCCACCGTCGCCGTTGCAGCGTTCGCCGTGCTCGGGGCGCCGCTGATGATGCCGTCGCTGGCCAGGGTCAGGCCCGGCGGGATGTCCCCGCTTTGCACGGCATAGCTGGCTATGTCCGCAGACGGGGTGCCCGGCTCAATATCGGTGATGGCCGTGCCGACTGTCAACGTGCCCGGCGCCGCATAGGTCGCCGTCGGGGCCACCAAGTCTATGGCTACCGTCCGGCTCCTCGTGCCCGTATCGAGCCCCAGCGTGGCCGTGACCACCACCACTACGCTGGTGACGGTGGTCCCAATGCTAGTGGGCGGAATGTCAAGGCTCCAGTCGGTGCTGCTCACGGTGGCACTTAGGGTGGTGCCACCGTTAAAGCTCACTTCCACCGTGGCCCCGTCCGCCACCGTGCCGCCGATGGTGAGGCCGCCCGCCAGCTCGGCAATGTTGACTTCATCGTTGCCGGCAATGCCGGGATTCAAGGTTACCGTCACCGTCCCGGTGCCCGGGTCGTCGTCATCTTGTACGGTGACGGTCACAGGATCTATGCCCACCGAGCCATAGCCGGCGTCCGTGCTCGTGGGCGCATGGGTTACAGTCGCAGTGCGTTCGTTGCCGGGGTTATCAACGTTGTCGTTCACGCCGGTGACGGTGACGGTCTGTGCCGTGTTCCAGTTGGCCGGGGTGAAGGTCAGCGATGCCGACGATACGGTTGCCGCCGTGACGGTGTCGCTCTCAACGGCAATGGTGACATCGGCCGTCGGCGCAGTGTCGAGTATCAGGGTGTAGTCGGCCGTGGTGCTGCCATTTTCGGGGACACTGAGTGTCGCCTGGGAGACGGTGACGCCTGCTGCTGGCCCGCCGTCGTCATCGGTAATCGTGCCGGTGCCGTCGGCGGTGGTAATCGTCGCATTGACCGCGCCCGACAGTCTGAGGATGACCGTCTCGTCCCCCTCATCAGCCGCGTCCCCCGTCACCGTTACGTCGATGTTCTGTGTGGTCGTGCCCGGCGCAAAGGTCAGTGTGCCGGCAGTAATCGCAGTGTAGTCGGTACCCGAGGTCGCGGTGCCGCTGGTCGTATCCGTGTAGTCCACCGTCACTTGCTGCTCGGTCTCCCCGGTCAGCGTCACTGTGTAGCTCAGTGTCGGCGTCTCGCCGGCGTTGCCCTCTGCCACACTTGGGGAGTCAATCGCCAGCGTCGGCGCAGCGTCGTCGTCATTGACGGTGACACTGTCTGTGGGCGGGCTGCCGACTGTGTAGCCAGTGCCCGCCGTTACCATTGCCGTTATCGTGCCGTTCGCCTCGTCGGTAGCGTCGTCGGTGGTCGGTACCTCCAGCGTGGCCGTCGTGGCGCTGCCGGCAATCGTTACCGTCGTCGGCGCTGCACCGGCAATGAAGTTGCCCGAGTCAGTGACGGTAACGGTAACCGTCAGGTTCGCGGCCGGAGCAGGGTTCGCCGTCAGCGTGAAGGTGGCCGCCGTGCCTTCGGTCACCGGGGAAGTCTCGGCGGCGATTGAGATGACCGGCTGCGGCCCAGAGGCGTTGATGATACGTACCTGGTAGGGCATCGTCCGTCCGTCTTCGGCGGTGACTACGATAGGAACTACTCTCATGCCGCCCGCTGTCAGGCCGCCGATCGTCGTGACCGAACCGGAGGTCACGGTCGAACCGAAGACGGATAAGGTCGCGCCCGGACCGGCAGCGGTCGGCGTCAGCGTGACACTGGTTACGGTGCTGGCAACATTGAGGGTATAGTCGGTGGTGGTCGAGGCAAAGGGCGGCGTCAGGGCGCCAGGACTGACCGTCAGCCCACTCAGGGTCGCAACGCCGCTCATCGCGTCAATCGATACGCTGCCGGCATACAGGGCGACAGCGCCGGTGTGGGCCGAGGCCTCTACGATCACGTCCAGGGTTCCGTCGACGCCGCCGCTAATGTCTACAATGTCTGCGCCTTCATGCCGCAGCATCAGCGTGGCCACCGTGTCGCTGGTGCGGGTGACCCCGGCTACCGTCACCGTGCCGGGCACGTCAGCGGTCAATGTGAAGTCGGCGGTATCCAGCGCGCCGGTCTCTACGTATACGGAGTCGCTCAGCGTCACCACCACCGTGGCCGTGCTGGCAATCAGGCTCCTCTCGGTCAGCGTGGTGTCAGCGACATCGGCAAAGGGCAGGCTCGTGCCCGCCGGCTCAAGGGTCAGCACGGTTTGCGGGGCGCCGCGGTCGTCTTCATTGTCAATCAGGTCGTCGTCTCCCCTATCCACATATACCAACTGAATGTCCTTCCGCTCTGCATTGGTATCCGGGTCGGTATCCGGCATCAGAATCAGCATTACATTCAGGTAGTGGGTGCTGAGTGAATCCAGGCGCACCATGAACGTGTCGCTGGCGGTGGCCGGCGGTGTGGGCGGATCCATGGCCGGGTTGAGGTCGGGGTCCCGGGTCGACGTCAGCGTCAGCCCGGTCACCGTGTAGTCGTCGCCATACACGGCAGTGCCGCCAAATTCGAGGTCAAAGGCCAGAGAAATCTGGCAGGTCGGACAGGTGGACGACTCTACCGGGGTAACCGGCAACTGCAAGACGGGCAAAGGCACTCCCGCGCCGGAAGCAGGGACTACGCAGGCATCCGCCGAGCAGCCGACCATACGGAAAGGCAAAGGCTCGCCAAGCAGCACTCGGGCCGTCGTGGGGGCGGCGGCAAGAACGTCTACAATGACCTGATTGGACAGGTCGCCGCTATTGCCGATGAGTCCGGTATCCAGTGCCGTGATGCGTATGGTGCCGGTCGGAGTGGTGTCCGGGAGCGGTGTCGCCCGGGTGTAGGTCAGGGTCAGCGTGGCCAAGGTGGCGCTGGTGCGGGCGACAGTGAATGTGATCTCTCCGGGCAGGTCATGGGTCACCGTGAAGTAGTCGGTAGCGGGGGGGTCCATCAGAGACCCCACGTAAATGCGGCCTGCCGGCGAGCGCACCGGCACACTCCTGTCCATCGGGTCGGCGGCAATCAGGTCGGCAAATTCGATGGAGAGCCGCTCACCCCTTACCGTCCGCTGCTCCCGCACTCGTATGGCGTACTCGCGCTCTACTTTTTCATAGCGGCGGCTCCACAGGTCGGGCGTCCCTTGCGTACCGCGCAAAGCCAGTTGATTCGAGAGCGGAACGCCAAATTGATAGTTGAGATCGGTCTTTACGCCCCAGGAACCGCCGTCCCCGTCCGGGTCATCGTATTCAAGACCTATGTTCCACAATGTGAAAGGTTTCAGCGATAGCCCGTAGCGCAGTCCTTCCAGGTCATCCTGGCCGCCCTCGCCCTCCCAGAGGTAATAGCTGGCCCCCAGTTCCACCCACGGAACGGTCGGAAGGTGCGCCGCCAGTTCTATGTCCCAGCCGTCCGGGCTGTAATACAGAGTGTCTCCGTCCCGGTCATTCCCCCGGCCCTGATACCAGTTGCCGTGCAGATCCAGCCATGCGCTGCGGGCCTCGGCGCCTACCGACCAGCGCTCTACATTCGGATCCGACAGCCAGTCGTAGAAGGTATTCACCCCCAGTAGCAGTCCTTCGCCCGCCAAAAACCGGTAGCCCAGCCCTAGATTGGCGCCATCCTTGCCGTCGCGCAGCAGTAACCCGCCTTGATTGAAGAGCAAATGGCTCGAGGTTTCCCACAGCGACAGCGTGGCATTGACATGAAACAGTTCCTCCCGCCCGGCAAAGGGCGCGCGGTAGCTGAGATTCAACTGCGGCAGTATGCTCCCCTGCAGGCGCTGCTCTATATCTTGCAGCCTTCCATCCACCATCGATTGCAGCTTCTCCTCCCCGGCTCTGGCCAGCCGCTGCTCTACGTCTACCCCGCCCTGCTGGATCTGATTCAGAACCCCGGTCACCTGCTGCTGATTGGCAAATAATCCCTTCAGATGCTCGCCGGTTTGACGCAATGGCTCCGCTACATACTGCTCCAGATGCGAGTCCAACGCCGGCTGCTCCAGACCGGCAAGCTCAGGCAAGGCCCCGCCCCTTGCCCCTGCAGGAGCGCCGTCTTTACCGGACAGGCGAGACTGCTCCTGTAGCGCCGCCCACCGCCGGGAGCGGGATAGATCGATTTCCCCAAGACCCAGCAACGCCGAGGAGGGATCAGGCAGGGAAAGCCGGGCAGGCGCAAGCGGGATATCATCGAGACCAAACAGCGCCGGGGACTCGGCGCGAACCGGGGCCAGTACCCCATGCAGGATAAATACCGTGCCGAGGAAGGAGGAAAACAGTGGGTGGAGAGTGCGATCGCTCATAGGGGTCGGACTACGCCGGAAGAGAAGTATGAAGACCGCGCACGGAATAACCCGGCAATAAAACTAGTTTTGGGGCAGTGTGCTTGACCGTGCCCCTCTGGTATCCTGCCGAAGGGATGCCTGTATATATAATAAACACTCTTCATTCTATGGCCGCTCACAAAGCAGTTACTCCTCCCGCCTAATTGAATTATAGATCAAAAACAGGCATATGTCAATAACATTTTATCAATATATATAATATATAAATATACGGTATGCACACCTAAATTATACGAATACTCTTATACCTTATCAAAGCCATTATATACCTGATCAAGCCATACGGGCAAATATATTAATTCAATTATTATAGATATTCTATATAGTTATGCAAATATTATCATATAAATATTATCATATTAAATTTATTTTTTGCAGTATCTTGCCCCCGCCATAATTCCCACCCGTAAAACGCCGATGTGTTCAAGCCAGTTTCGACGGATGCCGTGGCCGGGGTCTAGTGCGGGCCTGGTTTAACTCCCTCACCCCGGCCCTCTCCCAGCGGGAGAGGGGGATTGACAAACCTCACCCCCCTGACAAGGGGAACTATGTATTTAACTTGACAAAATATAAATTCAACGTTTTTTCAATGCCTTGGAACGGATGTTCAGCTGGAAGATGCCGGTTTTAATAAAGAACTTAATGAGGCTGCCAGTAGTCTGTTGCCGGGCTATGTATCGTAATTCTGTAAGTATTTGTCAAGTTAAATACATAGTTCCCCTGACAAGGGGGGCTGGGGGGGTTGGATTGGGGTTGGATTGGGGTTGGATTGGAGTTGGATTGGAGTTGGATTGAAAGGTTTTATTCAGGTTTCTCCCTCTCCCTTTGGGAGAGGGATTGACTGGATCCGCTACCAAGAGCATCCCCCTCTCCCGCTGGGAGAGGGGCCGGGGGTGAGGGCAGCTCAGGGGATAAATCTTGCGCAGGCATGAATGTCACGGTAAAATCCGCAACCGGAATGCCGGTACCTCTCCCTGTCAAGCGTGTGAAGGCCGTGCGGCGGTATTTCACGGTGTATTCGGCGTCATCAGGGATAACCCTAAAGAAACCCAAGAGCACTCCGAACTCGCCTGCTGCATCATTATTCCTTATCCGACTTATGCGGATCGGCTCATCATCACCGTTAACCGTCACAATAAAAAGATCCGCGAAGGAGTCCGGGGGGAGGCGCAAGAGCGGCAAAGTAAATATCAGATTTATAAAGGTTGCGTCTTCATCCGCCATAGTAGTAGCCCTTAAAAACATTGGAGCACTAGTGAATAACGTCTCGTTGATAACCATCTCATCTGTCAGTGTGCTAACCGGGTCGCCACCTGGTACCAGCTTGATAGCCCGCCTGCCCTCCTCATCCGCCAACGGGAAGAAGCCGGGTATGTAGCTCAACGTAACTATCTGGCCTTCGGTGACCGGCGTGGCCAGTACCAGTATCGCGGATGTGGTAGTGATAATCACATCGGATACATCCACGGGATTGCCGTCTACCCGTACTGTGAAGTCCTCTGCGTCCGGCGGAAAACGGGTGTCCAATCTTGAACTCCCCCCTCTGTCATAGTTCAAAAACAGGTTTGTGCCAACGACGCGGATGTCCACCAGAACAGGGGCACTCGCACGGAGGATACTCACTATATAGCTCTGTCTCGTCATGCCGTCTTCGGCCGTCACATTGATAGTAATCAGCTGTGAGCGGCCAGCAGGGAGCAGGGAGACTACCGGATTACCGAGGGGCAGACCATCGGACACCAACTCAAACGCCGCGCCCGGATGGTTCACCGTCGGGGTCACCGTCACAGAGTCGACGGAGGATCCCACAGCGACGGCATACATGGTGGTGGAGCTATCAAAAGACGGGGTAAGCGCCTGCACTTCGGCTGGGATCCTGTTATTGAAAATCATCAAGTCCGCCAGTGTCGCATCGGAGATCGCACCGGGGGGAACAACATCGTTCGCAATCATCAGGGTACCGGCATTCAGGTTACCGGTACCGATGTGCCCGGAATCCAGCACCCTCACGTCCAGCCTGCCGCCGGCTCCAACAATCGGTGTGCCGTCATAGGCCAGCGTCAGCGTGGCCACCGTGATGCTGGGGGTAACATCGGACACCGTCACCCCTGTCACGCCGGATAGCCTGAAGTCATCTGTACCCAGCGCACTCTCGTACTCAGAATTCGTCAGCGTCACCGTTACCTCGGCGCCGTCCAGAGTTGATTCGAGCAGCGGCGCCGAAACGCTCACCTCGGCCAAGGGGGCAACATCAATACCGACAACATCGACAGTAGCTGCGTTGTCCGGTGGCGAGGCGGGCACGTAGTTTTCGCCGATTCCGCCGGCAATCACCACCACCGTTATCATGCCCTCCCCCTCGTCGGTAGAGGCCATAGCAACCGGCGCACGCAGTGTGGCTATCGTTTCGTTGGCGTTAATCGTTACCGGAAACAAATCGAAGTTAGTAATGAAGTCGCCCGAATCAGTGAAGGCAGTACCCCTCACACGGACAATCAGGGTACTCTCCGGAGCAGGGTTCGCCGTCAGCGTGAATAAGGCATCCGTCTCCTCGGTCACCTTGGTCACCCTGGAACTGTTCGCTGCTATCGAGATGACCGGGGGTACTGCACCTTCATCATCGATAATCGTGCCCGTGCCGTCGGCGGCGCTAATCATCGCGTTGTTCGGGTTCGACAGTGTGACGATAACCGTCTCGTCCCCTTCGCGAATCGCGTCTCCTATCACCGTTACATCGATATTCTGTGTGGTCGTGCCCCCCGGCGTAAAGGTCAGTGTGCCGGCGGGGAGCACGATGTAGTCGGCGCCTGGGGTTGCGGTGCCGGTGCCCGCATCCGCATAGTCCACCGTCACTTCCCGCTCCGTCGCCCCGGTCAGTGTCACCGTGTAGCGCAGAATCGGCAGGGGTTGCTCAATATTGATTATGTCAATCAACAACCTGTTTCCCTCAAGTACGCTCGGCGAGTCAATCGCCAGCGTCGGCTCAGCGTCGTCATCATTCACCGTGACATTGGCTGTGTTGTTGCTCCCATCAATCGTATAGCCGACGCCGTTGCCCACCGTCGCCGTTATCATGCCGTTCGCCTCGTCGTCGGCAGAGTCGTTGGTGGTCGGCACCGTCAGTGTGGCTTCCGTGTTGGCGGCGTTAATCGTTACCGTCGTCGGCGCTGCACCGCTAATGAAGTTGCCCGAGTCGGTGACGGTAACCGTGACAGTCAGGTTCCCCGCCGGAGCAGGGGTCGCCGTCAGCGTGAAGGTAGCCGCCGTCCCTTCGGTCACCGGGGAAGTCCCGGCGGCGATTGAGATGACCAGGTCCGCCGCACCATCGTCATCCTGGACCCCGACATTGGCGCTGTTGTCCGGTGGCGCGGCGATCGTGTAGCCGGTGTCCGTCGTCACCATCGCCGTTATCACGCCGTTCGGCTCGTCGGTCGTGTCGGGGGTGGTCGGTACCATCAGTGTGGCTTCCGTTTCGTCGGCGTTAATCGTTACCATCGTCGGCGCAGAGCCGGCAATGAAGTCGCCCGAGTCGGTGACGGTCAGCATGACAGTCAGGTCCCCCGTCGGAGCAGGGGTCGCCGTCAGCGTGAAGGTGGCCGTCGTCCCTTCGGTCACCGGGGAAGTCCCGGCGGCAATCGAGATGACCGGTGTGACGACAGGGGTAATCGTCACAGTGTTGCTTAGCAGATCAAGGCCGGAGAAGGAGAAGTTGGCGAAATCCAGTACCGTCACGGACAAGGCGCCCTCTGTGCGAATGTCCACGTTGTCATAGGCCAGCGTCAGCGTGGCCTCTGTGGGGCTGGTACGGTCGACATCGGACACCGTCAGAGTACCGGGCACGTTCGTCGTGCTCAGCTCGAAGCCGTTCCTATTCAGCTGAGCAGCATCCACGTATTCAGTATTCTGCAGCGTCACCGTCACCGTGGCGCCGTCCAGGTTCGTTTCGGTCAGCGGAGGCGAGGCGGCCAGAACAACCCCAAGCGTGGAATTGTTCACTGGCTCGTCAGTGAAGGCCCCGGCATTGTTGCCGGCGACATCCCTCAACGGAGAAGTGCCGGGCGCATAGCTCACAATGACTGTCTGGGCGGGGGTAACCGCAGTGGTCAGGGTCAGGCGCACGGCGTTGAAGGAGAAGCCCACCGTATCTATGCCCACAGGCGCGCCGTCTACCGTTACCGTGTAGTCCCCCGCGGACGGAGTAGAGCTCGTGTCCAGCCTCTCACGTCTATTATAGAACAGGAGTAAATTATCATCGTTGATGAATGCGCTGGCAAAGACCGGTGCGGCGGTGTCCACCGCATGGGCGATATCTGCGACCACGGGACTATGTGTGAGTACTACATTGTTGTTGAGGGAGTCCCGAATGGTACTGCTACCGACCAGGACCAGTGCGGTGTCGCCAATGCTCACCCCGTCCGCATCGTTCTCCCCCTCCTGCACGGTGTAGGTGAACACCAGAGCGTTGCTGCCGGTGCCGCTCTGGTAGGTTGCCTGGCGGGGGTTCGTGCCCACCGTCAGGGTAATCTCAGGGGCGCCCATCACGTTGACGGGCCCGCTGAAGGTCACCGTCACCTCGATGTTATCACCCGAACCATAGGGGCCGGTACTGGTAATCGCTACCGTGTCCACGGTCGGTACCGGGGTGGAAACGTTGGAAACGTTGAAAACAAAGATCGACACAGTATCTATGTCCACCGCCTCATAGTCGCTGTCCGAGCTCGTAGCCGTATGGCGTACGGTCGCGGTACGGGTGGTGCCGGGGTTATCAATGTTGTCGTTCACGCCGGTGACGGTCACGGTCTGCGCCGTGTTCCACTCGGACGGGGTGAAGGTCAGCGTTGCCGGCGATACGGTTGCCGCCGTGACGGTGTCGCTGGCAATGGCAATGGTGACTTCGGTCGTCGGCTGGGTGTCGAGTACCACGGTGTAGTCGGCCATGCCGCCATTTTCTGCAACCGTGTGTGCCGATTCGGAGACGGCGACGCCGGCGGTGTCGTCATCGGTAATCGTGCCGGTGCCCGTGCCTGTTATAATCGTCGCGTTGGTCTCGCCCGACAGGGTGACGATGACGGTCTCGTCCTCCTCGTCAATCGTGTCTCCCCTCACCGTTACGGCAATGTCCCGTGTGGTCGTGCCCGGCGTAAAGGTCAGTGTGTCGGCAGTAATCGCGTCGTAGTCGGTGCCCGATGTTGCCGTGCCACTGCCCGCATCCGCGTAGTCCACCGTCACCGTCTGCTCCACTGCACCGGTCGACGTCAGTGTCACCGTGTAGCGCAGCGTCGCCGTGCCGCTGTCGCCCTCGCCTACGCTCGGCGAGGCAATCGCCAGCATCGGACCACTAGAGGAGGTCTCGTTGATAACCATCTCATCTGTCAGTGTGCTAACCGGGTCGCCACCTGGTACCAGCTTGATAGCCGGCCTGCCCTCCTCATCCTGCAACGGGAAGAAGCCGGGTATGTAGCTCAACGTAACTATCTGGCCTGCGGTGACCGGCGTGGCCAGTACCAGTCTCACAGATATGTCAGTGATAGTCACATCGGATACATCCACGGGATTGCCGTCTACCCGTACTGTGAAGTCCCGTGCTTCCGGCGCCAAACTGGTGTCCAATATTAAACTCCCCCCTCTGTTATAGTTCAAAATCAGGTTTGCGCCAACGACGCGGATGTCCACCAGCAAAGGGGCATTATCCACACGGAGGATACTCACAATATAGCTCTGTCCCGTCATGCCGTCTTCGGCCGTCACATTGATAGTAATCAGCTGTGAGTGGCCAGCAGGGAGCAGGGAGACTACCGGATTACCGAGGGGCAGACCATCGGACACCAACTCAAACGCCGCGCCCGGATGGTTCACCGTCGGGGTCACCGTCACAGAGTCGACGGAGGATCCCACAGCGACGGCATACATGGTGGTGGAGCTATCAAAAGACGGGGTAAGCGCCTGCACTTCGGCTGGGATCCTGTTATTGAAAATCATCAAGTCCGCCAGTGTCGCATCGGAGCTCGCACCGGGGGGAACAATATCGTTCGCAATCATCAGGGTACCGGCATTCAGGTTGCCAGTACCGATGTGCCCGGAATCCAGTACCGTCACGTCCAGCCTGCCGCCGGCTCCAATAATCGGCGTGCCGTCATAGGCCAGCGTCAGCGTGGCCACCGTGGCGCTGCGGGTAACACCGGACACCGTCACCCCTGTCACGCCGGATAGCCTGAAGTCATCTGTACCCAGCGCACTCTCGTACTCGGAATTCGTCAGCGTCACCGTTACCTCGGCGCCGTCCAGGGTTGATTCGAGCAGCGGCGCCGAAACGCTCACCTCGGCCAAGGGGGCAATATCAATACCGACAACATCGACAGTAGCTTGGTTGTCCGGCGGCAAGGCGACCTCGTAGGGGCCGCTCCCCGCTCTCCGCGTCGTCACCGTCACCGTTATCATGCCCTCCCCCTCGTCGGTAGAGGCCATAGCAACCGGCGCACGCAGTGTGGCCATCGTTTCGTTGGCGTTAATCGTTACCGGCAACAACCCGAAGTTAGTAATGAAGTCGTCCGAATCAGTGAAGGCAGTACCAAGCACATTGACAATCAGGGTACTCTCCGGAGCAGGGTTCGCCGTCAGCGTGAATAAGGCATCCGTCTCCTCGGTCACCTTGGTCACCCTGGAACTGTTCGCCGCTATCGAGATGACCGAGGGTGCTGGATCTTCATCATCGATAATCGTGCCCGTGCCGTCGGCGGCGCTAATCATCGCGTTGTTCGGGTTCGACAGTGTGACGATGACCGTCTCCCCGTCCCCTTCGTCAATCGCGTCTCCTATCACCGTTACATCGATATTCTGTGTGGTCGTGCCCCCCGGCGTAAAGGTCAGTGTGCCGGCGGGGAGCATGATGTAGTCGGCGCCTGGGGTTGCGGTGCCGGTGCCCGCATCCGCATAGTCCACCGTCACTTCCCGCTCCGTCGCCCCGGTCAGTGTCACCGTGTAGCGCAGAATCGGCAGGTCTTCCTCAATATTGATTATGTCAATCAACAACCTGTTTCCCTCAAGTACGCTCGGCGAGTCAATCGCCAGCGTCGGCTCAGCGTCGTCATCATTCACCGTGACATTGGCTGTGTTGTTGCTCCCATCAATCGTATAGCCGGCGCCGTTGCCCACCGTCGCCGTTATCATGCCCTCGTCGTCGTCGTCGGCAGAGTCGTTGGTGGTCGGCACCGTCAGTGTGGCTTCCGTGTTGGCGGCGTTAATCGTTACCGTCGTCGGCGCTGCACCGCTAATGAAGTTGCCCGAGTCGGTGACGGTAACCGTGACAGTCAGGTTCCCCGCCGGAGCAGGGGTCGCCGTCAGCGTGAAGGTAGCCGCCGTCCCTTCGGTCACCGGGGAAGTCCCGGCGGCGATTGAGATGACCAGGTCCGCCGCACCATCGTCATCCTGGACCCCGACATTGGCGCTGTTGTCCGGCGGCGCAGCAATCGTGTAGCCGGTGTCCGCCGTCACCATCGCCGTTATCACGCCGTTCGGCTCGTCGGTCGTGTCGGCGGTGGTCGGTACCATCAGTGTGGCTTCCGTTTCGTCGGCGTTAATCGTTACCATCGTCGGCGCAGGGCCGGCAATGAAGTCGCCCGAGTCGGTGACGGTCAGCATGACAGTCAGGTCCCCCGTCGGAGCAGGGTTCGCCGTCAGCGTGAAGGTGGCCGCCGTCCCTTCGATCACCGAGGAAGTCCCGGCGGCAATCGAGATGACCGGTGTGACGACAGGGGTAATCGTCACAGTGTTGCTTAGCAGATCAAGGCCGGAGAAGGAGAAGTTGGCGAAATCCAGTACCGTCACGGACAAGGTGCCCTCTGTGCGAATGTCCACGTTGTCATAGGCCAGCGTCAGCGTGGCCTCCGTGGGGCTGGTACGGTCGACATTGGACACCGTCAGAGTACCGGGCACGTTCGTCGTGCTCAGCTCGAAGCCGTTCCTATTCAGCTGAGAAGCATCCACGTATTCAGTATTCTGCAGCGTCACCGTCACCGTGGCGCCGTCCAGGTTCGTTTCGGTCAGCGGAGGCGAGGCGGCCAGAACAACCCCAAGCGTGGAATTGTTCACTGGCTCGTCAGTGAAGGCCCCGGCATTGTTGCCGGCGACATCCCTCAACGGAGAAGTGCCGGGCGCATAGCTCACAATGACTGTCTGGGCGGGGGTAACCGCAGTGGTCAGGGTCAGGCGCACGGCGTTGAAGGCGAAGCCCACGAAGCCCACCGTATCTATGCCCACAGGCGCGCCGTCTACCGTTACCGTGTAGTCCCCCGCGGACGGAGTAGAGCTCGTGTCCAGCCTCTCACCTCTATTATAGAACAGGCGTAGATTATCACCGTCGATGAATGCGCTGGAAAAGACCGGTGCGGCGGTGTCCACCGCATGGGCGATATCTGCGACCACGGGACTATGTGTGAGTACTACATTGTTGTTGAGGGAGTCCCGAATGGTACTGCTACCGACCAGGACCAGTGCGGTGTCGCCAATGCTCACCCCGTCCGCATCGTTCTCCCCGTCCTGCACGGTGTAGGTGAACACCAGGGCGTTGCTGCCGGTGCCGCTCTGGTAGGTTGCCTGGCGGAGGTTCGTGCCCACCGTCAGGGTAATCTCAGGGGTGCCCACCACGTTGACGGGCCCGCTGAAGGTCACCGTCACCTCGATGTCCTCGTCGAGGGCATAGGGGCCGGTACTGGTAATCGCTACCGTGTCCACGGTCGGTACCGGGGTGGAAACGTTGGAAACGTTGAAAACAAAGATCGACACAGTATCTATGTCCACCGCCTCATAGTCGCTGTCCGAGCTCGTAGCCGTATGGCGTACGGTCGCGGTACGGGTGGTGCCGGGGTTATCAATGTTGTCGTTCACGCCGGTGACGGTCACGGTCTGCGCCGTGTTCCACTCGGACGGGGTGAAGGTCAGCGTTGCCGGCGATACGGTTGCCGCCGTGACGGTGTCGCTGGCAATGGCAATGGTGACTTCGGTCGTCGGCTGGGTGTCGAGTACCACGGTGTAGTCGGCCATGCCGCCATTTTCTGCAACCGTGTGTGCCGATTCGGAGACGGCGACGCCGGCGGTGTCGTCATCGGTGGCGGTTACCACCACATTCGCCACGGTCACCGAGTCATAGTCGCCGCCGGCGATGGTGTGACTCACCATCGCGGTACGGTCGCTCGGATTGACCCGATTGTCGTTCACGCCGGTCACGGTGACGGTCTGTGCCGTGTTCCAGTTGGATGGGGTGAAGGTCAGCATCCCCGATACCGTTGCCACTGAGGTGTCGTCGCTCGTAGGGGTAATCGTCACAGTGGACGTCGACGCGGTGACGAGTACCATGGTGTAAGTCGCTGTGCCGCCATTTTCTGCAACCGTGACACTTGTCGGGTCAACGGTGACGCCTGCTGCTGCGTCGTCATCATCTTCTACGGTGACGGTGACAGAGTCTATGACCACCAGGTTATAGGTGGTGTCCGCGCCCGTGGGTGCGTGGGTCACGGTTACAGTGCGGGCGTCGCCGGGGTTATCCGTGCTGTCGTCCACGCCGGTGACGGTGACGGTCTGTGCCGTATCCCAGTCGGTCGTGGTAAAGGTCAGCGCCCCGGATACCGTGGCCGCCATGGTGTCGCCGCTCACCGGGGTAATGGTGACATCGCCGGTCGGCTGGGTATCAAGTACCACGGTGTAGGTGTTGGTGCTGCTCGCTTCGGGAACCGTGAGTTCCGTCGGGTCGACGGTGACGCCCGGTGCCGCCACGCTATCTGCGGTAATCGTTATCGTGTTGCTAAGCAAATCACCGAAGGAGTTGTTGCCGGTGTCCAACACGGTCACGGACAAGGTGCCATTGACGGTAATGTCTGTGCCGTCATAGGCCAGCGTCAGCGTGGCCAGCGTGTTGCTGTCACGGTTGACGTTGGACACCGTCAGAGCGCCGGGCACGTTCGTCGTGTCTAGCGTGAAGTCGCTGCTATCCAGCTGAGCAGAATCCACGTATGTAGTAGTGCTATCGCCCCGCAACATCACCGTCACCGTGGCACCGCCCAGGTTCGCTTCGGTCAGCGGAATCGAGGCGGCCAAAACCGCATCACGCGAGAGATTTTCCACGTCCCGGTTAGTGAGGGCCGCGGCATTGTTGCCGGCAAGATCCCTCAACGGAGAAGTGCCGGGCACATAGCTCAACGTTACTGCCGAGACGGGGGTGACTGCAGTGGCCAGGGTCAGGTTCAAGGAGGTGTCACTGGGGAATGCCACCGTAGTTACGTCCACAGGCGTGCCGTCTACCGTTACCGTGTAGTCCCCCGCGGCCGGAGTAGAGCTACGGTCCAGGTCCTCATCATAGAACAGTCTCAAAGTATCGCCTACGATGAATGCGTCGCTCACGCTCGGCGCGGTGGTGTCCACCGCATGGGCGGTATCCGGGGCTACTGGAAGATGGTCAAGGTTGGCATCGGTGCCGTCGGCGTTCCGAATGGTGCCGCCGTTCCCGGACAGGGTGTTTTCGACAATGCTGACCCCGTCCGCATCGGTCTCGCCAGCCACCACGGTGTAGGTGAACACCAGGGCGGCGGTAGTGGAGCCGCTGGTGTAGACCGCCTGGCGGGTGTTTGCACCCACGATCAGAGGGATCTGAGGGGTGCCACCGGTGGTGTCCACAGTGACCGCCTCGCTGAAGGTCACCGTCACCTCGATGACACCATCCACCCCATAGGGGCCGGTACTGCTAATCGCCACCGTGTCCACAGTCGATGCGGTGTCGTCATCATCTACGGTGACGGTCACAGATGCTATGGTTATGGCTACCCCCTCATAGTTGCCGTCCGCGCTCGTAGCCGTATGGCTTAGGCTCGCAGTGCGGGCGGTGCCGGGGTTATCAATGTTGTCGTTCACGCCGGTGACGGTCACGGTCTGCGCCGTGTTCCACTCGGACGGGGTGAAGGTCAGCGTTGCCGGCGATACGGTCGCCGCCGTGACAGTGTCGCTGACAACGGCAATGGTGACTTCGGTCGTCGGCTGGGTGTCGAGTACCACGGTGTAGTCGGCCATGCCGCCATTTTCTGCAACCGTGCGTGCCGATTCGGAGACGGTGACGCCAGCGGTGTCGTCATCGGTGGCGGTTACCACCACATTCGCCACGACCACCGAGTCATAGTCGCCGCCGGCGATGGTGTGACTCACCATCGCGGTACGGTCGATCGGATTGACCCGATTGTCGTTCACGCCGGTCACGGTGACGGTCTGTGCCGTGTTCCAGTTGGATGGGGTGAAGGTCAGCATCCCCGATACCGTTGCCACTGAGGTGTCGTTGCTCGTAGGGGTAATCGTCACAGTGGACGTCGACGCGATGACGAGTACCATGGTGTAAGTCGCTGTGCCGCCATTTTCTGCAACCGTGAGTGCCGATTCGGAGACGGTGACGGTGTCGTCATCGGTGGCGGTGACGATCACATTCGCTATTATGCCCGTCGAACCATCCGGGCTCGTGGGCGTATGGCCGATGATCGCAGTGCGCTCAGGGGAGTTGATCCTGTCGTCGTTCACGCCGGTCACGGTGACGGTCTGCGGCGTTTCCCAGTTAGACGGGGTGAAGGTCAGTTCCGCCGGCGATACCGTCGCCACCGTGGAGGCATCGCTCGCCAGGCTAATGGTGACATCTGTGGACGGCCTGCGGAGCAGCGCCAGGGTGTATTCGGCCATGCCGCCATCTTCGGCCACCGTGCGCGTCATATGGGAGACGACGGCCAGGTTGTCGTCATCGAGCACGGTGACAGTCACACTCGCTATGCCCACCCCGTTATAGTCCTCGTCCGTGCTCGTAGCCGTATGGCTCACGAACGCAGTGCGCCTATCAGGAAAGTTAAGAATGTCGTCGTTCACGCCGGTTACGGTGACGGTCTGCGGCGTGTTCCAATTGGTTGAGGTGAAGGTCAGCGTTGCCGACGATACGATTGCCGCCGTGGTGGCGTTGCTCTCAGGGCTAATGATGACATTGGCCGTCGGCGCAGTGTCGAGTACCAGAGTGTAGGTCTCCGTGCCGCCAGCCTCGTCAACCGTGCGTGCCGTCGGGGTGACGGTGACTCCTGCTACCGGATTGACAGTGATAGTGAAGTCGGCGGTCGCCTCCTGATAGTTGGCCGTCGCCGAGGCCGTTACCCTGATGGCGCAAGCTCCTGCGCTAAGCAGCGTCAGGGCGCCGGAGACTGAATTAACCGTGCATACGCCGGATGTGGTGGCGCTGTAGCTCAAGAAGGTCTGTGCCCCGCTGGGAGCAGTTACCGTTGGGGCCGGCTGATCCACCGTCGCCATATTGGAACTGTAGGTAAAGCCGCTCAACGTCTGGCTGCCCATGGCCACCGCCGGGAAGGTGACCGACACATCCCCGGAGTTGCCGACCGTGTTGGTCAGGCGGATGGTGATGGTCGCCGTTGTTGAGAGGTTCGCCGTGGTCGGGGTGCCGCTAATGACTCCGGTGCCGCCGTCCAGCGTCAGGCCCGGCGGCAGGGCGCCGCCTTGCTCCGTATAGGCGCTGATGTTCGCAGACGGGCTTTCCGGCATGATGGTGATGGCCGTGCCGACCGTCAACGTGCCCGGCGGCGTGTAGGTCGCCGTCGGGGCCACCAGATCGACGGCCAGCGGACGGGTCACCGTCCCGGTATCGGAGGCCATCGTTGCGGTAGCCACTACGTCCACGCTGGCGCCGGTAATCTCAGGGGCATTGGCCGGGATGTCAACCGTCCAGGCGGCGCTGGTCACGGTGGCGCCACGGGCGTTGCCGCTGCCAAGGGTCACTTCCACCGTGGCGCCGGCGGTCACCGTCCCGCCGATGGTAAAGCCGGCCGTCCGCTCGTCAATGTTGACGATATCGTCGGTGGCAATGGTATTCAAGCCGATCATTACCGAGCCAGTGGCGCTGGTCACCGCCTGGTTGTTCAGCGCAACGGCAGTGTTGCCGACGATATCCCGCACCGGGTTGGCGCCAGGGGGCGTGTAGTCCAGTGTGACTATCTGGCTACCGGTAACCGCCGTGGCCAGAGTCAGGGTCACGTCCATGCCACTGATGGTTACATCATTGACCGCGACCGTGCCGCCGGCTACGGTTACCGTATAGGCGCCAGCAGCCGGGGCCGTGGTGTTCAAATTCTCAGCATAGCTCAGCGTCAGCGTGGCGCCGTTGACCGTGGCGGCACTCAGGTCCGGGCGGATACCGTCTACCCTGTGGTTATCTTGAATAAAAAGGCCATTCTGTATCACACTCAAATCCGCGTCGGCGCCTGTGTCGCCCTGAATGGCGCCCCCGTTCAAGGAAAATGGATCGTTAGTGGCGCTTACCCCATGAATGGCTACATCACCCTCCACGACCGTATAGCGAAATACCAGGGCCGTGCTGCCGCTGCCGGTGGCAATAGGCGCATCCCGCCTCACCGCTCCGATCTCGAACCTCAGAAGCGGCAAGCCGCTAACAGTCACCACTTCGCTGAAGCTTGCGGTGGCCTCGATGACATTCCCGATAGCGTAGGTATTATCGCCGCCGGGATCCGAGCTCAGCCTGAAACTTTCGACGAACGGTACGGTGTTGTTGACCACCACCCGGTCAGACAGACCGGCGGCATCGTTGCCGATCTCATCCTCCACCGGGTTGCTGCCGGGCGGCGTGTAATCCACTGTGACACTCTGGACGCTGGTAGGCGTTGAGGCGAGCGTCAGGATCACGTCCGTGTTCCTGATGTCCACGTGATTGACGGTCACCGGGGTGGCGCCCACCTCTACCACGTAGTCGGCGGCGGTCGGTACCGAGGACTCGTTCAGCGCCTCATCATAGCTCAGCGTCAGCGTGAGACGATCTACTGTGGCGGTTTGCAACGTCGGCGGGGCGCTGTCGTCATTGGTAATCGTGGCCGTGCCCGTGTTTGCTACAATCATCGCGTTGGTCGCGCCCGACAGTATGACGATGACCGTCTCGTCCCTCTCTTCAGTTGTGTCTCCCGTCACCATTACGTCAATGCTCTGTGTGGCATCACCCGGCGCAAAGGTCAGCGTGCCGGGGATGAGCGCGGTGTAGTCGGCGCCCGAGGTCGCCGAACCGCTGCCCGCATCCTCATAAGCCACCGTCACTTGCTGCTCCGTCGCCCCGGTCAGTGTCACCGTGTAGCTCAGTATTGCCGGCCCGCTGTTGCCCTCGGGTACGCTCGGCGAGCTAATCGCCAGCGTCGGCGCGGTGTCGTCATCCCGGACTGTGACACTGGCCGTGTCGTTGGCGCCGTCCACGATGTAGCCGGCGCCTATCGTCACCATCGCCGTCAGCGTGCCGTTCGCCTCGTCTGTATCATCGTTGCCGGTCGGCACCATTAGCATGGCCGTCATGGCGCCGGCGGTAATCGTTACCATCGTCGGCGCTGGACCGGCAATGAAGTTGCCTGCCCCGTCGTCCACTGCAACCGTCACGATCAGATTCGCCCCCGGAGCAGGGTTCGCCGTCAGCGTGAAGGTCGCCGTCGTCCCCTCGGTCACCGGGGAAGGCCCGGCAGCAATCGAGATGACCGGGTCGGTTGCGCCATCGTCATCCTGGACCGCGACACTGGCCGTGGCCGGGGTGCCGACACTGTAGCCGACGCCCGTCGTTACCGTCGCCGTCACTACGCCGTTCGGCTCCTCGTCCGTGTCGGCCGTGGTCGCCACCGTCAGCGTGGCGGTCGTGGCGCGGGCGGGAATCGTTACCGTCGTCGGCGGACCGCTAATGAACGTGCCCGCCTCGGTAACCATAACCATGACAGTCAGATTCGCCAACGGGGCAGGGTCCGCCGTCAACATGAAGGCCGCATTCGTCCCCTCGGTCACCGGGGAAGCGCCGGCCGCTATCGAGATAATCGGCAGCGCCGTACGGGTCACCGTCAACGTGTAGATCCTTGTATAAGTCACTGGGTTGCCTTCTCCGGCGGTCACCACAATGGTAATCGTCGCCGGAGCGCCCGTCGTCAGGGGAATCGCTGCACTGGCGCTGCCACTGGCCACGTCATTGCCGTTCACGGTAATCGTTGCAGCGGTCTGGTTGGCGGTCGGTGTCACCATCACGCTTGTGACGCTGTCGGCTACAGTGACGTTATAGCTGATGGTATTGGGGGCGAACACCGGGTCCAGGTTGCCGGCGGAAAGCCTCAGGTCGCTCAGGGTGGCATCGGTCATCTGGAAAGCGCTCAACTGCTCCGAGGAGATTCGGATGCAGTCGCTCACACCGATGGTGGCCACTACAATCGCCGGGGCGTCGGGCCGGGAGCAGACAAAATGGGCGTCTCGGGCGGTATTGTCAACACGAAAGGTGGTGGTACCCAGGGTATCGAGCACATCGTCAAAGACGCCGGCGGGCAGACCGATTCCCGCCGTGAAAGGATTGTTAAATAAATCCAAACTCGCAAGCATATTCAGGCCTCTAAAAATGCCGGCATCAAGTTTGGCGAATTCGTTGTTGCTCAAAAACAAATCCTCAAGCGCCGGCAAACCGGCAAAAATATTGGCGGACAGTCCATCGAGAGAGTTGTTGCTCAAATTCAACTCATTAAGCGCCGGCAAACCGGCAAAAATATTGGCGGACAGTCCATCGAGGGAGTTGTTGCTCAAATCCAACTCATTAAGCGCCGGCAAGCTTCTAAAAATGCGGCTATTGAGTGTCCTGAGTTGGTTTCCGTCCAAAAACAAATCCTCAAGCGCCGACAAGCCGTCAAAAGCCAAAGCATCGAGTGAAGAGAGGTTGTTGTCTTTCAAACTTAAAACCTTAAGCGCCGACAAGTTGGCAAAAACATCGGTGGGCAGCGCCTGGAGTTGGTTTCCGTCCAAAAACAAATTCTCAAGCGCCGACAAGCCGTCAAAATCACCGCTTTGCAACGAAGTGATGCCAGCATCAGACAGAGAAAGAGAAATAATCAAATTCAAACCAGGCACACTCGTGCATTCGGTGGCCGCGGACTGGGCGAGGATTGCTGCCTGCACCGCCGCCGTGCGACCGCATACATTCGCGCCGGCACTGGCGGTAATCGCCACACTGCTGGCCGCCAGATCGCCGGTGCCGGTGTGCCCGGATGCCAGTACCGTGGCACTCAGAATGCCGTTGGCGCTAATGTCGCCGCCGCTATGCTCCAGCGTCAACGTGGCCACTGTACTGCTGTTGCGGGTGACACCGGTCACTCTCACCGTCCCGTCTACGGTATCACTCACCGAGAAGTCGTCCGGCCCCAGTGCGGTAACGTTTACGTATCGAGTGCCCGTCAGCGTCACCATCACTGTCGTTCCGGCGAACAGGTTCGCCTCGGTCAGGGTGCCGGCCAACGTGGCGCTTGCGCCGCCCGCCGGCAGGCGATTGACCGTCACCGTGTAGGTCTGCATCGTGCTGCTGCCTGCAATCCCCACCCGAATGGTAATCGTCTCCGGAGTGCCCTCCGTCAGGGAAATGGGTCCAACGGTGCGGCCGCCGTTCACGATCACGGTAGCGCTCGCCAACGGACCGTTGGGGGTTGGCGTCACGGTCACAGCGGCTACGCTGTTGAGTACAACGACGTTATAGTCGCTGATGGAGGGATTGAACGCCGGTGTCAGGGCGCCGGCGGAAATCGTCAAATCACGCAGGGTGGTATCACGCCGCCGGTCAAAGACGTCTAATTGTGCCGAGGTTATTTTGATGCAATCGGTCACACCGGGGGTGGCCGCTACAATCACCGTGGCGTCGGACCGGGAACAGACAAAATGGGCCTCTCGGGCGGTATTGTCAGCAAAGAGGCCGCCGCCCGGGCGGGAGGCGGCCAGGGTATCGAGCACATCGTCAAAGACGCCGACGGGCAGACCGGTTCGCGCTGTGAAAGGGTTGTTAACTAAATCCAAACTCGCAAGCATATTCAGGCCTCTAAAAATGCCGGCATCAAGTGTGGCGAGGTTGTTGCCGCTCAAAAACAAATCCTCAAGCTCCGACAAGTCGGAAAAAATGGCGGCATCGAGTGAAGAGAGGGTGTTGCCTTCCAAACCCAAAACCTTAAGCGCCGACAAACCGGCAAAAACATTGGCGGGCAGTTCGCGGAATTGGTTTCCGTGCAAAAACAAATTCTCAAGCTCCGACAAGCCGGAAAAAATATCGGCAGGCAGTACAGTGAGTCTATTGCTGGCCAAAATCAAACCCTTAAGCCCCGACAAGCCGGCAAAATCACCTTCTTTCAATGAAGTGAGGCCGACATCAAACAGATCAAGAAAATCAATCGAACCCAAATCAATCACATTCGCGCATTCGGTGGCCACGGACTGGGCGAGGATTGCGGTCTGCACCGCCGCGGTGCGGTCGCATATATTCACGAGGGAGGCGGGCTCGACATCGACAGTGGCTCGGTTGTCCGGCGGCGAGGCGCGCGTGTAGAATGCGCTGGCCCCCACCGTCACCGTTATCATGCCGTCCCCCTCGTCGGTAGAGGCCGCAGCAGTCGGCACACTCAGTGTGGCCATCGTTTCGGTGGCGTTAATCGTTACCGGCGGCAGCTCGAAGTTAGCAATCAAGTCGCCCGAATCAGTGAGGGCAGTGGCAGACACTCTGACAATCCGGGCACCCTGCGGAGCAGGGTTCGCCGTCAGCGTGAAGAAGGCATCCGTCCCCTCGGTCACCCTGGAACTGTTCGCCGCTATCGAGATGACCGGGGTTGTATCTTCATCATCGGTAATCGTGCCCGTGCCGATGGCGGTGGTAATCATCGCGTTGTTCGGGTTCGACAGTGTGACGATAACCGTCTCCCCGTCCCCTTCCTCAATCCCGTCTCCTGTCACCGTTACATCGATATTCTGTGTGGTCGTGCCCGGCGCAAAGGTCAGTGTGCCGCCGGTGAGCACGATGTAGTCGGCGCCTGGGGTTGCGGTGCCGGTGTCCGCATCCACATAGTCCACCGTCACTTCCTGCTCCGTCGCCCCGGTCAGCGTCACCGTGTAGCGCAGTATCGGCCTCAGGTCTTCCTCGATTGGGTCAATCAAGGATCTGCCTTCAAGTACGCTCGGCGAGTCAATCGCCAGCGTCGGTTCGTCGTCGTCATCCTCGACCGTGACACCGGCGCTGTTGTTCGTCCCGTCCACCATGTAACCTGTGCCGCCCTCCACCGTCGCCGTTATCATGCCGTTCGCCTCGTCAATAGAGTCGGCCATGGTCGGCACCGTCAGTGTGGCTTCCGTGTCGGTGGCGTTAATCGTTACCGTCGTCGGCGCTGCACCGCTAATGAAGTTGCCCGAGTCGGTGACGGTAACCGTGACAGTCAGGTTCCCCGCCGGAGCAGGGGTCGCCGTCAGCGTGAGGGTAGCCGCCGTCCCTTCGGTCACCGGGGAAGTCCCGGCGGTGATTGAGATGACCGGGTCCGCCGCACCATCGTCATCCTGGACCGCGACATTGGCGCTGTTGTCCGGCGGCGCGGCGATCGTGTAGCCGGCGCCCGCCGTCACCATCGCCGTTATCACGCCGCTCAGCTCGTCGGTCGTGTCGGGGGTAGTCGGTACCGTCAGTGTGGCTTCCGTGTCGGTAGCGTTAATCGTTACCATCGTCGGCGCAGGGCCGGCAATGAAGTCGCCCGAGTCGGTGACGGTCAGCATGACAGTCAGGTTCCCTGCCGGAGCAGGTTCATCCGCCGTCAGCGTGAAGGTGACCGCCGTCCCTTCGGTCACCGAGGAAGTCCCGGCAACGATTGAGATAACCGGTACGGCAGGGGTAATCGTCACAGTGTTGCTAAGCGGATCACGGCCGGAGTCGGAGGTGTTGGCGGAATCCAGTACCGTCACGGACAAGGCGCCCTCTGTGCTAAGGTCCACGTTGTCATAGGCCAGCGTCAGCGTGGCCACCATGGGGCTGGTACGGGCGACATCGGACACCGTCAGAGTACCGGGCACGTTCGTCGTCAGCTCGAAGTCGTTCCTATCCAGCAGAGCAGAACCCACGTATTCAATGTGCTGGCCCTCCAGCGTCAACCCCTGCAGCGTCACCGTCACCGTGGCGCCGTTCAGGTTCGTTTCGGTCAGCGGAGGCGAGGCGGCCAGAACAACCCCAAGCGTGAAATTGTCCACTGGCGCGTCATTGAAGGCCCCGGCATTGTGACCAGCGACATCCCTCAACGGAGAAGTGCCGGGCGCATAGCTCACAATGACTGTCTGGGCGGGGGGAACCGCAGTGGTCAGGGTCAGGAGCACGGAGTTGGGGGAGGAGAAGTCCACCGTGTTTACGCCCACAGGCGCGCCGCCTATCGTTACCGTGTAGTCCCCCGCGGACGGAGTAGAGCTCATGTCCAGCATCTCACCACTACCATAGAACAGGGTTAGACTATCACCGCTGATGGATGCGCCGGAAAAGACCGGTGCGGAGGTGTCCACCACATGAGCGGGGTCTGCGGGCACGGCAGTATGCGTGAGTGTCGCGTCGTTGCCGATAGAGTCTTGAATGCTACTTCCACCGGCCTGAGCCAGCGCATTGGCGGCTATGCTCACCCCGTTATCATCGCCATCCCCGGCTGCCACCGTGTAGGTGAACACCAGAGCAGCGGTGTCGGAGCCACTATTGTAGGTCGCCTGGCGCTCGTTCACACCTACCGTCAGGGTAATCTCCGGGGTGTCGGACACAGTGACCGCCTCGCTGAAGGTTACCGTGACCTCGATAACTTCATCGAGGACATAGGGGCCGGTAGTACTGCTAATGTTTACCCTGCTCACGGTCGGCACGGTCGCGTCCACGGCCTGGTCGGGGTCTGCGTCCACGGCAGTATGGTTAAGGTTCGCAGGGGTGCCGCCGTCAGAGTCCCGAATGGTGCCGCCGTTCAGGGCCAGATCGCCGGCGGAAATGCTCACCCCGTCCGCATCGTTCTCCCCGTCCTGTACCGTGTAGGTGAATGTGAATACCAGAGCAGTGCGGGAGACACTCGAGAAGGCGGCCTGGCGGGGGGTCGTGCCCACCGTCAGAGCAATCTGAGGGGCGCCCACTACATCTACTATCTTGCTGAAGGTCACCGTCACCTCGATGGTGTCGCCGGCGACATAGGGGCCATCGCTGCTAATCTCTACCCTGCTCACGACCGGTGGGGCGGAGGCCGGATTGACGGTGATGGTTACGGTGTCAGGGGCTGCTGAATCAGTATCGCCGTCGTTGACTACCAGACTAAAGCTCAGGTCGGTGGGGGAAGTCACGTCCGGCGCTGTGAAGGTCGGCATCTCTTCTATTGTGACGTCCAGGGTCACAGTCGGTGTGCTGCTTTGCGTCCAGGCATAAGCATCAATCATATCTCCGGTATCCGGGTCGCTGGAGCCGCTGCCGTCCAAGGTGACCATGGTGCCTGCGGCCACGGTTTGCATCAGACCGGCATCGGCGGTGGGGGCATCATTGGCGCCGGTGATGGTGATGGTGACTTCTTGTTCCACGCTGGAGTCTGCGGCAGACACCGCAGTGAAGACTTCGGTCGGGCTGCCGCCCCCAGCCAGCGCATTGGTGGCGTCTCCCTGGGGGTCGCCGGGCGTGTTATCCAGCGTATAGGTCCAGTCGCCATCCTCCGCCAGCACAAAGTTGCCGTACATACCAAGTCCGTTGGCACGGTCGGTGTCGCCGGTCTGTGGATCAAAGAGGAGAGACGGACGATTGACATCGCCCTCCTCCACGTCCAGGTCGCCGGTAGCGGTGTCGGTGAGCGCGTCTTCCGTCACTGCGCCGTCAGTGTCGCCGGTGATGATGACTATGTCATTATCCTGGACCGTGACACTGGCTATGGATGGGCTGCCGACCGTATAGCCGGCGCCCGGCGTCACCGTCGCCGTGATCATGCCGTTCACCTCGTCTGTAGTGTCGTCGTCGGTCATCACCGTCAGTATGACCGTGGGGGTGCTGGCGGTAATCGTTACCATTGTCGGCACCGAGCCGGCAATGAAGTTGCCCGAGTCAGTGACGGTAACGGTAACGGTAACCGCCAGGTCCTCGAACGGAGCAGGGGTCGCTATCAACCCGAAGGTGGCATTGTCCCCCTCGGTCACCGGCAGTAAATGCCTGGAGAAAATCCAGATAGCCGGGGGGTCGTCATCGGTAATCGTGCCGGTGCCAATGCCGTCTTCAATCGTTGCGTTGACCGGGTTCGACAGGGTGACGATGACTGTCTCCCCGTCCCCCTCGTAAAACGTGTCCCCCGACACCGTTACGTCAATGTTCTGTCTGGTCGCACCGCCCGGCGTAAAGGTCAGGGTGCCGGCAGTAATCGGGGTGTAGTCGTTGCCTGAGATTGCCGTGCCGCCGCCGACAGGGCCGGCATCCGCGTAGTCCACCGTCACTTCCTGCTCGGTATCCCCGGTCAGCGTCACTGTGTAGCTCAGTGTCGGCGTCTGGCTGGAGTTGCCCTCTACCACACTCGGGGAGTCAATCGCCAGCATCGGCTCGGCGTCGTCGTCATTGACCGTGACACTGGCTGTGGATGTGCTGCTGACCGTATAGCCGGTGCCCGGCGTCACCGTCGCCGTGATCATGCCTTCCGCCTCGTCTGTAGTGTCGTCGTCGGTCATCACCGCCAGTATGACCGTGGGGGTGCTGGCGGTAATCATTACCATTGTCGGCGGCGAGCCGGCAATGAAGTTGCCCGAGTCAGTGACGGTAACGGTAACCGCCAGGTCCCCGGCCGGAGCAGGGGTCGCCGTCAACGTGAAGGTGGCCGCCGTGCCTTCGGTCACTGTAGTCCCGGCGGCGATGGAGATGCTCGGCAGCACTGCCGCAGACACCGTGATGGTGAAGGTGGCGGTGGCCTCGTTGTAGTTGGGCGTCGCTGAGGCGGTTACGGTGATGACGCAGTCTCCTGCGCCAACCAGCGTCAGGGTGCCGGTGCTTGAATTAACCGTGCATATACCGGCTGAGGTGGTGCTGTAGCTCAGGGTGCTGCCGGTCTGTACACCGCTGGGCGCAGTCACCGTCGGGACCGGCTGGCCCACCGTTGCCGTGGAGGAGCTGTAGGCAAAGCCGGTCAGCGTCTGGCTGCCCCGCTCCACCGCCGGGAAGGGAATCAGCACGTCCCCGGGGTTGCCGGCAGTGTCGGTCAGGCGGATGGTCACCGTCGCCGGGTTCGTGTTCGCTGTGGTCGGGGTGCCGCTGATGATGCCGGTGTCACCGGCCAGCGTCAGGCCCGGCGGCAGAGTGCCGCTTTGCACTATATATGTGCTGATGTCTGCAGACGGGGTGCCCGGCGTGATGGCGGTGATGGCCGTGCCGACGGTCAGTGATGCCGGTGGCGCGTAGGTCGCCGTCGGGGCCGTCAGGTCTACGTCTATCGTCCGTCTCGCCTCGCCGTCGTTGCTGCCTGCCAGCATCGCCGTGGCCACCACCTCTACGCTGGCGCCGGTAATTCCGGGGGCGCCGGCCGGGATGTCAACCGTCCAGATGGTGTCGGTTACGGTGGCGCTACGGGTGGCGCCGCTGCCAAGGGTCACTTCCACCGTGGCGCCGGTATCCACCGTGCCGGTGATGGCAAAGCCCGCCGTCTGCTCGGCGATGTTCACGATATCGTCGCCGGCAATGTCGGCATCCAGGGTGACGGTGACAGCCATCGGCGGCGCCGCGCGGGTGACGGTCACCATGTAGGTCATCCTGGTGGCGCCGTCGGCGGCGGTGACAATAACGGGAATGACCATCGGTGTGCCTGCCGTCAGGTCAATGGGGTTGCTGGCGCTGCCGCTGGTGACGGTGTCGCCGTTGACGGTAATCATGGCGACGGCATTGGTGGCGGTCGGCGTGACCGTCACACTGGTGACGCTGTTGGCGACGGCGACGGTATAGGTCGTGGCGCTGGAGGCGAACACCGGGGTGAGGGGGAAGGTGTCGGTGCCGTCGGACAGGGTCAGGCCGCTCAAGGTGGCATCCACCCTCACCAGCGGGAGGGCGGTGTTGAGTTGTGCGGCGCTGGTGCGCAGGCAGTCGGTCACGCCGGTGGTCGCCATAACAATCGCCGCAGCGTCGGCACGGGAGCAGACAAAATGGGCGTCGCGGACGGTTTGGTCAATCTCAAAGCGGGGGAATCCGGTTGTTCCAATGGGTCCCAGGGTATCCAGCACGTCGTCAAAGATGCCGGCGGGCAGTCCGGTGTCCGCCGTGAACGGGTTGCCGGACATTCGCAAAAGACTAAGCCTATCCAGATCGTCAAAGATGGTGGCGGGCAGTGCATCCAGGTCGTTGTCGGAAAAATTCAACCAATCCAGCGCCGACAAGCCGGCAAAAATGGTGGCGGGCAGTGCATCCAGGTTGTTGTTGTGCAACTGCAAATCCTTCAGCGCCGGCAAGCCGACAAAAATGGTGGGGGACAGTGCCTCCAGGTTGTTGTTGCCCAAACTTAAAACCTTCAGCGACGTCAAGCCGACAAAAATGGTGGGGGACAGTGCCTCCAGGTTGTTGTTGCTCAAATCCAAAAACTTCAGCGCCGTCAAGCCGGCAAAATCGCCGTTTTGCAGCGAAGCGATCCTTTGCGCGAACAAATCAAGCCTTTTAATGGTTGCCAGGTCGGTGATGCTCGCGCATTCGGTGGCCGAGGACTGTCTGACAATCTCATCCCGCACCTGTGCCGTCCGCCCGCAGACATTGGCATTGGCGCCGGCGCCGGCGGTAATAGCGATGGTGCCGGTCATCAGGTCACCGGTGCCCGTGTGGCCGGCGGCGGCGAGGATGACGGACAGGGTACCGTCGGTGGTGATGTCCTCGCCGCTGTACGCCAGTGTCAGTGTGGCGACGGTGGCGCTGTCGCGGGTGAAATCGCTCACGCGCACAGTCCCGGCGACGGTATCCGTCACGCTGAAGTGGCTTTGCAGCAGGGTGCCCGGGGCCGCGTATTCGGTGTTGGCCAGCGTGACGGTAACGGTCGGCGCCGGTGTGTCGAACAGGGTGGCTTCGGTCAGCGTGCCGGCCAGGGTGGCGACCGGGATGGCGGATGCGACCGTGATGGTGAAGGTGTCGGTGGCCTCGTTGTAGTTGGACGTCGCTGAGGCGGTTACGGTAATGACGCAGTCCCCTGCGGTCAACAGCGTCAGGACGCCGGTGTCCGCATTCACCGTGCAGATGTTGGTATCGCCGCTCGCATAGCTCAAGGTACTGCTGGCAACCGCGCCCGTGGGAGGATTCAGCGTCGGGGGGATGGGCTGGAGGGCCGTTGCCGTGGGGGAACTGTAGGCAAAGCCGGTCAGCGTCTGGCTGCCCCGCTCCACCGCCGGGAAGTCAATCAGCACGTCCCCGGGGTTGCCGGCAGTGTCGGTCAGGCCGATGGTCACCTCTGCGGTGGCAACGTTTGCCGTGGTCGGGGCGCCGTCGATGATGCCGGTGTCACCGGCCAGCGTCATGCCCGGCGGCAGAATGCCGCTTTGCACTGCATAGGCGTTGATGTCCGCAGACGGGCTGGTTGGCGTGATGGCGGTGATGGCCGTGCCGACGGTCAGTGATGCCGGGGGCGCGTAGGTTGCCGTCGGGGCCGCCAGGTCTACGGCTATCGTCCGGCTCGCCTCGCCGTCGTTGCTGCCTGCCAGCATCGCCGTGGCCACCACCTCTATGCTGGCGCCGGTAATCTCAGGGGCGCCGGCCGGGATGTCAACCGTCCAGATGGTGTCGGTTACGGTGGCGCTACGGGCGCTGCCGCTGCCAAGGGTCACTTCCACCGTGGCGCCGGTATCCACCGTGCCGGTGATGGCAAAGCCCGCCGTCTGCTCGGCAATGTTCACGATATCGTCGCCGGCAATGTCGGCATCCAGGGTGACCGTCACCGTCCCGCTGACCGGGTCGTCGTCATCTTCTACGGTGACGGTCACAGACGCTATGCTTATGGCTACCCCCTCATAGTTGCCGTCCGCGCTCGCAGCCGTATGGCTGACGGTCGCAGTGCGTTGGTCGCCGACGTTATCGTCGTCGTCGTTCACGCCGGTGACGGTGACGGTCTGTGCCGTATCCCAGTTGGTCGGGGTGAAGGTCAGCGATGCCGACGATACGGTTGCCGCCGTGTCAGTGTCGCTCGCAACGGCAATGGTGACATCGGCCGTCGGCGCGGTGTCGAGTACCACGGTGTAGTCGGCCGTGGTGTCGCTGCCCGCTTCGTCAACCGTAAGCGCCAGCGGGTCAACGGTGACGCCGGCAGCGTCGTCATCGTCTACGGTGACGGTCACAGACTCTATGCTTATGGCTCCCCCGCTATAGTCGCCGTCCGCGCTCGCAGCCGTATGGCTTAGGCTCGCAGTGCGTTCGTCGCTGGGGTTATCAACGTCGTCGTCCACGCCGGTTACGGTGACGGTCTGTGCCGTGTTCCAGTTGGTCGGGGTGAAGGTCAGCGATGCCGACGATACGGTTGCCGCCGTGACAGTGTCGCTCGCAACGGCAATGGTGACATCGGCCGTCGGCGCAGTGTCGAGTACCAGGGTGTAGTCGGCCGTGCTGCTGCCATTTTCGGGGACACTGAGTGTCGCCGGGTTGACGGTGACACCGGCGTCGTCGTCATCCTCCACCATGACAATGGCTGTGTTGTTAGTCCCGTCCACCGTGTAGCCGGCGCCAGATGTCACCGTCGCCGTTATCATGCCGTTCGCCTCGTCAACCTCGTCGCCGGTGGTCGCCACCGTCAGTGTGGCTTCCGTGGCACTGGCGGCAATCGTTACCGTCGTCGGCGCGGCGCCGGCAATGAAGTTGCCCGAGTCGGTGACGGTAACCGTGACAGTCAGGTTCCCCGCCGGAGCAGGGTCGGCCGTCAGCGTGAAAGTGGCCGCCGTCCCCTCGGTCACCGGGGAAAGCCCGGCGGCGATTGATATGGTCGGCAACGTTGCCGCAGACACCGTGATGGTGAAGTCGGCGGTCGCCTCGTTATAGTTGGTCGTCGCCGAGGCCGTTACCGTAATGACGCACTCTCCTGCGCCAACCAGCGTCAGGGCGCCGGTGCTTGAATTAACCGTGCATATGCCGGCTGAGGTGGTGCTGTAGCTCAGGGTGCTGCCGATCTGTACACCGCTGGGCGCAGTCACCGTCGGGACCGGCTGGCCCACCGTTGCCGTGGGGGAACTGTAGGTAAAGCCGACCAGCGTCTGGCTGCCCATGGCTACCGCCGGGAAGTCAATCAGCACGTCCCCGGGGTTGCCGGCAGTGTCGGTCAGGCCGATGGTCACCTCTGCGGTGGCAACGGTCGCCGTGGTCGGGGCGCCGTCGATGATGCCGGTGTCACCGGCCAGCGTCAGGCCCGGCGGCAGAGCGCCGCTTTGCACGGCATAGGCGTTGATGTCCGCAGACGGGCTGGTTGGCGTGATGTCGGTGATGGCCGTGCCGACGGTCAGTGATGCCGGGGGCGCGTAGGTTGCCGTCGGGGCCGCCAGGTCTACGGCTATCGTCCGGCTCGCCGTGCCCGTACCGCCTGCCAGCGTGGCCGTGGCCTCTACCACTACGCTGGCGCCGGTGATCTCAGTGTCATTGGCCGGAATGGTAACCGTCCAGGTGGCGCCGCTCTCGGTGGCATCACGGGGTGTGCCACCGTCAAGGGTCACTTCCACCGTGCCCCCATCCGCCACCGTCCCGCTAATGACAAAGCCGGCTATCTGCTCGGCGATGTTCACGATATCGTCCCCGGCAATGTCGGCATCCAGGGTGACGGTGACAGCCATCGGTGGCGCCGCGCGGGTGACGGTCACCATGTAGGTTTCCGCGGTGGCGCCGTCGGCGGCGGTGACGACAATGGTAATCGGCACCGCCACGCCCGGCATCAGGTTAATGGCGTTGCTGGCGCTGCCGCCGGTGACGGTGTCGCCGTTGACGGTAATCGTGGCGACGGCATTGGTGGCGGTCGGCGTGACCGTCACACTGGTGACGCTGTTGGCGACGGTGACGGTATAGGTCGTGGCGCCGGAGGCGAACACCGGGGTGAGGGGGAAGGTGTCGGTGCCGTCGGACAGGGTCAGGCCGCTCAAGGTGGCGTCCGTCACCAGCGGGAGGGCGGTGTTGAGTTGTGCGGTGCTGATGCGCAGGCAGTCGGTGACGCCGGTGGTGGCCATGACAATCGCCGCAGCGTCGGCACGGGAGCAGACAAAATGGGCGTCGCGGACGGTTTGGTCAATCTCAAAGAGGGCCAGGGTATCCAGCACGTCGTCAAAGATGCCGGCGGGCAGTCCGGTGTCCGCCGTGAACGGGTTGCCGGACAAATCCAAAAACTGCAGCGCCGTCAAGCCGGCAAAAATGTTGGCGGGCAGGGCCTCCAGGGCGTTGTCGTTCAAATCCAAAAACAGCAGCTTCGTCAAGCCGGCAAAAATGGTGGGGGGCAGTGCCTCCAGGTCGTTGTCGTCCAAACGCAAAAACTGCAGCGCCGTCAAGCCGGCAAAAATGGTGGGGGGCAGTGCCTCCAGGTCGTTGTCGTTCAAACTCAAAAACTGCAGCGCCGTCAAGCCGGCAAAATCGCCGTTTTGCAGCGAAGCGATGCGTTGCCCGTCCAAATCAAGACTTAGAATAGTTGCCAGATTGGTGATGCTCGTGCATTCGGTGGCAGAGGATATGCTGACAATCTCATCCCGCACCTGTGCCGTCCGCCCGCAGACATTGGCGCCGGCGCTGGCGGTAATAGCGATGGCGCTGGTCATCAGGTCGTCGGTGCCCGTGTGGCCGGCGGCGGCGACGGTGACGGACAGGGTACCGGTGGTGGTGATGTCCTCGCCGCTGTACGCCAGCGTCAGCGTGGCCTCGGTGTCGCTGTCACGGGTGAAATCGCTCACGCGCACAGTCCCGGCGACGGTATCCGTCACGCTGAAGTGGCTTTGCATCAGGGTGCCCGGGGCCGCCTCGTATTCGGTGTTGGCCAGCGTGACGGTGACGGTCGGCGCCGTGGCGGCGAACAGGTTGGCTTCGGTCAGCGTGCCGGCCAGGGTGGCGGTGGGCACCGCCGCGCGGGTGGCGGTCACCATGTAGGTCATCGTGGTGTCGCCGTCGGCGGCGGTGACAATAACGGGAATGACCATCGGTGTGCCTGCCGTCAGGTCAATGGGGCTGCTGGCGCTGCCGCTGGTGACGGTGACGCCGTTGACGGTAATCGTGGCGACGGCATTGGTGGCGGTCGGCGTGACCGTCACACTGGTGACGCTGTTGGCGACGGTGACGGTATAGGTCGTGGCGCTGGAGGCGAACACCGGGGTGAGGGGGAAGGTGTCGGTGCCGTCGGACAGGGTCAGGCCGCTCAAGGTGGCGTCCGTCACCAGCGGGAGGGCGGTGTTGAGTTGTGCGGTGCTGATGCGCAGGCAGTCGGTGACGTCGGCGGTGGCCATGACAATCGCCGCAGCGTCGGCACGGGAGCAGACAAAATGGGCGTCGCGGACGGTTTGGTCAATCTCAAAGCCGCCGGTGAATCGGAATATTGTAATGGCGCTCAGGGTATCCAGCACGTCGTCAAAGATGCCGGCGGGCAGTCCGGTGTCCGCCGTGAACGGGTTGCCGAACATTTGCAAACGTTGAAGCCCATCCAGACCGTCAAAGATGGTGGCGGGCAGTGCCTCCAGTTCGTTGTTGCCCAAATCCAAACTCTGCAGCGACGTCAAGCCGGCAAAAATGGTGGGGGGCAGTGCCTCCAGGTCGTTGAAGCTCAAACCCAACTGCTCCAGCGACATCAAGCCGGCAAAAATGGTGGCGGGCAGGGACTCCAGGTCGTTGTCGTTCAAACTCAAACCCTGCAGCGCCGTCAAGCCGGCAAAATCGCCGGGTTGCAGCGAAGCGATCCTTTGCGTGAACAAATCAAGCCTTGTAATGCTTGCCAGGTCGGTCACACTCGTACATTCGGTGGCAGAGGACTCGCTGACAATCCCATCCCGCACCTGTGCCGTCCGCCCGCAGACATTGACGCCGGCGCTGGCGGTAATATCGATGGCGCTGGTCATCAGGTCGTCGGCGCCGGTGTGGCCGGCGGCGGCGAGGGTGACGGACAGGGTACCGGTGGTGGTGATGTCCTCGCCGCTGTACGCCAGCGTCAGCGTGGCGACGGTGGCGCTGTCGCGGGTGAAATCGCTCACGCTCACAGTCCCGTCGACGGTATCCGTCACGGTGAAGTGGCTTGGCATCAGGGTGCCCGGGGCCACGTATTCGGTGGTGGACAGCGTGACGGTAACGGTCGGCGCCGTGGCGGCGAACAGGCTGGCTTCGGTCAGCGTGCCGGCCAGGGTGGCGCCCCTCACCGCGAGGTAGGCGTTGAGTTGTGCGGAGCTGATGCGCAGGCAGTCGGTCACGCCGGTGGTCGCCAGGACAATCGCCGTAGCGTCGTCACGGGAGCAGACAAAATGGGCGTCGCGGACGGTTTGGTCAACCCTGATGGAGTTCAGGGTATCCAGCACGTCGTCAAAGATGCCGGCGGGCAGTCCGGTGTCCGCCGTGAACGGGTTGCTACGCAACTGCAAAAAATTAAGCCTCTCCAGACCGTCAAAGATGGTGGGGGGCAGGGACTCCAGGGCGTTGTTGTACAACCACAAATTCTTCAGCGACGTCAAGCCGGCAAAAATGGTGGGGGGCAGGGACTCCAGGTCGTTGACGCTCAAAAACAAATTCTCCAGCGCCGTCAAGCCGGCAAAATCGCCGGGTTGCAGCGAAGCGATGCTTTGCCTGTCCAAATTAAGCCTTGTAATGCTTGCCAGGTCGGTGATGCTCGTGCATTCGGTGGCCGAGGACTGGAAGACAATCCCATCCCGCACCTGTGCCGTCCGCCCGCAGATATTGACGCCGGTGCTGGCGGTAATAGCGATGGTGCTGGTCATCAGGTCGTCGGTGCCGGTGTGGCCGGCGGCGGCGAGGATGACGGACAGGGTACCGGCGGTGGTGATGTCCTCGCCGCTGTACGCCAGCGTCAGCGTGGCGACGGTGTCGCTGTCGCGGGTGAAATCGCTCACGCTCACAGTCCCGTCGACGGTATCCGTCACGCTGAAGTGGCTTGGCATCAGGGTGCCCTCAACCTCGTATGCGGTGTTGACCAGCGTGACGGTGACGGTCGGCGTCGTGGCGGCGAACAGGGTGGCTTCGGTCAGCGAGCCGGCCAGGGTGGCGGTGGGCGGGGTGGTTGGCGGTGCGACCGTGATAGTAAAGGTGTCGGTGGCCTCGTTGTAGTTGGACGTCGCTGAGGCGGTTACGGTAATGACGCAGTCCCCTGCGGTCAACAGCGTCAGGACGCCGGTGCCCGCATTCACCGTGCAGATGTTGGTATCGCTGCTCGCATAGCTCAAGGCGCTGCCAGAAACCGCGCCCGTGGGAGCAATCAGCGTCGGGGGGCTGGGCTGGAGGGCCGTTGCCGTAGAGGAGTCGTAGGCAAAGCCGGTCAGCGTCTGGCTGCCCCGCTCCACCGCCGGGAAGTCAATCAGCACGTCCCCGGGGTTGCCGGCAGTGTCGGTCAGGCGGATGGTCACCTCTGCGGTGGCAACGTTTGCCGTGGTCGGGGCGCCGTCGATGATGCCGGTGTCACCGGCCAGCGTCAGGCCCGGCGGCAGAGCGCCGCTTTGCACTGCATAGGCGTTGATGTCTGCAGACGGGCTGGTTGGCGTGATGGCGGTGATGGCCGTGCCGACGGTCAGTGATGCCGGTGGCGCGTAGGTCGCCGTCGGGGCCGCCAGGTCTACGGCTATCGTCCGCCTCGCCGTGCCGGTACCGCCTGCCAGCGTGGCCGTGGCCTCTACCACTACGCTGGCGCCGGTGATCTCAGTGTCATTGGCCGGAATGGTAACCGTCCAGGTGGCGCCGCTCTCGGTGGCATCACGGGGTGTGCCACTGTCAAGGGTCACTTCCACCGTGGCCCCGTTAGCCACTGTCCCGCTAATGACAAAGCCGGCTATCTGCTCGGCAATGTTCACTACATCGTCGCCGGCAATGTTGGCATTCAAATCTACCGCCACCGGGCCTGCCGCCACCACCGTGATGGGGAAGCTCAGGGTGGCCTGGTCTGGGCTTGTAGCATCGGAATCGGTCGCCGTCAGCGTGTAGGGGGTCTCCGCCACCGTTGCAGTCGGGACGCCGGTGATCTGGCGTGTGTTGGCGTCAAAGCTCAGGCCGTTGGGCAGGGCCGGGGTCAGCGTGTAGGACAGGGCGCCATCGCCGCCGGTGGCCTCGGGCAACTGTACCGTCCCCACGTCGGCGCCCATCGTATAGCGTTGGGGCGCCACCGTTTGGCTGCCAAAGGTCGGCATCAAGTCAGGAGCGTTGGTGATACGTACCCGGTAGGTCATCGTCCGTCCGTCTGCGGCGGTGACTACGATGGGAACTACTCTCGTGCCGCCCGGTGTCAGGCCGCTGATCGTCGTGGTCGAACCGGAGATGGATAAGGTCGCGCCCGCATCGGCAACGGTCGGCGTCAGCGTGACACTGGTTACGGTGCTGGCTACATTGAGGGTATAGTCGGTGGTGGCCGCGACAAAGGGCGGCGCCAGGGCGCCAGGACTGACCGTCAGCCCACTCAGGGTCGCATCGCCGCTCATCGCGGTAATCGGTACGTTGCCGGCATGCAGGGCGACAGCGCCGCTGTGGGCCGAGGCCTCTACGATCACGTCCAAGGTTCCGTCGACGCTAATGTCTGCGCCTTCATGCCGCAGGGTCAGTATGGTTTCCGTGGCGCTGGTGCGGGTGACCCCGGCTACCGTCACCGTGCCGGGCACGTCAGCGGTCAATGTGAAGTCGGCGGTATCCAGCGCGCTGGGCTCTACGTATTCGGAGTCGCTCAGCGTCACTGTCGCCGTGGCCGTGCCGGCAACCAGGCTCCTCTCGGTCAGCGGGGTGGTAGCGACACTGGCAGAGGGCAGGAGCGCGCCCGCCGGCTCAAGGGCCAGCATGGTTTGCGGGGCGCCCCGGCTGCCGTCTTCATTCACATACACCAACTGGATCTCCTCCCGCTCTGTGTCGGCATCCGGCGTCAGAGTCAGCGTTACATTCAGGTAGTGGGTGCTGAGTGAAGTCAGGGTCACTCTGAGCGTGTCGCTGGCGGTGGCTGGCGGTGTGGGCGCAGCGGGTGGCGGGATGGGGACCGGACGGTCGGCAGTGTCCCGGGTCGGCGTCAGCGTCAGCCCGGTCACCATGTAGTCGTCGCCATACACGGCAGTGCCGCCAAATTCGAGGTCAAAGGCCAGAGAAATCTGGCAAGTCGCACAGGTGGACGCCTCTACCGGGGTAATCGGCAACTGCAAGATGGGCAAGGGCACTGGCGCGCCGGTAGCAGGGACTACGCAGGCATCCGCCGAGCAGCCGGTCATACTGAAAGGCAAAGGCCGGGCAATCAGCGGCCGGGGTGTCGTGGGGGCAGCGGCACCACCACCACTAACGTCTACAATAAGTTGATTGGACAGGTCGCCGCTATTGCCGGTGAGTCCGGTATCCAGTACCGTGATGCGTATGGTGCCGGACGGAGTGGTGGGCGGTGTCGTCTGGATGTACCTCAGGGTCAGGGTCGCCTCTGTCTCGCTGTCGCGGGTGACATCAGTGAATGTGATCTCTCCGGGCAGGTCATTGGTCTCCTCGAAGTCGGCGACGGTCAGCAACGCCTCGTAAAAGCGGCCTGCCGGCAAGCGCACCGGCACATTCAACGGCCCTGGAAACAGATCAACAAACTCAACGGAGATACGATCAGTCGTTACCGCCGGAGCAGGCGTTACCGCCGGGGCAGTCCGCTGCTCACGCACACGTATGGCGTACTCGCGCTCTATTTTTTCATAGCGGCGGCTCCACAGGTCGGGTGTCCCTTGCGTACCGCGAAACGCCAGTTGATTCGAGAGCGGAACGCCAAATTGATAGTTGAGATCGGTCTTTATGCCCCAGGAACCGCCGTCCCCGTCCGGGTCATCGTATTCAAGACCTATGTTCCACAATGTGAAAGGTTTCAGCGATAGCTGGTAGCGTTGGCCTTCCAGGTCATCCTGGCCGCCCTCGCCCTCCCAGAGGTAATAGCTGGCCCCCAGTTCCACCCACGGAACGGTCGGAAGGTGCGCCGCCAGTTCTATGTCCCAACCATCCGGGCTGTAATACAGCGTGTCTCCGTCCCGGTCATTCCCCCGGCCCTGATACCAGTTGCCGTGCAGGTCCAGCCATGCGCTGCGGGCCTCGGCGCCTACCGACCAGCGCTCTACATTCGGGTCCGACAGCCAGTCGTAGAAGGTATTCATCCCCAGTAGCAGTCCTTCGCCCGCCAAAAATCGGTAGCCCAGCCCTAGATTGGCGCCATCCTTGCCGTCGCGCAGCAGTAACCCGCCTTGATTGAAGAGCAAATGGTTCGAGGTTTCCCACAGCGGCAGCGTGGCATTGACATGAAACAGTTCCTCCCGCCCGGCAAAGGGCACACGATAGCTGAGATTCAACTGCTGCAGTATACTCCCCTGCAGGCGCTGCTCTATATCTTGCAGCCCTCCATCCACCATTGATTGCAGCTTCTCCTCCCCGGCTCTGGCCAGCCTCTGCTCCAGGTCTACCCCGCCCTGCTGGATCTGATTCAGAACCCCGGTCACCTGCTGCTGATTGGAAAATAATCCCTTCAGATGCTCGCTGGTTTGACGCAATGGCTCCGCTACATACCGCTCCAGATGCGAGTCCAACGCCGGCTGCTCCAGACCGGCAAGCTCGGGCAAGGCCCCGCCCCTTGCCCCTGCAGGAGCGCTGTCTTTACCGGACAGGCGAGCCTGCTCCTGTAGCGCCGGGGACTCGGCGCGAACCGGGGCCAGTACCCCATGCAGGATAAATACCGTGCCGAGGAAGGAGGAAAACAGGGGGTGGAGAGTGCGATAGCTCATAGGAATCGGACTACGCCGGAAGAGAAGTTATGAAGACCGCGCACGGAATAACCCGGCAATAAAACCGATTTTGGGGCAGTGTGCTCGACCGTGATCCTCTGGTATCCTGCCGAAGGGATACCTGCATATATAGTAGACACTCTTCATTCTATGCCTCTCACAAAGCAGTTACTCCTTCCGCCTGATCGTATTCTAGATCAGAAACAGGCATACGTCAATAACATTTTATCAATACATAACACATAAATATACGGTATGCACACCTAAAATATACGAATGCTCTAATACTTTATCAAAGCATTATGTGCCTGATCAAGCCATACGGGAAAATATATTAATTCAATTATTATAGATATTCTATTATATTTATGCAAATATTATCATATTAAATCTATTTTTTGCAGTACCTTGCCCCGCCATAATTCCCACCCGTAAAACGCCGATGTGTTCAAGCCAGTTTCGACGGATGCCGTGGCCGGGGTCTAGTGCGGGCCTGGTTTAACTCCCTCACCCCCGGCCCCTCTCCCAGATGTTTTGTGCCGTATGATAGGATATACTCTCTTTCAATCCAATCCGGTATTCAATACGTTCAGAGGAGGTTAAAAAGTGGAGATTAAATTACATAAGCTGGCCACCACAACGCCGGCCACACGAAAGTATATTCAGACCTCAAACAAGAGCGCACCGACCTTGTCGCGTGAGCTCGGAGTCTCTCTGCCTACGATTTACAAGTGGCTGCGGGCCGGGCGCATCTATGACGGCTCCCACACGCGTCATAACCTCAATCCGAGCACGTCGCCGCAGCACGAGGAGATTATCACCGAGTTGCGGCTACGCTTGCGCTTGTCGCTGGATGATGTGGTTGAGGTGATGAACCGCTGTTTTCCCCAGACCTTCAGTCGCAGTGCGATCCATCGCTGCTTCAAGCGCTTAGGCGTAAACCGGCTGCCGCAAGTCAAGCAGTCGCGTGACTTCGGCTGTTTCGAGCAGGCCACGTGCGGGTTTATCCATATGGACTTCAAGGTGTTGAGCAAGCTCAAGAAGCAACGCAGCTATGTGCTGGTGGCGATTGACCGGGCTACGCGCTTTGTCTGGGTGAAAATCATTGCGCGCCGCGATGCCGCCACGACCTCGCAGTGTCTGCGTGAGTTCCTGGATGCGTTTCCCCACCCGGTGCATACCCTGCTTACCGACAACGATGGAGGCTTCACAGACCGCTTTGCAGTGGACAAGAAAGGCAAGCCAGACGGCAAACCAAGTGGTACGCATCCGTTTGACCGGGTGTGCCGTGAGCATCATATTGAGCATCGTCTCATTCGCCCGTTTCGACCGCAGACCAACGGCATGGTGGAGCGATTCAATCGCCGTTTGAGTGAGGCATTGCGCAGCCAGCCACAACTCAAAAGCAACTGGAGCAAGAACCGATTCCACAACCACGAGCAAAGAAACCAGTTCATCCACACATTTGTGAACAACTACAACCGAACCCGCTTAACCTGCCTGGGCTATAAATCTCCCAGCGAGGTCTTGAGCGATCACACGGGATGTAACACCCAGAGGGAGAGGGGGGTTGGATAAAAGCGCTGTTATTCAGGTTTCTCCCTCTCCCTCTGGGAGAGGGGTTGACTGGATCCGCTACCAAGAGCATCCCCCTCTCCCTCTGGGAGAGGGCCGGGGTGAGGGCAGGTCAGAGGATAAATCTTGCGCAGGAATTGCAGAGCAGGATGCCCAGCGCCACCAGAGTTTCAATCAGTATAGCCTTCTGTCCGGCTGGTCCAGCAACCGCAATAACTACACTGCAATATAATTGTGTCTCGACGTAATTCCGCCATAATATATAGGATCTGACGCCGCCAGGCTTTTAATTCATCAACTGATAGAGGCTGATATAAGCGCCCACATCCGATTGATAGATCAGCCTGACTCGCTTAAAAGGCTTATTGAATGACGAGGTAAAAGGCAATAGCCTTGCCAGCAAGGTATCTTCAAACGCCGGATCGGTGATCCGCCAAACACGGATAAATTGGTACGAAACAGATTGAACCAGATAGCTTCCGGTTCCGCCGTCTTCTCTCGCCCATTCTTTCACCCTGGCAATGCCGCTGTGCAAATCAGCATCTTTGGAAAATAACCTGGTTTCCAGCGGCAGACTCCGTCCGGAAAGAATGGCAACCTCCTGTATATGGGCAAGATCATCCGTACCGGCAAGCAGATAAATATCCCGATCATCCGGCAGTACCCTTGTCAGTTCCAAAAGCGCCGCATCCATATCCATCAGCAACCACCGGCTGTACATCGCCGATCTTCCTTCCATGTCGAAACCGCCCGCCACCGACTCCCACAACTGCCGTTCCTCACGGGTACTATACGCATCCCGGTCGGGCAATGTTATCCAGGCCCTTCGTTTGGTAAACAAATTGATCCGCTGGCCGTTATCCCAAAAAGAAACAAACAAGGCCGGAGCGTCTGTATATTTATTGATTGCCTCGGCGGCAGCCATCCACCTTTCATAGCGAAAATGCGCCGTCCGGTCGCCGACAACAGGCACTTTTCCATCCTCATCGGTTTCAGCAGGCAAATAAACTATCGCCTGCCTATTGCTTCCATCCTCATCTCGATATCTTGCCACCCTAAGATCGTATTCGACTCCTTCGGCGGCGGAAACACGATAGCTATCCAGCCGGTCTACAGAATAAGATGATTTTGTGAAAAATAAATGCCCGGTATCCGTGGATGAATGTATTGCAAACCCCTGCTCCTGACCGCCGCCCCCTGCATCCGGTGGCGGCTTCCGCAGATCAACCGTATAATAACCGGCAATAACTGCCAGCGTCAGAATAAGGCCTGCAAAGACTGAAAATCGGGCGTTGCCGACTTGTCCAGACGGTCCAGCATTGCTTTCGGAGTAAAAACCAAACAAACGGCGGCAAATCCTTGTACAGATAGATCGAGGCGCAGCCTATTGCCTGCTGATTGCCTCCACCTGTTGCTTCAATTCGGCCATTTCTCTTATACGAGTATTTTCATCTTGAATTTCAGCATAGCGTTTTATCAGTCTTGCCCAGCCGTCGGTATACGTGAACCCGCCGGGATTGACATGGAACAGTCCTTTATAATGCTTGATCAGATCATGCTCCCACATTTCCGTGTGTATACGATCGACTAAAGATGGATTATTGCCCTTAGCCCAGAACAGCGCGAAGAATCCGCCCGGTGCATCACTCTCAGGCTTGGGCGGCGCCGGTCTATTCGTCTTTTGACCGATCATAAGACCGTCATCGTACAATTTCTGCACCACCTGTTTTGCCTCCTGCTCAACCGCCAAGCCCTGGATAGTGCCCTTGTCAGCCGTATCCAGCCAGGCCTCGGAAAAACGCGCAGAATGGCATTTAGAGCAGGTGCCCCGCCAGGCAACTTTACGATCCTCGAACCAGGGATGATCGAGATTATCGGCAATGGCCGGGGTCGGATTGAAGGCCCAGCGCACCTTGCGCACCAGATTATGCGAAAACTCGCCGTTGAATTCAAAGTGACACCAGGCGCAAGTCGGTGCAGTATAACCTCCCTTCGTCAGCGCATCCTTCAACTGCACCTCGAAGTCCCAATCCGCTTTGCCGCTGATTTCATAGATCACCCCGTGCTTGGACAGCATATATGCCTCAAACTCATTATGATCCACACCATTGTGGCAGGTCGCACACGCCTCGGGCTTGCGAGCCTCGGCGGCCGAAAAAGTATGGCGTGTATGGCAACCGTCGCATTTATTCTGCTGATAGTGGCACATATCGCAACCCTGCGCGACTTCACGCTGCGACATGCCGGCCCAGACAGCAGTTTCGACATTGGCCTTCCAGTCCATCGCATGAGAAGGATGCCCGTCGGGCCATTGATCCTGCGGCCATTTTTGTTCCTTTTCCGATTCAGCTTCAGCAAATTCCCGGAGATGGCATTCACCGCAAGCGGCGCGATCGGGCATTCTCAAATCCTTTTCATGCCGCATCGATTTCTTGCCCGCCCCCGCATGACAATCGATACAACTCACTGCCTCCAGCATCTCTCCCTGCGCCAGTACGCCGCGTTTACGCAGCTGTTTCTCGATCTCTTCCAGCTTCGCCTTTTTATAATGGCGGGGATCATCGGCGGGCAGCCCGCGGATTTCATCCAGCTTTGCATGGGTGCTGCCTTTCCACGCATACACCCACCCCGGCGTTATCCCCTGATGGCAGGCGATACATTGATCCGCGGTAAACTCACCCTTAATCGTATCAGGCGGCTGGTAAAACGTTATCGGATTCCAGTACTGCTGGATTGGGATCGGTTCCCAGAAATCGGCATACTTGCCCTTGCCTGGATGGTCGGCGTAGTACTTTTCTTTCAGTGCGTCGAAATCGTAGTTTGCCGGCTCTGCGCCTGCAAAGAATGACACGCTCAAAATAACGAGGAAGACAACGCAATTACAACTTCTAATATATTTCATCGTAATGCTCCAATTCCGGCCTTTCCGCAACACGGACAATTTTATCAATACTTAGAGTATAGCAGAACTTTCAGAAAAAGCAAGTTTGTGCAGTTAAGCGCTCTACCTACACAATTAAACCGGAACAACCAATCTCCGGCCAGCCTGCCGGGACACCGCCCTTTCACGGCGGTAACAGGGTTGGGACCCTCTGGGGGAGGCCATTTCTGTGCAAGATCAAACACCGCATACACGGAACAACCATAGATTTTTCGCCTGCCACCGGGAAAATTAATGTAGAAGTGGCTTGCAGGGCATGGTATGGTCAGCCGGGTTTCCAGAATTGGCAACTGTTTCCCAGTGAGCAGTTGCAAATCTTTAGGGGTGTCCTGCATGGGGAAAACAATCGGCCGGTGCAGCCTCTCAATGCAAGGGTTGTTGTTCAGTAAATGATGAGATAGACGATAAGATGAACGACATACCCGTTCGGGTTCCTATCTAAGGGGTAAAAAAACTTGTCTGGATTTGTTGGGTAGTATCAACTTATCAAGAAAATTGCCTGTATCCCGGAAAATTTGCACTTATCAGGGGAAATAGGCTTGATTTGTCTAGTAGTATCAGGTATTAGGGTGAACAGATTTGATATTAGTTGTTGTGTGTAAAGCGAATATTCCAGAATCGAGCAGGCTTGAAACAGGAAAAATATTATGAATAAATTGAAGTTGTTTATTAGCTATTCTCACCTTGATGAGGAGTATATATCTGAATTTAGAAAACATGTTTGTCCGCTAACTGATAATGGGTCAATTGGTACTTGGCACGATCGCAAGATACTGGCAGGCCAAGAGTTTCAGAATAGCATTGATAATAACATTGAAAATGCTGACATAATATGCCTATTCATATCTGCCAATTTTCTTTCCTCTCCGGCATGTAAAAAAGAAAAAATAAAAGCTTTTGAATTAAAACAAAGCAGGAAGGTTACTGTTATTCCAATTATCTTATCTGCGTGCGGCTGGAAAGATGATGAGAGCATTGCCTCATTAATGGCTTTGCCAAAAGACGGTAAAGAGATAATTACATATACGAACTCAAGTGATGCTTGGAATAATGTATATGAAGGGTTAAAACCAGTCATTAATCTAGAAGCAAAAATTAAAAATATCACAATTAATGAAACTTTCGTATCATTTTTAGAAGATACTGAGATGCTAACAAAGGCTCATTCTAAAAAAGAGAAGGTTACCTTAGAAGACATATTTATTTTCCCTGACTTGGTAAAATATGATGACATCAGGGAATATGAAAAAAGTGAAAGCTCAGAAATATTGATAAATAATATTTTAGATTATTCAAAAGTCCTTATTGCTGGAGAAAATCAGTCTGGTAAAACAACTTTGTGCAAGAAAATATTTCTAAGACTAAGAGAGCAAGGCTATTTCCCTGTATATGTGTCAGATAAAAACCCTCTGTTTTTGGGGAAGATAGAAAATAAAATAGCTTCTGCATTTTCTGAACAATATAAAGGAATAAGAATAGATGAAGTAAAAGATCGAATAATTCCAATTGTCGATGATTTTCATTTTGTAAAACACAAAGAGAAAAACATATGCAATTTATCCGGTTATCAGCACCAGATTATTATTGTTGATGATATTTTTAGTTTGAACATCAAAGATGCAAATATTATTCAATCTTATACCCACTTTAAGATAAAAGAACTTAATCCATCGTTAAGGAACAAGTTGATCGAAAAATGGACCCATTTAACCGAGCACAACGAAAATTTGAGAAACGATGAATATCATGAGATTGATAGAACGACTGAGCTAGTAAACAATTCATTGGGGAAAGTAATTGGTAGCGGTATGATGCCTGCATATCCATTTTTTGTTTTGACAGTTATAAGTACTAGTGAGTCGTTTGGAAAACCACTTGATCAAGAGATAACTTCACAAGGTTATTGCTATCAAGCTCTTATTTACTTGTTTCTAATAAAAGAAGGTGTGAAAAATGAAGAATTTGACACCTATGTTAATTTTCTTACTGAGTTATCTTTTCATTTTCATATCTCGAAAAAAAAGGAGCTCTCAGAAAACGAGTTTGATGTCTTCATGCAGCGCTATTTGGACGAGTATAATCTGCCAATAGGAAAAAAAATTTTATTAGGTAAACTACAAAAAACTAAAATAATCGTTAACGGTAGTTGTGGCAACTATTCTTTTTGCTATCCATATCTATATTATTTTTTTGTTGCAAAATACCTTTCGGAGCACATTAAAGAAAATAAAAAAGTAGTAGATGCAATAATAGAGAATCTCCATAAAGATGAGAATGCGTATATTGCAATTTTTATTTCACATCATTCCAAAAATCGATACATTTTAGATGAGATTACGCTTAATGCATGTGGCTCATTTGAAACGCATATCCCAGTAACATTAGAAAAGGATGAGATTAAGTACCTTGATGACCAAGTAAATGTAATTGCTAAAGCAGTGTTACCTCATGCAACCGCAACACCAAAAGCAGAAAGAATAAAACGCTTAGAAATGCAAGATCAGGAGGATCAACGAATAAGAGATGCCAATGAAGAAAATATCCAGGATGAGAAATATATCCAGAGCGATGATGATTTAGATGTCGAGTTGAGGAGAAGTATCAAAACAGTAGAAGTTATGGGGAGAATTATTAAAAATCGTGCTGGATCGTTAGAAAGGCCACGACTTGAACAAATCTTCGAAGAGGCAATGCAAGTTCACTTTCGTATTTTATCCTTTTGTCTTGAGACGGTGAAAAATAGTAAGGAAGAGGTTATTGATTTTATTTCAAATGGAATAAGAAAAATTAGTGAAAAAGAGGTAAAGCGAAGAAAAGCAGAAGGAAAGAAGGAAAAACAGCCATCCGATGAAGAAATAAATAAATTATCAAAACGGCTATTTTGGAATATGAATTTCTTTATTATATATGTCCTGATCAATAAAATTGTTCATTCATTAGGTTCAGATAAGTTAACAGAAGTAATTGAAAAAGTCTGCGATAAGGAAAACACCCCAGCTTCTTTTCTTGTAAAACATGGTATTTTAATGTGGTATAACAAAAATGTTCAGATTGACAATATTGCCGATGAAACTTATCAGGACAGATTTTCTGAAACATCAAAACAAATATTAAAGTTTCTTATTGTTGACCACTGCGCTATGCATGATGTTGATTTCAAAACCAAACAGAAGATAGGAAATAAACTTGGTATCCCATCTCAAAAGCTGCTGGAAAATCACAAATCCTAGATTAAGTATAGATGCGTATATTGTTGTAAACAATAAAGGAACACATAACAAGTGACTATGCTGTCAAGTCGATTATTTAGAGCATGTTTTCATTCCAGTTTTTAGGTTTCTCGCGGTAGTGTCAATCTTTTTTCGCACATTTTTTAGGGGAGTCTCGGCAGTTGGTCATGCAGCTTGGCAGACGGTCTCCTGATTCATCTCGTTCAGTAATTTTAATAGCGCCTTGTTATGCACCATGAATCCAGGTCTGGTGGCGAGGCGCACGGGCGGTGAAATTTAAGCGCACAGGGCTTTAACCACAGTCGGCATTGATGATTTTCGCACATAGGTTGCGATTTATCGTATTTTCCTGTATTTTTCCATATTTTCTCATAAAGACTGTTTCAACGAGAATGCCATGAACACCGACATTATGACCATCAAGGAGGTTGCCGCATATCTGAAACTGACGGAAAAAACCGCCTATCGTCTAGCAGCCGAGGGTAAAATACCCGGTTTTAAGGTTGGCGGGGCGTGGCGGTTCCGGCGGCGCGAGATTGAAAAGTGGATTGATGGGCAAACCACAAAAAATTGAACGCATGGGAAATTGCTGCCACCAAATCAGGTAGAGAAGCGAGAAAAAGCATGTTTGAACAGACCTTTAAAAATATCGATGACGTTCTGCATAAAGAAGCGGGTTGCTCTTCTGAGCTGGATTATACAGAGCAAACATCATGGATGCTTTTTCTTAAATATCTGGACGATCTTGAGCATGAGCGCGCCATGGAGGCAGAGCTCGTTGGCAAGAGTTATGACTTCATCATTGACGCGCCGCACCGCTGGTCGGACTGGGCAGCCCCCAGAAAAGCCGATGGCTCCTTTGATCATGACAATGCGCTAACCGGCGATGACCTGATAGACTATGTGAATCACAAGCTGTTTCACTATTTACAAGGGTTTAAGCAACGCGCTACCAGCCCCGATACCATCGAATATAAAATCGGCGAGATTTTCGGCGAGATCAAAAATAAATTCCAGAGTGGATATTCCCTTCGTGATGCGCTTGAGTTGATAGACGCGCTACGGTTCCGTTCGCAAAAGGAAAAGCACGAGCTTTCACATCTATACGAAGCCAAGATCAAAAACATGGGCAATGCCGGGCGCAATGGCGGCGAGTATTACACGCCGCGTCCGTTGATTCGGGCGATGATTGAGGTGGTAAAACCGAAGATCGGCGAGCGCGTTTATGACGGTGCGGCAGGGTCGGCAGGCTTCCTGTGTGAGTCGTATGACTACTTGCGAAAAGGCGAGCTGACGACGAGACAACTGCAAACGCTTCAGACCTGTACCTTTTACGGTAAAGAAAAGAAGAGCCTGGCTTACGTGATTGCGATCATGAACATGATCCTGCATGGCATTGACGCGCCGAACATCATCCACACCAACACGCTGTCTGAGAATATCAGCGATATTCAGGAGAAGGATCGCTATGACGTGATCCTTGCCAATCCGCCCTTTGGCGGGAAGGAACGCAAAGAGGTTCAGCAGAATTTTCCGATCAAGACCGGCGAAACGGCCTTCCTGTTCCTCCAGCACTTCATCAAACGCTTGAGGGCGGGCGGCAGGGCTGCGGTTGTTATCAAGAACACGTTTCTGTCAAATTCTGACAACGCCAGCCGCGCCTTGCGGAAGGAGTTGTTAGAAAGCTGCAATCTGTATTCCGTGCTGGATTGTCCTGGCGGAACCTTCATAGGCGCGGGAGTGAAGACGGTGGTGCTGTTCTTTGAAAAAGGCGCACCAACACGGAAAATCTGGTATTACAAGCTAGACCCTGGTCGCAACATGGGTAAGACCAATGCACTCAATGACAATGATCTTAGGGAATTTGTCGAACTTCAAGCGAGTTTTGCCGCTTCCGAAAAATCCTGGACGATCAATCAATCGGACATCGATCCGGCGAGTTTTGATTTGTCGGTGAAAAATCCGAACAAGGCCGAGGAAACGCCGCTACGCGAGCCGGAAGAGATTATCACCGAGATCGTTGCGCTGGATGCGGAGAGCGCCGATATTCTCGAAGGCATTCGAAGTATATTGTGATGTGGGAAACAAAAACGCTGGGGGAAGTTTGCACCTTCACACGCGGTCTAACTTATAAAAAATCAGATGAGGTGCAATCCTCAAAGAATGTTGTGTTGCGTGCTAACAACATCTCTTTGGAGCGTGGAGAACTAGATTTCGAAGAGCTTAAATACATACGCCCCGACATTGATGTGCCTGCATCTAAAAAGTTGAGATTTGGTAGCTTACTGATATGCACGGCTAGTGGTAGTAAAAAGCATCTTGGAAAAATTGCTTACGTAGACGCTGACTACGATTATGCATTTGGTGGATTTATGGGACTTGTGACACCGAATGATGAGATCGACGGAAAATTTCTGTATAGATGTATGACTTCAAAGCGCTATTTTGACTTTATTCAAGAGTTATCAGACGGTATAAATATTAACAATCTCAAGTTTTCTCAACTATCGGATTTCAATATTCCCGTTCCCCCACTCCCCGAACAAAAACGCATTGTCGCCATTCTGGATGAGGTATTTGAGGGGATCGATGCGGCGATTGCCAACACCGAAAAGAACCTTGCCAATGCTCGCGAGTTGTTTGAAAGCTATCTGAATTCTATTTTCACCGAGACGAGTGAGGGGTGGACGAGCAAGCCTTTGGGAGATTGCTTTCGTTTGAAGAGTGGTGACGGTCTTACAAGCAAGGCTATGGTCCAAGGGGATTATTCTGTTTTTGGGGGAAATGGTATCGCCGGAACTCACAACGAGCACAATCTGATCGGCGATAATGTGATTATTGGACGTGTTGGCGCGCTTTGCGGTAATGTGCGTAACATTCGTGATGCGATCTGGCTAACTGACAACGCGTTCAAGGTTGTCGATAAGAAATTCGATTTTGATAACGCGTTTCTTACTTACCTTTTAAATTTTAAAAACCTTAGAAATTTTGCTCGTCAATCAGCCCAGCCAGTCATTTCAAACTCATCACTTAAGGATCTCAATTTAGATTTCCCTGAGTCAAAAACCGAACAGCAGAAAATCGTCGAACGGCTGAACACACATAGAGTTGAAGGTGATCGCCTAGGACAAATCTACACTCGAAGGATAACTGCGCTTGCCGAGCTCAAACAATCTCTACTCGCCAAAGCCTTCTCCGGCGAACTCACCACGCAACCTGATCGTGTCCTGAAAGAGACTGGCGCATGACGATGGACCGCGACATCGCTTTGGTTGATGAGCTGCGCGGTCAAAGTGCGGAGACCAATCACCCCAGAGGAGGATATTATCCATGGTGGGCTTAAGGATATTTCTTGATTGGGTTTTGATTTTGAGGGTTTCCGGTGCACCATTAATCAAGGAAAATCGTTTTTTATCAATATCTTATGATTCTATTGAATTGAGAGAATTTCTTGACCGGGTTTTGATTCAACGGGTTTTCAAGGGAATGGAATGAACGAAGCCGAAACCCGCGCAGAGCTGATCGATCCGGCACTCAGGCAAGCGGGCTGGGGTGTTGTCGAGGGCAGCCGTGTTCGGCGTGAAGTAATTACCCTTGGCCGTTTGCAGGGGGCAGGCAAGCGCGCCAGCCAGGATATTGCCGACTATGTCCTGTTTTACAAAGGTCAGAAGCTGGCCGTGATTGAGGCCAAGCGCCGCGACTTGCCTGATACCGAAGGCGTCGGACAGGCCAAGAAATACGCTGAAATGCTGCAAACGCGATTCACCTATTCCACCAATGGCGCCGGCATCTACCAGATCGATATGCAGACCGGAGCGGAAAGCCATGTTGATCGTTATCCCACGCCGGATGAATTGTGGAATCAGATATTCGCCGAGGCCAATATCTGGCGTGACCGGTTTGGCGAGGTGCCGTTTGAAGACAAGAGCGGGCAGTGGCGAGCGCGCTATTACCAGCACAATGCCATCAACAAGACATTGGAGGCCATCGTAGGCGGGCAGAATCGCATCCTGCTGACTCTGGCGACAGGAACCGGCAAAACCTTCATCGCGTTTCAGCTTGCCTGGAAGCTCTTTCACAGTCGCTGGAATTTGAGCGGCGAACCAACCCGCCGCCCGCGTATTCTGTTTTTGGTCGACCGCAACATCCTGGCTGATCAGGCTTATAACGCGTTTTCGGCTTTCCCTGACGATGCGCTTGTTCGCATAGACCCGGAAGTGATCCGTAAGAAGGGCCGCGTGCCGAAAAACGGCAGCATCTTTTTTACCATCTTTCAAACCTTCATGACGGGGCGCGATGCTGAAGGGAATCCGTCGCCCAGTTTTGGCGACTATCCGCCTGATTTTTTCGATTTCATCGTGATTGATGAGTGCCATCGCGGCGGCGCGAATGACGAAGGAAACTGGCGCGGCATTCTCGAATATTTTGCCCCGGCGGTGCAGCTTGGCCTGACGGCAACGCCCAGGCGCACGGACAACGTGAATACCTATTCCTATTTCGGGGAGCCGGTTTACATCTACTCCCTCAAGGAAGGCATCAATGACGGCTTCCTGACACCGTTCAAGGTGCAACAGATCGCAACGACGCTGGACAGTTACGTCTATACCTCCGATGACGAGTTGATTGAGGGCGAGATTGAAACAGGCAAGCGTTATACAGAGGCGGATTTCAACCGAATTATTGTGATCAAAACGCGTGAAGCGTACCGCGTAAAACTTTTCATGCAGGCGATTGACCAGTCTCAGAAGACGCTTGTTTTCTGTGCGACTCAGGATCACGCCCTTGCCGTGCGCGACCTGATCAATCAGATGAAGACCAGCAGGGAGCCGGATTACTGTGTGCGGGTCACTGCCAATGACGGAGCACTTGGCGATCAGTTCCTGCGCACCTTCCAGGATAACGAAAAGACGATCCCCACGATTCTGACCACTTCGCAAAAACTCTCAACCGGCGTGGATGCGCGCAACGTGCGCAATATCGTTTTGATGCGCCGTGTAAATTCAGTGATCGAGTTCAAGCAGATTATTGGGCGCGGTACGCGGCTGTTCGACGGCAAGGACTACTTTACGGTCTATGATTTCGTCCAGGCATATGAGCTCTTCAATGATCCGGAGTGGGACGGCGAGCCCGTAGAGCTGGTCGCACCGACAGCGCGCCCGGGTGCCGGGATTGCTGAGCCTGCTCCCGACACGTATGAGCCTGGTGGTGAACCTGAGCCACCGCGTAAGAAGATCAAGGTGAAGCTGGCGGATGGTAAAGAGCGCACAATCCAGCACATGGTCGCCACGATTTTCTATAGCCCGGACGGCAGGCCGATGTCTGCTGCTGAGTTTATTCAGCGTCTGTTTGGTGATTTGCCGGAACTGTTCAAGGATGAAGACGAGCTACGGGCGCTATGGAGCCGGCCCGATACCCGCAAGGCGCTTTTGGAGAGCCTGAAGGAGAAAGGCTATGGCGATGAGCAGCTTGGTGAAATCAGCAGGATGATCGACGCGGAAAAGAGCGATCTATTTGACGTGCTCGCGTATATCGCCTTTGCGCTTCCGCCCATCACTCGTGAAGAGCGTGTCGAGAGACGGAGGGAGCGTGTCTTTTCGGGTTATGATGAAAAGCTACAATTGTTTCTGGACTTTGTCCTGTTGCAGTATGTCAAGGTGGGTGTTGGGGAGCTGGATCAGGCCAAGTTGCCACATCTTTTGAAATTGAAATACAGCGATATGAACGACGCGGTGACAGAGTTGGGTGACGTGTCGAAAATTCTCGACGCCTTTGTCGGATTCCAAAGGCATCTTTATCAGGAAGGCAGGCCGTGACGGGATCGATTGGAGTGGCCTGATAGATGCGGTCAACCCGGTTAAGGGATAATAATGCTCTATCTGGAGATGGGTACCAGTGTTAAGCCGCAGTGGGCACTTCTGCGGCCACGGCGCCTGACTCAAACTCAACGGTATCTGGAAAACCCGGAGCGGTTTACTATTGGTGGGTAGACAGCGATGATCTCGATCAAGAATCCTACGCGATCAACGACACTAACGAGATCATCGGCCAGATCGTCTGGTGGGTGCATACGGAGTAACGCTTGTGAATGAACTAACGAATGACATTTTTCAGGTACTGAAAGAACTAAAAGTTTTGGGGGTGGGCGCTATACTCGTGTCATGGTTAGGCGGCGTTTTCAACTCATACATGCCATCGCCACAGCGGGCATTCCTGGGCGCCAAAAACTTCGTCAAGAAAGTTTGGTGTTATGTACGACCCCAACCGTCACTCTCTGAAGAACGTTTTCACGTTGTGCTGACTTGGTTGGAGGATGATGGTAGCGGGAAGAGCACGAAACCCGTCGAACGAGCATTCCGGGACATTGATGGCATTTACCTGTCCCGCTCCGCTCGCATCGTGAAAGCTTCCGGTGCTGGAGACGATTGGAAACCGGCTATGCGCAAGCGCGCCCGCGAGATTTTGGCCGATCGGCAGGCGGATTTGGCCATTGTCGGCGAGGTCAAGGTCCCGGAAGAGGTGCTGAGTCTACGGTTCGTGCCACGTGAAGGCGATGGCACGCTGTCTCGTGGGGATAGAGGTTCAAACTATGTGCTGGAAAATGTGACTCTCGGAGATGACTTCCGTGAGGAATTCCGCGCGCAGCTCGCCGCCATGGCACTGAGTGCTGTGGCACCACTCGTTAGCGACGAAGCGCGCGGTCAGATGCTGGATGATCGGCTGAGCACGGTCACGAAACAGCTTGCTAACTTGCTCGGAAACAAAAATAGTCCAATCGTTGACTCCGGTCGCCGCGCCAGCTTGTATATGGTGCTCGGCACCGCCCTCCAGACCTTGGGCGAGCGCGAAAGCGGCCCCGATCACCTCGAACGGGCCATTGCCGCCTACAATGCAGCGCTTGAGGAATATACCTGTGAGCACGTGCCGCTCGATTGGGCCGCGACGCAGAACAACCTCGGTAACACCCTCACGACCTTGGGCGAGCGCGAAAGCGGCACTGAGCGCCTTGAACAGGCCGTTGTCGCCTACAACGCAGCACTTCAGGAACGTACCCGCGAGCGCGTGCCGCTCGATTGGGCTATGACGCAGAACAACCTTGGCAACGCCCTCACGACCTTGGGCCAGCGCGAAAGCGGTACCGAGCGCCTTGAACAGGCCGTTGCCGCCTGCAACGCGGCGCTTGAGGAACATACCCGCGAGCGCGTGCCGCTCGATTGGGCCATGACGCAGAACAACCTCGGCAACACCCTCGCGACCTTGGGCGAGCGCGAAAGCGGCACCGAGCGTCTCGAACAGGCCGTTGCCGCCTGCAACGCGGCGCTTGAGGAACGTACCCGCGATCGTGTGCCGCTCAATTGGGCTATGACGCAGAACAACCTCGGCAATGCCCTCTGGGCCTTGGGCGAGCGCGAAAGCGGCACCGAGCGCCTTGAACAGGCCGTTGTCGCCTACAAAGCGGCGCTTGAGGAATGTACCCGCGACCGTGTGCCGCTCGATTGGGCTATGACGCAGAACAACCTCGGCAATGCCCTCTGGGCCTTGGGCGAGCGGGAAAGTGGCACCGAGCGCCTCGAACAGGCCGTTGTCGCCTACAACGTGGCGCTTGAGGAACGTACCCGCGATCGTGTGCCGCTCAATTGGGCCACGACGCAGAACAACCTCGGCAACACCCTCGCGACCTTGGGCGAGCGCGAAAGCGGCACCGAGCGCCTTGAACAGGCCGTTGTCGCCTACAACGCAGCACTTGAGGAACGTACCCGCGATCGTGTGCCGCTCAATTGGGCCGCGACGCAGAACAACCTCGGCAACGCCTTCCTGGCCTTGGGCGAGCGCGAAAGCGGCACCGAGTCCCTCGAACAGGCCGTTGTCGCCTACAACGCAGCACTTGAGGAATATACCCGTGAGCGCGTGCCGCTCGATTGGGCCATGACGCAGAACAACCTTGGCATCGCCCTCGCGACCTTGGGCAAGCGCGAAAGCGGCACCGAGCGTCTCGAACAGGCCGTTACCGCCTACAACGCAGCGCTTGAGGAACGTACCCGCGAGCACGTGCCGCTTGATTGGGCCACGACGCAGAACAACCTCGGTAACGCCCTCTCGAGCTTGGGCGAGCGCGAAAGTGGCACCGAGCGCCTCGAGCAGGCCGCTGCCGCCTACAACGCGGCGCTTGAGGAACGTACCCGCGATCGTGTGCCGCTTGATTGGGCCATGACGCAGAGCAACCTTGGCCACGCCCTCGTGCTTTTGGGTGAGCGCGAAAGCGGCACCGAGCGCTTCGAACAGGCCGTCAACGCCTACAAAGCGGCACTCGAAGTGTTCACCCCCGATCAAACACCGCAGTACTGGAATATGGCACAGCGTAATCTGGACCGTGCTCTTGAAGCCCTGAATAAGCGGAGAGCCGAGTCTTAGCCATCTGAGTTATCTGCTAACAGCACCAGCAAGGCGGCCTGGCGGGCACATACGAAGCGGTGCTGTAGCCGTCAGACCCGTTGGGGGAACCCGCCAAATTTCAGCAGCCAGGATTTAAGCGAGCACCGAGACCGCCCAGGATGGTGAGACAGGTAATTTTCGCCAGAGGGGGAAATAGTTGACATTGGTCAAGTTTGAGTATATTCAATGAGTTATTCAAACGTTCCGTAATCAATGTGTTTTTGGAGCTTTGAAGTGGTTCAATAGATGTGACAGTCCAGTTAAGGAATAATACCTCTGGACTGGAGATTGAATATGACTACAAGAAAAAAGTATTCGAGAGAATTCAAATTGGACGCCATCCACCTGATGCGGAAGCAAGGCTATACCGGAGTTGAGGCGGCGCGCAACCTGGATGTGAATGTCAATATGCCGGGCCGCTGGATAACCGGGCATGAGGCGCACGATCGAGGCGTTTCGCGGCAATGGTACCCTGAAGTGGCCTGATAGAGGCGACTACTTACGGAGTAATGCTTGTGAATGAACTAATGAATAACATCTTGCATGTACTGAAGCAACCAATAGTTTGGGGGTTGGGTCTTTTGGGCATCTTACTCGTGCCATGGTTGAGGGGCGATTTCAACTCATACATGCCATCGCCACAGCGGGCATCGTTGGGCGCCAGGAACTTCGTCAAGAAGGTTTGGCGTTATGTATGTCCACCACCGCCACCCTCTGAAGAACGTTTTCACGTCGTGCTGAGTTGGTTGGAGGATGATGGCAGCGGGAAGAGCACGAAATCCGTTGAAGGCGCATTCCGGGATATTGCTGGCATTCACCTGACCTGCTCCGCTCACATCGTGAAGGCTTCCGGCGCTAGAGATGATTGGGAACCGGCCATGCGTAAGCGCGCCCGCGAGATTTTGGTTGATTGGCAGGCGGATTTGGCTATTGTCGGCATTGTCGGCGAGACCAAGGAGTCCGAAAAGGCACTGAGTCTATGGTTCGTGCCACGTGATGGCGATGGCACGCTGTCTCGTGGGAATAGAGGTTCAAATTATGGGCTGGAAAATGTGACCCTCGGGGATGACTTCCATAAGGAATTCCACGCGCAGACCGCCGCCATGGCACTGAGTGCTATGGCACCACTCGTTAGCGACGAAGCGCGCGGTAAGGTGCTGGATGATAGGTTGAGCATGGTCGCGGAACAGATCGATACCTTGCTCAAAAAAGATAGTAGCCCAATCGTTGATCCCGCCGAGCGCACGCGCCGCGCCGGCTTGCATATGGCGCTCGGCAACGCCCTCCAGACCCTGGGCGAGCGCGAAAGCGGCACTGAGCGCCTCGAACAGGCCGTTGCTGCCTACAACGCGGCGCTTGAGGAACGTACTCGCACTCGCAACCGCGTGCCGCTCGATTGGGCCATGACGCAGAACGACCTCGGCAAGGCCCTCTGGACCTTGGGCGAGCGCGAAAGCGGCACTGAGCGCCTTGAACAGGCCGTTGTCGCCTACAACGCAGCGCTTGAGGAACGTACCCGTAAGCGTGTGCCGCTCAATTGGGCCGCGACGCAGAACAACCTCGGTAGCGCTCTTCAGACCTTGGGCAAGCGCGAAAGCGGCACCGAGTGCCTTGAACAGGCCGTTGTCGCCTACAACGCGGTGCTTGAGGAATATACCCGCGAGCGTGTGCCGCTCAATTGGGCCAGGACGCAGAACAACCTCGGTAACGCCCTCTGGACCTTGGGCGAGCGCGAAAGCGGCACTGAGCGCCTTGAACAGGCCGTTGTCGCCTACAACGCAGCGCTTGAGGAACGTACCCGAGATCGTGTGCCGCTTGATTGGGCCGCGACGCAGAACAACCTCGGCGTCGCCCTCGCGACCTTGGGCGAGCGCGAAAGCGGCACCGAGCGCCTCGAACAGGCCGTTGCTGCCTACAAATCGGCGCTTGAGGAATATACCCGCGAGCGTGTGCCACTCGATTGGGCCATGACGCATAACAACCTCGGCATCGCCCTCCGAGTCTTGGGCGAGCGCGAAAGCGGCCCCGAGCGCCTCAAACAGGCCGTTGTCGCCTACAACGCGGCGCTTGAGGAATATACCCGCGAGCGTGTGCCGCTCAATTGGGCCACGACGCAGAACAACCTTGGCAACGCTCTCCGTGCCTTAGGCGAGCGCGAAGGCGGCACCGAGTGCCTCAAGCAGGCCGTTGCTGCCTCCAAAGCGGCGCTTGAGGAACGTACCCGTAAGCGTGTGCCGCTCAATTGGGCCACGACGCAGAACAACCTCGGTGCGGCCCTCGCGGTCTTGGGCGAGCGGGAAAGTGGCACCGAGCGCCTCGAGCAGGCCGTTGCCGCCTACAAAATGGCACTTGAGGAGCGTACCCGCGAGCGCGTTCCGTTCAGTTGGGCCGAGACGCAGGACAACCTCGGCAACGCCCTCCGGTCCTTGGGCGAGCGCGAAAGCGGCACCGAGTGCCTCGAACAAGCCGTTGTCGCCTACAACGCAGCACTTGAGGAATATACCCGTGAGCATGTGCCACTCAATTGGGCCGCGACGCAGAACAACCTCGGTAACGCCCTCTCGAGCTTGGGCGAGCGCGAAAGCGGCACCGAGTGCCTCGAACAAGCCGTTGCCGCCTGCAACGCGGCACTTGAGGAATATACCCGCGAGCGCGTGCCGCTCGATTGGGCCAGGACACAGGGCAACCTTGGCCACGCCCTTCGGATCTTGGGTGAGCGCGAAAGCGGTACCGAGTGCCTCGAACGAGCCGTCAACGCCTACAACGCGGCACTCGAAGTGTTCACCCCCGAGCAAACACCGCAGTACTGGAATATGGCACAGCGTAATCTGAACCGTGCTCTTGAAGCCCTGAATAAGCGGAGAGCCGAGTCCTAGCCATCCGCGTTATCTGCTAACAGCACCGGCAAGGCGGCTTGGCGGGCACATACAAAGCCATACCCTAGCCGTCAGACCCGTTGGGGGAACCCGCCAAATTTCAGCAGCCAGGATTTAAGCGAGCACCGAGACCGCCCAGGATGGTGAGACGGGTAATTTTCGCCAGAGGGGGAAATAGTGTATAAGTTCAGAAACCTTTGGCACTCCGCCTCAAGAGGAGAGCCATGCAAATCCACTATACCGGATACCGCATCCGGGGGTTTTACCGAGTAGCCCATTTAGGGCATGTTTGGGGGATGACTTCCAAACATGCCCAACACCGCCTTGCGATCCTGGCGTTTTCCGATCGGCACGGCAAAATCGCTGCCAGCGAGGCCTTTCAGGTCAGCATCCGCACGCTCTATCGCTGGTGTCAAACCCTCAACCGGCACGCCGGCAACGCTGCCGCGCTCACGCCTAAATCCTGTGTGCCGCACCGGCGCAGGCGACCGACCACCTCGCCGGCCCTGAGCCAGCAAATCCGACAATTACGCCGACAATACCCCAACCTCGGCAAGGCCAAGCTCCATGTACTGCTGCGAGACTGGTGCGCACAACAGCGACTGCCACTGCCGAGCGTCTCCACCATCGGGCGTATCATCGCCAAAGACCCCCACAAAATGCGCCACGCTCCGGTGCGTATCTCACCCACCGGGCGCCACAAACCCCTGCACCGCACGCGCAAAAACCGCAAACCCAAAAACTATCACCCGCCACCGCTGTCCCTGTTCGCCTGCGATACCGTGGTGCGCCTGCGCGACGGTATCCGCCGCTATCTGTTCACCTTTATCGACCCCACCAGCCGCTTTGCCATCGCCTTTGCTGCCAATTCCGCTGCCAGCCGCAATACCGCCATCGTCCTGGAGGCGCTCACCGACCTGCTGCCCATGCAACCACAATATCTGCTCTCCGATAATGGCTCCGAGTTCATGGGTAACTTCCAAAAACGCCTCAATGAGCTCGGTATTACCCATTGGTGGACCTACCCCAGATCACCCAAAATGAACGCACACTGTGAGCGCTTCAACCGCACCATTCAAGAGCAGTTCGTGGATTATCACGAGGATTTGCTGTTCACCGACCTGGCCCTGTTCAACCGTAAAATGGCGGAATGGCTGCTCGCCTATAACACCGTCATTCCCCACCATAGCATCGGCCTGCAAACTCCGATACAATTCCTCTTCCAACAACTGCCGCAGTGCCAAAGGTACTGGACCCATACAAATAGTTGACATTGGTCAAGTTTGAGTATTCAATGAATTATTCAAACGTTCCGTAATCAATGTGTTTTTGGAGCTTTGAAGTGGTTCAATAGATGTGACAGTCCAGTTAAAGAATAATACCTCTGGACTGGAGATTGAACATGACTACAAGAAAAAAGTATTCGAGAGAATTCAAATTGGACGCCATCCACCCGGTGCGGGAGCGAGGCTATACCGGAGTTGAGGCGGCGCGCAGCCTGGATGTGAATGTCAATATGCCGGGCCGCTGGATAACCGGGCATGAGGCCACGATCGAGGCGTTTCGCGGCAATGGCAACCTGAAGTGGCCTGATAGAGGCGACTACTTACGGAGTAATGCTTGTGAATGAACTAATGAATAACATCTTGCCGATGCTGAAACAAATAATATTTTGGGGTTTGGGTCTCTTGGCCCTCTTACTCGTGCCGTGGTTGAGCGGTGCTTTCAATTCATACATGCCATCGCCACAGCGGGCATTGTTGGGTGCCAAGAACTTCGTCAAGAAGGTTTGGTGTTATGTGCGACCTCAACCGTCACCCTCTGAAAAACGTTTTCACGTTGTGCTGAGTTGGTTGGAGGGTGATGGCAACGGGGAGAGCACGAAATCCGTCGAAGGAGCATTCCGGGATATTGCTGGCATTCACCTGTCCCGCTCCGCTCACATCGTGAAGGCTTCCGGCGCTAGAGATGATTGGGAACCGGCCATGCGTAAGCGCGCCCGCGAGATTTTGACCGATTGGCAGGCGGATTTGGCTATTGTCGGCGAGGTCAAAGACTCCAAAAAGGTGCTGAGTCTACGGTTCGTGCCACGTGAAGGCGATGGCACGCTGTCTCGTGGGGATAGAGGTTCAAACTATGTGCTGGAAAATGTGACTCTCGGAGATGACTTCCGTGAGGAATTCCGCGTACAGCTCGCCGCCATGGTGCTGAGTGCTGTGGCGCCACTCGTTAACAACGAAGCGCGCGGTCAGATACTGGATGCTCGGCTGAGCACGGTCACGGAACAGCTCAATACCTTGCTCAAAAAAGATAGTGGCTTAATCGTTGATCGCGCCGAGCGCGAGCGCCGCGCCGGCTTGTATATGGTGCTCGGCAACGCCCTCCAGACCTTGGGCGAGCGCGAAAGTGGCACCGAGCGCCTCGAATGGGCCGTTGCCGCCTACAACGCGACGCTTGAGGAACGTACCCGTAAGCGTGTGCCGCTCGATTGGGCCAGGACGCAGCACGACCTCGGCAACGCCCTCCTGACTCTGGGCAAGCGCGAAAGCGACACCGAGCGCCTCGAACAGGCCGTTGCTGCCTACAACACGGCGCTTGAGGAACGTACTCGCGACCGCGTGCCGCTCGATTGGGCTATGACGCAGAACAACCTCGGCGTCGCCCTCGCGACCTTGGGCGAGCGCGAAAGTGGCACCGAGCGACTTGAACAGGCCGTTGCCGCCTCCAACGCGGCTCTTGAGGAACATACCCGCGAGCGCGTGCCACTCAATTGGGCCATGACGCAGAACAACCTCGGCAACGCCCTCCGGGCCTTGGGCGAGCGCGAAAGCGGCACCGAGCGCCTCAAGCAGGCCGCTGCCGCCTACAACGCGGCGCTTGAGGAACGTACCCGCGAGCGTGTGCCGCTTGATTGGGCCATGACGCAGAACAACCTCGGCAACGCCCTCCGGGCCTTGGGCGAGCGCGAAAGCGGCACCGAGCGCCTCGAACGGGCCGTTGCCGCCTACAATGCAGCGCTTGAGGAATATACCCGCGAGCGCGTGCCACTCGATTGGGCCGGGACGCAGAACAACCTCGGCAACGCCCTCTCGATCTTGGGCAAGCGCGAAAGTGGCACCGAGCGACTTGAACAGGCCGTTGCCGCCTACAACGCGGTGCTTGAGGAATATACCCGCGAGCGCGTGCCACTCAATTGGGCCACGACGCAGAACAACCTCGGCAATGCCCTCTGGGCCTTGGGCGAGCGCGAAAGTGGCCCCGAGTGCCTCGAACAGGCCGTTGCCGCCTACAACGCGGCACTTGAGGAACGTACCCGCGAGCGTGTGCCGCTTGATTGGGCCGCGACGCAGAACAACCTCGGCAACGCCCTCCGGGCCTTGGGCGAGCGCAAAAGCGGCACCGAGCGCCTCGAACAGGCCGTTGTCGCCTACAACGCAGCGCTTGAGGAATATACCCGTGAGCATGTGCCACTCAATTGGGCCGCGACGCAGAACAACCTCGGCATCGCCCTCACGGTCTTGGGCGAGCGCGAAAGCGGCACCAAGCGCCTCAAGCAGGCCGCTGCCGCCTACAACGCGGCGCTTGAGGAACGTACCCGCGATCGTGTGCCGCTTGATTGGGCCGCGACGCAGTACAACCTCGGCAACGCCCTCCGGATCTTGGGCGAGCACGAAAGCGGCACCGAGCGCCTCGAACGAGCCGTCAACGCCTACAACGCGGCACTCGAAGTGTTCACCCCCGAGCAAACATCGCAGTACTGGAATATGGCACAGCGTAATCTGGACCGTGCTCTTGAAGCCCTGAATAAGCGGAGAGCCGAGTCCTAGCCATCCGCGTTATCTGCTAACAGCACCGGCAAGGCGGCCTGACGGGCACATACTAAGCGGTGCTGTAGCCGTCAGACCCGTTGGGGGAACCCGCCAAATTTCAGCAGCCAGGATTTAAGCGAGCACCGAGACCGCCCAGGATGGTGAGACAGGTAATTTTCGCCAGAGGGGGAAATAAGTTGACATTGGTCAAGTTTGAGTATTCAATGAATTATTCAAACGTTCCGTAATCAATGTGTTTTTGGAGCTTTGAAGTGGTTCAATAGATGTGACAGTCCAGTTAAGGAATAATACCTCTGGACTGGAGATTGAACATGACTACAAGAAAAAAGTATTCGAGAGAATTCAAATTGGACGCCATCCACCTGATGCGGAAGCAAGGCTATACCGGAGTTGAGGCGGCGCGCAACCTGGATGTGAATGTCAATATGCCGGGCCGCTGGATAACCGGGCATGAGGCGCACGATCGAGGCGTTTCGCGGCAATGGTACCCTGAAGTGGCCTGATAGAGGCGACTACTTACGGAGTAATGCTTGTGAATGAACCAGTAGTTTAGGATATGAGTGCTTTTCTCAAGTCATGGTTGGGTGGTTTTCTCAACGCATCCATGCCATCGCCACAGCAGGCATTGTTGGGCACCAAGAACTTCGTCAAGAAGGTTTGGCGTTCCCAACCGTCACTCTCTGAAGAACGTTTTCACGTCGTGCTGAGTTGGTTGGAGGATGATGGCAGCGGGAAGAGCACGAAATCCGTCGAAGGCGCATTCCGGGATATTGCTGGCATTCACCTGTCCCGCTCCGCTCACATCGTGAAGGCTTCCGGCGCTAAAGACAATTGGGTACCGGCCATGCGTAAGCGCGCCCGCGAGATTTTGGTTGATTGGCAGGCGGATTTGGCTATTGTCGGCATTGTCGGCGAGATCAAGGAGTCCGAAAAGGTACTGAGTCTATGGTTCGTGCCAAGTGGAGGCGATGACACGCCGTCTCGTGAGGGTAGAGTTTCAAATTATGTGCTGGAAAACGTGACCATCGGAGATACTTTCCGCGAGGAATTCCCCGCACGGCTCGCCGCCATGGTGCTGAGTGCTATGGCGCCACTCGTTAACAACGAAGCGCGCGGTAAGATACTGGATACTGGGCTGATCACGGTCACGGAAAAGCTCAATACCTTGCTCAAAAAAGATAGTAGCTCAATCGTTGATCGCACCGAGCACGAGCGCCGCGCCGGCATGCAGATGGCGCTCGGCGCGGCCCTCGCGACCTTGGGCAAACGCAAAAGCAACACCGAGCGCCTCAAACAGGCCATTGTCGCCTACGAAGCGGCACTTAAGGAATATACCCGCGAGCGCGTGCCGCTCGATTGGGCCAGGACGCAGAACGACCTCGGCAACGCCCTCCTGACTCTGGGCAAGCGAGAAAGCGACACCGAGCACCTCGAACAGGCCGTCGATGTCTACAAAGCGGCGCTTGAGGAATATGACCGCGAGCGCGTGCCGCTCGATTGGGCTATGACGCAGAACAACCTCGGCGCGGCCCTCGCGACCTTGGGCCAGCGTGAAAGCGGCACCGAGCGTCTCGAACAGGCCGTTGCCGCCTACAAAGCGGCACTTGAGGAATATACCCGCGACCGCGTGCCGCTCGATTGGGCCATGGCGCAGAACAATCTCGGCGCGGCCCTCGCGGTCTTGGGCGAGCGCGAAAGCGGCACCGAGCGCCTCGAACAGGCCGTTGTCGCCTACAACGCGGCGCTTGAGGTATATACCCGCGAGCATGTGCCACTCAATTGGGCCGCGACGCAGAACAACCTCGGCGTCGTCCTCTCGAGCTTGGGCGAGCGCGAAAGCGGCACCGAGCACCTCGAACGGGCCGTTGCCGCCTACAAAGCAGCGCTTGAGAAATATACCCGCGAGCGCGTGCCACTTGATTGGGCCATGACGCAGAACAACCTCGGCGTCGCTCTCGCGGTCTTGGGCGAGCGGGAAAGCGGCCCCGAGCGCCTCGAACAGGCCGTTGTCGCCTACAAAGCGGCACTTGAGGAATATACCCGCGAGCGTGTGCCGCTCGATTGGGCCACGACGCAGAACAACCTCGGCAACGCCCTCTCGAGCTTGGGCGAGCGCGAAAGTGGCCTCAAGCGCCTCGAACAGGCCGTTGCCGCCTACAACGCGGCGCTTGAGGAATATACCCGCGAGCGTGTGCCACTCAAGTGGGCCACGACGCAAAACAACCTTGGCAACGCTCTCCGTGCCTTAGGCGAGCGCGAAAGCGACACCAAGCGCCTTGAACGAGCCGTTGCGGTCTACAATGTGGCGCTTGAGGAACGTACTCGCGATCGTGTGCCGCCCGATTGGGCCGCGACGCAGAACAACCTCGGTGCGGCCCTCACGGTCTTGGGCCAGCGCGAAAACAGCACCGAGCGCCTCGAACAGGCCGTTACCGCCTACAATGTGGTGCTTGAGGTATATACTCGCGATCGCGTACCGCTCGATTGGGCCGCGACGCAGAACAACCTCGGCAGCGCCCTCATGCTCTTAGGCGAGCGGGAAAGTGGCACCGAGCGCCTCGAGCAGGCCGCTGCCGCCTACAACGCGGCGCTTGAGGAACGTACCCGCGAGCGCGTGCCGCTTGATTGGGCCAGGACGCAGGACAACCTTGGCAAGGCCCTCCATATCTTGGGCGAGCGCGAAAGCGGCACCGAGCGCTTCGAACAGGCCGTTGCCGCCTACAATGCGGCACTCGAAGTGTTCACCACCGATAAAACACCGCACTACTGGGATGCGACACAGCATAATCTGCACCGTGCTCTTGAAGCCCTGAATAAGCGGAGAGCCGAGTCCTAGCCATCCGCGTTATCTGCTAACAGCACCGGCAAGGCGGCCTGGCGGGCCATACCCTAGCCGTCAGACCCGTCAGGGAAACCCGCCAATTTCCACAACCAGGATTTAAGCGAGCACCGAGACCGCCCGGAATAGCAAGCCGACGGAAAGGAACCGAAGCCGTCGTTCACCGCCCCCAAGGCATTCACCAGTTTCAACCCGACGCGGATACATTCCACACCATTACACCGCATCTTGCACACAAAGCCGCCTCCAATCTTTTGCCAGCCTCTGATTTCTGTGCAAGATCAGACACCGCATACACGGAACAACCATAGATTTTTCGCCTGCCACCACGAAAAATAATGTAGAAGTAGCTTGCAGGGCGTGCTATGATCAGCCGGGTTTCCAGAACCGACGCGGTTCAAAGGCGCAGTCAAAGCAGCAGTGCCAGCGACGCGAACCTTCTGGCGGCTAAATAGTTTCGAGGTTTTTATTGTTGTTACGCTGTTTTACCGGATAAGCAGGAGGTACCCCTATGTCTAATACGGTCTGTGAAACACTACTGGAAATTCTGGCGGAGGCGGAGGTTCGGCAGATATTCGGGATGACGGGCGATGCCCTGAACCCGTTGTTGGATGCGATTCGCCGGGACGGTCGTTTTGAATGGATTGGCATACGGCATGAGGAGGCCGGCGCCTTTGCCGCCGCTGCTCAGGCCAAGCTGACCGGCAAGCTGGCGGTGTGTTGTGGCACCGTGGGGCCGGGGGCCATTCATCTGATCAATGGCTTGTATGATGCCAAACGGGATCATGCGCCGGTGCTGGCGATCACCGGGCATGTGCCGTTGACCGAGCAGGGAACCGGCTATTTTCAGGAAGTGGATATACGCAACCTGTTCCAGGACGTGTGTGTCTATAACGAGTTTATCAACCACCCGGCACAGTTGCCGAGAGTGGCGCTGCAAGCGGTGCAGAGTGCGTTAACGCTGGGCGGTGTGTCGCATCTGTCCATACCCACGGACGTGATCAGTCAGGATGTGCCGGCCAGTCCGCTGGCACATAAAGTTGTGCGGCCCGATGCGCATATTATGCCCTGCCCGAATGAGCTGGCTCGGGCGGCAGATATTATCAACAAAGGGGAAAAAATCACCATTCTTGCCGGCGATGGCTGCCGTGGGTCGCGTGACGAGCTATTGCAGCTCGCTAAAAAACTGAATGCGCCGATCGTCCGCACACTGCGGGCCACCGATGTCATGGAGTACGACAATCCCTACTGGATTGGGGGCATCGGGATGCTGGGCTCGTTTCAGGGGATCGCGGCATTGGATGATTGCGACACCCTGCTGATGCTGGGCTCGGATTTTCCCTACAGCGTGTTCCTGCCGACGGATCGGAATGTCATCCAGGTCGATATTAAGCCCGAGCGCCTGGGTAAGCGTTGCCCGGTTAGCGTTGGCATTATCGGGCATGTCCAGCAGGCCATACAGGAGTTGATGCCGCTGCTGAACGGCAATCAAAATACGGCGTTCCTGAGCCAACTGCAAAAGCAGCGGCAAAAATGGGATGCGCGCATGGACAGCAAGGCGGACCCGGCCCGTGGCAAGCCCGGCAGGATTGCCCCGCAGGCGGTTACCCGCCTGGCGGGTGATCTGGCACGGGATGATGCCGTATTTATTGCCGATGTCGGTCTGATTACCGGCTGGGCCGCGCGTCATCTGCGCTTGCGCGGCAGGCAGCGGTTGCTGGGGTCTTTTAACCATGGCTCGCTTGGCGTCGCCTTGCCGGCGGCCATTGGGGTGCAATTGCTCGACCGCCAGCGTCAGGTGGTTGCGCTGGCGGGTGATGGCGGCTTTCATATGATGATGCAGGATTTCATCACGGCGGTTCGCTACGAGTTGCCGGCCACTTTCATTGTCTTGAATAACCGCAAGCTGGGTTTTGTTGAGGTGGAAATGCAGGCATCCGGTATGCCGAAGTATGGCACCAGCCTGGTCAATCCGGACTATGCCGCTATTGCCGTGGCCTGCGGTGGCCAGGGCCTGGTGGTTGCGGAGCCGGGTGAATTGAAAGCGGCGATTCAAACGGCGTATGCAAGCAATGCGCCGTATATTCTGGATGTCCAGGTGAATCCGGACGAGTTGTTAATGCCGCCGAAAATACAGGCGGCGCACGCCTGGGGATTTAGCCTGGCGAAGCTCAAGGAATTGTTTATTGAAGAGGAGATGTAGACGATGGCAGATAATAACGATGTGATCGGTTACGACCGCTTGAATAATGCGGCGTTGAATAAGGGGACGGTATTTAGTGTGGCTGAACGCGAGCGGTACAAGCTGCGTGGCCTGCTGCCGGCGGCGATTGGCGACCGGGAGGGGCAATTGGCGCGCGCCTTGGGAAATCTGCGGCGCAAGAGCAGTGAGATTGAGCGCTATGTTTTTATGCAGGCCTTGCAGGGGCGGAATGAGCGGCTGTTTTATCGTCTGATCATCGACCATATAGAAGAGCTGATGCCGATTATCTATACGCCAACGGTGGGGCAGGCCTGTCAGGAGTTTGCGCATATATTCAGACAGCCTCGCGGGTTTTATATCACGCCTGATGATCGTGGGCATATTCGGCGTATGCTGGATAACTGGCCCGATAAAGACGTGCGCATGATTGTCATAACAGACGGTGAGCGGATCCTGGGACTGGGTGATCTGGGCGCCAATGGTATGGGGATCCCTATCGGTAAGCTGGCGCTGTACACGGCGTGCGCCGGGATACATCCGCGCCAGTGCCTGCCGGTCATGCTTGATGTCGGCACGAATAATGAACCGCTACGGAATGACCCGTTGTATCTAGGTGTCAAGCGTGCGCGGGTCAGTGGTGATGAATACAATCAACTGGTGGAAGAATTTGTGCTTGCCGTGCAGGACGCGTTTCCGCGTGCGCTTATCCAGTTTGAAGATTTTCTGACCCCCAATGCCTACTCGCTGTTACAGACCTGGCGTGATCGCGTATTGTGTTTCAATGATGATATACAGGGAACCGCCGCCGTTGTACTGGCAGGTGTGCTGGCCTCCAGCCGTATTACCGGCGTACAGTTGGCGGATCTGCGCATTATGTTTCTGGGCGCCGGTTCGGCGGCAACCGGCATTGCGGATTTGATTCATGTGGCGCTACAAAATGCGGGTCTGGATAAGCAGGCAGCCGCCCGGCGTCTGTGGTTTGTTGATCGAACCGGCCTGGTGGTCAAGGGGCGGGCCAAGCTGGCCCCGCACAACGTCGCCTACGCACATGATGCGCCGCCAGCCGATTTTATTGCCGCGATCAAAACGGTTAAACCGCATATACTGGTTGGCGCCACCGGCACACCCGGCGCATTTACGCAGGAGGTGGTGCGTTTGATGGCCGAGCTCAACCCGCATCCGGCCATTTTTGCCCTGTCGAATCCGACTTCCAGAGCGGAATGCACCGCAGAACAGGCCTATACCTGGTCCAATGGCCGTGCCGTGTTTGCCAGTGGCAGCCCCTTCGGCGTGGTCGAATATGCGGGGCAGCGCCATCGTCCCGGGCAGGGCAATAATGCGTATATTTTTCCGGGTATCGGTTTGGGCGCGGTGGCGTGTCATGCCCGTTGCGTCAGTGATGAAATGTTTCTCGAATCGGCGCGCGTATTGGCGCAGATGGTGACTCAGGATGATCTGGATACGGGGGCGATTTATCCATCGTTGTCTCACATCCGCAAGGCGTCTCTGGCCATCGCCGTGGCGGTTGCCGAGAAGGCCTGGGAGCAGGGACTGGCGCGTGACGAACGCCCGGGTGATGTGCAAAAGAGGATCGCGGACCTGATGTATAGCCCGGAATACTGATGGATGACAAAGCCTTCGACCTCTCTGGATTGGCGCTGACGTCGTTTACCCCGCTGATTTCCAGCGGCTTCTGTAAGGAGGCCTGTATTCATCTGTTGTAACTCTGGCAGTCCTGCCTTTTTTCGACCGCAAAATGGCCGAGTGGCCGGTCGCCTATGACCGCGTCATTCCCCAAGCCCCGGCCTGCAAACCCCGCTACAATTCGTTTTCCAGCAACAATTGCCAAAGGTACCGGGCCTATACAAGCGCTTGAATTCAGGGTATTTGTCCAGTATGTTGCTCGCACCGTGCAAATATACTCTCTTTATCAAGTGATGATGAACAGGTTGATCTGGAATCAGACTAACAAGATCGATATGGAATACAGGCCGTATAAAAGCAATGTATTTCATCAAACTGGATAAATACTATAACCTATGACTAAAAATGTACTAGGCACTGCACTGGAAGATTGCTGTCCGGAAACGGCAACCGGTTTTTTTCGCAATGGCCGATGCGATACCTGTGAAGAGGATGTTGGACTGCATACCGTTTGCGCCGTCATGAGCGATGATTTCCTGAGATTCAGCAAGGAAAACGGCAATGATTTAATTACCCCTAAGCCAAATTTCGGTTTTCCCGGATTGATAGCAGGTGATCGCTGGTGTATTTGTCTTGCTCGCTGGATAGAGGCCTGCGAGGCCGGGATGGCGCCTAAAATATTATTGCGCTCCACGCACCACTCGGTTACCACAAATGTGTCGTTGGAGATCCTGGAACGATATGCGCTACATGATAGCTGAGGTATTATTTGATTCCCCGAGATTGCACAATATCGCTATACGCACGCTACTGATAACCCGTCAGCAACTCGGAAAAATTCCAGGGCTCGTACATGAAAGAAACCGATTGCGAGCGCAGTCTCGACAGAGAGTGCTGCAACCGCGCCAAATTATGCATGAGCCGCCGGGCGTCGGCGCCGATAATGCGCGCCTTGTCAAAATCCACTACGAAGATCTCCTCTGTGTGCCCGCCGAGCAGGATGTTGTGGGCGTTAAGATCGGCGTGATAAACCCCCGCATCGTGGAAACGGCGCAATATCATTCCAAGCGCCCGCCACCGCTCAGCCGGCAAACGCTCCCGCATCAGAACCTGCGACAGAGGCTCCGTCCCATGACAGCGGAAGGTGATCAAGTCGGCCGTATAGCACAGACCGCGACGCTGATAGCGCGCCGCGCACGGCGCGGGCGCGGGCAGGCCCAGTTTCTGCAATTCCGCCAACAGCCGCCATTCGCGGAAGGAACGCACCGCCGCCTCTCCGAGGTAGCCGTACCTGTCGCGGATAAGGCGCCCCGGCCAACCGCCGCGCCGGTAATGCTTGAGCACAAACGCAGCGCCCCCAATCGTAAAAAAGATGGCCGGCATGCGCCCGCTCGCCGTCTCGTGTTCGACGGCGCCATCAGCCTTCAGCGCCTCGCGTTCAAACCATGCGGGCAAGAATCGGGAAACGGCGTCGCTGTCATACAGGATATGCATGCCGCCTTGTCGGATAAATTGTTCTTTCACGCTGCTTTAGACCTATGAACCGCTCGATTGTCAATCCCGACAATCCGCCGGGGACAATCTGTATAGTGCGCCTGTCGGCGATCGGGGATGTGACCCACATGCTACCGATAGTCCATACTATCAGGTATCACCGACCGCAAACAAAGATCACATGGATTATCGGTAAAATGGAGCTCGAACTGGTGCGCGACCTGCCCGGTATCGAATTCATCACTTTTGACAAAAGCCGCGGGATACAAGCTTATTTCGACTTGCGCCGGCAACTGCGCGGACGCTGCTTCGACGTGCTGATGCTGATGCAACTGGCGCTGCGTGCCAACCTGATCCCGCTGTTCATCAAAGCGCCGGTGAGGATCGGGTTTGATCGGGCCCGCTCGAAAGATCTTCACGGCCTGTTTATCAACCGTCGAATCCAGGCAAAAACCAATCAGCACGTGCTCGACAGCTTCTTCTGTTTCACCGAGGAGCTAGGCATCAGCGACAAGCGGCTGGCATGGGATATCTGTTGCACCGACGAAGAACGCGCCTTCGCCGGGCGCGTCCTGCCCAAAACCGGCGAGCGTATTCTTTTAATCAGCCCATGCTCAAGGCACATACGCAGAAACTGGCTGCCCGAACGCTATGCCAGGATCGCCGACTACGCCGCCGAAACCCACGCGATGCGTGTCGTACTCACCGGAGGCCCCACAGAGCGCGACTACGCCCGGCAGATCACCTCCGCGATGCGCACAACCCCAATTGATCTGAGCGGAAAAACGACGCTGCGCCAGTTGATGGCCGTGATCCTGCGCGCCGATATTGTAATCAGCCCCGACTCCGGCCCCGCGCACCTTGCAACCTGCGCCGACAAGCCCGTCATCGGGCTATATGCTGCGACCAATCCTGACCGTGCAACCCCCTATCTGAGCAGGAAATGGTGCGTGAACCGTTATCCCGATGCCGCACGCCGCTACCTGGGCAAAGACTGGCAAGCGATCCCGTGGGGCACCAAAATCGAAAAACCCGGTGTGATGGAATTGATCACCGTCGCCGACGTGCGCGAAAAACTCGACGAACTGGCCTGAAAACAAGGGATCTCTCAACGGCGCCTTAGGGTATCGTCCGGCAGAAACGATACACGTGCCACATGAGCAGACACGAAATCTTGCAGCTACCGTGCAATAACCAACCGGATCAATCGGCAAGCCATTCCAGATAACGTGGAATGCCGGTCTCGATCGGCATGAAATCGCTGTCGTAGCCAACGGATCGCAAGGCGCCCAGATCCGCTTCGGTAAAATCCTGATACGCGCCTTTCAACTGCTCCGGAAACGCCACAAACTCGACTTCTCCCTTGCCATAATGGCGGATCACCGTCTCGGCAACCTCGCGAAAAGTCCGGCTGACGCCGGTGCCCAGGTTATAGATCCCGGACGGACCTCCCTTGTCAACAAACCATAGTTTCACCCGCACGATGTCATCCACATGAATAAAATCGCGCCGGTGCTCGCCGGCGGCGCAGGTTTCATTGGCGCCAAAAACCCTGATCTTGCCATCTTCACGCAACTGGCGGCTAAACACGTTGGGCGTGCTACGCATAAAGCCTTTATGTCCCTCCCCTGGCCCGTAAACATTGAAATAGCGCAAACCGACAATCGGCGCTTTCGCATCGGGCAGAACACGACGCACATATTGGTCAATCGCTAATTTCGACCGGGCATAAAGGGTCTCGGGTTGCTCATTTTCCGGCGCCTCGCGCGAGTCGCGGCCGTGGCCGTATACGCCGGCAGTGGACGCATATTGAAAAGGCACCGTATGTTCGAGACATGCATCGAGCAGCCTCCTGGTATAGTCGAAATTATTTTCCATCATGTACCGTTCGTCGCGCTCGACCGTCGAAGCGCAGGCGCCTTCGTGTATCACCCAGTCGATCTTGCACACAAATCCAGGATCGGAAAGCAGGCGCGGCAATTCCTCCTTGCGGCAATGATCTTCAACGTGCAGGTCTTTGAGATTCGGGATCTCCTCACCGGCATCATGATTATCCACTGCGAGGATGTTGTGAATGCCGCGCCTATTCAACGCAGCGATAACATTGCTGCCGATAAACCCTGCCGCGCCGGTAACGATAAACATCGTGTTACAAGACCTTGTGGGACTTCAGCCGCCTGAACAGCGACATCGAGTAAAAAAGAATAAACAACGCAAGCAGGCACTCCTTCATTTCGCCGCCGCTGATATCCAATTGCGCGAGCATCGCTCCATTCGAACTTTCGATCAGACTTTCAACCAGATCATCGAGCAGTGAGATCACCAGCGCACATATGCACACCGGTACGCATACAACGGTCGGCCACAACCAACCGGCCATCTTATCCACCCCAGTTTCAATGCTGCGCCACCACCGGTAAGATGGTGCCAGAACACCGCCGATCAACGCAGCAAAGGTCAGCAAAGTCCGTGGCAACTGATCGAAGAGCGCGTGTACGTTATGCAGATTGGTTTCCTGCTGATCGTTTATGCTTTGCCATACATCCGAGGTCTGCCACCGGAAAAAATGCTGTCCCCAACTGACCTCCTCGCCTGCAAAATAAACGCTACCCAACAACATCACAATAAGCCATGCCGGCAACCGATTAATGTGCAAAGCAACGGCAGACGATCGTGCCCGCAGAATGAAATAGATCGCGATGATCAACAGCACAAAAGTCAGGAGCTCAAAAATACCGCGCTCTCCGTGCAGCCACCGCACCTGGCCAAATGTTGACTGCAGGATGTAAGGCGATAATGCCAGCAACAGCGGGACCCATAAATAAAAGCCAAACGGTAAATCCGCATTTTTATCCACGTCGGACAACTCTCTGCTCCCTGCCTTCAACCTGTCGCCAAGCGCTGCCATTTTTTGAGATTGGCATAATCTCTGTGTGAACGTTTGCGCAGCCCCAGCAGAAAAGCCGCCGCGATGATCGGATTCGGAGGAAACTTATGCTGAGGCATCATATTGAAATCATACACCATCGGCTTCCATCGCTGCCCGTCAGCAACAATCAGCACATTGGATGGATAGATATCCAGATCATGCAAACCGATCCTGGAGGCTTCACTGACAATAAAGTACCCCGCCGCCATGATCTCTTCGGGCAAATACCCTGTCCTTTCGGCAAACCGACTGAGCGAGTCGCCTTCGATATATTCCTGTATAAACACGCAAACACCCTCATAATCATGTATGCAATGCAGCGGTTCCGGGCAGTAAGGGCGCAAAGCCTCGCTGGCATGAAAAGTGCGGTTTCGCTCGTATTCAAACTCTGCGATATCGCAGTCGAAACGCTTGCGGTATTTCCTGATGAATTCCGGTCTATAGAATTTTGCTACGGCGCGCCGTCCGCGATACAGCACGGTATAAACGTTGGTGCGCCGTCCGCACGCAAGATGACCGGTAACTTCAATGCCCTCCCCCAGATGAGGCAGCGGTTTCGCTGCGGATTCCGTCAGATCACTCACGCGCCCCGCCTGTTATTTACGTTGTTGCATTTGACTGAATAATGGAAATGCAGGCAAAAATTGCTTAGGCCCGCATTTAACAGATTTGCCGCCGCCGGTACGCACCAATACGAAATCGAACAACTCGTGCCCAGGAATTTAAAGCCAATTTATACTGCAACATTATGCTAAAATTATAAATAATTGACGTAAAATAATCAATAAATGAACCCCTGCCGTGAACATTCCAATAGCAAGTTGTTAGCGGATTATCACAAGCCACTGCCAATGAACGGCGTGGCGACCGGTAGCGGGAATTGGACAACAGCCGGCGTTCTACAACAGCGGCCGGCACTACCGTCAGATTCTGCCGGGCAATCCCTGAACGCCATATATTATGGTCCCATACACTTGCTTGCTTTCGGCACATAAAGAAAATAAAATCATTGCTTAACGACGGGAGGGGATCACCATGTCTGATATAGAAATTGCACAAAAGGCCGGCAAGAAACAGATCATTGACCTTGCCGAGGAACAGTACGGCATCAACAGCCAGTATCTGGAACCTTATGGTCATTACAAGGCAAAGCTGTCGCTCGATTATATAGACAGCCTCGAGAACCGGGAGGATGGGAAACTTATCCTGACTACCGCAATCAGCCCTACGCCTGCGGGCGAGGGCAAGACCACTACCACAGTCGGGTTGGGAGATGCGATGAACCGCATTGGCAAAAAAACCCTGATCTGCCTGCGTGAACCATCGCTCGGCCCCTGCTTTGGGGTAAAAGGCGGCGCTGCCGGCGGCGGTTATGCCCAGGTTGTGCCGATGGAGGACATCAATCTGCATTTTACCGGGGACTTCCATGCAATCGGGACGGCGCATAATCTGTTGTCGGCCATGGTGGATAATCATATACACCATGGCAATGCGCTGAATATCGATCCGCGCGCAATCACATGGAAGCGGGTGGTGGATATGAATGATCGCGCATTGCGCAAAACCGTGATCGCCCTGGGCGGCACCGCGAACGGATTCCCGCGTGAAGACGGCTATGACATTACCGTGGCGTCCGAAGTAATGGCGATCTTTTGTCTTGCCACCTCGATTGAGGACTTGAAACAGCGCCTGGGCAACATTGTGGTGGCGTATAACGGGGACAAGCAGCCGGTCTATGCAAAAGACATCAATGCGCACGGGGCGATGACCGCATTATTGAAGGATGCAATCAAACCGAATCTGGTGCAGACGCTGGAAAACAATCTCGCCTTTGTACATGGCGGCCCATTTGCCAATATCGCCCATGGCTGCAACAGTGTGACGGCAACCAAAACCGCATTGAAACTGGCCGATTATGTGATCACCGAGGCGGGTTTCGGCGCCGATCTGGGGGCCGAGAAATTTTTTGACATCAAATGCCGCAAGGCCGGACTGAGCCCGAGTGCCGTGGTTCTGGTTGCGACGATCCGGGCGGTAAAATATCACGGCGGTGTCGATAAGGGCGATTTGGGTAATGAAAACCTGGAGGCCGTGCAAAAGGGCATGGTAAATCTCGAACGGCATCTGCACAACATCCAGAATCATTACTCTATGCCGTGCATTGTCTGCATCAATCATTTTGTCAACGATACCGATGCGGAAATAGCGCTGCTGAAAGAAAAAATCGAGGCAGCGGGCGGCAAGGCGGTACTTTCCAAACACTGGGCCGACGGCGGTGCGGGCGCGGAGGAGTTAGCCAAAGCGGTGGCCGATACCGTTGATAATAATCCCGGCAAATACTCTTTTGTCTATGAGGACAATATGTCGCTCTGGGAAAAAATCGAGGCAATAGCCACCAAAATTTACGGCGCCGGGGAAGTGACTGCCGGCCCCAGGGTCAGGGATGAACTGTCCAGGCTGAATGAAAACCATGGCCGCCTTCCCGTTTGCATAGCAAAGACACAGATGTCTTTTTCAACCAATCCGGCAGTGCGCGGCGCGCCTTCAGGACATTCGGTGGAGATCAGCGAGGTCAGACTCGCCAATGGCGCCGGATTTATTGTTGCCGTAGCCGGGAATATGATGACCATGCCGGGATTGCCCAAAGTGCCCGCCGCAGAGAATATAGATATAGACAGCAACGGCAATATACGCGGCCTGTTTTAAGTAGTCGACGAAAATCCTGATGCCGGTCAGATACTTTCGGCCTTATTACTGTATATCGATATAACCGCCGGCCGCCTGAATCGGTGTCAGGTTCTGCGCGGTATTCACCCATGCGGCCAAGCCGTATTTGCCGGCCTTGACCACAGGCTCAGGCAGACTCATGCTGGCGCTATAGCCGTTGCCGGATACATTCAATGCCGCCGTCTTGTATCCCAGCACTACAAAATCATGCTTTAAGGTGCGTCCGTGGTTTTCGCCGGCATTTACATCGGTGGATATGTCAAAGCCAAGCAATGCGATATTCACGATCAGATTATTTTTCTCATTTTTTTCAGGAATATAGTTTGCCGTGACATTCGATCCATCCAGACGCAGCGATAAAACGCCCGCCCCAGGCTGATTACCGACAGACAACCTTTTCAATCCAAAAAAGGAGCGCCACTCTTTGCCATTCAGCAAAAATCCAGGGGTATAAACCGTTTTCAGATTCTTGCTTCTGGCATAATCACGCTGCCTGAGGCTGTATTCAGGCGAGGCGAATCGATCCTTCCAGCCTATATAATCCCAATAGTCCACATGAAACGCGACCGGAACCAATGACGACCATAAGCGCTTGTCCTGTTTTAATTTGCTCAGCCATTTGTCCGCAGGAGGACAACTGCTGCACCCCTCGGAAGTATAGAGCTCAAGCAAGCCGACCCGAGTGTCCGGGCTGGTTATCAGCACCTCCGCCGCAACGGACGAAGAGATAAAACACATTCCTATCAAAACCAATTTGAATCTATTGCGCATCGCGAACCTCCTTATTTCAGCTATTGTAATACCGGGGATACGGTCATCTATCTCTTATCCAGTTTCAACGATATCGAGTTTATGCAATAACGCTGCCCGGTCGGCTTAGGCCCATCGTCGAACACATGCCCAAGATGAGCATCACAAGCCGCGCACATCACCTCAACCCGCCGCATTCCCAAACTATCATCCGCCTCGGTCTTTATCGAGTTATCCAGCGGCTGATAAAAACTCGGCCAACCGGTCCCCGAATCGAACTTGGTATCCGAGTCGAACAAAGCAATCCCGCAACAGGAACATGTATATATTCCCGCATCCCCGCACTCATAGTATTCGCCGGTAAAGGCCGGCTCCGTGCCTTTCATCCGGCAAACCCGGTACTGCTCGGGAGTGAGCTGCTCCTGCCATTCCCGCTCGGTTTTTTCCACACGCTCCGTCATACATACCTCGTTAAAAACCACCAAACACATGCTATCTGGCATTATAGTACACCTGCAAACGCATGCACGATAATTCTGCCCCGACTGTGCCTTGCCAAAATTCGGCTAGTGGACGTTGGCCAGTAGCTGCTCGTCATCCAGCGTGATATGGTTGCCGATACCAAGATTGGATAGAACCAGCCCGGTTTCACCAGCGGCGCTTATTTCAAAGTCGGATTGAACGATCTGCTGGCCTGCAAACGCATTGACCACGGCGGCGATGGCGCCCTGCTGATATTCCAGCGAGGGATCGAATTTAATACGAGAGCTATCGACCGGGACACAACAACGGCAAGGAGCTTGAGGCGTGACGTAAAGTCTTTGTAAGGGTCAATTTGCTGCATAATTGATTAGGATGCTCGGAACAGGCTTTTAAGCCGCGCGCGTTTTTCTTCCGCTATATTCATCGATTCTAAATTTACTCTTTCCGGTTCTGCCATGCCGTGCCCCCTGTATATTTCAAAACTGATACTGAATAATGCCCCGGTGGAGACTGTTGCTTAAGCCGTGCCGAACTGGAGACCAAATTTTTATTCCTGCAATCCTATTTTGGTGCGGCCGATGCGGATGAGAGCGCCCGCTTGATCAAAGCAGCCTGGCATCTGGCGGAGCTGGATGACGTTGCCGGCGCTTTGTGCTGTAGCCGGCGGTGGGCGGTTTTATTTCTTTTGCCAGACAATCGATGTAGAGAATGGGCGCCGTTGGGGATTGTTTCGGCAACAAAAAATGATCGGGCGGGTTGCGTAATGGTAAAAGGTCCCTTACAATTTTTCGGACTGCCGGGGTTGGTCAAGATCGCTGTTTTCGGACAGACAAAACAAAAGAGAGCACATCGATGAAAAAAGACAACAAGCAAGGGAGCCAGGAAAGCCGTTTCATCCAATGTGGGACTTGCGGCAATGACAAGTTTCGGGCGGCAACAACAGCTGTAGAGATCTTAAGGTTTCCAAAGGATGACCCCACGATATTTGATAATGTTACCAGCCAGGATCATAGCATTGACCATATTGCATGCAATCAATGCGGCGAGGGGTTGGACTTGGATGATATAGGATTTTACGGTTAAGATAGGATGCCCTCCATGAACACAACAAAATCGCAACTTCAAATTGAAGCAGGCCAGGATTTGATTGCCATACGCCAGGCGAGCGTTTGGGCGTCTCAATATCTAAGCAAGAATGTGACCCCCTCCAATATCTCGTATCTAATTCAATATGGAAGAATTAACAAGTATTCGGAAAACGGCATAATTGTTATTAGCAAAGCAGAGCTTACCCGCTACTACGAAGGTTTTCATGGCAAACGTGAAACGGATTGGAAAAAGAAACTTGGAAATGACTTGAATTGGCACCTTTCGTTTGACTTCTTGAAAGAGAAAGATACGACCAAGCATGTTCATCGGCTTCATCCGTACAAAGGGAAATTTATACCTCAGTTAGTCGAGTATTTTCTGGACGGCAATACCGACGAATTCAAGAAAGAGGCGTTTTTCCAATCCGGCGATATTGTATTAGACCCGTTTTGCGGCAGCGGAACGACGCTTGTACAGGCAAATGAACTGGGAATTCATGCCGTTGGTGTCGATGTTTCGGCATTCAACGCTTTGATTTCTAATATGAAAGTATCAAAACATAATTTTTCCAAACTCCGGGATGAGCTTGCCAGGATAGGGCAATCTTTTCAACAAAAGATAAATAAAGCTGTAAATACGGAGTTTGAGCAAGCACTGTTAGAAGAATTGAATATTTTTAACAGCAAGTACTTTCCGACACCTGGTTTCAAGAAAAAAATCAGAACCGGAGAGATAAACGAAGAAGCGTATTGTTCTGAAAAAGAAAAACAGTTTATCCCTATATTTGGCAGGCTAGTGAAAAAATACCGCTTGCAAATTGAACAAACCGGAAATGGTCGTTTTATAGAAAAATGGTTTTTGAAGCCGGTCAGAGACGAAATAGATTTTTTGTTTCAACATATCAAAGAAGTCAAAGACCCTAAAATCAAAAAAATCCTGGGAATCATTCTCAGTCGAACAGTCCGATCGTGCAGAGCGACAACCCATGCAGATTTGGCAACATTGAAAAATCCCGTAACCAAACCGTATTACTGTAGAAAGCACGGCAAGGTTTGCAAGCCCCTTTTTTCCGCTTATTCATGGTGGAAAAGATACGGTGAAGATACCAAAAACAGACTTCAAGAGTTTGATCGATTACGCACTGAAACCAATCAAATCTGTTTGCAGGGAGATTCCAGAAAAATAGACTTGTCTGCTAGTTTGTCAAAGAGAAGAAAACAACTTGGCGAACAAGTAAAGAAACAAGGAATAAATGGGATATTCACCAGCCCACCCTATGTGGGTTTGATCGATTATCACGAACAGCACGCTTACGCATATGATCTCTTCGGATTTGAAAGAAACGACGAGCTTGAAATAGGCCCATTGTCAAAAGGTCAGGGTGTAAAAGCAAGACAAAGTTATGCGGAATCGATTGCCGAGGTTTTATGCAATTGCAGAAAATACCTTACAGATGATTTCAATATTTTTATTGTTGCCAATGACAAATACAACTTGTACCCGTCAATTGCCAAACTTGCAGATATGCAAATAGTGAACAAACACAAGCGCCCGGTTCTCAACAGGACAGAGAAAGACAAGGCGGCTTATTCGGAAATTATATTTCATTTGAAGGGGTTGAAATGACTTTTACAACAAAACATAAAAAAGAGATAGTGCAGATTATTTGTGACAGCCTCAGGAATAAGTTTAAAAATTACAAACCTGAGACAAAATATATGCCTTTTCATCATAATCTGCTAGGAAAAGACAGAATGGCACTCTATTCTTTCATTCAAGGTTTGCATACAACATTTGGAACTTCCATATTTGAGCCGGTTGCCGAGACTTTAGCAAAACTGAACCATAAAAATGCCATTAAACAGTATACACTTGGTAGTGAAATGGCTAAAGAAGCGCAGCATAAGATAACTGATATTATGAACAAACTTTCTGTCGCAGATGGTGTGGTATCAAAAGGGAAAGAAATAGAAGAAATTAGAAAACTTGCGACAAAAGGAGCATTTATAAAAACGAAAACTTCCAAAGTTGACTTATTTGTTGAGAGGCATGATGGCAGCGTCTATATGTTTGATTTGAAAACGGCAAAACCTAATACAGAGGGTTTCAAGGGGCACAAACAAAAACTGTTGGAGTGGTGTGCTATATTTTTAGCAAAAGATCCTGAGGCATCAATTAACACGGTTATTGCAATGCCTTACAACCCATACTATCCGAAACCATATCAGAGATGGACGATCAGGGGCATGCTTGACCTGGATAAGGAATTGATGGTGGGAGAGGATTTCTGGAACTTTCTTGGTGGTGACGGTGCTTATGAAGAGTTGCTTACTTGCTTTGGAAGTGCCGGAATGAGTATGAAAAAAGAGATAGATGATTATTTTGAAACATTCAATCTGAATCAAATTTCAACTGGTCTTAGCTGATCGATTCTTAGCTGATCGATATTTCTCTCTCTACAAATATCGGCCGATCATGATCTCACATCATCCGCCTGCACACTCGCGGTAAATGACGTTGATTTTGTTGGAATGACCATCGCACCAATTCAAGTGTCTTATCCCCGTCCACCACTATTTCTAAGCGAGTGTTCAAAACCTCCAGTTCTGCTCCCTTTCTTGCTACCCCTCTGGTAATAATACGCTGATCCTCTCTTGGCGGTTTACTCCATTCGTAATTCTCCGGGTTAGGCAGCGGGGTATCCGATGGCACATAAACCTGATTCTTAGTCCGCCAGTCGTGGTTGCTCATTCGCATTGCTCCCTGTATCAAGAAAATTCACCGGAAAGTACGCCCTCTCCCCGGAGAAATCAAGCAGTCTTGCAGGATACCGAAAACTAATCGTTCAACCCCTACGGGCTTCGCTCCAGCCTGGCTTATTATATTCACTTCTTTATCTCATTCCGCCACCCCAAACATCACTCGCAACAGATCAACTCCCGCTTCTCCCCCCTGCTAAGCTGTCTGATTTCATATTCACGCTTGCCTGCCATTGAACGCGAACCGGCGCACTCTTGATATACCAGTGTTACCGGTCGTCTAGCGCGGGTATAGGCTGCTGCGGCTTTGCCTTGATTATGCTCGCTGATGCGTCGTTCCACGTCGGTGCTTATCCCGGTGTAATAGCTGCCGTCGGCGCATTGAACAATATACACGCTCCATTTGCTTTTCATATATCCAGCGACGTAGTCCGCGCTTTTACATTTCCGTCAGCAGGTTGCGGGCCGAGGTGCGGCCGCTTTGCAATATCGAGATATAGCCTGCAATCAATACCAGCGTCGGCGTGATCAACAGGCAAAGCGCCGCGGTTTTGATATTGAAAATATAATCGCTCTCGATAAACCAGATCGAAATAACCATGCCGATTGCAGTATTCAAGCCATAGGCAATCGCTCCGGCTATCAATCCAATCAATATGAATTGCAGGCAGTATATCTTCCAGATCAGGCCGGTCGCGGCGCCCAGCGATTTATATATGGCCGTGCTGTAACTCCGGTGGCGGCGCAATACCATTTCTATTGAGGCAAACACCGCCAGACCTGCGCCCAGGGCGGCATACAGCATTATCTCGACTGCGGCGCTGACCCGTTCAATGATCCCGCGTATCCGGCTCAATAGGTAATCGACATCGAAGAATGCGGCCGTTGGGAACTGCTGAACGAAACTTGGCAGCAGGCTCCGCCGCGAGGGGTCCATATACATGCTGGCGATATGGGTAATCGGCAGGCCGTCCAGCGCGCCCGGGTAAAAAATCATATAAAAATTAGGGGTGAAAGATTCCCATTCGACGGTGCGAATGCTGCTCACGGTCGCATCGATCTTGCGGGCATCGGCGGTAAATTCCAGCCGGTCGCCGAGTTTTAGCTTGAGTTTCTCCGCAACGCCCTGCTCCACAGATACCCCGCCGGCGGTATCCTGCCATTTCCCTTCGATGATTTTATTCTCGGCGGGCAAGTCCCTGCTCCAGGTCAAGGCCAGGTCGCGGTTCAATGATTCATGATCGCGCCCCGATCCCTTGCCGACATATTCGCGTATCGGCACGTCATTCACCGCGCTCAATCGGCCGCGAACCACCGGATATAATGGACTGTGCGGGATGCGCTCCCGCTCCAGCAGTTGTATAAAATCCGACGTGTCCGCATCGAATAAATTTATCGCGAAAAAATTGGGCGCATCGTCGGGCACTTTGGATTGCCAGGATGTGATCAGGTCATCGCGCAAGGTTTGAATCAGCGCGAGCGCAAAGAAGGTAACGGCAATGGCAATAATCTGCAAACCGGTCATGCGCCGGTTGGCGCCCAGCATCCGCGCCGCCAGCCTGAGCGTGGTAGCACGGGTTTTACTATAGGCGATGATTCGGCTGATTACTGCCTGGATGAGCAGATAGGCGAGCATGATCAACAGGCCCAGCAAGGCGATAATATAAAAACTGATTAAAATTTCTCCGGTGCCGACAAAAACCAGCGCCGCCAGACCCACCGGCATTGCCATGCCGGAAAAGAAGATGGGCTGTGCCGATCCCGACTGGCTCAGCAGGATCCTGGGCGGCGTATCCAGCAGTCTCTTCAAAAACGGCCAGGCAAAACTCGAGACGATCAGTAGCACGGTAACGCCGCTTATCCAGAATGGCTTCATTGAAGGGGCGGGCAACGAATCCCTTATCAACTCATCACCCAGTCCTTGCAGCATGAGCCAATGGATGCCCCCGCCCAGCAAAAGACCGACGCCGGTCGCGGCGAGGGTAAAGACAAAAAAAGGCACCAGTATCGCGCCGTATAAGCGCCTGCCCCGCAGCCCCAGGCAGCGCAGCAGCGCATATTGATGTGTCATCTCCGCCGCGTATTGATAGCTGGCCAGCGCCACGCTGACCGCACCCAATAAGACCGCGATCAAGGCGGTAAGGTACAAGAAACGGAAGGCGCGCTCCAGTACCGAGGCCAGTGTCTCATTGGCCTCATCGACGGTGATGAATTTTTGATTGAGTTGCAATGTGGGCAGAAAACGCTGCTGCAGACCGGCCACCGCGCCGGCCTCGCCGGAAAAAAGATAGCGAAACTTGACCCGGCTGCCCGGTTCCACTACTCCGGTTGAATCGACGTCGTTCCAGTGCATCATGATGCGCGGGGTAAAGCTGTAGAAACTGGCGCCGCGATCGGGTTCAAATACCAATATCCGGGCTATCTTCAAACTGCGCTCGCCGATATTGACCGTCCCGCCCGGAGAAAGACCCAGCTCATGCAGTACGCGATCCTCGACCCACACCTCCCCCGGTGAGGGGCCATGACTGATTGCGATTGGCTCTCCGAACAGGGAATCACTGACCTGCAATTTGCCGCGCAATGGATAGGCATCGGATACCGCCTTCACGCTGCTTAACAGGAATTTTTCATTGCCATTCGCCATGGTGGGAAACAGCAGGATCTGCGCCTTAGACAGTGCCGATCGATCGATGATCTCTGTCTGTTGCGAAGTCAATCTTTTGGTCGATTGCAGCACCAGATCGGCCGCAAGCACTTCTTTGGACTGATTATCGAACAGCCGTTCCAACCGGTTGCCCAGTAATGTAATGCTGAATGCGGCCGCACAGGCAATCGCAATTGCGCCGCACAGCAAGCGAATCGCGGACAGCCGCCATTGCCGCTGGATGAATCTGCCGTAGAAAATCAACATCCTACAATGACTCCAGCCGCCCATCGATCAAACGCAGGCGGCGGTCGCAACGCTCCGTCAAAGACTCATCATGGGTCACCAATATCAATGCAGTCCCCTGCTCCCGGTTCAGTTTGAATAACAGATCGATCACTCTTTTCCCCGTTTCGGTGTCCAGGTTTCCGGTGGGTTCGTCGGCCAGCAGCAAGGGTGGTGTAGTGGCAAAGGCGCGGGCAATGGCAACCCGTTGCTGCTCACCGCCGGACAAGGTGGCGGGATAATGCCGCGAACGATGGGCAACGCCCACCTGCTCAAGCAATTTTTCCGCAAGCCCGCCGGCCTCCCTGTTGTCATTGATCTCCAGCGGCAGCATCACATTTTCCAGTGCGGTAAATCCGGGGATCAGATGAAAGGCCTGGAATACAAAACCGATATACCGCTTGCGCAATTCGGCGCGCGCATCTTCATTCAGACCTTCCAGCGAATTGCGGAATAAGCGGATGCTGCCCGAAGTCGGAATATCCAGACCGGCAAGCAGGCTGAGCAGGGTGGTTTTACCGGATCCGGAGCGGCCGATGATCGCGATAGTTTCCCCCGCATTCACTTCCAGAGTAATATTATCGAGTATAGAGATCGTCCCTTCCACATCGGGGACGACCTTGCCGACTCGACTACAACTGATAATTTGTGAAGACGCTATGTCCATTTTCCGTATTCTTATCCCGGCGCTGTTTTTGTTTATGCCGCCCGCTCAGGCAATGACGAAGACAATTCTGGTACTGGGCGACAGTCTCAGTGCCGCCCATGGTATCGAATTAGAGCGGGGTTGGGTACATTTGCTGCGCGACAGGCTCAAACAGATACCCCCCGGTGATGGGCAATGGCGCGTCGTCAACGCATCCGTCAGCGGTGAGACAACGGCTGGCGGGCTGGCGCGCCTGCCTGCGCTGCTTGACCGGCACAAACCGGAATTATGTATTATCGGACTCGGCGCAAACGACGGTCTGCGCGGTCTGTCGATTGAGCAAATGCGTCTTCACTTGGGCCGGATGATCGCCGAATGCAGAAAATACGGCAAGATATTGCTGCTGGGGATGAAGCTGCCGCCGAATTACGGCCGGAAATATACCGAGGCATTTGACCGAAGTTTCACGGCGGTCGCCGGGCAAAATAATATCCGGCTGGTGCCGTTTCTTCTCGAAGGCGTCGCCATTGAGGAAAAATACATACAGGCCGACGGATTGCATCCCACTGCGGAGGCACAAGCGATCATCCTGGAAAATATCTGGCCGGCGCTTGTCCCTTTATTGGAAGGATCATCGCGCCGGTAAATCGAAGGGACGGCCCGGCGGCCTGTTCATAAACACCGAATTTGGCACTCCAAGTGCGCGCTTCAGCATCACATCCCGATCCCATTCATTCTCTATTGCCCGGATCCTGCGCACATTTCCAAGGCCGATATGATTGATATGATACCAGGGCGACACCACCGGAAAATACTGCAATGGCCAGTCGCTCCCGTAGATCATCTTCTCCGTCAATCCGGGGATCTTCAGCGCCTCCACCAGATACCCCAGCTTATTGATCTGGGTCAAACTGGAAATGCCGGTAAACAGATTCGGATATTGATTGAACATCGGCAATATCCGTTCAAAATTATCCTGTCCCCCGGACTCCCCGGTGGTTGCAATATGCGCGGCAATCACCGTAACCCCCAGACTGAGCGGCAACTTCAATCGCAGCGGATCGGCAAGCTCATCCCGGGCATTGGGAAATGACCGTTCCTGGCCGGTATGCGTAAGCAATGGAATATCCAGCTCCGCCATCTTTTCATAAAAAGGAATAAACCGTTCATCGGCCGGATCGATATACATAATCGAGGGGATCCACTTGACCAGAACCGCCCCCTGCCTCGCCACACGCTCCAGCCGCTCAATTGCATCCGGACGATTCGGGTTGATGCTCGCGCCAAACAGCAGCCTGGGATATTTCGCCGCCTCTGCCGCAAGATAATCATTCGGCACATAGACCTGGGTATTTTCCCTGTCGAGCTGGCCGGTGGCCGCATCGACCACACCATCCAGGGCCAACACAACCGCCGCATCGATATATTTCGACTGCCCGATCTTCTCATTCAGTCTCTCGACGACGATGCGGTCGCCATCCCTTTCCAACTCCGGCTGTGACACATTCATCCACTTCAGAAAAATCCCGAAGCGATAATTTTCCCGCATCTCATCGTTCACATAGCATCCGGAACCCTTGTAGCCCAGCCCGGCAACATGCACATGCCAGTCGATAATCTCTAAATCTTCCAAATCATCCGCCGCAAAGCCCGATGCGCAGACCAGAATGGATATGATGGAAAATACAGATTTGATAATGACACCCCGCCCGGCATCGATCACAGGCTGTCTGCTCAATCCAGGCGGATTATTTCTTGCGCAGCCGCTGAATGGTTCGCAACTGTGCGGCCAGTTCCGCATGCTCGGCCAATGCCGCCGCATAGTCGATCTTGGCATCGTGCTCATGGATCACCTTCTCGGCTTCTTCCTTGGCCTTGATTATCTTGGCTTCATCCATATCTTCAGCCCTCTGTGCGGTGTCGGAGAGTACGGTAACCATATCCGGCTGCACTTCAAGTATGCCGCCCGATACGTAAAAGGACTCCTCGATGCCGGTCGGTCCCTGCACCCTGACTTCACCGGGACCCAGGCGCGCCACCAGCTGCGCATGCCCCGGGGCGATCCCCACTTCGCCAAGTAATGCCGGAGCAAATACCATAGCTGCCTCGCCGGAAAAGATCTCCTTTTCCGCGCTGACAATATCTACACATATAGTAGCAATGACCTGATCCCTCGCTTATAAATCGGCGGCCTTCGCCTTCGCCTGTTCAATGTTGCCAACCATGTAAAATGCCTGTTCGGGCAAATCGTCATAGTTGCCGTCAACAATCTCTCGAAAACCGCGAATGGTTTCCTGTAATGGCACAAATTTACCGTCCTGACCGGTAAATACCTTTGCCACAAAATAAGGCTGCGACAGAAAGCGCTGGATTTTGCGGGCGCGGGATACGATCAATTTATCTTCTTCCGATAATTCATCCATGCCCAGAATGGCGATAATGTCCCGTAATTCCTTATAACGCTGCAAGGTATTTTGTACCGCGTGGGCGGTATCGTAATGCTCCTGCCCGACAACCAGCGGATCGAGCTGGCGCGAGGTTGAATCCAGCGGATCGACTGCAGGGTAAATGCCCAGCTCTGCAATTTGACGCGACAATACCACGGTCGCATCGAGGTGGGCAAAGGTGGTAGCGGGAGAGGGATCGGTCAGATCATCCGCAGGCACATATATGGCCTGGACGGAGGTAATGGAACCGGTTTTGGTGGAGGTAATACGCTCCTGCAATTTACCCATTTCTTCGGCCAGGGTTGGCTGATAGCCGACCGCCGACGGCATCCGCCCCAATAATGCGGAACATTCCACCCCCGCCAGTGTGAAACGATAAATATTGTCGATAAACAATAATACGTCGCGTCCCTGATCACGGAATTTTTCAGCCAGCGTCAGACCGGTCAAGGCAACCCGCAAGCGGTTGCCGGGAGGTTCGTTCATCTGGCCATACACCATGGAAACTTTGGATTTTTCAAATTCTTTCACATTGACCACACCCGCTTCCTGCATCTCATGGTAAAAGTCGTTGCCCTCGCGAGTGCGTTCACCCACACCGGCAAATACGGACAGACCGGCGTGCTGAGTCGCGATGTTGTTGATGAGTTCCATCATGTTGACCGTCTTGCCTACGCCGGCGCCGCCAAACAGACCGATTTTTCCGCCCTTGGCAAATGGGACCAGCAAGTCAACCACCTTGATACCGGTTTCAAGCAGCTCGGTTGCAGGGCTTAATTCGGTAAATTTCGGCGCCTTGCGATGGATTTCCATCCTTTCATCAGTCCCGATCTCGCCCCTCTCGTCAATCGGTTCACCCAGCACATTCATGATCCGCCCCAGCGTTTTTTCACCAACGGGAACCGAAATCGCGGCGCCGGTATTATTGACCTTCAACCCCCGCTGCAGGCCATCGGTAGAGCCCAGTGCAATCGTCCTTACGACGCTGTCACCGATCTGCTGCTGCACTTCGAGGGTGGTATGCACCCCCTCCGCATCCACCAACAGGGCATCATAAATCTTCGGGATCTCGGTATCTGAAAAATCGACATCCACTACCGCACCAATAATTTGTACAATGTTTCCGGAATTCATTTTATTCATTTCATTCATTTTAATAGTAGAGTTTTTATTATACCGCCGCTGCGCCGCTTACGATCTCGGATAACTCCTGGGTAATCGCGGCCTGGCGGGCCTTGTTATAAATCAGCTGCAATTCATCTATCAGCTTGCCGGCATTATCGGAAGCGCTTTTCATTGCAACCATGCGCGCCGCCTGTTCACTGGCAATATTTTCAACTACCCGTTGATAAACAAGCGACTCTATATAGCGATCCAATAATAAATCCAGTACTTCCTGCGCATCCGGTTCATAGATGTAATCCCAATGATGCGCCCTATCCTTATTCTGCTTCGGTTGAATCGGGATCAATTGCTCTACTTCCGCTGTCTGTGTCATTGAATTGATGAAATTATTGGAAACGATATAAAGTAAATCAACCTTGTCATCGAGATAGAAATCCAGCATGATTTTGACCGTGCTCATCAGGGCTCCCACCGACGGCTGATCACCGATGTGCGTCGTCTGCGCCAGGATCCTGGCTCCTATGCGTGAAAAATAACCCACAGCCTTCTGACCAATGAGGCACAGCTGAATCTGCTTGCCCGCCTCCGTCCACTCCTTCATCTGACGCAAGGTCGAACGGAACAGGTTTGAATTCAAACCGCCGCACAGCCCGCGATCAGTCGAGACAATTATCAAGCCGATATTATTGACTTCATCTCTCGGGGTAATAAAGGGATGATGATATTCAGGGTTGGCCTGACCAAGATGGGCAATCACGCTACGGATTTTTGCGGCATAGGGCCGAGCTGCGTTCATGCGCTCCTGCGCCTTGCGCATCTTGCTGGCCGCAACCATTTCCATTGCTCTAGTGATCTTCTGTGTGTTTTTCACACTGGCAATCTTGGTACGTATTTCTTTTTCACCCGCCATATTTCCAGTTCACCCTTTTAGGCTTGAAATTATTATGCGCTCCCGCACACTTACCAGGTACTGCTTGATTTGAATTCTTCGATAATGCCTTTCAAACTGGTCTTGATATCGTCATTGTACTCCCCGCTGCTGTTGATCCTGTCCATCAGATCTTTCTTTTCACTATTTGCAAAATCATGCAGGGATTGCTCAAAGTCGCGAATTTTTTCCAGTTCTATATCATCGAGATAGCCATGCTCGGCAGCAAACAGACTCACAGCCATATCTGCCACACTCAGAGGCGAATACTGTTTCTGTTTCATCAGTTCCATCACACGCTGACCGCGATCGAGCTGTTTGCGCGTCGCTGCATCCAGATCGGAGGCAAACTGCGAAAATGCCGCCAATTCCCTGTACTGCGCCAGCGCCAGACGCACACCACCCCCCAGTTTCTTGATGATTGCGGTTTGCGCCGCACCGCCTACACGGGAAACCGACAAGCCTGCATTGATAGCAGGACGAAAACCGGCATTGAACAAATCGGTTTCCAAAAAAATCTGACCATCGGTAATTGAGATCACGTTGGTAGGCACAAAGGCCGACACGTCGCCCGCCTGGGTTTCAATAATTGGCAATGCTGTCAGGGAACCAGTCTGGCCCTTTACTTTCCCACCCGTGATCTGCTTGACATAATCCGTATTGATCCGCGCCGCACGCTCCAGCAGGCGTGAATGCAAATAGAATACATCGCCCGGATACGCCTCACGTCCGGGAGGACGCTTCAGCAACAATGATATCTGGCGATAGGCCCAGGCCTGCTTGGTTAAATCATCGTAAATAATCAGCGCATCTTCGCCGCGGTCGCGAAAAAATTCCCCCATCGCACAACCGGAATACGGGGCAATGTACTGCATGGCCGCCGATTCAGAGGCGCTGGCAGCGACTATGGTGGTATGCTCCATTGCGCCATGCTCTTCGAGCTTGCGAATGACGACACTAATAGAGGAAGCCTTCTGTCCGATTGCGACATAGATACATTTAATGCCGGTGCCTTTCTGGTTGATGATGGTATCCACCGCCAAGGCTGTTTTGCCGGTTTGGCGGTCGCCAATGATCAATTCACGCTGACCTCTGCCGATCGGCACCATGGAATCAATCGATTTCAGGCCGGTCTGCACCGGTTGTGATACCGACTGGCGGGCAATCACACCGGGCGCAATTTTTTCAATCGGCGAGGATTCCGTAGCCTCGACAGGCCCTTTGCCATCAATAGGGACTCCCAAGGAATCAACCACCCGCCCGAGCAAATTCTCTCCGATCGGAACTTCCAGTATACGCCGGGTACATTTAACGGTGTCGCCTTCCGATACCTGCTCATAATCGCCGAGAATAACCGTGCCTACCGAATCGCGCTCCAGATTGAGCGCAAGCCCGTAGATATTATTGGGAAACTCGACCATTTCACCCTGCATCGCATCACCAAGCCCATGAATACGGGCCACGCCATCGGCAAGGCTGACCACGGTGCCTTCGGTGCGAGGCTCGGTATCGAGACCGAGCTGCTCGATCTTTTTCTTGATCAGCTTACTGATTTCAGTAGCACTAATGGACATGGGATAAACCTCGCGTTATTTCATCAACTGGAAAAAATATTATTCAATTCTTGCAAACGACCTTTTATCGACGCGTCAATCACCGAATCACCGGCGCGTATGACCGCACCGCCGATCAATGACTTATCCACCTCGCTGACCACCTCAATTGTTCTATTGAGTTTTTCAGCCAGCGCCTCGGAGATCTTTATTCTCTGATCATCGGCAAGCGGATAGGCGGTGATAACATTTATTTCCGCAATACCTTCGGCAGCGTCACGCTTGTCCCGGAACAAGGAAAAAATTTCAGCGGCTACCGCCAAGCGTTTGGCATCGATCAGCACCCGGATAAAGTTCTGTTCCGTTTTCGACAGGCCTGTGCCGCAGATATCCAGCGTCAATTGCAACAGACGCTCCCTGCCCGTCCTGGGACTATTAATCAATGAGCGCATCCGTGGATCAGATACCGCTATGCTCAGTATTTCGAGCATTTTAGACCATTGCTTCAGCCGGCTTTCCTCCATGGCCTGGGCAAATGCGGCCTGGGCATAGGGTCTGGCAATCGTCGCAATATCAGCCATGGTCAAAGCTGCGCACTGATTTTACGCAATACATCATCATGGGTTTTTCGATCGACTTCACGCATCAGGATTTGTTCGGCGCCGGCTATCGCAAGTGCGGCGACTTGCTGTTTCAGATCCTGACGGGCCTTTTCTTTTTCCTGCTCGATCTGATCCTTCGCCATCTCAAGCTCGCGGTCCCCTTCCTTCCTGGCAGTGTGCCGCGCCTCTTCGATCATCTCTCCGCTGCGTTTCTGCGCCTGACTGATAATATCCGCCGCCTTCTGTTTGCCTTCCTCAACCCTTTCCTGAAAACGCTGCTCGGCTTCAACCAGTTTTTTTTCACCCTGCTCTCCGGCGGCAAGTCCGTCGGCGATCCTTTTTTCCCGCTCCTCGATCAGGCCCAATAATAACGGCCAGATAAACTTCATGCAAAACCATACAAAAACGGCAAATGCGAGTAACTGGCCAAAAAAGGTTGCATTGAAATTCATTCAGAAAGTCCTATACACCATGATCCGATCCGGGCAAAGTCGGCCAATCAGCCCTGTAATGCGGCAACATAAGGGTTGGCAAACGTAAACCACATACTGAAACCGATGCCGATCATGGTCACCGCGTCAATAAGCCCGGCAACCAGAAACATTTTTACCTGTAACATCGGCGCCAATTCAGGTTGACGCGCCGCACCCTCCAGAAACTTGCCGCCCAGGATGCCAAAACCTATAGCGGTGCCAAATGCTCCCATACCCAACACCAAGAGCACACCCAATGCTGTAAATGCCAATATTGATTCCATGATCTCCTCCAGAATATAGTAATTGCTACAAATTTACCCTAACTCAATGACGTTCGGTCGCCATGCTCAGATAAACGATAGATAGCATCATAAAGATAAACGCCTGTAAAATAATCACCAGGACATGAAACACCGCCCAGATAAAATGCGCGGGCAGTTGCCACCAACCCAGCAGGGCGATCAAAATAAAGATCAATTCGCCCGCATACAGATTTCCAAAAAGCCGCAATGCCAGTGAAATCGGCTTTGCGATCAGCGCGACCCCCTCCAGAATCAAATTGAAAGGCAGCATCCATTTTCCAAACGGCTGAAACGCCAACTCGCCGATAAATCCACCGACACCCTTGGATTTGATACTGTAAAAAATGATCAGGATAAACACCATTGTTGACATTGCAAAGGTCGCATTCGGATCGGTGGTGGGAACCACCTTAAAGTACAAATGCGGATCGCCGGTAATCCTCTGCGCCAGCCATGGTAACAGGTCAACCGGGACCAGATCCATCAAATTCATCAAAAACACCCAGCAGAAAATAGTCAATGCCAAGGGGGCGACCAGCTTGCTCTTTGCATGGAAGGATTCTTTCACGCTTTTATCCACCAGTTCAACGATCATTTCCAGGAATCCGTACCACTTGCCCGGCACCCCGCGCGAGGCATTTTTTGCGGCGCGATAAAAGCAGAAGCAAAACAAGCCGCCAAGAAAAACAGACCAGCCCATGGTATCCAGGTGAAATGTCCAAAAACCCATATCTTTTGCCTCCTGCGCACTATGCGCCAGAGTCCACTGCGCCTCATTCAACAGGGAACCGTCCGCTCGCTCATAGCCTGCCGGCAGTTGGCCATAGGCCATATTCTGAATATGATGCGTGATGTACTCGGTGGCGGTAGCCGGGCCGGATGAATTAGACGCCATTTTTTAATTTATTCGTTTATTTAATAGTAAAAAAGCAAACCAGTTCAGGGTCAATATAGTCATATAGGTCAATATGAATACTGCCGCATTCAGATCGACCAGTAAAAATGCGGCGATAAAGCCCGCCACCGTCAATACAATTTTCGCCGCCTCCCCGATATACATTGCCAGCACCATCTGCGTCGGCGTCATTGTCTCACGGCCAAACATGATGCCTGCGAACAGCAGGGTTCCCGCTACACAGATCCCCCCGCCAAGCAACGCAGAATATGCGACCTTGCCATCAAACAACCACCACAGGACCACTGCAATTACCAAGGAAGCAAACAGTTGCGCAAATACAATTTTACCGGCGGCAGCTTGATTAATTTTACCGCGTGTTTTGCTATTGTTCAAACATCACGACCATTAGCGTCGCCGCCGGAGGCCCTCTAGAAACACTTCTTCCCTGCCATCTTTTATACTGCAATCATAGTATGATTGCTTATCGGACCGGAACAGGCAAGTGTAATGACAACCGCTCTCCCGATCAATCATTTATATAAACCTGTCACGAAAAACGCGGCATCCGATAAATTTCGCTTATTTGATCCTCTGCAATATCCCCTGCAGTTCATCTACAGAATGGTATTGAATCTCGATCCTGCCCCTGCCCGGTTTCCGGTGATTGATTTTTACAGAAGCTCCCAATCGCCCGGATAATTCGTCCTGCAAACGATGAATATCAGGATCGATAACTCTATCCCCGGTCTCTTTGACGGGTCTATCGTCGGAGAGCAATGTGTTAACCAGTTTTTCCGTTGCCCGAACCGATAGCCCTTGTTTGATTACCTTCTGCGCCGCCTGGGCCTGTTTCTGATCGGGCAGGGCCAGTAGCGCCCGTGCATGCCCCATATTGAGCTTGCCGTCCCGGAGCAATTCCTTCACCGCAGCATCGAGATCCAGCAGCCGCAAAAGATTAGTCACCGTGGAACGCGAATGCCCCACCGCATCGGCCGCCGCTGCATGCGTCATCCCAAATTCCCGGATTAGCCTCTCCAGCGCGCGGGCTTCTTCCAGCACATTCAGATCTTCCCGCTGGATATTTTCGACCAGGGCCATACACATTGCCGCCCCATCTGTCACATCTTTGATGACCACCGGGATCGCATGCAGGCCTACAAGCTGCGCCGCGCGCCAGCGCCGTTCACCGACAATAATTTCATATTCATCCGTGCCGGAAACCGAACGGACAACGATCGGCTGCAATACCCCCTGGGTACGAATTGAATCGGCCAGTTGTGCCAGCGCCGCCTTGTCGAAATCTGTTCGGGGTTGATATTGACTGCGCCGGATCAAATCGACATCCACCGTTTGCACCGAATCATTGATCGGAATATCGGTAATATCGCTTAATAAGGCATCCAGGCCTTTCTTACCCAAACCTCGTCTTTTTGCCGCCATTTTACCCGGATATTTACGCAACACTCCGCTGGCGCCGCAACATCTCACCTGCAAGGGCAAGGTATGCGATTGAACCACGGGAGCTCTTATCATATTTCAATACCGGCAGCCCGTAGCTCGGAGCTTCGGCAAGCCGGATATTTCTGGGAATTATCGTGCGATATACCTTTTCACCATAGTGTTCCAGCAATTTCTCCGATACCTGATTAGACAGATTATTGCGCGGATCATACATGGTTCTCAACAGTCCTTCGATTCTCAATCTCGGATTGAGATATTTACGGATCTTTTTTATCGTCTCCACCAGGGAGCTCAGGCCCTCCAAAGCATAATATTCGCATTGCATCGGGATCATCACCGAATCCGCCGCCGCCAGCGAATTTACAGTCAGCATATTCAGGGAAGGCGGACAATCGATAAAAATAAAATCATAGTTGCCTTTAACCGGTTTGAGCGCATTATCCAGCCGGACCTCGCGGGCGATCTCTTCCAGCAGCCCCACCTCGGCGCCGGTTAAATCCCCATTCGCCGGGATTAAATCATATTCGGAAACCTCGGATCTTACCCTGACCTCCTCCACTGTTTTCTCTCCCATCAGCACATCATAGCTGGAAGTTTTCAGTGTCATCTTGTTAATGCTGCTGCCCATGGTGGCATTGCCCTGCGGGTCCATATCCACCAATAGCACCCGGCGTTTCGCGGCAATCATCGATGCGGCAAGATTCACACTGGTGGTCGTCTTCCCTACTCCACCTTTTTGATTTGCTATTGCAATTACACGTGCCACGGTATTCGTTGTTTTAATGAGTTATAGTAAATGCCAGTATTCTATTATAGATGAGATAACTGCCCGGATATATCATTTTTCTGGCGGCCTATTTCAATCAGGCAGCGATCCTTATGCAATGCGGGGACTGACAAGGGATGAACTGTATATGCAAGCCCTTGTTTTTCCAAGGCTTTAGTCTCTTCCTGGCAATTTCCGGCCTTCATTACCAGTAGCCGCCCCTGCGGGGACAGCAGATGCCGGGACTGATTATAGAAATTCAATGCCGTTGTAAACGCTCTGGATACAATCGCATCGAATCCTCCCTCCCGCTGATATTCATCGGCCCGCGCATACACAACCTCAACATTATCTATACCGAGATTGAGGCACACATGAGTCAGAAAACGGATCTTTTTTATATTGCTGTCCAATACTACCCATTTGCATTCCGAATTAACCAACGCCAGCACCAGACCGGGAAACCCGGCCCCGGTAGCCACATCGAGGCGCAACAAGCCGGACAGATAGGCGTGTACCGATAATGAATCAAGAAAGTGGTGGGTAATTATCTTTTTGGGATCAGTGATCCCGGTCAGACTATAGCTTCGGTTCCATTTTTGCAACAGCGCACTATACTCGAACAATGCCTCGCATATCGTATCGCCGTCATTGATATGGAGCGCTGACAGCCCCTCCAGCAGGAGGGTTTTCAGAGCCGCTTGCTTATTCGCCGTGCTCAAGCCGTTTTCCGCGACGGCCATGAACGCTTTCTGAGATAAATCCTCAATAATGAAATTGCCGCAGGGGTTATCCCCTGGATGCGTGCAGCCTGCCCCAAAGTAGCGGGTTTATGCTGATTCAATCTCTCGCCCGCCTCGGAGGACAAGCTCGGCACCAGGGTATAATCAATATCGTTTGGCAATTCGGTATGTTCCTGCAAGCGATTGCGTTTTACTTCATCCTGCTGGCGCCGGATATAGCCGGAATATTTAGCCTGAATTTCAACCTGCTCGGCAACCTGCGGGGCGATCTCGACGGTCTCGAACATTGGCAAACGGGCCAGATCGTAATAACCTATTTCCGGACGCTTCAATAACTGCAATAAATTAATCTCTTTGGTGATCGGCTTGGTCACTATTCCCTCCATCTCGCCCGGCAGATCCGGATTAATCCGGATTTTTTCCAGGCGCTGCTGCTCGGCAATAATCGCATCGCGTTTTTCGTTGAAGCGCCGCCAATGTTCCTCGGCAATAAGGCCAAACCCATGGGCCTGTTCGGTTAAACGCAAATCCGCGTTATCCTCGCGCAACTGCAATCGATATTCGGCGCGACTGGTGAACATGCGATACGGTTCGCGGGTGCCGCGAGTCACCAAATCGTCAACCAATACGCCCAGATAGGCTTGATCGCGCGGCGGGAACCAGGGCGATTGCTCCCGGATCCTCAATGCGGCATTTACTCCCGCCAGCAGTCCTTGTGCCGCAGCCTCTTCATAGCCGGTAGTGCCATTAATCTGGCCGGCAAAAAACAGTCCGTGAATGTATCTGGTTTCAAGCCAGGGATACAAATCGCGCGGATCGAAAAAATCATACTCAATGGCATAGCCGGGACGTGTCAGATGCGCCTGTTCCAATCCCTTTATAGAGCGAACCATCTCTACCTGAGTATCAAATGGCAGCGAGGTGGATATGCCATTTGGATAGACTTCCCGAACCCCCAGTCCTTCCGGTTCAAGAAATATCTGATGCGATGTTTTTTCGGCAAACCGCACGACCTTGTCCTCCACCGAAGGGCAGTAGCGTGGACCGGCGCTGTCGATACCACCATTATAGATCGGCGAGCGATCCAGCGCCGCCCGGATCACCTGATGGGTCCTTTCATTGGTGCGAGTGATATGGCATACAGTCTGCCGAGGATGTTCAGCGATGCTGCCGGTAAAAGAAAATACCGGCGCCGGATCATCGCCCGGCTGCACGGCACATTGAGCATAATCGACGGTCCTGCCGTCAATCCGCGGCGGCGTCCCGGTCTTCAGGCGTCCGACACGAAAAGGCAATTCCCGCAAACGGTTCGCCAATGCGATCGAAGGCGGCTCACCGGCACGACCGCCTTGATGATTTTCCTCGCCAATATGGATCCTGCCTCCCAGGAAAGTGCCGACAGTCAAAACAACACAGGGGGCGTAAAATGCCTGGCCCATTTGAGTGACCACCCCCCGTATCTGCTCACCCTGTACTATCAGATCATCAGCCGCCTGCTGAAAGATAAACAGATCCTCCTGTGACTCCAGATGGAAACGCACGACCGCCTTATACATGGAACGGTCAATTTGAGCGCGGGTAGCTCGCACTGCCGGGCCTTTACTAGCATTGAGGATACGAAAATGGATGCCGCATTGATCCGCGGCGCGGGCCATCAGACCGCCCATGGCATCGATTTCCCTGACCAAATGTCCTTTACCAATCCCTCCTATAGCAGGATTACAGGACATCTGTCCCAGGCTATCCATACTATGGGTAAGCAGCAGCGTCTTCGCGCCCATGCGCGCACAGGCCAGCGCAGCCTCGGTACCGGCATGACCGCCGCCCACAACAATAACATCAAACCGGCTGTTTTCGCCCTGCATGGTAAATTCGGTACAGTCTCGATTAATCCTGCGAAATAGCAGTATTGATATGCTGATCCTTCAGTCGCGCATAATGTTGCGCCGAATATTCCAAAAATTCATGCTCTTCCTCGTTAAGAGGGCGGATCTTCCTGGCCGGACTGCCCGTGTACAAATAACCACCTTCCAACTCCCGGCCGGTCAGCACCAAGGCGCCGGCGCCGATAATCAGTCTATCTCCCAGCACGGCCCCGTCCATAATGGTGGCCGACATCCCGATCAAACAATAATCCCCCACCGTACAGGCATGCAGCGTCACCCGATGCCCCGCAGTCACCCCATCGCCGATCCTCAGCGGAAAACCGCCGGGACTGAATTTGCAGTCATGGCTCACATGCAGCACCGAACCATCCTGTATATTGGTCATTTTGCCAATAGTAATCGCCTCCACGTCGCCGCGCACTACCGCCATCGGCCATAAAGAGCTGTCCTCTCCAATCGTCACATCGCCAATAACCACGGCACTGTCATCGATATACGCCGAATCCGCGATTACCGGCTTTTTCCCATTGAATGTTCTTATTGCCATATCCAATACCTTGCAAAGTTCCGAATTATAATTATAAAGTGACCGCACGATCCCGTGCCGAATAGTGCCTGAAATACAGAAAAGGTACTAATATCTATACTGAAAATGAATAAATTTTTCAACCTCGGATTTCGGCCCCAACAAACTAGTGTAAAATACAATCCATTTCCGGCAGATAAATGAGGGGACACCGCAATGAACAAATCTCAAGTTGAACAGTTTCTGAAACAAGTATTCAAGGTCATGCCCAAAGACCCTGGGAAAATGAAAACAGAGATAAGAAATCAGCTACGGGCGGCATTATCGGCGGCATTCGCAGAAATGGAACTGGTAACACGAGAGGAGTTTGACGTGCAGTCAAAATTGCTGTCCCGAACCAGGCAACGGCTGGAAGAGATGAAAAAAAGGCTGGATAAATTAGAAAACTGTAACGAACAAAATTCAAATACGCAGTAACACAGCACGCATTGCGGATAATCGGGATCAATTACCATGACGAGGAAATATGTCTGTTGCCTCCATCTATAGTCGCGCATTAATCGGCATTCAGACGCAGACCGTCATCGTGGAAGTCCATTTATCCCGAGGACTTCCCGCTTTGTCTATAGTCGGCCTGCCCGAAACCGCGGTAAAAGAAAGCAAGGATCGAGTAAGAAGTGCGATTCTCAATAACCAATTTGAATTTCCGCTACGCCGAATTACCATCAATCTTGCGCCCGCAGACCTGCCTAAAGACGGCGGCCGCTATGATTTACCCATCGCAATAGGGATATTGGTTGCATCCGGACAGCTTCCTTTCGCGGAGCTCGAACGCTATGAATTCATTGGCGAACTGTCACTCACCGGTCAACTACGCTCAGTAACCGGCGCACTTCCTGTCGCAATCGCGGCGACAAAATCAAATCGGCAATTGGTGCTGCCGCAACAAAACGCGGATGAGGCATCCCTGGTCAATGATGCAGAAATCCTGGCCGCATCCCATTTGAATGCCGTCTGCGCCCACTTATCCAGTACGGCCTTGCTACCTGTCATTTCCGGCAATATCGACAGACCCGACAACTATCCCATTGCAAGGGATATGCGCGAGGTGCGCGGACAATACATGGCCAAACGCGCACTGGAAATAGCCGCGGCGGGTTCACACAATATACTGATGATAGGGCCGCCCGGATCCGGAAAGACCATGATGGCGGAAAGGCTTCCCGGCATCCTGCCGCGAATGACCGAGGCCGAGGCGCTCGAAAGCGCCGCAATACAATCTATATGCAAAAACTGTTTCAATATTGAAAATTGGAGACAGCGCCCATTCCGAAATCCGCATCATACCGCCTCGAACATTGCCCTGGTGGGAGGAGGCAACCGCCCGCGCCCCGGCGAAATCAGTCTCGCACATAATGGCGTGCTGTTTATGGACGAATTTCCGGAATTTGAACGCCGGGTGCTGGAAGTGCTGCGGGAACCCATCGAATCCGGGAGGATCATGATCTCCCGCGCCGCCTATCAGGCGGAATACCCGGCTCGTTTTCAGTTGGTAGCAGCAATGAACCCCTGCCCCTGCGGTTATCTGGGCGATCAATCCGGACGCTGTCGCTGCACGGAAGAGCAGATCAGACGCTATCAGGGCCGCATTTCAGCCCCGCTGCTGGACCGCATCGATATTGCGATAGACGTGCCGGCGGTGTCAACCAGGATCCTGGAAAAGGCCGGCACCGATGAGAATGAATCCAGCCGGAAAATCAGGGACAGGGTAACGCTTGCCCGCGAAATTCAACAGCAACGCACAAATAAACCAAACAGCCAGTTAAGCCATGATGAATTAGAAAAAGTATGCAAATTGGAACCGACGCATATACAGTTGCTGGAGAAGGCAATTCAAAGACTCAATCTCTCCGCCCGATCGGTGCATCGCATTATGAAAGTCGCGCGGACTATAGCCGACCTGGGAAAGAAAAAGCGCGTTGACCTGCCGCACCTTACCGAAGCCATCACCTATAGAAGACAGCTTTGAAAAAACACCTGCTGGCCTTTTGACTATCCTCCCCGGCGTCCCGGATGATTTCCGGCCGGTATTCAAAAAGGAAAATTGTGATGCTCAAGTATGTGTATCATTTATAATGGTCAGGAAATCAACCTATCCCCCCGGCAACCATGGCAACTAATTTCAGCGGTATGGAGAGTTTCATCTGGTCGGTTGCCGACCTGTTGCTCGGACCCTTCAAACCCAATCAATACAAGGATGTAATACTGCCCATGACGGTCTTGCGGCGTCTCGATTGTGTGCTTGAGCCGACCAGGGACAAGGTTCTCAAGGCAAAAAAGAGATGGAGCGGCAAAGGCAGAGGGGTGCTTGACGCCAAGTTAAGGCGGGCAACGGGCGTTCCGTTCTACAACACAAGCCCATACACCTTTGAAAAACTCAAAGGCGACCCCGGCAATATCGCCGCCAATCTGAACCACTACATCAAGGGTTTTTCCAAAAACGCCCTGGACATCATCGAGCATTTCAGGTTTGACGAGCAAATAGCCAAACTCGATCAGACAGACCGGCTCTTCTTGATCGTCTCCGGATTCAGCGAGATTGACCTGCATCCCGACAAGGTTTCCAACATTGAAATGGGGCACATCTTTGAGGAGTTGATACGCAAATTCAATGAAATGTCCAATGAAAAGGCGGGCGATTACTTTACTCCGCGCGAGGTCATACGCCTTATGGTGGATATTATCTTTATGCCGGATAAGGACGTGCTTAGCACCAAAGGCATCGTAAAAACACTGTTTGACCCCGCCTGCGGCACCGGTGGAATGCTGTCCGTCGCCGAGGAATACCTGCACGAACCGAATCCGCAAGCCCGGTTAGAAGTATTCGGCCAGGACTACAATGACGAATCCTTTGCCGTCTGCGGTTCGGACATGATGATAAAGGGGCAGAACATAGAACACATCGCCTTTGGCGACAGCTTCACCAACGACCGCTTTGCCGAGAAAAAGTTTGACTACATGCTTGCCAATCCGCCTTTTGGCGTGGAGTGGAAAAGCCAGGCCAAGCACATCAGGAATGAACATGAAAGACAAGGATACGGCGGCAGGTTCGGCGCCGGACTGCCGCGTATAAACGACGGCTCCTTGCTGTTTCTCCAGCACATGATAAGCAAAATGAAGCCGTCCAAAGAAGGCGGCACACGGCTTGCAATCGTATTCAGCGGTTCGCCGCTTTTTGCCGGAGGCGCGGGCTCGGGCGAGAGCGCAATCCGGCAATGGATTATTGGAAACGACTGGCTTGAAGCGATCATTGCATTGCCCGACCAGCTTTTCTACAACACCGGCATTTCAACCTATCTTTGGATCGTCACCAATCGCAAAGACCCCGACCACAAAGGCAAAATCCAGCTTGTTAACGGTACCGGCTTTTTCAAGAAGATGCGTAAATCTCTAGGCAGCAAACGCAACGAAATTTGCGATGAACAGCGGGACGACATTGTCCGTTTATACGGCGAACTGACGGAAGGCGAGTATATACGCCTGTTTGACAACGACGATTTCGGCTATAAACGCATCACGGTTGAGCGCCCTCTCCGATACAATTTTGCGGCGGACAAAGAGCGGATTGCGCGGCTTTGGGAGTTGCCTGTTTTTAAGAAACTGTCTGAAAGCAAAAAACGCAAGAATACAAAAGCCGCGCAAGATGAAATTAAAAAGGGATTGAAACTGCAAAAACAGATTGTATCCGCTTTGAATAAAATTGCGCCGAAGTGGGTCACGAAAAATCAGGATGAATTTACCGGACTTATGCAGGCGGTTTTCAAGGATGACGGGGTGAAAATTTCCGCCGCGTTTTTTGAGAAAATTCTTATGACGCTTGCCGAGCGGGACGAGACCGCCGACCCTTTTGTCAACCCCAAAGGCGAACCGGAGCCGGACCCGGAACTGCGCGACTATGAGAATGTGCCGCTCAAAGAGGATATAGCCGAATATATGCAGCGGGAAGTCTTGCCGCACGTGCCGGACGCCTGGGTGGATGAATCCAAAACCAAAATGGGTTATGAGATTAACTTCAACCGGTATTTCTACAAATATCAGCCGCCGCGTCCGTTGGGAGAGATTGAAGAAGACTTGAGGAAGATCGAAGGTGAAATCGCTGCAATGTTGGCGGAGGGTATAGAATAAGCATAGACAGACAGCAAAGTCTGGACGGCGGAACAGGTTAAACAAATGATAAGAATTAGTAACTTATTCAGAGAACCCTTAATGAACAGGACGGTCAACATGCGCACGACTCGGAGAGCGAAGATCAAAGTCCGAACAACATCGGGCGGGTTCCATCTATTCAACCGGACAACTGGGGCGAATATCTTAATCGATAGATTCGACCGGCGGCTGATGCTGTGGCGATCGCTGCACGACATCTTCTGTGCCCTGCTTCACGAACTGATGACCGCGAAGACCTGCGTTCACGATTTAGAACTTACAGCGTAACCGAAAGGAGAAACGAACCACATGGATCCGACCGCAAAAGATAACCTCGATCAACTCGACAAACTTCTAGCTGCGAGCAACCAATCATGGTTGTTTGGAGCAGGTATCAGTCTCGATGCAGGAATTCCGCTGATGCAACCTCTTACGGATCGCGTCTTTGCGAGAGCCAAAGACGGAGGAGAAGCGGACGATCTCAAAGTGCTGAAATTCATCAAAAGCAAGCTTCCTGATGATTCGCATATTGAGCACATCTTGAGTCATCTGGGCGATCACCGTGCGATTGCTGACCGTTCAAATGACAAAAATGTCATATTCGGTGGCGTCACCCTTTCGGTTGATGACTTAGACGCACTTCACCAACGGGTTCTAACATGGATCGCCGAAACGATCCGTTGGGGATACAAGCCCTCGAAACCTGATGGAGCTTCAGAGGAGATCGGAACGCTTGAGAACCAGATCGTCATTATCAAACACCATTCAGCGTTCGTTTCTGCCTTATTCAATCGAAGCCAAGCCGGAGTAGCAGAACGACGCAGGGCTGTTCGGTTATTCACCACCAACTATGACACGCTCCTCGAAGATGCGCTTGCCCTAGGGTGTTTCTCATACTGGGACGGTTTCTCAGGTGGAGCTGTCGCGTATCGAAGTCATAGGTATGGCGACGAAGAACCGAACCCCTTAGATCGTGCCCATATAATCAAGCTTCACGGGTCGATCGATTGGCACTTGGGGGAAGATGGTCGTGTCTGGCGAGTCCGCGACAGCGATCTCTATCCGAAGAAGACTTCTCGGGTTCTCATCTACCCACAATCAACCAAATACCTAGCGACTCAACGGGACCCTTTCGCAGCCCAATTTGACCTTTTTCGCAGATCACTTGGAGCGCGGGAAGAGAATGTTCTTGCAACCTGCGGATACAGCTTTGAGGACGAGCACATTAACCAAGAGATGGAACTAGCGCTTCAACGTCCGGAGAACAAAACAACGGTTCTCGCCTTCTCTCAGAAGCTCAATCCGACTCTTGAAAAGTGGAGGACGGGACCGTGGGGCAAGCGGGTCTATGTCATCTCTGAAGATGGCTTGCATGTCGGTTCAGACGGGGCTTATTCACCTCCGTCTGCCACAGCAAAACGGGATTGGTGGACATTTTCCGGCGTCACCAAAATGCTAAATAGTGGAGCGGAGGCCTGCGCGATATGAATACGTTTGATCTTATTTCCGACCTGAAGATCGGGCACATCGTCGAAGTGTCTGGGACTGCGATTCGGGTAGAGTTATCGGGAGATGTCACGGAGCTCACGCGAACCTACGAGGGGCGAGTCTACCCTATCGGACAGATTGGAAGCATCGTTAAAGTCCATTTCGGAAGACGTCTCGTGTTTGGATTTGTGACCTTATTGCGCATGCGTTCCGAGGAGTTGCTTGATGCCGTCAAGCCGATTCCACCGGATGCTGACCAGCGGCTGATGGAGGTCGAACTGTTTGCCGAAGGTGTCTGGAACGCGGCAGACCAGAAACTGCGGTTCGTCCGGGGTGTTACGACCTATCCGCTGCCCCGCCAGAGTGTTCACCTTCTAACCCGCGAAGAGATAATTGAGATATACTCGGCAGCCGAAGGACAGCAGCGAGGCGAGGATTACGACCCTTTAGTCCCCTTTGCCTCCTATGTTGGAGCAGACAATGCTGTGTGCCGGGCAAACGTAGACAAAATGCTCGGAATGCACTGTGCAGTTCTAGGATCTACCGGGTCCGGCAAGTCCGGTGCAGTCGCAGCCCTTCTTCACAGCATGCTAAAGCATTCAGTAAAAACAGATGCCGAAACCCACCCGCGAATCATCATCATAGATCCCCATGGAGAGTATGGACACGCTTTTGGTAACAATGCCCTCGTTTATCGCGCTTATGATCCACTGGGGAACGAGGAAACTGAGGGGATGCCAATAGCATTACCCTACTGGCTGATGTCTGCTGACGAATTCCGGACCTTGGCTATCGGAAAGACGGAGTTTGAGGCCACGTCTCAGAACAATATCGTCTATAAGGCGATTACGTATGCACGAATGGTCGCTGCCGGACTAGTTGACCGATCGCCAAATGCCTACGGTGGCGACGCGCCTAAGAACGGTTTCGAGCACGATGAGCCTCGCCCAACGACAGGAGTTACGGTAGGACAATTGGTCGAGTTTGATCGGGATAAGCCACGCCCATTTAGTCTGGAAGAATTTGAAAACCATATTCGGTATCTCCAGGCTGCACGGGTTAAGGATGGCAAACTCGAGGCGGTGCCCCCGGGTGATTTCGCGAAGAACTATAAGTCCATCCTGGATAAGTTGTCCGTCCTCCGCCACGACCCTAGAATTCAATTCTTGATGGAAGAGTGGACGAACAATAGCCCTTCGCTTGGTGCAATCATCGAACAATTTATCGGCGATTGCGAAAGTGAAGACGGAACGAAGCAAGACATTCGTATTTTGGACATCTCCGGTTTGCCAAATGAAGTGGCTGGCCCGCTTGCAGCCATGCTAGCCCGTCTGTTGTTTCAGTATAAGGTTTACCAAAAAACTGACGAGAGAAGGCGCGATCCAGTCGTCCTTGTTTGCGAAGAAGCTCATCGGTATGTCCCCGACAGAGGCGAGGCCGAGTATGCAGCAGCGCAAACCGCCATCCGGCGCATAGCTCGTGAGGGCCGAAAATACGGCATCGGGCTCATGCTGGTAAGCCAACGTCCTTCTGATGTCGAAAGCACCGTAATCTCCCAGTGTGGCACTTGGTTGGTCCTACGACTTACCAACGCCGCCGATCAACAACACGTTTCTCGTTTCTTGCCAGATGGATTGTCAGGCATGACGAAAGCACTGCCGAATCTCGCCCAGCAGGAGGCAATCTTCGTTGGTGAAGGTGCTGCCATGCCCGCACGAGTTCGAATTCAAGATCTCAAAGAGGACCAATTGCCTAAATCGGAGACGGCCAAGTTCGCAAAGGGTTGGACCCTTGATCGCCTCACCAAAGAGGAGATTGCCGCAATTGCTGACCGAATGGCCAGCTAGACCATGCCCACCCCTTCCGAACACAAAACCGTCCAAGCCAGAGTGTGCGGAGCACGCAATTGAGAATCAGGAATGTTCAATTAGGAATTTAGCCAGATGAAATCAGAGAACCCGATACAGACTTAATCTTATGCGTTTGCTTTGCGGATTGTGAAGCTGTATCAGTATAAAGAGTGTGAACAATGGAGTAATGTAACAAATGGAAAAAAGTGAGGGCAGACAAAATGGACAAAGGTAGTTTACTATCTATTGACTTGGGAAATCTTTCCAAGCCCGCCAATACTTTGATGAAGAAAGTCTCTTCCGCTGTCGGGGAAATTTTTGAACCCTGGCAGATGGAGCGAAAAGCAAAAGCTAAAGCTAAAGTCGATTTGATAGAGGCGAAATCAGAGATTGAGATTACAGATTTACATCGTAGGGCAGCACGCCGTTGGATCAACGAAGAGGCGCGCCAACAAGAAAACATGGAGCAGATAACAAAGAAAGCGTTTCCCCACCTTAAAGACGATGCAGACCCAAGCAAGATAGAGGATGACTGGGTTACTAACTTTTTTGACAAGTCGCGGATTATCTCTGATGACGACATGCAAAATTTCTGGGCTCGTACCTTAGCAGGTGAAGCAAACTCGCCGGGAAGTTACTCAAAGCGAACGGTGAATTTTCTTGGTGGAATGGATAAAAGAGATGCAGAGTTGTTTCAGGCATTATGTGGCTTTATCTGGGTAATTGATGGCATTCTTTCTCCTCTTATATATGACCACAATGCTGCAATTTACAATGATAAAGGAATCAACTTTACTGCACTGGTTCATCTGGAGAGCATCGGCCTTATTCAGTTTGATTTTGGTTTTGGTTATGTTGTAGAAAAAACACCAAAAGAATTCACAGTATCGTATTACAATAAACAATCCTTTACCTTGACTATGGAAAAAGAAAAAGACAATCAATTAAGCACAGGAAGCGCTCTGCTAACCCAAACTGGAAAGGAATTGTCTCGTATATGTGACGCTCAAGAAGTAGATGGTTTTGTAGATTATGTCAAAAGCAGGTGGAAAGAGTATCTGCCAACTGCTTAGTATGACGTTTTCTGTACAGATCAAAATGCAAAAAGACAATAAAATGAGCACCAAAATATCTACGCAAACAAGTAAATGGGCGACCTATCAAGCCTACAAGGATTCCGGTATTGAATGGCTGGGGGAGATCCCGGAAGGGTGGCAGGTTCTCAGACTCAAACACATTGCCAAAGTGAACTTTAGCAATGTAGACAAACACACTGTTGAAGGAGAGAAGTCTATCCGCCTCTGCAACTATGTTGATGTTTACTATAATGATTACATTAGTGAAGACTTTGAACTTATGCATGCAACCGCTACTAAAGCGGAAATTGAAAAATTCACACTCAAATCCGGTGATGTGATTATCACAAAAGACTCGGAAGCATGGGACGATATTGCGGTTTCAGCATATGTGCCTGAGGACATGCCAAGTGTTCTTTGTGGGTATCATCTTGCTCGGATTCGTACTATAGAAAATCAAGCTGATGGGAAGTATTTGTTTCGTGCCTTCTGCTCACATGGCATCAACTACCAGTTCAAGGTTGTAACAACAGGTGTTACACGATACGGGCTTGGTAAATATGGCTTGGATAATGCACTCTTTATTCTTCCCTCCATTAATGAACAAACCGCCATCGCCACCTTCCTTGACCGCGAAACATCTCAAATTGACGCACTGATTGAGAAAAAGAAACGGCAGATTGAACTGCTTAAAGAAAAACGCTCCGCTCTTATCAGTCACGCCGTTACCAAAGGGCTTGACCCCAAAGCCAAGATGAAGGATTCCGGTATTGAATGGATAGGGAAGATTCCAGAACATTGGATCGTGTGGAAATTGAAACATGGTTTCAAATGTATTGGAAGTGGAACTACACCTAATACTGAAAACCGTGGATATTATGATGGTAATATCCCTTGGGTAACTACTTCTGAACTGCGCGAACAATATATTGATGAGACAACAAATAAACTTACAGAAGAAGCACTCCAGGATTATTCGGCGTTACGATTCTATCCAGCCGGTTCGCTGTTATTTGCCATGTATGGGGCTACGGTTGGCAGATTGGGAATACTGAAAATCTCTGCGACAATTAACCAAGCTTGTTTAGCATTTTCCGAACCAATTACATTAGAAACTAGATTCACTTATTATTGGCTATGGATGCGACGTCCAATCTTAATTGCACAGTCTGCGGGTGGCGGTCAACCAAATCTTAGTCAAGGTGATTTAAAAAAACTGAGAATTCCTGCTCCTAAAATCAGTGAGCAACGCGCCATCGCCAACCACCTTGACCACAAAACCGCCCAAATTGACACACTCATAGAAAAAGTGCAAAAGTCCATCGATCTCCTCCATGAAAAACGCTCCACTCTCATCACCGCCGCCGTTACCGGTAAAATAGACGTCAGAGAGAAAGCGGCATGACACTTATGGGGTTTGATGTGATATGAGGGAAATCCCTCAACAACGCGGAGAAATACGCAATGACCGGACAACATAACGAACAGGCCTTTGAAACGGCAATCGAGCAAAGCCTGACAAGAAAAGGCGGCTACCGCATAGGCGACCGGGACGGCTTTGACTTGGAGCGCGGCATCTTTTCCGGCGATGTTGTGCGGTTTGTCAAACAGACCCAACCCAGGGAATGGGAGTATCTTGAGAGCATTCAGCAAGACGCGGCGGAAAAGGTTCTGCTGTACGATCTGTGCCGGACCTTGGAGTCCAAACATGAGGGCTGCCTCGCCGTCCTGCGTCACGGCTTTAAGTGTTTCGGCAAGTGGTTTTATGTGGCGTATTTCGCTCCGGCAAGCGGAATGAATCCCGATACGCGGGCGCTTTATAAAGCCAACGATCTCGCAATCGTCCGGCAGTTGCGCTATTCGCCCAATCATACAAATACGCTCGATGTAACACTGGCTTTGGGCGGCATACCGGTTGCTACGGTGGAATTGAAAAATCCGATGACGGGGCAGACATGGAGCGATGCGGTCCGCCAATACAAAAAAGACCGCGATCCGTCCGATCTGATATTCAGGTTCAAGCAGCGCTCTCTTGTCCACTTTGCGGTGGATACGGACGAGGTGTATATGACAACGCGCCTTGCCGGAAACAAGACTGCTTTCCTGCCCTTCAATCGGGGCTGTATGGGCGGCGCGGGCAATCCCGGCAATCCGGACGGATACAAGACCGCCTACCTTTGGGAGCAAGTGCTGGAAAGGGAAAGTTTTCTTGATATTCTGGCGCGGTTCATACATCTGCAGGTTGAAGAGAAAAAACTCGGCGGAAAGAAGCTAAGGACGGAGGCTATGGTCTTCCCCCGCTACCACCAGCTTGATTGTGTGCGCAAGATAGAAAATCATGCCCGCGACAACGGAACCGGCAACAACTACCTTGTGCAGCATTCGGCGGGCAGCGGCAAATCCAACTCCATCGCCTGGCTCGCCCACCGTCTGGCTACGCTTTATAACGAACAGGACGAGAAGATCTACGACTCGGTGGTTGTGGTTACCGACCGCGTTGTTCTTGATCAGCAGTTACAGGAAAACATTTACCAGATGGAGCACAAACAGGGCGTTGTTCAAAAAATCGATATGGACTCGACGCAGCTCGCCGGTGCGCTTTCGGCGGGGGCGCCCATCATCATTACCACCTTGCAGAAGTTTCCTTTCGCGACCGGGAAAATGGAGGCATTGGGAAAGAAAAAATATGCGGTGATTATTGACGAAGCGCACAGTTCTCAGGGCGGCGAGACCGCCATAGAAATGAAACGGGTTCTTGCAAAGTCGGCAGTGGAAGACGACGCGGAGGAATATGCAAAGGGGCGCAATCTGCCCTACCATGAAGAACAGATTATAAAGACCATGTTGGAACGCGGCCGGCAACCCAATATCAGCTTCTTTGCTTTTACCGCCACCCGAAATACAAGACTATGGAGGTGTTCGGACAGTCCGGCGCGGACGGAAAGCCGCAACCCTTCCACCTGTATAGTATGCGGCAGGCGATTGAAGAAGGTTTTATCCTTGATGTGCTGAAAAACTACACAACCTACAAGACCTATTACAAGCTGATAAAATCCATAGAGGAAGACCCCGAAGTTGACAAACGCAAAGCCGCGCGGGCGCTTGCCCGGTTTCTGAGCTTTCATCCGTACAACATCGCACAGAAAACGGAAGTTATGGTTGAACACTTCCATCATTTCACCATGCACAAAATCGGGGGCAAGGCGAAGGCGATGGTGGTTACCTCAAGCCGCCTGCATGCCGTCAGATACAAACTGGCTTTTGATAAATATATCTCGGAAAAAGGCTATACAGGCATCAAAACGCTTGTGGCTTTCAGCGGCAAGGTTGTTGACCCGGACGTGCAGAGCGCCGAATACACCGAGCCCGGTATGAATGTTGACGGCACGGGAAGGCAGATTAACGAAAAAGAGCTGCCCGAACGCTTTGCCATGGAAGAATATCAGGTGCTGCTTGTCGCCGAAAAATATCAGACCGGTTTTGACCAACCGCTTCTGCACACGATGTATGTTGACAAGCGCCTTGAAGGCATTCAGGCGGTGCAGACGCTGTCGCGTCTTAACCGTAAAGCTCCCGGCAAGGAGGACACCTTTGTTCTGGACTTTGTGAACCGGGAAGATGAAATCCGCGAGTCTTTTCAACCTTTCTATGAGCAGACATTTATCGGCGAACAGGCCGAAGTGCAGCAACTATACGAGCTGCAGGCAAATCTTGATGCTCAACAGGTCTATTACAAGGAGGAGGTGGAGCAGTTCTGCAAAGTTTTCTACAAATCAAAGCGCAACCAGACAGCGGCCGACCATGCCGCTATGAATGCTTGCATTGACCCCGCAGTCGGAAGGTTCAACGAGCTTGAAGAGGAAAAGCGCGAGATTTTTCGCAAGCAACTTGCCGCCTTCCGCAATTTGTATGTCTTTATGTCTCAAATAATTCCGTTTCAGGATTCCGATCTGGAGAAACTCTATTCATATATACGCCTGCTTCTGACCAAGCTGCCGAAAGGGGATCGGGGGCCGGTTTACAATTTTGATGACGATGTGGCGCTCAAGTATTACCGTTTGCAGAAAATCGGTGAGGGGGCGATCACTTTGGAAGCGGGCGGGCACAATCCCGTGGCGGCGCCCACGGATGTGGGAACGGGCACAATTCATGATGACAGCATTGAACTGTCCAGACTGATTGAGCTTTTGAACGACAAATTTGGAACCGAATTCAAACTCGGAGACCAGCTTTTCTTTGACTCCATCCGGGAAGATGCGATGGAAGACCGTGAACTGCGCCAAGCGGCTATGGCGAATTCCATGGAAAACTTCGGCTATCTGTTCAGCAAGGCGCTTGAGGCGCTTTTCATAGACCGAATGGATCAAAATGAGGAGATAACCTCCAGGTTTATGAATGATGAAGGTTTTAGAGAGGTTGTCAGCAAGCTCTTGTTAAAAGATGTGTATGCGCAAATCCGCTCCGAAAATAATGCCCAAAATAATGCCTAAAATAATGAATAGGTAACGGGTTCTTTTTACATCCACATCGTTGCGCACATGCCTCAGCATGGCGGGGAGATCGGTATCATCAGAAGAAAGTCTCTATAGTTTTTGGCATAATCAAAAATAATCTGCTAGAATTACGCTATACAATTAGAGGGATAACACTATGCCCGCAATATTCAAACTATCGCTACCGTCCCTGCTCTGGACGCTGGCCTGCCTGAACGTTGCTTGTGATTCTCGCCAGCAAACCGGCGCAGAGGGAAGCAGGACTACATTCGATGCCTACGAAAATCAGAAGGTATTCGGCAACTATACGATTCATGCCAATGCCCTGACTACGGATCAACTGGCGCCGGAAGTCGCGCGGGAATACGGCATCGTGCGCAGCAAGGGCAAGGCCATGCTCAATATCGTAATCACAAAAGGCGAGGCTAACGAACCGGTCACCGGCACGGTAACCGCAGTTGCCAAAAACCTGACCAACCAGATCAAAGACATGGAAATGCTCGAAATTATTGAGCAGGATGCAATTTATTATATAGGCGTAATATCGGTCGATAATGAGGAAACCATCGTATTCAATATCGATGCAACCCCGGCCAATGAAAACCAGCCCTTTTTACTTTCCTACAGGCAGCAGTTCTTTACCAACTGATTCCTCGTCCTAATCGGGCATATTAATCCGGATTCTGATCAACACTCCGGGCAGAGCGTATGCGCTCCAGGGTGCCGGGATGTGTGCTGATGTATTCCAGCCAGTGCGTTTCTTCAGATGTTTCATTGTCTGATTCCACACTGGCAAGCAGTTCAATCGCCGTTGCAAAGGCGGACGCGGGAATCCCCATATTCAACAGTTGTTGATGGGCATACTGGTCTGCTTCCCGTTCCATATCGCGGGAAAACGCATTCTCCATTAAAAAGGTTCCCGTTCCCAGCAGCACTTCGCTGACGCCTTCCAGTTCACCAAACAGCATGGCGAATAAAAAAGACGTGGCGGTTGATTGCGCCAGTATTTTCAAGTGATGCCGGTGTTCGACATGACCGATTTCATGGAACAGAACCGCGGTCAATGCATCCGGGTTGTCCGACATCAAATGAACAATGTCATCGGTCAGTATGACGGTCCCCTCTGGAAGCGCCATCGCATTGGCTCCCAAAGACCACTCCCTGAAAATAAGGTTGAAGCCGTGCTCGCCGGGAGGCAGCGAGTGATGAATTTTATCCCAGAGGGTTAATATCTGCTGCTGTTCTTCGGCACTGAGCTCAGAGGGTGAAAACAGGGTTTTATCCAATATGAAAAGCGTTTGCTCGCCGAGCGATTCAATTGCGCTATTCGGAATAAAGCCAATGCTGGCATTGGCGGCGGCCGGGATTATCTTGGCAACCGTTACCCATAGAAACAGCGGCGCGGCTACCAAAGATACCAGAACCGCAGTCCAGTGTTTTTCCAGCCATTCAGCGGCCAATTGACTTTTGTTAAGCTGCGGCCAGCGGAATGCCCGGTCATCGGGCACAAAAAAAGCCCCACTCTTAAGTTGCAGGTCAACGGCCAGACCCGGAATAACGTGGCCAAACTGATAATTGTTGATGTCGGCAACCGCAAGGGTGGCAGAGGAATCTGCGGACAATATTTGAACCAAACCGGAGCTGCTGACCTGTGCAAGCGCAGCTTGTGCAGCGGCACAACCTGCGCTCTGGAAAGTGCCCGATACCTGAATCATGATCAGTTTAATGACAGGTCGGTATCGAACATACCGGCGGCTTCTTCTCCGAAGGCTGAATTTTCACTGTCTGCGCTGACGGTATTGACCAGACTTTCCAAACCAGGCTCAACCATTGCCCGGGTCGCCTGAGCGAGAAATACATTCTTGCGGATTTTTGTCACCGGGAATGCGAACCCCAGGGTAAACAGTATCAACAATGCATTCGACAGCATGAGCCAGGTATAGGGCAGCATTTTGACGTCTGAGCGGAATGAAACGACATCGGGCAATTGCAGTGAATGCATCACATGATTACGAATTATCGACTGATATACGGCAATAACTATATACATCAGGACAAAAGATCCCAGCATAAGGAAAACCGGCGCATTGCCGAAAGCCATGGCAGCAATATCAAAATTATCATTGGCCGCTCCGAGAGTCAGGAACGTGGCTATGCCAAGGATCATGGCCGCAAAACCAAGAAATGCCGCTCCGGATGCCGCCATAGCCGCAAGATAGTATTTGCCGGTTAAGGTATTCAGTGTAAAGGGTTTGCCTCCGTAGCTAACATTGCCCAGCATATATTGGTCAACTCGCCTCATAACCCATGGCGTCATCAGAAATAAAGTAAAAAGAGCAAGGACGGGTAATACAATGAAATTCAGAAGTGCGCCGCCATAGGTTCCGTTAAATGAGAAACGCACGTTCCGGTATGCGGTCATGCGTAAGGTAAAACGAATGCCCTGAACAATCAGCCAGGGGAGTGCAATCAACAACGCAATGTCCAGTATGACGCTCAGGGTCGGGTTAAGTCTGCCCAGAAATACATACAGTATGAAAACAAGTACTGCAATAATACGACCTTTTAAGATTTGTACGGGAGTGGCGAGGAAACGGAAGTTGTGCCCATCGACCGATGTATGACCGTATATATATTGTGTATTACGAACCTTTGCCCAGGCGCTGTATATACCCAGTGTAACGATGGATAAAAAGATATTAACAAACCAGAGTTTAAAGTATTCTCCGGATTTACCGGTGAATTCAACGGGGACGTCTTTGGTCATAATTGCATCCTCACGCAAGGCGGCTCTGATTGATTACCATAGCACGAGATACCCGGCTCGGAATCGTCATTCTCTGTCCGCCGGGGTATTTTCCCCTTCCTTCCTGGATTTTTCCCGCTCCACGGCGGCATCGATTTCTTCCGCGATCTGCTCCCTGCTCGTTGCTGGCGCCTTCCCGGCTTCGTGCTGCTGATTTTCTTTATCAAGGCGCTGCTCGCGCGCCTCAAAACGCCTGCGGGACTGGGACGATTGCAGATTCTTGCGTTCAATGTTCCAGATATCGGTCTTTGACCGCTGATAATATTGAACAAGAGGGATATGGCTCGGACAGACATAGGAGCAGCAGCCGCACTCTATGCAGTCCATTAACTTATATTCCTTCATATGCTGATAATCCCCGGAGCGGGCAAATTCATACAACTGCTGCGGCAGCAGGCTGACCGGACATGCCGTGGCACAATCGCCGCAGCGAATGCAGGGCATGGGCGATGGTTTCCGGGCAAGCGCATCCGTCGAGGCGGCGGCAATGACACAATTGCTTTTTTTAGTCACCGGAAGATCAGCATGCTGCAGCGGGAACCCCATCATCGGCCCGCCCATCAGCAATATCTCCGCATCCTCAATATATCCGCCGCATTCTTCAATCAGGTCCCCAACGGGGGTGCCGATCAATGCCTCCAGATTGGCCGGCTGTTTGATCGCCGCTCCCGCCACGGTAACAATGCGCGACAGCAGAGGCTCCCCATGGATGACCGCATTATATACCGCATAGGCCGTGCCGACGTTATAGCAGATGATGCCTATATCCAGCGGCAACCCCTGTGACGGCACTTCCAGGCCGGTCAATGCCTCGACCAGTTGTTTTTCGCCCCCGCTGGGATAGATCGGCGGCAGCACGGCCAGCTTGACGACCGCCTCTTCATCCATTGCCTGCCGCAAGGCCGAGATAGCCTCGGGTTTATTATCCTCAATTCCGATAACCGCTTCATCCGCCTGCACGGCATGCCGAATGATTTCCGTCCCGAGAACAACCTCTTTCGCCTTGTCCTGCAACAATGCCTCATCACAGGCAATAAAAGGCTCACTTTCGGCGGCATTCAAAATCAATAGACGGATTTCATGGTGCAATCCCGGCAACATCTTTACCGCCGAAGGAAAACCGGCGCCGCCCAGACCGACTATACCCGCCTCGCGGATCCGGTCCTGAATGTCTGCCGGGCTGGCCTCAAACACGTCCCCGTTAATTCCCTCATGCGGCCGCCATTCATCCCGGCCATCGGTCTCGATAACTATACATTTTTCCGGCATTCCGGAAACATTGGGCACCGGATAATCCCCAATATCGATCACATTGCCCGAACTTCCGGCATGGATTGGCGCGCTGATTAGCCCCTGAGAGCGGCCAATTTCCTGCCCCTTCAATACACGCTCACCCACCTTGACTGAGGGTATGGCCGACACGCCGATATGCTGGCGTAGCGGAATAGTTAATCGTGAAGGGATCCCGGATCTTTTGATCGGGGCACACAGTGATTGCTCCTTATTTCGGGGCAGGTGGATCCCGCCCCGGATTGACACCGGTTTTTCAAGCAACATGGTCATTAACTGCAAGTATAACCGCTTGCCAAGGCCGGATCACCTTTTTGCAAAGCAATAAAGCCCACCCGGCGGCACAGATATTTGGCATACTTCCCCATTCATACTACAATTGAACCATCCTGACTTTAGATACATCATTACAATGCGTGAACACAGAATTTTATTTGGGTCATTAACCGCTGATCGATATGCCGCCCTTGAAGGGATCCTTACCAATGGCAACATTTGAAATAAGCAGGAAAGTAAGAGCCGGCCCGCACGAGGCATGGAAAATCATTTCCGATCCTGACAATCAGGCCGATCCCGCCCTCGGCATTACCCATCTGGAAAAACTATCGGAAAACACCTACCGCCTGCACCACAAAAACGGCACAACCTGGGATGAACGATGCGCCGACTGGCGCGAGAACCAACACCTCATCCTGGAATTTATCGGCGGCCGGCACCCGTTGCCGGTAAAAAAGATCGAACGCACCCTTGGCATGCGGCAGGACGGGGCGAATATTGTACTGAGGCTGAGCTATGAATACACCCCGAAATATGGAATTTTCGCAGGATTGATAGACCGGTACCGCATCACCCCGGCGCTGAAAACACATTCCAACCACTTGCTGGACAGCCTGTCGGCCAAAATTCGCAATACAAAGCGGAGCTATCGCTTCACCGCCGCCAGTATAATCAAACAAAAAGAGGCCGGCCTGATCACCATCACACCGGAAATGACCGTTGCCGACGCCAACAAAACCCGCGCCGACAATAAAATCGGCTTTCTGATGGTACTGGACGAAAACAAAAAATTAGCCGGCGTACTCTCCGAAAGAGACATAGTCAATGCAATATCGCAACACGGATACCCGGTGATGGAAAAACCCGTAGCCGATATTATGACCCGGTACATCATTACCTGCGGAATGGACGACGAACTGCAAACCCTGATGGCGCTGATGACCCGGCACCGGATACGCCACCTGCCGGTCGTCGATAACGATAAATTACTGGGGATAATCAGCATTGGAGATGCAGTCAAGGCGCGCATGGATGAACTGGAAAAAGAATCCGAGGCCATGCACAACTACATCAAGGACCGCCGCTGGCGGGAGATCTCATTGCAAATCGGCCGCGGCGGCGCCTCTGATGAATACGATAAACTGGAAGATATAATCTAGCGTCTTCTGTACAGCGGAACCGGATCATCCACCGCGCCCTGATAGCGCACCGAAAAATCCTCAAATGCATCCAGCGCCGCGTCGGCATCCTGATCCTCGCGCAATGCAAAGGAATCGATCCCGCAGCGTTTCATAAAAAACAACTGATCTCTCAGAACATCACCGACCGCACGCAACTCACCCCTGTAGCCGTAGCGTTCACGCAGCAGGCGCGCATGCGAATAGGATCTCCCATCGGTGAATACCGGGAAATCCAGCGCAATCAACTCAAAACAATCCAGATGCTCGGCGACCTGCTCCGTCCCGACATCCCCGTCAATGCAAACCCCGAGAGGCGCATCGCGTCCGGACAAGGCAGCGCGGTTTTCCAGCCAGAAAGCATAGGGCACAATGACCCGGCCCGCAGGCAGCGATTCAACACTATCGATTTCACGCAAAAACCGCCAATCATCCTCAACGAGGGCATTATCCCTGATGACCCGCATACACCCTTTCCTTAAAGGATCCGATACCAATGCGGCGGTAGGTATCGAGAAAACATTCCTCTTCCCTGCGATTCTCTACATACACATCCAGTATTTCGCCAATTACATCGGCGACCCTTTCCTTCTCTATTGCCGGGCCCAGACGATCACCAAGCACCGCATCATTTTCCGCCGAACCTCCCAGGGTAAGCTGATAAAACTCCGCGCCTTTCTTATCCACCCCCAATATACCAATATGCCCCACATGATGATGCCCGCAGGCATTCATACAGCCGGACATCTTGATCTTCAAATCACCAATGTCATGCAGATAGTCCTGATCATCGAATTTCCGGTTAATCTGATGCGCAATCGGAATAGAGCCGGCATTGGCCAATGAACAGAAATCGAGCCCCGGACAGCAGATCATATCCGTCAACAGCCCGATATTCGCCGTCGCCAGATCCCGCTCCCGCAACGCCTGCCAGACGGCATACAAATGACCCTTTTCAACATGCGGAAACACCAGGTTTTGATCATGGGTAGTGACAATCTCACCGTGGCTATATTGATCAGCCAGATCGGCAATACAATCCATCTGTCTGTCGGTGGCATCACCCGGAGGCGCACCCGGCGCCTTCAGCGAAATAACCACCGCGCGATAGCCGGGGACCTTGTGCTCCCTTACATTGCGCTTGACCCATATTGCAAACTCCGCATCCTGCGCACTGTTTTCGGCAAAACTGCGATCCTTGTCCGCATCCCGGTTAAACTCCGGCAGGGTAAAGAACCGGGTCACCCGATCGATTTCCCGTTGATCCAGCAATAAAGACGAATCCCGGATCTGCTCCCACTCCTGCTCCACCTGGCGGCCAAACTCATCCGCTCCGAGCGCACTCACCAAAATCTTTATACGCGCCTTGAAGCGGTTATCCCGCCGGCCAAGACGATTATAAACCCGCAGGATCGCCTCCAGATAAGAAAGCAGATGCCGTTTTTCCAGAAACTCCCGGATAACACTGCCGATAAAAGGCGTTCTGCCGAGACCGCCGCCGACCAGCACCCTGAAGCCGGTCTCTCCCGCATCATTCTCAATCAGATACAGCCCAATATCATGCACCTGCACCGCCGCCCGGTCATGGCCGGCGCCCGACACGGCGATCTTGAATTTACGCGGCAAAAAGCTGAATTCTGGATGAAATGTAGACCACTGCCGAATAATCTCACAATACGGGCGCGGATCTTCCAACTCATCCCTGGCAATGCCGGCAAACTGATCCGAGGTTACATTGCGAATACAATTGCCGCTGGTTTGAATGGCATGCATTTCAACGGTTGCCAGATCTGCCAGAATATCCGGCACGGTTTCCAGCCTGGGCCAGTTATACTGAATATTCTGCCGGGTACTGAAATGACCGTACCCCTTGTCATACTTTCGGGCAATATGCGCCAGCATCCGCACCTGCCGGGATGACAACAAACCGTATGGAATGGCCACGCGCAGCATCGGCGCATGCGTCTGAAGATACAGGCCATTCATCAACCGCAATGGCCGAAATTCCTCATCGCTCAATTCACCCGCCAGATACCGGCGCATCTGGTCACGAAACTGCGCAACGCGCTCATCAACAATCGCCTGATCGTAATTATCGTATTGATACATATATACAGTATATCAAAAAAAACCTGCGGCGGGGCGAGGAATACCGGAAAAAATCAGATTTCCCACGGCCTGCTTTCAGGACAAATGCGGCCGGGCAAGATAACTATGCGTACCCATTTCCTTCAATCGACTGATCGTCCTGCGAAACTCCCGCTGCAGACGCTTACCGCTATAAAGACCGGCCGGCTCCGCCTCCGCCGTCACGATCAACTTCACATTGCGATCATAAAACTCATCGACCAGCATTATAAATCTTTTGGCCATATCGTTCTGCATATCATCCATGGCCGGGATATTGGCCAGAAACACACTCTGAAAACACCTGGCAATCTCAATATAATCCGCCGCCCCTCTCGGACCGTCGCACAGGGCCTCGAATGCAAACCAAACCACGCCGTCGCCGCAACGTACCGTATCGATCATTCTGCCTTCAATCTCCAGTTGCTCTCCGACGGTCCCTTCATTTGGGGAAATATGCAAAAAATTCGTCATTAACATGGCCTGTGCATTTTCATCGAGCGGGCTGTGATAGATCTCCGCCCTGTCCAGATACCGGAGCCGGTAATCTACGCCCGAATCCACATTCACCACATGCACATGCCGTTTGATCAAATCAATCGCCGGGACAAAACGTTGCCGCTGCAAGCCATCCCGATACAGCTGATCGGGTTCCTCATTCGAAGTCGCCACCAGCGCCACCCCCCTTGCAAACAATGCATCCAGCAATCCCGCCAGTAGCATCGCATCGGCAATATCAACCACATGGAACTCATCCAGGCACAATACCCGCGCCTGATCGGCAAGTTTCCCCGCAACAATTGCCAATGGCTCCTCGATATCCTGCAACTGCTTCAGCTCATGATGAATACGCTGCATAAACCGGTGAAAATGCAGGCGCAATTTATTATCGAAAGGCAGGCAATCAAAAAAACAATCGATCAGATAGGTCTTGCCCCGCCCCACCCCGCCATGGAAATACAATCCCTTGATATGGCCGGTCTTTTTTCTGCCGGATAGCTTGCCCAGCAGCCTGGCGGCTATATTGCCCGGCCTCTTTTTGTGAACGAGTTGCAGATAAAGGCGCTGCGTGTAATGAACGGCATTTTCCTGCATCGAATCGCGGGTGAAATCTGCCCGTTGCAGATCACTGCGGTAGCGCTCAAGCGGAGACGGCATTACCCGTGTCCAACTGTATATTTTTTATGCCAGCGATATATAATCACGATTTACTATAAACTAATAAACATTCTCAGTAGCAACAGGATAACGTCCAGTTGGCAACTATAATACTTTCCGCAATTCTGCTCATAGCGCTCCTGTTTGGTCCGCAAATCTGGATCACGCGCGTAATGAAAAAATACGCGCAGCCAATCGAGACATTACCCGGAAACGGCGAAGAACTGGCCCTGCACCTGATCAGCCGCTTCCGGCTTGACAACGTTACCGTTGCAGAAACTCCGAACAACACCGATCACTATAACCCCGAAAACAAGACTATATGCCTGTCCCCCGAACACCTGGAAATCAAATCACTGACCGGCATTACCATAGCAGCGCATGAATTTGGGCACGCGCTGCAGGACAAAACCGGATACAAGCCGCTGCGTTTGCGCACCCAACTGGCAAAAATTTCCCGGGTGGCGGAAAAGATCGCCTCCATAATGCTGGTATCCTTCCCGATGGTTGCCGCGCTCACCAAGGCCCATCCGCTTGGAATAGTAATGTTTGCCGGCGGCTTTATGATCATGGGGCTGCCGGTACTGCTGCACCTGATCACACTGCCCGTTGAGTTCGATGCCAGCTTTCGCAGGGCATTGCCAATACTCATTGAAGGAAACTACCTGCCGCAATCGGCCATTCCCGTCGTGCGCCGGATCCTCACCGCCGCCGCCCTCACCTATCTGGCGGCATCACTCTTCAGCCTGCTGAATTTCTACCGTTGGATTGCCATCCTGAAGAGATAGCTAAAACAAACTGCCCGCCGCGATTATAAAGCCCGGTATTGGGCGGCCTCCTCTCACCGGAAAAATTGACCCTCCCGAATAAATCGGTATACTTCCTTTTTTTTACAACAACCAAGAGAGGTCCTACCATGTTTCGCCTGAAAAATAATTTCATCATTGCCCCGCTTGCGGCGTCTTTGGCTCTGGCCGCTGGCTGTACGACTCCAATCCCCTCTTCCATCGGTCTGGGACTGGTCAACGAAGTGGGAATGTCAGTCAAAGACCTCGCCGGCGCAGCCTTGTTTTCGGAACTCTGCGCCGCCGCCGGTCACGATTCGGAAACCACCGCCACCGACGGCGCCATCGCCGGGCTGTCATCGTATCAGCGGCGCAAATTCGACGACTGGCAGTCCAACCGGCAGTACCGCCGCGATATTGAAAACAGCGTGAATCAGCGCGGCTGCGCCGACCACGCGAAAGAACTCCTCCCGCTCAAATCAAAGACGATCATGATTTCCGACGGGTAGATGCCCTTGCCGCCCGGGAACAATTCACAGCATCAGTCTGCGCCGTCAATCTGCTTGAGGCTCAGGCGCCCGCTTCAGAATTCCTCCCGGGCATTTTCGGCAAGCCTGCAATGAAAAAACATCTGATACAAATTTTTTACGATACCGCCATGGCTCATGTTTTACCTGGTCCTATTCCTTCCCGACACTTTCGACGGGGTTTCCCGGCAGTGTCTTCTTCGTTTCCAACCCAAGCTCACGAATCGCCTTAGCCCGGCCTATCAAATTGCCCTTGCCGTCGCGCAAACGCTTACAGGCGGTATCATAGGCCTCCTGCGCCTTGTCCAGTTTATTGCCTATATCCTCAAACGCCTCCACAAAACCGACAAACTTATCGTACATCTCGCCGGCACGCCTTGCGATCTCCCTGGAATTCCGATTCTGATACTCATACCGCCACAAATTATGAATAATTTGCAGATTCAGTGACAATGTAGAAGGACTGACCAGAAAAATACCCTTGCCGAACGCATTCCGGAACAAATGCTCATCCTGTTGGAAGGCCAGCATCAAGGCGGGTTCAATCGGAACAAACATCAGCACCAGATCCAGGGAATTGATCCCATCCAGCTTGTCATACTCCTTCGACTCCAGACCGCGCACGTGATTGCGAATCGACTCCAGATGCTCCTCCAGCGCCTTTTCCT
>OZ242192.1:0-1347500 GCA_965205955.1 Gammaproteobacteria bacterium | reverse complement strand
GCACCCTGATGCGACCGTCCTTGATCGAATGGATGAAGTTCTCAGAGCCAGCGTTATAAAAGAATGCAAATCGCGAGGTCTAAAAGGGTTGATTGACGAATTGTGGCATATGCCTGCCACGATTTTTGCGGAACAATGTGTTAAGGTTGTCGGGCAGGCTACCGATCAGTTAGGTTATAGCCATATGGAAATAGTCAGTGGCGCCGGCCATGATTCGGTCCATATTGCTTCCGTAGCGCCTGCGGCTATGATTTTTGTGCCCTGTGAGGGGGGCATTTCTCATAACGAAGCGGAGAATGCCAAACCGGAGGATCTCGAAGCCGGCGCCAATGTTTTGCTGCATGCAGTGCTAAAAATGGCACAGGATGAGCGACTAAATATCTAAACAGCCGGTGAAACAGCCGGGCGAATCCCAAAATTGCGGAAGCCGTATCCGTTTAGAGTAAATGTTGGTTAAAACCAGATCAGCTGGCAAGACTGAAGAATACGTTGAAATATTGAAATCCTGGATTCCAGCCATCAGCCAAATCAAAAGAGAATGTCTCCTAAGGATGAGGCCCATAACCTTCTGCGGTGGATGCCGAACCTGAAGTCCAGAATCCCAACGTGGGATAACGTACACCCTGAATTTGATCTGCCATAATTAACTCCTCCATATATGTTGTTTTTTTCTAAGGCAATACTTAAAGATACGCAGTGTCAAGATAAAGTTCCGGGCCGTCAAGGGCAACCCCCCACATTTGAGGGCTTTATAGGGTTCTAAAATTTGCTTATAAATAGTCTTACAGGTTTTCAGACACCAATAGTGAGGAGGAGAATTGTAATGATAAATTTACAGACTGAGGGAAAACGAGTCAAAGTTAAGCTGGGTGGGTTGATGGTGATGATGGTATTAGTTTTTGGCGCCGGCGAGTTGTCCGCCCAACAAATCGAGGAGGTCACCGTCACGGCGCAAAAGCGAGAACAAAATATCCAGGACGTGCCCATTAGCATTACCACACTGAGTGGTGATGAAATAAAAGGTTTGGGGTTCAATAACGCGGCCGATATCCAATATCAGACGCCGGGCCTGATCGTCTCTTATTCATCCACCAATGCGATTCCCAACTTTGTTCTGCGTGGTGTTGGTTTGAATGACTTTACCGCCATTCAAAGTTCTCCCGTTGCTATCCACGTTGATGAAGTGTACTACGGCAATTCCACGTTGCTGAATTTTGGGTTGTTTGATCTAGAGCGCGTTGAGGTATTAAAAGGCCCGCAGGGCACCTTATTCGGACGTAACTCGACAGGTGGCGCCGTCAACTTTTTTTCTGCCAAACCGACTGATGAATTTGCGGCCAATCTAGACGTGGGCGGCGCAAATTATGATAACTTTACTGCTGAAGGCTATGTGAATATTCCATTGAGTGAAACAATGTTTAGTCGTTTTTCCATGATGGTTGTCGATCAAAGTGGCGGGGCCTTTGATCATCCGGTACACGGTGAAATCGGTGATCAGGAAAAATTCGCGCTGCGCGGACAACTGTTGTGGGATGTTTCGGATAAATTGACCGCGCATCTGACCGTATTCGGTGGCGAGGATGACTCTGATGGCAATCAATATCAGGGGATTCCGACTTACGGGGACGACTGTAATCCGGTAGCCGGAACCACCGGTTGTTCTTTTGATGGCGCCGATACGGATCCATTGAGTATTGACGACAATAACCCGTTCAGCCTGCAGAGCGCCATTATCAACCGCGATGAGATTGAGGCTTTTGGCAGCGTTCTTAGAATAGACTATGAGGTGCAGGAAGGGCTCACGCTGACCTCAGTCACCGGCTATAATGATGTCGAGCGCGAGTCTCAGGAAGATGCCGATGGTTCCCCGGCAAGGAATGTTGATGTCGGTTACGAGACGGACTTTGACCAATTCTCCGAAGAGTTGCGCCTGGCTTCTGCCGGGTCCCGCTGGGATTGGACCCTGGGTCTGTATGTTTCTTCCGACGAACTGGATGCGCCATTGACAGAAACTGATGGCTCCGCTCTTGAGTACCGCCAGAACCATGCTTATACCCTGGAAACCGATTCGTTCGCGGTATTCCTGCATAACGAATTCCGCTTGACCGATCCCCTCGCGGTGTTTGGCGGTCTCCGTTATACCCATGAGGAGCGAGACTTCAAGGGCGGCACTATTGATGCCAGCGACCGTGGCATTACCGATTTGCCTGGTACGCCGGGGCCATCCTCCAGAGGCGATTTTGTGCCCGCCGTTCCGGGGCCCGCCGGGCCCGACGATGCTGGCGCGGGCGCATATCTGGACCGGGAGATCGACTTTGACGAGGTATCCTGGACTATAGGCGCCAGCTTTGATGTTTCCGATCAGGCAATGGTGTATGCCAAGATTGCCAATGGCTTCAAAAGCGGTGGCTTCATCGGCGACATCACCGTGCAAGGTATATTAGATGAGCCTTACGACGAGGAAACACTGACTGCCTTTGAGATCGGCTTGAAGTCTGACTGGCTTGACGGCCGCTTACGTTGGAATACGTCTTTTTTCTACTACGATTATGAAGACGCTATATTTGCACTGTCGACTCGTAATCCTGATGCAGGTGTTCCCGGTGTCCCTCCCGGCCTTTTGATCAATGCAAACGGTGGTGATGCGGATCTCTACGGTCTTGAATCGGAGCTCTGGCTGGTGCCAACGGAGGGTCTGGATATTAAATTCGGATTCACCGTGATGGATACGGAGACGTCCGACACAATAAGGGAAGTCGGGACTATTCCCGTTGAGGGGATAAATGATGACGATGAACTGGTTTATGCGCCCAAATTCAGCGCCAACGGGCTGGTACGATATGAAACGCCTGTTACAGGCGGATGGTTGGGCTTCGGGCAGTTCGACTTTACCACCCGTACCAAGCACTGGGCTGAATCAACCAATGTTCCTGTCAGTGAGATTGAAGGATATACTCTGCTCAATGTCAGGATTGGCATAGGCTCGCAGAACCAGAAATGGGGGGTTTCCTTGTGGTGCAAAAATCTGACAGATGAACAATATACTCAATATATAAACGATCTTTCTTCATTGGGAGCAGTTCTGAAGACACCCGGATATCCACGTACCTATGGTTTGGATCTGTCCTGGAATTTTTGATTTACTGAGCCATGCTAAACACCATACATCACGGTATTCTGGAAAATGCTTAGGTCCCAGTCCGACTACATTATGCCCGGTGAATTCGAACCGCAGTCGGCAGTCTGGCTTGGTTGGCCAACGTTCCAGTGGTTTAAGGATCCGCAACTTGATACCAGGCAAGTGATCGCCCAAATCGCGGTGACCTTGTCTGATCACCAGCTAAAATCATGTATTATGTGCACAAACGAACAAGGTATATCCGATGCCCAGAACTGGATGCGTCAGAATGATTATCCGATCACCTCGTATATGGATTTCCTGCCGATTCCTCAGGTTGATATCTGGGTGCGTGACTATGGCCCGATTTTCCTGAAAGACCGCTCGACAAATAAGCTGGCAATCGCATCCTATACACAGAATCAGTGGGGATACTCTACCACCACCGACCCGATTTCGATGCAGATGACCGCATTGCCGGGTCTGGTTGCCAAATTTCTTGATATAGATACGGTGTTAAGCACGACCATTGTCAGTGAAGGGGGAGACAGGATTCAAAACGGTCAAGGCGTCCTTTTGCTCGACCGTGCCGTTGAGTTTCAGCGTAATTCGGATGCGACCCGGGAAGAATTGGAGGCCGCCTATAGGGCCACGCTGGGCGCAACCAAATTCATTTGGCTGAACGCCGGTGTGCGCGAAGACCTGCATGCGGACTGGGGACCTATTCCCTATACCGGTCCAGGCGGCACAGCGATCTATCTTTATGGTCCTCAGACCACAGGCGGTCACATGGATGAATTTTGCCGGTTTGCCAGCGCCACTCGAATCATTCTGGCCCAGGTCACCGCAGAGGAAGCCGCCAACGACCCTATTGCTGCCGTGAACTATGCGCGACTTGAAGAGGCCTATCGTATATTATCTGCAGAGACTGATGTGGATGGCAATCCATTTGAGATTGTGCGCATCCCAACCCCGGATATTGACTATAGGCTTATCCAGCCTGATGAACCGATGTATTCTAATTTTTTGGCGAAGCTGGCCTATCCCGATGATGTTCCACCCTTTCCCAAAGGAGAGCCGGTTCAGATTGTCAAATCGTCAAGCTATGCGAATTATCTTGCAAGCAATGGACTGATCATCGCGCCCAAGTATGGTAATAAGACCAAGGATGACATGGCCTTAGATGCTTTGAAAACTGCTTTTCCTGGACGCGATGTAGTTCAAATAGACCCCTCTCCGCTTAACTACGCAGGTGGGGGGATCCACTGTTCAACCCAACAACAGCCGGTGGGGGTACAGAGTTAGTTTTTGGGGACTCTAAATTTTTTACGGCAGGAAAACCGAAAAGCAATCCAATGAGCGCCGGAATTGAATGCCTGATCCCTACCGCCACTGTATTAATTCTGGCGGTCATTTCAAGACGCACCATTGAGCCGTTAATTGGAGGCACCCTCATTGGTCTCCTGATGTTGGCGCCCGGTGATGTGATGGATAATTTGACCGCCACCATTCTGAAAGTAATGGCGAATGAAACCATAGGTTGGATCATCATGGTGTGCGGGCTGATGGGAAGCCTGATTGCATTATTGGTAAAAACAGGCGGAGCAGTGGCTTTTGGAAGCATGGTGGCCAATCGGATCAAAAGCAAGGCGGGTGCGCTTTTGATGACCTGGTTACTTGGTCTGACCATATTTATTGACGATTATTTGAATGCCCTGACTATTAGTTCATCCATGAAAAGAGTGACTGACAAGTTCGGCGTTTCCCGCGCAATGCTGGCTTATATTGTCGATTCAACGGCGGCCCCCGTTTGTGTCATTGTTCCCTTGTCCACCTGGGCGGTATATTTTGCTGCGGTACTGGAAGAAAGCATGGGTATTGAGACCGGGCGGGGACTTGATCTGTATATCGAAGCAATCCCATACATGTTTTATGCCTGGATTGCAGCTATTATAGTCCCATTGGTGGCGCTGAAAAAAATTCCTTTACTTGGCGCAATGAAAACGGCAGAACAAAAAAAATTTTCGCAGCCCGATCAGGACACGGAGGGTCAAGATATTTCCCCTGAGCGCAGTAGCGTTATTTTAAATTTTTTCATTCCCCTTCTCTCTCTCATCTTTTTCACCTGGTATCTGGGAATCGATATCCTGAAAGGCGTGATCATCGCACTGGGGATCACCATTACCCTGGTTTTTTATCAGAAGCTGCTAAAACTTAATGAAATTTTTGACACCATGCTTGAAGGTTTCAAATCCATGCTACTGCCTCTGGCAACCGTAGTGGCAGGCTTTATGTTAAAAGAGGTCAACGATCAGCTTGGCTTGACGAGCTATGTAATAGATTCGGTTACACCTGTTATGACGCCCTTGTTATTACCGTTTGTGACTTTTGCCACCATGGGGTTGATTGCTTTTGCGACCGGATCGTTTTGGGGGATCTTCGCGGTAGCCATACCTATCATTATACCCCTTGCCGTCAGCGTGGATGCTAACATTCCCTTAGTGATAGGAGCGTTAATTTCAGCCAGCGCTTTTGGCAGTCATACCTGTTTCTATGGTGATTCAACGGTTCTTTCGGCACATGGCAGCGGGTGTGGTGTCATGGAGCATGCGCTTACGCAATTGCCCTATGCTTTGTTATCGGCCGTCGTCGCTTCGTTTGCCTTTATAGCCGTTGCGGCATTCTAACACGTGTATTTAACGTAATGAGCATGCTTGCTACATGGCAAAATTTCCCCAAAACAAGAGTTTAAAAATGAACAAGACTGAAGCAAAAAAAATCTGGCAAATGGATAAAGATCATTTCATCCACCCGTATAGCAATTTTTCAATCTTCAAGGAAGAAGGCAGCCAGATCATTACCGGCGCCAAAGGCATGCATATAACTGACGCTGATGGTAATCAATTCCTTGACGGTATCGCCGGTTTGTGGTGTGTAAATATCGGGCATGGGCGCAAAGAAATGGCCGACTGTATTTCTGAGCAGGCGCTCAATATGCCATATTATAACCCGTTTGGCTCCAGCAGTAACGTGCCGGGGGCAATGTTGGCCGGCAAGCTGGCTGAGCTTGCTCCTGGCAAATTGAATCACGTGTTCTACACTTCCAGCGGTTCCGCTGCTAATGATACCGCTATTCGCCTGGTGCATTACTACAACAACCTGCGCGGCAAGCCGCAAAAGAAAAAAATTATTTCACGGCTTAATGCCTACCACGGTTCAACTTATCTGACAGCGAACCTGACTGGTATACATGAAGGCAAGCGCTGTCTTGATCGAATTGCCGATGACTGGATCCATCATGTTTCGGCGGCCAACATGTATCGCCGTCCGGTGGGCGCCGATCACTTAAATGAAGCAGAATATGCTGATTTTCTGGCTGCCGAATTGGAAAACCGTATCAATCAACTGGGCGCAGACAATGTTGCAGCTTTTATCGCCGAACCCATTATGGGTGCGGGTGGCGTGTTGGTTGCGCCCAGCGGCTATCACAAGAAGGTCCGTAAAGTCTGTAAGGAACACGATATTATCTATATTGCTGACGAAGTGGTCACCGCTTTTGGTCGACTGGGTCACTGGTTTGCTTCGGAGGAGGTCTACGACTACATACCTGATATTATGGTAACCGCAAAAGGTATCAACTCGGGTTATGTCCCGCTTGGAGCCGTGATTATTTCAAAAGAGATTTACGCGGTTATCAGTCAACCACAATGCGAAGGCGGCGTGTTATCAATGGGCTTCACCTATTCCGGCCATCCGGTTGCCTGTGCGGCGGCGCTAAAAAATATAGAAATCATTGAGCGAGAAGACATCTGCGGACATGTGCAAGAGGTGGGTCCTTACTTTTATAATCAGGCGCAGTCTTTAGGTGATCTGCCTATCGTCGGCGACGTGCGCGGTAGTCACTTCATGGTGGGTATTGAGCTTGTCAGCGATAAGGCTTCGAAACAGTCTTTTCCGGTGGAGGTGATGATTGCTGATCGCATATTCAAGCGCTGCCGTGAACGGGGTTTAATTGTGCGGCCGGTAGGCGAACAAATAATCCTGTCTCCTCCTCTGATCATGAGCAAATTGCAAGCCGACCAATTGTTTGAAATTTTGCGCGAAGGTATTAAACAGACTTTGGTGGATCTGAAAAAAGACGCCTGTCTGTAACCAATGGAAAAATTTTGAGGAATAAATAAAGCATGTTGATTGGTGTGCCTAAAGAGATCAAGGATCATGAATATCGGGTCGGCCTGACGCCCGCTTCCGTCCGGGAATTAATGAGTCACGGACACAAGGTAATATTGGAATATAATGCGGGAGCAGGGATTGGTTTTTCGAATGACGATTATATAAATGCGGGCGCAGTAATTACTGATCAAGCCGAACGTATATTTGCTGACGCTGAGATGATCCTAAAGGTAAAGGAGCCGCAAACTGGTGAATGCAAAATGCTCAGGAAAGGGCAATTACTATTCGCCTATTTGCATTTGGCGCCAGATCCCATTCAAACAGAACTATTGCTGGCCTCCGGCGCTACCTGTATTGCCTACGAAACCGTCACTGATGATGCAGGCGCTTTGCCGCTATTAGCTCCTATGAGCGTGGTTGCCGGAAGGCTGTCTATTCAGGCTGGCGCCCATTATTTAGAAAAAACGCATGGTGAGCGTGGGGTATTATTGTCCGGTGTGCCGGGGGTTGCGCCCGCCAAAGTGACCATCATCGGTGGTGGAGTAGTAGGCAATAATGCCGCTTACATGGCGGTGGGCATGGGTGCAGATGTAACGATTTTAGACCATTCATTGCCACGCTTGAACCAACTGGATATCGAATATCTGGGGCGTGTCCGTTGTGTCTATTCGACCGCAAACACTATTGAGGAGTATGTTTTAAAGTCTGATTTGGTGATAGGCGCCGTTCTGACTCCGGGCGCCACGGCGCCCAAAGTGCTAACGCGGGACATAATCAGCCATATGCAATTTGGCAGCGTTGTTGTGGACGTTGCGATAGACCAGGGCGGCTGTTTTGAAACATCCAAAGCCACCACCCACAAAGACCCGGTTTATATCGTCGATGACGTTATCCATTACTGCGTCACCAACATGCCTGGCGCAGTGGCGCGCACCTCGACACTGGCGCTCAACAACGCCATCCTGCCTTTCGCGCTGGCTCTTGCCGAAAAAGGTTTCCAGGCTCTGCGTGATGATAAAAATTTCCTGAACGGACTTAATGTGCACCAGGGTAAAGTAACCAACCAGGCCGTTAGTAATGCGCTGGGTTATCCCTGCGTTGCCGCTGAAGAGGCATTAGCCCGGCAGGGAAAATCAGAGAGTTTTGGCAAATGTTAAACTACTGGAGTGAGGACATGTTATGAGCGCAGTTATTTATCCGACAACTAACTTGACAGCGACTGAGCAATTCATTATCGCGTATGGCAACGGCGTTTACATTTACGATAACAACGGCAAACAATATCTGGAAGGAATGTCGGGGCTTTGGTGTACCTCGCTTGGCTATGGCAATAAAGAGCTCATTGAAGCCGCACGAGAACAAATGACCAAGCTGGCGTACTGCCCGATGTTTGGCGGCAAGACCCACCAGATAGGTATGGATCTCGCGGACCGGCTTTCAGAAATGGCGCCGATAGATAACGCCAAAGTATTTTTCGGCAGTTCGGGCAGTGATGCCAATGACACCCAAATAAAATTGCTGCGCTATTATTTTAATGCGATTGGCAAACCGGAAAAATACAAAATTATTGCCCGCGAGCGCTCCTACCATGGTGTCACTGTAGCCTCAGCCGCACTGACTGGTATGCCCGTGAACCACACCTATTTTAACCTGCCGTTTGAAGCATTAGGTATTCTGCGTACCGACGCACCACATTATTACCGTGGCGCCGGGCAAGGTGAGAGTGAAGCTGAGTTCGTAGATCGAATCGTTGCCAATCTGGAACAGTTGATCGTGCAACAAGGACCGGAAACCATCGCTGCTTTTGTCGCCGAACCGGTTACCGGCGCCAGCGGCGTGATCGTGCCGCCGGATGGATACTATGGCAAAATTCAGGCGATCCTTACCAAGTATGACATCCTGTTCTGGGCTGATGAAGTGATCTGTGGCTTTGGTCGAACCGGTAACGATTTTGGTTGTACTACCATGGGCATTGACCGGCCGGCGATGATGACCCTGGCCAAGCAATTTTCCTCAGCCTATATACCGATCAGCGCCTCATTGATTGCTGGCAACATGTATGAAGCACTGATTCAGCCCAGTGTGGAAGTTGGAGTATTTGGCCATGGGTATACGTATTCCGGCCACCCCGTTGCCTGTGCGGTAGCATTAAAAACACTGGACATCTACCGGCGGGATAATATCTTTACACATGCCGCCGAAGCCGGTAAATACATGCAGCGATGCCTGTCTGGTTTTACAGACCATCCACTGGTCGGCGAAGTACGCGGCAAGGGCATGATCGCCGCTGTTGAGTTAGTGGCAAATAAAACCACCCGGCAAGCATTTACCGGCCCCGAGGTGGGCATGTTTGCCCAGCAGGCTTGCCAAAAACATGGCCTGATTGTCAGAACGGTAGCGGGCTCCAGTATTGCTTTTTGTCCGCCTCTGGTAATCACTACCGCACAGATTGACGAGCTAATCGAGAAGTTTGGTAGAGCTCTTGATGACACACTGGATTTTGTGACCAGGGCAGACTTGCTGGTTACGAAGTCCAAAGTATCATATTGAAGTTCCCGCAATGAAACCCGGTCGAAATCCAGAGCATAGACCACCCCTACAGAGGAAACGAAAGCAAACGCCCCTGCCTCTATCAGGGCTAAAGCCGATTGTTGAAAGCGCTGACCGTGAAACCGGCAGCCGCAGGACCGGGAGTACCGTCTATATTTAACGATCTCAACGGGTTCGTGCCAGGCGTGTAGGTCACGGTATATTCCAAGCCGGGAGCCACAAAGGTACTGCTAACAGTTCCTAAATCCAAACTCAAAACACCCCCAATAGTCACTCCTATCACTCGGGAATGTTCGGTTGCCGGTAGTCCACGTAGTAAAAATGTTAGCTGGATGGGGCCCCCGAATGAATCCGTAACAGTGAAGTCCGAAAGGGCCGGTGTTTCTGCACCGGAGGGAATATACAAGGGATTATCAAAGAACACGACCAATCGATTTCGGCTAAAGAAGAAGGCGCTCACTACCCTCGGAGGGCCGATTATGAAGGGTGTAAGATTCGCAACCGCCTCGTTCCTCAGTGCGACAACTGGATCGCCCTCGCCATCCTGCAACGGGTTGGCGCCAGGCCGGTAACTCAATGTGACAATCTGGTCGTTGATGACCTCCGAGGCCAGCGTCAGCGTCAGCACGGCAGGGTCGCTCTCCAGGGTAACCGTATCGACATTTACTCGGACCCCGTCCGCCAGTACCGTGAAGTCAGTCGGGGACGGAAGGGGGGGAGCCAATTGGTCATTGTAACTCAGGGTCAAGCTGCCGCCTCTGACGTTGGCGCTCTGTAGCTGCGGGGCAATACCCAGGCGGCTGATCTCCAAAACGTAGCGCCGTTGCGTGCTTTCGTCTTCGGCCGTCACCTCGACGGTAACCGTCTTCGTCTGCCTCGGATTGAAAGAGACTTGATTGCCGGATGGGGGGACTACTGTGCCGTCTAACACCCTGAATGTCGCAGCCAGATGGTTCACCACTGGCTCCAGCCTTATACTTGTGGCGACACCGGGAGAGCTGAGGGTATAGCTCAAGACCGAGGGGTCAAAAGTGAACGGGATCGGGGTGCCGGCCTGGGTGAATAATATCAGGTCACTCAGAGTCGCATCGCTGCTCACGGCCCCGGCACGGTTCACCTGCAAGGTGTAGATCCGGCTCCTGATGCGGTCTGCCGCCCTTAGCTCAATGATAACCAGCGACGATGAACCCGCCGGCACCGGAATCGCCTCGCTGGCGTTGCCGCTGTCCACAGAGCGGCCGTTCACGCTAATCGTCGCGCCTGTTGCATCGTTCGCAATCGGCGTCACCATCACCTGTGCGACCGTATTGGGCACGTCCAGCATATAGCCGGTGGTGGGGGCGGAAAATTCAGGCGCCAAGGGCGGGTCGTCAAAGGAAGCGCTGGAAACTATCAGGTCTGCCAGAGACGCATCGCTGTTCAAGGCAGCAACCGGCACACTGTCGCTAATCGGGTGATCGCTGCTGCCGGTGTGCGCGGACGCCAGTACCGTTACGCCAAGCATGCCGTCCTCGATAATTTCCTCCTGGTCATGCTCCAGCGTCAGCGTGGCTACCGTGGTGCTGGTGCGGACGACATCGGACACCCTCACCGTCCCGGGCAGGTTATCCGCCACCGAGAAGTCGGTCCTATCCAGAGACGCAACATATTCCGTATTCACCAGCGTCGCCGTCACCGTGGCGCCGTTCAGGTTCGCCTCGGTCAGCGCAGGCGTGGCGGCCAGCACGACGGTGATGTCCGCATCGTTATCCTCAACCATGACACTGGCGCTGTTGTTCGGCGCCCCGGCTACCGTATAGCCGCTGCCGGGCTCCACCGTCGCGCTCACCATGCCGTCCGATTCGTCGGTGCCGTCGTCGGTGGTCAACACCCTCAGCATGGCCGTTGTGGCGCCGTCGGCAATCCTTATCATCGTTGGCGCGGCGTCGGCAATGAATGCGCCCGCCCCGTCGGTGACGGTCAGCATGACCTCCAGCTCCCCCGTTGGGGGCGGAGTCGCCGTCAGCGTGAAGGCCGCAGCCGCACCCTCGGTTACCGGTGAACTGTCCGCCACTATCGAGATGGCCGGCACCGTGTTGTTCATCACCGGCCGATTATCCAGCATGGCAGCATCGTTACCGGCCTCATCCTGCACCGGGGTGGCGCCGAGGGTGTAATCCAGCGTAACCGTCTGATCGTCGGTAACCAGCGTGGCCAGGGTCAGGGTCACCTCCACGCCGCTGATGTCCACGTTGTTGACAGCCACCTCGGTGCCGCCCGCCTCTACCCTGTAATCACCGTTGGCCGGGGTCGAGCTGGTGTCCAGCGCCTCATTATAGCCCAGCGTCAGCGTGACACCGTTCACTGTGGCGGTTTCCAGCACCGGGGTAATGGTATCCACCCGCTGGTTGACGCCCCCGGAAACAGGAGCAGAGTCGCGCACCGCATCGTTCCTGCCGAGGTCCAAAATAATGCCGCCTCCATTCATCAGTGCGTTTGATGGTATGTCCACCCCGTCCGAATCGTCATCGCCTGCCACCACCGTGTAGCGGAACACCAGAGACCCGGTACCAGAACCCCTGTTGTAGGCCATGGCAATGGTGCCGGCGCCCAAATCCATTCTGAGAGTGGGGGTAGTGCCTTCCACATGGACCCTTTCATTGAAGGTGACCCTCGCCTCGATATTCTCACCCGGAGAGTACGGCCCGGTAGTGGAGAAGGCCACACCAGCCACGGCAGTGACGTCTATCGGTATACTGCCGGCAGGCAGGTCCCTCAGGCCGGCATACGCGGTCGCCCGCACTATCACACTCAGCTCGCCGCCTGCGCTAATGGGGCCGCCGCTGTGCCCCAGCACCAGCGTGGCTACCGTGGGGGATGTGCGGCGAACACTGAGCAACCTCACATCCCCGTCAATGGTATCGACCAGCGAGAAGTCGGCCACCCTCAGATCCTCAATGTATACGTTACTGGTTCCGCGCAGTGTCACCGACACCTCCTCGCCGCCCGACGTAGTCAGTCTACTTGCGCTCAGCCTCGTGGCTTCTACGAAGGCCAGAGGAGGAAAAACCACTGTCGGGAAGGTAACCATCACATCCCTTGTGTTGCCGGCAGTGTCGGTCAGGAGTATCCTCGCCGTCAGTACTGTAAATATGCTGGTGCGGGTCGGGGCGCCGCTGATGACTCCGGTGTTCTCGTCCAGCCTCAGCCCCGGCAGAAAAAGGGAGGATACTGTATAAGTAGCTATGTCCGCAGACGGGTTGACCGGTACGATATCGGTGATGGCCGTGCCCACCACCAGGGATGTCTGCGGCGCGGTGTAGGTCGCCGTCGGGCGTACCAGGTCAACGGCCAGCGGACGGGTCACCGTCCCGGTATCGCTGCCCAGCGTTGCGTGAACCACTACGCCCACGCTGGTGCCGCTAATCTCGTCGGCGTTGGGCGGAATGGTCACCATCCAGTCGGTGCCGGTCACCGTGGCGGCCCGGGCCACGCCACCGACCTCCACGCTAACCAACAAGGCGCCGGCCGCCACCGTCCCGCTGATGGCAAAGCCCGCCCCCTTCTCGGCAATGTTCACGATATTGTCGCCGGCAATGGTAGCCAGACTCAGACTCACCGGCCCCGAAGCGCTGATATTGCTGACATTTTGGCCGGTCAGCGTGGCGGCAGGGTTGCCGGCGGCATCCTGCACCGGGCTGGCGCCGGGTGTGTAATCCAGTCTGACAACCTGATCGGAGGTGATCTGCGGGGACAGCATCAGGAGCACGTCCATACCGCTGATGGCTACACCGCCGATGTCCGGCGCCGTGCCGGAATTTACCCTTACCGTGTAGGCGGTAGTGGACGGGACGGAACTGCCATCCAGACTCTCATCATAGCGTAGCGTCAGCGTGGCGTCGTTGACTGTGGCGGTTTGCAGCATTGGCGGGGTGCCATCGGAAGGCCCGGCGGTAATCAGCACCTCGCCGGCAGGCAAGTCATCGCCGAGGACGTGCGCGGATGCCCGTACCGTTACGCTCAGTGTGCCGTCGGCACTAATGTTTTCACCGCCATGGGCCAACGTCAACGTGGCCACCGTGCCGGCACTGTTGCGGTCAATGCTCTCCACCGTCACCTCCCCTTCCACGGTATCTCTCAGCATGAAGTCCTCGCTGCCCAGTAGCGACACGTATATGGTATTCATCAAGGTCACCGTCACCATGGCGCCATCCAGGCTTGCCTCGGTCAGCGCCGTCGGGGCGGCCAGCACGGCACTCGGCGGCGGCACCGTCACCGTGACGGTGAAGTCGGCTGTCGCCTCATCGTAGTTGGCTGTCGCCGAAGCGGTTACCGTAATGATGCACTCCCCTATGATGCCAACCAGCATCAGGGCGCCGGTGCCTGGATCAACCGTGCACACATCGGTTGTAGTGGCGCTATAGCTCAAGGGGGTCTGTGCCCCGCTGGGCGGCATCACCGTCAGAAGTGTAGTAGTGTCCGACACGGTATCCGGGGTGTAGGCAAAGCCGGTCAGCGTCTGGCTGCCTTTGGTCACCGCCGGGAAGGTGAAACTCATATTTCCGGCGTTGCCGGCAATGTCGGTCAGTTGAATGGTCACCGTCGGCGTTGCAGCGTTCACCGTAGTCGGGGCGCCGCTGATGACTCCGCTGCCGCCATCCAGCCTCAGCCCCGGCGGCAAGTCGCCGGACACTACCGCATAGCTGACTATGTCCGCCGGGCCGCCCGGCCTGATATCGGTGATGGCCGTGCCCACCATCAGGGATGTCGGCGGTGTGTAGAACGCCGTTGGGACATCCAGGTTGACGTCCAGCAAACGGGTCACCGTCCCGGTATCGCTGCCCATCGTTGCGGTAACTACTACATTCACGCTGATGCCGGTAATATCAGAGTCATTGCTCGGAATGGCAAGTGTCCAGGTGGAGCCGGTCACCGTGGCGAGGCGGGCTATGCCACCGCGGATGATCACGCTCACCGTGGCGCCGTCTTCCACCGTCCCGCTAATGGTAAAACCGCCCGCCTTTTCAGCAATGTTGACGATATTGTCGGTGGCAATGGTATCCAGGCCGACCATCACCGAACCGGCGGTACTGGTCACCGCCTCGCCGGACAACGCAACGGCATCGTTGCCGACGGTATCCTGCACCGGGTTGGCGCCGGGCGTGTAATCCAGTGTGACTATCTGGCCGCCGGGAACCGCCGTGGCCAGCATCAGGGTCACGTCCATGCCGCTGAGGGTCACCCCGGTGACGGCCGGCCCGGTGCTGCTGCCCACCATCACCGTGTAGGCGCCGTTGGCTGGGGCCGAGGCCGTGTCCAGCGCCTCATCATAGCCCAGCGTCAGTATGTTGCCATTGACTGCGGCGGTTTGCAGCATCGGGCCGGTGGTATCCACCCGCTGATCGGCGCCGCCGGAAATAGAAAGAGAGTCGCGCACCGCATTGTTGCGAGCCAAGTCCCGAATAAGGCCACCCCCACCGCGCAGTGCGTTTGATGGTATGTCTACCCCGTCCGCATCGTTATCGCCTGCCATCACCGTGTAGCGGAATCGGAATGCCTGTCCGATGCGGCGGCCTCGGACGTGGGCCGCATCGCGGGGGTCGCCCCCGATATTCAGGAGGGCATTGGGGGCTCTGATCACAAAGACCTCTTCGCTGAAGGTGAAGGTCACCTCGATGTTAGCGCCCGGGCCGTACGGGCCGGTGGTGCTGAAGGCCACCTCGGTAATGGTCGGGGCGGCGGCGTCAATCGGCACACTGCCGGCAGGCAGGTTGCCGCTGCCGGTGTGGGCGGAAGCAAGTACCGTTACGCTCAGCTCGCCGTCCGAGGTAATCTCCTCGCCGCTATGGGTCAGCGTGAGCGTGGCCCTCCTATCGTTGATGCGGGTAACATCAAACACCGTCACCTCCCCGGCTATGTCATCCGTCAGCATGAAGTCGTTCCTATCCAGTTGTGCTCCGGGCACGTATCTGACACCAAACAACTCCACAAGTGCACTGGAACCGTCTAGATTTTCTTTGCCCAGCTCATTGAGGATGGACAGCCGGGCACTCGGCGCTGGCGCTTCTACCGTGATAGTAAAGGTAGCGCTTGCCTCGTTGTAGTTGGCCGTCTCCGAGGCGGTTACCGTGATGACGCAAGTCCCTGCGCCAACCAGCGTCAGGGCGCCGGTGTTTGAATCAACCGTGCATACGTCTGTATCGCCGCTCGTATAGCTCAGCGTACTGCCGGTCTGTGCGCCACTGGGCGGCGTCACGGCCGGAGGGGTGGGAGCATTCAGCGCTACCGTAGTCGGGTTGTAAGCAAAGTCGGTCAGCGTCTGGCTGCCCACGGCTACCGTCGGGAAGGTAATGGTCACATCCCCGGTGTTGCTGGCCGTGTCGGTCAGGCGGATCATCACCGGCGCCGTTGAGGCGTTCGCCGTGGTCGGGGCGCCGCTGATGACGCCGCTGGTGCCGTCCAGCGTCAGGCCCGGCGGCAGGGTGCCGGTTTGCACGATATAGCCGGCTACGTCCGAAGACGGGGTGTCCGGCGTGATAGCGGTGATGGCCGTGCCGACCGTCAATGTGCCCGGCGGCGTGTAGCCCGCCGTCGGGGCCACCAGATCTACGGTCAGCGGACGGCTCACCGTGCCCGTACCGCCGCCCGACAGCGTAGCCGTGGCCTCTACCACTACGCTGGTGCCGGTAATCTCAGTGTCATTGGGCGGAATATCAAGTGTCCAGGTGGTGCCGGTCTCGGTGGTGCCACGAGGGGCGCCGCTGTCAAGGGTCACTTCCACCATGGCCCCGTCTGCCACCGTCCCGCTAATGGTAAAGCCGGCCGCCTTCTCGGCAATGTTGACGATATTGTCGGTGGCAATGGTATTCAGGCCCACCATCACCGAACCGGTGGTGGTGGTAATGATCACCACCGCGCCGGACAACGCGGCGGCATCGTTGCCGGCGGTATCCTGCACCGGATTGGCGCCGGGCGTGTAATTCAGTGTGACCGCTTGGCCGCTGGTGACCGCCGTGGCCAGCGTCAGGGTCACGGCCATGCCGCTGATGGTTACGTTGTTGACGGCCGGCCCGGTGCTGCCGCCCACCATCACCGCGTAGGCGTCGTTGGCCGGGGTGGAGGCGCTGTCCAGCGCCTCATTATAAGTCAGGACCAGTATGTCGCCGTCCACTGTGGCGGTGGACAGCACCGGCAGGGTGGCAACCCGCTGGTTGGCGCCGCCGGAAATAGAAAGAGAGTCGCGCACCGCATTGTTGCCGGCGGCGTCCCGAATAAGGCCACCCCCACCGCGCAGTGCGTTTGATGGTATGTCCACCCCGTCCGCATCGTCATCGCCTGCCATTACCGTGTAGCGGAATACCAGTGTGCTGGTGAATAATCTGCCCCGGTTGTAGACCGCATTGCGCTCACTGCCCCCGATATTCAGGAGGGCATTGGGGGTTCCGATCACAAGGACGTTTCTGCTGAAGGTGAAGGTCACCTCAATGTCAGCGCCCGGGCCGTACGGGCCCATGGTGCTGAACGCCGTACCGATAATAGTCGGGCCGATGGCGCGTATCGGCATACTGCCGGCAGGCAGGTCGCCGCTGCCGGTGTGGGCGGAAGCAAGTACCGTTACACTCAGCTCGCCGTCCGAGGTAATCTCCTCGCCGCTATGGGTCAGCGTGAGCGTGACTACCCTGTCGCTGGAGCGGGCGACATCAGACACCGTCACCTCCCCGGCTATGTCATCCGTCAGCATGAAGTCGTTTATACCCAGTTGTGCTCCGGACACGTACATGGTATCAAACAACTCCACAAATACTTGGAAACCGTTCAGATTTTCTTTGCCCAGCTCAGTATTATTGAGGACGAACAGCCGGGCGCTCGGCGGCGGCGGTTCTACCGTAATAGTTAAGGTAGCGCTCGCCTCGTTGTAGTTGGCCGTTTCCGAGGCCGTTACCGTAATGATGCAAGTCCCTGCGCCAACCAGCGTCAGGGTGCCGGTGTTTGAATCAACCGTGCATATGCCGGTTGAGACGGTGCTGTAGCTCAGGGCGCTGCCGGCTACCACCCCCGTGGGAGCAGTCACCGTCGGGGCCGGCTGGTCCACCCTTGCCGTACCGGAACCGTAGGCAAAGCCGACCAGCGTCTGGCTGCCCTTGGCCACCGCCGGGAAGGTGATCGATACATTGGCCGGGTTGCCGCCCGTGTCGGTCAGGCGGATGGTCACATCTGCCATGGCAGCATTCGCCGTGGTCGGGGTGCCGCTGATGACTCCATCGCTGCCGTTCAGCGTCAGGCCCGGCGTCAGGGTGCCGTCCATTGCATAGCTGGCTATGTCCGCAGACGGGCTGTCCGGCATGATGGCGGTGATGGTCGTGCCCACCGTCAACATGCCCGGCGGGGTGTAGCTCGCCATCGGGGCCATCAGGTCTACCGTCAGCGAACGGGTCACCGTCCCGGTATTACCGACCAGCGTTGCGGTAACTACTACATCCACGCTGGTGCCGGTAATCTCAGGGGCATTGACCGGAATGTCAAGTATCCAGAGAGGGCCGGCCGCAATGGCATTACGGGCAGCGCCACCGCCAATAGTCACGCTCACCGTGGCGCCGCTCGCCACCGTCCCGCTAATGCGAAAACCGTTCGCCTTCTCGGCAATGTTGACGATATCGTCCCCGGCAATGTCAGCATTCAGACCTACCGGCACCGTCCCGCTGATCGCGTCGTCGTCATCTTCTACGGTGACGGTCACAGGATCTATGGTTATGGCTCCCCCGTTATAGGCATCGTCCGTGCTCACAGCCGTATGGGTTACGGTCACAGTGCGGGCGTCGCCGGGGTTGTCCATGACGTCGTTCACGCCGGTTACGGTGACGGTCTGCGCCGTGTTCCAGTCGAGCGGGGTGAAGCGCAGCGATATCGGCGATGTGGTTGCCGCCAGGGTGTCGCTGCTCGCAGGGGTAATCCTGACATCGGCCGACGGCCGGGTATCGAGCGCCACGGTGTAGGTGGCCATGCCACCATCTTCGTCAACCATGCGTACCATCGGGGTGACGGTGACGCCTGCTGGTGTGGCCTTGTTCATCACCGTCTGGTCGTCCAGCATCACGGCATCGTTGCCGACGGTATCCTGCACCGGGGCGCTGCCGGGCGTGTAATCCAGTGTGACCGTCTGGCCGCCGGGGACCGCCGTGGCGAGCATCAGGGTCACGGCCATGCCGCTGATGGTCACGTCGTTGACGGCCGGCCCGGCACTGCCGCCCACCATCACCGTGTAGGCGTCGTTGGCGGGGGTGGAGGTGTTGTCCAGCGCCTCAGTATAAGTCAAAACCAGCGTGACGCCGTCAACTATGGCAGTGGACAGTATCGGGACGACGCCATCCACCCGCTGGGTGGCGCCGTCGGAAATAGGACGAGAGCCGCGGAGCGCATTGTTGCCGGCAGCGTCCCGAATAAGGCCGCCCCCACCGAGCAGTGCGTTGCTTGTCAGAGACACACCGTCCGCATCGTTATCGCCTGCCATCACCGTGTAGCGGAATATCAGGAGGCTGGTGCCGCTGCCCCGGTTGTAGGCCGCATTGCGCTCACTGCCCCCGATATTCAGGAGAGCATTGGGGCTTCCGGTCACAAAGACGTTTTCCAGGACTCCTCGGCCTTGTGCGGCGAATCTGAAGTTCACCTCAATGATAGCGCCCAGGCCGTACGGGCCGGTAGTGCTGAAGCCCAAAGCGCTCACGAGCGGGGGGATGGCGTCAATCGGAACACTGCCAGCAGGCAGGTCGCCACTGCCGGTGTGAGCGGAAGCGAGTACCGTTACGCTCAGCTCGCCGTCCGGGGCAATATCCTCACCGCTATGGGTCAGCCTGAGCGTGGCTATCACGTCGCTGGTGCGGGTGACAGCAGATACCGTCACATCTCCGGCTACGGTATCCATCAGCCTGAAGTCGGTCATGTCCAGTTCTGCTTCGGGCATGTACATGGTGTTCATCAGGGTTACCGTTACTGTCACCGTATCCGTGGGACGGTTCAGATTCCCCTCGCCCAGCGGAGTGACGGCGGCCAGTACGGCCGAGGGGACGAGGGCATCATCATTGATAATCGTGCCGGTGCCCGTGCCTCTGCCGCTTTCAATCGTCGCGTTGACCGTGCTCAACAGGGTGACGATGACCGTCTCGTTCGGCTCGTCAATCGTGTCTCCCCTCACCGTTACGTCAATGGTCTGTGTGGTCGTGCCCGGCGCAAAGGTCAGTGTGCCGACAGTAATCGCGGCGTAGTCGGTGCCCGAAGCCGCCGTGCCGCCCGAGCCCGCATACCCCACCATTACAGTCTTCTCCGTCGCCCCGGTCAGCGTCACCGTGTAGCGCAGCGTCGCCGTGCCGCTGTCGCCCTCGTCTACCCTCGGCGAGTCAATCGCCAACGTCGGCTCAGCGTCGTCGTCGTCAATCGTGCCAGTGCCGTCGGGGGTTGTAATCTCCGCGTTGACCGCTCCCGACAGGGTGACGATGACGGTCTCGTCCTCCTCGTCAATCGTGTCCCCCGTCACCGTTACGTCGATGGTCTGTGTGGTCGCACCGCCCGGCGTAAAGGTCAGTGTGCCGGCGGTAATCGTTTCGTAGTCGGCGCCCGATGCCGCCGTGCCACTGCCCGTAGCGCCCGCATCCGCATAGTTCACCATCACCGTCTGTGCCGTATCCCCGGTCAGCGTCACCATGTAGCTGAGTGTCGCCGTGCCGCTGTCGCCCTCGGTCACGCTCGGCGAGTCAATCGCCAGCGTCGGCGGGTCGTCGTTATCATTGACCGTGACACTGGCGCTGTTGCTTGGCGGCGAGGCTACCGTGTAGCCTGTGCCGATCTCCACCGTCGCGGTTATCATGCCGTTCGCCTCGTCGGTATTATCGTTGGTGGTCGACACCATCAGCGTGGCCGTCGTGGTGCTGGCGGCAATCGTTACCGTCGTCGGCACTGGACTGCTAATGAAGTTGCCGCCCCCTTCATCCACCGTAACCGTCACGATCAGGTTCGTCATCGGAGCGGAGGTCGCCGTCACGGTGAAGGTCGCCGGCATCCCCTCCATCACCGCAGCCCCCGCAGCAATCGAGATGACCGGGTCGTCGTCATCGGTAATCGTGCCGGTGCCCGTGCCTCTGCCGCTTTCAATCGTCGCGTTGACCGGGGTCGACAGGGTGACGACGACGGTCTCGTTCGGCTCGTCCATCGTGTCTCCCCTCACCGTTACGTTGATGTTCTGTGTGGTCGCGCCCGGCGCAAAGGTCAGCGTGCCGGCAGTAATCGCGTCGTAGTCGGTGCCCGAGGTCGCCGTGCCGCCGCCCGCATCCGCGTAGTCCACCATCACCGTCCGTGCCGTCTCCCCGGTCAGCGTCACCGTGTAGCGTAGCGTCGCCGTGCTGCTGTCGCCCTCGGTCACGCTCGGCGAGTCAATCGCCAGCATCGGCGGGTCGTCGTTATCCTGGACCCTGACACGGGCTGTGTTGGCTCCCCCTCCAGCTACCGTATAGCCTGTGCCGGTCTCCACCGTCGCCGTGATCATGCCGTCCTCCTCGTCAATAGAGTCGGCCATGGTCGCCACCGTCAGCGTGGCCGTCGTGGCGCGGGCGGCAATCATTACCGTCGTCGGCGCTGGACCGGCAATGAAGTTGCCGGCCCCGTCGTCCACCGTAACCGTCACGGTCAGATCCGTCATCGGAGCAGGGGCCGCCGTCAGCGTGAAGACCGTATCGCCCCCCTCGATCACGAAAAACCCGGCGACCACTATAGAGATTTCCGGCACTGCCACCGCATCGTCATCGGTAATCGTGCCGGTGCCCGTATCTCTGCCGCTTTCAATCGTCGCGTTGACCGGGTTCGACAGGGTGACGATGACGGTCTCGTTCGGCTCGTCCATCGTGTCCCCCATCACCGTTACGTTGATGGGCTGTGTGGTCGTGCCCGGCGCAAAGGTCAGCGTGCCGGCGGTAATCGCGTCGTAGTCGGCGCCCGAAGTCGCCGTGCCGCCCGAGCCCGCATACCGCACCGTCACTTCCCGCTCCGTCCCCCCGGTCAGCGTCACCGTGTAGCTCAGTGTCGGTGTCTCGCCGGCGTCGCCCTCTGCCACACTCGGGGAGTCAATCATCAGCGTCGGTTCGGCGTCGTCATCCTCGACCGTGACACCGGCGCTGTTGTTCGTCCCGTCCACCATGTAACCTGTGCCGCCCTCCACCGTCGCGGTTATCATGCCGTTCGCCTCGTCGGTATTGTCGTTGGTGGTCGGCACCTCCAGCATGGCCATCGTCTCGCTGGCGGCAATCGTTACCGTCGTCGGCGCTGGACTGGCAATGAAGTTGCCCGCCCCGTCGTCCACCGTAACCGTCACGGTCAGGTTCGTCATCGGAGCAGGGTCCGCCGTCAGCGTGAAGATCGCCGCCGTCCCCTCCATCACCGCAGTCCCGGCAGCTATAGAGATGACCGGCACTGCCACCGCATCGTCATCGGTAATCGTGCCGGTGCCCGTGCCTCTGCCGCTTTCAATCGTTGCATTGCCCGGGTTCGACAGGGTGACGATGACGGTCTCGTTCGGCTCGTCCACCGTGTCCCCCCTCACCGTTACGTTGATGGGCTGTGTGGTCGTGCCCGGCGCAAAGGTCAGCGTGCCGGCGGTAATCGCGTCGTAGTCGGTGCCCGAAGTCGCCGTGCCGCCCGAGCCCGCATACCGCACCGTCACTTCCCGCTCCGTCCCCCCGGTCAGCGTCACCGTGTAGCTGAGTGTCGCCGTGCCACTGTTGCCCTCGGTCACGCTCGGCGAGTCAATCGCCAGCGTCGGCGGGTCGTCGTTATCATTGACCGTGACACTGGCGCTGTTGCCTGGCGGCGAGGCTACCGTGTACCCTGTGCCGCCCTCCACCGTCGCGGTGATCATGCCGTTCACCTCGTCGGTAGTGTCGTTGGTGGTCGGCACCTCCAGCATGGCCGTCGTGTCGCTGGCGGCAATCGTTACCGTCGTCGGCGCACCGGTAATGAAGTTGCCGGCCCCGTCGTCCACTGTAACCGTCACGGTCAGGGCTGTCCCCGGAGCGGAGGTCGCCGTCAGCGTGAAGGTCGCCGACGTCCCCTCGATCACCGGGGAAGCCCCGGCAGCAATCGAGATGACCGGGTCGTCGTCATCGTTTACGGTGACGTCCACAGATGCTATGGGCACCGAGCCATAGTTGGTGTCCAAGCTCGTGGCCGTATGGCTTAGGCTCGCAGTGCGGGCGTTGCCGGGGTTATCAATGTTGTCGTTCACGCCGGTGACGGTGACGGTCTGCGCCGTGTTCCAGTCGGTCGAAGTGAAGGTCAGCGATGGCGGCGACACCGTTGCCACCGTTTCGGTGTCGCTCGCAACGGCAATGGTGACATTAGCCGTCGGCTCGGTGTCGAGTACCACGGTGTAGTCGGCCGTGCCGTCCGCTTCTGTAACCATGCGATCCGTCTCGGAGACGCTGACGCCTGCATCGTCGTCATCGGTAATCGTGCCGGTGCCCGTGCCTGTTATAATCGTCGCGTTGGTCTCGCCCGACACCGGCAGGGAGACGATGACGGTCTCGTTCATCTCGTCAATCATGTCCCCCCTCACCATTACGTCAATGTCCCGTGTGGTCGTGCCCGGCGTAAAGGTCAGTGTGCCGGCAGTAATCGCGTCGTAGTCGGTGCCCGAGGTTGCCGAACCGGCGCTCGAATCCTCGTACTGCACCGTCACTTCCTTCTCCGTCGCCTCGGTCAACGTCACCGTGTAGCTGAGTGTCACCATGCCGCTGTCGCCCTCGCCCACGCTCGGCGAGTTAATCGTCAGCGTCGGCGGGTCGTCGTTATCGGTAATCGTCATCGTGCCCATGTCCGTTGCAATCATTGCGTTGACCGGGTTCGACAGGGTGACGATGATGGTCTGGTCCTCCTCGTCAGTCGTGTCGCCCGTCACCATTACGTCAATGGTCTGTGTGAGCATGCCCGGCGTAAAGGTCAGTGTGCCGCCGGTAATCGCGTCGTAGTCGTCGTCTGAGGTCGCCGTGCCGCCGCCCGAATCCGCATAGTCCACCGTCACCGTCCGTGCCGTCGCCCCGTTCAGTGTCACCGTGTAACTCCGCGTCATCGAGCCGCTGTCGCCCTCGGGCACGGCCAGCGAGTCAATCGCCAGCGTCGGCTCAGCGTCGTCGTCGGTAATCGTGCCGGTGCCGTCGGCGGTTGCAATCGTTGCGTTGTCCGGGTTCGACAGTCTGACAATGACCGTCTCGTTATCCTCGTCAGTCGTGTCTCCCACCACCATTACGTCGATGTTCTGTGTGGTCATGCCCGGCGTAAAGGTCAGTGTGCCGCCGCTGCCAAGCGTGTCGTAGTCGGTGCCCGAGGTTGCCGTGCCGGTGCCCAAATCCGCATAGTCCACCGTCACTTCCCGCTCCGTATCCCCGCTCAGTGTCACCACATAGCTCAGCGTCGCCCTGCCGCTGTTGCTCTCGTTCATGGTCGGCGAGCTAATCGCCAGCATCGGCACAGGGTCGTCGTCCATAATCGTGCCGGTGCCGTCGGGGGTTGTAATCCCCGCGTTGACCGCGTTCGACAGTCTGACGATGACGGTCTCGTTTTCTTCGTCAATTATGTCTCCCGTCACCGTTACGGCAATGGTCTGTGTGGTCGTGGTCGTGCCCGGCGTAAAGGTCAGTGTGCCGCCGGTAATCGTTTCGTAGTCGGCGCCTGATTCCGCCGTGCCACTGCCCGCATCCGCGTAGTCCACCATCACCGTCTGTGCCGTCGTCCCGGTCAGCGTCACCGTGTAGCTCAGCGTCGCCGGGCCACTGTCGCCCTCGTCTACGCTCGGCGAGTCAATCGCCAGCGCCGGCGGGTCGTCGTCATCGGTAATCGTGCCGGTGCCGTCGGAAGTTGTAATCGTTGCGTTGACCGCGCCCGACAGTCTGACGACAACCGTCTCCTCGTCCCCCTCATCATCCAGGTCCCCCATCACCGTTACGTCTATGTTCAGTGCGGTCGCACCGCCCGGCGCAAAGGTCAGCGTGCCGGTGGTGGGGGTAAGCGCTTCGTAGTCGGTGCCTGATGCCGCCGTGCCGGTGCCCGCATCCGCGTACTGCACCGTTACTTCCCGCTCCGTCGCCCCGCTCAATGTCACCGTGTAGCGCAGCGTCGCCGTGTCGCCGTCGGCGCCCTCGAACATGTTCGGCGAGTCAATCGCCAGCATCGGCTCAGGGTCGTTATCGGTAATCGTGCCGGTGCCCGTGTCTGTTGCAATCGTCGCGTTGACCGGGTTCGACAGCATGACGATGACCGTCTCGTCCTCCTCGTCAATTGCGTCCCCCCTCACCGTTACGGCAATGGTCTGTGTGGTCGCATCGCCCGGCGTAAAGGTCAGTGTGCCGCCGGCAATCGTGTCGTAGTCGGCGTCGGCACCCGATGTTGCCGTGCCGTCGCCCGAATCCGCATACTGCACCGTCACTTCCTGCGTCGTATCCCCGCTCAGCGTCACCGTGTAGCTCAGCGTTGCCGTGTCGCCGTCATCGCCCTCGGTCACCATCCGCGGCGAGTCAATCGCCAAGGTCGGCGCAGCGTCGTCATCATTCACCGTGACACTGGCTGTGTTGCCTGCCCCTCCGGCTACCATGTAGCCTGTGCCGGCCGTCACCGTCGCCGTTATCATGCCCTCCGCCTCGTCAATAGAGTCGTCGTCGGTCGGTACCGTCAGCGTGGCCGTGGTGGTGCTGGCGGTAATCATTACCGTCGTCGGCGGACTGCTAATGAAGTCGCCTGCCCCGTCGTCTACCGTAACCGTCACGGTCAGGGTTGTCCCCGGAGCGGAGGTCGCCGTCAGCGTGAAGGTCGCCGCCGTCCCCTCCGTCACCGCAGCCCCCGCGGCAATCGAGATGGTCGGCAACACCATGGGCGTGTCGTTGGTTACAGTCGCATCGCTCAGCCCGATGGCATCGTTGCCGGCAAGGTCCTGCAACGGGGTGGAGCCGACCATGTAGCTCACCGTGACCGTCTGGTCGCGGGTGACGGGCGTGCTCAGCATCAGAGTCACATCCGTGCCGCTAATGCGAACCCCGGTGACCGTCGGGGCCGTGCCGGGGATCACCCCTATCGTGTAGTCTCCATTGTCCGGGGCAGAGCTTTCGTTCAGATTTTCACTATACGTCAGTACCAGCACGTCGGCGTCGACGGTGGCGCTGTCATCAACAAAGGCCGGGGCCGTCGTGTCCACCGCATGGGCGGGGTCTGGGTCCACGGCAGTATGCGTGAGGGTCGCATTGTTGCCGGCGGTGTCTTGAATGGCGCTGCCAGCGGCCTGGGCCAGCGCATTGGCGTCAATGTTCACCCCGTCCTCATCGGTCTCCGTGGCTGCCACCGTGTAGGTGAACACCAGGGCAGCGGTGTCGGAGCCGCTACTGAAGGTCGCCTGGCGCTCGTTCGCACCTACCGTCAGGGTAATCTCCGGGGCGCCGGACACAGTGACCGCCTCGCTGAAGGTCACCGTTACCTCAATGTCCTCATCAAGGGCATAGGGGCCGTCGCTGCTAAGCTCTACCATGCTCACGGTCGGCGCGGTCGTGTCCACGGTCTGGGCGGGGTCTGCGTCCACGGCAGTATGCGTGAGGGTCGCATCGGTGCCGTCGCCGTCTTGAATGGTGCTGCCAGCGGCCTGGGTCAGGGAATCGGCGGGGATGCTCACCCCGTCCGCATCGTTCTCCCCGTCCTGTACCGTGTAGAGGAACACAGCCGTGGCGTCGGTGCCGCTATCGTAGACCGCCTGGCGGAGGGTCGTGTCCACCGTCAGAGCAATCTGAGGGGCGCCCACTACATTGACTATCTCGCTGAAGGTCACCGTCACTTCAATGTTGTCGCCGGCGGCATAGGGGCCGGTACTGCTAATCTCTACCGTGCTCACGACCGGTGGGGCGGAGGCCGGATTGACGGTGATGGTGACAGGGTCAGGGGCGGAATCGGTATCGCCGTCGTTGACTACCAGACTAAAGCTCAGGTCGGTGGAGGAAGTCACGGTCGTCGGCGCCATGAAGGTCGGAGCGACCACGCTGGCGTCACTCAGGGTCACAGTCGGTGTGCCGCTTTGCGTCCAGGTATAAGCATCAATCATATCTCCGGTATCCGGGTCGCTGGAGCCGCTGCCGTCCAGGGTGACGGTGGCGCCTTCGGCCACGGTTTGCATCAGACCGGCATCGGCGGTGGGCGCGTCATTGGCGCCGGTGATGGTGATGGTGACTTCTTGTTCCACGCTGGAGTCTGCGGCAGACACCGCAGTGAAGACTTCGGTCGGGTTGTCGCCCCCAGCCAGCGCATTGGTGGCGTCTCCCTGGGAGTCGCCGGGCGTGTTATCCAGTGTATAGGTCCACATGCCATTCGCCTCCAGCACAAAGTTGCCGTACATACCAAGCCCGTTGGCACGGTCGGTGTCGCCGGTCTGTGGCGCAAAGTCGCCGTCCACGACCAGGGCGCCGGTAGCGGTGGTGGGCACGTCTTCCGTCACTGTGCCGGTAGTTGCGCCGGTGATGACTATGTCATTATCCTGGACCGTGACACGGGCCGTGGATGGGCTACTGACCGTATAGCCGGCGCCCGGCGTCACCGTCGCCATTATCATGCCTTCCGCCTCGTCTGTAGTGTCGTCGTTGGTCATCACCGTCAGTGTGACCGTGGTGTTGCTGGCGGTAATCGTTACCATTGTCGGCGCTGAGCTGGCAATGAAGTCGCTGGCACCGTCGTCTACCGTAACCGTCACGGTCAGATCCGTCATCGGAGCAGGGTTCGCCGTCAGCGTGAAGGTGGCATCGTCCCCCTCGGTCACCGGGGAAGGCCCGGCGGCAATCGAGATAGCCGGCAAGGTCGGGTCGTCGTCATCGGTAATCGTGCCGGTGCCGATGCCGTCGGGGGGTGTAATCGTTGCGTTGACCGGGTTCGACAGGGTGACGATGACCGTCTCTCCGTCCCCCTCGTCATCCGTGTCCCCCGTCACCGTTACGTCAATGGTCATGGTCTGCATGGTCGCACCGCCCGGCGCAAAGGTCAGTGTGCCAGCGGCGGTATTCGCGTCGTAGTCGGTGCCTGAGGTCGCCGTGCCGCTGTCCGCGTAGGCCACCGTTACTTCCCGCTCTGTATCCCCGGTCAGCGTGACCGTGTAGCTCAGTGTCGTCGAACCGCTGTCGCCTTCGAGCACAGTCGGCGAGTCAATCGCCAGCGTCGGCAGGGGGTCGTCATCGGTAATCGTGCCAGTACCGTCGGGGGTGGTAATCGTCGCGTTGGTCTCGCCCGACAATCTGAGGACGACGGTCTCGTTCGGCTCGTCAATTGCGTCCCCCGTCACTATTACGTCGATGGTCTGTGCGGTCGCACCGCCCGGCGTAAAGGTCAGCGTATCGGCGGTGGGCGTTTCGTAGTCGGTGTCCGGATCTGCCGTGCCGTCGCCCACAGAGCCCGCCGCATCCGCGTAGGCCACCGTGACTTCCTGCTCTGTCGCCCCGCTCAGCGTCACCGTGTAGCGCAGCATCGCCGTGCTGCCGCTGTCGCCTTCAAGCACAGTCGGCGAGTCAATCGCCAGCGTCGGCGCAGGGTCGTTATCTTCGACCGTGACCGTGGCGCTGTTGGCTGGCGACAGGGCTATCGTGTAGCCTGCGCCGGCCGTCACCGTCGCCGTGATCATGCCCTCCGCCTCGTCGACAGAGTCGTCGTCGGTCGACGCCACCAGCGTGGCCGTCGTGGTGCTGGCGGTAATCGTTACCATCGTCGGCGCCGGGCTGGCAATGAAGTTGCCCGAACCGTCGTCCACCGTAACCGTCACAATCAGATCCGTCCCCGGAGCCGGGTCCGCCGTCAGCGTGAAGGTGGCATTGTCCGCCTCGGTCACCGGGGAAGACGCGGCGGCGATTGAGATGGTCGGCAATACCGGGGCGTCGTCATCGGTAATCGTGCCGGTGCCGTCGGCGGTTGCAATCGTTGCGTTGTCCGGGTTCGACAGGGTGACGATGACCGTCTCGTCCCCTTCTTCATCCGTGTCTCCCGTCACCGTTACGTCGATGTTCTGTGTGGTCGTGCCCGGCACAAAGGTCAGCGTGCCGGCAGTGAGCACGTCGTAGTCGGTGCCCGAGGTCGCCGAACCGGTGCCCGCATCCGCATAGTCCACCGTCACCGTCTGCTCTGTCGCCCCGTTCAGTGTCACCGTGTAGCTCAGCGTCGCCGAACCGCTGTCGCCCTCTTCTACGTCCGGCGAGTCAATCGCCAGCGTCGGCGGGTCGTCGTCATCGGTAATCGTGCCAGTGCCGTCGGCGGTTGCAATCGTCGCGTTGGTCTCGCCCGACAGCATGACGATAACCGTCTCCCCGTCCCCCTCGTCAACCGCGTCCCCCGTCACCGTTACGTCTATGTTCTGTGTGGTCGTCGCACCGCCCGGCGTAAAGGTCAGTGTGGTGCCGGCGGTAATCGCTTCGTAGTCGGTGCCCGAGGTCGCCGTGCCGGTTTCCGTATCCGCGTAGTCCACCGTCACTTCCTGCTCCGTCGCCCCGGTCAGCGTCACCGTGTAACGCAACATCACCGAGCCGCTGTTGCCCTCGTCTACGCTCGGCGAGTCAATCGCCAGCGTCGGCGCAGCGTCGTCATCCTCGACCGTGACACTGGCTGTGTTGTTGCTCCCATCCACGGTGTAGCCGGCGCCTATGGTCACCGTCGCCGTTATCGTGCCGTTCGCCTCGTCAATCAGGTCGGCCATGGTCGCCACCGTCAGCGTGGCCTCCGTGGCGCTGGCGGCAATCGTTACCGTCGTCGGCGCTACACCGGCAATGAAGTTGCCTGCCCCGTCGTCTACCGTAACCGTCACGGTCAGATCTGCCGCCGGAGCCGGGGTCGCCGTCACCGTGAAGGTGGCGGTTGTCCCCTCCATCACCGCAGCCCCCGCCGCAATCGAGATGACCGGGTCGGGTGCGCCATCGTCGTCCCGGACCGCGACACTGGCTGTGTCCGGGGCGCCGACCATATAGCCGGTGCCCGTCCTTAATGCCGCCGTCACTACGCCATTCGGTTCGTCGTCCGTGTCGGCCATGGTCGCCACCATCAGCGTGGCCTCCGTGGCGCTGGCGCCAATCGTTACCGTCGTCGGCGCCACGCCGGCAATGAAGTCGCCCGCCCCGTCGTCCACCGTAACCGTCACGCTCAGATCTGCCACCGGAGCAGGGTCCGCCGTCACCGTGAAGGTCACCGACGTCCCTTCGTCCACGGAAGGCCCGGCGGCTATAGAGATGACCGGCAGCGCTGCGTCGTCATCGGTTGCGGTGACGGTCACAGACTCTATGCCCTCTGCGTTATAGTTGGGGTCCGTGCTGGTAGCCGTATGGCTCACGGTCGCAGTGCGGGGAGGGGTGTTATTTATAGTGTCGTCCACGCCGGTGACGGTGACGGTCTGTGCCGTGTTCCAGTCGGTCAAGGTGAAGGTCAGCGATGCCGGCGACACCGTTGCCACCATGGTGGCGTCGCTCGCAACGGCAATGGTGACATCGGCTGCCGGCTGGGTGTCGAGTATCAGGGTGTAGGCGCCCGTGCCGTCCGCTTCGGCAACCGCGAGTACCGTCCCGGAGACGGTGATGCCGGCGTCGTCGTCATCGGTTACGGTGACGGTCACAGACGCTATGGGCACCGTGTTATAGCCGGCGTCCGCGCTCGTAGGCGTATGGCTTAGGGTCGCAGTGCGTTCGTCGCTGGGGTTATCAACGTCGTCGTCCACTCCGATGACGGTGACGGTTTGTGCCGTATCCCAGTCGGCCGTGGTGAAGGTCAGCGATGCCGGCGATACGGTTGCCGCCGTGTCGGTGTCGCTCGCAACGGCAATGGTGACCTCGTCCGTCGGCGCGCTGGTGAGTACCACGGTGTAGGTGTCCCTGGAGTTGCCATCTTCGGAAACCGTGCGTTCCGTCTCGGAGACGGTGACGCCAGCGTCGTCGTCATCGTCTACGGTGACGGTCACAGACGCTATGGTTACGGCTCCCCCGCTATAGTTGCCGTCCGCGCTCGCAGCCGTATGGCTGACAGTCGCAGTGCGGGCGTTGCCAACGTTATCAACGTCGTCGTTTACGCCGGTGACGGTGACGGTCTGTGCCGTGTTCCAGTTGGCCGTGGTGAAGGTCAGCGTTTCCGACGATACGGTTGCCGCCATGGTGTCGCTGCTCGCAACGGCAATGGTGACTTCGTCCGACGGCACGGTGTCGAGTACCAGGGTGTAGGCGCCCATGGTGCTGCCATCTTCGGGGACACTGAGTGTCGCCGGGGTGACGGTGACGCCTGCTGCTGCTGCTGCGTCATCATCTTCTACGGTGACGGTCACAGGATCTATGACCACCGAGTTATAGGCGCTGTCCGCGCTCGTAGGCGCATGGGTTACGGTCGCAATGCGGTCGCCGGGGGCGTCGTCGTTCACGCCGGTTACGGTGACGGTCTGTGCCGTATCCCAGTCGGTCGGGGTGAAGGTCAGCGATGCCGACGATACGGTTGCCGCCGAGGTGGTGTCGCTCGCAACGGCAATGGTGACCTCGGCCGTCGGTGCAGTGTCGAGCACCAGGGTGTAGTCGGCCGTGCTGCCGCCAGCTTCGGGGACACTGAGTGTCGCCGGGGTGACGGTGACGCCTGCTGCCCCTGCCGCAGCCACCGTGATGGTGAAGTCGGCGGTCGCCTCGTTATAGTTGGTCGTCGCCGAGGCCGTTACCGTAATGACGCAGTCTCCTGCGCCAACCAGCGTCAGGGCGCCGGTGGCGGAATCAACCGTGCATATGCCGGCTGAGGTGGTGCCGTAGCTCAGGTCGCTGCCGACTACCGCCCCCGTGGGCGCAGTCACCGTCGGGGCCGTCTGGCCTACCGTTGCGGTACCCGCGCTGTAGGTAAAGCCGCTCAGCGTCTGGCTGCCCATGGCTACCGACGGGAAGATAATCTCTACATCGGTCGGGTTGCCAGCCCCGTCGGTCAGGCGGATGCCCACCGTCGCCGTTGCAGCATTCGCCGTGGTCGGGGCGCCGCTGATGACTCCGGTGTTGCCGTCCAGCGTCAGGCCCGGCGGCAGGTTGCCGACTTGCACCACATAGCTGCTGATGTCCGAAGACGGGCTGCCCGGCATGATGTCGGTGATGGGCGTACCCACCGTCAATGTGGGCGGCGCCGCATAGGTCGCCGTCGGGGCCACCAGGTCTATGGCTACCATCCGGCGCCTCGTGCCGGTAGCGCCTCCCAGCATGGCCGTGACCACCACCTCTACGCTGGTGACGGTGGTCCCAATGCTAGTGGGCGGAATGTCAAGGCTCCAGTCGGTGCTGCTCACGGTGGCACTTAGGGTGGTGCCACCGTTAAAGCTCACTTCCACCGTGGCCCCGTCCGCCACCGTGCCGCTGATGGTAAAGCCGGCCGCCTGCTCGGCAATGTTGACTTCATCGTTGCCGGCAATGCCGGGATTCAAGGTTACCGTCACCGTCCCGGTGCCCGGGTCGTCGTCATCTTGTACGGTGACGGTGACAGACGCTATGCTCGTCAGGTTATTATAGGTGGTGTCCGCGCCCGAAGAGGTATGGGTCAGGGTCGCAGTGCGGGCGTTGCCGGGGTTATCGTCGTTGTCGTTCACGCCGGTGACGGTGACGGTCTGTGCCGTGCTCCAGTCGGTCGTGGTGAAGGTCAGCGCCCCGGATACCGTGGCCGCCATGGTGTCGCCGCTCTCCGGGGTAATGGTGACATTGCCGGTCGGCTGGGTATCGAGTACCACGGTGTAGGTGCTGGTGCCGCTCGCTTCGGGAACCGAGAGTGTCATCGGGTCGACGGTGACGCCGGCGGTGTCGTCATCTTCTACGGTGACGGTGACAGACGCTATGATCACCGAGCCATAGCCGGCATCCGTGCTCGTGGGCGCATGGGTTACAGTCGCAGTGCGGGCGTTGCCGGGGTTATCAACGTCGTCGTCCACTCCGGTGACGGTGACGGTCTGTGCCGTATCCCAGTTGGTCGGGGTGAAGGTCAGCGATGCCGACGATACGGTTGCCGCCGTGTCAGTGTCGCTCTCAACGGCAATGGTGACATCGGCCGTCGGCGCGGTGTCGAGTACCACGGTGTAGTCGGCCGTGGTGTCGCTGCCTGCTTCGTCAACCGTAAGTGCCAGCGGGTCAACGGTGACGCCGGCGTCGTCGTCATCGGTTACGGTGACGGTCACAGATGCTATGCTTATGGCTACCCCCTCATAGTTGCCGTCTGCGCTCGCAGCCGTATGGCTTAGGCTCGCAGTGCGTTCGTCGCTGGGGTTATCAACGTCGTCGTTCACGCCGGTGACGGTGACGGTCTGTGCCGTATCCCAGTTGGTCGGGGTGAAGGTCAGCGATGCCGACGATACGGTTGCCGCCGTGACGGTGTCGCTCGCAACGGCAATGGTGACATCGGCCGTCGGCGCAGTGTCGAGTACCAGGGTGTAGTCGGCCGTGGTGCCGCCATCTTCGGGGACACTGAGTGTCACCGGGGTGACGGTGACACCTGCTGCTGCTGCATCATCATCTTCTACGGTGACGGTCACAGACGCTATGACCACCGAGCCATAGCCGGCGTCCGTGCTCGTAGGCGCATGGGTTACGGTCGCAGTGCGGGCGTTGCCGGGGTTATCAACGTCGTCGTTCACGCCGGTTACCGTGACGGTCTGTGCCGTGTTCCAGTTGGCCGGGGTGAAGGTCAGCGATGCCGGCGATACGGTTGCCGCCGTGACGGTGTCGCTCGCAACGGCAATGGTGACATCGGCCGTCGGCGCAGTGTCGAGTATCAGGGTGTAGTCGGCCGTGGTGCTGCCATCTTCGGGGACACTGAGTGTCGCCGGGGTGACGGTGACGCCTGCTGCCGCAGACACCGTAATGGTGAAGTCGGCACTCGCCTCGTTGTAGTTGGTCGTCGCCGAGGCCGTTACCCTGATGGTGCAAGTTCCTGCGCTAAGCAGCGTCAGGGCGCCGGTGTCGGTATCAACCGTGCATACGGCGGATGTGGCGCTGCTGTAAGTCAAGGGGGTCTGTGCGCCACTGGGCGGCGTGACGGTCGGGGCCGGCTGGCCCACCGTTGCGGTACCTGCGCTGTAGGCAAAGCCGTCCAGTGTCTGGCTGCCTATGCCCACCGCCGGGAAGGTAATCGTCACATCCTCGGTGTTGCCGGCCACGTCGGTCAGGCGGATGGTCCCATCCGCCGTTGCAGCGTTCGTCGTGGTCGGGGCGCCGCTGATGACTCCGCTGTTGGAGTTCAGCCTCAGACCTGGCGGCAGGCGGCGGCCGCTTTGCTCGGCATAGCCGCTGATGTCCAGAGACGGGATGCCCGGCATGATATTGGTGATGGCCGTGCCCACCGTCAGGAATGCCGGCGGCGCGTAGGTCGCCGTCGGGGCCACCAGGTCAACGACCAGCGGACGGGTCACCGTGCCCGTATTGCTGCCCATCGTTGCGGTAGCTACTACGTTCACGCTGGTGCCGATAATCTCAGCGGCGTCGCGCGGAATGGTCACCCCCCAGTTGGAGCCGGTCACAGAGGCATTACGGGCGCTGCCACTGCCGACGGTCACGCTCACCATGGCGCCGGCGTCCACCGTGCCGCTGATGGGAACGCCGGCCGCCTTCTCGTCAATGTTGACGATATTGTCGGTGGCAATGGCATTCAGGCTAATCCCCACCGAACCGGTAGTGCTGGTCACCGCCGCGCCGGACAGCGCAATGGCCGTGTTGCCGACGAGATCCTGTACCGGGTTGGTGACGGGCGGCGTGTAGTCCAGCATGACTATCTGACCGCCGGTAACCGCCGTAACGAGTGTCAGGGTCACGGCTATGCCGTTGATGGTTACGGTATCGACCGTGACCGTGCCGCCGGCCACGGTCACCGTGTACGCGCTGCCGTCCGGGGCCGTGGTGTTCAGAGGATCAGTATAGTTCAGCCTCAGCGTGGCGCCGTTGACGGTGGCGAATGCCAAGGACGGGCGGATGGCTTCTACCCGGTGGTCGCCTTGGGGTGCAAGACCACTCCGTATCAAACTCAAATCCGCATCGTTGCCCGTGGCACCGCGGATGCTGCCTCCATTCAAGGAAAATCCATTGAAAGGGATACTTATCCCATTCGTGTCTAAATCACCCTCCACGACCGTATAGCGAAATACCAGGGCCATGGAACCACTGCCGCTGACAAGGGGCGCATCCCGATTCACCCCGGTGAGATTGAACCTCAGAAGCGGTGTGCCGATAACAGTCACCGTTTCGCTGAAGGTTGCGGTGGCTTCAATGGCATTCCCGATGAAGTAGGTATTATCGCCGCCGGCATCCGAGGTCAGCTCTATGCTTTCGACGAACGGAGCGGTGTTGTTGTCTACCGGCCGGTCAGACAGACTGGCGGCATCGTTGCCGGATTCATCCTCCACCGGGCTGCCGCCGGGGGTGTAATCAAGTGTGACAGTCTGGGCGCTGGTAACCGCCGAGGCGAGCGTCAAGAGCACGTCCATGAAGCCGATGTCGACGTTGTTGACGGTCACCGGGGCAGAGTCCGCCTCTACCATGTAGTCGGTGGCATCCGGGACCGAGAACTCGCTCAGCGGCTCATCATAGCTCAGCGTCAGCGTGTCAAGATCGACTGAGGCGGTTTGCAGCATTGGCGAGGTGTTATCGGGGGGGCCATCGTTATCGCTAATCCTGCCGGTGCCGCTGGCGGTTATAATCCTCGCGTTGACCGCATTCGACAGGGTGACGATGACCGTCTCGTTCTCCTCATCATTCGTGTCTCCCGTCACTATTACCTCAATGTTCTGTGTGGTCGTGCCCGGCGCAAAGGTCAGCGTGCCGGCGGGGAGCGTCTCGTAGTCGGCGCCTGATGTTGCGGTGCCGCTGGTCGCATCCGCGTAGTCCACCATCACTTCCTGCGTCGTATCTCCGGTCAGCGTCACCGTGTAGCGCAGCGTCACCGGACCGCTGTTGCCCTCGATCACTCTCGGCGAGTCAATCGCCAGCGTCGGCGCAAGGTCGTTATCATTGATCGTGACACTGGCGCTGTTGGCTCCCCCGCTGGCTACCACGTAGCCGGTACCAGGTATCACCGTCGTCGTTACCATGCCGTTCGCCTCGTTTGTACTGTCGTTTTCGGTCGCTACCGCCAGTATGACCGTCGTGGCGCCGGCGGAAATCGTTACCGTCGTCGGCACTGAGCCGGTAATAAAGTCGCCTGAGTCGGTGACGGTAACCATGACAGTCAGGTTCCCTGCCGGAGCGGGGGTTGCCGTCAGCGTGAAGGGCGCATTGGACCCCTCGCGCACCGGGGTAGACAAGGGGGCGATTGAGATGATCGGCAGCGTTACGCCGGCGGTGTTGTTCGTCACCGTCTGGCCATCCAGCATCACGGCATCGTTGCCGGCGGTATCCTGCACCGGGTTGGCGCCGGGCGGCGTGTAGTTCAGTACGACCGTATCGCCGCCGGTGACCGCCGTGGCCAGTGTCAGGGTCACGGCCATGCCGCTGATGCTTACGTTTTGGACGGCCGGCCCGGTGCTGCCGCCCACCATCACCGTGTAGGCGTCGTTGATCGGGGTGGAGGACCCGTCCAGCGCCTCAGCATAAGTCAGTACCAGCACGTCGGCGTCGACGGTGGCGCTGTCAAAGGTCGGGGCCGTCGTGTCCACCGCATGGGCGGGGTCTGCGGGCACGGCATCATGGTCAAGGTTCGCATCGTTGCCGGCGGTGTCTTGAATGGCGCTGCCAGCGGCCTGGGTCAGCGTGTCTTCGGGGATGCTCACCCCGTTCTCATCGGTCTCCGTGGCTGCCACCGTGTAGGTGAACACCAGGGCAACGGTGTCGTCGCCGCTATTGTAGGTCGCCTGGCGCTCGTTCGCACCTACCGTCAGGGTAATCTCCGGGGTGCCGGATACAGTGACCGCCTCGCTGAAGGTCACCGTGACCTCGATGACTTCATCGAAGGCATAGGGGCCGGTAGTACTGCTAATGTTTACCTCGCTCACAGTCGGGGCGGTCGTGTCCACAGTCTGGTCGGGGTCTGCGTCCACGGCAGTATGCGTGAGGGTCGCATCGTTGCCGTCGGTGTCTTGAATGGTACTGCCAGCGGCCTGGGTCAGGGAATTGGCGGGGATGCTCACGCCGTCCGCATCGTTCTCCCCGTCCTGTACCGTGTAGAGGAACACAGCCGTGGTGGTGGAACCCCTATCGTAGGTCGCCTGGCGGGTGGTGGCGTCTACCGTCAGAGCAATCTGGGGGACACCCACTACAGTGACCATCTCGCTGAAGGTCACCGTCACCTCAATGTCATCGCCGGCGGCATAGGGGCCGGTACTGCTAATCTCTACCGTGCTCACGGCCGGTGGGGCGGAGGCCGGATTGACGGTGATGGTTACGGTGTCAGGGGCTGCTGAATCGGTGTCGCCGTCGTTGACTACCAGACTAAAGCTCAGGTCGGTGGGGGAAGTTACGGCCGGCGCGAGGAAGGTCGGAGCGACCACGCCGGCGTCACTCAGGGTCACAGTCGGTGTGCCGCTTTGCGTCCAGGCATAGGCATCAATCATATCTCCGGTATCCGGGTCACTGGAGCCGCTGCCGTCCAGGGTGACGGTGGCGCCTTCGGCCACGGTTTGCATCAGACCGGCATCGGCGGTGGGTGCGTCATTGGCGCCGGTGATGGTGATGGTGACTTCTTGTTCCACGCTGGAGTCTGCGGCAGACACCGCAGTGAAGACTTCGGTGACCGTGGAGCTTCCAGGCAGCGCATTGGTGGCGTCTCCCTGGGGGTCGCCGGGCGTGTTATCCAGCGTATAGGCCCAGTCACCATTCGCAGCCAGCACAAAGTTGCCGTACATACCAAGCCCGTTGGCACGGTCGGTGGCGCCGGTCTGTGGCTCAAAGTCGCCGTCCACGACCAGGGCGCCGGTAGCGGTGTCGGTGGGCGCGTCTTCCGTCACTGCGCCGGTAGTTGCGCCGGTGATGACTATGTCATTATCCTGGAGCGTGACACTGGCTGTGTCGCTGCTCCCATCCACGGTGTAGCCGGCGCCTATCGTCACCGTCGCCGTTATCATGCCTTCCGCCTCGTCTGTAGTGTCGTCTTCGGTCATCACCGTCAGTGTGACCGTGGTGTTGCTGGCGGTAATCGTTACCATTGTCGGCGCTGGGCTGGCAATGAAGTCGCCGGCCCCGTCGTCTACCGTAACCGTCACGGTCAGATCCGTCATCGGAGCAGGGGCCGCCGTCAGCGTGAAGGTGGCATCGTCCCCCTCGGTCACCGGGGAAGGCCCGGCGGCTATAGAGATAGCCGGTAACGCCGGGTCGTCGTCATCGGTAATCGTGCCGGTGCCAATGCCGTTGGCAATCGTTGCGTTGACCGGGCTCGACAGTCTGACGATGACCGTCTCCGCGTCCCCCTCGTCCTCCGTGTCCCCCGTCACCGTTACGTCAATGGTCTGTGTGGTCGTGCCCGGCGCAAAGGTCAGGGTGCCGGCAGTGAGCACGTCGTAGTCGGCGCCTGAGGTTGCCGTGCCGCTGCCCGCATCCGCGTAGGCCACTGTTACTTCCCGCTCTGTATCCCCGGTCAGCGTGACCGTGTAGCTCAGTGTCGCCGTGCCGCTGTTGCCCTCGTCTACGCTCGGAGAGTCAATCGCCAACGTCGGCGCAGCGTCGTCATCGGTAATCGTGCCGGCGCCGTCGGGGGTTGTAATCATCGCGTTGACCGCGCCCGACAGTCTGAGGACGACGGTCTCGTCCTCCTCGTCAATTGCGTCCCCCGTCACTATTACGTTGATGTTCTGTGCGGTCGCACCGCCCGGCGTAAAGGTCAGCGTGCCGACGGTGAGCGTTTCGTAGTCGGTGCCCAGAGTTGCCGTGCCCTCGCCCGCCGCATCCGCGTAGGCCACCGTGACTTCCTGCTCCGTCTCCCCGCTCAGCGTCACCGTGTAGCGCAGCATCGCCGTACTGCCGCTGTCGCCTTCGAGCACAGTCGGCGAGTCAATCGCCAGCGTCGGCGCAGCGTCGTTATCTTCGACCGTGACACCGGCGCTGTTGGCTGGCGGCGCGGCGATCATGTAGCCTGCGCCGGCCGTCACCGTCGCCGTGATCATGCCCTCCGCCTCGTTGACAGAGTCGTCGTCGGTCATCACCGTCAGTGTGGCCTCGGTGTTGCCGGCGGTAATCGTTACCGTCGTCGGCGCCGGGCCGTCAATGAAGTTGCCCGAACCGTCGTCTACTGTAACCGTCACGGTCAGATCCGTCCCCGGAGCCGGGTCCGCCGTCAGCGTGAAGGTGGCATTGTCCGCCTCGGTCACCGGGGAAGACGCGGCGGCAATCGAGATGGTCGGCAACGGTATGTCGGCGGTAATCGGCACATTGCCGGTGTCCAGAGGGTTGTTGCCGATGTGCCCGGATGCCAGTACCCTCACGGACAACATGCCGTCCCCGGTAAAGGTTGTGCCGTCATGGGCCAGCGTCAGCGTGGCCTCGGTGTCGCTGTTGCGGGTAACACTGGATACCGTCACAACCCCGGATACGTTCTCGTCCAGTGTGAAGTTGGTGGTACCCAGATCAGCAACCGGCACGTATCTGGTGTTCAGCAAGGTCACCGTCACCGTGGCGCCGTCCAGGTTCTCTTCGGTCAGCGCCGTCGGGGCGACCAGTGTGGCCACAGGCGCCGCAGTGGCGTTGGCCAGGATCTGGCCGGTCAGCCCGAGGGCATCGTTGCCGGCAACATCCTGCAACGGGTTGGCGGCGGGCGTGTAGTTCAGCGTGACCGTCTGGCTGTTGATGACTGCCTGGCTCAGCCTCAGGGTCACTTCGATGCCTGAAATGGAAACATCGGTGACCGTCGGGGCCGTGCCACTGCCTACTGTTATCGTGTAGGCAGCGGTGGCCGGAGTAGAGCCGGCATCCAGCGGCTCATTATAGACCAGTGTTATCGTGTTGCCGTTGACGGTGCCGCTGACAAATTCCGGGCTGCGGGCATCTACCGCATTGGCGGGGTTTGCGGGCACGGGAGCATGTGTGAGTACCGCATTGTTGTCGGCGGCGTCCTGGATAGTGCTGCCGCCAGCCTGGGTCAGGGCGTTGGCGACAATGCTTACCCCGTCCGCATCGTTATCCCCGGCCTGCACCGTGTAGCTGAACACCAGAGTATCGGTGCCAGTGCCGGTGACGGCGGTTGTCTGGCGGGTGGTCGTGCCCACCGTCAAGGCAATCTGGGGGGTGCCGGACACAGTGACCGGTTCGCTGAATCTCACCGTCACATTGATGACACCACCCACCCCATAGGGGCCGGTACTGGTAATCGCTACCGTGTTCACGATCGGGGCGATGTCGTCGAAGGCCATAATCAGCAAATTGCCGGCATTCAAGTCACCGCCGCCAGTGTGCGCAGATGCCGGTACCGTCACGCCCAAGGTGCCGTTTGCAATAATGTCCGTGCCGTCATGGGCCAGCGTCAGCGTGGCCCGCGTGGGGCTGGTGCGGGCAACAGAGGATAGGGTCACAGCTCCTTCTACGTTCTCGGTCAGCGTAAAATTGGCCGCTGTCAGCGGGTCGTCCACGTATTCGCTATTCGTCAACGTCACCGTCACCGTAGCGCCGCCCAGGTTTCTTTCGGTAAGCGCCGTTGCAGCGGCCAGGTCGGCATAGGGCATGCCCGCCGGCTCAAGGGTCAGCAGGGTTTGGCCATTGCCGGGGGGATTGTCTGCGTTTTCCAGTTCAATGCTTTCTTCGTCTACGTCTGCATCCCCTATCAGAGACAGGGTGGCATTCAGGTAGTGGGTGGTCACCGATCCCAAAGTTACTCTGAATTCGTCGGTGGTGTCCGCTCTGGGAAACATTATCGTCGTCACCGGACTTGTAGAGGGATTCGAGGTAGGCGTCAGCGTCAGCGCATCCACCGTGTAGTCGGCGCCCAGCATGGCCGTGCCGGCAAAGCGGAAGTCAAAGACCAGTGAAATCTGACAGGTCGGGCAGGAGCCCGCCGGTGACGGGGTTATCGGGGCCTGCACCTGCACGGTCACGGGAACTACGCACGCAACCCCGGAGCCGTCGGAGCTGCATCCCGGCGTCCGGGCAGTCAGCCTGGACGGGCCGACTCGTGGGCCGATAGCGCTCGGATCAATCGTGCCCGGATCAAGGGTGCCAACAACCTGCGCAATGTACACAACCCGGTCGCCGCCACCGTTATGGGTGGAAGCCGGAGCCGTGATACGGATACTGAACATGCCCACCGGGGTGCTGGGGGGATTGGGGGTGAATGTCAAATCCAGAGTGGGCGGCACACTCGTGCGGTCGAAACCCCCTGCGTCTATATCTCCGGGCAGATTATGGGTCACTATGAAATCGCTCGAGTCCGGAGTCAGGTACTGAAGGCCGTCCGGCAACGGAACCAGAACCGTCACCCCGGCCAGCAACTCGGCAACGCTCAGGGTAGCAGGCGGCGGCCCCGACGGGCCTGTCTGCTCCTCGCGCACCCGTATGGCGTACTCGCGCTCTACTTTTTCATAGCGGCGGCTCCACAGGTCGGGGGTCCCTTGCTGCCCGATAAAGTCCAACTGCCTAGACAGCGACACGCCGAATTGATAGTTGAGACCGAGCTCTACCCCCCAGGAACCGTCGCCCTCGTCCGGGTCATCGTATTCCAGGTCCATGCTCAAAAGTGAGAAAGGTTTCAGCGACAGGCGGTAGCGTTGGCCTTCCAGATCATCCTGGCTGCCCTCGCCGTCCCAGAGATAGTAGCTGGCGCCCAGTTCCACCCACGGGGCCTGCGGCAGGTGGGCGGCCAGTTCCACATCCCAGCCATCCGGGCTGTAATAGCGGGTGCTGCCTTCCCGGTCATCGCCGCTGCCTTGGTACCAGTTTCCGTACAGATCGAGCCACGAACTGCGCGCCTCGGCCCCCAGAGACCAGCGCTTTACGCTGGGGTCGGACAGGTAATCATAGAATGTGTTGGCGCCCAGCAACAGGTCCGGGCCGGCCAGGAAGCGGTAGCCCAGGCCCAGGTTGGCGCCCTCTTCCCCGTCGCGCACCACCAGGCCACCCTGCCCAAACAATACGTTCTCAGAGTTTTCCCACAGCGACAGTGTGGCGTTGGCATGGAACAGGTCTTCGCGCCCGGCAAAGGGGGCGCGGTAGCTCAATTCGAGATTGCGCAGTACCCGGTTTTGGAAACGCTGTTCAACGCGGTCCAGCCCGGCATCCACCATCGATTGTACCCGCTCTTGCCCGGCAAGCAGCAGGCGCTCCCGTAGATCGACCTCGCCTTTTTTGAGGTCTTCCAGTACCGAGGAGAATTGTTGTTTGTTGGAGAATACGCCGGACAGACGCTCGCCGGCAATTTGCAGTGCGCCGTTCAACTGTCGTTCGATATAGGAGCGACCGGTGCGAGTGTCCGCCGGTGCCCGTTCGGGGGATCCCGACCCTCCTGAGCGCTCGTCCCGCAGAGAACCGGCGGAGTCCTGCCCGCGACGGGAGTACAGTGCGCGCTCGCGCGATGAGCCCAGGATGGGCTGCAGGTCCAGGCCCAACAGGTGGGATTCGGGCGATTCAAGCGCCGACAGGCGGGATTCGGCGTTTACCGGAACGAGCACGCCTTGCAGGATCAGCGCCGTACCGAGGAGGGAAGAAAACAGTGAGCGGGGAGCGCAGTAGTTCATCGGAACCGGACTCCCCGGAAGAAAAGTGTGAAGACCGAGCATATGGAAACCGCGCAATACACCCGGTTTTCTGACCGTGTGCCTGAGCCTGATCCCCTGGGAACCTTATGTGCCCCTGCATACATAATAATCAAAACCCCTTACAGATGAATAACACTACCATGCAGATTACAACCCGCACAAGGCAATAACTCCTTCCATCTGATTATATTATAGCCTAGAAACAGGCACATATCAATAAAATCCTATTATAAGCAGCGCAACCCCGAACTGCCTGTTTTTCAGTATTTTCCGGCGAAAGTGTCAGGTTCCGCAGCACACGGAGGCGCTGCCATTTTTAATGGCTGTAAGCCATTGAAAATATGAGAAAAACCCAAAATCGCATTTTGGGTTTTCGTGCTCTGAATCAGTGATGACTTATTCAGAGAATCCTTAGAATAACAGCCGCAGACCGAGCATGGCAATAACCGCATCATTTTCTTCTCCGTTGCGCCGGGCGATTGCAGATGTCTCGCCGAATTTGCGTTCATAGCGAATATCGAAATACGGGGCAAAATCACGGCTAAGTTCGTAGCGAATTTGCAGACCCGCTTCGGCATCGGACAATCCTGCACCGGCTTCCAGTTCCGGGATATCCCGGGTGTGGAGTTCGGCATCGAGATATAGCTGCATAACGGCTCTCTGGGTGAGCAGGAAGTCGTTTTCCTGCCTGAGCCGGGCGCTGACGGCGAGATTGTCGCTGATCAATATGTGGGCTTCGGTTTCAAAGAAATATGGGGCCAGTCCTTCTGAGCCTAGTACCAGGCGGGTTAATGAACCGGGCTGTGTGTCATGGCGTATGCCGATCTGCAGGTCCCAGAAGGTTGCGATGTTGCGGCTGTACATTGCCCAAAATTCGGCCCGGCCGGTGACGCCGTTTTCGCGCTCGGCTTCGCTTTTTATCGCGAGTTTGTGGTAGTCGCCACCGATCCAGCCGTCCAGGTCTGATTCGGTATTGGTGGCGCCGTTGCTGGCGCGGCCGCCGCCCAGTTCCCAGTGAAAGGCATGATGAATGCCGCGCCCGCCAGCCGCCTCCACCGGCGGGCTTGCGTGGAGGGTAAGAAGTATCAGGGCCGTGGCAGCAGGTATGGCCGGGTTCACGGCGCCGGGGCGGCGGATGCGTCCAGTTTTGCTACGACTACTTTGTTCATCATTCCCGCCATCATGTGGTAGAGCAGATGGCAGTGGAAGGCCCATTCGCCGGGTTCGGAGGCGGTCAACAACGCGGAGTACGTGTCTCCGGGGGCAACGATAATGGTATGTTTGTTGGGTAGTTTTTCGGCGGCCTGGCTGTTCTCCAACTGGACAAACATGCCGTGCAGGTGCATCGGGTGCGCCATCATCGTGGTATTGATGAAGGTCAGACGCACCCGTTCGCCGTATTCGAGTTCGATGGGTTCGGCATCCGGGTGTTTGCGTCCGTTCAGTGTCCAGATATAGCGTTCCATGTTGCCGCCTAAACGGACGATGATCTCGCGTTCGGGCGGGCGGGTGTCGGGTTGCACGTCGTGGTAGCGTAAGTCGGCGTATGATAATGCTTTATCGCCTTCCGGCGTGCCGGCCTCGGCCCAGCCGCTGCCGGGAACGCCTGTGCGATAGTCGGAGTCGGCCGCCTGAGTATGATTGTGATGATGGTCGCTCATGCCCATATCGGCCATGGTTAACAGCGCCCGGCTACGGCGGCGCGGCGGCGGCCCTTGCATGCCGGCCCGCGGGGCAAGCGTGCCAGCGGCAAAGCCGGTGCGGTCGAGCGGCTCGGCAACAATGGTGTAGGCCCTGTCTTCGGTGGGGGCAACAAGCACGTCATAGGTTTCGGCAACGCCAAAACGAAATTCGTCGATCTCGACGGGTTCGATATTCTGACCGTCGGCGGCAACCACGGTCATCTTCAGTCCCGGTATGCGCACGTCGTAAAATGACATGGCCGAGGCATTGATAAAGCGCAGGCGGATCTGTTCGCCTTCCCGGTATAGTCCGGTCCAGTTTTGTTCGGGGGTTTTGCCGTTGATGAGAAAGGTGTAATCGCCAACGTCGGTCAAATCGGTGGACAACATGCGCATTTGACCCCACATGCGGGCGGTGCGCCAGGCGGCGCGGAATCCCTTTTGCCGCATATCGCTAAGGAAGTCGCCGACAGTCCGCCGGGTGTAGGTGTAGTAGTCGGATGATTTTTTGAGGTTGGCCAGGATGGTGGTCGCCCGGTGCCGATGGAAGTCGGATAATAGTACGATGTGTTCGCGGTCGGCCCGGATGGGGTCGTGCCCTTTGGGAGATACGATGATCGGGCCGTAGTGCCCGTCCTGCTCCTGCCCGGTTGAGTGGGCGTGGTACCAGTAGGTTCCGGCCTGACGGAGAGTGAATCGATAGGTGAAGGTTTCATTGGGGGCAATGCCGCGGAATCCGTTCAGGCCGGGAACGCCGTCCATCTCGCCCGGTAACAGGAGTCCGTGCCAGTGTACGGATGAGTCTTCGTCCATTTTGTTGGTGACGTGGATGAGCGCTTCATCGCCCTGGGTGAATAGGAGCGGCGGCCCGGGGATGGAGCCGTTTATGGTGATCCGTTCGAGCGGCCTGCCGGTTATATGTACCGGCTGCCTGTCAATGACGAGGGTGTATTCGGATATGCGGGCATGGGACGGGCCGGCAATTGCCAGACCAAGCGCTACAAGGTATGGATAGTAGTATCTGTTCATTGGTGGTGTGCCCCGGCTTGTTCCTGTTTGATTGGACAATTGTATGGTTGATCGGTTCAGTATGCCGGTATTGTGCCAAATGCCGGGCTTGCGGTAAAAACAAAAACCGGGAGCGGGAGTTTTGCCGGTTGCCGCATTGGGCTATAATCGGCGGGTTATGCAGGCTTTTTATATTCACCGGATCGATCCGGTACTCTATGATGCCGGGGGGGTCTACCTGTGGTGGTACGGGTTGAGTTATACGCTGGGGTTTTTGAATTTGCACAGATGGCTGCGTCGTAACCGCCGGCGGTTGGGGATGACGCTGAATGAGGTGTACCGGCTTACACTCTGCTTCTCTGTGGGTGTGCTGATCGGCGGGCGGTGCATCGAGGTGATCTTTTATGAGTGGTCTTATTATCAGGGGCATCTGCCGCATATTTTTTTCTATTGGCTCGGCGGTATGTCGACCCACGGGCTGCTGCTGGGGGCGGTGGTCGGCACGATGATCTTCTGCCGGTATACACGGCGGTCTTTTCTGCCGATTGCGGATGCGCTGGTGATTCCGGGGGCATTTATCCTCGGGGTGGGCCGGGTGGGAAATTTTATCGACGGTCAGATCGCAGGGGGGATCACCGATGTGTGGTGGGCGGTGCAGTTTCCGGATATGGAGGGCTTCCGCCATCCGGTGGTGCTGTATGACGGGGTTAAAAATCTGCTGCTTATCCCGCTGCTGCTCTGGATCCGGAAGAGAGGGGCGCCCGCGGGTGTGTTGCTGGGACATTTTGTGTTCTGGTACGGCTTCCTCAGGATATTCATTGATTTGTTTCGGGAGTACCGGGTGGATCTGTTTTTTCTGGGGCCGGGGCAGGAATTCAATATCCTTATGAGTGTGCTCGGCCTTGTGCTGCTGGTTATCAGCTATCGCAAAAAATGGCCGGCAAACTATACGCCGATTAGGCCACCGGAAAGGGAAACAGCGGTTCCACTGTATCAAAAGCTGGTCTTTGTTAGCCTGCTGGTTTTTTCGCTGACGCTGCCGAGTGATTGGACCCAGGATATACCGAAACGCTACGGCGAACGGCATGAGGGACTGAGGTATTCGCTTCTGTATCCGCCGATTGAGGCTCCATAGAGCGATCTCAATTTGCGCTTCGGCACCGCCCAGGCGCCCCAACAACACCGGTGCGCACATGGGTTGACCGGATTATTGCGCCTCCAGCGCCGCCGCCGATTTCGCCAGCCGCACCAGTTGGATAAACTCGGCGCGATAGCCGAATTTGTCCGCGCCCTTGTGCCGTTCGGCCAGTTGTATGACGTCGTCACGATCGAATTTCAACTTTAATTGAAGAATAACGCAGTCAATGCCTTGCCGGGGTCGTCGGCCTGCATGAATGCTTCTCCCACCAGGAAGGCGTTGATGTTGTTTTCACGCATCAGGCGTACGTCGTCCGCAGTGCGGATGCCGCTTTCGGTTACTACCGTCCGCCCGTTGAATGCTTCCGCCGGCAGGTCAAGGGTGGTGCGCAGATCGGTTTTGAAGGTGCGCAGGTCGCGATTGTTGACGCCAAGCAGCGGGGCGGGCAGCAGCAATCCCCGCTGGAGTTCCTGAGGGTCATGCACTTCTACCAACACGTCCATGTGCAACTCTGCGGCCAGACCGGCAAGATCCTGTAGCTGCATGTCACTGAGGATGGAGACCATCAGCAGCACACAGTCGGCGCCAAGGGTGCGTGATTCATAAATCTGGTAGGGGACCATGATAAAGTCTTTGCGCAGCACCGGAATGGCGCAGGCATTGCGGGCCTGTGACAGATGGGTGTCATCGCCCTGAAAGAATTTTCTGTCGGTCAATACGGACAGGCAGGCGGCATTGTTTTCGGCATAGGAGCGGGCAATTTCCGCAGGGTGGAAGCGTTCGCGAATGAGGCCGCTGCCGGGCGATGCTTTTTTTATTTCGGCAATTACCGCCGGCGATCCTTGTTGCAATGTGTGGTGAATGCGGGCGGCGAATCCGCGTGCGGGAGGACAGTCATCGGCAGCGGCAATCGCGGCGTCCAAGGGGAGCCTGCGGCGGCGGTGCGCAATCCATTCTTTTTTGTGTTCGACAATGGTCTTCAGTATGTCGGGGATTTCATCCATGAAATTATAGGTGGTTGGTGAGTTCCACCAGTTGCTCCAGTTTGCGCCTGGCTGTCCCGGATTGAATGCTCTCGTCCGCCCTGGCTACCCCCTGTTCCAGGGTGTCCGCCAGTCCGGATGCGTAGATTGCGGCGCCGGCATTGAGGCAGACAATGTCTCTGGCCGGACCGGGGCGGTCGTCCAGAACAAAGCGGAATTTGTCAAGGCTTTGTTCTACTCCGTCAACCAGCAGTGTGTCCAGATCGCTGTGTTTGATGCCAAAGTCAGCAGGGGAAATTATGTAATTGCTGATTTCATTGTTATTGAGCTCGATAATCCGTGTCGGGGCGGAGATGCTGATCTCGTCCAGCCCATCATCCGAGTGTACGATCAATATATGCTTGCCGCCCAGTCTTCGCAGCGCCTGCGCCAGCGGTTCCTGCCAATCGGCGCTGAATACTCCGATTAGCTGGTTGGGGGCGCCGGCCGGATTGGTCAGCGGGCCGAGCAGGTTGAAAAGTGTCTTGATCCCCAGTTCGCGCCGGGGGCCAACTGCATGCTTCATTGCCGCATGGTGGGCGGGGGCAAACATGAAGCCTATGCCGATCTGCTCGAGGCATTGAACGATCTGCTCCGGGCTCAGTTCGAGATTCACGCCGGCAGCCTCGAGTATATCGGCGCTGCCGCATTTTCCGGAAACGGCCCGGTTGCCGTGCTTGGCAACGGCGGCGCCGGCGCCGGCGGCGGCAAATGCGGCGGCGGTGGATATGTTGAAGGTGTTTGCGCCGTCACCACCGGTGCCGCAGGTGTCAACCATGTATTCGACCTGTACGTCCACCCCGGTGGAGAGTTCCCGCATTACCGTGGCGGCGGCGATGATCTCTTCCACGGCCTCCCCCTTCATGCGCAGGCCGGTCAGAAAGGCGCCGATTTGCGCCGGAGTGGCCTTGCCCTGCATGATCTCGAACATGACTTCCCGCATCCCGGCTTCACTCAGGTCATTGTATTCGGAGATTATTTTTATGGCGGAGCGGATGTCCATTGTTTATATTTTGTCCAGGAAATTCTTCAGCAGTTCATGGCCGTATGAGGTCAATATCGATTCCGGGTGAAATTGTACGCCGGTGACGGGGAATTGTCTGTGCCTCAGGCCCATGATCTCATCTATGCCGCCATTTTCATTTTGTGTCCAGGCGGTGATTTCCAGACAGTCGGGCCAGGAGTCTTTCTGTATGACCAATGAATGGTAGCGAGTCGCCGTGAACGGGGTCTGAAGGCCGCTGAATACGCCGGTATTGTTGTGGTATATCTCGGATGTTTTTCCGTGCATGATTGCATCGGCGCGGATTATGCGCCCGCCAAAGGCCTGGCCAATGCTCTGATGACCGAGACAGACACCGAGCAGAGGGAGTTTGTCGCGGAAATGTTCGATGATGGCAATCGATATGCCGGCCTTGTCAGGGGTGCACGGCCCCGGAGATATGACGATGTAGTCGGGCGCGAGTTTTTCCGCTTGCGCAACGGTGATTTTGTCGTTGCGGTATACTTCGACTTCTTGCCCTAACTGGCCAAAATACTGTACCAGGTTGTAGGTAAAGGAGTCATAGTTGTCTATCATTAGCAGCATTTTATTGTCCGTGGGTCAGCTCAGTCCTCTTCTGGCCATCGCGGCGGCGCGCAGTATTGCCCGCCCTTTGTTGATGGTCTCTTCCCATTCGCCGGACGGTTGCGAGTCGGCTACCACACCGGCGCCGACCTGTATATGCAGGGTGTTGTCTTTGATAACGGCTGTGCGTATCGCAATGGCAGTGTCCATATTATCACCCCAGTCGAGGTAGCCAACCGCACCGGAATAAATGCCGCGCCTGACCGGTTCGAGTTCGTCGATTATCTGCATCGCCCGGATCTTCGGGGCGCCGGATACGGTTCCGGCCGGAAAGACGGCGCATAATACCTCCAGCGCGCTCACTCCGTCTTTCACCCGGCCGATCACATTCGATACGATGTGCATTACATGTGAATATCGTTCTATCTTCATTTTATCGGTCAGCGCTACTGTTCCGGTTCGGGCTACCCGGCCTACGTCGTTGCGCCCCAGATCGATCAGCATCAGATGCTCGGCCAGTTCTTTGGGATCGGCCAGTAAATTCTTTTCCAGATCGCGATCTTCCTGTTCGGTTTTTCCTCTCGGGCGGGTCCCGGCTATGGGTCTGACTGTAATCATATCATTCTCCAGCCGGACGAGTATCTCCGGAGAGGAGCCTACTATCTGAAAATCGTCCAGGTCGAGGTGGTACATGTAGGGCGAGGGATTGAGACAGCGAAGGGCGCGGTATAAGTCTATGGGCGGGGCGTCGAATGGGATACTGAGTCGCTGTGAGAGTACTACCTGCATCGCATCGCCGGCGCGGATGTATTCTTTTATCCGGTCAACCGTGTCTTCAAAGGCTTGCCGGGTAAAATCGGAGCGAAAGTCTTCCTCGGCAAGGTGGGACACCGAGGGAGCGCGATACGATGTAAGTACGGTGCCGGCGAGTTTTTCTTTGATGGCATCAAGCCGCGCCAGACCGGCGGCATAGGGGTTTTCGCCGGCGGGGTCAACGTGTACGATAATAAATAGTTTGCCGCGCAGATTGTCAAATACGATCACTTCTTCGGATACCAGCAGTAAAATATCGGGACTGCCAAGCGGGTCTTCTTTGTCGGAATGGTTCAGAATGGGCTCAATATAGGAAATGGTTTCGTAGCCAAAGTATCCAACCAAACCGCCGCTGAATCTGGGCAGGTCTTCGACAGGGGGAACCCGGTAGCGTTTCCTTATCTTTTCGATCTCGGCCAGCGGGTCGGCGCATTGTTTTGTCTCCAGCGTCTTTCCATGTTGTATAAACTCGAAGGTGCCGCGATTGATCTTTATCATCGTGCCGGTCGGCAAGCCGATAATGGAGTAGCGCCCCCATTTCTCTCCGCCCTGAACCGATTCAAATAAATAGGAGCACGGGGCATCGCATAGTTTCATATAGGTGCTGAGCGGGGTGTCCAGATCGGCCAATACTTCGCATACCAGGGGTATATGGTTGTAGCCTTGTTTTACCAGGGCATTGAATTGGGTTTCTGTAAGGTTTGGCATGGTTGAATAAAATGTTTTGCAGTCCTGTCGGCCGGACGGGTTTGCGACAGGAACCGGATGCAGGCAAGCCCTGTCTGTGATAATGCCGCGATTATCGGATATTTGCCCGCTCCAACTCGGCGCGCATCGCGGCAATTACCTCGGCATAATTATCACTGCCAAAAATCGACGAACCGGAAACAAAGGTATCGGCGCCCGCCTCGGCAATGCGCCGGATGTTGCCGGGGGTGATCCCGCCGTCCACCTCCAGCCGAATATCCAGACCGGATTGGTCGATCATTCCGCGTGCCTTGCGCAGTTTTACCAGTGTGTGTTCAATAAATTCCTGCCCGGCAAATCCGGGATTCACCGACATCAGCAATACCAGATCGGTCATATCCATGACATTTTCCAGATAATCCAGCGGGGTGGCGGGATTGAATACCAAACCGGCCTTGCATCCCTGGGCACGGATTATCTGCAGGGTGCGGGCAATATGCTCGCTCGCCTCAGGGTGAAAACTGATATAGTCGGCGCCCGCCTTGATAAAGTCGGGGATGATCCGGTCGACGGGTTTGATCATCAAGTGTACATCCAATACCGCCTTGATCCCATGGTCCCGAAGGGCCTGCACGATTACCGGGCCAAAAGTCAGGTTTGGCACATAGTGATTATCCATCACGTCGATATGAATAAAATCGCCGCCGGCCTCCAGCACGGCGCACACTTCTTCACCCAGCCGCGCCATGTCGGCCGATAGAATGGAAGGGGCGATTATGTGTTTTTTCATTGTAAGGCGGTACACTGTTATGGATAAGTGTGTCACTTTACCCGATCGGGGGGCGCATCGCCAGATATGGGTATGGTATTCTTGCCGCCTGCCGTGCGCGTTGCGGGAAGGGTACCGGGGGGATGCGCGAGGGCTGCTGTAGTTGCGCAGAGGGCACGGAAGGTTGTAATTTGGAGGATTCCATGGTAACAAAGGATCGTGATGTCTAAAAAAGTGTATCTGAAGACAATGGGTTGTCAGATGAATGAGTATGATTCATCCCGAATGCTGGACGCCTTGTCGGCCTCGCATCAGATGAGCGCGACGACAAACCCGGAAGAAGCGGATGTGATCCTGCTGAATACCTGCTCTATTCGTGAGAAGGCCCAGGAAAAGGTTTTTTCCGAGTTGGGCCGGTGGAAACCGCTGAAAAGCAGAAACCCGGATCTGGTGATTGGCGTGGGCGGTTGTGTCGCCAGTCAGGAAGGTGAGGCCATTCGCAAGCGGGCGCCGTATGTGGATATTGTGTTCGGTCCGCAAACCCTGCACCGCCTGCCGCAATTGTATGATGCGGTGGTAAAAACCAATGCCCCGGTGGTGGATGTGTCTTTTCCGGAGATAGAGAAATTCGATTGCCTGCCTCCCCCCCGGACGGAAGGGCCGACTGCCTTTGTTTCGGTGATGGAAGGCTGTAGCAAGTATTGCAGCTTCTGTATTGTGCCGTATACCCGCGGTGAGGAGATCAGCCGCAGGTTTGACAACGTGATTGCCGAGCTTGCCGGGCTGGCGAGCCAGGGGGTACGTGAGGTTACTTTACTTGGGCAAAATGTGAATGCTTACCGGGGGATGAGATATGACGGTGGCATTGCCGATCTTGCTCAGCTGATCGAGTATACGGCGGCTGTGGACGGCATTGAGCGTATTCGGTTCACCACCTCGCATCCTATGGAGTTTTCTGACAGGTTGATCGAGGTCTATGGCCGCGTGCCGGAGTTGGTAAGTCATCTGCATCTGCCGGTGCAAAGCGGCTCGGACCGTATTCTGGCGATGATGAAGAGAAATCATATGGTTCTGGAATATAAAAATAAGATCCGGCGCCTGCGTAAAATACGGCCGGATATCTGTATATCTTCTGATTTTATTGTCGGCTTTCCGGGTGAAACGGAGGCGGATTTTGAAAAAACCATGGATTTGATCGATGAGATACGGTTTGATCAGTCTTTCAGTTTTATCTACAGTGCCAGACCGGGTACGCCTGCGGCCGGGCTGGAGGATAATACACCGGTTGAAACCAAAAAAAGGAGGCTGTATATTTTACAAAATCGGATCAATCAACTGGCGGCTGAAATCAGCAATACCATGGTGGGAAGCATGCAAAGGATCCTGGTAACCGGCTATGCGCGAAAGGGCGCCGGGGTACTGAGCGGCCGTACCGGGAATAATCGGGCGGTAAATTTTCCCGGGTGCGCCTCGCTCATCGGTTCTTTTGTCGAGGTTGAAATTACCGAGGCGCTGCCAAACTCGTTGCGCGGGGCAATACCTCCGGAGAATAAGCGCAAAGTCTGCAATCATTGAGCACATTTTCGGCAAATATCGCACTCGAGCCGGCAGATAACCGGAGACTGGCGAATCTGCGCGGGCCGCTTGATGCCCATCTGCGCCAGGTGGAATCCTGCATGGGTGTGGAAATCAATAATCGCGGCAATAGCTTCCAGGTGACGGGTTTGAGGGAATCGGTGGAGGTGGCGGAGCAGGTGATACAAAAAATGTACGCCGTTACCACGGAGCAAACCTTGTCAACGGAAAGGGTGTTTTTGTTATTACAGGATTTGTCGATGCATGATGATGCGGAACAGGATAAGACTGGCCGCACCGTTATAAAGGTCAAACAGGGTATCGTCCATGGGTGTAATGCCAATCAACGCCGCTACCTGGATGCTATACAGAAACATGATATAAGTTTTGGCATAGGGCCGGCCGGAACCGGGAAGACCTATCTTGCGGTGGCCTGCGCGGTGGCGGCTCTGGAACAGGATAATAAAACAAGACGCCTGGTGCTGGTACGACCGGCGGTGGAGGCGGGTGAGCATCTTGGCTTTCTGCCCGGGGATATGGCGCAAAAAATTGATCCCTACCTGCGCCCTCTCTACGATGCCTTGTATGAAATGCTGGGGTTTGAGCGTGTGGCCAGGTATATCGAAAGAAATATTATTGAAGTGGCTCCTTTGGCATTCATGCGTGGACGGACCTTGAATGAGTCATTTGTTATCCTGGATGAGGCGCAAAATACGACGATAGAGCAGATGAAGATGTTCCTGACCCGGGTGGGCTTTGATTCCAGAGCGGTTATAACCGGGGATATTACTCAAATTGACCTGCCGGGCGGGAAAAAATCGGGCTTGAAGCATGTAATCGATGTGTTGAAGGATGAGGAAGGGATCCGTTTTGTGTTCTTCAAGTCCCGCGATGTGGTGCGGCATCCACTGGTGGGAAAAATTCTGGATGCGTATGAGCGTCACGAGAAAAGGGCATCCGATACCCAAAAGGACGGCAGTGGGCATTGCGGTTGAAGTTCAGTATGCAACCGGGCAGGAATGGGCGCCGACAAAAAAAATGCTGAGCGCCTGGGTCGGCTCCGCCTTGCGGGAACAACGGGGTAACGCGGAGCTCACCATCAGAATAGTGGATGAACCGGAGAGTAAGGCCCTGAATAGACGATGGCGCAAGGTGGGAAAATCCACCAATATATTGTCTTTTCCGGCGGGCGAAATAAATGAATATTGCACTGCAATGCTGGGAGATCTGGTAGTGTGCGCCCCGGTTGTGCGGCGCGAGGCGAGGCAACAGGGTAAATCGACCGAGGCACACTGGGCGCATATGGTGGTGCACGGCACCTTGCACTTGCTGGGTTATGATCATATAAGTAATGATGATGCGCGTGAAATGGAATTGCTGGAAGTCTCGATATTGAAAGAATTGAAGTATTCTGATCCCTATATGTTACAGACCGCCAATGGCGCGAAAAGATAAACCACCGTCGCCAGGCAAGGATGCCAGAGCCTGGAAAAAAACCCTGGCGACTTTTTTTTCCAAGGCGCTTGGGAGCCGCGCCAATCTGGTCGATATTCTCAGGGCGGCAGAGAGCCATAATCTGATTGATCCGGATGCGTTGACGATGATGGAAGGGGCGTTGGAGGTTTCGGAAATGCAGGTACGGGATATCATGATCCCCCGAGTGCAGATGGTGTGCGTGCGCCACGATGATCATCCCAAAGAGATCCTGAAGACGGTTATCGGTTCCGGACATTCACGTTTTCCTGTCATCGGCGGGGATAATGATGAAATAACCGGGATCCTGCTGGCAAAGGATCTGCTCGCTTATCTTGCCGGAAATGAGGACGAAAATTATAATATCAAGGATGCAATGCGTGATCCGGTATTTGTGCCGGAAAGTAAACGCCTGAATATGCTGTTGCGCGAGTTTCGCTCAACCAGAAATCACATGGCAATTGTAATCGATGAGTATTCGGGGGTTTCGGGCCTGGTGACCATCGAGGATATAATCGAGGAAATCATCGGCGAAATCGAGGATGAGCATGATCCTGCGGAAAAGGAGCCGAATATACAGAATCACAGCCGGAACCGCTTTACTATACGGGCATTGACGCCTATCGAGGATTTCAATGAGTATTTCGACACGCAATTGCGCAACGATGAATACGATACCATGGGGGGATTGATATTGAAGGCTTTCGGCCATTTGCCTCAACGGGGGGAAACCGTCGATTTTGAGGGACTCAACTTTACGGTGTTGCACGCTGATAAAAGGAAGATCAATCTGTTGCGCTTGATAAGGCCGCAATCGTCACAATCGGCCCATCAACAATGATTGGCGCGCTGAGCGGTATCTGGCCGCCGGTTTTTACCGCCTGATTTGCAAAATAACAAGTATTTGAAATTCGCGCTGGCCGCGCTGGCGGGCCTCCTGCTGCCATTCGCCTACGCCCCCTATAATTATTATTTCTTGGGCCTTGTTTCACCGGCGCTGCTGTTTTTTGTCTGGCATTCATGCACAGCGAAACAGGCATTTTGGGCCGGCTATCTGTTCGGCTTTTTGCTGTTTGCCACCGGTACCGGCTGGCTGCATATCAGTATCAATCTGTTTGGCGGAGTCCCTCTTGCCGGCGCATATGCCCTTACCTTTACCCTGGTGGCCTTTCTTGGCCTGTATCCGGCGGTAGCCGGAATGCTGGGGCGGCTGTTTTGCAACAGAAGCTGCCTTGTGCAGTATTTGCTGGCGTTGCCGGCATTGTGGACGTTGACGGAATGGTGCCGCGGCTGGTTTTTGACCGGCTTTCCCTGGCTCAATCTTGGCGCCAGCCAGACGGATTTTATCCTTTCCCGCTATGCGCCGGTATTGGGTGTGTATGGGGTAAGTTTTATCGCTTGTGTTGTCGCCGGCTGTATAGTCCTGCTGGGTCTGAAGCAGCATCGGAGGCTTGCATGCGCGGTTATTGCCGCTGTTTTTGCCGGGGCATTTTTATTGAACAGCATCAGCTGGACCAGTGAATATGAGGGAGAGCTGTCGGCGGCGCTGGTGCAGGGCGCAATACCGCAGGCACAAAAATGGGACCCGGCAATTCGGAATAAAACCTACCGGCTTTATCTGGGATTGACCGCACCATACCAAGACAGGGACGTGGTGGTCTGGCCGGAAACCGCCCTGCCCGCTTTTGTGCACGAGGCCGAAGAGGTACTGGATTCGATCCGGGACTCGGTGAATGAGTTCAAAACGGTTTTTTTAACGGGAATACTTTCCAGGGATACAAGCGGGGAGCGTTATCACAACAGCATACTGTTAATCAATGATGATGAGCATCTGTACCATAAACATCATTTGGTGCCGTTTGGGGAATATATCCCCTTCCACTCATTTCTGGCGCCGATACTGAGCGCCCTGCATATACCGGTGTCTGATTTCAGCCCTGATAGTTCGGGCGGCGCCGGCTTCAAGACAAGCAAGGGGATCCTCGGTTTGTCGCTCTGCTATGAGAATGCCTTTGGGGAGGAGATTCGCCGGTCGCTGCCGGCGGCGGAGATCCTGGTCAACCTGAGCAATGATGCCTGGTTCGGCGATTCTATTGCGCCGCATCAGCATCTGCAGATCGCCCGCATGCGTTCAATGGAGACGGAGCGATTCATGTTGCGCTCGACGAATACGGGTATATCGGCAATCATCGATCATAAGGGCAATATAATCGCTCAATCGCCACAGTTTGAGCCCTACGTATTGACCGCCGGTATAAAAAGGCGCCACGGCAGCACACCTTTTATTCTTTTCGGCTACTGGCCTGTCGTTGTCCTGTGTCTTTTGATAGTCGCCTGCAATTATTTGCAGCTCAGACGACGGGACCGGTCTCTGACTGCCTGAGCGTACGCATCTGCTCGAGCCGCTCCTTTAATTCCGGTTGTTCACCGGCCAGGGATAATATGTCGCGGCGGCTTATTCTGAGCAGTGTTGCCGGACTTTCCGCCCTGACCGTTGCAGTCCTGATCTGCTCCCCCAACAGGGCGACCTCGCCAAAAAAATCACCATCCCGCAACTCGGCAATATGGGTATTTTCATCACCGCCGCGGTATACATATACCAGCCCGCGGGAAATAATATACAGGGCATCGCCTTTCTCATTTTCACCAATGATCACATCGCCGCTTAAAAAGGTGACGGGACGGGATACTGCTACAATTCGCGCCAGCAGATCGTGGGAAAGTCCGTGCAGCAGCGGCACTGTTTCAATAAGATCGATGGATTTCAGCTTTGGAACCGGTATCGATATGGAAGGCAATGCCAACAGGGCCCTCTGTGCGCGTTGCCGGATATCGGTATAGGCCCTGGAACCGATTTCACCGTTTTGATGGGCCTGTTCGGCTCGAATCAATGAATTGATCAGGGCGACTCTGGAAAACAGCCGGGTCTCAAAACGCAGATAAAAATCCGGAAATTCCGCCGCGATCCGGCGCAAGTATTGTTTTCGCCTGTCCATGCGCTCGCAATACATCTTTTCAATCGGCTCGTATATTTCCGGCGTATATTCCTCGTCATTGCGCAGGTGTTCCAGCACCCGCGAGCAAATCAACACGCCAGCAATATCACGCTGCAAACTATTCGACAATCGCAGGTATTGATAGCGCGACAGTATGCCGGAGGCCCAGTCATGTTCACGCAAACGCTTCAATAGATGATTTTCAATCCGGGAGAATATGCCCGGGCTGCCGTCTTTTTCTTCGTATTTGAATGCTTCGGGATTGGCCAGCCAGGCTTCCCGATCGCGCTGCAAGGTGTTTTTGATTTCAAGGTAGGTGTAGTGCCGCAATAGTCCCATGTCACGAAGGTGTTTCAGTTCCTCCAGTTCAACGCGCAATGCGGAGATGAATAAATACCGCAGATCCTGCTGCCTTTCCGATTTGAAGTCATCCGACAAAAAGACTTTTTTCAACTTTCCCCGGATCAGCTGACCGGTGCCCCGTGATATTAATTCTGCCGCGTGGAACTGCTCCAGAACATTATCGGCCTGCTGGCGCATATGCAGCAATCCATGTTTCAATTCCGCCTTCTCGTCTTCAGTCAGGCGATCGATGCCCAGGGCATGAATCAACGGCCTGATGGTCGCGGCATTGATCAACAATAGAAACAGTACCACCCCCAGCGTCATATCCAGCAACAGCGGTTTTGCCGGGACCTCCTCCGGGATGGATAAAACAATCGCGATGGCCAGACCGCCCTTCAGTCCGCCCCACCACATGATATGCCGCTCCCCCAGCGACACGTGCGGAAGATGAAAAAGCCGTATTGTCGCCGGAACCATTGAATATACCGCCGCAGCCCGTGACAGCAGCACAAGCAGGATTGCAACGGCAATGACCTCGGCGCGGTCCAGCAGCCGCATGACATCGACGGATAAACCCACCAGTAAAAACAGCAATGAGTTGCAAACCAGGGCGATCACGTCCCATGTGTCCTTGACCATTGCGGTTGCGCTTTGGGGAATGCGGCTCACGCCGAATACTCCGAGAGAGACCGCGCCGGATACAATCGCCATTACACCGGATACATGCAGTATGTGCTCGGCAATGGCGAAACTGGAATAAGCCAGCACAATCGACATGATCATATAGGAGTTCAACCCTGCCCGCAGACGGTACAGGAACTCGCTGACGGCTACGCCTATGAGCGCGCCAACCAGGATGCCGCCCAGGAATACCCGTATAAATTCCGCTACCGCACCGCCGGCATCGGCCATCCCGACGGCGGCGCCGGTCAGGGCTAAACCGAGAATGATATTGAACAGTACGATTGCGGTTGCGTCATTCAGCAGGGATTCGCCCTCGACCAGAATGGTCAATCGATGCGGAACGCCCAGCTCCTTGAACAGGGTTATCACCGCTACCGGATCGGTTGCGGAGATCAGGGCGCCAAACAGCAGCGCCATTATAATTTGCATGTCCAGCACCAACCAGAGACCGGCGGCGATGATTGCAGTGGAAATCAACAGGGCCGGAATGGCAAGGGCCATCACCGGCGCCAGGTCTTTCAGTAGTTGTCTGGCATCGAGATTGAAGGCGGCTTCGAATATCAGGGCCGGTAAAAATAAAAATAATACCAGATCAGGCGTCAGTTGAAATTGCAGCAGTAATTCAAACCGGGGGTAGGATCTGGCCAGCCAGCCGATCAGGACGCCGAGTACCACCAGAAACACCGTATAGGGAACGGGGATATTGCGGCATATTACCGCCGCGGTCATCGCAATGGTCAGCAAGCCCATTATGACCAGAATTATTTCCGATAACGGCATGGCCATGATTCCTTGCAAGTCAGCCCGTGCCGGGTCTGCCGCGGTTGAGTATCAGCACAATGGAAAATCCGGTAATAATCATTCCAATCAGTATCAATACATCATAGGAGAGCGTCATTGGCAAATAAGGATCGGCGCCAATAATGTGCTCTTTCTGCCGAATGACCCCGAACCGGCGATGCTGGAACGGCCAGATGCTCCACAGGGAAGCAGCCAGTACGCCCAGGATGAATAATATGGTGCGTTGGTAATAGCGGTGCAGCAACCAGGAAAGAATGCGCGAAAACAGGATTAACCCGGCGGCCACACCGAGCGCAAAGGGAACGATGACGGCGAATTTGAAGTAGCCGATGGCGTCGAATATATGGGCGTATTTTCCCAGTATCAGCAAAACAAAGGAACCGGACAGGCCGGGAAGAAGCATCGCAGCGGCGGCCAATGCGCCGCAAATAAAAATAAACCAACCGGCATCGGGGGTCGCAGCGGGGGTCAGAGTTACAATGATGAATCCGAATGCCAGCCCGGCCAACAGGGCAACGGCGCCGCCCAGGCGGAATCGGCGCGCCTGCCCCAATAGCACGAGGATTGAGCCGCTGATCAATCCAAAAAACAGGCTGTAGATCAATTCCGGTTCGGTGCGAATGAGCTCAGGCAGGGAAATAATCCGGGTAAAAAACATCAATGCAAGAAAAATTCCCGTTGCCAGCGGGAGTAAAAATGCAAAATCCGGGCGGGTCAGGGCGGTCCTGATATCCAGTGTGAAAATGCTCTTCACCCAAATCAAATCGAATGATGTAATCGCCTCGATAAGCTGGCGGTAAATGCCCAGAATAAATGCCATCGTGCCGCCGCTGACCCCCGGCACCACGTCCGCCGATCCCATGCAAAATCCCTTGGCAATGAGCATCAATTTATCCTTCACCGACTTGCACCACGGCATCTTTATCGTGATAGGGCCGGCTCAATTCGTGTACTGCATCGACAAATACGCCCACATGTTCGGGATCAACGTATTGTTGTATACCATGACCGAGATTGAATACATGACCGTTGCCATGACCATAGCTTTCCAGGATATCTGCCACTTCCTTTTGAATGCCCTCCGGACCGGCATACAGTGCGGCCGGGTCCATATTCCCCTGCAACGCAACCCTTGCTCCTATCTGTTTTCTTACATCGCCGATATTCCCGCTCCAGTCTACCCCGACGGCATCGCAACCGCTGTCGGCGATGGATCCCATCCATAGCCCGGCGCCCTTGGTGAACAATATCACCGGGATGGTTTTCCCCTCATATTCACGCCGGAGCTGTCCGATTATTTGCCGCATATACGCCAGGGAAAATTCTTTATATTTTCCGTGCGTCAGAATACCCCCCCAGGTGTCGAAGATCATCACCGCCTGGGCGCCCGCCTCTATCTGGGCGTTGAGATAGAGGGCCACCGCATCGGCTAGCTTGCCCAACAAGGTATGCAGCGCACGGGGCTCTGTATAGAGCAGTCCCTTGACATTATGAAAGTACTTGCTGGAACCGCCTTCCACCATATACACAGACAGCGTCCAGGGGCTGCCGGCAAAACCGATCAGTGGCACACGCCCGTCCAGTTCTCTGCGGATCAGCGATACCGCCTCGGTAACATAGCCGAGATCGTCTGCGGGATCGGGCACCTTCAATGCGCTAATCTCGGCTTCGGTGCGCACGGTCTTCTCAAATACCGGGCCGGTGTTTTCCACCACCGAAAGCCCCAGACCCATCGCATCCGGCACGGTCAATATATCGGAAAACAGAATGGCCGCATCCAGCGGGTAACGATTGACCGGCTGCAAGGTCACTTCACAGGCAAGTTCGGGGGTTTTGCAGAGCGTCATGAAATCCCCGGCCTTCGCGCGGGTCTGCTTGTATTCGGGCAAATAGCGCCCGGCCTGGCGCATGATCCATACCGGCGTCACATCCACGTCTTGGCGCAACAGCGCCCTGATACATCGATCATTTTTCAATACGGGAAACATGGCAATAGATTGTCTCGGTTAAATTGATTACTATGCGCATAATACTGGATTTCAACGGCAGATTACATCTGCAAACCATTCCGGCCTGGAACCAGACACATTAGATATTGTGAGGAATACAAATGATAGTACCAGTCAGCAAACTAATTGAATCGGCCAAGATGCAGTGCAATCTCAAGGATGCCACCGCGGCCAAATTGTTTTTCGACCGACATGATGATGCAGTCATCATCGACGTGCGGGAGCCGGCGGAGACTGCGGCAGCAAAACTCACCGATTCCACCAACATCCCCCGCGGCCTGCTTGAAATGAAGATCACCGATCTATGCCCGCAAGCGGATACTCCTATCCTGGTCCACTGCGGTGCCGGCGGTCGTGCATCGCTGTCCGCCCATACCTTGCAGATGATGGGATACACCAACGTCCATGTGATCGATGCGCAGTTCGATGAGATCCAACACACATTCGGATAATTATCCTTATCGGCGGCGCAAACCCTGCGCCCCGGCACCAGTTGAACGCTAACAGGCCACTTATCGGCATCCCCGGTCTATAGGCAGGATATGAACGCCGGATCATTGATCAGGCTGGTGCTCGCTTTTTCCGACCGGCTTAAATACAGGAAGTCGTTCCTTATTGTCGTTGCCCTGCTGGCCGTCAATATTTTTATCCCCGATTTTGTTCCACTGCTGGACGAACTCATTCTCGGATGTATCGCCGCCCTGCTTGCCACCTTCAAGAAAAAGAAACTGGAGGACCAGCACGAAGAAGACGGAGTAACGGTTGAGGGGGAGATTGTCGAGGACGAGGATGAGAAATAATTATGGATTCATGCGGCGGGGTTGCGTTGAAACCGGTATTTCCGCCATTTCCGCTATTGCCCGGGAGGCTTGCTTTTCTTATTATTGAAGTTGGAAAAATACCCAGATGAGGCAAAGTCGTGAGTAAAAAACAGAAACCCCAGAAACTAAGTAAAGAGTTGCTCGCCTATCTGAAAAGGCGGTGGGGAGATTCACCGATTTCGGCTAAAGCGGCACTTTTTGGTGTTGGCGCCACATTCGCCGTCCTAGTTATTGTCCTGGTTATTATTTGGTCCCTGTTTGGTGCGGAACTTGCAAAATTTATTGGCTATCTGATTGGCGGTGGATTGTTGGTTTTGCAAATCTATGTTTCCAACCGCCGAGCGACAGCGTCGGAAAAAACTGCCGAGGCAATGCAAACAACAACAGAATTGACCGAAAAGGGAAACATTGACGAACGGTTCAAAAATGCCATTGAGCATTTGGGGCATGAATCGGCATCCACCCACTTGGGTGGCATTTACGTGCTACATCATATCGCCCAGGAAGTGGATGAATACCGTGAACGGGTGTTTGAGATTTTATGTGCGCATATCCGGGAGACTACCGCGAAAGACAAATACAAAAAGGAAATGAGAGAATCTGGCCAGAGAGAACCCACGCAATCTGAGCGGGAAGATCCCACAATAGAAATCCAAAGCATACTGAATTTGTTGTTTGTTAAAACTCCAAGTCGCAAAATCTATAAGAGATTCAAAGCGAATTTGGAAGGGGCTGATTTAAAAGGGGCTGAACTAATAGGCGCCAATTTAATAGGCGCTGATTTACGAAAGGCCAAATTACAAAAGGCCGAGTTACGAAAGGCTAATTTACAAAAGGCCAAGTTACACAATGCTGATTTATATTGGGCTGATTTATATGAGGCTGATTTACGCGAAGCTGATTTACGAGAGGCTAAATTAAACGATGCTGATTTACAAAAGGCTAAGCTACACAAGGTTGATTTACGAAGGGCTCATTTAATCGAAATAAATTTGCAGGTTGAGCAATTACTCAAAGCAAAAACCTTGTACAAAGCAAAATTCTCGAATAAAGTGGTGCTGGATGAGAAGGGTCAATTGGAAGATGGAATGGAAGAGATTATTCGGCAACGAAAGCCCGAACTTCTTGAAAAACCGGATGATGAAGAGGACGCTTGATTTATGACTACGCAACCTGATTAACCCGAATCAACGACATCAGGGTGTACGGGAAAGTGCCTTAGCTTATTCTGTCGCTGTGTGAAACGGAGTCAAACCGTTTTTATTTTTCCCATTGACCCGCGCCTTGTGTCAATATCGGCTTTTGCAAATGGGCGGAGTATAGTACCAGCAAATCAAATTATTTTGCTCCCGCTCTTTCCAAGGCTCTGAAGGCATTCAAATGTCTTCCGTTTTTTGCAGCATCTAGCGGAGTCCAGCCTACATTATTTTTCGCATTGACATCCGCACCCGCCTCGACAAGGGCAGGAATGACTTCGGCTTTTCCTTTTTGTGCCGCCGCGTAAAGCGGAGTCCAGCCTACATTATTTTTCGCATTGACATCCGCACCCGCCTCGACAAGGACAGGAATGACTTCGGCTTTTCTGGTATATACCGCCCAGTGAAGCGGAGTCCCACCTTCTTTATCTTTCGCATTGACATCCGCACCCACCTCGACAAGAGCAGGAATGACTTTGGCTTTTCCGTTGTGTGCCGCTATGTGAAGCGGAGTCCGGCCGACATTATCTTTCGCATTGACATCCGCACCCGCCTCGACAAGGATAACAAGGACAGGAATGACTTCAGCTTTTCCGTTCCCTGCCGCCCAGTGAAACGGAGTCCAACCTTGTAGTTTGGTTTTCGCATTGACATCCGCACCCGCCTCGACAAAGGCAGAAATGGTTTCGGCTTTTCCCCAATATGCCGCTATGTGAAGCGGAGTCCAACCGCCATTAGCTTTCGCATTGACATCCGCACCCGCCTCGACAAGGACAGGAATGACTCCGGCTTTTCCGTGCAATGGCGCCCAGTGAAGCGGAGTCCGGCCGCTATGAGCTTTCGCATTGACATCCGCACCCGCCTCGACAAGGACAGGAATGACTTCGGCTTTTCCGTTCCCTGCCGCGTAGTGAAGCGGAGTCCCGCCGTTTTTATCTTTTTTCGCATTGACATCCGCACCCGCCTCGACAAGGGCAGAAATGGCTTCGGCTTTTCCTTCTTTTGCTGCTAACAGAAGCGGAGTCCAGCCTTCATCACCTTTCGCATTGACATCCGCACCCGCCTCGACAAGGACAGCTTTCGCATTGACATCCGCACCCGCCTCGACAAGGACAGCTTTCGCATTGACATCCGCACCCGCCTCGACAAGGACAGGAATGACTCCGGCTTTTCCTGCAAATGCCGCCACGTGAAGCGGAGTGAAGCCATCTTTATCTTTCGCATTGACATCCGCACCCGCATCAACAAGGACAGCTTTCGCATTGACATCCGCACCCGCCTCGACAAGGACAGGAATGACTCCGGCTTTTCCTGCAAATGCCGCCACGTGAAGCGGAGTGAAGCCATCTTTATCTTTCGCATTGACATCCGCACCCGCCTGTACAAGGATGGGAATGAGTTCGGCTTTTCCTTCCTCTGCCACCCGGTGAAGCGGAGTTACGTGCTCAAAAACCGTCTTCGCATTGACATCCGCCCCTGCGTCAATCATCACCTGCAGTTCGACAGGCGTGATGACTTTCCAACTAATGGACCTGAGGCAATATACATCCGCCGTGCAGTTGGGCAAGTGAGAGTAGTCGGTACACCCCGGCACTACGACAACGACACAGAAAACCATAACGGCTGCGACTGCTTTGGCGGCGGATTTGAGAGTGTTGATGCGTTGCATGATTGAGCCTTTACAGGTTTTGCGGGCGAGTCAAATTATTGTGCGCCCGCTTTTTCCAAGGCTCTGACGGCATTCCAATGTCTTCTGTTTTTCGCAACATCTAGCGGAGTCCGGCCGTATTCATTTTTCGCATTGACATCCGCGCCTGCCTGTACAAGGAAAGGAATGGCTTCGGCTTTTCCTCGTTGTGCCGCCTCGTGAAGCGGAGTCCGGCCTTTTTTATCTTTCGCATTGACATCCGCACCCGCCTGTACAAGGACAGGAATGGCTTCGGCTTTTCCTCGTTGTGCCGCATTGTGAAGCGGAGTCCGGCCGACATTAGTTTTCGCATTGACATCCGCACCCGCCTCGACAAGGGCAGAAATGACTTCGGCTTTTCTCCAAAATGCCGCCTCGTGAAGCGGAGTCCGGCCGACCCTATCTTTCGCATTGACATCCGCACCCGCCTCGACAAGGGCAGAAATGACTTCGGCTTTTCTCCAAAATGCCGCCTCGTAAAGCGGAGTCCGGCCTCCTACATTATCTTTCGCATTGACATCCGCACCCGCCTCGACAAGGACAGAAATGATTTCGGCATTTCCGTTTTCTGCCGCCATGTGAAGCGGAGTCCAACCTTTATCAGTTTTCGCATTGACATATGCCCCGGCATCAATCATCGTCTGAATTTCGGTGGCAGTGATGGTTTTCCAATCAATGGAACCGTCAATGAGACAGCCTGCTTCCTTTTTGCAGTCGGGCAAGTGGGTGGCGGCATTCGCCGGCGGCACGGCGACGACGGTGAAAATCATCGCCAAGAAAGTGGCGAAGAGTGCGAATTTGAGAGCGGCAATCAGTGGCATTTCAATGCTCCGGTTGGTAAATGATGGTGGCGATTATAGGCGATTGGGCGGCGAATCGTCAAATCAAATTATTTTGCGCCAGCGTACTTCCAACACTTTAACAGCATTCCATTTCTTTTCTTCTTTGGCAATATCCAGCAGAGCCGTGCCGAAATTATCCGTTGCATTGACATCCGCCCCCGCATCAATCATCACCCGCACTTCGGCAGGCGTGACGGTTTTCCAATTCATGGAGGCGTCAAACATCGGCATTGCAGTAAGGCAAGCGGGCATTGGAGCAAATAGTAACGAATGCCGGAATCAAAATCAGAGCACGGAGGCACTTCCGCCCCGCCGCCAGGATAATCAGATATTTTTTCATAGTTGTTTCCACTTCTTCAATTTTAATTTTCATCAGCGTACTCCGCTCCATTCAGCGTATTTTCCCAATACTCATCGCCGGGTAATACTCCCCCAGAAACTTCCTGTTCCAGCAACGTCCGGTTTCATTGCGTTCTTCCACACTGGTGAATGTGTAGCGGTACACTACCGTGCGAACACTGTCAGGCGGTTCGTCCGGGAAAGGGTTATCGGCAAATATCGCGGCTACCGGTTCGCTGTTCTGTAGCAGTCGTATCAGCATATTCCACAGCCATAGCTACGTATCGGGATTGGCGAGCGCGACAAACCACATCCGCACGACCGCGGTGCGCCATGCCGCAGTGGCCCTGGCCATTTGCCCGGGCCGCCGCTCCGCTCATCCCATACGACTAATGTGCGTCACCACCGGCGTCTATCTGCTCTATGAGTTCATGCGCTTTTGCTGCCATATCGACGAAAACCGGTTTGTTCGACATTGCCCACTGGTCAATACGCTGTGCCGCCATCATACGGCGCACCACAATCAATCGATCATGATGCGAAAGAACATGAACCTGGCCTTTCCGATTGCCGATTGGCTGTTCGGTACGTCGGATCTCGACCGCGGTTTGTTTGGGCATTTGTTCAACGGCTACAGCATGGAGTATGTTAAGGATAAATAGTGTTGGTAGAGGCTGGTGGGTGGTTAAAATGGATTGGGGTGTGGGGGTGATAAGCTGTTTTTAACGATATTGGTGATGGTGGCAGCCGGCGTGAGTAAAAGCAGGCTGGCGGTTTTTTGTGGTTGAAGCGGAATCAAATTGCGGCATCACCGCAATCTTGCATATTCCTCACATGCTGCTTGCAACGAGGGCGGTGCGGGGGGGCGCAATTTGTTGGCATTGCACATTTGCGTTTCACGGCGCGAGTCCCTGGGCGTAAAGTTCGGACACTTTGAGTTGGGTGTCGTTATTCATTTCCGCAATGCGCGTGTGGCTTTCCGGTTCGCGCGTCAGCCAGATTGTGTTGTCGGGGAGAAAATCCAATGTTTCCGGATGATGAGAAATCAATACGGTTTGCGGCAATTCATCTCCGCATTCGTCTTGTAATTCGGCCAGCCAGGGCTGTAGTTCCGGCAGGGTGACATAGTTGTCCAGCTCGTCCAACAGCAGCGTACGGTTGGCATCGTCGGCAAACAGCAGCAGATAAAGCACAATCAATGCGCGCTGCCCGTCGGAGAGTGCGTCAAAGCGATAGGTGTTTTGCTTTCCCTCCGCCGAGGAAAATTCCGCATGCAGTTCCCAATGCTCGGTGCTTTGCCGCATGGATTTCAGGCCGCAGAATCCCGGCAGAATATCCCGCAGTCGGTCGTCGACTTTTACCGTGCGTGTGGGATCTGCCTGCAATCTTCCGCGATACCACGACGCGAAATTTTTTCCGCTGACCTCCAGCATGTTCGCTTCGACATCGGAAACCGCCAGCACTTGTTTGGGCTCCAGCGAGACTATCGTCAAGCGGTGGACTTGCCGGCGAAATTCCTGCAGCAGCGTGTTGTCGGGCCGGTCGGCTATTACGGCAAGCCCGGACTGCATCCAATCCACCGAAAATACCGGCCCTTCGCTGTGGTTATCCCGATACAGTTGCACATCGCCGTCTTTGGACGCGAAAAGCGGCCTGTCGTTAAGAAACAGGTTTTCTTTTATCACGCGCACCAGCGGTTTGTCGTGGTGATGCTCAATGGTGAGTTGGTAAAGATAATCGCCGCCTTCCTTGCGGGTGATTTCCAACTCAAAGCGATGCTCGCGGTTGTTGCTCCAGCGCGGAATATCGGCGGCGAAAAACAATTGATCGACCCGCTTTTCGTTGCGGATGAGCTCGCGTAATTTCTGCGCCACTTCAAACACGGTGGACTTGCCGCAGCCGTTTGGACCGGCAAGCAGCGTTAAATCGCCAAAGTGCAGGTCAAAGTTGCTCATGCACTTGTAGTTGTCAATGTGAATACGCTTTATCATTGGTCTGATTATAAAATTTCCGTTGCTGGCAAGGTCGCCGGTTAAACCAGGCACCGAGGCGGCATTATAGCAATGTTGCAATCGGTATTCAATCCAGCACCCCTTGACCATTTTTTTTCGCGCCTGTTGTTTTTAAGCAACGCGCAATTCCGTCGGAAATTCGGCGTCGTCGGGGTTGTGAATCCGAAAGCGAATCCCTCCCTCTCGCCGACTGCCCGCTGCACTTCGCTGTTGTGTTTGCCGTCAGGATAGCAAAAGGCGATGTCGCCTGCGGAATGAAAACAGCGCGAAAACCAGCGGCTGGCTTCTATACCCCTTCGTCAATTCTGTCCACGATAAAATTGTCAATGAACGATGGGTTTCGCTGTGTCCGCCGATCTAAGAGGACAACCATAAGGACGGAGTGACGGTTGAGAGGGAGATTGTCGAGGACGAGGATGAAAAATAAAGGAATTATATGTGAAACTAGCCAAAATCGCTTGACGCCTCAGATTAAATGACGCATAAGTATCCGCATCACAACGGCAGATTGACGAGAAGCGAGGCGAGATGGCACAGAAAGTACCGGGGAGGTCGCACCGTGAGGGGATCACAGTGATTCAGATGTTTCAGTTGTTCCCAGATAACGTGGCGGCAGAGCGATGGTCCGAGGCACAGCGGTGGCCTGACGGGCGGTTTTATCCGGATTGCGGCTTGACCGATACGGCCGCCGTCAAGAGTCGCAAGCCAATACCCTATCGCTACCGCGTCTGCCGTGGGCATTTCAGCGTTCGCAAGGACACGGTGCATGATCGGGAAGCAACTGCGCTACCTTAGTACCGTCACAGGAGAACAGCAATGCCCAACGACGTAGTAACGATCCAGAAGATGGACCGAAGTTCAAAAGGCGGTGCATCGGCACGGCTGAAAAAGCCGAACAAAAGTGCCTTCCGCGACCCGGCGTTCATGGCAAATCGAGATGCACCTGTCCACCGCTGGGTTCCATGGATCGCTGGCTATTCAAAGCATTTCGTGGAAGATGCTCTGGAACGGCACACGTCAGGGGCGAGCATGGTACTGGACCCGTTTTCCGGCGTCGGGACAACGCTGGTGGAAGCTGATCTTGCCGGCCATGAGGTGTGCGGATTTGAGATCAATCCATACGCGGCTTTCGTTGCCCAAACCAAGTTGAAGGCGCATCGGATCGATGCCGATGGTCTGCGCCGTTCGGTTCAGCATTTCAGGAAATTTATGGCGGATTGTGTGCGTAACGGGCTCAAACCGCATACATCGTCACCAGCAGGGTTCCGAACCCACGCACCATTCTATAGCCCGGACGTTGAACGCAAAGTCTTGTTGATTTGGGATTTCATTTCAGAGCAAAAACGGCCAGTCGCCGATATATTCCGCATGGCGTTCGCTGCAACTATGGTCCACTACTCGAACTATTCTTACGAACCAAGTTTGGGGCGAAAGGCAGTTGTTGGCCGTCCAGAAGTAGAAGACTACGATGTGTCCGGGATGGTGGCCGACAAGCTCTTGCAGATTGCGGTTGATGCAGAATGGTATCGTAAAAATCGAGCTACCCGGCGTCGAAAAGATGGGCGGATTACCAGACAGTCATTCTTTGAGGGCTTTAGCGACCTTGCGGAAGGAAGTGCCGATATCCTGATAACGTCTCCACCTTATTTGAACAATTATCATTACAATCGGAATACTCGGCCCCATCTGTACTGGCTGGGTTTTTGCTCGTCTCCCCGCGACATGAAACCATTGGAAGCTCTCAATTTCGGAACCTATTGGCAAAACGCTCGTGAAAGAGACTGCATTGAGTTGAATCCGTCCATTGAGGACAAGGAGATTCGGCAGACACTTGCCGAACTGCGAGGAAAGAATGCGGATAAGGGCATCTACGGCGGGAATGGGTGGGCTAACTATGCCGCGCAGTATTTCAACGATTGTGTGCGCTTCGCAGAGGGCGCGGCATGGTGCCTTCATTCTGGTGCGACAGCCTTAGCGGTGATTGGCAATTCCATTTTGCAAGGCGTCCCGATACCGACAGACCGCTTTTTCGCCAAGATTGCAGAGCCATACGGCTTTCAGGTAATCAACATCCATGTATCTCGTGATACGCGGGTAGGCAATAGTATTGTCAACTCAAGCGTCCGGGTCGGGAAGACGAACGGCAACGCACTCCGGGAATCCGTTGTGGAGTTGAGGCGTGTGTAATGCCTGATTTGTGGGATCCGCTGACATACGACAACCTGATGGCCGGAACGGTCGTACACTTTGAGAAGCAGAACAGATGCCCGCTGAACGAAGCTATTTATGTGGAAGGACCGGGTATCTATGCGCTGTATTATGGCGGACGCTTGGCTGAATATAGCCCCATATCTGGCACCGAGCGGCCTATTTACGTGGGCAAGGCAGCGCCGCCGGGGACCCGAAAAGGCCTGGAAAAAGTGAACATCGGGCACCCGGCATTGCGGACAAGATTGCGGGAACATTCCCGCTCCATTGAGCATGTCAGCAATCTCGAAACCGTTGAGTTCTCGTATCGATCGCTCGGCGTTATGCCTGTATGGATTGGCTTTGCGGAACAGGCACTCATCAAGCAATACAGGCCGGTATGGAATACTGTCCTTGATGGATTTGGGAAACACGATCAGGGCAGCCGGCGAAGCCGGACGGAACGCAGTTGGTGGGATACCATGCATCCCGGCCGACCATGGACTGAAGGAGAAACAACGACCAAAACTGTTGCGGAAGTACGTGATGTGTTGAGGCGTTTTTGGAAGGATGAGGAAGGATGACCATGAAACCACGACGAGATGAACCATCGCCCAAGCCTCGTGACCGACCAGTCACACGGGAGGTCAAGCTGGACGCGACGCCGGAGGAAATCGCCCGTGCGCTCTTCGCCGCAACCAAGAAACTCGATCCGTCTTTGCGCCTGCCCAAGCAAACCTCCGGCTAGTTTCGCGTATAATTCCCAAAACCAATCACCATTTCATTCAGCGTATTTTTCCAATACTCATCGCCGGGTAATACTCCCCCAGAAACTTCCTGTTCCAGCAGCGTCCGGTTTCATTGCGTTCTTCCACACTGGTGAAGGTGTAGCGGTACACCACCGCGCGAACACTGTCAGGCGGTTCATCCGGGAAAGGGTTATCGGCAAATATCGCGGTTACCGGTTCGCTGTCCTGCAATAGCCGTATCAGCATATTCCACAGCCATCGCTGCGTATCGGGATTGGATAGCGCGGCAAACCACATCTGCCAGTCTATACGGGGCTGGTGCGGCGCAACCCAGCCGGGGCATTGCTGCGGATCGTCGGGTTTGTGTTCAAACCGGTATTCCTGCCACGTTACTCCATCGGCGCTGCCTTCGATTGCTATTTCATTGCGCGCTACGGTCATTACCGCAAAGGGGCCGTAGTTATTGACGATGTTGAACGGGCGCAGAAGGCGGTGCACCGGGGTATTCAATACCGTGCTGTCCTGGCCGATTACCCCGAGCATTTTAGTGCCGCCGATATAGACGCTGATCAACGCGATGAATAATGCGCAACCGGAAGCGATCTTGCCAGCCGTCGGGATGTGTATCCGTGGCACCGGGATGTGTATCCGTGGCAGACGCAAGGGTATGCGGGCGGGAACTATGCGTTTTATGGCGGCGTCATCGAACAGAAACAGGCACATAAAGAGGGTCAGCAGATTGAAAAAATTGTAATTGCCGGTCAGCAGGATCACGGTCTGGAAAAGCAGGAAACCGCAGGCGGCAGTATGGCGGAAGTTCCGGGGTGCGAAAATGAAAAATGGCAGGATTAATTCAATGATCAGCGTCATGCCGGTGGCTGCTTTCAACAGGATTTCCGGCAGGTGATGGACATACCATGACAATGGCGTGGGCAGAGGCTGGGTTTCAAAATGGTGATTCAGCGCGCTGAGGTTCTGCCAGCCGGGATCATGACTGAGCATCTTGACAACACCGCTCAAAAATATAAAGCGAAACAGCAGCCAGCGGTACAGCCAGACTATGATCCCCGATCCCCATGGGAGAAAGATGGCCAGAAACCCGCACTCCAGCAGCAGGATATCCCACTGGAAAGACATAAAGACCTGGCCAGCATTGACGAGCGAAAGATACAGCAGGTACAGCAGGATCAAACCGATTCTCAGGAAAAGACCAAAAAGTAACAGCAGTGCGAGCAGAATGCCGGCAATGCAGACACAGCTAATAAAGGCGTCGGCGTGGGAAACCCAGAATATAGTCGGCAATTGCATATACGCCGCCGCACCATACTGATCGCTGACCGCGCTCAAATAATAGCGTAGCGGCAACACGCCATCGGCGCCAATCAATGCGCCGGATTGCACCGCAAAGGAAAGGAATGCAATCAGATATACCAGCCCCAGCAGGCGCAGGAACAGCCGGGAAATAAATTGATAGCGGGGCGGCGCATGGTTTCTGCCCCAGAAAAGATGGGTTACAAAGGCCAGCAATCGGCGATGGGCGGCAAAAAATCGGTAGCCGAGCTCGCTCAATCTGCCGAAACCGGGCAAAAACCGGTACAGGAACAGCAACACGGATTGGGGGTGAATGCCCCGGTAAAGACGGTAGGTGGCCTCGGCCCCTTTTGAAATGACGCCATCCGCTTCAATCAGATGGATCGACTTTGCCAGGGCTTTTTCGGAAAGGTCCGGGTAGTCTCCGGCGGCTGTCTGATAAGGGAGATATTCAACCTTGCCGCCGGTCAATTGCCGCCAATAGTCCACCCATTCGCTACAGATGCCGCATTGGCCATCGTACAGCAGTGCCGCCGGCTTTTGACCGGTCATTGTGTCTGTGTGATTTTCAATAGTTTCCCCTTACCTCCGGCAAATAGACATGCCGAAAAGCCTATGCAACCGGCAGGTTGTATTCACCCCTGTGAACCGGTTTTATTCCAGAACAGGATATTTTTGAACCAGCCGGGTTTCAGACCAGCTCTTGCCAAATCCGAAAACATGGCCGGATTTTGTCATGGCAAGGCCGACCAGAAGAATAACGTAGATGAGGTGATGATCGAGCAAGGGATTGTGTGAGGGGAATAATATTGCGCTGTATATCAGGAGCATCATCAGCGCGCCGGAATAACCGGCTATCCTGGTGCCAATCCCCAGGATCAGCGCCAGTCCTATTAACAGCAAGCCGCCCATATACAGGCAATCCACCAGCGCATTGCCGGCCAGACCCTGGTAAAATTCGGCAAGCGGCCCTTTGGTGCCATGTGTCAGAAAACCGTATGCCGGGGAAGCGCCCGATGGCCAGGATTTTTCCGGCGGGGTTGCAAAACCAAGCCCGAACAGCTTGTCCAGAAAAGGCCACAGGAAAAGCCAGCCCATTGATATTCTCAGTACGCCCCAGATGGATCCCGGTTCACTATCTGTCATTTTTACTATCTGTCATTTCAATTCGCTAAGATGTGCTCGGTTTTTATATTTCACGGTCAAATATTTCCCTGAATTTTAACTGAAATTCCTCGAATGTAAAGGAATGATTCTGGTTGCCGTGCGATGCAATTTTAATCGCGCCCATCAGCGATGCAATGCGCCCGGTTGTTTCCCAATCCATATCGTTTAACAGCCCGTATAACAAACCGGCACGAAAGGCATCGCCGCAGCCGGTGGGATCTTCCAGGCTGGCGGCCTTGACCCCCGGGATCTTGTATTCCCGGCCGTCCGCATAAATAACCGATCCCTCACCGCCAAGCGTCACAATCAGCGCCTTGACCTGTTCGGCAACGTCCCCGGCATCATATCCGGTGCGTTTTTGCATGATTTGCCACTCGTAATCATTGACGACAACCCAATCCGCCTGGTGGATAAGATCCTTTAATTCTTCCCCGCCAAACATTGGCAACCCCTGTCCGGGGTCGAATATGAACGGGATGCCGAGATCATGCAGCCGGGAGGAGTGCTGCAACATGCCTTCACGCCCGTCGGGGGAAATAATACCGAGCGCTATATTCTCGGCACTGGCAATTTTATTATGATGCGCGAACTCCATTGCGCCGGGGTGGAAGGCGGTAATTTGATTATCATCCAGATCGGTGGTTATGTACGCCTGCGCCGTATAAACGCTATCGATTTCCCTCACATGCCGCCGGTCGATTCCGTTTTTGTCCATCCATTCCCGGTACAATTCAAAATCCTTGCCCACTGTCCCCATCGGCAGGGCGGCATCCTCTCTGAGTAAATTCAGATTGTATGCGATATTGCCCGCACACCCGCCGAATTCCCGCCTCATGCTCGGAACCATAAAGGACACGTTAAGTATATGCACCTTGTCGGGTAAAATATGGTCCTTGAAATAGTCCGGAAAGACCATGATGTTATCGTAGGCAACTGAACCGCAAATAATTACTTTCACGCAATACCCCTTATATTATTCCGATTATTTTATCCCACACCCAGGAACCAGTTCAATGGCGGTTTAGCATCCAGCATAAAATACCGCCCGTCAAATAACCCTGTTTACGAAGCCTTATCGAGTATTTTCTGCAGTTTTACGGCGGCGGAAGCAGCGGCCTGGTCGAATAATTCCCGAAGAAATTGACCGGTATAGGATTGTTTGGACTGCGCAACCCGCTCAGGCGTCCCGCAGGCAATTATATTGCCTCCACCGTCACCGCCTTCCGGCCCCAGATCTACAATCCAGTCGGCCGTTTTGATTACATCGAGATTATGCTCGATAACCACAACCGTATTACCATGATCCCGCAGGCGTTGCAATACGATCAGAAGCTGCTGAATATCATGGAAATGCAGGCCGGTTGTCGGCTCATCCAGGATATAAAGAGTTTTACCGGTATCCCGTTTGGAAAGCTCTTTGGATAATTTTATGCGCTGCGCCTCCCCGCCGGATAAGGTGGTGGCATTCTGTCCCAGTTTGATATAGGCAAGCCCGACATCCATCAGGGTTTGCAGCTTGCGGGCAATAACCGGGATGGCATCGAAAAAATCCCGGGCCTCTTCTATGGTCATTTCAAGCGCCTCGTGGATATTTTTCCTCTTGTAGCGTATATCCAGCGTCTCGCGGTTATAGCGCTTGCCTTTGCAGTTGTCACAAAAAACATATATGTCCGGCAGAAAATGCATTTCCACTTTAATCAGCCCGTCCCCCTGACAGGCTTCACAGCGGCCGCCCTTTACATTGAAACTAAAGCGCCCCGGTTTATAGCCGCGTGAACGGGCTTCATGAGTCGCCGCATACAGTTCGCGTATCGGGGTAAATAAGCCGGTGTAGGTCGCCGGGTTGGAACGCGGGGTGCGGCCTATCGGACTCTGGTTGATGTCAATCACCTTGTCCAAATGCTTCAGACCGGAAATGGATTTATATGGGGAAGGTATGATATTGCTGCGATTCAATCCATGCGCGGCAATTTTATACAGCGTGTCATTTACCAGCGTTGATTTACCCGAGCCGGATACACCGGTTACACAGGTCATAAGTCCTACCGGTATTTCCAGATCGACCGAATTTAGATTATTGCCTTCGGCGCCCGTCAATTTGAGAATATATTTACCATCATAAGGCGTACGTTGCCCGGGGATCTCGATCTTCTTTACCCCGGATAAATACTGCCCGGTCAAGGATTGGGGGTTGGCGGCGATCTCTTCGGGCCGGCCCTGGGCCACTACACGCCCTCCATGAATGCCGGCGCCCGGCCCCATATCGATTATATGATCGGCCAGACTGATCGCCTCTTTATCATGTTCCACCACAATCACGGTATTGCCTAAATCGCGCAGATTGAACAAGGTGGATAACAGGCGCTGGTTGTCGCGCTGATGCAATCCAATGGAAGGTTCGTCCAATACATACATCACACCGACCAGTCCGGCGCCAATCTGACTGGCCAAGCGTATACGCTGCCCCTCTCCGCCGGAAAGTGTTTCGGCGCTGCGATCGAGCGCCAGATAATCCAGCCCGACATTGACCAGAAACCCCAGACGATTGTTCACCTCCTTGAGTACTTTGGCGGCAATTTCACCGCGCCCGCCATCCAGATGCAATGCAGAAAAAAATGCCTGCGCCTTGACGGCGGTCATGGCGGTAATATCCGGCAGAGTCATGCTGTCGATGAATACGTGGCGGGCGGATTCATTCAATCGAGTGCCCTTGCATTTTGGGCAGGGCTTGCTGGACTGATATTTGGTCAGTTCTTCCCGTACCATGGAAGAATCTGTTTCGAGAAAACGCCGCTGCAAATTGGATACCACGCCCTCAAAGGGATGGCGCCGAATAATAACGCCGCCCCTGCCATCCGAATACTCAAATTCCACCTCGGTTTTGCCGCTGCCATGCAGAATGATATCCCGCACCTTTTTCGATAAATCCCTGAATGGCGTATCGATATCGAATTTATAATGGCGGGCGAGCGACTTTATAATCTGGTAATAGTACGCATTGCGCCGGTCCCAGCCCTTTATCGCACCGCCGGGAAGACTGAGATCCGGATACCGCACCAATCGTTCAGAGTCGAAAAACTGTATTACTCCAAGACCGTCACACTCATCACATGCGCCAACCGGACTGTTGAAGGAAAATAGTCTCGGCTCAAGCTCGGTCAGGCTATAACCGCATAGGTCACAGGCAAACAGCGAGGAAAAAAGCTGCTCGTCCTTTTCACTATCCAGCGCAACAATCCTGGCCGTTCCCCCGGACAGCTTCAGCGCAACTTCAAAGGACTCACTCAACCTGAGCTGCAAATCCGGCTTCACCCTGAATCGATCCACCACCACTTCAATCGTATGCTTTTTATACAGATCCAGCTCCGGCACACTGTCCAGTTCGGTAATCCGCCCATCAATGCGCGCCCGTAAAAAACCCTCGGCCCTGAGGCGTTCTACCAACTGCACATGCTCGCCCTTACGCTCCTGTACCACCGGGGAAATCAGCATCAATCTTTCGCCCTGCTCGCGCAACATAACCTGATCGACCATCTGACTGACGGTCTGTGCGGCAAGCCGTGTGTGATGTGCCGGACAATACGGCTCCCCTACTCTGGCAAAGAGTAATCTCAGATAATCATAGATCTCGGTAATGGTGCCGACGGTAGAGCGCGGGTTATGGGAGGCTGATTTCTGTTCAATCGAAATAGCCGGTGAAAGACCTTCTATATGATCGACATCCGGCTTTTCCATTATCGACAGAAACTGGCGCGCATAGGCCGACAGCGATTCGACATAACGCCTTTGCCCGTCTGCATAGATCGTGTCAAATGCAAGAGACGACTTGCCCGAGCCGGAGATCCCCGTTACCACAATCAATCGATCTCTGGGAATATCCAAATCAATATTATTCAGGTTATGCGTGCGCGCACCGCGTATACGAATACTATTCATACCTTTCGCCGTTAAACAGTAAACCTGATACTATAAGCGTTTTTACAGGCACGATGCAATTCAACTTTCAGTAATGCTCGGTAACACGCCCTCGGCCTTTGAAGTAAAGGCCGGTATCTCACTCTCCCTGGTGCTTTTTCTGCGCATGTTCGGGCTATTCATGCTATTGCCGGTCATTGCGCTGATGGCGAACGAATTTGCCGGCGCCAGCAACTTCAAGATCGGGCTGGCGCTGGGTATCTACGGCCTGACCCAGGCATTGTTTCAGATCCCATTTGGCCTGCTGTCGGACAAATGGGGAAGGAAGCCGGTGATTACCCTCGGACTGATTATCTTTGCCGCCGGCAGCTTGATCGCCGCCGGCAGTGACAGCATCGATATGATCATCATTGGCCGGGCCTTGCAGGGCGCCGGCGCAATAGCCGCATCAATCATGGCGCTGGCCGCCGATCTGACCCGCGAAGAGCAGCGCACCCGGATCATGGCAATGATCGGGATGGGCATCGGTCTCGCCTTTTCCCTGGCATTTATCACCGGCCCCATACTGTACGCATCCATCGGCCATTCCGGTCTGTTCCTGTTGTGCGCACTGCTCGCCGTTGCCGCGATAGCCCTCCTGTTCGGCACCGTGCCCACGCCCCAGCGGACAAGCAGAAACCGTGATACCGGATTCATTTTCACGGATTTGAAAACGATCATGCACAATCCCGTTCTGGCACGGCTCAATATCAGCATCTTTATTTTACACGCGATCTTTATGGCGAACTTTACAGTGCTGCCCGTTATTTTGCTTGACCATGGCCGGCTCGCTCCCGCAATGCACTGGCATTTCTATCTGCCGGTAGTCCTGATCTCCACCACAATCTTCATCGCCATACTTGTATACGGCAGACGCATGGGGAAACCGGAAATAAATATGATCCTGTCAATCCTGCTGCTGTTTATCTCACAATGCGGCAACGCGCTGTATTATCACTCCTATGCGGGAGTGTTTTCATTAACCATACTTTTCTTTATCGCATTCAACTACCTCGAAGCCTTCCTGCCCTCCCAGGTATCGCGCAGCGCACCGGCCGCGAATAGAGGAACTGCCCTGGGCATTTATTCCACCGCACAATTTGCAGGTATTTTTCTAGGCGGAATATCAGGCGGAGGACTGCACCAGCTATTTGGTATCTCCGCAGTGTACCTGGGCTGCACCCTGTTGACTCTTCTATGGCTGATACCGGTCTTGACCATGCCGCCGCTCACTCAATATAAAAACCAGTTGCTGCACCTTGACAGTCTGAATGCCGAAAACGCCAATACACTGGCCACCGAATTGTGTGCCATATCGGGGGTCATAGACGCAACGGTAATTGCCGAGGAAGGGATCGCGTATTTGAAGGTGGATACGAATATCCTCGATCAGGATTCACTTAATTCATTTTCATCTTGGCAAAAATAAGGCTAAACTATATTGAAGTATAACCATCTCTTTCAATAACATTGCAGAGTCACAACAAAGGGGGAGGAACATGGCCAAAGGCATTAACAAAGCAATTTTAATCGGCAACCTGGGCAACGACCCGGAAATCCGCTACACAGCGAGCGGCGCCGCCGTTGCCAATATCAGTATCGCCACCAGCGAATCATGGCGCGATAAAGAAACCAATGAACAGCAGGAGCGTACCGAATGGCACCGCGTGGTCTTTTTCGGCCGCCTTGCCGAGATCGTCGGCGAATATTTGCGCAAAGGCTCCAAGGTATACGTGGAAGGCCGAATACGGACGAGCAAATGGCAGGATAAATCCGGAAATGACCGCTACACCACCGAAATCGTCGCCAATGAAATGCAAATGCTGGACAGCCGCGGCGGCTCCGCACCGCTGGAGTCTCCCCCGCAGGAAAACACACCGCCCAGTACCGATGACGGCCCGGCCCCGGCAAAAAATAAACAGGCCGACGACTTTGACGATGACATCCCATTCTGACGGGAATCGCATTGTAGCAGGAGAGTGAACATAAATTGATCAGGCATGACGGGAGCATAAAATGCAAAAAATAAAATATATTCTGTTTGTTGTTATATCGGCATTCTCTTTAAATCTGCACGCCCTTGAACCCGTTTTGGACCATCAGGCCTATGTGTATTTGAATATTCCGCTTGATGGGGCAAACAAGGCACGGGAGGGATACAATTTTGGCTTTATGGTGGATCGCACCCTCATTCAGGCAGATGCCTCCATCGATCTGAAACCTGCTCCCGACAGGCCGGCATTATTCGATCTCACCATCAACCAACATGGGATAAAATCATTTGCAATAAACGGGATCCGCTTTGCCGATGAGTATTATGTATATCGCGCCAACGGACAGGAAAACGGCGAAACCGCCATAGAAGAAAACGGTGAGATAACCGCAGAAGAAAACGGTGAGATAACCGCAGAAGAAAACGGTGAGACTCCCACAGAAGAAAACGGTGAGATAACCGCAGAAGAAAACGGTGAGACTCCCGCAGAAGAAAGCGGGGAGATAACCGCAGAAGAAAATGGCGAGACTCCCGCAGAAGAAAACGGGGAGATAACCGCAGAAGAAAACGGTGAGACTCCCACAGAAGAAAACGGTGAGACTCCCGCAGAAGAAAGCGGGGAGATAACCGCAGAAGAAAATGGCGAAACCACCGCAGAAATCGAGGCTACCGAAACGGGGGAAGACGACGAACAAAAGCCGGAGCAGGAATACGGCAAGATCACCAATGCCATCCTGAATGCGGGCAAGGACGAACAAGTAGGCATCGCAATCGGCTTTATAATCATCGGACTTTTATTAGCGGGCAGCTAAGACTCACACACAGAGTTTTCCAAGTTTACTGATTTTTAGCCTTGGAGAATCGATATAGCAAATAAAAAATTATGGCGCCTCCCAATCGAGCAGGGTGTCATTGAGACTGAGCTGTAAATTTCCCCCGAAGAGATCCAAGCCAATACATATATTTGCAAAACAATCGCGTAGCCTGTATTATCCTCACTCTGTTGCGGGGTGGAGCAGTTTGGCAGCTCGTCGGGCTCATAACCCGAAGGTCGCAGGTTCAAATCCTGCCCCCGCTACCAATTGAATCGTGCTGTTTCATGCCAAAAACAGCGTAAGAGTTGTGATTCGAGACTTCCTGCTGTATTAGAAAATGACATCGGTGTGAGGCATCAGTCAAGGCGAGTAGCTACCGCGATCATTTATAGACCTTGCCATCGTGCATCAACCAACCTGCTTCGTGGCGGCCTTGTGGGTCCTGATGTGTCCAGTGTATCACCCCTCCCTTTGGGTTCCATTCGTATTCACCATAAAACTCAATCTGGTCGCCGATACGCAAATTGTTTATTCGTGGGGCTATGTCGATATTATGCGCAACAAGAAGAGTCTGCCCTGTAGCCAGTTGCAAGATAAATCTCTGATGACGGCTGCCCTTTACATCATCAGGGAGTATTTTTATGACCCGGCCGGATCCGCCAATTTGCAGATCGCTGCGTTTATTTTCATACGCCTTTTCTAAAGCCGTATCAGCGGATGAGTATTCGACGAGGTACCCATATATCCCGGCACCAAGCAAGATCATTAATAATAATTTTTTCATTTTTTTCAAAACCACTCTTTAGGGGATCCTGTCAACGGCAACGATGACCTCATTGCGACGCATAAAAGGCAGCGTATAGGGCGCATTGTACACTGCGCTCATCACCGCTTCGATGGGTCTGACTCCAGCCTTTTCGAGGGCGGCCAGCCCTGGGCAGCGCTTTTTTGCTGAACAGGCACAGTCATTTCGATTGAAGTCTGAACGGCGTTATCGCCGGAGATGTAGTTAAAAAGCCGGCGGAACCCCGTATTGGCCGCTTCGTTTCGATCTGTTTCCGAATCGACGATTGTTTCAACAACCAAGTATGAGTGATACCGACGGTACTCTATCCCGTCTATGGTGGCGAGCAATTGGTAGTCGGGTTCTGCCAGGGCCATGATCGTGCTTGAGTACGCTATCAGTAATAAAGAAAGCACACTGCGGCACAGAATATTCGACATGGCACCCCCCTGCTTTTCCCTAAGCACAATCCCTTCGTATAAATTATATCGCCTTCGGTTTTTCAGCACGCTCTATACAAAAAGCAAAAACCCCTTCGCTCATCTCGTCAGCGCTCAACAGATTATGATTTGTTCTGGCGCAGTATGCTTCAAAGTCCACTTTTGAATGCGGATCGGTGGCCTCGACAAAAAGGATTTGACCGGGCTGCATTTTATTGAGCAATACCTTGGTCTTCAGGATGGGCAAGGGACAATTCAAACCCTTTGCATCCAGATACTCATCATATTTTATTTCGTGCTCCACACTATTTTTAGCCAAGGCATTTCATCCGCTTAATAAAGTTTATCAGTCTGTGGAACAGTATAGTAAAAATTCGCCGTCCACCCAAGAACCTGATCATGATACAGCCCATGATCAGCCCCCGATCTGCATACAGAGATGTGCCGGGCTCCGGGACTTGCCGATCTTTAACCCTTGTATTTGCTGTCAGCCGGCGGTAAAATGCAACATTATAACATTACATTTTTTGGCAATTTACTCATGCAATTGGAAGAACACAGTATCATCAGCCCATTCAAAGCCAACAGACATCGGCACAAGATCTGCGTCCAGACTGCAATGGATTTGGCAAAACAGCACTGCAAATCCCATGGTATTCGTTTGACCCCGCTGCGAAAAAGGGTAATCGAACTGATATGGGCCAACCATAAACTGGTCAAGGCCTATGACCTGCTCGATCAGCTGAAACAGGAATATTTGCGCATTGCGCCACCCACGATATACCGGACACTGGATTTATTACGTGCCGAGGGGATCGTCCATAAGCTCGAAACCCTGAATGCCTATATTGGCTGCGGCAAACCGGATAGCCAGCATGTCGGGCAATTCATGATTTGCCGTCACTGTTATTCAGTTGCTGAAATGGCCAGTCCGGACATCAGCGAAGTCATTGCGGCAGGCTCGGAAAAAATGGGGTTTACCGTCGAAAAGGAAAAGATTGAGTTGATTGGCTGTTGCAAATTTTGCAGGGAAGCGCATGCGCCCGGGTAAATCGAGCCTCGCCGGAGGCCTTGTTTTATTTTTCCTGTTGTCAAACAGCGCCTCTTTATTGGCGGAAGACCGGATCAATGTATTCGTCTCGGTCCCGCCGCAGAAATATTTTGTCAAGCGCATCGGTGCGAATCATGTGGACGTATCTGTGATGGTAAAGACGACGCACAATCCGGTCACCTATGAACCCACGCCAAAGCAAATGACAAAATTGGCCTCGACGGAACTGTTTTTCCTCATCGGCGTTCCTTTCGAATCCGTCTGGGCCGATGTGTTTGCCGAGCGTTACCCCCAAATGCGGCTGATCAGGTGCTGCAATATCGATGTCAAACTCGAAGATCACCATGGCCACGGTCACAATGGCGGCGGCAATGTCGATCCTCATATATGGACCAGTCCAATAAGGGCCGCAACTCTGGCGGATGAAATATACGCGCAGCTTTCAAAATTGAAGCCCTCATTGAAAAATGAGTTTGCCGGCAACCACGCAGATTTGCTCGATGCGCTTGCCTCGATGGATGAAAAGATCAAATCCAGATTGAGCAACAAAAAACAACGGGCATTTATCGTTTCTCACCCTGCATGGGGATATTTCGCGCATGATTACAAGCTGAGGCAAATATCACTGGAAGAATATGGGCGTGAGGTGAATGCAAAGAAGCTGGTCGATATTATAGAGTTTGCCAAAACCAATAAGATAGACACCCTGTTTGTGCAGCCCCAGTTCAATCAAAATGCCGCAAAAATTCTTGCCAAAGAAATCAACGCAGAAATTATCAGCCTCGATCCCTTAGCCGGGGATTATCTCATCAATATCGATTACATGAGTGATGCGATTGCAAATTCATTGAAATGAGGGAAGATGCAATTATCCAGATCCGGGGGCTCAATTTTTCCTACTCGGAGGCGCAGGTATTACAGGACATCAACCTGTCCATTTACCAAAATGAATTTATCGGCATCATCGGCCCGAATGCCGGCGGCAAAACCACACTGCTGAAACTGATGCTGGGCTTGCTGAAACCGGAAAGCGGCACGATCACAATCTACGGCAAGACACCCAAAGAAGTGGTGCAAAACATAGGCTATGTTCCCCAATATGCGATGTTTTCCAGAGACTTCCCCGTTACCGTCGAAGAAGTGGTGATGCTGGGAACCGCCGGAAAAAGCCAATCCGAGGATAGAGAATTGCTAAGGAAAACCATGCAGGCGGTGGGAATCGACCACATCTCCGCAAAACATATAGGCGCCCTGTCCGGCGGCCAAATACAGCGCGTACTGGTAGCGCGCGCACTGGCTTGCCGCCCAAAGATCCTGATTTTGGACGAACCGACGGCGAATATCGATATAAAGGCGGAAGAAAATATCTTCAGTTTTCTGAAAAAATACAATGAATCTATGACGATCATCGTAGTATCGCACGACGTTGCCTTCATCTCTTCCTACGTCAGCAGAGTGGCCTGCCTGAATAAAACACTGATCTGTCACGACACTGAATCGATCAGTGGCAAGATGATCGAAGAACTCTACGATGCGCATATCAATATCATTCATCATCAGCATGCCATATGAATGAAGCCATCCATTTATTGAGCAATTATCAATTCATCCAGTACGCGGTGATCGCCTGCCTGCTGGCCAGTATCGGCTGCGGCATCATCGGCAGCTATGTTGTGGTAAAGAAGATCAGTATCATCAGCGCGGGGATCGCGCACTCGGTGCTGGGAGGTATGGGCGTCGCTTATTTCCTGGGCAAATCCCCGATGATTGGAGCAATCATTACCGCAATTATCGTTGCGCTGATCGTCGGCTGGATCAACCTGAAATGGAAGCAGCAGGAAGATATCCTGATCGCCGCAATATGGTCGGCCGGAATGGCAATCGGCATCATCTTCCTGTCAAAAACACCGGGATACAATGCCGATCTATTCAGTTTCCTGTTCGGCAACATCCTATTGATCAGCAAGCATAACCTGATTGTCATGTTCGTTCTCGATATATTCATAATCGGCATAGTATCAATTTTTTACAAACCAATACTCTCCTCGGTCTTCGATGAAGAATTTGCCCGCATCAGAGGCATCAACGTCGACGCAATCTATTACCTGCTATTCATATTGATTGCGATAACGGTGGTGTTGTTAATCCAGGTGGTCGGATTAATACTGGTGATATGCCTGCTGAGCGTTCCCGCCGCAACCGCATCGCTGTTCACCAAATCGCTGAAAAAAATGATGGTGGTTTCCTGCCTGATCGCATTGACGGTCACCTGGAGCGGACTGGCCATCTCATACCAACCCAATCTGCCGTCCGCATCCGTTATGATTCTGATCGCGTGCGCCGCCTATTTCCTGTCTCTGTTCTACGTTCAACAAAAATACTGATCCGGCGGCTGCCTATCCGGGCGGCCAGCTCAATCGCCGTCCGGCAATAATATGCAGATGCAGATGAAACACCGTTTGCCCTGCATCCGCGCCATTATTGACAACCAGCCTGAAGGCATGGCCAAAGCCCTCATCTTCGGCGATCTTGCCGGCGGTCAACATAAGATGACCGAGCAGGGACTGATCTTCCTGCTCCGCCTCCGATAATTGGGTTAAGGGTTTCTTCGGGACCAACAAAATATGGGTAGGCGCCTTGGGATTGACATCCCGAAAAGCCAGACACAAATCATCCTCATACACGACATCAGCGGGGATCTCTCCGGCTATAATTTTTCCAAACACAGTATCAGCCATCTCTACACGCTCCTCCGGTTACCTTGCAGCCGCACTGAAAAGCTGCGAATTAAAAGGATGTTATACGCCGGAATGAGGAGAATTGCCAACCGGAATACCAGCCATGTTGACAACCCGTTTTTTGAGTATATATTGTCCATTTGCGCCCGAAAGGCGTTAATCCCTCCGGTGTCTGTTCTGGCGAGAATACAGATACATACACAAAGTGAACCAAATCATCTTGCGGAACCCAGTCACGCAGGTCGGGGGGCCAACAGGTATCGCTGGTTGCGGTCAGCAGGGATAAAATTATTCATCGTCAGATTATACCCCATGGATTGGTAAGTCCGACAGACTGCTAGCCCGGATATTGCACGAAGGGGGGGCATAGGCTCAGAAACATATGGCACTTCTCTGAACTGGAGGTCCGAAATCTCCGAAGAGGAACGCGCACTATGAACGGCCCCGCCATTCCCTGTCCCTCTGCAATCCCCGGTTCAATACCTCCTGAACCACCACCCACAGTGTCATATGTTATGGCCACATAAAAAACCTGACAAGTGTCATTTTACGGTTTACACTTACCTTAATATAGCCTTATAAACAGGTTATCAAGTTGGTATTGCTACGGTAGCATTACCTTTTTTCAATAAATTATTAGGAGAAAATATTACGAATATTTACCCTAAAGACGGAGGAATAATATGCCTGTTAGGTATATCAGGCATAAATATCTACGTAAGTTATTCGACTTAGATGAAGAAAGGGGGCTTCCCCCTGAATATCTTGGAAAGATAAAGCGTATTTTGTCAGTGTTGAACGAGATAAAAAGCCCACATGATTTAAGTGGTATTCCTGGATTGAGGTGCCATCCTCTGAAAGGGGATAAAAAAGGGTTTTTTAGTATAAAAATTTCAAAAAACATTAGGGTAATCTTTCGAATGGATGGACAAGATGTCTATGATGTTAACTTGGAAGATTACCATTAGGAATGAGGTAAAAATTTGAGAAAAAAAGAAATAGTCATGTCAAACCCGGCGCATCCGGGGGAGATTTTCCTTGAGGAAGTCCTCAAGCCATTGGAAGTCAGCGTCACTGAAGCTGCGGCAGTGCTTGGCGTAAGCCGTCAGGCACTGTCCGCCCTCGTGAACAGTCGGTCAGATTTATCCGCCGAAATGGCTTTTCGAATTGAAAAGGCGTTCGGACCTAATGCGGAATTGATGATGCGCATTCAAAACGCTTATTCCATGGCTCGCGCAAGGCGGCGGAAGGAAAAAATTCTGGATAATGTCCGGGTTTTTCGCTCTGAAAAACGCAGAAGGAACCTGGCGAAAACCAGCGCATAATTTAATGTAATCATGTGTTTTCAGGCTTCACTATGCCAAGTTGCTCCTGTAAGCTGCGCAATTCATCGGGGCTGGCTTTATACAAGGCGCTGATTGAATCCAAGGTATCCGGGGGAACCGCCATTTCCCCTTTCTGGATTCTTGTTTTCGCAGGAATGGCGGGGGCAGGTCCCAGGACCTTTCGACCAAAATCCTGCATTTCTCCGAACTATTCCTTTCTACCCCCCAACCGCAAATCCGGTTGACCGCCCTTGCCGGACCCGGAGGAAAGCTGCGCTATATTCGGGATCAATATGCCTATGGGGACGGGTATGCCCGCCTGCCGGGTAATCGTCTGGCGGGCGACAGGCCAGTCAATCTCATATTGTCTGTCACCCGTTATTTTTTTGATCATTCCCGCCACAAAACCAAGATCGTTTGCATCACCGTTGGCATCCTCATCCAGAAACGGATGCGCCTCCAGATAAATGACCTGATTGTGAATGCCGACTTTATACGGCTGGTTGATGATAGTAACCGATGTCTTCAGGGGCACCTTATTGAACAGCGATTCAATATCTTCAGGATAAAGCCTTATGCAGCCATGGCTGACCCGCATCCCGACGCCGTAGGGGTTGTTCGTGCCGTGGATCAGGTATTGGGGCAGGCCTAAGCGCATCGCATAGGCCCCCAGCGGGTTATCCGGCCCGGCCTTGACGATTTTCGGCAGGGGATCGCCGGCTTCCTCATGTTCCTGCCGGATCGATTCGGGCGGATACCATGCCGGATTGATCTTCTTTTCGATAATATGGGTATCGATATATGGCGTGGACCACCCCTGCCGGCCTATGCCGAGGGGATGGGTAATGACTTCCTGCACCTTGTTTTTCCCCGTTCGCGGATAATAATACAAACGCATCTCAGGAATATTCAGCACGATCCCCCGCCGGGGGGCATCCGGCAAAATGAAGCGTGACGGCAATTGTATTTCCTGCCCTTCCCCCGGCAGCCAGACATCCACCCAGGGATTAACGAGTTTGATCTCCTGATAGCCGAAGCCGTTGCGGCGGGCTATATCGAGCAGATCTTCTTTTGATTTTACCCTGGTGGAGCGCAGCCTGCCTATCAGCATATCATCGGGATTTTCGAGCATATAGCTGTTCGCCGACAGATGGGCGGGATACCCGCCTGCTATCAGGATCAGCGGTACCAGCAGATATATGAATTTTATTCTGTCCACCATTTTGTACTCTTGTTCAGCAACATCCGATAAACCCATTCCGGTTACTGTGCAAACTGTCTCTCTCCAATCCGCAGCAAACTCGGCAGCAGGATGAGTGTAAATAAAGCGCTCACCAGCATACCCCCTACTATAACACCAGCCAGCCCCCGGTAAAGCTCAGTCCCGGCCCCCGGTACCAGCAGCAGCGGCAACATGCCGAATATACTCGTCAACGTGCTCATCATGATGGGGCGCAGCCGCAAGCGTATTGCCGTTTGCACCGCCTGCTTTCTCGGCTTGCCTTCCCGCTCGGCAGTGCGCGCCTGATGCACCAGCAATATGGCATTATTGACCACCAGCCCCAGCAAAATGATGAAACCAATCATGGTCAGCAGATCCATTGGCTGAAATGTGAACAGGTTGATCAAATTAAGCGCCGCCACTCCGCCGACGGTCGCCAGGGGGATGGCCAGCATCACCATGATACTGTCGACAAATGAGCGGAATAATGCGCTCATCAACAGATACAAAATCACGATCGCCAATAGAAAACTGCCCGCCATGCTCTTCAATGCGACACTGAGTTTATCTGCGGTGCCGGCGTATTGAATATCGCCATCTTCAGGCAGATCTTCAATAATTTGCGGTTCCACTTCCGTTTTAATTATCTGCAATGCCTCCTCCAGAGAGGTCTCCGGCGGGGGAGTTACTTCCAGGGTTACCGTCCTTCTTCGGTTTATTCTGCGGATCTCCTCCGGGCCTGCGGTGCGCACAATATCGACAAACTCTCCAAGAGGCAACACCCCGGTTTTCGGTGTCGCCAACGGCAGGGCCTTTAACTCCTCGGCGGTATTCCAATCGGCGGCGCGCAGGATAATATCGAAAGTTTGCTCCCCGTCAAAATAATCGCCGACGAACAATCCGTCGCCCAGGGTACGGGCTATCTGTGCCAGCGTCGAACGCTGCCAGCCTGCCTCGGCAATGCGCCGCTCATTCGGCAGCAAACGCAACTCAGGCTGTGCCAATTCCAACCCCGGACGCGGACGTGTATCCGTGCCCGGCAGTTTCTGTGGGATGAGGATGAATGCGTTGAAGGCCGCTTTCAGCAGCGTCTCGATATTGCGCCCCTGGATATTAATATCGATCGTCCTGCCTGAGCCGAATCCCCGGAACAGCGAAGCCTGGCGGGCGAAGGCGATGGTATCCGGGATCCCCTGCACGACGGAATTTATCAACGGCACCAATGCAGCCGAATCCTGATCGCGTTTGGCGCGCGCCCCCATGAACACCCCGCGAGAGAAGGCCACAAAGAAATAATGTTTTACCGCCGGTTCCCGTTCGCCGTTGATATAAGGCTGCATTTTTTTGGCCACCAGATTGCCCATTTCATTCTCAATCTGCTCGATATTGGCCCCCGGCGGCGGCAGGATAAACGCAAACACCAGATTGCGATTGCCGTCCGGCAGATAATCGGCCTTGGGTTTTAATTGATACCCTATGATCAGAGGCACCGAGATAAGCAGCGCTATCAGCAAAAAGCGCCTTGCCGGTCGGTCGGTAATCAACATCAGGAACGCCGTCAGCCTGTCCCAGATCCGGCTGTACGGATCGGATGTTTTCCGGTCTCCGAAAAACAGTTTGGCGGCGGCAGGGACCACGGTGATTGCGCATAACAGCGATACACTGATCGCAGCCGTGATGGTGATGGCAAGATCGGCAAATAACTGCCCGGATTCTTCCCGCAGGAATACCACCGGCAAAAAAATCGCGATGGTGGTCGCCGTTGAGGCCAGCAGCGCCCCCCAAACCTGGCGCGTGCCGGATTCGGATGCCTGCTCGGGCGTATAATTATTCTCTCTCAAACGAACAATATTCTCCAGCACCACGATCGATGCATCGAGCACCATTCCAACCGCAAACGCCAGCCCCGCCAGAGAAATGATATTCAAGGTTCTTCCGGTCATATCCATCACCGAAAAACTGACAAGCAGGCAGATCGGAATGGAAACCGCCACCATCAGGGTCGCGCGAAACTTCAACAGAAACAAAAACAGTACCAGCACCGCCAGCGCAATACCCAGGCTCAGATTGTTGCGCAGCATCTCTATGGAGTTATATATATAATTTGTTTCGTCATACACCTGCTCCATGGTGAGACCGGCCCGCGCCAGAGGCCCGTCATTCAATTCCTCCAGCGCCTTATGCAATCCGGCCATTACCTGCAGAACATTAACGCCCGTCTCCCGCTGGGCATTCACGGCAATCGATGCAGAGCCCTTGGTCATAACAAAGCTATCGACATCGGCGGTGCGTTTCTCAATCGTGGCGACATCACGCAGATAAATAGGAAATCCATCACGCCATTCGAGGATCATTTCGCCCAACTGCTGCACGTCATAGCGGCCGGCAAACCGTATGCTGAATTCACGCTTGCCTATATCCTTAAAACCGCCGGACACGTCCTTGGCCGAGCCGGCCAATCTTGAAACAACGGGCAATTGCAACCCAAGAGCCGCCACCTTGTACGGGTCAAAGGTAATGCGAATTTCACGCTCACTTCCCCCATAGACTTCGGAACGCGCCACCCCGGGCACTCGTTCAAACCGCGACTGCACTACTTCCTCTATAAGGTCTTTATAGGTTTTAATATCCCTGTTATTGCCTTCGGTGGCTTTAATGATGAACCATGCGATTGCCCTGGCGTCCGCTCCCACGGAACTTATCGTGGGTTCATCCGCATCATCCGGATAATCCGACACCTGGTTGAGCCGGTTGATTACCTCCAGCAAGGCGCGGCGCACGTCCACATCAACGGCGAATGTGATACTGATTTCCCCACTGCCCTCGCGTATCGTCGAGCGTATTTCCGTCATACCGGGCAAACCGCGCAATACATCTTCCTGCGGTTCGATAATTTCCGCCTCGACCTCGTTGGGTGAAGCCGCCCGCCAGTTGGTGCTGATAGTAATCCCGGGCTCTTCTATTTCCGGGGTCAGTTGTATAGGCAGGCGCGACAGGCTGATAAAACCAAAGATAACCAGCAGCAAAACTGCCACCAGAACGGCGACGGGATTGTCCAGAGAAGCGCGAGTGAGTGTCACAGTCCGGCCGGTGGCACCTGTATCTGAACGGCCTGTCCGGGGCGCAACCTTTCATTACCGCGAATGACCACCCGGTCGCCGGCATGAATATCGCCGTTCACCTCAATATATTTTCTGTTGGCAATACCGGTTGTGACCGGCACCAGTTCGGCGATATTATCCTGATTGATCCGGAACAATTTCGTCCCGTCACGCCTGATCACCAGCGCATCATGCGAAACAACGATTACCGACTTACTCTCTCCGATGGGAACGACCACCTTGACCGCATGACCGGCCATCCAGTAATCGCCGTCAAACTCCAGCCTCAACTCATACAAGCGGGAGACCCTGTCCCCTACCGGCACAATCGTGCGTATATCGAAATCCGCATTCCGGTCGCCTCCGACTACGGTCAGACTTTTATGCCGCCGTATAAACGGAACCGTATATTGCGGGGTGCGCGCCTGAATTTCCAGGTTCTCCTGATTCACCAGCCTGAGCACATCATCTCCCGGATCGGCATATTCGCCCACGGCCTTGAAACGCTCGGTAATCACGCCGGAAAACGGCGCCAGTATCTTCGTGCGGCGTATTTCATCACGGGAGCGTTTTATCCTGGCTTCGACCACGTTGAGCTCACCGAAAAATTTACTGTATTCAGACTGCGCCTGATCCAATCTGTTTCTGGCCGCATTATTTTCCTGCGCCAGCTTTTCCAGTCTTCCCGACTCCCGCTGATAAAACATCATTTGCGCTTCGATGGACATCATCGACTTTTCCAATTCCTGCAGCTCGAGTTGATACTCGATTGCATCGACTTCAAACAGCGTTTCCCCCTTATTTACAGAATCGCCCACGTCCAGGATCCTGGTAATCGTGCCTTTCACCTTCGGGGAAATACGCGAATCATCACGGCTTATTACCGTGCCCGGGATCATAATAGTAGATGCGATCTCGGTATTGAGGGTCTCCTCGACCTGCACCATGGCCGGAGGCGCCGCTTCCCCGGCCAGGGCATCAACAACAAACAGGAGGATCAGCAGACTGCCTGCAAAATTTCCGGCATTCATAATTTGAACGTGGGTTGTGGGTAATTCCGTACTTTCATTGGTAGTCCACTATATCAAACTGTTGTTATCATTTACCGGCTTTTGCCACCCTCACCGGCGGGTCCTGATCACTGCTCCTGCAATCCTGGCATCAACTCCACCAGATTGCAGGGGCGGGTGCGATAATCGAGCTGTTGCGCGATCAAATCATCCCATGCGGTTGCGCAGGCGCCGGTCGAGCCGGGAATGCAGAATATATAGGTGCCGTTTGCCACCCCGGCTACCGCCCGTGACTGCATGGTCGATGTTTTAATCTGTTGATAGGAAACAGCCCGGAACGTTTCACCAAAACCATCCAGCGTCTTATCGAACAGCACACGCACTGCCTCCGGCGTGCCGTCCCTTCCGGCTACACCGGTACCGCCGGTAGTCAGCACCGCATGCACCTCCGGCTGTGAAATCCAGTGCGCGACTATAGCGCGAATTGCATAGATGTCATCCACAACTATTTTTTTTTCATGCAGAACATGGCCGGCCTCCTGCAAGCGCCCGGCGAGCAATGCGCCGGAGGTATCCGTTTCTGTTGTGCGCGTGTCCGATACGGTCAATACTGCAATATGCAGCGGCTTAAATTGTCTTTCTCTTTCAGTCATCGTGTACGCTTTTCAGACATTCAGGGAAGGCGAAGGTTGCACGGGAGGGAAATATCCTTACTATCCAATAATGCTCCAATCATAGGGTACACCTTATATGAAAAAACAGGATGACTCAAGCGCCACCGGCATGCGTCTGGACAAATGGCTTTGGTGTGCGCGCTTTTTCAAAACGAGGAGCATGGCTGCCAAAGCCTTACGGGGCGGGAAAATCAAACTCAACAACAGCAGCCCCAAACCCTCAAAAACCATTCAAATTGGCGATCTCCTGCAAATCCACAAAAAACCCTATCAATTTCATATAACGGTATTGAAGCTATCCGGCCGCCGGCGCTCGGCAACGGAAGCGGCCACCCTGTATCAGGAGCAGCAGCAAAGCATCGAGGCGCGCCAGACGCTCGCGCTACAGCGCAAGGCCGAATCAGACAGGCATCCCGGCACACACCGCCGCCCCAGCAAACAGGAACGGCGCAACCTGCTCAAATTCAAACGGATAAACAACGACTAATAGCGGGCATTGATAAAGCCCTGTTTTTGTTCAATGCGCATGAAAATCAGCAGCAGGCTGATCCCCCTGGCAACCAGAAACACAGTGAACGCCAGCCACAACCCATGATTGCCCAGCGGTGAAAAAACAAACCAGCAGGGAAAAAAGATCACAAAGGCGCAAACCAGCATGGAATTTCTCATTTCACTCGCCCGGGTCGCCCCGATAAAAATCCCATCCAGCGCGAAACACCAAACCGCCACCAATGGCGAGAGGATCATCCAGGGCAGATACTCATACGCCGCCTGTCTCACCGCCTCCAGATCGGTCAGCAAGTCAATCAGCCAGGCTCCTCCCAGCGCATAAAATATCGAGTACACCAGCGCAAACCCCGCAGACCAGGCAAATACCAACCTTAGCGTGGCGATCAAACGGGAGCGATCCTCCCTGCCGATCGCGCTGCCCACCATTGTTTCGGCGGCATGGGCAAAACCGTCCAGGCTCAGGGCCATCAACAAATAAAACTTCATCAAAATCGCATTGGCCGCCAGAATCACATCCCCCTGCCTTGCGCCTTCACGGGTAAAAAATGCAAACACCACGATCAAACAAACCGTTCTGATAAAAATATCATGATTCAGTCTCACAAACTTTCGCAACCCGGCGCCTCGAATATGCGCCGCAACGACCATGGCGCGGCATGTTTCTCAAGCTCACGGGCCACAATAAACAATGACAGCATAACCCCCGCATATTGTGCGATGACCGATGCCAGCGCGACCCCGCGTACCTCCATATTCAGCAGCAGCACAAAAACCACATCCAGGATGATATTCAGGACATTGATAAATACGACGATATACACGGTCGCTGCGATTTTCTGCAGGCCCAGCAGCCAGCCGCTGACGGCAAACATCGTCATCACCGCCGGCGCTCCCCACATCATCACCCGGCAATAGGTGCGCGCATGCTCCTCCACCTGAGGACTGCCATTCACAATGAGTATGCCCAATTCAATAATCGGGCGCTGAAGCAGCCAGATAACCATACCGATGCCCAGCCCCATCAATACCGACTGCGCCAGTATCACCGGTATTTGTCGCACATCATCCTTGCCGTACGCCTGCGCGGCCACACCGGTCGTGCCCATACGTATAAAGCCGGCGCCCCAGTACAAAAAGTCAAAAACCACGGCGCCGAGCGCCACTGCGCCCAGATAATAGGCTGAATCCAAATGTCCAATGACCGCCGTATCGACCAATCCCAACAATGCCACGGAGACGTTGGACAGGATCATCGGGGCGGCAATGCGCCGGAAAGTCCGCCTGATATTGTCTCTGTTCACAATGAACAGCCGGCAGTCAAAATAACGGCGCTTCAGGGATTGAGATCGATTGCCCGGTTCCAGGCGCCGTCGAAGAAATTTTCATCCAGCGTATTCCGGTTGCGAAGCGCATACTCCCTTTCCCTGATCTCATCGGGGATATGCTCCTCCGCAAGCTGATAGCCCACGGCTATGACCGCCATCGGCATATATTGTTGCGGAATGGCAAATACCGAACGGGTTTTCTCCGCATCGAAGCCGCCCATTTGATGCACGATTAAATCCATGGACGCCGCCTGCAGGCTTAAATTCTCCGAGGCGGCGCCGGTATCATACTCACTCCAGCGGTTCGGCCTGCCATTCTGCGAAAACTCCCCGGCGGCCACCGCAATGATCAATAGCGGCGCCTTCTGCGCCCAACTGCGATTACCCTCGACCAGACAAGAACACGCCGCTTCCCAGGCGGCCGGATTGCCTGCCTTATTACAGACTATATACCGCCAGGGCTGCTCCCCGTAGCAGGACGGCGCCCAGCGCGCCGCTTCAATCAGGGATAACAACTGCGCATCGCTGATCATCCTCTCCGGATCAAATGCGCGCGCACTCCAGCGTTTGGCTATGAGCTCATCGACAGGCGCCGAAATTTCAGCTTTTTTACTAAACATTACTGCTTGTTATTTCATTTTTTGCGTGTACGGGATTATATTATGATCCTAATCAGAACAGATACTCAATCGTAACTTGGCAGACAATCAAACATACCGGCGTCTTTTCAATAATATCGAAAATGTTATTCAAGGGCAATCGGATTCCATACGCAAATTATTGGCCTGTTTCCTGACGGGCGGGCATGTCTTACTCGAAGACTTCCCCGGCACCGGCAAGACCACCCTTGCCAAGGCGCTGGCAAAATCCATTGACGTAGACTTTCAGCGCATTCAGTTCACCCCCGATCTGCTGCCGACCGATATATTAGGCGTATCCATATTCAATCAAGGCACACAATCCTTTGAACTACACCAGGGACCCATATTCACCAACATACTGCTTGCCGATGAAATCAACCGCGCCTCGCCCCGAACACAATCGGCGCTGCTCGAGGCGATGGGCGAGGCGCAGGTCAGCATCGACAGAACCATCAGAATACTGGACGAACTATTCTTTGTGGTCGCGACCCAGAACCCGATTGAATACCACGGCACCTATCCCCTGCCCGAGGCGCAGATGGACCGGTTCAGCATGCGTTTCAGTCCCGGCTACGTAACCCGCAGCGAAGAACTCAACATCATCTCCCGCCAGAGCAAATCTCACCCGCTGAATACCCTGCAAGCCTGCACGGATAAAGCCGAAATACTGGAACTGAAACGGCGCATCCCGGACGTGCATATCGCCGAAGAAATAAAACAATACATCGTCGATCTGGTCCGAAAAACCCGTGAAATTGAAGGCATACGCAATGGCGCCAGCACCCGCGCAAGCCTGGCGCTGATGCGCACCTCACAGGCCATTGCATTCTTTGACGGCCTGGACTTCGTCACCCCCGATCACGTCCAGGAACTCGCCTGTGACGTAATTGCCCACCGTTTATCCCTTGATCCCAAATCGAAATTTTCCGGGAACACCGCTGACTTCGTAGTCAATGAAATCCTCAACAGCGTGCCGGTACCCGTCTAACTGACTATGCTGCTACGCAAAGCCCTGTACAAAAACTTCAGAATCATTTACTTACTCAGCCGCCGGCTGCGCTTTCGTTTCACCCCCAACGGCTGGCTGGTGCTGACCGTATTGATCGCCTCCGGCGCATTCGGCATCGACACCCGGCAAACCCTTGCCTTCCAGATCTTCTCCATCTGCCTCGCCTTACTGCTGGTCTCAAGCATATACATATACGCCTTTCGCGGAAAATTCATCATCACCCGGCAACTGCCCGATCACGGATGCAACGGCGAAACCCTCTCATACCAATGCCACATCGAAAATCGCTCGAAAGGCGCCTGCAAAAACCTGCTGCTCATTGACGAATTGACCGACCATTTCCCCGCATTCAGCGAGTACATACAGAGCCATGACCCGCATGACCGGCACAGAAACATATACGACCGCTTCATTGGCTATCCGAGACTGGCCAGCCTGATACAAAAAAATCGCGGCGGCATTATCCGGCCCGCACACATCGACCACATAGCCAAACAGGAAAAAACCCCGGCCTCCCTGCAACTCATCCCGCTACGCCGGGGGTACCTCTATTTCAACCGAATCAAAATCGCACAAACCGATCCCCTTGGCCTGATACGCTCATTCAAGACCTATCCCGCACACGACAAACTGATCATCCTGCCCAAACTCTACCCGCTCCCCGCCATTCCCTTCAAAAACAGACGGCTCATTCAACACCGGGGAGTAAACCTCGCCTCCCCCGTCGGCGAATCAAACGAATTTATGTCGCTCAGAGCCTACCGCCCCGGCGATCCCCTGCGCTCCATACACTGGCGCAGTTACGCAAAGCGCAACCAGCCCATCGTAAAAGAATACCAGGACGAATACTTTTCCCGTTCCGCCCTCATACTGGACACCTTCTCTACCCACACACCCGATCCCGTATTTGAAGAAGCCGTATCCATCATCTCCTCATTCCTTGTTGCAATGGAGCGCCAGGACTGCCTCCTTGACCTGTTGCTTGTCGGGGAGGACGCATTTCATTTCACCTCCGGTCGCGGTCTGGCCGGCACAGCCAACATGCTCGAAACCCTTGCCTGCGTCACACAATGCCGGCTACACCCCTTCCAGCAACTCACCCGCCTGGTGCAGCGAAACATCACCCGATACAACAGCCTGACAGGCGTACTGCTGGACTTCAATCAAGAGCGGAAGGAGCTCATAGAACTGATTGCGCAAACAAACCTTCCTTCCCTATGGACACTCATCCGCGATCATCATGCCCCGCCGGATGACATTGAAAAATACCAGACACCGCAACTGCACATACACCGGATCAACCTTGGCAGCCTGCAGGATGACCTGGCCGCATTAAAAGGAATAACGCAGTGATGAGACCGGCACACGGCAGAACTTGTACGACTGGATGAAGTGGTTCAGTCGCAGGCACCGGCAGGGCGACCTGGCGGGGGAAGAACAAGTGCGTCCCTGGTTTAACTCCCCCCTGACAAGGGGGGCTGGGGGGGTTTGGGAGTCCGGTCTCAATGGTTTTAACCCCCCTGCACCCCCCTTGTCAGGGGGGAAGTCGAGTTGGAATGGTCAAGCATTTTGTCACACCCCAGTTAAGCGGCTTTTTTCAATCCAGTCATCGCGGCTTCGTACTGATTGGGACTCACATAATCCAGATACGAATGCCGCCGCCGGCTGTTATAAAACATCACTATGTAGTCCAGTATATCCCGTTGCGCCTCAGCGCGGGTTTGATAGCGCTTCGAGTGCACCCGCTCTTTCTTCAAACTCGCAAAGAAACTCTCCGCCACCGCATTGTCCCAGCAGTTGCCCTTGCGGCTCATACTGCCCACCAGGCCATGCGCTTTGACAAGCCGGCGCCAGGCATAGCTGGCATACTGCGAACCGCGGTCCGAATGCACCACCAGACCCGCACTTGGGCGGCGCTGGTCAATCGCCATGCGTAGCGCGTCTGTGGCCAGACAACGGTTCATCCGTGAACGCATGCTCCAGCCCACCACGCGACGGGAGTACAGGTCTATACACACCGCCAGATACAGCCAGCCCGCCTGTGTCCAGATATAGGTGATATCCGACACATAGGCCTGATCTGCCCTGGTGGTGGTAAATTTCCGCCCCAGCACATTGTCAAACACCGGCTGGCGGTGCTTGCTGTTGGTGGTCACCTTGTACTTCTTACGGTAGCGTACGCATACACCGGCCTGGCGCATCAGGGAGCGCGCCCGGTAGCGGCCCACACAATAGCCCAGTGCCTGCAGCGCACGCTGTATGCGCCGTGACCCGTAGCTGTAGCCACTGTCCCTGGCCAGCTCTCGAACGACCGACAGCATCGCCTGATGCGCCGCCGCGGGCCGCTGCCGCCGTCGTTGGCAATACCGATACCAGGCATTGCGACTTACACCCAGTACGCGACACATCACGTCGACCGGCCAGACCTTCTTATGTTGGGTGATAAAAACGTATTTCACTACGTTTCCTTGGCAAAGAAGGCCGTCGCTTTTTTTAAGATGTCGCGCTCCATCTTCAGGCGGTGATTCTCCTGGCGCAACCGGCGTAGCTCGGCCTGCTGCGGGTTCAGGCTGCCATTGCCGCAAAACGCCTGCTGTGCGTCGGCCTGATGTTCCTGAAGCCATCGGCCCAGCATATTGGGATTGATGCCCAGACTGCGCCCCGCCTCGGCCTGGCTATAGCCTTGTTCGCGCACCAGGTTGATAGCGTCCAGCTTGAACTCTCTTGAATACTTCTTTCTCGTCATCATATTTCACCTCCAGTTTAATATCGGTAGTATCCCACTTAACTGGACCGCTTACATCTATTGAACCACTTCAAGTGCCATACTCTCTGCAATTCCTGCGCAAGCAGGAATCCATCAGCGAATAAACCATGAACAATAACCCGCAATCCGAACTAATGCGGGCGCCGCCCCTGGTACTGACCGCGGCATTACTGAGCTGGGGATGGCAGACAGGCTATCTGCCCTATGCCCTTATCATGGCGCTCCTGCTCGAACTGCCCCATTGGCTGAACTGGCGCACCAATATACGCGACCAAGACTTCAACCGCCTATCCGATCTCGGCGGCCTTATATTTACCGCCGTAGTCATCTACATGTTCATCAACTACTCGGTACACGGCAGAACTTGTACGACTGGATGAAGTGGTTCAGTCGCAGGCACCGACAGGGCGACCTGGCGGGGGAAGAACAAGTGCGTCCCTGGTTTAACTCCCCCCTGACAAGGGGGGTTGGGGGGGTTTGGGAGTCCGGTCTCAATGGTTTTAACCCCCCTGCACCCCCCTTGTCAGGGGGGAAGTCGAGTGCCATACTCTCTGCAATTCCTGCGCGAGCAGGAATCCATCAGCGAATAAACCATGAACAATAACCCGCAATCCGAACTAATGCGGGCGCCGCCTCTGGTACTGACCGCGGCATTACTGAGCTGGGGATGGCAGACAGGCTATCTGCCCTATGCCCTTATCATGGCGCTCCTGCTCGAACTGCCCCATTGGCTGAACTGGCGCACCAATATACGCGACCAAGACTTCAACCGCCTATCCGATCTCGGCGGCCTTATATTTACCGCCGTAGTCATCTACATGTTCATCAACTACTCGGTACACGGCAGAACTTGTACGACTGGATGAAGTGGTTCAGTCGCAGGCACCGGCAGGGCGACCTGGCGGGGGAAGAACAAGTGCGTCCCTGGTTTAACTCCCCCCTGACTGTTTTGTGCCGTATGATAGGATATACTCTCTTTCAATCCAATCCGGTATTCAATACGTTCAGAGGAGGTTAAAAAGTGGAGATTAAATTACATAAGCTGGCCACCACAACGCCGGCCACACGAAAGTATATTCAGACCTCAAACAAGAGCGCACCGACCTTGTCGCGTGAGCTCGGAGTCTCTCTGCCTACGATTTACAAGTGGCTGCGGGCCGGGCGCATCTATGACGGCTCCCACACGCGCCATAACCTCAATCCGAGCACGTCGCCGCAGCACGAGGAGATTATCACCGAGTTGCGCCAACGCCTGCGCTTGTCGCTGGATGATGTGGTTGAGGTGATGAACCGCTGTTTTCCCCAGACCTTCAGTCGCAGTGCGATCCATCGCTGCTTCAAGCGCTTAGGCGTAAACCGGTTGCCACAAGTCAGGCAGTCGCGTGACTTCGGCTGTTTCGAGCAGACCACGTGCGGGTTTATCCATATGGACTTCAAGGTGTTGAGCAAGCTCAAGAAGCAACGCAGCTATGTGCTGGTGGCCATTGACCGGGCTACGCGCTTTGTCTGGGTGAAAATCATCGCACGCCGCGATGCCGCCACGACCTCGCAGTGTCTGCGTGAGTTCCTGGATGCGTTTCCCCACCCGGTGCATACCCTGCTTACCGACAACGATGGAGGCTTCACAGACCGCTTTGCAGTGGACAAGAAAAACAAGCCACAAGGCAAACCAAGTGGTACGCATCCGTTTGACCAGGTGTGCCGTGAGCATCATATTGAGCATCGTCTCATTCGCCCGTTTCGACCGCAGACCAACGGCATGGTGGAGCGATTCAATCGCCGTTTGAGTGAGGCATTGCGCAGCCAGCCACAACTCAAAAGCAACTGGAGCAAGAACCGATTCCACAACCACGAGCAAAGAAACCAGTTCATCCACACATTTGTGAACAACTACAACCGAACCCGCTTAACCTGCCTGGGCTATAAATCTCCCAGTGAGGTCTTGAGCGATCACACGGGATGTAACACCTGACAAGGGGGGCTGGGGGGGTTTGGGAGTCCGGTCTCAATGGTTTTAACCCCCCTGCACCCCCCTTGTCAGGGGGGAAGTCGAGTGCCATACTCTCTGCAATTCCTGCGCAAGCAGGAATCCATCAGCGAATAAACCATGAACAATAACCGGCAATCCGAACTAATGCGGGCGCCGCCCCTGGTACTGACCGCGGCACTACTGAGCTGGGGATGGCAGACAGGCTATCTGCCCTATGCCCTTATCATGGCGCTCCTGCTCGAACTGCCCCATTGGCTGAACTGGCGCACCAATATACGCGACCAAGACTTCAACCGCCTATCCGATCTCGGCGGCCTTATATTTACCGCCGTCGTCATCTACATGTTCATCAACTACTCGGCACACGGCATTTTCAAAATACTCGAAGTAGCCCCCCTTACCCTGTTCCCGCTCATACTTGCCCAGCAATACAGCCGCCAGGGAAAAATTAAATCCAGCGCCTTGTTTCTCAGCATGCGCAAACTGGACAAAACCGTATTGGCCGACTACCCGGACGCGCTCGACATAAGCCTGCCCTACGTATTCATCTGCCTGCTTGCCGCCAGTGCCGGCAACAAAACCCCGCAACTATTCTTCCTCATCCTGTGCCTGTTTTTTGCATCCATACTATGGCACACAAGGCCGGGGCAATACCGTCCCCTTCAATGGTGCCTGCCGGCGCTGCTCGCGTTCACCCTGGCATTCCTTGGCCAGGCCGGATTAACCACCCTGCAGACAATGATAGAGCAGAACATCGGCAACTGGTTTGACCGGTTTAGCTGGCAGGCACGGGACATAAACCGCGCCACAACCGCAATCGGCACACTGGGCAGACTCAAACTCTCCGACCGGGTGGCGCTACGCATCGAGAGCGAAAAACCGGCGCAACCACCGCTGCTGCATGAAGCCAGCTATGGCTCCTACAAATACGGCGTCTGGTCCAACGCACCCGCCGACTTTACCGTAATCGACAAAAACACCGCCGGCGCGAACTGGATCATTCACCCGCACACCCCCCCTGATTCCGCCATAACAATTGCCGGCTATTTTGATGACAAACAGGCCATTCTGCCCGCCCCGTACGGCACACTGACCCTCGCCGGCGGCAACATTCTGGAGCTATCCAAAAGCCCGCATAACTCGCTCAGGGCGGAAAGCAAACCCGGTTGGACAACCTACCGCATACACTACTCCGGCGGGCATTCCTTCGCTCCCGCGCCTGCCGAAGCAGACCTCATCGTACCAGACAACCACCTCGACGACTTCCGGCGACTCGCCGAAACCCTGAACCTGGATCAACGATCCGAATGGGAGATCATACACGCTGTGGACACCTTTTTTGCAGAGAACTTCCGTTATTCCATTGTACAGAATCAGCGCTATCCCAAAGGCCGGTACCTCACTAACTTCCTGTTCAAAGACCGCAAAGGACACTGTGAATACTTTGCCACTGCAACCGCCCTGTTACTCAGAACCGCCGGCATACCGGCGCGCTATGCCGTCGGTTTTTCCCCGCACGAATACAGTCCCTGGCAGAAAACGCATCTGGTCCGGGCGCGCGATGCCCATTCCTGGACCACCTTCTATCTCGACAAACAATGGCACATCATCGACACCACCCCGGCGATTTGGGCCTCGATGGAGTCCGCCGACAGCCCGGCGCTTACCGGACTATTTGATCTAATATCCTGGCTCAGATACAAACTATCGCAAGACCATCCTGCCGAAGACAAGCAAAGCAACCATGCCCTCATCCTGCTACTGATCCCGCTGATCCTATACCTGTTACGCAGCTTCATACCGACAATCAGCAACAAAACTCCCCCCGCCACCAACCGCGCCGGCAAACACCCGCACGGCGCCGATTCCGCCTTCTACACCCTGATCACCAGACTCGAACAAGCCGCCGGCAAAAGAAAGCCCGGAGAAACCCTGCTACACTGGCTGGCGCGCATCCTGCCCGAGGCAGCACGCAAAGACTATCTAACTGCCGCGAAACTACACTACCTATACCGATTCGGCCTACCCGCCGAAGACCACATAAAAAAACAACTAGCCACAAAAGTCTCACAACTGCTGCAAAATACAGCCGGCGCCGCAAAATAAACCATACCGCCAAGTAGCCAGCCTTTCTGCAATTGCCGGGCACGTCGGCGTTTTACCGGGGAAATTATGGAGGGGGGAAGCGCAGCTCGGGTGTATTTGGGATCGGTGAGGTCTTCCGCTGCTGCAACCGGTTAAGGGGCTAGATGTAGCGAACCTGCATAATTTCATATTCAACGATCCCGCCGGGCGCCTTGACTTCTGCGGTATCTCCTTGCTGTTTGCCGATCAGTGCGCGGGCTATCGGGGAGATGATGGAAATGAGGCCGGATTCGGAGTCGGCTTCTCCTGCGCCGACAATTTGATAGGTGTGCTTTTTGCGGTTATCGAGGTTCATCAGGTCCACGGTTGCGCCAAATACGATTTTCCCGCCGGAGTCAATGGCGCTTACGTCAATAACCTGCGCCTCGGCCAGGATGCTTTCAATAGTCGCTATGCGGCCTTCGAGGAAGCTCTGTTGCTCGCGGGCGGCATGGTATTCGGCATTTTCACTCAAGTCGCCATGGGCGCGCGCCTCGGCAATGGCTTTGGTGATCCTCGGGCGTTCTACCTGTTTGAATTGCTCGAGTTGTTTCTTGAGTTTTTCTGCGCCTGTGGCGGTTATCGGAGTTTGACTCATTTGATTTCTCCCGCGTGTAATTTCTGCAGGCAGTTTACCTGCTTGTTGTTTCCGTGTCGTATACCCTGGATGGTCGCATTCGCGCCCGCCATGGTGGTTGTATAAAATACTTTGTGTTGCAGGGCGGTGCGTCGTATTGAGTACGAGTCGGCAATGGCCTGCTTGTCTTCGGTGGTGTTGACGATGAGGTGTATTTCATCGTTTTTCAGCATGTCCACCACGTGCGGACGGCCTTCCTTGACTTTGTTCACCCGGACACATTTTATTCCGGCGGCGTTCACCGCCTGTGCGGTGCCCTGAGTCGCATAGAGAGTATATCCTAATTCGGATAATTCTTTGGCGATATTAATTGCCTCGGGCTTGTCGCGGTCTTTGACGCTGAGGAATACGTTGCCTGAGCCGGGTATTTTTTCTCCGGCCGCCAGTTGGCCCCTGGCAAAGGCGGCTCCAAATGTTTTTCCTATGCCCATTACTTCGCCGGTAGAGCGCATCTCCGGGCCGAGCAGGGGGTCTACTCCGGGAAATTTTATGAAAGGGAAAACGGATTCTTTGACGGAGAAGTAATCCGGTTGGGGAAAGGCGGTTATGCCTTGCTCGGCTAAACTGATACCGATCATGCAGTTCACCGCAATCCGGGCCAGGGGAACGCCGATTGCCTTGGATACAAAGGGGATAGTCCTGGAGGCGCGGGGATTTACTTCGAGTACGAAAATATCGTTATTGCGTATGGCAAACTGGGCGTTCATCAGACCGATTACATGCAGTCTTTTGGCCATTTTTTCAACCTGGCTCGCCAGCTCTTCCAGAATGTCGTGACTCAGGCTGAAGGGCGGCAGGCAACAGGCGGAATCTCCGGAATGGACACCGGCCTGCTCTATATGTTGCATGATCCCGGCGATACATACGTCGGCGCCGTCACAAACGGCATCGATGTCGACTTCTATGGCGTCTTCCAGAAAGCGGTCAAGTAATATCGGCCCGTCATTCAATACCGCTTGATCCATATAGTCCGCAAGCTCTTCTTCACTATGGATGATTTCCATCGCGCGACCGCCGAGGACATAGGAGGGACGCACTACCAGCGGGTAGTCAATCTGCCGGGCATTTTTGATCGCTTGCGGCTTGTTGGAGACGATGCGGTTGGGCGGCTGGCGCAAGTCGAGTTCCTGCAGCAGTTTTTGAAAGCGTTGCCTGTCTTCGGCAAGGTCTATCGAATCGGTGGCGGTGCCGATAATCGGCACACCGGCGGCTTCGAGGGGGCGCGCCAGTTTCAGCGGAGTCTGGCCGCCGTATTGGACAATGACTCCGTCGGGGTTTTCGATCCGGATAATTTCGAGCAGGTCTTCGACCGTGAGGGGTTCAAAGTACAATCGGTCGGATGTGTCATAGTCGGTGGATACGGTTTCGGGGTTGCAGTTGACCATAATGGTCTCATAGCCGGCATCGCGTATGGCATAGGCGGCCTGAACACAGCAGTAGTCAAATTCAATTCCCTGGCCTACACGGTTCGGGCCGCTGCCGAGTACCATGATTTTTGGGCGGGCGCCCGGCTCGGCTTCGCATTCTTCTTCGTAGCTGGAGTACAGGTAGGCGGTGCTGGCGGGAAATTCGGCGGCACAGGAGTCAACCCGCTTAAAAACGGGATGGATCCGGTGGCGATAGCGCAGTTTGCGCATCGCGGTTTCGCTTGTGTGCAGTAGTTCGGCCAGCCTTGCATCGGAAAATCCTTTGCGTTTCAGCCGGCGCAGGTGTTCCGGGGCAAGGGATTTGCAGTCCTGGTTGCCCAGGCTTGCTTCTTCATCGACCAGGTCTTTGATCTGGGCGAGAAACCACGGGTCAATCCGGCAAAGGCGGTGTACTTCTTCGATGGGCATGCCGGCTCTGAAGGCATCGGCAATGTGCCAGATCCGCATTGCGCGGGGTACGCGCAGTTCCCTCCTGATTGTGTCACCGGCGTCTTTCTGTTGCAGATCGACTTGTTCATTCAACCCGGTCATTTCTGTTTCGAGACTGCGCAGCGCCTTCTGCAGAGATTCTTGAAAGGTGCGGCCAATGGCCATGACTTCTCCGATGGATTTCATTTGTGTGGTCAGCCGGTCGTCGGCGCGGGAAAATTTTTCAAAGTTGAAGCGAGGGACCTTGGTGACAATGTAGTCAATGGAGGGTTCGAATGATGCGGGGGTGGCGCCACCGGTGATTTGGTTGTCGAGCTCGTCCAGGGTGTAGCCTACGGCAAGTTTTGCGGCAACCCGTGCGATAGGGAAGCCGGTTGCTTTGGAGGCGAGCGCGGATGAGCGGGACACCCTTGGGTTCATTTCTATAACCATCATGTCGCCGTTGTCCGGGTTCACGGCGAATTGCACGTTGGAGCCGCCGGTATCGACGCCAATTTCACGCAGTATGGCAATCGAGGCATTGCGCATAATTTGATATTCCTTGTCTGTGAGTGTCTGGGCCGGGGCAACGGTGATCGAATCGCCGGTGTGTATGCCCATGGGATCGAGATTTTCGATGGAGCAGATGATGATGCAGTTGTCTTTGTGATCACGGACGACTTCCATTTCGTATTCTTTCCAGCCCAACAGAGATTGTTCGAGGAGTATTTCATTTTTGGGTGAGGCGTCCAACCCGCCTTTGCATATTTCAAAAAATTCATCTTTGTTGTAGGCAACCCCGCCACCACTGCCGCCCAGGGTGAACGAGGGACGGATGATAATGGGGTAGCCTATGCCGGCTTGTGCTGCTGCGGCTTGATTGAGATCATGCACTGCTATGGAGTCGGGGGTGTGCAACCCGATTTTTTTGATCGTTTGCCGAAAGCGGACGCGGTCTTCGGCCTTGTCTATCGCGTCACATGAGGCGCCGATGATTTCAACCCCGTATTGTTCGAGTACGCCTTGTTTGGCTAAATCGAGGGCACAGTTCAAGGCGGTCTGTCCGCCCATCGTGGGTAACAGGGCGTCGGGGCGTTCTTGTTTGATGATCTCTGCGAGGATCTGCCAGGTGACGGGTTCGATGTATACCGCATCGGCCATCTGGGGATCGGTCATAATGGTAGCGGGATTGGAGTTGGCCAGGATCAGGCGGTATCCTTCTTCCTGCAATGCCTTGCAGGCCTGTACGCCGGAATAATCAAATTCACAGGCCTGGCCAATGACAATCGGGCCGGCTCCTATGATTAGTATGCTTTGGATGTCGGTGCGCGCGGGCATGGCACAGATCAGGATTGCGCCTGCATCAGCTCGATGAATTTTTGGAATAGTCCGAATATATCGTGCGGGCCCGGACTTGCTTCTGGATGCCCCTGGAAGCCAAAGGCCGGCAGTGTGTTGTGTCGTATGCCCTGGATGGAGCCGTCAAACAGGGATTTGTGGGTGATGGTCATCTGCGCGGGGATGGATGACTGGTCAACTGCAAAACCATGGTTCTGGCTGGTGATCAGTACCTTGCCGCTGTCCAGTTCCTGCACCGGATGGTTGGCGCCATGATGGCCGGTTTTCATTTTGACGGTTTTTGCTCCCAGCGCCAATGCCAGTAGTTGATGGCCAAGACAAATGCCGAATAAAGGTATTTTGCTGCCGAGGAGTTGGCGAATGGAGTCGATTGCGTAGTCACAGGGTTCGGGATCGCCGGGGCCGTTGGATAACAATACGCCATCGGGTTTTTCGGCCAGTACCTGGTCAACGGGCGTGGTTGCGGGCACGACGGTCAGGCGACAGCCATGGCCGTTCAGGTTTCTCAATATGTTTTTCTTTACGCCAAAATTGTAGACGGTAACCCGCCATTCGGGATTTTCCGTTTGCCGGTAGCCGTGGGTAAAACTCCAGGGGCCTTCCTGCCAGGTGTAGGGAGGGGCGGTAACTTGTTTGACCAGGTCCATGCCAGCCAGACCGGGGAATTGGCGGGCAGCGCGGATGGCTGAGTCGGTATCAGGCCGGATGCCGGCGGTTACGCAGCCTTTTTGGGCGCCTTTTTCCCGTAGTATGCGGGTCAGCCGGCGTGTGTCTATATCGGCAATCGCAACGATATTGTTTGCTTGCAGGTATGCCGGTAAATTTTTATCGGAGCGCCAGTTGCTGTGACTATGGGGCAGGTCGCGCATAACCAGGGCGGCGGCATGAATGGTGTCGGATTCACAATCTTCTGTGTTGACGCCAACGTTACCGATATGGGGGTGCGTCAGGGTTACGATTTGCCTGCAATAGGAGGGATCGGTCAGTATTTCCTGATAGCCGGTCATCGAGGTATTGAAAATTACCTCGCCAACGGCCTGCCCGCTGATCCCTTTCGAAATGCCGTGAAACAGACTCCCATCTTCAAGCGCCAGTATTGCCGGAACAGCCAAACTCTCTTACCCCTATACGTAATAAAACCGGAGTAATCCGGTAATTGCTCTGCCCTGTCTAACCCGGATATTGCACCAATTAAAGAGGGCAAAGCCCCTTGGGTTTGATAAAATTCAGGTATTTACCACCAAAATCAAACAGGCCCTTGCCCATGACTAAATGTACCCGAACTGCGCTTGAATTTCCACCACAGATATTTGGGTGGTTAGTACCTCAGGGGAGGGGATGCCTGTGCTCAGGTCAAGGGATAAACTTTCGCAGGCATGGCCGGGCTCAATCATCATCTTCGATGGTCAGGGTATAGCGGTTCCGGTCGGCGGCGATCTGGTACACGCCCGGGCGCTGCCGTAACTCCAGGATCAACGTTATATCTCCCAGCCGGACAGTATCGTCCCGCAACAGCGCCTGGATTTCGCCGCCGTCTCCAAAGAGCACTACCTGGCCCCTCAGTGTGCCATCCACGCCATCGATGATCACGTCCTGGTTCAGCAAGGCGCTGCTGGTGGGCAGCAGCGCATAGTCCACCACTACACCCCGCTCCGAGGCCGGGGAGACGTCCAGCGGGATACGCATCATCCCGCCATCCTCGCTGACCGTGCCGCCCGTGTCGCTAAAACCCACTGTCGGCAACGGCACCGGCGCGACATCGTTATCGATGACGACGCAAAAGGGATTGTTAGCGCCCTCGCCGGTACCCCCAGTGGAATTACACAGAAGATCAGCAGGGAATGCGTTCTGTATCCTGTCTACGGGGGTGACCGGGGACGGTCTGAACTCTGCTACCAGTCTATTACCATCGGAGCCCTCTACCCGGTTATCATCGACAATCTCCATGGTGATCCGCAGTCTGTTTTGTCCGGGCAACCCGACTACCCGGTACGCCTGGGCGCCACTAATGCCGCTACACTGTCCGCGATAGGGGTCGGAACCAAGGTTCACCGGCTGCGCATCCAGAATCAGAAAGTCTGGATTGTCCGACCGGCGGTGGCTCACCCGGCTGCTTCGCTCTAATGGTCTCCCGGCAGTCGAGACACAATACAGGACCTCGATCGGCATCTGCAGAATAGGAGTCCTGCCACGAGTAATGCCGCTCTCGGAGCCGGGTTGACCAAGCAAATGCTCGAAATAGATGATATCCCCTTCGCGGATCTCGGTATTCCCACCCACAGCACAACCTCTGTCACCGACGGTGTGGCAACAAGGGGAGCCATCCGCCAAAAAGCAGGCGTTGCCTGCCGGGCGTATCCTGTCGATGATCCGTACCTGATGGCGGCGCCGGTCGCCCAGACGGTAGCCCCCCCCCGCAACCAGCGCCAACTCCACCACCTGCTCCCCTTCGCTAAAATCATATCTGAGAGGAGACACATTGCGTAAATTGCCAAACAGGTCCAGCCGCGCCATGGTCCGGGACTGGCCGGCGGCAAAGGTCACCATGTTGGACGGAAGGTTATAGTCATCCGCATCGGCGTCGCCGTTCCCCGCCGTGACGTCGCCACGCCCGACCGCTTGCAGCGACACCGTCAGCGGCCCGCTGGTGTCGACGGAACGGGTCAACTCGACCTGGTGCTGACTGTTGGATTGTTCCTCCCGGACGATCGAACTCGTCTCGGCAAATTGCACCACCGGCCCGGTGGTCGGCGCCTCGTCATCCAAGATGTACACCACCAGGCTCGAGCGCACCAGTAGCGGCATCGTCTGGTAGGCGGCGCTGGGGGCAAATTCCAGCACCAACACCTCGTCATCGCCGTCCACGTCCTGGTTGGTCTGCAAGCGCACCGTCCCGGCGGCGCTGTCGACCGCCGTGGTGGCCGGCAAGGTATAATCGCCGCTCTCGGCGTTGCTCTGCGTCCCGTCAACCGCCAGGCTCAGGTCGAAGGCGCCGCTGAAGGCGCTCACCTGCACCGGAATATCCACAAACTCCCCTTCATTCACCTCCAGGACCGGCGCATCCACAGCCACGCTCCGCAGGTCGTCAGCGGCGCCGAACAATACCTGCGGCAGGTTGCCGTCGGCGGGGTCGTCATTGATGGTCAGGGTATAGACCGGCTCGGAACCCGGGCGGTAGCTGTCATCCTCCGGGTTGAGCGGGTCGAGCAGCTCCAGAACCAGCGTCTCGACCCCTTCGCGCAATTCGTCCGGCGGCACCTCAACGATCAGGGTATGGGTGGTTGTGCTGGCGGCAATCTGCAGCACGTCGACCGCCCCGTTGGGCGGAAGGCCCTGATAGTCCTGATTCTGTTGTGCGCTGCCCGACACCTGGTAGCGCACCGTCAGCGGCTGGAAAGGCGCCGGCGCCACGGTCAGGCCGATCTCGACCAGCACGTTGATCCGTCCCCTATTGATGCTCCGGGGCGCCTCGGTCACCGTCCTGCCGGCCGAGGCAAAGGAAACCGCCGGCACCTGCGCATCCTGGATACGCAGCAGATGATCACGCAGACTGCCCAGCGTATAGCCGGCGCTCGGCGACGGCGGCGACAAGCGCAGCAACAGCGTCTCCTCCGCCTCATCCTCGGGGTTATTGAGCAACTCCACGCTGAGTAGCGCGCTGCCCTGCTGGGGCGGGATGGTCAGGCTGCCCGAAAGCGTCCTGTAGTCGCTGCCGGCGGTGGCCGTGCCGCCGGGCATCCTCTGATAGGCCACCGTCAACTCCCCGGTCGGCGGCGGCACTGCTACCACCCGCACCATCACCGTGTTGCCCTCTTCAGGAGCGCTGTCGGCCCGCTCAAAATACACCCTCGGCACCGGCGCATTGGCGCCGTCATCATCGTTGATCACCAGCGTTGCCCGCTGCGGCGGCACCACCACGTAGGTCTGGATGGGATCAGGCTGCACCAGCTCTACCACCAGCTCACGCGAGGGCAGCGAGTCCTGGGCGCTGTCATCAATCAACCCCACCGGCAGCGTCACGAGCCGGTTGCCGTCGCTCAGCGTCAGCGTGCCGCTGGAGGCCAGGGTATAGTCGGCGGGCAAGGCCGTGGTGTCGGAGAACACGATGCGGTATTCCACCTCCAGGGAGCCGGAGATAGCGATCCCCGGCGGCGGGATGGCCCGCACCACCAGATCGGCGCTGCCCGAGCCCTCGTTCACCTCCAACTGCGCCTCGGCAAAGCGCACCTGCACAAAGTCGCCGATTTCATCATCTTCCTGGATGGTCAGGGTGTAGACGGTGTTGCCGGCCACCTCATAGAGGCCCTCCTGCGGCTGCAGCGCCAGCGTCAGGACGCGCTCGCCCTGCAGCGGCACCGGGTTGTCCAGCAGGGAGAAGTCCAGCGTGGCGCTGGAATCCCCCGGCGGCACCACCAGACGGCCTACGCGCGTGACCCGGTCAAGCGCGTCGATGCGGTAATCCCGGTCCAACTCCAGAGACGGCGAACCGCCCAACTGGTAGCGCACCACCAGGCCGCCAGGCGACGGGGTATCGAGGTTCACGGTCAGACTCTGAGTGCCGTCGGCCTCGTCCACCGTGGCGCCGACTTCGGCAAAGCCCACCCTCGGCAAAGCCGCCGGCTCCTGGTCGTTATCGGTGATCCGGCAGAGGGCATCCATGGCGGAATTCCCAACATCATCACCTGAATCGGCATTACACCTCCACGATGCGGGGTAGCTGCCTGCCGTAATACCATAAGGATAGCGCGGATCCGGGGCAAATCCGGCGACCAGTCGATGCCCCGCGTTCTCCCCGGGGCCACGCTCCACCTTGTCGTCATCGATGATCTCTATGGCCACACGGGCAGAATTTCGGCCGGCTGGAATGATCACCCTGTAGGCCTGCGTCAACTGCCCATCAGTGACATTATCGCAGCGGACGTCGGGGAGCCGCTCGACGTTCAACAACAGAAATTCAGGATTGTCCCCCCGTAAGGTGCTGACTGCAGCGCTGAAAGACGTATAGACACAGAAATAAAGGCTTACCGGCGCCTCAAAGGGAACCGCGGTGACGTTTTCCTGCCCCCCCCCTCCGAAGGTGAGTGGCTCAGTGTCAAAATAAAAGATGTCGCCTTCGGTAATGGGAACGCCCGAGCAGTCACGCCCATCCGCCACCCGGCAAAATCCGGATTGATTAAGGAATGTAAGATCCGCAATCCGCACCCGGTGGCTGCGCTGGGCGCCCAATTGGTAGCCCGAACCCGGCAACAGCGCCAGCTCTACAGTCTGATCACCCTCCTGGCGGTCCTCATTGTTAATACCAACTCTGCCGCCTAAGAACGTCACTGACCGGTCCCTCAAGAGCGTGAGTTGCACCGGGACGCGCGCTTGGCCGGCGTTGAAGCGCACCGTATTCGAGGCCAGCCGGTAGTCGGCGGGCGAGCCGGAGGATTGCGCCCCGCCGCGATTGACCGCGCGTAGCGACACGTCCAGCACACCCGCCGTGGCGCTGCGGGTCAGGAAGACCTGGTGCTGGGAGGGGCCAGAGCTGGTGCGAGAGGGTTCCCGAACGGACGAGTCCCCGTCCTCGAACTGCACCACCTGGCCGCTGGCCGGCTCGTTATCGTCAATGTGCAACACAAAGCGCGATTCCTCCAGCGTATTGATCGCCCGGTCGTAGGCGGGACTGGCGGAAAACTCCAACACCAGCAACTCATCCTGGTTGTCTGAATCCTGGCCGGTCTGTACGCGCAGCACTTCGCCGCCCGGCGACGACAGGGTCAGGCTGCCGGAAAAGCTGTAATCATCGGTCTCGGCGGTGGTCGCCGCGCCCACCGCCACCACGTTCACCGCCAGCGGGCCGCTAAAGCCCTGCACCTGCAACGGGACCTCGAAGGCCATGCCCTCGACGACCGTGCCGCCCAGCGCGCCGAACAGCGCCCGTGGCCGGCTGCCGTCATCGCCATTGCTGCGGATGGTCAGCGTATATACCGCCTGCTCGCCCAGCACGTAGCCGCCATCGTCCGAGGGCAGCAACTCGACGATCAACTGCTCGTCCGGCTCCGGCTCCGAATCGGGCAGCACCTGCACAGAGAAGCTGCTGGTCGCGGCGTTGGCCGGCACGGCCCAGACACTCACGCCGCCCGGCTCCGGCAGCCCGGAGTAGTCCTTGCTCAGTCTCGCGCTGCTGCGCGTGGACACCCGGTAACGCACCCGCAGAGGCCGCTGCGAGCTCGGCTCCACCGCCAGGGAGATCGTTGCCGTGCGCTCCATTCGGCTGGAGGCAAGTGCCGCGCTGCCCTCGGTGAGCGTTTGGCTGGCCGGGGCGAAAGACAGCGCCGGGATCTGCGCATCCTGAATGCGCAGCAGATGGGTGCGCGCATCGCCCAACTGATAGCCGGCACTTGCCACCGGGGTGGCGAGCATCAGCGCCAGAGTCTCCTCCGGCTCATCCTGGCCGTCATCAATCAACTCGATGAGCAACTCGGCCCCGCCTGCGTTGGGCGGGACCGTCAGGCTGCCGGAGAGCGCCGCATAGTCGGCGCCCGATGCCGCCGTGCCCGCAGGCATGGCCCCGTACGAGACCGTCAGTTCGTCCCCTGACGGCGGCTCGACCCGCAGTTGCACCCGCGCCGGGCCGCCCTCGCCGGCCAGGCTTTCGACCTGCTCAAAGGTCACCCTCGGCGTGGAGGTCGGGGCTTCGTTGTCGTAGATGCGCAGGAGCGTATCCTGCTGTCCCAGGATATAGCTGGCGCCGGGCGGCGGCGGCTGCAACTGGAACAGCGCCTCCTCGAAAGGGCCCTCATTCAGCAGGTCATCCACCAGGGTCAGCGTGATGTCCGCCTGCGGCGCCTGCGGTGTCAGGGTCAGCGTGCCGGCATTGTCGGCATTCAAGCCGCTCAGCATGAAATCGACGCCGAGCGCCACGTTCGATCGATCGGAGTTAAAGCGGTAGCCCACCTGCAGGTCCGTCAGCGGCGCCGGCTGCGAGCGCACCTGCAGCGCCACCGTGCCGGCCGCTTCCCCGGCCACCGGTCTGGCCTGGACAAAGCCTACCTGCGCCGGGTCGTTATCATCGATGCGCAACTCGGCCGAGTTCGCCCCCAGCCCGTAACTGCCGTCCACCGAGGGCAGCAGCTCCAGGCGCAGCGTCTCCGTGCCTTCGAGCAGGCGGTCATCGCTGATCCGCAACTCATAGGAGGCGGTAGCGCTGTCGGCGGCAAGCACCAGCACGTCCTGCAGCAGCACGGAGTCGTCCTCGGCGGTGCCGGGCACCCCGTCCCGGTCTCCGAACAACTCGAAATCACCCACCTGCACGCCGCTGATGCGGTAGCCCACCTGCAAGGGGCGGGGCGCATCGGCACTCAGACGCAGGCTCAGCATGACAGTGCCGCCTTCTTCCACCGAGCCCTCAGAAAAGTCCAGGCTCAACTGCATCAGCGCCGCCTCCTGTATACTCAGCTCGGCTTCCAAATCGCCGGAGGGGGGAAAGCGGAAGCCGGCGCCGGGCAGCAGCCGCACACTAATCCGCTCGCTGGTCCGGTCCAAATCGGCAACGGCGCGTACGCGCACACTGACAAGCCCGCTGTTCACCCCGGACAGCAGATAACGCGCCGCACCGGGCGCCGCATTTGTGTCGGCATTCAGCGGCGTGTTGTTCTGGAGCACCTGGTAGTCGCCGAACGCCGGCGGCGGGCGAAACTCCAGCGGCAAATTTACCGGCATACTGCCGGTGGCCGGCGGGTCCAGCACGATCTGCAACTGCGCCAAATCGGTGGTGGAGCCTTCCGTGGCGACCAGGTCGCTGGCAGCAAGGTCGAAACGCACCGCCGGCAGCAGGCTCTCCTCGATGTCCACGGCAAATTCGGTCACCGCCGGGGGCGGCGCCAGGCCGTAGCTGTTATCTGTGACCTCCGGCAGGGTGAAGGTAAAGCGCTCCTGCGACTCCACAATCAAATCCGCCGGCACCCGCAACTGCAATTGCAACGCGGCACTGTCCTGGGCGAAGGTCAGGGTACCGCTCAAGACGTTGGCATTTTCGAAGGCGAGCGTGCCGCCGCTAACGGCAGTGAGCGTGAAGTCGGCGCGCTGCAGGCCGCTGATCGAAAAGCGCACCGGCAGCGGGGCCGCAGCCGGCCGCTCCAGGCGCAGCGCAAAGTTCACTGGCGCGGCCCCCTCCAGCAGCGTTGTCAGTTCCGGCGCCTGTACAGAGACCAACGGGGAGCCGTCTTCCACGTCGATCTGCACCGACTGCCCGGTACCCACATCATAGCGCGAGCCCGCAGGGCTCTCCAGGCGCAACGTCAGGCGCTCGGGATCGGCATCGCTATCGCTCAAAGCGCTCACCAGCAAGCGATGGGTCTGACTGCTGCCCGCTGGCGGAAATACCACCCGATACAGCAAGGGGTCTGCGGTGCTTTCCAATGTGCCCTGCGTACCTGCTGCCGAGCGCAACTGATAATCCCCGCTTTCCGGGGCCAAGGCCCCGCTCGCCTCGACGATGCGCAATTGCACCGGCACCTGCAACCGCGTCGCCGACAGAGAAAGATCCACCGGCACGGCGGCGCCTCCTTCGACAGCGGTCACAGTTGCACTCGCTGCGCTCAGCACCGCACTCGAAAGCGAGGCGTCTTCGACCACAAAGGAAAGCTCAGGCATATACTGGAGAGGATTGGGCGAAAGACTGCTCACCAGGGTTTCAAAACTGTTCGGGATATAGCCATCGCCCGGCAGGATTTCCAGCACAAGGGTTTCATTTCCTTCAGTGATTCCGTCCAGCGTGGCCCATATAAGAAAAGTTTCCTGAAAGGCCCCACTCTGGGCCGTGGAAGGAATAGTGATAGTAAAAAAGTTCTGCGCAGAGGTGCCGTTCTCCGTGATCGGGACCACGACGTTCCCATCATTGCCCGCCCTATTCGTATCAACACGGATCTCGCTCGCGGCAGAGTTCCCCAAGCCTGTATCCACTCCCGTGATGCGAAAATTAACCGCTACACCATCTCCCCCCGGCTGGATGTCCGCACCCAAAATTACCACTGCACGTAATCCATCGCTGTCGGCTAACGGGGTGGAGAACCCTGTTACTCGATCAACCATCCTCAGTAATGGCGCTGATTCTCTAAAGCGGGATGGCGAGGTGATTCGGAGTCCTACCTGTGGCAGACTGTTATCCGCATCGAGCAGGGTAATGTCCACAGAGCGACGCGCCGCGAGACTATAGCCGCTGTCCGGGGCCGGATCCGACAAACGAAACTCCAGTTGCTCAGTTGCGCTGTCGGTATCGGCATTGGCGCTGATGCTCAGCCGATGGCGCTGCACGGAGTTACTGGCCGGAAATGCAATGGTGTAGTCTGGCCCGGTTCCGCTCAGTGTGCCATCGCTGGCGCTGACGCTCACCACGCTATAGTCGGTCAGCTCCGGGGCCGGGGTGCCCGAGACAAAAGTGAACTGCACCTGGCGCGTAGCGGGCGTGACACTGAGTTCAACGACCACCTCGCCTGCTGCGCCGGCCTCCTCGATGGTCAGGGAATCACTTGGCTCCACAATGCCTGCCTGCGCCTGGGCAGAGGTCACATCCACCAGGGTAATGCTCAGGCTGTCTCCGACTGTTACGTTCCCGGGGCTGGCCTGGAGCACAAACTCCAGTGGCAGATCAGCACCTGCCATCCCATCATCCACTGCCTCCAGGCGCAAGGCGCCCGCACCGGCATTTTGCGGAATGGTCAGAGTTCCGCTCAGACCGTCGGCATTCACATTCAACTGCGTGTCGACGTCCGCGGGCACCGCCAGACGGAAGTCCGCCGCGTCCACGCCACGAACCTGATAGCCCACCTCAAGGAGTGGATGCTCCGTTGGCTGGACCCGCAACGGCAGGCGCACACTCTGCCCCTCGAACAGCCGTGACCGAGGCGATCTGATCTCGACCAGGGGCAGTTCATTATCGATGATGGTTACGCGCAGATTGTCTAGTCTTGGGTTGACACCGAACAGGCTGAACTCCACCGTCTCGGTCCGCTCCCGCACATTATCATCGACTATGTCAAAATACAGTGGAAATTCGTGTATCCCATCGGGAATTCTTAGGACTAGAAGATTAGGCTGGCTGGGTATGAACACTCTGCTATCGGGAACATTGTAATCCGCACCTCTTGTGGCCGTTGCAGAAGCAATCTGCAGATTCACCGTTCTCGGAGCAGCTACTCGCCGGTCAAATTGCAGCCAAAATACCGCTCTCCCCTCCCCTTCCCGAATGCTTGTGGTCGAGCGGCTTTCATCTACGCTCCAGCGTGCTTGGAATGGAACGACGAGCCTATCATCGTCCCTCAAGGTCAGAACGAGCGATGGCGCTGTGCTGGAGACCAGATAGCCCGTGCCAGGCAGCACCAGCACTGTCACCTGATCATCGGTATTACCGGCATCCTGCCCGGCGCGCAACTGCACCGCCCGTACACCCGTTGCATCTACCGGGACTGTGTAGCGGTTGGTGGCGCCCGGGTCTGCGCTCAGCTCGGTGGCGCCCAGGAACAGGCGATAATCGGCGGCTGCCTCTGCCGGATCGATCTGGAACTGTACCGGCAGGGTCTGCCCAGGATCCAACTCCAATGTGTCTAAGGACAGGCGCAGCTCAAAATTGGCGGTATCTATTGTGGAGCCCTCTGTGGCGTTGTCATCACCGATACTGAACAGCCCTGCCTGCGGCAAGGACACACCGCTCACACTCACGTCGTCCACGTCCAACGAGCCATAGTCACCGTCGGTACTGTCTATCGCATGGGTGATGGCGGTCATGCGGGGGACGGCGTTTTCAATGCCGTCGTCCACACCGGTCACCGTGACGGTCTGCGCCACGTTCCAGGCGGCCGGGGCGAAGCTCAGCGCCCCGCTCACCGTCGCTAAATCGGTGTCGCCGCTCGTCGGCGTGATGGTGACGGCGGCCGTCGGCCGGCTGCCGAGTACCACGGTGTAGACGTTCGTGCCGCTATCCTCGTTCACCGTGATCACGGTCGGCACAACGCTGACGCCGGCAACGTCGTCGTCGGTCGCGGTTACACTCACGTCGTCCACGGGCAACACGCTATAGTCGCCGTCGGTACTGTCAATCGCATGGGTGATGGTCGCAGTGCGGTCGCTGGCATTGTCCAGGTCGTCGTTCACGCCGGTCACCGTGACCGTCTGCGGCACGTTCCAGTTGGCCGGGGTGAAGCTCAGCGCCCCGCTCACCGTGGCCACCGGCACGGCGCTGCTTGCCGGGGTGATGGTGACATTGGCCGCCGGCTGGCTGTCGAGCGCCACGGTGTAGCTGCCGGTACCGTTACCCTCGGCCACCGTGACCATGGTCGGCGTAACGCTGACGCCGGCAACGTCGTCGTCGGTCGCGGTCACAACCACGTCGTCCACGTCCGCCGTGTCATAGTCGTCGTCGCTACTCGCAGACGTATGGCTGATGGGTGCGGTGCGGACGGGGTCATTGTCTATGTCGTCGTTTATACCGGTGACGGTGACGGTCTGCGCCGTGTTCCAGTTGGACGTGGTGAAGCTCAGCGTCGCCAGTGATACCGTCGCTATATTGGTGTCGCCGCTCGCAAGCGTGATGGTGACCCCGTCCGTCGGCTCGCTTTCGAGTACCAGGGTGTAAGTGCCGGTACCGCCATTCTCGGGCACACTCAGCGTCGTCGGCGTAACGCGGACACCGGCGTCGTCGTCGTCCGCGGTCACGTCCACGGAGTCCACGCTCAACGTGCCATAGTCGCCGTCGGCGCTGTCTATCGTATGGGTGATGGCGGTAGTGCGGTCGCCCGGATTGATAATGTCGTCGTTCACACCGGTGACGGTGACGGTCTGCGCTACGTTCCAGGCGGCCGGGATGAAACTCAGCGTCGGCGGCGATACCATCGCTATCATGGTGTCGCCACTTGCCAGCGTAAGGCTGACATCGTCCGTCGGCTGGCTGTCGAGCACGACCGTGTAGGCGCCGGTGCCGCCATCCTCATCCACCGTGAGCGCCGTCGGCATAATGCTGACGCGGGCAACGTCGTTGTCGGTCACGCTCACGCCCACGTCGGCCACCGGCACCGAGTTATAGTCGCCGCCCGAAATCGTATGGCTGATGGTGGCGGTGCGGGGGCTGGCATTGACCCGGTTGTCGTTCACGCCGGTCACCGTGACCGTCTGCGCCACGTTCCAGTTGGCCGGGGTGAAGCTCAGCGCCCCGCTCACCGTGGCCACCGGCACGGCGCTGCTCGCCGGGGTGATGGTGACCGTGCCGATCGGCTCGCTTTCGAGCGCCAGGGTGTAAGTGCCGGTGCCGCCACCCTCATCCACCGTGAGCGCCGTCTCGGAAACACTGACGCCGGCAACGTCGTCGTCGGTCGCGCTCACAACCACGTCGGCCACCGGCACCGAGTTATAGCCGCCGCCCGAAATCGTATGGCTGATGGTGGCGGTGCGGGGGCTGGCATTGACCCGGTTGTCGTTCACGCCGGTCACCGTGACCGTCTGCGCCACGTTCCAGTTGGACGGGGTGAAGCTCAGCGCCCCGCTCACCGTGGCCACCGGGTCGGCGCTGCTCGCCGGGGTGATGGTGACCGTGCCGGTCGGCTCGCTTTCGAGCACCACGGTGTAGGTGTCAGTGCCGTTATCCTCGGCCACCGTGACCGTCGCCGGCGCAACGCCGACACTGGCGGTGTCATCGTCGGTCGCGCTCACGCTCACGTCGGTCACGGTCACGGTTGGCGAGTTATATCTGGAGTCGCCGCTGCTGCTCAGCGCATGGGTGATGGTGGCAGTACGGCGGTTGCCGACATTGTCAACGGCGTCGTTCACACCGGTCACGGTGACGGTCTGCGCCACGTTCCAGTTGGACGTGGTGAAACTCAGCGCCGCGCTCACCGTCGCTACCGAGACGGCACCGCTCGTGGGAGTGATGGTAACACTGTCCGTCGGCACCACGTCCAGCACCAGGGTGTAGGTATCGGTGCCGCGATTCTCGGCCACCGTGACCGTCGTCGGCGTAACGCTGACGCCGGGGTCGTCGTCGTCGTCCGAAGTCACGACCACGTCGTCCACGTCCACCCCGTCATAGTTGCCGTCGCTACTCGCAACCGTATGGCTGATGGTGACCGTGCGGTCAACCAGATTGTCAATGCCGTCGTTCACACCGGTGACGGTGACGGTCTGCGCCACGTTCCAAACGGACGGGGTGAAGCTCAGCGTCCCCGGCGATACCGTCGCTATATTGGTGTCGCCGCTTGTGAGTGTGACGGTAGCATCGTCCGTCGGCTGGCTGTCCAGCACCAGGGTGTAGCTGCCGGTGCCGCTATTCTCGGCCACCGTGAGCGCCGTCCGTGAAACGCTGACACCGGCGTCGTCGTCGTCCGCGATCACGTCCACGGAGTCCACGCTCAGCGTGTCATAGCCGCCGTCGGCGCTGTCTATCGTATGGGTGATGGCGGTAGTGCGGACGGGGTTGTTGATAATGGCATCGTCCACACCGGTGACGGTGACGGTCTGCGCCACGTTCCAGGCGGACGGGGTGAAACTCAGCGTCGGCGGCGATACCATCGCTATCGTGGTGTCACCACTTGCCAGCGTGAAGCTGACATCGGCGGTCGGCTGGCTGTCGAGCACGACCGTGTAAGTGCCGGCGCCGCTGTTCTCATCCACCGTGAGCATGGTTGGATCAACACTGACGCCGGCGGTGTCATCGTCGTCCGCGGTCACGGTCACGTCGGTCACGGGTACCGCGTTATAGCCGCCGCCTGAAATCGTATGGCTGATGGTCGCAGTACGGACGGGGTTGTTGTCAATGGCATCGTCCACACCGGTCACGGTGACGGTCTGCGCCACGTTCCAGTTGGACGGGGTGAAGCTCAGCGCCCCGCTCACCATCGCTACCGAGACGGCGCCGCTCGTGGGAGTGATGGTGACCGTGCCGGTCGGCTCGCTTTCGAGCGCCAGGGTGTAAGCGCCGGCGCCGGTACTCTCATCCACACTCAGCGCCGGCGGCGTAACCTGGACGCCGGCAACGTCGTCGTCGGTCGCGCTCACAACCACGTCGTCCACGTCCGCCGCGTCATAGTCGTCGTCGCTACTCGCGGTTGTATGGCGGATGGGGGCCGTGCGGACGGGGTCATTGTCTATGTCGTCGTTCACACCGGTGACGGTGACGGTCTGCGCCACGTTCCAGTTGGACGTGGTGAAGCTCAGCGTCGCCAGTGATACCGTCGCTATATTGGTGTCGCCGCTCGCAAGCGTGATGGTGACCCCGGCCGTCGGCTCGCTTTCGAGTACCAGGGTGTAAGTGCCGGTGCCGTCCGCCTCGGGCACACTCAGCGTCGTCGGCGTAACGCGGACGCCGGCGTCGTCGTCGTCCGCGATCACGTCCACGGAAGCCACGCTCAGCGTGTCATAGTCGCCGTCGGCGCTGTCAATCGTATGGGTGATGGCGGTAGTGCGGTCGCCCGGATTGACAATGTCGTCGTTCACACCGGTGACGGTGACGGTCTGCGCCACGTTCCAGTTGGACGGGGTGAAACTCAGCGTCGGCGGCGATACCATCGCTATCGTGGTGTCACCACTTGCCAGCGTGAAGCTGACATCGGCGGTCGGCTGGCTGTCGAGCACGACCGTGTAAGTGCCGGCGCCGCTGTTCTCATCCACCGTGAGCATGGTTGGATCAACACTGACGCCGGCGGTGTCATCGTCGTCCGCGGTCACGGTCACGTCGGTCACGGGTACCGCGTTATAGCCGCCGCCTGAAATCGTATGGCTGATGGTCGCAGTACGGACGGGGTTGTTGTCAATGGCATCGTCCACACCGGTCACGGTGACGGTCTGCGCCACGTTCCAGTTGGACGGGGTGAAGCTCAGCGCCCCGCTCACCATCGCTACCGAGACGGCGCCGCTCGTGGGAGTGATGGTGACCGTGCCGGTCGGCTCGCTTTCGAGCGCCAGGGTGTAAGCGCCGGCGCCGGTACTCTCATCCACACTCAGCGCCGGCGGCGTAACCTGGACGCCGGCAACGTCGTCGTCGGTCGCGCTCACAACCACGTCGTCCACGTCCGCCGCGTCATAGTCGTCGTCGCTACTCGCGGTTGTATGGCGGATGGGGGCCGTGCGGACGGGGTCATTGTCTATGTCGTCGTTCACACCGGTGACGGTGACGGTCTGCGCCACGTTCCAGTTGGACGTGGTGAAGCTCAGCGTCGCCAGTGATACCGTCGCTATATTGGTGTCGCCGCTCGCAAGCGTGATGGTGACCCCGGCCGTCGGCTCGCTTTCGAGTACCAGGGTGTAAGTGCCGGTGCCGTCCGCCTCGGGCACACTCAGCGTCGTCGGCGTAACGCGGACGCCGGCGTCGTCGTCGTCCGCGATCACGTCCACGGAAGCCACGCTCAGCGTGTCATAGTCGCCGTCGGCGCTGTCAATCGTATGGGTGATGGCGGTAGTGCGGTCGCCCGGATTGACAATGTCGTCGTTCACACCGGTGACGGTGACGGTCTGCGCCACGTTCCAGTTGGACGGGGTGAAACTCAGCGTCGGCGGCGATACCATCGCTATCGTGGTGTCACCACTTGCCAGCGTGAAGCTGACATCGGCGGTCGGCTGGCTGTTGAGCACGACCGTGTAGGCGCCGGAGGTACCGCCCGCCTCGGGCACACTCAGTGCCGTCTCGGAAACACTGACGCCGGCGGTGTCGTTGTCGGTTGCGGTCACGGTCACGCTTGCTAAGCCCAGTACGTTATTATAGCTGGCGTCGGAACTGCTCAGCGCATGGCTGATGGTCGCCGTGCGGTCGACCGGGTTGTCAAGGTCGTCATCTATGCCGGTGACGGTGACGGTTTGCGGCACGTTCCAGTTGGACGGGGTGAAGCTCAGCGTCGGCGGCGATACTGTCGCTACCGAGAGGGCGCTGCTGCTCAGGGTGAGGTTGACATTGGCGGTCGGCTGGCTATCAAGTTCGACCGTGTAGGCGCCGGTGTCGCTGTTCTCGTCCACCGTGAGCGCCGTCTCGGAAACGCTGACGCCGGGGTCGTCGTCGTCGGTCGCGGTTACGGTCACGGCGGCGACCGGCAACCCGTTATAGCCACTGTCAGCGCTCCCAATCGTATGGGTGATGGGGACAGTGCGGTCGCTGGGGTTGTCAATGACGTCGTCTATGCCGGTCACGGTGACGGTCTGCGCCACGTTCCAGTCGGACGAGGTGAAACTCAGCGTCGGCGGCGATACCGTGGCTATCGCAGTGTTGCCGCTCGCCGGGGTGAGGGTGACCTCGGCGATCGGCTCGCTGGCCAGCGCCAGGGTGTAGGTGTTCGTGCCGCCATCCTCATTCACCGTGACCGCCGCCGGCAAAACGTTGACGCCGACGCCGTCGTTGTCGGCCGCGGTCACGGTCACGGCGGCTACGCTCAACGGGTCATAGTCGCCGTCGTCGCTGTCAATCGTATGGGTTACCGTCGCAGTGCGGTTGCTGGCGTTGTCAATGGCGTCGTCTATGCCGGTCACGGTGACGGTCTGCGGCGTGTCCCAGTTGTCCATGGTGAAGCTCAGTGATGCCGGCAATACCGTCGCCACCGTGATGTCGCCGCTCACCGGGGTGAGGGTGACGTCAGCGGTCGGCTGTTTGTCCAGTACCAGGGTGTAGGTGTTCGTGCCGCCATTCTCCCCCACCGTGACCGCCACCGGCGTGACGCTGACGCCGGCAACGGCGGCCAGCGGCACGCTGCCGGCATTCAGATTGCCGCTGCCGCTATGCGCGGAATCCAGCACCGTCACCACCAGCGTGCCGTCGGCGTTAATGTCTCCACCGCTATGCCCAAGCGTCAAGGTCGCCTGGGTGGCGCTGTCGGGGCTAACACCGGTGATACTCACCGTGCCTTGCACGGTATCGAGCGGCCTGAAGTCGCTGGCGGCCAGCCCGGGCAGGTATACGGCGTTCGTCAGCGTCACCGTTACCGTGGCGCCGTTCAGGTTCGTCTCGGTAAGCGGAGACGTGACTTCCTCCAACTCGGCATAGGGCGTGCCCATCGGCTCGAGGACCAGCAAGGGCTGCTCTCCGGCAAGGGCGCCGTCCTCAATGACACGCGCCAATTGAATGGTCTTTTGCTCTGTATCCGCGCCCGGATTCAACTCCAGATCTATATTCAGGTAGTGGGTGCTGAGCGAGCCCAACCGTACCGTGAAGCGCGGACTGCTTGCATCCGGCAGCGGTGTGATGTCTATTGGACTGGCAGTGGGGTCAGTGGGGTCCGAGGTCTGGGTCAGCATCAGCGCAGCCACCGTGTAGTCGGTGCCCAGCGTGGCCGTGCCGACAAAGCGGAAGTTATAGGCCGGTAGTGAAACCTGACAGGTCGGACAGGTGCCGGACTGTACCGGGGTCAGCGGCACCTGCAAGGATACCGACATCGTCATCGTACTGCCTGCGGGCGGCGCTACGCAGGCAACGCCGGTGATGCCTGAGTCACAGCCCGACACCGGGTCCTCCTCCGCCAGTACGCTCCGCCCAAGCAGCAGCCTCACCGTGCCGGGGTCGGCGGACGCTACGGCGTTAATCTCTACAATCACCAAATCAACCAGGGCGCCCGCCGGCTCAAGCGCGTCGCCCTCCACCGTGATGCGTAACTCGAACTCGCCGTCCTCTGGAATCGGGTCGGGGTCGCCGGGTGTGTAACCCAGTGTCAGGGTCGCCAAATTGCGCGCGCCATTGAATATGAAACCGGTCACTTCGACTTCCCCGGGAAGGGTCTCGCTCAGCCTGAAACTGTCCGCGTCGGCCGTGTTCTGATAATAGCGTCCGGGCGGGAGCGGCACTTCCAACGTTACACTCCCATCATCAAAGGCCTCAGAGTCCAGCGCAATACGAGCAGATGCCACCGCCGGCCCCGTCCGCTGCTCGCGCACCCGTATGGCGTACTCCCGCTCTACCTTTTCATAGCGGCGGCTCCACAGGTCGGGCGCCTCTTGCGTACCGCGCAAAGCCAGTTGATTCGAGAGCGGAACGCCAAATTGATAGTTGAGATCGGCCTTTACGCCCCAGGAACCGCTGTCCCCGTCCGGGTCATCGTATTCAAGACCTATGTTCCACAATGTGAAAGGTTTCAGCGATAGCTGGTAGCGGTAGCCTTCCAGGTCATCCTGGCCGCCCTCGCCCTCCCAGAGGTAATAGCTGGTCCCCAGTTCCACCCACGGAACGGTCGGAAGGTGCGCCGCCAGTTCTATGTCCCAGCCGTCCGGGCTGTAATACAGGGTGTCTCCGTCCCGGTCATTCCCCCGGCCCTGATACCAGTTGCCGTGCAGGTCCAGCCAGGCGCTACGGGCCTCGGCGCCCACCGACCAGCGCTCTACGTCCGGGTCCGACAGCCAGTCGTAGAAGGTGTTCACCCCCAGTAGCAGTCCTTCGCCCGCCAGAAACCGGTAGCCCAGCCCCAGATTGGCGCCATCCTCGCCATCGCGCAGCAGTAACCCGCCTTGATTGAAGAGCAAATGGTTCGAGGTTTCCCACAGCAACAGCGTGGCATTGATATGAAACAGTTCTTCCCGCCCGGAAAAGGGCGCACGGTAGCTCAACTCCAGTTGCGGCAGTATGCTCCCCTGCAGGCGTTGCGTGACGTTGTCCAGCCCGGAATCCACCATCGCTTGCAGCTTCTCCTCCCCCGCCTGCACCAGCTTCTGCTCTATGTCCACTCCGCCCTGCTTTATCTGCTCCAGCACCCCGGCTACCTGCTGTTCGTTGGAAAACAGTCCGCTCAGATGCTCGCCGGTTTGCCGCAAGGGCTGGGCTATATACCGCTCCAGATGCGGGTCGAGCGCCGGCTGCTCCAGACCGGCAAGTTCGGGCAATTCGGCAGCACGCGGGCGAACCTGCTCCTGCAACGCCGCCCACCGCCGCGAACGGGATAGATCGATTTCCCCAAGACCCAGCAACTTCGAGGAGGGATCAGGCGGGGTTAGCCGGGCACTGGCAAGCGGGATATCATCGAGTCCGAACAGCGCCGGCGCCTCGGCGCGAACCGGCGCCAGCAGCCCATGCAGCACCAGCAAGGTGCTCAAAAAGGCGGAAAGCAGCGAGCGGGGGGCGAAGCAGGTCATGGCAACGGAATCAGGCAGAAGAGGATGGGCAATGGGCACAGGGCGCTTCCGTGTGGCAGGCGCAAGTGTGATGTCTCATCAAATAAAACCTCGGTGTCCTTGTATCCATAAGCTCAATCATCATCTTCGATGATCAGGGTATAGCGGTTCCGGGCGGCGGCGATCTGGTACACGCCCGCGCGCTGCCGTAACTCCAGGATCAACGTTATATTTCCCAGCCGGACAGAATCGTCCTGCAACAGCACCTGGATTTCGCCGCCGTCTCCAAAGAGCACTACCTGGCCGTTCAGCGTGCCATCCACGCCATCGATGATCACGTCCTGGTTCAGCAAGGCGCTGCTGGTGGGCAGTAGCGCATAGTCCACCACCACACCCCGCTCCGAGGCCGGGGAGATGTCCAGCGGGATACGCATCATCCCGCCATCCTCGCTGACCGTGCCGCCCGTGTCGCTAAAACCCACTGCCGGCAACGGCGCTGGCGCGACGTCGTTATCGATGACGACGCAAAAGGGACCGTTAGCGCTCTCACCGGTACCCCCACGGGAATTACACAGAAGCTCAGCAGGGAATGAGCCCTGTGCCACAGTTACGGGGGTGACCGGGGAAGGTCTGAACACTGCTGCCAGTCTATTACCATCGGAGCCCTCTACCCGGTTATCATCGACAATCTCTATGGTGATCCGCACTCTGTTTTGTCCGGGCAACCCGACTACCCGGTACGCCTGGGCGCCATCAATGCCGCTACACTGTCCGCGATAGGGGTCGGAGCCAAGGTTCACCGGCTGCGCATCCAGAATCAGAAAGTCTGGATTGTCCGACCGGCGGTGGCTCACCCGGCTGCTTCGCTCGAATGGTCTCCCGGTAGTCGAGACACAATACAGGAACTCGATCGGCATCTGCAGAATAGGATCCATGTTACGAAGAGTGAAGATATTACCGGCGCCGGGTTGAGAAAACCGCTGCTCGAAATAGATGGTATCCCCTTCGCGGATCTCGGTATTCCCACCCACAGCACAACCTCTACTAACAGTGGCGGTGTGGCAACAAGGGGAGCCATCCGCCAAAAAGCAGGCGCTGGTTTCCTGGGTTATCCTGTCGATGATCCGTACCTGATGGCGGCGCCGGTCGCCCAGACGGTAGTCCCCCCCCGCAACCAGCGCCAACTCCACCACCTGCTCCCCTTCGCTCAAATCTAATATGAGAGGAGACGAACTGCGTACATTGCCAAACAGGTCCAGCCGCGCCCTGGTCCGGGACTGGCCGGCGGCAAAGGTCACCATGTTGGACGGAAGGTTATAGTCATCCGCCTCGGCGTCGCCGTTCCCCGCCGTGACGTCGCCACGCCCGACCGCTTGCAGCGACACCGTCAGCGGCCCGCTGGTGTCGCCGGAACGGGTCAACTCGACCTGGTGCTGATTGTTGGATTGTTCCTCCCGGACGATCGAACTCGTCTCGACAAATTGCACCACCGGCCCGGTGGTCGGCGCCTCGTCATCCAGGATGTACACCACCAGGCTCGAGCGCACCAGTAGCGGCATCGTCTGGTAGGCGGCGCTGGGGGCAAATTCCAGCACCAACACCTCGTCATCGCCGTCCACGTCCTGGTTGGTCTGCAAGCGCACCGTCCCGGCGGCGGCGTCGATCCGCGTCGCCGCCGGCAAGGTATAATCGCCGCTCTCGGCGTTGCTCTGCGTCCCGTCAACCGCCAAGCTCAGGTCGAAGGCGCCGCTGAAGGCGCTCACCTGCACCGGAATATCCACAAACTCCCCTTCATTCACCTCCAGGACCGGCGCATCCACAGCCACGCTCCGCAGGTCGTCAGCGGCGCCGAACAATACCTGCGGCAGGTTGCCGTCGGCGGGGTCGTCATTGATGGTCAGGGTATAGACCGGACGGGAACCCCGGCGGTAGCTGTCATCCGCCGGATCAAACGGGTCGAGCAGCTCCAGAACCAGCGTCTCGACCCCCTCGCGCAATTCGTCCGGCGGCACCTCAAAGTTCAGGGTATGGGTGGTTGTGCTGGCGGCAATCTGCAGCACGTCGACCGCCCCGTTGGCCGGAAGGCCCTGATAGTCCTGATTCCGTTGTGCGCTGCCCGACACCTGGTAGCGCACCGTCAGCGGCCGTAAGGACGGCGGTGACACGGTCAGGCCGACCTCGACCTGCACGTTGATCAGTCCCCTATTGAGGCTCCGGGGCGCCTCGGTCACCGTCCTGCCGGCCGAGGCAAAGGAAACCGCCGGCTCCTGCGCATCCTGGATGCGCAGCAGATGATCACGCAGACTGCCCAGCGTGTAGCCGGCGCCCGGCGACGGCGGCAACAAGCGCAGCAACAGCGTTTCCTCCGGCTCATCTTCGAGGTTATTGAGCAGCTCCACGCTGAGTAGCGCGCTGCCCTGCTGGCGCGGGATGGTCAGGCTGCCCGAAGGCGTCCTGTAGTCGCTGCCGGCGGTGGCGGTGCCGCCGGGCATCCTCTGATAGGTCACCGTCAGATCCCCGGTCGGCGGCGGCACTGCTACCACCCGCACCATCGCCGTGTTGCCCTCTTCAAGAGCGCTGTCGGCCCGCTCAAAATACACCCTCGGCACCGGCGCATTGGCGCCGTCATCATCGTTGATCACCAGCGTTGCCCGCTGCGGCGGCACCACCACGTAGGTCTGGATGGGCTCAGGCTGCACCAGCTCTACCACCAGCTCACGCGCGGGCAGCGAGTCCTGGGCGCTGTCATCAATCAACCCCACCGGCAGCGTCACGTCCCGGTTGCCGTCGCTCAGCGTCAGCGTGCCGGTGGAGGCCAGGGTATAGTCGGCGGGCAAGGCCGTGGTGTCGGAGAACACGATGCGGTATTCCACCTCCAGGGAGCCGGAGATAGCGATCCCCGGCGGCGGGATGGCCTGCACCACCAGCTCGGCGCTGCCCGAGCCCTCGTTCACCTCCAGTTGCGCCTGGGCAAAGCGCACCTGCACAAAGTCGCCGATTTCATCATCTTCCTGGATGGTCAGGGTGTAGACGGTGTTGCCGGCCACCTCATAGAGGCCCTCCTGCGGCTGCAGCGCCAGCGTCAGGACGCGCTCGCCCTGCAGCGGCACCAGGTTGTTCAGCAGGGAGAAGTCCAGCGTGCCGCTGGAAGCCCCCGGCGGCACCACCAGACGGCCTACGCGCGTGACCCGGTCAATCGCGTCGATGCGGTAATCCCGGTCCAACTCCAGGGACGGCGAACCGCCCAACTGGTAGCGCACCACCAGGCCGCCGGGCAGCGGGGCATCGAGGTTCACGGTCACACTCTGAGTGCTGGCGGCCTCGACCACCGTGGCGCCGACTTCGGCAAAGCCCACACTCGGCAAAGCCGCCGGCGGCCGGTCGTTATCGGTGATCCGGCAGAGGGCGGCGGGGGCGGTATCCCCAACATCATCACCTGCATCGGCATTACACCTCCACTCTTGGGGGTAGCTGCTTGGCTGAGACCCCTCATAAGGATAGCGCGGATCCGTGGTAAATCCGGCGACCAGTCGATGCCCCGCGTTCCCGCCGGGGCCACGCTCCACCTTGTCGTCATCGATGATCTCTATGGCCACACGGGCATAATTTTGGCCGGCCGGAATGATCACCCTGTAGGCCTGCGTCAGCCCCGCATCAAAGACATTATTGCAGCGGACGCCGGGGAGCCGCTCGACGTTCAACAACAGAAATTCGGGATTGTCAGCCCGCAAGGTGCTGACTGCAGCGCTGAAAGACGTATAGACACAGAAATAAACACTTACCGGCGCCTCAAAGGGAACCGCGGTGAATCTTATCTGCCCACTTCCGAAGGTGAGTGGCTCAGTGTCAAAATAAAAGATGTCGCCTTCGGTAATGCGAACGCCCGAGCAGTCACGCCCATCCGCCACCCGGCAAAATCCGACTTGTCTGAATCTTGTACGATCTAAAATCCGCACCCGGTGGCTGCGCTGGGCGCCCAATTGGTAGCCCGAACCCGGCGACAGCGCCAGCTCTACAGTCTGCTCACCCTCCTGGCGGTCCTCCTCTTGAATACTGTCGCCGAGCGACCGGTCACTCAAGAGCGTGAGTTGCACCGGTACGCGCGCTTGACCAGCGGTGAAGCTCACCGTATTCGAGGCCAGCCGGTAGTCGTCGGCATCCGAGCCGGAGGATTGCGCCCCGCCGCGAGCGACCGCGCGCAGCGACACGTCCAGCGCACCCGCCGTGGCGCTGCGGGTCAGGAAGACCTGGTGCTGGGAGGTGTTAGTGGGAGAGGGTTCCAGAACGGACGAGTCCCCGTCCTCGAACTGCACCACCTGGCCGCTGGCCGGCTCGTTATCGTCAATGTGCAACACAAAGCGCGAGGCCTCCAGCGTATTGATCGCCCGGTCGTAGGCGGGACTGGCGGCAAACTGCAACACCAGCAACTCATCCTGGTTGTCCGAATCCTGGCCGGTCTGTACGCGCAGCACTTCGCCGCCCGGCGACGACAGGGTCAGGCTGCCGGAAAAGCTGTAATCACCGGTCTCGGCGGTGGTCGCCGCGCCTACCGCCACCACGTTCACCGCCAGCGGGCCGCTAAAGCCCTGCACCTGCAACGGGACCTCGAAGGCCATGCCCTCGACGACCGTGCCGCCCAGCGCGCCGAACAGCGCCCGTGGCCGGCTGCCGTCATCGCCATTGCTGCGGATGGTCAGCGTATATACCGCCTGCTCGCCCAGCACGTAGCCGCCATCGTCCGAGGGCAGCAACTCGATGATCAACTGCTCGTCCGGCTCCGGCTCCGCATCGGGCAGCACCTCCACAGAGAAGCTGCTGCTCGCGGCGTTGGCCGGCACGGCCCAGACACTCACGCCGCCCGGCTCCGGCAACCCGGAGTAGTCCTTGCTCAGTCTCGCGCTGCTGCGCGTGGACACCCGGTAACGCACCCGCAGAGGCCGCCGCGAGCTCGGCTCCACCGCCAGGGAGATCGTTGCCGTGCGCTCCATTCGATCTAAGGCAAGTGCCGCGCTGCCCTCGGTGATCGTTAGGCTGGCCGGGGCGAAAGACAGCGCCGGGATCTGCGCATCCTGAATGCGCAGCAGATGGGTGCGCGCATCGCCCAACTGGTAGCCGGCGCTTGCCACCGGGTCGGCGAGCATCAGCGCCAGAGTCTCCTCCGCCTCATCCCTGCCGTCATCAATCAACTCGATGAGCAACTCGGCCCCGCCTGCGTTGGGCGGAATCACCAGGCTGCCGGAGAGCGCCGTATAGTCGGCGGCTGCCGCCGTGCCCGCAGGCATGGCCCCGTACAACACCGTCAGTTCGTCTGCCGACGGCGGCTCGACCCGCAGTTGCACCCGCGCCGTGTTGCCCTCGCCGACCAGGCTTTCGACCTGCTCAAAGGTCACCCTCGGAGTGGAGGTCGGGGCCTCGTTGTCGTAGATGCGCAGGAGCGTATCCTGCTGTCCCAGGATATAGCCGGCGCCGGGCTGCAACTCGAACAGCGCCTCTTCGAAAGGGCCCTCATTCAGCAGGTCATCCACCAGGGTCAGCGTGATGTCCGCCTGTGGCGCCTGCGGTGTCAGGGTCAGCGTGCCGGCATTGTCGGCATTCAAGCCGCTCAGCATGAAGTCAACGCCGAGCGCCACGTCCGATTGACCGGAGTTAAAGCGGTAGCCCACCTGCAGGTTCGTCAGCGGCGCCGGCTGCGAGCGCACCTGCAGCGCCACCGTGCCGGCCGCTTCCCCGGCCACCGGTCTGGCCTGGGCAAAGCCTACCTGCGCCGGGTCGTTATCATCGATGCGCAACTCGGCCGAGCTCGCCCCCAGCCCGTAGCTGCCGTCCACCGAGGGCAGCAGCTCCAGGCGCAGCGTCTCCGTGCCTTCGAGCAGGCTGTCATCGCTGGTCCGCAACTCATAGGAGGCGGTAGCGCTGCCGGCGGCAAGCACCAGCAAGTCCTGCAGCAGCACGGAGGCATCCGAGGCGGTGCCGGGCACCCCGTCCCGGTCTCCGAACAACTCGAAATCACCCACCTGCACGCCGCTGATGCGGTAGCCCACCTGCAAGGGGCGGGGCGCCTCGGCGCTCAGACGCAGGCTCAGCATGACAACTCCGCCTTCTTCCACCGAGCCGTCAGAAAAGGCCAGGCTCAACTGCATCAGCGCCGCCTCCTGTATACTCAGCTCGGCTTCCAAATCGCCGGCGGGGGGAAAGCGGTAGCCGGCGCCGGGCAGCAGCCGCACATTAATCCGCTCGCTGGTCCGGTCCAAATCGGCAACGGTGCGTACGCGCACGCTGACAAGCCCGCTGTTCACCCCGGACAGCAGATAACGCGCCGCACCAGGCTCCGCGCCGGTGTCGGCAGTCAGCGGCGTGTTGTCCCGAAGCACCTGGTAGTCGCCGAGTACCGGCGGCGGGCGAAACTCCAGCGGCAAATTTACCGGCATACTGCCGGTGGCCGGCGGGTCCAGCACGATCTGCAACTGTGCCAAATCGGTGGTGGAGCCTTCCGTGGCGACCAGGTCGCTGGCGGCAAGGTCGAAACGCACTCCCGGCAGCAAGCTCTCCTCGATGTCCACGGCAAATTCGGTCACCGCCGGCGGCAAGGCCAGACCATAGCCGCCATCGGTGGAGTCCTGCAGCCGGAATGTGAGCCGCTCGGTCTCCCGCAGCGCATCGGCGACCATCTGCAGCGCAATCCGTATCTGGTTGCCGCCCTCGGCAATGCGCAAGGCGCCGTTCAGGGAGCCGCCGCCGGGGGCAAAGGCCAGCGTGCCGCCACTCTCGGCGGTGAGCGTGAAGTCGGCGCGCTGCACCCCGCTGACGGCAAAGTCCACCGGAAGCTCGGCAAGGACCGCTTCCGGTACCCGGACGGTAAAGATCCCCGGGTCGCCGCCCTCCAGCAGTATATCCGCCGCCGGCGGCAGCACCTCAACCGACTGCGAGCTGTCTTCGATCTCAATCTGCGCCCGGTCGCCACTGCCTACCGTGTACAGTCCGCCAGACTGCAAAACCAGCGTGAGGCGCTCGGCATCCGCGTCGTTGTCGGGCAATGCGCGCACCAGGAGGCGGTGGGTCTGCGTCGAATTGGAAACCGGGAAAACCACCCGGTACTGCAACGAGTCGGTAGTGGCCTCCAGTCTGCCGATGGTGCCCGGCGCCGATTCCAGCGCATAGTCGCCGGTCTCCGGCATACGATCACCCGTGGCCTCGTCAATGCCCAGCAGGACCGGCACCTCGATTTGCCTGGCGCCCAGGGTGATATCGATCTGTGCCGGCGCGCCCCCTTCGACGCTGGCCAGACGCACACCGACCAGATTGGCGCTGGAGCCGGAGGTATCCCCCACCGGAAACTCAACGCTCGAGGGGGTTCCCGGAACATAGGCGTCCTCATTGCCCGCCGCCGGCGGCAGCACTTCTATACGCAGGGTCTCGTTGCCTTCGCTGATCTCGTCCTGCGCAGCCCATATATATATATCCGAAACAGTGCTACGGGATCCAGTATCGAAGCCAAGGGCAAAAAAGTCCGAGGCCGAGTGTTCCCCATCCTCGATCAGAGGGATTACCGAAGCAAAAACACCACCAAATACCCCCTGACCGGTGTTGGTTGGACTAACAAAGATCTCGCTATCGACCCCATCGCCCAGGCCGGCATTCACCCCGGTGATTCTCAGCCTGACATTCGTCAAGAGCCCGCTCCCGGTTCGCCGCAGATCCACCTGCCGACTAGTTACATTCATTATACTGTTGGGTATTTCTGCGCCGCGGAAAAAAGCTCCCGAGCCGCGGGTTCTGTCCGGGTCCAATGCCTCCGGCAGGGGGGATGAGTCGCTGACCGTGATTGTCACCTGTGTACGGCCATCGTCGGCGTCAAGCAGGGTGACCGGCTGCGCGACTATACCCCCAAGCCGGTAGCCGCCGTCCGCCGGCGGGGTGGAAAGACGCAGGCTCAACCGCTCGCTGTCGGTATCGGCATCGGTTTCCGCCTGAATGCGCAGGCGGTGGCTCTGGCCGGCATTGCTGGCCGGAAACTCGATCACGTAGTTCTGCGTACTCGGGTTACGCAGTGTGCCGGCCCCACCGGCCTTGCTGACACTGTAGTCGCTGGTTGCCGGCGCCGGGTCGCCGTCGACCAGTTGCAGCCCGACGTTGACCGGCACCGGGGTCGGGGCGACCCGCACCTCGATCTCAACCCGGTTGGCGCCGCCGGTGCCGCCTTCCCGCGCCACCAGCGGCGCATCGGAAGCCAGGCTCACCTCGGCGGCGTACCCCTGTACGTCTATAATCCTCAGGCGCAACGGCTGCCCAACGTTGAAGCGGCCCGCGCCTGGCTGCAGGGCAAACTCCAGTTCCACGTCATCATCGATACTGTTGACGACGGACGACAGGCTAAGCGCCGCCTGCACGTTCGGATTGGCACTTAGGCCGGCGGCATTCGCCACAATGGTGATGCTGCCACCCAGGCCGTTTTCACTCACGCTGGTGGTCGGGGCGAAACCGGTGGCGACCCCCAGTCTGTAGTCGTCCGCGCTCACCCCGGTGACCCGGTAGTCGACCACCAACTCCGGATGGGTATCCTCGATATTCATATCCTCATCCCGCACCGTCAGGTTCAGCCGCACACCCTGCCCCTCGAAAATCGAGTCCCGACCGGAGCTGATGCTCACCTGCGGCAGCGCTATATCGTTGTCCGCCAGCGTCACGCTGCGGCTGCGCTCGCTCCCAACCGAGTAGCCCTCGCCGGGCATCAGCGTCAGCGTCAAGACCTCGCTGACTTGATCGGCATCATTCAGTGCGCGCACCTGCAAGCGGACCATGCCGTCGATGCCCACGTCAACCTCATAGACGTTGTCCGTCCCCCCCGCCGGACTGAGGGTGCGTCCGCCGGCAACCAACTGGTAGTCGCCCAGGGCCGTGGTGGGGGTGATCTCCAGCCGCACGGTGAGGGGGGCCTCCGGCGCCGGCGACAGGCGCAAATCCACCTCGGCCAGATCGGTGTTGTTCTCTTCGCTGGCCAGGTCATCGGGCGGAACCAGGCCAAACAAGCCGGCTACCGGCAAGGACGCACCGGTCACACTCACGTCGTCCACGTCCAACGAGCCATAGCCACCGTCGGTACTGTCTATCGCATGGGTGATGGCGGTCATGCGGGGGACGGCGTTTTCAATGCCGTCGTCCACACCGGTCACCGTGACGGTCTGCGCCACGTTCCAGGCGGCCGGGGCGAAGCTCAGCGCCCCGCTCACCGTCGCTAAACCGGTGTCGCCGCTCGTCGGCGTGATGGTGACGACGGCCGTCGGCCGGCTGTCGAGTACCACGGTGTAGTCGGCCGTGCCGCTGCCCGCGTCGTCAACCGTGATCATGGTCGGCACAACGCTGACGCCGGCAACGTCGTCGTCGGTCACGGTTACGCTCACAGACGCTATGGTTATGGCTCCCCCGTTATAGTCGCTGTCCGTGCTCGCAGGCGTATGGCTTAGGCTCGCAGTGCGTTCGTTGCCGGGGTTATCAACGTCGTCGTTCACGCCGGTGACGGTGACGGTCTGCGGCGTGTTCCAGTTGGCCGTGGTGAAGCTCAGCGATGTTGGTGATACGGTTGCCACCGTGGCAGTGTCGCTTGCAACGGCAATGATGACATTGGCCGTCGGCAGAGTGTCGAGTACCAGGGTGTAGGCACCCGTGCTTCCATCTTCGGGAACCGTGAGTGCCGGCGGGGTGACGGTGACGCCTGCGTCGTCGTCATCATTGACGGTGACACTGGCTGTGTTGCCTGGCGGCGAGGCTACCGTATAGCCGGTGCCGGTCTCCACCATCGCCGTGATCATGCCGGGCGCTTCGCTGGCAGAGTCGTCTTCGGTCGGCACTATCAGCATGGCCGTCGTGGCACTGGCGGCAATCGTTACCGTCGGCGGCGCTGCACCGGCAATGAAGTTGCCCGAGTCAGTGACGGTAACGGTAACCGCCAGGTTCGCGGCCGGAGCAGAGCTCGCCGTCAGCGTGAAGGTGGCCGCCGTGCCCTCGGTTACCGGGGAAGTATCAGCGGCGATGGAGATGCTCGGCAGCGCCGGGTCGTCGTCATCGGTAATCGTGCCGGTGCCGTCGGCGGTGGTAATCGTCGCGTTGACCGGGTTCGACAGGGTGAGGATGACCGTCTCGTCCACCTCATCATCCACGTCTCCCATCACCGTTACGTCGATGTTCTGTGTGGTCGTGCCCGGCGCAAAGGTCAGTGTGCCGGCGGTAATCGCTTCGTAGTCGGCGCCCGAGGTCGCCGTGCCACTGGTCGTATCCGCATAGTCCACCGTCACTTCCTGCTCGGTCGCCCCGGTCAGCGTCACCGTGTAGCGTAGCGTCGCCGTGGCGCTGTCGCCCTCTGCCACACTCGGGGAGTCAATCGCCAGCGTCGGCTCGTCGTCGTCATTGACGGTGACACTGGCGCTGTTGTTCGTCGCGTCTACCGTATAGCCTGTGCCGATTTCCACCGTCGCGGTGATCATGCCGGTCACCTCGTCGGTATTGTCGTCGGTGGTCGGCACCGTCAGCGTGGCCGTCGTGTCGCTGGCGGCAATCGTTACCGTCGTCGGCGCTGGACTGGCAATGAAGTTGCCCGAGTCAGTGACGGTAACGGTAATCGTCAGGTTCGCGGCCGGAGCAGAGGTCGCCGTCAGCGTGAAGGTTGCCGGCATCCCCTCGGTCACCGCAGCCCCGGCAGCAATCGAGATGACCGGGCCGTCGTCGTCGGTAATCGTGCCGGTGCCCGTGCCGCTTTCAATCGTTGCATTGACCGGGGTCGACAGGGTGACGATGACGGTCTCGTTCGGCTCGTCCACCGTGTCCCCCCTCACCGTTACGTTGATGGGCTGTGTGGTCGTGCCCGGCGCAAAGGTCAGCGTGCCGGCGGTAATCGCGTCGTAGTCGGCGCCCGAAGTCGCCGTGCCGCCCGAGCCCGCATACCGCACCGTCACTTCCCGCTCCGTCCCCCCGGTCAGCGTCACCGTGTAGCTGAGTGTCGCCGTGCCACTGTTGCCCTCGGTCACGCTCGGCGAGTCAATCGCCAGCGTCGGCGGGTCGTCGTTATCATTGACCGTGACACTGGCGGTGTTGCCTGGCGGCGAGGCTACCGTGTACCCTGTGCCGCCCTCCACCGTCGCGGTGATCATGCCGTTCACCTCGTCGGTAGTGTCGTTGGTGGTCGGCACCTCCAGCATGGCCGTCGTGTCGCTGGCGGCAATCGTTACCGTCGTCGGCGCACCGGTAATGAAGTTGCCGGCCCCGTCGTCCACCGTAACCGTCACGGTCAGGGCTGTCCCCGGTGCGGAGGTCGCCGTCAGCGTGAAGGTCGCCGCCGCCCCCTCTATCACCGCAGCCCCGGCAGCAATCGAGATTTCCGGGTCGTCGTCATCGTTTACGGTGACGTCCACAGACGCTATGGGCACCGAGCCATAGTTGGTGTCCAAGCTCGTGGCCGTATGGCTAAGGCTCGCAGTGCGGGCGTTGCCGGGGTTATCAACGTTGTCGTTCACGCCGGTCACGGTGACGGTCTGTGCCGTGTTCCAGTCGGTCGAAGTGAAGGTCAGCGATGGCGGCGACACCGTTGCCACCGTTTCGGCGTCGCTCTCAACGGCAATGGTGACATCGTTCGACGGCTCGGTGTCGAGTACCACGGTGTAGTCGGCCGTGCCGTCCGCTTCTGTAACCATGCGCTCCGTCTCGGAGACGCTGACGCCTGCAGCGTCGTCATCGGTAATCATGCCGGTGCCCGTGCCTGCTATAATCATCGCGTTGACCGCGCCCGACAGGGTGATGATGACGGTCTCGTTCGGCTCGTCAATCGTGTCCCCCCTCACCGTTACGTTAATGTCCCGTGTGGTCGTGCCCGGCGTAAAGGTCAGTGTGGCGGCGGTAATCGTTTCGTAGTCGGCGCCCGATTCCGCCGAACCAGCGCTCGCATCCGCATAGTCTACAGTCACTTCCTTCTCCGTCATCCCGGTCAGCCTTACCGTGTAGGGTAGTGTCGCCGTGCCGCTGTCGCCCTCGCCCACGCTCGGCGAGTTAATCGCCAGCGTCGGCTCATCGTCGTTATCGGTAATCGTCATCGTGCCCATGTCCGTTGCAATCATTGCGTTGTCCGGGTTCGACAGGGTGACGATGATGGTCTGGTCCTCCTCGTCAATCGTGTCTCCCCTCACCATTAGGTCAATGGTCTGTGTGGTCACAGTCGGCGTAAAGGTCAGTGTGCCGGCGGTGAGCGCGTCGTAGTCGGCATCTGAGGTCGCCGTGCCGCCGCCGGCATCCGCATAGTCCACCATCACCGTCCGTGCCGTCGCCCCGTTCAGTGTCACCGTGTAACTCCGCGTCATCGAGCCGCTGTCGCCCTCGGGCACGGTCAGCGAGTTAATCGCCAGCGTCGGCTCAGCGTCGTCGTCGGTAATCGTGCCGGTGCCGTCGGCGGTTGAAATCGTCGCGTTGGTCGCGCCCGACAGTCTGAGGATGACCGTCTCGTTTGCTTCGTCAATCGTGTCTCCCACCACCATTAGGTCGATGTTCTGTGTGGTCGCACCGCCCGGCGCAAAGGTCAGTGTGCCGGCGGTAAGCACGTCGTAGTCGGTGCCCGAGGTTGCCGTGCCGGTGCCCAAATCCGCATAGTCCACCGTCACTTCCCGCTCCGTATCCCCACTTGTCACCACATAGCGCAGCGTCGCCCTGCCACTGTTGCCCTCGTTCATGGTCGGCGAGCTAATCGTCAGAATCGGCGGGTCGTCGTCGTCGTCAATCGTGCCGGTGCCGTCGGGGGGTGTAATCGTAGCTTCGACCGGGTTCGACAGTCTGACGATGACCGTCTCGTTTGCTTCGTCAATCGTGTCTCCCGTCACCGTTACGGCAATGGTCTGTGTGGTCGCACCGCCCGGCGTAAAGGTCAGTGTGCCGCCGGTAATCGGTTCGTAGTCGGTGCCCGAGGTCGCCGTGCCGCTGCCGGCATCCGCGTAGTCCACCATCACCGTCTGTGCCGTCGTCCCGGTCAGCGTCACCGTGTAGCTCAGCGTCGCCGGGCCACTGTCGCCCTCGTCTACGCTCGGTGCGTTAATCGCCAGCGCCGGCGGGTCGTCGTCATCGGTAATCGTGCCGATGCCGTCGGAAGTTGTAATCGTTGCGTTGACCTCGCCCGACAGTCTGACGACAACCGTCTCCCTGTCCCCCTCATCATCCACGTCTCCCCTCACCGTTACGTCTATGTTCAGTGCGGTCGCACCGCCCGGCGCAAAGGTCAGCGTGCCGGCGGTAAGCGCTTCGTAGTCGGCACCCGAGGTTGCCGTGCCACCGCCCGTAGTGCCCGCATCCGCATACTGCACTGTCACCGTCCGTGCAGTCGCCCCGCTCAGTGTCACCGTGTAGCGCAACGTCGCCGTGTCGCCGTCGTCGCCCTCGAACATGTTCGGCGAGTCAATCGCCAGCGTCGGCTCAGGGTCGTTATCGGTAATCGTGCCGGTGCCCGTGTCTGTTGCAATCGTCGCGTTGTCCGGGTTCGACAGCATGACGATGACCGTCTCCTCGTCCGGCTCGTCAATTGCGTCACCCCTCACCGTTACGGCAATGGTCTGTGTGGTCGCACCCGGCGTAAAGGTCAGTGTGCCGCCGGTAATCGTGTCGTAGTCGGCACCCGAGGTCGCCGTGCCGCCGCCGGCAAGGCCGGCATCCGCGTAGTCCACCGTCACTTCCTGCGTCGTATCCCCGGCCAGCGTCACCGTGTAGCTCAGCGTCGCCGTGTCGCCGTCATCGCCCTCGGTCACCATCGGCGGCGAGTCAATCGCCAGCGTCGGCTCGGCGTCGTCGTCATTGACGGTGACACTGGCTGTGTTGTTCGCCGGGTCTACCGTATAGTCTGTGCCGGCCTCCACCATCACCGTTATCATGCCGTTGGCCTCGTTAATAGAGTCGGCCATGGTCGGTACCTCCAGCATGGCCGTCGTGGCGCTGGCGTCAATCGTTACCGTCGTCGGCGCCGGGGGGGGGGTAATGAAGTTGCCCGAGTCGGTGACGGCAATCGTGACAGTCAGGGTCGTCGCCGAAACAGGGGTCGCCGTCAGCGTGAAGGTGGCCGCCGTGCCCTCGGTCACCGCAGTCCCGGCGGCGATGGAGATGCTCGGCAATGCTGCCGCAGACACCATGATGGTGAAGGTGTCGGTGGCCTCGTTGTAGTTGGGCGTCGCTGAGGCGGTTACCGTAATGACGCAGGCTCCTTCGGCAACCAGCATCAGGGCGCCGGCGGAATCAACCGTGCATATATTTGTATCGCCGCTCGTATAGCTCAGCGTACTGCCGGTCTGTGCGCCACTGGGCGGCGTCACGGTCGGAAGGGTGGGAGCATTCAGCGCTACCGTAGCCGGGGTGTAGGCAAAGCCGTCCAGTGTCTGGCTTCCCCTGGCTACCATCGGGAAGGTAATCGTCACATCGGTTGCGTTGTCGGTTGTGTTGCCGGCCTCGTCGGTCAGGCGGATGGTCACATCTGCCGTTGCAGTGTTCGCCTCGATCGGGGTGCCGCTGATGACTCCAGTGTCGCTGGCCAGCGTCAGGCCCGGCGGGATGGTGCCGCCTTGCACGGCATAGCTGGCTATGTCCGTGGTACTCGGCGTGATGTCGGTGATGGCCATGCCGACCGTCAACGTGCCCGGCGCCGTGTAGGTCGCCGTCGGGGCCACCAGATCTATGGCTACCGTCCGGCTCACCGTGCCCATGGTCACCATGCCCGCACTGCTCGTCAGCGTGGCCGTGACCACTACCACTACGCTGGTGTCGGCAATCTCAGCGTTATTGGGCGGGATGGCAAATGTCCAGGTGGTGGTGCTCACGGTGGTGGCATCCACCATAGCATCAAAGGGTCCGCTGCCGTCAAAGGTCACGCTCACCGTGGCCCCGGCATCCACCGTGCCGCTGATGGTAAAGCCGGCCATCTGCTCGGCAATGTTGACGATATCGTCCCCGGCAATGTCGGCATCCAGGGTTACCGTCACCGTCCCGCTGACCGGGTCGTCGTCATCTTCTACGGTGACGGTCACAGACTCTATGGTTATGGCTACCCCCTCATAGTTGCCGTCCGCGCTCGCAGCCGTATGGCTGACGGTCGCAGTGCGTTCGTCGTCGGAGTTATCGTCGTCGTCGTTCACGCCGGTGACGGTGACGGTCTGTGCCGTATCCCAGTCGGTCGGGGTGAAGGTCAGCGATGCCGACGATACGGTTGCCGCCGTGTCAGTGTCGCTCACAACGGCAATGGTGACATCGGCCGTCGGCATGGTGTCGAGTACCAGGGTGTAGTCGGCCGTGGTGTCGCTGCCCGCTTCGTCAACCGTAAGCGCCGGCGGGTTGACGGTGACGCGGGCGTCGTCGTCATCCTCCACCGTGACACGGGCTGTGGATGAGCTGCTGACCGTATAGCCGGCGCCGGTGCCTACCGTCGCCGTTATCATGCCATCCGCCTCGTCGACAGAGTCGTTGTCGGTCATCACCGTCAGTGTGGCCGTGGTATTGCTGGCGGTAATCGTTACCATTGTCGGCGCTGGGCTGACAATGAAGTCGCCGGCCCCGTCGTCTACCGTAACCGTCACGGTCAGATTCGTCATCGGAGCCGGGGCCGCCGTCAGCGTGAAGGTGGCATCGTCCCCTTCGGTCACCGGGGAAGTCCCGGCGACAATCGAGATAGTCGGCAAGGGCGGGTCGTCGTCATCGGTAATCGTGCCAGTGCCAATGCGGTTGGCGGGTGTAATCATTGCGTTGACCTCGCCCGACAGTCTGACGATGACCGTCTCCCCGTCCCCCTCGTCCTCCGTGTCCCCCGTCACCGTTACGTCAATGGTCTGTGTGGTCGTGCCCGGCGCAAAGGTCAGTGTGCCGGCAGTGAGCACGTCGTAGTCGGCGCCTGAGGTTGCCGTGCCGCTGCCCGCATCCGCGTAGGCCACCGTTACTTCCCGCTCTGTATCCCCGGTCAGCGTGACCGTGTAGCTCAGCGTCGTCGAACCGCTGTTGCCCTCGTCTACGCTCGGTGAGTCAATCGCCAACGTCGGCGCAGCGTCGTCATCGGTAATCGTGCCAGTACCGTCGGCGGTGGTAATCGTCGCGTTGGTCTCGCCCGACAGTCTGAGGACGACCGTCTCGTTCTCCTCGTCAATTGTGTCCCCCGTCACTATCACGTTGATGTTCTGTGCGGTCGCACCGCCCGGCGTAAAGGTCAGTGTGCCGACGGTGGGCGTTTCGTAGTCGGTGTCCGGAGTTGCCGTGCCGTCGCCCACAGAGCCCGCCGCATCCGCGTAGGCCACCGTGACTTCCTGCTCCGTCTCCCCGCTCAGCGTCACCGTGTAGCGTAGCGTTGCCGTGCTGCCGCTGTCGCCTTCGAGCACAGTCGGCGAGTCAATCGCCAGCGTCGGCTCGTCGTCGTCGTCATTGACGGTGACACTGGCTGTGTTGCCGCTGCCAACCGTATAGCCTGTGCCGTCCTCCACCGTCGCCGTTATCATGCCGTTGGCCTCGTCAATAACGTCGGCCATGGTCGGTACCTCCAGCATGGCCGTCGTCTCGCTGCCGGTAATCGTTACCGTCGTCGGCGCTGGGCTGGCAATGAAGTTGCCCGAACCGTCGTCCACGGTAACCGTCACAATCAGATCCGTCCCCGGAGCCGGGTCCGCCGTCAGCGTGAAGGTGGCATCGGCCCCCTCGGTCACCGGGGAAGACGCGGCGGCGATTGAGATGGTCGGCAATACCGGGGCGTCGTCATCGGTAATCGTGCCGGTGCCGTCGGCGGTTGCAATCGTTGCGTTGGTCGCGCCCGACAGGGTGACGATGACCGTCTCGTCCCCCTCTTCATCCGTGTCTCCCGTCACCGTTACGTTGATGTTCTGTGTGGTCGTGCCCGGCACAAAGGTCAGCGTGTCAGGGGTAATCGCTTCGTAGTCGGCGCCCGAGGTCGCCGCGTCGCTGCCCGTAGCGCCCGCATCCGCATAGTCCACCGTCACCGTCTGCTCCGTCGCCCCGTTCAGTGTCACCGTGTAGGTCAGTGTCGGTGTCTCGCCGGCGTCGCCCTCTGCCACACTCGGCGAGTCAATCGCCAGCGTCGGCGGGTCGTCGTCATCGGTAATCGTGCCAGTGCCGTCGGCGGTTGCAATCGTCGCGTTGGTCCGGTTCGACAGCATGACGATAACCGTCTCCCCGTTCCCCTCGTCAGTCGCGTCTCCCGTCACCGTCACGTCTATGTTCTGTGTGGTCGTGCCCGGCGTAAAGGTCAGTGTGCCGGCGGTAATCGCTTCGTAGTCGGTGCCCGAGGTCGCCGTGCCGGCGCTCGCATCCGCGTACTGCACCGTCACTTCCTGCTCCGTCGCCCCGGTCAGCGTCACCGTGTAGCGCAACATCACCGAGCCGCTGTTGCCCTCGTCTACGCTCGGCGAGTCAATCGCCAGCGTCGGCGCAGCGTCGTCATCCTCGACCGTGACACTGGCTGTGTTGTTGCTCCCATCCACGGTGTAGCCGCCGCCTATGGTCACCGTCGCCGTTATCGTGCCGTTCGCCTCGTCGATAGAGTCGGCCATGGTCGCCACCGTCAGCGTGGCCTCGGTGGCGCTGGCGCCAATCGTTACCGTCGTCGGCGCTACACCGGCAATGAAGTTGCCTGCCCCGTCGTCTACCGTAACCGTCACAATCAGATCCGCCGCCGGAGCCGGGGTCGCCGTCAGCGTGAAGGTCGCCGAGGTCCCTTCGGTCACTGAGGAGGGAGCCGCCGCAGCAATCGAGATGACCGGGTCGGTTGCGCCATCGTCGTCCCGGACCGCGACACTGGCTGTGTCCGGGGCGCCGACCATGTAGCCGGCGCCCGTCCTTAACGCCGCCGTCACTACGCCATTCGGTTCGTCGTCCGTGTCGGCCATGGTCGCCACCATCAGCGTGGCCTCCGTGGCGCTGGCGCCAATCGTTACCGTCGTCGGCGCCACGCCGGCAATGAAGTCGCCCGCCCCGTCGTCCACCGTAACCGTCACGGCCAGATCTGCCACCGGAGCAGGAGCCGCCGTCACCGTGAAGGTCACCGACGTCCCTTCGTCCACGGAAGGCCCGGCGGCTATAGAGATGACCGGCAGCGCTGCGTCGTCATCGGTTGCGGTGACGGTCACAGAGTCTATGCCCTCTGCGTTATAGTTGGTGTCCGTGCTGGTAGCCGTATGGCTCACGGTCGCAGTGCGGGGAGGGGTGTTATTTATAGTGTCGTCCACGCCGGTGACGGTGACGGTCTGTGCCGTGTTCCAGTCGGTCGAGGTGAAGGTCAGCGATGCCGACGACACCGTTGCCACCATGGTGGCGCTACTTACAACGGCAATGGTGACATTGGCTGCCGGCTGGGTGTCGAGTATCAGGGTGTAGGCGCCCGTGCCGTCCGCTTCGGCAACCGCGAGTACCGTCCCGGAGACGGTGATGCCGGCATCGTCGTCATCGGTTACGGTGACGGTGACAGACGCTATGGTTATGGCTCCCCCGTCGTCATAGTTGACGTCCCCGCTCATAGCCGTATGGCTGACGGTCGCAGTGCGGTCGCTGTCGCTGGGGTTATCAACGTCGTCGTTCACGCCGGTTACCGTGACGGTCTGTGCCGTGTTCCAGTCGGTCGTGGTGAAGGTCAGCGATGCCGAAGATACGGTTGCCGCCAGGGTGTCGCTGCTCGCAACGGCAATGGTAACCTCGGCCGTCGGCACGGTGTCGAGTACCAGAGTGTAGGTGTCCCTGGAGTTGCCATCTTCGGAAACCGTGCGTTCCGTCTCGGAGACGGTGACGCCAGCGTCGTCGTCATCGTCTACGGTGACGGTCACAGACGCTATGGTTACGGCTCCCCCGCTATAGTTGCCGTCCGCGCTCGCAGCCGTATGGGTCACGGTCGCAGTGCGGATGTCGCTGGGGTTATCAACGTCGTCGTTCACGCCGGTTACCGTGACGGTCTGTGCCGTGTTCCAGTTGGCCGTAGTGAAGGTCAGCGATGCCGACGATACGGTCGCCGCCGTGACAGTGTCGCTCGCAACGGCAATGGTGACATCGGCCGTCGGTGCGGTGTCGAGCACCAGGGTGTAGTCGGCCGTGGTGCCGCTGCCCGCTTCGTCAACCATAAGCGCCATCGGGTTGACGGTGACGCCCGGTGCTGCTGCTACGTCATCATCTTCTACGGTGACGGTGACAGAGTCTATACTCACCAAGTTATAGTCGGTGTCCGTGCTCGTAGCCGCATGGGTTACGGTTGCAGTGCGGTTGGGGGTGTTCACATCGTTGTCGTTCACGCCGGTGACGGTGACGGTCTGTGCCGTATCCCAGTTGGTCGTGCTGAAGGTCAGCGATGCCGGCGATACGGTTGCCGCCGAGGTGGTGTCGCTCTCAACGGCAATGGTGACATCGGCCGTCGGCGCGCTGGTGAGTACCAGGGTGTAGGTTCCCTCGCCGCCATCTTCGGGGACACTGAGTGTCGTCGAGGTGACGGTGACGCCTGCTGCCCCTGCCGCAGCCACCGTGATAGTGAAGTCGGCGCTCGCCTCGTTATAGTTGGTCGTCGCCGAGGCCGTTACCGTAATGACGCAGGCTCCTGCGCCAACCAGCGTCAGGGCGCCGGTGGCATCAACCGTGCATATAGCTGCATCGCCGCTCGTATAGCTCAGCGTACTGCCGGTCTGTACACCGCTGGGCAGCGTGACGGTCGGAGGGGTGGGAGCATTCAGCGCTACCGTAGTCGGGGTGTAGGCAAAGCCGGTCAGCGTTTGGCTGCCCATGGCTACCATCGGGAAGTCAATCTCCACATCGTTCGGGTTGCCGGCCTCGTCGGTCAGGCGGATGGTCACATCTGCCGTTGAGGCGTTCGCCGTGGACGGGATGCCGTCAATGACGCCGGTGCCGACGGCCAGCGTCAGGCCCGGCGGCAGGGTGCCGCTTTGCACTGCATAGGCGTTGATGTCCGCAGACGGGCTGGTTGGCGTGATGGCGGTGATGGCCGTGCCGACGGTCAGTGATGCCGGCGGCGTATAGGTCGCCGTCGGGGCCACCAGGTCTACGGTAATCGTCCGGCTCGCCGTGCCGGTACCGCCTGCCAGCGTGGCCGTGGCCTCTACCACTACGCTGGCGCCGGTAATCTCAGGGTCATCGGCCGGAATATCAAGTGTCCAGGTGGCGCCGCTCACGGTGGCATTACGGGTGCTGCCGCCGGCAAGGGTCACTTCCACCATGGCCCCGGCATCCACCGTGCCGCTGATGGGAAAGCCAGCCATCCGCTCGGCAATGTTCACTACATCGTCGCCGGCAATGTTGGCATCCAAGCCTACCGTCACCGGGCCTGCCGCCACCACCGTGATGAGGAAGCTCAGGGTGGCCTGGTCCGGGGGGGTTGTAACATCGGAATCGGTCGCCGTCAGCGTGTAGGGGGTCTCCGCCACCGTTGCAGTCGGGGCGCCGGTGATCTGGCGTGTGTTGGCGTCAAAGCTCAGGCCGTTGGGCAGGGCCGGGGTCAGCGTGTAGGACAGGGCACCATCGCCGCCGGTGGCCTCGGGCAACCGTACCGTCCCCACATCGGCACCCACCGTATAGCGTTGGGGCGCCACCGTTTGGCTGCCAAAGGTCGGCATCAAGTCAGGGGCGTTGGTGATACGTACCCGGTAGGTCATCGTCCGTCCGTCTTCGGCGGTGACTACGATGGGAACTACTCTCGTGCTGTCCGGTGTCAGGCCGCTGATCGTCGTGGTCGAACCGGAGATGGATAAGGTCGCGCCCGTATTGGCAGCGGTCGGCGTCAGCGTGACACTGGTTACGGTGCTGGCTACATTGAGGGTATAGTCGGTGGTGGCCGCGACAAAGGGCGGCGCCAGGGTGCCAGCACTGACCATCAGATCACTCAGGGTCGCATCGCCGCTCATCGCGTCAATCGATACGCTGCCGGCATACAGGGCGACAGCGCCGGTGTGGGCCGAGGCCTCTACGATCACGTCCAGAAAGCCGTTGGCGCTAATGTCTGCGCCTTCATGCCGCAGGGTCAGTATGGTTTCCGTAGCACTGGTGCGGGTGACCCCGGCTACCGTCACCGTGCCAGGCACGTCAGTGGTCAATGTGAAGTCGGCGGTATCCAGCGCGCTGGTCTCTACGTATACGGAGTCGCTCAGCGTCACCACCACCGTGGCCGTGCTGGCAACCAGACTCCTCTCGGTCAGCGTGGTGTCAGCGACACTGGCAAAGGGCAGGCGTGTGCCCGCCGGCTCAAGGGTCAGCACGGTTTGCGGGGCGCCGCGGTCGTCTTCAGCGTCAATCATGCCGTCGTCTCCCCTATCCACATACACCAACTGAATGTCCTTCCGCTCTCCGTCGGTATCCGGGTTGGTATCCGGCATCAGAGTCAGCGTTACATTCAGGTAGTGGGTGCTGAGTGAATTCAGGGTTACCATGAACGTGTCGCTGGCGGTGGTCGGCAGCATATCGATGGGGGGCCCCGTAGAGTCGGAGCCGGAGATGTCCCCCCGGGTCGGTGTCAGCGTCAGCCCGGTCACCGTGTAGTCGGTGCCCAGCACGGCAGTGCCGGCAAATTGGAGGTCAAAGGCCAGAGAAACCTGGCAGCCCTGACAGGTGGACGCCTCTACCGGGGTAAGCTGCAACTGGAAGGGGGACAATTCGACGTCCATGTCTGAAGGGGCTACACAGGCATCCGCCGAGCAGCCGGCCATACTGAAAGAAGGAAAAGGCGGGCCAACCAGCACTCGGGCCGTCGTGGGGGCGGCGGCAAGAACGTCTACAATGACCTGATTGGACAGGTCGCCGCTATTGCCGGTGAGTCCGGTATCCAGTGCCGTGATGCGTATGGTGCCGGTCGGAGTGGTCAGCGGGAGCGGTATCGCCCGGTCGTAGCTCAGGGTCAGCGTGGCCAAGGTGGGGCTGGTGCGGGCGACAGTGAATGTGATCTCTCCGGGCAGGTTTTCGGTCACCGTGAAGTAGTCGGTAGCGGGGGGGGTCATCAGAAACCCCTCGTAAAAGCGGCCTGTCGGCAAGCGCACCGGCACACTCCTGTCCATCGGGTCGGCGGCAATCAGGTCGGCAAAGTCGATGGAGATACGCTCACCCCTTACCGCCGTCCGCTGCTCCCGCACACGTATGGCGTACTCGCGCTCTACTTTTTCATAGCGGCGGCTCCACAGGTCGGGCGTCCCTTGCGTACCGCGCAAAGCCAGTTGATTCGAGAGCGGAACGCCAAATTGATAGTTGAGATCGGTCTTTACGCCCCAGGAACCGCCGTCCCCGTCCGGATCATCGTATTCAAAACCTATGTTCCACAATGTGAACGGTTTCAGCGACAGCCCGTAGCGCAGTCCTTCCAGGTCATCCTGGCCGCCCTCGCCCTCCCAGAGGTAATAGCTGGCCCCCAGTTCCACCCACGGCGCCTCGGGAAGGTGCGCGGCGATTTCTACGTCCCAACCATCCGGGCTGTAATACAGGGTGTCTCCGTCCCGGTCATTCCCCCGGCCCTGATACCAGTTCGCGTGCAGGTCCAGCCATGCGCTGCGGGCCTCAACGCCCACCGACCAGCGCTCTACGTCCGGGTCCGACAGCCAGTCGTAGAAGGTGTTCACCCCCAGTAGCAGTCCTTCGCCCGCCAAAAACCGGTAGCCCAGCCCCAGATTGGCGCCATCCTCGCCATCGCGCAGCAACAGCCCGCCCTGACCAAACAGCAGTGTGTCCGGGCTTTCCCACAGGGACAACGTGGCATTGGCATGAAACAGTTCTTCCCGCCCGGAAAAGGGCGCACGGTAGCTCAACTCCAGTTGCGGCAGTATGCTCCCCTGCAGGCGTTGCGTGACGTTGTCCAGCCCGGAATCCACCATCGCTTGCAGCTTCTCCTCCCCCGCCTGCACCAGCTTCTGCTCTATGTCCACTCCGCCCTGCTTTATCTGCTCCAGCACCCCGGCTACCTGCTGTTCGTTGGAAAACAGTCCGCTCAGATGCTCGCCGGTTTGCCGCAAGGGCTGGGCTATATACCGCTCCAGATGCGGGTCGAGCGCCGGCTGCTCCAGACCGGCAAGTTCGGGCAATTCGGCAGCACGCGGGCGAACCTGCTCCTGCAACGCCGCCCACCGCCGCGAACGGGATAGATCGATTTCACCAAGACCCAGCAACTTCGAGGAGGGATCAGGCGGGGTTAGCCGGGCACTGGCAAGCGGGATATCATCGAGTCCGAACAGCGCCGGCGCCTCGGCGCGAACCGGCGCCAGCAGCCCATGCAGTACCAGCAAGGTACTCAAAAAGGAGGAAAGCAGCGAGCGGGGGGCGAAGCAGGTCATGGCAACGGAACCAGGCGAAAGAGGGATGGGCAATGGGCACAGGGCGCTTCCGTGTGGCAGGCGCAAGTGTGATGTCTTATCAAATAAAACCTCGGTGTCCTTGTATCCATAAACTCAATACTCTTTATCAATGCCCGGCGCATATCACTTTGCGGCCCAAACTTCTGGCCCGCGCAGAGCAGTAACCCCTTCCACCTGATCGTATTATAGACCAAACATGTGACATTAATATATATGACAATAATATCATCAATAAAATTCCAGTACCGTGCGTCAATGATAGTAAGGCTATTCCCGTTAATATACAATAGAATATCCATATATTTTATACCTTTATACAGATATAATAATATAAAATCTAGTTTTTTTTAAAATTTTATTATATACGGGGATACCAGCCATTACTCAATGCCTTGTTCCGTGCGCCCGGTAATTCCCAGATTTTCCCAGATCGCTTCGGAGGCGGCCGATTGGTTCATGGTATAGAAATGCAGGCCCGGCACGTCATTTTTCAGCAGGTCGGCACATAACTGCGTGGTGACATCGATGCCGAATTTTCTGATAGATGGGCGATCATCGCCAAATTCCTGCAGACGTTTCAGGATCCAGCGGGGTATTTCGGCGCCACAACTCTCGGAAAAACGTACCAACTGCGTGCAATTTATGATGGGCATGATCCCGGGAACAATCGGGATATCAATGCCCCGCTTTTCACAACTGTCTACAAAACGGTAGTAGGCAAAGGGATTATAGAAGTATTGGGTGATCGCGCTGTTTGCTCCGGCATTTATTTTGCGTTTGAAATTTTCCAGGTCTGTTTTTGCGTTCGGCGCCTGGGGATGAAATTCAGGATAGGCCGCTACCTCTATATGAAAGTGATCGCCGGTCTGCTCGCGGATAAATTCGACCAGTTCATTGGCGTAGCGCAGTTGACCATACCCTACTGCTCCGGAGGGCAGATCGCCTCTCAAGGCAACGATGTGCGTAATGCCGTTTTCTTTGTATGAGGCCAGAATTTGACGGATGTCTTCATTCGCGCTGCCGATGCAGGAGACGTGGGGGACGGCATCAATGCCGGTTTTTTCGCGTATGTCCAGTACGGTCTCGAGTGTCTGTATCCGGGAGCTGCCGCCGGCGCCAAATGTTACCGAGAAAAAACCGGGTTTCAGCCTGGCCAGATTTTCCTGGGTGGTCTGTAGCTTGCCCACCGCCTCGGGGTTTTTGGGTGGGTAAAACTCGAAACTGAATACAGGTTTTTTCTGCGTTTCCATAAGCGTGACCGCCACGTTCAGTAGCGGTACTGGTCGGACTTGTACGGCCCCTCGGTCGGAACGTCAATATAATCGGCCTGCTCCGGGGTCAATGCGGTCAGATGTGCGCCTACCCTATCGAGGTGCAGGCGCGCGACTTTTTCGTCGAGATGCCTGGGCAGAAGGTATACCTTATTATCCCGGTAGTGTTCGCCCCGGCTAAAGAGTTCGATCTGCGCCAAAACCTGGTTGGTGAAGGAATTGGACATTACAAAGCTGGGATGCCCGGTGGCACAGCCAAGATTGACCAGACGCCCCCTGGCCAACAGTATGATGCGCTTGCCGTCGGGAAAGATAATGTGATCGACCTGGGGCTTGATCTCTTCCCAGCGATATTTTTCAAGGCCGGCTACGTCGATTTCATTATCGAAATGGCCAATGTTGCAGACGATCGTCTGGTCTTTCATCTGCAGCATATGATCATGCTTGATCACATGCAGGTTGCCGGTCGCCGTTACAAAAATATCCGCCTTGCCGCAGGCCTCTTCCATCGTCACCACGCGATATCCTTCCATCGATGCCTGCAATGCACAGATCGGGTCGATTTCGGTAACCCAGACTGTGGCGCCGAGTGCGCGCAGCGATTGGACACAGCCCTTGCCAACATCACCGTAGCCGAGAACTACGGCGGTCTTGCCGGCAATCATCACGTCGGTCGCGCGCTTAATGCCGTCAAGCAGGGATTCGCGGCAACCGTACAGGTTGTCGAATTTGGACTTGGTTACCGAATTATTGACATCTATGGCCGGAAAGGGTAGCCCGGCCTTTTTCTGCATGCGATAAAGACGCTGCACACCGGTGGTGGTCTCTTCGCTAAGTCCGCGTATATTGGCCAGAGTCCGCGAGTAAAAGTCGCTGTTTTGCTTCAATCTGTCTTTGATGGCGGCAAATAAATATGTTTCTTCTTCGGAACCGGGATCTGCCAGTACCGCCGGATCGGTCTCCGCGCTGCTGCCCAGCATCAGTAACAGAGCGGCATCACCGCCGTCATCCAGCAGCATATTCGGTGATCCCCGGCCGGGCCAGATCATGATGCGGTGCATATACTCCCAGTATTCTTCAAGCGTCTCACCTTTGTGGGCGAATACCGGGATCTGCCGGTCGGCGATGGCGGCCGCGGCATGATCCTGGGTGGAGAATATGTTGCAGGAGGCCCAGCGCACCTGCGCACCCAGCGCCACCAGGGTTTCAATCAGCACAGCCGTCTGTATGGTCATGTGCAGGGAGCCGGCGATGCGGGCGCCTTGCAGGGGCTGCTGTCCGGCATATTCCTCCCGCAAGGCCATCAACCCGGGCATCTCGGTCTCGGCAATGCGGATCTCCTTGCGGCCCCATTCGGCCTGGGATGGATCGGCGACCTGATAGTCGTTAAAAACGGTAGACGCAGTTACACTCATTTGGATTCCTCTATATAAGGCGAGCGCCGTTTTCGATTGTGCCTCAGGCCGAGCCTGGCGGAGTGGCTACACCGTCGCAACGCTCCTCGGCAGGCGGTTTTTACTATGGCTGGTAAGTATAAACGCACGGATAAAATTATCAATCCCTGGCGCCGTTATATGTCGAACGCCGATTGCAGGGCCTCCACCTTGTCGGTTTCCTCCCATGGGAAAGATATGTCGCTGCGTCCGAAATGACCGTATGCCGCGGTCGGCTTGTAGATGGGGCGTAATAAGTCCAGCATGGCGATAATACCTTTCGGGCGCAGGTCAAACTGCTCTTTCACCGTCGCCACCAGTTTCGATTCTTCGACCATACCGGTGCCGAATGTGTCGATGCTGATCGATATGGGTTCGGCTACGCCAATCGCATAGGAGAGCTGAACTTCACAACGCTCGGCCAAACCGGCGGCTACTATGTTTTTGGCGATATAACGCGCCGCATACGCGGCCGATCGGTCCACCTTGGACGGGTCTTTCCCGGAGAATGCGCCGCCGCCGTGGCGGGCCATGCCCCCATAGGTGTCGACGATGATCTTGCGACCGGTCAAACCGCAGTCGGCCGCCGGCCCGCCGATGACAAACCGGCCGGTAGGATTGATATGATATTGGGTGCCGCCAGTCAGCCATTCGGGCGGTAGCACCGGTTTGATAATCTCTTCATGCACGGCTTCGCGTAGATCGTTCAGCGATACGTCCGGATCATGCTGGGTCGATAATACCACGGCCTCGATCACTGCCGGCTTATGGTTTTCGTAGCGAAGGGTGATCTGGCTCTTCGCATCCGGTCTCAACCACGGTAGTGCGCCGTTTTTTCTGACTTCCGCCTGCCTGCGCACCAGTCGGTGGGAATAGTCTATGGCGGCCGGCATCAGTGTGTCGGTTTCATTGCAGGCAAATCCGAACATCATGCCTTGATCGCCGGCGCCCTGCTGGTGTCCGTCCGATTCATCCACGCCCTGGGCAATGTCGGACGATTGCTTGTCCAGCGCAACCAATACCGCAATAGTATCGGCATCATAGCCCATTTCCGAATTGATATAGCCGATCTCGCGCACGGTATCCCGGACTATATCGGAAAAATCGACCTTCGCCTCCGAGCTTATCTCGCCGGAGATAATCGCCATGCCGGTATTCACCATCGCTTCACAGGCAACCCGCGAATCGGCATCCTGAGCGAGCAGCGCGTCAATGACGGCATCCGAAATCTGATCGGCGATCTTATCCGGGTGCCCCTCGGATACGGACTCGGATGTGAATAAATAGTCTTTCATCATGTCTTTGCCGGTGATGCTGTGTGGTTATCAGTCTCGATCATCAAGGCGCCTTCCGGGTAATTCTGCAGGGGAACCGCGCCTTTGACAGTTCTGCCGAAGAGTTGCCATGCTCCTAATATATAGAGTTTCCATGATTTTATCCGCCGGAAAAGAGCCCGGCTTTTGTGGTAGCTTGCAACAAATCAGACAAATTTTCAACTTTAATCTTTGATGGTTTGTATCGGCGCAAACTGCTACCATGGGCAATAAACCTATGGAGTCTTTACCATGACGCTAACGGAAACACCGGTGTGCGAGTTCGGTCTGAATGCCGTCGACTTTCAACTGAAGGGCACCGACGGAAAAATCTGGTCGTTGAGCGACTGCCGCGGAGAGCGGGGCACCCTGATCATGTTCATCTGCAATCATTGCCCCTATGTTCAGGCGGTTCTCGATCGCTTGCTGGATGATGTCCGGCGGCTGCAGGATATCGGTGTCGGTAGCGCCGCGATCATGCCCAACGATACCCGGGATTATCCCGAGGACGGCTTCGATAAAATGGCCAAGCTGGCGCGGGAAAAGAAATTTCCGTTTCCTTATCTGCTCGATGAAACCCAGGAAACCGCGCGAGCCTACGGCACCGTGTGTACGCCCGATTTCTTCGGCTACAACAGCGATTTGAAACTGCAATTTCGCGGCAGATTGGACGCAAGCGGGATCAAGCCGGCCGCCGAAGGTTCGCGCAGGGAGTTATATGAGGCCATGCAGCAAGTTGCCGAAACCGGGCAAGGGCCAGAGCGGCAGATCCCAAGCATGGGCTGCTCGATCAAATGGCGTGAGTGAGCGCCCCGACCAGGGCGAAACTTCCTCGTCTGTCGGGCAAATGATCGGTATTAGCGCGGCACACCGCCAAAATAGACCGCCCCAAGAGGAATGTTCTCTTTGGCGCCGGTAATTGATTTCAGATCAACCGCAATTTCGTTCATCCGGCAATAGGCCAGCCAGGCAAGCGCGACCGCCTCCACCGCATTCGGGTCCAGGCCCAATTCAGCCGTCGAGCTTATCCTTAGTTCCGGCAACAGGGATTTGAGCGTGTCGAGCATGAATGCGTTATTCCCGCCGCCGCCGCATACATACAGCTCGACTGCCCCCCCGGCATAATCGGCTACCGCGTTGCCGATCGCAGTGCAAGTCAATTGTAGCAGCGTGGCCTGCACATCATTGGCGGATGGGGTTTTGCCATAATTGTCCAATGCCTTATCCAGCCAGGCGAGATTGAAGTAATCCCGGCCGGTGCTTTTGGGCGGCGGCAACGAAAAATACGGATCATTGCAGAATTGCGCCAATAAATCCTGATCCGGCCGGCCAGTCTGCGCCCAGCGGCCGTCGGTGTCCATCGCAGTGTTATTGTGCCGGCGGTTCCAGTCGTCCAGCAGTCCGTTGCCCGGGCCGGTGTCGAAACCGGAAGGATCGATGGCGCCGTCGGCCGGCAACAGGGTGATATTGGCAATGCCGCCCAGATTCAGAATAATCCGGTCCGCGTGGCTCGAGCGAAATTGGAAGGCATGAAAGGCCGGGGCCAGAGGCGCGCCTTCTCCCCCTGCGGCCATATTCGTTCTGCGAAAATCGGCGACGGTGGCGATCCCGGTCTTGTTGGCAATAATGCTTGGATCGCCAATCTGGAGGGTGCGCTTCTCGGGTTCACGGGGAAGATGCAATACGGTTTGTCCATGACTGCCTATCGCATACACCTGAGCAGGCCGGATGTGCGCCCGGGCCAGCAAGGCAATCACCGCATCTGCAAAGGCGTGCCCCAATTCAATGTCCAGTCTGCTTACCTCTGCAATCGCCGATTGCGCCGACACGCTTCTTAGCGCTTCCCTCAGCCCCTCCCGGTAGGGAAATTCGGAGTATTCAATCAGCCGTGCCTGAGGGTCGTCAAAATCGACCAGCGCAATATCAATGGCATCCATGCTGGTTCCCGACATCGCGCCAATGTAATACACCGCTGTCCCTCGTTTGCCAGAATGATTCGCCAGCAATTACGCCGGGCGCAGATCGGGTTTTACCGGCTCAGTATTCAGCGTGTGCCGACTTCGGCAGAGGCGCCGGCATCGGTAGAGAGCGCGACGGAGGTATTGCCGGCAATCAAATCGAGCTCCGCCAACAGCAGGCCAACGGTTTTTTTGAATTTCGCAAATTCCTGCTCCGGGATCTTTTCGATTCTGGACAACTCGACGGTCAGCGGATTATGGTGGGCCCCGTTAATGCGAAATTCATAATGCAAATGCGGGCCGGTGCTCAGGCCGGTGGTGCCGACATAGCCGATAATTTCACCCTGCTTCACCGGGTCGCCCACTTTTTTCTTGCCCTTGTAGGCGGACAGATGGGCATACACCGTGCTGTATTTAGTGCCGTGCTGAATGATAATAGTCTTGCCATAACCGCCCTTTCTGCCTATGTAATCAATTACCCCGCCGCTGGTCACCTTTACCGGAGTGCCTACCGGCGCGGCATAGTCCACCCCCCGATGCGCCCGAATCGTATTCAGAACCGGGTGCTTTCTTCTCATATTGAATTTGGAGCTGATCCGGGTGAAGTTCACCGGCGTCCTGAGAAAGGTCTTGCGCATCGCATGGCCTCCTTCGGAATAATAATCACTGTGACCGGATGAGTCCTCATATCGCACCGCCCGAAAGACCTTGTTCTGGTTGACAAATTCGGCGGCCAGAATAGGGCCGGCGCCCACTTTGAGTTCGTTTTTATATTGCTCCTGATAAATCACTGTAAATTTATCGCCCTGACGGATATCAAGGGCAAAATCAATATCCCAGCCATAAATAGACACCAGCTTCATAATCAGATTGTCCGACAAACCAGCATCTTTGCCCGATGAGAATAGCGAATGATCAATCACACCATGGGCGTATTTGGTTTCGGTTCTCAGTTCGTCGACCAATATATCGGCCTGATAGACGCCGCCTACTTTGCTGATTGACAGGGTGCGGGTGAGATCCATTTCATACCGCATCGCCTTCAGTTCGTCGTTATCGATATCGAATTTCATTACCTGGCCGGGGGTTATGGATTTCAGGGCTGCGGCCGTCTCATCGATATTGACGATTCGATATAGAATGTGCGGGTCAATGCCAAACCGGGAAAGAATTGAGGCAAACGTATCGCCCTGCCGCACTGTCACTTCCCGCCATTGCGGGATATGTGCCAGAGCATCCGAGGATGGCTCCACCTGCAACTCAATCTTCACCTCATCGCCGGGTTCGAGACGCCATTCATCCAGTGCGGTACGGAGGTGCGACTCATCCACTGTAGCGAGATACGATTCATCCAGTATGGCGCCGGGAGCAGGGGGCGACTCATCTGCCATGGGCTCAAAGGACGGCTCATCCACTACGGCCTCGGTATGCGAATCATCCAGTATAGCGCCGGGCACATGCGATTCATCTGCCATGGGTTCAAGGGACAGTTCATCCACTGCGTCAATTGTATATTCCTGCCCGGCATCGATACCGGGCAACGCCTGCGACAGCTCCGGGATCATTAATTCTCTTTCGACGGCCGTGCCGATATCCGCCTCGAACATCGGGCTGACCGCCCTCATGCCCATCAACGCCAGCAATACGACGCCAAAAACCAGCGCAACAGGGAAGCGCACCGCGTACGATCGCAGCAGATGCTTCGGCACCCATATTATCTCTGCTTTATAACCCTTTTTTATATATACTTCGTAAGCCATGGATATCCCCAAATAAATTTTTACATATTTTATTAGGTAAAATCACCCAAGGTCAAGTTTTTATCTACCACTCCCCCGGTCGTTTATCTGCTACTCCCCCAGTCGGTACGGTACTATGATAAGCTGTTTGGCGAATTTAACAAACTTTTTTTGAGGAAGGATCATGAATTCAGCAACGGAGGCAATGCAAATTATCGGCAGAGGGGCCGAGGAAATTCTGTTGCCGGAGCAGCTACAGAAAAAACTCGAGGGATCCAGACCGCTGAAGATCAAGGCCGGTTTCGATCCTACTGCGCCCGATCTGCATATCGGCCATACCGTGCTGATCAATAAACTGCGGCAATTTCAGGAACTGGGACATGAAGTTATTTTTCTGATCGGTGATTTCACCGGCATGATCGGAGATCCCTCCCATAAGAGCGAGACGCGGCCGTCGCTGTCGCACGAGGAAGTCCGGCAGAATGCCAAAACCTATAGCGAGCAGATATTCAAGATCCTTGACGCCGATAAAACCCGGATCGAATTCAATTCCGCCTGGATGGATAAAATGAATGCGGCCGATCTGATCCGGCTGGCCTCGCAGCATACCGTTGCCCGGATGCTGGAACGTGATGATTTCAACAAGCGCTACCGGTCGAATCAGCCCATATCCATCCATGAATTTCTATATCCGCTGGTGCAGGGGTATGACTCGATCGCGTTGCAGGCCGACGTGGAGCTTGGCGGCACCGATCAGAAATTCAACCTGCTGGTGGGGCGGCAGTTGCAGCAAGCCTACGGACAGGAGCCGCAGGTAGTGCTCACCATGCCCATTCTGGAAGGGTGTGACGGTGTGCGGAAAATGTCCAAATCGCTGGATAATTATATCGGCATCGATGAACCGGCCGATGAGATACTCGGTAAAATCATGTCCATTTCCGACGAGTTGATGTGGAGATATTTTGAATTACTGAGCTTCAGATCCTCGGCGGAAATCGACGGTTTCAGACAGGAGGTACGGCAGGGCGAAAACCCCAGAGATATCAAATTCAAACTGGCCGAGGAAATCACCGGGCGGTTCCATAACCGGCAGGCGGCCAGGCGGGCGCGGGAAAATTTTATCAGCCGCTTCCGCAATAAGGCCATTCCCGATGAGCTGCCCGAAGTCGAAGTATGCGTAGGCACAGGCATGTCTCTGGCAAAGGTGCTGAAAGAAGCCGGTTTGATCGGCAGCACCTCGGATGCGCACCGCATGATCAAACAAGGCGCGGTAAAAATTGACGGCGAACGAGTGGAGGACAATCGGCGCGTGATGAACGCCGGCCCCGCCGCCGTGATGCAGGTGGGGAAAAGACGCATCGCCAAAGTAGTGCCGACCCGGTGATTATCGGCCATGCACGATACCGAAGCCGGTCGTGACCGGTCAAAATTGCAGATAGATTTCTGCGGCATGTCCTTCAACACCCCGCTGGTGCTGCTGTCCGGCTGCGTCGGGTTCGGCGAAGAATACACCCGTGTGCAGGGTTTCTCCAATAAAGATGCCGGCGCCGTGTGTCTGAAAGGCACCACCCTGGAGCCCCGGCTGGGCAATCCGCCGCACCGGCTTGCCGAAACCTCACAGGGGATGCTGAATGCGATCGGACTGCAAAACCCCGGCACCCGCGCCGTAGTTGATGAATACCTGCCCAATCTGGATTTTTCCGAAACGCGCTTCATCGCCAACCTGTCCGGCTCGACGCTGGAGGAATACGCCGCCATCACCCGCCTATTCGATGACTCGCCGATCGATGCCATGGAGATCAATATCTCCTGCCCGAACGTAAAACAAGGGGGGGTGGAATTCGGCAATGATCCGGAAATGTCCGCACGCGTGGTCGAGGAATGCCGCCGGCAGACCAGAAAACCGCTGATCACCAAATTGTCGCCCAACCAGACGGATATCGCCGAAAATGCCCGCCGCTGTATTGAAGCCGGCACCGACGGCCTTGCGGTAATCAACACCATAACCGGCATGGCCATCGATATCCATTCGCAGCGGCCGATCATCGGCAACAATCAGGGCGGACTATCCGGCCCGGCGATAAAGCCTATAGCACTGCTCAAGGTGCATCAGGTCTACCAGCAAAGTAAAAAGCATAAAATCCCGATAATAGGACAAGGGGGGATCACCACGCCCGAAGACGCAATAGAATTTCTGATCGCCGGCGCGAGCGCGGTAGGGATTGGCACCGCCCTGTTCTATGAACCGCTCGTCTGCGCAAAGATCAACGCCGGAATAACCGACTATTTGCATTCCCACAATATAGAGCACGTATCTGAGCTGACCGGCGCATTGAAACTGTTCGATAACGACACCTGGTAGGGATATTGCATGAGCGCCGGGGAAATGCAGAGAAGAGGGCATCACCGCATTCCCCCACTCCGTGGACCTGCCCCCGCCCTGCACTAGGATTTTCCAATCCTGCGCAAAAAAACCCTCATCTCTTTCGCCGCCTGCATATCTCCCTTTTCCTCGGCGGCGGCTATGCCCTTTGCATAGACCTCGGCCGCCTTTTCCGCCTCCCCGGCGGCCGTCAGCGCCCTGCCGTACAACTTCCAGGCGGCCGAATAACCCGGATCCAGGCGCACCGCCGCCGACAAGTGCTCGATGGCCTTTGCATAATCCTGCTCCTTTAGATATTCCGCACCCAGGCTGTAGCGCAACAAAGCGCTGTTATTCTTCTCCAGCAGCGCCTCGAGATTTGCGATAATTTTGTTCAAGATGCCGACACCTTCTGCGCCACCAGCGCTGCTTCATTGCGAAATCCCTCGCCCAGCTTGCCGGTGCGCCCCTCCTCCCGGTACACCAGTATGCGGAAATTGCGGAACACCCGCAGCAACTCATTCTCCCGCAACAGGTAATCGGGATTATTCGGCCCCGCCGCATTCACTTTATCTGTAATAAAGGTCTGGTAAAAAATCAGGCCCTGCGGGCGCAGCGCCTGCTGGATGGCGGGCAACAAGGGACGGTGCAGAAAGCGGCTGACGACGATCACATCGAAACTGTCTTTTTCCGGAGGCGATGCCACAACATCCCTGCACTCCGCCGTTATCGCGATACCGCCGACAACCGCCTCTTTGGAAAGCCGCTCAATGGCGACCAAGGAAATATCCCATGCGGCAACATGGAGACCCTGCCCGGCAAGCAGCATCGCATTGGCCGCACGACCGCAAGCCAGATCCAGCGCACGGCCACCAGCCGGCAATAAATGGGTATGCTCCTGCAAGACCCTGCACGCGGAACCATCCAATGAACCCTGTTCAGAATAAATCCTGTCCCATTTCTCCGCATCGTCCATAAGGCAGAGCCGCCTAGTGCCGCCAGAAAGCAGGGGTCAGGATCACCAGCAGGGTGAATATTTCGAGACGCCCCAGCAGCATGGCCAGGCATAGCACCCATTTGGACAGGTCATTGATATTGGCATAGTGCTGGCTGGCTTCGCCCAGGGCGGGGCCGAGATTGTTCATGCAGGCGGCAATGGCGGAAAAGGAGGTGACCTGGTCGAGGCCGGTTGCCATCAATATGAGCAGCAACAGGGTGAAAACGGCAATATACGCGGCAAAATAGCCCCATACGGCCTCGATGATTCTTTCCGGCAGGGGGTTGCCGCCCAGTTTGATGGTAAAGACGGCATTGGGATGGATGAGCCGCTTTATTTCCCGGGTGCCCTGCTTGAATAGAAGCAGTACGCGCACGACCTTCAACCCTCCGCCGGTGGAGCCGGCGCAGGCGCCGATGAAGCTGGTGAACAGCAGCAGCAGCGGCAGAAATCCGGGCCAGTTATGGTAGCCGGTGGTGGTAAAGCCGGTGGTGGTGGCAATGGAAACGGTCTGAAAGATGCCGTGCTCGGCCAGTGTGAGAAAGTCGCCGCCCTTGGTCATTAGCGCCTGATACAGCACTGAGATCAGGCAAACGATCAGCAGGATGGTGACATACGATTTGAGTTCGGCATCGGACCAGTAGGTCTTCAGGCTGAGGTTTCTCCAGGCGAAAAAATGCAGGGTGAAGTTGATCCCGGACAGAAACATGAAGATCACGGCGACCAGTTCGATCAGCGGGCTTTGAAAGTAGCCGATGTTGGCGTCGTGGGTGGAGAAGCCGCCAATGGAGACGGTGGAAAAGCTGTGCGCGACGGCATCAAACAGGCTCATGCCAGCCAACCAGTAAAACAGGGCACATGCCAGGGTCATGCCGAGATAGATGTACCAAAGGGCCTTTGCAGTTTCGGTTATGCGCGGCGTGAGTCTGGAGTCTTTGATCGGTCCGGGAGTTTCGGCACGGTACAACTGCATGCCGCCAATGCCGAGCATCGGCAGGATGGCAACGGCCAGCACGATCAGTCCCATGCCTCCGAACCACTGTAGCTCCTGCCGGTAGAACAGTATGGATTTGGGCAGGTGATCGATGCCGGTGAGTATGGTCGCGCCGGTGGTGGTCAATGCGGAAATGGATTCGAATACTGCGTCGGTTACGGATAATGCCGGCGCATCGGAGATGAGCAGCGGCAAGGCGCCGGACAGTCCGAGACCGATCCAGAACAGGACTACGACAATAAAGCCTTCGCGCAGGCGCAACTCCTTATCGACATTTTTTACCGGCAACCAGATGATCAGGCCGGTGAACAGGGTGAGGAGAAAGGAGAGGAGAAAGGCAATGAAGGCGCCATCGGCCAACCATAGCGCGAGCAGCATCGGCGGACACAGGCTGAGACTGAACAGCAGCAGCAGTATGCCGAGTATGCGCTGGATTACGGCAAGCTGCATGGCAGTGACTTGAGCATCGTCGGCGTCGGCGGGCTAGAAGAAGGTGATCCCGACTTGAAACAGCCGCTCGACTTCGGCCACGTATTTTTTATTCGCGACAAACAGGATCAGATGGTCTTCGGCTTCGATTTCGATCTGATCATGGGCGATCAGCACTTCGTCGCCGCGCACAACGGCGCCGATGCTGGTGCCCGGCGGCAGGGGAATGTCTTTGACCATCCTGCCTACTACGTTGGATGAGTTTTTGTCGCCATGGGCAATGGCCTCGATCGCCTCGGCCGCACCCCGGCGCAGGGCATGGACTACCACAACGTCGCCTTTTCTGATATGCGCGAGCAGGCTGCCGATGGTGGTTTGTTGCGGGGATATGGCGATGTCAATGACGTTGCTCTGCACGAGATCGACATAGGCGGCGCGGTTTATTAACGCGATTACTTTCTTCGCGCCCAGCCGCTTCGCCAGCATGGAGGAAATGATATTGGCTTCGTCGGCATTGGTCAGCGCGCAAAAAACGTCGGTGTTTTCGATGTTTTCATTGAGTAGCAGTTCTTCGTCCACGGCATCGCCATGCAGGACTATCGTGTTTTCCAATTCTTCGGAGGCGAACAGGGAGCGCCCGGGATTGAGTTCGATGAGCTTGACCTTGAAATTCCGCTCAAGCGCCAGCGCCAGCCTGACCCCAATCTGGCCGCCGCCGGCAATCATAATGCTTTTTACCGCCCGTTCCTTTCCGCCGATGATCTGGGACAACTGGTGAATGTTTTTGCGGGAGCCGATGAAAAAAATCTCGTCGTCGGACTGGATTACCGTGCTGCCGTTCGGGACGACGGGATTGTTTTTCCTGAATATCATCACCACCCGGTAGTCTATGCCGGGCAGGCGCCGGTTCAATTCAGATATTTTGCAGCCGACCAATGCGCTGGCATAAAAGGTTTTAATCGCGACCATCTGCGCCTTGCCGTCGGCAAAATCGAGCACCTGCAGGGAACCGGGATAGTGGATCAGGTGCTCTATGTATTCTGTTACTACCTGCTCGGGACTGATCAGGACGTCGATGGGCAGGGCCTCCTGGGCAAACAGTGCCGGGCTTTTCAAATATGCGGTGTTGCGCACTCTGGCGATCTTGGTGGGCGTATGAAACAGGGTATAGGCGACCTGGCAGGCGATCATATTGATCTCGTCGCTATTGGTGAGCGCGATGATCATATCGGCATCGTTGCCGCCGGCCTGTGACAGCACGGAGGGGTGGGAGGCCACGCCTAACACAGTTCTCAGATCATGGTGCTCGCTGAGCGTCTTCAGCGCCTCGGGGTTGTTGTCGACTACGGTGATGTCATTTGCCTCGTTGACTAGATTGGCGGCAACGGAAGCTCCGACCTGGCCCGCCCCCAGAATTATGATCTTCATCTACAGTGTGCGCTCAATAGACAGGGGCGGGAAGGTGTGGTCACAGGCAGGCTTCAAAGGAAGTGCGCCCGTTGGCGAATTCGGGCCTGCCATGCAGGAAGTCGGCGGCGGTCATTATGTTTTTTCCGGGCGGCTGCAAGCGGGTGATATTCAGCAGCCCATCACCGGTCTGCACCGTCAACCTGTTTTTGCAAGGCCGGATGATTTGACCGGGGGCGGCGGAACCGGGTTCATCGACCGCCTCGGCTTCCCAGATCTTGAGGTTCATTCCTTCAATATCGGCATGCGCAACAGGGACGGGGTTGAAGGCTCTTATTTTTCTATCGATTTCCCCGGCAGAGCAACGCCAGTCAATGGCGGTATCCTGCCGGGAAATTTTCGAGGCATAGGTCGCCAGCGCACTGTCCTGCGGCTGGGCATGCGCATCGCCTTCGATAAAACGCTCCAGAAATTCCGCAAGCGCCGCCCTGGCTATCTGCTCCAGCTTGCAGTACAGGCTGCCGGCAGTCTCCCGTTCATCAATGGCGCAAGGCCTGGCAAGATATATCGGGCCGGTATCCAGCCCCTGGTCCATCTGCATGATCGATACTCCAGATTGTCTGTCGCCGGCGAGAATGGCGTGCTGTGCGGGGGATGCGCCGCGCCACCGCGGCAACAGCGACAGGTGTACATTGATACAGCCGCCCCGGGGAGCGGCCAGAATCGGCTCCGGCAAAAGCATACCATAGGCAACGACGATCAACAGGTCGCAGTTGTCCAGACAGCATGGGTCGATCGCGGCGGCGTTTTCCGGTTGCAACAGGGGTATGCCGAATTTTTCGGCGCACTGCCTGACCGGGTTATCGATGGTTTTGCGGCCTCGGCCAGAGCGGCGATCAGGCCGGGTAAGTACCAGAGCTACGTCATGCCGATTGGCTTCGAGCAGGGATTCGAGCAGGCTGCCGGCAAAGGCAGGCGTGCCGGCATAGGCGAGTTTCAGGCGCAATGGTTTCACAAGACTTGGGAATCGAGTTTTTCCTGTTTGTACAGTTTCTTCTTCAGTCTCCTGCGCTTCAGCGGAGAAAGATAGTCTATAAATAGTTTTCCGTCCAGGTGATCGATTTCATGCTGTATACATACGGCCAAAAGACCGCCGGTTTTTTCTTCGATTTGGTCGCCGTCTAAATTGAGATAGCGGTACTCGATCGTTTCGGCACGCTGGACGAAGTCAAAGTACTCCGGAACAGACAGACAGCCTTCGCGCATCTCCTCGGAACCCTCTTTCGCGGTAATTTCGGGGTTGACCAGCACGACAGGCCGATTTTTTTGTTCGGATAAGTCCATGACAATCAGCCGAAAGAGTTGATTGACCTGCACCGCGGCCAGGCCAATGCCGCCCTCGGCATACATGGTCTCCAACATGTCATCGGCAAGGCGATGAATGCCGGCATCGATCTGCTCTACCGGCAGGGCCTTCTGCCGCAACCGCTCGTCGGGAAAATGTAATACTTGCAATTGAGCCATGTTTTTAGATGCTCCAGATTTCCAGATGGGCGATATTGTATAGTAGAAAATGGGTTTGTTGCACTTAATGAGTAAAAAATTTGGAATAATTGCTGGTATTTTGCTACAATCCTTATTAATCTACATTAAATAGCTGATGCAAGGTGATTATATGTTTAAAAAAATATCATTTATAGCACTTATATTATTCGCTACCCACAGCGCTTTCGGGGGGGATACGCTGACCATCCAGCCGGACCACCCGGACGAATATGTGGTAGCGAAAGGCGATACGTTGTGGGATATTTCAGCCCGATTTCTGACCGAGCCCTGGCGCTGGCCAGAGATATGGGAAGGAAATCAGCAAATCGAGGACCCGCATTTAATCTATCCCGGTGATATTATTTCGCTGTCCTACAGGGATGGGAAACCGGTGCTGACGGTGAACGGCGGGGCGATAGGGGACGGGACGACAACGAAACGGGTGGTCTCAGGCAGAAACCTTAGATTATCTCCCAAGGCCAGAGTCTATGATGAGGGTGAGGCCATCCCGTCGATCCCCCTCGAGAATATTCAGCATTTTCTGGAGCATTCGCTGGTGGTATCCGCGGATGAGATTGATGCATGGCCGTATGTGGTATCGAATATTGAGCATTCTCTGTTCGCGGCTCCAGGGCATAAGGTCTATGTGCGTGGATTGTCGGACAGGGTCAAACAGCGCAGCTTTTCGGTTTACAGAAAGGGGAATCCGTTTGTCAATCCTGTAAAGGATAAGGACCATATCCTCGGCTATGAGGCGATTTATCTGGGTGATGTGTCCCTCATGAAAAAGGGCGATCCGGCTTCGGCGGTCGTCACCTTCGCCACGCATGAGATCGTCTCCGGCGACAGACTGTCGGAACAAAGCTACAGTGATGCCAACACCAACTTTATTCCACATCCGCCAAATAAGGCCGTAAAGGGGAATATCATCTCTATATACGACGGCGGATTCCGGACGGGCAAGCACAGGATCGTGGCATTCGACATCGGGGCGCAGGACGGCCTGGAGACGGGCAATGTGCTCGGGGTTTATCAGCGTGGCGCCACGGTGCATGACAAAACCGCGGTCCAGCTGAAAGAGAAACAGGATGAACTGGAACTGCAAAGGATCAGGGCAGAGCATAAGGCCGCTGAAGATGATAGTTTCGGTGATGCAGTCGGTGGCGCACTGGCCGACGTATTTGACGGTCTGGTTGACACGAAACGGAACTTCGACAAGAAGTTTCCCCGCATCAGCAATCAGCAGGCGGAGGTACAGGAGGTCACCCTGCCCGAGGAGCAGACCGGCGTGGTGATGGTGTTCAAAACATTCGACCAGATAAGCTACGGGATCGTCATGGAAGCGGTCCGGCCGATCGTCCTGTTGGATCCGGTGAGTAATCTATAGGGAGCTACGACAACCGGGCGGAATTTTGAGACCGGTTTTCTTGCAATAGGCAGAGCGTTGAATGGGGAAGGATCGCTACAGATACTGGCTGGCCCTGCACCATACCTCCGATCTGCCCGCCAGTGTCTGCAAGGCGCTGCTCGACAGGCACGAGGATGTCAAGACCATTTTCGATACGGATAAGGAGGCCCTCGCGGAATGCGGTGTAAGTAGCAATGCGATCAAGCATATCCAGTCTCCGGACCAGGGGGCGATCGACCGGGACCTGCAATGGGTCGAGCAGGAAGGTCATAATTTAATCGCGTATCATGATCCGGATTATCCGGGGCTGCTGAGGGAGTTGCATGATCCGCCGCCGCTGTTATTTGCCGTTGGCCACCGTGAGAAGATCAATACCGTACAATTCGCGATCGTAGGCAGCAGAAATCCGACCGAGGCGGGCAAGCGGCTGGCGGTGGATTTTGCATCGGAGTTGGCAGACCACGGATTGACGATAACCAGCGGCCTGGCATTCGGCATTGATTATTCGAGCCACCTCGGGGCCTTGCAGGCCGGCGGCGATACCATCGCAGTGCTGGGAAACGGCCTTGACAGGGTATATCCGTCCAGACACAAAGATATAGCGGAGAGGATCATCGGCCAGGGATTGCTGGTTGCGCAGTTTTCACCGGGCACCCCTCCCCTGCCGTATCACTTCCCAATGAGGAACCGAATCATCAGCGGGATGAGCACCGGCGTGCTGGTTGTTGAGGCGGCCAGGGAAAGCGGTTCCCTGAGCACTGCGCGGCACGCGCTGGAACAGGGCAGAGAGGTGTTTGCCATTCCGGGGTCTATTCATAATCCGCTGGCCAGGGGTTGTCACGCGTTGATAAAAAGTGGAGCGAAATTGGCGGAGAATACCCGTGATATTATTGAGGAGTTGGGGCCGCTGGCTGTGGCGACTTTAGAACGTGCGAAGGCGCGACCGGGCAAGAAGAAAGAGTTTGCGCTGGATGGGGAGTATAAATTTCTTATCGAGAAGATGGGATTCGAGGCGGTAACAGTGAATGAGTTGGTAAGTATGACGGGGCTGAAAACCGAGGCGGTTTCTTCGATGCTGCTGATCCTGGAATTGAACGGTCTGGTTGAATCAGGGAACGGCGGTCGCTATATTCGGGTATAATCGCCCCGATGTGGCGGGATGAGGAGATGGGTATAGAGCAGTCCCAGACGGGCTATTCTGCGATCGGTCAGACGGTAGAGTGTGATTTTTGTCGCAATCTAAAACTTTTTTGTTGACATGCTGTATCTCTTGGTAGAGAATAGGCGGCTTGTGATTTTTTGGGAGGGGTACCCAAGCGGTCAACGGGGGCAGACTGTAAATCTGTTGGCCTAGCCTTCGTAGGTTCGAATCCTACCCCCTCCACCAGAAGTGTTGGCGTTATTTGATGATTGCGAGTGTCGCCGGAAAGCCCGGCCTGGATGAACCAAAGTTGGAGTGGTCCGATTAGTAATGAAAGGCGGGTGTAGTTCAATGGTAGAACCTCAGCCTTCCAAGCTGATGACGTGGGTTCAATCCCCATCACCCGCTCCAGTCTGGATGACAAGGCATTGTTTTGATATGCGGCAGTTGTCCATGAATGCGCGGAGTCATTGTATAGACGATTCAGCTCATATAGCTCAGTCGGTAGAGCACTTCCTTGGTAAGGAAGAGGTCACCGGTTCAAATCCGGTTATGAGCTCCAGTTGTGAACTGTAAGTATTTAATAGTTATTGATAACCAATCACCGGGGAGAGTTTTTTAATATGTCCAAGGAAAAATTTGAACGAAATAAACCTCATGTCAACGTAGGCACCATAGGTCATGTGGATCATGGCAAAACCACACTGACAGCGGCAATCACAAAGACGATGAGTGAGCGGCACGGCGGCGAATTCAAGGCCTACGATCAGATCGACAATGCGCCGGAAGAGCGCGAGCGCGGTATTACCATCGCCACCGCGCACGTTGAGTATGAAAGCGATAAACGCCACTATGCGCATGTGGATTGCCCGGGACACGCAGACTACGTAAAGAATATGATTACCGGCGCAGCCCAGATGGACGGTGCGGTGCTGGTGGTCAGCGCGGCAGATGGGCCTATGCCACAGACCCGTGAGCATATTTTATTGGCGCGCCAGGTGGGTGTGCCGAAGATCGTGGTATACATGAATAAGGCGGATCAGGTGGATGATGCCGAACTGATGGAACTGGTAGAGGTAGAGGTGCGGGAGTTGTTAGATAAGTACGATTTTCCGGGAGATGCGACGCCGATGGTAATCGGCAGTGCGCTGAAGGCCATGGAAGGAGACACCGGCGATCTGGGTGTGCCGTCGATAGAGAAATTGATCGCGGCGATGGATGAGTATATTCCGATCCCGGAGCGGCCGGTGGAGCAGCCGTTTTTGATGCCCATTGAGGATGTTTTTTCGATATCGGGCCGCGGCACGGTGGTGACCGGTCGGGTAGAACGCGGGGTGATCAAGGTCGGCGAAGAAATAGAGATCGTCGGGATGAAGGAAACCCAGAAGACCACCTGCACCGGAGTGGAGATGTTCCGCAAATTATTGGATGAAGGCCGCGCCGGCGACAACGTGGGGGTATTATTACGCGGCACCAAACGCGAGGAAGTAGAGCGCGGGCAAATATTGTGCGTTCCCGGCTCAGTCACGCCGCACACGAAATTCGAGGCGGAGGTGTACGTGCTAAGCAAAGAGGAAGGCGGACGGCATACGCCGTTTTTTGCCAATTATCGCCCGCAGTTTTACTTCCGCACGACCGATGTGACCGGCGCGGTGGAACTGCCAAGCGACACGGAAATGGTGATGCCGGGAGATAATATAAAGATCACGGTGACGCTGATTGTGCCGATTGCGATGGAAGACGGCTTGCGCTTTGCGATCCGCGAGGGCGGGCGCACTGTAGGCGCCGGATTAGTCACCAAGATCATCGAGTGATCCGGATTGCCGGGTGATCCGATAGAAATTCGAGAACGATTAGGCCAGTAGCTCAATTGGCAGAGCAGCGGTCTCCAAAACCGCAGGTTGGGGGTTCAATTCCCTCCTGGCCTGCCATTGGGAAGCGGCTGGCGCAGAGAGCAATTTGTCCTTGCAAAGAATGGTGGAATTTTTGTATTAAAAAATGAGTGCAGAGGAGAACGCATCCCGATTCAAACTGGACGGGGTAAAACTGGGCACGGCTGCGCTGATCGCGGTGGCAGCGATAGCGGCATTCTATATCTATGCGGAGCAGTCTTTATTGTACCGGGTGCTCGGACTGCTGGCCGCCGCCGGAATTGCCACGGCGATTGCGTTGCAAACAGAAAAAGGGCAGCAAATCAAAGGATATTTGATCGAGGCCCAGATCGAGGTACAAAAGGTTGTCTGGCCGACAAAAAAAGAAACGGTGAATACGACCCTGCTGGTGATAGGTATGGTGATTGTGGTTGCAATTATTTTATGGGCATTGGATGGATTTCTGAGCTGGGCAATAGGCTCGCTTATGGGACATAGATAGAGGGCCGAGCGGAGATGGCGCAGCGTTGGTATGTAGTGCAGGCTTATTCCAGTTTTGAAAAACAGGTGATGCTTTCATTGCGCGAAAGAATCAGGCACAGCGGTCTGGATGATAAATTCGGCGAGATACTGGTGCCCACCGAGGAAGTAGTGGAGATGCACAAAGGAAAGAAACGAAAGAGCGATCGCAAGTTTTTTCCCGGTTATGTGCTGGTACAGATGGAAATGAATCCGGACACCTGGCATCTGGTTAAAGACGCGCCGAAGGTGCTCAGCTTTATTGGCGGCACCAATGACAAACCCGCGCCGATAACCGACGCTGAGGCCAATGCGATATTGCAGCGGATCGATGAAGGTGTAGACAAACCAAAACCGAAGTTTCTGTTCGAACCGGGCGAAGTAGTGCGGATCAAAGACGGGCCATTTACTGATTTCAACGGCGTGGTGGAAGAAGTGAATTTCGAGAAGAGCCGTCTGCGCGCATCGGTGCTGATATTTGGACGCTCGACACCGGTGGAGCTTGGATTCGGTCAAGTGGAAAAGGAGTAAGACGTGGCGAAAAAGATAGAGACCTATGTGAAATTGCAAGTGCCTGCAGGCGGGGCGAATCCGAGCCCGCCCGTAGGGCCGGCATTGGGGCAGCACGGTATCAATATCATGGAATTCTGCAAGGACTTCAATGCCCAAACGCAGAACATGGAACCGGGACTGCTGATACCGGTAGTGATTACATTATTTGTGGACAAGAGTTTTACTTTTGTTACCAAAACTCCGCCGGCGGCACAGTTGCTGAAGAAAGCAGCGGGCCTTGACAAGGGTAGCAGCGTCCCGCATTTGGACAAGGTCGGCAAAGTGACCAAGGCGCAACTGGAAGAAATCGCCAGGTTGAAGGAACCGGACCTGACGGCGGCTGATCTGGAGGCCGCAATGCGCACTATCGCCGGAACGGCGCGCAACATGGGCATTGAGACAGAAGGATTATAGGCATGGCCGGATTGTCCAAACGCGCGCAGGCGATAGACAAAAAGCTCGAAGCCGAGAAGTTATACCCGGCCCGGGATGCGTTGCAGCTACTCAAAGACTGTTCATCGGTAAAGTTCGATGAGTCGGTTGATGTTGCGATAAATCTGGGGATAGATGCGCGCAAATCCGATCAAGCCGTGCGCGGTTCGACGCTACTTCCCAGAGGCACGGGAAAAACGGTGAAGGTAGCTGTTTTCGCCCAGGGGGAGGATGCGGATGCTGCGAAAGCGGCGGGCGCAGATGTGGTAGGTTTGGACGATCTGGTAGAAAAAATGCAGAAGGAGGCGCTGGATTACGGCGTGGTTATAGCGACGCCGGATACCATGCCGGTGGTCAGCAAACTAGGCAAGATCCTCGGTCCCAGAGGTCTGATGCCCAATCCCAAGGTGGGCACAGTCACCACAGACGTGAAGCAGGCGGTGGAGAATGCCAAAGGCGGCCAGGTACGCTATCGCACCGATAAAAACGGCATTATTCATTGTGCTATCGGCAAGGTGTCCTTTGATGTGGATGCGCTGTTCGAGAATATGAATATCTTGCTGGCAGATTTGAAAAAGGCCCAGCCGACTGCGGCGAAAGGCATTTATTTGAAGAAGATCAGTCTGTCAACGACAATGGGGCCCGCCCTTATTGTCGATCAAAGTTCACTCGGTTTGTGACGGCAACAGAAGTTTCGGCGGCGGGAATATGGTTTTTTAAAGGATCGTACATTGGAACATTATAATCAAGGAGACAGGATGTGAGTCTTACACGGGCGGAAAAAGAACTAATCGTTCAGGAGGTAGCCGAGTCTGCAGCCAAGGCGCCGTCGATCGTTGCGGCCAATTACACCGGCCTGACGGCAACCGAGATAACCGAGCTCCGAAAATCGGCGCGGGCGGCCGGGGTGCGCATCTGGGTAGTGCGCAATACGCTGGCAAGGCGCGCATTCGAGGGCACGAATTTTGACTGCATGAAAGACGGCATGCTGGGGCAGCTATTACTCGCATTTTCAAACGATGAGCCGGGTAGCGCCGCCCGTATTATTCGGGATTTTTCGAACAAGAACCAGAATGTGAGCGTGAGGCTGATTGCGCTGGATGGCAATCTGCTCGATCCGTCCGATTTGGAGAAACTGGCCAATATGCCCTCTCTGAATGAGGCACGTTCGATGCTATTGGGTGTTTTGCGGGCCCCACATGGCAAATTCTTGCGAACAGCCGTTGCGGTGCAAGCCGGTTTTATGCGACTGCTGGCCGCCCGCCGGGATAAACAAGCCGACTATCGGCAAGCTAATTAATTTTGGAGGAAACAGTAACGATGGCAATTTCACGTGAAGAAGTTAAACAAGCCCTGGGGCAAATGCCAGTACTTGAACTGGTCGATTTAATCAAGGAATTAGAAGATGACTGGGGGGTATCCGCTGCGGCTCCCGTCCAGATTGCGGCGGCGGGCGCCGCTGGCGGCAGTGCGGAATCCACAGAAGAAGAACAGACTGAATTCGACGTGATGTTATCGAGTTTTGGAGACAACAAGGTTGCAGTCATCAAGGCGGTACGCAGCATCACCGGCATGGGACTGAAGGAAGCAAAAGAGAAAGTGGAGAGCGCACCATCGAATATCAAGGAAGCGGTCGGCAAGGATGAGGCCGAGGAGCTGAAAAAACAACTGGAAGAAGCCGGCGCTACCGTCGAAATTAAATAATCCTGATTGCCTTGATGCAAATTGGAAATTCAGACGGGCCAAGGCGCAGACCGGCTTGTTTTGCCGTCTTTTATCAAAAAAAGACGCTACAGGCATCTGGTGTGCGCCGGATAAACCCGGCTACATACATACTTTGACGAGGAGTTGCAATGGCCTATTCCTACACTGAGAAAAGAAGAATACGCAAGGATTTCGGAAAACTTCCCACTATACTTGAGGCGCCGAATCTGATCGCCATCCAGACGAATTCCTACAGTAAGTTTCTGCAAAGCGACATTCCCCCGGATAAACGCTCCGACATCGGCCTGCAGGCAGCCTTTAAATCGGTATTTCCGATAGAGAGTACCACGGGAAGCGCCATGCTGGAATATAAAAGCTACTATCTGAGCGAGCCCCAATTCGATATCAAGGAATGTCAACTGCGGGATTTGACCTACGGAGTGCCGATGAAGGTATTGCTGCGCCTGGTTATCTACGATAAGGAAGCGGGTTTGAACAATCGCGTGATCAGGGATATACGCGAGCAACAGGTATATATGGGTGAAGTACCCATTATGACCGAGCGGGGCACATTCATAATCAACGGCATCGAGAGAGTCATTGTCTCCCAACTGCACCGCTCTCCCGGAGTATTCTTCGGAGACGACAAGGGAAAAACCCATTCATCCGGAAAGCTGCTCTATTCAGCGCGAATCATTCCCTATCGCGGCTCATGGCTGGATTTTGAATTTGATCCGAAGGATCTGGTCTATTGCCGCATTGACCGCCGACGCAAAATTCATGCAACTACCCTGCTGAGGGCGCTGGGATATTCGACTCAGGAGATCCTGGATATATTCTTTGAAACCGATCAGATCTCTTTTTCGGGCAAGAAGATCCGGCTGAAATTAATTCCGGAGCGGCTACGCGGAGAGGTGGCGGGATTCGACATTGCCGACAAGAGCGGCAATATCATTGTTGAAAGGGAGCAGCGCATCACTGAGCGGCACATCAAACAAATGAAAAAGCTGAAACTGAAACAGTTGGAGGTCCCGGATGAATTTCTAATCGGCAAGACCATCGCCAAAGACATAGCCGGTACCCGGATCGACACAGAAACGGGAGAGATCGCGCCCATCGCCGGCGCAAATACCGAAATAACCGAAGAACTTTTGGAAGTCCTGCTCGAGGAAAAGAGCGTGAAGAAAACCGAGATCCTGCATATCAACGATCTGGACCGGGGCCCCTATATCTCACATACACTACGGGATGATCCAACAGACAATCAATCGGAGGCGCATATCGAGATCTATCGCATGATTCGACCGGGCGAACCGCCTACAGAGGAATCTGCCGCAAATTTGTTCAATAACCTTTTCTTCAACAGCAATAGCTATGATCTGTCCGCAGTGGGCAGGATGAAATTTAACCGCCGTCTGGGGCGGACGGAATTGGAAGGCGCCGGAGTGCTCTCAAAAGAAGACATTATCGATGCGTTGAAAGAGCTCATCAATATCCGCAACGGCAAGGGCAGCGTTGACGATATCGACCACCTTGGCAACCGCCGCGTAAGAAGTGTTGGGGAAATGATCGAGAATCAGTTCCGCACCGGCCTGGTGCGTATTGAACGGGCTGTCAAAGAACGATTGAGATCGGAAAACCTTATAGAGGAGATGCCGCAGGAAATTATCAATGCCAAGCCGGTTACCGCGGTAGTCAAGGAATTTTTCGGCTCAAGCCCCTTATCCCAGTTTATGGATCAAAACAATCCCCTTTCGGAAATTACCCATAAACGCAGAATATCGGCGCTGGGACCGGGCGGTCTGACCCGCGAACGGGCCGGATTCGAGGTGCGCGACGTGCATCCGACGCATTATGGCCGGGTATGCCCGATTGAGACGCCGGAAGGTCCGAATATCGGACTGATTAACTCGCTGGCGGTATATGCCAAAACCAACGATTACGGTTTTCTCGAAACGCCATACCGGAAAGTGAGCAAGGGCAAGGCAAGCAACCGCATAGAATACCTGTCGGCCATTGAGGAGAGTGAGCATGTTATCGCGCAGGCAAATGCAGCGCTTGACAGCAAAAGAAAATTCATCGACGAGCTTGTTTCATGCAGGCATAAAAATGAATTTGCGATGAAGGCTCCGGGGCAGATCGACTATATGGACGTGTCGCCGAAACAGATCGTATCCGTTGCGGCTTCATTAATACCTTTTCTGGAGCACGATGATGCCAACCGGGCTCTGATGGGTTCAAATATGCAGCGGCAGGCAGTGCCGACCCTGAAGACCGATAAACCGTTGGTAGGGACCGGCATGGAAAGAACCGTGGCGCTCGACTCGGGGGTGACGGTGGTCTCAAAGCGCGGGGGGGTGGTTGACTCTGTAGATGCAAGCCGAATCGTGATCCGGGTAAACGACGAAGAAGTGGAAGCCGGCGATCCCGGCGTCGATATATACAATCTTGCCAAATATGCGCGCTCGAATCAGGACACATGCATAAATCAGAAACCGCTGGTTAAACTCGGCGATACCATCGCCACGGGCGACGTGCTGGCGGATGGCCCGTCCACAGACATGGGCGAGCTTGCCCTCGGTCAGAACGTACTGGTCGCCTTTATGCCCTGGAACGGCTACAACTTCGAGGACTCCATTTTGCTCTCGGAAAAGCTGGTCAAAGACGACCGCTACACCACCATCCATATCGAAGAACTAATCTGTATTGCGCGCGATACCAAAATGGGGCCGGAAGAACTCTCTGCAGACATACCGAATGTCAGTGAGAACGCACTGAATAAACTGGATGAATCGGGGATCGTGTATATCGGCGCCGAGGTAAATGCCGGCGATATTCTGGTCGGCAAAATCACCCCGAAAGCCGAAACGCAGCTCACCCCGGAAGAAAAATTATTACGGGCGATCTTTGGTGAGAAGGCCTCCGATGTAAAAGACACCTCACTCAGAACCCCGTCCGGCGTGAACGGCACGATTATCGATGTGCAGGTATTCACCCGCGATGGCTTAGAGAAGGACGTCAGAGCGCTGGAAATCGAAGAATCGGAACTCAATCATATCCGGAAAGATCTGAATGATCAGCTACGCATCATAGAAGAAGGCATCTATCAGAGACTGGAGAACTTTCTGGTCGACAAGAAAGTCGAAGGCGGTCCGAATGAACTGAAATCGGGAACCAAAATCACCAGGGATTACCTGCATGAAACGCCGAGGGAAAACTGGTTCGACATTCGCCTGCGCACCGAAACCGCCAATCGAAAGCTGGAGCAGAGCGCCAAACAGTTGCAGGAATTGAAAGAAAAATTCGATCAGATGTTCGAGGAAAAACGGGTAAAGCTGATCTCCGGAAACGACTTTGCGCCAAGTGTGCTGAAAATGGTGAAGGTCTATCTGGCGGTAAAACGCCGCGTTCAGCGTGGCGACAAGATGGCCGGCCGGCACGGAAACAAAGGCGTTATCTCAGCGATTGTGCCGGTTGAAGATATGCCGTATATGGCGGATGGGACGCCGGTTGATGTGGTATTGAATCCACTGGGCGTCCCGTCGAGAATGAATATTGGACAAGTGCTTGAGACTCATCTGGGCTGGGCCGCCAAGGGTTTGGGCAACAAGATCGGCGCGATGCTGGAGCAGAATCGAAAGGCTTCCGAGGTGCGGAAATTTCTGGAAACCATCTATAGCACAAGCGGAAAAAAAGAAAACCTGAGATCTTTCTCCGACAAGGATATCCTCACTCTGGCCGGCAATCTGAAACAAGGCGTACCCATGGCCACACCGGTATTTGACGGCGCCAGCGAAGAAGAAATAAAAGCCATGCTGAAACTGGCCGATCTACCCACCGACGGCCAGACGATCCTCTATGACGGCCGCACCGGAGATGCGTTCGACCGTCCGGTAACCATCGGCTACATGTATATGCTGAAATTGAATCACCTGGTGGATGACAAGATGCACGCAAGATCAACCGGGCCATACAGTCTTGTGACCCAGCAACCGCTGGGCGGCAAGGCACAGTTCGGAGGCCAGCGTTTCGGTGAAATGGAAGTGTGGGCGCTGGAGGCATACGGCGCCGCCTACACGCTGCAGGAAATGCTTACCGTAAAATCCGATGACGTGAATGGCCGCACGAAAATCTACAAGAACATTGTAGACGGAGATCACCGGATAGAGGCTGGCATGCCGGAATCCTTCAACGTATTGGTGAAAGAGATCCGCTCCCTCGGCATCGATATAGAACTCGAGTAAAATTGATGCCGGCATTCAAACACATTATGACTCTACTATATCCAGTTTTCAGGAGGATATAACTTGAAAGACCTACTCAGACATTTTAAACAGCAGGTTCAGGCAAAGGAATTCGATGCAATCTCGATTGGCCTGGCTTCCCCGGAAAAGATCCGTTCCTGGTCGTTTGGAGAAATAAGAAAACCGGAGACTATCAATTATCGGACCTTCAAGCCGGAGCGGGACGGACTATTCTGCACCAAGATATTCGGCCCGGTAAAAGATTACGAATGCTCATGCGGCAAATACAAGAGATTGAAGCACCGGGGCGTTATCTGTGAGAAATGCGGCGTCGAGGTCACTTCATCGAAAGTCCGCCGTGAAAAAATGGGGCATATCGAACTTGCCAGCCCGATTGCCCATATCTGGTACCTGAAATCATTGCCATCGAGAATCGGCCTGTTGCTGGATATGAGTTTATCTAAAATAGAGCGGGTGCTTTATTTCGAAGCGTACACGGTAGTGGACCCCGGCATGACCGAACTGGAAAGAGGCCAGCTACTGACCGAAGAAAGCTATCTGGAGGGAATCGAAGAATACGGAGATGAATTCGATGCCCGCATGGGAGCCGAGGCGATTCGCGAGCTGTTGAAAAGCCTGGATATCCCGGAAGAAGTAGCCTCATTGCGCGATCAGATCCCGAAGACCAACTCCAAAATGAAAACGCAAAAATTGACCAAGCGCCTTAAATTGCTGGAGGCATTTCTATTATCCGGCAACAAGCCGGAATGGATGGTCATGGATGTATTGCCGGTGCTTCCGCCGGATCTGAGACCGCTGGTTTCGCTGGATGGAAGCCGTTTTGCCACTTCCGACCTGAACGACCTGTACCGCCGGGTGATCAATCGCAACAATCGTCTGCGGCGATTGCTCGATTTAAGCGCCCCGGACATTATCGTCAAAAATGAAAAACGGATGCTACAGGAAGCCGTTGACGCGCTACTGGATAACGGACGCCGTGGGCGCACCATCACCGGAAACAACAACCTGCCGCTGAAATCCCTGGCCGATGTAATCAAAGGCAAGCAGGGGCGCTTCAGACAGAACCTGCTGGGCAAGCGAGTCGATTATTCCGGGCGCTCGGTGATCGTAGTCGGACCGGCGCTGAAATTGCACCAATGCGGGATCCCCAAAAAAATGGCATTGGAATTATTCAAACCTTTCATACTCGGAAAACTCGAACGACGAGGGCTGGCGGCAACCATCAAGGCCGCCAAAAAACTGGTTGAACGGGAAGAAGCGGAAGTCTGGGACATACTCGAAGAAGTCATACGCGAACATCCGATCATGCTGAACCGCGCCCCCACCCTTCACAGACTCGGTATTCAGGCATTTGAACCGGTGCTGATCGAAGGCAAGGCGATCCAGTTGCATCCGCTGGTATGCACCGCATTCAATGCCGATTTCGACGGCGACCAGATGGCCATACACGTACCGCTTTCGGTAGAAGCGCAGACGGAAGCGAGATGCCTGATGATGTCAACCAATAACATTCTATCCCCGGCAAACGGCGAACCGATTATTGTGCCGACGCAGGACGTTGTGCTGGGATTATATTATCTGACGCGCGAGTCCGCCGTAGCCAGAGGCGCCGGCATGATCTTTGCCGACATCGATGAAGTACACCGCGCCTATGAATCCGGCAACGTCGATCTGCACGCGAAGATACAGGTACGGGTGTGCGAGGTCAGCATCGATAAAGAGCAAAACAGGACCGAAAGCATCAAACGCCATGAAACTACCGTGGGGCGCGCATTATTATCCAGGATCCTGCCCGAAGGTCTCCCGTTTTCGAAGATCAACCGGGTGATGCAAAAAAAGACCGTCTTGCAATTAATCAACCTCTGCTATCGCAAACTGGGACTAAAGGATACCGTGGTATTTGCCGACCGCCTGATGTACACCGGTTTTCGCTACTCGACTCGGGCCGGCATTTCAATCGGTATTGAAGACATGATTGTGCCCAGCGAAAAAGTCGAGATCATCCACAATGCCGAAAACAAAGTCAAAGACTTCGAATCACAGTACTCTTCCGGTTTAATTACCGAAGGCGAACGCTACAACAAAGTGATCGATATCTGGTCTCATGCCAACGATCATATCGCCAAAATGATGATGGAAAAACTCGGTTTCGAGATCATTACCGATGCAGAAGGCAAAGAAACCAAACAACCCTCATTCAACTCCATTTACATGATGGCCGACTCCGGCGCCCGAGGCTCAGCCGCTCAAATCAGACAACTGGCCGGAATGCGGGGACTGATGGCAAAACCCGACGGTTCGATTATCGCGACCCCGATCACCGCAAACTTTCGCGAAGGCCTCAACGTCCTGCAATACTTTATTTCCACCCACGGGGCGCGAAAAGGGCTGGCCGACACAGCGCTGAAAACTGCCAACTCCGGCTATCTCACCCGGCGCCTGGTTGATGTAACCCAGGACATGGTAGTCACCGAGTATGACTGCGGAGCCACCCAGGGCATGCATATATCCCCCATCATTGAAGGCGGCGACGTAATCGAACCATTGCGGGAAAGGGTATTAGGACGAGTGCTCGCCGTCGACGCCATCAAATCGCCCAACGAGGTGGTTGCCAAGGCAGGCACCCTGCTCGATGAAGAATGGGTCGACACACTCGATGAAAACGGCATCGACAATGTGATAGTCCGCTCAAGCATCACCTGTAACACAAAATTCGGAGTCTGCTCAATGTGCTATGGGCGCGACCTGGGGCGCGGTCATCTGGTAAGCAAAGGCGAGGCAGTCGGTGTAGTTGCCGCACAATCCATTGGCGAGCCCGGCACACAATTAACAATGCGCACCTTCCACATTGGCGGGGTTGCATCGCGCGAGGCCACAATCAGCGGTATTGAAGTCAAATACGGCGGCAAGATCCGGATGGATAACGTAAAGGTACTGGAACAGAAAACAGGAAACAAAGTTGTCGTCTCCCGCTCCGGCGAGATCATCATCCTGGACGATGTCGGGCATGAACGAGAACACTACAAGATACCCTACGGAGCAATACTGACCGCCAATGAGCACGACAAGGTCGAGCGGGGAACCCAGATAGCAAACTGGGACCCGCATACCCATCCGATTATTTCCGAGGTGGCCGGTGAGGCGAAATTCGCCGACGTTGTCGAAGGAGTGACCGTCACCCGGCATGCAGACGAGACTACCGGCTTGACCAGTATCGTAATCAACGAACATGACAAGCGCCCGCTCAAAATCGGGCAACTGAAGGCCCAGGGATATTTCACCGAAGAAATACGGCAGGCCGAAAAGTTCAAAGACAAGAACAGCAGCATGGGCGTGATCAAACGGCTGATCAAAGACATGCGCCCAGCCGTGCAGCTAATGGGCGACAACGGCAAAGAACTGAATATCCCCGGCACCGATATTCCGGCCTACTACCCCTTGCCGCCAAAAGCAGTCATCAGCGTATCCAGAGGCGCAAAGGTCAACGTAGGCGATGTCATTGCCCGCTTGCCGCAGAAATCCCTGAAAACCAGAGATATTACCGGCGGACTGCCGCGTGTGGCCAACCTGTTCGAGGCGCGCAAACCCAGCGACCCGGCCATATTGGCGGAAATATCCGGCACGATCAGTTTCGGCAAAGACACCAAGGGCAAACAACGGCTTGTAATAACCGGCAAAAACGACGAAGTGCATGAATCATTGATCCCCAAATGGCGCCCTATCGCCGTATTCGAAGGCGAACACGTGGAAAAAGGCGACAGCATCGTCGACGGCACACCGGTGCAGCATGATATTCTCCGTCTGAAAGGAGTCCATGCACTAGCCAATTACATCGTCAACGGCATCCAGGAAGTCTATCGCCTGCAAGGCGTCAGAATCAACGACAAACATATCGAGGTGATCATTCGCCAGATGCTGCGCAAAGTCGAAATTACCGACCCCGGAGATACACACTTCCTCAAAGGAGAGCAGGCCGAACGGGCACGAGCATTGGAGCAGAATGAACGGATGGAACAAAACGGCAAGACGCCAGCAAGCTGGAACCCGGTCTTGCTCGGCATTACCAAGGCGTCCCTATCGACCGAATCCTTCATTTCCGCCGCTTCATTTCAAGAAACAACCCGCGTACTGACTGAGGCCAGCGTGAACGGCAAACGTGATAACCTGCGAGGCCTGAAGGAAAACGTCATGGTAGGCCGCCTGATACCTGCAGGCACAGGCCTGACCTACCATGAAAAGCGCAAACAAAGGCAACAGGAAGGGCAGGAAATCATAGGCAGTGATCAGGATTTGGAAACAGAAGTTTCCGAAGCGTTCGAGGAAGCAGTTACCGAGGACAACACGGAAGCAGTTACCGAGGACAACACGGAAGCAGTAACCGGGGACAACACGGAAACAGTAACCGAGGACAACACGGAAGCAGTAACCGAGGACAACACGGAAGCAGTTACCGAGGACGACACGGAATCAGTAACCGAGGACAACACGGAAGCAGTAACCAAGGACGACACGGAAGCAGTAACCAAGGACAACACGGAAGCAGTAACCAAGGACAACACGGAAGCAGTAACCGGCGACGCCAAGAAATCAGTAACCGGCGGCACCGCAGTACCCTAGAGAAACAGTCATTACAGTATTGTTCACTTCGCAGGCAAATTACCACGGCTTGGCCCCGGTAAAAACAATGCGATGATCAATAAAAGCTAAGGACTTTGTTTTAATTACAAACAGCATATATATGCTGCTTCACTGGCCTTGGCCAGAGAATACAACAAGAGGAGATTGAGATGTTAATACTAACCCGTAGAACCGGTGAATCTGTGATGATAGGCGACGATGTCAGCATTACCATCCTCGGCATAATGGACAAACAAGTGCGCATCGGCGTAGATGCCCCCAAGGATATAGCCGTGCACAGAGAAGAAATCTACAATAAAATTCAGGAAGAAAAAAACAACCCCGAAGCAATATCCTCTGAAGAGACCATACCCGTTGACGAGTAATTGCTTTGGGGCCGAGGCAGGCGGCATTTATTTTTCCCTATACAGTACCCTGTTCAATAAAACAGTACTGTTATAGGATACACAAGGCGGAACATGCCGCCGCCTTAAATACGGAAAAATCCGGCACAATTAGGCTTTCGGACCGGTTTATTACTATAGAATATAGAATAAGACGAGGTATCAACACGGAGAGGTGGCCGAGTGGCTGAAGGCGCTCCCCTGCTAAGGGAGTATACGGTTTGTCCCGTATCGAGGGTTCGAATCCCTCTCTCTCCGCCATTACGCCGTATCAGAAAACCCGCCCTGCCCCGTGCGCATCGGGCGGTTTTCCGCAGCGTAGAAAAACAGGTAAAAGAAATGGCGCATAGATAAAGATACCGGCGCACAACCGTCACAATCATGCCTCAATTCCAATACAAGCAACAACAATTCCAGCAGGATGCGGTCAATGCCGTCGTAGATGTTTTTCACGGTGTGGACTTCAGCCCGCTACTACCCGATTCCGCCTTTCGTTTAGCCAGTGAACTACTACAGCCTGATCCTTTGGCCAGCGATAAACCAATAAATTTCTTTCGATCCAATTTTGATAGCGCGCTGGAAAACAACCTGCACGAAATACAAAAGCGCAACAACATTCGACCCGCTCAATCGCTTGCTGGCGAGCCCTATCTTATGCTCGACACCCACATGGAAACCGGCACCGGCAAAACCTTTACCTTTATCAACACCATCTATGAACTGCATAAAAAATACGGTCTGGCACACTTTGTAATCATCGTCCCTTCCATTGCCATCAAGGAAGGCATCAAAAAATCTTTCCAAACCACCGCACCCTACTTTGAACGCCTGTACCAGCAGCGTGTTGAAGTCCATGAACTGAGGCCGGCAAAAAACAAGAAAGGGCGCAAATCGCCGCCGTCCGGCGTGATGAGTTTTGTTTGCGGAGATGACCGATATAGACCGCCTCTGGCTTGTGCGCAAACTGGATATTTACGGCCTTTCCGCGCCCAACGGGATTGACAAGATTGTTAAAGTAGTTTCCGGCAAGCAGTTGTGGAACTATGATAGTCTTGAGCCAGCCGAGAAAAAACTCGTTCTTTAAGGAGATAAAACAATGAAAGATCTGACTTCCCCGACCGCGATTTCCTTTTCTTGGATCGCTCTGTTACTGCTGGGCGCGTGCATTTTTATCGGAATGCCTCCCCCCGCTCGTGCGGAATCAGGCTCGGGGGCGGAGAACCGTCCGCCGGTTCTGACTCAAGTACGGCAGACGGAGACAATCTTGTTTTCGCTTGAAATGACCTGCGATGAAAATGGATGCGTTAAGGAATCCGGCTCGACTTGGCTGAAATTGTCTGCCCAAGCGAATGATCCGGATGAGGACGACATTCAATATGTCTGGACTCAGGATGCCTTAGACAATTCCGTTTTGGTCATAGCGCAGTATTCCGACTTTGTCCCCAGTGGAGAAACGGATACCGCTGCGGTATGCTTTGTGGCGGGCGTCTCGAGAGAAATCGAAATGCAGGTGGTCGCCGTTGATAAAAACGGCGCACAGAGTGCTTCCCGAAGTGTCACTGTGAATGCGGGCGGCGGCGACGAATGCAAAGAATGGAATTCGGACAAAGAGATTTCCGAACGAGCAATCGCCGACGATGCCGAGGCGCAATATCAATTAGGAATAAATTACCTAAATGGGGGAAAAATAATTCCTCATCAGAACCCTAAAAAGGGCCTTGCGTGGATACGCAAGGCGGCGGATCAGAATAATGTGGATGCATTGCGGACTCTAGGTATCTTATACGCGAACGGCAAGGTCGTGCCTTCGGATTATGGGAGAGCATTCAAGTTTTTGACGCGCGCCGCGCAAGAAGGAGATGCCAAGTCTCAGCGTATATTGGCGCGTATGCATCTTGAGGAGAAGTTTAATCAAGTTGACGCTGTGAAAGCCGAAAAATGGATGACTGCGGCCGCGGAGGCGGGAGATTTGGAGGCGCAAACGGATTTGGGATTGGCATTGGTTCAAGGCATTTTTTCGAAAAACATTCCTAAGGGCATAGAATTTATCGAGAAAGCCGCGCGCGCCGGAAATTCCAGGGCGCGTCTCAATTTGGGAACTCTTTATGTTTCCGACCTGATCCCGTCGGACAAAGATAAGGCGCTTTACTGGCTGGAACAAATAGAGTTTGGCGATGACGAATGGTCCGATGCCAATTCGATCATTTCGAAGATAAAGTTCGGATTTTGATTTGTTGCAGGCGAAAGGACGATGACAAAAATGAAAGAAAGCAAGCACCATGTGCTTGGCCGCAGTTTTATGTTTACGCCGGATGTCATTAACGACATCCACATTAAAGCGGATTTGGGACGCTACCGCATGCGCGGATTTTCGCTGTTTAAGCCGATTCCGTCGTGGGACGATTTGACTTTTCTGCCCGGCACGCTGACTCGATTTGTCATTGAGGGCTACCGCGAAAATAGTCAGCATTTGACCGTGCTGATTATGACCAATCATTCATTCAACCGCTCCGGCAACATAATCAATCAGGAACTGGAAGGATTTTATGCCGACAACGCCCGCACACCGATGGACGCCATCGCCGCCAAGAATCCGGTTTTGATTATTGATGAACCGCAACGTGTCGAAGGTACGAAGACAGTAGAACAGATTAAAAACTTCAACCCGATGTTTGTATTGCGTTATTCCGCCACCTTCCGCGAAGGCCAGATAAAAAACCTGGTGTATGTGCTGGATTCTTACGATGCCTTTAACAATAAACTGGTAAAGGGCATCACCGTTACCGATTACAAATCCGGCACAATTAGGCTTTCGGACCGGTTTATTACTATAGAATATAGAATAAGACGAGGTATCAACACGGAGAGGTGGCCGAGTGGCTGAAGGCGCTCCCCTGCTAAGGGAGTATACGGTTTGTCCCGTATCGAGGGTTCGAATCCCTCTCTCTCCGCCAATTTACAATTTCAGCGTTTTTGAAGGTTGTTGCCTCGCCCTCCCTACGCTCTGGCTCGGCTTCCGCCGTGATTTTGAAGGGATTTTTGAAATCCAAAAAAATTTCTGCCCGCTCAGTTAGAGATAAGCGTTGATGATTTAATAAGGTAGTTATGAAAAAGTTAAACGAACAAGATATAAAATTTTTGATTGATTGCCTTAACAACGGAAAGGAAATTCCGGAAATTTATAAATACGCAATTTTTCCGACCAAGCAAAAAGAATATGAGCTTGTTTATGCTGGAAAAATGCGAAAAGAAGATGTGCTGGCGGACACCGAAGAAGCCAAGCCGGTGCCACTTCAAATTGAAAAAGTTTTTAACGGAAAAAAATATCCGCTCTATTCCAGAGATTGGCACAATCTTTTAGTTTTTGGCGACAACCTGCAAATCTTAAAAACGTTTTACGAAAACAAGGACTCACTCATAAAAGATAAAATCAAAGGGAAAGTTAAGTTAATTTATATCGATCCACCATTTGCGACAGAAGACGATTTCAGAGGAAACGGCGGCGCAAAAGCATATTCTGATAAAACAAAAGGTGCTGAATTTGTTGAATTTTTGCGTCGTCGTTTAATGGTTGCAAAGGAAATATTGGCAGATGACGGAACAATTTGGGTTCATTTGGATTATCGCAAGGCGGAATACATAAAAGTTTTAATGGATGAAATTTTCCCAAGTTGTCACATCAATACAATTTATTGGCGTAGCCAAGTGGCAAGAGGGGCAAAAGTTAATGCTGAATTTCTGCCAAAAAGTTGTCAGCAAATTTTGGTTTACAAAAAGAGAGTCGACGCAAAGCCATTTTGGGAAGCACCCAAAAGAGAAATTATTTTGACTGAAGATGAAATTAAACAGGAGGGCGGATACAAACAAGATGAAAACGGAAATTATTTCAGAACATCAGACCCTGGCTCATATTCTTTTGAGAGCTTACTTGAATTTTTCAATCAAGGAAAAATTTATGTCAGCTACGGCGGGAAAATAATTGTTGATGAGGAAAAGAAACAAATCAAAACAACAAAGGGGAAAATAGGCATAAAATATTACGCCAAAAATTTAAATGACGGAAAATATAAAATTGTCAGGTCCATTGATAACATTTGGACAGATATTCCGGGACTTGGAACAGTTCCGTCAGAGGACACCGGCTACCCTACGCAAAAGGTAGAGGCACTTTTAGAAAGGATAATCAGATCTACAACGCAAGTAGGAGATTTGGTTATGGATTTTTTCTCTGGAAGCGGAACGACGGCAGTAGTGGCTGAAAAATTAAGTCGTCGGTGGGTTGCTTGTGATATTGGGAAATTATCAATCTACACAATCCAAAAGCGACTTTTAGAAATTGAACAGAGCAGAGATCTTAGCAATAAAAATAAAAAATACAGCAAGCCCGCAAAGTCTTTTTCGGTCGTTACATCTGGTCTTTATGATCTTGGAAAACTTTTTGCTCTACGGAAAGATGATTATATCCGTTTCGTGAAAAACTTGTTTGAAATTGAGGAAACAAGCACAAGGAAAGTTGGTGGCGTTGAGATTGACGGGAAAAAACGTGGATTTTGTGCAAAAATTTTTCCGTACTGGGATTTTAAGAATACAAGCGTTGACGAAAAATATTTGCAAGAATTACACAAAAGCATAGGAAAGAAAATTGACGGCAGATTGTATATTATTGCCCCTGCAAATAATGTTGATTTCATCAGCGACTATCATCAAATAGACAATGTTCGCTATTACTTCCTCAAGGTACCGTATCAAATAATTAAAGAATTGCACAAAGTGCAGTTCAAGAAATTGCGCCAGCCGCAAAGCAAAAGCCAGATTAACAACTTGGATGAAGCAATCGGTTTTCACTTTATTCACCAGCCGGAAGTAAAATCGGAAGTTAAAAAACTGAAAGATAAAGTTGTTTTGAAAATCAAAAAATTTGAGACTGCTTATTCTCAAGACAAAACTGGCGAAAAACTCAAAAATTTTGAAAGTTTAGCAATGTTACTTGTTGACTTAAATTATGACGGCGAAAAGTTTATGATGACAGATTATTTTTTCGCGCAGGACTTGCTTAATCAAAAGAAAAAGGAAAAGGACGAAAGCGAAGAAGAAATAAAAATCAAACTGACGAAGCAAAAAGAAATTAAAAAAGAATTTCCGGAAAAAGATTGCGGAGAGCAAATTATGGTAATCTATGTTGATATTTACGGCAATGAATTTCGAGAAAAATTTAATGTGCAATAATATTTAATGTACAATAATTATGGCAGATAAAAATTCAATTTATTGTCCCCAGTGTAAACAAAAAACCTCTATTACAAAGAGAGTTACTTATAAATGGCCAAAAGACAACCAAACGTATTATGATATCTCCGAATGTAATAGTTGTGATTTTTTCGTTTTAGTTCAACGGTATAGTGGCAGTATTCAAAGAATTTACCCTCATCCACTACCAAAATCTATTCATGAAAAAACACCGGAATTTTTAAAAAAGGATTTGAATGAAGCAAATCTTTGTCTTTCTGTTGGCTCTTATCGGGCTGCTGGTATTATGGCTCGTCGTGCATTACAGTTGTGTTGTATTGAAAAAGGCGCACCAGACAAAAAACTTCAAGATCAAATTGACTGGCTTCTTAATCAACAAATTATTACAAAAGAATTAAAAAATTGGGCGCATGAAGTCAGGCTTACAGGAAACGATTCCGCGCACCCACCTAAAGATATATCAAAAGATGAACCTGTATCGCGCGAAGATGCAGACGATATATTAATCCTATTAGAAAAATTAATTGATGTTCTTTATATCGCGCCTGCTTTAGCAGAGGAAAGACGACAACGACGCAATATTAATCAAAATTAGCAATAATTATGTCCGAAGGAATTAAAATATACAAAACAAGAGATTTAGTTTTGCAGCTAAGGCAAAGCTATGATCCCTCAAAACTCAATTTGAAAGAGTGGGTTAGTTTTCTTGATGTGCTTTGCGGCGATAGAGAATTTCAAAAGGAAGCGATCAGAAAGGCCATTATTTTTATTGCGTCCGGTGAATATAAAAACATTGAAACCTTAGTTAAGGAAAATTTCAATAAAAACGACGAATTGCAAAAAAGATATAGAAGCGTCAATAATTATCAAGAAAATCTGCCGTTGCCCCATAAATTGTCCGCCGTTATTGATTTAGCGACTGGAACAGGGAAAAGTTATTTGATTTATGGCATTGCTCAAATTGCATTGGGGCTTGGGTTGGTAGATAAAGTTTTAGTGCTTTGTCCATCGCTCACGATTGAATCAGGATTAAAAGAAAAATTTGAAAAACTTTCCGGTGATACCAGAGTAAAAGAATCTCTGCCCGACAATGCCAGTTTCAAAAATCCGAGAATTATTGACGCAAACAGCACAATCAAAAAAGGTGATATTTGCGTTGAAAATATCCACGCGGTTTATGAAAATACAGGATCATCAATAAACGACAGCTTGAAAGGAAACGGCGAGCGAGTTTTAGTATTAAACGACGAAGTTCATCACGCCTATAATTCGTCGAGCGAAAAGGATATTAGAAAATGGAAGGCATTTTTGCTTAATCCTGATTTTAATTTCAAATACATTTTAGGATTTACCGGCACAGCGTATGTTAATGATGAATATTTTAATGATGTTATTTACCGCTACTCAATACGAGAAGCCGTTAATGACAAAGTGGTTAAGTCGGTTGATTATGTCGCCAAAGATGAGAATATAGACAAAAATGAAAAATTCCAAAAGATTTATGACAATCACAATGAATTTGTAGAGAAGTATCAGTTGATTAAACCGCTCACGATTTTGGTAACGAAAAACATTTCAAAAGCAAAAACGCTTCGTGAAGATTTGATTGATTTTTTAGAAAAACAAGAAAGAATCTCACGAAAGGCGGTTGAGAAAAAAGTTTTGATTGTCACTTCTCACAAAGACCACAAGAAAAATTTATCTGAATTAAAAAATGTTGACGATGAACATAATTTGGTTGAGTGGATAGTTTCCGTTTCTATGCTCACTGAGGGGTGGGATGTAAAAAATGTTTTTCAAATCGTACCGTTGGAAGATCGGGCGTTTAACTCAAAACTTTTAATCGCTCAAGTTTTGGGCCGAGGGCTTCGCATACCGGAAGAATATAAGTTACCCCAGCCGAAAGTCAGAGTTTTTAATCACGACGCTTGGAGCCCGAAAATTCGAGGTTTAGTTGATGAAATTTTAGAAATTGAAGTGCGTTTGACGAGTGAGGTTTTGACTTTCAGCGAAAGAGAGAAATATAATTTTGACCTTTACACTATTGATTACGAAAAAGAGGAAAAAGCTGTTAAAGCGAAAAAAAACACAGAAATTTTTGACTATTCAAAAGGATTTATAACGTTAGTCTCCCAAGTTGAACAGATAGACAGAGAAACGGAATATGAAGATTTTAGTGGTGTTATTAAGCCGAAAACAACGATAATTCACAAAGATGTTTTCAAAATTGACGAAGTGGTCGCAAAAATCGTTGATACTTTCAAAACGAGAGATTTTGAGGCAAAAATTAGATTTCCAAAAGGCACCTATGAAAAAGAGCATTTGCCTCCAGAAAACGAAATAAAAGAGATTATTGTCAATTCTATGGAAAGGGTTGGCATACAGAGCGGAGTTTTGATCGAAGATAACGCCAACAGAATTTTCAAAGCATTTCAGACGCTTTTTAGAGCGAGAGGATCAACGATTGTTTTGGAAAGAAAAGTGAATAAACCAAAGCTAATCAATACAAAAGAACTTGAAAAAGAAAGCGTCGCCGTCGGTGCGGTCAAGCGCGGCTCAACAGTTTTTTATACCGAGAATTTCAGAGACGAATGCAATAACGGAATGCTTGATATTTTGCAAGACATAATTGACGATGAGAATTTACCAAGGAGTGCAAGTAAAAAAGTAAATCCTTATTGTTTCAAAACGCCCGTCAATGTTGTTTTAACGAAACTAGAGCCGGAAAGAAAGTTTGTTGAAACTTTGGTTAATGTTCATTTATGCGAGAAACTGGATGCTTGGATAAAATCCAGAGATATGGGTTTTTATAGTGTTGAGTATGCGTGGAGAAAAGGCGAACATTCAACGCAAGGAAGTTTCAACCCCGATTTCTTTTTGAAAATCGGCGAAAATGTAATTGTTGTTGAGATAAAATCCGACGGCGACGATTCAGAAGAAAACAAAGCAAAATATCGCTGGGCGAAAAAACATTTTGAGGATATGAACGAAGAATTGAAAAAAGCAAAGATAAAGCAAAAATATTTTTTCCATTTTTTAAGTCCAATGAACTATTCGGAATTTACGGAATACTTGATTGATGGTAGATTGTTCAAAGGTGAATTTAGAAGTGTGCTTGAAGATTTGCTTGAAAATTAAATTTTCTAAATCCACCCACCACCCTTTTTGATTTGTAGCCCGTCTGCAAAAAAATCAGGTGAAGCCCGAAAGCAAGCGGACAAAAAGGAAGGAGAGAAATAATAGGCCCCTTTATCAGGGGAGAAAAACCGATATATTCCCTCTCCCCATGGGAGAGGGACTAAGGGTGAGGGGTCTATGTCCCCTGTTGTTGCAATCGGATGCGAGGTGTAGGAAACTGGCGGCAAAAGCGGTTCCGAACACCGCGATAATTGACAAGGCGCCCGTAGCTCAGTTGGATAGAGTACTTGGCTACGAACCAAGAGGTCGGGAGTTCGAATCTCTCCGGGCGCGCCAGATTACTGTAACGGGAGTGCTCAGCCAGAGAAATATGCCTATGGAGAATACAGCGATAGTTGAGTTGGGTAACGGTGGTAGGATACCGCTCTTGGCGCCCTCTTTCAGTCCGGCGGATTATTCGGTATTCAAATGTTGCAAAAGGTGAATTTCCTTGTTGGAATATATTGAGTACCATCCGCACCGGGATTGTTTATTATATGAGCAATTATTCGATAATTTTATTCTTAATTTTATTCTGGGGTTTTTCCGATTATGTCTAATGCGCTGGTAATAGTTGAGTCTCCGGCAAAGGCGAAGACGCTGGAAAGGTATCTTGGCAAGGGCTTCAAGGTACTTGCGTCATACGGCCATGTGCGCGATCTGCTGCCCAAGACGGGCTCGGTGGATACCGAGAATGGTTTTTCGATGAAGTATGAAATCATCGAGAAAAATGCGAAATGGGTGAATGCAATTGACAGGGAACTGAAGAATGCGGACACGCTTTATCTTGCAACTGATCCGGATAGAGAGGGAGAGGCGATATCCTGGCATCTGTATGAATTGCTGAAGGAGCGCGGCAGCGTAGGCAATAAGAAGGTGCAACGGGTTGCCTTCCATGAGGTGACCAAGGCGGCGGTGAATGAGGCTATCGCAAATCCGCGCGAACTGTCCAAAAATTTGATCGATGCGCAGCAGGCGCGCCGTGCCCTGGATTATCTGGTGGGTTTTAATTTGTCGCCGCTGCTATGGAAAAAGGTGCAGGGCGGATTATCGGCCGGCCGGGTGCAATCGCCGGCATTGCGGCTGATTGCCGAACGCGAGGCAGAGATCGAAAGCTTCGAATCACGGGAATACTGGACCATCGAGGCGGAGCTCGCAGATAAAAAAACGCCGTTCAATGCAAGGCTGACTCATTACCAGGATGAAAAGCTTACTCAATTCTCGATAGGGGCCGAAAAAGAGGCGCTGGCGGCAAAAGACACGCTGATCAGAGCGGCCAACGGCTCCTTGCTGGTCAAGGAAGTGATAAAAAAGCAGCGGCGGCGGTATCCCGCCCCGCCGTTTATTACCTCGACCCTGCAACAGGAGGGGGTGCGCAAGCTGGGGTTCAGCGCGCAAAAGATCATGCGAACTGCACAGCAACTCTATGAAGGCATCGATGTCGGGAACGGCCCGGTTGGATTGATTACATATATGCGGACCGACTCGGTCAATCTGGCACAGGAAGCGCTGGCTGAAATGCGGGAATATATTGCCAGGCACTACGGCAGCGATAAACTGCCGCCGCAGGGCATACAGTATAAGGTGAAATCGAAAAATGCGCAGGAGGCCCATGAGGCCGTGCGCCCTACCTCGGTCAAGCGCACTCCGTCCTCAGTCAAGGGTAAATTGTCCAGTGAGCAGTTCAGGCTGTATGAATTGATTTGGAAGCGGGCGATCGCCTGCCAGATGAAGCATGCGACTATAGATACGGTATCGGTGGATATGGAATGCGGCGCGGGTAATATGTTCCGGGCGAACGGATCGACCATCGCCGAGCCGGGATTCATGGAGGTGTACCTGGAAGATCAGGATGATTCGAAGGATGAGAATGATGCGCGAACGTTGCCGCCGTTGAAACAGGGTGAGCGGTTGCAATTGAACCAGATACAGGCAATCCAGCATTTTACCGAACCGCCGCCGCGATTTAGCGAAGCCAGTCTGGTAAAATCATTGGAGGAGTATGGCATCGGCCGGCCCTCGACCTATGCCAACATTATTCAAACCCTGCGCGACAGGGAATATGTGAATATGGACAAGAAGCGGTTTTTTCCGACCAATATCGGGAAAATCGTCAACAAATTTCTTACTGAGCATTTTACCGACTATGTGGATTACGATTTTACGGCGCGACTGGAAAATGATCTGGATGCGATCTCCAGGGGTGAAAAGGAGCGGGTGCCGCTGATGATGGAATTTTGGAAGCCGTTTTCGGAAAAAATAAGGGACAAGGATGAGAGCGTGAGCCGGGGCGACGTGGCGCAGGCCAGGCCGCTGGGCGCCGATCCGGATACCGGACTTCCGGTGTCGGTGCGCATGGGGCGTTATGGGCCGTATGCGCAGTTGGGCCCCAAAGATAAGGATGATGAGGAAAAACCGCGCTTTGCCAGTTTGCGGGAGGGGCAGGATATCGACAGGATTACGCTGGAGGAAGCGCTGCAATTATTCCAGTTGCCGAAAATACTCGGGGAAACCCCGGAAGGGGAAGAGGTTGCGGCGAGTATCGGGCGCTTCGGCCCGTATATACGTTATGGTAAAAAGTTTGTTTCATTGCCAAAGGATGATGATCCGCATACGGTTTCGCTGGATCGTGCGCTGGAACTGGTCGCAGAGAAGAAAAAGGTGGATGCGGAAAGGCAGATCAAGGTATTCGAACAAGAGGGGATATCGGTCTTGAATGGGCGCTATGGTCCTTATGTCACGGATGGGAAAAAGAATGCCAAGATCCGGAAAGGGCAGGAGCCTGCCGACCTGACCCTGGAAGAGTGCCGGAAATTGTTATCTGCGACGCCTGCTACACGAGGCAAGAAGAAGGCTAAAAAGACCGGCGGCAAAAAAGCCGCAAAAAAACCGGCGCAGGGATAAACTGCTCCGTAGATCTTGCAGAACTGGCACAGGCTACAATGTATCAGGGCGGCGCTGTCCGGCGGCGTCATTGCTTATCCGACCGAGGCGGTATACGGCCTGGGATGCCTGCCGGCCAATCAGCAGGCGGTCAGACGCATAGTATGCTTGAAACGCCGCTCGCCGCGAAAAAAGGGGCTGATCATCGTGGCCTCAACCATCGAACAGATCCTGCCCTTTATCGAGTTGGCGGGATTGCATAATTCGGAACGGATTTTCAATTCGTGGCCCGGGGCGATCACCTGGATTTTTCCGGCCAACCGGAAGGCATCCAAATGGCTGATCGGTGAAAAAAATACTGTTGCGGTGCGTGTCAGCGCCCATGCGGTTGTCCGCTCTCTGTGCGATGCGCTCGGTCCGTTAATTTCGACCAGCGCCAATCCGGCCGATGCGCCTCCGGCACGCAGCGCGATGCAGGTCAGGAATTATTTTGCTACGCGGGTGGACTATATTTATCCGGCAGGATTGCCGCAACAGGGCTTGCCGACGGAAATACGCAATGCGGTGGACGGGCAAATCGTGCGCAAGGGTGGAGCATAAGGCTGCCGGGGGGCTGGAGGGTTATTCCGGCGCGGCACGCTCGGCCTGGCGGATTTCCAGCAATTTTTTTTCCAGAAATCTGCGCTCTTGCGGATCCTCCAATTCGCCGCTTGCCAACAGGCCGCCGATCAGGATTTGCGCCGCTTTGTATTCGCCTTTTGCTTCCAGGATAAAAATTTCCATTTGACGCGCCCAGTCGGGGACGGAATCGTGCGGACTGCGTTCGCGCAAGCTCTGCGCAAGTTGATGTGCGTATTCCATATCTTTTAACTGATGTCTGGCGAGCAGTACCGCATGCGCCATAGACTTCCACCGCCTTGCCGGGTCTTCGAGAAATTTGCGGTGAATGAATTCAAGCATTTGGCGTTTTTTTTCCGGCGCGGGGTGATAGGTATAGAGTCTGGCGGCCGCCAGCAGCGGATATTGGCTGTGCGGGTCGAGCCGCAGTATCAAGTCCAACCATTCTACCAGCCGGTCATAATTCAATTGTTTCAGCGGTATGCTCAGCCCGGCCTGATTGTCGAAGGTCTGCAACCACAGCATGAGCAGCTTGCCGGCGGTTATCGGGTCATCCAGGCTGATGAATTGAATTGCCGCTTGCGAGGGCGGGGACGGCAGCGGCTTTGGCTGAAGGATGGTTTCTGCCTGGCGGCTATGCCAGAGTATTTGCAGCGCGAGGCCGGTGATCAGAATTATCCAGACAATCCGGGGGACGGATCGCAGCGGCCGCTGTTGCCTGCCTGTCAGATTTTGCGCCATGCTGGGGTTCATAGTTCTTTTCTGTACAGGTCAAACAGCGCGGCGCCGGAAATGAACAGGAGGTAAATCAGCGTTTGTCCGGCGATCAGCAGCAACTCGGAATGGGGGGGATTTTGCTCGATCAGCCATTCGGTCCTGGTGAAGGCGTGAAAATTCGGCAATAACCAGGCAATGGCATCCAGTACCATGCCTATCAACTGCTGGGAAAGTGTGTTGGTTTCGAGGATCGGGCTGTGACTGATCGATTGTATTACCGCGATGTTTCTGGCCAGCAGGTAAAAGGCGAAGACGGTGGCGAATGCGGTGGTGGCGCTGTTGAAGGTGAATGCGCATAGAATGCTCAGCGCAACGATAATCAGATTTTCACACAGCAGGGACAGGGTCCAGGCAAGCAACGCGCCCATCGGCGCATATACGGCCAGCGCCGTTGCAGTGAGCAATGCGAGCGCCAGTGCGATCAGCGCGAAGCCGGTGAGTTTTCCAATATAGTAGGATGATCGGGCAACAGGATGGGAGAGTATTAGCTGAAGTCCTTTGTCATTAAATTCTCGTGCCATGCTGGTAACGACGAATAAACTGGTGATGAACAGGGTGAACAGCCTCAGACTGCTCCCCAACAAGGCAAGCTGGATCTCGGCGCTTTCGGTGAGGGCCAGCGCCCCGATGAACTGGCTGAGACCGAATGCGCATAGGAGCAGGACGATCAGGAGCAGGAATAAGCGGTCACGAATCGCTTCAAGAAATGTGTATTTGGCGATTGTGGTGAAAATGGGCGGTCCGCTCATTTCGGATAGGATAGCGGAATTTTAATCCGGCGGAAATGCCGGGGTCTGCATTTCGGAGTCTCCCATTACAGGATATAGCGGGTTAAATCCTGATCCTGCAATAAACCGTTCAAGTGTTCATTTACATATCCGGAGTCAATCAAGACGGTTTTCCCCGGGTTTTCCGGCGCTTCAAAGGAAATGGACTCCAGCAAGCGCTCCATCACGGTATGCAGCCGTCTTGCGCCTATGTTTTCGATGGTTTCATTTACCTGCCAGGCGATCCTGGCAATGCGTTCGATACCGTCTGCGGTAAATTCCAGTTTGCAGTCTTCGGTATTCATCAGCGCAATATACTGCCGGGTCAGTGATCCGTCCGGCTCTGTCAGGATGCGAATAAAATCTTTTACTTCCAGCGCATTGAGCTCGACCCGTATCGGTAATCGTCCCTGGAGTTCGGGGATTAAATCGGATGGTTTGGAAAAGTGGAATGCGCCGGAGGCGATAAAAAGGACGTGGTCGGTTTTGACCATGCCGTGCTTGGTGGAAACGGTGGAGCCTTCGACCAGGGGAAGCAGATCGCGCTGTACGCCTTCGCGTGATATGTCGGGACTGCTGGTTTCCGACCGCCTGGTTACCTTGTCTATTTCATCGAGAAATACCACGCCGTGCTGCTCGACCTTTTCGACTGCGGCGAGTTTTATATCTTCTTCATCGATCATTTTTCCGGCTTCTTCTTCGGCCAGCAGTTTCAGGGCTTCTTTGATCTTCAGTTTGCGGGTGCGCTTTCTGTTGCCGGAAACATTCTGGAACATGCTCTGCAACTGGTTGGTCATTTCTTCCATGCCGGGGGGCGACATGATCTCGATGCCTATCGCAGGGGCGCTGAGCTCTATATCGATTTCCTTATCGGACAGCTTGCCTTCAAGCAGCATGGTTCTGAATTTATTGCGGGTCGCATTGACCGAGTCATCCGGATTCTCGGATGCATGCGCGCCGGGCAATAGTATATCCAGCACACGCTCTTCGGCGGCATGCTCGGCGGGCTGCTTTACCTTTTCGAGTTCGAGATCGCGCGTCTGTTTGATGGCGACATCGGTCAAATCACGCACTATGGATTCGACGTCGCGCCCTACATAGCCTACTTCGGTGAACTTGGTCGCCTCGACCTTGATAAAAGGCGCCTCCGCCAGTTTTGCCAGTCTCCGCGCAATCTCGGTTTTCCCTACACCGGTCGGGCCGATCATCAGAATGTTTTTGGGGGTGATCTCATGCCGCAACGAGACATTCACCTGGCTGCGGCGCCAGCGGTTTCTCAATGCAATCGCAACGGCGCGCTTGGCCGCATCCTGGCCGATGATGTGTTTGTCCAGTTCGGAAACTATGGCTTTCGGGGTGAGAGTAGACATAAAAAGCGTGCTGATTTTACTGGTTAGAGTTCTTCAATGGTAAGGCATTGATTTGTGTAAATGCAAATATCGGAAGCGATGGTCAGGGACTTCTCGACAATCTCCCTGGCACTGAGATCGGTATTTTCCAGCAGGGCTCTTGCGGCCGCCTCGGCGTATGCGCCTCCCGATCCAATCGCCATGATGTTGTTTTCGGGCTCGATCACATCTCCATTGCCGGAAATCATAAGCAATGTGCTTTTGTCGGCAACACTCAGCATCGCTTCCAATCTCCGCAGCATGCGATCAGTGCGCCAATCCTTGGCCATTTCAACCGCCGAGCGGATCAGATTGCCGGAATGCTCCTGCAATTTTCCATCGAAGCGTTCAAACAGGGTGAAGGCATCGGCGGTGGCTCCGGCAAAACCGGCGAGCACCTTTCCATCGTAAAGGCGGCGCACCTTGGAGGCATTGCCTTTTACGATCTTGTCGCCCAGCGATACCTGCCCGTCGCCGCCTATTACAACCGATTCGTCGCGCTTGACGGATAAAATTGTGGTGCCATTAAATTGCTCCAACGGTATGCCCCCGATAGATGGTGAAATCAAAATATTTCAACAGAGTAATGTATATATTCAAGTCTTGGTTTTTTTCTTGTGCGCCCTGGGATGCGCCTTGTCATACACCTGCGCCAAATGCTGAAAATCCAGATGGGTGTAGATCTGGGTGGTGCTGATATCGGCATGACCGAGCAATTCCTGCACGGCGCGTAAATCACCGCTGGACTCCAACAGATGACTGGCAAATGAATGCCGCAGTACGTGCGGGTGTACATTGCTGTCCAGTCCCTGCCGCATTCCCCATTTTTTAAGCCGCTGCTGTATTGTGCGCGGACTGATTCTCCGCCCTCTATGGCTTATAAATACGGCTTCGGTGTCTTCCCGTATCAGGGTCTTTCTCTGTTGCAGCCATATTTTCAATGCCTCGATGGCATGGCGGCCGATGGGCACGGTGCGGGTGCGGTTGCCTTTGCCGGTAACGGTAACGGTTGCATCCGGAAAATCGATTTGTCCGAGGTCGAGATCCACCAATTCGGCAAGCCGTAAACCGCAGGAGTAGAGTACTTCAATAATCGCCCGGTCGCGTTTGGCCAGCAGATCGTTGGCGTCTATCTCCGCCAATTGAAACGCCTGATCCACGTCCAGCGCCTTGGGCAGTTTTCGGGGCGATTTAGGCGGCAGGATGCCGGTTGCCGGGTTTGCGGAAACCTTGCCCCGTTGAATCATATAGCGGTAAAAGGCCCGGATGGCCGATAAGTTGCGCTGTAATGTTTTGCCGCCAATGCCCTTCCTGTGCCGGAATGCTACGAAATTTCTGAGTTGCGCCGCATCCAGATACGACCAGGATGCGATATTGTTGTCTTCGCAATATGAAATCAACACGCGCAGGTCCCGCTGATAGGCATTGTGGGTATGCCGGGATAAATGATGCAGACTTGCCAGAAAAGCCTCGAAAATTTCAATGTCGCTGCCGCGCATAAATAATCCGGCATTAGTCCGCCTGTATCCACGGGGTCAATGCAAGGCTGAGTATGTCACCCAGATTGCGCAATAGGTCCACCCCCATAACCGGTTGAAAGCGCCCTTCATCCAGACTGCCTATTGCCAGCAGGCCATCCCATTCTTTGCCATGCAGCGGCACTATCACGGCGGATTCTATTTTATCATCGAACAGAAAGGCGCACTGCTGTGGATTCAGATGGCCGCTTATGGGCAGGCGTTTGTCGGTAATCGATTGAAACAGGTGTTTTTCGGGACAGTCAGCTCCGACAAATTCATCGCCGCTCACGGTATCGGAGACCGGATCGGCAAACAGCCTGACAATGCCTTGATCGGCCAGAAAATTCTTTTTCAGTGCGTTATACAAGACGGAAAAGATATTTTCCAGGCCCTTGGCGGCCATCAGGGAAAGCGATAATTGATGCATGTGCCGGGCCAGTTTTTCGTTCCGCCGCGCGATCTCAATCAATTCATGCAGGCGTTTTTTGGCCTTCTGGTTCTGCTCTCTCAATACGGCAACCTGCCGCTCAACCAGCGAGACTGCGCCGCCGTGCTGATGCGGTATGGACAATTCCGCAAGCAATTCAGGATTGCTGTTGAAAAAATCAGGGTTTTTCTTCAAATAATTTACGACATCCTTCGCATCCGGCGCCGTATGTTTCACGGTTTTCTTTTTATGAAGTATAGATTTGCTTTTCTGTGTGCTCATAAATCAATAGTCCCATCAAATGTGATTGTAGCAGGGCCCTGCAACCAAACGGCTTGACCGTCTCCATCCCAGGAAACCGTCAATTGACCTCCCCTTGCCTGAACCCCGATTATCCCTTCCAATAACCCCTGAATACAACCGGCAATCACGGCTGCGCAAGCGCCGCTGCCACATGCGGGCGTTTCACCCGCCCCCCGCTCATATACCCGCAGGCGAATTGCCTGCCTGTCGAGAATCTGCATAAACCCGACATTGACGCCTTCGGGAAAAACATCGAGACCCTGTATCGCCGGCCCCAGATATTCAACCGCCGTGGCATCAATATCGTCAACCCGCATAACGGCATGCGGATTGCCTATGGACAGGGCCGACACGTGCAACTGCTGATCATTGATGCTCAACCGGTATTGCGCCTGACGCTGTGCAAACCGGGCCGGAATTTCATCCGGTTCAAACCGGGGGATCCCCATATTTACTATGGGATCGCCGCTCCCGTCAACTTTAAGCAAAAGCCGGCCATTTCTTGTCGCTATATCAATCTCATCCTTGTCAACCAGACCCTTCCCCCGTAAATAAAGGGCGGCACAGCGGGCGCCGTTGCCACATTGCGCCACTTCCCCTCCATCGGGATTATAAACGCGATAGCAGGCATCGGCATCGTCGGCCGGCCCCAGCAGCAATATCTGATCGCAACCGATGCCAAAACGGCGATCCGCGATCCGTTTGATCTGCTCCCGGCTGAGGCGCAATTCTTTCGCAAAGGTATCGAACACCACAAAATCATTGCCGGCGCCCTGCATCTTGGTAAATGGATATTCCATAGGACAGATTATAATTGACGCCTGAATAAAGCAAGGTAATGTATAGGTCACTCCGGTTGCTCTCGTGCCAAAACTCGCGCAAAAAATTGTAACGGAGTTTGCGGCCCCGGCACATGGTGTGGCAATGCCTCATTGCAGGCGCCCAACCACTTGCGGATTAGCCGTCAGACGGAGCAGCGTCTTGTTGCTTGATTATTCTCGCCATGATAATTCTAACTCTCTGATCATCAAGTCTATTTGCTCAGGTTCGTTGGTGTACATGTTTATTGTTTGCGTGGCTTTCTTTGCGATTGCTACTGATTTTTTTTCCTTCTCAATGCCAATATATTTTCTGCCTTCATTAATAGCCGCCAATGCGGTTGTGCCACTTCCCATAAAGCAATCCAGAACAATCTCACCGGGTTCCGTAAAAAGTTGTATGGCTCTTCTTGGCAACTCAACAGGAAATTTGGAATCGTGGTCTGCGTTGCTACGAACGGATGGTATTTCCCACACACCCCTTGAACCCCAATTCACCCATTCTTCTTTTGTTAATCTTGAACGGTCAACCTTGGTAATCCCAGGCTTCCAAAAAACATAGAGGTACTCGGATTCATCTACAGATCGATAAGAAATAGTGCTCCACCGTGAATTTTCCCATGCGGCATCTTTTACCCATATCCTGCGATCATACAGGTAGAATCCGGCCGATGAGGCTGCTTCTTCTATTAACCCTCCCACCAGGAAAACCCTGGTTTGCGATTGGTATTTCCCACCTCTGATATTGTTTCCGTTCAGCCTTCTATCAATGGTTTGTTCACTGCATCCAAAGTATGCGGCAAGTTTATACCTGTTCCAGTGTGGATGTTCTCTCTTGACCGCCAATATGTCCTCTTTAGAAAGTGCGATTTTTCGGCGAGAGATATTTTCAGCCATGATCTTTGGCATACTTTCATCTCTGAAGCATAAAATATCCGCGATATTGATCGCCAAAAATCCTCCCGGTTTGATGATTGGAAAATGGCAAGCAATAACATCCGTTAATAGACTTTTCCAATCATTACATGACATATCTTTTTCATATTCTTTGCCAACGAAATAAGGGGGGGACCAAACACTTAAAGCAATTGAATCTTTATCAATCCTCCTTAACAGATTTCTGGCGTCTCCATGATATATTTCATTCGGAGCGAGAGGGTTATGTATATTTATGACTGCCATGCGCCGATACACTCTTGTCTACCTTGGTCATAGGTTACTGTTTGAATACGCCAGCTTGCCTTGTCCTTTAGTCTGCTAAAACTCACTCTTACCCTGAAGTCTTCACGCAATGTCGGAGCATTCCTGCCAGCCAACCCATTCCAAAATCAAGGACGGCTTGAAATATCCACCGCAATGTGAGTTTTTCGATCCGTTCTATATCATCCAATGATAGATTATCCGGGTCTTTCTCTGTCATATTTTTCCTTCAGTTTTTTCATCCAGGATCGTAAATGAACTGCGGCAAGCAGTTATTTATGATTTTGTGATATTGACCGTACCGGGAATATGCAGCGTCGAGGTGGGGAAGGCGCATTCGGCGCCCTTGGATTCGATGATATCGATTATTTTCAGCAGCACATCCTGTTTGATCTCATGGAATTTTATCCAGTCTGTTGTCTTGGTGAAGGTGTAAATGAAGAAATCCAGGGATGAGGGCGCATAGGCGTTGAAATTGACAATAAGCGTCTGGGAGGTGTCAATCTCTTCATGCTTCTCCAGCATCTGCCGCACCGCCACTATGATGTCCCGCATTTTACCGGAATCTTCATAGCGTATTCCTATCGTTTCCTTGATCCGGCGGTTGGTCATCCGCGAGGGGTTCTCGACTGCAATACTCGTGAAAATCGCATTGGGAACATACAGCGGGCGATTATCGAAGGTGCATATTCGTGTCAGGCGCCAGCCGATCATCTCCACCGTTCCTTCTATTTCCTTGTCGGGTGAGCGTATCCAGTCGCCAACATCGAAGGGACGGTCCAGATAAATCATCAGACCGCCAAAGAAATTTGCCAGCAAGTCTTTTGCGGCGAAACCGACTGCGATGCCGCCGATTCCGCCAAATGCCAGCACCCCGGAAATGCTGTATCCCAGCGTCTGCAATACGACCAGAAAACCGGTGATATATACCGAGATGCTGAGCAATTTGGCTATTGCATCCACCGTTGTTCGATCGACCGCTTCGCCCCGCTGCTGCTTCTTCAGGACAATATTCTGCTGGATCTGTTTGATGAACCGAGCCAGCAACCAGACAAGGGTAATGATTACACCGACTTTGCGAATTGGCTCGACTACCCCGAAGATTGCCGCACCGGTCTCATGGCGCATAATTTCCACGGCAAAGGCAAGACCGATGATCCAGATCAAAAATGTCAGCGGTTTGCGGGCCACGCTGACCAATGCATCATCCCAGTAGGATTCGGTTTGCTCCAGTCTGATCAGTAATTTATTCAATATGCGCTTCTGCATAAAATTGAGAAACACAGTGAAAAAAACCACAACAAATACCTGAATAATCCAGTATCCATTACCAAAAATTTCGGAAATTGACTCTAACAATGAATGCAGTACCCCCTCTGTAAAATATTCAATTATGCTGCACGCCGGTAAATTGCCTCTGGTCATCCGGCAACCGGCAGGATAATAGCTATATTATCAGCCAAATAGTAAAGCGGCGGCGGAAATTATACCATTTCCCTTTTTCCAGGGTTTCCGCAATTGATTTGGATAATAATTTTCCCAAAATTGTACCCGAAAATATATTGTGAAAACCACTTGATCAGTAAATATCCTGCCTGCAAGCTGCCAGGCTCGACAGGGGGGACAAGGCGCCGTAAAAGGGATGGGATTTGTACTCCCTGTTATCAAGCCCTGGCATAAACTGGGAGGCGCCGGAGACCGCCGGCGAGGTCGAATTTAGAAATTTTACTTTCTGGTGCCGAAAGCCCGGGAGCAAGTAACGCAATAATAATCCGGTTTGCCCGCCCCGTTCATGTCATGGGAAAGGCTTCGGCAGATTTCAGATTGCGTCATTACCTAAATCGAGTTCCGGGTTTTCATCACATTTGGCTATGAAGGCGGAGATCTGCCGCCATTCCTGATCCTGCTGTAAATCCTTCAGGTTCAGCTCATGCCGGCCATGCATGCGTATAAGCCTCGATTGCGACTGCAGATCCGCTTCCACATTCAAATTATCGAGCACATTCACCGCCTCTTTTTGGTTATTGCAAATCAATACCATGTCACAGCCCGCAGCCAGGGCGGCGGCGGCTCGTTCAGGATAGCTTCCGGCAAATTCAGCGCCGGCCATATCGATATCGTCACTGAATATAGCCCCCTGAAATCCCAGCCGACCACGCAGTATTTTTTTCAACCACACGGATGAGTATCCCACGGGAAAGGCATCAACCTTGGGGTAAATCACATGGGCCGGCATAATTCCCGCCAATCCATTTTCAATCAGCCGCATAAACGGCACCATATCTTCTTTCTGTATATCACTCAGTGCGCGTCGATCTACCGGCATCGCAATATGCGAATCTTCAAGCACGCTGCCATGCCCGGGAAAATGCTTGCCCACCGCACTCATGCCCGCCCGCTTCATGCCCTGTACATAGTTCCTTGCCAACAGGGACACAATTTTGGGATCGCGATCGATGGCACGATCCCCGATAACCTCGCTGATCCCCTTGTGCAAATCCAATACCGGAGAGAAGCTGAAGTCAATGCCCACCGCCCTCAATTCGGACGCTGCCAGCCAGCCTGATTGCTCGGCATATTCGGCGGCCTGTTTTTTGTCCTGTTTATACATCTTTCCCATGATGCCGAATGGCGGCAAACGGGTAAAACCTTCGCGAAATCGCTGCACCCGTCCGCCTTCATGATCGGTCGCAACCAGCAAACGCGGCTCTCTTGCAGAATGGATGTCTGTTACCAGTTCGGTCAATTGATCGGTGGATTGATAATTGCGGGCAAATAATATAACGCCGCCAACCAGAGAATGCCGGAGCATTTCCCGCTCCTCCGCTGCCAGTTCGCAACCGCGCAAATCACACATGATCGGTCCAAGCGACATTCGATTTCCCTCCATAGCTATCGGCTGACTCTGATAGTAAAATTCGGAATTATTGAAATATACCGATAATTCATCAACAAAAAACAAAGGCTTTACCAGCAGGACTAACAGCCCATTCGGCACTTATGCTACATTAAGCCGATAATGACAATAATCAATTATGTATAAACTCAACAGTAGATACACTGGTTATGGGTGTCCCGAGTAGAATTATCAGCATCATTGTAAGAGTATGCGGTTTGGTGCTGTTATTCGTTGGATTTTCGGTGGCACTGCAGATAATACATGAGGCGCTGGATCTTTACCGCAATCCGGAGAATATAGAGCGGGTTGCCGTTGTAATCGAAAAAGGTTCGAATCTCGATAAGAGCCTTGCTCCGCTGGGAGAATATTTGCAGGATACCGGGGATGAGACTGAAACAGCCCCGGAAGCGCATAAACAACCCGAGTCAGGCGTCCGTCTGTCCTATTTTGTGGCTTGGGTAGTGGAACTGTTGCTGCTATTATTGGTTGCCCGGATTGCACTCGCCGCCATTAAAACCGGCGGAGAACTGGCGCTATACGATACTCAAAATCTGAAGAAGTAAATCCGGCTGTAAAGGCCGGCACAAGGCAGTGCCGAGCAGTCTCCGGACAAGAATTAATTACAAATGCGGTGGTAATACCTATAATCAGCGTTTCTATAATGAATAAATGCGGTGGAACCGAAGAATTTCCGAGGCAGGCGAAAGTGGCGGAATTGGCAGACGCGCTGGATTTAGGTTCCAGTGGGGTAACCCGTGAGAGTTCGAGTCTCTCCTTTCGCACCAATTACAATACGAAAATACAGTTATGCAAATATCTATTGAAAAAACAGGTTCGCTGGAACGGAAAATGCGCGTAGCCCTGCCGGAGGAAAGGGTGCGGGGGGAGATTGAAAACCGTTTGCATTCCTTGATGCGCACAACACGAGTGCCGGGATTCCGCCCCGGCAAGGTGCCGTTGAAAATCATCGAGAACCGCTATGGAAAAACGTTGCGACAGGAAGTAATCGGCAAAATGATTCGTACCAGCTTATATGAGGCATTGCAGCAGGAAAATCTGAAACCGGCAAACGCCCCCCAAATTGATCAAATAGAGGATAAACAAGGGCATGATCTCAGTTATACGGCCTCATTCGAAGTCTATCCGGAGATTGAACTGGCGCCGATGAATAAACTGGAAATAGAGAAGCCGATGGTGGATATTGGGCCGGAAGATGTCAGCAATATGGTCGAGATACTGAGAAAGAAGCATGCGCGATTCAACAAGGTTGACAGGGCCGCCGCAGTCGGGGATGTTTTGAACATTAATTTTTCGGGTACCATAGAAGGAAAGGAGCCTGGCGAAACCGGGGCGGAAAATTATGATCTCGAATTAGGGGCCGGTCTCTTTATCGAGGAGTTTGAACGGGGACTGCAAGGAAAATCGGCAAACGAAGAGCTAAGGCTTGCATTTAAATTTCCGGACGATTATAACGATCAAAACCTGAAAGGTAAAAATGCCGAATTCAATATCCATATCAATGAGGTCAAGGAGGCCGTAGTACCGGATCTCGATGATGCATTATTCGAGAAATACGGTGTGAAACAGGGGGGCATGGATGCATTCGAGGCGGAGATCCGGAATAATATGCAGCGTGAAGCGGAAATGATGATCCGTAAAAAATTAAAGGAGGCCGTACTGAATGCTTTGTTGGATGCGAATCAAATTGAATTGCCCGGCTCCCTGATTCACGGCGAAGAGCGGAAACTTCAGGAGGAAATAAGGCAGGCTATGGGACAGAAAGGTACTGACCCTGCGACCATGCAGCAAACCGATGACAAACTATCGGCGGTGGCGCACAGACGGGTTGCATTGCAACTCATTCTGTCCGATATTATCAACAAGAATAAGCTCAAGACTGAGCCCGCGAGGGTAAGGAAGATTATTCAGCAAATTGCTTCCGGATATGAAAACCCTGATGCGATTGTAAACTGGTACTATTCCGATCAGAAAAAACTGGCCGAAATAGAGGCCCTGTCTCTGGAGGAAGATGCAGTTGACTGGGTTGCGGAACAAGCTGCTATAACCGAGAAGGCTTATACGTTTGACGAACTGATGAAGAAAAGGCAGACTATTCCCACGGCTTCTTGAGCAACCACTCTATATGAATGCCCGGATACAGTTATGAACAATAAGGAACCGCAAGCGCTAAATCTAGTTCCGATGGTAGTCGAGCAGACCTCCCGAGGAGAGCGCGCGTATGATATTTATTCGCGATTGCTCAAGGAGCGGGTCGTTTTTCTGGTCGGCCCGATTGAAGACAGTGTCGCCAACCTGATAGTCGCGCAGCTACTATTCCTGGAATCGGAAAACCCGGACAAGGATATCAATTTCTACATAAATTCTCCCGGCGGGGCTGTTTCGGCCGGCCTGGCAATTTACGACACCATGCAGTTTATCAAGCCGGACGTGAGCACTATGTGCGTCGGTCAGGCTACCAGTATGGGCGCTTTGTTACTGGCGGGAGGCGCCAAAGGCAAACGCTATTCCCTGTCTCATTCGAGAGTGATGATCCATCAGCCGCTTGGCGGATTTCAGGGGCAGGCAACGGATATCGATATACATGCCAAAGAAATTTTGAAGGCGCGCGAGCGTTTGAACGATATCCTCGCCCAGCATACAGGTCAGCCACTGAAGAAAATTCAGGCGGATACGGAACGCGATAATTTCATGAGTTCGAGCGAGGCATGCAAATATGGATTGATTGACAAAGTGCTTAAAGAAAGAGCAGCGAATTCTGAAAAGAAGGATAATGAGGAAGGGAAGGAATAGGAGTACCATATCTATTTTCTATCAATGATCAGGAGCAAAGGATTATGAGCGAAGAGAAAAAAAGTGACAGTAGCGATGTCGATCGCCTCCTTTATTGTTCTTTTTGTGGAAAAAGCCAGCATGAGGTAAGAAAGTTAATCGCCGGGCCCTCCGTATTTATCTGCGATGAATGTGTCGAGCTTTGCAATGATATCATTCGCGAGGAAATACAGGAGAAGGTGGTAAACGACAGGGGGGCAAGGCTGCCTACTCCTCATAAAATCAAGCGATTCCTGGACGAATATGTTGTCGGTCAAGAACAAGCTAAAAAGATATTGTCCGTTGCCGTATATAACCATTACAAGCGTCTCGAACAAGGCATGGATCGATCTGAAGTTGAATTATCCAAAAGCAATGTAATGCTGATCGGGCCGACGGGTAGTGGCAAGACCTTGCTTGCCGAAACCCTGGCTCGATTATTGAATGTGCCGTTTACCATAGCGGATGCCACCACGCTTACAGAGGCGGGCTATGTGGGCGAAGATGTGGAAAATATCATTCAAAAGCTGCTACAGAAATGCGACTACGATGTTGAGAAGGCGCAAACCGGAATTGTTTATATTGATGAAATCGATAAAATTTCCCGCAAATCCGATAATCCCTCTATTACCCGGGACGTCTCCGGAGAAGGGGTGCAGCAGGCGCTGTTGAAATTGATTGAAGGTACCGTTGCCTCCGTTCCGCCACAGGGAGGCAGGAAGCATCCCCAGCAGGAATTTCTCAAAGTCAATACGGCAGATATTTTATTTATATGCGGCGGCGCCTTCTCCGGCCTGGATAAGATCATCGGGGAGCGCTCTGAAAAGGGCGGGATTGGGTTTTTCGCCGCAGTCAAAAGTAAAAACGATAAAAAGAATATGGGCGAGTTGTTGCGTGCCGTAGAACCGGAAGATCTGATTCGGTACGGACTCATCCCTGAATTTGTCGGCCGCTTGCCGGTGGTGGCAACATTGGATGAACTGGATGAAGATCAATTGGTGGAAATTTTGCTGGAGCCGAAGAATGCCCTTACCAAACAATATGCGCGGCTGTTTGAAATGGAAGGTTGCGAGATTGAATTTCGCAAAAAGGCACTGCGGGCCGTATCCAAGAAATCAATGGAGCGGAAAACAGGCGCGCGCGGATTGAGGTCAATTCTCGAAAGTGTGCTGCTGGATACCATGTATGATCTGCCCTCGACCAAAAACGCAACCAAGGTGGTAATCGATGAAGGCGTTATCAATAACAGCGCCAAACCATTGGTTATCTATGCAGGGACCGATATGCCCCAGGCTGCAGCGGATTGATTGTATTTTATTACAACTGCCGCGGGCTTGAATTTTCCCGGTTGAAGCTCCATATCTTAGATTTGTACCAACATGCCCGGAGAAATCGGGGCGGGAAATTAATCAGTAAGAAACTAGTCACGGTCTAACTATGCAAAAAAGTAACTCTTCAGAGATAAACTATACTCCATCGGTCTACCCGGTGCTGCCGCTGAGAGATGTTGTGGTCTATCCGCATATGGTCATTCCGCTGTTCGTAGGCCGGGAAAAATCCATCAGGGCGCTGGACAAGGCCATGGAGGGAAATAAACAGATCCTGCTGGTAGCTCAGAAGAATGCGGCCGAAGACGATCCGGGGACCGAGGGTATTTATACGATCGGCACTCTATCGAATATTCTGCAATTGCTCAAACTGCCCGATGGCACAATCAAGGTTCTGGTGGAAGGCACGGAAAGGGCGCGCATCAGAGATTTTCCCGAGGTTGATAGCATGTTTATTGCAAAAACGGAAGTGCTGGAAGCGGCTGGTTTCGATGAACGCGAAATGGATGCCATGGTTCGTTCGGCGATGAATCAGTTCGATCAATACGTAAAACTGAATAAAAAAATACCTCCTGAAATCATTTCCTCTATGGCAAGCATTGATGATCCCAGTCATCTGGCCGATGCCATTGCCACTCATATGTCGATCAAACTGGAGGACAAGCAGCATGTGCTCGAGATCATCGATATACAAGATCGGCTTGAGCATTTGATCAAGCTGATGGAAGAAGAAATTGATTTGTTGCAGGTTGAAAAGCGTATTCGCGGGCGGGTCAAAAACCAGATGGAAAAGAGTCAGCGCGAGTATTATCTCAATGAACAAATGAAGGCGATCCAGAAAGAGCTGGGTGAAATGGAAGATGTTCCCAATGAGATTGACGAGCTTGCCCGGAAGATAGAAACGATCGGTATGCCTAAAGAGGCAAAGGAAAAGGCCGTTTCGGAACTGAATAAATTAAAAATGATGATGCCTATGTCAGCCGAGGCAACCGTAATCAGAAATTATGTGGACTGGCTGGTCAGTGTGCCATGGAAAAAACGCAGCAAGGTTTCAAAAGATATTGCCAGGGCCGCGCACATCCTGGAGGAGGACCACTACGGTTTAGAAAAGGTAAAAGAGCGTATTCTCGAATATCTGGCGGTACAGCAGCGCGTCAAAAAAATGAAAGGGCCAATCTTGTGCCTGGTGGGTCCACCCGGTGTGGGCAAGACTTCATTAGGCCGATCGATAGCGCGTGCAACCTATCGCAAGTTTGTGCGCATGTCGCTGGGAGGCGTGCGTGATGAGGCTGAGATAAGAGGCCATCGCCGGACTTATATCGGTTCCATGCCCGGAAAAATTCTCCAGAGCATGCACAAGGTGGGCAAAAGGAATCCTCTATTCCTGCTGGATGAAATTGACAAGATGGCTATGGATTTCCGTGGCGACCCTGCTTCGGCATTGTTGGAGGTGCTCGATCCGGAGCAAAATAACAGCTTCAATGACCATTATCTGGAGGTCGATTATGATCTGTCGGAGGTAATGTTTGTCACAACGGCAAATAGCATTAATAATATCCCCCCGGCATTGCTCGATAGAATGGAAGTGATCCGTATTTCAGGCTACACTGAAGATGAGAAAGTCAAAATCGCGAAACGATATCTGATCCCGAAACAATTGCAGCGCAATGGTCTCAAACAGCAAGAGATAGGCATTAGTGAAAATCCCATCCGGGATATTATTCGATATTACACCCGGGAGGCGGGCGTACGAAACCTGGAAAGGGAAATTGCCAATATCTGCCGCAAAGTGGTCAAACAAATATTGCTCGGGCATTCCGGAAAGCGCAATATCATCACGCCCGGTAAACTGGAAAAGCTATTGGGCGTTCAACGGTTCCGATTTGGACGGGTCAAGGAAGAAGATCGCATCGGCCAGGTTACCGGTCTGGCATGGACCGAAGTAGGAGGGGACTTATTGACTATCGAAGCGGCCGTCATCCCCGGAAAAGGCAAGGTAATACGCACCGGCCAACTGGGCAATGTGATGCAGGAATCGATTGAAGCAGCGATGACCGTTGTCAGAAGCCGCAGCAATGTTCTTGGGATAGAAACGGAATTCTATAAAGCGCATGATTTTCATATACATGTGCCGGAAGGCGCAATACCGAAAGACGGGCCAAGCGCCGGCATTGCAATGTGCACCGCTTTAGTTTCCGCTTTATGCGGCATACCCGTTAAGTCAGACGTTGTGATGACTGGTGAAATCACCCTCAGAGGAGAGGTGCTTCCTATAGGTGGACTAAAGGAAAAATTATTGGCGGCGTTGCGCGGAGGAATAAAAACTGTGCTGATCCCGCATGATAACGAAAGGGAATTGATCGAGATCCCAAGGAATATAACACAGAATCTGGATATAAAACCCGTGCGCTGGATAGACGAAATACTGGGAATATCCTTACAAAAAATGCCTAAACCATTAGGTGTAGAGGGAGAGGGAAAATCCGATAAATTGGTGAAAAAAGAAGGGAAAGATGATGATCATGATTTGGACAAGGTTATACGGGCACATTGAATCTGAAAGTGATTTTTCTTGTTTTGGTTGACGATGCGCCAGAGACCCGGTATAAACCTTGCTAAGAGTGGTTTTCTTACATTGGTATATTATTCGTTATACTTTAGAAACAATCTCATACCGGAAATAGCTGTCACGAAACGGTTATGGGGAATTTTTTGAATCAAGGGGAAATTGTTATGAATAGAACTGAACTGATTAACGCTGTAGCAAGTACTGCCGACTTGTCGAAAAAAAAGGCCACCGAGGCTATAGATGCTGCAACCACTACAATAACCAAGGCCCTGAAAAAAGGTGATTCGGTCACCCTGCTGGGATTCGGTACTTTTTCGGTACGCAAACGCGCCGCCCGTAAAGGCCGAAACCCGCAAACCGGAGAACCGATCAAGATCAAGGCCTCGAAAACAGCGGCATTCAAGCCTGGCAAAGCACTCAGGGATGCTTTAAAATAGTGCAATCATGGGGTGCTTAGCTCAGCTGGGAGAGCGACGCCCTTACAAGGCGTAGGTCGGGGGTTCGAACCCCTCAGCACCCACCAGACCAGCCGGAGTGGTAGTTCAGTTGGTTAGAATACCGGCCTGTCACGCCGGTGGTCGCGGGTTCGAGTCCCGTCCACTCCGCCAAGCTATATAGGGAGCTCCCTCAATTATTGAGAGACCTCCTTATTTTTTGGTAATTGAACACATGAAGATACAAAATGCTGACAACAATTCGTGATAACGTAACCGGCTGGGTAGCGGCAATTATCGTTGGCCTGTTGATCATTTCCTTCGCATTATGGGGGGTCAGCTTTTATTTTACCCAGACCAGTCAAATCAATATTGCCGAGGTCAATGACAAGCCAATTAAGCTTCAGGATTATCAGCGCATGCTCTATAACATGCGGGAACAAATGCCTGATGAAAGGGAGCTGAGCGAAGAGGAAGAAGAGTTGATTAAGAAGCAGGCCTTGAGCGCAATGATTAATGCTGAGGTGATCAGCCGGGTGACAAACAAGGAAAACTTCCAGGTTTCCAATGAGAATGTGCGAACGGCAATCCGGAACCTGGAGGCATTTCAAGATGAAGAATCTGGATTTGACCGGCGGGCATATGAACGCAGCCTGTTGAATATCGGGATGGAACCCGCTGATTTTGAGAGCCGGGTACGCGCCGATATCCTGTCTGCGCAATTGCAAAGCGCCATTAGAGAAAGCGCCTTTTCGCTGGACAGTGAGACAAACCGGATCCTGGATTTGAGAAATCGCAAAAAAGGCATCAAATACACTATTCTTTCCCCCGATTCCTACAAGGATGAAATCGAAATCGACGAAGAGGGCCTTCAGGAATTTTATAAAAACAATTCAAACCGCTATAGAGAGAAAGAACAGGTAAAAATTGCCTATCTCGATCTTGATGCAGAAAAATTAGCAGAGGAACTCGAGATAAGCGAGGGAGATCTGCGGACCTATTACATCGACAATAAAGAGCAGTTCACTCTACCGGAACAGCGGAGCTTCACCCGGCTTTTCGCCAAAGCGGAGGAAGATACCACCGAGGAAGAACTGGAAAAAGCAAAGTCCGATATTGAAGAAATAGCGGCCATGGTGAAAGAAGGAAAAACCTTTGAAGAAATTATTGAGATCCAGAATGAACAAAACACGGCAAACATAGAATTCAGCGAGTATGGTCCAACGCAACGGGAAGTTATGCCGGAAGAGGTCGATGAATTTCTGTTTTCCGCCAATGAAGGCGAGGTCAGCGACCCGATTCAATCGAAAGACGGCTTTCATATCGTGAAAGCCGGGATACTGGAGGGCGGCCCCGATAATAATACCTTTGACAAGCTGCGGGAGCAGGTTGATGCCGGGTATCGGCGTGCTCAAGCAGACAACCAGTTCATCGAACAGGCCGATATCCTGGCGGAGCTGACGTATGAGCAGCCCGACTTACTGGAACCCGCAGCCGAGGCGGTGGGGCTGGAAATTCATGAAACCGGTTTTTTCAGCCAGGAAGGCGGTGAAGTAGAGATCACCAGACAGGCGGAAATTATCGCGGCAAGTTTCAGTGACGAGGTTAAAAACGCAGGGAACAATAGCGCAATAATAGAAATATCCGATAATCGCAGCGTAGTAGTAAGGGTGGTGGATCAGCAACCCGAACGTTTGAGACCGCTGGAAGAAATCAAGGAACTCGCCACGCAGGAAATGAGGATACTGAAAGCCCAGGAAAAAGCGAAGGAGCTAGGAGATATCATCATTGCGAAACTGAAAGCCGACGAGGAGCCTTCCACCATTGCCGAAGAACACCAGTTCGAATGGACGGAAGAAAAAAATATAAAAAGAGACAGTGTAGCGGTGAACCGTGCCATTTTGAGAGCGGTCTTTCGGCTGGGTACTCTGCAAGATGATGCGCCGGTATATGAAGGGGTGCAAACGGGCGACGGCAGCTATGCCGTGATGATCGTTTCAAACGCCGAGGAAACTGAAGAGCCCCAGACCGCCAATGCCGAAGAGCCGGAGACCGAAGAAGAGTTGCGCAAGACGGTGCACGATGAACTGATCAGGCGTTTTGCAGACAACGAATGGAGACAGTTTCTGAATGAGGCAAAGAATCATACGGATATAACCATCTACAGGGATAATTTATAATCCCGAGCGGATTTTCCGCCGATTATTCAGGGAGATACTTTTCTACTATTGCCGCTCCCACACTGTCACCCCATACGTTCACAGTCGTGCGAAACCGGTCGAGAAACCAATCCACCGCCAGCAGCAGCCCGATCCCTTCGGTGGGCAGGTCCACTGCCGCAAGCACAATCAGCATGGTAACCAATCCGGCCTGAGGGATCCCGGCTGCGCCAATAGCCGCCAGCGTGGCCGTCACAAAAATGATTATCTGCTCGGTGGGGCCCATCGATATATTCAGCGCCTGGGCGATAAACATCACGGCAACGGCTTCATACAATGCCGTGCCGTCCATATTCATGGTTACTCCAATCGGCAGTACGAATTTGACGGCGCGCTTATCCACGCCACCTTCCTTTGCGCACTCTATTGTGACAGGCAGGGTTGCCGAAGAGCTTGCCGTTCCAAAAGCGGTAAGCAATGCCCGCAATAGATTGAATAAATAATTTCTCCCGTAGCTGCTGAATGTCAGCAGTATGCAGAACAGCAAAACAAAATGAATGGCAAGACCGGCAATAACGGTAACGCAATACCAGCCCACGGAACGCAATTCCTGAATAAATTCCTGTCCGCCGCCCGCCTGTCCCAGACGATCGGCAATCAAGGCAAATATGCCTATGGGCGCCAGGTACATGAGCCAGACAACCAATTTCATCATCACCTCATTCAGACCGTCAAAAAACCGGATCAATGGTTTGTTTTTTTCACCGACGGTGGTCAATGCAATCGCAAAGATCAGGCAGAAGACAATAATGGGCAACAATTCCGTGTTAGCGGCCGCATCGATCAGATTGGGAGATACCAGAGAGGAAAGAATATCTGTAAAACCGCTTGCCTCGCGGTCGCTGATATGCTCCGGCAATCCCTGGCCGGCGCCTTCCAGCCCGTCGCCCGGTCGGATGATATTGACCATGACAAGGCCGATAAAAACCGCCAGACCGGTCGTGCAGGAATAATAAAGCACGGTAAAGCCCCCCACCCTGCCGATTTTCCTGACATCGCCCAGTGAGGTCACGCCGGTAATGACGGCTGCAATAACCAGCGGGATGATCATCATCTTGAGCAGATCGAGAAACATCTTGCCGATCCAGCCGACGGCAGTCATCGCGGAACCAAAATACCAGCCGGACAACAGGCCGGCGACCGCACCAGCCAGAATTGCAAACAGCAGTTTGGTTTCCCTATTCATGCGTATCCGTGGCAGTATCCGCAAATGCCACGCCTGAGGAATGATAACCGCAATCGACATAGGTGATCTCGCCGGTGATTGCCGAGGCATAGTCGGAGCACAAAAAGGCCGCGGTATTGGCCACCTCCTCCGTGGTAACATTTCTCCTCAACGGCGCAATTTTTTCCGCCTGGTGCAGAAAAGCCTTCAGCCCCTTGATGCCCGAAGCGGCAATCGTTCTAATCGGCCCTGCAGAAATTGCATTGACCCGTATCCCCTCCGGCCCCAGACTGGCGGCCATATAGCGCACATTGGCCTCGAGACTCGCCTTGGCAAGACCCATTACATTGTAGTTGGGCACCGCCCTTGTGGCGCCTATATAACTCAGGGTCAGCATCGCGCCATTTCTCCCCTGCATTCTCAAGCGGGCGGCCTTTCCAAGCGCTGCAAAACTGTAGGAGCTGATCTCATGCGCCGTTATGAAACCTGCACGGGTGACATTTGCCAGATATTCGCCATTGAGCTGATCTCTGGGGGCATACGCAACCGAATGCACCAATATATCCAATCCATCCCAATGCTCATCCAGACCCTCGAATACCGCCCGGATTTGCTCATCGCTGCCCACATCGCAAGACATGGCTATGTTGGAATCCACCTCCGCCGCAAACTTCTCCACACGCCCCCTCAACTTGTCACCCTGGTAGGTGAATGCCAGCCGGGCACCTTCGCGATACATGGCTTGAGCGATCCCCCAGGCAATAGAGCGATTACTGGCAACCCCGACGATCAAGGCGCGTTTATTATCCAATAACCCCATAATACTCCTCCGACTGTATTATACCCCGTCTATTATTGCGTATGGGAGTGTACACAAAAACAGCTTATAATGATCCTTAATAAAGAAACATATAAAAAATGCACTATTCTCTCCCCATTTTACCGGCGCTTCTCGTATTCCTGTCCGCCGGTTGCAGCAACTCCATCTGGAACAATCCCTATCCTGAATCCGATGCATACGAAAATATCTATTACGACACATTCTCCGAACGCCCCAAACATCTCGACCCAACCAGCTCATACAGCGCCAATGAATATGTATTTCTGGGCCAAATCTACGAACCCCCGCTGCAATATCATTACCTCAAGCGCCCCTATGAACTGGTGCCATTAACCGCAACCGGGGTGCCCCAGCCTGTATATACGGATGCGGAAGGCAACCGGCTCGATGAAAATGCCGCCACGGAAGACGTGCATCGGGTGCATTACAGAATTTCAATCCAGCCGGGGATACTGTATCAGCCACACCCGGCATTTGCCAGAGATAAAGCAGGCGCCTTTATCTATCACGATTTGAACCCGGAAAAACTGGCGGGCATACATGCCCTGGCGGATTTCGATCAGCTCGGCACGCGCGAGTTGAATGCCGATGATTATATCTATCAGATCAAACGCATGGCGCATCCGCAGGTGCATTCTCCAATTGCGGGATTAATGTCGGACTATATTCTGGGCCTGACAGAACTTGCCGGGCAATTGAAATCCGAAGATCCAGGCAGCTTCATAAACCTGCATAAATTCGATCTGGAGGGCCTGCACAAAATTGACGAGTATAATTTTGAAATAATCCTGAAGGGAAAATACCCGCAGTTTATCTACTGGCTGTCGATGTCATTCTTTGCGCCAATGCCGTGGGAGGCCGACTATTTCTACAGTCAGCCCGGCATGAAGGACAAAAATATCACGCTCGACTGGTTTCCCGTCGGCACCGGCCCGTTTATGCTGACGGAAAACAACCCGAACCGCCGAATGGTGTTGAAGAAAAACCCGAACTTCAGAGGCGAGCCCTATCCCGATGAAGGCGGGGACACCGATAGGGAAAACGGATTTCTGAAAGATGCCGGAAAAAAAATGCCTTTTGTCGATACTGCAATCTACAGCCTGGAAAAAGAATCGATCCCGGCATGGAGTAAATTTCTGCAGGGCTACTATGATACCTCCGGCATTGTCTCGGACAGTTTCGATCAAGCGGTGCGCTTCACCGCTTCCGGCGAGGCACAATTAACCGAAGATATGCGGGACAAGGGTATTACGCTGATAACGGCCGTCACCACTTCCACCTATTACATGGGATTCAATATGTCGGACGATATCGTCGGCGGAGACAGTGAAAGAAACCGGCTGCTGAGACGCGCCATTTCCATTGCCGTTGATTACGAGGAATTTATCTCCATCTTTGCCAATGGAAGAGGCATTGCCGCGCAGGGGCCGATCCCGCCGGGGATTTTCGGTCATGTGGCCGGCGAAGTGGGGATCAATCCCTACATTTACCGGTGGCTGAATAACAAACCGGAACGCAGATCGATGGAAGAAGCAAAACAGCTCATGGCCGATGCCGGCTATCCCAACGGCAGGGATGCCGGGACGGGCAATACGCTGGCGCTCTATCTGGATACTCCCGCCACAGGGCCCGGCACAAAATCGCGCTTCGACTGGTTGAGAAAACAGTTCGCAAAACTGGGCATTAATTTAGTGATTCGCGCCACCGATTATAATCGGTTTCAGGAAAAGATCCGCAGTGGAACCGCGCAGATATTTCAATGGGGCTGGAACGCCGATTATCCCGATCCCGAAAATTTCTTCTTTCTTCTATACGGGGCGAATGCAAAGATCGACAATAATGGCGAGAATGCCGCGAATTACAAAAATGCCGCATTCGATGCGCTGTTCAATCGAATGAAAGACATGCCCAATGGCGGAGCGCGCCAGCAAATTATTGACGAAATGGTCGAGATCGTACGCAAAGACTCTCCGTGGCTCTGGGGATTTCATCCTGTCGGCTTCTCCCTGCATCATCAATGGTACGGAAATGCCAAACCCAACTTAATGGCAAACAACACATTGAAATACAAGCGCATCAATCCCGCCTTGCGGGCGGAAAAAAGGCGGCAATGGAACAAACCGGTCTGGTGGCCGGTTGTGGCAGGCACAGCCCTCCTCATCTTGATTATCCTGCCGGTCTTCATCAACTACAAAAAACAGGAACAGGCTACGGTTCAGTGATCGCCTATATCCTGCGCCGCATTCTTTATGCCGTACCCATACTCATAGGAGTGAACATAATTACATTCCTGTTATTTTTTGTGGTGAACACCCCGGATGACATGGCGCGTATGCATTTGGGAATGAAGCGGGTCACCCAGGAGGCGGTAGACAAATGGAAGCATGAACATGGCTATGACAAGCCGATTATCTATAACAAAGGCCGGCCCGGTGTCGGAAAAATTACAGATACCATTTTCTACGAAAACTCGGTGCGTCTATTCGCATTCGATTTCGGCCGCTCCGACAACGGCCGCGATATAAGCTATGATATCAGCCAGAGGATGTGGCCCAGCCTGGCCATTGCCGTTCCCAGTCTTATCGTCGGCCTGTTGTGCTATATCAGTTTCGGGCTGCTACTGGCCTTTTTTCGCGCCACCTACGTCGACTACCTGGGGGTTGCGCTGTGCGTGGCCATGATGTCCATATCCGGCCTGTTCTATATCATCAGCGGACAATTTCTCATCGGTAAATTATTCCATTTGGTCCCGATATCCGGCTACGACGACGGGTTAGAGGCAATCAAATTCCTGGTCTTGCCCGTGCTGGTTGGATTGACCGGCAGCATTGGCGCAAGCACGCGCTGGTATCGCACTCTATTCCTCGAAGAAATGGGAAAAGATTATGTTCGTACCGCGAAGGCAAAGGGAATATCCGATATCGCCGTACTTTACGGGCATGTGCTCAGAAACGGATTAATCCCCATTCTTACCGGGGTAGTTGCCATTCTTCCTCTGTTATTCATCGGCAGCCTGATCACCGAATCATTTTTTGCGATCCCCGGGTTGGGAAGCTATACCATTGACGCCATTAACTCACAGGATTTTGCGATCGTCCGCTCCATGGTCTTTCTCGGCTCGGTACTGTATATCATCGGCTTAATCCTGACCGACATTTCCTACACCATTGTCGACCCCAGGGTAAGATTGAACTGACATGCCGGTTATCTTCATCACCGATATATTTATCTTCCTGTTATTGGCCATGGTAACCGGTTTCGCCATATACGCACATCGCCATGAACACTTGCGCGCGCCCTGGCGGGAAGTGGTCAAACGTCCGCTCGCAATATCTTCGGCGATCATTCTGTCCGTTTTCATTATCATCGGCCTGGCGGACTCACTGCATTTTCATCCTGAGCTGGAGCATGAAGGAGACGGCGCGAGATATTCGAACGAGGTGTTGAGTATATTGGACGTGATCGTGGCGCCTATACGCACCAATTCGGAAAGAACGTATTCTGCGCCCTTAGCGACGCATGCCTATGCCAGGGAACTAATCGAATCCGGGGACGGCGCAACCTATCGCGGCTACCCACGCCTGAAGTTTGGAGGCGCGCATCTCGATGACCCCGAACGGGATCACGGTATGGATATTCTTCTTCGTATGCTTGCCGGTATTTCCGCTGGAATGATCGCGGCCGCTCTACTCATATTTATCATTGTTTTCTCCATTGCAAAAAAAACCCGTCTCCCCATAAATCAGACGGCAAGAAAAATCATCAGCCGCAACACCACCGTTCCCTGGTACGCGATCTTTCTCACCATATCCTTTCTTTCTGCGGTCATCGGCATTATTGTCGTCCTTGCCGGCGGCTATCACGTATTCGGCACCGACAAGATAGGTCAGGACGTCCTGTACCAGGCAATAAAAAGCATTCGGACGGCGCTGGTCATTGGCACCCTGACAACCCTGATCATGCTGCCTTTTGCCATTATAATGGGTTTGACGGCCGGTTACTTTCGCGGGTGGGTGGATGACGCAATTCAATATCTTTACACCACATTGAACTCGATACCGGGGATCCTGCTCATTGCCTCCGCCGTACTGCTGTTGCAGGTACATATGGCAAATAACGCCGAACAATATACCAGTCTCGAGCAGCGCTCCGATATGCGTCTATTATTTCTCTGCATAATCCTGGGCATTACCAGCTGGACCGGTCTTTGCCGGCTATTGAGAGGCGAAGCCCTCAAACTGCGCACCATGGACTATGTACAGGCGGCGCAGGCATTCGGTGTCAGCCACTTTGCCGTAATACTCAGGCATTTACTGCCCAATGTAATGCATATCGTGATGATATCCATCGTGCTGGATTTCAGCACACTGGTCCTGGCCGAGGCAGTATTATCCTACATCAATATAGGCGTAGACCCCTCCATGCACAGTTGGGGGAACATGATCAACAGCGCCCGCCTGGAAATGGCGCGCGACCCAATCGTCTGGTGGTCGCTGGCGGCCGCCTTCGTATTCATGTTTTTCCTGGTGCTCGCCGCAAACCTGTTTTCCGATGCGGTGCGGGACGCCTTTGACCCCCGCATAAGAGAAGCGGCCAATCAGCAGCCATGACAGACAACGCGGCCCAAACACCCCTGCTTGAAGTCCGACAACTGCAAACCTGTTTCGGCCCCGAACCACAACCGGCCGCCGTGGTAGACAAAATCGACTTCACCCTCAACAGAGGCGAAACCCTTGTGCTGCTGGGTGAGTCCGGCAGCGGCAAATCGATCTCGGCATTATCCGTCATGCGCCTGTTGCCCGCCGCTGCCAAAATTACCGGCGGCCAGATCCTGCTCGAAGGAAAAAACCTGCTGAAAATCCCGGAAAGCCGGATGCGCAGGATCCGCGGCAGACGGATCGCAATGATCTTCCAGGAACCGCAGAGCGCCCTCAATCCGGTCCTGACCGCCGGGCGGCAAATCGGCGAAGTGCTGCAATACCACAAAGACCTTACCGGAAAAGAGCAGTTAAAAAAGAGCATCGAATTGCTCGAGGCGGTCGGCATTCCTGATCCCGAACGGCGCATACACGAATACCCCCACCAATTTTCGGGAGGAATGAAACAGCGCATCATGATCGCCATCGCGCTGGCCGGGGAGCCGGACCTGCTGATTGCCGACGAACCCACAACCGCCCTGGACGTCACCACGCAGGCGCAGGTCCTTGAGTTACTGAAGACACTGCAAAACCGCTCAGGCATGGCGATCCTGTTTATCACCCACGACCTGGGCATAACCGCGCAGATCGCCGACAGAATCGCCGTGATGAAAGACGGAAAAATCGTCGAGGCAAAACAGCGCGACGCACTGATCGAACACCCCGCACATGACTACACCAAAAAACTATTCGACGCCGTTCCCAGCCGGAAGAAACGCGGCCCCGAATGGACGCAAACCACTTTCAACAAATCCAGCGAACCGCCGCTGCTGTCGGTGCAGAACCTTACCATACACTTCCCAATCCGCAAAGGCCTGTTCAGGCGCGTTGTTGACCACGTAAAGGCGGTGGACGGAGTGGACATCAACATCCACGCCGGGCAGACGGTAGCGATAGTAGGCGAATCCGGCTCAGGCAAAACCACGATGGGCAAAGGAATACTCCGGCTGCTGGACACCGCCAACGGCAAAATAACATTCGACGGCGCCGACCTGGGCACACTCAACCCGGCCGAATTACGCGGCAGGCGCAGGGACATGCAGATCATATTCCAGGACCCCTACTCATCCATGAACCCCAGAATGATGGTGAACGACATCATCCAGGAAGGAATGGCCGCCCAGAACATAGGCCGCTCCAGAACCGAACGCGGGCGGCGGGTGGACAACCTGCTGATGCAGGTAGGCCTGCTGCCGGAACACAAATACCGCTACCCGCACGAATTTTCAGGCGGCCAACGACAGCGCATTTGCATTGCCCGCGCGTTGGCGGTCGAACCAAAACTGATCATCTGCGACGAACCCACCAGCGCACTCGACGTATCCGTGCAGGCGCAGATCCTCACGCTGTTGAACCAACTGCAAAGGCAGCTTGGAATCGCCTATTTATTCATTACCCATAACATGGGCGTAGTCGAATACATCGCCCATCACGTCGCCGTGATGCACCGTGGCAAGATCGTTGAGCAGGGGCAGGCCGATGAAATCCTGCTGCACCCCCAACACCCCTATACCCGCGAACTATTGGCCGCCGTCCCCGTCATTGCCTGAGCCGATGTGCCCCGCTCCCCTCAATCACCACAAGGCTCCCGCATTGACACAAACTCCTCGGCCACGGTCGGATGAATACCGATGGTCGCATCGAAAACAGCCTTGGTAGCCCCCGCCTTTATAGCGATGCCTACCCCCTGGATAATCTCCCCCGCATCCGGCCCGGCCATATGTGCGCCGACAACCCGGTCGCTCTCCCTGTCCACAACCAGCTTCACAAAAGCCTTCTCATCGCTATCGGACAACGATAACCGTATCGGAGTGAACACCGACTTATACACATCGACACCCTCATAGCGGGCGCGCGCCTGCTCCTCGGTCAACCCCACCGTCGCCAGGTTTGGCTGGCTGAAAACACAGGTGGGGATATCGGAATAATCCACCGCATTTCGCTCATTGCCGAACAATGTTTTTGCCAGACTCATGCCCTCCGCCAGCGCCACCGGGGTCAAATTCACTCGATCCGTCACATCCCCGATCGCATACACAGACGGGATGCTGGTCTGGTAATCCTGATTGACCTTGACGGCGCCCTTGGCGTCCATTTCAACGCCGATATCTTCCAGCCCCTGATCGCCCGTGTTCGGCCTGCGACCGGTGGCATACATGATCTGCCCTGCCTCCATCTTTTCCCCATCCTCCAGCGCGGCAATCAGGATGCCATTGCCCCGCTCTATCCTGCCAATGTCGGCATTGAATCTAATATCAATCCCTTTCTTTCTCATCTCGCCAGCCAGAAATTCGCGCAGATCCCGGTCGAAGCCACGCAGAAACAATTCGCCTCGATACAGCAGGCTGGTCTCTACCCCCAGACCGTGAAATATACCGGCAAATTCAACCGCAATATACCCGCCGCCAACCAGGATAATCCTCTCCGGCAATACCTCCAGATGAAAGGCCTCGTCCGAGGAAATAATATATTCCCTCCCGGGAATATCCGGGATATTCGGCCGGCCGCCGGTAGCGATTATTATCCTCTCCGCGGTAACCGTTTTACCGTTGATCACGATTGAATGCGCACCTGCCAGAGAGGCCCGCCCCCGGATGATCAGCGTCCCGGCCTCATCCAGGATCCGTTGATACACCGCATTCAGACGCTTGATTTCATCATTCTTATTCGCAATCAGCGTTTGCCAACTGAATCCCGGATGACCGACATCCCAGCCGAAACCTTTCGCTATCTCGAAATCATCCGCAAACTGAGAAGCGTAAAAAAACAATTTCTTCGGAATACAGCCGGCATTCACGCAGGTTCCACCCAGATACCGATCTTCCGCAATCGCAACACTGGCCCCGCCAGCCGCCGCCATGCGTGCCACCCGCACCCCGCCGGAACCGGCGCCTATCACAAAAAGATCGTAGTCGAACTTATCCATGCCTGCCATTCATTCCACCCCCTCGCATTCAGCCTCCGCCCCGCCCCAGCATCCAACGGTGATAACGTTCCGCCAGCTTCAGTAGACCCCTGGGCGCATGCGCCCTCTTCCAGACCCCGGCCGCAAACTTGCTCGCCTCCACCATCGTCGGATAAATATGGATCGTGCCCAGTATGCGATTGAGACCAAAATTAGCTTTCATCGCGCTGATATATTCCATAATCAAATCTCCGGCGTGATCGCCGACAATCGCGGCGCCCAATATCTTGTCCTTTCCCGGAACAGTCAGCACCTTCACCAGACCGTGGTCCTCTCCCTCCGTAATCGCCCGGTCCAGATCATCCAGACCGTATCTCGTCACCTCGTACTCTATCCCCTGCCGCCGTGCCTCCTGCTCATTCAGCCCCACGCGCGCCACCTCCGGATCAGTAAACGTTGCCCACGGGACAACCGAATAATCAATCTTGAATTTCCTGAACCGTCCAAACAACGCATTCACCGCCGTATACCAAGCCTGATGCGATGCAATATGCGTAAATTGATACGGGCCTGCGACATCGCCGCAGGCAAAGATATTCGATATTGACGATTGCAGATAAGAATTCACCCGGATGGTCTTGTTTGCATTCAATGCCACACCCAGCTCCTCCAGCCCGAAACCGCCGGTATTTGGCGCCCGTCCGGTCGCAATCAAAAGGCTATCGCATTCTATTTCCACCATCCTGTCGCCATGCCGGCAGATCAATACCTTCCCGCCATTCCTTTCCGCCACCTCCTGCACAGTGTGATCGACTCGAATATCCACCCCCTCATTGCGAAAACGCTCCGCGACCACTGCCGCAATATCCTCATCCTCCCCGGACAGGATCCTGTCCAACATCTCGATCTGGGTCACCCGGCTCCCAAGACGGGCGAAAGCCTGCGCCAACTCGCATCCGATCGGACCGCCGCCCAGCACCGCCAGTCGTTTCGGCAGCTCGCGGATCTCCCATAGATTATCCGAAGTCAGATAGTCGATATCCCCTATCCCCTCTATGGCCGGGACCAAAGGTCTGGCGCCGGTGGCAATGATAATACTGCGGGCAGTCAAGGTTCGGCCATTTACCGCAACCGCCCATGGCGACACGATCCGCGCCTCCCCCTTTATACATTCCACACCCAGACTCTCGAAGCGCTCGACCGAATCATGCGGCTCGATTTTTCCAATCACCGCCTGCACCCGCTCCATCATCGCCGCAAAATCAATATCGTATCGCACATTCCTGATGCCGAAATCGTCGGCACGATTCAAGAGCGAAACCACCTTTGCCGATTTAATAAGCGCCTTGGAAGGCACACAACCGGTATTCAGACAATCCCCGCCCATCCTGTCCTTCTCTATCAGCACAACCCTTGCCTTGACCGCAGCGCCGATCAACGCGGCCACCAGCCCCGCCGAACCTGCCCCGATGACCGCCAGATTCCTGTCGAATGATTGCGGCGCCGGTCCCGTCCTCATTCCTTCTCCAGCACCGAGGCCAACCCGCGCCGCCTCCGATAAAAATCAATGCCCTTTTTCAGCGCCAGGGGCACTATGCCGAGCAGCGCCATCGAACCCAGCAATTTGAACGTAAATATATCTCCAATGGACTCAATCCGGGCAAGCTGCTTCCCGGCATTCACCAATACCAGCGTGGCCGGTAGCATGCCTATCTGGCTCACCCAGACAAAGGTGAAGACCTTGATATGCGTAAGACCCATCAACAGGTTCACGATAAAAAACGGAAACACCGGGATCAGGCGAACAGTGAACAAATAAAAGCCGCCCTCGCGCCTGATGCCGTTATTAATCGGAGCAAGATACCTGGCAAATCTTTTCTGTATCGCATCGCGGAACACATAGCGTGAAAACAAAAATGCGATGGTTGCACCGGCAACCGACGCAAACGAGACGATAACCATCCCCCAGGCGACGCTGAAAATGGCGCCGGCAGCCAATGACATCACAGCCGCTCCCGGCAGAGACAGTCCGGTGATAACAACATAAACAACAAAGAAAATAACCGCGCTGAAAACAGGATGAATCGAATACCAGGCATCAATGCCCGCCTTGGCCGATTGTATATATGCCAGCCTGAAATACGCATCCAGATCGAAGATAAAAAAACAGCATATAGATGCGATGACAGCCAGAACAAAAATTGCCTTTGCCAGTTTCATTGCAAGAGGATTATACACGCAATTCACCGCAAACTCCCCGATGTATCACCCTCACCCCCGGATCCTCGCCGATTATCACCCTCGCCGCCGCTCCCTCTCCCAGCGAGGTCTTGAGCGATCACACGGGATGTAACACCCAGAGAGAGGAGTTGGTCTTAATACAAGGCCCTGATTGAGGCCAGGGTATCCGAGGACACCGCCTGGCAACCGTCTGATTCATCGGCGCGGCTGTGGTGTTATGCTTGCCTGTTGCAACACAGTCTGTTAGTATTATTTTCCCATGCGTTAATGGAGGATCCGACTGATTCCCGCTATGGTGAAAGTGATTGTATTGAGGGTACTATGACAAAATGAACTCCAAGCATAAACGGCGTCTGGTATTGATCAGCCTATTGGTGACAGGCTTGAGTGTCAGTGTCGGACTGGTCTTAATGGCCCTGCAGGAAAACATTAATTTGTTTTTTACTCCCTCGCAGGCGGCTATGGGTGAAGTCCCGGCGGCGCAGCGGTTTCGCATTGGGGGGCTGGTGGTTTACGACAGTGTGGAAAAAACGAAAGGGGAATTGACGATCGCTTTCAGGCTGAGCGATACCGTTAAGGAAGTCCGGGTGGAATATGCGGGTATATTGCCGGATCTGTTTCGCGAAGGGCAGGGGATCGTCGCCGAGGGAAGGTTGGATCAGCAGGGGGTGTTCATCGCAGACCGGGTGCTGGCCAAGCATGATGAAAATTATATGCCGCCCGAGGTCGAAGAGGCCCTGAAGATGAGCGGGGAGTGGGGGCGTAAATGATCCCGGAACTGGGGCATTTCGCATTGATCCTGGCGCTTGCGGTCGCGCTGGTGCAGATGGTCGTCCCTGCACTGGGGCTGCTTTTTCGTCGCGCGCGCTGGATGGCTATAGCCAATACTACCGCCTTTCTGCAATTTGCCCTGGTGCTGCTGGCCTACGCGGCCTTGACCTGGTCTTTTGTCGTGCATGATTTTTCCGTGCTGTACGTGGCGAATACGTCTAATTCTGAATTGCCGCTGATGTACCGCATTTCCGGTGTCTGGGGCGCTCATTCTGGTTCTCTGTTGCTGTGGATATTGATACTCAGTGGCTGGACAGCGGCGCTTGCATTCCGCGGCAAGCGCTATCCGCCGGATATGAGCGCCTGTGTTATTTCGGTGCTGGGTTTTATCAGCATCGGATTTATATCGTTTGCTTTGTTCACCTCCAATCCTTTTCTGCGCCACTTTCCCGCGCCTCTGGACGGCGCCGATCTCAACCCTGTATTGCAGGACCCGGCTATGGCTATACATCCGCCGATGCTGTATATGGGGTATGTCGGCCTGGCGATCCCCTTTGCGTTTGCCGTTAGCGCCCTGATTCAGAAGAAACTGGATACGGCCTGGGTGCGCTGGGTGCGGCCCTGGACCCTGGCGGCCTGGGTCTGTCTGACCGCCGGGATCACGCTGGGAAGCTGGTGGGCGTATTATGAACTGGGTTGGGGCGGCTGGTGGTTCTGGGATCCGGTTGAAAATGCTTCTTTTATGCCGTGGTTGACCGCCACCGCGTTGATTCATTCGCTGGCCGTTACGGAAAAGCGGCAGGCGCTGCGCAATTGGACGGTGCTGCTGGCGATCATCAGCTTTTCATTGAGCCTGCTGGGGACATTCCTGGTGCGTTCCGGTGTGCTGACCTCGGTGCATGCCTTTGCGTCGGATCCGACTCGCGGTGTTTTTATATTGATTTTCCTGGGATTGGTCACAGGCATATCGCTGTCGCTGTTTGCCGTGCGCGCCTGGCAATTGCGAACGGTGCGCGGATTCGCTCCGGTGTCACGCGAAATGGCGCTGCTGATCAATAGCACTTTGTTTCTGGTGGCTATGCTGACGGTTCTGCTTGGCACACTTTATCCGCTGATCCTGGAGGCCGTGAGCGGCAGGAAGATCTCGGTGGGCCCCCCTTATTTCAATCTGGTGTTTATTCCGCTGATGGTGCCGGTGGTGCTGTTGGCCGGTATCGGCCCGTTTTTGCGCTGGCGGGGAGATTCGGCGGCAAGGCTCGGGGAGTGTTTGCGCCTGCCCGGTGTGCTGGCCGTTGTGAGCGCGACGGTAGTGTTGTTGTTTTTACCCGGCAAGGCTTCGTTTACGGCCTGGTTCGGTCTGCTGCTTGCGTTTTGGGTGATCGGGAATTGCGGCGCCCTCGTGCGGCAGCGGCTGCGGCACACTTCAAATATCGTTCAGAGCTTGCGCGACATCAACCGCGGCTGGTATGGGATGCTGACGGCTCATATCGGGCTGGTCTTTACGGTTTTGGGGATTGTGCTGTCCAGTGTGTACGGTCAGGAGCACGATGTGCATATGCAGCCGGGTGATCACCGGACGCTGGGCGAATATCGTTTCGAGTTTGCCAGTGTGGAAAAACGCGCCGGCCCGAATTATTCGATTGATGTCGGTACGGTGCACGTGTACCGGGACGAGCGGTTATTGATGACCCTGCATCCGGAAAAGCGTTTTTACCCGGTGCGTGAGAGTGTGATGACCGAGGCGGCAATTGATTCCAATCTGCTGCGTGATCTGTATGTTTCTCTGGGGGAGCTGCGGGATGCCAGCACCAATGCCTGGTCGGTGCGGCTGTATTACAAGCCGTTTATCCTGTGGTTGTGGCTGGGCGGGCTGGTGATGGCGGCCGGGGGGCTGATCGCTGCCACCGACAGGCGCTATCATATTGAAATGCAAAAGGAAAAATTCAAACTGGATCAGGCGCATGCCGCACCCGTCTGAAGATCGGCCGGCTCAAGATCGACCGGATCAGGCCAGGTATTGGGTGTATGTTCTGCCGCTGGGTGTGCTCGGTTTTCTGCTGGCGCTTTTCTTTGTCGGTCTGGACCTTAATCCTCGTCTGGTGCCTTCACCGCTGATAGGTCAGCCGGTGCCGCAATTCTCATTGCCAAGGCTGGATGATCCGGGGAAGTCGTTCCGGCACACCGAACTGAATGGCGAGATCAGTCTGTTCAATGTCTGGGCAACCTGGTGTGTGTCCTGTAAGCAGGAGCATCCGGTCCTGATGAGGATCTCCGCCAGCGGCGAGGTGCCTCTCTATGGATTGCTGTATAAGGATGATGCGAGCAAGGGGAGCGCCTGGCTGCGGGCCAGCGGCGATCCGTACCGCGCCAATGCGGTGGACCAAAGCGGCAAGGTCGGCATTGAATGGGGCACCTACGGCACACCGGAGACCTTTGTGATCGATAGTAAGGGGATCATTCACTATAAGCATATCGGCCCGATCAGCTGGCAGGATTGGGAGGAGGTTCTGGCGCCGATGATCGAGTCTCTGCGCAGCAGCGACAGTTGATGTCCAGGTTCTGCTTTTGTTTGAGTGTGTTCATCTGGACGGCGGCAACGGCCGAGATGACGGATTTTGCTTTCCAGTCTGATCGGCAGGAGCAGCGATTCATCGAGCTTGCCAGGGAGTTGCGCTGCCTGGTTTGCCAAAATCAATCGCTGGCGGATTCGAATGCCGGTCTGGCGGATGATCTGCGCTCCGAGTTATATCGGCAGGTTTTGAATGGGCACTCGGATGATCAGATCATTGCTTTTATGACGGAGCGCTACGGCGAGTTTATTTTGTACCGGCCCAGGTTCAATGCGGGCACCTTGCTGTTATGGACTGCGCCGCTACTGCTCCTGGTTGCAGCCGGGCTCAGCTTGTTCCTGTTTTCCCGGCGGCGGGAACCACTGGCGGAAGACGGAGTAATGGAGCCGGAAGCCGGGAAAATACGGGATTTGCTCGAAAACAAGATCGGAAAAAAATAGTGTTCATGTTTTTGATTATCGCTGCTACGGCGATTGTGGTTGTAGTGCTGCTCCTGCCTGTATTTTCCGGTAAACAGCGGGACGCCGGCACGCAACGCTATACTATCAATGTTGCGGCGGCGGCGGCGCGTTTATCGGAGTTGCAAGAGGAGCACAGAGCCGGGCATATCAATGAGGAGCAGTTTCAGCGGTACCGCTCTGAACTGGAGGCAATGACCCTGAAAGAATTGCAGGATTTCGAGGGGAATGTGCCGGAAAACGATGCCGCTGCCATGCAGGCACACAGTGGCGGCGATGTGCTTCTGGCGCTGGTTCTGGCTTTGGCCATACCGTCTTCCGCCCTGCTGGTCTACAGCGGGATTGGCAGTGAGCAGGCGATTTTCGGTTCGCCCGCAATGCCGGCCGATCATGTTCCACAGCATCCCGATGGATTTGAAAAGATGTTGGCTACGGCGGAAACCAAGGTGCGGGAAAATCCGGATGATCTGGAAGGGCGCATCATTCTCGGCCGGGTTTATGTGGAAATGGAGCGCTACAGCGATGCGGCCAGCATCTATAAAGAGGCCTATCAATTGCGGCCGCGCGATCCGGATGTTCTGGTCAGCTATGCCGATGCCCTGGGGCGCGCCCATCAGCGGCTGTCGGGCCGACCGACAGAATTATTGCGTGAAGCCCTGGAGATCGATCCCCGGCATAATGGCGCCCTGTGGCTGGCGGGATTTGCCGAACTGCAAAAAGACAACAAGGCGGAGGCGGCCGCTCATTGGCGCCGGCTGCTTGCACAGTTGGAGACCGGCTCCGAACACTACCGGCAGGTCGAGGCGATGATCGATGAGTTACAATTCGATGTTGTGGCGCCGAGCGCCACCGCCTCGACCGGCGACTCGCAAGCTGCTATCGAGGTGAATGTATCGCTTGCGCCGCAGTTTGCCTCCGGCATTGATCCAGACACGGTTATGTTTGTTTTTGCCCGCGCTTCGGAGGGGCCGCCCATGCCCCTGGCGGTATACCGGGGGCTGGCAAAGGAGCTGCCATTGACTGTAACCCTGGACGACAGTATGGCAATGATGCCACAAATGTCCCTATCGGATTTTCCGAAGGTGATTGTTGGTGCGCGACTTTCCAGCAACGGTCAGCCACAGGGTCAGCCGGGCGATCCGGAAGGCTTCAGTAAGGTGATTGAAACGGAAGCGTCATCGGCAGTGGATTTGCTTATCGATACTATTAAACCCTAGGCGGCATTTCGGATAGCGACAAGTCTATTGGGCGGCGCCAGGCTCTGTATGTTATGGGGGAATTACGTCAAGGTAGATGTTTATTGCAGTGTAGTTATTGCGCTTGCTGGACCAGCCGAAACTTTCCCTGCCCGGGTAGCAGCGAAATTTGAACCCGTTGGGGGCTAAGCCTACTCCTTGTTTTTGCTCGCCGTCGATGGCGCTGAAGATCATATTGGTCAGCGCCGGACGGGCGAATATGTCATCGTAGACTGCAGGGCCTCCAAACCAGGGTTCAAAGTCCCCGGCATTTGGATTGACGGTAAAACCCTCCAGCTTGGAACTGTGCGGGGTGATCTGCAAGTTATCCAGATCCACCCTGTCTCCATTACCCAGATAGTTGAGTTTGGCCTTCTTCAGGGCAAAGGGTTCGCTGCCGCCGCTGATTTCGGCATGGGATAAATCAACAATCATTGCCCCGCCATCACCGATTACTTCGGCTTGCCTGCGTTGAATAACGACGGCGGCATTGATGCCGACTCCTATGCCATGCTGTAGCGACAGCTTTCGCATAGCGACCAGGCTTAGCGCAAATCGGCCATGGACGAAATAATGCTGATCGATGAACCAGCTATCAGGCAGCAAACCCAGGCCGTGCTGAATGGCTTGTTCTGGCAGGCCATCTTTCAGGGTTGCCGGGGCGCTGATCCCGGTGCTGAGGACAGCGTGGCCGGCATTGGCGCCGGCGATTACTCCGCCTGTAGCATGAATTTTTCGGATCGAGGCCAACATTGGAGTGTTGCTGCCGTCAGGATTATAGAGTGTCCGGGAGATATATTGCGGCGCACCGCCGGTAAAAAAAACACCATCGGCATTTTCGACTTTGGCTAACAGTACCTCGTCCTGCACGGCCTTCCGATAGTCCATCCCGATTGCCTCGGTCTTTGGCGATACCGGCACCAGCTCGGCTAAGGCGCCGTGTTGACGCAACGCCCGCACGGCAAAACGGCCGTAGATATTCGGTCGCCCGGTCGCGGTTGGAAATACTACAAATTTTGCGCCCTGGCCGCCGGCAAGCCCGACGATTCGCTCCCAGACGGGCTGATTATCGTTGCGCAAGACACCGCCGATAAGCACGACGGGGCCGGGTTCAGCGGCGGAATGTAACGGAGCAGCCGTGAGAATGGCCGCCAACAACAGGGGCGGGATGATCTTTAGAATGTGCATCAAACAGAAGGCATTCTTTCCGTTTGAACGGTTTGCGCGCCGGTTGGTGATTCGTCCGCATGATTGAGGCGCAGTGAGTTGGCCACCACTAAAAGACTGGAACCGGCCATCAACCCCGCGGCAATAATCGGAAGTAGTAGCCCGCTTGCGGCTAGAGACAGGGCCACTGTATTGTAGCCCAATGCCCAAATGATATTGATATAAATGGTTCTGCGCACCCGGCGGGCGAGTTGAAATACCCAGGGCAGTAACTCCAGCGCATTTTCCGGCAAAACCACATCGGCCGCTTCCCGTGTCAAATCGTTTGCCCCCCCTACCGCAATACCTACGCTTGCCACCGCCAGCACCGGCCCGTCATTCATTTCATCACCAACCATTGCAACGGCGCCTTTTTGCCGCATCCAGTCTTGCAGCGCCTCTGCCTTGCCTTCCGGGGTGAGCTCGGCCTGCCAGGTGTCAATATCGACGGCCACTGCTACTCTGCGGGTGGCATCGGCGGTATCTCCGCTTAGCAGGCTGGTGGTGAGTCCGGTATTATTCAGTGCGGCTATTGTCGGTCGGGCGCCACTCAGGAGCTTATCCTCCAATGCCAACAGCCCCTGTACTTTGCCGTTCCAGCCAACGTAAACCATTGTGCTGCCTCGCGTTTTCATTGCCGATGCGGTTAATTCACCCGGAATAGGCCAGCCGAGTTCTGCCATCAATGCCATGGAACCGATTGCCGTGGTGTGATCGGCATGGCTACCGGTGAGGCCGGCGCCGGGTTGTGCCTCGATATTGTGATGCTGCAGGGGTTTTATGCTCCTAGCCCTGCTCGCGCCGGCTATACCGGTAGCCAGGGGATGAGCCGATCCCTGTGCCAGACCCGCCGCCCGCTGCAACAGGGTTTGCTCGGATACTCCGGCCGTGAAAATATGTTGCAGGCGCATCCGGCCATCGGTGAGAGTGCCGGTTTTGTCAAATGCGACGGCTTTGATACCCGCCAGATTCTCCAGTACGCCGCCGCCACGGATCAATACGCCCCGCTGCGCGGCCTGTCCGAGACCGATCGCGGTTGCCAGAGGCGCCGCGAGTCCGAGCGCGCAGGGACATGCTACCACCAATACCGCCAGCGCCGCCGGCAATCCTCGCTGGAGATCGCCCCAATGCCAATAAAACATTGTCGCCAGAGCCAATAGTATCACCATGGGCACGAAAACCGCCGCGACGCAGTCTATGATCTCGGCGGCAACGCTTTTGCGGTCCAGGGCTGCGCTCACAAAGCGGCCGATTTGACCCCAGCGAGTGTCATCACCGGTATCGGTGGTGCGTATCAGGAGTTGACCGGTGCCGTTGATGCTGCCCGCGTACACCTTGCTGTCCGGCTGTTTGATTTGAGGTTCGTGCTGGCCGCTGAGCATCGCTTCGTTGCATTGTGAGTGTCCTTCCAATACGATGCCGTCAACCGGGAGCCGCTCGCCGGGATGCACCCGGACCACGGCCTCCGGCCGGATGGTTTGAACTGCTTGCTGGCAGTCCTGACCATTGGTCACTACAGTGGCCTTGGCTCGGCGGGCGGCCAGCATTGGGGCCAGGCTGCGCGCCGTCTGAGCGCGACCGGCCGCTTCCAAGTAGCGCCCGACGGTGAATAACACCAGTATCATAGTCGCAGTATCGAAATAGATGTCGCTGCCGTAGGTGATAGTCTGCCATGCGGAATAGCCATAGGCCGCCAGCGTACCAATACTGATTAGGGTATCGGCGCTCAGCTGCCCATGCCACGCTGCCTTCCAGGCGCCCTGAATGAACGGCCCACCAAGGATAATCAGCACCGGGGTTGCCAGCGCCCATAGCACAATATGGATGATCTGCGTCAGTTGGGCATCTTCCGGGCGCAGTGTCCCCGAGTAGAGCAACAGACTGAATAGCATGATGAACATGGCCAGAAATGCGCCGGCCCCGATCCTTATCAGCAGCCAGGCGGCTGCGGATTCTTCCAATTGTCCATGGCTGACCTGGAAGGCCAGACAGCAGCCGTAACAGCAAAATTGGTGCATCTCGCCGTTGAATTCTCGCTGCTGAATATCGCTGCGGGTCGGCAGGTAGCAGTGACTGCAGGTCATGGGAGAGCGGGTCTGAATATCAGGATAAGATCTGGAACAGTGAGTGGCTATGACCGCCATGGGGCATGGCGCCCCGCAACAGTGTTATCAAACCGAAAGCAACTATGCACACGCCGGCGATGCGTACGCCTCGGAACCGCCAGCCGGGACTCAGGCGAGCGCCTATATTGCCAGCCAGCAACATGGCGGGAAATGTGCCAAGCCCGAAGGCTGCCATAATCAGCACCCCGGACAGGGTATCTCCGCTGGCCGCCGCCTGGGCGATGAAGGCATACACCAATGGGCAGGGCAGGAAGCCGTTGAATACTCCGAATGCCAGCGGTGCAACGGGGCCGGGAATTTTCAACAGATCGTGCAGGGCCTGCGCAAACAGGCGACCGCCAACACCGGGGACGCTGTAACGGCGTTTGAAATAGCCTGCAATTTGCAGGCCGATAATAATCATCAGCAGGCCGGAGATGGATGCCAGCAGACGCTGGGCGGTGATTACTGCGTTATCGGCAGTATGCAGGATGAGAGCGGCCCCCAGAGAACCAGCCATCGCCCCCAGGAGACAGTAAGCAGTTACTCGGCCGGTGTTATAGATTATATGGCGTCTGATGGTGGCAAGGCGGCCACGCGGATCCGAACCGATGGTGCAGGCAAAGCCGCTGCACATTCCTAAACAGTGAAAACTGCCTGCAAAGCCGCTCAGGGAGATCAGCAGGTAAGGGAGCATTTACTGGAAATGCAACCAGACCATCCACAAACCAAACCCTACGATCATAATTATGGCAAATATCAGACAGATGAGCGCAATATTGGACATGGATCCCTACCCCAGCATCACACCAAAGATGTTAAAAACAATTTCGGAAAATAGGAATATCAGGTTCAGCATTGCCAGCCCCATAACCAGCTTAATGTTCCACATAGGTAATTTTCTCCATGGTAATCATCAGTAATCGCCCAGGCCCGGGCCAAGTTCGTCATAGCCGGGTAACGCCCAGTATTCAATGGCATAATAAACAGCCCAAACCAACATGATCACATACACCGCCCATAGCCACCAGTTGATTTTTCCATGGCGGGCGGATACGGTGCCGGTTTCTTCCAATTGGTCTTCATGCGCATTGCCCGACAGATTGCCGGGCGGTCTTTCGCCAGATTCGGTTTGTTCAGTGATTTGCTTGTCAGTCTCGCTTCTCATCCTGCTCCGCCTCCAAAACTTGATACTTGATATTTTCAATGTCGTTGAATAATCCCGACATTACTGCCCAGATAAAGATAAATACGGCGCCCAGACTCATGAAAAAAGCCACCAGAAACTGCCATGCCGTTAATTCCAACATCGTTATTGCTGCCCGGGATTGTCTATGACCGCGCTGCCGGATTCAACAAACTCGAAGCCTTTTTTGCTAGCCCAGGCCTCTCCGGCATAGCGCGTCTTGTCCATCTCATCGGCGACAATCACCTCGCCGTCTTCCTTGAATCGCACCCGGGTCTGATAGGCCAGGCCGGATTCCGCAGCCGGCAAACCGGGATCATTGAGCGCGTGGCGGTCGATGTCTGCAATCTGCAGGGGTTCGCCGGTCAACGGGTCTTTGAATGCCGATAGCGACAGCACGTAATAGGCCAATGCCCAGCGCTCTTCTTCGGGCAACGAGTCGGAATACGAGGGCATCGGCGTGCCGAGGATGCCGGTGCTAATGGTGCGGTAGATGTCTTTTACCCCCGATCCGGATTTGAATAATCCCCTGGTTAAGTTGGCCGGCGGGATCGGATAGCCAAAATCATCTTCCATCTCATCGGCCTTGTCGCCGTCGCCCATGCCTTCATTGCCATGGCATTCCCAACATTTGGCGTTTTGCCATACTTCCTCGCCCTGCACCACGAGCTCTGCGGTCGGCTCCGGCGGATAGCCCAAATACAACGGTTGCTCCGCCTGCTCTTCGGCGAAATAGAAATAGGGATTTTCGGGATCGCTGCGATCCGCCGCCAGCTCATATTTGATGTATTGGATTGCCGCCAGGCGGTCCTTGTTTGACAGTGTGTGGAATGAGGGCATCGCAGTGCCGCGTATGCCGCGGTTGAGTGTGCGCATTAGATCTCCGTCGGTGGGCAGGGAGCCGGAAGGGGTGACGCGGAATTTGAACAGCCCATATTGGAAGTTACGTGGGCGCACCGCAAGAAAGGCCGCCGCCGGGCCGTTTCCGTCACCGTTGACACCGTGACAGCCGATACAGCGGCGCTGATATACGTTTTTGCCATACGTGAGCAATTCTTCGGATTGCGGGATAGTCATTTCGTTGATTTCCAGCCGGTGCGGGAAAAACAGATCGCGCCATTTGCCGCGATTCGTGCCGAGTTTTTGCAGGTAGGCGATTACATTATCCAATCTATCGGTGCCAAAGACCAGTTCGACCGTCTTGCCTGTGTATTCTTCATTGGGGGTATGGATAATCGGATATTTTCCCTTTTCCCGGACAAAGACAAGCCCGTCGGCGTTTGGCGTCAATAGAATTTGCTGCGGGGATGAGAAGTCGAACAGGGTTTCGGTGTTCGGGGTCTGCGCCAGCGTTTTGTTTCCTTCAGTATCCTCGACTATGGCAACCCCACCATAAGGTCCTTCAAAAAACTGGGTAAAGCGCGGCATGATCGAGTCCGCCGCCACCATGCGCGGGTTCCAGAAGTGTGCCAGATGCCAATCATCGCCATATTTCAAGCCGACACGGGATAAGTCCGGGCCAATGCGCCGGGTGGAGAACATATGCGGCAGGTCAAAGGCATATTCACCAGCCTGGGCAACCGGGCCCCAGCGCCTGCTCTCTCCGGCTATGGGCCTTACGAATTGGGAATGGCAATACCAGCAACCTTCTGCGATATAGGTCTTGCGGCCGTTGGCTTGCTCGGGTGTGTAGTCTGTGGCATCGCTTACCATCCATTTGAGTTCGCCGATGTCGGTGCGCACTACCCGGGTTACCTTGGTATCCCAGGATTGCGGCACCAATGCCGGCAGGATACCCTGTACCAGGGTGGCCGCCGAGATGCAGGCAACTCCGGCGCCCAGTGCAATAATGCGCGTGCTGCTCATTATTTCCCTACCCCTTCGGGGATGGGGCCTCCGGGGACTGTATCCGGCGCGGGCGCGGGCGTGGTCTCAGTATCGGCCACTGATGCCGCCAGAGCGGTGCGCATCAGGTTATAAATCAGTAATGAAATGCCAATATCCATCAGGGAACCGGCGATTGTGCGTACCAGCCAGTAGGGCCTCATCGCGACCACTGTATCGAGCCACTCTGAGCCTGCCATCAGCATGTAGCCTTGTTGGATGCCCTGTGCGGACAGGCCAATTCCCATCAGTGAAATACCGCAGGTAATCAGCCAGAACGACCAATTGCCGAGCTTGAAAGACCACAATGGCCGACCGCATACGATCGGCCAGACATACACCAGCCCGCCAATCGCCCAAACTACAAAGGTGCCAAATACGGTGAGATGAGAGTGACTGATTACAAAATCGGTAAAGTGAGTTGGCTCCTGGATTGAACGCAGGGCCTCGGTTGAACCCTGGAAGCAGCCGATCAAATACATGATTGAACCCATGATCATGAATTTGGCACACAGGTTTTGGCCAAAGTTATGCCAGCGGCCGATCATGGTGCCAAAGAAATTTTGCAGCACCGTCCATACCGGAATGATCAGCAGCATGGAGGTGATGATCGCCAGGGTTTCCGCCCAATCGGCAAACGGGCTGTATAGATAGTGGTGCAGGCCTACAAACGGATAGAATACCGCCAGTGACCAAAACCCCACCATTGATAATTTATGGCTGTAGATCGGATTTTTAACGCTGGCCGGAAGAAAATAGTAGATCAACACATAGCCGGCCGGTGTAATCCATAATCCGACGATGTAGTGCAGGAACAGACCATGAAAGGCGGCGTTATTTATACCGGGGATCGCGTGCGGTATTACAAATCCGAGTATCAGATTGGCGACAGTCCAAACCAGCGCCGCCACCATATACCACAGTGAAACATACATTGGCCGGATGATGCGTTTGGCCACGGTTACGATGACTTGATAGGTCATAACTGCTACCGCTACAAAGAACATGATATCCGGGATCAGTGGCAATTCGCCTGCTTCCAATCCCTGGTTGTGCCCCAGTAGCAGCAGGATCATGCCGAGGATCAATGCGGCATTCCAAAGCCATAGCAGCGGGTAGCCCCAATGTGCCTTATAGACCGCGATGCCGGTCAGGCGGGGCAATATATAGAATATCAGACCGACGAACAGAGTGGAAAATGCCCCGAAGATCACCCCGTTCACATGCATGGGCCGCAACCGACCGAAGGTAAGGTAGGCGTTCTGACCGAGATACTCGGGATAATTGAACATCGTCGAGATGGTGATCCCGATGGACGGGGCAAACATTAACCAGATGCCACCCCACAATAACCATAGCTGGATCAGCTTGTAATCGGTTATTTGGTCATAGTCTATGCTTGCGTTTGCCATGCTCCCCCGCTACCGCCTCCTCAAAAAATTTTTGTTAGTCTATACTCCCAGCGGAAGTGGTTTTTCCGCCGGGAGATAGTTATAGCTTATATTTCTATTTCAGTGTCTGCCCGTATCCAGTGTGGAACCACGATTAGCCCAGTAGGAATAGGCCTCGATGGCTTTCATGGCCGGACCGTCGGGATCGATTTTTTCGCCCTGATTCGGCTTTTCGATACACCAGTTTACCATATCGCGATACGTTGCAAACTCGCCCATCTGCTCCTGAAATTTTGGGTATTCATGCGGATGCGCATCGGCGGTGTCCGGGTGACACATGGCGCAGGCCGCTCCGGTATTGGAAAGATTAACCCCCAGTTCCTTCTGGGTGGCCTTGTCTCCATGCCAAAGCAGGTCGCCTGTACGGACTTGGTCCATCAATTCTTCCTCAAAGGCCTGCAGTTGCTCCGGAGAATGTTTTTCCTTATGAGCCAATGCCATGCCACCGAATAAAAACAGTGTGACCATCAGCAATCCGCTCATTCCCCATGATTTGCGATACAATTTTCTGTTCATTGTTAGAATATCCTCCTAAATTATTTATACGGCCACATTTTATCGGCAACCCTGCGATGCAGGATCTGGTTGCCGTTGTCACCAGTGCCAGAATCAGGCGCAGCTTCAGCCAGAATATGCTCAGGCTTGCGCCACATTTTGTAGGTGTTGTCTGCGGTACCATTGGTATCTATCGACAGCAGATCCCAGCCTACACCGTCAAAATGATCACCGGGGTCAACCCGCAACATCGGCCTGGTCAGTTTCGGCACACCTTCCGGCGCATAAGGCCAGGGCCAGGAAGTTGCCAGCATGCCGATCGAGCGCATGTTGCCAATTTCATTGTAGAGCACCTGATGAACATGCCCGTGGATGTTGGTGACATTGGTGAATCCTTCAAGGATCTCATGCACCTCGCGCCAATCCCGCACCCAGAAATTCCATGGCGGATAGTATTCATACAGCGGGTTGTGGCTGAACAGTATCAGCGGATCGCCCTTGGGCCAGTCGGAGACGGCGTTCTGCAGCCATTTCAATTGCTCCGGACCCAGGCCGGCCCAGGGACCTGCCACAGTGCCGTCCAGCGCCTCCATATGCCCCATGCGTTCGCGTGGGGTCATCTTTTTGACCGACCAGTAATCGGGCGCCTGCCCGACGGTATTGAGCCCAATCAGACGGACGCCCTTATGGTCTTTAGACCAAGGCGATTTGCCGAACTCTTTTTCCCATTTCTTGCCAAGGTCCAGATACCAGTCGTGTTCGCCGGGGATGAATAATTGCTCGGTGTTATCCAGTTCCGAGAGCAGTTCCTTGCCAAGGTCCAACTCCACCGGATCGGCAGTCTGGGCAAGATCGCCGCCGAACATCAAGAAGTCCAGATCCGAACTTATATCTCCGATCTCCTTAATCGCCAGCTTGGTTTTTTCCACAAAGCGTTCATTGACGTCGCGCGGATAGAGATGGGTATCGGAAAGCCAGGCAAACTGGAATGGTTCGCTCACTGCCGCCGAGGCAAACTCAATGGTGTTGACCAGTGGAAACCATCCGGTAAAAGCCGCGGCTCCGACGGTACCGCCGAGCAACGATTTTTGAATGAAAGTCCGGCGGGTGATTGTAGTAGTGGGATCAGGGCTACTGTCAGGAGGATTCAACTCCCGGTGTATAGTCCTTCGAATTTTATCAAGCTCTTCCATAGTGTGTTACCTCTCTGTAAATCTATAATAATTTATGAATGATCTATCAGTCCATTATATAACCAGTAATCTGCCAGTCTGCAACAGGATTACATGATTATTTCTTCAATTCAACAGTTATCGCGGTTGTCTTACCGCTTTCCACGACCACATCCATTTTGGTTTCTCCGGTCAGTTTTTGCCAGGTGACCAGGCTGTAATTCCCGGGCGGAATATCGGAGATGTTGAACATGCCGTCATTGTCGCTCAGGGCATAATAGGGATTGTCGGCCACATAGATATGCGCCAGCATCCATCCGTGGGCATCGCAGTCCACCTTGACGATGCCGGGTTTTTTCAGTTTTTTGGTGATTTTCTGTCCCTCGTTGGGGAGGGCGAGATTGAAAGCGGTTCGCTTGCCGTAATAACCGTGCGTGTTGTGTAATAGCGGGTCTGAATTGAGGATATCAATTGCCCCACCAGGGATAATCTGGACGAGAGGGCTGAAAACACAGTTTTTCTGATCGAGCACCGGGTTGGCAGTTGGTTTTCCCCATGCCTTGCCTTCCTTTACCCCTTTAAGATAGACCACGGCTTCTTGCACGTTCCCTCCCTCGGAAACGGAGATTTGCGGCTCCTTGCGTTTTTTGCCGCAGATTTGGGCATCCTTGGTCGGAATAATTGTCTTCATTGGCACTGTACCGTTAAATGTGACCGTGCCCTGAATAGAACCGCCACCGGTTACCTCTATTTCCTTGTATGCATAGGCTGTGCCTGTGGCGAACAGCAACATCAATGCGCCAACCGCGAAAGTTGAAAGGTTATGCTTCATCATTATCCTCCGTCACTATATTATCCCTCTAATGTATTTGTGCAATGGTAATTTAACCTTATTATCTGTTAAGTATAACCAATTTTTTTTAAAAAGCAAATTTTTTTTTACCGTGGCGCGAATAACAATCGCCAATCTGCCCAAAATTCGGATATAATCTCCCACTGTAAACTCATCCGATCTTGAGAAAACCGCACATTGTGAATATAGACAGTCAGCGATTGATACAGATGGCAGTGGCGGGGTTTTGTCCCGCCTTTATTACTGTTGAATCCGCCATTCAAGGCATGGCTGTGGGGCTCGTTATTTCATTTGCGATATCCATGATCGTGCTATTGACCGCACTGGCCCGTAGATTGATTGCTTTCGATGTGTATATGCTGTTTATGACGATTATCTGTGCCACATTGACTGCGCTGCTCTCATTGATTCTGGCGGCCTATTTTTACGGTTTGTATCTGAGCATGCGCTTTTATCTGGCGCTGGCCGTGATCAACGGTTTTATTTTTTTTACGCGTATCGAGGAGAACTGTTTCAGAAACGGCCCGATAGCGTCGCTGAAACACGGCTTGATTGTCACGATGACCATTGTTGCGGTTTTTGGGATCTTTGGTTTGGTGCGTGAATTATTGATCAATGCTGCTGTTTTCAGGCAGTTCGATTTTGATTTGGGGCAATTCAGGGCCGATGCCAGCGGTCTGGTGTTGTTTGAAAATTTCAACAGCTTCGCACTGTTTGAGAAAAGCGCCGGCGCTTTATTGATCCTGGCATTGCTGGTGGCGGCCTTCAATTTCATTGCCGGGCGCCGCAAGAGCCTTACAACCGGGGCCTGAAATATTTTTCTCGGTGTATCGCTGTGAACCGGGCCGGTCGGATATCGATCCTCAGGAAATTGCGCAAGCAAAATCCGAATCCAACAACCGAACTGCAATATGCGTCTCCATTTGAATTGCTGGTTTCGGTGATCCTGTCCGCGCAGGCAACCGATGTCGGGGTAAATCGGGCCACCCAAAAACTCTATCCGATTGCCAATACCCCCGAAGCGTTTTTACGGCTGGGGTTGCCCGGATTAAAAAAATATATCAAAACGATAGGTCTGTATAACACCAAGGCGGAACATATCCTCAAAACCTGCCGGATCTTGATCGACGAACATGGCGGGCAGGTTCCGGATGACCGCGAATCGCTGGAAAAATTGCCCGGGGTGGGGCGCAAGACCGCGAATGTAATTCTGAATACCGCGTTTGGCCAGCCGACTATAGCGGTCGATACTCATATCTTTCGTGTGGCCAACCGTACGGTACTCGCTCCGGGAAAAAATGTTCTGGAGGTGGAAAAACGCCTGCTGAAGGTTATCCCCGATGACTACCGGCAAAATGTGCATCACTGGCTGATTCTGCACGGGCGCTATACCTGCACCGCTAGAAAACCGAAATGTGCGCAATGTATACTTTATAAAGAGTGTGAATGGGAGCGGAAGGAGGAGTATTCCAGCGGCGCTGTACGATAAAAACCGGCCGGCGGAAAAAGAAATGTATGGCCGGCACGGAAAATTGGCGGATCCTCGCGGATTTAATGCCGTAACACCCTTGCCTTTTGCCGCTGCCAATCGTGTTCTTTTTCTGTCTGGCGTTTATCATGTTGCTTTTTGCCGCGCGCAATACCGATCTCCAGTTTCACTTTGCCTCGCTTCCAGTACATTGCCATGGGCACTATTGAAAATCCCTTGCGTTCCCTTGCCCCGATCAATTTTGCAATCTCGCGTTGATGCAGCAGCAATTTGCGTGAACGACGCGGATCAGGGCTGATATGTGTGGATGCGGAGGGTAACGGTGTAATCGATGCTCCAATTAAAAAGGCTTCCCCCTCCTTTAACAGTATATAGCCGTCGCGGATCTGCACCTTGCCGGCTTTCAGGCTTTTCACTTCCCATCCTTCAAGCGCGATCCCGGCTTCCAGCCGCTCTTCAAGGAAGTAATCATGCCGGGCCTTTTTGTTCAGGATGATAAAATTTTTCGGTGAAGATGTTTTTGGAATCACAGTATATCCATACAGGCCAGCGTAATCAGATGAACCGATTATAACGGAGTCTATGCGGGTTTGCATTTTATGCAGTCAAACCCGGCGACGATTTTTGCGTTTGTTCTTTACTGCCCATATTGGTATTCTTCTCGGCTGCGCTTGCCGGCAACAAAACGGGCCTTTATATTTTTCGTTGCACTCGCGGCGTGTGATACCCGAAAACCGCAACGGAAAAAATCCGATGCATTGATCATGAACAAGCAATCCCTTAAAACCAACGCCCTGTCCGCCCCGGCTTTTGCGCTGGTTTGAGCTTGCCGGGATTTTCCAGCAGAATAGTTTACAAGGCGCTAAATTAATGAATGTAAAACGCAAATCGAGGCATGGTCAATGGTCCTCACGCTGGGCCTTTATTCTTGCCGCAACAGGTTCGGCCGTCGGGCTGGGCAACATTTGGAAATTTCCCTATATGGCGGGTGAGAATGGCGGGGGCGCATTTGTGCTCCTCTACCTTCTGTGCGTGCTGCTGGTCGGGATCCCGGTCATGATGGCCGAAGTGTTGTTGGGACGGCGCGGACGCCAGAACCCGGTGAATACCATGCGCACACTGGCTGTGGAAGAGGGCGCAAGTCCGCATTGGCAATTGCTGGGATGGATGGGTGTGCTGGCCGGCTTTTTAATCTTGTCCTTTTACAGCGTGGTGGCGGGCTGGACCCTGGCATATATCTTTCGGGCCGGTGCCGGCATGTTTGTCGATATCGATGCGGAAGCCTCATCGCGTATTTTTGCCGAGCTGGTGTCGGATCCTGAGCGCCTGCTGGCCTGGCATACTACCTTTATGATGTTGACCATTATTGTAGTGTCTCGCGGGGTGAAAAGCGGTTTGGAAAAAACAGTGCGATTCCTGATGCCGGCTCTGGTGTTATTGCTGCTGGTAATGGTGGGGTATGCCATGAGTACGGAGAGGTTCATGGATGGCATGCGTTATTTGTTTGTGCCGGATTTCCAGAAGCTGGTCGACAGTAATTTGTTTGGCGATATCTTTTTGTCCGCCCTCGGCCATGCCTTTTTCACCCTGAGTCTGGGAATGGGAGCGATCATGGTCTATGGTTCCTATTTGTCACAGCGGGCCTCGATCACCACCACTACAATCAGCATCGCACTTGCGGATACATCGGTTGCACTACTGGCAGGGATGGCGATATTCCCCATCGTTTTTAGTTATGGGCTGGAGCCGCAGGGCGGTCCGGGTTTGATTTTTATATCCTTGCCGATCGCATTTGGACAAATGCCCTTTGGAACATTCTTTGGCACCCTGTTTTTTCTCCTTTTAATGTTTGCCGCATGGAGTTCTGCGATCTCCCTGCTTGAGCCGGCGGTGACGTGGTTGGTCGAGAACGGGAATATGACCCGGGTAAAGGCGACGGCCCTGGCCGGATTGATTGCCTGGGGCCTGGGGTTGTTGAGTGTGCTGTCATTTAGTCACTGGGCATTTACATTCAGGTTTGCCGGGCAGGAATGGGAAAACGGTATTTTCGATATTCTGGATATTCTAACCACGAATATCATGCTGCCATTGGGTGGCTTGCTAATTGCCATTTTTGCCTCCTGGTGCATGTCGCGTCCTTCCACGATAGAAGAATTGGCGGTCGGCCACGGATTGATCTATAAAAGCTGGCGCATGGCGGTACGTTATATTGCGCCGGTTGCCGTAACGATTATCTTTCTGAATGCGATTGGCGCATTGAGATTGATAGGCCTGGTGGATTGATTGCATTGTCCGAAATAAACCAGACTGCAACGTTGCCGTATTCTCCGGCTGAAATGTTTCGGTTGGTCAATGATATTGAGTCCTATCCGGAAATTTTTACCTGGTGTACCGGTACGAAAATCCTGCAAAGGGCTGAAAACGAACTGACCGCGACAATTTCATTGGCGGCGGGAAAATTGCGCCAGTCATTTACCACACGGAATACCATGCGCCTCAATCGCGAGATCAGCATGTGCCTTGTGGAAGGGCCTTTTAAGCGACTGGAGGGCAGTTGGGAATTCCACCCGCACGGCGATAACGGCTGTTCAATAAAATTGAGCATGGATTTTGAATTTAAAAATAAATTGCTCAAGTACACATTGGAAGGCATTTTTAACAAGATCGTGCATTCTCTTGTTGATTCGTTGATAGTCAGGTCGGAGCAGGTTTATGGCAAACGTTGATACTGTTATTACTGTCGAGGTTGCCTATGCCGCTCCATCCGGAGCGCATATATCGACGGTTACTCTCGAAAGACATGAAAAGGTTCGCGACGCGATAGATAAATCGAATCTCCTGAAGAAATTTCCCGAAATTGATCTGGCCGGCAATCGTGTTGGAATATTCAGCAGGTTTTGCGCATTGAATGACCGGCCCGCTGACGGTGACCGTATTGAAATCTACCGGCAGCTATTGCGTAACCCACGCGAAATTCGCCGGCGCAGATCGAAAGGCAACGTGCGCAAATGAAAATCATTTGTCCTCAGCGGTAGTAGTTTCTTTTTCCTCGTCCTGTTCGGATTCTGTGGCGGTTTTTCCCGCAGGCATGGCTTCTTCTGATTCTTCCAAATTGGGATCGCCAATCCGTATATCCCCGGAAATATACGCCAGTTTTTCACCTTCGAAATGCAGGGTAATATGCAACTGCTCCCTGTTGTTACCGCCCTCCTGGTAGCTGTATATATATTCCCAGAGGTTACTGTGGAACGGGTCAATAATAATCGGGCTGCCCATAATGAACAGGACTTTTTCCTTGTCCATGCCGGGCTCTAACTTATCGAGCATTCTCTGCTCGATCAGGTTTCCCTGTTGAATATCGATCCGGTACAAAAATATCGGATCCCAGCCGCCGTCAAAACTCCTCGTACAGCCCTGCAACGCGAAAAACAAGACCGAAACAAGCGGCAGATTTCTGGGGAAACGCATCAACATTTTATTTTTTCGGCTAGCCAGTTCATTACGGTTCGTGAGCATAACCGCATCCGATCAATTTCTCAACGACAAATACAGCCTGATATCGTATAATCGGATATACTGAAGCATCGGATACAATGTTGCGCATCATACAAATAGATGTGCAGGCATAAAAACTTGGAAACGCGACATCTAAAAAAAGCGGGATTAAAAGCCACCTTGCCCAGAATCCGTATTCTGGAGATCCTGGAGCATTCTGCGGAGCCGCATATGAGCGCCGAGGATGTGTACAAGAGGCTGCTTAATTCCGGTGAAGAAGTAGGGCTGGCAACCGTATATCGAGTATTGACCCAGTTCGAATCGGCCGGTTTGGTGATCCGCCATCATTTCGATTCCGGGCATTCTGTATTCGAACTGGATCGAGGCGTTCATCATGACCACATGGTTTGTCTTAAAACGGGAAAGGTGATCGAATTTCAAAATGAGCGTATAGAGGAACTTCAGGAAGAGATTGCCGAAAAACACGGTTATACCCTGGAAGATCATAGCCTGGTATTATATGTAAAACCCAAAAAGAAGAAACCGCCCGACTAAGTGCCGTTCAATCTTGAATTTTCCCTGCCCATATGCAGCATCTCGCTTGCATGGGCGCGGCTCTCGCTGGTAATTTTAATCCCCCCCAGCATTCTGGCTATTTCGTCTATACGTTCTTCCGCATTCAGTTTATTCACTTCGGTATAGGTCTTATTGGAGCGAATTAATTTATTGACCTGGTAGTGATGCTGTCCGCATGATGCCACCTGGGCAAGGTGGGTGACGCACAAAACCTGTTTGTGTTCGCCCAGACTGAGCAGTAACTGCCCCACTGTTTCTGCGACCCCGCCGCCGATCCCGGCGTCCACTTCATCGAATATCATGATCGGAATGCCCTTGTCCCTGGAGGCAATAATTTGTATCGCCAGACTGATTCGCGACAGCTCGCCGCCCGAGGCGACCTTGCGAATGGACTTGAGCGGCTGACCGGGATTTGCAGCCACCTGAAATTCAATGTTATCCAGCCCGTCGGACGCAGGGTCGGAATCTTCGCTGAAGTTTACTTCAATCATGAATTTGCCGTTTTGCATGCCCATCTCGTGCATTTTTGCGGAAACCTGTTCGGCCAGTTTGGCGGACGCCGCCTTCCGCAACCTGTGCAATTCTTTTGCCGTGCTGTGATAGTGCGCCAGGGAATCCTGTTGTTGCTCGCGCAGCTCTTCAATCAGCCCGGAATTATCTTTCAGCAACTGTAATTGCCGGCTGAGTGTCTGGGAGTGGGAAAAAAGATCTTTCGGATGTACTTTATGCTTGCGCGCGGTTTCATGCAGTTTCTCCAGCAGACTCTCCGTATGCCGCAATTGCTCCGGGTCGATTTCAATATGATCGAGATAGTGGCGCAGTTCATTGGCCGCTTCATCGATTTGAATGAGCGCATTATCCAGCAATGCCGGTATATCTTTCAGGGCGGGATCAAATTCACTGATTTCATGCAGGGATTTATAAATCTGTGCGATCCTGCCGGAGATTGCATTTTCATCCTGATTGATCTCATTCAATGCATGCTGTGCCGATTCGACAATGCGGTTTGCGTTTGCCAGAAGAGTATGTTTATCGACAATATCCTGATAGCCCGATTCGCTGAGGTTCATCGATGCCAGTTCATCGAGTTGGTATTCGAGCAATGCCAGCTGATCTTCATGGCTGTCCTGATTCCGACACAGTGTATCCAGCCGGCTGGTCGCAGAATGCCAGCGCTGATACTGCGAGTGCAACTCATGCAGCAAATCACTGTAACCGCCAAAATGATCCAGAAGCTGCCTTTGAATGTCGCGCTTTAACAGCGACTGGTGCGCGTGCTGACTATGGATGTCCACCAGCAGCTCCCCCAACTCACGCAATGATTGAACCGGAACCGGTGTGCCGTTGATATAGGCGCGGGAACGATCGTCAGGACTGATAGTGCGCCGTAAAAAAACTTCCCGCTCATGTTCAATATCGAGATCGGTCAATTTATTCGATGCGGCGGAATCACCACATATATCGATTACCGCGGTGATCTCAGCCCGGTTGCTCCCTTCCCGGATGAGTGAAGTATCTGCGCGATCTCCCAGGATCAAACCCAGCGCATCAACCAGAATGGATTTGCCGGCGCCGGTTTCACCGGTGAGCACGTTCATCCCCGGTTCAAACTCCAGATTGAGTGACTCGATGACGACAAGATCACGAATAACCAATTGCCTAAGCAAAATTATTTGCTCCAATGCAGCTTTTCGCGAAGTATTTGAAACTGATCATGCCGGGGGGGATGGATCAACTGAACCTTTGCATCTTTTTTATAAATGCAGATTTTATCTTTCTGGGCCAGTTCCAGCCTGATTTCCCCGTCGCAGGTAAGGTAGGCATGATCGTTTTCTCCAACGCCTACGACAATTTCTATCCTGCTGTCGCCGTCAATTACAATCGGCCTGTTGCTCAAGGTATGCGAACAAATAGGAACCAAAACCAGAGCATTGATGGAAGGATATAAAATCGGGCCGCCTCCGGACAGCGCATATGCGGTGGAGCCGGTCGGAGTAGCGACAATTAAGCCGTCGGAGCGGTGGGCGTGGACAAAAGTCCCGTCGATATACGTGTCCAGTTCAACCAGTTTGGCTATATTCCGTTTCTGGACAATGACATCGTTGAAGGCAAAGGCTTCAAGAATGATCTCGTCATTGCGGCGGGTCTCGCTTTGCAACAGGAATCGTTCCTCCGCCACATAATACCCGCTGAGTATTTCATCCAGTTCCTCCGCAATTGCATCGGCGGGAATATCGGCAAGGAAGCCGATTCTGCCGAGATTGATCCCCAGCAGGGGCACGTCATTGCCGCATAAAAGCTGAGAGGCCATCAGCATCGTGCCGTCGCCACCTATTGCAATGGCAAGCTCACAATTGCCGACTATCTCACGGTCGGATTGGGTTTCAAAGCTGCTATCTTTGATGAGTTCGGCGCAGCATGGATTCAGAATAACGGTTTTATCTTTTTTGACCAGATATTCAATCAACGTACGCAAGGGGCCGCCGACCTTTTTCAGGCCATTATTGGAGATCAATCCGATTCGGTCAAACATGCTGTTTCCTCAGGCAAACCAGACCGTTGGGCAAACCTGCGCGGCCTTATTTACGCAACGACGAGGATGCTCGGACCACTTCCCCAAAAGGAAGCCGGAAAATTATTCCCATCCCACACCCGACCAAGAGCCTGATAATACCTCTTATTACAATCCTGAACATTGCCGATTTTTTTTCCCAATAGGAGGTCGGAAAATTAATATATGTGAAAATTTTTCTGAGTGGATCGGAACTGCGATTCAGTAATAGTGAATAATTGGATTCCAGCATTTTCATAATGTCAGCAAGCTCCCGGCGATTGTGCTCGATATATTCGAGAAATTGCTTCTGCTCCCAAACCTGATCATTGCCGAGGTGAAAGGTCAGCAGCACGTCTTTCAACTCTATAAAATTTTTAGCATGACAGATCAAATTGACCAGCATGCCGTCATCGACCCATTTAGTGCCGATGCAAAGATCATTGAATTGCATCAGCGGATACAGTTCGCGCTTGAACACAAAGCAATCACAGCCCGGATGGTTGTCCCCTCCCAGCATAAACAGCATGTTGATGTCTGGCTCCTTGGGAACCGTTCTGCGGGAAATTGAAAATGCATCGTGCCCCTGCTCGATCAGAAATTGAACCGAGTTATAGAAATGCGGCCGGAGCACGATATCCACGTTCGAGTAGATCAGATAATCGGCCTGTGAGGACTCGTAGAGCCGCTGCAGAATATCGCTCAGGATAGCCAGTTTGCGCGGCTGTTGGAACTCCTTGATTTGCGCCACATGCCTGTCCAGATCTTTGGTAAAGCGAAAATCACACTCTTTGGGGATGATATTATCTTCGTCGGCATACTTGGTGGCATATAACTCAATATCCGCTTTGCCTCGCGCATACTCTTTGGCCTCCTGCATGGATCGGAAGACAATCGGCTGCGCTTGAAGCAGATCGGACTCCTTCGAGACAATAACCGGGTGGATGATGTGCGCAATTTTCATATCGATATAGTATTTGGTTTTATTTTTCAGCCTGATACTATAGCATTGAACCTGTAGTTTGATAAACATCTACATACCGCAGGTAAATTGGCATAAAATCCGCCCATGCCGCGACAAACGAAACCAACCTCAGCACGCGATTACCGCCACGGTGATAAAAAAGCATTGTTGCGCCCCGAAAGCGGCGCACAAGAGGTCTTTCCGCCTGCCAAGAAAAAGCCGCCCAAAACCTACCGCTACGACTCCTCGCTGTCGCCGGAACTGGCCTGGGACGAAGCCGAAGCGCGCAGTGAAGGCGAGCGCCTGATCGACGCCATCCTGAACAGCGACAATCTGGCAGCCGCGCAAACAGCCGCCAGAGAATTACAAAACCTGTCCAGGCCCTTCCTCAACTGGGCCGGCAAAGCCGAGCGCGGCAGTATTCAAATTCCCACGTTGCCGCTGTTCACCCACGAGCGGCTGTCCACCCAGGCGGTGCTGGAAACCCTGAAACGCCGCCACCGCAAACGCGGGCAGACGCTGGACCTGTTCGGCGAGGGCGACAAAAGCATCGGCGAAAAAATCCGCGGCGCCTACGAGCACCTGAACGGCTGGCAGAACCGCCTGATCCTCGGCGATTCGTTGCAGGTGATGAACTCGCTGCTCGAATACGAAAGCCTGGGCGGGCAGGTGCAGATGGTGTATATGGACCCGCCCTACGGGGTGAAATTTGGCGGCAACTTTCAGCCCTTTGTGCGCAAGCGTGATGTGAAAGACGGCGATGACGACAATCTCAGCCGCGAGCCGGAGATGGTGCAGGCGTATCGGGATACCTGGGAGTTGGGGATCCATTCATGGTTGACGTATATGCGCGATCGTTTGTTGCTGGCGCGGGAATTGCTGACGGATTCGGGTTCCTGTTTTGTGCAGATTTCGGATGAGAACGTGCATTTGGTGCGGAGTGTGATGGATGAGGTGTTTGGGCGGGAGAATTTTGTTAGTGAAATTATTTTCCGTAAAACCAGCAACCTAACCGCTGAATTTATTCCGACTTCATCTGACTTTATTCTATGGTATGGCAAAGATCGCTCCCGCTTAAAGTTCCAAAAGTTATATGTGGAAAAAACTTTTCAAACGGTGGGAGAAGATTCTTTCGGATGCGTGGAATTTCCCAATGGGACATGGAGGCGATTGACAAAAGCGGAAAAAAAGACACCTCAATCTTTGCCGAGTGATTGGAAACTTTTTGGGTTGAGCGATTTAACATCATCACATTTCTACAAGAGCCCCCCGTTTGTTTTTGAAGGGCGAGAATACACATCTAAACAGCGTTATTGGTCAACATCCATCGCGGGGCTAGAACGACTAGCAAAGGCGAACCGCCTTGTTGCCACTCGTACCACTCTTCGTTACAAAAGATATTTTACGGATTTTTCATTCACACAGATGAATAATACTTGGCAAGATACCGGCACAGGAACGCAAACAAAGAAACGTAATTATGTTGTCCAAACTCCTGAAAAAACTATCCAACGTTGCATATTGATGACCACAGACCCTGGCGACCTAGTGTTTGACCCAACCTGCGGTGGTGGAACTACCGCTTTAATTGCCGAAGAATGGGGACGACGCTGGATTACCACCGACGTGTCGCGTGTACCGCTGGTATTGACTCGCGAACTTCTGCTTACTGCTAAATACAAGTATTATAAATTGAAAGACCAACAACGAGGCCCCGGCGGCGGCTTCGTCTATGCCCGCAAACAAAACAAAAAAGGCGAGCAAGTCGGCGGCATCGTGCCGCATATCACGCTGAAATCCATCGCCAACAACGAACCGCCGACGGAAGAAGTGTTGGTCGATAAGCCGGAAGTGGAATCTAATGTCACGCGCATCAGCGGCCCCTTCTGCGTCGAGGCAGTGCTGCCCACGCCGCTTTCCCCCGATCTTTCCCCGGAGCATTCTCAAGGCATACAAGAGCCGTCCATCCAACCGGACGACGAGGACAACCACATCCCGCGCATGATTGAAATCCTGCGACTGTCGCCCACCGTGCGCCTGCCCGGCAACAAAACATTCAACCTGAAAAACATCCGCCCACCCGCCAAATCGCTGAACCTTCACGCCGAAGCCGAAACCGCCGACGGCGCCGATACGATAGCCGTCGTCTTCGGCCCCGCCAACGGCGCCATCAGCGAGCGCGCCGTAATAGGGGCCGGGAAGGAAGCACGCAACAAAGACTATGCCCGCCTGCTGATCATCGCCTTCGCCATCGAACCTGCCGCCCGCGAAACCATCGAACACGGCGAAGCCACCTTCGGCCTGCCCGCCATCTACGCCCAGGCCAGCACCGACCTGGCCATGTCCGACCTGCTCAAAAACATGCGCTCCAGCCAGATCTTCTCGGTATGCGGCCTGCCCGACGTAGCGTTAAGAAAAGCCGATGAAAAAGCCGACAACGGCGGCGACCTGTATCAGGTAGAATTACGCGGCCTGGACATATTCGACCCGATAAGCATGGAAACCGACTCCCGCAACGGCGACGACGTCCCCTGCTGGATGCTCGACCCCGACTACGACGGCCAATGCTTCCGCGCCGGACAAGTATTTTTCCCCCGCACCGGCGCCTGGGATAAAATCCGCAAAGCGGTAAAAGCCGATTTCGAAGACACCGTCTGGGAGCACCTTGCAGGCGCTGTAAGCGCGCCTTTTATTGCTGGGGAGCAGGTGGCGGTAAAGGTTATTGATGATCGAGGGAATGAGTTGATGGTGGTTAAGCGAACAGAAGATAACCAGGCATAAAAAATGACAGACTCTACACCGCCAAAACTATTTATATCCTATAGCCAGTCTGACCCTGCCCATGTGGAGTGGGTTATCGATTTAGCAACTGCGCTTAGGGGCTCAGGTATTGACACCATTTTAGATAAGTGGGATTTGAGAGAGGGCGATGACGCTATTAAGTTTATGGAGAAGATGGTAGATACACCGGATATCCAAAAAGTTCTAATAGTCTCAAGCAAATCCTATGTAGATAAAGCAACTAGAAGATCAGGTGGAGTCGGCACCGAAACACAAATTATATCGGAGGAAATTTACAACCAACAAAAACAAAACAAATTCGTTGTCGTTGTGGCTGAAAAAGATGAAACTGGAAAGCTATACCTGCCCACCTATTATAAATCACGCATATACATTGATTTAACAGAAGAAGAAAAATATAGCGAAGAGTTTGAAAAAATTATTAGATGGGCATTTAATAAACCACTGCATGTGAAACCAGAAATTGGCACCCCTCCACCATTCATTGATGATGAAGATGCTATATTGTTAGGGACCACCACTAGTTATAAAACGGCGATACAGGCAATTAAAACCGGCAGTAATTCTGCTGCTGGTGCAATAGATGAATATTTAAGTATTTTCTCAAAAAACCTTGATCGTTTTCGAATCAAAAATGATAGCCATGACAATAATTTTGATGATCTCATAGTAAAAAATATAGAACAATTTGCCCCACACAGAAATGAACTGATTGGATTGTTTGACCACATAACCAATTACGCTCCTACTGAAGAAAATATGAAAAAAATACATCGGTTTTTTGAGGAAATTATTCCATATGCGTATGAGTTAAAACAAGCAAACAACCAATGGGGCATTGATAATTTCAAATTTATTGTACATGAACTGTTTTTATATGCGATCGCTGTTTTTATCAAAAAAGAAAAATTCAGTAGTGCCAATTATCTGTTAGAGAAGCAATATTACTTAAACCTTTCTAGTTTGAATGAAGTGATGTTCAGTTTTACAATGATCAGAGATTTTATGGGGTCTTTAGACAGCCGAAACAGCAGGTTAAAGTTAGAGCGTCGATCCATAAGAGCTGACCTTCTTAAAGAGAGGTGTACAAATTTGAATATTAAATTTATGGATTTAATGCAGGTTGATTTTGTTCTCTACCTGCGAAGTGCGATTGATACCATAAGAGAAAATAAATCACCCGATATATTCTATATAGAATGGTGGCCAGAAACAGTAGTTTATATGGGCTATATTTCCAAGCCTTTTGAAATCTTCGCTCGTTCAGTTTCAAAAAAGTATTTTGACCAAATGCAGGTATTATTAGGAATAAATGAGGTTTCAGATCATCCCAAATTATACGAGGCCTATAACAAGCTACATCGAAAGGCAGGATCTCTGTTTCGATTTGAAAACTTATTAAACTATGAAAGACTGGCAACCCTTCCATAGCCTATGGCAATGAAAATCTCTAAAGCCACCCTCCGCAACTTCAAGCAATTCAAGGAAGTAACCTTTAACCTTGATGGCAACGTCGTTATCGCCGGGCCAAACAACTGTGGCAAAACCACCCTGCTACAAGCCATCGCCGCCTGGTCGTTGGCGTTGGAATGCTGGCGTGAATTAAATAATTACCACCGACGCGGTGGCGGCTACTCCAGGGCACCTATCGCACGACAGACATTTTACCCCGTGCCATTACGTGCCTTTGATTTGTTATGGAACGAACGAGATGTGCGGGGAACTGTATTGAATCTGCAATATGTAAGACTTCTGATACTGCAAAGTAACAGACAAAATCGGATAGGAACAGATGAAAATAGAACGCATATTAGTTAAGAATTTTCGCGCTTTGCACAATGTTGAATTGCATAACCTCCCATCGTTTGCGGTTTTTATGGGTGAAAACGGTAGTGGGAAATCAACCATTTTTCAAGTTTTTGGCTTCTTAAAAGATGCCTTAAAAAATAATATCAGTACCGCTTTACAAAAGATGGGCGGGTATAAGGAAGTAGTAACACGCGGCTATGCGGATAAACCGATTGTGATTGAAATTCAATTTAGAATGTCAATTACGGGATCAGAACGATTGGTCTCCTACCACTTGGAAATCGCTACAGACAAGACCGGCTTACCAGTTGTACAGCGTGAAATCTTGCGGTACAAACGCGGCGGATATGGGTCGCCTTTCCATTTTCTGGATTTTAGCAACGGCGAAGGCTTTGCTATCAGCAATGAGGAGGATTTTAGTAAGCCGGATGTGGATTTGACCAAAGACTATCAATCATTGGGGGCACCGGACATACTCGCGATTAAGGGGTTGGGACAATTCCAGCGTTTCAAGGCAGCAAGTGCTTTCCGCAATTTGATTGAGAATTGGCATGTTTCCGATTTTCATATCGTGGCTGCTCGCCAAAGAGTAGAAGTTGGCGTTGCCGAGCATCTGTCGGAAAGTGGTGATAATCTGCCCTTAGTGGTACAGCATTTGTATGAGAATGATCGACCGACCTTCGACAGAATTTTAAAAAAGTTCAAGACCAGAATTCCGGGCATGTCAAAAGTAACCTCCAGCATTACGGAAGACGGACATGTGCTGCTGCGTTTCCAGGACGGCGCTTTTAAGGACCCGTTCATTGCCCGCTATGTTTCTGATGGAACGATTAAAATGTTTGCCTATCTGGTACTGCTGCATGATCCAAAACCACATCCGTTTTTGTGTATTGAGGAACCTGAAAACCAACTGTATCCCAGGTTACTTGGCATACTTGTCGAGGAATTGCGTGATTACGCAGTGCGTGGTGGACAAGTATTTGTTTCTACTCATTCACCGGACGTGTTGAATCATGTAGAAATTGATGAAACTTTCTTTTTAAAAAAAGAGGATGGGATAACAACGATTCACCCGCTTTCAAACGATCAACAAATCAGCGCGTTAATTGCTGCTGGAGATAAGTTGGGATGGCTGTGGATGCAGGATCTGCTGAAGGTGTAACCGGGAGATCGAAATGACTCATGACCAACCGATACATCTTGTTTTCATGCTGGAGGAAGAATCCGCCGGTCATTTACTGGATGTCGTATTACATAAAATATCATTGCCTGATGGCGTTTCTTTCCAATGTGTGCCTCATCAGGGAAAAAGTGATTTACAAAAATCAATCCCCCTAAAGCTGGCCGCATGGCGACAGCCGAACAGTTTTTTTATTATTTTACACGATTTGGACAGTAACCCGGATTGCATTGTTCTTAAAAACGAGCTGCGTCAACTATGTGAAAAAGCAAGTAATCACACACCGATGATTCGTATTATATGTCAAGAGTTAGAGGCCTGGTATTTTGGCGATCTTGATGCCGTTGAAAAAGCATTTCCTAAGGCAACTCTGATTTATTGCCATAATCGTTTATAATACAAGAAATCATTATCAGAGGCTGAATTCCATGCAACAGACACTTTCTGAAAACGGATTCGAGAAATTCCGTAAGACGACCCGTAAAGAGCGGTTTCTGGAAGAGATGGAAACGATTATTCCCTGGAAGGAACTAGCCAAAGTCATCAAGCCGTTTTACCCCCATCCAAAGGGTGCGGGGCGTCCCCCGATCGGGATTGAACGCATGCTGCGAATCCATTTTCTTCAGCACTGGTTCAATCTCTCCGACCCGGCCGTAGAAGAAGCGCTGTATGACTCGCGCGCATTGCGCCGGTTTGTCGGTATAGACCTCGGTAGAGAGCCGGCTCCCGATGAGACCACGGTGTGCAAATTCCGCCATTTGATGGAGAAGCACGATCTGGGCGACCAACTGTTTCATCAGGTGAATCAGTATCTGCAAGAAAACGGCCTGAAAGTCTCGCGTGGCACAATTGTTGATGCGAGCATCATCCATGCCCCGAGTTCTACCAAGAACAAGAAAAAAGAGCGCGACCCAGATATGCGTCAGGTTCGCAAGGGCAGGCAGTGGTATTTTGGAATGAAGGCGCACATTGGTGTGGACAGTCGCACCAAGCTGATTCATTCGGTGGTTGCAACGCCTGCGAATGTGCACGACTCCCAGGTTCTTAGCGACCTGCTGCACGGCGAGGAAACCCGTGTCTGGGGTGATTCGGCCTATACGGGTCAGGGGCAAGTGATAACCGATTGTGCTCCGCAGGCAAGGGATTTCACGCAAGCGAAAGGCCATAGAAACCGACTGTTGACGGAGCAGGAGCGTTGTGCAAACCGGAACAAATCCCGGGTCAGGGCCAAGGTGGAACATCAGTTTGGCATCATCAAACAACGGTTCGGGTTTTGCAAAGTGCGCTACCGGGGGCTGGATAAGAATGCGCATCGTCTGTTCGTGGCCTGCGCCTTGAGTAACCTGGTGATGGCCAAAACCCCGCTGTTGAGGCGAAAGCGGCTGGAAGTGCGGGTATGTTGCGCCTGAAAAAAGTGGGATGGGGGAAGAAAAGCCCCGGAGGCGGTGAAACAGCGCTTTTTGAGTCGAGTTCATCGGCATCAATGCCACATATCTGAATAGTAAAAGAGCGTTTCGCATTGAAACTAAAGTTTTCATGTGTTAATCAGATGTTCCTTAAGTTTAAAGCCGCCCGATATAAAAATAAACCGCGCTATCGGAACCCGGATTCTATTGTCAGACCGAGCGACGAATTACAGAAGATTGTAAAGGGCTTCAATAAAAACAAGGCGGCAAGAACAGTGCCGCAGCACATGGACATAAACAAAAATACATCAACCAGTTTTAATCATGTAGTCAATGGCATTAGACTATTAGTAACCTGATTGAACGCACAAAATAGCTGACAATGCCCGCCTCCGAAGTCCAACACCCGATCATCAACTCCCCCTACGAGGAGCCGGCCTGCCATTGGAAAATCCACGAGCACGAGCCGGCGGAAAAAATAGACGGGCGGCGGATGCCGACCTATATGTATTTGAAGCCCGGGACGAAAACCGATGAACAAAGCGAGCGTGACGTCGGTTATGAATTGGAATTAAGTGCGGTTTCTTCCATTCGCCGGAAACTGGCCGAATGGCGACCGTTGGCATTGCGCGGTGAAGGCGGGGTGAGCCGCGTGACCATGGAGTTGCTGAACTACTGGTGGCGCGAGGGGCGAGGGCAGCGGCTGTTTTTTGCACAACTGGAGGCCGCGGAGACGATTATCTTCCTGACCGAGGCGCGCCAGGATTTTTTGCAGGGCATCAGCATCCCGGCAGACCCGCCCGGGGAAGAGAAACGAAAAGAGGGCTTTGAGGCTTTCCGCCGCCGGTGCTGCCGCATGGCAACCGGAACCGGCAAGACCACGGTCATGGCCATGCTGGCGGCGTGGAGCATACTGAACAAGGTCAACAACAGGAAGGACAAGCGTTTTTCCGATGCGGTTCTGGTCGTTTGCCCGAATGTGACGATTCGTGACCGGCTGGCGGAGCTGGACCCGAAAAAAGGCGAGGCCAGCCTTTACCGCACCCGCGATCTGGTGCCGCCGACGCTGATGCCGCAACTGACACAGGGGCGGGTCCATACCACCAACTGGCATGTGTTTGAGCCACGCAATACGCAGGCCGGCAGCAAGGTGGTCAAAACCGGGCGGCGCGTGGTGGTCCGTGAAATTGTGCATATCGGCGACAAAACCACGACCGCACACGGCAAGCGATATATGAGCGAAGAGAATGTGCGCAAACAAAGCGCACTGGGGCTTTTGCGGATAGTCGGTGAGACCCGCGATAAAAACCAGGCGCTGAAAAAAGTCGAGATCGAATCCGAAAAATACATCGAAACGGATGCCGCTCTTGTGCGGCGCATTTTGGACGGTGAGTTGGGAACGCGGCGCAATATTCTGGTGTTCAACGACGAAGCGCATCATGCCTACCGTCTGCACCCGGCCAACGATGATGACAGCGACGCCGATATGCTCGGCGATGAAGAAACGGCGGAAAATTATTACAAGGAAGCCACGGTCTGGGTGGACGGGTTGGATCGGGTACACAAACTGCGCGGCATCAATTTTTGCGCCGATTTCTCGGCAACGCCGTATTTTCTCGGCAAGGCGGGGAAAGACACCAACCGCATTTTTCCGTGGACGGTCAGCAATTTTGATCTGCAGGACGCGATTGAATCGGGGCTGGTGAAAATCCCGGAATTGGCGGTGCGCGATTCCAGCGGCGCCAATGTGCCCGGCTATTTCAATATCTGGAGGTGGATCCTGCCGAAACTGACGGCGGGCGAACGCGGCGGCAAGAAAACCGGCGCCAAACCGGAGGCGATACTCAAATACGCCCACACGCCAATCGCCATGATGGGCGGCATGTGGGAGGAACTGCGCCAGGAGCTGGCGCAATCGGATGACCCCCGACCGCCGGTTTTTATCATCATCTGCAAAACCAAAAAACTGGCGAAAATTGTCTATGAATGGCTGGCTGAAAACCGCCCGCCGACCCCTGTCATTCCACCGGCGAACCTGCCCGGATTACAAAACAGCACGGAACAGCAAAACACCATTTGTGTGTATTCCAATATACAGGCGGAAATCGACAGCGGCGCCGCAAAGAGCGACGAGAGCCGCTGGATGCGGTATACGCTGGACACCATCGGCAAAAAAGACTGGCCGCAGGACAGCCAGAAGCGGGCGCAATACCCCGACGGTTTTGCGGGCCTGGCCGAGAAGTTGAAGCGCGACCAACACCCGCCGGGGCGCGACGTCCGTTGCATCGTGAGCGTGGGAATGCTCACCGAAGGCTGGGATTGCAGCACCGTCACGCACATTATCGGGCTGCGCCCTTTCATGTCGCAGTTGCTGTGCGAACAGGTTATCGGGCGCGGGCTGCGGCGCGCTTCCTACGAAGTCGGCGAGGACGGGCTGATGCACGAGGAAGTGGCCTCGGTGCTGGGCGTGCCGTTGTCCGCCTTCACGGTCAAGGTGAAAAACCGTGAACCGCAGCCCAAACCGACCCGTCATCACATCTATGCGTTGCCCGGAAAAGAAGATTATGCGATCACGTTCCCGCGCGTGGAGGGGTATCGACAGGCGGTGCGAAGTCGCCTGTTTTGCGATTTTACCAAGCTGCCGAGGTTGAATGTTGACCCCGAAAAAATCCCCCCGGAAATCGAAATGAAAGCGGCTTTGCCTGATAACCAGGGCCGCCCGTCGTTGAGCGGCCCCGGAAAGGTGACGGCAGCATCGCTGAAGGAATTCCGGCAACAGATGCGCTTGCAGCAAAGAATGTATGAAATGGCGGGGGCATTGACCCGCAATTACGCGCAAGACGACGGCTGCGCGTTGCCGCCGAATGTCTTGTTCCGACAATTGTTTCAGATCGTATACGCCTGCATCACCGAAAAGGTGTCCGCGTCTTCTCCGGCAGACAAAAAAGATGTTTTTCTTTCTCCTTATTACGGCTGGATCATCGAGAGTCTGTTGGAAAACATCAGACCGGACGAGTCCGCCGGAGAAACCCCGGAACTGCCGCGCTATGAGCGTCTGCGCGGTCCCGGCTCAACGGCGGACGTGGATTTTTACACCAAACGCACGCCTTATCCGGTGATAAAAAGCCACATCAACGCCGTGGTGCCGGATACCAAACGGCTTGAGCAGTCCGCTGCGTACCGTATCGACCGGCACCCGCAGGTTTCCGCCTTCGCTAAAAACGAAGGGATGGGTTTTGGCATTCCCTATCTCCACAACGGCGAGATGCACGACTATGTACCGGATTTTCTCATTCGCCTGCAACCGGATGAAAAGCACACCCTGATTTTGGAAACCAAAGGGTATGACCCGCTGAAGGACATCAAGCAAGTCGCCGCCGAGCGCTGGGTGGCCGCCGTCAACGCCGAGGGCAGCCACGGAAGGTGGCAGTATTGCATGGTTGCCAGAGCGGATGAAATCAACGGCGCCATAAGCGCAGCCGATGCGAAAATCACCTGAAGGGCCTTGGCCTGAGGCAGCCGGAGAACCAGCTTTACAGGGGGTGGCACGATGCCTGTACGGGGCAGTAAGGCCTTCCTGTAGAAGTTTCGCTCATTACGGGTTTGATACGAGTATTGCACTGACCGGGATAGAGTGCTATGTTTTGTTATGTTGTCTAACTCTATGAGTTGATGCTGATGGCCCTATCTTCCGATTTGTCAGATTTAAATGACAGAAGCCTGCTGCTTTTCAAGTCTCTGGTTGAGCATTTTATAAAGGATGGTCAGCCGGTGAGTTCGCGCACGCTTGCCAGAGATTCGGACATTAAGCTTAGCCCGGCCACGGTCAGAAATGTAATGGCTGATCTGGAAGAGCTGGAATTATTGCATTCCCCTCACACTTCCGCCGGAAGAGTGCCTACTGCCAAGGGCTACCGCTTGTTTGTCGATTCCCTGTTGAATATTGAAACCCTCGATTTTTTCGATGTGGGGAAAATTGCAAAAGAGTTTGAATCGCAAAAGGATATATCATCATTACCGGAGCGCACCTCAAACATATTATCCAGTATTACTCAACTTGCCGGGGTGGTGATGCTTCCGAGGGTGAAACAGACCGTAGTGCAGCAAATCGAGTTTGTCACCCTCTCCGATAACCGCATTCTGGTTATTCTGGTAATCAATGACCGGGAGGTACAGAATCGTATTATCTACACCGCCCGCCCCTATTCCTCCGCCGAGTTAAAGCAGGCGTCCAATTACCTGAACCAGATAATTGCCGGTGAGGAATTGACCAAAGTGCACTCAGAAATTCTGAAGGAGCTGGAGCAGATCAAGAATAATGTCAACCAGTTGATGCAAACGGCCATCGAGATGGCGCAAAAGGTATTTGCGCATGATGATGCCGATGATGACCTGGTTTTTTCCGGGCAGACCAACTTGATGGAGGCATCGGAATTGTGTGATCTGAATAGATTGAAGAAATTATTCGACTCCTTCAATCAGAAACGGGATATTCTTCATCTGCTGGAGCAATCGATCAATGCCAATGGTGTCCGGATATTTATTGGCGAGGAATCCGGCTATGATGTGTTGGATAATTGCAGTATCGTCACCTCGCCATACGGAAAAGACGGGCAGATCCTGGGCGTGCTGGGTGTGATTGGTCCGACCCGAATGCATTATGAGCGGGTAATTCCCATTGTCGATATCACGGCAAGAATGCTGAGCTCGGCCTTGAATTCAAAAAATTAATCCCCACCTTCTCCATAGCGGTTTTTACAGGCAGTTTTCTTGATTCTTTACATTAAATTTGAGGATGGCTATGTCGAAAGAACAACGGGATATTGATGATGGGAATGGCGGGGACGCATCCGCGCCGGCGGAGGCGGCTCAGGCAGATCGGCCTTCTGTAGAAAATGACGGGCGGGTATCCGCCCCGGGAAATGGCATGGAGACGGCCGGCGTAAATGATGAGCCCGGGCAGGCGCCGGTTGACTCTGCACGAGATGAAGTTGAAGACGACATCGAGGCGCTGAAGCAGGCATTGGAAACACAAAAACAGGAAACGGCCGATAATCTGCTGCGCGCCCGGGCTGAGATGGAAAACTTGCGCAAGCGCACCTTCAGAGACATAGAAAATGCGCATAAATATGCGCTGGAGAAATTTGTACATGAGTTATTGCCGGTCATTGACAGCCTGGAGCAGGGCCTTTCAGCCTTTGAAAGCACCGAGAATATTGCAGATTTGCGCGAGGGTATCGATCTTACCCTGAAGAAATTTACCGGGGTCGCAGAGAAATTCGGGATTCAAACCATCGATCCCAACGGAGAGAAATTCAACCCCGAGCAGCACGAAGCGGTATCCACGCGAGCGGCGGAAGGCCAGGGAGCCGGTGTAGTAGTGGAAGTGATGCGCAAAGGCTACCAGTTGAATGACAGGCTGGTGCGGCCGGCGATGGTTATCGTTGCAAAATAGGACGGGCTTGAAAAACCGAAATTTGGCCACATATGGCTATTTATCGGATATTACTTAGCACCAATTACATCGTGAATTTTTCGGAGATAAAGTTATGAGTAAAATAATCGGTATCGATCTTGGCACAACTAACTCATGCGTTGCCGTATTGGAAGGCGGGCAGGCAAAGGTTATTGAAAATAGTGAAGGCGCCAGAACCACACCGTCTATTGTGGCCTATACCGATGATGAAGAAGTCCTTGTCGGTCAGTCCGCCAAACGCCAGTCGGTGACCAATCCCAAAAATACGCTGTCTGCAGTAAAACGGCTCATTGGCCGCCGTTTCAACGACGATGTTGTGCAAAAAGACATCGATATGGTGCCGTACGAGATCGTCAAGGCGGATAACGACGATGCCTGGGTCAAGATCAAGGACAAAAAAATTGCCCCCCCGGAAATTGCCGCACGGGTATTGATGAAGATGAAAAAGACCGCGGAAGATTATCTGGGCGCCGAGGTGAAAGAAGCCGTTATCACCGTTCCAGCCTACTTTAATGACTCACAGCGCCAGGCGACCAAGGACGCCGGTCGTATTGCCGGACTGGATGTAAAACGGATTATCAATGAGCCTACTGCGGCCGCATTGGCCTATGGCATGGACAAGAAGCGCGGCGATGCCAAAATAGTGGTGTATGATCTGGGCGGCGGCACCTTTGACATATCGATTATCGAGATCGCCGAGATCGATGGCGAACACCAATTTGAAGTACTTTCCACCAATGGCGATACTTTTCTGGGCGGTGAGGATTTTGATCTGCGCATTATCGACTTCCTCTGTGAGGAGTTCAAAAAAGAGCAGGGGTTTGATTTACATAATGATGCGCTGGCATTGCAGCGTTTGAAAGAGGCGGCGGAAAAAGCCAAGATTGAATTATCATCCAGTCAGCAAACCGATGTTAATTTACCTTATATTACAGCCGACTCCAGCGGTCCCAAGCATCTCAATCTCAAACTGACCCGCGCCAAACTCGAATCCCTGGTGGAAGACCTGGTCGAGCGCACGATTGAACCCTGCCGCACCGCATTGCAGGATGCCGGTGTATCTACCTCGGATATCACCGATGTCATTCTGGTGGGCGGTCAGACCCGAATGCCCAGGGTGCAGTCAACCGTGCAGGAATTTTTTGGCAAGGAACCGCGCCGGGATGTAAACCCCGATGAAGCTGTTGCAATCGGAGCGGCGATTCAGGCCGGTGTGTTGGGCGGCGATGTCAAGGATATATTATTGCTTGATGTTACCCCCTTATCCCTGGGGATAGAAACCCTTGGCGGCGTGATGACGCGCTTGATCGATAAAAACACCACCATCCCGACCAAGGCCAATGAAGTGTTTACTACCGCGGAAAACAATCAGACGGCCGTCACCGTGCATGTGTTACAGGGCGAACGCGAAATGGCGACCGGCAACAAATCATTGGGGCGCTTCGATCTGAGCGATATACCGCCGGCGCCGCGCGGCATGCCGCAAATAGAGGTGACCTTTGATATCGATGCCAATGGGATCCTTAACGTCTCCGCCCGGGACAAGGCTACCGGGAGGGCGCAGTCTATTGTTATCAAGGCGTCAAGCGGTTTATCTGACGAAGAAATCGACAATATGGTCAAGGATGCCGAAGCTCATGCCGAGGAAGATCGCAAGGCAAAACAGCTGATCGAATCACGCAACATGGCCGAGAACATAGTGTACGCGACCAAAAAATCTCTGGAAGAGCTTGGCGATAAAATTGAAGCACAGGAAAAAAAGGATATAGAAACCGCAATCACCGATGTCGAACAGGCATTGAAAGGGGATAATAAGGAAGAGATCGAGGAGAAGATCAAAAAGTTGACGGAGCTTTCCGGCAAGCTGGCCGAGCGCGCCCATGCTACGCAGACGCAATCCGGTGAAGCAGCGTCTGCCGATAAAGCCTCATCTCCGGAGAATAACAGGAATGCCGGTGATGAAAATGTCGTTGATGCCGAGTTTGAAGAAGTCGATGATAACAAGAAATAGCAACCCAGGCGATGATTCAACATGCGAGATACAGCGTGCAATCGGATATTGAGCATTTCAAAATCACCCGGTAGCCGGCCCTTATACAAATATATACTGCCCCGGAGGAAAACCGCCCTGGGGCTTTGTTGCATAAGCAATAATAAAAAACGGTGGTAGCTGACTATACATGCGGAAGAGAAGTTTAGATGGCGGATAAACGAGATTACTACCAAGTGCTCGGCGTTTCAAAAAATGCCGGCGACGACGAAATAAAAAAAGCCTATCGTCGTTTGGCGATGAAATATCACCCGGATCGCAATGCCGATGACAACCGAGCCGAGGGGCATTTCAAGGAAGTCAAGGAAGCCTATGATGCATTATCCGATCAACAAAAAAGGGCCGCCTATGATCAGTTCGGGCATGCCGGTGTAGGGGCAGGCGCAGGCGGGTTTGGCCGGGGCGGTTTTAGCCAGGAAGCAGGGATCAGTGATATTTTCGATAGCGTTTTCAGCGATATCTTTGGCAATGTCGGGGCGGGCGGGCAAAGCCGTGAGCGCGCCTATCGCGGTGCGGACATTCGTTATGATCTGGAATTGAGTCTGGAAGAAGCGGTTTCCGGCACAACCGCAAAGCTGCGTATACCAAAGATGGTGGTTTGTCATACTTGTGCCGGTTCCGGCGCGAGGAAGGGCAGTACACCTGCGGATTGTTCCACCTGCGGCGGCGCAGGACAGGTACGAATGCAGCAAGGCCCGTTTTCCGTTCAGCAAACCTGCCCCCAATGCCGGGGCGCAGGAAAGTTCATTTCCGACCCCTGCTCTGCCTGCCGTGGCCAAGGGCGTATTCGTGATAACAAAACCATATCGGTGAAGGTGCCGGAAGGGGTAGATACCGGAGATCGCATTCGCCTGTCGGGAGAGGGCGAGGCCGGGGAACACAAAGGCCCGGCCGGAGATCTCTATGTGCATGTAATTGTCAGCGAGCATCCGCTCTTTACCAGAGACGGCAACGATCTCTATTGCGATGCGCCGGTCAGTTTCACGATGGCGGCCCTGGGAGGAGAGTTGGAACTGCCGACCCTGGACGGGCGGGTCAAACTCAGTGTCCATCCGGAAACACAATCCGGAAAACTGTTCCGTCTGCGCGGAAAGGGTGTTAAATCATTGCGCAGCTCATCCAGAGGCGATTTACTCTGCCGGGTGATCGTTGAAACCCCGGTCAATCTTACCCGTAATCAAAAAGGCCTGTTGCAGCAATTTGAACAAAGTATGCAGGCCGACGGAAAAAAGCACAGCCCAAAAGCCAGCTCCTGGCTGGACGGGGTCAAACATTTTTTTGACTCCATTACCTGATAGTAGCGCACTCGCTATATAATACACTCGGTGAATAAGGAACAAGCCTGATGGTCAGAGTTGGAGTATGCGGTGCAGCGGGGCGAATGGGCAAAACGATTATCCAGGTTTGCCAGCAAAGCGATAAGGTAAAGCTGTCGGCGGCGGTGGAGCATCAGAATTCATCGATGATCGGCATGGATGCCGGTGAGTCCGCGGGCGTGGGCCGGCAGGATATCAAGATAGTCGATAATATAGCCAAGGCAGTCGATCAATTTGACGTATTAATTAATTTTACGCTGGCCGCATCAATCTCCGACACCGTTGAACAATGCCGCGCCGCCAAAAAGAATATGGTCATCGGAACCACCGGCCTGTCGGAGGCACAAAAACAATTGATTGATGATGCCTCCAGGGATATTGCCATAGTATTTGCTCCCAATATGAGCATAGGCGTTAATCTGTGCTTTAAATTACTGGAGACGGCGGCAAGGGTTATCGGCGAAGAGGCGGACATAGAAATTATCGAAGCGCACCATCGGGAAAAGAAAGATGCGCCTTCCGGCACCTCGCTGAGGATGGGAGAAATTATAGCGAATCAATTGGGGAGGCAATTAAAAGAATGTGCAATCTACGGCAGAAAAGGCAACACCGGAAAGCGCGACAAAAATACTATCGGCTTTGAAACCATTCGTGCCGGCGATATTGTCGGCGAACATACCGTACTGTTTGCGGTTGCCGGCGAGCGGGTTGAAATTTCCCATAAAGCCACATCAAGAAAAACCTTTGCCGGCGGCGCCGTCAAAGCCGCAATATGGCTGCATGATAAACAGAGCGGGCTTTATGATATGCGCGATGTGCTGGGGCTGAAATAAATTGTGAATTCATTATGGGTTCGTTTCACCCCGAATCCATCTTGATGCGCATTGGAAATTGGAATGGAGAGATCCGATAGAGCTGTTTTCTGATAGAGTCTATGGTTATGCGCAAAATATAAATGCTGGACAAATAAATACATCCCCATGCATCGGGATGTGCCATGCAATGAAATTTCTGACCTCAATAACTGGTTTATTTATCGGCGCCATCCTCGATCAATGGTCCGGGGCAATTTTCGGTTTTACAATAGGCCTGCTGACCGGCGCATTGATCCAGCATAAAAATCGCATTCAAAAACTCGAACGGCGGATTGAGTTATTAGGCTCCAAACCCGTTGAATCCGGCCGGGCATCTGAAGCGGCAGCGGACCCCGAAACCGTTGCCGAACACGAACCGCTGGCTGCCGTTAATGCCCCGTATGAGCAAGCGGCCGCACACGCGCCGATAGGATCCGCAGCAGGGACCTATGCTCCGCCGGTCGCCGCCGACTGGCCCGATCCGGTAAAGCGCGGCGTCAACAAGCTGAAAGAATACCTCACCACAGGCAATTTGATCGGCATGGCCGGAGCGGTAATTTTATTTTTCGGTATTGGCCTGTTGCTGAAATATGCCAATGATCATAATGCAATATCGGAGGAATTTTACCTGTGCGCCGCCGCCGTTGTCGGCATAGCGATGCAATTGCTCGCATGGAGGCTGCGTCCCGGCCGTCCGGACTTCGCGCTCATAGTACAGGGCGCCGCCATTGGCATTTTATATGTAACCGTTTTTGCCGCTGCGAAACTGCACACAGTACCCCTGGGCTTCACGTTTGTAGTGATGCTGCTGCTGGTGGTGTTTTCCGGATATACCGCGGTCTCACAGGATTCAAAGGTATTGGCCTGTCTGGGTATTATCGGCGGGTTTCTTGCGCCCATCCTGAGCTCGGATGATACCAGCAACCATATAGGCCTGTTTTCTTATTATGCCGCCCTCAATGTGGGCATTCTTGGGATCGCCTGGCACAAATCATGGCGCGTTCTTAACTGGATAGGCTTTATATTCACCTTTGTGATCGCGTCCCTGTGGGGGTACGAAGCCTACGAACCGCGGCACTTCAATACCGTGGAACCTTTCCTGATCCTGTTCTTTATCTTTTATGTTGTGATCCCGATCTTGTTTGCCCACAGACAACCGCCGAAATTAAAGGGCTTGGTAGATGGTTCACTGGTATTTGGCGTGCCGCTGATTGGGTTTTCCCTGCAAAGCATCCTGGTGGATGACTTTGAATATGGCCGGGCTTTCTCCGCTTTGGGGATCGCCATGGTGTACCTGTATCTGGCACGTCTGTTATGGCACAGGCAAGTGGAAAATATGCGGATGCTGGCCGAATCATTCCTGGCATTGGGTGTCATTTTTGCCAGTCTGGCCATTCCGTTCATGCTGAACGGCCATTGGACGGCGGTAACCTGGGCGCTTGAAGGCGCCGGCATCACCTGGGTCGGGGTGCGCCAGCGGCGATTGCCGGCAAGAATATTCGGAATACTGTTGCAATTTGGCGGGGGAATTGTTTTTCTGGCTTCAGACTTACCCGTACAGGAGATGCCGCTTATTAATAGTACATATATCGGCGCCCTGTTTATCGCTATCGGCGGTCTGTTTATTGCCTATCAATATTATCGTCATCGTGACAACTTGCCGGCGGCGGAACAGGGGTTTCATATTGTGCCGATGACCTGGGGGTTGGCCTGGTGGTTTAGCGCCAAGCTCGAACAAATAGATACTCATCTTGACCCTGAATACGAAATCAATGCGGCCTTGTTCTGCATCGCGCTCAGCCTGCTGCTGGTGTCTTTAGTGGCACGCAGACTTCAGTGGCGGAGCTTTGAACACCCGCCGGTCTTGCTGTTGCCGGCAATGACGGTGATTGCAACCGGACTTTATCTTGATCATCCGGGGTTGAATCCATTTCTGAACCTCGGTTACATTGCCTGGATAAGCGCATTCGCGGCTCAGTACCTGCTCCTGTATCGCTGTGATGGAGTCTGGCATAAAAACTTGCTGGGTTTTTGGCATTCCGCGACGATGTGGCTCTATACATTTATGGCAGCCTGGATTATTGCCGATGCGATACACGATGTAGTGCGGGCCGACGTTTGGAGCAGGATCATTTGGGGCCTGATCCCGGCAATAGCAATATACAAATTATTGCTGTTGCGCGACCGCTTCCCATGGCCGTTGCGGCAATATCGATCCAGTTATCTAAGCGGCGGCCTGCTGCCGATGATAATTTTTCTGGCAATCTGGATAGTAGCAGCCTGCTTTAATGCCGCCAATCCCTCGCCGTTGAACTATTGGCCGATTTTAAATCCACAGGATATAGTCCAATTATTTGCAATCGGTGTGATTATCATCTGGCTGCGCCGGATTGAGGATAACACCATTCCGCCGCCGCCCTGCCTGAATGTAGCCGCCGGTTTCGGGACTATCGCGATGATCGCATTCATCTGGCTGACTGCATTGGTCGCGCATACCGTGCATTATTATGCCGGAGTCAAATATGAAGCGGGGCCGATGTTCGACTCTGCAATTTTTCAGACCGGCATATCCGTCGTCTGGACCCTCACGGCATTTTCAATCATGGGGATCGCCAGTTATCTGGGCAAACGTTACTTATGGTTTATCGGCGGCGCCTTGCTGGCGGCCGTCTCCATCAAGCTGTTTCTGATTGACATTGTCGATACCGACACGGTAACACGCATTGTCTCCTTCCTGACGGTTGGCGCCTTGATGCTGGCTATTGCTTACCTATCACCGCCGACAGACCGGGATCATCCATAGGCCGTTTCCGACCCGATCATGCCTTGGATAGCGAACTCTTCCGTACCAGACGGTGATCTAGGGCTGCTGCAACAGCCGCCTTTCCTTCTCAATAAGCTCAGCGGCCACCTCCAGCATATTCGCCAGCGAACCGGCCAGATTGCCGCTGACTAAATACTTGCCGTTAATAATGATGGAAGGCACGCCGGCTACCTTATAGTGCTGGGCCAATAAAAAGGCCTGTTTCACCATATCATCGACTTCAGCGGAATTATAAACCCGGGTAAATTCTCCGCCGTCCACCCCATGCCTGGTAAAGAACTTTTTCAATGCCCGCTCACCATGAATTTTTTGCTTGCGTAGATGGATTGCATCGAATAAGGGCTGGTGGACCTTGTCGAGCACATTCAGTTTTTCAGCGGTATAAAACGCCTTGGCGTGGGGGATCGAGTCCTTTCTGAATACACCGGGTATGCGCCGGAACTCCACATCCTGCGGTTTATTCTCCAGCCATTTTTCCAGATACGGTTCAAAATCGTAGCAATGCGGGCAGGTATACAAGAACACCTCAATCATTTCTATGTTATCGCCGCTCCGGGTAGGCTGCGGCGGATCAATATCCTGATAACCTTGAGCCGCCGCCGTGCAGGCAAACAGCAAGCCGAATAACACCCATGCAGTCTTTATTTTCGCCATATCGATTAATGCAACCCCTGAATATATTCCGCCACCGCCTCCATCTGCGCATTGCTCATGCGTCCGGCAATCAGGCGCATCACCGCATTCTTATCGTTATGGCGCTGTTCAAGTTTAAAGGACTTCAATTGACTGACGGTATAGGCCGCATGCTGGCCGCTCAGCGAGGGATACAATGCGGCGGGATTGCCGGCTCCGGTCGGATTATGACAGCCCATACAGGCGGGCAGCCCTGCCGCAATATCGCCGGCCCGGTAGATGGTTTCGCCTGCAGCAAGCAGTTCCGGCCTGGCCGTACCCATACTGATCTTCTGATCGGCATAATAGGCGGCCAGATCGAACATACTCTCTTCACTCAGATTGACTACCATTGCGGTCATTTGCGAATTTTTGCGGTTGCCAGCCTTAAAATCCTGCAATTGCTTGACGGTATAGGCGGCATGCTGTCCGGAAAGTTTAGGCCATATAGGATTGACACTATTGCCGTCGGCGCCGTGACAAGCCGCACAGGTCTGTGACAACTGTCTGCCTGTGTCAGCATCTCCCGCATCGGCGTATACATTCCAGCCCGCCAGACTCATCACCACTATAAAACAGCGCATTCCACTCCTCTGCTTGATATTCCAAAATCTCAATCAATAATACCCCATACTGCCGTCATATTGCATCCTGAATATATTCCCCGTCAATCCCGCAGAATGCAAAACGGCCGGTTTCGCTCAGCTTGCATCGATGCCAATACCTTCCGCCCACTTTCGGTGCAGCTCTTCCACCCCGGAAATTCTCGACCGTATTCGATTGTACTCCTTGTCTATCAGGAACTCTTTTTTCCTGAATAGTTCCAAATCCCGGTACGCTTCCGCATACTGTTTTTGGGAAAGCATATGCTCGGTATAAGCGGTAATAGCGAACGCCCCTCCCAATTCTTTGGCAAGGATACCGGTTTTCAATTCCTCCATGAAATCGTTCTGGTGCGCGAGGAATCCGAATTTTCTCAACGTTTGATACGCAAGGAATCTCCGGTCAATATCCTGGTCCGGATCTGCATAGATAAACCTGTCGGTAATAATATCCGCCATCTGATCACAAAAAAAAGAAAATCCGGAGGCAGGCATGCACCGTTCCCGCACCTTGCCCACCATTTCCCACATCTCCCCGGCGTTTCGTATTCCGCCGGTTTCCCGTTTCGATGCGCGCATGACTTGCTGTGCGGCAGAATCGCTGTCCATCCACGGGTCCGGATTTGGATCGGACTCCAGAGACTCCAGATATTCGGCCAGGATCCCTATCCGCCGGCGTTCCTCGACGGGCGAAGCCATCAGGTAGCCCGGATAAATCTCCCACGGATCGATACGCTGATGCATGAAAAAATCCCTGTCGGCCATATACGTCAATTTGGGACTCATCAGGGTATGCTCCCGGTAATCTCCGATACTATTCCCGCGCGAGAGTCTTTCCTGCTCATAAACCTGTACCAACTTCAATTCCTGCGCATTGCGGAAGCCCATGGAGCGGTGTATGGGTTGCAGGAAAGGAGAAGAAAACCTTTGCGGCTGAATTTCCAGCGGCTGATTACCGGCCAGAAACACCAGATCGCCAGAGCCGATCCGATAGATCTCCACGTAGCGGAATTCTTGCCGGATCGTATTGACAATCATACGCACCGTATCCGCATCAATCTCATAAAAATGCATCCACTGACTCAGTATGCCTTGCCGGGAAAGAGACTGGGACACCAGCCGATAAAATTCGCTGGAATATAAATTTTCCACTCCCGTTACCCACGGATTGCTTGGCTCGGAGACAATAATATCGAACTTTTTTTTGCTCTTGGTAAAATACCTGAAGGCATCACCCTCTACCAATTCCACCCTGGGGTTGGATAGCGGCGCAAAATTAGCCGACTGCACCTCAGCGATCCCTTCCACCACCTTCGGCGATATTTCCAGCACCACTACTTGCCCCACATCGTCCAGCCGTCCCAGCACGCCGGCGGAAATTCCGGTGCCCAGACCAATCACACTGGCGGATAACTCTTTCCCCGGGGGCATATGCAGATAAGGCAGGGAGGCCAAAAGCAGCGTGGTAGAAAAATCATAGAGTAAATTTCCATCACTCTTCCCGTTCACCACCAGCGAATAATTATACGTGAACTCCGGCAGCAGCTTCCTGATCCGTTCGCTGTCCGACTCGTCCTCCATCTCATGATCCAACACGCTTACCGTGGTATTCGGACCATCATCGAAAAACCGCACCGATCGCTGCTCCTTCGGCAAATAGAATAATTTCTCGAAATGCGCTGCGACCGGTGTGCGGTCACGAAAATATCCCACATAATGGTTGCCGCGATCCCATCCGGGCAAAGTGACAAGTACCGTTCCGATCACGGCGAACAGCACGATCGCCGGTCTGCTTCTCTCGAACAGCGCAATCGCCGTACCCGCAACCAGCAATATAAGCAGATTGATCCTGAAAGATTGATCCAGATTCAGCCAATAGAAAGCCAGATACCCGATCAGCACCGTACCCATTACCGTCCCCAGCGTGTTGAAAAAATAAAGACGACCGCATACCGCGCCGTAATTATCCTGATTCTTTCGCAGCAGGGCGTACACCAGCGGCAGCAATCTTCCCATGAAGAACACCGCGGGTGACAGCAGCAGCAGCAGGAAAACATAAACCAGAAACTTATAAATATAATAATTGGAGGGCAAGGTAGTCAGACTCACACGCATATTATTTAGCCATATTGGCCAGTAGGGAATGCTGGCGTAGAGCAGCCCAAGGAGAACAAGAGTGATGAACACCTGCCGCATTAAAAAGGCCACCGAAAATTCCCGCCCCTTCAGCGACAGACTGCCGACCGCCAGCGCACCGACGAAAACAGACAGTACCATCGGAAAATTGTAAATACCCGGGCCGACACTCAGATTCAACACCCGCACCAGCAGGACCTCGAAAGAAACGATCACCCCTCCCGCGAAAAAAGAAAAAAGCAAATAAACCCAATTGGGCGCCGCCGACGGCAGCACCGGCGGCGCATCCTGTCTATGAACCGCCCCATTCAGCCTGTTGCCGATATATACCAGGGCGGCAAGCACATTCACGATCCCGACTATCATCAGTGACAGCCGCAAACCGAATACAGGCAATAAATAAAAGCCCGAAACCAGCGCACCAAAAAAGGCGCCCAGGGTATTCCAGCCATAGATACGCGAGTGAATGTAGCTCAGCTCGCGTGAATCCTCCGGCAGGGCGGCGGTGAGCAGCGGAATAGAGGCCCCCATCAAAAAAGTCGGCAGAAACAGCGCCAGACAGGCAATCAGAATATCGAAGGGCAGGTAGCTGGGACCTTGAAAGCTGAGTATCTTCAGCAGTTCAAAATAAAGATAAAAGAAAAATATATACAGGCCGGTAAGCAGTTCCGTGTATCCGTACACCTTTAACAAGGCGAAGCGCGACCATTTACGCTCCGTGAGCCGGCCAAACGCATAATAGCCCGAAGCAAGCCCAAGCAGAAAAACAGCCACCACCAAAGTAATGGAGCGGCTCTCGCTACCGACCAGTATGGCCAGATACCTCTGCCACACCACCTGAGCGCACAGAGCGGCGAAGCCGGTCAGCACTGTGGCAAAATAGACCAGATTCCGGTAGGAGAGGAACCCCAACATTTTCGTGGGAATAGTGAAGCGAGGCATACATGCATGATAGCACTGCGGAGGTCTGTATTCAAAAATTCAAAATCCGCCGATGTATTGAGTAATCCATCAAGCGGCAAGCTATTGGCAGGCCGCCCCAAACCGTTTATTATCCACAGCCGGGGACTATCCGACATGCGCCATCATTTGCACCAATTCATTCACACCCTGAAACTACACGGCACACTCGTCGCGGTCGCGGTTTTCCTGCTCTACAACCATACCGATGCGCCCGCAGCCCCTTCCCACCTCAGCGGCGATGCCTCCCCGTCGAAAGGCTTCACGGTACTCAACACCTATCCCCATGACGACCGGGCCTTCACCCAGGGCCTGGTATTTCATAACGGCTATCTATACGAAAGCACCGGGCTGTACGGAAAATCTTCTCTGCGTAAAGTCAATTGGCGCACCGGTGCAGTAGAAAAAATTCACCGCCTGCCGGATCATCTATTTGGCGAAGGCGCAACCATACTCAATAACAAGATATACCAGCTTACCTGGAAGGTCGGCATCGGGATCATATACGCACTTGACAGCTTTGCCATTATCGGCTCCTTTGCATACCCCTTTGAAGGCTGGGGCATAACCCACGACGGACATAATCTGATACTCAGCAATGGGACCAATACGCTTTTCTTCTACCGTCCCGATCCTCCGGAGCAAATCAGGAAAATTACCGTATCCGACAATGGCGCGCCGGTTAATTTTCTGAACGAACTTGAATACATAGAAGGAAAAATTTACGCCAACATATGGCGATCCGACAAAATAATCTCTATCGACCCCGGCAGTGGAAAAGTGATTGACCGCTACAACCTGGCTGATTTACGCAACCGACTTCAGGCCGAGCGCCCGATTGATGTGCTGAACGGCATTGCATTCGACAGGCAAGGCGGGCGGATCTTCGTAACCGGCAAGCTCTGGCCCAAGCTGTTTGAAGTGAAATTACAGTAAAGCCCCGGCGCAGAATGGCCGGCAATTTACACTATGACTTGCTGTAGATCTTATTCCCCTGTCCCTTGAACTGCTCCGCCTTTTCCGCCATACCCTTTTCCAACGCCGCGCCCATATCCGTTATCCCCTGCTCTCTGGCGTAATCGCGCACATCCTGCGTGATCTTCATAGAGCAGAAGTTCGGCCCGCACATCGAGCAAAAATGCGCAAGTTTATGCCCCTCCTTCGGCAGGGTCGCATCGTGGTATTCCCGCGCCCGCTCCGGGTTCAGTCCCAGATTGAACTGATCCTGCCAGCGAAATTCAAACCGGGCCTTGGACAGGGCATTATCCCGCAATTGCGCCGCCGGATGCCCTTTGGCCAGATCGGCGGCATGAGCGGCGATCTTGTAAGCAATCATCCCCTCCTTCACATCCTCCTTATCCGGCAATCCCAAATGCTCCTTCGGGGTCACATAGCAGAGCATGGCCGTGCCGTACCAGCCGATCATCGCCGCGCCGATTGCCGAAGTAATATGATCATATCCGGGGGCAATATCCGTGGTCAGCGGCCCCAGCGTATAAAACGGCGCCTCGTGGCACTGCTCCATTTGCCGGTCGACATTCTCCTTAATCATATGCATCGGCACATGTCCCGGCCCCTCTATCATCACCTGCACATCATGCCGCCAGGCGATTCGGGTCAATTCCCCCAGGGTTTGCAATTCGGCAAACTGCGCCTCATCATTCGCATCCGCAATCGAACCCGGGCGCAGACCGTCCCCCAGCGAAAACGACACATCGTAGGCCCGCATGATTTCACAGATCTCCTCGAAATGAGTATATAAAAAATTCTCCTGATGATGCGCCAGACACCATTTTGCCAGGATCGCACCGCCCCTTGACACTATGCCGGTAACCCGTTTTGCGGTCAGCGGGATATACGGCAAGCGCACACCGGCATGAATCGTAAAATAATCCACCCCCTGCTCGGCCTGTTCCAGCAGGGTATCCCTGAACATCTCCCAGCTCAGTTCCTCCGCCTTGCCCTGCACCTTTTCCAGCGCCTGGTAGATCGGCACCGTGCCAATCGGCACCGGCGAATTGCGAATAATCCATTCACGGGTTTCATGGATATTCTTGCCGGTTGACAAATCCATCACCGTATCCGCACCCCAGCGGATCGCCCAGGTCATTTTCTCGATTTCCTGCTCTATCGACGAACTCACCGCCGAATTACCGATATTGGCATTCACCTTCACCAAAAAATTCCGGCCGATGATCATCGGCTCCGATTCGGGATGATTGATATTCGCCGGAATAATAGCCCGGCCGGCGGCCACCTCGTCGCGCACAAATTCCGGGGTAACCCATTCCGGCATAGCACCGCCGTGCCACACTTTGCCGGCATGATAGCGGGCCGATTCATCTTGTCTGCCACGCTCCAGCCTTTGATTTTCACGAATGGCGATATATTCCATTTCCGGCGTAATCACCCCCTGCCGGGCATAATACATCTGCGTCACCTTCCTGTTTGCCTCAGCCCGTCTCGGCGCCCTGCGGGCCTGCAAACGTATCCCGGCCAGGGCCGGATCCATCAGCCTCCGGCGGCCGTAATCCGAACTCAATGTCTCCAAAGGCTCCGTATCCTCCCTGGCCTCTATCCAGGGCTGTCTGTGCGCCGCCAGTCCCTGGTGTATATCGATATTGACTTCCGGATCACCGAAGGGACCCGATGTGTCATAGACGGTGACCGACGGGTTTTCCATCGACCCCTGGTTACTCTGTGTCGGCTCGCAGCGGATCTCCCGCATCGCCACATTGATATCCGGGCGCGACCCGCGCACATAGACCCTGTGGGAACCGGCAAACCCTCGGTCGGCCGGCTGCTCTGCCGTACGGTTTGAAACATCTTTTGGGCTCACGCTCATTCGCATATCTCTCTTTAATTACATTATGATACAGACCGAGCGTCAATAAACTGCGGCCTGCCCCTTAGCAACAGAACCCTTTAAGATCCCTAAATTGACACCCACTTGCACTGCTATGCTATATAATAGCAGCAGAAACAACAAGCCCTGTATAAATACCATGCAAATAGAACAAGTGCGCAAAAACATGATTGAACAGCAGATCAGGCCCTGGGGAGTACTCGATCACTCCGTGCTTGACCTGCTTGCCGAAGTACATCGCGAAGACTTCATTCCGCCGGAGCTCCGAGCCCTGGCCTTTGCCGATACCCCCGTACCCATTGGTTGCGGCCAGTTTGCGCTGACACCCAAAATAGAGGCGCGTCTCCTGCAAAGCCTGACCCTTAGGCCCAACGACCAGGTACTCGAAATAGGCACAGGTTGCGCCTATCTGACCGCCTTGCTGGCGCGATCATCCGCATTCGTAACCAGCATAGACATACACCCTGAATTTACCGCCACCGCCACCGAAAAAATGGCGCGGCATGCCATTACCAACATTGACTTACGCACAGCCGACACATTCGCAGATCAAGGATCCTTGCAGAGCTATGACGTAATTGCGGTAACCGGTTCGATCCCCGTGCTGAATGACTTTTTATACCCACACCTGAATGACCATGGCAGAATGTTCATCGTAACCGGCCAATCGCCGATAATGGAAGCCTTGTTGATCCGCACGATTGACGGCAATCATGCAATCGAATCACTGTTTGAAACCCATCTACCCCCGCTGATCGGCGCTGACCCAGGCCGCCGGTTTGAATTCTGAACAAAACCCGCATGGCCCGGCCGGTCCACAGTAGCCCGCAGAAACCGATGAACCAGTACCGGCACATCATTCCCGCCGTTCTTATTGCGCTCTGCATGCCCAATCCGCTTGCGGCGGCCGACTTGATGGAAATTTACACCCTGGCCATCGAGAACGACCCGGTCTATAAACAAAGCATCGCCCGCAGAAATGCCGTGCTGGAATCCCGCCCACAGGCCCTGGCCCGCTTACTGCCCGACATTGCGCTCGGCGCCAATGCCAGCCGCCACTATCAAGACATATCCACGAGCGGATTCGGCGAGTCCGGCACCGTTGACTTCAGCGCCAACGGATACCGGCTCAGTCTGTCCCAACCCATATTCAGGCGGGACAGACTCATCGGCCTTAACCAGGCCGACAGCCGCATATTGGAGGCCGAAGCACAGGCGCTCAACTCCGGGCAGGACCTCATTATTCGGGTGGCTGAAAACTACTTCAACATCCTTCAAGGGCAGGATAACCTGGACTTTTCCGGCGCCGAAAAAAAATCCCTTGACCGCCAACTGGAACAGGCCAGACAACAATTCGAAGTCGGCCTGTCGGCCATTACCGACGTGCGCGAGGCCGAGGCCGGCTACGACCGCGCCGTGGCGGATGAAATACGGGCTACCAACGAGCTCGATAACGAGCGCGAAGCCATGCGGGAAATCATCAACCAATACCCTCAATCCCTGCTGTCCCCGTTGAGCGAAGACCTGCCGTTGCTGGAACCCGACCCATCAGACATTGACCAATGGCTGGCCCGCGCACTCGAACAAAACCTGGACGTAATCGCCGCCACCCACGCACTGGCGGTGGCGGAAAAAACCATTACCCTGCAAACCGCCGAACGCTACCCCACTCTGGACCTGCTGGCCAGCCACGACTTTGACGATCGTGGCGGCCGCTTTGGCGACACCGAAGTCCACACATCCCAAATAGGGCTGGAACTCAACCTGCCGATCTTTCGGGGCGGTGCGATCAACTCGCGCATCCGCGAGGCCCGCCAAAATTACCATCTGGCCATTGAACGGCTCGAACAGGCACGGCGGGCGGCGCAGCGCAATGCCCGCCAGGCCTATCTCGGAGTGATCTCCGGCATCAGCCAGGTAAAGGCGCTGAAGCAGGCGCTGGTTTCCAGCGAAACCGCACTGAAGGCAACCCGGGCCGGCTTTGAAGTCGGTACCCGCACTGCGGTGGATGTAGTCGCCGCCGAACGCAACGTACTTTCCTCCCGCCGCGACTATTCACGCGCCCGTTACAACTACCTTCTGAACAGCCTCAGTCTCAAACAGGCCGCCGGCACCCTGTCTTCCGAAGACCTGCGCCACCTCCGTCAGTGGCTCGACTGAAACCGCCGCCCCTGAGCCGAGTCTATTTCAGCGCCGGCATTACCTGAACTTTGCCTGCACAGCCATGCTCCGACCTTATCCCGCATTGCAATCTCGCCGGGATTTGGATAGCTTTATAGTATTTATCCAAACCGGATGCCGATGATCAGCAATGGTCGCGCAATTTAATGAATTAAAACGCCTGTTACCGGATTCAGCGGTGCTGCTGGATGAAGAATCGTTGCGAGTTTATGAAAGTGACGCCTTCCTCGTGCGCCGCCAACTCCCCGGTTGCGTAGTGATCCCCGAAACAGTAGAGCAGGTTTGTATGGTAATAAACTATTGCCGCCGCCGGCAAATACCGGTTGTTGCCCGGGGAGCCGGCACCGGTCTTTCCGGCGGCTCGCTGCCGCACAGCGAAGGAGTATTACTCAGTCTTGCCCGGTTCAATCAGATCCTGGAACTCGATCCCGAACGGCGCAGGGCACGGGTGCAGCCCGGCGTCACCAATCTTGCAATTTCCGAGGCCGCCGCACAATTCGGGCTGTATTACGCCCCCGACCCCTCATCACAGGTTGCCTGTACCATAGGCGGCAACGTCGCCGAAAATTCGGGCGGTGTACACTGCCTGAAATACGGACTGACAGTGAATAACATATCTGCGCTGAAGGTTATCACCATAGATGGCGAGCTCATTGAGTTGAACGGCGAGCTATCTCCCGGCTACGATCTTGTTTCAGTAATGACAGGCTCGGAGGGCATGTTCGGGATTATTGTCGAGGTCACGGTTTTGTTATTGCCGCGCCCGCCGTTTTCCAGGGTTTTACTCGCGGCCTTCGATCGCGTCCGGGATGCGGGTGATGCGGTTGCCGAAATCATTGCCGGCGGCATTGTCCCCGCCGGTCTGGAGATGATGGACAAGGGCTGCATACAGGCGGTGGAGGACTACGTGCATGCCGGCTATCCGACCGATGCCGAGGCAATGCTGTTATGCGAGACGGACGGTAATGAACCGGATGTACTGCGCGATATGCAGCGTATCCGCGATATGCTGCTCGCCTGCCATGCGACAGAGGTGCGGGTGGCGCAGGATGAGCAGGAATCGAGACTTTTCTGGGCGGGCAGAAAGGCGGCGTTTCCGGCGGTCGGCCGGCTGGCGGCGGATTATTATTGTATGGACGGCTCCATCCCGCGCAGGGAGATTTCCGCTGTTTTGCTGAGGATTGCCGAGTTGTCGCGCCAATTTGGTTTGAGAGTGGTGAACGTTTTTCACGCCGGTGACGGTAATCTGCATCCGTTGATTTTGTACGACGCCGGCGTTCCCGGTGAATTGGGACGGGCCGAGCAGCTTGGCGGGCGCATCCTGGAGGCGTGTATCGCCGCCGGCGGGACGATCACCGGCGAGCATGGCGTCGGCGTGGAGAAACTGAGAGAAATGTGCATTCAATTCAACCCGGTGGAGATAAGCCAGTTTCATGCGCTGAGGTCGGCATTCGATCCGGCCGGTCTGTTGAATCCGGGCAAGGCGGTGCCTACCTTAAGCCGGTGTGCGGAGTTTGGCGCGATGCACGTCCATAAGGGCAGGATGCCGTTCCCGGAGCTGGAACGATTTTAGTCCGGGTTTTTCCGGCGGACAGTACGATTGACTCATAGAGCGTGAACTTGCCGGCGGCCGTTTGAAAGTGGGTGACTCAAAGGAATTTCTGAATAGGCTTGTCGAGCGGATTGAACAGTCCCATCGAAAAAGAATACCATTGGTGATTGTGGCGGGTGATTCAAAACAATTTTATGGGCGCAGCATAAGCGGTGAACATTTGGATATGAGCGCATACCGGGGCATTATTCATTATGAGCCTGCCGAATTGGTGATCACCGCGCGTGCGGGCACGCCTCTTGCCGAAATCAGGCGCGAACTGGCGAGCAACGGTCAAAGGCTGGTATTTGAACCGCCGGCGTATGGCGATACCGCGACCCTGGGCGGGACCATTGCCTGCGGATTTTCCGGTCCGGCCAGACCCTATGGCGGGGCGGCAAAGGATTTTGTTTTAGGGCTTAGCTGCATCAACGGCAGGGGGGAGATACTCCGGTTTGGCGGGCGCGTGATGAAAAATGTGGCCGGGTTCGACGTGGCCAGATTGATGACCGGCGCCCTGGGCACCCTGGGGGCGCTACTGGAGATCTCTCTCAAGGTATTGCCTGTGCCGGAGCATGAGCAAAGTTTCTCTATGAAAATTGACGAAACCGGGGACGCAATAAAGAAAATGAACGAGTGGGCCGGTCGGCCAATCCCGCTGTCCGCCGCATGTTATGACGGGCAATACCTGAATGTGCGCATGTCGGGCAATGCGGAAACGATTGAGATGTATGCCGATGAACTGCAACTCAGTACGGGCGAAGACGGCTATTGGCTGGACTTATGCGAGCATACCCTGCCCTTTTTCGATTCGCCGATACCGTTGTGGCGGTTGTCGCTACCGTCCACCGCCCACTGGCCACAATCGGACGAACCTGCTCTGATCGATTGGGGCGGAGCACAGCGCTGGCTACTAAGTACTCGATCTGCGGAAGAGATCCGCACTCAGGCCGGAGAACTGAACGGACATGCCACCTTGTTCCGGGGAGGCGACCGAAGCGGAGAGATATTTCAAGCCCTGTCCCCGGCGCTTGGCGCACTGCATCAGAGAATCAAACGGGCATTTGACCCGGGCGGAATTTTGAATGTTGGCAAAATGTACCGGGGGATATAGACAATGCACGTATCGCTGGATGACAGACTAAAAGATTCATCGGAAGGCAAAGAAGCCGGGCGCATCATCAGCAACTGCGTACATTGCGGTTTCTGTACCGCAGTTTGTCCGACCTATAGCATATTAGGTGATGATCTGGACAGTCCACGAGGCAGGATTTATTTGATCAAATCGCTGGTCGAAGGCAACCGCGCCGGGCGCACAAGCCAGGTCCATCTGGACCGGTGTCTTGGCTGCCACGCCTGTGAAACCGCCTGCCCATCCGGTGTCGAGTATGGGAAATTGCTTGATATAGGCCGGGGATTGTTGGCCGGACAGGTCCGCCGTTCGCCCGGCGCAAGGGCGATACGCCTGATATTGAAAAATATATTGCCGTACAGGAACAGGTTCACATTTCTATTACGAATGGGGCAGTTATTCCGTCCATTGTTACCGGGCCCCGTGCGCGCAGTGATCCCGCCTCGGCCAAAAAAAAATACCGCGCCGCTCCTGTCTTCCGGCCATGACACCAGGGTGATCCTGTTTTCCGGTTGTGTGCAGGATGCGCTTGCTCCGGGGATTAACAGGGCCGCAAAGAGAATGCTCGACAGAGCCGGCATCAGCGCCATCTCGGTAAAAGGGGAAGGCTGTTGCGGGGCAATTCACCATCATATGCCCGATCATCAGCGGGCCATTATGTTTATGCGCAGGAATATCGATGTATGGCGGCCGTATATCGAGGAGGGTATTGATGCGATTGTATTCACGGCCAGCGGCTGCGGCGCAATGATCAAGCAGTATGGCTATGTATTGCAACAGATTCCTGAATACGCGGAACAGGCCGGACATGTGTCGTCTATCGCCAGAGACATTTCCCAGATGTTCGACAGTGCAGCGGTAGAGAAATTCGCGGCGATGCCGAAGAAGAGAAAGCTCAGAGCGGTCTATCAGTGCCCCTGTACCTTGCAACATGCGTTAAAACAGCCCGGCATCACGGAAAAACTCCTGCTCGATCTGGGTGTGGAACTGATAGAAGGGGATCAGTCGGGAAAATGCTGCGGGTCGGCCGGGGTGTATTCTCTGCTGGAACCGGCCTTGTCGGCACAACTGCGCCGGGAAAAAATTGATGCCTTGATGAAATGCCGCCCCGATTTAATCCTGACATCGAATATCGGCTGCCTGCATCATTTACAGCAGGCCAGCGAGGTGCCGGTCAACCATTGGATCGAGGCGGTGGACGGCCTGCTGCATTGACGCAAACCGGACCGGCTCAAGTTATTCGATGATCAACAGTCCCTCGCCGGGTTCATCTTCGTCAAAAAAGTCTTCAAATTCCCCTGCCGGCGGATTGCCGTCATAGATCAGGGATTCCCGCTTCTGTAAAAAGGCGCCCCGGGTGAATGAATAGGGGTCAAGCGCAGCCTGGTCGCGCAGATTGCTCAAGCGCAGCAGAGTGGCCCGTTTGTTCACCACCTCCAATACCGTCAACGGAACAGTGGCGCCGCCGCTCAAATAGTTAAGCGGGTTGAGCAGTATGCTGGAGGCATAATCAGTAGTGTTCCTGGCGGTATTCGGGCCAAGGAAGGGGATACTGAGATAGGCGCCCTGGCCGATCCCCCAGATGGCCAGCGTCTGGCCCAGATCTTCTTCATGTCTGGGCAAACCCCATTGGCTGGCTACATCAAACAGGCCCACAACGCCGAAGGTAGTGTTATACAGAAAGCGGAGTAAATCCTGCGTGCCTTGATGAAATTTACCTTGCAGCATACTGTTCAATACCACATTCGGATACGCCAGATTATCGAAAAAATTTCTTACGCCGATCCGCATGGAATCCAGGGTGATGTCCACATAGGTCTCGGCAACCGGCCGCACGATATACCCATCCAGCATTTCATTGAATGCAAAAATCTTGCGGTTTGCGGGTTCCAGAGGATCGGAGTGATCCACTACCTGGCTCGAAGCACAGCCCGACGCTATTGCAATAATCGCATGCAACAGCAGAATTTTTGTTATTTTTGACCGATGCATACTCATAAGTTGTTGTATCATGTTTACTCTATGTTGAAGATAGCGACCGTCAATCTTGCCATACCTCAATGATCATATCAAATTGCCGCAGCATGGACTGGGGCCGCAAACCCGGCTACCATTACACAAACGCCAAACCGGAGCAATACAAATGCTGGAGAAAACCGCCATGCTATGCTAGAATTGCCGTCCTATATATGAATCAGTATCCCATCTTTTTCGCTCGACACGGTACATTCGTATCGATAGGGGTGGCTATCCCCGGAATGACGGGGCGGAATGAGCGCGCTCTCCGGGATCATCGACAATGACCCGCTTTGTCTTTATTACCGGCGGCGTAGTTTCATCCCTGGGGAAAGGCATTGCCGCCGCTTCATTAGGCGCGATTCTGGAGGCACGCAATCTGAAGATCACCCTGCTGAAGCTGGACCCGTATATCAACGTCGATCCAGGAACGATGAGCCCGTTCCAGCACGGAGAAGTCTATGTCACCGAGGATGGCGCTGAAACCGATCTGGATCTGGGGCACTATGAACGCTTCGTGCGCACGACCATGGGAAAATGCAATAATTATACTACCGGTCGTATTTATTCAAACGTTATTCAAAAGGAGCGGCGCGGCGATTATCTGGGCAAAACCGTACAGGTTATCCCGCATATCACCGATGAGATAAAACGCTGCATTGTCGAAGGTGCGGCAAATGCGGACATTGCCCTGGTCGAGATTGGCGGCACTGTCGGCGATATTGAATCACAACCCTTTCTGGAAGCCATACGCCAGATGAGAGTCGAGTCGGGCGCTGGGCACACGCTGTTCATCCACCTGACCCTGATGCCCTATATCGCGGTAACCGATGAGATCAAAACCAAACCCACACAGCACTCGGTGAAGGAATTGCGCTCAATCGGCATTCAGCCCGATTGTCTGCTGTGCCGTGCCGACAAACCGCTGCAGGATGAGGAGCGCAAGAAGGTGGCGCTTTTTACCAGTGTGCAGGAAGAGGCAATTATTTCAGCGCTTGATGTGGACAACATCTATAAAATTCCCGGAGAGCTGCACCGCCAGAAACTGGATGAAATAGTCGTAAAACAATTCGGCATAGATGCGCCGCAGGCCGATCTGGGCGAGTGGGATCGCGTGGTATATGCAATGGAAAATCCCGAATACGGAGTCACCATCGCAATAGTGGGGAAGTACACCAACCTGACGGATTCCTACAAGTCATTGTCGGAGGCGCTGATACATGCCGGCTTACATACCCGCACCAAGGTCACCATCAGCTATATCGATTCGGAGCAAATCGAGCAGAATGAAGCCGGGATATTTGCCGCAGTCGATGCCATCCTGGTGCCGGGCGGGTTTGGCAATCGCGGCATAGACGGCAAAATCGCGGCGGTTCAATACGCCAGGAGGAACGGCATTCCTTATCTGGGCATATGCCTGGGCATGCAATTGGCCGTTATCGAGGTGGCGCGCAATCTTGCCAATTTCAAGGATGCGCACAGCACCGAGTTCGACAAGACCACCCGGAACCCGGTAATTGCCCTGATAACCGAATGGATGGACCGGGACAGCGGGATTGAGCGGCGTGGTGAAGGTGAAGATAAAGGCGGCACGATGCGGCTTGGCGGCCAGCAATGTGCCTTGCAGGAAGATACGCTGGCCAAATCACTGTATCAATCGGATTTAATCATAGAACGTCACCGCCATCGCTATGAATTCAACAATCGCTACCGTGGCACTCTGGAGGATGCGGGATTGAAGATATCCGGGACTTCGGCGGATAATTATCTGGTCGAGATTGTCGAGATCCCCGATCATCCGTGGTTTATCGGCTGCCAGTTTCATCCTGAATTCACTTCGACCCCGCGCGATGGACATCCGTTGTTTTCAGGATTTATTCGCGCCGCATACCAGTATTCCATAAACTCCGAGAAGCAATTGAAAAATGCGGCTATGTAACTTCGAGGCAGGGTTGAACGAACCGTTTTTCCTGATCGCCGGTCCGTGTGTGATTGAAAGCGAGCAATTGGCCCTGGATACGGCCGGACAGTTGCATGACATCACCAAAAGACTGGACATCCCGTTCATCTATAAGTCTTCATTCGATAAGGCGAACCGGAGCTCCCATGAAAGCTATCGCGGTCTGGGGCTGCAGAAGGGACTGTCGGTGCTGGGCAAGGTAAAATCCGAGTTGGGGGTGCCGGTACTGACCGACGTGCATGAAGATTCTCCGTTGGAGGCGATCAGCGCCGTGGTCGACGTGCTGCAAACGCCCGCGTTTCTGTGCAGGCAGACAAACTTTATTCAAAATGTTGCGAAACAGGGCTTGCCGGTCAATATCAAAAAAGGGCAGTTTCTGGCGCCCTGGGATATGCAGCACGTTGTCAACAAGGCCCGTGCAACCGGCAATACCCATATTATGGTATGCGAACGGGGCACGAGCTTTGGATACAATTATCTGGTATCCGACATGCGCGCATTGATTGTGATGCGTGAAACCCAATGCCCGGTTGTATTCGATGCCACGCATTCGGTACAGATGCCGGGCGGCGCAGGCAAGGTATCCGGCGGCCAGCGGGAATTTGTGCCGACCCTGGCCAGGGCCGCGATAGCCGCCGGTGTTTCCGGCCTCTTTATGGAGACGCATCCCGACCCGGACAAGGCATTGAGCGATGGCCCAAACTCCTGGCCCTTGAACCGGCTCGAAGCGCTGCTCGGACTACTGAAGGAAATAGATATGCGGGTAAAACAGGATATGGATCAACATGCTTGAACGAGGGAAACCGGCTTGGCGGCAATAGAAAAAATCATTGCCAGAGAGATGCTCGATTCAAGAGGCAATCCGACCATCGAGGCGCGGGTTATTACCGTGGACGGCGCACAGGGCAGCGTGATGGTGCCTTCCGGGGCCTCTACCGGAGCGTGTGAAGCGCTTGAGCTGCGGGACAATGACAAAAACCGGTATTCAGGCCGGGGCGTGTTGCACGCGATCGATAATATACACAACAGGATTGAACCGGCGCTCCGCGGCATGGAAATAAGCGGGCAGGCCGATATAGACCGGGTAATGCTTGAGCTCGACGGAACCGCCAACAAACAATCCCTGGGCGCCAATGCGATATTGGCGGTATCTATGGCGGCGGCGTGTGCGGCGGCGGATGAGGCCGGCAAGCCGCTTTATCAATATCTGGGAGGCGCAGGGGCGGTCAAAATGCCGGTGCCGATGATGAATATCATAAACGGCGGCGCACATGCGAATAACGGCATCGATATCCAGGAGTTCATGATCCTGCCGGTCAGCGCGCCGAGCATGCGTGAAGCGGTGCGCTATGGCGCAGAGATCTTTCATTCGCTGAAGTCTATACTTGCAGAGCGCGGTTTGAGCACAACGGTGGGAGATGAAGGCGGTGTTGCGCCGGAGCTGCCATCGAATCAGGCGGCTATCGAAGTGATTCTGGAAGCCATAGAGAAATCCGGCTATAAGGCCGGCGAGGATATCCTGCTTGGCCTGGATGTTGCCAGCTCCGAGTTTTACAAGGAGGGCATCTATACATTGCAATCGGAAAACAAATCATTCGATTCGGAAGGTTTGCTGAATTATCTGCTGCCGTGGTTTGAAAAATATCCGATTATCACATTGGAAGACGGCATGGCCGAGGACGACTGGGAAGGCTGGAAGCTGTTAACGCAGGCGCTCGGCACAAAGGCGCAATTAGTCGGCGATGATCTGTTTGTAACGAATACCGAGATATTACGCAAGGGAATCGAACTGGGCGTTGCCAACTCAATTTTGATCAAAATCAACCAGATCGGGACTTTGAGCGAAACCCTGGCCGCGATAAATATGGCGAAAAGGGCAAACTATACGGCGGTAATTTCTCATCGTTCCGGAGAAACCGAGGATACCGTGATTGCGGATCTGGCCGTCGCCACCTCCGCGGGGCAGATCAAAACCGGCTCATTATCGAGATCGGAGCGCGTCGCCAAATATAACCGCTTGATGCGTATAGAAGATGAACTGGGCGGCGCTGCCGACTATCCGGGCAAAGGCGCGTTTTCTAATCTCCGGCGGCAACCGGCATGATATGAAATTCATAACGGCATTACTGATGGTTTTATTACTGCTTTTGCAGTACCGCTTGTGGATAGGCGACGGAAGTCTTACAAAAATCCGCCATCTTGAAAACAAGGCCCTTGCTCTTAAGGAAGAAAACAGCCGCCTGATAGAACGCAATCAGTCTCTTGCGGCCGAAGTGCTTGATTTGAAGAAAGGGGAAGAGGCCATTGAAGAACGCGCGCGCAGCGAAATGGGGATGATAAAACCGGGCGAAACCTTTTATCAGATTGTCGAAATACCCCCTTCACCAACAAAGGAATAACCCGGTGAACACCGGCTACTGGGCGGTTATCCCCGCCGCAGGGAGCGGCACACGAATGAATGCCGACATCCCCAAACAATACCTGAAACTGAATAACAAGACCATTATCGAACATACGCTGGACTGCTTCCTCCGGCGCAAAGATATCAAGGGCATCGCAGTGGCGCTGGCAAGGAACGACCGCTACTGGCCGGAACTGGAGATCGCCGATCATGAAAAAATCATCACGGCCCCCGGCGGAGCCGAGCGCCATGAGTCGGTGCTGAACGCCCTGCATGCGCTTTCCGATACAGCCGATCCCAATGACTGGGTGCTGGTGCATGACGCCGTCCGTCCCTGTTTGAGTCAGACCGATATCGACAAGCTGGTAGATGCCGTGTCGCCCCATACGGTCGGCGGAGTACTGGCCGTGCCCGTGCAGGATACGATGAAGCGCTCGAACGACAAGGACGAAATCATCGAAACGGTCGACAGAAACCGTTTATGGCACGCACTCACTCCCCAGATGTTTCGCTTGCAGCTCCTGTCCGATGCCCTCAGCACGGCGGCAGCAAACCACACCAGTATTACCGATGAAGCAATGGCAATGGAGTTGCAGGGCCACTCCCCCTTGCTGGTTGAAGGCCGGGCCAATAATATAAAGATCACCCAAAGCAGCACCCTTTTGCTTGCCGGCATGTATCTGAAATCGGCCGGGGGAAAAATATGAGAATCGGACACGGTTATGACGCGCACCGCCTGGTTTCTGACAGAAAGCTGATACTCGGCGGCGTGACCATCCCGTATGAAAAAGGACTGGAGGCGCATTCGGATGGCGATGCGGTGATACACGCCTTATGCGACGCGCTTCTGGGGGCGGCGGCTCTGGGTGATATTGGTGCGCATTTCCCGGAAAACGACGACCAATACAGAAACATCGACAGCCGCATTCTTTTAAGGCGGGTTTTCGATGTACTCAACAAAAACAATCACACCATCGAAAACATAGATATTACCATTCTTGCCCAGGCCCCCGGAATGGCCCCCTATCTTGCCGAGATGAAAAACAATCTGGCGGGCGATCTCAAATTGCAGCCGGAGAATATAAATATCAAGGCAAGCACTACCGAAGGCATGGGCTATATCGGCCGCAAAGAAGGTATCGCCGCCCATGCGGTGATACTTTTGACCTAATCGGGTATTCTGTCCGCCCGAACGCGGACGCGAGGAAATTCGGGAAGAGCTTGCCGGAGAAGCCGGGCAATCTTCCCGCACCGTATTCATACCCTGAGAGGAGCCCTGTTTATGAAAACTGCAAAGAGCATCTGGATGAGTTGGAGCACCGGCAAAGACAGCGCTGCCACCCTGTGGAAACTTTCAAAGGACCCCGCAATCCATGTGAAGGCCCTGGTGACCACACTAAATCAAGACTATCAACGTGTGGCGATGCACGCTACCCGCAAAGAGCTGCTGAAACTTCAGGCGCAGGCGCTGGGGCTTCCCGTCAAGGAAGTGATGATCCCTAAAAACTGCTCCAATCAAGAATACGAAAAAGCCTTTAAAGACCTTCTCACACAAGGTGAACAGCAAGACATTCAAGCCATCGCCTTTGGTGATCTCTTTTTGGAAGATGTGCGCGATTACCGCATAAATCTTTTCAAGCAAAGCCCGCTCGAAGCGCTCTTTCCCCTGTGGCAAACGCCGACCCACACCCTGGCGCACGACCTTATCCGCTCAGGATTCCGCGCCTTTATAACCTGTGTAGACCCCAAAGTGCTGCCCGCCTCGCTGGCCGGGCGAACCTACGATGAAAGTTTTCTGCAGGCCCTTCCCCCGCAGGCGGACCCCTGTGGAGAAAACGGCGAGTTTCACACCTTTGTTTTCGATGCGCCCATTTTTCAACACCCCATCCCTTGTCATGCAGGAGAGATCGTACAACGAGACGGTTTTGTTTTTGCCGACGTGGTCCCCGCATAAGAGCTCCACTCCCCGTTCAAACCCGGTCTCTTCCCGATATTTGCAACGATTCGAGATGCCGATCAGCGCCGCCGAGTCTTTTTCAGCAGCACGTACACCGCCCCGGTGCCGCCGTCATTATCGGGGGCGGAGCAAAATGCCAGCACGCTATCGAATCCCGGCAACCATTCATTGATTTTGTTTTTCAATACAGCCCGCCGGTCGGCTGCGCTCAACCCCTTGCCGTGGATAATTTTTACCGCGCACATCCCTCTACTTCCACATTCGGCGATGAAGGCGGCCAATTCCCTTTGGGCAACATTGATAGTCATACCGTGCAGGTCCAGATGTTCCTCTATGGGGTAGCGACCGCGCCGCAATCTGGCAAAGGCTTTTTTCTGCACACCGGGTTTCATATAGCGCAATGTATCGCCCGCAGTCAGATCAGCGCTTTCTTCTCCTGCGAAAGGCGCCGCCCCCGCCGGTGCGGTATCGCCGGTAGCCGGTGTGTGCAGCGCCGGTTTACGGCGCACTGTCGGGATAACCACGTTGGGATCGGGCATGCGGGTCACACTCGGCAATAACTCATTGAAGGTCTCCTGTTTGCGGTCTTTCGGCATAATCATCAGTACCGGAGCGGCGGGCGGATAGTCTGCGACTAGCTCAGCCATTTCCGCGCATTGATAAACATCTGAATCCATGGACTGTATTCATGATGCCAATCTGCCGGATGCCAGGATAGCTGTTTGCTCAAAAAAACCCGTTCGGGGTGCGGCATCATGATGGTAGCGCGGCCGTCCTCGCTGGTAAAACCGGTCATCCCATGCAGGGAACCGTTTGGATTGAGCGGATAGGTTTCCGCCGGGCTTCCATGGTTATCCACAAAGCGCAAGGCCAGATGCGCTTCGACCCGTGCCAGACGCTGCCGATCTATATCGGCCCTGCCCTCCCCGTGCGCAACCGGAACCGGCAATCTCGAACCGGCCATGCCGGCAAACAAGATCGAGGAAGACGGCATGACTTCGACCATGACCAGCCTCGACTCGAACTGCTCCGATCTATTCCTTGCAAATACCGGCCAATGATCTGCGCCGGGGATCAACTCGCGTATTTGCGCCAGCATCTGGCAACCGTTGCACACACCCAAAGTAAAGCTGTCTTCCCGTTCAAAAAAATCCCGGAAAATATCCTTTATCCGTGGATTGAAAAGGATCGTCCTGGCCCAGCCTCCGCCGGCGCCAAGCACGTCGCCGTAGGAGAATCCCCCGCATGCGGCCAGTCCGCTGAATGGACTCAAACCCGCTTTGCCTTCAATCAGGTCCTGCATATGCACGTCGATACATTCGAAACCCGCACATTCAAACGCGGCGGCCATTTCCACCTGGCCGTTCACGCCCTGTTCGCGCAGTATTGCGATCCTCGGCCTGTTTTTCCCCGAATAAAACAGGCCATTGAGTTCAAAAGTGGCCGCCATGGACAAACCGGGATCATCCCGGTCCAGCGCCTGCTCATACTCTTCCCGCGCACATTCGGGATTATCACGCAGGGATTGCATATGGAAGCTGGTACCGGACCAGACGCGCTGCAGATTCAGAATATCTTCCCGGTATATCTGCCGGTCGCGCTCATACACCCTGAGCTGCAATGCCCGGTTCAGTTTGCCGATTTGCTTCACACACCCTTCGGGCAAGCCGGAACGGACAAAGATCTGTTTGACCGTTTCAAAATCCCTGGCATCGATTTGCAGTACCGCCCCCGCTTCCTCGTTGAATAACTCCCCGGCAATATCGCCGCCTGTGACGCTAATATCCACACCGATGCGGCCGGCAAAGGCCATTTCGCACAAAGTCACCAGCGCCCCGCCGTCAGACCGGTCGTGATAGGCCCGTATCGTGCCGCTCTCATTCAGCGCCTGCACCGCCTGAAAAAAACCCCTTATACAGCCGCTGTCATCGATATCCGGCGTGTGGCTTCCGGGTAAATTATACACCTGCAACAAGGATGAACCGCCGAGGCGGTTTTTCCCCATCCCCAGATCGATTAAAACCAGCAGGGTGTCTTCCTCGGCATCCTGTAATTGCGGCGTCAAGGAATTGCGAATATCGGCCACCCGCGCAAATGCGGATATATTGAGTGATAACGGCGCCTTGACCGTTTTCCACTCTCCCTGCTCATCCCAGACGGTGGTCATCGACAGCGAATCCTTGCCGACCGGGATTACAATGCCGAGTTCCATGCAGAATGTTTTCACCGCCTCAACGGTCTGATACAGATCCAGATCCTGCGCCGGATCACCGCAAGCCCCCATCCAATTCGCGGAAAATGCAATATCATCCAGAGTCAGGATCCTCGCGGCACAGATATTGCTAATGGCCTCGGCAATCGCCATCCGCCCCGAAGCCGGCGCATCAATTACCGCCAACGGTGACTTCTCCCCTATGGCCATTGCCTCACCGGTATAACTCTGATAACCGGCCGCCGTCACCGCACAATCGGCAACCGGCACCTGCCAGGGACCGACCATCTGATCGCGCACCACCAGCCCGGAAACACTGCGGTCGCCGATTGTGATCAAAAACCGCTTATCGGCAATGCAGGGCAGTTGCAGCAAACGCCGTATTGATTCCTCTATATCGAATCCGGGCAAATCCCCTGCTCGATCTTCCGCCGCCTCCACCCTGATTTCACGCTGTTTTGCCGGCATATTCCCCAGCAACATCGGCACGGGCATATCCACAGGAGCATTGGAAAAATGCGCATCATTCACGATCAGCCGCCTTGTTTCGGTGGTTTCACCGAGTACCGCAAACGGGGCGCGCTCCCGCCGGCACAGCGCACTGAATCCATCCAGCGACTTGGCATGCACCGCCAACACATACCGCTCCTGCGACTCATTGCACCAGATTTGCATCGGCGACATTCCCGGCTCGTCATTGGGTATATTGCGCAACTCCAGCCGCGCGCCTTTTTTGGCAGCATCGATCAGCTCCGGTATTGCATTGGACAAACCGCCCGATCCGACATCGTGAATAGAGAGAATCGGGTTATCCCCGCCCATCGCCCAGCAGCAATCGATCACCTCCTGGCAGCGGCGCTGCATTTCGGCATTCCCCCGTTGCACCGAGGCAAAATCGAGCGAAGGATCCCCGTCGCCGGAGGCGATGGAAGAGGCGGTGCTGCCCCCCAGACCGATCAACATTGCCGGCCCGCCCAACACCAGTATTTTCGCCTGCGGCGGGATCACCTGCTTATCGACGTGCGCCTTCCTGACCATGCCGTAGCCACCCGCCAGCATCACCGGTTTATGATAACCGTAGGTATCTCCCGCCGGATCATCCTGTTCATAGGTTCGGAAATAGCCGCAGAGCGTCGGGCGGCCAAATTCATTATTATACGAGGCCGCACCTATAGGGCCATCGAGCATAATATCCAATGCTGAGGCAATTCTATCCGGCTTGCCGCAATCCTTTTCCCACGGCTGCATGTAGCCTGGGATACGCAAATTGGACACCGCAAACCCGGTGAGTCCGGCCTTCGGTTTGCCGCCGCGACCGGTAGCCCCTTCATCCCGTATTTCCCCGCCCGCCCCGGTCGCGGCGCCCGGAAAAGGTGAAATGGCCGTCGGGTGATTGTGCGTCTCGACCTTGAGCAATATATGCACGTCTTCCTGATGATATTGGTAACGTCGGTTATCCGGATCGGGAAAAAAACGGGAACCGGCATAGCCGGCCATCACCGCGGCATTATCATGGTAGGCCGACAATATCTTGCCGGGATTGTGCGTGGCGCGGATCATCGAAAACAGCGATTGCTCGCGCCTTTCTCCGTTGATAACCCAGCCGGAATTGAATATCTTGTGGCGGCAATGCTCCGAATTCAGCTGGGCAAACATCATTAATTCTGCATCGGTAGGATTGCGCCCGAGGCGGATAAAATTTTCCAAAAAATAATCGATTTCATCCTCGGACAAGGCCAATCCCATTGCCGCATTGGCCTGTATCAGCGCCGCCTTTCCCCGTTTGCTGATATTGATTTCCTTGCAGCGGGCGGGAGCGGGGGAGAAGGTTTTGAACAGCCCGATCACTTCATCCAGATTGTCGAATACCGCCTCGGTCATTCGATCATGGATCAAGGACTTGACGGCGTGCAGGCTTTTCGGATCGGCGGGATGATCCTCGATGCCGGAAAATGTCCAGCAAATGCCGCGCTCAATGCGTTGAACCTTGTTGATACCGCAGTTATGAAGAATATCAGTGGCCTTGCTCGACCAGGGCGAAATGGTTCCCGGCCTCGGAATTACATACAAAGAAAACGCCCCGGCCGGCTTCACCGTCACAGCGTAGTCCAGCAGTTTGCGCAGCATATCCGTTTCGTCCTGATCGAGCTGGTCATCAACGTGTATAAAATGAATAAATTCCGTCGATATGGCGGTGATGGAGGGGTCAATGGAGCGCAGTTCGGCAAGAATTTTCCGTATGCGGAATGCCGACAGGGCCGCCCCGCCCGCAAGCGTCAGGACTGCCGGGGCCGACAATGGCGCAACTGAATAATGCGCTTGATCTCTTAGGTCTAACATATGCGGAAAGTTTGTCAGCGCCATTATAAACTCATTCGGCGCAGGTTCGGATCCGGTTCGGAATTATGCCAGATACCATTGAACAACTCCGAGAACACCCGCGACTGTCTGCGATCATTGAAACTCACCCGGGCATCAAAGTGCGCCTCATTTTCACGCTGCAAATAACCCGTTTCATCGACGATCAATATATTTTCCCCGAAGTTCTTGAAATTTTTCGGCAGCTTTCTCATCTGAATAAAGCTGCTCAACATACCCGCCAGGTTCACCAGACGGTGGCCACGGCGAACAATGGACTGCGGCTCGGCAACGACAATACGGATTTCGGCAAAGCTGTTTTTCAGAGGAAGCCCGCGAACCATTTCAATAAATTCGGCGCTATCATAAATCAACGGATCCAGTTCCCGGCTGATCAAATCCAGCTTGCGCGCCGCCTGGCCGACAAGCCGGCAGGCGGCAAGCCGGTTTTCCTCACGGGTCGAAATACTCAGCAGCTCAGCGGTCTGCGCCAATACATAGCTATCGAAATCACTCGCATCCATGCCGGTCAACCGCCCCCGGCCTCAATGATCATATCCACCTGAAGCGCGGCATTGCCGACATAGCCGCCCGGCGTCAGCGATAACAATCTATTCCTGGCCTCCTCCGGAATTGCCAGATCATTGATAAAAGCATGCAGAGCTCCCTTGCTAACCCGCCGCCCGCGAGTCAGCGCCTTAAGCTGCTCATAAGAATCCGTAATCGCATAGCGGCGCATCACCACCTGCACCGGCTCGGCCAGGACTTCCCAGGCATCCTCCAGATCGGCGGCGATCCGCTGCCGGTTTGCCTGTAATTTTCCCATGCCTTTGCGTAGCGAAGCAAAGGCGATAATGCCGTACCCAAGTGCCGCCCCCATATTGCGCAACGTGGTGGAATCAGTAAGATCGCGCTGCCAGCGCGACACCGGCAGCTTTGCCGCAAAATAGTCCGCAAGGGCATTCGCCAGTCCCAGATTCCCCTCCGCATTTTCAAAATCAATCGGATTGACCTTGTGCGGCATCGTGGAAGAACCCACCTCGCCTTCAACGGCCCTCTGTTGAAAATACCCCAAGGCGATATAGCCCCAGAAATCCCGGCAAAGATCAATCAGGATCGAATTGAATAATGCCAACGCCGAAAAATACTCCGCCATATAATCGTGTGATTCAATCTGAGTGGTATGCGGATTCCATTCCAGACCCAGTTGCCCGACAAATTGCCTTGATATACCCATCCAGTCCAGCTCAGGATAAGCGGCGATATGCGCATTGAAATTACCGACCGCGCCGTTCATTTTTCCCAATAGCGCAACCCGGTCCAGACGAGCCGCCTGCCTTTGCAAGCGGTGAACGTAGACACCGATCTCCTTGCCCAGTGTCGAGGGAGAAGCAGGCTGGCCATGCGTGCGGCAGATCATCGGCAAGTCTCGATACTCTCCGGCCATATCCTTCAGCAGACCCACTATAGCGGCCATTTCCGGCCTAAGGATCTTCTCCCGCGCCGTTTTCAGCATCAACGCATGACTCAGATTGTTAATGTCCTCCGAGGTGCAGGCAAAATGAATGCCGGCCAGATAATTTTTTAATTCATCATGCCGCTGTAATCTGTCCCTCAGAAAATATTCAACGGCCTTGATATCATGGTTGGCGCTCGCCTCGATTTCCTTGACCCTCTCGGCATCGGCCAACGAAAAACCATCCACCAACTCATCTAGATATTCAATTGCCTCGGCGCTCAATGCGGCGATTTCCGGCAAACCCTCATTGGCGGTCAGGGCTTTCAACCACTCCACCTCAACCCGTATGCGATGATGAATCAGTCCGTATTCACTGAAGAGCGGCCGCAACATTTCGGTCTTGCCGGCATAGCGCCCGTCTACCGGCGATACGGCCGTGAGTGCATTGAGTTCCACGATTGATTATAGTCAGCTATTGGCCCTTATTGCCCCAGATACCGGTATTGCCCTGTGCCATCAGCCGCGCTTATAGCAGTATCATAATGTGCTGTCGATCAAAATTATTCAGTCTTCTTTGGTAAGATATATGAAATATACAAGACCTGCGCCCGTACTGACAACCGGCCCAACAACAGCCCCGAATAACCCCCCAACATCAGGGATAAAATTACAAACAACTGCCGCCGCAACACCTGAAATAACGCCTAAAGCGGCGGCTCTTTTTGCGCCGTCTCTGATATTCGGGTCAAGTGAATCCCACAAACTTTTCACCCTTCCGGCGCGCTCCTCGGCTGCTTTACCAACCTTTCTGGCGCCCTCTTCGGCTACTTTGGCGGCCTTCCTGGCGCCCTCTTCGGCTACTTTGGCAGCCTTCCTGGCGCCCTCTTTGGCTTCCTTGCCAACCTTCCGGGCGCCCTCTTCGGCTACTTTGGCAGCCTTCCTGGCACCCTCTTCGGCTGCTTTCGCGGCCTTTCTGGTGCCCTCTTCGGCTGCTTTCGCGGCCTTTCTGGTGCCCTCTTCGGCTGCTTTGGCGGCCTTCCTGGCGCGCTCTTTGGCTTCCTTGCCAACCACCCACTTGGTGCGCTCTTCGGCTGCTTTGACGGCCTTTATGGCGCGCTCTTTGACTTCCTTGCCAACCTTCTTGAAACCTTCTCCGACCTTGTCCTTTGCATTGCTGGTCATAATTATCCCCCTCTTAAAGAGTCTGTGCAGTTCAATCTATTATACCGATTCAAAAACATGGATAAAATAATCACGGGCCCGGATTAGGCTGCCTCAGATGTATCGCCTCGATTTCCTTCAGAACTTCCCGGTCAAGCTCGATATCGATGCTGGCAATATTGGACTCCAATTGATCCATATTGGTGGCCCCGATAATATTGCTGCACAGGAAAGAGCGTGAAGTCACATAGGCCAGCGCCATCTGTGCCGGGTCCAGGCCGTGTTTTTCCGCCAGGCGCACATAATCCCCGGTCGCACGCACAGCTTCCGGATTCGTATAACGGCTAAATTGCTTGAACAAGCTCAGCCGCGAATTTTCCGGCAGACGGTCATTCAGGTACTTGCCGCTGAGCACCCCGAAACCGAGCGGCGAATAGGCAAGCAGGCCCACCTTTTCCCGGTGGGCAAACTCCGCCATGCCTATCTCGAAAGTGCGGTTCAGAAAATTATACGGATTCTGGATACTGACGATGCGCGGCAAGGATTTCTCCCGCGCAAGCCGCAGATACTCCGCAATACCCCAGGCGCTTTCATTAGAAATACCGACATACCTGATCTTGCCCGCATCCACCAGTTTGGACAGCGCCGCCAGTGTCTCTTCAATCGCAACCCCGTCCTGTTCCGGCGCATGTTGATAACCCAGCTTGCCAAAAAAATTGGTATCTCTCTCCGGCCAATGGATCTGATAGAGATCAATATAATCGGTCTTCAGCCGTTGCAGACTCGCCTCCAATGCCTGGTTGATATTTTTCTCATCGGCGCAATTCTTGCCCTCGCGGATATACGGCATCCAATCGGCCGCCGCGCAAAACTTGGAGGCCACGATCAATTTATCGCGCTTAGGCCGCTTATCCAGCCAGGAACCTATATAACTCTCCGTCAGCCCCTGAGTTTCCGCCCTTGGCGGAACCGGGTAAATCTCGGCCGTATCGATAAAATTGATACCGTGCTCCACCGCACAATCGAGTTGTTGATGCGCCTCCTGTTCGGTATTCTGCTCCCCCCAAGTCATACTTCCGAGACATAAGCGGCTCACTTCAATCCCGGTATCCCCTAATTTGCTAAATTGCATAGATCCATCCTCAAATACGAAATAAAAAAAATTACCCGATCAGTGTATACCTTAAACCATACCACATTCTGCATGGATCGATACAGACGCCGCTTAGCAACGGATATTGCACCAATTAAAGAGGGCAAAGCCCGTTAAGTTTAATAAAATTCAGGCACACACACCAAAATCAAACAGTACCTTGCTCATGAATAAATGTACCCGAACTGCGCTTGAATTTCCACCCGTAAAACGCCTGTTCAAGCCAGTTTCGACAGCGCGCCAGTTATATCCATAGCCTTCTCTGCAATTTATATGTTGTCTTCACCTTTGTGGAGAGGCCACTCTACAAAGTGTTATGTTCCGTATGATCACACGGGACAGTACACGAAAGCAGGGATCCATTCTTTGGAGTGGTTCAGGATGACTGGATTCCTGCCCCTGCTCAGGTCAGGGGGGAAGTCATTAGTCGAGTCCGATTGTCCCTGCTGTGGTTTTGTCTAAACCGAGTTCGGGGATCTTTAAGGTCATTGTGACGCTGAGGGTTTCGTCGCCGCGCAGGTTGCCGCTGTCAATGGCGGCAGTGACGGCTTTTTCTATTTCTCTTTGTGAGCCTATGCCGGCTTTTTTGAGGAATTTTCTGATCTCGATGTTCATTTTTTCTTCGTTCATGTTCGGCCTCCGATTGTGTGGGATGGTGCGGTTCCGCTTTTTGGGCGGGTTGGCGTATAGTATCACTGAGCTGTTGTTTGAAGCGATAGAAATGAGCGATAGAGTGATCCGGAATGGATGATTACAGGGAGAGTATAAGTTGCGTGGCGCTTGCCGGGGGACAGGGGCGGCGTATGCGGGGGGAGGATAAGGGTTTGCTGAGGTTGCATGACAGGCCAATGATCGGGTATGTGGTGGGGAAACTGGCAGGGCAAGGTAGTGAGGTGCTGATCAATGCGAATAGGAATATGGATGAGTATGCGGGTATGGGATGCAGGGTGATTTCCGACCGCCTGCAAGGCTACGCGGGGCCGCTGGCAGGGATGGCGAGCGCAATGTATGCGAGCGCTACGCCTTATTTGTTGACTGCGCCTTGTGATTCGCCGTTCATCGCCGATGATCTTGCCGGGCGGCTGTATGATGCGCTGAGGGCAGAGCAAGCGAGTATTGCGGTGGCTAATGATGGGAAACGGCTGCAACCGGTGTTTTGTTTGTTGAGGACGGAGCTGCTGGATTCTGTTGAGGCGTATCTGGGTGAGGGTAAGCATAAGATCGATGGGTGGCTGGAGCGTGAGGGATATGTGAGTGTGGATTTTTCGGACAGGCCGGATATGTTTATTAATGTGAATACGCCTGAGGACGTTGTCCTGGCAGAGCGGAAACTGGCGGCGGAGGGACGTGTGGGTAATGATGAATTGTAGGTGGTGTGTATGCCTGTAGTGAAGGGGGTGAGTTGCCGGGATGAGTATGATCCCGAGTCGATTACTCCTGCTGAGGCGCTGGAGCAGATTTTTGAGGCTGTCAATCCGGTCTGCGAGCGGGAGAGTGTTGCGATAGGGCTGGGGCTGGGGCGGGTATTGGCGGATGATGTTGTGTCGTCTATGAATGTGCCGCCGGCGGTGAATGCGGCGATGGATGGCTATGCAGTCAATTCGGGCGATATTCCTTCGGAAGGGGTGAAGGGCTTGAGGTTGATCGGCGCGAGTTTTGCGGGGGCGCCCTTTGGCGGGCGGCTGGAGAGGGGGGAATGTGTGCGGATTATGACGGGGGCGGTCCTGCCTGCGGGGGCGGATACGGTTGTTATGCAGGAGCACGCGGGGTTGTCGGGGGGGCGGGTGGATATCGATGATACTGTACTGCCGGGCGATAATGTGCGGCAGATGGGGGAAGATGTAGCTGCCGGCGATCTTGTATTGGCAGGGGGGCACCGGCTCACGCCTGCGGATATGGGGCTTTTGGCATCGCTCGGCATCGCTGAGGTCAGGGTGCATCGCCGGCCACGGGTGGCATTTTTTTCGACGGGGGACGAGCTGCGCTCTGTGGGGGAGGAACTGGATGAGGGGGCAATTTATGATAGTAACCGCTATACCTTGTACGGGATGCTTGCGCGGCTTGGGGTGGATGTGATCGATATGGGGGTTGTGCGGGATGAGCGCACGGCAATCGATGCGGCCTTTGCGGAGGCGGTGGGTGCGGCGGATGCGTTACTGACTTCGGGGGGGGTTTCGGTGGGTGAGGCTGATTTTGTGAGGGAGAGCGCAGCGAAATATGGTGCGCTTAATTTCTGGAAGGTGGCAATGAAGCCGGGACGGCCGCTGACTTTCGGCAAGTTGGGTTCGACTTGTTTTTTTGGGTTGCCGGGAAATCCGGTGTCGGTGATGGTGACTTTTTATCAGTTTGTGCAGCCGGGGCTGAAAAGGCTCGCGGGTGAGGATCCGGCTCCGCCGGTGATGATGAAGGTGCCTTGTCTGTCGAAATTGAGAAAACGGGCCGGCCGAGTGGAGTATCAACGGGGGGTCCTGAAATACGATGAGGCCGGCCGCCTTGTGGTTGAGAAGACCGGCAAACAGGGGTCGGGGATACTCCGTTCGATGTCCGCTGCAAATTGCTTTATTGTGTTGCCGCTGGAGAGTGAGACGGTTCAGCCGAATGAACCGGTCGAGGTGCAGCCTTTTTATGGGATTGTTTAGTACCTGTGGAGCCTCACCCCTCCCTCACCCCCGGCCCCTCTCCCAGAGGGAGAGGGGAGAATGCGGTGATTCCGGCCTCCTCCTCCCGCAATGCCGGCCTCCTCCTCCGCCATTCCTGCGGAAGCAGGAATCCAGCCTTTAAACTGGTTCAGCAAGACTGTATCCCCCCCGCCACCAGGACCATCCCCCTCACCCTCTGGGTGAGGGAATGCGGTGAGGCCGGCTTCAACCGGGGGTGTTTTTTTCGACCCATCTGTCGCCATCGGGGGTCTCTTCTTTTTTCCAGAATGGGGCGCGGGATTTTAGGTCTTCGACCAGTGTGTGGCAGCTTTCAAGGGCCTGCTTGCGGTGCGCAGCCCAGGTGGCTACTATAACAATGTGCTCTCCTATGTTGATCCGGCCGATTCGATGCAGGAGTAATAGCTCGATTAACTGCCATTTTTCTGCGGTATGGGCGGCGATTTTTTTCAGGTATTTTTCGGTCATCTCCGGGTAGTGCTCAAGCATCATGCCGGTAACCCGGCGGTCTTCGTTGAAGTCGCGCATGATGCCGACAAAACTGGCCACGGCTCCGTACCGGCCGGTGCGGCGTAACCGGGATTGACAGGAGTCTATTTCGCGCCAGGCATTGAAGGGGCGGCTGCGTAGTTCAACCAGCATGACTCAGCCGCCTGTGACGGGTGGAAAAAATGCTACTTCGTCGCCAGCCTTGAGGCGGTGTCCGGGTTTTACGTATTCCATGTTGACGGTCATCATTACGTTGTTGAGTTGGATGTGCTTGCTTTTGCCAAGCGAGCGCCACAGTTCGTCTACGCAAGTGTTTTCGTCAACTTCGATGGTTGCGCCGGCTTCTCCGGTCAATTCCCGCAAACGGGCAAAGTATTTGACGGATATCTGCATTGTTTTTCTTAACGGCCTCGCGGTATTCGGGTAGTATCAGGTTGATGGTAACGGGATACTACGCGCATGTCTAAATTGACTCATTTCGATAAGCAGGGCACCGCCCATATGGTCGATATAGGGGATAAGGATGTTAGCCGAAGAGTGGCGGTGGCGGCAGGTTCTATCTGTATGCGGGCGGAGACCCTGGCTTTGATCAAGGAGGGCGGGCATACGAAGGGGGACGTGCTGGGCATCGCCAGAACCGCGGGGATCATGGGGGCGAAGAAAACGGCCGAGTTGATCCCGCTGTGCCACCCGTTGCGTTTGACCTATGTGGCGGTCGAGCTGAGTGTGAATGAAAATGATTCCTCCGTTGCCTGTACGTGCCGGGCGGAAACGGAGGATAGAACCGGGGTGGAAATGGAGGCTTTGACCGGGGTTCACGTTGCATTGCTCACGATTTATGATATGTGCAAGGCGGTTGACCGGGGGATGGTGATCTCCAATATCCGGCTGCTGGAGAAGTCGGGGGGCAGGTCCGGCGCCTGGCAGCGGGGTTAGTCATATTTCACGTATTTGAAACGGGGATCGTCCGGCGTGCCCTCCAATGCGCTGCCCTCTTCAATGCCCGGTTGCCATTGTATAACCTGCTCGATCTTTGCAGCCAGTTCAAAATCTTTGCCGGTCACGCCTTTGGCGGCATGATTCATTAGTTTGACGATAACGAAGGCATAGGAAACGGTGAGATCGGGATGATGCCAGGCGGCTTCGGCAAGATGCCCTACGGTGTTGACCACCATCAGGGTTCCTTTCCAGCCGCTGGTCTTATATTTGCGCCGGATCCAGCCTGCTTCGAAATACCAGTCGGGTAATTCTTCTTTTAAGCGGGCTTCAATTTCTTCTTCTGTATAGGTTTCGTCTTTTTTCTTGGTGCGCCATTGTGCCATAGTTCTATACCCCTCCTTTTAATAGTGGTGACCCGCTTATAGTACCTGTTGTGGGATCGCAGCTCGAATTTTTTTTACCCGGCGCCGGTCAATCCGGCTTGTGCGGCTGTTTTCGGCGCAAAGGGCGCCGCGAAATCCCAGATAATCGGGGGCGAATCCGAGCAGGGTTTCAATATCCTGATAGCGCAGCGATCCGGCCAGACCGGTCAACAGGGCATGGCTCTTTACAGTCTCGATAAAATGCCGGAGTACTTTAGCGGGTAGAATGGCGGGCAGGCTTTTGCCCTTCTTGGTTTTTGTGTCGAGCAGGATGCCTTGAATGCCGGTCTGCAATAGCGGCTCGAATGATTCCAGGCCGAGGTAGTCTTCCGCAAACAGCACTATGACCAGATTGATTTTGTTGCCGGCAGCCTGTTGTATAGCTCGAATAAAGCGCTCGGTGGGTTGGGAATGAAATAATCCTACTTTGACAAGGTTTACCCCGGTTGCCGCCATTTTATCAATGTGCTGCAACAGCCGCGGATCGTCCGGCTGTACATCGCCTACCGTAGCGCTGACCGGAACAGCGCCGGTAACGGCCTGGACAATGCCGGAAACTTTGCCGGTATCCAGTGCGCCCAGGGAGCCTGCATGCGGGTCTTTTGCATCGATGATGTCGGCGCGCTCGTCGAGAGCGATCCCGGCTTCGGCAACAGAGGCAATACTGGCGAGCATTCCGGTCATGCCGCCCCACCCTGCCGCCGGCGGCGTCGAAATGCCTCTATCTCATCCATCAGCCAGGCCCATGCGGTTTTTTCGTTTTCTCCGGCGGTTTTGTCGACGGCTATAGCCAGGTAGGCAATTTCCCGGTCAATTTTTTCATCCGGCAGCATGTGCAAACGGCTTACCAGTATTGCCGCCTCCAGTACTGCGCCCTGGGCGCGATTGAATCCTGCGAACGGTTTGTGGGCCTCTTCGTGCAGCGTCCGGCAATAAAAGCGGGGACGTAATTCGTGGTCTTCAAACGTTGTTAATTCCAGCTCGGCATGGGCTAAGGCCGCTTCCAGCCGGTAGCCGTTGATCTTTTCAGCCGGCACCAGCGGCCAGTCGCTGTGCCCACTTAGAAAACCGGCAAAAATGCGCACATCATCGATATAATTGACTACCGCATTGCGGTGATATTGGATGTTCTCCAACGTAGTGGACGGTTTAAAGGGGGCCAGGATGATCAGCCCCTGCTCTTGCCGGATCCCCATCGGGGCGGCATGGGGGGAACCGTCGCGGTTCAATGTGCTGATAATAACCTCGCTGATCATTTTTTTCTTTTCCCTCTGCTCTGGGCAAGGGTGCTGCCGGCCGCTTTGTGCCGGTCGGCATCTCTCTCTAATCCCGGCGGGTGAGTTTTGCTTCCCGCACTGCCCCAATCCAGTTCCTCGTCCTGCATATACGCTTTGCCTAATTGCCAGGCGATCTGCGCCCGGGCTAATTCCACTCCCATATAAAAGGCATGGGGGGCGTCGTCCTGTATCAGCGCCAGGGCGGGAAACAGTTCAAAAGGATCGGCGCCGGTATGAATGCCGTCCCGATTATAGACATGCGCCCCTGCTTCGCTCAGCTGGATGCGGTAGCTGGGGTCTTTCACCTGCCGGTATATTTCATTGATTTCTTCCGGCGTGTACCGCAGGGGTTTGCGGGCATGCAGGCCGGTCAGTGAAGCGTCGAAACCCTTGGGCAGACTGCCCTCGGATCTAGCGGCATACATCATGCGCCGTGCCATATCCGCCTCGCGAACCACCGACCGGCAATGCGGGCTGACCTCGGTTGCCAACACGGCATCCAGCGCCAGTTCCGATATTATGCCGAACAGTATAGCATTGATGCCCGTGGTATCGGCTTCGGTCAGCTCGGTTATATTGCCTATCCCCATGATTATCTGAACATCGGGACAGCTTTGGCGTAATTCACGGTAGCGTAGAATAGATTCGGTAAAGCCAAAATGGATTGGGTCGAGGATAGGATCAGCAAAAAAAGACTTGTCCCCGGTCGCATATTTTTCTATAGCCCGGTACAGAGAGGGCATATCGCCATGCCGGGCCGGGATAAGCACCGGAATAGCGCCTGCCTCTTCGCCTATCCAGAGTGTATCTTCGCTGAGGCTGAGCAGGTATTCTGCGCCGGCCCTGCCGCCGCGCAATAATTCTTCTTCCGCCAGGGAATCAACACTGACGGTGAATCCCGCTTCGTGCAGGGCGGTGACAGTTTCTTCCAGATGGGGAAAGGGGGTATCGGGCAGACATCCTATATCGATTATATTTGCTCCGTCGCCGGCATATTTGCCGGCCCTGGCAAGAATAGCGTCGATGGTCATATTCGGCGCATCGGTGATCTCGGCGAATATATCGACCCGGTAGCGGCTGAGATCGGGCGGTTTGCAGTCCCGGCCAAAGAAGGCCGGCAGATCTTTCATATCGACCGTGCCTCGGATGCAGGGGACGCCGAGTTTTTCGGAGGTGGCGGCCAGGTCACCGAGGCAGAGTCCGGGGACGATAATCCGGTCGGCGCCATGCAGATCAGTTACCCGACGACTGATCATCCCGGCCGTCATCAATGCGGCGACACTGATACCGATATTTCTAGTTTCATAGGTAAATTCGGTCGGCTGCATTGACTGAAGAATATTTTCAAGCTGCTGCTGCGCCAACCGGCCTGTTAAAAAGAGAATATGCTCCCGGTGTTCCCCCGCCATCATAGTGCGGCATTATACACCGCCGGCTGAATTAGCCCGAATATTGCACCAATAAAGAAGGCAAAGCCCGTAAAGTTTTATAAAATTCAGGCACTTACACAAAAATCAAACAGGTCTTGTCGGACTGGATGGTTGCTCCTTTTCAGGGGGGAATGCGGTGATGCCGGCTTCTGCCTCCTTCTCTGAATGTATTGAATCCCCAGTCGGATTGAAAGAGAGTATAACCTATCAGACAGGACGAAACACTGTTGCCGGATCGGACGGTTTATTTGTTCTCTACAGCCGGATGAAATATACTTGACTAATTTAGTAAGTTATGTAATCATTAGGGTGTTGAAGTTCAAATACTGCCGAGAATTGGAGCAAACTGAATATGAAATTGACTACCAAAGGCCGCTATGCAGTCACTGCGATGCTGGATCTGGCGCTGCATAATGATGGCGAGCCGATAAGTTTGTCTGATATTGCCAGACGACAGAGTATTTCGCTGGCCTATCTGGAACAACTGTTCAATAAATTACGCAAGCGCGTCCTGGTGGAGAGTATTCGCGGGCCAAGCGGCGGGTACCGGCTTGCCATGGATGCCGATGAGATCACTATTGCCAAGATTATTTATTGTATCAATGAGAGCGTCGATATGACGCGCTGCGGCGGTAAGCAGAATTGTCAGGGCAATGTGCGTTGTTTGACGCATGATCTGTGGATGGGATTGAACCGGCATGTGGCGCAATATCTGAACAACATCACTCTTGGGGAAATAATCCGGCAAAATAATGTCAAACAGGTTGCGGAACGGCAGGAAGGCATTTTGCAACGGCATTTGGCGCATTGATTTTGGACCGGGAGCGTATCATGGAAACACCACATATCAATCTGACGGAAGCCGCCGCGAATCATGTGAAGACTTTTCTCTCTGAGCAGGGTTCGAGCGCGGCCGGGCTGCGCGTCGGGGTTAAACCCACCGGTTGTTCCGGCTATCAGTATGTGCTGGAGGCGGCCGACAAGGTTACCGAGCAGGATGCCACCTTTGAAAGCAGGGGGGTAACCGTCGTGGTTGACGAGCGAAGTCTTGCTTATCTGGCCGGGTGCCAACTTGATTTTGTGCGCAAGGGGCTTAATTCCGGATTTCAATTCAGCAATCCAAACGTGCAGGAAACCTGCGGTTGTGGTGAAAGTTTCAGTGTGAACGACGAGGCAGGGGAATAATGGCTTCTCATCCGGAAAGCGCCGAAAATAATGTGCAGACCCTGATCGACAGGGATTATGAGCATGGTTTTGTTACCGATATCGATACCGATACCGTGCCGCCGGGACTGAATGAGGAGGTGATTCGACTCATTTCAGACAAGAAACAGGAGCCGGAATGGCTGCTGGAGTGGCGGCTGAAGGCCTACCGGCATTGGCTGACTATGGCGGCTCCGAATTGGGCACATCTGAGTATCAAGGCTATCGATTATCAGGCAATTTCTTATTATTCCGCACCAAAGACGCAAAAGGACCAGCTCAAAAGTCTGGATGAAGTGGATCCAAAGCTGCTCGAAACCTATGAAAAACTGGGTATTCCGTTGCAGGAGCAAAAAATGCTGGCCGGTGTGGCGGTCGATGCGGTATTCGACAGTGTTTCTGTGGCCACTACCTTCAAGGAAAAGCTGGCGGAGGCAGGGGTTGTCTTTTGCTCTTTTTCCGAGGCGGTCAAGGATCATCCCCAGCTGGTTAAACCGTATCTGGGCAGTGTGGTGCCTGCCGCGGATAACTTTTTTTCGGCGCTCAATTCGGCGGTTTTTACCGATGGTTCATTTTGCTATATTCCCAAAGGTGTGCGCTGCCCTATGGAGCTTTCCACCTATTTCCGTATCAATGCCTCTAACACCGGACAGTTCGAAAGAACGCTGATCGTTGCCGAAGAGGGTAGTTATGTCAGCTATCTGGAAGGCTGCACCGCACCGATGCGCGATGAAAACCAGTTGCATGCGGCCGTGGTGGAACTGGTTGCGCTCGATAATGCGGAGATCAAGTATTCCACGGTGCAAAATTGGTACCCCGGTGATGAAAACGGCGTCGGGGGTATTTATAATTTCGTGACCAAACGCGGAGATTGCCGCGGCAATAATTCTAAGATCTCCTGGACCCAGGTCGAAACCGGATCGGCGATTACCTGGAAGTATCCGAGTTGTCTGTTAAAAGGGGATAATTCGGTCGGCGAGTTTTATTCGGTCGCGGTAACTAATAATCATCAACAGGCCGATACCGGCACCAAGATGATCCACCTTGGCCGGAATACCCGCAGCACGATCATCTCCAAGGGTATTTCCGCTAAATATGCGCAAAATTCCTACCGCGGCCTGGTGAAGATCAGCAGAAAGGCCGAGAATGCCCGCAATTACACGCAATGCGATTCTTTATTGATGGGCGATACGTGCGGGGCGCATACCTTTCCCTATATAGAGGTAAAGAATTCCAATGCCCAGGTTGAGCACGAGGCGACTACTTCAAAGATCAGCGAAGATCAGCTGTTTTATTGTATGCAGCGCGGCATTGCGGAAGAGGATGCGGTCAATATGATCGTCAATGGTTTCTGCAAGGATGTGTTCCAGAAATTACCCATGGAGTTTGCGGTCGAGGCGCAAAAATTATTGGGGATCACGCTGGAAGGCGCGGTGGGCTGACAGTATGTTGCAAATAAGAGATTTACGGGTCAGCGCTTACGGGAAACAAATCCTCAAGGGGCTGGACCTGGCGGTCAATGCCGGGGAAGTCCATGCGATTATGGGGCCGAACGGCTCAGGCAAGAGTACGCTGGCGAATGTATTGGCCGGGAAAAGCAGCTATGAGGTGAACGGCGGCCAGGTCTTGTATCAGGATAAGGATCTGAGCGAGCTTGCGCCGGAAGAGCGCGCCCTTGCGGGGATCTTTCTCGCTTTTCAGTATCCGGTGGAAATACCGGGGGTGAAAAATGTGTATTTGTTGAAGGCGTCGGTGAATGCCCTCCGTGCTCACAGGAATGAAAGTGAATTGGATGCCATGGAGTTTCTCGAACTGGTAAAAAAGAAAACGGAACTGGTAAAGATGAACGAGGATTTATTGAATCGTTGCGTTAATGAGGGGTTTTCCGGCGGAGAAAAAAAACACAATGAGGTGTTTCAGATGGCGGTGCTGGAGCCGAAATTGGCGATTCTGGATGAAACCGATTCCGGTCTGGATATCGATGCGTTGAAGATTGTGGCCGAAGGTATCAACAGTCTGCGCAATAGCGAGCGCGCATTTATTTTAATCACTCATTATCAACGCCTGCTGAATTATATCAAACCGGATTATGTCCATGTGTTGGACGGCGGGCGCATTATAAAATCGGGCGGGCCGGAACTTGCGCTGGAGCTGGAAGAGCGTGGCTATGACTGGAGCGAGGAAAAGACCGAAATCGCATGAATAGCGCACAACAATTTATCGACTCGTTCGACCGCTCCGACCTGAGCGGGCAGCAGGACTGGCTGATTGCAAGGCGGCGGAATGCCATCGATCATCTACGGGAAAAAGGGCTGCCGACCACGCGCAATGAAAACTGGCGTTATACCAATGTCTCGGCGCTCAGCCGCAATCAGTATCGAATGCCGCAGCAAACCGCCGTCGGTCAAGGCACACGCGATCGTTTGCAATTTGCCGGGCTTGCCTGTCACCGGCTGGTGTTTGTCAACGGCTATTACTCCGGTGAACTTTCCGCTTTGCATGCCCTGCCAGAGGGCTGCATCGTTAAAGATTTGAATACGGCAATGGATGAAAACGGTTCTTTATTGCAGGCCAATTTCTCCGAAACCTGCGATGGCGCAACGGAATTTACCACACTCAATACCGCGTTTATAAAACAGGGTGTAGTCATCCGTATCCCGGAAGATTCCGAGCTGGATGTGCCGATTAACATTTTCTACCTTTCCGGCGGGCAGTCATCCCCGTCGGCGATGCATCCTCGCAATATAATTATCGCCGGCAAAAATTCAAAGGCGGTAATCATTGAAAATTATCTGGGGCTGGATGAGAACGCCGCGTATTTGAATAATGTTGTATCGGAAATCACCATGCATGACGGGGCAAAACTGGAACATTACCGTATCCAGCAGGAAAGCGGCTTGAGCCATCACATTGGCTTTTTATTCGTGCGGCAACAGCGCGATAGTCATTTCATATCCAACTCGGTCGCTTTAGGCGGCGCACTGGCAAGAACAGATATTCATGCACATTTGCATGCCGCGGGCGCAACGGTCGATCTGAACGGTTTGTACATTGCCGGCGGCAAACAGCATATCGATAATCATACGCGCGTTGATCATTTGGCGCCCGCCACATACAGCAATGAAAATTATCGCGGCATATTGGGTGACGCAGGCCGTGGGGTGTTCAACGGCAAGGTGGTTGTCCATAAAGACGCGCAAAAGATTGAAGCCCGTCAGTCGAATGCCAATCTGTTGCTTTCGGATGATGCCGAGGTGGACACCAAACCCGAGCTGCAAATCTATGCGGATGATGTACAGTGCAGTCATGGCGCCACGGTCGGCAAGCTGGATGAAGGCATGCTGTTTTATTTGCGTTCGCGCGCAATTGCAGAGGATGCGGCAAAAAGCATACTCACCTTTGCCTTTGCGCAGGAAGTGATGAACCGTTGCAAACTCGATCTGGTGCGGAAGCACCTGGAAGGCCTAGTGTCAGAAAAATTGTCCGGTTGCGGGGCGGGGGAATTTGCCCAATGATCGGCGAAAGTATGGAAAAAACTCTGGCGGTTGATTTCGATATTCATCGGATCCGTGCCGATTTTCCGATCCTGCACCAGCAGGTCCATGGCAAACTGCTGGCCTATCTGGACAATGCGGCGACCGCGCAAAAGCCTCAATGCGTTATCGACACGCTTACCGAGTACTATGCGGAATATAACTCGAATATCCATCGCGGCATACATACGCTGAGTGAGAAGGCTACCGCCGCTTATGAAAATGCCCGTGAAAAAATCAGAACCTATATCAATGCCGCTTCAACCAGGGAAATTATCTTTGTGCGAGGCGCAACCGAAGGCATCAATCTGGTTGCCCAAAGTTTTGCCCGTCCGGTATTGACGCCGGATAGTGAAGTGCTGATCACCGAGTTGGAGCACCATTCCAATATCGTCCCCTGGCAAATGGTGTGCGAACAAACCGGCGCCCGTTTGAAATATATTCCTATCAATAGCGCGGGGGAATTGGCACTCGATGAGTTGGACACATTATTGACGGAAAAAACCGCGTTGCTTGCGCTGAGCCACATCTCCAATGCCCTGGGAACCATTAACCCGGTCAAAGAGTTGATTGACAAGGCCCATGCCGTCAATGCCAAGGTATTAATCGACGGCGCTCAGGCTGCGCCTCATACGGCTATCGATATGCGGCGCCTGGGTTGTGATTTCTATGTGTTTTCAGGACATAAATTATTCGGGCCGAGCGGTGTCGGCGTGTTGTACGGCAAACAGGAGTTGCTCAGTGCCATGCCTCCTTATCAGGGCGGCGGTGATATGATCAAAACGGTTACGCTGGAAAAAACCGAATACAATGATCTGCCTTACAAGTTCGAAGCGGGCACCCCCCATATTGCCGGTGTGATTGGTCTGGGCACAGCGGTTGACTATGTGCAATCGATCGGCTTTGACAACATTTGCAGGCAAGAGTCGGCATTGCTCGATTATGCGAGCGAGCGGGCGCGAACCATAGAGGGGTTAAAACAGATCGGCACGGCAAGGCAAAAAGCCAGCATCTTTTCCTTTGTGCTGGAGAATATCCATCCCCACGATATTGGCACCATTGTCGATCATGAGGGGATCGCGATACGCACCGGGCATCATTGCGCAATGCCGGTAATGGAAAAGTTCCGCCTTCCCGCAACGGCGCGCGCATCGTTTGCTTTCTACAATACGAAAGAGGAGATCAACCGACTGATCGATGGAATAAAAAAATGCAGGGAGGTATTTGCCTAGATGTTTGACCTGAAGGATCTATATCAGGAAATGATCGTCGATCACAATCGCAAGCCGAGAAATTTCGGCAAGCCGAGTCATACAACGCAAACGCTGGAAGGCTTCAATCCGCTGTGCGGCGACCGGCTGACTCTATACCTCGACATCAATAATGACAAGATCGAGAATATCGGCTTTGACGGTTCCGGCTGCGCGATCTCGGTTGCCTCGGCGTCTTTGATGACCGATCTGCTCAAGGGCAAATCAATCAATGCAGCACAGGGGATCTTCAACGCCTTTCACGATATGGTTACAAAGGATAACGGGATAAATACGGACAGCCTGGGGAAACTGACCGCACTTGCCGGCGTGCGCGATTATCCTGCGCGCGTTAAATGCGCTACGCTCTGCTGGCATACGCTGCATGCCGCACTTGAAGGCGGCAATGCCTTGGTTTCTACGGAGTAGCTATGGATCAGCATATGCCGATAACGACAAGGCGCGATTGCGAAGCGGTCTTAATCCCGTCGGGCACGCCAATTGCGATCCCGGAAAACAGCGTCGTCTATATTACCCAGGCATTGGGCGGCAGCTACACGGTAAATATCAACGGCAATCTGGCCCGTATCGCCAACAAGGATGCCGATGCGCTTGGCATTGAAGTCAATGACGGTGCCGATGCAGATACGGACAACGGGGAAATGACCGGTGACGGCAGTGTCGATGAAGAGTTGGTTTGGGAACAAATGAAAACCTGCTATGATCCGGAGATCCCGATCAACATTGTCGAACTCGGTTTAATCTATGAATGCAAGATCACCCCCTTGGAGCAAGGCGGCAATCATGTAGATATAGTAATGACCTTAACCGCACCCGGTTGTGGAATGGGCGAGTTTCTGGCCGAGGATGTCAAGTATAAGATATCCACCGTCCCCAATATAAGCTCGGTGAATGTTGAGCTTAGCTTTGAGCCGCCCTGGAATCGGGAAATGATGTCAGAAGCGGCCAGACTGGCAACGGGCATGTACTGATTATTGTGTTCGGTCGCGCTCCGGAGTCGGGGTAAACAGGATTTTTTCCGTTGCCGCTTGTGCATTCACCGAAATTGTTTGCTTGTCTCTAAAGCATATTCAACATGTTCTGCGCAAAAAAAACAGTTTATAAGATCTATTCCACTTTTCAAGCAAATACGTATAATTGTGCAAGTAAAAAATTATATTCGATATTGAGTGTGATCTGGTGATTTTTGAAAGGACATTATTGATTATTAAACCCGATGCCATCGCCAGGAATGTGGTGGGCGAAATCCTGGCAAGATTCGAAAAAAGCGGCTTCCGTATTCTGGCCGCAAAAATGTTGCATCTGAGTAAGGAACAGGCGGAAAAATTATATGAGGTTCATAAACAGCGGCCGTTTTATGAGCATCTTGTGAAATTCATGACCTCCGGCCCGGTGATGGTACAGGTACTGGAAGGCGAAAATGCCATAGCAAAAAGCAGGGAATTAATCGGCGCAACGATTCCCAGGCTTGCCGCTCCGGGCACAGTCAGATATGACTTTGCAAAGCACGAAAAAGATTCCGATGTCTATGAAAATGCAGTGCATAGTTCGGACAGCGCCGAAAATGCGGAAATAGAGATCGGCTTATTCTTTGAACCGAAGGAAATCTGTCCCAGAACACGGTAAGCAAGGCGAAAATGGATACACGAGTCAATCTTCTCGATTATGACAAGGCATCTCTGGAAACCTGGTTCCACGAGCTTGGCGAGTTTCCGTTTCGGGCGTCGCAGGTATTAAAATGGATCTATCATCATGGGGTCACGGATTTTTCCGGCATGACCGATCTCGGCAAAAAATTGCGAAGCCTGCTGTCGGAAATCGCCTCGCTCAGTCTGCCGAAGATAACAAGCATGCGGCAATCAGCCGACGGCACCAGAAAATGGCTGGTGCAAATCGATCCTAATAATGCGGTAGAGACGGTATTCATCCCTGAAGATGATCGCGGCACCTTGTGTATTTCTTCCCAGGCGGGCTGTCCGCTGGATTGCAAATTCTGCTCGACCGCACAGCAGGGATTTAGCCGCAACCTGACTACCGCGGAAATTATCGGACAGGTCTGGCTGGCCAACCGCGAACTAGGGCATTTTCAGCATAAACGCCGCATAATTACCAATATTGTTTTCATGGGTATGGGGGAGCCTTTGCTCAATTACCAGAATGTTTTAACGGCAGTTAATTTATTGACAGAGAGTCAGGCCTTCGGGCTTGCCAAAAGAAAAGTCACGGTAAGCACATCGGGCATTGTTCCCGGGATCGATAAATTAAGCCGGGATTCAAACGTCAATCTGGCTATTTCACTACATGCGGTGGACAATGAACTGCGCAACAGAATCATTCCCATCAACAGGCATTATGCCCTTGAGGATTTACTTGCGGCCTGCCGGCGTTATACGGCGGCCAATATCGATTCGGCAATAACCATAGAATATGTTATGCTGAAAGATGTCAACGACAAACCGGAACAGGCGCACAAGCTGGTTAAATTGTTGCGTGGCATTCCGGTAAAAATCAATTTAATACCGTTTAATAAATTTCCCGGTTCTGTTTACCATTGTGCTGATCCGGATACCATAGATGCATTCCGGATGATCCTGATAAACTCCGGGATGATAGCGATAACCCGGAAAACCCGGGGCGATGACATTGATGCGGCATGCGGCCAGCTTATTGGCAGGGTCAAAGGCAAAGTAAACTTCCTCCAAACGGCATCGGTAACATAACGATTATGAGAGTATTCCATATTGCACTGTTGATCATCGGCACATTGGCAGTTGCTGCATGTGCTTCCCTCAATAACAATGCCAATAATGATAGAAGCCTTGGGTCCGGTCAGGGAACCAATCAGATTGCGCTGGCTAATATACAATTGGGGGTCGCTTATTTGGAAAGCGGCAAATACGAAAAGTCACTGGAAAAACTTGAACTCGCCAAAAAGGCTGATCCCGACTATGCAATAACCTACAACTTGCTCGGTCTTTTGTACCAGAATATCCGTGAATATTCCAAGGCGGAAAAAAACTTTAAACATGCGCTCAGAAAAGATGCGAATAACCCTTCCATCCTAAACAACTACGGACAATTTCTGTGCCAGCAAAAACAATTTTCCAAATCGGAGAAAATTTTCCTACGGGCGGCGGAAAATCCTCTCTACGAAACCCCGGAGATTGCCTATACCAATGCGGGCATATGTGTGCAAAAGAGCGGCAACGAGGTGAAAGCCGAAAATTTTTACCGCAAAGCATTGGAGCTTAATCCCAATATCCCGCAAGCCCTGATAAGAATGAGCGAACTGACAATGCAACAGAATAATTACGCCCTCGCGCGCAAATATTTACAAAAATATCAGGATATAGCCAGACATAATCCCAAGAGCTTATGGCTGGGCATTCAAATTGAAGAAATTCTGGGCAACAAGGATGCGGTTTCAAGTTACGGCTTATTATTAAGTAACGAATTTTCCGATTCAACAGAAGCGGCACAATACAAAGAGCTACGGGGAAATTGAGATGAATACCAGTAGCAAATCGGGCGCTATAGCCGGAGAATTGCTGCGTTCAAAACGTAAAGAACTGAATATCTCAATAGCCGATATTGCCAAACAACTGCATCTGAAAGCAAACTTCATTACGGCGCTGGAGCAGGATGATTATGATAAGCTGCCCGGACCCACCTATGTGCGCGGCTATATAAGGGCTTACGCCAAGGCCGTAGGTATCGATGAGAAATCTGTTGTTGATTTATTTGATGCGGAGGTGGTGTCTGCGCCTCCGCTCGATATCTTTCCAAAGAAGAAACACCGTGCTCAAATCAGCAGCAGTGATAAACCCGTCCGGGCATTTACTTATATTGTCACACTGAGTCTGGTCATACTGGTGCTGATCTGGTATCGGAGTCATTATCTCACCCCGGCAAATACCACAAACACTGCTCAAACCGAAGAATCGAAAAACATATCCAAACCGGCCTTTGATTACGAATTTTCTGTTGTTATCCATCCTCCCGGATGGCAAAACGTGGTGGAACGGGAAGATCTCGCAACAAATAAGGCTGCCGATGAAGAAGTGCGGTCAGAAGTAATACCATTACCGGCATCCGATGATGAAGCGCATTCCAATGAAAATCAAATCAATATCCCCTCCTTCGGCCCAGATAAACTCAAAATGCTTATCCATGAAAATTCATGGATTGAAATTTCAGATTCAACAGGAGAGAAATTGTTTTTTGGCACCGGCAGGACCGGGCAAACAATTATCCTTTCAGGCAATGCGCCGTTTGAAATTCTATTTGGTTATGCCCCCGGTATAAAGCTATTTTATAAAGACCGGCCATTCGATACTGAGCCCCATATAGCAGAAAATGGTGTCGCCCGATTCACACTGGACAACTAGCGAGCATTTAGCAGCTCCGGCTGGGCGGCCTCGCCACAATCCTCTTTCTTCGTCACACTCATAGCTATGGGATAATGTGCCTGATCGCCATTGATTCAATGCTGGAGCCGTGAGTTGCATATAGTAATGGCATGGCGCATATACAAAGTTTTCCTCCAGTCTCCAATTCGGATGCCCATATAGTAATCCTTGGCAGTATGCCGGGGAGGGCCTCATTGAAAGCCGGGCAATACTACGCGCATCCGCGCAACCTGTTCTGGAAGATAATGGCCGAGCTTCTGAAATTCGATGCCGGTGGATCCTATGAAAAAAGATTGGATATATTGCGTTCAAACAATATCGCATTATGGGACGTGATGAAGACCTGCATCCGCAATTCAAGCCTGGATGCGGATATTGTTCCGACGAGCATCATTATTAACGATTTCCATAGTTTTTTTACCAATCACCCAAATATCAAATATATGTTTTTCAACGGCACTGCCGCACAAACGGCCTTTGCCAAACGGGCAAATAAAACTGTATGCAAAATAACGGAAAACATTCAGCAACAGCACTTGCCGTCCACCAGTCCGGCTAATGCGTCAATCAGTTATGAAGAAAAACTCAGGGCATGGCAAAAAATAACCCTGCTGGAATAAAATACCTGGGACGCTGCAATTTTTGCCAATCGATACAGATTCCGCCCGGAAGCACGAGTGCGGTGCCAAACCGGACAGGCCCGGATGGCGCCACGGGCGCCGCTAAATCAGTCATGCAAATCCGAGGCGCCTCTTTATCTCTTCAACGCACATACCGTCCTTTCGTAGCGCGGCAAGTGAAAGACTTTTGGCATTTTTTGACAGGCGCTTGCCGTCCGGCCCCGGCACCAGCGAATGGTGCCTGTAAATCGGCTGTGACCAGCCCATCAACACTTGCAACAGGGTTTGTACGTGGGGCGCGTCGATCAAGTCCTCACCGCGAATGATGTGTGTCATTCCTTGCAAGGCGTCATCATGTGTCGCGGCGATATGATAGGCGCTGGGGCTGTCCTTCCGTGCGATGACAATGTCACCCTCGCGATATGGGTCGGCGGCGACGACCTGATGCCCGTCACCCGTATCCAGCGTATAAGATAAATCCTGCCAGACCGAGCCAAGGTGCGCACGCGCTGCCTCCAGCGACAATCGCCAGGCAAACGGATTCCCAGCATCGAGTTGCACCTGCTCAACCTGGGCCGATATCGGCGAAGGACCGGCATCCGCAAGCTCCGCGCGCGTTCGAAAACAGCGATAGGCCAGGCCACGCCCCGCCAGATCGGTCACCACATCCGCATAATCGCCAAAATGTGCTGACTGAACGCGAACCGGCTGCGGCCAGTCTAACCCCAGCCATTCCAGGTCGCGGTAGATCTGTTCGGTGAACGCCAGCCGGCACCTTGTCGTATCAATATCCTCGATCCGCAGCAGCACTGTGCCACCCGCCTCCTCGGCCGTGCGCCAGACATGCAAAGCCGACGCCGCATGGCCAAGATGCAGCTCACCCGTCGGAGACGGCGCAAAACGGGTCACAAATTCAGTCATAGCGTGACATTAGATCACCGGTCGCAGCAAACAATTTTTCCGAAATTGCTGAATGCTGGCCCCTAATTACCACATTTATATGGTGTTAAAGTATCGTTCTATCACCACTTTATCATCGGTACTGGATTATTGAATGGATGCATCATGATACATTTAATAACCATCTTACCCGCGTTTTTATGAAAGTCGGCATTTGGGAATTGAGCTTTAACTTGCTTTATATGGGTTTTAGGTATGCCGGACTTAAATAAACCAAGGGAAGCATCCACCCGATCGGCTTTGCGGAAGGTTTCAACAAGTGGATAGGGTGGGTCTTTGTGCTTTGTAATCTTATGATGCTGAGTGATCATTAGCTCTATTTCCTCTGACCATGCTTCCAGATTTTTCTTTTTTAAGTATTCCATTGCTAACGATACGGATGGGGGAAGGTAATCGAGCGTATTTTCGACCCATGCTCCGAGGTCGTGGAAGGCACCTGCAATAATTAGTTTTTCTCTCTCTTCCTCACTGCAATCTTTAAGTATAAGACAAAAATTAACTGTGCGGTACACGTGATTTTTATAGCCTTCGTAAACAACTCCGAGGGTCTTCTTCCAACTCGCCAATATTTCTTCGAGTAAAGAAAACTGTTTTTCAACGATCATTGTAACTTCTCCTTTCTATAGAACTCTAGTAAAAGGTAACGTATTTTGAAGTTGTTTTCCATCACTACTCATCCCGTTCCCGCCTTGACGCAACATGGGAGGGAAGCCCATAATCCCCCTCTATCCCGTGCCGAAGTGGCGGAATGGCAGAACCGTCAAGTAGAACGTCGAGATGAGGCACGATTTGGGCGCAGCCCAAATCGTTGTCCTCTATCGCCTTGTTAGGCTTTTGATTTTCTTTCCGCGCTTATTAAGATATGGGGCCTGTGCTTCCAACACTCGATCAATACCCTTCATCCATTCTAAATCTTTTCCAATAACAAGTTCGGTCATCGCCGCATGATGAGTGTTTTTCATTGGAATAGGCTTGGCTTGAAATCCATATTTCTTTGCCAATTCCTTCACTTCATCCGCGTTGTCATAAGTCATAATAAAGTCTCCACTCAATCTTGAGCATATGGCAAATAGTTCTTCGTGGTCTAATTCATAGTGCTTATACAAACGACTTCCTGCTTTTTTCCCTCCAGCCGTGTAGGGTGGGTCTATGAAAAAAACTGAACTCTCATCATCTATATTAGAATTCAATACATCTATAGCATCACCGCAAAGGAATTTCAATTTAGTGCGCACTTGATCTATGTTTCTTAATCTAGTTGCAAGGGTAGTTGGATACCATCGTGAAAGAACCCCCTTTCCTGATTCCCCATTTTTCAGGAATCCAGACCCGGCAGCTAAAATACCTCCGTGGAATGTTCGATTCTTTATGATTGTTTGAAATGCAGTTTCTCTTGTAGACCGCCTGTTCTTGCCAAGTTCAAATACAGCATTCTCCTTCGTCATCTCAAACAACAATATTCGATTGGCCAGCCATTCAGCATCCCCTCCAACAATAGTTTTCCATACTGCTGCTATTTCATAATCCAGTTCGACCATCAATGCTGTATCAACAAGACTTTCAAATACTGAAGTTAGTGACACAATTCCTCCACCTGCGAATGGCTCAACCAACCTACGTGGTTTTCTACTTTGGCTCAACAGCCATTCTCGTAACCTGGGAACAAACCAAGTCTTCCCTCCAGGGTACCTGAATGGGCTTCTCTGTGGCACCGATGCAACATTTACGGGCTTTGGTGCCTCTACTTCGTTACTGAAAAGAAGTCTCTGCATGGCTACTTACTAAAGGGGCTATCGATGGTTTTATTCTCGGGAGGATTTTCAAGTTTCTCGTCCACCTTGGATTGTAAGAGATCTATAAACTTTCCAATTTTTCCGACTTTCGGTCGTGTAATTGTGTTTAGTGCTTCAGAAAATTCAGTATAAACAACTTTAGTTTTCTGAAGCTCAAATGATTGACTCGCAGAAGACACCAAATCATAAACAAGCCATGCCATATCAGCTTTATCTTTTTCGATCTCTTTTAAATCTGCAAGAGTATTGAAAAATGGAGAATCCAGAGCAACTGCCATCTTCTTGTTCCACGTATTCAGGATTCCTCCTTTGAACATTAGTTGAGGCGCCAGTCGCTTTCTGGAAGAAGATAAAAAATCAGGCCTGGGGTAGTTTGGCTGCTCAGACCAGTCCATTCTGGCATTGCTACAGCAATCGCTCATATAATGAGCGAAAGGATCTCTTACATTTCCGGAGATATATACCGCTTGTATTTCGAGTGACCCAAAATCATAAACCTTTCCATTTTCATCATAGGCCACAAGAACCACATCAATATTTCCAGCTGATTTCCCGTAATAATCAACAAGTCTGACTTCTGTTAATGCGGTCCATTTTGCATCATTTCCAAAAAAGAAGTCAGCGGCATCGTCTGCAATAAGCCAGTTTTCACGGAATCGTATAGGGCATGTAATGACTGGTCGATTTGAGTGAAGGATGCTACATACTCCGAGTGGGTCTTTTGCCTTATCTTTCGTGCAACTTGGAACTTTATTGTTAAATGGGCAGAGACGATTTTTCCGAAATCTTTGCGCTTTGGGAGACATGTCTGAGGTAACATGACCAAAGACTTCTGCTAGTGGCTGGCTTGGTTCTTTCATTTGTTAGGGAGCATCATCATTTTCAGGACTTTTTCGAATCTCTTTTTTTGCCCAGCGTCAAGGTCACTCGCGGCGCGTTAGTACCGTTGAGTGCCCCGTCTTGTTGGCTTATTCTTTGGGGGTTAACCAGGCACATGAGGATGCGGATCTGAAAAATCCGATTTTATCTTCATCAACACCAAGAACACGTTTGATTTTCCGGCGTATGACATAAATATCATTCTCTGGGTCTTCCGATCCCTCGTATATGGAAATAGCCACTCGCTCAGGTTTGACTGGCGAACTGCCCCTAAAATATGGTCGTCTTGATCTGCCAATGACCAGCCATATATTACCAGCAATTCGGTCTTTCTACAGAACTCTTGGCTGAATACATAATTTAAATAGCCATTTCTCCGAATTGAGTATAGGAAGGATAACCGCCCTTTTTCCCCAAAATCAAGAAGTATTGATTGGCCCTAAAACCCTGTCATTTCCCACCAATCCACCCATGAATAAGCTAATGACACCCACATTGCTTTGTAATGCATCAGATCCCATCAAATCCACCCGCTTTATTGGCAAGTGCCTGTCAATCAGCCGGGTCCCTGCCGTACCATGCAGCAGGTTGAAAAAGGGGGCGCCTCGCACACCATTAGAACTTACGGCAGTGCGCGGCTTTGCGGTGACCGTCCCTGCTAGCAGTCTATCGGACTGGGATAGCGCTGCCCTGTTAAATCATTGAAAAGTAAAAGCTTTTTCAAATTAGCTTCACAAGAGGCAAAAGAGGAAGTCGCTTTTGATTCAACAACTTACAATGTCGAGCCTTGGTAAGTCCGACAGGCTGCTAGTCCTGCTTGCCATAAGTCTTGAATTTTTCCAGATTTATTTCCATCTCTCGATCATCGAGCAAAACAGGTGTGCCCGCCTGATTTGCTATCCAGTATTGCCGCGCCAGATTCTCCGTTTCCAGGGCAAGCCGAAATGCCGAAGAAAGGTCCTCGCCAATCGCAACCATGCCATGGTTGGCCAACAGGCATGCGTTGCGATCTGCGAGTGCCGCAATTACATTATTTGCCAGCTCTTCCGTGGCAAATGTCGCATATGCGGCGCAGGGGATCGAGTTCCCGCCGGCCAGGGCCACCATATAATGAAATGCCGGGATGTCCTGCCTGGTGCAGGCAATGCCGGTAGCATAAGGAGAATGGATATGGACTACCGCATTAATTTCGGTGCGCGCCCGGTAAATTGCTCTATGAAACCGCCATTCACTGGAAGGTCTTAACTTCCCGCTGATTATACCGCCATCCATATCACAATGGACCAGACTCGCGGATTTCAAATCATCATAGTCAATGCCGGTAGGAGTGATTAAAAATCCCCGCTCCGCCCGGCTGCTCAGATTACCCGAGGCGCCAAAGCTCAGGCCGAATGAATTGATCTGCGCTATGGCATCCATCATCTGTTGTTTAACCATCTCATTACCGGCGCCCATGCAGGCATTATAAATCAAGCGCGCAAACATCCGCCAGTAGTGTATATCGATTTGACAGGGGCGCTATAGCATAGATTGCATTGTTGGTTGAATATCTGCCGGGGCAGGCATATGCCTGGGCATATCCGAGGTCCGGCAATAACAATCCTGGTGTATTCTAAACATTGAATCGGAACAGGATGACATCGCCGTTTTTAACAACGTAATTCCTGCCTTCGGATCGGCACTTGCCGACCTCTTTGGCGCCCGGCCCACCGCCATATTGAATATAATCGTCAAATGCGGTAACTTCCGCCCGAATAAAACCGCGCTCAAAATCAGTATGAATTGCGGCGGCGGCCTTGGGCGCCAGATCACCCTGCTTTATGGTCCAGGCGCGCACTTCCTTGGGGCCGGCGGTAAAATAAGTATGCAATCCCAGCAGGGTATAGGCGGCTCTGATTATTCGGTGCAGACCCGGCTCCGCCAATCCCAATGCGTCCAGAAAATCGGCTTTATCATCTTCACCAAGCTGGGCTATTTCAGCTTCGGCGAAAGCGCATACCGGGACAACCTGAGTGTTTTCCTGTTCCGCAAGAGCGGTCAAGTCCTGCAACCATTTATTTGCCGCAGTCTCCTCTTCGGCAACATTGGCGATATACAGGGTTGGTTTTGCCGTCAGTAAATGTAACGCGTAAAGCTGCCGCTGCTCATCATCGCTCAGCGACAATGAACGAACCGGCCGGGCATGATCCAGATGTGAAAGCGCTTTTTCAAAAAGAATCCGTTTTTTCGCCGAATCTTTATCGCCGCTCTTTGAATTTTTCTCGGCTTTATGCAACGCCTTTATCACGGTTTCCTGATCGGCAAGACACAACTCGGTATTAATGGTGTCAATATCGGCCAGCGGATCTATCTTAGAGGAAACATGTGCGATATTGTCATCATCGAAACAGCGTACCACCTGCGCAATCGCGTGGGTTTCCCGAATATGCGCCAGAAACTGATTGCCCAGGCCCTCACCCTTGGAAGCCCCTTCCACCAGCCCGGCAATATCGATGAACTCCATATGCGCCGGAATAACTTTCTCCGGAGTAACAATTTCCGCCAGCCGGCTCAGCCGGGGATCAGGAACGGCAACAATACCGATATTGGGATCTATGGTACAGAAGGGATAGTTTTCCGCATCGATAGCCGAACCGGTCAACGCATTGAATAAGGTTGACTTGCCGACATTCGGCAAACCGACAATCCCGCATTTACATTCCATTATTTTGCGTGCATCGCCCTTTATCCGGGCGCGCCGTTTGCGGTCTTCCGATTGAGATGATTCATTACTTTTGCAATATCGCCCGCCAGTATCTCGGAACTATAGGAAATAGCCGTATTGATCGACGCCCTGATCAAATCTTCATCTTCGGCATCCGGCCGGCTTAAAACATGAGAGGTGACCCGGTCCCGGCAACCCGGATGACTGATGCCAATCCGCAGCCGAATAAACTCATTGCTGCCCAACTGCCGAATAATATGCCGCAGGCCGTTATGCCCCCCATCCCCGCCGGCTTTTTTTATTCTTGCCACCCCGGCATCCAGTTCCAGTTCATCATGGACGACCAGGATGCGATCTGTTTCAATCTTGTAAAAACCGGCCAGCGCCTGCACTGAAAACCCGCTTTCATTCATAAAAGTTCGCGGCTTGCATAACCGGCAATCAACGCCGGCGGCATTTATACGACATATCTCGGCATTGAATTTTTCTTCATACAGAAAACGCAATGAGTGCCTGCAGGCCAATTCATCCACATACCAAAATCCGACATTGTGGCGCGTTACGGAGTATTGCGGGCCCGGATTACCCAAACCTACAATCAGCTTGAGCGCACCGGGCATATCAGGCCGCCAATAAAATCAGTCGTCGCCGCCCTGTTCCTGATCGGGCGCTTCCGCATCCGTAGCGACAACGGCTTCCTCCTCTGCTTCCGCCTCCTCCTCCTCCACCTGAACCCTGGGGAGCTGGACGGTCGCCACCGGACGCGATGGGTCGCCGCCATGCAACAGGTTGTAATTATCCACGTTTTCAGGCAATTGAATATCCCCAAGATGAATCGTGGATCCCAATTCAACAGACTGCATATCCACTTCAATATATTCGGGCAAATCCCCCGGCAGACAGCTCACCTCGACTTCCGTCATGATATGGCTGATGACACCGCCGCCCGATTTCACCCCGATGCACTTGTCTTGATTGATGTAGTGCAGCGGCACGCGCATGGTAAGCTTTTCATTCTCATTGATACGTTGCAAATCAATATGCAACAGCAGCGGTTTAAAGGGATGCCGCTGCAAATCCTTCAATACGACGCTTTCCTTTTTCGTGCCGATTTTCAGCGTCAGAATATGAGAAAAAAATGTCTCATGCTCCAATTGGTGCATCACCTCGTTGTGGCTCATGGTGATCGGCACGGCATCTTTATCAAACCCGTAAACGATTCCGGGTAATCTGCCGGCGCGTTGCAAGCGGCGGCAGGCGCTCCTGCCTGTGTCCTGCCGCAACTCGGCATTCAGTTCAAATTGTAACATCATAGTAATAACTCCCGACTAAAAATTTAGGTCCGCATTTCCATTATAACCGGATATAAAAAAAGATGAGGCGCTAATCCAGAAACATGGAGCTCAGAGACTCGCCTTCGGTAATACGGCGTATGCTTTCCGCCAGCATTGCGGCAACACTCAATTGACGAATTTTAGCGCAAGTTGCCGCCTCGGAATAGAGGGGAATTGTATCGGTTACCACAAGTTCATCAAGTACGGAATTAGAAATATTTTTAACCGCATTGCCGGACAGCACCGCATGGGTGCAATACGCGACCACCTTGGTCGAGCCACATTTCTTCAAAACCTTGGCTGCATTGCACAATGTTCCGGCAGTATCCACCAAATCATCGATGATCACACAAGTACGTCCATCTACATCCCCAATGACATTCATTACCTCGGATTCGTTCAGGTTTGGACGGCGCTTGTCTATGATCGCCAGATCGGTGTCATCCAGCCGTTTAGCCAGTGCCCGTGCACGAACAACGCCGCCGACATCCGGTGAAACCACCATTAAATTCGGATACTCATGCTTCCATAAATCGCCCAACAATACCGGCGAGGCGTACACATTATCCAGCGGTATATCGAAGAAACCCTGGACCTGATCCGCATGCAGATCTACCGTCAAGACACGATCGATGCTGGCGGTGGCAATAATATCCGCCACCAACTTGGCGGTAATGGGCACACGGGCAGAACGAGGCCGCCGATCCTGGCGCGCATAGCCTAAATAAGGAATTACCGCCGTCAAGCGTCCCACCGAAGCCCGGTGCAGTGCGTCCGCCAACACAACCAGTTCAATCAGGTTATCATTTGTCGGGGCGCATACCGACTGGATCAGGTAAACGTCCCGGCCTCTGACATTCTCGGTAATTTCGACCATGACCTCACCGTCGCTGAAACGGCCTACCGTTGCCTTCCCCAACGAAAAACCCAAATAGCCTGCCGTATCCAAGGCTAACCTTGGATTGGAATTGCCAGCAAATACCATCATATTAGCTAATGACATGGATGCCTCCCTGTTTGCTCGTCCGAAATGAAGACGCTAATGGCTGGGGTGCTAGGACTCGAACCTAGGAATCCCGGGATCAAAACCCGGTGCCTTAACCACTTGGCTACACCCCAAATTTCTATCACCCTTATCCCGGCAGTATCCATGGGAACCGCTATAGCGCACCGAACAACGGTGAACAATTTCTGCCTCGCGTGACGAAGCCCTTCCAGGATGCGGGTAATTGCTCATAAACTCTGACGGCCTGCAGATGCCCGGAAAATTCCGCGAATACACAAGATCCGGTTCCGGTCAATTTCGCGTCGGCGAACTGATTCAGCCAATCCAGAGCTTCACCGACCGCGGGATATTTTTTCCTGACCACCGCTTCACAATCATTTACGCCGACACCGTTGCGGAAGTCGCACATTGTGATTGGAGATGTGTTGCGTGTCAAATCATCCGTATTAAAAACAGTACTGGTCATTACCCGGCATCCGGGATAAATAATCAAATAACAGGGCTCCGGTATATCAATGCGCGTCAGTTGCTCACCAGCCCCTTCCGCCCAGGAGGCTTCACCTTTAACAAATACCGGCACATCCGCACCCAGTTCGCGGCCGATGCTTGCCAACTCGACCGTCGTCATCCGCAGCTCCCAGAGCCGATTCAGCGCAACCAGTGTTGTAGCGGCATCGGAACTGCCTCCGCCTAATCCGCCGCCAACCGGTATGATCTTTTGAACACGTATCCTTGCCCCGGATTTACAACCACTGAGCTGTTGCAGTTTTTCTGCCGCTCTTAGTGCCAGGTCCCGCTGACCGGGCACACCCGGAAGCGCCGAAGCTCTCAATATATCAGCATTATCGGTAACGGCAAATTCGAGCTTGTCCGCCAGATCGACGAACTGGAAAACCGTCTGCAATGTATGGTAGCCATCCGGCCTGCGTCCGGTAATATGAAGGAAAAGATTGAGTTTCGCGGGGGCAAGCCACTCCTTCCCGGCCGCACTCATATTTTCCAGTTCCGGATCACCATCTTCAATGTTACCGCATCGTTGCCGATAAAAATCTTTCCCGGAAGCAGGGTATCACCGACAACCTGATAACGCACAACCCTGACGCGAAAACCATGCTGCTCCATAGACGACAGCAATTCACTGTCGGTAAGGAGTAATTCATTTACCGGCGCCTTCGGAGACGGGATCCCCTTTATCCAGTAGGTCAATGCCTCCGGCCGCAACTCATGCGGGCCGAATAACCATTCCTCCAGTCTATCGGCTGTACACGCCTTATTCCCGGTGGTTTCGATCAACCCGCTGCGGGTATTTCCACTGATCTCACAAGTTCCCCGGCCAAACGGCGCAATCAACGTAATTTGATAGGCATCATCAACCTGATGCCAATGCATGGTCGCAATCCAGTTTTCCTTTTCGGCAACAACCGAAACCCGTCCTCTGATTTCCCAGACGCCAAGCCGGCCGATTTCATCGAGACGCGACTCCCATGTTTGCTGTTTATGCGCGGCTTCCAGGCGCGGGATTTCTGCACACCCGCTTGACAGCGCTATATATGCCGCCAATAACAGTAAGCGAAATTTCACGGATCAAACCGTTGCATTACTTCCAGTAAATAATTGTGTTCCGGAGTATCTTGCAGTGCAGTCTCCCAGATTTGTTTTGCCGCCTGCCTGTCGCCCATAACCCAGAGCACTTCCCCCAGATGCGCGGCAATCTCCGGATCATGACGCAATTCAAGCGCCTTGCGCAGATGAACCACAGCCTCGGCCAGGCGTCCCAGACGATAAAGCACCCAGCCCATACTATCGAGAATATAAAAATTATCCGGGCTTAACTCCAAAGCCTTCCTTACCAGCTCATGGGCCTCGCCGTAGCGATCCGTTTTATTCGCCAGAGTATAACCGAGGGCATTCAACGCTTGCACATTATCCGGTTCATCTTCCAGGATTGCATTCAGGTCTTGCTCCAGAATATCGAGCCGGTCCATTTTTTCAGCCAGCATCGCCCTTGAATACAGCAAATCCGGATGTGTTTTTTCGATTATGGCCGTATTGAAAACATCCAAGGCTTCTTCATAACGCTCAGCTTCAGTGAGGACTTCCGCTTCGGCCTGGATTAAAAGCAATCTATCGTCAAAACTCCGCGCCTGCATACTCCGGATATTTTCCAGGGCGGCGTCAATATCATCCTGTTGCGCGAGGATTAAACTCATACGAATTCGAGCATCGAAATAATTTTCGCCGCCATGCACACCCTCATACCAGTGAATCGCCCGCTCCAGATTATTCTTTTTTTCAGTGATCCGCCCCAGATAATAATTCGCGTCATTCACCTTTTTCTTTCCATTGGTCAGCCGCAGAAAATACGTCTTGGCCTGATCGAGCCGGTCAACCTGCAAATACAGCAAACCCAGCGCATACAGAATATCGGGATTATTCGGGGCCTGTATCGAGAGAATTTCGAATTGCCTTCTTGCCTCGTCAAAACGCTGTAGATCAGTCAGCAAGCGCGCATAAGCATGTTGCAGGGTGAAGTTATCCTGTTTTTTATCCAGCACGCCCTCTATCCAGATGACGGCTTCGGAAGACCGGTCCTGCCGCTGCAACAAAGCAATATAATTCATAGCGGCATCATCATTATCCGGTTCCAGCTCCAGCAAATGCTCGAATAATTGTCTGGCTCGTTCCATTTCCCCCAGGCGGGCCGCGATCTGGGCATACGAAAAAACAGCATCCGCATCATCCATATAGTTCCGCATCAATCGATCCATCACTTCCATAATAACAACGGCTTGGTCCTGCTCGCGACCGAGAAAATTGGCGATCATCCAAAGTTTCTGATCCGGGCTCCCATCGGCCATCCGCATAATCGCTTCCAGATGTTGCAGAGACTCTTCCACATTGCCGGCTCTAATCGACATTATCGCCAGAACCTGATAGGGATCGGCGGCATTCGGGCGCAATTCAACCCATAACGAAGCAGCCTCTGTCGCCGCCAGGCTGTCACGGGCAAATACCGCAATCCGGGTTGCCCGCTCGGTGATTTTCAGATCACGGGTTTTCCTGGCCAAATCCAAATAATTTTTAACCGAAACATCCAGCATATCCCTCTGCCCGGCAAACTCGGCAACCAACAATTGATAGAGGATATCCTGCGTCAGTCCATCTTTTGCAGCAGGTGTGCCGACATGCCCCGTATCAGCAAGAGGCGCCGGCGGCCCGGTATAAGCGGTTCCCTGGCTGGAGGATACCGTTGTGCATCCACAACCCAACAACACCAAAAATAACAGACCGGTTTTTTTACGTCGTAGCGCTTGCAATTGGAGGTGCGGCATTTTTCCTACCCTGTAATAGATTCACTATTATATATGGACTCTGAAAATAACATGTTTATCCCATATTATATACATTTGCGGTTTTAACGGAAAATACCGAATCCGTCAAACATATCGGGCAAGAACTGCTCCGCCCTCCATTTTTCTATTGTAATTCAACCTGCTTTGACACAAAATTTTCATATGTATTGCGCGATCCATGCAAATCGATGAGCCTATTTGCATTCGGGATAAACCATGCTACCGCTCCCGTTGAAATTCGGGAACAAGTTGCTTTTGCCGGAAGCAGATTGGATGATGCCTTGCACAACATCAGTCAACAACCGGGAATTGACGAGGCAGTCATTGTTTCCACCTGCAATCGCACCGAGATCTACTGCGCGTTGGATCCTGCTGAAAACACCGCCCCCGATAACTGGTTTTATAATTATCACAATGTTGCCGAGCGCCGCCTTGGGCCCCACATCTACCGCTACCCCGATATCAGCGCAGTTCGGCACCTGCTCAGAGTCGCCAGCGGTCTCGATTCAATGGTACTCGGTGAAACCCAGATACTGGGACAACTGAAACAGGCCTATTACTCTGCGGTAACCGCCGACAGTGTCGGTCAATTACTAAGCCGGTTATTTCAACACTCCTTTCACGTTGCCAAGGATATCCGCAGCAATACCGAAATAAGCAGGCATCCGGTATCTGTCGCATTTGCGGCGGTGCGCCTGTCAAAGCAAATTTTCGGCGACTTGGGCAAACAAACCGTACTATTGATCGGCGCCGGCGAAACCATCGAACTGACTGCCAGACATCTGCATGAAAACGGCCTGCATCGGATGATCGTTGCCAACCGTACCGTTGAACGCGCACAGCGCCTGGCCAACAAATATGCGGGCTATGCCATACCGATGGATGACATTCCCCACCATCTTGCCGACGCCGATATCGTGATCTCCTCCACCGCCAGCCGCTTGCCGGTCCTGGCCAAAAACACCATTGAAGCCGCGATCAAACAACGCAAGCGCAGGCCGGTGCTTATGGTAGATATAGCCGTGCCCAGAGACATTGAATCCACAGCCGGCGCCCTGCCCGACATCTATCTATACACCATAGACGATTTGCAAAATATAGTGCGGGAAAACCTGCGTTCGCGCACACAAGCGGCCGAACAGGCGGAAGAGATCATCGGCACCCAGGCCGATAGTTTTATGAACTGGCTGCAATCGCTCAACGCCGTCACAACTATATGCGCCTTGAGAGAACAGGCGGAAAAAATTCAGCAACAAGTTATTGAAAGCGCACAGCAGCAATTGCGGCAAGGCGCCGATCCGGAAAAAGTAGTACAGAAAACCGCCCGCATACTCACCAAAAAAATACTGCACACCCCCAGCGTACAGCTGCGCACCGCAAGCACGGACGGCAGAGACGATCTTCTTTCCGCCGTTCACGAACTATTCCGACTGGACAAAGAACCACCGCCATTGGCTAAAAAAAAGTAGCCATGTCAAACGCCGCTCTGCAATAATCGTCGGATATTTTTGACTGATTGCTTTTTTCATCCGCCATGAAGCCTTCCATACAGAATAAACTGGAAAAACTGATCGAGCGCCGGGAAGAGATCTTTGCCCTGTTATCCGATCCGGTCGTGATCAACGACCAAAATCGCTTTCGCGAGCTATCCCGCGAATATGCCGAGATGGCGCCCGTGGCAGATTGCTTCGACCGCTACCGGGAGAACCTGAATGACATCGAGGCAGCCAGGGAAATACAGAAAGAAAACGACAAGGAAATGCGGGCAATGGCGGCGGATGAATTTAAACAGGCGGAAGGAAAACGCCTGGCGCTGGAGCAACAACTGCAAAAGTTATTGCTGCCGAAGGATCCTGCCGACGGCAATAATATATTTCTGGAGATCCGCGCAGGAACAGGAGGGGAAGAAGCGGCATTATTTTCCGGCGACCTGATGCGCATGTACAGCCGCTACGCCGAAAGCAAAAACTGGAAAATCGAGCACATCAGCACCGCCGAAAGCAGTCTGGACGGCTACAAAGAAGCCATCATGCGAATCATCGGCAACGGCGTCTATTCAAAACTGAAATTCGAATCCGGCGCCCATCGTGTTCAGCGCATCCCCGAAACCGAGTCACAGGGACGCATTCACACATCGGCATGCACGGTGGCGGTATTGCCCGAAGTAGCCAAAGTGGATGAAATTGAAATCAACAGCGCCGACCTGCGTGTCGATACCTATCGCGCATCCGGCGCCGGCGGTCAACACGTAAACAAAACAGATTCGGCCATTCGCATCACTCATTTGCCCAGCGGCACAGTGGCGGAATGCCAGGATGAACGCTCGCAGCATAAAAACAAGGCGCGGGCGATGTCATTGCTGCAAGCCAAACTATTGAGTGCCGAACAAGAAAAACAACAATCCGCACGGGCCGAAAATCGCCGCATTCTTATAGGAAGCGGCGACCGCTCCGAACGCATACGCACCTATAACTTCCCGCAGGGCAGGGTCACCGATCATCGCATCAACCTGACACTTTACCGCCTCGAAGAAATACTGCTGGGCAATCTCGATTTAGTGATTGAACCGCTGATCAGCGAATACCAAGCCGATGCCCTGGCGGCCCATTGACAAAACCATGCAGATTCATCAACTCATCAAACAGGCGAGCGGCAGACTGGCCGCATCCGACACCCCCCGGCTCGACAGCGAAATTCTCCTTGCCGCGGTATTGAATACAGACAGGGCCGCTATTTACGCCCATGCGGATGCCGCCGTTCCGGAGCCTTGCATTGAAAAATTCAATACGCTGATCGACAAACGAGCCGCCGACTGGCCGGTTGCCTATCTGACCGGACACAAAGAATTCTGGTCACTCGATTTCAAGGTGAATCAACATACCCTGATCCCGCGCCCGGAGACCGAATGCCTGGTAGAAACCGCACTGGATCTATTGGCCGATAACCAGCATCCCCGGATACTGGAGCTCGGAACCGGCAGCGGGGCGATTGCCATCGCGATCGCACGGGAAAAACCCGGCGGAAAAATTACCGCCACCGACATAGACCCCCTCGCCCTGCAAATCGCAACCGATAACGCCCGCCGGCACAATGCAGCCAACATCGACTTTTTGCATTGCTGCTGGTTCCAGGGTCTGGAAGGCGAAAAATTCGACCTGATCCTCAGCAACCCGCCCTACCTTGGCAAACAGGATGCGCATCTATGCCGGCAAACCCTGCAATATGAACCCGCCGGCGCATTACTGGCCGGAGAACACGGACTGGAGGCATTGACGCATATTATCGGGCGCGCGGCTGATCATCTTCATTCGGCAGCGATGATCCTGCTCGAACACGGCTTCAATCAGAGTCGCCCGGTGAGAGCCCTGTACCGGCGGCACGGCTATCAATCGGTCACCACCGTGCAGGATTACGCCGGCCTAGACCGAATATCCTTCGCCTGTTCCATCCGGAAACAACCGCCGCCGATATGCTGAAAACTCGCCGTATAAAAATCAGAACCGGCGCCATTGACGAGGCCACATTCACCGACTTATCACAATTGGACGGCGTACATGAATGCGCCCATAAGGCCGGAAGAATATCGATCAAATACGATTTAGGCCTATGCGACTACCAAACGATTCACCGCTATTTAACCGAAAAAAATCTGATTGATACGCCGTCCGCATTCCAAAAAATAAAACACACCCTGATCCTTGCCTGCGAAAAAAACCAGCGCGATTACAATGAAAACCTGTGCGGCTGGGACTATTATGCCCAGAGTTTATATATCGGCAATGCCACCGGCAAAACCCCCCGTGATGAAAAATGAATGACCAACAATTATTGCGCTACAGCCGGCAAATAATGTTGCCGGAAATCGACGCCGCCGGCCAAAACAAACTGGCGGATGCCAGCGTACTGATCGTCGGTCTGGGGGGACTGGGCTCGCCGGTTTGCATGTATCTCGCCTCAGCCGGTGTCGGAAAACTGGTATTGGTCGATATCGACACCGTTGACCTGTCCAACCTGCAAAGGCAAATCATACATTCCACCGAAGACATAGGCCGCAAAAAGATCGATTCCGCCCGTGAGCGCCTGCAAACCCTCAACCCGGAAACCAATATCATCACCATTGACCACCCACTCAAAGGCGCTGAATTAGAAAATCAAACAACACAAGCCGATGCCGTGGTCGATGCCAGTGATAATTTCAAAACCCGCTTTGCGCTGAACACCGCCTGTGTGCGAACGAAGACGCCGCTGATATCCGGCGCCGCAATTCGATTTGAAGGCCAGCTCAGCGTATTCAACCCCGCCGACCCGGACTCTCCCTGCTACCGCTGCCTGTACGACGAGGATACGGCCGTCGAAGAGACCTGCACCGCCAACGGCGTCATTGCCCCGTTGCCGGGGATTATCGGCAGTATCCAGGCCAGCGAAACCCTGAAGATACTGATGGGCATAGGGGAGACCCTGCAGGGCAAACTATTATTGATAGACTGTCTGAATATGGAGTTCCACCAGGCCAGGCTCGACAAAGACCCCGCCTGTCCCGTATGCTCCCGACAAAAACCGCAGCCCTAAAACAGCAACGTCAATATCCAGACGGTAGCCGCATTAATCAGTGACACCAATACCGCGGCAGAACCAACATCCTTGGCCCGCTTTGAAAGCTCATGGATATCCGGCCCAATCCGGTCAACCACCGCCTCGATTCCCGAATTAAGCAACTCAACCACCAGCACCAGCAACACCACACCGACCAGCAAAGCCCGTTCAAAACCGCTATCCCCCAGCCAAAGACCCAGCGGGATAAATACCAAGGCCAGCAAGCACTCCTGCCGGAACGCCTCCTCACTGTTGTACGCAGCCCTGCACCCTTCCAGCGAATACACCAGGGCATTGACAATCCGTCTTATTCCCCTGTGCGCCTGAAAGGCCATAATCAATTTTGCGCTGTCGAATACCCTTGCAAGCGATTAGACAAACGCAAGTGCGGCATCATAATCCGGCTCCTGGGCAATTTCAGGCACCAGTTCCGCATAAATGACCTTATCGTCCTCATCGACAACCACTACCGCCCTGGCGGTAATACCTGCCAGAGGCCCGTCCTCGATCAACACCCCATAATCCTCGGCGAATTTCTTTGACCGCATCATTGCCAGCGGAATCACATTGTCCGCACCTTCCGCAGAGCAAAACCGCTGCATTGCAAACGGTAAATCGGCGGAAATCATCAGAAATGCCGCCTCTTTTTTTTCCACGGCCGCATCATTGAATTTTTTCGTCGAGGCCGCACACACCGGCGTATCCAAGCTTGGCACTATATTCAACAACTTCTTCCTGCCACTATATGCGGCGAGAGAAACATCCCCCAGATCGCCGTTCACAAGCCGAAAATCCGGCGCCTGTTCCCCAACAGCCGGCAGATTGCCATTCGTATGTATTTCAGTTCCCCGTAGCGTTATCGTTGCCATATTTATCTCCTGTTTTTTTCCGCGTTGATCATCCCGCCGGGTCAAACCGGCATTTCAATACAGCGCATGAACCATGGAGAGTGTCCCACCTGCCGGGAACCTATCTCCAAAACCATTTGTTTGTCTAATCATAGACCCTCGCCTGGGTACGTGCAATAATTTGTATGAGCACATAGCACTCCAATTAATTAATATCAGGTAGGCGTAGATACCAAATGGAAAAAAAGACAATCCCTCTCTCCCAGTTCATTACAATTGAAGCCCCAGAGTCATACAAACTCCACGCCGCTCGTTGGAACAAAATTAAACAACCTCTGGATGTATATGTGAAGAGCAAAAAGGAATGGCGTGGATGGAACACTTGGCGAAATAATGATGACGAGTTCTCGCGAAAATACATATTTTCGCTTATAGACTTCTACCACGAAACGGATATGTGGCTGTTTGGAGGAATCTATGAAGTATTGGCAAGAGGAAAGAAACAAGCTCACAGCTACGAAATTCAAGAGCTTCCAGAATACTCCAACTTGGTAGGCCGACTAAAAATTTCTCTCGAAAGGCCTACCAGGGGAAGAGCTTTCTACCTGGAAAAACACTACGAGAAGATGAGCGTCGCTGAAGTTCTACGAGATCGTTATTCGGGAGAACGATTTCCGGGATACGAAAACATTAATCATAGTTTCTCGAAACTTTCTCCGATCTTTGAGCAAGAGAACCCTGACTGGAAGAGTGCGCTGGAAAATATAAAGGGCATCTATGCAATCTCTGATCCGAGTAACGGCAAACACTACATCGGTTCTGCATATGGCGAACAGGGCATCTGGTCTCGGTGGAACTGCTACATTGGCACAGGTCATGGCGACACCGACGAATTAACTAAACTCATCAAAACAAAAGGATCGACTTATGCTGATAACTTCAAGTTAGCCCTACTCGAATACAGATCCATGAAAACAGAGGATCGGGTGATTATTGATCGAGAGACCTATTGGAAAAACGTATTCCAATCCAGAGAATTTGGATACAACAAGAACTGAAAATTGATTTAGATTTTGGGAATTATATACCTAAATACACAAAATACAACATTATTTGCGCTTTAATTTAAATCGGGTATTCAATTCCCCACATTTTTCATTTTCCTGACTTTGTTCTATTATCTTGTTTGCATAACATTTGACAATTATCAGCGGTAGTTTTACCTCCTTCATGCCAAGGTGTTATATGGTCAGCTTCCATTTCATTTATTTTAAATTTTTTTCCACACTTTCTACAAATTCCTTTTTGTTTTTCGTATGCTTCTCTTTTTTGGTTCTCGCTAAAGGCACGAATGCTTAAATATTTTTCATCTCTAGTGAGAACATAGGAATAAATACCTGCTTTTTTAGTTACATCTTCGTCTTGCATTAATGTTGTTATTTCTTCTTCCAGTTTTTCAGAATCGTATTGTTTGTCTTTAAATTCGTTATATAAAACACCAAAAGACACGCCTTTCATTTCTTTGCGATATTTTGGAAAAATAGCTTTGATCCAGTTGACAACACTTTGAAAATACAACCATAGCTCGTTTGCGTTTGGCTTGTGTTGGTGTTTAGCCATATATTGCTCAATGGCATCATTGCTTATCCATTTTATTGTGGTCTCTAAATAATCCTGACGGATTGCTACCCCTTTTAAATAATTATTTGCGATACCGTAAGCAGGGCAACCGGTTTTGCTAAAATGCCTTTTAGCATTAGTCAGCCAAGTGCCGGTATAAATTGCATTTCTCAACTCTTGATCGGTAAGTTTTTCCCCTGCTATGTTAATGATTTTAAACCAATCTAGTATTTCCTTATCCGTTCCCTCGCAAAAATACACCATCAATTTATAATCATGAATTTTTTCTTGTTCCGTATCTTGGAGATTGTGAAAATACAAATTATTGAGTGAAAATTTACCAGATACATATTCACAAATACTAATCGTTCTTTGTTGTCCGTCTAACACCTCAAAACCGCCATCTTGGTTTTTTATCCAATACATTACATTGAGCGGAAAATCCTTGTTAATGCTGTTTATGACAGAATCTCTTTGCTGGTCTTTATAGATAAACTCACGTTGATATTTGGGGCGAATGTTTAATTTTCCACTATAACCAATAACGCCCTCCTCATTGTCATTGACGTATCCATGGGATAGATCCCTAATTGGAATTTCTTTAAGTTTTATTTTCATAAGTAAATATAGTTTATAGTTAAATTCTTTTCTTTTTAATAAAAATCCTACTGTACTTCCTCTTGCCATTAACGTATCCACGACCTTTATCTATATTTAAATCATATTCATTGCCCATAATTTCAAATTGATCAGGATTATATTTATCCATAAAGGTAATTGGCACACCCATAGCTCCCTTATAATCCATCGGAATATCTTTGGTTTTATCAATATTTATGGCATCATAGTTATCATATTTAGGATATTCACTTTCATTGTATTTTTTGTAAAGTATTAAATCTTCATGTCTTTCTTTATAGTCTAAATTGGTGTACCAGCGAACCCCTTTAACTCTAATATATTTATTCCCATTTTCATCAATTCTACTACTAGCGGCGTTTAATGGATAATCATTAGGAACTCCAAATTCTCTATCTCCGCTATGGATACTATGTCCGAACCAAATTTTATTTTCTTTTATGAGTTTAAAAATCTCTTTGTAGGTTATGGCATTTTGATTGCCGATGATGACAAATTTTTTATCATATTCCACTAACTGAGCAACATAGTATCGAAATAGAGAAAAAGGCGGATTGGTGACTACAATATCCGCCTTTTTCAAAAGTGCAATACATTCCTTGCTTCTAAAATCGCCATCACCGGCTAAGTGTTGAATGCCAATTTCTTCATGGTCAGGAACTTTATTATCATTTTTATCGCCTTCGTACTCTAAATAAATTGCCTTTTCTGCATTGTTTTGGCTGAACAGATTAATATTTTGATTTTTATAACAGGTCGTAATCAATTTTTTTAGCTCTAAATATTCAAAATTATAGGAAAAATAATTGAAGAAATTACTGATACGAGGATCATCACAATTACAAAAAACAACCTTGCCCTTAAAGTACTCTTTATAATGCTTCAACTCTTTTTCAATATCCGGTAGCTGGGTATAAAATTCATCTTTTTTAGCGATGTTTGCCTTGTGCAAATTCTTATTTGATATTTCCTTTTTCATTTTACTTTTTGGTCATGATAACTTGAGCGGGGTTTTTCTGCATGATTTCAGTAGTATTTGATAGATTTTATCATAGCGATGATTGAACCGGAACTCACACCCTTTATAGAACAAAATAAAGTTTGGCTAGTCTATTCAAAAATAATTATAATAATGTATTTCTTTCTCCTAATTTTGTGTATTAAAGTATATAATTCCCTAGATTTTTAATGAATTGGGCTTCGTTTTAATCTGGTACTTGAGCGGGACCAGTCGGCTGATGCGGCCGGATGGCGCAATACCGCTCAAAAAACCACCAGATGGTCTATTTCCAGCCGGATCCCTATCGGCTCATTCACCGGATGATTATGATGACTGGGCACCAGACTCAACAGGCGGGTACCTCCATTATATTCCAGAGTATATAAAAACTCGGCGCCTCTGAATGCCTTTTTTAATACCTTTGCCTGCATTGGGCTTGCATCGTCATGCAAAACATCGTCCGGTCGTATCAATACATTCACCCGGCTGCCGGGCGGACGCCCGTGCGCCCGCTTGCCGACGATATGCCCCAACTCGGTATCGACGGTGTGCGCATCCACCACCTCGCCGCCGATAAACACCCCCTCACCAACAAAGTCGGCGACGTACACGCACTTTGGTTCGTGATAGAGATTGAACGCGGTATCCCATTGCAATAGAGAACCATGATTAATGACGCCGACCCTATCCGCCATTGCAAAGGCCTCCAACTGATTATGGCTGACCAGCAGCGCAGTAACACCGTCTTTCCTGAGAATTGCCCCGATCTGATAGGCAATCTGCTCCCGCAATTCGACATCCAGATTTGAAAACGGCTCGTCCAGCAATAATATCGCCGGCCGCGGGGCCATTGCCCTGGCCAGCGCAATGCGCTGCTGCTGACCGCCCGAAAGCTGATGCGGATATTTATCGCCGCACCCTTCCAGATCCAGCAATTCAATCAACTCCAGCAGGCGCTCACGCTTTGTCTGTTTGGATGCATTGCGCATACCGAAGGTAATATTCTCGACCGCCGTCATATGCGGGAACAGCGCGTAATCCTGAAACACCATGCCGATCTGCCGCTGTTCGACCGGAACAAGGTGTCTGGCATTGCTGACCCGCACCCCCTTCACCCGGATTTCTCCGGCGGCCGGCCGCTCGAACCCGGCGATTGCTCTCAGCAGCGTCGATTTGCCGCAGCCGCTCGCCCCCAGTAGACAGCCGATTTCACCTTCCTTCAGGTCGAAGGAAACCGACTGAATAATCGGCTGATTTTCAATCTTGACCGACAAGTTATTGATTTCAATTGCCCGGTTCATAGCCCGACCGCATACGCGAGATCATCGTGGCGGCAAACAATATCGGAACGATGCCCGCCAAAACAATTGCCAGAGCCGGCGCCGCCGCCTCGGCCAGCCTTTCCTCATTCGCCAGTTCATAGGCCCGCACTGCCAGCGTATTGAAATTGAACGGCCGCAAAATCAGCGTGGCGGGCAACTCCTTCAGCACATCCACAAACACCAGCAACAGCGCGGTAAGCAAGCTACCCTTCATAATCGGCATATGGATGTCCCGTATGATATACACCGCATTCATCCCGGCCGATCGCGCCGCCTCATCCATGCTCGGCTTTATTTTCTCCAGCGCGGCAGCAACGGTATTCAGTGAAACGGCCAAATAGCGAACCAGATAGGCAAACACGAGAATAAACAAACTGCCGGACAACAACAGCCCGCTGCCCACGCCGAACTGGGCCTGCAACCAGCCATCCAGCCGGTTATCAAACCAGCCGAAAGGGATCAGCACACCGACGGCGATCACCGTGCCCGGTATCGCATACCCCATGCCGACGAAACGCAAGGCGCAAGCAGTGAACGCCGAATGATACAGGCGGTGCGCATAGGCAATCAACAACGCCAACATCACCGCCAAAACCGATGCCCCCAGGGCCAGCAACACGCTATGCCAAAACAACACAATAAACCCCCGGTCGAAAATCAGCGCCTCCGAATCGAATGCCAGCAGGCAGAGATAGCCGGCCGGGATGACAAAACCGCCGAACAGCGGCAACGCACAATATACCATTGCCGCCACCGCCTTGAACCCGCGCAACTGTTGCCTGTCGATCCTGCCATACCGCCCGCTGGTCTGATAATAACGCCGCCTTCTCCTTGACCGGCGCTCCACCGCCACCAGGACAAAAACACAAACCACCATCAAGGCGGACAATTGAGCGGCCGCCAACTCCTCCCCAAGACCGAACCAGGTGCGAAATATACCGGTGGTGAAAACCGGTATGCCAAAATACTGCACCGTGCCATAATCCGCCAGGGTTTCCATCAATACCAGCGACAACCCGACAATTATTGCCGGTCGCGCCAACGGCAGGGCCACTCGCAGAAACGCATCCGTTCGCCGACACCCCAGGGTTCGCGCCGCATCCAGCACACAGGCCGATTGCTCAATGAATGCCGCCCGCGACAGCAGATACACATACGGATACAAGCCCAGCGACATCAATAACATTGCCCCCTGCATCGAACGCACTTCCGGGAACCAATACCCACCGTAGGGCAGGCCGCTAATCGCACGCAACCCGGCCTGCAACGGCCCGCCCGCGTCCAGCATACCGGTATAGGCATAGGCAATAATGTAGACCGGTATGGATGCGGGCAACAACAAGCCCCAGCCGAATACCCGCGACAGAGGAAAAGAATACATGGTGAGCAACCAGGCGGGCAACACCCCCCATATCAGCGCCAGCACACCGACCCCCGCCATCAGCGCCAGGGAATTTACCACATAATCGCTCAATACCGTATCGTAGAGATGCTGCCACACATCCCAGTCCGGCTGCAACAAGGAAGACAACACCGTCAACAGCGGAATAGACAGTAGCGAGACCAGCAATAAATTTGCAAACCACAACCATTTCTCTCGCATTGCTGAAGCCCGCGCTAACTATGCAAAATAACGGTCAGGCGAAGAGATCCCAATGGGCTTTTGTAAGAAAATCACCACCATCCCGCGCGGTCCATTAACAAAACGGCCGGTTTGTTCAGCATACCCAGCCGGTTCAGTTCAATATTGTCCGGTTTGAATTCACCCCATTGACTTAGAATGCTACTGGCCTGTATGCCCGGCTTGACGGGATACTCGTGATTTGCAGCGGCAAACCAATGTTGCGCCACATCGCCGACTAAAAATTCTAACAGCTTGACAGCATTTTCCTTGTTCCTTGCATAGCGCGCTACGCCCGCTCCGCTGATATTGACATGGGCGCCGTTGGTGTCCTGATTGGGCCAGAATAAATCAACAGCCTGTGCAACCTCGACCTCCTGTTTTCTGCTCGAGTCCAGCATGCCCGCCAGATAATAATTATTTACCAGAGCTATATCGCATTCCCCGGATGCAACGGCGCGGATCTGATCGCGATCTCCCCCCGTGGGAGGTCGAGCAAAATTCTTTACAAAATCATCCGCCCATTGCTCTGTTTTTTGCATACCATGGCGCGCAATGAGGGCCGCCACCAGCGATTGGTTGTAGGAATTGGATGAAGAACGTACGCAGATGCGCCCGTGCCATTTTGCATCACTCAGGGACAGATAATCCCGCAGTTCGTCCGTGCCAACTCTCTTGGGAGAGTAAACAATAATCCGCGACCGCAGCGACAGACCAAACCAACTGTTATTCACATCACGATATTGCGCCGGAACAGAAGAGCGCAAAAGCTCCGAATCGATTTGCTGGAACAATTCCAGCCTGGCGGCCCGGTAAAGACGGGCGACATCGGTTGCGATCAACACATCCGCCGGCGAATGGCGCCCCTCGGCCTCCAACCGTTTAATCAAGGTATCGGCCTCGCCGGTCACCAGATTCACCGCTATACCGGTCTGCTGCGTGAACTGATCCAGCAACGGTTCAATCAGCGCCTGCTTGCGCGCAGAATAAACATTCACTTCCGCCGCCATTCCATTGGACAGAAAGATCGATAATAACAACAACAGTCTCTGCATATCCTTGCTAACCCCGCTATCTTACATACAGACTCTAAATGAAAATGAGAATAAATTAGATTTATATTTCACAAATACCCGCACGGGCAGACACACTACTCGCGCGTCGCCTTGGCAATCGCCTCGAAATTTACGCCACGGTAGCGGAAAGATTCCGGCTGCATCAACGGCGTACCGTGGGCGCTCACCCAATCCTTATGAAAGGCCAGATCGAACTCGCCCGGCGGATGCACATGAAAGACCACTTCATATTTGTCGGTGAGCGCCGACGGCAACGCGATATTGCGCGCGTAGTGGAAATTATCAACCAGATTCGCATGCGGCACCAAGGTCGCATGCACCGACTCCCCGGTCGTCTCACTGGTAATCACCGCATTGATCTGCAGATATGGCACAAACCCCCCGCGCGGCGTACCCTCCGGCACCGAGCCCGACTCATCCCAGTTCACCCGCGCCTCGATATGCACGTCGGTCTGACTCACATCCAGATGTTGCGCCGCGGGTGATACAGTGTCCTTGATCGCCCCTTCAAAGATAAAAACAATGCCCGGCTTCACGGTCTCTTCGCCGATCACCAGCTCAAGCGCCTGCGCTGGCCAAGCCGACAGCCACAGTGGGATAGCAGCGACGAGCGGAATTAGAAATGTTTTGATATGTTTCATAGCGAAATTAGACCTCCTCAAAAATAATGTTTTGATATGTTTCATAGCGAAAAACTCACACCTCCCCAAAAGTAATCGCGGTCTTCACCCTCCAGGCGCAGGTTCCTTTGCGCGTTTGCGTAGGAAAGGTGAACCGTCATTTCCAGATGATTTCCCAGCGGCATGCTCCATGCAACACCGCCTCCAATACTGTTCAGGCCTTCGTATTCCGGCGACACGTAATCATAGTCAAAATCGATCAGCAGATACGGCGACAGGCTCTGCCCGGCGATCTCGATCTCGCCTTCCAAGGTGAAGGTCAGTAGCCCACCTTTGGCATTATCCGAGTAGAGGTATTCGAGATTTGGCGTTACGGCCTCCCACCCTGTCCAGGAGAGTTCCGCCGCCCATTCATTATCTCCCTCCTTATCTTCGGCCCCATCCTCGCCGGCATCGCCGTCAAATTCGAGGTGTGCGTAGGAAAGTGAAAGGTCAAAAGCGCCGATATCCCGCCCATATCCGACCGAGAGCACGGATTCCTTATAATTTACGGAAGTCGCCAAAATCAGCTCGATACCATGGCTGAAGCGGCCCCATTCGGTTTCCTTCTCCAGCCCCAGTTCCAGGGTTCCGATACCGCCGTGCGTCAGCTCATTAGTGTTGCCGGCGCCTATATAGCGGCTGTCATACGACAACACACCCTCAAACTCCCAAGCCACCGCCGGCCCCATCCAGGCCGACAGCAACAAGACACACAACATGCGCACAAGCGCACCACAGAACCCCGGTACGATTCGGGAAACCCTCCCCAGATCAACACCCCAATCGGGCAATGTACTTGATTTATATTTCATCAGCACCCCCTATTAATATAAAAATTATAAAACTAATCTAAACAAGAATTATTCTTATTTATATTTACAAATTCAAGCCCTGCAATACAGCATTTTAGTTACCTGTCTGCCTTACCCGGCAAGCCCTCCTCCAGACACGCATTGACCGCCTCGGCACAGGCGCCACAACAAAGAGAAACATCCAGCCGCTCACACAAATGTTCCAGGCAGTTCGCCCCCTCGGCAATCGCTACCTCGATATCCTTCCTGGTAACCGCATTACAGACGCACACATACATCAACTATCCTCTCGATGATACGGGATGAATACACAAATAAGAATGATAACACAGATAAGAATGATAACACAAATAAGAATTATTTACAACAACTAAATTATATCTTAAAGAATCAGGAAATCTTCCGGTCTTCATGATAGCCCCGGCATAACAGGCCCTCGCCACTCAAAATAGCCTTGGCCTGCCCTTTACCAAAGATATCACCCTCTCCCTCTGGGAGAAGGCCAGAGTGAGGGGGTCTTGCGCCTACAAGGAGATGGCCAACCACGTGCCTCCCCAATATGAATAGAGAGGCGGCCAGTACGAACGCAATTCCCCCTCATAATCTCAATCCAGTACTCGTATCTACCCACTCATATTGCCCACCAAAGCGATTCAAGTCCAGCGCATTATTCACCTGCCACTGTGGCAGAGACGGGTGCGGGCAGCCTGCCGCTACTCCCTGCAAAGAACATGGTTATAACGCTCTCTGCATTAGAGGATAGACTGAGCTCTAGCCCCAAATTCCCAATGCAGATTGCCGCACGGATTCAGACAAATAATCGGTTTACCGGACACATACCCGCACTTGCCGCTTGCCCGCGCTTGCAGATTTGGTACTATTAATAAGGATTGCAAACACATCTTTCATCAGAATCAATCACGATGGCGGTAACGAAAAAGCGCTGTGAATGGTGCGGACAGGACCCTTTGTACCGAAGATACCATGACCGGGAATGGGGCCTGCCGGTAACTTCCGACCGCAAATGGTTCGAGTTTCTGATCCTCGAAGGGGCACAAGCCGGTCTGAGCTGGATAACCGTGCTGCGCAAGCGGGAGGCCTATCGCAAGGCATTCGATAAATTTGATTACAAGAAAATTGCATTGTATGGCGAGGAAAAAATTCAATCGTTATTGGATAACCCGGGCATAATCAGAAATGAACTGAAACTACGCAGTGCGGTGCGCAATGCAAAGGCATTTATCGAAGTGCGCAAAGAATTCGGCACCTTCAACAGATATATGTGGCAATTCGTGGACGGCAAGCCGCTGCAGAACAAACATAAAACCCGGGAAGAAATACCGGCAAAAACCGAGCTGTCGGATTCAATGTCCAAAGACTTGAAGCGGCACGGTTTCAACTTCGTCGGCTCGACAATTTGCTATGCGCACATGCAGGCAACCGGCATGGTAAATGATCATATAACATCCTGTTTTAGGCATGAACAAATAAAAAAATTGCGTATATCCTGATGGACTTGCGCCCAAAAGATTATATACAAACCGAAGATGACCTGTTTTGCGCGGTCGTCAGCAGTATTATCGAGAATAATTGCGCGCTCGTTACATGCAGATATTACCGGGATAAACAAAATCAATTTCACAAACTGGAGGACGAGGCGGCGGACGCCTTTCTCAAGCGGAAACATCCAGAATACATTTACCACAGCAAGTTTGCCGACGTGCTGATGCATGCCGTTCCCGTGGGGGACATAAAGACCATCCTGCGGCCGGAGTCGGGACTGCGGCGATTATTGCAATCGGGGGCGAATGATGCAAAACAGTGCGATGCCCGTCATTGCATAAGGCTGCTACTGGACAGCGGTGTTCCGATAGAACGGCTGGGAATAACCGGCTCCCTGCTGATCGACGCCCACAATGAACGGTCGGACATTGACCTGCTCGTGTACGGGCGCGATCACCATCTCACAGTACGGGAGCACTGCAAACAATTGCTGAAAGACGGAAAACTATCTCCGCTCAGCGATGCAGACTGGCGCATTACATATCAACGCCGTGATTGCGAACTCAGCTTCGACGAGTATTACGCCCATGAGAAGCGAAAATTCAACAAATTCATCTGTAAATCCAGCAAAGTCGATATCAGCCTGATCCCTCTTGCCAGCGAATGCCCCGTGGACAAGGGGCCATTTAAAAAGCGGGGGTTCATTGCATTAAGCGCAATGGTCATCAATGATCGATACAGCTACGATTATCCGGCGCGGTATACAATTGATTATGCCGATATTTCCGAAATTGTAAGTTACACATCAACATACATCGGTCAGGCTGTGGTGGGCGAACGCATTGCGGCGGCGGGACATATCGAGGAAGATGCCGCCGGGAAAAAACGGTTGCTCGTGGGCACCAGTCGCGCCGCTAAAAAAGAATATATTAAAATCGAACCATGAAGATGATCCGGCATATTTTACCCGGCCTTATATGCCCCCTTGCCAGACAATGACAAGGATTGAGGAACTACTGGCATCCACCGAGGCGCGGGAGCGAGTCTCCGTTGCCGGCTGGGTGAGAACACGGCGCGACAGCAAGGATTTCTCATTCATCGAACTGAACGACGGTTCATGCCTGTCGAACATACAAATCATCGCAGATAATAATACCGAAAACTATCAGAGGATTGCCGAGGTCTCGACGGGCGCCTCCATCGCAGTCTGCGGAAGCCTGCTCGCTTCACCGGGCAAAAAGCAAAAATGGGAAATGCGCGCGTCCTCTGTTGAAATTATCGGCCATGCGCCGGAAGACTTCCCATTGCAAAAAAAGCGCCATACCGACGAATACCTGAGAACGATTGCGCACCTGCGCCCTCGATCCAACAAATACAGCGCAATCTTTCGCATCCGTTCAAAACTATCCTTTGCCATACACCGGTTTTTCCAGGAACGGGGGTTTAACTGGATACACACGCCGATTATTACCGGCTCCGATTGTGAAGGCGCGGGTGAGATGTTTCAGGTAACCACGCTGGACCTGGATAATGTGCCGAAAAAAGAGGGCAAGACGGATTTCAGCGAGGATTTTTTTGGCAAACAGGCAGGGCTGACGGTTTCCGGCCAGCTTTCGGTAGAAACCTTTTGCCTGAGTCTCGGCAATGTATATACATTTGGCCCCACATTCCGGGCGGAAAATTCCAACACCAGCCGGCACATGGCAGAATTCTGGATGATAGAGCCGGAAATGGCGTTCGCCGATCTGCGTGATGACATGGATCTGGGAGAAGAATTTATTCAATATCTGGTCCGCTACACGATGGCGCAATGCGGCGAAGACCTGGAATTATTCGCAAAATTTGTCAACCGGGACCTGATGAACACACTGGAAAATATAGTGAGCGGCAGCTTTATCCGTTTGTCCTATACCGAGGCAATCGAGTTGCTGCAAAAGGCGGACCGGCCATTCGTATACAAACCGGATTGGGGCAAGGATTTACAGTCGGAGCATGAGCGCTATCTGACCGAAGAATACTTTAAACGGCCGGTGATCGTGCATGACTATCCAAAGGACATCAAGGCATTCTATATGCGTCTCAATGATGATGGAAAAACAGTCGCGGCAATGGATATATTAGTTCCGGTGATTGGCGAGATCATAGGCGGCAGTCAGCGTGAAGAAAGATACGAGGTATTGAAGGGCAGGATCAATGAATGCGGTTTTGATGAGAAGGATTACTGGTGGTATCTGGATACGCGCAAATACGGCACAGTCCCACACGCTGGATTCGGTCTCGGTTTTGAACGCCTGCTGATGCTGATATCCGGGATCGGCAACATCCGTGATGTGATCCCCTTTCCAAGAGTGCCGAAACACCTTGAATTTTAAAGGGACCTCTAAGAGCCTTCCAAAATCGGTTATAATAAGGCAACCGTCAGATTGGCCTGAGGCCATAAGAATAAGCGCGGGCATGGAGTATTCCATACCCGAAACGCTCATACGTATAGATTGATCAACTCAGCTGCTGAAAACAGCCTTAAGAAAAAGCGGCGGGGTTATTGCGGCAATTTTTCAAACCTGGGATAGGCAACCATCCCCCACTCTTCAGTGCCAGGGTTGCCGGCTATATCGGCGGCCATGATTTCAATAATCAGAGGAACGAGTTTAGACAAAATTTGATTACTGTCACGCAGTTGGTCTTGCCCCCAGCTTTCGCCATAAGTCATACCGCCATGCACCATTTGATTGCGCAGCGTATAAAGCCGCCACAAAATTTCTTGCAGCATACGACCGGTTTTACCTTTTACCCATGCTCTGTATGTTCTCTTATTGTGATCCTTAAATCCCTTTTCCCATTCATTGCCCTGATTTTCTCTATGCGCCTCCCAAAACGGTTCGTAAATATATTTGTTTTTCATCAAGACGCGCACGGGACCATCCAGCATCCCGCTGATGGATGCGTATAGTTTCTTTTGCGCATCATGGGCAACAATGCGTTCAATGAATTGCGCGCGTGCTTCGGATGCCGTGGCCTTCTTATCTTTATCCTGGCTTTGGGCCTGGCCGTAAGCGGCATCAAAGGCAATCCAAAAAAACAAAAAACGCTCTTCCAACACCGTTGCCCGCTCTGCCTGTTGGCACCAACTGCGCGCACGACGGATACGGTCTTCATTGTCTTGGGTTGGATTACGATTCATATGCCTATTTCCCGATTTAAGCCAGGTCCTCAACGAGGGTCATCTTACGTGTTATATTTCGCTACAGTGTCACGCACAAGTTTTGCCATTTGAAGCTCCCTTAATTCAATCACCGAGCAACAGTCTTCTGGCAGCGATAAAATCCGTTTTCCCGCTACCCAGTTTGGGCACCTCCTCCACGACCCTCAGCTCGCTGGGAATCATTAGCGGATTGCTGTTACTTTCAAGCATGGCCTTTCTGACGGTTTCAAGATCATACTCATCGGCAACAATTACCATGATCTTTTCTCCCTTTTTCTCATCGGCCAGGTTTATTGCCGCCAATTCCAGTTCGGGTTGCTGCAATGCGGTGCGTATTTGCTCCTCGACAGCGGTTAAACTAATCATTTCACCGCCAAGTTTTGCAAAGCGGGAATAGCGGTCGACAATGCTTAAAAAGCCATCCTCATCGAGGTGGCCCTTATCGCCGGTTTTATACCAGCGCCGGCCGTCGATCTCGGTAATCACCTCATCGGTTTTTCCCTCATCTTTCAGATAACCCAGCATCAACTGCGCCCCGCCAATCAATATCAAGCCATCCTGATTGACGGGCAACTCTTCCATTGATTCGGGATCGACAATGCGAAAACTGGAACCGGGCAACGGCATGCCGACAGTTCCCGCCTTGCTGCCCAACTGTACCTGCCAATAATTGACATCCAGTGCGTCCGGAACATTCACGCTGGCAACCGGCGTCGTCTCGGTGGCGCCATAGCCTTCATAAATATCCTTGTTGAATTTCAACTTGAAGGCTTCACGCACCTCGGGACTCAATTTTTCCGCGCCCGCCACAACGATGCGCAACGACTCCAGCATCAGCGGGTGCACCCGTTTATTTTTGATATATAAACGCAAAAATGTCGAGGTTCCGCAGAAAATCGTCGCCCGATATTCGGCAATGAGCTTGGCAATATTCACCGCATCCGTTGGGTCGGGATGACAAACTATCGGCACCCCCTCGACCAGCGGCATCATCGTCGTAACGGTCAGACCGAAAGCATGAAACAAGGGCAGGGTTGCCATGACAATATCGGTGTCCTGCGTATTCAACACATCGGAGATCTGCTTCAGATTCGCCATGATATTTTTATGACTCAGCATAACGCCTTTGGGCTCGCCCTCACTGCCGCTGGAAAACAAAATCGCGGCCGGCTTCTCGATATCTACAGATTTGCAGTAAAGCAATTTCAGCAGTCGCGCCGGCAATATCACTGCCATGACAAACGCGACCAGCCTGGCCGTGCTACTGATTTCTCCCCGCAGTCTTTCCATATACAGCAGGGTTGCATCAGGAAATATTTCGCGCACGTCTATACCCCGGCTGACTAATTTTTTCAGAAATCTCTCCGAGGTATATATGGTTTTAATATCCGCCTTTTTCACCGCCGCCCGCAGGGCCTCACGCCCGGCGGTAAAGTTCAGATTGACCACCGTCTTGCCGCGCATTAGCGCGGCCATATTGGCTATGGCTCCGGCGCTACCCATGGGCAATAACAACCCAATATTCGGCTCGGGAGAATAGCGCTTAATCAATCGTGAAAAACAGATCACTCCCGCCAGCAATGCAGACCGGCTCAGCGTTCCGGTCAACGGATCGATAATAGCCGGTTCCCCTTTATCCCGCTTGCTGGAATCGACAAACGCAGAAGCAATCGGCTGGAGTGTCTGGGCATAGCACTGCCATGAATCGATGGAAAGGTCGAAAATACGCTTTTTCACGGTCTCTGCGGAAGAATCTATAGACAAAGTTTCGCCAAATGTGACGATAATATCCCTCTTTACTCCGGCATCGCGCATGCCCCTCAGTTTTTTGCTGGAACGTGAAAACCGGCTTCCCCATAAGCCGCGAAGATAAAAGGGCAGGATAACGGCATGGGTACCCTTGCCGGCCTTTTCAAACCCTTTCTGTAATTTGGTCATCTGCCCCGTGCGGCTTATTGTCCCTTCCGGAAACAGGCAAACCGCGTCGCCCTTACCCAGGCTGGCATTGATTTCCTTTAATGCAGTGAGGCTCCCTCCGGTGGAAATTGGAATTACATCGAAAATAGAAAAAAACCATTTCAGATACCAGCGCTCATAAATATCGCGGATCATCACGAATCGTATCGGGCGGGGCGAGGCCATTTGCACGATGGCCCAGTCCAGCCAGCTTATATGGTTGCCAAGCATCAGCACTCCGCCAGATTCAGGAAGGTTTTTCAAGCCGAGCACTTCCAGCCGGTATTTATAGCCGATAAGGTGGCCGATCATGAACCTGAGCAGGGATTGGGGTAATTTATAGACGGTATAGATCGCGCCGCCAAGGGCGACAATAAAAAGGAGCATAAATAAGCCGTAACTGCCGATGCCGACCAATGCAAAAACAACGGTCAGAACAAGGAAGCTGAACATTGTCAGATTTTGAATAAAATTATTTCCGGCCAGCACCCGCCCGGCCTGATCCTTTACGGCGTGGAATTGAATTAGCGCATTTAACGAGATAATCAACACGCCGCCCGCCATGCCCCAGAAAAGAAAATTTACCGCCAGGGCGACAACATCGTGCAACCTGGGCAAAACGAACAAACATAAGGCAATGCCGACGGAGCCGATGGGGATTAAACCTGTTTCAATATGCGTTTTGGAAATATGGCCGGCTACCAGTGACCCGAGCATAATTCCGAAACCGGCACAGGCTATCGTGCCCTGAATAATAACCGTATTGGTAATGGACATCGTTTCCTTTGCATGTGCGGGAAAAGCCGCCAGCACCACCTGGGAGACGGCCCAGAAAACCGACAGCCCTATTATTGAAAGAAAAATAACTTCATGGCGCAGCACAACCGTGAGATTGTCGCGCAGGTATTGCCCCCGCCTGTATTTCTCCCAGTCAAAATACATTTCCCGGTCCGTTTCCTTCTTTTGCGGCAGGGCATATGCCAGCGCAAGTTCGATCAGGCTGAATCCGACCAGGCACCAGCCCAGCGGGGCAATGTGAGTCAGTAACGATGATTTCCCGTCGTAGCTTACCCCGGCAAGACGAGCCTCGAACAGGATGGAAAAAACAAAGATCCCGCTGAGAATGGCGATCGTCGTTGCCGTCTGCACCAGTCCGTTCCCCCCCGCCAGATTTTCCTTGCCGACCAGCTCTTTTATATAGCCGTATTTTGCCGGGGAATAAAACGCGCTTTGCAGCGCCAGCATGAAGGTCATGGCAAATGCCGGCCAAAACCAGCCCAGATAATAAAATAAAGTGATCAGCAAGGTCAGGCCCACGGCAACCCAGGCGCTGATCCGCATTACCTTGTTCTTGGGATACTTGTCCGAACAATATCCTGCGGGCGAGAACATCATGATGAAGGGGAGCAGAATAAGCCCGTTGACTATAGCGGTCAGGATGATCTGCGCCTGATTGTCATACACCTTGAAAACAGAATTCTGGATAATAATCTTGTGGCCAAGATCGACAAAGGCATTGAAAAATACCATGAGGATGTAAGGGAGAAAGCCGGTAAACCGGAAGAGTCGGATCATGGGGCTATTGTGGGTGCGAGCGGCCGCTTGTTTCGGAAACAATCAGTGGCACGGTTTCCGGGGTAAGGCAGGTGTCCTGGTTACAGGCCTGTAGCCGTAATTCGAGCCGGATCAGTTTCAACGGAGCGGCGTGCCCTTTTCTTTTGAGTCGTACGGTGATCGCTATCCGGTCTTTGTACAGCGGGATTTCTTCCGACGCAAAGGACAGATATCCGCGGACCGGGGCGGGATAGTCAATTGCGCTTATCTGCCAGGATGCGTCCGCATCGGCGCTGAGTTCCATTGCAGTCAGGCCGCCGTCCGGGCTGCCGCCGGCATTGATATGCCATCCGGATTTTATGGTGATGGCGATATTCAATTCCATCTGCGGGTCCTGATTATTGATCTGCGCGTCAATCAGCACATTACCGCCGGCGGCATATTGCCGGGGGCCGTATTCATCGTGGAGAAATTCCAGCAGGCCGGTCTGGAAATAGGCAAAGGCATGCGGGTATTGATTGATTTTTTCGGAAAAGCCGGAGATCAACGCCCGGGCAGTATCGTTATACTGTTCCTTGCCTGTGCGTCTTGCCATCTTTGCCAGTATGCGCAGGGCCACGGAATTGCCGGAAGGCACTGCATTATCATCGAGTTCCTTCAGCCGGACGGGCAGGGCCGATTCTTCAGCCGCCATATAAAAGCCGCCGTCCTGTTCGCTCAGAAATTGTGCCAACATGGCATCGGTGATCGCCTGCGCTTCCTGTAGCCAGTGCGCATCATCGGTGTCGTCATAAAGCTGGATCAGCGCTTCGGACAGAAAGGCATAGTCCTCCTGTGCGGCGGCAATGTTGCAATGGCCGCGCAGGCTGGCCCGGGATAAGGAACCGTCCGGCCCCCGATGTTTGTGCAACAGATAATTTGCCGCCTCGATGGCCGCGCGGGCATAGTCTTTGCGCCCCAGGACTTTGCCGGCATCGGAGAATGCGCTGATCATCATGCCGTTCCAGGCGGTAATGATCTTGTCGTCCCGCAGTGGCGGTACGCGCTGATTGCGGGCGCTCAATAATTTTTGTTTTATCGTAGCGACGGTTTGCAGCAGATCGGCCAATATCAGATCGTTGTTATCCGCATATTCGGCATAGCTTTCGGCCAGGAACAAGATATTCTCCCCCTCGAAGTTGCCGCCCTCGGTAGCGCCGAATAACCCTACCGCCAGTGTGTACTCGGCTTGACTCAGGCAGGCCTTCAGTTGCGCATGGGTCCAGGTAAAGAAGGCTCCTTCACGGCCCTCGCTGTCGGCGTCGGTAGCAGAATAGAAGCCGCCTTGCTCGTCGGTCATTTCCCGCAGAATATAGTCCAGGGTTTCGGTCACGACCTGCCGGTAAAACCCCAGTCCGGTGAGTTGGTAGGCGCGCAGGTAAATGCGTGAAAGATTGGCCTGGTTGTAAAGCATCTTCTCAAAATGCGGAACCAGCCAGTGCCGGTCGGTAGCGTAGCGGTGAAACCCTCCGCCTACATGATCATAGATCCCGCCCTGAGCCATTGATTGCAGGGTTTTATTCAGCACATTCAGATTGGATGCGCTATTGAAGTGAATTTCCGCCTCCAGCAATAGAAATAAACAGGGCTCATTGGGAAACTTTGGCGCCTGGCCAAAACCGCCGAAAGACTGATCGAATGACTGCACTATGCCCTCCAGCGCTTTTTTTATCGTTGCATTGCCAACGTCGGCGGCCTGCCGTCTGGTCGACATCGCAAGATCGATCCTGTTCGTAACCAACCCGGCCTGTTTGAGCACATCGTCCGGTTTTTCCATCCATGCCGCATATATCTGCTGCAACAAGCTCATAAATTGCTGCGGCGGATAGTATGTGCCGCCAAAAAAAGGCTTGCCTTCCGTGGTCAAAAAACTGCTCATCGGCCAGCCACCCTGGCCGCCCATCATCAGCACCGCGAGCATATAGAAAGCGTCAATATCCGGATGCAGCTCGCGGTCTACCTTTATCGGAATAAAGTGCTCGTTCATATACCCGGCAATGGTTTCGTCGTCAAAACTTTCGGCTTCCATTACGTGGCACCAATGACAGGTCGAGTAGCCGATGGAGAGAAATACCGGCTTGTTTTCGGTTGCGGCTCGCGTAAAGGACTCGCGTCCCCAGGGATGCCAATCAACCGGATTATGGGCATGTTGCAGCAGGTAAGGTGAGTCTTCCAGAATCAGGCGGTTGATATAAATAGCTTGATTCTGTTCATCCAGGTGACGGGTGCGCGGCCGGTAATCGCCTCCCTTGTCCGTATAGGCGGCATACAATCGGCGTTTCAATTCCGCATCGTGATTAAACACTGAATTAGCGGCTACCAAGTTTTTCTACCATAAGATATGATTTTGTAATTAAAGTATCGACCAAAACAGCGCCATGAAATTCGGGAATTAAGAAATTATAGCGATCTTGCAATATACTTGAAAGCGGGAAGCAGCAAAAGATGATAGAAATCATAATTGCCGATATAACAACGCTTGAAACAGATGCCATTGTGAATGCCGCCAATAATTCCCTGCTGGGTGGTGGCGGTGTGGATGGGGCAATCCATCGCGCCGCAGGGCCGGAATTACTGGAATTCAATCGCAGCCTGGGAGGTTGTGAGACCGGGCAGGCAAAGATATCGCCCGGGTTTAACTGTCCGGCAAAGTGGATCATCCATACCGTTGGGCCCGTCTGGCGGGGCGGCACCCATAATGAACCGGAATTACTCGAAAATTGCTACCTGGACTGTTTTCGACTTGCACTGGAAAAACGGCTTGGAAGCATAGCCTTCCCGGCGATCAGTACCGGCGTTTACGGCTATCCCAGGGAGCCGGCGGCGGCGGTCGCGATCAGGACGATGAAACGCTATGAAGCGGATTTTGACCGGATTATCGCCAGTTGTTTCCTGGAGGAAGACAAGGAGTTTTATGAGCGTTTATTGTTGCCGGGATCATGCTGAGGGGGAGCCGCCCCGCATTACTCGGCATCGGTGTATTCAAATAATTTCACTACCTTTTGCACGCCGCCGGTCTTCCTTGCGATCTCGGTCGCATCGTCAGCCTGGGTACGGTTGACCACGCCCATCAGATAGACAACGCCTTTTTCAGTCACGACCTTGATATTCAGTCCGCCAAGTTTTTCCCTGGCAAGAATTTTTGATTTCACCTTGCCGGTAACCACGGTATCGCTGCTGCGCGAGATCAGCGCACTGGGGGCGGCGATGGTTACTTCATTATGCACGTGGCGCACCTTGGCTATGTTTCGCACGATGCCAATCACTCGCGCCCGAATTTCCTCGGTGGGGGCTTCGCCGGTAACCAACACGATATTGTTATAGCTGGTAACGTTGATATGCGCCTGAGCACGGATATCTTTATCGGCATAGAAGCCTTTCAGAGCCTTTAATTCAATCGCCTCATCCTCGACAAAAGTGCCCACCGTCCTGGGGCTGACGGCCACACCGACGCCGGTGGCGGTGGCGGCCCCCCCGACGACTACCGCGGCACAACCGTGCAGGGCCGGAATGACAAGAACGATAAACATATAGCGCAGGTAAATGTATTTCATACTGCATCACACCTCCAAACCAAGCAAACGATGATCGATAAGATCACAAAAAGAATGAATAATCATGATATGCACTTCCTGAATCCTGGCCGTTGACTGGCTGGGCACACGGATCTCGCAATCTTGCTCGCCGAGCAAATCGGCAACCTTGCCGCCGTGACGGCCGGTCAATGCGACAATTTTAATGTCGCGCTCGTGGGCGGCATCGATAGCATGGACTATATTGGGGGAATCTCCGCTGGTGCTGATCGCCATCAACACATCGCCCGGCTGCCCCAGGGCGCGGATCTGTTTCGAGTACACGTCGGCATATTGATAATCGTTGGCAATGGATGTAATCGTCGAAGAGTCGGTAGTCAGCGCAATCGCCGGCAAGCCGGGGCGCTCGGTTTCAAAGCGGTTCAGCATCTCTGCGGAAAAGTGTTGCGCATCGGCGGCCGAGCCGCCGTTGCCGCAGCTCATAATTTTATGCTCTTCCAGCAGCGCATCGGCCATTAAATCGGCGGCGCGCACTATTAGAGGCGCCAGCGTCTCCGCTGAATCGGCTTTAATCTGGATGCTTTCGCGAAAATTGCTTATGACCCTGTCTGTCGCGCTCATAACTATGATGTTGGATTAATTCCCGGTCAAAAAGAGCATTATGCCTGAAATGCGTTTTGTATCCAATCTATCTGCCAATTCGGGGATTGACCGCCAATCAGCACGGCATCGAACCGGCAGGCCGGCTCGCCCAAATGCTGGTTGCTTTGCAGATAATACAGGCTGGTCTTTATGATACGCGCGCGTTTTTTGTGATCGATGGACTCGGCCGTCTCCATCCATCGCTTGTTCTTCCGGTAACGCACCTCGACAAACACAATGCCGTCGGCCTGCCGCATGATTAGATCGATTTCACCGTACTTATGTCGAAAATTTCGCTCCAGCAATGACAGGCCCTGATCCAGCAGGAATTGTTCGGCGGCTCTTTCGGCCGCACCACCGACCAACAGGCTTGCGCTGGTAATAATTGGTTACTCACTCAGCACCGGGCTGCCGTTGGAAAACCGCGCCCAGCGAAGCCTGCGTTTTATCTTCCCATCTTCCGTCATGGATAGATCCCCCGTTTCCCCTTCCAGATAAAAATCCCGCTGCTCGGATAACCGCCCCAACAGCGGGATCAGCCGGTATGCATCGATTCCCAGCGCATATAAGCGGCGGTAATTCGATTCATCCACATTCCAGTTTTTATTCAAACTATCCCGCACCGAGGAAAACCCACTCTCGATATCCAATAACCAGGGAATATCGACAAACCGTATTCCGTCTATATCGATGTCCTTTCCGGCATCGACAACGCCGCTGAAAACATGCGAGGTCGAATAAACCGGAATCCGGCCGGCGCGGTAGAACTGCAATTGCGGCACCAATTGTCTTGCGGCATCCGGCGTCGCGGCCAGAAAGATAAAATCGGCATCCTCCCTGATCCGAATTTCGAACTTAAGCGGCAGGCGCAACCGGTTTTTCAACTGCTTTAGCCGCAATTCACTGCTGTCGATATTCAATATCCGTTTTGCGGTCTCGGCATAATCCTGGGCCGAACTTGTAAAATTTCCATGCTCCAGGATCTTTCCTCCCAGGCGCTCCCAGTGTGCCTTGAAGGCCGAATATATGCGCTCTCCCCAGAGGTTATTCGGTGTGAGAACCAGTGCCAGCGCATGACCGTCAAACCAGGCGCGCTCGGCCACCTGCTCGGCCTCATCTTCAGGCGCCAGACCAAACTGAATCAATTTCGATTGGATGGACTCAGGCGCATCGTCGATATGATTCAATGTCAATATGCCTGTATCCGGCAGATCGGTCTCGGCCAATTTGCGAATCGCCTCTTTTTCAAGCGGGCCGACAACAAAATCCGCGCCGGCCTCAATGGCCTGCCGGTAGCGCCCGACAACATTGAGTGAATCCGCGTCATAAACGCTGAGCTGCGGACGCTTGTCCCCCTGTTCATACCAGGCGGCAATAAAGCCGTCGCGTATCGCTTTGGATACCTTCAGATACGGTCCGGAGAAAGGCAGCAACACGGCAATATGCTCGGGTTGTTTGCCGAGCCGCTCACTCTCGGCAATCAGCATCGGGACTATATCCGCATAAGCCGGGTGATCGGGATAGCGTTGTATCCAGCCATCAACGGCATGGCGGAACTTCTGCGCATCATAGCGCATGGTTTTATACAAAATGCCCAGCTCATACCAGCTTGCCCGACCGCCTTCCGATTCAGCGCGCCGGCTCTCCAGCATCTGCAGAGACAAAGCCTTCAGCGCCCCCCATATCTTCCGGTAGTTATACTCTTTTTCCGGCAAGGAATTCAGATAGCGATCCAACTCCAGACGCCCCCGAACCGCCTCCGCATGAGCGCCGGTCCGCACCTGCGCCTCGGCACGGATTTCATACCATAATATGAGCAATTCCCTGGGAGTATCCGGCCCCGGTGTTTGACCTAGCTGTTGCAAGACCCTCTCCGGACGGCCCTGCTCCAATTCCAGATACGCATAAAGAACAGAGCGGCGCAGTATTTGCGTCCGCTCCCCCGAATCGATTTCAGCTGCATCGAGAATATTTTGCGCATCTGCATGGGAGCCCGCCTTGATATAGGCGCTGGCGGCTTTTAATTGGAAAGTAACCGCATGCCGTGCGTCCAGCCTGGCCAGGCGCAGATATTCCTCGGCGGCACCCGGATAATCGCCGTTTTGCATCAGCTCCCTCGCCCGATCCTGGTGAACCATAACCTGCTGCTCAGCAACCGGGGGGACTTTGGATGCACACCCGGTAAAAATCAGGGAAAACAAAAACAGGATCGACAAGCGCATGCACACATTATAGCGGAATACCTGCGCCGCTGTCTCTTGCATGATTAGACCCTTCATATAGCCATTTCCCTGGGATGTGAGTATTTATGAGCTATTTTCATCTAATGTTTTCCAATAGTGATCCGTTTTGCCATTCTTCTGGTATTTTGGCGATTTTGTCCGTTGCTTTGGGCTTGTGGAGAGGTTTATTAATTGGTCTCAACTTCAGATCCCCTGCTTTCAAGTCCTTTATTCGCTGTTTAGCAATGTCAATATATCTCTTTTCTCTTTCAATACCGATCGCGTTTCGATCATTTTTGATTGATGCAAGCATTGTCGAACCAACTCCTGCATACGGGTCAAGCACCCAACTGTCTTTGACGGTTAATGCCAATACGCAACGCTCTACAAGTTCTACAGGATATTGGCAGGGGTGGTCCGTTTTTTCCGGATGATTGGATTTTACATTTGGGATATCCCAAAGCTCATTTTCCCAATCACTTAAAATGATTTCCCAAATATCTGAGGGGTTCTTCCCTTTTGGATTTCCCGAAAGCTCTCCTCTTTTTGGTCCTTTGAAGTGTCGCTTGCCAGGATACTTGGCAGGAACTCGCACATCATCAAGGTTAAAAATATAGTCATCAGATTTAGTAAACCACAAGATTGTCTCGTAGCGACCTGAAAAGCGATTCGAAGCATGAAGCCCATGTCCGAAATGCCATATTATTCTGTTTCGGAGTTTTAGTCCGTGCTTCTTAAATATTTGATAATAGAAAATATCAAGTGGAAATATTTCGCCCTTGTCCACATAGTTTCCAACTTGCCAGCAAATACTTCCACGGTCGGAGGTTACCCGAACTAATTCTTCTATGACATCCTCTTGTTGCTCAAGATATTTTTCAATAGACTGTTTTGTTTCGTATTCCTTCCCTATGTTATAAGGAGGAGAGGTAATTACAAGGTCAAATTTTTTATCCTCAAATGATCTCAACGTTTTGTAAGTGTCGCCAAAAATCATTTGACCCTCCCTTGTGTAGAGCTGTTCTATTATTCCTTTAATGGGTTCTTCTATCATTATTTAAAAGTTACCAACTCTTTCCACTATACATACACTTTTTCCTGTAACAGCTATTCCTTCTCAGGCAGCGCATTAAATTCCTTCCTTTTGTTTTCGAACCACTCATTCATTGCATTAGGAGATTTCATAAGCTCTTGCATTTCATTCATCGCTCTAAGATGTAATTCATCACCCTTTTGAAACATATCCATACCATGTTTTTTGCTCATTTCTGCCATTTCCTCAAAAGTGTGGGCGTGAAATTCTTTATCACATGCTCCACCCAGTTGTTTACAAGTCATTGTTTTCATAGTACTCAGATTTATGCGGATGCCGTCGCGCAGGTGTGCCACGGTATCACAGGCAATTTGGAAGTCATCCCCCAAACATACCCTGAATGGGCTGCTCGGTAAACCCCACCGTATTTGGATGAGTCGGATCTATTCGATATACTTACCGACGGCGAGGATTTCATCTGACCGGAGGTACCCAATGCCTGAGCTTCCTGAAATAGAAACGATACGCAGGGGAGTTGTGCGCCATATCCTCGATAAAACCATACACAGGGTTATTGTGCGTGAGCGCCGTCTGCGCTGGCCGGTACCGCGAAATTTAAACACCTTGCTGCGCGGACAATCCTTTCGTGCGGTAGCACGGCGCGGTAAATATCTCTTATTTCATACCGACAAGGGCTGCATGGTAGTGCATCTGGGGATGTCCGGTTCGCTGCATATCAATAGCCAGGGTGTTCAGCCAAACAGTCATGATCATATTGATTTCATTTTTGCATCCGGGCGGTGCATGCGATTCAGGGATCCGAGAAAATTCGGCTCCATTCATTGGAGCGCAATCGACCCGAACCGGCATCGATTATTGGAAAAACTCGGGCCGGAGCCGTTGAGCAGTCAATTCAATGCCGGTTATTTGTTTCGGGTAACGCGCGGACGCGCACAGGCAATAAAAACATTTATTATGAATCAGCATATTGTGGCCGGGGTGGGGAATATCTATGCAAATGAGTCATTATTCCTTGCCGGGATCAATCCCGAATGCAGGGCCGGCCAAATATCCAGGAAAAAATGCGCGGATCTGTCCGGTGCGATCAAGCGTATATTGCGGCTGGCGATCAAGGCTGGCGGCACAACCTTAAAGGATTTTTCCGATCATCAGGGCCGACCCGGCTATTTTCGTCAACAGCTTAAGGTATATAATCGTGCAGGATGCGAGTGTCTGCGCTGCGGTTCGGTCATAGAAGGCTACAGACTGGGGCAACGAGCGGCATATTGCTGTCCGACTTGCCAGGATTATATTTGAAAAGATGCTTAGGGCCACAGCACCGCCGCCGCTCCTTCGCCTCTGGGATCACTGGCGGCATACACCAGATTTCCCAGCTTCCACCACATAATGGCCTGCATATTACCATAGCGCCGGTTTTTTTCGCTCAGTGTATGCCCCCTGTCTATCAGGGCACGTTGCTCCAACGGGGTCAAACCGCCTTGTTCAAATTGCACCGTATCGGGCAGAAATTGATGATGGTAGCGTGGCGCCGCCACCCAGGATCCCGGCGGGGTTCCTTTGGCCATGTCCAATATACTCAATAACACCATGCTGATGATCCGGCTGCCCCCGGGCGTGCCCAATATGCCGATCCTGTCCGGGGTTTCGACAAAGGTCGGGGTCATACTGGACAGAGGCCGTTTGCCCGGTTCGATGAGATTGGCGTGATCACCAACCAGGCCGTAGGCATTCGGCGTATTGGGTTTTATTGCGAAATCGTCCATCTCGTTATTGAGTAATATCCCGGTTCCGGGGACGGTAAAACCGGAACCAAAGGGCAAATTAATGCTCAAGGTCGCGGCCACACGGTTGCCTTCGGTGTCAAGAACAGAGAAATGCGTGGTGTTTTCACCCCGCTTGCGGTAGTCCGGATCGCTGCGGGACAATTCGGTGCTGGTGGTGGCCCGGTGCATTTCTATACCAATGGCCATGCCTTCCAGATAGTCTTTATGCAACAGCCGGTCAACGGGTACCCGGACGTAATCCGAATCGCCAAGATATGCGGCACGGTCGCGGTATGCCCGCCGCATTGCCTCGATTACCACATGCCGCCGGTCGCTTTCGGATAACTCGTCCAGGTCAAAGCGCTCCAGAATGCCCAGGGCCTGAGCCAGCACCACGCCCCCGGAAGAAGGCAGCGGCGCGGAAACGATACGCATGTTGTGATAATTGAAAATTACCGGCGGGCGCTCCTTGATCCGGTAATCGGCAAGGTCCCGCGCCCGCCAATTACCGCCGGCCCCACTCACCCCGTCGATCAGCCGTTCGGCGATTTCACCTCGGTAAAAATCGTCTATCCCCTTCTCGGCCATTTGCCGCAGTGTGTCGGCAAGCTCCGGCTGGCGGATCATCTCCCCTGGTTGCGGAATGGCGTTATCTCTTAAAAATATCGCGGCGGTGTCCGCATAGCGTCGCATCACCTCAAGGCGAAAACCGGCCAGTTTTCGGTAGCGCTCGGTAACCGGGAAGCCCCCGTCTGCGAGTGCGATTGCAGGCGCAAGAATTTGTTTCAACGGCATGCGCCCGTACTGCCTGATTAAATGATCGATGCCGGCCGGGATCCCCGGTATGCCGGCGGCTAGAGGACCATTTAATGAAAGCCCGCTGACAATGCCGCCGTTCTTATCCAGATACATGGTATGCCTGGCGAGAGCGGACGCGGTTTCTCTTCCGTCGATCATGCGTTGCCTTTGATCGGATTGCCGGTGCAAGAGCCAGAATCCGCCGCCGCCCAGACCGGAGCCGTAAGGTTCAACCACCGACAATGCCGCACTGATCGCCGCCGCCGCATCGAAGGCATTGCCTCCCTGTTGCAGGATCTGAACGCCGGCCTCGGTAGCCAGGGGGTGGGCGGTTGCAACGGCAAATTGCCGGGGTGTCTTGGCCTGGGCATGCAGGCTGAAACCGCAGAGAAATACGAGCAGACAGAAAAGGTGGCGCATAGACGATGCTACCAGCTATTTGCCCAGTTTTTTATGCACTGCTTCCAGCACCACGGGATCGACAAACCTGGAAATATCTCCGCCCAAGCGGGCGACTTCCTTCACCAGACTGGATGAAAGATAGCTCAGGTGCTCTGCAGGAGTTAAAAAAATGGTTTCGGCATCTTTGAATAACTGCCGATTCATCCCGGCCATTTGAAACTCGTAATCAAAATCAGAGACCGCCCGCAATCCGCGAATAATGACATTGGCATTTTTTTCACGCGCAAGATCGGTTGCCAGTTTATTGAATCCGCATACCTCGATATTATCCATTCCGGAAAGCACCTTGTGCGCCAGTGCGACGCGCTCATCGGAGGTAAACATGGTTTGCTTGTCGGGGGTGTCCGCAACGGCCAGAATAACACGGGTAAACAATCGGCCGGCGCGTTCAATGACATCCCGGTGGCCGGTAGTGAGCGGGTCAAAGGTTCCGGGATAGATCGCAATAATGTTCATGTTACCCGCTATATTCAATCAAGCCGCATTGAACATGCCCGGCCCGGCTTTGCTTCCTGATGGTCCAGCGCTCCGGCATTTCGAGTCCCGGCTCGGATTCTACATAGACCAGACTGCCGGGCTTCAATGCGCGGTTTTCGATCAAACTGGCACAGCTTTTGGCCACCAGATCCTGATTGAAGGGCGGATCAAGAAAGACAAGGTCAAATTGTATTTTATTCTGCCGCAGCCATGCTAATGCGTCCATCCTGATCAGAGATACATTCCGGGTATCGAATTTCCGGCATTGGATTTTCAGTTGTGCAAAAACCCCGGTATTGTTTTCGATCAACGTTGCCGTCGCCGCTCCGCGTGAAACGGCTTCAAAACCAAGGGAGCCGGTTCCGGCGAACAGGTCCAGACAGTCGGCATCCTGCGTACAGGGTTGCAGCCAGTTGAACAGGGTTTCACGCAAACGACTGGGTGTCGGTCTGAGCCGGGGTGATAATTTTACCGTGAGCTTCCGACCGCGCCATTGGCCGCCTATAACCCTGATCCTGCCGAGGCCGGACAATGTGCTCACCCCCCCTGCTCTTCCTGCTGCCGCCCCACCATGATGGTAATCAACTTATCCGGATCGAGGCGGCGTTTGAATGCGTCTTTTATTTGCGCAACAGTCACCGCTTCCACCTTTTTATTGAAGGTATGCAAATAATCCAGCGACAGATTATAAAAGCCAATCACTGCGGTATAATTGAGAATTTTGGCATTGCTGTCCAACCGCAGCGGAAAACCGCCGGTGATGTTCTGCTTCGATGCCAGCAACTCCTGTTCCGACGGCCCCAATTCGATAAAGTGCCGCAAATTGTTCATCAGTACCGCCAGCGCATCGTTGACCTGGTTGTTTTTAGTCTGCAAACCAGCCAGAAAAGGCCCTGCTTCGCGCATTGGCGCGAAATAGCTGTATGCGGTATAGGATAAGCCGCGCTTCTCCCTGATCTCCTCGAACAGGCGCGACACCATACCGCTACCGCCGAGTATATGGTTGCCGACATATAAGGCAAAATAATCCGGATCCCTGTGCTTTATGCCAAGCTGCCCCACGAGAATATGAGTTTGCTGTGAGGGGTGCGGCAAGGCATGGGTTTGAGATTGCTCCGGATTACTCACCTTTGGCAGCGCCTCCGGCCGTTTGCCCTTTCGCAGTTCGCTGGTTAATTCCTCGGCAAGGGCCACGGCCTGATCCCGGCTTAGGTCGCCGACAATCGCAATTGTCGTGTTGGCGGCAACATAGTACTTGCGGTAAAAATCAATAACATCACTGCGCTCAATCATTTCTATAGACCGCTCCGTTCCCGCAACCGGGGCGGCATACGGGTGTTCGCCATACAGCGAAGAGTAAAAGGCATCTCTGGCAAGACTGGATGGAGACTGCTGCTTCTTTTGTATATTCAGCAGCATACGTTTGCGTTGGAGTTCAAATGCGCTTGCAGGAAAATCGGGGCGCGAAATAACGCGCTTGAAATTCTCGAACGCGGGGATCACCATGCTTCTCTCAACCACAATGCGCAAGTTGACCGCGGTATAGTCGTTGTCGGCGTCCGCTGAATAGACGGCGCCTACCGATTCAAAAGCGCTGCTGATTTGATCGGCATTCAGGCCATCCGCACCTTCATTCAACAGGCTGGAGGTCAACAAGGCCAATCCGTTCAACTCGCCATCACGGCTACTGCCCCCGCTGAAGATCAACTTGACGTCCAATATCGGCAATTCGTGCGTTTCGACAAAAAATACGCGCGCGCCTTTTGCCGTTTCCCAATGCTGGATTTCCGGGATTGCCGACAGCGGGCTCGAAACCAGCGCCAGCAGGACAGGCCAGTATCTAATGAGCACGTCCCGGCGCTCCGCTGGTTACACGCTGCCCGGCTTCTATTAGCTGCGGCTCGAGTTCCGCCACGGTCAGCCGGTTATCAATCAGATATTTTTTTGCCACCGCCATAACCTGCTCTGCGGTAACGGCATGAATGTTGTCCACATAATCATCCGCTATTTCCCAATCAAGCCCCACCGCCTCCAAAAAGCCCAGGATCAGGGCCTGAAAAAATATAGAGTCTTTTTGATAAATATCCTCGGACACCGTCTGCGTCTTCACCCGTTGCAGCTCGGCCTCATCAACCGGATTCAATTGCAGGTCAACAATCTCCTGCCTGAAGGCCACCTCTAATTCCTTTACCGAATGCCCCTGCGAAGGGCTGCCGCTAAGCAACAGAGTGGTCTGGTCAAGCCTGGCAATCATGCTATAGCTGGCATTCGCATCGGTAGCTACTTCCTGTCCGCGCACCAGGCGGCTGGCTAAACGGGCGCTTTTGCCGCCGTCAAGTATGCCGACCAACACATCCAGCGCATACGCTTCCCAAGGCGCCGTATCATTATTTTTCGCCGCCAATGGCAGGGTCGGGACTTTGTAAGCCATCAACAGATAGGGCAGATTTGCCGGCCGCTTTACCTTCAGCCGTTTCATGCCGGATTGTTCCATTTCCGGTCTCGGCGGGCTTTTCGCTATTCGCATCGCCGGGATTGGAGCAAAGTATTTTTCGGCCAGCACACGCACCCCTTCCGGCACAACATCGCCGGCTACCACAACTACGGCATTATTCGGCGCATACCATTGCTTATACCAGGATTTCAACTGCGCGGTATTCATTGCATCCAAATCATGCATCCAGCCGACGATCGGCTGGCGGTAGGGACTGGTCTGAAATGCGGTCGCCATTGCCACTTCATACATATACGATTGCGGATTATCCTCGGTGCGCAGGCGCCGCTCCTCTTTTACCACCTCTATTTCTTTCAGAAATTCCTGCTCCGGTATAATGAGATTACGCATTCGGTCGGCTTCGAGTGCAAAACTGATCTCCAGGCGCGAACTCTCCAGAGTTTGAAAATAGGTCGTATAATCCTGTCCGGTGAAGGCATTGTCCCGGCCGCCATTTGAGGAGATAATGCGTGAAAATTCTCCAAACGGATATTTTCCGGTGCCCTTGAACATCATATGCTCCAATGCATGCGATATGCCGGTAATACCATCATATTCATAGCTGGAACCGACCTTGTACCACACCTGGGATACTACAATCGGCGCGCGATGGTCTTCCTTCACCAGCAATGTAAGCCCGTTTGCCAGATTATATTCGGATACTGCGGCCATACTGTGAGGAGACAGCAAGAGGCAAGCAGAAAAGGCGGTTAAATAGTGCAGACGCTTCATTATTTTCATAATCGGTACTTGTTCCAATATCTGTTTTAGAGTCAGTTTGACCTTATGAGTCAACGAAAGTTAGTGATAGGATACAATAATTTTCATACTTTTGTCTTGTGAGGTTATTCGGTGTTTGGATTAAAGAGAAAAAATACTGCCAGCGCCCCTGTCGAACAAAAAAATCCGGCACAACTTGAACAGGCTCTGGCCGGAACCGAAAGGAGTGTTTTCGGAAAACTGCTCGATCATTTCGCCGCCGGCCAAAAGCTGGACGCGGAAATGCTCGAGGAGATTGAAGAGCGATTATTGACGGCGGATGTGGGTATTCAGACCACGCAAACCATCACTGCTGCGCTCGAACGGCATTCAAGCGCGGGACTCGACAGGGAGGGCATTGCCGCCGTCCTGAAAAATATCCTGCTGCAGAAACTCATCCCGATGCAGCAGCAGTGGGTATTTGCCGATGCGGCGCCAAAACCGCATGTCATTTTAATCGTTGGCGTCAACGGATGCGGCAAGACCAGCGCCATCGGCAAACTTTCCCATCATCTGCTCGGGCTGGGCAAAACCGTGCAGCTTGCGGCGGGCGATACCTTCCGCGCCGCCGCCGTTGAGCAGTTGCGGGAATGGGGCAGACGCAGCAACGTCAATGTCACTGCCCGGCAGTCCGGGGCAGATCCCGGCGCGGTGATATTTGACTGTCTGCAATCGGCGCGGGCAAATAATATCGATATCGTTATTGCCGATACCGCCGGCCGCCTGCACACCCACATCAATCTGATGGAACAATTGAAAAAAATAAGACGGGTGATCAATAAATTCGATGAGCACATCGGCTGCGAGACGATATTGACGCTGGATGCCGGCACCGGACAAAACGCACTGGTGCAGGCGCGGGAATTCGATAATGCCGTGGGAATAGACAGCCTGATCCTGACGAAACTCGACGGCACTGCCAAAGGCGGTATAGTCCTGGCGCTGGCAAGCGTATTGGCAAAGCCGATACGCTTTGTCGGCGTCGGCGAGGGAATCAATGATTTACATCCATTTACCGCCGGTGAATTTGTCGATGCGCTGTTAGCAGCCGATTCATGATCCTTTTCAACAAGGTATCCATGACCTACCCCGGCGGCAAGGAGGCGCTGCACAATATCAATTTGCATATTGAACGGGGGGCGATGGCCTATGTCACCGGCCGTTCCGGGGCGGGTAAAAGCACATTGCTTCGATTGATTGCATTAATCGATCGCCATACCCGCGGTCAGCTTATAATCAATGGACAAAACCTGGAACGGGTGCGGGGACGCCGTGTATCGCTATTCAGACGCAACATTGGCTTCATATTTCAGGATCATCGCCTGCTGTTCGACCGCAGTGTTTTCGACAATGTCGCCTTGCCGCTGGTCATTGCCGGCTATCGCCATACCGATATAAAAAAACGGGTAAACGCCGCACTGGAGAAAGTCAGTTTACTGCCAAAAATCAATGCCAGCCCCATGGCGCTGTCGGGCGGCGAACAGCAGCGGGTCGGCGTCGCCCGGGCCGTGGTACACAGACCCGCACTGCTGCTGGCCGACGAACCGACCGGCAATCTCGATCCGATACTGTCCTGGGACACAATGCAATTATTTGAGAGTTTCAACCGCATCGGCGTTACGGTATTGATTGCCACCCATAACCTGAACCTGATCAGGCGCATGAAAAAACGCATTATTACACTGCGCCAGGGGCATATTCTGGCCAGTGCCGGCACACCAAAAGAGTTGTGAAAACAACAAAAAGACATGCTTCACGCCTGGGCTTTACGCAAGAATTGCGGCGCAGAATATCCATCTGGTTCATACAGCACGCACAGGCCCTGGTATTCAGCCTGGGCCAGTATTTGCGCAATCCACTCAGCAATCTGCTTACCGCCGCGGTAATCGGCATTTCCCTGGCCCTGCCGGCCGGTTTCTATCTGCTGCTGGAAAACGTGCTGCGTATATCCTCCCATTGGGATGGCACGGCACAAATTACACTGTTTCTGAAGCAGGAGATACCGGATGAAGACACGAAAAAACTGGCGGATGATTTGGAAAAAGATCAAAGAATTTCCGAAGTGATCATAATATCCAGGGCCAATGCGCTGAACGAATACCGGCATTTATCCGGGTTTTCCGAAGCGCTCGATGCGGTTGAGGAAAACCCCTTTCCCAATGTCCTGGGGATTAGACTCGACAGTGTTTTGGACCCGGCGCAGCAGGAAGAAGTATTCGATGAATTGGCCGGCCTCAGACAAACCGATTTCCTGCAATATGACAGGCAGTGGGTACAACGACTATTCACCCTGGTGGATATAATTAAACGGGCCATATTCATTTTATTCGCACTGCTTGCGATAGCGGTACTGCTGATCGTCGGCAATACCATTCGTCTATCGATCTACAACCGCAAACAGGAAATAGAAATTACCAAACTGTTTGGCGGCAGCAACGCATTCATTCGGCGACCGTTTCTGTACAGCGGTCTCTGGTATGGCGTATTTGGGGCGATCATCGCCTGGCTACTGATCAGAACCTCATTGCAGCTACTCAAGGCCCCAGTTGACCGGCTTGCCGCACTCTACAACAGCCAATTCGAGCTTGCCCCCCCCAGCCTTTTCTATTTTATGATCCTGCTTGGCATAAGTGTAATTCTGGGTCTGGGCGGCTCCTGGCTTTCGGTGCATCGCCATATCAGTTCGATGGAGTCCGTATAAATAGCCCGGATATTGCCCGAGTTGCTTTGGATGTGCGGCTTGCTACGCAATGTCTCGCTCAAACGGCGATTGAACCGCTCCACCGTTTCCCGGAACCTTGGAACCAATGCAATAATTTTTTATGCCTTTCATCGACTCCGACACCGTATTTTTCGGCCAGCGTAAACCGGGGTAACAAGGCCGCATCTGCAACAGAGAAACCGGCAGAAAGAAAACTGTTGTCAGATTCTATCTTTGCTTCCAACCAGTCCAGCGCATTGCGCCAGCCCTGATCGCCCTTTTTAATCCTTTCCAGGTCCCATTCGGATTCGGGTTTACTGCGCTTTTCAAAGATCACTTCCCGCAGATCCTTGCCGACGATGGAATTACTGTAGGTCTGCAACAAGCGGGCCTTGGCCCGTTCGGTTTCATTGCCCGGGAACAGCGTTTTACCATTGGCGGCAACATCTTCCAGATAATAAATGATAGATGAGGAATCCCAGATTGAAAAGTCGTCCACGACCAAGACCGGAGAGGAGCCCTGCGGCGAATACCGCAGCAACATATCCTTGTCGGGTGTTTTCCATTCCTCTAATTCATACGCAATATCAAAATATTGCAAGGCGAGTTTAACCTGCAAACAAAAAGGGCATTGCTCCTTTGATAAGAGTTTTAAAGCCATTGACACCGCTCTTTTAAATGCGCCGCACGCGCAATTCACGCAGGTGATCGAGAACGAAATCAATCCGATCGTTGCCCCAGAACTTCTCATCGCCAACGATAAAACTCGGAACACCGATGATCCCCGATTCATCGGCTTCCTGTTTGGTTATTTCCAGTTGTTTACGGCGATTTTCGCATCCAATCGCTTCAGCCAACTCGTTTCTATCCAGCCCGATTGACTCACCCACGTCTAACAACACATCATCCTGCCCAATGTCCTGCCCTCCGGCCCACTCAGTGCGCATGACCTCAGTAATATAGTCCCTCAACACCCCTTTCTCCTCGGCCAGCAAGGAACCGGCAGCGGCCCTGGTTGGGTCTGTAGTGATGGGCGGAGGATTCATCGGTATCCCCATTTTCCTGGCCCAGCGCCCCACGTCCTCGCGAGTCAGGGGGAGCTTTTCTTTAGCTCGTTCCGGCGGTGAGCGGCCGTCCCATCCGCCAAAGGGACGCCAGATGAGATTGGCATGATACTCATCAAATATCTGCCACATTCGTTTTGACGCCAGATAACAATAGGGGCTGCGGAAGTTAAAAAACACCTTAACGTCTACCGTTTCAATCATGCACTCACTCCTTCAAGGGAAATTCAGTTTACATTATTGTCCATCATATCGTTTTTTCCATAGCTTGATAATATGCATCAGGGATTATAGCCGCAAGGCCCGGCGAGGTCTTGAGCGATCATGCGGGATGTAACATGCAGGGGGGTATGTCAGGGGGGAGTAAAACCGGAGCGGCATTTGGCTTTAATACCGCAATTAATATCCTGATTGATAAAAATCATTTGAAACTGCGATTATTTATGAATTGCCAGGTGCGCATTATATGCAATATGTCGGTTTCCTGGGCTATTTGAGCAGGGAAGGGTGAAAAGGGCGAGGCAAGATTGACTATTCTCTTGGCTGCGTCATCGAGCACTTTATGGCCTGAAGAACTGCGAATGGTAATGTCATTGATCGATCCATCGACATTCAAGGAAACATCCAGCACCAGACTTCCCGACAGATTTTGCCGGCGCGCCGCTTCCGGGTAATTCAGATTCCCCACTCTTTCCACTTTGGTCCGCCATGCATCCATGTACGAGGCATATTTGTATTCTTGCGTATTTGCCGAAATAAATTTTCGCCGAGGCCGCTTTGCCCTGGCATCCAGTTTGCGTCTGATTTCCGCGCTTAGGGAGGCGATCTTGAAGCTGTTGGTCAACAGTTTTGTCGCCGAGGGGGTGGGCGGTTTGGCAACGGTCTTATCGATCTGTTTTTTCCGCTCCGGCTCGGGTTTTGTTTTCGATTCGGGCCGGGTTTCCGGCTCAGACGGTTTTTGTTCGGGCTCCGGTTTCCCGGGGTTTTCGACCAGGGACTCCCTGGCGTCTGTTTTTTCTGCGACCAATTTTTCTGCCGGTTGCGAGGGGTTGGGATGATCAGGCGGGGTTAACGGTGTTTCGGGAGCCTGCGGCTTTGCCGGCTCCGGCGGCCGGCTTTCTGCGGGTGAGGGCGCGGTGATTTCCGGCTTTTGCTGTGGAAATGGGGCGGGCAGCGGGGTGGCCGGGTTCAGCTTGTCTTCGCTTGCTCCTCCTCCTTCCAGATTGGCCTGAGCCAGGAAGTCGGCTTCTTCCGGTTTTTGGCTTTGCTGTTGTACCAGCACGATTTCCATGGTGTCGAAGCGGGGTTTGGGGTCGTCTTCCGCACTGAAGGTAATGCCTAAAATAAACATCGCGTGTACGAGTATCGCCAGACTCAATGTCAGGCTGAGCCGGTCACCGGGCGTTGTTACAAGCTGGGCGGAGACAGACACAATCGAACCTGGGTTTTCTCAAGTCTCATATCGAGAACGGTATTGCAAAGCGGGTGTGGAGTATGGGCAAATAAATTTAATGGTAACCCAATTTCTTGATCTTGTTGGAAATCGTATCCATCAGTTGATCGGCGATGTTAATTCGGTAGATTGTATCCAATTCCCGAATACAGGTTGGGCTGGTAACGTTGATTTCGGTCAGGTAATCGCCTATAATATCAATGCCGGTAAACAGCAGTCCTTTTTCTTTGAGAGCGGGACCAACCCGCCGGCAAATCCAGCGGTCCCGCTCCGTGAGTTTGCCTTCCTGGCCTGTGCCGCCTTTGGCTAGATTGCCGCGTATTTCCCCCTCAGCCGGGATCCGTGCCAATACGTGCGGAATGATTTCTCCATCGATTAACAGGATGCGTTTGTCGCCTTCTTTTATTTCAGGAATGTATTTCTGCGCCATTACAAACCGGGTTTCATCTGCGGTCAATGTTTCAATAATAACATTGAGGTTTTTATCCCGGGCGCCGGTTTTGAAAATAGACGCGCCTCCCATCCCGTCAAGCGGCTTGAGAATAATTTCATCATGTATGGATATGAATGCTTTGATCTGATTAGCTGTGCGGCAAACCTGGGTGGCCGCGATGCAATCGCTGAAATGGCTGATGAATAATTTTTCGTTGGCGTTTCTTATCCCGGTGGGATCATTGAATACGGGGGTTCCGTTTTTTGCCGCATGATCGAGCATATAGGTGGCGTAAATATATTCCATGTCGAAGGGAGGGTCTTTGCGCATTAAAATAAAATCGAGACAGGAGACGTCGGTTTCTTTGGTTTCTCCCCGCCGAAACCAGCAGCCCGGATCGTCGAATACGTCCAGTTCGGCTGTATTGGCAAACAGCCTGTCGCCGGCAAGATATAAATCGGACAGTTCCATATAGTATAGATCCCAGCCGCGCGCTTTGGCTGCCAGCAGCATTGCGAATGAGCTGTCTTTTTTTATATCGATCCGTTCAATGGGGTCCATGATGATGCCGAGATTCATTGCGTAAGGATAATTATCTTTAGCGGTGAATACTACACCCAAAAAGAGGTAGTATTCGGAATATCGATTAGTATGAATAAGGAATTGAGAATAGAACAGGGCGGTAAAATTGAACAAGCTAACCATAGCAACCCGTAAAAGCCCTCTTGCACTTTGGCAGGCGCGTCATGTCCGGCAGCGTTTAATGGAGGTATTCCCGGACTTGTCTATTGAACTGATTATGATTCACACCGAGGGCGATCGATTTTTGGATGCCGCCCTGGCGGCGGTCGGGGGAAAGGGGGTGTTTATTAAGGAGTTGGAAGAAGCGTTGTTGTCCGGTCAGGCGGATATAGCGGTTCATTCAATGAAAGACGTTACTATTGATCTGCCGGACGGGCTGATGATATCGGCTATACTTGAACGGGAAGACAGCAGGGATGTGTTTATATCCAACCAATACGCATCGATAGATGATTTGCCCGGCAATGCCACTATTGGAACCTCAAGTATGAGGCGACAGTCGCAGCTCCGGGGAAGATGCAGTGATTTTAATGTGGTCGCTTCCCGTGGCAATGTTGGAACCCGTTTGGCAAAGCTGGATGCCGGGGAATACGATGCGATCATTCTGGCTTCCGCCGGCATGAAGAGGCTGGGGCTGGCGGGGAGAGTGACGCAATTTCTTCAGCATGATTTGTTGCTTCCCGCCATTGGACAGGGGGCAATAGGGATAGAATGTTGCGCCGATGACAGGGATATACAGGCGCTGATCGAGCATTTGAATCATGAACGGACCTCTATCTGCATTCGCGCAGAGCGGGCATTCAGCGGGCGCTTGCACGGTGGCTGTCAATTGCCTATAGCCGCCCAGGCGAGTGTGGAGGGACCATTGTTGCAATTATCCGGTTTGGTGGGCCGCATCGATGGCAGTGAAATAGTGGTTTCCAAAACACAGGGTAATGCGGCGGATGCCGAACAAATCGGAGTCGGACTGGCCGAAGAGTTACTGGCAAACGGAGCCGATAAGATATTGGATGAATTACTGGCATGAATGTGCGGGCGGAACCTTCTCTGACGGGTAAAGTGGTTTTGGTGACAAGACCAAGGCTACAGGCGAAGGCGCTGTGCAGTCTGATAACTCGACGAGGTGGGAAGGCGCTGTCATTGCCGACAATTGAAATCGAGGCGCCTGCCAACAGGGAGCTCTGCCGGAAACCTCCGGATTATTGGGCTGAGTTCGATAGTGTTATTTTTATCAGTCGCAACGCGGTTATATGGGCATTCGAGACGATTATCAACCGGCCTTCCGATCTGGAGGACCTGAATATCATTGCGATTGGCGCAGGTTCCGCCGAAGAGCTGATGAACCGTGGAATTACCCGAATATCGCATGCCGGCCCTGATGCAGGCAGCGAGGCATTGATCAATTTGCCCCGGTTGCAAGCGGCGCGGATTAAGGCGCGCCGCATTCTTATTGTAAAAGGAGAGGGGGGGCGGAGCATGTTGCAGAACAGCCTGGCGAAAAGAGGGGCGATTGTCGAGACTGTGAGCGTATATAAGCGTATAATGCCGGTTTATGAAGCTGGTTATTTGCTCGATATATGGCGGAAGAGTAAACCCGACGTAGTTGTGGTAACCAGCAATGAAGGTTTGAAAAATCTGCTTAGATTGACCCCTCAATCAGTGTGCGACCGCCTGTTGAATTCCGCTGTGGTTGCCATGAGTGAAAGGACCTTAAAGTTGGCGACAAGACTCGGATTTAAAAGTACAATCTGTATCGTCAATAAAAAATCGGATTTCGGTTTGTTGCAGGCGCTTTATCAGATTGACAGAGAGGAGTAAATGACCAAGACACAAGAAGACAATAAGGAAATCGGCGCTGATGATAAGGAATTGAATAAAAATAATGTACCGGGCAAATTCAAACGAGGGCTTGCTTTTGTGGTTGTATCGGTACTGGTGATTGGCGCGGTTGCGGTTCTTCTTTATAGAGGGTACGGGAATACAGTCGGCGAATCGAAACGGTTCATGGAGCAATTTAATTCGCAGATCAGCCTGCTGCAGGAAAGGACGGCGGTACTGGAAGGGAGACTGGATGCGTTGACCCGGGAAAATGCGTCCCTGCTTGAAACCCTGGAGGGAGTGGCCAATCGGCCATTGCCGACTAATTCGGTTCTTGCGATTAACGAGGTTGAGCATTTGCTGATCATCGCCTCGCAACGGATCAATATAGACAGGAATGTCGCTACCGCCCTGGCTGCTATGCAGGAAGCCGAGAAGCGTCTTGTTTCTTTGCATGAGCCCGGATTGGGCGAAGTCCGTAAACAGCTTGTTGAAGATACAAAAGCCCTGCGTTCGGTGAATGAGGTGGATGTTTCCGGGCTGGCATTATACCTGGCGGATATGGCAAAACGGGTTGATATGCTCAGGTTGAAAAATACAGCAGGGGATTTTGATGCAGCGGAAGAGGGGAGCGATCTTGCAGAGAAACAGGACTCGATCGCTATCATTGAATTAATCCGGCAGAAAGTGGCGAAAATGGTGTCGATAAAAAGAAGATCCGCAGCGATGAAGGTGTTGCCTGATGAACAATATTATATCTATCAAAGTTTAAAGATTGAATTGCTTAACGCCCGTCAAGCGGTGTTAAACAAGGATACTGCAAATATGCGGGAATCGATCATGCTGGCTTTGGGTTTGCTTGAGCAATATTTTGACGGTACTCAGCCTGTGGCAGGCAATCTGATCGCTTCGCTGAGCAAAATGGAGACCTTGGATCTGCAACCGCCTATTCCGGATATTACTTCTTCATTGGAGACCTTGCGCGCGTATATTCGCTATGAAGACCTCCCCGATGTTTCCGGCGACGTGCCGGGTACGGCTCAGTGAAGACGCTGTTAGTGATACTGGCTGCATTACTGGCTGCCGTGCTGCTCGGCGCCTTTGCCGATGCCGGTGATGGTTATGTGGTAATAGCGGCTGCCGATTGGATCGTCAACACCTCGGTAACATTTTCCGCGGTTGTTTTGTTCATTGCTTTTATATTGTTTTATTTATTGCTGCGATTGCTCGGTAAAATTATCAGCCTGCCGGGAAATTTTCGTATATGGCGGAAGCAGCGGCATCAATCCAGGGCTGAAAAGTATCTGATCCGCGGTCTGACAGATATGGCTGAAGGTAAATGGAAAAGCGCGGAAAATGCCTTCCTTCGCTCTGCGAATTACAGCCGCTCTCCCTGTATAAATTATTTATGGGCGGCCCGCGCGGCTCAAAAACGAGCCGCATTGAACCAGCGGGATGAATATTTGCGTCGCGCTTATCGGGATAATGCCACCCTGGCGGTTGGGATCACCCAGGCGGAATTGCAGTTGGACTGTGAGCAAAATGAACAGGCGCTGGCAAAATTGCGCGATCTTCATGTGAAACATCCGCAACAGAACCGGATCCAGCAATTGTTGCTGGAGAGCTATTGTCGACTGGAAGAATGGAACCCGGTATTGGCAATTTTATCCCAACTGGAGAAAAAACAGGCGCTTGATAATGAGTATGTGCTGCGCTGCCGGCTCAATGCTTATGCGGGACTGTTGATTTTGGCGGGCGATAAGGACGAAGTCACGGAAATCAATGATATCTGGGATTCTATTCCGTCTAAATTAAGAAAGAGCGCTTATCTGCTCAATGTTTATGTTACGCAACGGATACGGATCGGGAATGCGGGCAATTGTGATGAATTATTACTCAGTGCATTAAAGCATAACTGGGATCAGTCTCTGGTCAGGCTTTACGGCCTGGTTGCTATGCGCGATAGTCTGAAGAAGCTCGGCTATATGGAACGATTTATCAAGGATCATGGACATGATGCGGCCTTATTATTGACCTTGGGGCGGCTGTCAATAAGGAATGAGTTATGGGGCAAGGCAAGGGGTTATCTTGAGGAAAGTATTTCCGTCAAACCCAATTCGGAAGCCTGTTATGAGTTGGCGGCATTGTATGGTCAGGAAGGTAATAAAGAGGCTGCGATAGAGTGCTATCAGAAAGGGGTGGCTGTGGCGAAAAAAAACCAGCAGCCGTACAGGCATAATGTTGAACAAACTCCGGATCTGTTCGAGTTCCAGGCACGTCACAATTGATGGCACTCGGTTGCAGCCCGGCGATAATGTGTTTTTCAGGTCAGCTTTTGTTGCTGAATGCGCAAATGACAGGGGTGAAGATCAGCTGCATTGCAAAGACTTTCTTTTCGGCGGGAACAACAATCATGTCGGGTCTTGACATGAAAGATCCTGACAGCATTTCCAGCAGATAGCGAAAGTCAACCGGTATTTTATTGCGGTCTCTTATATGAATGATCGAAAAGCTTTCCGCATCGGTTGGGACGGCGCTATGTTCAAAAGGATTTGAGGTATCAACGGTCGGCACCCGTTGAAAGTTGATAGTAGTGCGGCTGAATTGTGGTGTAATATATTGCACATAATCATACATTCGACTCAGGATCATGGACGTTGCGTCTTCACTGCTGTATCCTCGAATTGATTTGTCGCGGTGTATCTTCTGCATCCATTCAAGGTTTATGATGGGAGCTACGCCAATCAGGACATCAACATATTGCGCAATATTGACAGTATCTGTGACCAGGCCTCCATGCAGTCCTTCGTAAAACAAAAGATCTGTATCCTCTTCAAGCGGCTCCCAGGGAGTAAACTCCCCTACCGGGCAGCCATGCAGGGATGCCTCGAATTCATTATGAATGTAGTGGCATTTTTGCCCGGTTCCCGCGCTTGCATATTCCTTGAACAGCATTTCAAGCTTATCGAAATGGTTGCCCTCCGGGCCGAAGTGCGTCAAGCGCCGATTCTCGCTTTCCGCTTGCTTGACCAGCTGATCCATCTCCTTCCTGTTATGGCGATGGAAGCAATCGCCTTCTATGACGGCAGGCTTAATCTTCTCGGCATGAAAAATCCATTCAAATGCCCGCCTGACGTCGGATGTTCCCGCCCCGGAAGAACCGGTGACGGCAATGATGGGATGTTTGCCGGACATAGCTCGAATTTTATATCGTTGTTTTGGTTACTTTATATTCCGTGCCGGGATCTACATTTTAATCTGCTCCGCAATTATAATGCTACTTTGGCTGCATAAATAGAAGAGGACCCTGCAATTGTGAAAGATATAGACCTATACGCTAGATTACTGCGGTATATTATACCATATTGGCGTATTTTTCTCTTATCCGTCCTTAGCATGATTGTTCTGGCAGCGACCGCTCCGGCTGCTGCCGCATTGATGAAGCCTATGCTGGACGGCGCATTTATTCACAAAGACGAAAAAACGATTGTTCTTATTCCGTTGTTATGTATTGCTTTGTTCATAGTTCGCGGACTTGCATCGTATGCAAGCAATGTCTCATTGAGCTGGGTTTCCCAAAAGGCCATTATGGCATTGAGAAAAGAGATGTTTGTCCATTTTCTGACGCTCCCAAGCAGTTATTTTGACAACCACGTTTCGGGGAATTTGATTTCCCGCTTTACTTTCGATGTGGCAAATATTCGTGGAGCCGCGACTAAAGCCCTTTTAATCCTTGTTCCCGATTCTCTGGCGGTTATTGGCCTGATTATCTGGATGATTTATATCGATTGGCTACTGACGCTTATCTGTCTGGTATCGGTCCCGTTCATCGCAGTGATTGTCTCCATTATTCAGCGGCGTTTGCGAAAGATGAGCCGCCTGGTGCAGTCCACCATGGGAGATATGCACCATATACTGAACGAATGCTTCAAGGCGCAGAAAATAATCAAATTGTATGGCGGCACCCAATCGGAAACCGAGCGGTTTTCACGCAAGATAGATGCGCATAGAAAATCCCAAATGAAATTTACCATGGCAGCGGAGGCCAACAGCCCCCTTGTTCAGATCGTCGCTTCCATTTTTCTTGCCGTTGTTATTTATACGGCAACTCAACAGGCAAAGGCGGGATTGCTGACCGTGGGCGAATTTGTCTCGTTTTTTTCGGCCATGGCCATGCTGTTTGGTCCGGTAAAACGCCTTGCCAGGGTGAATGAATATATACAACAAGGGCTGGCGGCCTGTGAGAGTATTTTTGAATTGCTTGATTCGGAACCGGAAACTGATCCCGGAACCAGGCAGCTCGATCACGTCGGAGAAACAATAAACTTCAAGCAGGTATCGCATCAATATCAACCCGACGCGGAGTTTGCATTGAATTCTGTTTCAATCAAAATTAACGCGGGAGAAACGGTCGCATTGGTCGGTGAATCCGGCAGCGGCAAGACAACTTTAGCCAACTTACTGCCGCGTTTCTATGAGCCGGTTGACGGCATAATTACGATTAACGGCACGGATATTAGAGAATTCGATCTCGAATCACTGCGAAAAAAAATCGCTTACGTCAGTCAGAACACTGTACTTTTCAATCAATCGGCAAAGAAAAATATCATTTACGGTTCGGCGAATGAAGTGGACGATTATAAAATATGGCAGGCCGCAGATGCAGCCTATGCCTCGGAATTTATAAAAAAATTACCCCAGGGTATTCATACAATAATTGGCGAATCGGGCACTCGCTTATCGGGTGGGCAACAGCAGCGTCTTGCAATAGCGCGCGCTTTATTGAAGGATGCCCCGATCCTTATTCTGGATGAAGCAACCTCATCTCTCGATACAAATTCGGAAGGACATATTCAGTCCGCATTGGAAAATGTTAAATGTGGCAGGACCTGTATAATTATTGCGCACCGTTTGTCCACAATCAGGTCGGCGGATCGTATTATCGTTCTTGATCAGGGCAATATTGTGGAGATGGGAACACATGACACATTGCTTGAAAAAAATGGTTTCTATCACCGCTTATATCAAATACAGTTAAAAAGCGGTCACAATGATCTGGAGAAGGCTATTTAAGCACTCTATTGCGCCCCGCATGTTTCGCTCTATACAGGGCCTGATCGGCGGCGGAAATTAATTCCGGCGGTGTTTGCTCAGGCTGCATTTCCGCTACTCCAATTGAAATTGTGACGGAAGGAAACTTCTCGCCGTTTTCTTGTATAATTTCCGTTTTGGCTACCGCTTTTCTCAATCTTTCTGCGACCTCCATTGTGCCATCAATGTGAAGGCCGGGCAAAAGGGCAAAAAACTCTTCCCCCCCGTAGCGGGTTACCATGTCCTGGGGCCTGATGCTATATGAGATGGTTTGCGCAACAAAGTGTAGAGCAAGATCTCCGGCTAAATGTCCATGTTTATCGTTGTATTGCTTAAAAAAATCAATGTCCATCATCAATACCGATAGAGGCTGATTGCTGGCGGCAGAGCGCTGCATAATCCGGACCATCGTGTTATCCAGCCAGCGGCGATTATACAGACTGGTCAGATAATCAATGGTTGTCTCATGCTGATACTCTTTGACGAGCTCTTTTATCTTATTCATTAGAATATTGCCGTAGCGCAGGCGCTGCGCCAGGATCTTTAATAAATTTGATGCAACGGTGTGTGAAATTTCAATGAGATGCCATAATACGGCTTCATCGGCGACAAGAACCCTTGAATCGCAATCGGCGACAACATCTGCGGAGACCGGCTGATGATCGATGATCGATATTTCACCTATGCAGTGCCCTGATTCAACCACTACCAGCGGATTGGTACTGTCGAAGGGAAGGTGGACTCTGAATTTTCCCGACAGTACCAGAAACAGATTATGATTGACATCACCGCTTTTTATTAGTAATTCATCTTTTTGGAAATCACGCACCGGACAATCTAACAGGGATGGAAGAACAACGTCCATATCAACATTCATCAGCAATTCCTGATTTTTAATATCCTCTGCTCTTAAGGCCATCTATCTAAACTCAATTCTCAATCATAGAGACGTAGTATAGCAACTGATTACCCGACAATACTATAAATTCACCCTCGCGCCGCAAAATCAGATACCCGTGTTTTCAACTGATGCAGTTTGTGAACCTGGGATCCATAGCGGATATCCATATAGATTCCGGTAACGGCAAAAATATCGGATCGCAATTTCCGTCTTGCTTTCGATGCGCGCCGGGCAAAAACATTTGGGCTTTCACTGCTTTTTTTTCGAACGCCTGTTTTTTCCAGTTTTCGACAGAACTGCAGATAAAGCTTTTGGGCCGGATCAGCCTGTTTTGGCCGTGTATTGAATATCCATAATGCGCAGACCAATAAGGCCAGAGATACTGTGGCAATCATTCCGACAGCCAGGGTTTTCCAGCCGAATTTTTCAAATCCCAACCTTGCGAAAAATGCCTTTTGCCGCTCCGGGCCGTATCCCAATATCCATTGCATCCATCGATAGTTGATCGCATCCCAGCTGTTTCGCAGTTTTTGCCGGATAGTAGCTGCCAGGATACTATTTTCCAAGCCGAGAGGTATGCCGATAATCGATTCCAGAATCGCGCTTTCGACCCCGTAACTGATTCTGTCCGGTGAAACTGCGGAGGTTGGATCGACTCTGACCCAGCCCTTGCCGTCAAGCCAGACTTCCGACCAGGCATGGGCGTGATATTGTCTGACAATCAGGTAATCCCCCAGAGGATTTATTTCACCGCCCTGGTATCCGGTAACGATTCTGGCCGGAATACCCGCAGCCCGCATTAAAAGAGTAAAACTGGCCGCATAATGCTCACAGAATCCCTGTTTTTTCTCGAATAAAAATTCATCAACAGGATCGCCCGTCAGTAAAGCAGGCTCAAGCGTATAAGAAAAATTATTATCGCGGAAATAATCCAGCGCCTTCCGAATGATGTGTTCGGGTGTCTGGCCGGGAGCAAGCCAGCTGTCGGCAAGTGAAACGGTTCGCCGATGTTTGCCCGAAGGCAGCGCAAGGGCACGCTGTAAATCGGACTTACGAAGCGTATTATTTTTAAAATCGGTATACGAGCTGAGCGTGTATTGTTTTTGCCGGTGCACGGGTGTATGCGACTTCAATTGATAATCGGCGGTCAAATATGATTCATCGGGCAGCCGGGCCGGCATCTCGATAGCAAACAACCAATGCCTGTTCGTGGCTTCCATGGTAACCTCATACACGATCTCTCCCCGCCGATAGTCTATAGCCGGCGCTTCATCTCTGACGATCCGCCCGGTCGTCCACTTGCGTCCGTCAGTGTGCCAAAGAACCGGCCCGCGCCAATAAAGAATGGCGGGGTCCGGGATGCGCTCCTTGAATTTGACGCGGAATGCTACCGCATCGGATTGTGTTAACTTGCTTATGGAACCGATTGACATCTCATCATCGATGCCGGTGACGCCGGTGTGAGCGTCTTTGGGCAGTCCCCATATTGGGCCGTTTATTCTCGGAAAGAATAAAAAGACTATAAGCATGATTGGAAATGCCTGCAATAATAAGGCGGCGGACAGTCGAAAGCGATCGAATATATTCATGCTTTGCTGCTTGTCGTTGAAAGAAATCAATATTGCCGTCATAAGAATCACGATGAAGCACATGTAGATTGCAATGGGGATTGTCTGACTGTAGAAAAAATTTGTAATGACCGAAAAATAACCCAGGTAGCAAATAATGTAAAAATCACGCTCATTGTCGCATTCAAATAATTTCAGCGCCGCGAGAACGGTTAATAATGCGATCCCCGGATCGCGCCCCATCACCGTGCCGTAACTCCAATAAACCCCGATAAGAGACAGCCCGGAAACCAGCAATACGGGGAGCCGTGCCATGAAGGTTTTTTGCAGATGGAATAAAGGAAAATAAATACACAATAGCATGCGCGCAAAAACCAGCATGATATGCATTATCGATATCCAGGAGGATATGCGTATGGTATGCGGAAGCGCCGAAAACAAGATGCCTGCCGCCAGCCAAATCATTAATTGCCAGGGTATTCGGACGGTAGCGGTATTCATCGGCCTCTGAATAAAGCAAGCTCCTCAAGACAGCGGCGCTTATGCGGCATGCCCTGTTTTGGCTCGATTACAATGTGTGGTAATTCGAGTCCGTAGAGAAACCCTTGTTGTTCCGCAATAAGGATCCACTTGCATAGCTGCGACAAACGGGCTTCAGTATTCTCCAGATGCCGGACTAGCTGCCAGTTGAACATTAACTTTCTCGCGCCTTTGCCAATAAACTGTTTGACCATTAATTCCTGTCCCCTGGCCAGCGCCTTCCAGGAAATCATTTTAATTGGATCGCCGGGCGTGTATTTCTTAAAGCCGCTGAAATCATCGACGCCGCTCATGCCGCCGTCACATTGCTCATTGGCAAGCAAACTATGCTCCGGTAAATGATCGGAGCCGGCCGGCCTGGGGTAGACCAGGCATTTATTGTCAATATCGTAGTAAGACCAGGCCCGGAACAGCCCCAGAGGGAATCTGCCGGCGATCCTGACTCGATTGATAGAATGATGGCCCCTGTATTTGGTTTGGAGCGGAAGAAAAACGGGTTCCTGCTTCTCTGCATCTATATCAAAGTTCACTTGCCATGCGGCGGGATGATCGCGCTTTTTCCGGAAGGATCTTTTCTTGACCGATGAAAATTCCAGCGCATGGCGCTTTGTGCCGGAGCGGTTATTCAATGTGACGGGGAATTGGGCGATCTCACCCGCAAAGACGGGCTCGGGATCGCCGCTGGTCAATATCAATCCCCTCAGATTGCGGTACGTATGCAGGATGCAAACCAGCGCAAGGCTTGCAAGAAAAAAGCACAGAACAAACCCCATACTGTTATTATAGTTAATTGCCCCCAGTAACATGACAAACAGCATCACGGCATACAATACCCCCTGCCTGGTTGGCAGAATAAACACCCTATTTCGAGTCAGCCCGGTCGCACCATAATCCAGGTCGTCCGCCGGGGATGTCAGACGCTCCAGTACGACAGCGTTGGCGCTCACTGATTACGGTACGGCGATTTGTTGAATGAGCATCGCGGCGGGATCATGCTCATGCAGCCTGCTACTGAACAAACGGTGCCCAATTATACTGGGCAATACCGCCTGTACGTCCTCCGGCATTACATATTTATGGCCATGTGCCATCGCCCATGCGCGCGCGCCGTGTAAAATCGCCAGGCCCGCTCTGGGAGACAGGCCATCATTGAACTCGGCGGATTGCCGGCTGCACTCAAGCAGGGCCTGAATATAATCGAGCAAGGCATCGGAGACATGGATTGTTTCGGCCTGTGTTTGCAGGGCGATCAGTTCGTTGCTTCTTAGAACCGGTTTGAGCCCGGACAGCAGTTTGCGCCGGTCTGTGCCTTTTAACAGGGTGCGTTCCGCGGCATTATCCGGGTAACCAAGCCGCAAACGCATCAAAAATCGGTCGAGCTGCGATTCGGGCAAATGAAACGTTCCAATCTGGCTGGTGGGATTTTGTGTGGCTATAACAAAAAAAGGCTGCGGCAAAGGACGAGTCTCGCCTTCAACGGTAATCTGGTATTCGGCCATTGCTTCCAGCAAGGCGCTTTGCGCTCTTGGCGTGGCGCGATTGATTTCATCCGCAAGCAGCATCTGGGTAAATACCGGTCCCGGGCGGAACTCAAATTCACCGTTATTGCGGTCGTAGATCGAAACTCCCAGAATATCTGCCGGCAATAGATCGCTGGTAAATTGTATGCGCTGATAGCCCAGTCCCAATACCTTTGCCAGGGTCTGGGCCAGGGTAGTCTTGCCAACTCCGGGAGTATCTTCGATCAGCAGGTGTCCGTGTGCGATCATGCAAACCAGCGCAAGACGTATACTGGTTTCCTTGCCGACAATGATTTGCCCGATTGCATTGACGATCTGATCGATGCGGTTCTTTATTATCTGTGATCGCTCTGTTTTTTCCTTTGCTATATCCATACAGGTTTACTCACCCGCAACCGCCATATTTTCCACCAGAACCGAGCCGGTTAAAATATTGCCTCTGGGATCGACATCTTTGCCAACCGCAATAATATTCTTGTACATTTCCTTTAAATTGCCGGCGACTGTGATCTCATCCACCGGGTAGCGGACTTCTCCATTTTCGACCCAGAATCCGGATGCCCCCCGGGAGTAATCGCCGGTTACCTGGTTCACGCCAAAACCGATCATATCGGTGACCAACACACCCCTATCCATCATCTTCAGCAGTCCTGACAGATCATGTTCACCCGGTTCAATTACCAGGTTATGTACGCCGCCGGCATTTCCGGTGGTTTCGAGTCCAAGTTTTCGAGCAGAATAACCGCTCAACACATAATCCTGCAACACGCCGTCCGTGACGATTTCCCGCGTTCTGGTTGCTACCCCGTCATTATCAAAAGGTGCGCTGCCCAGGGCCTTTTTCAGGTGGGGGTTTTCACTTATCCGGACGTTGTCGGAAAATATTTTCTGTCCCTTTTGGTCCAGTAAAAAGCTCGCCCGGCGGTACAGGCTCCCCCCTGAAATGGCGGTAATCAATGCGGAAAACAGACCGGAGGCAACCGGCGCTTCAAAGATCACCGGTGTGTTGCGAGTGCTCAGCCGTTCCGAACCAAGCCTGCTGACCGCTCTTCTGCCCGCTTCTTCTCCTGTTTCCCGCAGCTCCTGTAGCTGAAGATGATCCCGGCTCTTGCTGTACCAGCCATCACACTGCATGCCTTTTATATCCTCCGCAATCACTGCACAACTGATGGTATGGCTTGACCATGGCCAGCCATTGATGAAGCCGTGAGTATTGCCATATACATGCATCCCGGAGTAGGTGCTGACAACGGCGCCATCGGAATTATTGATGCGCTTATCATAGCTCAATGCATGATTTTCACACTCAATTGCAAGATCAACGGCCTGCTCCGGAGTGATTGCCCAGGGGTGACAAAGATCCAGATCTACAATTTCTGTTGCCATCAGGCCGGCTTCGACCAGGCCGGCACACTTGTCCTGTCCCGCATGCCCTGCAATGTCGGCGGCGGCGCTGACTGCCTCTACCAGCGAGCCTTGACTGAAATCGGAAGTGCCGATACTGCCCTTCTGTCCGTCCATATAGACCGTTAACGCAAGAGCCTTATCCTGTTCGCGTTCTATTTTATCCGCTTCACCCATGCGCACCGTCACGGATAATCCTGTGCCGCTGGTAATGGCCGCTTCCGCAGAGGTTGCGCCACGCTCCAGCGCCGCATCCAGCACAAACCGGATAATTCGCTCCTGTTCATTTTTTAAATCCGCACCGGATAATTCGGAGCAGTTGTTGACGATATTAGTAACCATTGGATGGGTATAGTAGCATTTTGCGCTAAAGCGGATATATACCAGTGATAGTTTGATACAATCCTGCCATGGATGACGTATCTCATATACTCGATCCTTTGAATACGGCGCAGCGTGATGCTGTCGCTGCCGAAAATACCAATATACTGGTATTGGCCGGCGCCGGCAGCGGCAAAACCCGCGTGTTGGCGCATCGCGTTGCCTGGTATATTGAAACCGGGCAGGCCACGGCATATGGAATACTGGCCGTTACTTTTACCAACAAGGCCGCCGCGGAGATGCGTTCACGGATTGAGAATTTAGCGGGGCAGTCGATCCGAGGCATGTGGGTGGGCACATTTCACGGCCTAGCCCACCGGCTATTGCGCACGCACCGGCAGGATTGCGGCCTGCCCGAGAGCTTCCAGATACTCGATAGTGACGATCAATTGCGCACAATACGGCGTGTGATCAGAGCAATGGGGCTGGACGAAGCACGCTTTCCCGCCCGCGAATCACAATGGTTTATCAATGCCAGAAAAGATGAGGGGTTGAGGCCGGATCAGATAAATGATGACGGCGAGGTGAATGTATCGCGGTTGGTCCATGTATATAAATCTTATCAGGAGCACTGTGATCGAAACGGCCTGGTAGATTTTGCCGAATTACTATTGCGCGCCGATGAATTGTTTCGCAATAACGATGCGGTATTGCAGCATTACCGGCAACGCTTCAAGTATTTGCTGGTAGATGAATTTCAGGACACCAATGCGCTGCAATATGGCTGGCTCAAGCTGTTGACCGGCTCGAATGGCACCCTGTTTGCCGTCGGTGATGATGATCAATCTATATACAGTTGGCGAGGCGCACGAGTCGAAAACATGCAGCAGTTTGAAAGAGATTTTAATGGTGTAAAAGTATTGCGGCTTGAACAGAATTACCGGTCTACGGCAACAATATTGAAAGCGGCGAATAAACTTATCGCAAATAACAGCAGCCGCCTGGGCAAGGAGTTATGGACTTCAGGAAATGAGGGCGACCGCATTGGCCTGTACATGGCATACAACGAGCAGGACGAAGCGCAATTTGTCATCGACAAGATAAAATTATCCGGCGATGACGGCAAGGCCTACGGCGAGCATGCCATATTGTATCGAACCAGCGCCCAATCGCGAGTGATTGAAGAAACCCTGATGTATGCACAGATCCCATACAGGGTGTATGGGGGGATGCGCTTTTACGAACGAGCGGAAATCAAAGATGCGCTGGCCTATGTGCGCCTGAGCCGGTTTCACGATGACGATGCCTCATTTGAACGAATCGTCAATACACCACCGCGCGGCATCGGGCAGCGCACTCTTGAAACACTGCGTGCCGCCGCGCGCGATAATAATTGCTCTCTATGGAGTGCAACCGAGCAGACGCTGAGGCATAAACTAATGAATGCCCGTGCACTGGCTTGCCTGGAAGGATTTCTGCAGCGCATCCAATCGATGGAAAGAAGCAGCCTGGCCGCCCCGCTCCATCAACACGTGGATGCAGTGATTCAGAAAAGCGGCTTGATAGAGCATTTTCGCAAGGACAATGACGAAAAAAGTCTGACCCGGATCGAAAATCTGGAAGAGCTGGTTACGGCCGCACGCGGTTTTAGAGTGGATGACGACGAAGAACAGTTAGACGAACTCTCTGCTTTTCTTGCGCATGCAGCCTTGGAATCCGGGGCAACCCAGGCTGACGGTTACACCGATTGCGTGCATTTGATGACACTGCATTCCGCCAAGGGACTGGAATTTTCACAGGTATTTCTTGTGGGCATGGAAGAGGGGTTATTCCCGCATCAGCGTAGTAGCGGGGACTTGATTCAGCTGGAAGAGGAGCGGCGGCTTTGTTATGTTGGCATTACCCGGGCCAAAAAAAATCTGACCCTGACCTATGCCCAGCATCGGCGCATGCACGGTTCCGATTACTATCCGGAGGTATCGCGATTTCTAAAGGAGATCCCCGCCGACCTGTTATATGAAATTCGGCTTGGCGGCGGTATCCAATCCACCTTGATTGCCAATACCAAGGGGCAAGAGATTGCCGAAAGCGGATTGAGACTGGGGCAAAGGGTGGCGCATACCAAATTCGGTGAAGGTGTCATACTGAACCTTGAAGGCGCCGGTGGTCACACCCGGGTGCAGGTCAACTTTGAACAGGCGGGCTGCAAATGGCTGGTTGCAGCGTATGCAGGTTTGCAAACAATCGAGTGTATTTAAATGTGGCAATCCAAAACCATCAACCAGCCGTTACAGGGAAAATCAATGAATAAATTATTTCGGGCAATAAGTGTATATACACTCTGTCTCATTTCGGCGGCGTGTGGCAATCCTGATTCCAATACCGCACCGGTAGCGGCTGCCAATGCGGATCAAGTATTCAAATGGAAGATGATTACAACCTGGCCGGCCAATTTTCCGATCTTTCAGGAAGAAGCGGAAAATTTTGCGCGGGAAGTAAAAGTAATGAGCCGGGGGCGGCTGGATATACAAGTATATGCCGGCGGCGAACTCGTCCCCGCTTTGCAGGTATTCGATGCGGTATCTCAGGGAATAGTCCAGATGGGGCACGGCTCCGCCTATTACTGGGCGGGAAAAATCCCCGAGGCGCAATTTTTCTCATCGGTGCCGTTTGGCATGACGGCAAGGGGCACGAATGCCTGGTTTTACAATGGAGGCGGCCTTGAACTGTGGCGGGACGTGTACCGTCCCTTTAACGTCATTCCATTTCCCATGGGCAATACCGGCGTGCAAATGGGCGGCTGGTTCAATAAAAAAATCGAATCGCTGAGCGACCTGAAAGGTCTGCGAATGCGCATCCCCGGTCTTGGCGGCAAAGTGCTCAAAAAAGCCGGCGGCAACCCGGTATTGATGGCCGGCGGTGAAATTTATACCGCCCTTGAGCGGGGCGCGATTGATGCAACCGAATGGGTAGCCCCGTTTCATGATTTGCGCCTGGGTTTGAATCGCGCCGCCGACTACTATTACTACCCCGGCTGGCACGAGCCTGGCACCGCCTTTGAATTGATTATCAATATAAACAATTGGCAGCAATTACCGGAAGATTTACAGCATATCGTCGATATTACCGCCATTGCAACCAACCAACGGATTTATGCGCAAATGGAATATCAAAACCAAAAGGCATTGCAGCAGTTGGAACAAAAACAAAATGTCGAGGTTCTGCCGTTCCCGGCCGAGATCCTGGAAGAACTGAAAACGTTGACCAAGGCCACCATGGACGAAGAAGCCGCCAAGAATGCTAATTTCAAAAAAATCTATCAGGCGTATGACTCTTTCAGAAAAAACTATGAAATCTGGAGCAGCATGTCCGATGACGCCTATACCAATCTGATCGATTAGTGTGCGCATTTTCCGCTATCAAGTTATAAAGAAGAACAATATAGGAACATTTTTATTTTTCCTGTCGTTTCCGCCGTTTTTTTCTGGGGGCGGTGAGGGGGGAGGTCATTTGTTCGTAGCGGGTGAAGAGATGCTCTACCCGTTCGCGTTCGGAGGTGAAAGGGGCTTTGCGATAGAGGCGGTCAACGGCTTTGTCGAGTGCGGTATGGGCGCGGCGCAAATCGGGGGGCATTACATCGGGGTCGTAAAGGGTGGCTAATGTTGCGTCTGCATGGGCTGCGCGGGCATCCAGCACGGCTTGCGATTTCTCTCCAATCGCTACCTTTTGCCGCTCGGTCATGGGCGGCATCGGGAAGGTGTTATACACGATACCAACAGAATAACGATAATCACTTTTCAATCGCCCGCCGATATGACGTAGCCACGCCATGTGCATCGCTGAGGTGAGAAGGGCGAAAACTGGCAAATTTGTATCGGGTATAATAGTGGTCGCATCGCTGGGAATTGTAGGCGGTTCAAGCCAACCAATCGGAGCATATTCGCGTCGCTCCGAACTGACCCGTGGCACGACGAGAAAGGGAGCTTGGGGGATAGTTTTTCCTTCCAATAATGTTGGATAATTGGCCAGTTTTTGCGTTGCGGGTTTGCGGCTTTGGCTGCGCATTTCTTTAACGCGCTGCACCCGCTCCTGCACATGCGGCATTGTTTTCAAAACGGCGGGGTCTATATCGCGCAAAAACAAAATCCAGCGTTGTTTGCCATTGATAAACTCTTCTGCGCCGATATAGGGGCGCATATATTGTTTGGCTTTCGGCTCCAGTTTCAGAAATTCATCATATTCTTCACCGCGAAAAATATAATGCCCTCCATCGGTAGACTGCACACCTCGCATCATGCGCAAACGATTATCTATCGGGTTCGCCGTATCCTTCGCAACAAGATGTCTGTTTGTTAATTTTGACGCATCGAACAGATAGGGTGAGAGTGCCGCATGGCGGCTTTCTTGCGGGTCGCCCTTACTATCGGGATAAGAAAAAAGCCGCTTTTCTTTCGGTTCCATATCGGCGCGAGTAAGGCCGATAATCACCACATGCACATGCGCCGCGCCGCGCGCCTCTGACGCCCATGCAAAAGTGCGGTGGGCAAAGGCAATCTCTAATTTGCAGCGTTCAAATAAAAGCGGCCAGAGCATTGCCACTTGCTCGCCCTGGGTGATGGAATTGGTCGCCACAAAGCCGATTTTTGCCTTGCCATTTTGCACATACGCCCCCGCCTTCAAAAACCACGCCGTCACATAATCAAGCGGGTTTGCGCGTTTGGCCGTGGGGTCAATGATGAGACGCATTTGCTCGCGCTGGGCTTTGCTTTGGAAGCTCTGCCCCCCAAAAGGCGGGTTGCCAAACACATAGTCGCAATTGGCGGGCGACAGATGGACGCTCCAGTCTGTTTCCAGCGCATCGGCATGCAGAATATGTGGCGATTTTTCTAACGGAATACGCGCAAAACTCTGCCCAAAGGAAAGGCTGAGCTTATTATTCATAATATGATCCATCATCCACAGGGCAGTCTCGGCAATGCGGGCGGCAAACTCGCCAATTTCAATGCCATAAAACTGGTCAACATCAATCTGAGACAAGGTAGCAACATCAAGCTCTTGCTGCCCGTGCGGATAGATTGCCTGTAAAACCTCAATCTCTAACTGCCGCAACTCGCGGTAGGCAATCACCAGAAAATTGCCACAGCCGCAGGCCGGGTCAAAAAAGCTTAGCTGCCCCAGTTTCTGTTGAAAGGCTCGCAATCGCTCTTTGCGTTTTGTTTTGAGTTGTTTGATGCGGGAAAATTCAGCCCGCAAGTCATCCATAAAAAGCGGCTCTATGACTTTTAGAATATTTTGTTCATTCGTGTAATGTGCGCCTTCTTGACGGCGCGCAGCGGCATCCATTACGCCTTGAAACAGAGAGCCAAAAATCGCCGGCGAGACTTTGCCCCAATCAAACAGGCAAGCGGTTATCAGATGGTCGCGCAAAGTAGAATTAAACGCCGGAATACGCAATGCGCCGCTAAACAGCTCGCCATTGACATAAGGAAAGGCGGCCAGATCTTCATCCAGCATGGACTGGCGGGTGTCCTCCGGCGTGTTCAGCACCTGAAATAATTCAGCCAGCTTGCCGCCCAGATCAGAGCCATCTGCCTGTGTGCGGTTTTGCAAATAATCCAAGAGAATATCGCGCTCAAATATGCCGGTATCATCGGCAAACAGGCAGAACACAAGCCGCACAAGAAACTGCTCCAGATCATGCCCACCATAGCCCCCCGCCGCCAAGCCGTCATGTACCCGCGCCATCAAGTTCGATGCCTTGATATTGACCGGGTCCTGGTCGCGAAACACCCGCTTTTGCACGCCCGTTATAAAACCAAACGCCTCAACGTGCTTGTGCAAATCGGCCAGCAGGAAGTGCAGTTCATCGCGCTCTTCCAAATCATAAAGGCCGAAATTTTGAAAATCACTGACCAGAATATAGCGCGGGTGTTCTTCCGGTTTCAGATTGACGCCATAATCCTGTGCCTGTTGATAGGCTTTGTCTAAATCAAGCCCCTCGCTCTTTTGCTCTACCAGCAGCACGCCCGGCCAGAACAAATCAATAAAACCGGTCGTGTTGCTCAGCTTCCTGATCTGCTGCTCAAACGTGGCCACGCGCCGCCGTTTCACATCAAAGACCTGAAAGAAATCATTGTAAAAGGATTGCGTCTCGCCCTTTTCATAATGGGCGTTTTCCCATTCTTCGGAAAACTTCGCCGCACGGGCGCGTATTTCGTTCCAACTCAAGCGCATAAATTTTGTCCTGTTACCTTGCCCCGCTCAGTCGAAGGGTAGCGAAATGCCTCTGGGTGGCCCGTCCTGCAAGCCAGATTCGACGGCGGCGACATCCCCATCTCTGCATTTCCCCGGCGCTCAGGCAATATCCGGGATAGCTGCCTTTTGCATAAGGCGGGACGCCTGCCACAGGCTATGCGTGAATGTCAGGAATACCCAACAGCACAGGGCTGGTCAACATCTGGCGAAAGTCATTGAGGTCGCTTTTGATCAATTTTGCCGCTTCGCGGGCAAACGCTTCCAGTTCTTATGCACAAGCTGCCTGTCCTTGCCCATTACCGGGGTTAATGATAGACAGTTACACAGGGTTTTTTACAGTCTCGAAGGCTACATAGCCGCCCGGTTTTTTCTATACTCCTCGATGATGGTTGCCATCTTGTCTTTCAAAAGCAATCTCTTTTTTTTCATATCTTCCAATGCAAATTTATCCACGTCCGTGGTGCGTTTGTTGGCTTTCTCGATCTTTTGCTTGAGGTCACAATATTTATCATACAATCTCTTGAATTCATCATTTTCAGACAGTAGTGAGTCGACCGTTTCTTGCTCGAATTCAAACATATATCCTCCTTTATATGACGAAATAAACCTAAGGCAGCTCTGATTAATTATCATATTATTACTTATAGTACAGCCCGTCAAAGGAGGGGGGGACAGGAATGTTCCCCCCCTCCTTTCGGCGACCAATACAGCACATATCGCCCCCTGACAAGGGGGATCACATATCGCCCCCCTGTCAAGGGGGGTTTGGGGGGTTAAAACCAGTGAGGCCGCACTGCCAGCCTTCCAACCCCCCCAACCCCCCTTGTCAGGGGGGAGTAAAACCGCATATCTGAATAATATAAAGCGCGGTTCTCTCTAAGTAATAAATGGAAAAAACAACCGGAAAGTACCACCGATGGAACAGAGTACATTCAGGTAAAACACTATACTTCTCATATAATAACCATAGCTTGAAATCGCAGAGTAGGCAAGTCCTGATATTCATTCTCTACAACACAGGTTCCTTGCACCTGAAACCCTGTTCTGCTACCTTCATCGGATCCTTCTGTAACCCTTGGAAACTGCCATGAAATATAAAGCGATAACGGTGTATTGCTCATCTAAAGCGGTATTTTACTGCGTACTGCTTGTATCTGTCCTCACTTGCAACGGGTTGGCAAGAGCGGATTCCTCAGTCTGGGAAGTAAAGGCTGATTCAAACACGGTGTACCTCGGTGGCACGGTGCATTTTTTAAGGCTGAGCGACTACCCGCTGCCGGAGGAATATGAACAGGCCTATCAGGCCTCATCCGAAATCTACTTTGAAACCGATATCAATTCCATGAACGATCCGGCGGTGCAGGTGCAGATGCTGCAACAACTCAGTTACGCCGATGAACGCACTTTGAAGACCGTTCTCAATGCCGAGGTATACAACGCACTTTCCGAATACACCGAGCAGGTCGGCATGCCGCTGATGCTGATGGAGAAATTCAAGCCTGGCATGGTGGTTATGAGCCTGCAAGTACTTGAGTTTCAGCGCATCGGTTTTACCCCTCAGGGAGTAGACGCCTACTTCAATACCCGTGCGATTGAAGATGCCAAGTCACTCGGACAGTTGGAGACCGTAGAGAAACAGTTGGGATTTCTGGCGTCAATGGGCGAAGGCAATGAGAGTGAGTTCATCCTGTTATCGCTGAAAGACATAGCCAGGATCGAGGAGGTAATGGAAGATGTGATCAGTGCCTGGAGGGAGGGGGATGCAGACCGCCTGGCCGATATGATCGTAACAGAGATGCGCAATGAATGGCCGGAGCTCTACGATTCCCTGCTGCGGCAGCGAAACCTGGATTGGATCCCACAAATCGAACAAATGTTGGAAGATGGCGATACCGAGTTGGTGCTGGTAGGGGCAGGGCATCTGGTAGGGCCGGATGGTTTGCTGGAGCTGTTGCGGAAAAGAGGCTATCAGGTAAAACAGCTATGAATGTATTGCATAAGATCATCCTGTCGTTATTAGCCCTGCTATGTAACACAGAGCTATGCGCAGCCGATGGCGGCGGTTTCAATTTATCTGAAGCAGCCCCGGGCGTTTTCGTACATTACGGCAAACATGTTTCCATAGAGCATAAAGACAATGACGATATTGCCAATATCGGCTTCATAATCGGAGACAAATGTATTGCCGTCATCGACACGGGCGGCTCGGTACATATCGGCAGTCAACTGCTCGGCAAAATACGTTCGATTTCCGACAAAGCCATTTGTTTCGTTATAAATACTCATATTCACTTCGATCATCTGTTGGGCAATAAGGCCTTCACCGCAGAAAACCCTGCCTTCGTAGGACATCATAATCTCGCGGAGGCAATCGAACAGAACCGGGATTTCTTCCTGACACAATTCAAATCCAATCTTGGAGCCGGGGCCGAAAAAAATTCAATCATTGCCCCCGGTCTGCTGATAGAAAAATCGAGACAGCTCGATCTCGGCAATCGCGCTTTAACATTGATCCCGTTTCCGGTATCGCACAGCCATAACGACCTGATCGTGCTTGACGAAAAAACCCGGACACTTTGGTCAGGCGATCTGATCTTCAGGGAGCGCATACCGTCCTTGACGGGCAGTTTGAAGGGCTGGATGGCTGCAATGGAAAAATTGCGCACACTGAACGTGAAAACCGTAATACCCGGCCATGGCAGTGTGGCGGATTCGCTCACCGTGGCGCTGGAACCGCAGCACGATTATCTGGAGCGACTGCTGCAGGATACCCGCAAAGCCATCGCAGCAGGAAAATTCCTCAACGAAGCCGCATTGGAAATTGATGCCGACAATCGGTCGAATTGGCTGTTGCATCGGGAGCAGCATAGCGCCAACGTATCCCGCGCCTTTACCGAGCTTGAATGGGAATGACGCCTGTGAAAATACCGTATATGCTATCTATTGGACCCTGGTAGAGGGTGAGGTGATTCGTGCCAAGCTATGACTATTTTTGTGAAGAAAACGACCGCACAGTCCAGGTAAACCACCCCATGGACGTGGTTTTGAAGACCTGGGGCGAAATATGTTATGTAGCCCGGCTTGCCTTGGGTGAGACCGGTTTTAATGCGCCGGTCAAAAAGCTGATCGGCGCCCCGTACATCAGCACTCCAATCGGTAATTCCAGGTTAAAGGAAGCAGGGTTCACCAAACTGGTCAAACGCGATCAGGGAGTATATGAAAATGTCACCGCACTGGATGAAGAAGCAAGATATATGAAAGCCGATGATCCCTCGACAATTCCACACATCAACAAAAAAATCGGCGACTAATGTCGAACAGAAAATCCGTGTTTCAGGCACAGCGTGATTGAATCGTACAATCCGGGAACATTTTGGCGCATCGCTCTCCTATTTTGCACCAATATGAAGCATATCGCATTCCTTTCCCGGTTATCTGCCCCCCTGTAGATAAAAGGATCCCCTTATACGGTATCGATAGCAGGCGGTTGGCACAATAAATGCCTCTCTAATTACCGCCATACCAATTTTTAGTTGGTGTCTTACACTTTATAGCCCAGAATTGAGTATTATTTTAATTTGCAAACTCACGGGGGAATTGACATGAAAATGATTACCGCGGTTATTAAGCCCTTCAAACTGGATGATGTGCGCGAGGCGTTATCCGATATTGGCGTACAGGGGCTCACTGTTTCGGAAGTCAAAGGTTTTGGGCGGCAAAAAGGCCATACTGAATTATATCGCGGCGCAGAATATATCGTTGATTTCCTGCCCAAGGTGAAAATCGAGGTTGCGATCGATGATGAAGCGGTGGATTCAGTGGTTGAGGCGATCAGCAAATCGGCCAAGACCGGAAAAATTGGTGATGGAAAAATATTCGTATCGAGTCTCGAAAAGGCGGTCAGAATACGCACCGGCGAGACCGATTCCGAAGCGCTTTAAAACTCACCTCAGGCTTTACAGCATTGGATAAAAGCAATAACAAGTAAATCTATTTGACATCGATATTGATTTGATCTATATTATGTATCGTATATGCGCCGATTTGATAATCAGCTTGCGGGCGCCTAAAAATACTGCTAAAGAGACAACCTGCTTTAGCACAAGTTGATGCGGGTTTTTTTGTGTCTGCGTAAAACCTTCATTCACTTTGTGCGTAAACGGGCTGTCTCTGGAGTATATTCTGTCAGGAGAGAGACTATGTCCAAAGATGACTATGGTTCAAACACACGTGCAGTGCGCGAGGGGCAAAACCGCAGCGCCGAGGGTGAGCATAGTGAACCAATAATGCTGACTTCCAGTTTTGTATTCAAGGATGCCGCCGAGGCGGCGGCACGATTTTCCGGGGATAGCCGCGGCAACATTTATTCGCGTTTTACCAATCCTACCGTCAGGACTTTTGAACAGCGTCTGGCAAGTATGGAAAACGGGGAGTGCTGTATCGCCACCTCTTCCGGGATGAGCGCTATCCTGAGCGCCTGCCTGGGTCTGTTGAAAAGCGGTGATCATATTGTCTCTTCACGCAGCATCTTTGGTACCACGACCCAACTGTTCGATAAAATATTTTTAAAATTTGGCGTGAGCGCCGACTATGTGCCGCTATCCGATTATTCGGCCTGGCAAGATGCGATCAAACCGGAAACGAAATTATTGTTCATGGAAACGCCTTCCAATCCACTGACCGAGATTGCCGATATAAGCAGGCTGGCTGATATTGCCCACGGCAAGGATTGTCTGTTGGTGGTGGACAACTGTTTTTGCACTCCGGTGCTGCAGAAACCGCTGCAACTGGGTGCGGATCTGGTAATTCATTCCGCGACCAAATACCTGGATGGACAGGGGCGCTGCGTCGGCGGCGCAGTCGCAGGCAGTGAAGAATTGCTCAGAGAGGAAGTCTATGCGGTGCTGCGAATGGCGGGTACCAGCATGAGCCCGTTCAATGCCTGGGTATTTTTAAAGGGGCTGGAAACATTGGATATACGTATGCAAGCCCATTGCCGGAATGCCCGGCAGGTGGCCGAATGGCTGGTATCGCAGCCGCAAATTGAGCGTATTTATTATCCGGGGCTGAAATGTCACGCACAGCATGAATTGGCCAAAAGGCAGCAAGAAGACTTTGGCGGAGTACTGAGTTTTGTGCTCAAGGGAGGACAGCAGGCGGCCTGGAAAATGATCGATGCCACCCGGTTATTTTCGATAACCGCCAATTTGGGCGACACCAGGAGCACGATCACACACCCGGCGACTACCACGCATCATCGCCTGACGGATGCGCAACGGGCGGAATCGGGCATTGAACCCGGCCTCATCCGGCTTTCCATCGGCCTGGAAGATGTATCCGATTTAATCGGGGATTTGCAAGCGGGGTTGGAGCAGATCAGCAAGTAGGGTTTTGGGCGACCAGGCATATTGCCGGCTTGTTATCCCTCTGTATCTTCGGGGCGGTTTCTGGCCAGGCGGTGCTTGCGTATAGTGACCAGAGTGATCACCGGGCCTGACAGCACGTACCCCAATATCATTATGAATAATACCAGCGGCGGGTCGAGGGCGATAAAGACAAAGATCAGCACAATACTCAACACCGTTACAAACCGGACTTTGCCGCGTAAATCAAATTCCTTGAAACTATGAAAACGGATATTGCTGACCATTAGCAGGGCCGCTGCCACGGTGATGATAAAGGCAAGCGCCGCCGGGGTTGTTGTATAAAAAGAACTGTAACTTTCCACCGCCCAAATCATGCCGGCAATTAGAGCGGCCGCCGCCGGACTGGGAAGTCCTTGAAAAAATTTTTTATCGGCGCTGCCTGCCTGGGCATTGAATCGCGCCAATCTCAGTGCCGTCGTCGCCGCATAAATGAATGCGGCCAGCCACCCCAGTTTATCGAGACTGAACAGCGACCATTGATACACAATCAGCGCCGGCGCAAGACCAAAGGATACCATGTCGGACAAACTATCGTACTGCATGCCAAAATCACTTTGCGTCTTGGTCAGGCGGGCGATTCTGCCGTCCATGCCGTCCAGTACCATGGCGATAAAAATACAGATGGCTGCCGCCTTGAAGTGTCCATTCATTGCCGACACAATCGAATAGAACCCGGCAAACAGGGCCGCAGTAGTAAACAAATTGGGCAGTAAATAAATGCCTCGGCGCCGCTTCATACTTTTATTCTTCTTTGGATATTCATGCCTTTATTCATTAGAGTTTCAGATCGGATTGTCCGATCGGTATGATTGGAAAAATTGTGTTTTTCAAAATTCGTGGCTCGATAGTTTCAACAAGGAGGACGTATGACTTCTTCAGATAAAAAATTAGGGTATGCTCTTTTTGTTCTTCGCTTAGGTGTTTTTATTGTTATGATTATGTGGACGATAGATAAATTTATCAATCCCGATCATACAGCCGCAGTTTTTAAGACGTTTTATATGATTGATAATTTGAGCGCTGTGGCTTCTTATGGGGTAGGGGTGGTTCAGCTTGTCCTGGTTACCGGTTTTTTACTTGGTTTGTATAAAAAATGGACTTATGCAGCCGTGATGATTATGCATGGAGTTTCGACCTTGAGTTCCTGGGAAAGATATTTAGATCCCTGGAATTCTCCCAACATTTTATTTTATGCGGCCTTCCCGATGCTTTCCGCTCTTATTGCTTTGTATATTTTGAGAGATAGAGATGAATTTCTGACTTTTCACTCCTTGAAGTCATCCTTATAAAAAGGAATGAGTTGCAAGAGCTGATTTTTTGGAAATGTCAGGGGGGAAAGAACCGTATCGGGCTCATTGAGCGGCTGCCAATCCGGCCATAGCTCAGGTTTCTATCGCGCTGACTACTTCGGGGTGGATCAAATGTCCGATCACCGTCGAGCCGGAAAGCAGCGTATCTCCGGTCTTGACCTCTATTCGGGAATTGACGGGAATGAATACATCGATAATGCCCCCGAAATAAATATAGCCGCAACGCTGCCCGTGGCCGACCCGCTCGCCCGAATGCAGATACATACGGCATCGATGCACAAAGCGCCTCAACCTGACGGCAACAACAATATCATCTCCTTCGTCCGTTTTTATCCAGAAATCAAAGTGACACTTTGACTCAAGGGCATCCGGGGCGGAACTCCACTGCTCACTAATCTTGCCCTCAATCGGGCTGCGGATCGAATAAATATCATAAAGCCTCACCCTGATTTGCACACGCTTGGCGGTCCGTTTCAAGCGCACATCCTTGGAGTCATCCTCGATTAGCGTTACCACTCCATGCACCGGACTGACTATGCCCAGCGGCTCAGACGGCACATGCCGATGCGGGTCCCTGAACAAAAACAGAACCGGAATGAAAATAAAGGCGATCAGGGTATAGCCGATGAAATCAAATTGCACTTTGGCGGCAATCAACAGAATCAGAATAATCAGCAGTATAGGCCAGGACTCTCTGGCAAGAATTGGATAGCGATTGCTTGGCATGTGCAGAATGCTGCTTCAGTTCAATGGAAAAAATCTACAGCTTATGCCAGGAAGGAAATGAAGCCCTCATACAGCATTAGTTCTTATCATGATCGACTAACTTATTTTTCCCGATCCACGGCATCATCGATCGCAATTTTTCGCCGATCCGTTCAATCGGATGCTCCATGCTCAAACGGCGCATGGCCTTCATCCCGGCGCCGCCGCTCTGGTTCTCCAGAATAAACTCCTTGGCAAATTTTCCGTTCTGTATTTCTTTCAGTATAGCCTGCATAGCCCGTCTTGACTCCTCATTGATTACCCGCGGTCCGCGGGTAAAATCACCATATTCGGCGGTATTAGAGATTGAATAACGCATATTGGCGATGCCGCCCTCATAGATCAGATCGACGATCAGCTTCGTCTCGTGCAGACACTCGAAATACGCCATCTCCGGGGCATAACCGGCTTCGACCAGGGTTTCAAACCCTGCCTGTATCAGTGCGGTAATACCGCCGCAAAGCACCGTTTGTTCACCAAACAGGTCCGTTTCGGTTTCCTCGCGAAAATTGGTTTCAATAACGCCGGCCCGGCCGCCGCCGTTAGCCGATGCGTAGGACAAGGCGATCTCCCTGGCCTGACCGCTCACGTCCTGATGCACCGCAATCAGACTGGGGACACCGCCGCCCTCGCGGTAGGTCGAACGAACCAGATGCCCCGGGCCTTTTGGAGCAACCATAATCACGTCGAGATCGGGACGCGGGGTGATCTGCTGAAAATGGATATTGAATCCATGCGCGAAACCGAGCGCCGCGCCCTGTTTCAGATTCGGTTCAATATGGCGATGGTACAGGGCCGTCTGATGCTCGTCCGGCACCAGGATCATCAGCACGTCCGCCGAAGCCGCCGCCGCATCAACCGCCTTGACGGTCAATCCGGCCGCCTCGGCCTTTTTCGAGGAGGGGGACTCCTCCCTCAGGCCAACGCATACATCCACACCGGAATCTTTCAGATTGTTGGCATGGGCGTGCCCCTGTGAACCGTAGCCTATGATGGCAACCCGCCTGCCCTGGATCAGCGATAAATCTGCGTCTTTGTCGTAATAGATATTCATGTAATTACTCTCTCATGGATTATTGCGGCCGATATTGCCTGCCTGAAGATAACCGGCCCAAAGTTAAATTGATTTCCCGCCGCGTGAAATACCGGATACCCCGGAGCGCACCACCTCTAAAATCCACCCCTTATCCAGTATCGCAATGAATGCATCCAGCTTGTCTCCAGTCCCGGTCATCTCCACGGTATAGGTTTTTTCCGTTACATCGATAATGCGGCCGCGAAAAATATCGACCATACGTTTTACCTCGTCACGATCTTCCTTTTTTGCCAATATCTTGATCAGCAATAACTCCCGCTCTATATGCTCGCCTTCATCCAGATCCACCACCTTGATCACATCAATCAGCTTGTTCAACTGTTTGGTGATCTGTTCGATAATTTCATCCGAGCCGCTGGTTGCCAGAGTCATTCTCGATATGGTCGGATCTTCGGTTGGCGCAACCGTTAGCGACTCTATGTTAAAACCCCGCGCCGAAAACAGCCCGGCTACCCGTGAAAGTGCGCCTGCTTCATTTTCCAGAAGCAGGGAAAGAAGGTGGCGCATAGTCAGGCGAGCTCTCTTTTTGTGCCGGGAGCCAGATGCATCTCGCAATGCGCCTTACCGGACGCAATCATCGGATACACATTCTCGGTTTGATCGGTAACGAACTCGATTAATACCAGTTTGTTTTTCATTGCCAGGGCCTTTTTTATCGTCTTGCCAACATCCGCCTTTTTATCAACCTGCATGCCGATGTGGCCGTAGCTCTCGGCCACTTTCACAAAATCAGGCAACGCATCCATGTAGGAATGAGAATAACGATTCTCATAGAAAAATTCCTGCCACTGCCTGACCATGCCCATATAACGGTTATTCAGCAACACAATAATCAGCGAAAGATCATACTGCAGGCAGGTCGATAATTCCTGAATGCACATGACCAGACTGGCTTCACCGGTAACACACACGACGGTTTTATTACGAAACGCCAGTTTCACGCCCATTGCCGCCGGCAAACCAAAGCCCATGGTTCCCAGCCCCCCGGAATTGATCCAGCGGCGCGGCTTGTTGAACTTGTAATATTGAGCGGCCCACATCTGATGCTGGCCGACATCGGAGGTAATATAGGCATCGCCGCCGGTCAGTTCATAAACCTTTTCGAGCACATACTGCGGTTTGATTATCTTGCCGCTTCGATCATATTTAAGGCATTCAATGCCCTGCCATTTCTTTATTTGTTTCCACCAGGCATCCAGAGCGTGTTTTTCGAGCTTCTCGCCGGTCTTTTCCAGCAAATCAACCATCTCCTTCAGCACAAACTTGACATCGCCGACGATGGGAATATCTACCGGGACGTTCTTGGCAATTGAGGACGGGTCCACGTCTATATGAATAATCTTTGCATAGGGACAGAATTTTTCCAAATCCCCGGTTACCCGATCATCGAAACGCGCACCGATTGCCAACAGCACATCACAATCATGCATGGCCATATTCGCCTCATACGTGCCGTGCATGCCCAGCATACCGATGAATTGCTTATCGGTTCCCGGATACCCGCCGAGCCCCATCAATGTATTGGTAATAGGCGCCTTCAGCAGCCTGGTCAATCGAGTCAATTCCTTGCTGGCTTCTCCAAGGATCACACCGCCACCGGCATAGATCATTAACTTTTTGGCGCCCAGCATCAGCCGGACTGCGCGTTTTATCTGCTTCGGATGCCCTTGCCTGACCGGTTTATAGGAGCGCATTTCTATCTCTTTCGGATACTCGTATTCGCAGGATTCCGCTGTTACATCTTTCGGTATATCCACCACAACCGGACCGGGGCGGCCGGTGCTTGCCACATAAAACGCCTTCTTGATGGTAGAGGCCAGATCGCGCACATCCTTGACCAGAAAATTATGCTTGACGCACGGGCGGGAAATACCCACCGCATCAACCTCCTGGAAGGCATCATTTCCGATTAGATGGCTATGCACCTGCCCGGTAAATACAACCAGGGGGATGGAATCCATATAAGCCGTTGCAATGCCAGTAATGGAATTGGTCACGCCGGGGCCGGAGGTAACCAGCACTACGCCCGGCTTGCCCGTCGCACGCGCATAGCCGTCGGCCGCATGAGTCGCCCCCTGTTCATGCCGAACCAGAATATGCTCCACTGCGTCCTGCTTGTACAGCGCATCGTAAATATGCAATACCGCCCCGCCGGGATAACCGAATATATGTTTGATCCCGCTATCCTTGAGAGCCCTTACGAATATCTCCGCCCCGCGCAGAACCGGTTTCTTTTTACCCACTTCAAAGCCTCGCAATTAATGATAATAAATTTCTGGAAATACCTTCAATCAAACAGTCAAGTATTGGAAGTTACTGATATTATCCGCATCGGTCAAGTGATTGCGCCAATCCGCCTATCCTTGACCTTAGGGATCGAATGTAATATTCAACTCGCGCATTTTCTCGAACAAACGCCGGTCATCCGGAACCGGCAGCGGCGAAGCGGCATAGACCGCCGAGATCGCCCGCCGGTCGAACAGCCCGTTGAGGCTGGATTCCACAATGACCGCCTCGATGACATCACCCCCCGGACTCGTCCTGATATACAATGTACAGGATAGCTCTTTTTCCAGACCGATCTTATTGAATTTATTAGTAATCGCGTTTTTGATCAAGTCGCTGTACCGTTGCAACTCGGTTTGCTCACGCCGACTCTGGTCCGCCTCCAGGATTTCCTGCTCCGCCGCAATAGCCTCCTGAAAGGCCCGATCCTGCTCCGCCTTGCGTTTTTCCTCGGCCTCTTTTTTCTCTTCTTCCGCCTCGCGTTTTTCGTCGGCCAGCCGCTTCAATTCCGCCTCTTCTTTCTTTTTCTCTTCTTCCGCCTTGCGCTTTTCCTCGGCCAGCCGCTTCAATTCCGCCTCCTCTTTCTCCTCTTCCGCCTTGCGTTTTTCCTCGGCCAGCCGCTTCAATTCCGCCTCTTCTTTCTCCTCTTCCGCCTTGCGCTTTTCCTCGGCCAGCCGCTTCAATTCCGCCTCTTCTTTCTCCTCTTCCGCCTTGCGCTTTTCCTCGGCCAGTATCCTCAATTCTGCTGCCTTTTTCTTGCCCTCCTGCTCCAGTTTCGCAAGCCGTTTTTCCTCATCCATGCGCTTCTGCTTGAATTCATCGGCCTCTTTCTCGAACTGTTTCTGCCTTGCCACTTCCTTATCGACTTTTTCCTTTTCTATATCCTTCAGCCGCTGGATTTCCCGTTGCACCTGTTTCTTATCGACCGACACCGCCTTGATAACGCTCCTCGCCGGTTTGGGCGGGGGCGGCGGCTCCGGCGCAAACTCAAAACTGAAAACCAGCAGCCCTCCAATAATAATATGCAGGGTAATAGACAGCAGGAATGACTGCAGGGTCATTGACCAGATAGTTCTCATCGGCTGTCAGCCTTTCGGGGCTTCGGTGATCATCCCGACGCTGGCAACACCGGCGCGCTGCAACAATGCCATTACCTCAACCACCCGGCCGTACGCCACACTACTATCGCCGCCGACCAGCACGGGAATATCCGGTTGATATTTCAATAATGCGCTGACGCGGTTTACCAGGGTTTCGGCATCAATCGGCTTATCCTGATTATCGCCATAGTTGATATAGAACAAGCCGCTTTTATCCACGTTGATGATCACCGGCTCATTTTCGCTCGGGGGCATAGGCTGGGACGGAACTCGCGGCAAATCCACCTTGACACCCTGGCTCAACAGCGGCGCGGTGATCATAAAAATGACCAGCAGCACCAACATCACATCGATGTAGGGCACTACATTGATTTCGGCCATCAACCGTTTTTTAACTCGCGGTCTCATTGCAATCAGGTATGCGCATGCCGGTGCAGTATCGACGAAAACTCTTCCATGAAGGCATCATAGCGGCTGATCAATCGCTCCACTTCATTCGAATAGCGGTTATAGGCAATTACAGCCGGGATCGCCGCAAACAATCCCATAGCCGTCGCCACCAGCGCCTCACTGATGCCGGGGGCAACCATGGCTATCGTCGCCTGCTGTACCTGGCCCAGGGCGCGAAAACTGTTCATGATCCCCCAAACGGTGCCGAACAACCCCACATACGGACTGGTTGATCCCACCGTTGCCAGAAAGGATAAATTGGTTTCCAAATCATCCGTCTCCTTGCTCATGGCCACGCGCATCGCACGCTGTGCGCCTTCCAGCATCGCATCGGCATCCGCCTTCCCCTTCTCGAGCAATTTCTCCGACTCACTGAATCCCGCCTCGAAGATCTTCTCCATACCGGTCGGTTGATAGCGGCTGTTCCTTATGCGGTTGTACAAGGTGCTTAAATTCTCCAAAGACCAGAAATGCTCCTCGAATGAATCGGCATCACTCTTCGCCTGTTTCAACACGCCTCGCTTATTGAAGATTATTACCCATGAGCTGATCGATGTCAGCAGCAGGGAGAATATTACCAGTTGCACAACCAGACTGGCATCCAGGATCAGATTAATAAAAGAAAGATCAGATGACATTATTTATCTCCGTCAAAATTTCCCTTGGCAGGGATGCAGGTTTAAAGGTCCCGGCATTCAAACAGGCGATCCGTATATCCGCATTGCAGATCAGACTTTTATCGCCCTTGTTAATGGTTTGTTCAAAATACAGGCTGGCGCCGCCGGTCCCCGTTATTCGAGAGCGTACCTCTATCAGATCATCCAGTTTCATCGGCCTGTGGTACTTGATGCTCAGCGTATGCACGACAAACATAATACCGCACTCTTCCACAAGCCGGCAGTGTTCAAAACCCCATTTTCGCAGCCATTCCGTTCGCGCCCGCTCCATATAACGCAGATAATTTGCGTGGAACACCACGCCTCCGGCATCAATGTCTTCATGGTAAACACGTATCGGCCAGACAAACTCATCGGCCACGGCTATTCCTCTGAATTTTCCATATCGGATGGTTGAAACAGATCAGGTTTATCCGTTGATTGCTCCGGCGCCTTCATTCCAAAATATCGCCATGCGATTTTGGTGGCAACACGACCGCGTGCGGTGCGCATCATAAAACCCTGCTGAATCAAATAAGGCTCCAGCACGTCCTCAATCATGTCACGTTCCTCACCGATAGCCGCCGCCAGACTGTCCACGCCGACCGGCCCGCCTTCGAATTTCTCCAATATAGTCAGCAATAATTTCCTGTCCATCATATCAAAACCGTGGACATCCACAGCAAGCATATCCAGCGCCTTGACCGATATTTCCTTGTTAATGATCCCGTCGGCCTTGATATCGGCGTAGTCGCGCACCCGCCGCAGCAAACGATTGGCGACCCTCGGAGTGCCACGAGAGCGGGCGGCAATTTCATCGGCGCCCGAAGCCTCTATGGAAATATCCAGTATATTGGCGGAGCGCTTTATAATCTGCGCTAATTCGGCGGCAGTATAGAACACCAGCCGCTGCACAATTCCGAAGCGGTCGCGCAACGGCGAGGTCAGCAGCCCGGCTCGCGTTGTTGCGCCCACCAGCGTAAATTGCGGCACGTCCAGTTTGATCGCACGGGCGGCCGGCCCCTCGCCGATAATAATATCGATTTGATAATCCTCCATCGCCGGATACAGCACCTCCTCGACAACCGGACTCAATCGATGGATCTCATCGATGAACAATACATCATTCGGTTCGAGATTGGTCAGCAACGCGGCCAGATCTCCCTGCCTTTCCAGCACCGGCCCGGAAGTTTGCCGCATATTCACATTCATCTCATTGGCGATGATATGTGCCAGCGTGGTCTTGCCCAGTCCCGGCGGCCCGAAGATCAGCACATGATCGAGCGATTCAGCGCGCCTGCGGGCGGCGCCGATAAAAATCTCCATTTGCTCATGCACCGTCTGTTGGCCAAGGTAGTCGGCCAGCTTTCCGGGGCGCAGCGTACTGTCAAGGACCGCGTCTTCCGCCGAACCGGACGGAGAAATAACCGGATTTGACTCAGACATAAGGGCTAGATCCCCCTATACTCGGCAGGCCCGCCACTGGCCATCCGCATTGCCGGAGGCACAAACCATCGCCAGGAGATTGCATCACCGCACCAGAGCCTTGAGCGCCTGCCGGATGATCTCCTCGCTGCCCATATCGTCCGTTGCCACCGTGCCCACATATCGGGCGGCCTCCTTTGGTTTATAACCCAGCGAGATCAACGCCCGCACCGCATCATTAACAGGGTCCGCCCCATCATCCCTATGCGCCACGCGGTCGGTATATGCGGCCGTGCCGGGAATATCCAGCCGGTCGCGCATCTCTATAGCCAGCCGCTCGGCCGTCTTTTTCCCCACTCCGGGAAGCCGGGTCAATCGATCAATATCCTTCTCGTTTACACACAGTGCAAATTGTTCCACGCTCATACCGGATAAAATAGTCAATGCCATCTTTGCGCCGACGCCGTTCACCTTGAGCAAGGTGCGAAACAGGCGCCGCTCCCGCTCATCGGCAAAACCAAATAACAAATGCGCATCATCCCGCACCACCAGGTGGGTATAAAGCGCCACCTCCTCGCCCACATCAGGCAAGGTATAAAAAGTAGTCATCGGCGCCTCGATTTCATAGCCGACACCCTGAACGTCCAGCAGCAATTTCGGCGGCTGTTTCAGCAGCAGCCTTCCCTGCAGATAACCAATCATTGCAAACGGCCCTTGCGTATCCCCCGCACCCCCGGCATGTGCCGCAGTCCGGTGCGCGAATGCGCATGGCACAATGCAATGGCCAGCGCATCGGCCGCATCCGCCGCCGGCGTTTCGGCAAGACACAGCAGCAGCTTGACCATATGCTGCACCTGCTTCTTTTGCGCATGGCCCTTGCCGACCGTTGCTTGTTTCACCTGGTTGGCGGTATATTCAAACACTTCAATATCGTTTATCGCGCAGGCCGCAATTGCGACGCCGCGCGCCTGTCCCAGTTTCAGCGCCGAGTCGGCATTGTTGTGCATGAACACCTTTTCGACTGACACTTCCTGCGGCTGGTATTCCTCTATCAACTCGGTAATTCGCACCTGAATATATCTCAATTTGGCCGCCAATTCCTTCTGAGAAATTCGTATCGTGCCGTTGCTCACATGCGTGGAATGATTACTATCCGTGTCGATTATGCCGTAGCCCGTATTCACGGAGCCCGGATCGATGCCTAAAATACGCACCATTGCCTTATCCCGGATCAGCCCAATTGAGCCAGCACGTCGTCCGGTATTTCCGCGCTGGAATACACCTTCTGCACATCATCCAGATCCTCCAGTTCATCCAGCAGTTTCATCATGGTTTGTGCGCCATTGAGATCGAGCGTGTTGCCTGTGCCCGCCTGCATGGTAACTTCCGCGCTTTCCGGCGGAAAACCGGCCTCAACCAGCGCCGTTTTCACGTCGACCAGAGCGTCGGTAGCGGTGATCACATCAAAGGAACCATCATCATTCGCAATAAAATCCTCCGCCCCGGCCTCAACGGAAGCCTCCATCAGCGCGTCCCCATTGACACCGCTCGCATAGCTGATCAGACCAACCTTGCTGAACATATAGGATACCGAACCGCTGGTGCCAAGATTGCCGCCGAATTTAGAAAACACGTGCCGCACTCCCGCGGCCGTCCGATTCTTGTTATCCGTCATACAATCCACCATAACCGCGACACCATTCGGACCGTAGCCCTCATAGCGGATCTCCTCGACGTTGGCCGCGCCATCCTCCCCGGCGCCTCGTTTTACCGCCCGCTCAATCGTGTCCTTCGGCATATTGTTCCCCAGGGCATTATCGATAGCGGCACGCAACCGAGGATTGGTATCCGGCTCTTCCCCGCCCAATCTTGCCGCGACGGTGATTTCACGAATCAGTTTGGTAAAAAGTTTCCCGCGCTTGGCGTCCTGCCGCCCCTTGCGATGCTGGATATTTGCCCATTTACTATGTCCCGACATGGATACATTACGCCCCCTGTGTTGAGTATGCGAATTCTACCACTTGCGGGCAGGTTGCCCAAATCTGTGTATTGAATCGGCATCCCGATGGGGGTTATCTATAATCTTCCACTGTATAAATCCCATGTAATATTGAATAGTATAGAGGCAAGGTCATATCAGCCTGCCGGATCAGTTCCAAAAAATAGCCGGGAAATGTAACCGGCAGGCACTAACAACATATACAATGAGTCGGCAATGGATATCCAGAAATACCTGAAACAACTCGGCAAGCAATTCAACGCCGGCAATGCCACCGAGCACACCTACCGCCCCACCCTGCAAACCCTGCTGGAACACCTGCTGCAAGGCGTGTCGGTGACCAACGAGCCGAAACGAATCAAGTGCGGCGCACCGGACTATGTGTTGACCCGCAACGACATCACGCTCGGTTATATCGAAGCCAAAGACATCGACAAAGACCTCGCCGACAAGACCCACAAAGAACAACTGCGCCGCTACACCGACTCCCTCGACAACCTGATCTTCACCAACTACCTGACATTCCGCCTGTACCGGGACGGCAAGCAAGTATCCGAAACCACCATCGCCGAAATCAGCAACGACCGTATCCAACCGAAGCCGGACAACTTCAACGCCTTTGCCGACCTGCTCGACACCTTTGCCGGATACCAGGGGCAGACCATCACCACCGCCAACGACCTGGCCAAACGCATGGCACACAAGGCGCGGATGCTGGCCGACGTGATCGGCAAGGCCCTTCGGGAAACAGACACAACCGGCGAAGGCAGCGAAGCCGGAAACACCATGCTGCAAAACCAACTCGCCACCTTTCGGCAACACCTGATCCACGGCATCGCCGTCCATGAATTTGCCGACATCTACGCCCAAACCGTCGCCTATGGCATGTTCGCCGCCCGCCTGCACGACGACCCCACCCCGGCCACCTTTTCACGCCGGGAAGCCGCCGCACTGATCCCGCCCACCAACCCCTTCCTGCGCGAATTCTTCCAGCACATTGCCGGTTTTGACCTGGACGAGCGCATCCACTGGATCGTGGACGACCTCGCCGAAGTCTTCCGCGCCGCCGACGTCGGAGAGTTGATGAAAGAATACGGCAAACCCACCCAGCGCAACGACCCGTTCCTGCACTTTTACGAAACCTTTCTCGGCGAATACGACTCCAAACTGCGCAAAAGCCGAGGCGTCTATTACACCCCCGAACCGGTGGTGGACTTCATCGTGCGGGCGGTGGATGAAATTTTGCGAAACGAATTTGACCTGCCTCAGGGCCTGGCAGACACCAGCAAAACCACCGTTGAACTAGACAAGCAACCCTCCACCGACGGGCGCAAGCAAGGCAAGATTGAGAAATACAAAAAGGAAGTACACAAGGTCCAGATCCTCGACCCCGCCACCGGCACCGGCACCTTCCTCGCCGCCATCGTCAAACACATCCGCGAACGGTACTTCGGCAACCAGCAAGGTGTCTGGCCCGACTATGTGAAAAAAAACCTGATCCCCCGGCTGAACGGCTTTGAAATCATGATGGCCTCCTACGCAATGGCGCATACCAAACTGGAGATGGTACTGCGCGACAGCGGCGGCCAACCCGGCAACGAGCGCCTGCGCGTATTTTTGACCAACTCGCTGGAAGAGCACCACATCGACACCGGCACCCTGTTCGCCGAATGGCTTTCCATTGAGGCAAAGGAGGCAAACTTCATCAAACGCGACACGCAACCGAGGATTGGTATCCGGATCTTCCCCGCCCAATCTTGCCGCGACGGTGATTTCACGAATCAGTTTGGTAAAAAGTTTCCCGCGCTTGGCGTCCTGCCGCCCCTTGCGATGCTGGATATTTGCCCATTTACTATGTCCCGACATGGATACATTACGCCCCCTGTGTTGAGTATGCGAATTCTACCACTTGTGGGCAGGTTGCCCAAATCTGTGTATTGATCCGGCGCCTTTAGCACTCTGGTTGCTCGGGTGCGGGGAATTGTAGCGGGGTGTAGCCTCAGTCCATGGTGCGGCAACACTGCGTTACAGACGACTGGCCACTCAGCGAGTTTACGGTTGAACAGGTATAGGGAGAATAAAATCACGTTGTCTGACGGTATTAAACTATCAATCGGTGGATGAATGCAGCTATGGAAGCATGTGCTATAATGGGAGCAGAAAATCCGCCCGTGCCACGGGCTTTTACTTATACTCTGTCAAGAGACAATAACCTGCAAAGGGGGTACATATTGAATGTCAATTAATGTTGCACAAAATATAGTAAATGCCAAAGGAGTTTATGATACCGATGTTTTTCTATCGCGGATAGAAGCGTTTGATATCGATCTATACAACCACTTTTCTGAAGCACTTGTCATTGACGATAATTTAACCCGACAACTTGTCAGTTTCCAAGCAAATAAAACCCGCACATATTATAGATGGTACAAATACAAAGAAGCATTTTCTGCCGATTTAGTAGATTATCTTTTTCGCAAATATAATATCAGCAAAGGCGAGATACTTGATCCTTTTGCTGGTGCGGGGACAGCATTGTTTGCATGTTCTTCACTAGGGTACAATTCCGTTGGCATAGAAGTATTGCCTGTTGGGCAAAAAATCATAGAAGTGAACGCTCTAGCCAGAGGAGAGTATCGTCATGGCATCATTTTGGGATTAGATCAGTGGCTATCGAGGAAACCGTGGAATAATGATGGGGAAACGATGAACTTTCAAATACTTCGCATAACAGACGGCGCATATTCAAAAGAAACAAGTTATAGAATAAAAAGATACTTAAACGATCTAAAATACGAAGACTCGAAACTAAAAGAAATTTTACTTTTTGCGCTCCTGTGTGTTCTGGAATCAGTTAGCTATACAAGAAAAGATGGACAGTATCTACGTTGGGATTATAGATCTGATCGAAAAAATGGAAAAAAAACCTTTAACAAAGGAGTAATTATACCATTCGATAAGGCTATATCAATGAAATTAGAAGAAATAAGGAACGATATGTGTCTTGGTGAAAATAGTAAGAATCTGCCTTTATTTGTGGAGAAACCTATTCAAATCGGTAATGTTGATGTAATGAAAGGTTCTTGTTTGGATATTCTCCCTACACTAAAAAGTAATATTTATTCAGGGATTATTACATCACCGCCGTATTGTAACCGCTATGATTATACAAGAACATATGCATTAGAGCTTGGATTACTTGGGATCACAGAAAGTGAATTAGCAATACTCCGACAAGCAATGCTCAGTTGCACGGTGGAAAACAAAGAAAAAGAACTTTGCTCTTTCAATCAAAAATGGAAAGTAGCGATAGATATCTGTAACAATCAGCTTTTATTACAAAAAATACTTCAATATTTAGATTATAAAAAAGGAAGAAATGAACTTAATAATAATGGTATTGCACGAATGGTAAGAGGATATTTCTATGAAATGGCTTGTGTTCTTCAAGAGTGCTACCGCGTTTTAAAGAAGAATAGCCTGATGTTTATGGTTAATGACAATGTTAGATATGCTGGAGTCTCCATTTCCGTTGATATAATTTTGTCGAAGATAGCTGAGGACTTGGGATTTCACATAGAAAATATACTTGTTCTTCCGCATAAGAAAGGAAATAGCTCCCAGCAGATGGGCGAACATGGGCGAGAAGCATTAAGAAAATGTGTCTATGTCTGGAAGAAGTAAGATAGTGCCATTCAATAATCACTTAACATCATACGAAAGCCTTATTACTCCATATGAAGAGGTAAGAGCCGGTTTTATATCCTTGGCGCTAGAGAAAAATAAAAAGGCAACGCCATTTGTAGAAGAAGCAAAAGTATTTAAAGCCTTTGCTTTACAGGCAAAAGAACCAAAAGACCTTCTAGCTATGACTGAAATACAAGATTCTTTACTTGTAGCGGCAGGGATATCGAACAAAGCAAGGAATCATCTTCAAGAAATAGACAAACATGAGGCTATCTCGAGGCTAATAAGAAATTTTCTGGAACCTTCTGGGAAACATTTTGTAGATGAGTTAATTTATCGGTTTTTGCTTACGAGGGGAGACTCCTTGGGAGGCAGCATAAGAAATCTTGCAGGTGCATTAGGGCAATGGCGATTCACAAGATTGCTTATCTCTACTTTTTTTGTAAGAGGGATAGCTCTTGATTATTTAGATTCACAGAATAGAAAGTGGGAAGAATTACATAATAAACCAGATATAGAGAAGAAAATTAGAGGATTGTATTGGACATATGGTAAGGAAAAGCGTACTCTAATTTATAACTTAACCGTACCTATAGTGGAAAAAAATGTTGATCTTTGCTTGCTCAGTTGTTCGCCAGGTGAGATAATTACCAGGAAAAAGAAAAATTCCGCGTATTATAAACCAGAAAAATATCTTGCATTAGGAGAACTTAAAGGCGGGATAGATCCTGCAGGTGCAGATGAACATTGGAAAACGGCAAATTCAGCATTGGAAAGAATTCGAACGTCCTTTTCTGATAAAAATTGTACTCCTCATACATTTTTTATCGGAGCAGCTATAGCAAATGCTATGGCGGCCGAGATATACCAACAATTAAGTAATCGTACTTTAACGAACGGTGCCAACCTTACAAATGAAAATCAAGTGGTTTCTTTGTGTAATTGGTTGATACAGACTAATTAACTTTGAAGAAATAGCGTTATGGAAGTATTAACATATATTGAGTCGCGGCATTTAGTCTTTGCTTTTGTTATTATTTGTATAGTTATTTTTAAAAAGCAATTGGAGAATCTGCTCCTTCGAGTCACCTCTATCGAGAAATCTGGGATAAAGTTAACGAATAACCCGGAAGTACAGAAAGAATTAGAGAGAAAAGAAGAGGTGCAAGAACTTCATACAGCTATAGGAGATACTATTATTCTAAAAACTGTGGAGGATAAAATTAAAGAAGAATTAAAAGAAAAAAGTTTGGAAATTGAGGGAGATACTATTGGTATACTGATAAAAGCTCTTGCTGCCACACAAATTCACATTCAGTTTGAGCAAATCTATAATGCCATATTTGGAGGCCAAATTTTTCTACTAAAAAAACTGAATGAAGCTAGGTCGCAAGGAATAGATTTACAACTAATGAAATCATACTTCGATGATATTCAGGAGGCGCATCCAGGTTTTTTGAGAGAGTGGTCTTTAGAGCGATATTTAGAATTTCTTATTGGTAGTGATCTCATCACTCAAATAGATGGGAAATACCATCTAGAAAATTTTGGCGTAGAGTATCTAAGTTGGATGGCACGTACTGGAAAGACGGAACAGAAAATACTTTAATACCTTACAATTACGCCGGGCATTATTTGAATTTATTATCCTGACGGATCAAACTCCGGTTTGCCCTGTGCCGCTTGCTCTTTCTCTCACCGAATAGCGGTCTCATAAGTTATTACGGAGAGATGCAAAGTCCGCCGATCCACTGGGCTTTGAACCAGTCGCCGCCAATACGGACAACCAGATCACCTTGCCGCAGAGATTCAGCCATCACCGTGTAGTTTCATGGGGTGATCTGCTGTGGTCGGATGTGCCCCTTTTTGACCATGAAACGTGCGGGAGCGCCGCAAGCCAGGCGCGCCATGGGAGACAACAATGACGGCATGGAACTTTTTAAAAGAGACAGGCGCGTGTTGCTCGCGGTCAACAGTCTACAAAGCGGGTATAAAAAGGGGGCCAAAAGGCCCCCGGGGAAGTACATGGGTTACTGTGCCAACAGGATTGATTACTGAGCGGTGAATTCCGGGTACGCTTCCATACCGCATTCAGAGAGGTCAACGCCGGCGTATTCGTCTTCTTCGCTGACGCGGATACCCATGGCTGCTTTCAGTATGCCCCAGGCGATCAGGGAGCTTAGGAAGACCCAGCTAAAGATGGTGATAGCGCCGATAATCTGACCGGTAAAGCTGGAGCCGTCGTTGGTCACGGGTACCAGCAGCAGGCCGAGCAGACCGACTACACCGTGTACCGAAATAGCGCCCACCGGATCGTCAATTTTCAGTTTGTCCAGGATCAGGATGGAGAACACCACCAACACACCACCGGCAGCGCCGAACAGGGTTGCCTGCAGGGCAGTCGGAGTCGAAGGCTCAGCGGTGATCGCTACCAAACCGGCCAGGGCGCCATTAAGCGCCATGGTCAGATCAGCCTTTCCGAACTTGATCTGTGCCACGATCAGCGCAGCTACCAGGCCACCGGCAGCGGCCGCATTGGTATTCATGAAAACCACCGCGACCGAGTTGGCGCTTTCAACGGAGGCAGTGGCCAGTACCGAGCCGCCGTTGAAACCGAACCAGCCCATCCACAGGATGAAGGTGCCGAGGGTGGCCAGCGGCAGGTTGGCGCCGGGGATCGCGTGTACGGAACCGTCAGCTCCATATTTGCCCTTGCGGGCACCCAGCAGTAGAACACCGGCCAGGGCTGCTGCGGCGCCTGCCATGTGCACAATGCCGGAACCGGCGAAGTCGGAAAAGCCCAGTTCACTCAGGGTGTACATACCGAACACGGGATTGCCGCCCCAGGTCCAGCTACCTTCCATCGGGTAGATGAAGCCGGTCATTACAACCGCGAAGGCCAGGAAAGCCCACAACTTCATCCGCTCGGCCACTGCGCCGGATACGATGGACATGGCGGTGGCCACGAACACCACCTGGAAGTAGAAATCAGCGGAAGGAGCGTAGGTGGCCGGTTCTTCAGCGCCAGCCACACCGTCTGCGGTGATACCGGACAGCAGGAAGTCGCCACCGTACATGATCATGTAACCGCAGACCATGTACATGATGCAGGAAATGGCAAACAGGGCCAGGTTCTTGGTCAGGATTTCAGTGGTGTTCCTGGAGCGGATCAGGCCCGCTTCCAGCATGGCGAAACCCGCCGCCATCCACATTACCAATGCGCCGCAGATCAGGAAGTAAAACGTATCCAGCGCATATTGTAGTTGAAAAATTGAATCTTCCATTTGGAAATACCTCTTGTTTTGTCAGGGGGGCTAGATCGCTTCTTCGCCGGTCTCACCGGTACGAATACGCATGACCTGCTCCAGGTTGGAAACGAAGATCTTGCCGTCACCAATCTTGCCGGTGTTGGCGGACTTGCTAATGGCTTCGATGACGGCTTCCGCCATGCCATCGGTAACTGCAACTTCGATCTTTACTTTGGGCAGAAAATCGACCACATATTCCGCACCACGATACAACTCGGTGTGGCCTTTCTGACGACCAAAACCTTTAACCTCGGTCACAGTAACACCCTGCACACCGATTTCAGACAGCGCTTCGCGCACATCATCCAGTTTGAATGGCTTTATAACAGCCGTAATTAATTTCATCGTGCTTTCCCTCTTTTTAGCAGGCGCCCTGGGCGGGCGCCTGATGTTTTAAGTACTCGCAAAGGCTGAATCAGAAGCTCTTTGCAACCGTGAAGACAAATGTGCCATCACCCCAAACTGATTTGTTAAAACCCGGCTATTGAACCAAGCCATGCTACGAGCGCATTGGGCGGTACAATAACAAGGTATGCTCTGACTTATTAGCAAGGATCGTGCTAGCTTTATTTACATCTTTACTAATCAAAGAGTTACAGGATATCCGAAATAAAAATGCACGGTGATGCACCACAAGAAAGCACCATCTTGGTGCGCAATTCACGCCTTTTCAGTAGATTGCCCTATTTTAGGGCGTTTATCATACTGACTGGCAACATGCTGAATGCTGAAAAAATGGAATACCCCATCGCGTTGTGGAATACCGGACTCTTGCAGTAGTAAGCAAGATGATGAGACTCTGAAACCCGGCGGAGAAGACAATGCAAGTGAGACCTGTGTTTTCCCCCCGCCAGATTATCAACGGCGAAACCGGCGAAAATCTATGGTATAATCCGGTGTTAAGGCTTTTTGATACTATGCTGCGGGAGCTCGAATGAGAGTAAAGCCAAATCGTTTCGACCTGCTTGACAGGCTTATGCAGAAATTGACCACGAAAGAGCAACAGCTATTTCCCCCGGTTCTCTTCGCCCTGCTGATAAATCCCGGTGACAGGTCTTTTCATTTTTTAGTCGTCGTCGTTCATCTGGCCGCGCCCGATCAAATTCGCCGGCTTAACATATAAACCGCGAGCAGTGGTATCGCATTCGGGAAACATCGGTGGGTTACGCGCTACCCTGACAATGCAAAAATCACCCCGGGACATTCTGCAACATATCTTCGGTTACGACAGTTTTCTCGGCCCGCAGGAAGACATCATTCATTGCCTGTGCAAGGGCGGCGATGCACTGGTACTTATGCCCACCGGCGGCGGCAAATCCCTGTGCTATCAAATTCCGGCCCTCACACGTGCAGGCGTGGGGGTGGTCATTTCACCGCTCATCGCCTTAATGGAAGATCAAGTGAGTGCGTTGCGCGAATTGGGCGTCAATGCCGGGTACCTGAATTCCACACTGGATTGGGATGCGGCCCGGCACACGGAAAACGCTATTCGTAACGGCGAACTGGATCTGGTGTATATCGCTCCCGAGCGCTTGACTCAGCAATCTACCCTGGAATTATTGCAGCAATCCCCCATCGCCCTGTTTGCCATTGACGAGGCACATTGCGTAGCGCAATGGGGTCACGATTTCCGCGCGGATTACTTAAAACTGAATCTATTGCATGAAGAGTTTCCGCATGTGCCGCGTGTGGCGCTTACGGCCACTGCGGATGAGCGCACACGCCGGGAAATTGTTGAACGCCTGAATTTATTGCAGGCACAACAATTCATCAGCGGGTTTGACCGGCCGAATATCCAATATCGCATTCAACAAAAAAACAAACCACGCGAACAACTGCTGCGGTTTTTACAGAATGAGCAACAGGGAAACGCCGGCATTGTGTATTGTCTGTCGCGGAAAAAAGCGGAAGAGACCGCCGGCTGGTTGCGCCAACATGGGTTTAATGCCCTGCCCTATCATGCAGGCATGCGCTCCGATTCCCGGCAAAAAAATCAGGCACAGTTTTCACGGCAGGACAACATTATTATTGTGGCGACCATTGCCTTTGGCATGGGTATCGATAAACCGGACGTGCGTTTCGTTGCGCATCTCGATCTGCCCAGAAGTATCGAGGCCTATTATCAGGAAACCGGTCGCGCCGGCCGGGATGGCGAGGCCGCCACGGCAATTTTGTTTTATGGGCTGGAAGATATCGTCAAATTACGGCAGATGATGGGAAGCTCCGAAGGCAGTGAAACCTTTAAACGCCACGAGCAACAGCGTCTGAATGCCATGTTGGGCCTGTGTGAAATTGCCACCTGCCGCCGCCAGGTTTTATTGCGTTATTTTGGCGATGATCTGCCCGCCCCCTGCGGTAATTGCGACAACTGCCTGCATCCTCCCGACACCTGGGACGCCAGCGAGGCCGTACAAATGGCCTTTAGTTGTGTGTACCGCAGCGGACAGCGATTCGGCGCCGGCCATGTGATCGATATATTGCGCGGCGGTGACACGGAAAAAATACGACAGTCCCGCCACAATCGATTGTCCACGTACGGCATCGGCGAAAAATTATCGGTCAACGAATGGCGCAGCATCTTTCGTCAACTGGTCGCTCGCGGACTGTTATCCGTCGATAGAGAAGGCTACGGCACACTGCAACTTAGCCAAAGCTGCCGCCCTGTTTTGCGCGGGGAAGAACAGATATTCTTGCGCCGCGATGCGGTGATCGTGAAAAAATCAAAAGCGGCGCGCAAACCGATATTCAATATCGATGATGCAGACCTGCCGCTGTGGAACGCCCTGCGCCAACGTCGCAAGGAATTAGCGGAGGAGCATGGTGTGCCGCCCTACATTATTTTTCACGATTCCACCCTGAAAGAAATGATAGCAAAACGACCGTTGAACAGCAGCGACATGTTGACCATCAGCGGCGTTGGCGACAGCAAACTCCGGAAATTCGGCAAAGCCTTTTTGGACGTGATTCGGGAATTTGAACAGCAGTGAAATCGACAATCCATTCCCTTCCTCGCTCTCGCGTTGTAGCGCCTCTGCAAGCCGAACCACTATCGATTCCAATTGCTCCATGCTCATAGTCGAGATATAGACATGGCGCGGACGACAGTCAAGTCTATTTCAATGTCGGGCGCCGTTTCAGATCGAGTTCCACGGCGATGCGTGGCGGATCGACCCGCGCATCGGCGGACGCCGAGTCGGGCGACAGCGGGCTATCATCGGACAGCGCCGGCTCCAAAAAGGTAATGCTCTCGTAAAAATCGTCCAATGCAACGAATAGCCCATGCTTCTCTCCCCATTCACGCATGCGCTGATTGCAACTGTGCCGCCATGCCAGCACCTCGATGCCCCAGCCGCGCCTATGCAGACGCTCTATATCGGCATGAAATCCGACCCCATCATAGAAGCCGCGTCCATCGCCGGTAAGCAGGACGACAATGCCGGGCGTGCCGTTGAAGTCGAAGCCATCACGCAACATTTTGGTCTGTAATACCTGATCGACGCCCTGCTCGGATGATGTCTGCTGGCCACGCTCCAGCAACTCCACTGCCACTCCCTCCTCTTTGAGCCGCTTCCAGACCCGTTCCAGTTCGGGCGGTATAGAGCCAACTGCAATGGCCCGCTCCACTGGTCGGTCGGCATGCGCCAAGCGTACCAGATGGGAAAATTGCATACGTACCCGATAGCCGGCTCCATCACCCTCGCGTGCTTCGGCCAGGTGCTGGGCACTGATGAATATGTTGGAGTTATCCAGATAGACAAATACCCTTCTCATGTCGCAAGCAATATACCATATTTTTTCAGTCCCTGTACCTGCCACTGATATTTACCCGTAATAGGGCTAATAGATGTGCGCGGTATTGCCCACTGGTGGACTCACCCCGGGTCACCCAAACTGCCGGACTGCCAAAGGTACTGGACCCATACAATTCGTTGCATTTTTCTGTCCTTCCGGTTACAATACGCAACACATTGCAGCATCCCGCCCGCAATAACCCATCACCGCGCATGACAAGAAAACACCGCAACCGGCGCAGGGCGAATAAACCGAAACCGGCGGCCAGCACCGCCAAGCCGGCGCAGCCGGAAACGGCGCCCATCCTGTCGCCGCCCGCGTCTTTGCCGTGGCCGGGTTTCGGGTTCCTCGCCGCCAAACCGGCCGCACTGATCACATTGGGCGCAACCGCCCTCGTCCTGTTGATTGCCGCCGCGTTCCTGCCCGCCACCTGGGCCGGGTTCGTCTGGGACGACGTAGTCATCACCAAGGCGCGGCCGGTGGAGTCGCCGTCCGGGCTGTGGCAGATATGGTTTGCGCCGCGCACCATAGAGAACGAGGGGCATTACTGGCCGGTGCTGTACACCACCTATTGGCTGGAACATAAACTCTGGGGTTTCCACCCCACCGGCTATCACATCGACAATCTATTGATTCACGCCGGCGTCAGCGTACTGCTGTGGCGGCTGCTGGTTCGCCTCGCCGTGCCGGGGGCGTGGCTGGCGGCGGCGGTGTTCGCGGTGCATCCGGTGCATACCGAGCCGGTGGTGTGGGCGATCGGGCGCAAAGACCTGCTGGCGGCACTGTTCTATTTCGGCAGTTTTCTCGCCTACGTCCGTTTCACCGAAAGCGGGCAGCAAAAACAGTACCTCACGGCGTTGGCGTTGTTCGTGCTCGGGCTGCTAAGTAAATCCATCGTCGTCACCCTGCCGGTGTCGTTGCTGGTGTGGCATTGGTGGATGCGCGGGCGGATCAGCGGCGCCGAGGCGCGCCGGACGCTGCCGTTCTTCGCCGTCGGGCTTGCGATCACCCTCATTAACCTGTGGCACTACCGCATCATCGACCCGACCGCATTCGATTATTCATGGCTTGAGCGCAGCCTGATCGCCGCGCGGGCGCTGTGGTTTTACGCTGGCAAACTGGTATGGCCGGCAGAGTTGGCGGTTATCTATCCGCGCTGGAATGCCGACGCCACCGACCCGTTGTTATGGGCCTGCCTGCTGGGCGCGCTGGCGCTGGCGGCCGGCCTGTGGTTTTTCCGTGACCGCATCGGGCGCGGGCCGCTGGCCGGGACATTGTTCTTCGTCATCACGCTGTCGCCCAACCTCGGCTTTCTCGACTATGGCTACATGCTGTTCGCCTTCGTCGCCGACCGCTACCAATACCTCGCCGGCGCCGGGGTGATTGTGCTGGGGGCCGCCGCCGCGGTTCGCGGTCTGGGAATGGTAACCAGCGGGCGCACAATCGGCGTTTATGCGGGAGCAACAGTATCAATGGCGGCGCTGGCAATTTTGGCAACACTATCGTGGCGCCAGGCCGGCATCTATCAAAATGACACCACCTTCTACCAACACATCATCGCCCTCAACCCGCAGGCGCGGTTCGCCCACCTCAACCTCGGCAATCAATACCAAAAAGAAGGGCGCTTTGATGAAGCGTTGGAGTTGTACGCGATCGATTACCGCCTGGCCCAGACCCAGCCGTCTTCGCGCGATCCCATCATCCGCAATCTCATCGGCATGGGCAGCGCCTACCAGGCCCTTGGCCAACTCGACAAGGCCGAAACCCATTTTGCGCGCGCGGCGGAGCTCGGACCCGAGTTCCCGCCGGCGCTCGAATACCTGGGCGCGTTTCGCATCCGCCAACAGCAATACCAGCAAGCGCTTGATCTATTTGAAACCCTGGTGCAACTGAAGCCTGGCACCGCCAGGTTTTATGTCGGCAAAGGCGTTGCCCTGGCCGGACTACAGCGTTCCGAGGAGGCGTTGCGTCAATACGACCGTGCGCTGGCCATCAACCCATTGCTGGAGGAAGCGCGCAACAACCGCGCCAACCTGTTGCGCACCTTGAACAAACCAGAGGAATAAGATATTTCTGCGCACCGATGGCAGGAAAAACTCCGCGTTAAAGAGCAGTTGAAGGCCTGGCCTTCGCCCTCACCCCCGGCCCCTCTCCCAAAGGGAGAGGGGAGTTGGATTGAAGCGCTATTATTTGGAATGGTCAAGCATTTTGTCACACCCCAGTTAAGCGGCTTTTTTCAATCCAGTCATCGCGGCTTCGTACTGATTGGGACTCACATAATCCAGATACGAATGCCGCCGCCGGCTGTTATAAAACATCACTATGTAGTCCAGTATATCCCGTTGCGCCTCAGCGCGGGTTTGATAGCGCTTCGAGTGCACCCGCTCTTTCTTCAAACTCGCAAAGAAACTCTCCGCCACCGCATTGTCCCAGCAGTTGCCCTTGCGGCTCATACTGCCCACCAGGCCATGCGCTTTGACAAGCCGGCGCCAGGCATAGCTGGCATACTGCGAACCGCGGTCCGAATGCACCACCAGACCCGCACTTGGGCGGCGCTGGTCAATCGCCATGCGTAGCGCGTCTGTGGCCAGACAACGGTTCATCCGTGAACGCATGCTCCAGCCCACCACGCGACGGGAGTACAGGTCTATACACACCGCCAGATACAGCCAGCCCGCCTGTGTCCAGATATAGGTGATATCCGACACATAGGCCTGATCTGCCCTGGTGGTGGTAAATTTCCGCCCCAGCACATTGTCAAACACCGGCTGGCGGTGCTTGCTGTTGGTGGTCACCTTGTACTTCTTACGGTAGCGTACGCATACACCGGCCTGGCGCATCAGGGAGCGCGCCCGGTAGCGGCCCACACAATAGCCCAGTGCCTGCAGCGCACGCTGTATGCGCCGTGACCCGTAGCTGTAGCCACTGTCCCTGGCCAGCTCTCGAACGACCGACAGCATCGCCTGATGCGCCGCCGCGGGCCGCTGCCGCCGTCGTTGGCAATACCGATACCAGGCATTGCGACTTACACCCAGTACGCGACACATCACGTCGACCGGCCAGACCTTCTTATGTTGGGTGATAAAAACGTATTTCACTACGTTTCCTTGGCAAAGAAGGCCGTCGCTTTTTTTAAGATGTCGCGCTCCATCTTCAGGCGGTGATTCTCCTGGCGCAACCGGCGTAGCTCGGCCTGCTGCGGGTTCAGGCTGCCATTGCCGCAAAACGCCTGCTGTGCGTCGGCCTGATGTTCCTGAAGCCATCGGCCCAGCATATTGGGATTGATGCCCAGACTGCGCCCCGCCTCGGCCTGGCTATAGCCTTGTTCGCGCACCAGGTTGATAGCGTCCAGCTTGAACTCTCTTGAATACTTCTTTCTCGTCATCATATTTCACCTCCAGTTTAATATCGGTAGTATCCCACTTAACTGGACCGCTTACATCTATTGAACCACTTCACCCCTCACCCCCGGCCCCTCTCCCAAAGGGAGAGGGGAGTTGGATAAAAGCGCTATTATTCGGGTTTCTCCCTCCCCCCTCTGACGAAACAGTCAGGATGGATTGGAAAAATATATACGTCCCACCTGATCGGGATAGACACCATGGGGGCGTATCAGATCGTATTTGAAGCCGACAAACAGTAAAATGAACAGGATGATCGAAAGGATGATCCTGATAGTCAGGGCTTGCACGGTGCGATTGGATTTCCCCTTGTCCCGGACCAGAAACAACATGCCGGAAGACAGCGACAAAGCTATCAGCAACAGCACAAACAAAATTAACAACTTGAACAGAAAGGCCGGTGTCATTATGTTTCCGTATTCATTATTGGCGCCCCGGTATACTCCCGCGCCGGTATAGGCGTGCTATTATGTCGCATTGATGATGATACGTTTCGCAAACAGGGTTTCACCGGCGAGCATGGCTCCGTTTCTTGGTTTTTTGTTTTTTTTCCCGTTGCTTCTTTATCTGGGCTTTTGGCAATTGGATCGCGCAGAGCAGAAGCGCACACTCCATGCAGCTTATACCAGACAGCAGCGGCTGCCAACCATGGATTTCAATAATGCCGGTATTGACAGGCATACTGTGCCGAAGCTGCTCTGGCGCAGGATCAACGTCTCCGGAATTTTGGATGGGCGGGCGGTGATTTTGCTGGACAATCGCACCCTGAACGGCAGGGCGGGCTACTATGTCTTTTCCCTGTTGCGGCTGGCGGATGCCGAAGAGCATCTGGTCATCAATCAGGGCTGGTTGCCTGTGGGCGCCGACAGGACCAGGGCGCCGGAGCTTGCAGCATCGGATGCAGGGGTGAGTGTGACGGGCAAGATAAAGGATTTTCCGAAAGGCGGCATATTATTATCCGAGACGGTTCCGGAACGGATTGCGGCGAATGTATATCGTGTTCAGGATATCAACCATGAAATTGCGCAGGAATTATTTGCCGTGCCGCTGCTGCCGTATATTGTTCGGCTTGAGCCTGGATCTCCGCATGGCTATATGCGCCGGTGGTCTGAGCCGGGCTCGGGCGAGGAGGTGAATCTGGGCTATGCGTTTCAATGGTTCGCATTGGCCACCACGCTGTTGGTCATTTTTACCGCACTGATCGTGAGGAAGGCAAGGGCGGTACGCAATGACGGATAGGGAAACAGGCTCAAAGGGGCGCTACACCCTGATCATGGTGACGCTGGTTTTTTGTGCGCCGCTGTTGCTTGCCTGGTACGTGCATTCATTTACCGATTTTGTCGAAACCGGGGGTAAGGCCAATAATGGCGAACTGGTCATGCCGGTGCGGCCCTTGCCCCCCCTGGTACTGCGCAATCCGGGGGCGGTGCCGGATACCGATACCTTGACGGGTAAGTGGAATCTGGTATTTATCCACAGTGGCCCCTGCGAGGAGCTATGCAAGGAATATATTTATCGTATGCGGCAGATCCGTCTGGCTGCCGGTAAGCATGCGCACCGTTTGCGGCGCGTACTGATCCTGGATCAGCGGCAGGATGCCGATTTTGCCCGATCTTTGCGCGACTATCCCGGCCAGAGAATTTATCTCGCCGATCAGGCGGAGGGCGGGGAAATTTTAGCCTTGTTCGATTTTACCGGCACGATGACCGTCCGGCAGAAGGGCTGGTTTTATCTGGTGGATCCATTAGGCAACTTGATGATGAGATACCCGTCCGGCATTAAGCCGGAATTGATTATCAAAGATCTGAGCAGGTTATTGAGAACCTCGCGCATTGGTTGAGGATGTACCGCGATGCTGTTTAGAAATTTGCTCATCTCTTCCGTGCTCCTGACCTTCATAGTGATCGTGCTGGGCGCCTATGTGCGCCTGTCGGACGCCGGTCTGTCCTGCCCCGATTGGCCCGGCTGTTATGCTGAGCTTATCGTCCCCGATGATAATGAGGCGGTCGCAAAGGCTTATCCCGGGCGGCCCCTGGAGCGGGGGAAGGCCTGGAAGGAAATGGGGCATCGCTACGTCGCCGGGACCTTGCTGATCCTGGTGCTGGCATTGGCGGTTGCCGTCTGGAGCAATCGATCCATCAACACTTCTCTCAGGGCGCTGTTGACGGTTATATCGGCGCTGCTGGTTTTCCAGGCATTGCTGGGCATGTGGACGGTAACGCTGTTATTAAAACCGGTGATTGTGATGCTGCATTTATTGTCCGGCATGACGATTCTATCCTTGCTTTACTGGGCGGCGTTGCGGGTTACATACGGCGACCGTACCGGCGCCTCTTCCGGTTTGCGCGTCTGGGGCGTACTCGGTCTGATTGTGTTGGCCATGCAGATAGCGCTCGGCGGATGGACCAGCGCCAACTACGCCGCCCTGGTTTGCCCGGATCTGCCGACCTGCCAGGGGAGGTGGTGGCCGAATATGGACTTTGCCGAGGGGTTTCGGCTGTGGCGCAAATTGGGCGTTGATTACCAAGGCGGGATCTTGCAGGCCGATGCGCGCACCGCCATCCACGTTGCGCACAGAATCGGCGCAGTGATCACCTTTTGCATATTGTTTGCTCTGGGGATGCGCGCATTCATAGAGCCGCGGCGGGCGGTTAAAATCACCGCAATCGTACTATTGCTGCTATTATGTTTGCAGATCGGCATCGGCATAGCCAATATCATATTGGCATTGCCCTTGCCCGCGGCGGTGGCGCATAATGCCGTTGCCGCATTACTGCTGCTTTCTGCGATAACCCTGTTGCACCATGCAAGGGCGGCGATACCGTAACCATAAAATTGTTATGCAGATACAGATAGCCGGCCCGACTACCGCCTGGCGCGATTACCTGGCGTTATGCAAACCAAAGATCATCGCGTTGATTGTATTCACCGCCGTGGTGGGGATGCTGATGGCCTCGCCCGGTCTGGTGCCGCTGGATATCCTGTTCTTCGCCACTCTGGGCATAGGCATGGCCGCCGCCTCGGCCGCCGCCATCAATCATGTTGTCGATCACGGCATTGACTCGATCATGGCGCGCACGATGCGCCGCCCGCTGCCCAGAGGCAAGATCGACACCTCCAATGCGGTAGTATTCGCCTTCGCACTCGGTGTTGCGTCGATGGTCATTCTGGCATTTTTTGTAAATACACTGACCGCGATCTTGACCGCACTTTCATTGATCGGCTACGGATTCATTTACTCGATGTTTTTGAAGCGCGCCACACCGCAAAATATCGTGATTGGCGGCGCGGCTGGTGCGGCGCCCCCGGTTCTGGGCTGGACCGCGATCACCGGGACACTGGATCCGAATGCCTTGCTGTTATTCCTGGTGATCTTCGCCTGGACGCCGCCGCATTTCTGGACCCTGGCAATCTACAGACGTGCAGAATATGCGCGCGCCGACGTACCAATGCTGCCGATCACCCACGGCACCGGATTTACCCGGCTGCAAATTCTGCTTTACACCATCGTATTATTTATGATCTGCCTGCTACCGTACCTGACCTATATGAGCGGCCTGTTTTATCTCATCTGCGCATTGGTATTGAACGGCGGTTTTTTATACTACGCGATCCGTATGCAATTCGATCACAGGGATCGATTGGCCATGCGGATGTTCAGCTATTCAATCGGCTATCTCATCGCGATATTCGCCGCCTTCCTGATCGATCATCACATACCGCTTATCATGGGCCTCATGAATCTGGTGTGATGCCGCCCATTATCTCCGTCAATGGCTTGAGCAAAACCTATGCCTCCGGGTTTCGGGCCTTAAAAAACCTCAGTCTCGACATCAACCCGGGGGAGATCTTTGCGCTGCTCGGCCCGAATGGCGCCGGAAAGACCACCCTGATCAACATAATCTGCGGCCTTGTCAACTTCAGACAGGGTGAAGTAGTAGTTGATGGATACAACATTGTCGATGATTTCCGCACGGTGCGCTCGAAAATTGGCCTGGTGCCGCAGGAATTATCTACCGATATGTTCGAGAGTGTCTGGAGCACCGTGAATTTCAGCCGGGGGCTGTTCGGCAAACCTGCAAACCCCGCTTATGTCGAAAGCCTGTTGAAAGATCTTTCCCTGTTCGATAAAAAGGACGCAAGGATCATGTCGCTGTCGGGCGGCATGAAGCGCCGGGTGATGATTGCCAAAGCGCTTTCGCATGAGCCGGAGATATTATTTCTGGATGAGCCGACGGCGGGAGTTGACGTCGAATTGCGCCGCGACATGTGGGAGATGGTTCGGGGGCTGCGCGAGAGCGGCACCACCATTATCCTGACCACGCACTACATAGAAGAAGCGGAAGAAATGTCCGATCGGATAGCGGTCATCAATAAAGGCGAGATCATCGTCGTAGAAGACAAGGCCAGGCTGATGAAAAAGCTCGGCAAAAAACAATTGACGCTGCACCTGCAAAATCCCTTATCACAAATACCCGCCGAGCTGGCCGATCATGCGTTGGAACTGGCCGCCGACGGCAGGAAGCTGGTTTACACCTTCGATGCCCGGCGGGAGCATACCGAGCTTGCGACCCTGTTGCGCCAGTTGAATCAACACCAGATCGATTTCAGGGACCTGCACTCCAGTGAAAGCTCGCTGGAAGAGATCTTTGTTAATTTAGTGAGGGCGAAATGATGAACCTCTATGCGATCAAAGCAATTTACTGGTTTGAAATGTCCCGCACCGTTCGGACTCTGATGCAGAGTATTGCCGCGCCGGTACTCTCCACCTCACTCTATTTCATTGTATTTGGCGCCGCAATCGGCTCACGCATGGGGAAGATCGACGGCATTGAATACGGCGCCTTCATCATTCCCGGCCTGATCATGCTATCCCTATTGAACGAGAGCATCTCCAATGCATCCTTCGGGATCTACATGCCCAAGTTCACCGGCACCATCTATGAAGTCTTATCGGCGCCAATGTCGTACGTAGAGATCATCATCGGCTATGTAGGCGCAGCCGCCACCAAGTCAATCATACTAGGACTGCTGATCTTATTAACCGCGCGCCTGTTTGTCGACTATCAGATCAGCCACCCCGTATACATGCTCGGCTTTCTCATTGCAACCGCGCTGACCTTCAGTCTATTCGGTTTCATACTTGGAGTATGGGCCGACAGCTTTGAAAAATTAAACAGCGTACCGATGATGATCATTACCCCGCTCACCTTCCTGGGCGGCAGTTTTTATTCCATCAACATGCTGCCTCCGCTGTGGCAGAAGATCACCCTGTTTAACCCGGTAGTATATTTGATCAGCGGTTTTCGCTGGAGTTTCTACGGTGTAGCCGACGTCAATATCCTGCTCAGCCTGGGAATGATTTTATTATTTATGCTGATCTGCCTACTCACCGTACGGTGGATGTTTAAGACCGGATACAAACTCAAACCCTGATTACTGTTTCAGAACCCTCACCCCGGCCCTCTCCCAGATGTTTTGTGCCGTATGATAGGATATACTCTCTTTCAATCCAATCCGGTATTCAATACGTTCAGAGGAGGTTAAAAAGTGGAGATTAAATTACATAAGCTGGCCACCACAACGCCGGCCACACGAAAGTATATTCAGACCTCAAACAAGAGCGCACCGACCTTGTCGCGTGAGCTCGGAGTCTCTCTGCCTACGATTTACAAGTGGCTGCGGGCCGGGCGCATCTATGACGGCTCCCACACGCGCCATAACCTCAATCCGAGCACGTCGCCGCAGCACGAGGAGATTATCACCGAGTTGCGCCAACGCCTGCGCTTGTCGCTGGATGATGTGGTTGAGGTGATGAACCGCTGTTTTCCCCAGACCTTCAGTCGCAGTGCGATCCATCGCTGCTTCAAGCGCTTAGGCGTAAACCGGTTGCCACAAGTCAGGCAGTCGCGTGACTTCGGCTGTTTCGAGCAGACCACGTGCGGGTTTATCCATATGGACTTCAAGGTGTTGAGCAAGCTCAAGAAGCAACGCAGCTATGTGCTGGTGGCCATTGACCGGGCTACGCGCTTTGTCTGGGTGAAAATCATCGCACGCCGCGATGCCGCCACGACCTCGCAGTGTCTGCGTGAGTTCCTGGATGCGTTTCCCCACCCGGTGCATACCCTGCTTACCGACAACGATGGAGGCTTCACAGACCGCTTTGCAGTGGACAAGAAAAACAAGCCACAAGGCAAACCAAGTGGTACGCATCCGTTTGACCAGGTGTGCCGTGAGCATCATATTGAGCATCGTCTCATTCGCCCGTTTCGACCGCAGACCAACGGCATGGTGGAGCGATTCAATCGCCGTTTGAGTGAGGCATTGCGCAGCCAGCCACAACTCAAAAGCAACTGGAGCAAGAACCGATTCCACAACCACGAGCAAAGAAACCAGTTCATCCACACATTTGTGAACAACTACAACCGAACCCGCTTAACCTGCCTGGGCTATAAATCTCCCAGTGAGGTCTTGAGCGATCACACGGGATGTAACACCCAGAGGGAGAGGGAGAAACCCAAATAAAAGCGCTTCAATCCAACTCCCCTCTCCCTTTGGGAGAGGGGCCGGGGGTGAGGGGGTTGGAAGTCTAGCAGTGCGACCGCACTGGTTTTAACCCCCCAACCCCCCTTGACAGGGGGGCTATATGCAGTTTTACTCCCCCCTGACAAGGGGGGCTGGGGGGGTTAGGAAACCTCACCCTCACCCCGACCCTCTCCCAGAGGGAGAGGGAGAAGCCCGAATAATAGCGCTTCAATCCAACCCCCCCTCTCCCTTTGGGAGAGGGGCCGGGGGTGAGGGTTGAGTGACTCCCCCAGGGGAGTCACTCAATCAGGGTCAAAACTCCAACTTCCCTTCCAATTGCAGGCTGTGATCACTCTCATCCGCTTCATACTGCTCTCCGAACAGATTCAGATCCAGCGCCTTGCCCAACTGCCACTTCACGCCCATGCGGAAACTGCGCAGCGCCTCGCCGCTCGTCACCTCGGTGTACGGCATAACACCCCCATGCAGCCCATAGCCCAGGTGCATCTTCATCCGCCCGCCGTAGCTCTGGCGCTCCGTCTCCAGAGAAGGCGCCTGCCGTTGCCACAACTCACCGGCGCTGCCGGCCGTGTCGCCGTAGCCCGGTTCCAGCGTGAAGGACAGCCCCTGGGTGCCCGATTCCAGTCGAATCAGACCGGAGATCCCCCACTCCCGGTAATTACTGTTGCCCACCAGTCCGCGCACCTTGCCCGACAGCGTGAGACCGGTAGCCGGATTCTGATAGTCAAGGCTCCCGCCTACCTCGGCCCCATCGGTGTCCGCATCGCTGTCGCCCTCATCCAGACGGTAGCCCGCCTCGATGCTTTGCGTCAGGATACCGCCGTTGCGAAAGCGCTGCTGATGGCGCCCTTCCAGTAACAGCCGCGCCCGTTGACTGTCCAGGCTGAAGTCGCGGCCATTGGCGACATCGTCCTCTTCATCGATGTCGGCCTCCAGAGCCGAAAAATCACCCTTGATGCTCAAGGAGCCCGTCAAGCTGCGCGTAAAGCCGCCCGCCACCGAAACCACCGAGGCGTCATACTCCTGTCTCCGGCCCTCGTCCGGCTCAATCTCCACCTTGCCGTCCGCATAACCGGCGCTGGCCCACAGACTCAAGCTGCCGCTATCGTTCGACCAGCCCATGTACGGATGGAGACCGGTCAGCGTCAGCGTATAGTCGCCCCTGGCTGCATCCGCCCCGCTGCCCTGGGTATATTCTACGTCGCCCTCGCTCCAGGAGACCGAAATACCGGTGAGCAGATTGGCGCCCCAGCGGGTATCAACGCCTACCTGGAAGCCGTAGGAATCGCCGTCCCAGTCGAGATCGTCGTCGTCCCCGTCAAACTCGGTGTAGTGGCCGCTGCCCCACAGGCCCAGGCCGCCGTCCGCGCCCCCGTCCCCGGCAACGTTCAGGCTGAAGGAAGAATTGGCCAGCCTCCGCTTCCAGTCAGTACTACCTTCCTGTATCGATTTTCCGTATTCCGGCAGGTTATCCAGAAAGCCCAACAGTCCGGGTTTGCCGTCCAGTTGCACACCGCCGGTGGGCGGGGCGCCCCGGATCGTCGTCTCGATGCGCGTGCCTACCGAGGCAACCACGTTGGCAGCCACCGTCTGCACCGCTTGCGAGGCGATCTCTTCCTGCAGTTGCTCGGTCAGCTCCGGGTCGATCCGCTCCGGGTCCGGTGTCACCGGCGCACCATCGTCATCCTCGACCGTGACACTGGCTGTGGGCGGGCTGCCGACTGTGTAGCCGCTGCCCGCCGTTACCGTCGCCGTTATCATGCCGTTCGCTTCGTCGGTAGCGTCGTCGGTGGTCGGTACCGTCAGCGTTACCGACCCTGAGGAGGGAATCGTCACCGTCGTCGGCGCCGCGCCGCTAATGAACGTGCCCGTCTCGGTGACCGTAACCGTCACCGTCAGGTTCGCCGCCGGAGCAGGGGTTGCCGTCAGCGTGAAGGTTGCCGCCGCCCCCTCGGTCACCGAGGGAGACACGGCGGCTATCGTGATGGCCGGGTCCGGCGTCACCGGCGCAGCATCGTCATCCTCGACCGTGACACTGGCTGTGGGCGGGCTGCCGACTGTGTAGCCGCTACCCGCCGTTACCGTCGCCGTTATCGTGCCGTTCGCCTCGTCGGTAGCGTCGTCGGTGGTCGATACCGTCAGCGTTACCGACCCTGAGGAGGGAATCGTCACCGTCGTCGGCGCCGCGCCGCTAATGAACGTGCCCGTCTCGGTGACCGTAACCGTCACCGTCAGGTTCGCCGCCGGAGCAGGGGTTGCCGTCAGCGTGAAGGTTGCCGCCGCCCCCTCGGTCACCGAGGAAGACACGGCGGCTATGGAGATGCTCGGCAATGCTGGCCCGCCGTCGTCATCGGTGGCGGTGACGACCACAGATGTTATAGTCAACCCTCCATAGGTGGAGTCGTCCGCGCTCGCAGGTGTATGGCTCACGGTCGCAGTGCGGGCGGGGGTGTTCACATCGGAGTCGTCCACGCCGGTGACGGTGACGGTCTGTGCCGTGTTCCAGTTGGACTGGGTGAAGGTCAGCGCTCCCGATACGATCGCCACGTCGGGGTCGCTGCTCGCAGGGGTAATCGTGACATTGCCGAACGGCTCGGTATCGAGCACCACGGTGTAGGTGGCCGTGCCGCTGTTCTCGGCGACGGTGCGGGTCGTCTCGGAGACGGTAACGTCGGCGGTGTCGTTATCGGTTTGGGTGACGAACACGTCCCTCGACAGCCCTTCATAGTTGCTGTCCGCGCTCGTGCCCGTATGGCTCACGGCTAATTCGAGATCGAACTGAAAGTCTATATCGTCGTTCACACCGGTGACGGTAACGGTCTGTGCCACGTTCCAGTTGGCCGTGGTGAAGGTCAGCGATGGCGGCGATACGGTTGCCGCGGCGTCGTTACCGCTCACAACGGCAATGGTGACATCGGCCGTTGGCTGGGTAGCGAGTTCCACGGTGTAGGTGTCGGTGCCGCCCATTTCGGCCACGATGGTAGTACCGCCGGTTTCCGTAAAGGTAAAGTTGGGGCCTGCGTCATCGTCGGTGACGGTGACGGTCACAGACGCTATGCTTATGGCTACCCCCTCATAGTTGCCGTCCCCACTCGCAGCCGTATGGGTTACGGTCACAGTGCGGTCGCCGAGGGCAGTATCGTTCACGCCGGTGACGGTGACGGTCTGTGCCGTGTTCCAGTTGGTCGGGGTGAAGGTCAGCGATGCCGACGATACGGTTGCCGCCAGGGTGTCGCTGCTCGCAACGGTAATGGTGACATCGGCCGACGGCATGGTGTCGAGTACCAGGGTGTAGGTGTCCAGGGCGCTGCCATCTTCGGAAACCGTGAGCGTCGTCGGGGTGACGGTGACGCCTGCTGCTGCGTCGTCATTGTCTACGGTGACGGTCACAGACGCTATGGTTATGGCTACCCCGTTATAGTTGCTGTCCGTGCTTGCAGCCGTATGGCTTAGGGTCACAGTGCGGTCGCCGGGGGCAGTATCGCTCACGCCGGTGACGGTGACGGTCTGGGCCGTGTTCCAGTCGGTCGTGGTGAAGGTCAGCGTTTCCGACGATACGGTTGCCGCCAGGGTGTCGCTGCTCGCAACGGTAATGGTGACATCGGCCGACGGCATGGTGTTGAGTACCAGGGTGTAGGCGCCCGTGCTGCTGCCATCTTCGGGAACCGTGAGCACCATCGGGTCGACGGTGACGCCTGCTGTCGGCGAAGACACCGCCGGGAAGATAATCTCCACATCGGTCGGGTTGCCGGCCCCGTCGGTCAGGCGGATGTCCACCGTCGCCGTTGCAGCGTTCGCCGTGGTCGGGATGCCGCTGATGACGCCGGTGTCTTCGGCCAGGGTCAGGCCCGGTGGCAGGGTGCCGTTGAACACGGCATAGCTGACTATGTCCGTAGCCGTGGTGCTCGGCATGATGGTGATGGGCGTACCCACCGTCAACGTGCCCGGCGCCGCATAGGTCGCCGTCGGGGCCACCAGGTCCACGGTCAGCGGACGGCTCACCGTGCCGGGAGTGCCGTCCGACAGCATGGCGGTAACTACTACGTTCACGCTGGTGCCGATGATATCCGCGTCGTCGGCAGAAATGGAAATCGTCCAGGTGGTAGTGCTGCTCAGTGTGGCGGTGCGGGCCATGCCGGTGCCGATGGTTACGCTCACGCCCGTGGCGGCGGAGTCCATCGTGCCGCTGATGTCAAAGCCGGCCGCCCTCTCGGCAATGTTGACGATATCGTCGCCGGAAATGGTATCCAGGCTTACCGCCACCGTCCCGCTGATCAGGTCGTCGTCATCTTCTACGGTGACGGTGACAGACGCTATGGTCAATCCTGCATAGAGGGAGTCGCCCGTGCTCGCAGGTGTATGGGTCACGGTCGCAGTGCGTTCGTCGCTGGGGGGGTTATCAATGTTGTCGTTCACGCCAGTGACGGTGACGGTCTGCGGCGTGTCCCAGGTGGTCAAGGTGAAGGTCAGCGCTGCCGATACGATCGCCACGTCGGTGTCGCTGCTCGCAGGGGTAATCGTGACATTGTCCGTCGGCACGGTGTTGAGCACCACGGTGTAGGTGTCCGTGCCGCCGTTCTCGGCGACGGTGCGGGTCGTCTCGGAGACGGTAACGTCGGCGGTGTCGTCATCGGTTACGGTGACGACCAGCGTCCTCGACACCCCTTCATAGTTGCTGTCCGCGCTCGTACCCGTATGGGTCACGCCTATTACGATATCGGACACAAAGTCTACATTGTTGTTCACACCGGTTACGGTAACGGTCTGTGCCGTGTTCCAGTTGGTCGTGGTGAAGGTCAGCGATGGCGGCGATACCGTTGCCGAGGTGTCGCCACCGCTCACAACGGCAATGGTGACCTCGGCCGTCGGCGCGGTGTCGAGTACCACGGTGTAGGTGTTGCTGCCCGCTTCGTCAACCGTAAGCGCCAGCGGGTCGAAGGTGATGCCTGCTGCTGCTGCTGCGTCGTCATCGGTTACGGTGACGGTCACAGAGTCTATGACCACCGAGGTATAGCCGGCATCCGCGCTCGTAGGCACATGGGTGACGGTCGCAGTGCGTTCGTCGCTGGGGTTATCAACGTCGTCGTTCACGCCGGTGACGGTGACGGTCTGTGCCGTGTTCCAGTTGGTCGGGGTGAAGGTCAGCGATGCCGACGATACGGTTGCCGCCGTGACGGTGTCGCTCGCAACGGCAATGGTGACATCGGCCGTCGGCGCAGTGTCGAGTACCAGGGTGTAGGTACCCGTGGTGGTGCCATCTTCGGGAACCGTGAGTTCCGTCGGGGTGACGGTGACGCCCGCTGCCGGCAGAGACACCGTAATGGTGAAGGTATCGGTCGCCTCGTTGTAGTTGCTCGTCGGCGAGGCCGTTACCGTAATGACGCAGTCTCCTGTGGCAACCAGCGTCAGGGCGCCGGTGGCGGAATCAACCGTGCATATATTTGTATCGCCGCTCGTATAGCTCAGCGTACTGCCGGTCTGTGCGCCACTGGGCGGCGTCACGGTCGGAGGGGTGGCATTCAGCGCTACCGTAGCCGGGGTGTAGTCAAAGCCGCTCAGCATCTGGCTGCCCATGCCCACCGCCGGGAAGATAATCTCCACAGTGGCCGGGTTGCCAGCCCCGTCGGTCAGGCGGATGTTCACCGGCGCCGTGAAAGTGTTCGCCGTGGTCGGGGCGCCGCTGATGACTCCATCGCTGGCCAGGGTCAGGCCCGGCAGCAGGGCGAAGCCTTGCACGGCATAGCTGACTATGTCCGTAGCCGTGGTGCTCGGCATGATGGTGATGGCCGTGCCGACCGTCAGTGATGTCGGTGCCGCATAGGTGGCCATCGGCAACACCAGGTCCACGGTCAGCGGACGGGTCACCGTGCCCATAGTGCCGTCCGACAGCATGGCGGTAACTACTACGTTCACGCTGGTGCCGGTGATATCGCCGTCGTCGGCAGAAATGGAAATCGTCCAGGTGGCACTGCTGCTGTTCAGTGTGGCGGTGCGGGCCATGCCGATGCCGATGGTTACGCTCACGCCCGTGGCGGCGGAGTCCATCGTGCCGCTGATAGAAAAGCCGGCCGCCTTCTCGGCAATGTTGACGATATCGTCGCCGGCAATGTTGGGATTCAGGGTTACCGCCACCGTTCCGCCGATAGTGTTGACGCCCTGGTTGGTCAGCATCGCGGCATCGTTGCCGATGGTATCCCGTACCGGGTTAGTGCCGGGGGTGTAATCCAGTGTGACCACCGGAGTGCCGGTGACCGCCGAGGCGAGTGTCAGGGTCACGGTCATGCCGCTGATGGTTACGCCGCTGACGTCCCTCGGGGCAGTGTCCACCGTTACCGTGTAGTCGGCGGTGGACGGGAGTGTCGTGGAGGTGTCGTCCAGCGCCTCATTATAAGTCAGTGTCAGTGCGGTACCGTCTACCGTGGCGGTGGACAGCATCGGCAGGGCGGCATCTACCCGCTGGTTGATGCCGCCGTTTATTGAAGTATTAGTGCCGGTACGTACCGCATCGTTGCCGGCTGCGTCCCGAATAATGCCGCCTCCAAGAGACAGTGTACTTGATCGTATTTGCGCCCCGGGCGGAGCGGGAGCGTCATCGCCTGCCACTACCGTGTAGCGGAATACCAGTGTGTTGCTGCCACTGCCTCGGTCGTAGGCCGCAGCCACTGAGGCTCTGCTCCCGATGTCCAGGAGGGCATTCGGGGTTGTTTCATTCACAAAAACGTTTTCGCTGAAGATAACCGTCACCTCGATGTTACCGCCCAAACCATACGGGCCGGTGGTGCTGAAGCCCACACCGTTCACGGCCACGGTCGGGGCGGTGGCGTCTATCGGCACACTGCCGGCATCCAGGATTTCGGTGCCGGTGTGGGCGGTAGCGAGTACCGTTACGCTCAGCTCGCCGTCCGAGGCAATATCCTCGCCGCCATGGGTCAGCCTGAGCGTGGCTACCCTGTCGCTGGTGCGGGTGACCATAGATACCGTCACAACTCCGGCTACGTCATCCGTCAGCGTGAAGTCGCTCATGTCCAGGTCTAATTCGGGCACGTACATGGTGTTCATCAGGGTTACCATCACCGTCACCGTATTCGTCGTGGAACGGCGCAGATCCCTTTCGCCCAGCGGAGTGTCGGCGGTCAGCAGGGCCGAGGGGACAGCAACGCCGTCGTCATCGGTGGCGGTGACGACCACAGACGCTATGGTCAACCCTGCATAGATGGGGTCGTCCGCGCTCGCAGGTGTATGGCTCACGGTCGCAGTGCGGGCGGGGGTGTTCACATCAGAGTCGTCCACGCCGGTGACGGTGACGGTCTGTGCCGTGCTCCAGTCGGTCGTGGTGAAGGTCAGCGCCCCGGATACCGTGGCCGTCATGGTGTCGCCGCTCTCCGGGGTAATGGTGACATTGCCGATCGGCTGGGTATCAAGTACCACGGTGTAGGTGCTGGTGCCGCTCGCTTCGGGAACCATGAGTGCCAGCGGGTCAACGGTGACGCCGGCGTCGTCGTCATCGGTTACGGTGACGGTCACAGATGCTATGACCACCGAGGTATAGCCGGCGTCCGCGCTCGTAGGCACATGGCTGACGGTCGCAGTGCGTTCGTCGCTGGGGTTATCAACGTCGTCGTTCACGCCGGTGACGGTGACGGTCTGTGCCGTGTTCCAGTTGGCCGGGGTGAAGGTCAGCGATGCCGACGATACGGTTGCCGCCGTGACGGTGTCGCTCGCAACGGCAATGGTGACATCGGCCGTCGGCACGGTGTCGAGTACCAGGGTGTAGGCGCCCGTGCCGTCCGCTTCGAGAACCGAGAGTGTCGTCGGGTCGACGGTGACGCCGGCGTCGTCGTCATCGGTTACGGTGACGGTCACAGATGCTATGACTACCGAACCATAGCCGGCATCCGTGCTCGTAGGCACATGGCTGACGGTCGCAGTGCGTTCGTCGCTGGGGTTATCAACGTTGTCGTTCACGCCGGTGACGGTGACGGTCTGTGCCGTATCCCAGTTGGTCGGGGTGAAGGTCAGCGATGCCGACGATACGGTTGCCGCCGTGTCAGTGTCGCTCGCAACGGCAATGGTGACATCGGCCGTCGGCGCAGTGTTGAGTACCAGGGTGTAGTCGGCCGTGGTGCCGCCATCTTCGGGGACACTGAGTGTCGCCGGGGTGACGGTGACGCCTGCTACTGGCGCGCCGTCGTCATCGGTAATCGTGCCGGTGCCGTCGGCGGTGGTAATCGTCGCGTTGGTCTCGCCTGACAGTCTGACGATGACCGTCTCGTCCCCCTCATCAGCCACGTCTCCCATCACCGTTACGTCGATGTTCTGTGTGGTCGTGCCCGGCGCAAAGGTCAGCGTGCCGGCGGTAATCGTTTCGTAGTCGGTGCCCGAGGTCGCGGTGCCACTGGTCGTATCCGCATAGTCCACCGTCACTTCCTGCTCGGTCTCCCCGGTCAGCGTCACTGTGTAGCTCAGCGTCGGCGTATCGCCGGCGTTGCCCTCTGCCACATTCGGCGAGTCAATCGCCAGCGTCGGCGCAGCGTCGTCGTCATTGACGGTGACACTGGCTGTGTTGCCGGTGCCAACCATATAGCCGCTGCCCGCCGTTACCGTTGCCGTCACCGATCCGGCTGCCTCATCGGTATTGTCGTCGGTCGTGGCCACCGTCAGCGTCGCCGTTTCTGCGGCGGCGGCAATCGTCACCGTCGTCGGCGCCACGCCCTCGATAAATGTGCCGGTCTGGGTGACGGAGACGGTGACCGTCAGCCCGCCCACCGGCGCCGCTGACGAGGCCGTCAGGGTAAATTCAGCCGCCGTGCCCTCGGTCACCGGGGAAGTCCCTGCGGCAATCGTGATGGACGGCGCCACGGGGGTGTTGTTCATCACCGTCTGGTCGTCCAGCATCACGGCATCGTTGCCGACGGTATCCTGTACCGGGTTGGTGTCGGGGGTGTAATCCAGCGTGACCGTCTGACCGGCGGTAACCGGCGTGGTCAGTGTCAAGGTCACGGCCATGCCGCTGAGGGTTACGCCGCTGACGGTCACCGAGGAAGAGCCTGCCATCACCTCGTAGTCGCCGTTGGCCGGGGGGGTGGAGGCGCCGTCCAGCGCCTCATTATAAGTCAGTGTCAGTGTGTCGCCGTCTACCGTGGCGGTGGACAGTAGCGGCAGGGTGGCATCTACCCGCTGGGTGGCGTCGACCCCGCCCGGATAGGTGCGCACCGCATCGTTGCCGGCAGCGTCCCGAATAGTGCCATCAGTCAGTAGATTGCTTGTTATGGTCAGACTGTTCAAATCGCCATCGCCTGCCACTACCGTGCGGCGGAATACCAGTTCCCTGCCGCCACTGCCTCGGTTGTAGGCCGCATTGCGGTTACTGCCCACCTCCAGTCTGATATTGGGGGTTCCGGTCACAAAGACGTTTTCGCTGAAGGTAATCGTTATCTCGATGTCAGCGCCCAAACCATAGGGGCCGGCGGTGCTGAAGGCTACAGTGCTCACGGTCGGGGCGGTGGCGTCTATAGGTAGACTGCCGGCATCCAGGGCGCCGGCGCTGGTGTGGGCGGAATCGAGTACCGTTACACTCACCGTGCCGTCCGAGACAATATCCTCGCCGCCATGGGTCAGCGTGAGCGTGGCTACCCTGTCGCTGGTGCGGGTGACCATAGATACCGTCACATCTCCGGCTACGTCATCCGTCAGCATGAAGTCGGTCATGTCCAGGTCTACTTCGGGCACGTACATGGTGTTCATCAGGGTTACCGTTACCGTCACCGTATCCGTGGAACTGCGCAGACTCCTTTCGCCCAGCGGAGTGACGGCGGCCAGCAGGGCCGAGGGGACAACAACGCCGTCGTCATCGGTGGCGGTGACGACCACGTTTGCTATGGGCACCGTGTTATAGTCGCCATCCGTGCTCGTAGCCGTATGGGTCACGGTCGCAGTGCGGTCGGGGGTGTTCACATCGGAGTCGTCCACGCCGGTGACGGTGACGGTCTGTGCCGTGTTCCAGTTGGCCGGGGTGAAGGTCAGCGATGCCGACGATACGGTTGCCGCCGTGTCAGTGTCGCTCGCAACGGCAATGGTGACATCGGCCGTCGGCACGGTGTCGAGTACCAGGGTGTAGGTGCCCGTGCCGTCCGCTTCGTCAACCGTAAGCGCCATCGGGTCAACGGTGACGCCGGCGTCGTCGTCATCGGTTACGGTGACGGTCACAGACGCTATGGTTATGGCTCCCCCGTCATAGTCGCCGTCCGCGCTCGCAGCCGTATGGCTTAGGCTCGCAGTGCGTTCGTCGCTGGGGTTATCAACGTCGTCGTTCACGCCGGTGACGGTGACGGTCTGTGCCGTGTTCCAGTTGGCCGGGGTGAAGGTCAGCGATGCCGACGATACGGTTGCCGCCGTGACGGTGTCGCTTGCAACGGCAATGGTGACATCGGCCGTCGGCGCAGTGTCGAGTACCAGGGTGTAGTCGGCCGTGCCGTCCGCTTCGAGAACCGAGAGTGTCATCGGGTCGACGGTAACGCCTGCTGCTACTGCGTCGTCATCGGTTACGGTGACGGTCACAGACGCTATGTTTATGGCTGCCCCCTCATAGTTGCCGTCCGCGCTGGTAGCCGTATGGGTTACGGTCGCAGTGCGGTCGCCGGGGACATCGTCGTTCACGCCGGTGACGGTGACGGTCTGTGCCGTGTTCCAGTTGGCCGGGGTGAAGGTCAGCGATGCCGACGATACGGTTGCCGCCGTGTCGGTGTCGCTCGCAACGGCAATGGTGACATCGGCCGTCGGCACGGTGTCGAGTACCAGGGTGTAGTCGGCCGTGGTGCCGCTACCCGCTTCGTCAACCGTAAGCGCCAGCGGGTCAACGGTGACGCCGGCGGTGTCGTCATCATTCACCGTGACACTGGCTGTGTTGCCGGTGCCGACCGTGTAGTCGGTGCCGTCCTCCACCGTCGCCGTCACCTCGCCGGCTGCCTCATCGATATCGTCGTCGGTCGTGGCCACCATCAGTGCCGCTGTGGTTGCGGCGGCGGCAATCGTCACCGTCGTCGGCGCCACGCCTTCGATAAATGTGCCGGTCTGGCTGACGGAGACGGTAATCGTCAGGTCCCCGGCCGGAGCAGGGTCCGCCGTCAGCGTGAATGCAGCCGCCGTGCCCTCGGTCACCGGGGAAGTATCAGCAGCGATTGTGATGGACGGCGACGCGCCCATGCTGGGATCTATCCGCTGGTCGGTGCCGCCGATTATTTGACTATTAGAGGGGTCGCGCACCACATTGTTGCCGGCTGCGTCCCGAATAAGGCCGCCTCCACCAAACAGTGCTCTTGATCGTATGTCCACCCCGCTCGGACTGTCATCGCTTGCCCCCCCTACCGTGTAACGGAATACCAGTGTGTTGCTGCCTTCGCCGCTGAGGTAGGGCGCAGCCACTCCGAATCTGCCGCCGATGTTGTTCAGGAGGGCATTCGGGTTTGTTCCTTCCACAAAGACGTCTTCGCTGAAGGTAATCGTCACCTCGATGTTATCACCCAAACCATAGGGGCCGGTGGTGCTGAAGGCCACAGTGCTCACGGTCGGGGCCGTGGCGTCTATAAGCAGACTGACGGCAGGCAGATCGCCGCTGCCGGTGTGGGCGGAATCGAGTACCGTTACACTCACCGTGCCGTCGTCGCTAATCCCGCCGCTATGCCCCAGCGTCAGCGTGGCCACCGTGGCGCTGTCGCGGATGACAGCAGACTCCACCGTCACATCCCCGTCCACGGTATCCGTCAGCATGAAGTCGTCCCCGCTCAAATCTGCAGCGTCCACATACTCGGTGTTCATCAGGGTTACCCGCACCGTGGCTCTGTTGGTAGAGGAGTTCAGTCTCCTTGCGCCCAGCGTAGTCGGAGACACCGCCTCCAGCAGGGCCGCGGCGCCGTCGTCATCGGTGGCGGTGACGACCACGTTTGCTACGGTCAAGCCCTCATAGATAGAGTCGTCCGCGCTCGCAGGTGTATGGCTCACGGTCGCAGTGCGGGCGCCGGGGCCATCATCGTTCACGCCGGTGACGGTGACGGTCTGTGCCGTGTTCCAGTTGGCCGTGGTGAAGGTCAGCGCCGACGATACCGTTGCCACCAGGGTAGCGTCGCTTACCGGGGTAATGGTGACATCGCCGGTCGGCTGGGTATCGAGCATTATGGTGTAGGTCATCGTGCCGCCGTTCTCGGCGACGGTGCGAGTCGTCTCGGAGACGGCAACGTTGGCGTCGTCGTCATTATTCACTGCGACACTGGCTGTGCTACTGGTGCCGACCATGTAGCCGACGCCCGCCGTCAGCAGCGCCATTACCGCGCCGTCTATCTCGTCTATATTGTCGTCGGTCGTGGCCACCGTCAACGTCGCCGTTGCGGCGCTGGCGGCAATCGTCACCGTCGGCGGCGGTGTGCCGTCGATAAACGTGCCGGTCTCGGTGACGGAGACGGTGACCGTCAGCCCGCCCGCCGGCGCCACTGGCGAGGCCGTCAGGGTAAATTCAGCCGCCGTGCCCTCGGTTACCGGGGAAGTATCGGCGGCGATTATGATGGTCGGGCCCGGCGGTGCGTCGTCATCGGTGGCGGTGACGACCACGTTTACTACGTCCAAGCCCTCATAGATGGAGTCGGCTGTGCTCGCAGCCGTATGGCTCACGGTCGCAGTGCGGGCGGTGGTGTTCACATCGTCGTCGTTCACGCCGGTCACGGTGACGGTCTGTGCCGTGTTCCAGTTGGACGGGGTGAAGGTCAGCGACATCGGCAATACCGTTGCCACCAGGGTAGCGTCGCTTACCGGGGTAATGGTGACATCGCCGAGCGGCTCGGTATCGAGCATTATGGTGTAGGTCATCGTGCCGCCGTTCTCGGCGACGGTGCGGGTCGTCTCGGAGACGGTGACGTTGGCGGTGTCGTCGTCATCCACCGTGATGCTGGCTGTGTTGCCGCTGCCCGTGTAGCCGGTGCCGTCCTCCACCGTTGCCGTTATCATGCCGTTGGCCTCGTCAATAACGTCGGCCATGGTCGGTATCTCCAGCATGGCCGTCGTCTCGCTGGCGGTAATCGTTACCGTCGTCGGCGCTGCACCGGCAATGAAGTTGCCCGAGTCAGTGACGGTAACGGTCACAATCAGATCCGTCCCCGGAGCAGGGTCCGCCGTCAGTGTGAATGCAGCCGCCGTGCCCTCGGTTACCGGGGAAGTGTCGGCGGCGATTGTGATGGACGGGATCGCCGGGTTGACGACCGTCACTATAATGGTCGCTTCCGCCGAGTTCACTGTGCCGTCATTCACGATCAGTCCGATGGTGTAGTCATCTGTGGTAGCCACGTTTGGAGCGGTGAAAGATATAGTGTTGGTCCGGGTGCTGGACGCCCCAAGAGAAAGGGACGGGTTGCCGTTGGCAACCACCCGCCAGCGGTAGGAGGCAATTGCACTTTCCGGGTCGTTGCTGCCGGTGCTGGTCAAGGTTACCGTATCCCCGCGGTCCACCGTCAGAGTGGGGCCTTCGGCGATGACGGCGGTCGGGGCGTCATCGGCGCCGGTGATGGTGATGGTGACGTTGGCATCATCGGTCACGCCGGCGGCGGCGATGGTGAAGGTGTCCGTCAGGGTATCGGTCTCACTGGCGAGGGCGTTGACGGCGCTGTTGTCGTTGTCGAGTGTGTAGGTCCAGGTTGCCCTATCGTCGTTGCTGGGGTCCGGTGTCAGCGTGAAACTGCCATAGGTACTGTCGGCGGCGGTTTGCGCGGTGAACATGGTCGTGCCGCTCGCGGCGGCAATACGCACCGTGCCGCTAATGGTGTTCGGAATGGCGTCCTCGGCAATAAAGCCGATCAGGTCGCCGAAGATGGTCGGCGTCGTCGCCGCGTTGACGGTGATGGTGAAGTCGATGGTATCGGTGTCGATGGGGTCGGTATTGGCGTCCGCGTCGCTCACCATGTAGGTGTAGTCGGTGATGGTTCGTTCCGTCCCCAGCTCCGGTGTGCCGGACAGGACGTTACCGTTCGCGCCGCCCAGGGTCAGGCCGTCGGGCAGGGTCGGGGCTATGGTGTAGGTCAACACGCCGTTGCCGTTGGCGGCTTCGGGCAGGGGCAGCGTGGTAATGGGCGTGCCGACGGTGTAGACCTGCGGATCTATGCTCGCCGCGCCGTCGAACGCCGGGTTGCTGGGCGGCGTCAGGACTTCGGAGAGGCCGTAGAAAGACTGAGAGGCACCGGGCCCAGTTCTATTAGCGTTGCTCAGAGGACTGCCAGTGGTTTGTGAATCGCCTGTTCCCACCCCAGTAGCAGTTCCTAACGTAGCGCCAGTGGCGCCGTCATTATTGGTGCCTGTGAGGATAAAAGCGTCGAAACCGCCGCCGGCGACTCTGACCATGCCATCCTGATGTCTCGGCTCGTTGGTATCCCAAGTCCCATCGTAGAAGTCGGTGTAGCTGTCCGCTACCTTGCGGCCCCGGTAATAGAAGATCCGAATGCCGTCGCCGGCACCGGTGGTGCCGGTGTTGTCGCGCGCATTCACAGCACTGGTGGAGCCGAGGACACGGAAGGTAATGCTGGCGAATGGGGTGCCGGTGACGCCGTCGGCGGCGTTCTGAACAAAGGTGTTGTAGTCGGCGATATTGCCGCTTTGGGCATCCCTTGTGTTGCTGGTGACGAACAGGATGCGGTAGGGGTCGCCGGGCGAGAGGCAGTCCGGCGTGATGCCGGTCCAGTCGAGGGCGCCATCGCAGGGGTCGGTCTGCGACACCGCCGGCATCGGGGCGAATGTTGCCACCGACAACAGCAACAGCGCGGTCAGTCGTTTCAGCATGAGGTTCCCCTGCCGCTTGTGCAGCCGGTTATCTTTTCGGTGGGTACCATTCCTGTTGGGCAAGGTTGCTTCAGTCATCAAGTCATCCTCTTAAAAAGTGGTAGTCTAATTCGGTTCTTATCCGGGCAACTTCAGTCACCATTATGAGAGTATTATAGCAGGTTGCGGACCGCTTGTCAACCCCTTGTATGAAAATTTCTAGCCGTTCACGCTCGTGTTGGTACAAAACAACCACTAGCCCCCCTCCTTCCTGCTCTCTATAGCAGTTTCCCCTGTTCGGGATCGTTTGGGCAGGTCGGGGGTTCGCAGGCCGAGCGGGCTTCAAGGAGCGCCTCCACCGACTCCCCACGGCTTGCCTTTGCGGCACGTCCGGTAGCAACGGCTAGAGGCCGCTCCCGGCATCGGATCGGGCGTACCGACCGCTACGCCACAGCGGGGAAGCGCCAAGGCAAACCCCCGTGAGCCGAGCAAGCCCCACTCGATGATTGCGATGCGTTGAAGTGGTTTCTGCGCATGCTTTTTGGCGCCAGGCACTCCGCTGGCAACACGCTTGGCCAAGGCGCTACGGGCAAAGCGGCTCTGGCGAGAAACGACCAGCCGCTGAGTGCTCCCCAAACAACAGAGGGATCTGCTGCTCGGGGGGCAAGCCCCACAGGCCGCGTCCTGCCGCTCGGGCTTTCGCCTCCAACGCCCCCAAGGCGGGATCTTTCTATAGCGCCGATAGACCCAGCAATGCCCGGCTTGCACGAGCATCCGGTTGATCGAGCGATCCGCCACCTCCAGGCGAGCGACCCGCCGACCGTAGCAATCCCAATCCAATTCCTCCAGAGTCGCTTCCTGCCCGAGAGGCACCCATTAGCGAACCGGAGGCGCTTGCACTACGGTCATCGCTAGCAAGGCAAAGAGTCCTAGTCCCCCGAGGATGATGGCTTTTGATCCGACTGTTTTTTTATGTCCCCCCGAGGATCCGGGCGTACCTTCTCCATCTCATCGTTCCATTTCTCAAATTCTACACTCGTGTACGCATCTTTTTTGCCGTTTTCGCCGTGCGACTCGGCAGGCAGTGTTCCGTCTTTATATTTGTCCTCTAATTTTTTTATCAGTTCCTCCTCTTCTTTTTTGACTTCTTCGCGCATGAAGTCAAAATCGTCCGGTTCATGTATCTGAGGAATTACCTGCTTTCCTCCAACCTCCCTTCCCTCATAGTACAATACTTGGGATAAATCGGTCGGTGTGTCGGTATTTTCTCCTAGCCGGTCTCTAAAATACGCTTTGTGCTCATCTCCATATTTCTGGGAATAAGCGCCTTGCAGATCAGCTTTTTTCAAGCGTGTCTCCTCCACAAATGTATATTGCAGGCAGGCCCCCTGCATCTGGGCTTCATTCAATTTGGCCCCGCGTAGCCGGGCGCGTTCCAGACAGGCCCCCCGCAAATTCGCTTTTGTCAGATCGGCTCCCTGCAACTGCGTTCTCACCAGATCAGTCCCCTGCATCTGGGCCCCTTTCAGGTAGGCATTTTGCAACTGTGTCCCTTCCAAATTGGCCCGGTACAATTGGGCTTTCCACAACTCAGCCCCCCGTAGATAGGCGCCGCTTAGATTGAGCAGGGTTTTAGAGCACAAGGGACACTGATCCCCTTCCTTGCGAAACAGCAGACGTAGCAGCGATTGGATCTCACCAGACGGTTTCAGTTTATAGTTTTTTTGATACTCTTCTTCCTGTGTATGCTCTCGAATGTGGATGCAGAGGCTCTCGGTAACGTAGGGGCGCATCTTCTCGTTTTTCAGGGCTAATTGTGTCAAGGCATAGGCGCCTCCGATGCGTACCGCGCCGGATTTCTCTCCCAAGTGCTTAATGGCGTCCCGGAACCGCTCTTGCTGATGGCCATCCTCTGTTGCCTCGGCCGTTTTGTTCATCGCTTTTGCACGCCGATTCGCCACATAAATACCCACTGCGAACAAAAAGCCGCTGACGATCTTTGCGAGCATGTCTTGCCAGGGGGAATAGTTTCCAAATACAAGCATAAGGAATGCAACGACTATAATCAGTATTAGAACCGCATACGGATACTCGCAAAGCCACTCAACGACACTCTTTCCCCGTTGATCGAGCTTCTTTACCCATTCAGAAAACTTGCCCAAATCTTTCATGTTTTCTTGGTTGTGGCACACCCATTTACGGTGCTAAGGGCAAGCAGCAGGAACCGACCTTGGATTCGGTTTTGTATCGTATGTGTTTTCATCCCAATTCTCCTCACGTTTGCATTCATTTTCTTGGAGGGTACCACAGTACCACAAAAGTGCCAAGGGAAGCGATTCCATCGGTGGAGGATCGGCCTAGTTGCATGCTGCGCCGCCACAGGATCCGAGAGACCGACTAATCGCCGTTCACGCTCCGAAGTGAAACTTTATTATAACATTAGCGCTCTACATGGTAGAGTGCTAAAATTTACCGGAGTGAACAGAGATCAAATGAGGAGAAGCAGGCAATGAATCAAGTTATGAATATGGGGCTGGCACTGCCGGCCGGGTCGCTGGAGGCCTATATCCAGTCGGTCAATCAGGTGCCGATACTGAGCGCGGAGGAAGAAAAGGAGCTGGCGCGCCGCTTTAGAGAGGAGGACAGCATTGAAGCGGCCCGCCGGTTGATTATGTCGCATTTGCGTTTTGTCGTGCGTGTCGCCCGGGGCTATAGCGGCTATGGCTTGCCACAGGCGGATCTGATCCAGGAGGGCAACATAGGCTTGATGAAGGCGGTGAAGCGTTTCGATCCGGACGTGGGTGTGCGGCTGGTTTCGTTTGCGGTGCATTGGGTGCGGGCCGAGATCCATGAGTTTGTTATTCGTAACTGGCGTATTGTGAAAATTGCGACTACCAAGGCGCAGCGAAAATTATTTTTCAATCTGCGTTCGTCGAAAAAACGGCTGGGCTGGCTGAACAATGACGAGGTGAACGCCGTTGCGAAAGATCTGGGGGTGAAGCCCGGCGAGGTGTTGGAGATGGAGAAACGGCTGGGTAATTGCGATGCGTCACTGGACGGGACGACTGCCGGCAAGAGTGAGGAGCATGTCGGCAGGCCGGCTGCATACTATCTGGAAGATAAGCGGGTGGGACCGGAGCAGCAGCTTGAGCTTGAGCAGAGTGTGGATAAAAATCGACAGGCGTTGCAAAGGGCTATGGCGGGCTTGAATGCGCGCAGCAAGGATATTATTTCCCGGCGCTGGCTGGCGGAGAATAAGGTTGGTTTGAAGGATCTAGCGGCGGAATACAAGGTATCCGCCGAGCGTATACGGCAGATCGAGAAGAGCGCAATGCAGAAGTTGCGCGAGTCGATGCAGGCGCGATTATAGGGTGTATCTATTCGTCGCCGGGGAGTTTTTGCCCGTTTTTGTCTTCGGTGATTTCACTGTAGGGGTACCTTGCCGATCCGAAACGGATGACCAGTGTGGCTAAGGCGAGTATGAGTATGGCGGTCGATATGTAGATAATCCCCATATCCGGCGTTTGATGATGCGCCTGTATGTCGGCAATCATCATCCGGGTCAGTGCGGTAATGGCGACGTATATCAGAAATCGCACCGGCATGTGGTTGGTTTTGAAGTAGATCCCCACCATCGCCAGCAGTTCCAGGTAGATGAATAACAACAGTATGTCGGCAATGGTGACGTGCCCGTCCGCGAACATTTCGATGAAGGTTGTGATTGCCGACCATACAATCGCCACGCCTATCGCGCACAGGGCCAGATGATGGAAAATATCGACCAGATGATCGCCGGTGTCTTTATAAAGATCGCTGAGTTTCCTGCCCGGTCTGTTCATTTGTTTCGGCCCCGATGCCATTCGTCATGATTTTGTAAAGTAAGGCGGCTTTGATTCATTATTATAGTAGTACTTATAGTACAATCCGTCAAAGGAGGGACAGGAATGTCCCCCCTCCGTTTGGGATATAGCCCCCCTGCTTGCCCGGCAATTGCCCTTGCGGCTCATGCTGCCCACAAAGCCCCTCACCCCCGGCCCCTCACCCCGGCCCTCTCCCAAAGGGAGAGGGGGGTTGGAAGTGGTTCAATAGATGTGACCAGTCTAAATTAAGGGATACTATCCGTATAAACTGGAGGTGAGACATGAACACGAGAAAGAAATATTCAAGAGAATTCAAGTTGGATGCCATCAACCTGGTGCGCGAGCAAGGCTATACCCAGGCCGAGGCGGGGCGCAGTCTGGGTATCAATCCCAATATGCTGGGTCGATGGATCCAGGAGGATGAAGCCCACGAGGATCAGGCGTTTCGCGGCAATGGCACACTGAGCCCGGAACAGGCGGAGTTGCGCCGGTTGCGGCAGGATGTGCGCCGCCTGCAAATGGAGAAAGACATCTTAAAAAAAGCGACGGCCTTCTTTGCCAGGGAAACGCAGTGAAATACGCGTTCATCACCCGGCATAAGAAGGCCTGGCCTGTCGAGCGGATGTGTCGAGTACTGGGAGTGAGCCGCAATGCCTACTACCGGTATTGCCAACGGTTGCAGGAGCGGTCGGGGGCGGTCGCGCCTCAGGCGTTGCTGGCGGCGGTCCATGAGGTTTCCAAAGCCAGTGGCCGCAGCTATGGTTCGCGGCGCATGGCACGTGCGCTCCAGGCGCTGGGCTATCCTGTGGGGCGCTACAAGGCGCGTTCACTGATGCAGCAAGCAGGGGTAAGCGTCCGCTACCGCAAGAAGTACAAGGTGACCACCAACAGCAAGCGCCGGCAGCCGGTGTTTGACAATGTGCTGGGGCGGGCGTTTAACGTGAGCGCACCGCATCGGGCCTATGTCTCGGATATCACCTATATCTGGACGCAGGCAGGTTGGTTGTATCTGGCGGTGTGTATAGACTTGTTTTCACGTCGGGTAGTGGGCTGGAGCATGGGCTCGCGAATGCAGGCCAAGCGGGTCACGGAGGCGTTACGCATGGCACTGTGGCAGTATCGTCCGGAGACGGGCTTGTTGGTGCATTCAGACCGTGGTTCGCAGTATGCCAGCAAAGCGTACCGGCAACTTCTCAAGGCGCATGGACTGGTTGGCAGCATGAGCCGCAAGGGGGACTGCTGGGACAATGCGGTAGCAGAGAGCTTTTTTGCGAGTTTGAAGAAAGAGCGGGTGCAATGGAGAAACTATCAAACACGCGCTGAGGCGCAACAGGATATCTTGGACTACATTGTGATGTTTTATAACAGCCGACGGCTGCATTCGTACCTGGATTACACCAGTCCCAATGAGTATGAAGCAGCGATGGTTGAATTGAAAAAAGCCGCTTAACTGGTTGTCATCAAATGCTTGACCACTCCAGTTGGATAAAAGCGTTATTATTCAGGCTTCTCCCGAAGGGATAGGGGAGTTGGATAAAAGCGCTATTATTCAGGCTTCTCCCGAAGGGATAGGGGAGTTGGATAAAAGCGCTATTATTCAGGCTTCTCCCGAAGGGATAGGGGAGTTGGATAAAAGCGCTATTATTCAGGCTTCTCCCGAAGGGATAGGGGAGTTGGATAAAAGCGCTATTATTCAGGCTTCTCCCGAAGGGAGAGGGGGGTTGGATAAAAGCGTTATTATTCAGGCTTCTCCCGAAGGGATAGGGGAGTTGGATAAAAGCGTTATTATTCAGGCTTCTCCCGAAGGGATAGGGGAGTTGGATAAAAGCGTTATTATTCAGGCTTCTCCCGAAGGGATAGGGGAGTTGGATAAAAGCGTTATTATTCAGGCTTCTCCCTCTCCCTTTGGGAGAGGGCCGGGGTGAGGGTTTGAGGATACCCTGCCTACAGATTCACCATCAGCCCGACGGCGGCGACGATAATTGCGGTCATACCGACGGCGATGCCAATGCCCCACCGCAGCATCTTGCTTTCCAAATTGGCAAGATCGGCTTTGGTGGCCTTTTCTTCCAGTTTGTCTTCCAGTCTGGCGAGGTCGGCTTTGGTGGCCTTTTCTTCCAGTTTGTCTTCCAGTCTGGCGATGTCGGCTTTGGTGGCCTTTTCTTTCAGTTCGGCCTCCAGTCTGGCGATGTCGGCTTTGGTGGCCTTTTCTTTCAGTTCGGCCTCTAGTCTGGCTACAACGGTTTTCAGACCGGCGAGGTCGGCTTCCAGACTGGCGATGTCGGCTTTGGTGGCCTTTTCTTTCAGTTCGGCCTTCAGTTCGGCTACAACGGTTTTCAGACCGGCGATGTCGGCTTTGGTGGCCTTTTCTTTCAGTGCGGCCTTCAGTTCGGCCTCCAGCCTGGTTATAACGGTTTTCAGACCGGCGAGATCGGTTGTGGTGGCTATGTTGTCGGCGAAGGCCAGGCCTTCGACTGCTCTTTCAGCAGTTTTCTCAGAGACATTGGCCTCCAACAGGGCCTTGTATAATGCGGTGGTGCTCATCGTGGTTTCAGGTGGAATGCCTAATATTTGTGAACATGGGTTGATGTTGCCGGATGCTGCTCAGGGTGTCAACCCCTCCCTCACCCCGGCCCTCTCCCAGAGGGAGAGGGGGGATAATATCCTGCCTACAGATTCACCATCAGCCCGACGGAGGCGACGATAATTGCGGTCATACCGACGGCGATGCCAATGCCCCACCGCAGCATCTTGCTCTCCAAATTGGCAAGATCGGCTTTGGTGGCCTTTTCTTCCAGTTTGTCTTCCAGTCTGGCGATGTCGGCTTTGGTGGCCTTTTCTTTAAGTTCGGCCTTCAGTTCGGCCTCTAGTCTGGCGAGGTCGGCTTTGGTGGCCTTTTCTTTCAGTTCGGCCTCCAGCCTGGTTACAACGGTTTTCAGGCCGGCGAGATCGGCTTCCAGTCTGGCGATGTCGGCTTTGGTGGCCTTTTCTTTTAGTTCGGCCTTCAGACCGGCGATGTCGGCTTTGGTGGCCTTTTCTTTCAGTGCGGCCTTCAGTTCGGCCTCCAGCCTGGTTATAACGGCTCCCAGTTTGGCGAGATCGGTTGTGGTGGCTATGTTATCGGCGAAGGCCAGGCCTTCGACTGCTCTTTCGGCAGTTTTCTCAGACACATTGGCCTCTAACAGGGCCTTGTATAATGCGGTGGTGCTCATCGTGGTTTCAGGTGGAATGCCTAATATTTGTGAACATGGGTTGATGTTGCCGGATGCTGATCAGGGTGTCAACCCCCTCACCCCGGCCCTCTCCCAGGATGGTTCCCACCCTCACCCCGGCCCTCTCCCAAAGGGAGAGGGAGAAGGAGGATAATGCCCTGTCTACAGATTCACCATCAGCCCGACGGAGGCGACGATAATTGCGGTCATACCGACGGCGATGCCAATGCCCCACCGCAGCATCTTGCTTTCCAAATTGGCGAGATCGGCTTTGGTGGCCTTTTCTTCCAGTTTGTCTTCCAATCTGGCAAGATCGGCTTTGGTGGCCTTTTCTTCCAGTTTGTCTTCCAGTCTGGCGATGTCGGCTTTGGTGGCCTTTTCTTTCAGTTCGGCTTCCAATCTGGCTACAACGGTTTTCAGACCGGCGAGATCGGCTTCTAGTCTGGCGATGTCGGCTTTGGTGGCCTTTTCTTTCAGTTCGGCCTTCAGACCAGCGATGTCGGCTTTGGTGGCCTTTTCTTTCAGTGCGGCCTCCAGTCTGGCGATGTCGGCTTTGGTGGCCTTTTCTTTTAGTTTGTCTTCCAGCCTGGTTATAACGGCTCCCAGTTTGGCGAGATCGGTTGTGGTGGCTATGTTGTCGGCGAAGGCCAAGCCTTCGACTGCTCTTTCGGCAGTTTTCTCAGAGACATTGGCCTCCAACAAGGCCTTGTATAGTGCGGTGGTGCTCATCGTGGTTTCAGGTGGAATGCCTAATATTTGTGAACATGGGTTGATGTTGCCGGATGCTGATCAGGGTGTCAACCCCACCCTCACCCCGGCCCTCTCCCAGGATGGTTCCCACCCTCACCCCGGCCCTCTCCCAGAGGGAGAGGGAGAAAACTGAATAACACCCTTCAACCCAACCCCCCCAGCCCCCCCTTGTTGTTTTGTGCCGTATGATAGGATATACTCTCTTTCAATCCAATCCGGTATTCAATACGTTCAGAGGAGGTTAAAAAGTGGAGATTAAATTACATAAGCTGGCCACCACAACGCCGGCCACACGAAAGTATATTCAGACCTCAAACAAGAGCGCACCGACCTTGTCGCGTGAGCTCGGAGTCTCTCTGCCTACGATTTACAAGTGGCTGCGGGCCGGGCGCATCTATGACGGCTCCCACACGCGTCATAACCTCAATCCGAGCACGTCGCCGCAGCACGAGGAGATTATCACCGAGTTGCGGCTACGCTTGCGCTTGTCGCTGGATGATGTGGTTGAGGTGATGAACCGCTGTTTTCCCCAGACCTTCAGTCGCAGTGCGATCCATCGCTGCTTCAAGCGCTTAGGCGTAAACCGGCTGCCGCAAGTCAAGCAGTCGCGTGACTTCGGCTGTTTCGAGCAGGCCACGTGCGGGTTTATCCATATGGACTTCAAGGTGTTGAGCAAGCTCAAGAAGCAACGCAGCTATGTGCTGGTGGCGATTGACCGGGCTACGCGCTTTGTCTGGGTGAAAATCATTGCGCGCCGCGATGCCGCCACGACCTCGCAGTGTCTGCGTGAGTTCCTGGATGCGTTTCCCCACCCGGTGCATACCCTGCTTACCGACAACGATGGAGGCTTCACAGACCGCTTTGCAGTGGACAAGAAAGGCAAGCCAGACGGCAAACCAAGTGGTACGCATCCGTTTGACCGGGTGTGCCGTGAGCATCATATTGAGCATCGTCTCATTCGCCCGTTTCGACCGCAGACCAACGGCATGGTGGAGCGATTCAATCGCCGTTTGAGTGAGGCATTGCGCAGCCAGCCACAACTCAAAAGCAACTGGAGCAAGAACCGATTCCACAACCACGAGCAAAGAAACCAGTTCATCCACACATTTGTGAACAACTACAACCGAACCCGCTTAACCTGCCTGGGCTATAAATCTCCCAGCGAGGTCTTGAGCGATCACACGGGATGTAACACCTTGTCAGGGGGGAGTTAAAGGTGCTTCAATCTAACCCCCCTCTCCCTTTGGGAGAGGGGCCGGGGGTGAGGGTTGAGTGACTCCCCCAGGGGAGTCACTCAATGAGGGTACAATCTAAAACTCCAACTTCCCTTCCAATTGCAGGCTATTATCACTCTCGTCCGCTTCATACTGCTCGCCGAAGAGATTCAGATCCAGCGCCTTGCCTAACTGCCACTTCACGCCCATGCGGAAACTGCGTAGCGCCTCGCCGCTCGTCACCTCGGTGTATGGCATAATGCCGCCGTGCAAGCCATAGCCCAGGTGCATCTTCATCCGGGCGCCGTAGCTCTGGCGCCCCGTCTCCAGATATGGGGTTTTCCGTTGCCATAGCTCACCGGCGCTGCCGGCCGTGTCGCCGTAGCCCGGTTCCAGCGTGAAGGACAGTCCCTGGGCGCCCGATTCCAGGCGGATCAGGCCGGAGACTCCCCACTCCCGGTAATCATCGTTGCCTACCAGGGCGCGTACCTTGCCCGATACGCTGAAGCCGGTGGCCGGATTGTGGTAGTCCACGCTGCCGCCTACCTCGGTGCCATCCGTGTCCGCCTCACTGTCGCCCTCCTCCAGACGGTAGCCTACCTCGGCGCTTTGCGACAGAGTGCCGCCGCCGCGCAAGCGCTGTTGATAGCGGCCCTCCAATAACAGCCGTAACCGTTGACTGTCTATGCTCAAATCACCGTCATTGATCACCTCGTCCGCTTCATCGATGTCGGCATCCAGGCCGGAGAAATCACCCTTGATCCTCAGAACGTCCGTCAAACTGCGCGTGAAGCCGCCCGCCAACGAAACTACCGTGGTGTCATGCTCCCGCTCTACGCCCTCGTCCGGCTCGATCTCTATCTTGCCGTCCGCATAGCCCGCGCTCGCCCACAGACTCATCCGGCCGTCCCTGCTCGACCAGCCCAGATACGGATGGATGCCGGTCAGGGTCAGGATATAATCGCCCCGGTCGGCATCCGCCCCGCCCAGGCTGTATTCCACGTCGCCCTCGCTCCACGAAACCGCTATGCCCGTCAGCAGATTGTTCCTCCAGCGGGTATCTGTGCCGACCTGGAAGCCGTAGGAATCGCCATCCCAATCGAGATCGTTTTCGTCTCCGTTAAACTCCGTATAGTAGCCGCTGCCCCATACGCCCAGGCCGCCGCCTGCATAACCGTCACCGGCGGCATTCAGACTGAAAGAAGAATTGGCCAGCATCCGCTTCCAATTCAGAGTGCCCTCCTGGATCGAGCGCGTATATTCCGGCGCCTTGTCCAGGAAACCCAGCAGGATGGCCGCCCCATCCCCCTCCATGCCTTGACCGTCCAGCCGCACACCGTCGGTGGAGGCGCCCTGGACCGTCGTCTCGATACGGGCGCCTAACGAGGCAATCACATTGCCAGCCACCGTCTGCAAAGCCTGTGGAGCGATTTCCTCATGCAGCAGCGCCGCCTGCTCCGGTGTCGGGCCGGGGGTGGCCAGTATGACCCGCACTACCACGACCGCCTCCGCCGAAAACAGCGTGCCATCATTCACCACCAGTCCGATCGTGTAGTCATCCGCAACCGTCACCGCCGGCGCCGTGAAGCGCAGGGTCGGCTGATCGACGGTAGCCAGTGTCAGCGCCGGGACACCGTTGGTCACTACCCGCCAGGCATAGGTGGCAATCGTATCGCCATCCGGATCGCTGCTGCCGGTACCAGTCAAGATCACAGTTGCGCCGGCCGGCACGGTCCCCCCGCCGGCGATCACCGCCGTCGGAGGACGGTTCGTGCCCGCCGGGTTGACCGTCACCACAATGATCGCCTCCGGCGAATCCAGCACGCCATCATTCACCACCAGCCCGATCGTATACTCATCCGCAGTCGTCACCGCCGGCGCCACAAAGCTCAGGGTCGGCTGATCGACCGTAGTCAGTATCAACGCCGGGATGCCGTCAGTCACGATCCGCCAGGTATACGTCAGCGGATCGCTATCCGGATCACTGCTGCCGGTACTGGTCAACGTCACGCCTGTATTGGCCTGCACCGGCAGGGGCGAATCCTGATCAATCACAGCCACCGGCGTGCCGGGCGGGCTGACCGTCACCACAATCATCACCTCCGGCGAATCCTCCGTGCCGTCATTCACCACCAGCCCGATCGTATAATCATCCGCAGTCGTCGTCACCGCCGGCGCCGTGAAGCTCAGGGACGGCTGATCGACGGTAGTCAGTGTCAACGCCGGGACACCGTCAGTCACAACCCGCCAGGTATAGGCGGCAATCGTATCGCCATCCGGATCATTGCTACCGGTACTGTTCAACGTCACGCCCGCACCGGCGTTCACCGCCAAGGTCGCGCCCTCGTCGATCACCGCCACCGGCGCATTGTTCGTGCCCGCCGGGCTGACCGTCACCACAATCGTCGCCTCCGACGAATCCTCCGTGCCGTCATTCACGATCAGCCCGATCGTATAGTCATCCGCAGTCGTCACCGTCGGCGCCGTGAAGCTCAGGGTCGGCTGATTGGTGGTAGCCAGTATCAACGCCGGGACACCGTCAATCACTACCCGCCAGGTATAAGCCAGCATATCGCCATCCAGATCATTGCTGCCGGCACCGTCCAACGTCACGCTTGTGCCGGCGTTCACCGCCAAGGTCGCGCCCTCGGCGATCACCGCCACCGGCGCATTGTTCGCGCCGGCCGGGTTGACCGTCACCACAATCATCACTTCAGGCGAATCCAGCGTGCCGTCATTCACCACCAGCCCGATCGTATACTCATCCGCAGTCGTCACCGCCGGCGCCGTGAAGTCCAGGGTCGCCAGATTGGTGGTAGCCAGTGTCAACGCCGGGATGCCGTCAGTCACTACCCGCCAGGCATAGGCGGCAATCGTATCGCCATCCGGATCACTGCTGCCGGTACTGTTCAACGTCACGCTTGCGTCGGCGTCCACCGACAAAGTCCCGCCCTCGGCGATCACCGCCACCGGAGCACGGTTCGCGGTAATCGGCAGCGTACCGGCAAGCAGATCGCCCGCTTCGGTATGTCCGGCAGCCTGCAGCGTCATCGACAGCGTACCGTCTCCGATCAAGGCCGTGCCGCTATATGCCAGCGTCACCGTCGCCACCGTCGTGCTGCTGCGGAGAACAGAGGCCACCGTCACGTCCCCTGCCACCGTATCGGTCAGCATGAAATAGGACGCAAGCAACGTATCCACGTATTCCGAGCGCGCCAGCGTCACCGTCACCATGGCGCCGTCCAGGTTCGCCTCGGTCAGGGCCGGCGAGGCCGCCAGCGTCGCCGTTGGCAGCGTTAGCAGCGCGGCGTCTAATTGCGCCACAGTGATGCGCAGGCAATCAGTCACGCCGGTGGTCGCCGTTACAATCGCCGCGAAGTCGGGACGGCTGCAGACAAAATGGGCGTCGCGGACGGTTTGGTCAATCACAAAGCCGCTGCCGGTTGTGCTTGTTGTAATGGCGCCCAGGGTATCCAGCACGTCGTCAAAGATGCCGGCGGGCAGTCCGGTGTCCGCCGTGAACGGGTTGTCGCGCAGGAACAAAGTACTAAGCCTATCCAGACCATCAAAGATGGTGGCGGGCAGTGCCTCCAGGTCGTTGTTGGGCAAACTCAAAGTATGCAGCGACGTCAAGCCGGCAAAGATGGTGGCGGGCAGTGCCTCCAGGTCGTTGTTGAACAAAAACAAAAACTCCAGCGCCGTCAAGCCGGCAAAATCGCCGGGTTGCAGCGAACCGATGCTTTGACTGAATAAATTAAGCCTTGTAATGCTTGCCAGGTCGGTGATGCTCGTGCATTCGGTGGCAGAGGACACTCCGACAATCCCATCCCGCACCTGTGCCGTCCGCCCGCATACATTCGTACCGGCGCTGGCGGTAATCGGCGCCGTGTTGCCGGCAAGCACATTGCCCGCGCCGGTGTGCCCTCCATCCAGCAAGGTCACCGACAGCGTACCGTTGGCGGTGATGTCCATATCATCATAGCCCAGCGTCAGCGTCGCCACCGTCGGGCTGGTACGGTCTACACTGCTCGCGCTCACCGTCCCGTCCACCGTATCCGTCAGCGTGAAATCGCTTGCCATCAGTTCGCTGGCGCCCACAAACTCAGTGCCGGTCAGCGTCATCGTCACTGTCGCGGTGCCGGCAAACAGATTGGCCTCGGTCAGCGTGCCGGTCAGCATCGCCGTTGCCGAGGTAGCGGTAATCGGCACACTGCCGGCAGGCAGATCGCCGGTGCCGGTATGTCCGGCGGCCAGCACACTCATCGACAACTCCCCGTCGTCCAGAATATCGCCGCTATGCGCCAGCGTCAGCGTCGCCACCGTCGGGCTGGTGCGGAGAACAGAGGCCACCGTCACGTCCCCTTCCACGTCCTCAACGAGCATGAAATGGGAGCTAAGCAGCGGATCCATGTATTCGGTATCCGCCAGCGTCACCGTCACCGTGGCGCCGTCCAGGTTCGCCTCGGTCAGCGGCGTCGAGGCCGCCAGCGTTGCCGTTGGCAGTCCTGCCAGCGCGTCGGCTAATTGCATCGAAGTGATGCGCAGGCAGTCGGTCACGCCGGCGGTCGCCATTACAATCGCCGCGAAGTCGGCACGGCTGCAGACAAAATGGGCTTCGCGGACGTTGTCGTCGATAACAAGGCCGCTGGTGCCGCTGGTGGCAATGTCGCCCAGGGTACCGAGCACAGGGTCAAACACGCCGTCGGGCAGACCGGTGCCTGCCGTGAAATCATTGCCGAACAGTATCAAAGCCACAAGGCTATCCGGGCCCTCAAAAATATCGGCGGGCAGTGCGGTGAGGCCGTTGTCTTCCAAAAACAAGCTCCCAAGGTTGTCCAGATCGTCAAAAATATCGGCGGGCAGTGCGGTGAGGCTGTTGTCGTTCAAAAACAAGCTCCCAAGGTTGCCCAGGCCGTCAAAAACGCCGGCGAGCAGTGCGGTCAGCTCGTTGTCGGCCAAATTCAAAATATTCAGCGCCGTCAATCCGGCAAAAATGTTTTCAGGCAACGTGGTGAGACCCCTGTTGCCGACAAACGTCAACACTTCCAGCGCCGTCAAGCCGGCAAAAATGTCAACGGGCAGTGCGGTGATCGAGTTGTCGCTCAAATCCAAAGTCGTCAGCCCCGTCAAGCCGGCAAAATCGCCGCTTTGCAATGCAGAGATACTTTGACTATTCAGATTAAGTGTCGTAATCGTAGCCAGATCCCCCACACTCGTACAATCGGTGGGAGCAAAGGCAGTCACAATCTCCTCCCGCACCTGCGCCGTCCGTCCGCATACATTCGTACCCGTGCTGGCGGTAATCGTCAGCGGCACCGTCGGCACATCGCCCGTGCCCGTATGCCCGGCGGCCAGCACCGTCACCGACAGCGTACCGTTGGCGGTGATGTCCATATCATCATAGTCCAGCGTCAGCGTCGCCACCGTCGGGCTGGTACGGTCTACACTGCTCAGGCTCACCGTCCCGTCCACCGTATCACCCACCATGAAATCGCCTGCCATCGGGGCGCCCACAAACTCAGTCCCCACCACCGTCACCGTCACCATCGCGGTGCCGGCAAACAGATTGGCCTCGGTCAGCGTCGTACTGGACAGCGTCGCCGTCGCGCCGGCCGGCAAACGGGTCACCGCCACCGTATAGGCGCGCGTCGTGCCGTCGTCGGCGGTCACCACAATGACTACATCCAGTGTAGCGCCCTCCGCCAGCGCAATCGCTGTACTGGCCATGCCGCTGACCACCGGCGTACCGTTCACGGTAATCGTGGAGAAACTGCTGGCGGCGGTCGGCGTCACCGTCACATTTGCTACACTGTTGGCCACCGTCACCGCATAGTCAGTAACAGCAGTAACAGCAGGATCGAAGGCCGGGTCCAGGGTACCCTCGGAGATCGTCAAGGCACTCAGCATGACATTGCCCACCACGGCGTCGAACTGTGCCGCAGTAATCCGCAGGCAGTCGGTCACGCCGTCGGTCGCCGTTACTATATCGTTAGAGTCGTCACGGGAGCAGACAAAATGGGCGCCCCGGACGTTGGCATCGACAACAAAGCCGCTGGTGCCGCTGGTGGCAATGGGATCCAGGCTACCGAGCACGTCATCAAACACCCCGGCGGGCAGACCGGTGTCCACCGTGAACGAATTGCCGAGCAGCGCCAAATTAACAAGCGCCAGGCCGTCAAAAATATCGGCAGGCAACGCGCTCAGGCCGTTGTTTGCCAAAAGCAAACTCGTCAGCCCCGGCATCCCGGCAAAATCGCCGCTTTCCAACATCGTGACCCCCATATTCGTCAGATCAACGGTCGTAATCGTAGCCAGATCCCCCACATTCGTACAATCGGTGTCAGCAGAGGAAGCCACAATCGCAGTCACCACCTCGGCCGTCCGGTCGCAGATATTCGCGCCGGCGCTGGCGGTAATCGCCAGACCGTTGGTAGCCAGGTTGTCGCTGCCCGTGTGCCCGGAGGCCAGCAAGGTCATCATCAAAATGCCGGTGGCGGCTATATCCTCGCCGCTATGCGACAGTGTCAGCGTCGCCACTGTAGCGCTGTTGCGGGCGACGTCGATCAAGCTCACCGTCCCGGCCACGTCATCACTCAGCGAGAAATCCGCCGCCGTCACCGTGAAGGGGTATGCAGTATCCATCAGCGTCAGCGTTGCCATCACGGTACCGGCAAACAGATTGGCCTCGGTCAGCGGCGTCAAGGCGACCAGCATCGCCGTTGCCCCGCCTGCCGGGCGGGAGACCGTCAGCGTATAGGTGCCGGTCGTCATGCCGTCCGAGGCGGTCACCACGATCACTATATCCAGCGGAGTGCCTGCCGTCAGCGCAATCGCCCCACTGGCGCTGCCACTGGTCACCGCCATGGTTTGGACGGTAAGCGATGCGCCGGGCTGGTTGGCCGTCGGCGTCACCGTCACACTGGCCATGCTGCCGAGTACGGCGACATTATAGGCATCGGTGCCGGGGTCAAAGTCCGGGACCAGCACACCGTCGGAAATCGTCAAGGCGCTCAGTCTGGTGTCGGCGGCGCGGAAGGCATCGAGTTGTGCCGAGGTAATGCGCAGGCATTCGGTCACGCCCATCGTGGCGGCGACAATGGCATCGGCGTCGTCAAGGCTGCAGACAAAATGGGCGGCGCGGCCGACGGCATCGACGGCAAGTCCGACGCCGCCACTGATTGCAACGTCACCCAAGCTATCCAGCACGTCGTCAAAGATCCCGGCGGGCAGACCACCGGCGGTGAACGGGTTGTTGGCCAAGGCTAAATTCTCAAGCGCCGTCAGACCGTCAAAGATCCCGTCGGGCAGGGATGCGAAGTTATTACTATTTATGAACAAACTCTCCACCGAGGTCAGGCCGGCAAAAACGCCGTCGGGCAGTGTGTTGAGGTTGTTGCTGAACAAATCCAACGTCTCAAGTGCGGACAAGCCGGCAAAAATATCGGCAGGCAACGTGGTGAGGCTGTTACGGTTAAAACGCAAAGTCGTAAGCCCCGTCATCCCGGCAAAATCGCCGCTTTGCAGCGCGGTGATGCCACCACCTGGAGCAGGGCGAGTAAAGTCAAGTTCCGCAATCGTAGCCAGATCCGTGATATTCGTGCACTCGCTGGCAACAGAGACATCCTCAATCTCAGCCACCACCGCTGGCGTCCTTCCGCATACATTGGCGCCCGCGCTGGCGGTAACCGGGACGGTGTTGGTCCGCAGGTCGCCGCTGCGGGTGTGGGCGGATTCCAGTACGGTCACGGACAGGGTGCCGTCGGCGGTGATGTCCTCGCCGGAGTATTCGAGTACCAGAAATGCCAGTATATCGGAATCGCGCCTGACATCAGAGGCCAGGCTCACCGTCCCGTCCAGGGTATCGCTCACGGTGAAGTCAGCCCCCGTCAGGTCGGCAGCGTCGACAAATTCGGTGCGTTCCAGATCCACCCGCACCGCCCTGAAATTGATCTGCCCTGCGAACAGGCCCTGCTCGGTCAAGGAGTTGACTGCACGCAACGTCGCCGTAGCCCCGCCAGGGGTCACCATTATCGTATAGGTGCGCTCGGTGCTGCCGTCCCCGGTGGTCACCACCACGGGGACATCCTCCGGCGTGTTCAAAGTCAGCGTAATCGGCAGGCTGGCTTCGCCGCTGTTCACTGCGAGGCCGTTCACCGTAATCGTGGAGACGGTCTGTCTGGCCGTCGGCGTTACCGTCACCGTTGCCACGTCGTTGGCCACGGCGACAGTATAGGCGAAAATGGCCGGATCGAAGGCCGGAACCAAAGCGCCGTCCGAGATAGTCAGCTCCGTCAGGCTGGCATCCGTGTTCACGAAGGCGTTCAACTGTGCCGAGGAGATAAAGATGCAGTCCTCCACGCCGGCGGTGGCGGCGACCACGGCATTGGCATCGGCGCGGGAGCAGACAAAATGGGCGAACCGGCCGACGGTGTCCACGATAAGGAAATTGCCACCAAAGGTCGCCAACAGGCTATCTATCACGTCGTCAAAGATGCCGACGGGCAATCCGGTGTCCGCCGTGAATGGATTTGATGTCAGATCAAGAGCCCCAAGCGCATCCAGGCCGTCAAACAGATCGGCAGGCAGGGTGGCGAATTGGTTTTCGTTCAAATTCAAATTACCAAGCGCATCCAGGCCGTCAAACAGATCGGCAGGCAGGGTGGCGAATTGGTTGCCGTTCAAACTCAAAATTGTAAGCGCGGTCAAGCCGTCAAACTGATCGGCATCCAGTGCGGTGAGTTGGTTTCTGTCCACAGACAAATTTGTAAGCGCGGTCAAGCCGGCAAACTGATCGGCATCCAGTGCGGTGAAACGGTTTCTGTCCAAACGCAAATTCTGAAGCGCCGACAAGCCGGCAAACTGAGCGGCATCCAGTGCGGCGATCTGGTTGCCACCCAAACGCAACTCCTCAAGTGCCGTCAAGCCGGTAAACAGACCGGCGGGCAGTGCGGTGATGCTGTTCTGGCGCAAATCCAAAATCGTCAGCGCCGACAAGCCGGCAAACTGATTGGCATCGAGTGTGGTGAGGTCGTTGTTGATCAAAGTCAAAGTCTGCAGCGCCGTCAAGCCGGCAAAAATATCGGCGGGCAAGGGGCTCAGACTGTTCGTCGGGGTGAATCCATCGTCATTCAAATTCAAACTCGTCAGCCCCGACAAGCCGGCAAAATCGCCGCTTTGCAAGGCAGGGATCGCACTACTACTCAGATCAAGGCTCGTAATTGAAGCCAACTGCGCCACACTCACATCCGCACAAACGGTGGCAGTAAAGCCATCCAAAATCGCATCCCGCACTGCCTCCGTCCGGTCGCAGATATTCATGCCGTCGCTGGGGGCAATTGTCAGACCATTGGTAGCCAGCGCCGTAGCGCCGGTGTGCCCGGAGGCCAGCAAATTCATCATCAATTCGCCGTCGGCGGCGATGATATCCCCGCCGCTATGCGACAGTGTCAGCGTCGCCACCGTAGTGCTGGTGCGGACGACACTGACCAGTTCCACCGTGCCGGGCACGTCAGCACTCAGCGTGAAATCCGCCTCCGACAAACCGGAAACATATTCAGTGCCCATCAGCGTTACCGTTGCCGTGGCGGCGCGGGCAAACAGATTCGCCTCGGTCAGCGTACCGGCCAGCACCGCCGTTGCCCCGCCCATAGCCGGGCGGGAGACGGTTACCGTGTAGGTCCCCATCGTGCTGCCGTCTCTGGCGGTCACCACAATGTTTATAGCCAGCGGAGTGCCTGCCGTCAGCATAAAGGGGTCGCTGGCGCTGCCGCTGGTGACCGCCATGGTTTGGACGGTAATCGTCGCGCTGCTCTGTCTGGCCGTCGGTGTCACCGTCACACTTTCCACGCTGTTGAGTACGGCGACATTATAGGCATCGGTGGCCGGGTCAAAGGGCGGGCTCAGGGCGCCGGCGGAAATCGTCAAGGCGCTCAGGCCGGTGTCGGCCTGTACGAAGGTGTTGAGTTGGGCCGAGGAGATATTTTGACAGAATTGCACGCCGGCGGTGAAGGCGACCACGGCATCGGCGTCGTCACGGCTGCAAACAAAATGGGCGGCGCGGGCGGTGGCGTCCGTATTGATGCCGAAGGAGCCCAAAGTATCTAACACGTCGTCAAAGATGCCGGCGGGCAGCCCGGTTCCCGGCGTGTACGGGTTGTTGCCCAAAGTCAAAGTAGAAACCGCTGTCAAGCCATCAAACAGATCGGCAGGCAAGCTGGTGAATTGGTTGATGTTCAAACCCAAAAGTGTAAGCGCTGTCAAGCCGTCAAACTGATCGGCATCGAGTGCGGTGAGGCGGTTGTCTTGCAAACGCAAAGCCGTTAGTGCCGACAAGCCGTTAAACAGATCGGCGGGCAGTGCGGTGAGGCGGTTCTGATCCAAATCCAAAACCGTCAGCCCCGTCAGCCCGGCAAAATCACCGCTTTGCAATGTAGCGATCATCATGTTGCTCAGGTCAACGGTCGTAATCGTAGCCAGATCGGTGATACTCGTGCATTCGCTGGCAGAGGACTCGTCGACAATATCAGCCACCACCTCCGCCGTCCTTCCGCACACATTCGCCCCGGAACTCTGCGCAATCGGCAAGCTGAGAGAGGACAGGCTGCCGCTGCCGGTATGCCCGGTGGCCAGCACCGTCACCGACAGCGTCCCATCGGCAGCAGTCACGTCCACGTTGTCATAGCCCAGGGTCAGCGTCGCCACCGTCGTGCTGGTACGCTCCACGCCGGTAATACTCACCGTCCCGTCTATGGTATCGCTCAGCATGAAATTGCCCGCCACCAGCGTACCGGCATATTCACTACGCAGCAGCGTCACCGTCACCGTCGGCGCCGGGGTGGCGAACAGGTCCGCCTCGTTCACCGTGCCGGCCAACGTCGCCGTAGCCCCGCCACGGGTCACCGTCACTCCATACGTCGTTGTGGCGGTGCTGGGGGCCGGGGCGTTCACCGTGATTTCTATAACCACCGGCGTACCCGCAGTCAGCGGAATCGGAGCGCTGGCCTCGCCGCTGTTCACAGGAGTGCCAGTGCCGTCCACCGTGATCGTGATCGTCGCTGCCGCCTGGTTAGCCGTCGGCGTTACCGTCACCGTAGCCACGTCGTCGGCCACACCGGCGCTATAGGAGGTGAGGGTCGGAGCAAAGGCCGGAACCAGTGCGCCGTCCGAGAGCGTCAAAGCCATCAGGCTGGAGTCCCGCGTAGCGAAAGCCGCCAGTTGCGCCGCAGTAACCCGCAGGCAATCGCTCACCCCGCCGGTGCCTGCCACGATCAAGCTGGCTTCGGGCCGGCTACAAATAAAATGGCCGGCGCGCACGTTCTCATCCACGATAAAGCCGGTCGGCCCGGCGCCGATCGCGCCCAGCGTATCCAGCACGCCATCAAACACACCTGACGGCAGGCCGGTGCCCGGCGTGAAAGTGTTGCCGGTCAAGCTCAAGTTCACCAGCGTATTCAGCCCCTGCAACGCACCCGCATCCAGCGTACCTAGCCGGTTGCCGGACAGATCCAAAGTCTGCAACGCCACCAGGCTGCCAAACCGCGCCGCAGCCACGGTGCCCAGCATATTGCCGGACAGATCCAAAATCTGCAACGCCGCCAGGCCGCCGAACTGCCCCGTTGCCAGTACACTCAGCGTATTGCCGGACAGATCCAAAATCCGCAACGCCACCAGGCCGCCGAACTGCCCCGCATCCAGTGCGCTCAGCCGGTTGCCGGACAGAACCAACTCCTGCAGCAAGACCAGGTCCTCAAACACCGTCGCCGCCAGCGCATTCAGACGGTTGTCGGCCAGACCCAAAACCTGTAATGCCGTCAGCGTATCCAACAGATCCGCCGGCAAAGTCTCCAGCATATTCCCGGACAGATTCAAAACCGTCAATGCCGCCAAATCGTCAAACACACCCGCCGGCAAGGTCTCCACACTATTGCCGGACAGATTCAAAACCGTCAATGCCGCCAGTCCGGCGAAATCACCCGGCAGCAAGGCCGTGATCCCGGCGCCGGACAAATCGAGCGCCCCGGCAATCGTAGCCAGATCCACGTTCGTGCAATCGGTGGCAGCCGGAGTAAAGGTAGCCAAAATCCCAGCCTCCACCTGTGCCGTCCGCCCGCATACATTCGTGTCGTCACTGGCGGAAATCACCAGACGGCCGGCGGCAAGGTTGCCGGCGCCGGTATGCCCGGAAGCCCGTACCGCTACCTCCAAGCTGCCATCGGTGGCAACAACGTCCACGTCATCATAGCCCAGAGCCAGGGTCGCCTCGGTAACGCTGGTGCGGGTGACACCGGTCACACTCACCGTCCCGTCTATGGTATCCGTCACCGCAAAATCGTCCGCCATCAGTTCGCCGGCTTCCACAAATTCGGTGCCGGTCAGTGTCACCGTCACCATGGCGGTATCGGCGAACAGATCGGCCTCGGTCAGCGTCCCGCTCAGCATCGCCGTTGGGACACCCGTCGCCGCCGGGCGGGTGACGTTGATGGTGTAGGTCACCGTGCTGCTGGTATCCGGGGAGTTCACGGCAATCGAGATCGCCGTCGTCATCCCCTCATCCACATCAATCGCCACACTGGTGGCGACCACTGTGCCTTCCACGGTAATGGTGGCCATCGGCTGGCTGGCAGTCGGCGTGACCGTGACGCTTTCCACGCTGTTTTGCACGGCGACGGTATAGGCGACGGTGGCCAGGTCAAAGGCCGGTGACAGTACGCCGTCGGAAATCGTCAAGGCGCTGAGGGTGGCATCGGAGGCGAAGAAGGCGGTTAGATCTCCCGTGGAGATACGGAGGCAGTCGTCCACGCCGGAGGTGAAGGCGACAATCGCGTCAGCGTCGTCACGGATGCAGATGAAATGGGCGTTGCGGACTCTGTTGTCAATGCCGAATTCGTCGTTGACGTTAGTACCGAATGGGCCCAAGGTACCGAGTATATCATCAAAGATGCCGGCGGGCAGTCCGGTTTCGGGCGTGAAAGGGTTGTCAATCAGACTCAAACCGACAAGCGCCGTCCCGTCAAAAATATCGGCAGGGAGTGTTTCGAGTGTACCCATTATCACGCCGCCGAGGCTGGTGCCGGCCAAACTCATAGTCCTAAGTGCCGTCAAGCCGTCAAAAATATCGGCAGGGAGTGTGGTGAATCGGTTTATGGACAAATTCAAACCCTCAAGCGCCATCAAGCCGTCAAAAATATCGGCAGGGAGTGTTTCGAGTCTGTTGTTGTCTAAAGTCAAAATCGTAAGCCCCGACAAGCCGGCAAAATCACCGTTTCGTAATTCTGCGATGCCCTGAGCACCCAGGCGAAGGTCCGTAATCGTAGCCAAATCATCTGCGTTTGTGCATTCGCTACCGGTAGAAAGAGCGATAATCCCAGCCACCACCTGCGCCGTCCTTCCGCACACATTCGTACCGGTGCTGGCGGTAATATCGATCCCGCCGGCACCCAAATTGCCGGTGTCGCTGTGGGCGGTCTCCAGTACCGTCAGCGACAGCCTACCGTTGGCGGTGATGTCTATATCATCATACCCCAGTGTCAGCGTGGCGACCCGGTTGCTGGTACGGGCGACCTCGGTGATGCTCACCGTCCCGTCCGTTAGCCCATCGGTCACTCCAAAGTCGTCCGGCATCAGTTCGCCGGCTTCCACGTAGTCGGTGCCGGTCAGCGTCACCGTCACCGTCGGGGCGGTGGCGGCAAACAGATTGGCCTCGGTCAGGGTGCCGGCCAGCTCTGCCGTCGGCGCCCCTTCACGGGTGGCGGTCACGGTGATGGTCTGCATTGTCGTGGTGTCCGGGGCGGTCACAATGATTTCTATAGGCACCGGTGTGCCCTCATCCAGCATTATGGCAGCGCTGGCGCTGCCACTGTTCACGTCATTGCCTTGAACGGTAATCATGGCGCCGGGCTGGCTGGCCGTCGGCGTGACGGTGATGGGGTCAAACCGGTTGAGTACGCCGACGGTATAGGCGGTGACCCCGGGCGCAAACCCCGGTATCAATGCGTCGCCTGAGGAGATGGTCAGGGCGGAGAGGGAGGTGTCGGTCAGGGCGAAGGCGGCTAGTTGGGCGGAGGAGATAAATTGACAGAAGTCCACGCCGGCGGTGGCGGCTACAACCAGATCGGCAACGGGCAGGATGCAGACAAAATGGGCGGCAACACCGGCGGCGCCAATCTGTATGCCGATGCCGACGGCGGTATCGAGTATATCGTCAAAGATGCCGGCGGGCAGTCCGGTTCCCGGCGTGAACGGGTTGGCGGTCAAATCCAAATTCAGAAGCCTATTCAAGCCGTTAAACACATCGGCATCGAGTGCGGCGAATCGGTTGGTATTCAACAACAACCGATCAACCGCCGACAAATCGGCAAAAATACCGGCAGGCAGTGTAGCGAGTCGGTTGATACTCAACGTCAAATCCGTAAGTGCCGGCAAGCCGTCAAAAATACCAGGGGGTAGTGTAGTGAGTTGGCCGTTCGCCATAGACAACTCATCAAGCGCCGTCAAGCCGGAAAAAATATCGGCAGGCAGTGTAGTGAATCGGTTGTTGTTCATCTGCAAAGTCTCAAGCCCCGACATGCCGGCAAAATCACCGCTTTGCAATGCAGTGATGCCCTGGTTATTCATGAAAAGCTCTGTAATCGTATCCAAATCCGCGATACCCGAGCATTCGTCGGTAGGGGATGAGGATTGTTCGACAATTTCATCCCGCACCTGTGCCGTCCGCCCGCACACATTCACCCCGGTGCTGGCGGTAACCGGCAGCGTGTTGGTAATCAGGTCGCCGCTGCCGGTGTGGGCGGATGCGAGTACCGTTATGGATATGCCGCCGTCGGTGGTGATGTCTTCGCCGGAGTATTCCAACGTCAAAAGAGCCTGTGTAGCGGAGGTGCGGCTGAAACTACTAGTCAAGCTCACCGTCCCGTCCAGGGTATCGCTCACTATGAAGTCGTCCCCCGTCAGATCGGCAGAGGGCACAAATTCGGTGCGTTCCACATTCACAAACACCTGCACCCGCCGAAGCGTGGTGATGTTGGACAGCCTCGCCTCGGTCACGGGAAACCCCCCGGCATCCACCACACTAGCTACAGCCCCCCCCCTCGTCACCATCACCACATAATCCCTGGTCGTACTCGTATCGGTAGCGGTCACCTGAATGGTGATCGGTACCGCCGTACCTGCCACCAGCGGCACGGCGACACTGGCGCTGCCGCTGACTACGGTGGCGCCGTTGACGCTGATCACCGCGCCGCTCTGGTTGGCGGTGGGCGTGACGGTGACGCTGCCGGCGTCTACGCCGACGTTGTAGTTGGTGATCGCCGGGTCAAAGCTGGGCATCAGGTCACCGGCGGACAGTGTCAGCGCGCTCAGGCTGGCGTCTATGGCCGGGAAAGCGGTCAGTTGCGCCTCGGTAATCCGCAGGCAGTCGGTGACGCCGGCGGTGGCGGCAACTATCGCGCCGCCGTCGGCACGGGAGCAGATGAAATGCGCCTGGCGGACGGCGTTGTCGACGGTGAAGGCGGTACCAACGTCGCCCAGGGTGTCCAACACGTCGTCAAAGATCCCGGCGGGCAGTCCGCCGGCGGTGAAGGGGTTGCCGGCCAGCGCCAGCGTTGCCAGCGCAGCCAGCCCGTCCAGGTCGCCGTCTTGCAGCCTGGTGATCCCCCGGTTGGATAGATCGAGGGCGGTAATGGTGGCCAAGTCGGTGATGTTGGTGCAGTCGTCACCGGCGCTGGCGGTGGTAATGGCATCCCGCACTGCCGCCGTGCGGTCGCATATATACTCACCGGCGCTGGCGGTGATCGCCAGACTGCCGGCGGGCAGGGTGCCGCTGCCGGTGTGCCCGGTAGCCAGCAGGTCAAGTATCAATTCACCGGCGGTGATGTCCTCGCCGCTGTGTGCCAGCATGATCGTGGCGGCTGTGGTGCTGTCGCGGGTGACACCGGCGATGCTGATGTCGCCTTCTACGGTGTCACTGAGGTTGAAGTCATCCGGCATCAGGTCGGCGGCGGCGACAAATTCGGTTTCGCGCAGCGTCATGGTCACAACGGCGGTGCCGGCAAACAGATCGGACTCGGTGATCGTGCCGCTGACGTCGGCACGTGGCGGCGTCATTCCGGGACCCCCTCGTGTGGCGGTTACGGTGTAGATGTCGGTGGTGGTGGTGTCCGGGGCGGTGACTTCAATTGCTATATCCAGCCCGACGCCAGCCGTCAGCGCCGCCGGGGACGCCGGGACGGCGATACTGCTGCCGCTGGTGACCGTTGTGCCTGCAACGGTAATGGTGGCGCCGTCCTGGGTGGCGGTGGGGGTTATGGTGACTCTGGGCACACCGAGTTGCACGGCGACGGTATAGGTGTCGACGGCCGGGTCAAAGGCCGGCGTCAAGATACCGTCGGAGACGGTCAGGGCGCTGAGGGAGGTGTCGACCATTCCGAAGGCGGTGAGTTGGGCGGAGGTGATGCGGAAGCAGTCGGTGACGCCGGTGGTGGCGGCTACAATGGCATCGACCAACGGGGATGAGCAGACAAAGTGGGCGTTGCGGACGTTGTCGTCTACAGCGAAAGTCGCGCCAGGCATGTCCGTTACGGTATCAAGGATCTCGTCCAAGATGCCGGCGGGCAGTCCGGTGCCCGGCGTGAAACGGTTTCCACCAAAACTCGGAGAATTCAGCGAATCCAGGTCGTCAAAAATGCCGGCGGGCAGTTCCTCGAGTCGGTTGTTTTGCAATTCTAGTATTAGAAGCGCCCTCAGGCCGTCAAAAATGCCGGCGGGCAGCGAGGTGAGTTGGTTTCCCTGCAATTCCAACTGCCCCAGCATGGTCAAGCCGGCAAAGGTGTTGGCATCGATCGAGGATAAGCCGATGTTGCCCAAACCCAATACGACAAGCTCCGTCAAGCCGGCAAAGATGTCGGCGGGCAGTGTAGAGATTGAGTTGGCTCCCATACGTAACTGCTGAAGCCCCGACATGCCGGCAAAATCACCGCTTTGCAGTGCGGTGATGTTTTGGGCGCCTATATTAAGGTTCGTGATCGTATCCAAATCCGTGATACCCGTGCATTCGCTGGCTGAGGATATGCCGATAATTATATCCTGCACCTGTGCCGTCCGCCCGCAGATATTGACACCGTCGCTGGCGATAATCGGTTGAGTGTTGGTAATCAGGTCGCCGCTGCCGGTGTGGGCGGATGCGAGTACGGTTATGGATACGCCGCCGTTGGCGGTGATGTCGGTGCCGGTGTATTCCAGTGTTATTGTTGCATTTGTAGCGTCGTCACGGGAAACAGAAGCCAGGCTCACCGTCCCGTCCACGGTATCGCTCACGGTGAAGTCGTCCCCGCTCAGATCGGCAGCGGGCACAAATTCGGTGCGTTCCAGAACCAACGCCACCTGCCGAAACGAGGCGGTGTCGCTGAACAGCGACGCCTCGTTCAAGACGGTGAGTACCACCAACGCCGCCGCAGCCCCCTCCCTCGTCACCATCACCACATAATCCCTGGTGATACTCGTATCGGTAGCGGTCACCTGAATCGTGATCGTTTCCGGCATGTTCGCCGTCAGCGTCACGGCGACACTGGCGCTGCCGCTGTCCACGTCGGCGCCGTTCACGGTAATGGTGGCGCCGCTCTGGTTGGCGGTGGGCGTGACGGTGACGCTCTCCACGTCGCCTACGCCGACGTTGTAGTTGGTGGTCGCCGGGTCAAAGCTGGGCATCAGGTCGCCGACGGACAGCGTCAGCGCGCTCAGGCTGGCGTCTATGGCCGGGAAGGCGGTCAGTTGCGCCTGGGTAATCCGCAGGCAGTCGGTGACGCCGGCGGTGGCGGCAACTATGGCGCCGCCGTCGGCACGGGAGCAAATGAAATGCGCTTGGCGGACGGCGTTGTCGACGGTGAAGGCGGTACCAACGTCGCCCAGGGTGTCCAACACGCCGTCAAAGATCCCGGCGGGCAGTCCGCCGGCGGTGAAGGGGTTGCCGGCCAGCGCGAGCGTGGCGAGCGCATCCAGCCCGTCCAGGTCGCCGTCTTGCAGCCTGGTGATCCCCCGGTTGGATAGATCGAGGGCGGTAATGGTGTCCAGGTCGGTGATGTTGGTGCAGTTGTCATTGGCGCTGGCGGTGGTAATGGCGGCCTGCACTGCTGCTGTGCGTCCGCAGACGTAGTCACCGGCGCTGGCGGTGATCGCCAGGGTGCCGGCGGGCAGGTTGCCGCTGCCGGTGTGCCCGGAGTCCAGCAGGGTGATGGACAATTCGCCGCTGGTGATGTCCCCGCCGCTGTGTGTGAGCATGATCGTGGCGGTCAGGGTGCTGCCGTCGGCGACGGTGACGCCGGTGATGCTGAGGTCGCCGTCTATGTTGTCACTGATCCCGAAGTCGGCGGGCGCTACTCCGCTTTCAAATCCGGTGTCGGTCAGTGTCATGGTCGCAACGGCGGCGCCGGCAAACAGGTTGGCCTCGGTGATCGTGCCGCTGAGGGCGGCAGATGCGCCGCCGGTGGCGGCACGGGTGACGGTTACGGTGTGGGCGCCGGTGGTGCTGCCGTCCAGGGCGGTGACTTCTATGTCTACCACCAGCGGGGTGCCGGCCACCAGATCAAGGGGATCGCTGGCGCTGCCGCTATTCACGTCTTCGCCTTCAACGGTAATGGCGCCGCCCTGGTTGGCGGTGGGGGTTATGGTGACTTCTCCCACACCGACTTGCACGGCGACGGTGTAGGCGTTGATGGCCCGGTCAAAGTCCGGCACCAGGGTGCCGGCGGAAATGCCCAGGGCGCTGAGGCTGGTGTCCGTCTGTATGAATGCGTCGAGTTGGGCGCTGGTGATCACGGGGCATTGACCTGCCGTCGTGGGGCTGGCAATGGTGGTGGAGACAGAGGCCACAACGAGGGCAGCGTCGGGGCGGGAGCAGACAAAGTGGGCGGCCCGGACGGCGGCGTCCACTGAAAAGCCGGCCAAGCCGGTGGTTATGAATCCACCGATTAGACCGTCAAAGACACCGGCGGGCAGGCCGGTTCCCGGCGTCCACGGGTTGTTGAAGAGTCTCACGCCTGCCACATTACCTCGGTTAATACCGTCAAAAATCGTTGCAGGCAGTTCGGTGAGGCGGTTGTTGTCCAAGGTCAATTCACCCGCAACGTTCGGAATGCCTGCAAAGATGTCGGCGGGCAGGGACTCAAGCAGGTTGTTGCTCAAACGGATACCAAAGAGGCTGTCATCGAAGCCGTCAAAAATTTCGGGGTCCAGGGAGACGAGGCGGTTGTTGTTCAAGCGCAAGCCTCCAACTGCCGACAAGTCGTCAAAGATGCCCACGGGCAAGGATGCGAGGCGGTTGTTGGACAGGTCCAGGTTTATAAGCCCGGTCAGGCCGGCGAAGTCGCCGGGTCGCAAGGCGGTGAGCGTCTGACCGGACAGGTCCAGGGATTCGCTACCTGAATCCAGCAGCGTGGCTAAATCGGTGACGCTGGTGCATTCGGTGGCCGAGGATGCGGCGAGGATGGCATCGCGCACCGCCGGTGTGCGGCCGCATATATTGGCGCCGGCGCTGGCGGTAATCGGGATGGTGTTGGTAACCAGGTCGCCGCTGCCGGTGTGCCCGGATGCGAGTACGGTTATGGATATGACGCCGTTGGCGGTGATGTCTTCACCGGAGTGTTCGAGTGTCAGGAGGGCCCGGCTTGCGCCGGTGCGTTGGACACTAGCCAGGCTCACCGTCCCGTCCAGGGTATCGCTCACGGTGAAGTCGTCCGTGGTCAGGTCGGCAGTGCCGACAAATTCGGTGCGTTCCAGATCCACCTGCGCGCGCCGATTCGACGCAATGCCGAACAGACTCGCCTCGGTCAAGGGGGTGCCTACCGCCAACACCGCCGCCGGCGCGCCCCTCGTCACCATGACGGTGTAGGTGCGCTCGGTGCTGCCGTCCCCGGCGGTGACGACGACGGTGACCGGCACGGCGGTGCCGGAAGTGAGTGTGATCGCGTCGCTGGCAGTGCCGCTGTCCAAGTCGTCGCCGTTCACGGTAATGGTGGCGACGTCCTCGTTGGCGGTCGGCGTAATGGTGACCGTTGCCACGCTGTCGGCCACGGCGACGTCATAGGCGGTGGTGGCCGGGTCGAAGGCGGGTCTCAATTCGCCGGCGGAGATGGTCAATGCGCTCAGGCTGGCATCCAGGTCGGTGATGGCGGTCAATTGCGCCGAGGAGATGAGGAGGCAGTCGGTATCGCCGTTGGCCGCTTCAATCGCCGCGAAGTCGGGACGGGAGCAGACAAAGTGGGCGGCGCGGACGGTGTCGTCGACATTGAAGTCGGTGTCAATGGCGCCCAGGGTATCGATCACGTCGTCAAAGATGCCAGCGGGCAGGCCGGTGCCCGGCGTGAGCATGTCGTTGTCTACAAAATCCAGGCCGCTAAGCGCATTCAAGCCGCCAAAAGTATTGGCATCGAGTGTGCTAAGGCCGGTTTCTGACAAAAACAATCGCCGAAGCATCGTCAATCCGCTAAAAACGTTGTCTGGCAGTGAGGAGAGGTCGTTGCCGGACAAAAATAAATCTTGCAGTCCTGCCAAGCCGTTAAAAATGCCGGGGGGCAGTGAGGAGAGGTCGTTGTTGGCTAAATTTAAATTCGTCATATTCGACAAACCGGCAAAATCACCGCTTTGCAACGTTGAGATGCCCTGACCATTCAGATCAAGGAACGAAGTTGAAAAGATAAAAGTCACACTCGTACAATCGCTGGCAGATCGCGCAGCGACAATTCCATCCCGCACCTGTGCCGTCCGCCTGCAGACGTTCGTGCCCTCGCTGGCGGTGATCATCAGACTGTTGGTAGCCAGGTCAACGCTGCCGGAGTCAAGCCCGGAAGACAGCAGGGTCATCATCACCTCACCGTCGGCAGTGATGTCCTCGCCGCTGTACGCCAGCGTTATTGTGACTGTGGAGGTTACGGTGCTGGCGGCGGTGACACCGGTGATTCTGAGGTCGCCGTCTATGGTGTCACTGATGCGGAAGTCTGACACCGCCGGTAGGAGAAATTGGTCGCCGGTCAGCGTCATGGTTACCGTGACGGAGCCGGCAAACAGATTGGCCTCGGTGAGCGTGCCGACCAGCGTCGCCGTTGTCCCGCCTGCCGGGCGGGTGACGGTTACGGTGTAGGTCTCTGTCGTGATGTCGTCCGGGGCGGTCACCTCGATGACTATATCCAGCGAAGCGCCTGCCGCCAGCATAAGGTCTGCGCTGGGGTTGCCGCTGGTGACCGCCACGTTTTGGACGGTAATGGCGGCGCCGCTCTGGTTGGCCGTCGGCGTCACCGTGACGCTGGCCAAGGTGTTTTGCACGGTGACGTCATAGGCGTCGGTGGCCGGGTTAAAGGCCGGCGTCAGCACACCGTCGGAAATGGTCAGGGCACTGAGGGTGGCGTCGATCATCGGGAAGGCGGTGAGTTGGGCGGCGGTGATGCGCAGGCAGTTGTCCACGCCGGCGGTGGTGGCGACAACGGAATCGGCATCGTCACGGCTGCAGACAAAATGGGCGGCGCGGCCGACGGCGTCGACGGCAAGTCCGACGCCTCCACCGGTTGCAACGGGACCCAGGGTATCGAGCACGTCGTCAAAGATGCCGGCGGGCAGACCGGTTCCCGGGGTGAACGGGTTGTCGGCCAAGGCTAAATTCGCAAGCGCGGTCAGACCGTCAAAGATGCCGACGGGCAGGGATGCGAAGTTGTTAGTATTTATGAACAACTCATCCACCGTGGTCAGGCCGGCAAAAACGTCGAGGGGCAGTGTTTCGAGGTTGTTGTTGAACAAATTCAACTGCCCAAGGGCGGACAAGCCGGCAAAATCGCCGCTTTGCAGTGCGTCGATGCCATCACCTCTAAGGTCAAGGAGGGTAATCGTAGCCAGATCGGTGATACTCGTGCATTCGCTGGCTGAGGACTGGTTGACAATCTCAGCCACCACCTCTGCGGTGCGCCCGCATACGTTGGCGCCGGCGCTGGCGGTAACCGGGATGGTGTTGGTAATCAGGTCGCCGCTGCCGGTGTGCCCGGATTCGAGTACGGTTACGGCCAGGGTGCCGTTGGCGGTGATGTCTTCACCGGAGTGTTCGAGTACCAGAAATGCCCGTGTAGCGCTGGTGCGGGTGACATCAGAGACCGGGCTCACCGTCCCGTCTATGGTTTCGGTCACGGTGAAGTCGGCCCCCGTCAGGTCGGCAGTGCCGACAAATTCGGTGCGTTCCATATCTACCTGCACTGTTCGCGGCCCCGCCCCGCCGAACAGTACCGCCTCGGTCAAAGGGCTGGCTGCACTCAAAGCAGCAGCCGCCCCGCCACGGGTTACCATGATTGTGTAGGTGCGCTCGGCGCTGCCGTCCCCGCCGGTGACGACGATGGTGATCGGCACGGCGGCGCCGGCAGTGAGTGCGATCGGCGTGCTGGAAGAGCTGCTGGCCACCGTGGCGCCGTTCACGGTGGTGATGGCGGCGTCCTCGTTGGCGGTCGGCCTGACGGTGATGCTCTCCACGTCGGCAGCCACGGCGACGTTATAAGCGGTGACTTCCGGGTCGAAGGCGGGTCTCAATTCGCCGACGGAGGTCGTCAGCGTCCGCAGGCTGGCATCGGCGTTCGTGAAGGCGGCCAATTGCGCGGTGGTGATGCGCAGGCAGTCGACGCCGGTGGTGAAGGCGACTATGGCGTCGAAGTCGTCACGGCTGCAGATGAAATGGGCGTTGCGGACGTTGTCGTCAACGCTGAATCCGGCGCTGCCTCTGGTGGAAATGGTGCCGAGTGTATCGACCACGTCGTCAAAGATGCCGGGGGGCAGGCCGGTGTTCGCCGTGAAAGGGTTGTTGGCCAAACGCAAAGTCCTCAGCGCGTTCAGGCCGGCAAAGACGTTGGCATCGAGGGTGGTGAGTTGGTTACGGTTCAGGTGCAAACGTGTAAGCGTATCCAGGCCGTTAAAGATGTCGGCGGGCAGCGATTGCAGATCGTTGAGGCCCAAATCCAAAGTGCTAAGCGCATCCAGGCCGGCAAAATCGCCGCTTTGCAGCGTAGCGACAACCCGACCAAACAGAGTAATATCCGTTATCGTCGCCAGATCGGTCACGCTGGTACACTCGGTGGCAGTAGAGGCAGCGATAATCCTCTCCCGCACCAGCCTCGTCCGTCCGCATATATTGGCGCCGGTGCTGATGGTAACGTTCAGACTGCCGGCGGCCAGGTTGTCGCTGCCGGTGTGCCCGGAAGCCAGCAAGGTCATTGTCACCGTGCCAGGGGCGGTGATGTCTTCGCCGCTGTGCGTCAGTCTGACGGTGGCGGTTGCGCTGCTGCTGCTGGGCAGGATGGTGACACGGGCGATGCTGAGGTCGCCGTCTATGGTGTCACTGAGGCTGAAGTCGGCGGGCGCTACTCCGTTTTCAAATCGGGTGCCGGCCAGCGCCAGGGTCAGGTCGACGTCGCCGGCAAACAGATTGGTCTCGGTGAGTGTGCCGGTGAGCGTCGCGGCTACCGAGGTATCCGCCGGGCGGCTGACGGTTACGGTGTAGGTGGCGGTGCCGCCGCCCGGGGCGGTGACGATGATTTCTACCGCCAGCGGGGTGCCTTCGGTGAGCATGAGGGCGGCGCTGGGGTTGCCGCTGGTGGTCGGTGCGACTGCAACGGTAATGGTGGCGTTGCTCTGTCTGGCAGTCGGCGTGACGGTGACGCTGGCGACGCTGTTTTGCACGGCGACGGTGTAGGCGTCGGTGGCCGGGTCAAAGGCGGGTGTGAGGACCCCGTCGGAAATGGTCAGGGCACTGAGGACGGTGTCGGCCTGTACGAAGGTGTTGAGTTCGGTGGTGGTGATGCGCAGGCAGTCGGTGACGCTGGCGGTGGCGGCGAGCACGGCTGCGACGTCGGCACGGGAGCAGACAAAATGGCCGGCGCGGGCGGTGTCGTCAACAGTGAGAGCCGTGCCAGCGCCGCCGGTTATGGAATCAAGGATCTCGTCAAAGATGCCGGCGGGCAGTCCGGTGGCGGGCGTGAACGGGTTGCCGTTCAAACGGAGTGTGGTGATCGCAGCGAGTTGGTTAAAAACGGTGGCGGGCAGTGCCTCGAATTGGTTGCTTGCCAAGTCCAGTATCCCAAGCGCGGGCAAGCCGGCAAAGATGTCGGCGGGCAGTGTGGTGAGTTGGTTTTGATCCAACTCCAACTGCCCCAGCATCGTCAAGCCGACAAAGGTGGCGGGCTCGAGCGAGGAGAGGCTGTTGTTTTCCAAGTCCAATATCCCAAGCGCGGGCAAGCCGGCAAAGATGTCGGCGGGCAGTGTGGTGAGTTGGTTGTTGCTCAGGGCTAAAGTATTAAGCCCGGTCATGCCGGCAAAATCGCCGCTTTGCAGTGCGGTGACGCCCCGGCCGGAGACACTCAGGTCGGTAATGGTGGCCAGATCGTTGACGGCGGTGCAGTCAGGGTCCGTCGAGAGGGCGACAATGGCATCGCGCACCTGCGGGGTGCGGCCGCAGATGTTGACGCCGGGTCTGGGGGTGATTATGAGGTTGTTGGTGCGCAGGTCGCCGCTGTTGGTGTGCCCGGCGGCGAGTACGGTTATGCGTATGATGCCGGGGGCGATGATGTCGACGTTGTTATAGGCGAGCGTGAGCGTGGCGACGGTGGCGCTGGTGCGGGCGACACTGCTGATGGTGACGATGCCGGGGATGTTTTCGGTGACGGTGAAGCGGCTGGTGTCCAGGGGGTCAACGTATTCGGTGGCATCCAATTCGACGGTGACGGTGGGCGCGGGTGTGGCAAATAGCTCGACTTCGGTGAGGGGGCCGGTGAGGGTGGCAGTTATTGGTGTTACACAGGCGGGGTCATTTGCCAGCGTGAGGGCGCCTGCCTGGGCGCCTGCTACCAGGTCTCCATCACTGTTTCGCAACTCCCATTCAAAGGCATAGGCTGTTTGTCCGGTATCTAGTTGGTCGCATGGAAATTGTCTTGAAAAAACGCCGGTTGTTGGAACGAGCGAGTTTGCAATCAATGCGGGTAAGGTGTCTCTGTCTGTGATCGTGTAGGTGTATACCGGACTGACTCCCGCAGGTGGTGTGACTACGGTGGCAAGACCGGGGATGGGGACGCCTTCGTTTACTGTTTCATTATACTCTGCAATGGCGGGGGCGTCTGCGGGTATGACAAGAATGGTGTGAGTGGCGGTGACTATTCCGCCAGGATTGCCGTCAGTGACCCTAAAGGTAAATGTATTAACCCCGACGTGCGTTGCGGCAGGTGTCCATGAAAATGCTCCCGATGCAGTGTTAAACACGGCGCCCACGTTGGCGGTTGGACTGGCTGTGACACCAAATGTCAGATCACCGTCATCGCCATCCGGGTCCGTGCCGGTCACGGTAAATGCGACGGGGTCACCGGCTCTGACTAGTGCAGCGGCATCCGATGGAATGGTGATGACCGGGGGCTGGTTGGGTGATACTTCAATGGTGATGGCGAACGTGAGGGTGCTGAAGTCGTTTGCTTCTCTAAACTCGTCGCCATCGTTCACCACATAGGTGTAGCTGGTGGCCGTCTGCACGGTGCCCGGGGCGCCGGTGAGGATGCGTCCGTTCAAGGTCAGGCCGTCCGGCAATGCCGGGGTGGTGCTGTAGACAAACACGCCGTCACTGCCACCGTATCCCCGCGGCAGCGTGACGGCGCCGATGTCTACGCCCTCGGTGTAGATCTGGGCGGGGATGCTGGCCGTGCTGCTGAACATGGGCGCGAAGCGGCCATTCTGGTCGAGGAATTCAATGGTGAAGGTGAGCGTGTCGGTGTCGGTGGTGTTGCTGTCGCTGTCGCTGACCCGGTAGGTGTAGGTGGTGGGGCCGGTTGGGGCTGTGTTGACGTTGCCGGTGAGGACGTTGCCGGTCAAGGTCAGGCCGGCGGGCAAGGCCGGGGTGATGCTGTAGGTGAGTGCGCCGTCGCCGCCGGTGGCGGCCGGCAGGGTGATGCTGCCAATGTCCCGCTGGGAAATATACACCTGGTCAGGGATGCTGGCGGCGGGGTCAAAGGCGGGGACGGCGCCGGTGTCGGGGGAGAAGGGCGCGGTCTGGACGGCGGAGAGGGCGTAGAGACGAAGGTCAAACCTATTTTCGAAGCTGCCGTTGTTAAGTATATCTCCATCGCCACCGTCTGTTGGAAGGGCTGCTACTACGGAGGAAGAGCCTAATGTGTTGCCCGAGGCTCCGACACCAGCACTGGTGGTACCCGTCCATACGGAATTTGCAAAGGAACTCGCGCCATTCTGGTCCCTCGGACTGTTGGTGTCCCAACTGCCGTCGTAGAGGTCGGCGTAGTTGTCGGCCACTTTGTTCCCTCGATAGTAGAAGATCTGCTCGCCGGTGCCGGTGGTCATGGTGTTGTCGCGGGCATCGGTGGAGGCGGTGGAGCCGAGGGCGCGGAAGGTGACGCCGCTGAACGGGGTGCCAGTGGCGACGTCGGCCTGTCCCTGGACGAAGGTGTTGTAGGTGTTGATGTTGCTGCTGCTGGCGTCGCGCACGCCGGCGGTGACGAACAGGATGCGGTAGCTGGCGCCGCCCGCAAGGCAGTCGGGGGCGATGCCGGTCCAGGTGAGCGCACCGTCGCAGGTCTGCGCGATTGCCGAAACGGGCGCAATGAGCGTGCAGGCCGCCGCCAGCATTGCGAGCAGCCGTCCGAGCGCGCCGGCGTACCACCATCGGCGCCGACGATTGGATGTTTCAGGGCGACAGGTGACAGGATTGTCTATGTCGCAGGATGCCAGCCGTTTTAATTGAGTCATTAAAGTTTCTCTCCTAGGGCTTGTGAAGTGGGTTGGGGGTTCTGTTCAGGGAAACTGCTACGCTTGCAGCCTGATCTATACGAGTGTCTTTCATAAGTTTCGATCTCATTCGTGTAGTATATGGGTTACTGAAAATTGTGCGATGTTTTTTATTATGGCGGGTTTTTGGGGGTTGTCAAATTGTTTTGTATGTATGGGGTTGAGGGGGTTGACAACCCCCTGCCCCTGCTATATATAAAGAGAGGAAAATTAGCTTTATAGGGACTAAAACTATGAGTACTACTCTATCCGACGACATAGCCTACATTGAGGGTCTGATAACCGCTATCTCCGGTCTGATAACCGCTATCTCCGGTCTGGAAACCGCTATCGCCGCACTGGAAGGAAAGGCCACCACAGCCGACATCGCCAGCCTGAAATATATACTGGGAGAGTTGAAAGATAAACTGAAAGAACTGAAAACACTGAAAGAGAAACTGGAAGAGAAACTGAAAGAGAAACTGAAAGAACTGGAAAATAAACTGGAAAAACAAGGGGATAAGGTATTAGATAAAAGCGCTATTATTCAGGCTTCTCCCTCTCCCTCTGGGAGAGGGCCGGGTGAGGGTGGGGTTTGATTTGAAACACCTTTTGCTCCCCCCTGACAAGGGGGGCTGGGGGGGTTGGGAGTCCGGTCTCAATGGTTTTAACCCCCCAACCCCCCTTGTCAGGGGGGCTATATGTGCACCCGCCTGGTCAGGGACAAGTCAAGTGCCGCCTGGTTTTACTCCCCCCTGGGTGTTACATCTGGGAGAGGGCCGGGGTGAGGGTGGGGTTGACACCCTGAGCGGCATCCGGCAACATCAACCTATGTTCATAAATATTGGGTATTCCACCTGAAACCGCGATGAGCACCACCGCATTATATAAGGCCCTGTTGGAGGCCAAGGTGTCTGAGAAAACTGCCGAAAGAGCAGTTGAAGGCCTGGCCTTCGCCGACAACATAGCCACCACAACCGATCTCGCCGGCCTGAAAACCGTTATAACCAGGCTGGAGGCCGAACTGAAGGCCGCACTGAAAGAAAAGGCCACCAAAGCCGACATCGCCGGTCTGAAAGCCGATCTCGCCGGCCTGAAAACCGCTGTAGCCAGACTGGAAGCCGAACTGAAGGCCGAACTGAAAGAAAAGGCCACCAAAGCCGATCTGGCCAAGCTGGAAGCCAGACTGGAAGACAAACTGGAAGAAAAGGCCTCCAAAGCCGACCTCGCCAGACTGGAAATGAGAATGCTACGCTGGAACATCACCCTTGCCGGCATCATCATTGCCGCAGTCGCACTCATCGAGAAACTGTAGACAACCCCATACCCCTGCTATATAAAAGAGAAAAACACCAACTTACAGGAACAAAAACCATGAGTACCACTGCCCTATACAAAGCCCTGCTGGAAGCCCACGTATCCGAGGATACCGCCGAAAAGGCCGTTGAGGGCCTGGGATACCCCGGAGAAGCAGCAACCAAAACCGACATCGCCAGGCTGGAAGATAAACTGGAAGAAAAGGCCTCCAAAACCGACCTTGCCGAACTGGAAATGAGAATGACCACAAAAATGGCCGAATTGGAAACAAAATTGACCGCACAAATGTCCGCATTGGAAACGAGAATACTACGCTGGAACATCACCCTTGCCGGCATCATCATTGCCGCAGTCGCACTCATCGAGAAACTGTAGGCAGGCCCCTCACCCCCGGCCCCTCTCCCACAGGGAGAGGGGGGTTGGATTAAAGTGCTATTATTCAGGCTTCTCCCTCTCCCTCTGGGAGAGGGCCGGGGTGAGGGTGGGGTTTGATTTGAAACACCTTTTGCTCCCCCCTGACAAGGGGAACTATGTATTTAACTTGACAAATACTTACAGAATTACGATACATAGCCCGGCAACAGACTACTGGCAGCCTCATTAAGTTCTTTATTAAAACCGGCATCTTCCAGCTGAACATCCGTTCCAAGGCATTGAAAAAACGTTGAATTTGTATTTTGTCAAGTTAAATACATAGCCCGGCAACAGACTACTGGCAGCCTCATTAAGTTCTTTATTAAAACCGGCATCTTCCAGCTGAACATCCGTTCCAAGGCATTGAAAAAACGTTGAATTTGTATTTTGTCAAGTTAAATACATAGTTCCCCTGACAAGGGGGGCTGGGGGGGTTGGGAGTCCGGTCTCAATGGTTTTAACCCCCCAACCCCCCTTGTCAGGGGGGCTATATGTGCACCCGCCTGGTCAGGGACAAGTCAAGTGCCGCCTGGTTTTACTCCCCCCTGGGTGTTACATCTGGGAGAGGGCCGGGGTGAGGGTGTTGACAACCTGAGTGGCATCCGGCAACATCAACCCATGTTCACACATATAATGTATTCCACCTGAAACCGCGATGAGCACCACCGCATTATATAAGGCTCTGTTGGAGGCCAAGGTGTCTGAGAAAACTGCCGAAAGAGCAGTCGAAGGCTTGGCCTTCGCCGACAACATAGCCACCACAACCGATCTCGCCGGCCTGAAAACCGTTATAACCAGACTGGAGGCCGAACTGAAGGCCGCACTGAAAGAAAAGGCCTCCAAAGCCGACATCACCGGTCTGAAGGCCGAACTGAAAGAAAAGGCCACCAAAGCCGACATCGCCAGACTGGAAGCCGACCTCGCCGGCCTGAAAACCATTGTAGCCAGGCTGGAGGCCGAACTGAAGGCCGCACTGAAAGAAAAGGCCACCAAAACCGACATCGCCAGGCTGGAAGATAAACTGGAAGAAAAGACCTCCAAAACCGACCTTGCCGAACTGGAAATGAGAATGACCACAAAAATGTCCGCATTGGAAACGAAATTGCTACGCTGGAACATCACCCTTGCCGGCATCATCATTGCCGCAGTCGCACTCATCGAGAAACTGTAGGCAGGCCCCTCACCCCCGGCCCCTCTCCCACAGGGAGAGGGGAGTTGACACCCTGAGCGGTATCCGGCAACATCAACCTATGTTCACACATATTAGGTATTCCACCTGAAACCGCGATGAGCACTACCGCATTATACAAGGCCCTGTTGGAGGCCAAGGTGTCTGAGAAAACTGCCGAAAGAGCAGTCGAAGGCCTGGCCTTCGCCGACAACATAGCCACCACAACCGATCTCGCCGGCCTGAAAACCGTTATAACCAGGCTGGAAGCCGAACTGAAGGCCGCACTGAAAGAAAAGGCCACCAAAGCCGACATCGCCAGACTAGAAGCCGACCTCGCCGGCCTGAAAACCGCTGTAGCCAGACTGGAAGCCGAACTGAAGGCCGAACTGAAAGAAAAGGCCACCAAAGCCGACCTTGCTAATTTGGAAAGCAAGATGCTGCGGTGGGGCATTGGCACCGCCGTCGGTATGACCGCGGTTATCGTGGCCTCCGTCGGGCTGATGGTGAATCTGTAGGCAGGGCATTATCCTCCTTCTCCTTCTCCCTCTGGGAGAGGGCCGGGGTGAGGGGGGGTTGACACCCTGAGCGGCATCTGGCAATATCAACCCATGTTCACACATATAATGTATTCCACCTGAAACCGCGATGAGCACCACCGCATTATACAAGGCTCTGTTGGAGGCCAAGGTGTCTGAGAAAACTGCCGAAAGAGCAGTTGAAGGCTTGGCCTTCGCCGACAACATAGCCACCACAACCGATCTCGCCGGCCTGGAAGCCGTTATAACCAGGCTGGAAGACAAACTGAAAGAAAAGGCCTCCAAAGCCGATCTCGCCAGACTGGAAGCCGACATCACCGGCCTGAAAACCATTGTAGCCAGGCTGGAAGATAAACTGGAAGAAAAGGCCACCAAAGCCGATCTGGCCAAGCTGGAAGCCAGGCTGGAAGATAAACTGGAAGAAAAGGCCACCAAAGCCGACCTCGCCAGACTGGAAATGAGAATGCTACGCTGGAACATCACCCTTGCCGGCATCATCATTGCCGCAGTCGCACTCATCGAGAAACTGTAGGCAGGCCCCTCACCCCCGGCCCCTCTCCCACAGGGAGAGGGGGGTTGACACCCTGAGCGGCATCCGGCAATATCAACCTATGTTCACACATATTAGGTGTTCCACCTGAAACCGCGATGAGCACCACCGCATTATACAAGGCTCTGTTGGAGGCCAAGGTGTCTGAGAAAACTGCTGAAAGAGCAGTTGAAGGCCTGGCCTTCGCCGACAACATAGCCACCACAACCGATCTCGCCGGCCTGAAAACCGTTATAACCAGACTGGAGGCCGAACTGAAGGCCGCACTGAAAGAAAAGGCCACCAAAGCCGACATTGCCGGTCTGGAAGCCGACCTCGCCGGCCTGAAAACCATTATAACCAGACTGGAGGCCGAACTGAAAGAAAAGGCCACCAAAGCCGACCTCGCCAGACTGGAAGCCATTGTAGCCAGACTGGAAGACAAACTGGAAGAAAAGGCCTCCAAAACCGACCTCGCTAATTTGGAGAGCAAGATGCTGCGGTGGGGCATTGGCACCGCCGTCGGTATGACGGCGGTTATCGTGGCCTCCGTCGGGCTGATGGTGAATCTGTAGGCAGGCCCCTCACCCCCGGCCCCTCTCCCAAAGGGAGAGGGGGGTTGGATTGAAAGCTTTTATTCAGGTTTCTCCTGGAGTGGTCAAGCATTTGATGACAACCAGTTAAGCGGCTTTTTTCAATTCAACCATCGCTGCTTCATACTCATTGGGACTGGTGTAATCCAGGTACGAATGCAGCCGTCGGCTGTTATAAAACATCACAATGTAGTCCAAGATATCCTGTTGCGCCTCAGCGCGTGTTTGATAGTTTCTCCATTGCACCCGCTCTTTCTTCAAACTCGCAAAAAAGCTCTCTGCTACCGCATTGTCCCAGCAGTCCCCCTTGCGGCTCATGCTGCCAATCAGTCCATGCGCCTTGAGAAGTTGCCGGTACGCTTTGCTGGCATACTGCGAACCACGGTCTGAATGCACCAACAAGCCCGTCTCCGGACGATACTGCCACAGTGCCATGCGTAACGCCTCCGTGACCCGCTTGGCCTGCATTCGCGAGCCCATGCTCCAGCCCACTACCCGACGTGAAAACAAGTCTATACACACCGCCAGATACAACCAACCTGCCTGCGTCCAGATATAGGTGATATCCGAGACATAGGCCCGATGCGGTGCGCTCACGTTAAACGCCCGCCCCAGCACATTGTCAAACACCGGCTGCCGGTGCTTGCTGTTGGTGGTCACCTTGTACTTCTTGCGGTAGCGGACGCTTACCCCTGCTTGCTGCATCAGTGAACGCGCCTTGTAGCGCCCCACAGGATAGCCCAGCGCCTGGAGCGCACGTGCCATGCGCCGCGAACCATAGCTGCGGCCACTGGCTTTGGAAACCTCATGGACCGCCGCCAGCAACGCCTGAGGCGCGACCGCCCCCGACCGCTCCTGCAACCGTTGGCAATACCGGTAGTAGGCATTGCGGCTCACTCCCAGTACTCGACACATCCGCTCGACAGGCCAGGCCTTCTTATGCCGGGTGATGAACGCGTATTTCACTGCGTTTCCCTGGCAAAGAAGGCCGTCGCTTTTTTTAAGATGTCTTTCTCCATTTGCAGGCGGCGCACATCCTGCCGCAACCGGCGCAACTCCGCCTGTTCCGGGCTCAGTGTGCCATTGCCGCGAAACGCCTGATCCTCGTGGGCTTCATCCTCCTGGATCCATCGACCCAGCATATTGGGATTGATACCCAGACTGCGCCCCGCCTCGGCCTGGGTATAGCCTTGCTCGCGCACCAGGTTGATGGCATCCAACTTGAATTCTCTTGAATATTTCTTTCTCGTGTTCATGTCTCACCTCCAGTTTATACGGATAGTACCCCTTAATTTAGACTGGTCACATCTATTGAACCACTTCACCCGGCCCCTCTCCCAAAGGGAGAGGGGGGTTGGATTGTGTTTCGTCCCGTCTGATAGGATATACTCTCTTTCAATCCGACTGGGGGACGTTCCTGTCCCCCCTCCTCTGCCACATTGTCGTCGACAAATTGAGTGCTGGTCGCAATAATTTTTGCGGTATCCTGATTAACCGGCTGCTTTCGCCATAGAGTAAGCGCCATGGTAATGCGCGTCTAATTGCATGATATTGCGCCTTTTTGCAAAATCTCAGTTTGCTTTAAAAGCCAAGGCTGCTGTCAGGGTTATAGTGTAGAGGGAGACAAGGAAGGGATAGCCTTTGTCATAAAATGCTTGACCATTCCACGCTGATCTGCTGCTCCAAATGGTTACTCATACCATTTGCTATTTATCCCATTTATCTCTCTAGACCTGTCTGTTACAGCGCTCCAACTGAACATGGTCACGAACATAATTGACTGTGACCGCAGGTGTTTTCTCTTGAAGCCCCATCCAATCTTCGGATGGTTTATAAGGGGCGCCTTTTTAATTTAGCCGGGGCGGTTGGTGCTTTTTTGTAATCGGGTTCAACTCAAGCGTTTAAAAAATAGTATCAGGATCGGCTGAATTATTCTCCCGAATGCCTTCCGATACTCGGCGATCCAGTTATCGGCGTCTTCCTGTGTATATTTCCCGGTTATCGCGCCGGAATCTTCCGGCAACCCATAGCTTGCGTCTTCCCCGACATGTGACTGTAATTCGCTTTTTAAGTGATCTGTTCCTTCTATTTTATCAACTTCCTCCTGGGTCAAACCACCGGAGAAGACCACGCCTGAAAGAGCAGATTCTTCGCCGATTCGGCTATGTATCTGTTCCTCAAAAGGAACGAGATCAATTCTAAATGGTTCTGTTGAAAAAGCGCCTTGCAATTGGGCCTCTATCAAGTTTGCCCCCTGCAATTGGGCTCCGCTCAAGTTTGCCCCCTGCAATTGGGTTCCCCTCAAGTCTGCCCCCTGCAATTGGGCTTTCCTCAAGTCTGCCCCCTGCAATTGGGCTTTCCTCAAGTCTATCCTCTGTAATTGGGCCCCCTGCAATTGGGCTCCGATCAAGTCCGCCTTCTGCAGTCGCGCCTTCATCAAATTCGCTCCTCGCAAGCAGGCCTGAAGTAAATTAACCCTCTGCGTCTTAAATAAAACCCGTTCTTTGCTGCGAAACAAGAAATCCAGAAGCAACTGAATATCAGAAGACGGGCGAGATTTATTTTTCTCCTGATACTCGCTCTCTTGCGTCACCACACGAATATGCGCCAGAAGCGTTTCACCAATCACGGGGTGCATACTCTCTTCTCTATAAACCAGGCCATGCAACATATACACTCCGGCCACGCGGGTCACGACAGATTCACTGCCCAGATGGGTTACCGCATCCCTGAATACTGTCTGCCTATTCCCCTCTTCCATCGCCCCAGTACGGCGGTCTGCCATATCAATGCCCCAGAGGATTGCTAAACCGCTGATGGCAAAGCTCAGATATTTGATCACCGTTCCCTTGTTTTCTTCATGGCCTTCCGGCACCAGATGTTTGATCAGCCAGGAGTCGTAACCCTCCCATCCAGAAAGTATGAACAACAGCAACATTCCTATGAGTATGAACATAAGAGTTACCCAAACGGCCCCAGGTCGTAGCTTCCATAAAAACCGCCAAATTTTTCGTATGGTGTCCATAATGTAGTGGTGCATTATACTGTATGGTGCGTAATGCGTACCCAAATTACCAGAAACGAACCATGAAACAGTTCAATCAGGCCGTCTTCTGAACGAGAAAAGCGGGCTTAAAACCTGCCACTCTGTTATACTTGCGGCTTTGGAATTTCTTTTTAATCAAGCGAGTTTTTTATTATGTCTATATCCAAGATGGCGGTTTTTTGCTGCTCCGGCTTTCTGATGGCAGCCGGTCTGTTCTTTCTTTGCGTGTTGTCTGATGGCTATTTCTGACTTCCGGGTGATCGATGCGAGCCGTTTGGCGCGGGTTTTTTCCAGCGGCAGGGCGGCAGTGGCGCTGTGCTTCGGTCTTTTCTTTGCGGTCTGTGTAAGCCTGGCGAACGTGCTGGGGTTGTCCTCGTGGTTCGTGCTGTCGGCGCTGGCGCTGGCCGCCGCTGCGGTCGCCGCGGTGAGACGAGTGTCGGGGCAGCGGGCGGCATTGTTTCGCTGCCTGGCGGCGATCTGTGAAATTGCGCTGTTTGCGGTGGCAGTGGCGCTCGCCTTTCCCGCGTGGCAGATCATTTTCTCCGGTTCCAGCCAGTTGTGGGCCGGGCGTATGGCGCCGCTGTTTGTCGCTGCGCTCGCGCTGTACGCGGCAACATTGTGGCTGCGAGCCGCGTCCGATTCGCGCCCGTTCGCCGACCGGCAGTTGGCCGGATGGTTTGCCGGGCCGGGGCTTTATCTGAGCTTGATCGCTTCGTTGGTGCTGTGCTCCGGCTCTCTGATGGGGCTTGAGTGGTGGGCGGAAAGCCCGTACGGGGTGCCGGCGGTCTCTAACCGCTTTCTGGAGCGCGGCGTGATTCCGCCGACTACGGTGCTGCTGTTCTTCTGGGGGCTGCTGCTGCTGCTCGGCAAGGCATGGAGTACCTGGGCGCTGCGCCGCGTACTCGCTCGCCAACTGCCTTTCGGCGCGCCGGCGGCAGCGGAAGGGGGGGTGGATGAGTTTGTCGGCGCGCTGTGGCAGACACTGGAGCAGTCTTATCTGATTCCGCGCTACATCGTCTGGGCGGTGCCGGTGCTGGGGTTTATCGGTACGGTGCTCGGTATATCGCTGGCGGCGGACGGCATCCGGCGTATCCTGTCGTCCGAGTCGGGCTTGTCGGCGCTGTCTAATGATTTGGGCGATGCGATCTCGCCGCTTGGGATTGCGTTTGATACTACGCTGATCGCGCTGTCGCTGAGTGTGGTGCTGATGCTGGCGCTGACGCTGGTGCAGCGTAATGAGGAAGGCGCGTTTGCCGTGCTCGAGGCGCGGCTGCGGAAAGATGCGCGGCAGCGGTAGCAACGGAAAACCTGCCCGCGGACGAGGCGCCGCCGATCTCGAAAACAGTGTGCCGATGATGGCGATATTCGGCGGTTTTTTCGGTATATTGCTGGTCTTTCTGGTGCTGGTCAATCTGTTCACCGGCGAAGCGGCGCGTGAGCGTCTGGAGCAAGCGGGCGAGGACGGGCTGTACCGCATAGAGCGGCAGGATAAGTCGGGCTCCGGCTTTATGGTGATCACGTTTCCGGGTGCGCTGCGTATCGTGGAAACCGGGCAACGGGTGCAACTGGGCGCCGTCTGCCCGGGCGGCAGCTCGGCGTTTTCCGATTACGCCCGCAATGTGTATGAGAATAAGGGCGATCAACTGGTGTTCTTCATGCTTGAGGGTAGTGTGCCGGTGATGGCCGAGGCGCGCGAGTGCCTGCGCAATTTCTGGCCCGATCAGGCGGTCACTATCGGCTGGGTGATTGCCGACACCGAGCTGCTGAAGTCGGTCTCCCTGAACGATATCCCGGCCCACATACGGGGGTATGTAGAGGGGAAATGAATCACCGCCACTTTCCCGACTTCGCCGGCATGGCGCTGGTGGATATCCTGGCCAACGGCGCGGCGATGCTGCTGATCGTGATTGTGTTCAGTATTGCCGGCCGGGTGGAGCAGGAGCAGCGCTACAGCGAGCAGGCAAAGGAGGTGGCCACGGTGATGAGCCGCAGTTTCGCTACTTCGCTGGTGCTCAACCGGCTGGCGGCAAGCCGTCCGGCGGTGCTGCACGATTATGAAAATTCACCGCTCGATCTTGTGCTCGATCCGTCCATCCTGCCGATACTGGAGCTGCATCGCGACTATGTGCGCGAGTTGTATTCGGGCGCACTGTGGCCGCGGCGGGCGCTGCTCGAGCAGCGCAATCCGATGGATCGATGGCTGGAATCGCTGACCGACGATACGAAAAAGCGGATGCGGGTGGATGTCTACGATATTACGCAGTTTTATATCGCTATGTCGATTTTGCGCGACCACGAGGCGGTGCCCGAGCACTGGCACTTTATCCCCGCACGGCTGGCGCGTGAAAGCGCTGCCCGCTGCCCGCCCGGCGTCAGCGCAAAGGATTGTGCCGGCGCGGCGGCGGGCGGCGAGTCGCTGGCGCTGCTGGAAGGCGTTTTGGGTGGCGGCGGCGGCGCGGGCGGCGGCGGTTCCGGCGCCGAGGGCGGCTGGCAATACGGCGAGGACGGCGGCGGTGCGGGCGGCGGCGGTTACGGCAAACTGCCCGGCGGTGCGGTTGCCGGCGACGGGTCGGCTGCCGGCAGCTTTGGCGGGGGCGGGGGCAGCGGTTCTGAGGGAGGGGGCAGCGGTGCCGCCGGAAGGGGCAGCGGCGCCGTCGGCGGGGGCGATAGCAGCAGCTTTGCCTCGGGAAATTTTCCCGATTCGCGCACCAGCGGGCGGGGCTTGTTGCGGCGCGAAAATGCTGCCGGTGTCGCGTTTCGCCTGCGCTCGGCGTCGCCGGAAAGTCTGCAGTTGGAAGAGGAGAATTTGCCTTTTGAAATCGACAGCGCGTCCGGTAAGCGGGCGGCGGTGGCGGCGCTGCTGCGGTTTGCGTCGGAGCTGCAAGCGGTTTTAGATGCCGGCATTTCCCCGGTGGCGGAAATACGCGATTTGCGCTGGCGCTTTATTGAGTTGATTTCAGAGCCTGCGCGGCTGAGCGCGGAGGAAGGGGCTATTGTTGAGCGGCTGGTGCGGCAATGGGAAACGCTGGGGCCGGAGTTGGTGGCGGAATCATCGTCGGCGCCGTTACACGTGCTGCATGAGCAGGCCGAGGACGGCACTGCGACCGCGCTGGCGATCGAGCCGAACCAAATGCTGTCGCATACGGCGGTGGTGTCCGGGGTGCGCCCCGGCAGTGCGTTTCCGCCGGCAGCGCGTCCGGTTATCCGCCTTAATTCCCACCCCGATATCTGGACCGGACTGCAAATTTCGCTGCGCTGGGGCTCGGTGCTGCTGCTGCCGTCACAGCAGCAGCCGCAAACGCCGCGCTGGCGGGCGGTGGGATATGTGGCGCCGGAGTTTGACGATTTCATTGTCGGCTTTGTGTATTCGTCGATCGATGCCAACGGGCGGCTGCTGATCGAGCCGGAAAACAGCCGGGCGCAGTTGGATGGGGTGTCGCTGTCCGATCCGCACTCGGCGCCGATTCTGGGCGCCAGAGGCTTGCTGTTTGCGCTCTACCTGCTGCTGGGGCTGGGGCTGCTGGCGCTGCTGCTGCGGCGGGTTTTCCCCGCCCACCTGCGCGCCCGCGTGCTGGCGCTGCTGCTGTGCGGGCTGGTGATGTTGTCGCTGGCGCTGACGTGGCAAGGCCTGTTCGGGCGCGCCGAGGACGCGGTCGAGGTGGCGCTCGGCGCCCGCCCGGTCGAGGATGAGCGTGCCCGTGCGGTTGATGCCGCTGTGTTAAAGCACGTCGGGGTGATTCGCACCGATCAGGAGCTGCGCCGGCGGCTGGCCCGCCCGCCCGGCTGGAGTGAGATTGCCCCGTTTCATGCCGACGTGTGCGAGGTCAGCCAGAAAGATTTTGAGAATTTTGCGGCGTGGGCGCACAACAACTGGGCTCAGGGCATCGCCGGGGAAGACCTGAAAAGCGTTTCCACCGGGCACCGGATTGCCGGCCTGCTCAAGTCGCCCGCCAGCGGCATGAACTACGCCGGCGCGAGCGCCTACTGCAAGGCGACCGGCGGCCGGCTGCCGTGGGCCGAGGAGTGGGAGGCGATGGCGTCCGGGCGCGCGGGGCGGCTGTACGCCTGGGGCAACGAATGGCAGGCCGAGCCGTGGCCGTACCACGATCCCGACCGCAACGCCGCGCAGGTCTGCGGCACCCATCCGGCGGCCGCATCGCCGGAAGGGGTGGACGGGCTGAGCTTCAATGTCATGGAGTGGAGCCGTGGCAGCGCAAGTTTGCCGGATTTATTGCGCCGTCCGGGGGCGCACGGTGCGCCCGCCGTCCGGGCGCAGGCGCGGCAACTGTATGCGCTGAGCGCCGCCTGGCTGGAGATTGACGGGACCATCAAAAGCCATCACCTGGGCTTCCGCTGCGTGTATGACGCGCCGCCGGCATCGCTGACGGCATGGAGGGCGGAGATCCGCACGGTTGAGATCCCCGGCGGGCGCCATCCGACCGGTATGCCGGCCGAGGCCCGGCTGCCGCGCTTGGCCGCGCTGCTCGCGGAGACGGATAATCCGCCGGTCAACATACTGCAACAGCCGGAGGCGCCGCGTGCGTTGCGGATTGGCCGTTGCGAGGTCAGCCGCCGCGATTACCGGCAGTTTTTGGGCGACCGGCTGGTAAGGTGGGGATTTTTCGGCAATGAAAACGAGCCGCGTGACACCGCATACATACCCGCCGACTGGGAGGCGCAGCTTGAGCAGCCCGATCTGCCGGTCAGCGGCGTCAATTGGTGGGCGGCGGATGCCTTTGCCCGCTGGGCCGGCGGGCGGCTGCCGACCCGCGAGGAATGGCAGCGGGCGGCGGCAGGGCCGGCGCTGTACGCCTATCCGTGGGGCAACGAATACGATCCGCGCGCCGCCGTGACCGGCGATGCGGCGCGTACCGGACCGCCGGCCTGCGGCGAGACGCCGAGGGATCGCAATGCCGCCGGCATACATGATTTGGCGGGCGGGTTGTCGGAGTGGACCCGCAGTGTGTCGGTGGACGGCGGCGGGCTGGCGATGTGGGTGCAGGGCGGCAACTGGCGGCTGCCCGGCCAGAAGACGGCGAATATTTTCGCCGGTCGGCTGGTGCCGCTGGACTATCGCTCGCTGGGGCTGGGCTTTCGGGTGGTGTATGATTGAGGACGGCGGGGCTGCCTGTTTCTCTGCTATTCTGTCGAAAGACTGGCCATCCGTTGCAATGCCTCCTACATGCCTGATATGCCCTTTGCCTCACTCTGATTTGCCCCGGTGCTCCGCTTCACGCCGGCCAGATCATTATGTAATACCCTTTTTGTTGCCTTTTTTGAAGTAATACTTGTAGGCGCCTCTATTCGTTGGCATGGTCATGTCCTTAAGAGCAACTATCGTCTGAACATCCGCAACGGGATTGGTTGTAAGTGCAATGGTTCAGTCGTCCCTGATTCCGGTGGTGGCGGCATTTTTTCAAGGATTTTCGCTATCCTTTGCCATTCTCGAACCAATTTCATATCGATATCCGGGTTGTCGCGTGGGATTGCTTTGACCTCTTCGATAAAACGATTTTCTACGATTTCGCTCATATGAAGCTCCGACTGTGTATGAATGATGAGGCGCCTACTTTGATAATATGCTCCGACAAAGACCAAAAATATTCCCATACCGACTTCTTGAGTTCGCTGTTAGTACTGTAATCATCAATTTGCAAGCCAATATCTTTTTCCAGAATATCTTTGTGGATACTATACCCATGAGTGTACCACTTTCTATGATCATTTAGCATCTGCGCAATTTCCTTGGCCCTTTTCTGCTTTTCTTCATCGCTTTTATTCCAATCCTTGAACTTGTATTTCACCAACCAATCCTCAATGAGCGATATGGAAAGTTCTGCCGCTAATTCAATTCGGTGCAGCTCTGCCAAATCCAGTTTATTCAGAAGGGCATATTCGGCAGACGAAAGCTCACCCTTGCGAGATTTTTCTATCAATTTTTCATATTGACGCAGATATGAAAGTGCTGGAACCCTGCTATTTCCGGTGACAAGTTGAGGATCAATCGGACCCAATCTGGAAAAATAATCCATATAGATTTTGTCTCCGGAAAGGGCAAGTACCGTGCCCGCCGACATGGCATATACGGGCACAAGAAAATGGACATGCGTATAGTGGTGTCGCAAAATCTGCACAATATTTCGCACTTCTTCGACTACTCCACCATCAGTGTGCAAGATAACCAGCAGGATTTCTTTTCGATCATCCAATCCTTCAATTGCTATACGCACGCGGATATCGACACCGGGAATAATGTCACCATAAATCGTTAAAATGTCTTTTTGAGTATGTTCCTCAATATCTGCCAGTTTTGACTTGAGCCAATCCTTTGAGACATCTTCCAGTGAAAATACCGGGCGAATGGTTTCTGTTTTTGGCGGCATGTTTTTTCTCTTGTTTGGTGAAAAAGGTGCTGCACGAATTATTCTTCGGTTTTCAACCGTTCCTATGTCGTTGATTGAATTATCTGATTATACCTATTTTCTGTTAGTGCCCCAAGGTATCCGATAGTACGGGTGGTAAATCGGCAGCAGTTAAACCATAGCAAAAAAACTTACTGCCGTCCATCCACCAACGGCGCAAGTTTTTCTCTCCAATTGTCTTCAAACAGCATTCTGAAAACCGCCGATTTGCAACCGACCGGTTTGGACGCATCCGACTTGGAACCGTCCGATAGATCGCTGATTAACTCCCCCCGGTGCAGGGCATCCCGGTAGGTGCGCTCCAGCGTTTCCAGCAGCTTTTCCTTGTAGCGCGTATCCTCGTTGCCCTGTAAGTGCCGGCCTTTGGTTTCCAAAATTAATAGCCTCCCGTTGTCATTTTGACAGGCGACAAAGTCGGGGTAGACGCGCTGCCGCCGCCAGCCTTGCAAATGATAAGCCTGCCGTGCGGCGATTCGATGCCACCAGTGTATTGCGTCGCTTTGATCCAGATACAGCGCAAAATCCTTTTCAAAGGTGTTAAATTCCTTGGCATACACCGGCTCGAAAAGACTGTACTGCATTGGCCTGGCCTGATGCTGCAATGCCACATCGTCATCGGCAGCCATCACCTCCAGCGACTTTTTTATCTCATACCCCAGCTCCACATTGGCCTCCAAGCGAAACCGGATTTGATCCCATTTGACCTTGCTGCGAAACAGTAATTCGGCTTTCTCGTCGATCGCCTGTTTCAACCGCCGCCGCAAAATTTCCGCCAGATAGATGCGGTTGTACAGCAGCCTGGCCATATCCGCCCCGGTTTCCCCGGTGTACGGTCGGAGAAAATCCGCCGCAATGCGCGCCGCCTGCCACGGGTTGGGAACCGTATCGATCAACCGCCGGACAAAATAATCCAATGTCAAACTTTCGCCAGTGTCAATCTCCGTTTCCGAAACAAAGTTTTCCCCTTGAATCTCAACGGTCGCTATTCTTTCCGCAATCGTTTCTTTGTCATCGAGATTTACCGATTCGCCTGCGTTAATTGCTTCCCAGTCCAAACCACCGAGTATGTCGCGGTCGTAGTCAATCGGGCGCCATTTCTTGCCGTCTTGATGTAGAACTTGCGGCAGAAAGATTTTCAAGTCCTGGTAAAGTCGACGCCGTTTGATTGTTCGGGCGGTGATGTTGCTTGCGCTTCCACCGTCAATGGCGGCATCTCCCAACCCGGTAAGCCCCTCGTTTTCCAAACCTTTCTTGACACTTTCAACCACCTCGCCGACGTCCTTGTTATAGCAGTAGATATAGCAGCGGTTCAAAGCGTTGGACTTGTCAATCAGGCGCGCATGGGGTTGGCGCATAACCCGTCCCGTCATCTGCATAATGGTTGTTGTCGCCGTGGTGTTGTCCAGCAAAGCCAGCACATAGGCAAACGAGCAGTCCCAACCTTCTTTGATCGCATCTTTGGTGATAATCCAGCGGACTTCGCTCATTTCACTCAGTAAATCCTCCCCCGCAAGCTCTTTCAGTTCCGATGACTGAACCTTTATGTATCTTTCCGGTACCGAGAGATTTTGTATCAGGTACCTGCGCACATCTTCGGTATACGTTTGCCCTTGCTTTTCTTTCGCTGTTCTTTGAACCCGTACCACGGCAATCGGACGGACATAGCGGTTTTCCCGTTGTTTCAGTTTCTGCGCTTCTTGTTCAAGCCGGTTCAATTTCTTTTGGGTTTCCGCAAGCGTATATTTCCAGTCGGAATTGCTGTAACTGTGGATCTCTATCGGCAGTTTGATCATCTCCTCGTTGTTGAGCTCAGTCCCACCGATGTTGACCAGAATGTTGCTGATGCCGGTCTTTGGCGTTGCGGACAGTTCCAGTACGAAGCGGGGGTTGAGTCGGTTTACGGATTTGACAAACTCTTTGTTGTCCTCTTCTTTCTTTCCATACGCTTTGTGCGCCTCGTCCAAAATCACCGTCGGGCGAACCTGCTTTAGCACATTGATCAGGCTGTGTTTGATCCAATCGCCGCTGCTGTTTTTCTCGAGGCCGCCACATTCTTCAGCGAGTTTTTGATTTGCAGTTGCGTCGTCCTGTTCCGGGAAAAACGAGGTATAGCCGCCGTTATCCCTGAATATCTTGAGAAATTCTTTTCCTTTCTGCCGGTTTGCGGACGGCAGCATCAGCATCATTATGCAGAGATAGCTTTCCACGTCCTGCCGGGTAAATCGGTCGTCTTTCTCAAGCAGCTTGACCTTGCCGCCGGAGGCCCTTTCCAGCATCACCCGGTACGGGTGCTCGCGGTGTTTGAAGGCCGTAATGGTCTGCTGATAAATCGCCTTGGTCGGCACAATCCACAGGACAAAGCCGGTGTCTCCTTGCTTGAGCCGTTCGAGTGCGGCGACACCTAGCAGCGTTTTGCCGCCGCCGGTGGGGATTTTCATGCAGACATGCGGGATGGGTTCGCCGGATGTGGCGGTTCGGGGGATGTAGTCGGGGGCTACAGTTTCCCCGTCTCTCGTAATGCGGGGAAGAACACCTTGCTTTTTCAGGTTGTTCCATGCGGTAAGCGGATAATTTTTAAGTTCATCGGGAATATCGAGTTTCTGTTTTTTAAGAACATCGGTCGCTTTTTCACTGTTCAGGCGAGCTTCTTTGAGCGCATCAATCCAGCGGTCTAATTGATCGAGGGCGGTTTGTTGGTAGGTTTTGAGTTGCATTCAGCCGTTCTGCTTTTGGAGGTAATCCGCAATGCTTTCCCGGTTTGTCGCCAAGCTTGAAAATTGGCGGTCGCAAACATCCGTAAAACGGGAAAGCACTTTGCGATTAATTTGTTCTTGGTCCTCAAAAATTCCCAAGGCGAGAAAAGGAAGGTTCCAACTCTGAAAATTCAAAATACCAATAGTTGTGTCGCGACATTGATCATTATTCCCTATCGCGTATACATGCACAGGACGAGGCATACCATTGACGCGGCAATCTACCAGATATTTCCCGTCGGGGTCATGTGCCTTATCGTAGTAATCAAACTGGATGCTTTGCGAGTCAATATTTTCAATGAGAAATTGCCTGAAATCTTCCATAAACGTGGATACGACTTTTTCACGGCTCAGATAAGAGACATCTGTTATGTTGATAAGGCACTGGATAAAATTATAGAAAATATTTCCTGCATTTGTGAGATCATCGATACGAACAAGAATTTGTCCTTCTCTTTCTTCTATCCCATATTTTTCTAACGCGCTTTCAATAATTGCGTTGCGTGTACCATGTTGAAGGGCAGACAAATCCATTTGGTAACTCATGTGCATATAAGTATGTCCCTCATCAGTGATGATCCAATTTTCACCCTCTCTTTTCTGCAAGGTGATAACAAAGTGGTCGCCGTCATCAAAATGAAAGGGGGTAAAAATCTGGTAGCGATTGACCCCCTCGGGAAACAGTCTGACTGACTTGGCGACTGTCGCCTTGAAGGAATCTTGTATTGCTTCTATATTCATTCAAATAATCTCTTTTGTTGATCATCTACATGATCGCCCATTACTTTGCAATCAATCAAAAAATTCTTGAAAGCTCCGTGGAGGTCAGTATAGCGGTCGGTAGGGTAGGCATAGTGCTCATCACTATAAGGTGACCGTTGATATTTCTCTGTTGCCTGGTGAACATGAAAATCGTAGAACGGGATTTGATTTTCCAACCGATTGGTATGATGATGGCTTTTACCGTTATATCGTCTCAATGTAAATATTTGACTTCTCCCTTCAGGGGTGAACCCTAAACCGCAAGAAAAATCAAGCGGATTTTCTTTGTTACGGCGAAGATAAATAAGCCATTCTCCTTTTCCGTTAGTTCTTGGAAACTTTCGCGAGTTTTGCAGATGCGAAGACCCTCTGCCTTGCTTGATTTTCATCTTACGCATAAGAAAATCAGCCGAACAGTCCATCATCTAAGGCTCATCAATAAAAGCCTGTATCTCTATGTCTGTGAGAAAAAAATCTTTCATGGTGGCATGTTGAAGGATCTACAATGTAGCGTGATGACAGTACATGATAACTTGATCTTGCCTCTACTATGCAATCAACAATTCAAGACGCCAATTATTTCTCCATCTCATACGGCAATCCGCAAAACACAATCTCCATGCCTGTCAATTCCTTCTGCCCCATAAACTTGTGGGTGGCGAATACGATTGTGGTTTTTTAAGAACATTGATCGCTTTTTCACTGTTCAGGCGAGCTTCCTTGAGCGCATCCAGCCAGCGGTCTAATTGATCGAGGGCGGTTTGTTGGTAGGTTTTGAGTTGCATAAATCTGATGTCTTGTCAGGGACTAGCCGTTTGCGGGTCTCTTTTTAATTATTTTTTCCATTATATCCGTCGCAGAGTAGGGCATTCCGGGATCATCCGAGTGCAAGGCCACAAGTAAATCCGCGCCGCTACGATTTGCCATATGCTGAATCGTTTCAAGAATAATATGATTCCGAAATTCTTTATCACTTCCAGTGGCTTGTAAGTATTGCATTATGGCTGCTTTACGGAAGCAATCCTCTCGTAGAATTTGCCATCGGTCACGACTTTTCAAAAGAATCCGTGTCCACCAAACAGGAATCGCTGTAAATAGCAATAGTACAGCGATATATGGCAGGAGAGAAAATGCGTTTCTCTCAATAAAAGAAAAGCCAGTGGATCGATTTATCCACCAACCTAGAACTGCAATTCCTAATATAATAGCCATGACAATAAGGAAAAAAGAAAACCCTATCAATAAGTTAATGTCATAATAGCGATTGCTATATTCTTTTTCTCTTTCAAGAAAGCGGTCCTGTAGCCCAAATATAGAATTAGGCCCTGAAAGAAATCCTTCTATTCTTTCCTGAAAATCACTCTCTTGTTTTTCAATGAGTTTTAACAGAGCATTTGATCTGCCTTCACTAGCATCAGAATGGTCATGTTTTATCCTGACGGCTCTATCATACTCAACTATAGCTTCTTTATATTGACCTAGAGCGCTATATGCATTTCCTAGCAAATAGTAGGTGTCGCTATCCTGTGGGGAAGGAGTTTTATATCTATATTCAATTGATTTCTTATATTTGCTGATAGCTTGTTTATAGTTCTCGTTTTTGACGAGAATTAGTCCGAACATTTTATATACTTTAGAAAGCGGAGGAAGTATCTCATGAGTGACAACTGGATCGGTATCATTGACATCAATATTTTCTTCGTACTCTTTAATAATTTTCTCAATACTATTTTCATCTAGAAGGTCATTTTTTTGGTTTAAGGTAGATTCTAAAAGCGTGACTGCATCAGGGTTTGCAGGGTCCAAGGAAAGTATTTTACGAATATCCCTAAGGGCTGCGACGTATTTTTCATTCTTAAGATAAAGATAGCCTCTTGCTAAACGTAAACGAATGTTATCAGGAGATAGTTTGACCGCATCAGAAAAATACTTGATGGCCAACTTGTGGTCACCGCTATACTCATATATATAGGCTAGATGTTCATAAGCTTCCGAATAGTCAGGGTCAATTTCTATTACTTGCGTATATTCTGTTATAGCATTTCTTCTTTTCTCTTCTATATCTATTTTAGATCCGCTTCCGTATTTAATCATGATTGACACAGGTGTAGAAAAGTATAGTTGTGCCAATGCCATACGGGCTTTTACATGCGAAGGCTCTATTTCTATTGCCCGCTTAAAGCAGCTTTCACTAATGGAGTGTGAATTTCCACCTGTAGGCACAGCGAAGTTAGATGCACATATGTAATATGCTTCAGCAGCACTTTGCGGGTCTATTGCTATCACTTGATTGATTATTTCAGTCACCTCCTCGAATTTTCCACTTTTGGAAAGTGATTCTATTTTCTCAAAAAGTTGCTGAATTTCCATTTGATTATTCATATTAACTGGTCTTTCTAATAAATCATGTAAGGTAACTGACAAAATATCATTTTCATATCCGTCAATTCCTTCTGTCCCATAAACTTGTGGATGGCGAATACGATTGCGGTTTTATTGTTGGTTTTTCCCCTGCTTTGCTGTTCTTGTGGCGAGGTTACTGCCAAGGGTTTTTGTTGATGGTTTTCAGGTTGCATTAGGAATTTCTGTATTTAATTTCTGATTTCTCTACCGCTAAACCTTTGCGCTGCCGTTTCAACCATTCTGTCCATTCGTCCGACCTTTGCGCACTGGGACCGAGGATGACCTCGTTAAAGCGGAAGTCTTTATCTGTTTCCAGGTAGAAACGTGGGGGGATTTGCTCGATGTCAATTTTTATCTCATCCGGTCCTTGTTGCTGATTTTCTTCCCCGGGATAACGAACACGAACAACTCGAAACTCTTTTTCTTCTTTATAGTGGTCTGCCTTGAAAAGAAAGCGGATTTCATCAAGCATTGCACGGACAAGTTGTAGAACTTTATCTTTGGAAGATTGATCTGAGGGAAAATTATCTTTTATTTCTTGCAACAAGTCTTCCAATTTATTCAATTCATCTTTCAATCCCTCCGTGTTGTCAATCTCACTTTTGTAAGCAATTTCATAAAGCGGCGGTTTGTCTGGAATTTTTCGGCTTGCCATATCTCCAGATTGAGGCATAGCGCCTATTGTTAGGCTCGGCAGACTTTCAGCAAAACAATCTCCGTCATGTTTGAAAACAAGACAGGCTCCCCCGGCTTCCTTTCCATCATGTTTGCCGTATGTGCGCCATAAAAATAGCTTGTCTTTCTGATTTTCCTTGGAATCTACAGTAACAAAACTGCCAATATACGCTGGGGGAATATACGAAGATATGTCTGGATAAAAATCATCCTTGAAATCGACACTGTGTTTTTCCATTATTTGAAAAAACACATCCCCTTCTTCCGGATCATTCATATATGCGGCATTATAAAGCCGGAAACATCCTTTTTCCCTGACAAGATTTTTCAAGGTATGAAGGGCAGTATAATGCGCAACTTCTCTTGTCTCTTTGGGCTTTCGGAACAAGTGAGCTTGTATCGTTTCGATTGCTGATAACAAATCACAAAAAATCCTGAATAGTTCACTTCTACCATTTTCAATATCTTTAAGATGAAAGGCTATGTAATTATATACATACTGAAATTTCAAACTTGAGTTGTGTTTGTCGGATTCCAAAAAGCTGGCAAGGGCAAGCTCATATTTTTTTTGTATTAAAAATACAACACCGCGATTGTAGTATGCTTTCGTATGATCAGGTTTTAACTGTATCGCCTTGTCATAATCCTCAATGGTACGGTTATAATCGCCTTTATAGAAATATGCAAGACCGCGATTGTAGTATGTGTCCGTATAATCAGGCTTTAACTCTATCGCTTTGTCATAATCCTCAATGGCACGACCATAATCGCCTTTTCTGAAATAGGCAAAACCGCGATTGTGGTATGCGTCCGCATAATCAGTCTTTAACTCTATCGCCTTGTCATAACCCTCAATGGCACGACCATAATCGCTTTTACTGAAATAGGCAAGACCACGATTATGGTATGCTTCCGCATAATCAGAGTCTAACTCTATCGCCTTGCTAAAATCTTCAAGCGCACGGTCATACTCATCCTTTGTGCCATAGATAATACCGCGATTGTTGTATGCTCCCGCATAATCAAGTTTTAACTCTATCGCCTTATTATGATCCTCAAGCGCACGGTCATACTCACCCTTTCTGTTATAGGAAAGACCGCGATTGTTGTATGCTTCCGCATAATCAGGTTTTAACTCTATCGCCTTGCTAAAATCCTCAAGCGCACGGTCATGCTCACCTTTTTTGTTATAGGCAACGCCGCGATTGTGGTATGCGTCCGCATCATCGGGTTTTAACTCTATCGCCTTGCTAAAATTCTCAAGCGCACGGTCATACTCACCCTTTCTGCCATAAGTAACGCCGCGATCGTGGTATGCGTCTGCATAATCAGGCTTTAACTCTATCGCCTTGCTATAATCCTCAAGCGCACGGTCATGCTCACCCTTTCTGCCATAGTTAGCACCACGATTGTAGTATATTTTTGATTTCTCATCTGCATCCTTTGCAAGAGGAATACATTCGGTCAATACCGAAATACACTCATCCCATTTTTCTTGTTGATAAAGTTTTTCTGCCTTGCTTAGTAGTTTTTGAAATTTTTTACTCATAAGTTTTTTATTCACTACGGAAGTTCAAACTCCATACGGCAATCCGCAAAAGATAATCCCCATGCTTGTCAATTCCTTCTGTCCTATAAACTTGTGGGTGGCGAATACGATTGCGGTTTTCTTTTTGGTTTTTGCCTGCTTTGCTATTCTTGCGGCGCGGTCGCTGTTTAATGCGGATTCTGGACTGCGCAGGAAGGCAAGTTTTGGTTCGTATATCAGGTAAAACAGGCGGCCTTTTGTTTCGTAGAAGAAGCCGTCTTTGCCTCGTTGTTTGCGGATTTTGTCGGGGGATTGTCCGGTTGCGGTCCAATAAAGATGGCGGGCTAATGTTTCATAATCGGGTAGGTTCTTTCCCGTCAGCATATTTTCGGCATTTACTTCATCGCCCAGGGTGCAATAGGTGAAACTGCCGCCTAGTCCCTTTTTCAGGTTGTCGTCTTTTGCTTTTGGAATGCCTTTTATCACACGGCGGACACGCTCGGCGGTGATTTTATTGGCGTAACCCTCACACTCCACAAGGATGAACTTGCGGTTGCCGCCGTCTTCTTTGTTGAGTGCAAGGGCAGCATGAGCGGTGGTGCCGGAACCGGAAAAAGAATCAAGGACAACAGAGTCTTTGCCCGTTACCCATCTAATGATGCGTGTTAATTGATGTACATGTTTCTCGTGAGGAAAATTCGTTAAACTTCCAGAAGTTCTAACATTCATCCAGACATCCGACATAACTTTGTAATTTCTAGGGCCTACATAGTATTGAACTTTATTGCTGGGACCCAACCTGACGAAATCCGGTGCCTGCCCTCTTTCTTGCAACCTTATACGAAAGTAGTCATCAAGCGACATCTGATCTTCGTAATTCTCTAGATATTCCTCATAATTCCCTATTGCCATGTGAGTACGAGACTCACGCCATCGCCACTGACCATTATCTGGTGTCTGCCCAAATATCGTATAGCGCATCGTCGGCCTATTAGTGTTTCTCCAGAAAGTGTCCCATTTCCCCGGTTCATCTCCTACACCTGCCTCTTGGAGCTTCGGAAGCCTAGTATCTTTCTCTTTCGAATACACAAGCACTGTGTCGTGCCCCGTTGCCAAGGAATCTATCGTTTCAAATTGAGATTGGACATTTTTAGTTCCACGTCTTACGACTATCTCGTTGCGAAAATTATATTCGCCAAATATCTCATCCAGTATGAGACGGATTCTATGATGCTCATTACTGTCGATGTTCACAAAAATCACCCCATCCTCGGCCAGCAACTCGCGCAGCAAATGCAGCCTCGGCCACATCATGCAAAGCCATTTGTCATGCCGTTCCAAATCCTCACCGTCCACCGGGCTTTTGCCTTTCAGCCATTCCTTCATCATCGGGCTGTTCACATTGTCGTTATAAACCCATCCTTCGTTGCCGGTGTTATACGGCGGGTCTATATAGATACAGTTCACCCGCCCGGCATAGCGTGGCATCAGCGCCTTGAGGGCGTGCAGGTTGTCGCCGTGGATGATGAGATTGTCGTCGAGGGAAGGCTTTTTGCCTTTCGGCGGGAGGGATTTTTTCGCGTCCACCTCAAGCGGCTTTGCGGGTGTGCTCAGGTGGTGGGCATAGATGAGTTGTTTCCCTTTGAAGTCCAGTGTCGGCATGGTAACCGGATCATACCATTGACCGGCCTGCGGAATGAGTGAAAATGCCCCCACGCCTGGCATCGGAGTGCATTCCTATAGAAAGAATAAACGCTCCCGTATTTTATGGACCCATACAATACTTGCGAACTATTGTATTTAATTCTCTATATTTTTAGTATCAGGGGTGTTATGGTATGAAGTGTTGCAAGATGGATTAAGGGAGGACAAAAGAATGAGAAAAATTTTACATGGTGTTGGCAGTGTCATTAATTTATGGCCACAGAGTCGGATGGACCGTCGCTTGTCACGCACCCCGGAGCAACGTATAAGGGATGCTTGGGAACGTGTAGGCGGCTACTTGAACAGTGCTATGCATGATTATGACTCGGAAAAGAAGAAAACTGCCCGCTAAATCTAAACAACTACCACCAGAAAAACAACCTCAAGAACCGCAACAGCAGCCAGTCGTTGCTTCTAAAACCACAGTATACTCTGGGCCGGTACCCCTGAAGTCCAGTGTCGGCATCGTGCCCGGATCATACCATCACCGGCCTGCCGTACCCCAAAACAGTTGCTATTCCTTAATCCCGCAGTTCTTGTGAACGGTCATTCATTGGATGGCCCGGTCTGAAAGAAAATCAGAGCGCGATAGCATACGGTAGCCCGCAAAACACAATCCCCATCTCGGTTAATTCCCTCTGCTGCATAAACTTGTGGGGGGCGAATACACCTGAAAGAATGAAATGATCTGGTGGAGCGGAGGAGGTTCGAACTCCCGACCTTCGCATTGCGAACGCGACGCTCTCCCAGCTGAGCTACCGCCCCAATGATTGCCAGAGCCTGATCCTGTCATTTTAGTTTCTCTTCGGCGAATATATTAGCCATTGCTGCTTCCTCGCCCATCAACGGCCTTTTTTCGTTGCATTATGACTTTCCCGCCGCTATATCAAAATAAAGACGGTGTAGTAAAGAAGGGAAGCGATATACGCCCTTCCTGCTACTCTCCTGATCAAGGAGTATCGCCCCCAATTTTCGCATGCGGGTAATAAAATTATCCAGCGCTTTTACCTCTTCGGCGGACAAGTCAATTTTTTCCCGCAATTCACTCTTGGAAAATGTGTCGGTCGCAGCCAGGTTGCGGCCGATTTTTCGCAGAATAGCGCGATAACTCTTGCTGTGCAGCGCATGCACTACCGAGGGTTCAAGATACTGCCGTCCGATCTCTTCGGCCGCATCAAAAATTCCTCTTACCGGGTCTGAGTCTTGTTTTATGCGTTTCCAAACCGCATGACCGATTTCCTGTGCCAGCATCGGCAGCCCACCGGAAAAGTCCACGCAATCAACTAAAACCGCAGAAGATAGTTCAACCTCACCTTTTCTGAATCCTTCTGCAAAGAAAGCACGAGTTTCCTCGTTCGTCCATGGTTCGACAAGACGGGTCGGCTGGAAAACTCGCGCAACCGACTCATTGTGCTTGATGATTTGCCGTCGGCGCTCCTCCAGTCCGGCAAACAACAAAAATACCGGCGGGGCTTCTCGTCCGCTAACCGCGACGCTGTCCACCATGCTTTTAAGCCAGTGCGCAAAGGCGGGAGTTTCGGCAAGACCGTTAATATCATCCAAGACTAACATTAGTCCTTTTCGGTCGCTGCCAATTTGCTTCAGCAATCCGTTCATCTGATTAGCAAAATTGTCCACTACCACCTGTAAATCAGTGTCTGGCATGTTCAACTTGAAATCGACACCAAGTACTCCGACATACTCAATGTGCTTACTCAGCGCATTGATTACGCTTTTCATCCATGACTTGTTGTCGTTGTCTCGAATAAGAGACGAGAGAGTCAGGCGCGCAAGCCCGGTCAAATCTTCCACGCCGCCCAACGCCACGTATGCCGTCGCCATCTCCAAATCACGCTCGGCAAGGTGGCGGACCGCTTGCGCCAGCGAACTCTTGCCAATGCCGCGCTCGCCCGAAATATAGGCCACCCGAAAACGCCCACGGCAGGCGCTCTCTGCTGTTTCTACCAACTCCCTCACCAAATCCTTACGACCGCTGAATGCGGTTGCCGGAGCCGGCTGTCCTGGCGTAAACGGGCTTTCTTCCAGCATTTTTTCCTCTTTCGTTTTATTGATAATTATCCTAAGTCAGCCGTCCGGCAACTTATTCTACAGTCCGGCAATTTCAGCGTGTGACGAAAAGAACCGGCTTGATACTCGGTCATCCATGCCGCCAGAATGTAATGAAAAGACCCGCCAATTTGAGGATGTGCCGGCATACCATGGTACGCATAGCTATAGCCTTGGCGGGTACGATCGTCTTTATTATAACTGATAAAGGAAAGGGTTATAGCAAGAATATAAGCGCGTTTTACATTGCAATCTCGGACTTACTATCCCAATATACAAGGTATGTTGGCGCGATGGATTACGGACAGGTTGCAGGAAAATATCGCACGGGTTCCCGCTGTGGCGCTTGTTGGTGCGCGTCAGGTAGGGAAGACTACTCTGGCGAGGACGATAGGGGAAGAGCGAAATTCAATCTATCTGGATCTGGAAGCGCCGGGGGATTTATTGAAGTTGAGTGATCCGGGCGGCTTTTTGAGTATGCACGGCGATAAATTGGTCATTCTGGATGAGATTCACCGCGCACCCGATTTGTTTATGGTTTTGCGCGGGTTGATAGACAGGAACAGGGGACGGGGGCGAAGATCGGGGCAATTCCTGTTGCTGGGTTCCGCATCGATGGAGTTGTTGCGTCAGTCCTCGGAAAGTCTGGCCGGGCGTATCAGTTATATTGAAATGAGCGGCCTCAATGTGCTGGAAACCGGACAGGAGCGGAATGATCTGCAAAAACGGTGGCTTAGGGGCGGTTTCCCGGACAGCTATCTGGCCGCAACTGATGATCTGGCGATGGATTGGCTGGAAGATCTGATCCGCACCTATCTGGAACGGGATGTGCCGCAGATGGGCTTTCGGCTGCCGGCGGGCAGGTTGCGCCGCTTATGGACTATGTTGGCGCATTTGCAGGGTGAGCCTGTCAATTATTCAAAGCTGGGCGCTAATCTTGAAATCAGCGGCAAGACGGTTGGCCGTTATATCGATATTCTGACCGATCTGCTACTGCTCAGAAGGCTGGAGCCATGGCACGCCAATGTCAAAAAACGGTTGGTAAAGACGCCTCTGTATTATATCCGCGACAGCGGCATCCAGCACCGACTGTTGGGCATTGACAGCCATAATGCGCTACTGTCCAATCCTGTGCTCGGAAAAAGCTGGGAAGGTTTTGTGATTGAGAATATCCATTCCATCCTGCCGCGCCGGGCCGAGACTTATTTCTACCGCACAACGGCGGGGGCAGAAATTGATCTGGTGATCAAGCTGCCATCCTCGGAAATCTGGGCGGTGGAAATCAAACACGGCACTGCGCCAAAGCTGGGGAAACATTACAACCGAATATGTGCAGACCTGGGGGCGACTGGAAAATATATCGTGTATGGCGGGGACGATGAATTTCCGGTCGGTGATGATGTGATGGTTATCTCGCTCCCCAGGCTGATGCAGAGGTTGCAATCATAGCATTCGGGTCCGCTCCAACAGCGGAAACGCCGGCGGCTATTTTGTACGTGGAGGGTTGTTCCCTCTCTGCTTTCCCGACTCCTTCTTGAATGCCGGAGCATTGTGTAACTTCTTCTTTAGCCTGCTCATGGTTTACCCTGCGTGGTGTAGACTGAAGCAGATTACAGCCAGTATACAAACACAAACAGGCCAAGCCAGACTACGTCAACAAAGTGCCAGTACCAGGCGACGGCTTCAAAGGCGAAGTGGTTTTCGTTGGAGAAATGCCCTTTGATAGATCGGATCAGTATCGCCAGCAGCATGATTGTGCCCATGGTGACATGCAATCCGTGAAATCCGGTGAGCATGAAAAAGGTCGATCCGTAGACGCCTGAATTGAGGGTGAGATCGAGTTCGTTATAGGCATGCAGATATTCGCCGGCCTGCAGGCTGACAAACACGGCCCCCAAGGCAACGGTTGCGGCCAGCCACCAGCATAGTCCCTTGCGGCTCCCCCGCTTCAGCGCCCAGTGGGCAAAGGTAACCGTTGCGCCGCTGGTCAGCAGGATGGCGGTGTTCATTGCCGGGATCCCCCAGGCGGGAATGATTTCTTTTATTGCGGTATATGCGGTTTTGGCGTTTTCCAGTGACATATCCGGCGTGGTCAGCAGCGGCCAGGCGGCCTGGAATGACGGCCACAGAAATTCGTGGGTCACAAACCCGGTTGCCTCGCCACCCAGCCACGGCACTGAATACTGGCGTACGTAGAAGAGTGCGCCGAAAAAGGCGGCGAAGAACATGATCTCGGAGAATATGAACCAGCTCATTCCCCAGCGAAAACTGACATCAACCTGGCTGTTGTAGTTGCCGGCAATGCTCTCGTTGATCACTTCGGCAAACCAGCCGCAGAACATATATATCACTGCGCCGGTGCCCAGCCCCAGTATGAAGGTGCCGAAGGCGGAGCCGTTCAGCATCAGCGCGCCGCCGAAGAACAGAATAAATAAGGAAATGGAACCGATTACAGGCCAGCGGCTTGGTTCGGGGATGAAATAGGCATCGTTTGTTGTATCCATAATGGCTCCTCTTGTCTCCGGTTGGTCTGTGCGGCTTATCCAGAGCTCGTGTTATTTGCCGGTGATTGAAAAAAAGTGTATGAGAGTGTCATTGTCGATATTTTTTTCGGCAGTTCCGCATCCACTACAAACCGCACCAGCATTTCTTTTTCCTCGCCGGGTTCGAGCGTCTGCTGCGTAAAGCAGAAGCATTCGGTTTTGTCGAAGTAGCGGGATGCCAGTGCGGGTGCGACGCTTGGCACTGCCTGTCCGATTATGGTGCGGTCGGATTGGTTCTTCGCGATAAAGATCGCCTCGGCGACCGTGCCGGGATGCACCTGCATTTTGAATTGGGAGGCCCTGAAGCTCCAGGGCAGGTTGCCGTTTATGTTGGTATCGAACTCAACGGTCACCAGCCGCTGCCGGTCTACTGGGGCTTTACTGCTGTCGCTGATCGTTATTGTGCCGGTCTTGCCGTTCAGCCCGGTAAGCTCGCAGAAAACGTCGTATAAGGGAACCAGCACATAGCCGAAACCGAACATTGCGACGGTGAATACCAGCAGCTTTACCGCCGTTGTATTGTTTTTTTGCTGCTGTTCCATCGTCTACAGGTACTGCATTATGAAGCCGATATAAATGATAAAGGCGATCACGCCCAGTATTGCCGCCAAACGAATGTTCTTTTTGCCCGGCTGCTCGGAATGATTGTCGGTAGTCATTGCTTTCTATGAGTGCGCCGTGGTATCGGTGACTTGCGGCGGCACGGTGAAGCTGTGGAATGGCGGCGGGGACGACAGCGTCCATTCCAGGCCGTGTGCGCCTTCCCAGACTTGATCGGTGGCCTTTTCGCCGCCGCGAATGCATTTGATCACTACCCATACGAACAGCAATTGACTCAGGCCGAATGCAAAGCCGCCGAAGCTGGAGATCACATTCCAATCGGCAAATTGCACATTGTAGTCGGGAATGCGGCGCGGCATACCGGCCAGGCCGATGAAGTGCTGCGGGAAAAACAGGACGTTGACGGAAATGGCCGACAGCCAGAAATGCAGCTTGCCCAGTGTTTCGTCATACATATGGCCGGTCCATTTCGGCAACCAGAAATATACGGCGGCCAGCAGCCCGAATACGGCGCCCGGAACAAGCACGTAGTGAAAGTGCGCCACGATGAAATAGGTGTCGTGATATTGAAAGTCCACCGGGGTAATGGCCATCATCAAACCGGTAAAACCGCCAATCGAAAACAGGATGACAAATGCCAGCGCAAACAGCATCGGTGTTTCAAAGGTCATCGAGCCTTTCCACATGGTCGCGATCCAGTTGAAGATCTTCACGCCGGTCGGCACGGCAATGGACATGGTGGCATACATGAAGAACAACTCGCCCACCAGCGGCATGCCTACGGTGAACATATGGTGCGCCCAGACAAAGAAGGACAGGAATGCAATGGCTGCCGTCGCATAGACCATGGACGTGTAACCGAACAGGGGCTTGCGGGCAAAGGTGGGAAGGATCTGCGAGACTATGCCAAAGGCTGGCAGGATCAGGATGTATACTTCCGGATGCCCGAAGAACCAGAATACATGCTGGAACATGACCGGATCGCCGCCGCCGGCGGCATTGAAGAAACTGGTGCCGAAGTATTGGTCGGTCAACAGCATGGTGACGGCGCCGGCCAGTACCGGCATTGAGGCGATCAGTAGAAACGCGGTGATGATCCAGGTCCAGACAAACAGCGGCAATCTCATAAAGCTCATGCCGGGGGCGCGCATATTGAATACCGTTGCGATGATGTTGATCGCGCCCATAATGGATGAGATCCCCAACAGGTGGACGGCAAAGATCAGGAATGGGAAGCCGTCTCCGAGCTGCAAGACCAGCGGCGGATACATGGTCCAGCCGCCGGACGGGGCGCCGCCGCTCATAAAGAAGGTGGATAACAGCAGCGTGAAGGCAAACGGCAGGATCCAGAAACTCATGTTGTTCATGCGTGGCAGCGCCATATCCGGCGCGCCTATCATCATCGGGATCAACCAGTTTGCCAAACCAACGGCCGCCGGCATGACGGCTCCGAATATCATAACCAGCGCATGCATGGTGACCAGTGAGTTATAGAACAGGGGGTCTACATACTGGAGCCCCGGTTGAAACAACTCGGCGCGGATGACCATGGACATTGCCCCACCGACAAAAAACATGGTCAAGCCAAATACCAGGTACATGGTGCCAATATCTTTATGGCTGGTCGAGTATAGCCACCGGCCTATGCCGACAGGCTTGTGTTCATGATGAATATCATGGGCTACCGCTGCACTCATTTTTTTATCCTCGTTTCATAGTAATCATGGTGTATCGCATCGGACCTAGCGCGCCGCCTTTACATCCGCCGGCTGTACCACGTCGCCGGCGCTGTTGCTCCAGGCATTTCGTTCGTAGGTGAGCACGGCGGCAATCTCGGCATCGGATAGTTGTTCACGGAAAGCGGGCATCAGATTTTGGCCGTTCAGTACGATGCTGATATGTTCGGGGGCCGGGCCGTTGACAATGGCGCTGCCATCCAGCGCGGCAAACACTCCCGGAATGCCCTGCCCCTGCGGCTGGTGACAGACGGCGCATTGTGTGCCGTACACTGTCTCGCCGCGCTCAAGCTGCTCGTCCATCGTATAGGTTTTGCCGGTTTCCTCCTGTTTGGCCGCCTCGGCCGCCTTCATTTCCGCCACCCAGGTCCGGTATTCTGATTCTTCCACCGCCTTGACTACCACGGGCATATAGGCGTGGTCTTTGCCGCATAATTCGGCGCATTGTCCTCGGTAGGTGCCCGGCACCTCGATTATCGTCCAGTTGTCATTGATAAAACCCGGTACTGCATCGCGCTTCCAACCCAGCGCCGGCACCCACCAGCCATGGATCACATCCGCCGCCGTCGTCAGAATGCGGATCTTTTTATTGACCGGGAGCACCACAGGATTATCGACGTCCAACAGGTAATTTTCGATCTGGTGCGGATCGCCCTCGCCTCTCTGGCTGGCGTTATAGGAGTCCTGGGTGATCGTGCTGAAAAAACTGATCCCTTCTTCAATGTAATCATATTTCCATTTCCACTGATAGCCGGTAACCTTGATGGTCATCTCGGCCTCGCCGGTCTCTTCCATTTTGATCAGGGTTTTGGTGGCCGGGACCGCCATGGCAACCAGGATCAGGACAGGGATAATAGTCCAGAGAACTTCAACGAAGGTATTATGGTGAAACTGCTGCGCCACCGCGCCTTTTGACTTGCGGTGGTGGAATATGGACCAGAACATCACGCCAAACACGCCTATGCCTATCACCGTCACTATGTACAGTATGATCATATGCAGGTCATACACTTCCCGGCTGATCGGTGTCACACCCTGGGTCAGATTCAGCGGGTATTCGGCCATGGCCGATCTCGCCGTGAACAGGAACATCAGCGCCGGGATCCCCAACACCGCATTACTTGCTTTTTTTAACTTGCCGTACATTGGTTAATTCCCATTATTAATTGTCTGTGAGGCATAACACTCATCCCATGAACAAGCGGGAACAGGCCGGTCAGTCCCTGCAACAGGCACTGCCGCCGCTAATACTGCATTCATGCGCCTTAGGTCCGATCTTCCCTCATGCAGATTGCCCGCCGCAGCGGGGAATATCGATAATATTCCGTATTGTCTGAAAAAATGCAAGTTTTCAGTATAACCATAAAGTCGTTATTTCGCCAATAGTATCGAGACTGGCGGGTTTGCACAATGAAAAGCGCCGGGCTGCATAAGCTCAGGAACCTTTGGCGCTCGCCGAACTGTGCATATCCACCACTGCTGCATTCATCCACGATGCCTTGATGCGGTCTGAAAAACGGGTGGTCCTTCCAGTAATGCGTCTTGCCCATTACACGTATATATGCTCCATTATTATACGGATTATTTATATATGACGATCCCGGACAAACCATGCGGGTTATGCTATTTTTACTGCCGGAGAACCCATTGTATTCACCGAAAGGAGGCCAAATGCAAACCCTTACCCTCGTTAAACCGGACGACTTTCACCTGCACCTGCGCGACGGCGGCTGCATGGCGGCCGTTGTCAACCACAGTGCGGCGGTGTTTGCCCGGGCGATGATCATGCCCAACCTGGATCCGCCGGTCATCAACTGCGAGCAGGCCCATGCATACCGCAACCGTATTCTATCCGCGCTGAGCGAGGCAGCGGCCTTCACCCCGCTGATGACGCTGTACCTGACCGACAACACACCCAGCGACGAGATAAAAAAACTGGCCGACTCCGAACACGTCCAGGCGGTAAAATACTATCCCGCCGGCGCCACCACAAACTCCGATTCCGCGGTTACCGATCTTGAAAAGGTGTATCCTGTGCTCGAAATGATGCAGAAATACAAAGCGCCCTTACTGATGCACGGCGAGGTGACCGACCCGGAAATAGACATATTCGACCGCGAGGCCGTATTCATTGACCGGATCGCGGCCCCGTTGACCCGGCGCTGCCCGGAACTAAAACTCGTGCTGGAGCACATTTCCACCAAACACGCGGTTGATTTCATCCGTGCCGCCCCGGCCAACGTTGCCGCGACCATCACACCGCAGCACTTGGTACTGAATCGAAACGACTTGTTCCGGGGCGGGATGCGCCCCCATCATTATTGCCTGCCGGTACTGAAATCGGAAAAAGACCGGCGGGCCGTCGTCGCTGCCGCCACCTCAGGCGCCGGCAAATTCTTTCTCGGCACCGACAGCGCCCCGCACCCCGCATCCGCCAAAGAAAGCGCCCGTTGCTGCGCCGGCATTTACTCGGCGCCGGCGGCCCTGTCCTTATACGCCGAGGTATTTGAAACGGAGAACAAATTGGAGAACCTGGGGAAATTCGCCGCCAAAAACGGGGCTGACTTTTACGGCCTCCCCCACAACAAGGAAACAATCACCCTGCGCAAGCATGAATGGACCGTGCCGGACAGCTATCCCTTCGGCGCCGAAAAAATAATTCCACTACGAGCGGGAGAGCCTTGCCAATGGATGCCAGAGCAATAAACGAAGAAAAACACCGTGGCGCCCTCATGGCCGACCGCTTTCGCAGCTTCATGCCGGTGGTCATCGACGTGGAAACCGCCGGATTCAATGCCGAAACCGATGCGCTGCTGGAGATCGCCGCCGTCCTGCTCGAAATGGACGAAAAAGGCCGCTGGACGGTCGAGCAGACCATCTCCCGGCACGTAGAACCATTCGAGGGCGCCAACCTTGACCCGGCCTCGCTGGAATTTATCAAAATCGACGTAAATCACCCGTTCAGAAAACAGATCGCGGTGCCGGAAAAACAGGCGCTCACCGACATATTCACCGTCGTCAAAAAAAAACTCAAACAACATCAATGCACACGCGCCATCCTGACCGGGCACAATGCCTCATTCGACCTTGCCTTTCTGAACGCCGCGGTAAAACGCACAGAAATCACCCGCAACCCCTTCCACTCCTTCAGTTGTTTCGACACCGCAACGCTGGCCGGCGTAGCCTATGGGCAAACGGTGCTGTTGCGTGCCGTGGCCGCCGCCGGCATGGAATGGAACAGCGAGCGGGCGCATTCCGCCAGCTATGACGCCGAAAAAACCGCCGCACTATTCTGCCAGATTATAAATCACTGGGCCAAAATCACCTGAGGCATTCAGGCCGAAGAAATCCGTTCCTGCCAGACCGCCACCCTTTCCAGCAAGCCGCCCACGTCCACCCCGGTCAACTCCCCATTTCCAAGCAGATGCCTGCCGGCCACCCACACGTCGCTTACCTGGCTGCGATCTGCTGAATAAACGATTTGTGACACAGGATCATAAACCGGCTGCGTCTCGATCCGCCCCAGATCAATCGCCGCGATATCCGCCTCCTTGCCCACCCGCAAAGACCCGATCCGCCCTTCCAACCCCAGTGCCCTGGCCCCATTTATCGTAGCCATTGCCAGCGCCGTTTCCGCATTGACCGCGGTACACTCCCCGCTATGCCCCTTGGCCAGCAACGCCGCCGTGCGCATCTCCCCGAGCATATCCAGATTATTATTACTGGCCGCCCCGTCGGTGCCGATACAAACATTCACCCCCGCATCCAGCAACTGCTTTACCGGACAAATACCGTTGGCCAGCTTCAGATTCGACTCCGGGCAATGCGCCACGTGCACACCCGATCTCGCCAGCACAGCGATCTCATCCTGCCGCAACTGTGTCATATGCACCCCCACAAGCCGCTCACTCACCAGCCCCAGCTCACCCAGGCGCTGCAACGGCCGCTTCTGAAACTGTGCCAGACTCTGCGCGATCTCATCCCCGCTCTCATGCACGTGCATATGCACCGGTATATCGATCTCATCCGCCAGCGTTGCCACCCGCCGCAACGGCCCGTCCGAGACCGTATACGGCGCGTGCGGTGCGAAGGCCGTGCTCACCAGCGCATCATCTCTGAACCGGTCAAAAACCTGCTCACCCTTAACCAGATACTCCTCGGCGTCCTTCGCCCACGCCGTCGGGAAATCAAGCAAGATCAAACCCACCGACGCCCGCATACCCAACTCCGACGCCACCTCGGCCGTATGATCCGGATAAAAATACATATCATTAAAACAAGTAACCCCGCCGCGCAGCATCTCGGCAACCGCAAGCCGGGTTCCATCCACCACAAACTCCCGGTCCACCCACTTATGCTCCGCCGGCCAGATATGATCCTGCAACCACTGCATCAACGGCAGATCATCCGCCAGCCCGCGAAACAGACACATCGCCGCATGAGTATGCGCATTGATCAATCCGGGGATCAGCGCATGCCGGTCGAGGCGAAACTCCTGAGTGGCGCTCACATCGGCCAGCGCCTCCCCGGTAGGCAGAATAGCCGCGATCCTGCCGCCGTCTATAGCCACCGAATGACCCTCCAACCACCCACCGGGCGGCTCCACCGGCACAATCCACCTCGCATGGATCAAAGTCTCGACATTCATTATAAATAGATACAAACTCCGTTATTCTATCCCCTTGATACACACTATTATTTCAGAAATCACCCACGATGACTAACATAGTCCAATCACCCGAACCCTTCCAAGCCGTCGGCTGGAGCCACGACCACGTTCGCCTACTCGACCAACGCCTGCTGCCGCAGAAGGAACACTACATCGACTACCACAAAGCCCCGGCGCTGGCCGAAGCAATCACCGGCATGATCGTGCGCGGTGCGCCAGCCATAGGCATTACCGCCGCCTATGCCGTAGTCCTTGCCGCGCGGGACGCCTGGCGGCAGGCCGGGCCGGAATGGAAACACCACATCGAAAAAGACCTGCACCGCTTACTCCACAGCCGCCCCACCGCCGTCAACCTGCAATGGGCGCTCAACCGAATGCGTCGGCGCATTGCCGAGTTGCACACCGACCCGGAGCCGCCGCTGCTCGACCTGGCCCTGGCCATACACCAACAAGACATAGACGCCAACCGCGCCATGGGGCGGCTCGGCGCCGCCCTCATCGACAAACCCTGCTCGGTGATCACCCACTGCAACGCCGGCGCACTCGCAACCGGCGGCTACGGCACCGCCCTGGGCGTAATCCGCACCTTGCACCAACAACAAAAACTCGAACAAGTCTACGTAAGCGAAACCCGCCCGTGGATGCAGGGCGCCCGGCTCACCGCCTGGGAATTACAGCGCGAGCAGATCCCGATCACCCTGATGATCGACTCCGCCGCCGCCTCGCTGATGCGCACACAACAAGCCGCCTGGTTCATTGCCGGCGCCGACAGGATCGCCGCCAACGGCGACGTCATCAACAAGATCGGCACCTACATGCACGCGCTGGCCGCCCGCCACCACAAGATATGCACCATGATCATCGCCCCCTCATCCACCATTGACATGTCCATCCAATCCGGCCAACAGGCCCCCATCGAAAACCGCCCCCCCGAAGAAATAACCGGCCCCCACCCCCCCGGCGGCCCCATTCACGCCATCAATCCGGTATTCGACCTCACCCCGGCCGCGCTGGTGGACTACCTCGTAACCGAAAAAGGCGTAATACCCGCCCCCGATCCAGCAAAAATGCAGGCCGCCTTCGGCTGAAGGTGGGGGTTGACACCCTGAGTGGCATCTGGCAACATCAACCCATGTTCACACATATTAGGTGTTCCACCTGAAACCGCGATGAGCACCACCGCATTATACAAGGCCCTGTTGGAGGCCAAGGTGTCTGAGAAAACTGCTGAAAGAGCAGTTGAAGGCTTGGCCTTCGCCGACAACATAGCCACCAAAGCCGACCTTGCCGGTCTGAAAACCGTTGTAGCCGAACTGAAGGCTGTTGTAGCCGAACTGAAGGCCGCACTGAAAGAAAAGGCCACCAAAGCCGACATCGCCAGACTGGAAGCCGACCTTGCCGGTCTGAAAACCGTTGTAGCCAGACTAGAAGCCGACCTCGCCGGCCTGAAAACCGCTGTAGCCAGATTGGAAACCATTGTAGCCAGACTGGAGGCCGAACTGAAGGCCGAACTGAAAGAAAAGGCCACCAAAGCCGATCTTGCCAATTTGGAAAGCAAGATGCTGCGGTGGGGCATTGGCATCGCCGTCGGTATGACCGCAATTATCGTGGCCTCCGTCGGGCTGATGGTGAATCTGTAGGCAGGGCATTATCCTCAACCCTCACCCCCGGCCCCTCTCCCAAAGGGAGAGGGGGGTTGGATAAAAGCGTTATTATTCAGTTTTCTCCCTCTCCCTCTGGGAGAGGGCCGGGGTGAGGGGGCAAGCCACACCTTAACCGCCCCCGCCATTCCTGCAGGTTCTGCCTCTTACCGGCGCCGTGCGCCTGTCTCATCACCGATGGATTCCTGCTTTCTCATGAATGGCAGGGAAGGCAATACGTCTATTCCACATTCCGGTCGAAAAGCGGTAAAATTAACAGTAGGGCAACCGAGGGCGGTTGTGGTATCATCATTGCTTCTTTAATACAGATTTAACAGGCTTTTTTCCTCCGTTTTTTACTCTAAAAAGAAGGGTTATGTCCGAATTTGACTTTGCGTACGCTGTTTCCCGCGTCAATATTGAAACTGAAATGAAGCAGTCCTATCTGGATTACGCGATGAGCGTAATCGTGGGACGCGCGTTGCCCGATGTGCGCGACGGCTTGAAACCGGTTCACCGCCGCGTGCTGTTTGCCATGAATGAAATGGGCAATGTATGGAATAAGCCGCATAAGAAATCGGCGCGTATTGTCGGCGACGTTATCGGTAAATATCACCCGCACGGCGATAGCGCCGTCTATGATGCGATAGTGCGCATGGCGCAGCAGTTTTCTCTGCGCTATGTGCTGGTAGACGGCCAGGGTAACTTCGGGTCGGTGGATGGTGATGCGGCGGCGGCTATGCGTTATACCGAAACGCGTATGTCGCGCATCGCCCATGAATTGCTGCATGATATCGATAAGGAAACTGTCGATTTTGTGCCCAATTATGACGGTGCGGAAAATGAGCCGACTGTGCTGCCGACACGTGTGCCGAATCTGCTGATCAACGGTTCCAGCGGGATCGCGGTCGGTATGGCAACCAATATCCCGCCGCATAATTTGTCCGAGGTGATCAATGCCTGCAAAGGGCTGATTGAGAATCCAGATATCAGTATCGCCGAATTGATCCGCTTTATACCGGGGCCGGATTTTCCTACCGCAGGGATTATCAACGGTTCGACCGGTATCCATGAGGCTTATCGTACCGGCCGCGGCAAAATTTATATGCGCGCGCGCCTGCACGTGGAGACTGATGAGACCGATAACAGTCTAATCGTGGTGACTGAGCTGCCGTATCAGGTGAACAAGAAGCGTTTGCTGGAGAAGATTGCCGAGTTGGTCAAGAATAAAAAGATAACCGGTATTCGCGGACTGCGTGATGAGTCGGATAAGGACGGTATGCGAATGGTGATCGAGCTGCGCAGAAATGAAGTGCCGGAGGTGATGATCAATAATCTCTATAAGCTCACCCAGATAGAGACGGTGTTCGGTATCAATATCGTCGCCCTGAATAAGGGGCGGCCAAGGTTGATGAACCTGAAGGAGCTGCTGGAGGCCTTTCTCAGCCACCGACGCGAAGTGGTTACCCGAAGATGCTTGTTCGATCTGAACAAGACGCGCACGCGCGCGCGCCTGCTGGAAGGGCTGGCCGTGGCCCTGGTGAATATCGATCCGGTTATTGCATTGATTAAGCAGTCCGCCTCCCCGGCGGAAGCGAAACAGGGGTTAATGGACCGGGCATGGGAGCCGGGCATGGTAGTCGATATGGTGAAACGCTCCGGGGAAGATGATTCGCTGCTGGGGGAATTGTCCGGAAATTATGGTTTGACCTCGGACGGCTACCGGCTGTCGCCGGAGCAGGCTCAGGCAATACTGGAACTGCGTCTGCAGAAATTGACCAGTCTGGAGCAAGGTAAAATTGTCGAGGAGTTTGCCGAATTACTGAAGGTTATAGAAGACCTGCTGGATATTCTGTCACAACCGGAGCGGCTCGAACGGGTGATTAGCGAGGAACTGGAAATGGTGGTGGCAGATTACGGCGATGGCCGTAAAACCGAGATCATTGCCGATCGTCAAGACCTGAGCATGGAGGATCTGATCATCGAGGAGGATGTTGTGGTGACCCTGTCTTATGCCGGTTATGCAAAGCTGCAGCCGATCGATACCTATCGATCACAGCGTCGGGGCGGCAAAGGGAAAACGGCAACCTCGGTCAAGGATGAGGATTTTATCGATAAGGTTTTTATGGCCAGTACGCATGATACCATCCTTTGTTTTTCCAACCGAGGGCAATTGTATTGGCTGAAGGTGTATGAGTTGCCGCAGGCCAGCCGTGTGGCAAGGGGCAAGCCGTTGATCAATCTGCTGCCGCTGGATGAGGGCGAGCGTATCAATGCAATTTTGCCGGTGCGGGGATTGGAGCGGGATGCGTTTGTGCTCATGGCCACCATGGACGGCACGATCAAGAAAACGCCGTTGATTGATTTTTCCAGACCCAGGGCCAGCGGTATTCGCGCGATTGAGTTGACGGGAGATAATCAGCTTATCGGAGTCGAATTAACCGACGGACAGCATGATGTGCTGCTATTCAGCAATTCGGACAAGGCGGTGCGTTTCCATGAGTCAAATGTGCGTCCAATGGGGCGCACGGCCAGGGGGGTGCGGGGGATAAAACTGGGCAAAGGACAAAAGGTGATCTCCCTGGTTATCGTCAGGGAGGATGAGCCTGCGACTATACTGACCGCAACTGAAAATGGCTACGGAAAGCGGTCGCTTGTATCCGGTTATCCGCAGAGGCGGCGAGGCGGCTCTGGTGTGAAATCGATGCGAACCAGCGACAGAAACGGTAATGTGATCGGCGCGGCGCTGGTGGAAGATGAGGATGAGATTATGCTCATCAGTAACCGGGGTAAGTTGATCCGTTTCCCGGTGCGGGATATCTCGGTTGTCAGCAGAAATACCCAGGGGGTGCGCCTGGTGGATCTGAATGAGGGGGAGCGGCTGACCAGCATAGAGCGCATTATGGAATACGAAAGTAACGATGCCACGGATGAACCGGAAGCAGAGGAAAAGACGGATGAACCGGAAGTATAAGTGTTATGCCGACGGCGCGGAAATTATTCTATATTTTGATCGGTAACTCTGATGTCAGACGAGCAGAAACTGGAGCAGCTTCGCCGGAAGATTGATGATCTGGACCGTCAGTTGCTGGGTGCGCTGAGTGAGCGGGCCGGCCTGGCAAAAATTATCGCGCAAACCAAAGGGCCTTCCGAGGATGGGAGTACTTTCTACCGCCCGGAGCGCGAGGCGCAGATATTGCGGAAGGTGATCGCGGAGAACCGGGGACCCTTGCCCAACGAGGAGGTCGCAAGGCTGTTCCGGGAGATTATGTCCGCCTGTCTGGCATTGGAGCATACGCTGAATATCGCTTATCTCGGCCCGGAAGGCACGTTTACTCAAGCGGCGGCATTGAAGCATTTCGGGCACTCGACAAAAACGTCGGCGTTCTCCGGTATTGATCAGGTGTTCCGGGAAGTGGGAGCCGGCGCCTGCCATTACGGGGTTGTGCCGGTGGAAAATTCAATCGAGGGGGTGGTGAATCATACTCTCGATATACTGATTAGTTCTAATTTATCGATCTGCGGTGAAGTGGAGTTGCGCATCCATCATCATTTGCTGAGTAAGACCGATGAGCTCGAAAAAATTAAACGGGTTTATTCTCATCAACAGCCGCTGGCACAGTGCCGGCGCTGGCTGGATGCGAATTTGTCCGATGCCGAACGCATTGCGGTGAACAGCAGCGCAAAAGCGGCCTGCATGGCGCGCAATGAGCCGGGAACGGCCGCCATTGCCGGAGATACGGCGGCGGAGCTGTATTCCCTGGCGTATCTTGCAAGAAATATCGAGGATGAGCCGGATAATACCACGCGCTTTCTTGTGATCGGGAGTGAGTCTGTGCCGGAAAGCGGCCGTGACAAGACTTCTTTATTGTTTTCAACGCCAAATAAACCGGGTGCGCTGCATCAGATGCTGACTTGTTTCGCCGATAATGATGTCAGCATGACACGTATTGAATCGCGCCCTTCAAGACGGGGGATGTGGGATTATGTCTTCTTTGTGGATATTGAAGGCCATGCCGGCAATGACAAGGTGAAAAAGGCATTGAACGATCTGGAGGAACGGGCATCGATGCTGAAACTGCTCGGCTCCTACCCGCGAGCGGATATCTGAAATGCCTGCCGGGAGCGGGCCGGGCCTCTGCTGCTGAATAATGCTATAGATTAGGGGTGAACGAAACCGGTCATGCTGATTGAACGTTTGGTGATTGTAGGCGTCGGGCTTATCGGCGGGTCGCTGGCCCTGTCATTGCGCCGGACTGGAACCTGCGGCGCCTTGGCGGGATGTGATCGCAGCGCGGAAAATATGAGCAAAGCGGTTGAACTCGGCGTTATCGACAGTTATTGCGCCGATCCTGCGCGCGCCGTTGAAGATGCCGACGTTGTGGTGATCGCGACGCCGCTGAGCGCGACAGAGGGGGTGCTGGAGAAAATAAACGGCCATTTGAAGCCCGGCGCCGTTGTTACCGACGTGGGCAGTGTGAAGGGCAGCGTAGTGAGCGCGGCAAGAAAGGCGCTGGGCGCGGAGATCAACCGGTTTGTGCCCGGCCATCCGATAGCCGGAACGGAGAAAAGCGGCGTAGCGGCGGCGTTCGCCGGATTGTTCGAAGGGCACCGGGTTATTCTTACGCCGGTGGCGGAAACCGGTATCGATGCCCTGGGGCTGATCACAAAAATGTGGGAAGCGGCCGGCGCGAATGTAAGCTGTCTGGATGCGCAGCATCATGATGAGGTGCTTGCGGCAACCAGTCATTTGCCGCATATGCTGGCGTATGCGTTGGTGGATTGTCTGGCGGGGATGCGGGAGCGCGATGAGATTTTTCAATTTGCCGCGGGCGGATTTGCCGACTTTACCCGTATTGCATCGAGTGACCCGGAAATGTGGCATGACATCTGTTTTTCCAATCGCATCCAGTTGTTGAAAATTCTGGAGCGCTTCGATGCGCATATCGCCGAAATTGCCGGGGTTATCGAACAGGCCGACAGTAAGAAATTGTTGGATATTTTTATGCGCGCCAAAACGGCCAGAAACCGGTTCACCGATCGTCGCAATTCCGGGAAATAGCCCATCCATGGCCTCTCCAGCTTATATCGTCGCACCCGGTGGATGTTTTTCCGGGGAAGTGGCCATACCGGGAGATAAATCCATTTCTCACCGGGCACTGATCCTGGGGGCAATCGCGGAAGGCGGCACGGTCATCAGGAATTTTCTGCCGGGCGAGGATACGCTGGCAACCTTGCAGGCCCTGCGACAAATGGGGGCTGCTATACATGCGCATAATGATACTGAAATCCGCATCGAGGGAAGAGGTCTGCACGGGCTTCAGCGCCCGGCCGGGGTAATCGATGCAGGCAATTCAGGCACCTCGGCGCGCTTGCTGGCCGGTCTGCTGAGCGGGCAGGTTTTCGCCAGCGATCTAACCGGGGATCGTTCATTACGCCGGCGGCCCATGGATCGTATCATCATTCCCTTGACCATGATGGGGGCTTCGATTACCGGCACTGGTGAAAACAGGCTGCCTTTGTCCATAGGTCCGGTTTCGCGTCTTCGCGGTATAGAGTACCGGCTGCCGGTTGCCAGCGCCCAGATTAAATCGGCTATTCTGCTTGCCGGCCTGTATGCGGAGGGGAAAAGCTGTATTAGTGAACCGGCGCCGACCAGGGATCATACCGAGCGCCTGCTGGTATTGTTTTCTCATCCGGTGGCCAGGTGTGACAACAGGATCTGTATAGAGCCGGCACAAAGGCTTGTCGCAACGGAAGTGAACGTGCCGGCGGATCTGTCCTCTGCGGCGTTTTTTATCGTCGGCGCATGTATTGCGGCTGAATCGAATATCGTATTGAAAAATGTCGGGGTCAATCCGGGACGGAATGCGATCATAGAGATATTGATGATGATGGGAGCGAATATCGAGCTGCATAACCGGCGTACTCTATCTAATGAACCGGTTGCGGATATAAATGTGCGGGCAAGCCGGCTGCACGGGATAGAAATACCGGAGTCCTTGGCCCACTCGGCCATTGATGAGTTTCCGGCTATTATGATTGCGGCGGCCTATGCGGAAGGGAAAACCCTGGTAAAGGGGGCGGCCGAGTTGCGCGTGAAGGAAAGCGACCGCATTCGGACAATGGCGGAAGGGTTTATGGCAACGGGAATATCGGCAAATCCAACCGAAGATGGAATGGAAATCGAGGGCGGGAAAATGCGGGGGGGGGAAGTGGACAGCCGGGGGGATCATCGTGTCGCAATGGCCTTTGCGGTCGGCGGTATAAATGCCGGGGGGGCGATTAAAATTCTTGATTGTAAGAACGTGGATACTTCATTCCCCGGCTTTGCAGACTGCGTAGCGCGGGCGGGATTGAAAATTTCCCGGGTGTTTCAATGAGGCCGACGCCGGTAATTACCGTGGATGGCCCCGGCGGCGTTGGCAAGGGAACCTTGTGCTGTTTTCTGGCGAATAAACTCGGGTGGCATTTCCTCGACAGCGGCGGTTTATACCGTGGTTTGGCCTATGCGGCCCGGCGGCGGGATGTGGCATTGGATGATATAGACCGCCTGGCAAGCCTGGCGGCCGATTTGCACGTCCGGTTTGAATTTTCCAATGAAAATTCCGCTGCGGAAATTATTCTGGATGATCGGAAGGTCGGCGATGAATTGCGCACCGAGGAGTGCGCCAATGCCGCCTCTATAATTGCCGCAATCGCCGAAGTCCGGGCGGCGTTGCTTGGCCGTCAGCGGGCATTTTCAAGGTTGCCGGGATTGATCGCGGACGGGCGCGATATGGGAACGGTGGTGTTCCCGGATGCGCCATGCAAAATTTACTTGACCGCCCCCGCCGATGAAAGGGCAAAAAGGCGTTATAAACAGTTGAAACAGAAAGGTATCGATGCTAATCTTCTTGAGCTTTCGGTCGATATAGCTGAAAGAGATGCCAGAGATGGTGAACGCGGGGTTTCTCCGTTAAAGCCGGCGGGCGATGCAAGAATTATCGATACCGCCGGTCTTGATGTGGAGGCCGTCCGGCAGATAGTATGGGATATTGTTGTGCAGGTGTTCCATGACCGCTCGGTGTATTCTCGTTGCTGATTCGACTTGTCTTTGAACAAAAAAGACAGCGGTTTTACCGAACTTTACTATTAATGATAACAGGGAAATTTAAATGAGTGAGAGTTTTGCCGAATTATTCGAACAGAGTCATATAGAATCTAAAATGCGTCCGGGGACGATAGTCAGCGGCGAAGTCATTGACGTCGGCGCCGATACGATTATTGTCAATGCCGGTCTGAAATCCGAGGCGTTTATTCCAAGTAACCAGTTTTACAATGAAAAGGGCGAATTGGAGGTAAGCGTCGGCGATGAAGTCGAGGTTGCCCTGGACTCTATAGAAGATGGTTTCGGCGAAACCCTGTTATCCCGTGAAAAGGCAAAGAGTATCATCGCCTGGGATGAACTGGAAAAAGCCTATGAGGCTAAAGAAACGGTGGAAGGCGTTATTAGCGAAAGAATTAAAGGCGGTTTTGCGGTGGAGATGAAAAGTGTGCGCACATTTTTGCCGGGTTCATTGGTGGATATCCGCGCGGTCAGGGATATATCCTACCTGGAAGGCAAAACGCTGAAATTCAAGATTATCAAAATGGACCGCCACAGAAATAATGTGGTGGTATCGAGACGCGCGGTTATCGAAAGCGAAAATACGGTGGAGCGGGATAAACTGCTGGACAGCCTCAAGGAAGGGGCGAATATAAAGGGTATAGTCAAAAATATGACGGACTATGGGGCCTTTCTGGATCTGGGCGGCATCGACGGGCTGCTACACATCACTGATATGTCCTGGAAGCGTATCAAGAATCCGGGCGAGATTGTCAGTATCGGCGATGAAATCGAGGTGAGGGTGTTGCAATTCGACCGCGAGCGTAGTCGTGTTTCATTGGGCCTGAAGCAACTTGGTAAAGATCCATGGGTTGATCTGACCGGCCGCTACCCGAAAGATTCCCGGCTGTGCGGCACAATCACCAATCTTGCCGATTATGGCTGTTTTGTGGAATTGGAAGAAGGCGTCGAAGGCCTGGTGCACGTTTCTGAAATGGATTGGACCAACAAGAACCTGCATCCGTCTAAATTGGTAAATGTCGGTGACAGCGTGGATGTTGTGGTTCTCGATATCAATGAGGAGCGGCGGCGAATTTCTCTGGGGATGAAACAATGCCGGGAAAATCCGTGGAAACAGTTTGCCGCAGATCATAAAAAGGGGGATCGGGTGGTCGGAACCATCAGCGCAATTACCGATTTCGGCATCTTTGTCAGCCTCGAAGGCGGCATGGACGGTCTGAGTCATCTGTCAGATATTTCCTGGTCCGAGAATGCCGATAAGGCGATCCGCAATTACAAGAAGGGGGAACAACTGGAAACGCTTGTTTTGGCGATTGACGCGGACAATGAACGTATTTCTCTTGGTATAAAACAATTAAAGGAAGATCCTTTTTCTAATTATATTGGTGAAAATCCAAAGGGCGCTATTGTGAAGGGAGTGGTTAAAACGATGGATTCAACATTGTTGACGGTGCAACTGGCGGAAGAAGTCGAGGGACAATGCCGGAACGGGAAGTTTTCTGCGGAGGAACAGGGTGAGGATGACTCCCCCCAGATCGGGGAAGGCGACGAAATCGAGGTAAGGATTACCGCGATCGACAGAAAAAAAAGAACCATCAATGTATCGTTGCAAACCGACGATGCCGCTAAAGAATAGTCTTCTGCTGAGTACTCTTTCAGGAAAACGGGAAGACGGCTAGAGACGGTTTAGATTCAAGGAATTTTACTTCAGGATTATTGAAAGCCCTTATAGGATATCACGGCACGAATACCGGTAAAGAAAGCCATGCTATCAATACAGAGACGATGATGACCAAGTCCAAACTCATAGAGATGCTCGCACTGAGCCAATCGCAATTAGCTTATAAGGATATTGAGCTTGCAGTCAAAATCATACTCGAACATATGGCCTCCACACTCTCCAACGGCGAGCGTATCGAGATACGCGGATTCGGGAGTTTTTCTCCGCACTTCCGCAAGTCGCGGGCGGCCAGAAATCCAAAGTCGGGGGAGCTTGTTTTCCTGCCCGCCAAACATGTGCCGCATTTTAAACCCGGCAAGAAATTGCGTGAGCGGGTCAATTATCCTCGCAATAACGGCAAATAGCGGCCAATTACTTTCCATCATAAGCCCAATTCAATCTGTCGAGACTCTCAAGCGTACGCATCGGTTCCCAGGCAATTGTGGCATAATGGCTTCGGGAGATTATATGTCACAAATCATTACAGTAGTTCGGGAAATCAGTGTCTAGCGGCAATGCTGCTTCCAAAGATAATTGTATTGTGAGTACAGAATGGCTGATATTGATCTGTGCATTACTGCCGATAGCCGCTTTATCAGGCTGGTGGGTTGCCAGACAGAATTACCGCAATAATAAAAGTCCGCAAGCTGTCCATCCCACTTATTTTAAGGGATTGAACTTTGTGCTGAATGAACAGCCCGACAAGGCGATTGAAGTCTTTATCGAAATGCTGGATGTCGACAGTGATACAATCGAAACTCATCTGGCACTCGGCAATCTTTTCCGCAGACGCGGTGAAATTGACCGGGCGATACGCTTTCACCAGAATCTGCTCGCGCGTCCAACGCTGAATCCGGAACAGCATTCACTGGTGCTGCTGGAATTGGGGACAGATTATATGCTGTCGGGCCTGCTCGACCGGGCGGAAAATCTGTTCAGGGAATTGGCGGATGCGGGCGATTACGCGCTACAAGCCAATCAGAAATTGCTCGATATCTATCAGCAGGGAAAGGACTGGAACAAGGCCATCAAGATTGCGGAGAAGCTCGCGCATATGACCGGCGACAAGCTGAACAAGATAATCGCACAGTTTTATTGTGAGTTGGCAGACCTCGAGCGCAAGCAGGGCAATAATAATGGCGCCAGAAAGCTGCTGCGCAAGGCGATCGGTTCTGATAAAAATTCCGTGCGCGCCAGTATCATTGAAGCTGAAATTGCAGTGAAAACAAATAATCTGAAACAGGCGATTAAATTCTACAAGCGAGTAGAGAAGCAGGATGCGGAATATGTTTCTGAAATTATCGCGCCTTTACTGCAATGCTACCAACAGATCGACAAAATGGATGAATATATGGAATATCTGGAGGCGGTCATTGAGCATAATAATAGTATTACGGCATTGATGACCTTGACGGAGCTGATTTCTGAAAGAAAGGGGGATGAGGAGGCGATACGGTTCCTGTCCGGCAAATTGAGGAAACAACCGGCCTTGGCGGGTATAGACAGAATGATTCAATATGTTGCCTCCAGATCGACAGGCGAGGTGCGCGCTGGCCTGATGGTGATTAAAGATTTAGTCGGAACGCTGCTCGAAGACAAAATTGCCTACAAGTGCGAGCACTGCGGATTCGATGCGAAGTTATTGCACTGGCAATGCCTTAGCTGCAGAAACTGGAATTCGATGAAACCCATTCATGGGATATGAAGGTGGGGGATATGAAGGTGAGTGATGCCAGAATTATCGTCGCACTGGATTTTTCCGGCGCCAGCGATGCGTTGCTGATGGCGGATAAGCTCGATCCGGCGCACTGTAAACTAAAGGTGGGCAAGGCGCTTTTTACCGCGGCCGGCCCTGATTTGATCGGCGCACTGAAAAAACGCGGCTATGATATCTTTCTGGATTTGAAATTTCATGATATACCCAATACCGTTTCCATGGCATGTTCTGTAGCCATGGAGTTGGGAGTGTGGATGATCAGCCTGCATTCTTCGGGCGGAAGACGGATGATGATGGCCGCCAGAGAGGTGATAGAGAAACAGCCCGGCAACCCGTTGCTGCTCGGGGTAACGGTGCTTACCAGTTTGCAGGAAAGCGATTTGAAAGATATAGGTGTCAGCGCCGCCACCGATGAACAGGTCAGCCGGCTGGCGGCGCTGACCGATGAGTGTGGCCTTGACGGGGTTGTCTGTTCGGCCAGGGAAGTGCGGCGGCTGCGCAATGAAAGGGGTAAAGATTTTTTGCTGGTGACGCCGGGGATCAGACCGCCGGATTGCGAGGCCGGTGATCAGAAACGGATCACCACGCCAAGGGAGGCAATCGATGCAGGCAGCCATTACCTGGTAATGGGCAGGGCGATTACCGGTGCGGACGATCCGATGGCGGCATTATTGTCGGTGAAAAAGCAAAGCTCCGGCGGCCAATTATCCGTGAGCGGGCGCAAGGAGCCTCAGGCCAGTGAGGTATAAAGACCATTGGGCAAGCCGGATATATGCGGCGGTCAAGGGCGCTGCATTCGACTGATTAGTATGCGATGGTGAACCGGCCACGAGTTAAGAGGGATTCATGCTATATGTCCAATGAAGAAAAACTCAGTCCTTTACGGCCGAAACTGGCAGAAACCGGGCAAAGATCCTGCTGGAGCAAACTTTATGGCAGCAGCAAGGCGCTGGCTATCGGCATGGCGGCACAACAGTTGCAACGGCCATTTCTGATACTGACTAAAGACTCGCTGGCTGCGGTTCAAATGATAGAGGGATTGAATTTTTACCGGCAGCGCGACACGCTGCCTATACGTTCTTTTCCCGACTGGGAGACACTTCCCTATGATATGTTTTCTCCTTACCGGGATATTATTTCCGAGCGTTTGCGAACCTTGTTTAAATTGTCCACTGGTGAGGCCGGCATTCTGGTCGTGCCCATATCAACCGCGTTGCACCGCCTGCTGCCTCGTTCCTATCTGCTGCAGAACAGCCTGTCTCTCAAGGTCGGCGATACCGTTCAAATGGAACATTTCAAAAGAAATATGACGCTGCGGGGCTATTGCGTTGTGAGCCAGGTAATGGAACACGGTGATCTGGCTGTCCGGGGTTCGTTGATTGATATTTTTCCAATGGGGGCAAAAACCCCTTACCGTCTTGATTTGTTCGATAATGAGATTGATACGATCAGGACCTTCGATCCTGAAAGTCAGCGCTCTCTGGAAAAAACACAGTCAATCCTTATACTGCCGGCGCGCGAGATCGCGTTGATGGACGAGGGAATTTCCCGATTTCGCGCAGAATGGCGCAGGCGGTTCAAAGGCAATCCTAATCAATGCCCCGTCTATCGCGATGTCAGTCAGTCGCTGGCGCCGGCGGGCATTGAATACTATCTGCCGTTGTTCTATCAGGAGACCGGCTCATTGTTCGATTACATGCCGGCATCCACGGTGGTAGTAGTAGATGAGGAAACAATAGCCGCCGCCGATCGTTTCCGGCTGGAAGTCGAGTCCCGCTATGAGCAGGGGCGGCATGATCCGGAGCGGCCGCTGTTGCCGCCGGATGATTTGTTTTTGGGTACGGAGAATTTATGCGAGCGGTTACATGGTTTTCATCGGCTCGATCTTGTTTCGCTGGGTGACAGCGAGGAGAACTCTCTGGCGTACTCGAGTTCGTTTCCGCCGCCATTGCCGATAGATGTGCGCACTTCCGAGCCCTTGTCGATATTGAAAAATTTCATCGGCAACTTCGGCGGACGGATCCTGATTGTTGCCGAAGGCGTTGGCCGCCGCGAAAGTCTGCTCGAACTGTTTGCCCGGCATCAATTATATCCGGCACGAGTGGATAACTGGGATGCGTTTTTGTCGGCCGATCTGCAATTTGCGATGGTTGCCGCACCGCTGGAGCAGGGGGTGGTCATTGAAGATCCGAATCTGGCTGTGATAACGGAATCGCAGTTATTCGGAGAACGGGTCATGCAACGCCGGCTGCGCAAACGGCGGAAACAGGATGCCGAGGCGATCATTAAAAACTTAACCGAGCTGACGGTTGGCGCGCCGGTTGTACATGAAGAGCACGGCGTAGGACGCTATCTGGGGCTGGTCACACTGGAAACCGGCGACATCCCGGCTGAATATATAATGCTGGAATACGCCGAAGAAGACAAGCTGTATGTGCCTATAGCGCGGCTGAATTTAATCAGCCGTTTTACCGGAATCGATCCCGATCATGCGCCATTGCATAAATTGGGCAGCGGACAATGGCAAAAGGTGCGGCGCAAGGCGGCGGAAAAAATTCATGATGTTGCAGCGGAATTATTGGAAATAAATGCGAGAAGAGCAGTCCGTCCGGGGCAAAAATTCTATCTCGATGAGGATGCCTATCAGTCCTTTATACAAAACTTTCCTTTTGAAGAGACGCCCGATCAGTATGATGCGATCGTCGCGGTGCTGCAAGATATGCAGCAGGAGAAACCCATGGACCGCCTGGTCTGCGGCGATTCAGGTTTTGGCAAGACAGAAATTGCGTTGAGAGCCGCCTTTGTGGCGGTCAATAATAATAAACAGGTGGCCATATTGGCGCCGACTACATTGCTTGCTAATCAGCATCACCAGAATTTTACCGACCGGTTTGCGGATTGGCCGGTGTGTGTGGAATTGTTGTCGCGCTTCCGCACGAAAAAAGAGCAGAATAGCACCATTAAAAAACTGCGGGAGGGCCAGGTCGATATCGTTATCGGCACACATAAATTATTACAGAACGATGTCGGGTTTGCGCAATTGGGCCTGGTCATCCTCGATGAAGAGCATCGATTCGGGGTCAGACAGAAGGAAAGATTCAAGTCACTGCGCGCGGATATTAACGTGCTGACATTAACTGCAACACCCATACCCCGCACCTTGAATATGGCGCTGTCCGATTTGCGTGAATTGTCGATCATCACAACGCCTCCCTCAGGTCGATTGGCGGTAAAGACCTTTATGCGTGAATGGAACAGTGTGCTGGTTAAAGAAGCCCTGCTGAGGGAGATTAAACGCGGCGGGCAGGTGTTCTTTTTGCATAATGAGATAAAGACCATTGAAAAAATGGCAAAGCAGATCGAGGCCTTGTTGCCGGAGGCAAGAGTGCGTATCGCCCATGGACAAATGCCGGAAAAACAGCTCGAGGCAATCATGCTCGATTTCTATCACCGCAGATTTAATGTGCTCGTCTGCACCACGATCATTGAAACCGGCATCGATGTGCCGTCCGCGAACACCATCATCATTAATCATGCGGATAAATTCGGTCTGGCACAGTTGTATCAATTGCGCGGAAGAATCGGGCGCTCGCATCATCAAGCCTACGCCTACTTCGTGGTCCCGCCCAAAAAAATGATGACTACGGACGCGATAAAACGGCTGGAAGCGATAGAATCCCTGGAGGCGCTGGGAGTCGGATTTACCCTGGCAACGCATGATCTGGAAATACGCGGGACGGGTGAAATCCTTGGAAAGGAACAAAGCGGTCATATACAGGAAATAGGCTTTGGCATGTACATGCAACTGCTCAATAAAACAGCAGAGGCATTAAAGGCCGGACGCCAACCACAGTTGGACAGGCTGCTGGACCATGGCGCAGAAATTGATTTACATATCCCCGCTCTGATCCCGCAGGACTTTTTGCCGGATGTGCATACCCGTCTGATTATGTATAAGCGCATTGCCAGCGCCAAGGATAAGCCGGAGCTGAGAGAGTTGCAGGAGGAAATGATCGACAGGTTTGGTTTATTGCCCGAGCCGGTTAAAAATCTGTTTCGACTGACGGAATTGAAACTCAAGGCAAATCCATTGGGGATCAAGAAAGTGGATTTAGACGGAAAAGGCGGGCGTGTGCTATTTTCGTCCGAAACGAATATCGATGCGGACAGGATTATCCGGTTCATCCAGTCGCAGCCGCAGAACTACAGACTGGATGGGCCGGATAAATTACGGATATTGCAGGATTTGCCCGATGCGGACGCGCGCTTTACCATCCTTTCCGGTCTATTGAACGAGATCACGCTCGAAGCGGTGGCATGAAGTGTTGATAAGGCGGCTAATCCTGTTCCTGATTTTTCTTTCGGCGCCCTGCGCATATGCGAGCTGGTATCAAGTGGAAGTCGTTGTTTTTGACAGGTTATCTACCGATGCCGGCGATGAACTGTGGATTAAAGATCCCGGATTGCCGAATCAGCGAAACAGCATCGAACTCATCACCGACGTGTCGCAATCGGATAATCCGGTTCCCTATCAGGTATTGCCAAAAAACAAATACCGCATGCACGGCGCTTATCAGGCGCTGAAACTGTCAAAGACCTACCGGCCACTGATTCATATTTCCTGGCAGCAGCCTTCCGGCGGGGAAACGCGGCCGGTGCGTGTCGTAAAGCTCAGGGATGACGGCCCTGAATCCGGCGGTGAAGCGGCATTGAGCGTCCCGGAAGCGATTATTGACGGCTTTGTAAGGGTCAGAAGCGCACAATTGCTGCACGTCAATATTGATCTTGCCTATTATCCGCAGCGCTTGCCGACGACAGACGACGACAATGATCGGCGATTCAAGCGCGAGATAGAGTATGTGCGCTTGCATGAAACACGCAAAATCAAGTTAAATGAATTGCATTATTTCGATCATCCTATGTTTGGTGTCATACTGCAGGTACGCCGGTTGAATCCGGGAGAATAGGCGGCACTCAGTGCCATATAAACCCGGCCAATCCGACGCACTCAATAGAAATCCGTATATGGACGAAAAGCCCGGCATCTCCTCATAGCCTCCGCCCGCTTTCGGCGGGGGCGGATATCCCCTTATTTAATTTTTTTGATTTTTTACCATGCTTTTACGCCCGTGCTGATAGACATTGCAATGATCCTTCTGGCCTATTTGTCAGGCTCGATTTCCTGCGCAATCGTGGTATGCAAGGCTATGGGACTGCGAGATCCGCGTACCACCGGGTCGGGCAATCCGGGAGCAAGCAATGTTCTGCGTCTGCATGGAAAACGCGCCGCCTTGTTAACGCTGGTCGGCGACATGGTAAAGGGCATAATTCCGGTACTCCTTGCCCGGGCAGTGAATGCGGACGATATTATTGTCGCCCTGGCCGGGTTTGCCGCATTCACCGGGCATCTGTTTCCGGTTTTTTTCCGATTTCGCGGCGGCAAAGGCGTAGCCACCCTTGTCGGCGTATTGGCCGCGACCGATTGGATGCTGGGACTGGCATTCACGGCAACCTGGCTCACCACCGCATTGATATTTCGATATTCGTCGCTGGCCGCATTAATAGCGACCATCATGACTCCTTTATATACCGGTCTGATTTTGTCTGAGCCGGTCTATCTCTATGTAAACGGTATAATGGGCGCGATTTTAATCTGGCGCCACCGCAGCAATATCAAAAAACTGATCGACGGCAAGGAGAATAAGATCGGGCAGGATGAGTGATGATCCCTCACGATCCGGACAAGACGATTTCATTCATTGGCCAGCGAGGGCGGGCGGTAAACATCAATGCATCCTTTTTGCCCGCCTTTAATTTTAAATAGCCGGCATAGGCAATCATTGCGCCATTATCGGTGCAAAACTCCGGGCGCGGGAAATATAGGTCCGAATGCGTGTCTTTTGCCAATTGACGCAACGATGATCTGAGCTGACTGTTGGCGCCGACCCCCCCGGCCACTACCAGCCGTTGTATTCCGGTCTGCTCTATGGCGCGCCTGCTTTTAATCGTAAGCGTGTCCACCACGGCGGCAACAAAGGCATGGGCAATATCCGCTTTCGTCTGCTCGGTATCATCCGCGGATTCAACTGTATTCAGCGCAAAAGTCTTCAGGCCGCTGAAGCTGAAATCAAATCCGGGACGATCGACCATGGGTCTGGGAAATCGAAAGCGTCCCGCCTCCCCCTTTTGCGCCAATTCTGAAATTGCCGGCCCGCCCGGATAGGGCAAACCAAGTAATCTGGCGGTTTTGTCAAAGGCTTCACCGGCGGCATCATCCAATGACTCGCCTAAAACCCGGTATTTTCCATATGCGCTGGCCTCAACAAGCAATGTGTGCCCGCCGGAAACCAGCAGCGCCAGAAAAGGATAATCCGGTTTATTGTGCTCGAGCATCGGCGCCAGCAAATGGGCCTCCATGTGATGCACCGCCACAGCCGGCAAATCCCGGGCAAATGCCAGACTTCGGCCTATTGCCGCGCCTACCAGCAGGGCGCCGGCCAATCCGGGGCCTGCAGTATAGGCGATGCCTCCCAGAGTATTGGCGCCGCTCCCCGCCTGGTTCATTACCCTGCGGATTAACGGCAGGGTAACCCGGATATGATCGCGCGAGGCCAGTTCCGGCACTACGCCCGAATATTGCCGATGAATATCTGTCTGACTATGCAGCGCATCGGCGATAATGCCCCGCTGCTCGTCATATATTGCAACCCCTGTCTCGTCACAGGAGGTTTCTATACCCAGAACCTGCATAAATTTATCCAGCTAAAACAGTAAAAATCATTAATATGTATTGCAATTTTATCCTGTAGTATTAGAATTATCGATTCTAGTTTACATCATACAGTCACTAACCATAAGGACCGCTTATAATCAATGCTATCGGTAAAAGTACGAGATAATGAACCATTTGAGATCGCCATGCGCCGCTTCAAGCGCGCCTGCGAGAAGGCCGGTATTATGGCCGACGCCCTCAAGCGTGAATTTTATGAGAAGCCGACCCAGGTGCGCAAGCGTAAAGCCGCCGCAGCCGTCAAGCGCTCTCAGAAACAGGCCTCCCGCAATACCCTGCGCCGCCGGCGGCGATACTAGGTACCGCTGAGCCTTCACGGCCATTGCCGGGGAATAACGGCGATTACTATCGAAGACCCCCGACAATTACACCCAGCACAATCCCGCGAGGTATACAGAGCGCCGCAACGGGGAAGTGCCGGTATATACAGGCTGAAATATGCTGTTTTTCTGCAGCAGGAAAATTGCTTCATCATCCCTGGGCAACTATGAGAAAATAGTCTGCACAACGAATCATCCAGCTAGTGTACTGTTCTATTTTATAGCTTTGACTGCCAATGGCCGGCCTTATACCTCAAGATTTTATCGATGACCTGATAGCGCGCACCGATGTGGTGGACGTCATTGATGCCTATGTGCCGCTGAAAAAAGCCGGTCGGGATTATAGGGCTCTTTGCCCCTTCCATTCCGAAAAAACGCCTTCTTTTTCTGTCAGCCAGGAAAAACAGTTCTACCACTGCTTCGGCTGTGGCGCAAACGGTACCGCCATCGGCTTTTTGATGGAATATCTGAATCTTGAATTTCGGGATGCGGTTGAGGAGCTGGCAAGCAGGGCCAATATGCCTGTGCCGGTGGAAGGCGGCCGCCCGGATCAATCCGCTGCCCGGACCGCGGAATTATATGAATTGATGAACAGGGTGGCGGACGTTTATCGCAATAATCTGCGCGACCATGGACCGGCCGTTGATTATCTGAAAAAACGAGGGATCAGCGGAAAGATCGCCGCCGAATATGAACTCGGCTATGCCGCACCCGGCCGGGACAATATCATCAAGCGGCTGGGTAATTCCGATGCGGCACTGGAGCAATTATGCACAATAGGCGTGGTACTGAAAAATGACAGCGGCGGTCACTATGATCGCTTTCGCGACCGTTTGATCTTCCCTATTCGGGACCAGCGCGAACGCGCGATCGGACTGGGCGGGCGTGTTCCGGGCAATGCCGCAGCCAACACGCCCAAATATCTGAACAGCCCGACAACGCCTATTTTCCATAAAGCACGGGAATTATACGGCCTGCATCAGGCCAAAAAAGCGATAAAGGAAAAGGAAAGCCTGTATATCGTCGAAGGCTATATGGATGTGATCGCCCTGGCGCAGTTTGGAATACCCAATGTCGCCGCCACCCTGGGCACCGCGGTGACCGGCGGGCATATCGAGAAAGTATTTCGCCTGTCCAACAAAATCATTTTTTGTTTTGACGGAGACCCGGCCGGAAAAGCGGCGGCACACAAGGCCATGCAGACCGCATTGCCGTTATTGCATGAGGGCCGGCAAATCTTTTTCCGCTTTATCCCGAAAGAGGACGATCCGGACAGCTATATACGGCGGCATGGGAAGGAGCAATTTGAAAGCCGGGAAGAATTGACCCCGTTATCCGATTATTTGTTATCTGTCGTACAGCGGGACCTTTCCCTGGCCGTGCGTGAAGACCGGGACAAACTGGCCCATCGTGCCGCCGGCTATCTAAAGCAAATGCCTCAAAGCGGCCTGAAACAATTACTCACCAAAAAAATATCACTGCTCACCGATCTGGAAATCCATCAGATCGAGGCGCGCGGTCAGGGCAATATAAAAGGAAAATCCAGGCAGCCTCCTGCGGGAAGCGCCCCTCTCAATCCGATGGCTATTGCCATCTCTTCCCTGCTGCGCAAGCCCGGTCTTGTCGCGACTATAAACATCGAGCCGGAGTTGGAACAGATAGAAATGGACGGACATGAATTTCTGCGGGAAATAATCCGCTTTATCCTGGACAACCCCAAAACCAGCGCCGCCGGAATTATCGAACACTGGCGCGGCACAAAGTACGGGGACAGACTGGCCGAGTTGACTCCCATTGATTCCCCCTACGGCGGTGAAGATGAAACCCTTTATTCGGATGAAAACATAACACTGACCTTCATCGCCACAATCGACAAGATGAAGGCAATCACCCGAAAACAGAAACTCAAAAAACTGGCCGATATCAACAGCATCAGCGAGCTTACCGACGAGCACCGGCGGCTCCTGCTGTCCGATAAAAATCATTGAGTTTTGCCGGACAAACACCCGGCGCACGACCAAACGCAACTTGTATTTAGCGCATTGATGGATAATACTTGCTTTCAGGAGTTGGTCAGGTAATCGCTGCAGCAGATGCTGTGGAGGAAAGTCCGGGCTCCACAGGGCAAAGTGCCAGATAATTTCTGGGCGGCGTGAGCCGACGGAAAGTGCCGCAGAAAATATACCGCCGTCAAGGTAAGGGTGAAATGGTGCGGTAAGAGCGCACCGCGCCGGTAGCAATACCGGTGGCAGGGAAAACCCCGCTTGGAGCAAGACCAAATAGGGGGACATTGATGCGGCCCGCAGAGTCCCCGGGTAGGTTGCTAGAGGTGTATGGTGACATACATCCCAGAGGAATGATTACCCACGACAGAACCCGGCTTACAGACCGACTCCCTTCCTTTCCGGGGCCGAGTGCGAAAACCATCTCCGCCAGAGCGATTGGGAAATTCACACTCTTCTAGACCAATAGTTCCATAATCCCGGCAAGCCGCTTCTCAGACGCGATGCAGTATTCTTCTGAAACATCTATACCCAGATAACGGCGTCCGGTTTTCCTGGCAACGGCACAGGTTGTGCCAACCCCATTGAATGGGTCCAAAACAAGATCGCCTCTGAAACTAAAAAGAGACAATACCCGATGCGCCAACTCCTCCGGGAACATCGCCGGGTGCCCGTATTGAGCCATGTTTCTTTCCGGTGCGATAGACCATTTCGCATAAACCCATTTTTTGAAATCATCGCCGGATATGTCCGCATTCTCTTTGAGGCCGGCTTTTTTGAGTGAACCCTTACAAAAGACCTCGAGAAATTCCCAACTGTACTTCATATATGGGTTGGAGGGGCTCTTCCAACTCCCCCACGCCGTGTACTTGCAATTGTAATTATTTTTCTCCCACAAAATTTCACTCTTCCAAATCAGTTTTTTTTCGTTGGCCAAATACGTACTGATGACGTGATGCGAGGGAATATAATCGGAATACAAGGGCTGAACGTTGATGATCAGGCGGCCACCATATACTAAAACCCGTATGCACTCGTCCAGCACCGAGAAAAGCGCATCAAAATACGCCTCCCAATCGGTGGCATCGTTCTCAGCCGTTGCATACTCCAATCCAAAATTATACGGGGGAGAGGTAAACACCAAATCAACGCAATTATCGGGAAGGTTTTTCAGGAATATCGCACTATCTTCACAGATAATTTTATTCTCATATTCAGAGGGGAATTGATTCCCTGCTTCCTGATAATCGTTATCCGCCGCATAAAAATATTTCCCTCTCGCTTTCTCCTTGTCTTTCCGGCCGGTTACCTTCCTCTCCGAGTTATACCCTGCATAGACGCGGCGTTTTCCATGTATCCCATAACTTCTGACTCCCTCTATAGCATTCAAAATGCCAGCCACCAGCCTCTCATCCGAGTCTTTCTCAACCAGCGTATGCAGGTACTCCTGCAACGCGCTCATGTCCACAGAATGCACATAAAGCACAGGGTGCGCCCCATCAGCCTCGCCTGTTTGTTTCAATTTGAGATCCCAATGCTGCGTGCCTGCAGCATTGATTTTCATTGCAATGCGCTCGACTGCTTCCTCATTCTCAATCCCGGACAACGGAATTTCTTTATAGGGAACTCCGCCATCGGAAGAAAAATTTCCAACGGATTTTTGCATTAAAACCTCGGTGATTTACGTGTGCTATCCAACGATTTACCCAGAAACATGATTCCTGATATTCTGGGACAAACAAGGGGTCAACGCAATGCTGTATATTATACGCATGATTATCTTGAATATCGGGGATGTACATCCAGGCTTCATCGCCCCTGTACTGCAATGACTTCAAGCGATCCAACGCAACTTCAAAGGAAGAAACAACTATGGAAAAATATCTGATCATTCTGGCGGCGGCGAGGAGATACCTCCGTGCCCCGATCCTGATTCCGGCATTCGCTGCCCTTTTGGGGTGTGCCGATAATACCGACTACTCCCATTTGCCCGACTGCACGGCGAATGTGAATTGCCTTGCATCCATTAGCTGGGAAGTCATCACGCCTGCCGAACTGCAAGTGATGATTGATACTGGTGCGGATGTCAATGTGAGAGGTGAAGATGACCGGACCCCGATTCACGAGGCCTTAGAAGCAGAAAAATCCGAATTGATCCCTGTCCTGCTTGAGGCTGGGGCGAGTGTCCATGCAAGAACTACTGAATATGACCTGACCCCGCTTCACTTTGCGAAAGAAGCCGAAGCCGTTTCTGCCCTTGTCAAAGCGGGGGCAGAGGTCAATGCGCAAGCAAAAGGCGGCTTGACTCCGCTGGGTGCGGCAAAACAAGTAGCAGGGAATCAGGACGCCATCAAAGTCCTGGAAAAAGCGGGGGCGGAAACAAATTTCGGTTGCAAGACCGATGCAGGTTGCCTCCTGAAGTTAGCGACATCCATGACGACCACCGAAATCCAGACGATGATTAACGCAGGGGCGGATGTCAATGCGAAAGATGAAGACGGCAAAACTCTGCTTCACCGGGTGGGAGGAAATGCCCAAATCATTCCCGTCCTTGTCCAAGCGGAAGCGGAAGTCAATGCGAAAGATAAAAACGGCTGGACTCCACTTCACTGGGCGGCACGTTACGGAAATGCCGAAGTCATTTCTGCCCTGATTAAAGCGGGGGCAGATGTCAATGCGAAAAATAAAAGCGGCTGGACTCCACTTCACTGGGCGGCATATAACGGAAATGCCGAAGTCATTTCTGCCCTTGTCAAAGCAGGGGCAGATGTTAATGCGAAAACTGAAGACGGCTGGACTCCGCTTGACTGGGCGGCACATAAGGGAAATGCCGAAGTCATTTCCGCCCTTGTCAAAGCAGGGGCAGATGTCAACGCGAAAACTGAAGACAGCAGGACTCCGCTGGGTGTGGCAAGACAAGCGGGGCATCAGGACATCATCAACGCCCTGGAAAAAGCAGGCGCAAAATGATTTAACCCGTTTTCCAGTCGGCACTACGCTCCACCCATCAGCTAGCTATCAAGCGACTCGGCAAAGAAGTAAAAATGACGGAACCCACCGGATCTTTGCAACCGGATTCGGCGGATGAGGAGATACATTACTCGCTAAGGAAGATGGGATCTCCCGTTCCACCAACAGGGACACCGAAAAACCCCCAAAATAAACCCGGCTATGCAATAATTGGCAGTACTGCGTCTTTATTAAAAATTAAAGAATAATCAATATCTTACTGATTTTTCGCGTTTTCTTGCATAGTGCCTCGCCAAAGGGGCGTATTTCTCTAAAAAAATATAAAAAATTCTTGCCGTTATTTTCACTTAGTGGTAAAAAGTGGTATATAGTGGAGATTTTAAACAAGTCAGGGATATATAGATGTTTCGTGGATGCAGTAATATCAGTCTTGACAGCAAGGGGCGTCTGGCCATACCAAGCCGCTACCGCGATTATATACGGGGGCAGGCGGGCAATGCCATGGTGCTTACCCTGAATCCGCTCGAACGTTCTCTCTGGCTGTATCTGTTTCCCGAATGGGAAGTTACCGAGACCAAGCTGGCAAACCTGTCCGATTTTGATCGCACCCATCGCCGTATCAAACAGATGATGCACGGTTATGCCACCGACTGCCAGTTGGATAATCAAGGCAGGATCCTGGTCCCGAAGGAGTTGCGGGAGTATGCCAAGCTGGATCAAGCCAGTGTGATGCTGGGACAGAGTAATAAGTTTGAAATCTGGGATGCGGCAACCTGGTCGGAGCAGCAGGATCAATGGTTGGAATCGATCGATAGCGGCGACACCGAGGCATCCGAGTCGCTCCGATCATTGGCATTGTAATTCGGCGTACGGGTGATGAATTGGTGAGAAAGCGTATTGGAATACTCACACAGGGCGGTTTTATTAGATGAGGTATTGGAGGCGTTGAATATTAGACCCGATGGATTTTATGTGGACTGCACGTTTGGCTGCGGCGGACACAGCGGGGCAATCTTGAAAAGGCTGGATGAGTCAGGCCGGTTGCTGGCAATCGACAGGGATCCGGATGCCGTCAGGATTGCCGATAGTCCACCGTTTCGGGACAGGCGGTTTAGATTGGTGCAGGGTTCGTATTGCATGTTGTCGGATCTGGTGCATGCCGGGGGTATGCAGGGTAAAACCGACGGGATCCTGTTTGATCTCGGTGTGTCTTCTCCGCAGTTCGATAATCCGGGACGGGGTTTCAGTTTTCAGCACAACGGTGTGCTGGATATGCGCATGGACCCGGCTGAGCCGGTTTCGGCCAGGGATTGGCTGAATCAAGCGAAGCAGTCGGAAATTGCCGATGTTATTTATCGTTATGGTGAGGAGCGTTTTGCCAGACGGATTGCAAAACGCATTGTGAGCGAACGCGAAAAAAGCCCCCTTGGCACTACACACCAGCTTGCCAAGCTGGTTGCTTCCGTTTATCCAAAGAGATCAGCCAAGGGGATTCATCCGGCAACAAAGACGTTTCAGGCAATACGGATATTTATTAATAATGAGTTGAAAGAGTTGAAAGAGGCATTGTCGCAGGTGATTGATTTGCTTGCCCCGGGCGGGCGCCTGGTCGCGATAAGTTTTCATTCGCTGGAGGACCGGATCATAAAACGCTTTATCCGGGAACAGGGGCGCGGCGGTACTTTTCCGCCCGATCTACCCATCCGGGATGATCAGCTTCGCCCTGGGTTGAAGCCGGTGGGAAAGCCGATCCGCCCGGCAACCGGGGAAGTCGAAAGCAATCCGCGCGCCCGTAGCGCAATTATGCGCATTGGGGAAAGGATTTGAGAAATGAGGATGATCGTTAACATGTTGCTCTTTATTGCCGTTTTTTATTCGGCAATGGAGGTTGTGGTCGCCAAACATGAAACAAGAAAGTTGTTTGCGGAAATTCTGGATCTGGAAAGGGAGCGCGATGCCTTGAATGAGGAATGGGGACGTATTCAACTGGAACAAAGCACCTGGGCAACCGATGATCGGATCGAGTCTGTGGCGCGCACGAAGTTGAACATGACAAGCCCTGAACAAAAAACAATTTTAGTGCCGGAAAGATGAAGACGGAAATACGGCAAGCGCAACACCCTGTCCGCCTGTGGATAATGCTGGTATTTTTTTTCCTGATCATGTGCGCGTTGATTTGGCGCGTTGTCGATCTACAGCTTCTTAATAATGATTTTTTAAAGACCCATGGCGATGCCCGATCGGTCAGAGTCATTGAAATTACCGCACATCGGGGCGTGATTACCGATCGCAACGGCGATCATCTGGCAATAAGTACGCCGATGGAGTCGGTCTGGGCCGATCCCCGCCGTGTGCTGGAGCACATTGATCGATCGCCGGAGCTTGCAGAGGTATTGAATACCAGCACTGAAAAATTGAAAGGCAAATTTTTTGACCGTATCAATCGTGATTTTGTTTATTTAAGGCGGCATGCCGATCCGAATGTGGTGAAAAAGATATTGGCGCTCAATATTCCCGGAGTCTATCTGGAGAAGGAATATAAACGTTATTACCCTTCGGGTGAGATTACCGCACATGTAATCGGCTTTACCAATGTTGATGATATTGGGCAGGAAGGAATCGAACTGGCCTATGATGATTGGCTGAGGGGCAAGCCGGGAAAGAAAAGGGTGCTTCAGGACAGGCTGGGAAGAATTGTCGAGCAATTCGAGATCATTGAATCTTCGGAGCCGGGAAAGGAGTTACGGTTAAGCATCGATCGACGCATACAATATCTTGCCTATCGTGAACTCAAAACCGCTATTGCCCGCCATGCGGCAAAGAGTGGAACATTGATAATGCTGGATGCGACCACCGGGGAAGTATTGGCGCTGGTCGGGCAGCCTTCCTACAATCCAAATAACCGCAACGGACTCAGGAGCGAATATTACCGCAATCGAGCGGTTACCGATGTTTTTGAACCCGGATCGGTATTGAAGCCTTTCACAATTGTAGCGGCATTGTCTTCCGGTCTGTATAGCCCCGAGACACTGATTGATACGCATCCGGGCTATTTGAAGATTGGCGCGCACACTGTGCGTGATATTCGAAATTACGGCTTGATTGACGTGGAAACCGTGATCACGAAATCAAGCAATGTGGGCGCAAGTAAAATTGCTCTCGCACTCAAACCGAATGTCTTATGGAGTACGTTGGCCCGTTTTGGCTTTGGCCAGCCCACCGGCAGTATTTTTCCCGGAGAGGCATCGGGGACACTCACGGAGTACAATAACTGGGCTGAGGTGGAACTGGCCACGATAGCATTCGGCTATGGTCTGTCGGTAAGCGCCCTGCAGTTGGCGCAGGCTTACGGCATGATTGCCGCGGATGGCATGCTGGTGCCGGTCTCTTTTATTCATGTGGATAAAAGGGTAGAAGGATATCAGGCTATTCCCGCAAGTGTTGCCAGACAGATCAAGTCGATCATGGAGACCGTTGTTTCCGAGAGCGGAACCGGCAAGCGGGCATCCGTTCGCGGGTATCGTATCGCCGGAAAGACGGGCACTGTGCATAAATCAACCCGCGGCGGCTATTCGAAAGACCGGTATCTGTCTATTTTTGCCGGGATGGCGCCGGCAAGCAAACCGCGTCTTGTAATGGTAGTAACCGTTAATGAACCCGGAGGCGAGCAACATTATGGCGGACAGGTCGCGGCGCCGGTTTTTTCCAAGGTAATGGCGGGCGCATTGAGAATAATGAATTTGCCGCCGGATGATTTATCTGCATTCGATGCGCAGGCTATTGCGGATATAACTACACTCGATATTTCATCGGAGAGCAATTAATTATGGCGGCCAGGAAACTCCGGTATTCTATGCCCTTACGGGAATTGCTTGATGATATTGCGGAATTTCAGGACGGCAGCATGATTGAAGGTTTATCTACGGACAGCAGGATGACCGGGCCGGGAGATCTGTTTATTGCCTATCGAGGCGTGCATGTGGACGGGCGCCGGTTTATTGGTGATGCAATCAATGCAGGCGTAGCGGCGGTACTGGCCGAAACGGACGAGAGAATGAATCAATCCGATTATTCCATACCCATTATTCAAGTAAAAAATTTGAGGGAGCATATCGGCGTTATTGCCGACCGTTTCTATCAACACCCTTCACAAAAAATGACAATGGTCGGAGTAACGGGAACAAACGGCAAGTCATCCGTTACCTACCTTGTCAGCAAGGCTCTGGCCCTGTCGGGAAGGCGCAGCGCTTCTATAGGAACGCTTGGCTATGGTGTTAACGGCGAGCTTCAGGCCGGCGCACATACCACTCCGGATCCAATTGCTTTACAAAAAACTCTGGCGGCCTGGTGTAATGAGGTCGATTGCACCGTTATGGAGGTGTCATCCCACGCTCTGGATCAGCGCCGTGTTAACGGCATTGATTTTGATCTTGCCGTTTTCACAAACCTGAGCCGCGATCATATGGATTATCACAAGAATTTAAGCTCGTATGCGGCGTCAAAAAGCAGATTATTCGAGTTTGCAAGCCTGCAACAGGCAGTTATCAACCTGGACGATGAATTTGGCCATACCCTGTTGGGCAAACTCGGAAATAAGGTCAATGTGCTCGGCTATACCTTGAACAAGGAAGTCTATGCTCAGAATAAAAATCATCTGAATATCGTTTTTGCCCGAATAGAATCGATGCGGAATTTAACTACGGTTGTAAATATTGAAAGTCCCTGGGGCCGGGATCATTTGCATACAAAACTCGTCGGAAAATTCAATATAGAGAACCTGCTGGCAAGTTTGTCTTGTCTGTGTCTGCAGGGCTTATCTTTAAATAAAGCGGTCCATATGCTGCATGAAATTAGCAGCGTGCCGGGGAGGATGGAGCAATACAAGAAAGAAAACCATGCTCTTCTGGTTGTCGATTATGCCCATACCCCGGATGCCCTGGAAAAAGCACAGAAATCACTGAAGCGGGGCTGCAAAGGCAAGTTAATTACTATATTCGGATGCGGCGGGGACCGGGACAGGGGCAAGCGTTCCGAAATGGGCGCGGTAGCCGAGGAGATTGCCGATCTGATTGTTTTGACTAATGATAATCCAAGAACAGAGGAGCCTGTAAGAATAATTGAGGATATTTTATCCGGTATAAAAAATAAAAACAGCGCAAAAGTGATTCTCGATCGATCGGAAGCAATCACGACGAGTTTTCATAATTCCGGGGAGCAGGACATCATCCTGATTGCCGGCAAAGGTCATGAAACGTACCAGGAAATACAAAATAAGCGCTATCCTTTTTGCGATCGTGAATTGGCAAGGAGGCTGACCGAGTGATGATCAATATGCAGTTGTCCGAGGCAGCGAAGATCACCGGCGCGGAATTGTACGGCCGGGATGTGATGTTCAGAGGCTGTTGTTCAGATAGCCGAAAAATCAGGATGGGTGAGATGTTCATCGCGCTACGCGGTGAACATTACGACGGGCATCAGTTCATTGATTCGGCGGCCAAACATGGGGCAAGTTCTTTTCTGCTGGAAACTTTCCCTGAAAATAAATTATCCGGAATAAAGGTCGGAAATGCGCGCAAGGCGATGGGGTTGCTGGCTCAAGCCTGGCGGAAAAGATTCGATATCCCTCTTGTAGCGGTGACCGGAAGCAACGGCAAAACCACGGTTAAACAGATGCTGAGCCGCATCCTGTCGCAACAGGCATCGGCGCATTCCACTATGGGAAATCTGAATAATGATATTGGCGTGCCGCTGACATTATTCGGCATCGGCAAGGAGCATGGCTATGCCGTTATTGAAATGGGCGCGAACCACCCAAATGAAATTGAATGGCTGGCAAAGATCAGCCAGCCGAATGTTGCGGTTATAACACAATGTGCCCCGGCTCATCTGGAGGGTTTTGGAACGATTGAGGGGGTTGCAAAAGCAAAGGCGGAAGTTTTTTCAAGCCTGGGTAAAGATGGGACCGCGATTATCAACGCCGATGATCGGTATGCCGATTTTTGGAGGCAATGCAGCGTCGAATCGAATCAGATTACTTTTGGCATAAGTAATAGCGCGGACCTAAGGGCTGAGAACATTGAATGTGATTATGATTCATTCAAAACCAGCTTCGATCTTGTTACTGCGAAAGGATCAACGGCGATTACACTATCGTTACCCGGCCATCATAATGTTATGAACGCCATCGCCGCAGCCGCCTGCGCTTACGCACTCAATATATCCGGAGAACACATCAGGAACGGCTTGCAATCTATGCAGGCGATAAAGGGACGCATGCAGTTCAAGAAAGGATTGAAGGGCATGAGAATAATTGATGATACCTATAATGCCAATCCTGCATCATTGCAGGCGGCGCTTACGGTGTTAAGTCAATGTAAGAGAAGAAAATGGGTGGCGCTTGGTGATATGAACGAACTGGGCGATCAATCCCGATTCTTTCATGCTGAATTTGGGCGGGAGGCGGGGAAGGCGGGTGTTGAAAAATTATTTACCCTTGGCGAATTGAGCAAATATGCGAGCGATAGTTTCGGCAAAGGCGCAATACACTCCGATTCACATTCCGTATTGACCGGATTGCTGGACCGCTGCGCCGATAGTAATGTAGTGATCCTCATTAAGGGATCGCGCGCAATGCGAATGGAACGAATAGTAAATGCGTTGGAGGCGCCAGTCTAAGATGTTAATTTGGCTCGCCGAATACCTGGCTCAGTTCCATAGCGGATTTAATGTTTTTCAATATATCACTCTGAGAATAATTCTCGGGGTACTGACCTCTCTTTTCATTGCGCTTCTGGTCGGGCCTTTTTTTATCAGAAGGATGAGTGATAATAAAATTGAACAAAATATAAGGGCGGACGGCCCCGAATCGCATTTATCAAAATCAGGCACGCCGACAATGGGCGGCATCCTGATTATTATTTCCATGATGATAAGCGCCTTATGCTGGGGAAAACTCGATAATCGCTTTATCTGGGTGGCACTGAGCGTAACTTTACTGTTCGGCATAATCGGCTGGATCGATGATTATATGAAGATATTGCAGCGGCAATCAAGAGGTTTGCCCGGCAAATATAAATATTTGCTTCAGTCGATTATTGGGTTGGGCGCGGCATCATTTCTTTATTACACGGCAGAGACGCCAGTAGAAACACAGCTTATTATTCCGTTTGTAAAATCCATCATTATCGATCTTGGACCACTGTATATCATACTTGCTTATTTTGTAATCGTCGGTTCCAGCAATGCCGTTAATTTAACCGATGGATTGGATGGCCTTGCCATTTTGCCGGCCGTAATGATTGCGGCAGCGCTGACGGTTTTTTCCTATGTGGCGGGCCATGTTCATTTTGCCGATTATCTTGGCGTCCCTTATGTGCCGGGTGTTGGTGAAGTCGCGGTATTTTGCGGCGCAATAGTTGGTTCGGGCCTTGGCTTCCTGTGGTTCAACACCTATCCGGCTCAAATTTTCATGGGTGATATCGGCGCCTTATCGCTAGGGGCGGCTTTGGGTGTCGTTGCAATTTTGGTAAGACAGGAGCTGGCGTTTTTCATCATGGGAGGACTGTTCGTGATTGAAACCGTATCGGTAATATTGCAAGTAGGTTCCTATAAGCTTTCCGGCAAACGCATATTCAATATGGCCCCCTTGCATCACCATTATGAATTAAAAGGCTGGCCGGAGCCGAGAGTCATCGTCCGTTTCTGGATTATAACAGTGATATTGGTATTAATTGGCCTGGCCAGCCTGAAGATAAGATAGGGAGATTGATTGGTCTTGGACAGAGCAGCGGGTAATCAAATGAGAGTCGATACTTCACAATATGATGCGGTGATCGTTGGTCTTGGGAAAACCGGATTATCCTGTGCGCGTTTTTTGGCAAGGCTCGGCAAGCATGTTGCCATAACGGACGCAAGTGAACAGCCTCCCTGTTTACAAGAGCTACAGAAGGAATTTCCGAATATTTTTTGTTCATTGGGCGGAATAGATTTGGATCTATTGGCGGACACGGAAGAAATTATCGTCAGTCCGGGCGTGTCCGTCACAAAAAACTGTATTGATAAAATCAATGGCGGCAGCAATGCTGTTATTGGCGATATAGAGTTGTTCTGCCGGTACGCAAATGCGCCGGTGATTGCAATTACCGGCTCAAACGGCAAAAGCACAGTCACCACTCTGGTAGAAAAGATTACCGAAAATGCCGGTTTGAATGTCAGGGTTGGCGGCAATCTTGGAACGCCTGCTCTGGATCTTCTTGATGAGCAATCGCCGGATTATTACATCCTTGAGCTCTCCAGTTTTCAATTGGAAATAACCTATTCGTTGAATGCGCATGTAGGTGTAATTTTAAATATTTCAGAAGATCATATGGATCGCTATTCCAATTTTAATGCTTACGCCAATGCGAAGAAAAAAATATTCGATGGGAATGGCGTAATGATCATCAATGCCGACGATGCAATCGTAAGCGAAATGGTCAAACTGAATCGACATATAGTCAGGTATTCGGTCAATTCAAAATTAGATAGCGGCTTTTATATTGGCAACAAGAATGGCGAGGAATTTTTATGTAAGAATAATGAACCCTTGATGAGGAAATCCGATTTGAGCATCAAGGGCGCCCATAATGCATCAAATATTTTAGCGGCTATGGCTATTGCGGATATTATCGGTATTTCTTTTTCCCGTATCAAACCAATTTTAACAGATTTTTCCGGTCTGCCGCATCGCTGTGAACTTGTCGATGTTGTTAACGGAGTCGAATGGTATAACGATTCCAAGGCAACGAATGTTGGCGCCTGCTGCGCTGCTATACAAGGACTGGCAAACAAAAAAGAAATTATTCTTATTGCAGGCGGAGACGGAAAAAATGCAAACTTTTCCGAATTGTCAAACGTTGCAAAAGACTATGTTTCAAATGCCATTTTGTTTGGCAAAGATGCGCAGGTAATTGCTGAACATATACGGGGATTTATCCCGGTGCATATGGTCAATGATATGCGCGAAGCTGTTTTTTCCGCATCTAGAATTGCAAAATTCGATGACAAGGTTTTACTTTCACCGGCATGTTCCAGTCTCGATATGTTTAACAACTATCAGGAAAGAGGCGAAGCATTTATTAACGAAGTTAAGGCGCTGGGTTGAGCATGTACCACCTGAAAAAACAATCCCCTCTGGAGAACAAGTTATATGAAAAGGGCGGTATTTTCAGGAAATATGATGCCTGGCTGCTGATTATCATTATTTTTCTTCTGTCAATAGGCCTGGTAATGGTCGCGTCTACCTCAATTACTGTGGCCGATCGTGAGTTCAATGATCCATTATATTATTTCTGGCGGCAAAGTGCCGCCGTGTCAATCGGCGCTATTTTAAGTCTGATCATTCTTCGTATTCCCATGCAATTCTGGCAGGCTGCAAGTGTTCCACTGTTAATTATTGGTCTATTGCTACTGATTATCGTCCTGATTCCAGGCATAGGTAAGAGTGTAAATGGCAGCTTCCGCTGGATAAAAATCGGTTCAATTTCTTTGCAGGCATCGGAACCGGTTAAATTTTGTGTCGTTGCGTATCTTGCCAGTTACCTGGTCCGGCACGGTAACTCCTTGCGCAATAGTTTTTTCGGTTTCATTCGACCTGTAGCGGTACTGACACTGATTGCCGGTTTCCTGCTATTGGAACCGGATTTTGGCGCGAGTGTGGTGTTGTTTGCCACGGCGCTGGGTATGTTATTCATGGGCGGCATCCCTTTGAGCCGGTTTGTTTCATGGGGGATGGTGGCTGTTAGCTGTTTGTTCAGCCTTGCCCTGTTATCGCCTTATCGTATGCGGCGGCTGATGAGCTTCGTTGATCCATGGAAAGATCCTTATGACAGCGGTTTTCAGTTAACCCAGGCTCTTATCGCCTTTGGAAGGGGTGAATGGTTCGGCGTCGGCTTAGGCGGAAGCGTACAAAAATTATTTTACTTGCCGGAAGCGCATACCGACTTTATGTTTGCAGTCATTGCCGAAGAAACCGGCCTGGTGGGCAGCATTCTGGTCATTGGTTTATTCTCATTGCTGGTATGGCGCGCTTTTTCCATAGGGCATGCGGCAGAACATATCAATAAACATTTTTCCGCATTTTTTGCATACGGCATCGGTCTTGTTATCGGTATTCAGGCATTTATCAATATCGGCGTGAATACGGGAGTCCTGCCCACCAAGGGATTGACGCTGCCATTGATGAGTTATGGCAGCAATAGCTTGATTATAACCTGCATGCTACTTGCTGTGTTATTGCGCATCGAATACGAAAATAGGCAGAATCATCGATCAAAAATTCCAGCTAAGGCAGCCAGTTATGCGGTCTAAAAAAATAATGATCATGGCAGGCGGAACCGGCGGGCATGTTTTCCCGGCACTGGCGGTTGCCGAATATTTAAGCGATCAGGGATTCGAAATTAACTGGCTGGGAACAAGCCGGGGGTTGGAACAACACATCATCCCGGCTCACAATTATCGATTATTTACCATTTCCATCTCGGGGCTACGCGGCAAAAGGATCTTCAGCTGGCTGCTCGCTCCGCTGCAACTATCGATAGCATTATTGCAGTCATTAATTATCCTTAAAAAGGTCAATCCAGATATTGCTGTTGGATTTGGCGGCTTTACCAGCGGCCCGGGAGGAATAGCGGCATGGCTGATGAAAATACCTTTGTTGATCCATGAGCAAAATGCAATTGCCGGTACTACTAACCAACTTCTTGCACTTATAGCAAACAAGGTAATGCAGGCTTTCCCTGGAACATTTTCCGACAGGACTGCAGCGCTATTGACTGGAAATCCAGTGCGTAGAGATATACTACAAATATACTCCTCTAAAAAACAATTAAATTGTGAAGTTAGTACGACATTACATTTGCTCATACTGGGCGGAAGCCAAGGTTCGCTTAGATTGAACCAGCTTGTTCCCGAAACAATTGCAAAATTAAATGCCAAACAACAAATTGAAATTACGCATCAAACTGGCGAAAAACATTTTGTGAGTACGCAGAAAAGGTACGATTTCTTTGGTGTGACTGCAAAGTTGATGCCTTTTTTTGAAGATATGGCAGAGGTGTACAAGTGGGCGGATATTATTATTTGCCGGGCCGGCGCAATGACCATTGCCGAGTTAAGTGCAGTAGGTGTAGGTTCAATATTAATACCTTTCCCGTATGCAATTGATGACCATCAAACCGCCAATGCGCGTTATTTAAGCAACAATCTTGCGGCAATTTTAATCCCGGAAAAGGAATTGACGGTCAATCGATTGTGCGAGGTTATCGACGGCCTCAGTGAGGCCAGGGCCAGGATTATCGAAATGGCGCGCAATGCGCGTGCCCTATCCATGGAAAATGCAACGATCGATATTGCAAACCTGTGTATGGAGTGTGCCAATGTCTGAGAGTAATTCACTGATAATGGGACGGGTCAGGCGCATACATTTTGTCGGCATAGGCGGCGCCGGGATGAGCGGCATCGCCAAGGTCATGAATAATCTTGGTTATACCGTTTCCGGTTCAGATATTAAGCGGAATTCGACTACTGATCAGCTTGACTCCCTGGGTATAAACATAGTCAATACGCATGATGCCGGCAATATAAAAGACAGCGATGTGATCGTCGTTTCCAGCGCTATTGATGAAAACAATCCGGAAATATTGGCAGCAAAAAGGAAAAGGATACCGGTAGTTCCACGAGCAGAGATGCTGGCCGAATTGATGCGGTTCAGCAAAGGAATTGCGATTGCCGGCACGCATGGAAAAACAACCACCACGAGTCTCGTTACAAGCATACTTGCCGAAGGAGGTTTCGATCCCACCTACGTTATCGGAGGATTGCTCAACAGTAGCGGTAGTGGCGCAAAGCTGGGGAATGGTGAATATTTTGTTGCTGAAGCAGACGAAAGTGATGCTTCTTTCCTGCATTTAACTCCCCTTACCGCAATTGTAACTAACATCGACGCTGATCATTTGGATGCTTATGAGGGTGATTATATGCGTTTACAAGATTATTTTGTTGAGTTCATTCATCGGCTTCCATTTTATGGTTTTGCAGTCTTATGTATCGATAACGATGGTATTAGAAAAATTCTCCCGCAGATATCGCGTCCGGTTATAACATATGGAACTGAGCGCCAGGCTGATTATCAAACCAAATTGATAAAACAGGAGGCCAATCAAACCTGGTTTGCAGTTTCGCGGCCCGGTGATACGCATTGGTTGGATATTACACTCAACCTTCCGGGGCGGCATAATATGCTGAATGCCTTAGCGGCTATTGCGGTTACCCATGAAATTGGCGTCCCGGATCAAGTCATAATTAACGCACTATCGAACTTTCAAGGTATTTCAAGACGCTGTCAGATTAAAGGAGAGATACTGATAGGCGACAAGAAATGTCTGCTCATCGATGATTACGCGCATCATCCGACAGAAATTGCCGAAACACTCAGGGCAATTCGGGAGGGCTGGCCGGAAAAACGTATTGTAGCGATTTATCAACCGCATCGCCACACACGATTAAGAGATCTGTTTGAAGATTTTTGCCGGGTATTGTCCCAAATTGAAATTTTATTTGTGCTGGATGTCTATTCGGCGGGTGAAGCTCATATTGTCGGCGCCGACAGCCGCGCACTGTGTCGAGCAATACGATTACGAGGTCTGAATGAGCCATTATTTGTTAAAAACAGAGAGGAGATCTTCGATCTGCTTCTATCTGTTGCCGAAGAAGGCGATCTGTTAATTACGTTCGGCGCCGGAGACATTGGCACTCTCTCCAAGCAAATTTATAAAAATTTTATCAGTGTTCATTGAGTATGTTTATATCCAATAACAATCGGGCAGATTTTAGCAATGGATGGGATTAACCGATGAATACAGTTTTTGATACAGAGTCGCTGAATAGTGAATTGAAACTCAATGAACCAATGTCAGCGCATACTTCCTGGAAAACAGGCGGGCCGGCAGATTTTTATTATTGCCCGAATGAGATGAACGATCTGATCGCTTTTCTAAAACAAGCGCCTGAAGAGATGCCTGTAACCTGCATTGGCAATGGCAGTAATTTACTCGTGCGTGATGGCGGCATACGGGGGGTGGTAATTTCCCTGGCAAATGCTGTAGATGAAATAGATTTGCTGGAAAATTGTGAAATTAATCTTGGCGCAGGCTTACATTGCGTCAAAGCGGCACGTTTTTCTGCGGCTAATGGATTGACCGGATCCGAATTTCTCGCGGGCATCCCGGGCACTATAGGTGGAGCATTGGCAATGAATGCGGGCGCTTATGGCAGTGAAATATGGGATATCGTCAAATCGGCTACAGTCCTTAATCGAACGGGAGAATGCAAAGTTCTTCCCAAAAAGAATTTTGACATCAGGTATAGGAATGTTTTGTTGAACGAGCATGAATGGTTCATTGCATGCCGCTTACAACTATGGCAATCCAGCAAGGAGATATGCAGTAAAAAGATCAGGGCCTTGCTTTCCGAACGCGCCGAGCATCAACCTCTTGGCCAGTTAAGCTGCGGTTCGGTATTTAGAAATCCGGAAAATGATTACGCGGCAAGATTGATTGATGCATGCGGGTTAAAAGGAACCTGTGTTGGCAAGGCTTGCGTTTCGGAAAAGCACGCAAATTTTATTGTGAACATGGGCGGCGCCTCATCACTGGATATTGAGAATCTGATCATGTTGGTACATGACACCGTAAAACGAACAAAGGGATTCGATTTGCAAATGGAAGTAAGGATTATTGGTAATTCAGGATCTGCTGTGTTTACAAAGCATGATATGAGCGCGCACAAATGAATAAGCATGTTTATGGAAAAGTCGCCGTATTAATGGGCGGTCAATCAGCCGAAAGAGCCATTTCATTAAAAAGCGGGAAAGCAGTGCTTGATACCTTGTTACATTGCGGGGTGAATGCGCACGGCCTGGATGTCGATGAATATATTTTTACTCAATTACAACAGGAGTCATTTGACCGTGTTTTTATCGCGTTGCATGGACGGGGAGGCGAAGATGGTGTGATTCAAGGCGGTTTGGAGCAGATGGGGATCCCATATACCGGTAGCGGAGTGCTGGGCTCCGCTTTGGCGATGGATAAATGCCGGGCTAAAGCGATTTGGAAACAGTATGACTTGCCCACTCCTGAATATATGCAAATAGATCAGGCCTCCGATTGGGACCTGGTTTCCGAACAACTTGGTTTGCCGTTAATAGTTAAACCCGCACATGAAGGTTCAAGTGTCGGGGCATGTAAGGTAATAGAAAAAAATCAACTCCCGCAGGCATGGGAGGCCGCATATCAACTCGATGAATCAGTAATGGCCGAAAGATGGATCGAAGGCAATGAATATACGGTGGCTGTTTTAGACGATGAAACACTTCCAATTATTGAAGTGGAAACAACGCGCGAATTTTATGATTACACCGCTAAATATGAGGATCCTGATACACGCTATATTTGCCCATGCGGTTTACGCGATTCTGTATTGAATGAAATTAATCGAATCGCATTGGCGGCTTATGAAGCGCTTGATGCAAGCGGTTGGGGGCGGGTAGATATCATGCTTGATGGGTCTGGAAAACCATGGTTAATCGAGCTCAATACTGTGCCCGGCATGACTCTCCGGAGCCTTGTTCCAATGGCGGCAAAACAAGCCGGAATATCATTTGAACAATTGGTACTACGTATACTTGATACCAGCCTGGAACAAAAAGCAAAGAGACATTGGAATAATAATGTATATATCGCAAATGGCTAGTCTTGATAACGGTAATGATATGCTTGGAAAAGATCCTTTAAAAAAGTTATCGAGCATAACATCGATCCTTGTTATTTTGATCATTGCGGCCTCCATGGTTTACTGGCTGCGAAGTCCGGAGACATTGCCAATCAAGCAGATCGAGATCCGGGGACAGTTTGCCCGTTTACTCCCCGATGATTTGCAGACAATAATTGCCGGAAAGGTTCATGGCGGTTTTTTCAGTCTCAATGTTGACTCGATTAGAAGCATATTAATTGCAGAACCATGGGTCAGGGATGTATCAGTCAAACGGATCTGGCCCGACACAATACATGTAACTGTGATTGAGCAAACCGCTGTAACAAAATGGGGCGATGCTGCTTTGCTCAATAAAGCAGGACAAATATTCAGTCCTCATCCTGATTCTTTCCCTGCTGATCTACCTGTGTTAAGAGGGCCGGTCGGATTAGAAAAAATATTACTGGAAAAATTCATACAAATTAACCAGGCGCTTACTCCTCTTGATTACCGGTTAACAGAGCTTGTAATAAGCGAAAGGCGTTCATGGGAGCTGGGTCTCGATAATGGAATCAGGGCAATGCTGGGGCGAACGGCTTTTGATAAGCGTTTAGGGAAATTTATAAAACTGGTCTCCAGTGGTTTAGTCGATCGCTTTTCTGAAGCTGAATATATCGATCTGCGATATCCAAACGGATTTTCAGTGAAGTGGAATCACAACCGGCAAGTAATACTGCCAACTGAAACAGTATATTTATGATGAAAAAAACAGATGAGCATCTCATTGTTGGCCTGGATATAGGAACTTCAAAAATAGTTGCGATTGTTGGGGAAGTTTCGGCCTCTAATGAAATAGAGATTATAGGCTTGGGATCGCATCGGTCACTCGGCTTAAAGAAGGGGGTTGTCGTCAATATTGAATCGACAGTCCATTCAATACAGCGCGTTATTGAAGAAGCCGAACTAATGGCAGGATGCGAGATACATTCAGTGCATGCGGGCATTGCCGGGAGCCATATTCGCAGTTTGAATTCTCACGGAATAGTGGCAATACGCGATAATGAAGTCTCGGCCAGCGATGTAGACCGCGTCATTGACGCTGCAAGGGCGGTAGCCATACCGGCAGATCAAAAAATTCTGCACATTCTCCCCCAGGAATTCATTATCGATAATCAGGAGGGTGTGAAGGAACCTATAGGCATGTCCGGTGTTCGACTTGAAGCCAAAGTTCACATAGTGACCGGCGCGGTGAGTGCGGCACAAAATATTGTGAAATGCGTGCGCCGCTGTGGACTGGAGGTGGACGATATCATTCTGGAACAACTGGCCTCGAGTTACTCAGTGCTGACCGATGATGAAAAGGAGCTGGGAGTGTGCATGATAGATATTGGCGGAGGCACCACCGATATCGCTATTTTTACCAACGGCGCCATACAACATACAGCGGTGATCCCTATTGCAGGCGATCAGGTTACCAATGATATCGCCATAGCACTGCGGACACCGACACAGCATGCCGAAGATATCAAGGTCCAGTACGCCTGCGCCTTGGCCCAATTGGCTAATCCGGAAGAATCAATTGAAGTGCCGAGTGTCGGTAATCGGCCATCAAGGCGTCTGGCAAGACAAACTTTGGCAGAAGTAGTGGAACCGCGTTATGAGGAATTGTTCACATTGGTCCAGGCCGAGCTAAGACGTAGCGGCTATGAAAGCCTTATAGCTTCCGGAATAGTGCTTGCCGGCGGCAGCGCCAAAATGGAGGGAGTGGTCGAACTTGCCGAGGAAATATTCCATATACCCGTCAGAATTGGCATCCCGCAATTTGTAACGGGTCTCGCTGATGTCGTTAAAAGTCCGATTTATGCGACAGGTGTCGGATTGCTTCTGTTTGGCAAGCGACAATCTCAGGAAGTTATGCCGAGGATTAAATTGAATACGGAAATGAAGGATGTTTGGAAGAGAATGAAAAACTGGCTTCAGGGTAATTTTTAGTAACAACTTGGTCATCCAATATAGGAGGATAACAGCATGTTTGAATTGATCGATGCTGCAAATCGAGCAGCCATCATGAAGGTAATTGGTGTAGGCGGCGGGGGCGGAAATGCTGTTGAGCATATGCTGAATGGCGATATTGAGGGTGTTGAATTTATTTGCGCAAACACGGACGCACAGGCCTTAAAAAATTCAACGGCTAAAACCATTATGCAACTGGGCAATACTGTCACAAAAGGTCTGGGCGCAGGCTCCGACCCGGATGTCGGCAAACAAGCTGCCTTGGAGGACCGGGATCGCATTATGGATGTGCTGGAAGGTTCCGATATGATATTTATTACCGCGGGAATGGGAGGCGGAACCGGCACGGGCGCCGCGCCTGTTGTTGCCCAGGTTGCCAGGGAAATGGGAATATTGACGGTTGCAGTGGTTACTCGCCCGTTTTCCTTTGAGGGAAAGAAACGAGCAACAACCGCTGATGAGGGAATTAAGGAATTGGAGCAATTCGTAGATTCCCTGATTACGATCCCGAATGAGAAATTACTGAGCGTTCTGGGCAGAGAAGTGACCCTGCTCAATGCCTTTAGCGCGGTCAACGATGTATTGCTTGGCGCCGTGCAAGGTATTGCGGAACTAATCACCCGCCCCGGTTTAATTAATGTGGATTTTGCCGATGTGAGAACAGTGATGTCAGAGATGGGCATGGCGATGATGGGATCAGGCAAGGCAACCGGTGAAGACCGGGCCAAAATTGCGGCTCAGGCAGCCATTTCCAGCCCGTTACTGGAAGACGTGAACCTTTCCGGCGCCAAAGGTATCCTGGTCAATATTACTGCAGGCATGGATTTATCAATTGGGGAATTTGACGAGATAGGCGCCATAATCAAGGAATTTGCATCTGAAAACGCTACGGTTGTGGTGGGAACAGTGATTGAGCCGGAAATGTCGAGCGAGATGCGAGTAACCATTGTCGCTACCGGATTAGGCCATTTTGCCGGGAATGAAGCCGCCAGGATACATAAGGTACCGAATGTCCTTGTAAATGAAGATTACAAGAAGTTCGATAACCCTCCGGGGAAACGTAATCAGCCTCCCAAGGAGGAAACGAATCCTGCCGATAATGACGAGGATGATCTTGATATGCTCGATATACCGACCTTCTTGCGAAAACAAGCGGATTAATTCATAATTACGATTATTTGTAACGATCCTTGAAAAAAGAGGGATTTGGTGCATGTTTATTAATTATTTTTTACAGAAAACGCAACATGCACTAGAATTACGAACGGGGACAGCCACAACCAGGAAGAACAGGAGAAATGATAAAGCAACGAACACTGAAAAACGTTATTCGCGCGACGGGTGTAGGACTGCACATGGGGGAAAAGGTACATTTAACCTTGAGACCTGCTCCCGCCAACAGCGGTATTATATTCAGGCGCACAGATCTTCCTGAGCCGGTAGATATTCCGGCCCGCTCCGAATACGTTGGGGATACCCGTCTTTCTACTACCTTGGTCAGAGACGGTGTGCGTATTTCTACTGTTGAACATTTATTATCCGCATTGGCCGGGCTCGGTATTGATAATGCGTATATTGATTTGAATGCGGATGAAGTGCCAATTATGGACGGTAGCGCCGGCCCTTTTGTGTTCCTGATTCAATCGGCCGGCATAGAAGAGCAGAACGCACCCAAACACTTTATACGCATCAAAAAAGAGATTCGAGTGGAAGACAATGGAAAATGGGCGGTGTTTAAACCATTTAAAGGCTTCAGAGTTGGCTTAACCATCGAGTTTGATCATCCCGCATTCAATAAAAAGAATTGTCACGCCGATATTGATTTTTCGACCATATCATTTGTAAAAGAGGTGAGTCGGGCCCGTACCTTTGGATTTGTGCGGGATGTTGAATTATTGCGCCAAAATAATCTGGCATTGGGCGGCAATCTCAATAATGCAATTGTAGTCGATGACTATAAAATTCTGAATGATGATGGTCTCAGATATGCGGATGAATGCGTCAGACACAAAATTCTGGACGCGATCGGTGATCTATACCTGCTTGGTAGTAGTTTAATTGGCGCATTTGAAGGATATAAGTCGGGGCATACGCTGAACAATCATCTATTGCGGGAATTGCTGGCCAATAAAGATGCCTGGGAAGTAGTGAGTTTTGAAGAAGCAGTGGAAACGCCAATATCCTTCATACAGCCGATACCGGCTATTTAAACCCTATACATCGGCATTTTGAGACAATTTCTCTAAGGCTGTGCGAAGCTCGGCATAGGAAATGCTCTCTGCATATGACTTGAGCAGTCTGGATGCCTTCCTTGTCAAAGCGAGTTTCGGCCTTCGCTTGGCATATCGAAATTCGCCCTCAGGCAAGGAAACTTTAATGCGAACAGATTTGATCTGCGTTAAATTAAGTTGCCTGTGCAGAATATCAAGCAACTCAGGAGTGCTGAACCTCAGTCTTGTAGCCCAGGCAGATGATTGAGTATGAAATGTTGCACTGTACTCGCCTATATTGGCCAGAATACAATGATCACGGATGGGCAAAGGTAATAACTCTTTCAGTTTCTTGTTGACTGCATAGAGAAATTCTGCATGTTTGCAAATATCAGCCATGCTTGATGAAGAGTCAGAATACATCACCGAGCAGATAGATTTGATTCCGTTTTGATTTTTATAAGACATCGCTATACAGATAGACACATTCGTTTTTTTTATCAAGATAATGTGTGGTAAATATTCATGCAATTAACACTGTTGACAGCCCTCTATAAAACAGCGTGCCGGTTATAGCGCTTGTATGTCCGGCTCAGTTTTATGAGGATCTGACCTATGAGTATTGAACTATACGCTCAAACAACATCGCTTTGGGATCAATATATTGCCGCCCATACAGAAATACTACAGGATACACACCATGATGCAGAAAAAAATCCGGCTGGCGCGGGGAAAGTGTATAGGCCGGGCAACAACGGTGGCTATGGTAATCTTGTTGAAATTGACCATGGAAAAAGCTGACCCAGTACCGCGCAATTCTTCATATATAACAAACAGCAGACAGTTTCATTTCTCATACTTATATTTCCGTATCGCATGTTGAAGGCGTTATCCAGAATTTTTCTCGGCAGTCGCAATGATCGCATAATCAAACGGACGAGCGGGGACGTTGCAAAAATTAATGCCTTGGAAAAACAATACAAAATACTAAAGGCGGCAGAATTTTCTTCAAAAACCACGGAATTTAAAACGCGGCTACAAAAAGGTGAAACTCTGGATAACCTGCTTCCGGAAGCGTTTGCCCTTGTCAGGGAGGCCAGTTACAGAACAATAGGAATGCGCCACTTTGATGTGCAGCTTATTGGGGGCATGGTTTTGCATGGAGGGAATATAGCCGAAATGAGGACTGGTGAAGGCAAAACCCTGGCAGCCACCCTGCCGGCTTATCTGAACGCCCTTTCTGAAAAAGGCGTACATATCGTCACGGTAAATGATTATCTTGCTAAAAGAGATGCAGATTGGATGGGCGAAATTTATCATTTTCTCGGCCTGAAAACAGGCGTGATTGTATCGAACATGTCAAATGATGAGAGGCATGAAGCATACAGCGCTGAGATTACCTACGGTACGAACAATGAATTTGGCTTCGACTATCTGAGGGACAATATGGCTTTCAGCCAAGAGGCGCGTGTTCAACGCAAATTGAATTACGCCATAGTGGACGAAGTGGATTCCATTCTCATCGATGAAGCAAGAACGCCATTGATAATCTCGGGAATGATGGATAACGGATCCAGGCTTTATACTTCAATCAATAAAATCATTCCCCGTTTACGAAAAAAAGAAACGGAAAATGGCCCCGGCGATTACAGTATCGATGAAAAAGTAAAGCAGGCCTATTTAACAGAAGAAGGGCATGAACATATTGAGGATCTCTTGAAAGAAGAAAAAATTATTGAAGATTCCAAGGGCCTGTATGATCCAGGCAATATACACATTCTCCATCACATTAATGCAGCCCTCAGAGCACATAGTCTGTTTACGAAAAATGTTGACTATATCGTCAAGGACGATGAGGTTTTTATTGTCGATGAGTTTACCGGCAGGCTCATGGAAGGAAGAAGGTGGTCCGAAGGACTGCACCAGGCAATCGAAGCAAAGGAAGGAGTGCCGATACAGAACGAGAATCAGACTTTGGCAACTATCACCTACCAGAACTATTTCAGACTATATGACAAATTATCGGGAATGACTGGCACGGCCGATACCGAAGCGTACGAGTTCCAGCAAATTTATGGTCTGGAAGTAATAGTTATACCTACGCATCAGCCAATGATTAGAGATGATCAGAGTGATATTGTGTTTTTGACTGTAGAAGAAAAATTCGATGCAATTATTGAGGATATAAAAAACTGTAGAAACAAAGCGCAACCGGTATTGGTAGGCACCACCTCAATAGAAATATCGGAGCATCTATCCCATCTCTTGAATAAAGCTAATATCAAGCATCAGGTTTTAAATGCAAAATTTCATCAGAAAGAGGCAGAAATTATTGCTCAGGCAGGGCGTCCCCTTTCAGTTACGGTCGCAACCAATATGGCAGGAAGAGGCACTGATATTGTGTTGGGCGGCAATTACGAAACGGAGGTGAAAACTCAAGGCGAGCTTGATGCGGCAAGCCTGGAAAGAGTAAGGACTGAGTGGCAAAGCCGACACGACAAGGTTGTAGAGAGCAGAGGACTGCGCATTATTGGCACCGAAAGACATGAGTCGCGCCGGATTGATAACCAACTCAGGGGACGCGCCGGACGTCAGGGTGATCCAGGCTCCAGTCGCTTTTATCTTTCACTGCAGGATAATTTAATGCGAATTTTTGCCTCCGAAAAAGTAGCATCCCTTATGCAGAAACTTGGTATGGAAAAGGGTGAAGCTATTGAATCAAAATTGGTGAGCCGCGCTATCGAAAATGCTCAGAGAAAAGTAGAATCACATAACTTTGAAATCAGAAAACATTTGCTTGAGTTTGACGATGTTGCTAATGAACAACGCAAGGTTATCTATGAACAGCGCGAAAACCTGCTGCTGGAAGATGATATATCCGAGAACGTCGCCGCTATGCGATACGACGTTGTTCGATCCGTTCTAGACAGATATATTCCTCCGGATGACATTGACGAAATATCGGATATTCAAGGATTGATCGAAGCTATTGAGCGAGAATTTGGATTATCGCCTGAGGTTGATCAATGGCTTGAAGGCGACCCGGTATTGGATAAAGCGAAATTAAGAAATCAAATACTGGAACACATTGATAAACGCTTTGAAGAGAAAGAGTCCGCTGTTCCTGCGGAAATAATGAGGCGCATTGAAAAACGACTGATGCTGGATATACTTGATCGCCATTGGAAAGAACATCTGGTCGCCATGGATCATCTGCGGCAGGGTATACATTTAAGAAGTTTTGCGGCAAAGAACCCGAAGCAGGAATATAAGCGTGAAGCCTTTGAAATGTTTGTGCAGCTACTCGACAATATTAAATATGACTTTGTTACTTTTCTATCGAAGATAGATATCCAGAAGAAAGAAGAGATGGAAACTGTGCGGCAAAGCCCCCAATCACAGAAAATGAATTACAGCCATCCCTCCGCAGAAAATATGCTCGGTCAAAACACAAACAAGCGGACGGAAAATTCTCCTTTTGTGCGCAAACAAAGAAAAATAGGCAGAAACCAGCCATGTCCCTGTGGTTCGGGAAAGAAATATAAACAGTGTCATGGCAGCCTTTCCTGAACTGCCGGCATATTTTTAATCTATTTGAACGTATTGATATGGCTGTAGGACTTGCCTACCCGGAAGCATTATTCCCCATTGATGGAGTGAGACTCGCCTACTGCTCCGCAGGTATTTACTCGTATAAGCGCGATGATTTAGTCCTGATCGAATTAAATGAATATGCCACAACCACAGCAGTTTTTACTGAAAATGCTTTCAAGGCTGCGCCTGTAATTGTAGCCAGAAAAAATATTCATAAAACCAACCCCCGTTATTTGCTGATCAACGCGGGAAATGCCAATTCCGGTACCGGAGAGAGAGGGATTAAGGATATTTTGACGATAGCACAACGGCTGGCGCCTAAGCTCAGATGCAGCCCGGATGAGATTTTACCATTTTCAACAGGCATTATAGGCGAATACCTGCCTGTAGAAAGAATATGCAATGCCTTGCCTGAGCTGATTGAAAATTTATCTACCGATCATTGGCTATCGGCCGCAAATGCAATAATGACTACCGATACGATACCAAAAGCCGTATCAAGAAGGATACCCATTGAGGGCATTGAGGTAAGCATTACCGGCATAGCAAAAGGGGCGGGCATGATAAGACCGAATATGGCCACCCTGCTTTCATTCATAGCAACCGATATCTTCATAGACAAATCTGTAATGAATCGATTATTCAGCGACGCAGTAAATAAAAGTTTCAACTGTATCAGTGTTGATGGAGACACCTCCACAAATGATGCTTGTGTATTCATAAGTAGCAGCACAAATAAGGATATGCATATCACTTCCGCCGACTCAAAGGAATATAAGATATTTTCGGAAACTCTATCTGATGTATGTATCGAACTCGCTCAGAAAATTGTTCGAGACGGCGAAGGGGCAAGTAAATTTGTTACTATTGAAGTACAAAACGGATCGACCGATAAAGAATGCGGGACAATTGCCTATTCGATTGCAGAATCACCGCTGGTTAAAACTGCAATTCACGGATCCAATCCGAATTGGGGAAGATTTTTGTCCGCCATTGGCAAGGCAAACGTCGCTAAATTGGATAGTAATAAAATAGCGGTGTATTTAAATGATGTTTGCATTGTTGATGGCGGGTGCAGACATGAGGGTTATACGGAAAAATCCGCGCAAGCCACCATGCAACAAGAAGAGATTTATATAAGGGTTGATTTAAATCGCGGTCATGGCAACGCCAGAATCTGGACCTGTGATCTATCTCATGAGTACATCACTATAAATTCGGAATATCATACATAAAGATAAGTATGGATACTGAATGTATTCATGTCGCGATAGGTATTATTTATTCCGAATCCGGGGATAAGGTCTTAATTTCCAGAAGACTGCTGAATAAGACTCATGCCGAATATTGGGAATTTCCCGGCGGAAAATTCGTGGCTGGAGAGGATGCATTTGACGCGGTAAAACGGGAATTGCAGGAAGAATTGGATCTAAAACTGGATTGTGCCCGACCTTTAATTAAAGTTTCCTATCAATATCCTGAAAAAAAAGTAATCCTGAACGTCTGGAAAATTGAAGACTGGCACGGAGAAATCAGAGCTTGTGAAGGACAAATAATTCGTTGGGTGGCGAATAAGGATTTGGTTAATTATTCCTTTCCTGCGGCAAATAAACCCATAGTCTCTGCAATCTGCCTGCCGTCATTGTATTTAATTAGCCCAGATTTACTAGTATATGAATCCTATGGTTTAGATCGCCTGGAAAGATTTCTCGATTCGGGTCTTACGTTATTTCAATTAAAGTGTACGGATACAGATCGTTCAGAATATTCGAGATTAGTGTATCAATTAAAGGAATTATTCGGCAGACACAATGCTTCCCTGATATTGAATGCGGAGCCCTCATTGGCAAAAAAATATGCCGCAGATGGAGTCCATCTCAGTAGCAGGAGATTACTGAATTTAACTGAGCGCCCCTTGGATCATTCATTTTATGTGGGTGCTTCATGTCACAATTCGGCTGAATTGCAGCACGCTGAAAAAATAGATGTCGATTTTGTAACTTTTTCACCTGTTAACCAAACAGCCAGCCATGAAAATTCCAAGCCGATTGGCTGGTCAAAGTTTAAAGCATCGATTGAGAATGCCAATTTACCGGTTTTTGCACTGGGAGGATTGAATGGATCTGATGTGTACAGAGCCTGGAATTCCGGAGCACAAGGGCTGGCAATGATTAACGGTGTTTGGAGCGCAACAGATCCAGATAAAGTGATCAGGGATTGCCTCTAAAACATTTCGAACCGAATATGCTTTATTTTAACCTATTCTGTTGAATTTGAATCAGCGTCACGTATGCTGTAATTTTCATTCATCCATTTTCCAAAATCAATCAATCGACAACGATCACTGCAAAATGGCATCCACGTTGTATCGGTAATGCTTGAATCACAGATCGGACATTTTTTGTTGATAATATCAAACCCGGGCCCTGCTGTATGCATGGTTTATTTGCCTCTCATTTCTACAAGTTACTCAAGATAAAAACCTTCAGACGTGATTTAATTTATTTTCAGCTATTTCTGTATAAAATCCATGTAATTGCTTAACTTGATCACTGAGATAATCCAAGCCCCGATCATTTATAATCACTTCATCAGCAACAGCATTGCGTTGCTCCCGTTTTGCCTGTAAATTTATTATCTTGATTGCTTCCTGTGCAGTCATAGAATCCCTGCCGACAATGCGCTGAATCTGGAGTTTGGCGGGGGCATCCACTACCAGCACTCTTTCAAACCGTGAAGCCGCATTAGTTTCGATAAGCAGAGGGACGGATATGATACAGTACGAAACCTGCAATGCCTGATATTCTTTTTCAATCTCTGCGTAGATTGGTTTATGAAGAATGTCTTCCAGTAATTTTTTTTTAACAGGATCGTTAAATATCAGTCGTCTTAGCGCTTTACGATTAAGCTCACCTTCTTTGTCAGTAATACACTCTTCATTAAAGGCTTCAATAATCTGCTTTAACGCAGGCTTTCCTGGTTTAACCAAGCGACGCGAAATAATATCTGCATCGATAATCGCCGCACCTGTTTTCCGAAATAAACTACAGACCGTAGATTTGCCACTACCTATGCCACCGGTAAGCGCAACTTTGAGCATTCTTTACCCTGGCACGGCCCAATTAATATAGGCCGAATTAATATATGGCCCCCAAAGCAATGCAATCCATCCGGTAATCGCCAGGTAAGGGCCAAATGGTATTGGAATAGTCGTATCATGACCAAAAAATAAAATCTTCGACAGACCGGCAATGGCGCCAAGCAAAGAGGAAATAATGATTATTGCCGGTAGCATCTGCCAGCCCAGCCAAGCTCCGAGCATTGCCAGTAATTTAAAGTCACCATGCCCCATACCTTCTTTTTTAGTTATAAATTTAAATATGATATAAACAGACCACAGGCTTAAATAACCAAATACGGCACCAAAAAGGCTGGAGTGTATAGTAGTAAATAATTCAAATGAATTAACAATAAGACCCAGCCAAAGCAGCGGAAAAATAATATCATCCGGCAATATGTTATGGTCAAAATCAATTACAGCCAAGCAAATGAGCGCCCAAGAAAAAATGACAGCGGCTAAGGCTTGAGTGCCTGCGCCGAAATAGACAGCGATAAAAACGGTAGCAACACTGGCAATGATTTCTATGATCGGGTAACGCAGTGATATTTTTTTACCGCAGGCCCTGCATTTACCTTTTAATAATAAAAAGCTGATTACAGGTATGTTATCGCGAGCTTTTATAACTGATCCACAATGCAGGCATTGGGAACGGGGTGAAATCAAATTAAATGATGTATGATTTTTTTTGGCATCAATTTCAAGTAATTCGCAACATTCTTCCCGCCAACTCCTTTCCATCATTTTTGGCAGTCGCACAATGACGACATTTAAAAAACTTCCGACTATAACCCCGGAAATACCCATGGAAAAAAAGAAAACCATAGGATAAACATGCAGAAAATCCAGTAAAGGGCATACTGATCCGGTATCCACATTTCTAAATAACTAGAACCTTAAAGGCGATTAGATAAACAAATACTTGCGATATTGTTTATACGACGGCGCCCATTTTGAAAATAGGCAGGTACATACCAATCACAATGCCGCCAATCACAACACCGAGAAATCCCATAATCATTGGCTCCAGCAGACTCGTTAAGGCCTCAACCGCATCATCAACTTCCTGCTCATACCAATCGGCAACCTTTCCCAGCATGGTATCGATTGCCCCGGATTCCTCACCTATGGCCACCATTTGTATAACCATATTGGGAAACAAATTGGAGCTTCGCATTGCAGACTGTAACTGGGTGCCGGTTGATACTTCATCTCTCATTTTCATGGTTGCTTCATAAAATATGATATTGCCGCATGCCCCCGCAACGGATGTCATCGCTTCAACCAAAGGAGTGCCTGCCGCAAACATGGTCTCCAGTGTTCTCGCAAAACGTGCAATTGCCGATTTTTCCAATACCGCACCGATAATAGGTATTTTCAAGGAAAGAATGTCTAAAAAATGACCGAACTTTTTGGAGCGTTTTCTCGTTTCAAGAAACGAAACCGCTACACCAATAATTACTGCAAATATAAGCCACCATTTCTCTTGAAAAAATTTAGAACTATCAATAAGAAACTGGGTTAAAGCCGGCAGATCTGCGCCAAAATTCGAGAATAATTCCTGAAATTGGGGAATGACAAACAGCATAAGAATAGTGACAACGATAAATGCAGCTACGATAACTGCAATAGGATAGAACAAGGCGGATTTAATCTTGGATTTTAGAGCTTCCGTTTTTTCCATATATGTAGCTAGTTTATGCAAGATCCCCTCCAGAATACCCGACTGCTCGCCCGCCTGTACCAGGTTACAATATAACTCATTAAAATATAAAGGTTTTTTACGCAGGGCATCCGTCAGATTATTTCCGGATTCCACATCGGCTTTGATCCCGAGAATTAACTCCTGCATCCCGGGGTTTTCATGCCCGCGTCCGGTAATTTCAAACGCTTGTACCAACGGGACGCCGGATGACATCATGGTAGCCAATTGACGACTGAATACAGTGATATCTTTAGTGGTTATTTTAGCGCTGCTACTGAATAGGGGTTTAGGCTTTTTTTTACATTTTATCGGATTAATCCCCTGGGACCGAAGCATAGCCTTTACCAAGGCTTCACTCTGGCCGGATATTTCACCTTTTACCCGGCTTCCGGATTTATCTGTTCCTTCCCACGCAAACATTTCAGATTTTTTTACTTTAGCCATTGGTTCACCTACTCATTCAACAGTTACACGATTAACTTCCGATAGACTGGTTACCCCATCCATCGCCTTTTGCAACCCGGATTTTCGAATATCCCAGATGCCTTCAGTAGCAGACTGGTCGGCAAGCTGGACTGCGTTAGCGCCCTCAATAATCAATCGTTTCATTGCCTCGGATACCGGCATCACCTGATAAATTCCAGCCCGGCCTTTATAACCATTCGGACAATCTTCACATCCATCTCCGGGTTCATAAAGGCTAATGCCTTGCGCAATCATTTCATCGGTAAAGCCTTCCTTTTTCAGGGCATCTTCCGGCATCTCCAATGACACCTGATAATCAGGATGCAATCTGCGCAATAAGCGCTGTGCCGTAATCAGATTAATACAGGTAGCCACGGCAAACGCCTGAATCCCCATATCCTGAAGTCTCGTCAGGGTTTGCGGGCCATCATTGGTATGCAAAGTGGACATCACCATGTGGCCGGTCTGGGCCGCTTTAACGGCAATTCCACCCGTTTCGATATCGCGTATCTCGCCTACTAATATGATATCCGGGTCCTGACGCAGAAAGGCTTTGAGGGCTTTAGGAAAGGTCATGCCTGTTTTTTCATCGACTTGAACCTGATTGACACCCGGTAAATTGATTTCAACCGGATCTTCCGCAGTAGAAATATTAACATCCTCTGTATTGAGGATATTGATGCCGGTGTATAGGGACACCGTCTTGCCGCTACCAGTGGGGCCGGTAACTAAAAACATACCGTAAGGTTTATGGAGATTTTTCACAAATAATTCCTTTTGATGATCTTCATAACCCAACTGGTCGATTTGCAGTGCCGCCGCATCCGAATCCAGGATACGCATACAGGATTTTTCTCCGAACAGCGTCGGGCAGGTGTTAACCCGGAAGTCAATTGACTTGCTCTTGGAGAGTTTCAGCTTGATGCGTCCATCCTGCGGCACACGGCGCTCGGAAACATCGAGTCTTGACATAACCTTGATGCGCGCAGCGATTTTCCTTGAAAGAGACAATGGGGGCTTGGCAACTTCCCCCAATACACCGTCAATGCGGAAACGAACGCGAAAAACCTTTTCATAAGGTTCAAAATGAAGATCAGAAGCTCCCTTTTTGATAGCATCAAGCAGCATTTTATTCACAAACCGGACAACCGGCGCATCATCCACATCGGAATCATCCTGTTCTGTTGGTTCTTCAACGCCGCCGCCAAGGTCATCAAGATCATCAAGATCATCGTCCATATCTCCAAAACCAGTACCCGCATCATCAGTTGCCTTTTCAATTGCTGTGCTAAGCTTGTTTTCTTCGACGACGAGGGCTTCGGTCATCATGCCCGTGGCAAATTTAATTTCATCCAATCCCTGGATATTGGTTGGATCAGAAACGGCAACATATAGACGTTTTCCACGTTTATATATAGGAAGCGCATGATGCTTTTCCATCACGCCTTCTTTAACCAGTTTGGTTATATCAGGATCGATTTCTATAGCATTGATATCGACGAGAGGCATGCCAAATTCTTGCGATGCAGCGATTGCAAGTATATCACTGCCAACCAGTTTCTTTTCCACCAGATAGGATACAAAGGTTTTTTTGGCCTTTGATGCAGCCTGATGATGCTCCTGTGCCGCTTCAGCTTCCAACACACCATCCAGGACAAGTTTCCTTGCCAAACCGCTTAAATTGATTTTCAGGTCTGATACAGCCATCTTTGAATCCCATAGTACTCGTTAATTTCAATATAATGCATATAATGCCACCTGTAATAGTAAATTATACCACAAAATAACCAACTATTATAGGTATTAAAATTAAAACCGGCAGGATCCCGTCCGATTCGGATGGCTATCCGGTCAATATAATCAATTACGCAGCGCTTGCGAATGTCAAATCATTTCCCTGCATATCTATATTGATAGCCGTTCCGGGCGGATACCTGCCCGCCAGGATTTGCTCTGCCAGGGGTGTTTCCAGTTCACATTGAATAACCCTTTTCAGCGGCCTCGCTCCATAAACCGGGTCGAAGCCGGTTCTGCCGAGAAATGCTACAGCCTTGTCAGAAATATTTATTGATAAGTCCTGAGCATGCAAGCGATCGCGCAGACGTTCAAGCTGGATCAAGGTAATGGCATTGATTTGCTCTTGCTGCAGTGTACGAAAAACGACAACTTCATCAATACGATTAATAAATTCAGGACGAAAATGATTGGAAACTTCCCGTAAAACAGTATTCTTCATGGTTTCGTACTCTCGATCGGATGACATTTCCTGGACCATATCCGATCCAAGGTTCGAGGTCATCACAATAACGGTATTTCTGAAATCAACGGTGCGCCCATGTCCATCGGTCAAACGGCCGTCATCAAGCACCTGCAACAGAATATCAAAAACAGCATTATCCGCCTTTTCAATCTCATCCATCAAAATCAGACTGTACGGCCTTCTTCTCACCGCCTCAGTCAAATAACCGCCCTGCTCATAACCAACATAACCGGGCGGAGCTCCAATGAGGCGCGCAACAGAGTGTTTTTCCATAAACTCGGACATATCAATGCGGATCATCGCTGCTTCGCTGTCAAAAAGAAATTCCGCCAGACTCTTGCATAATTCAGTTTTACCCACGCCGGTCGGACCAAGGAATAAAAAGCTGCCATTCGGCCTATCCGCGTCTGCCAAACCTGCGCGGGAACGCCGTATGGCATTACTTATAGAGCTAACCGCCTGGTTCTGGCCCACCACTCGCTTATGTAAAATGCTTTCCATCTGCAATAATTTATCTCTTTCACCCTGTAGCATCCTTGCCACCGGAATACCGGTCGATTTTGCCACCACTTCGGCAATTTCATTCTCGGTGACCTTGTTGCGCAATAATCTCATGTCCTGTATTTCAGCTTGTCCCGCGATGCTCAATTGCTTCTCAAGCGATGGGATAATGCCGTACTGAAGCTCCGACATGCGGGTTAAATCCCCGGAACGTTTTGCGGCATCAAAGTCGATGCGCGCCTGCTCAAGTTTTTCCTTGATATGATGGGCGCCCTGGAGCGCAGCCTTTTCAGACAGCCAGATCTCTTCAAGGTTCGAGTACTCCAGACCCACTGTCTTGATTTCCTCTTCCAGTTTTTGCCGGCGCTTGATCGAGGCTTGATCTTTTTCCTTTTTCAATGCCTCACGCTCAATTTTCATCTGTATAAGCCTGCGTTCCAGCTTATCCATCGATTGCGGCTTGGAATTCATCTCCATGCTAATCAGACTGCCCGCCTCATCCATCAAATCAATAGCCTTGTCCGGAAGCCGTCTTTCGGTGATATAGCGGTGCGATAGTGTCGCAGCGGCAACAATTGCCGGATCGGTGATCTGGATGTTGTGATGGATCTCATAGCGCTCTTTCAATCCGCGAAGTATGGCAATGGTGTCATCGACATCCGGTTCATCGATCAGTACCTTTTGAAAACGCCGCTCTAAGGCCGCATCTTTTTCAACGTTCTCCCGATATTCATTCAGGGTAGTCGCACCTATGCAATGCAGCTCCCCGCGCGCCAATGCCGGCTTCAGCATATTGCCCGCATCCATCGCGCCTTCAGCCTTGCCGGCGCCAACCATGGTATGGACTTCATCGATAAACAAAATGATTTGCCCCTGCTGTTTAGCAAGCTCATTCAATACGGCCTTGAGCCGCTCTTCGAATTCCCCCCGGAATTTTGCGCCGGCAATCAATGAGCCCAAATCCAGAGACAAGAGACTTTTATTTTTCAACGCATCCGGCACTTCATTATTCACTATTCGCTGTGCCAGCCCTTCGACGATCGCCGTTTTACCCACGCCCGGCTCTCCGATCAAAACAGGATTATTTTTGGTGCGCCGTTGTAGAACCTGTATCGTATGTCTTATTTCGTCATCCCTGCCTATAACAGGATCGAGCTTGCCACTTTCCGCTGCTGCGGTCAGATCAATAGTAAATCTCTGCAGCGCCTGCCGGTTATTTTCGGCATTGGGATCATGGACCGCTTCCCCCCCGCGCAATTCATTGATTGCATCTTTTACCGCACTTTCACTAACATTGAATTCTTTTAAAATATCGCCTAGCGGACCCCCGTCCTGAATTGCCGCCATTAGAAATAACTCACTGGATATAAATTCATCCCCGCGTTGCCGAGCCAGTTTATCCATCAGGGTAAACAACTGTTGCAGTTCCCTGCTGATATGAATATCCCCATTGCCTCCTTCAACCACGGGCAGGGAATCGATTCGCTGCAATACCCTGGAATGCACTTGGGCCGGGTCACACCCTGTCTTTTTAAGTAATGCAACAACGCTGCCCGCGGCATCCTGATCCAGTAAAGCCAGCATCACATGCGCCGGTTCCATAAATTGATGACTGCGACGGGCGGCAAGATTTTGCGCATCGGCAAGCGCAAGCTGCAGCTTGGTGGTTAATCTGTCTGGTTGCATTGAATTGCTCGCATAGTTCGGTTATCCTGATCAACAAGGTGGGGGCGCAATAAGGAACAATCAAGCATGGGGTAATCCATCATCAGGAGAGCGTCTGAATTTCAATCCAGGCATAGCGGAGATTATGGTATCTGTCTGATCAAGTTACTGTTTTTTATGGGAAAGGATATACCCTCCCATCTGATAGAAAAAAGACCATGGGAAAAAACAATGTAATTATAGTAAGCACCACTCGCACAAATGGCAGAGCGTGGTGTGCCTGGAGAATCGCCGATAGTAAAATAAATGATATTGAATATATTGTTAGTGATAACAATGGGGAAAGAACAGTGTATCGTGCAAACAGTTATATTCAGGGTAAGTTTGTGTATATTCAAGATGAGTTTGTGAATCACTCCGATTTACGCTATGCCTTTGATCTCACAAACATTTCAGACACACCACTGGGGAAAAGAATAATCAGAGAATCCAGTGGTACTCGCGCCAATAGCGGAGTGGTGTATTTCTCCTTATAATGCACAAAATCTTGTAGCGCATTGCAGTCATCAATTTATAAAACCGGCGCATGTAAGGCGGCTCACCCGCTTCTTATTGCGAAACAATCCGTTCAAGCATGATGTGGACGGCTAAAACCCCGCTTCAATAAACACCGATATCGAGATAAGAGCGGGCTATCTTGTTGATTGCAACGACATAAGCGGCGGTTCTGAAGTCGGTAATTTTATTATTCTCATCAAGAGCGCTTTTGATCTCCTGATAGGCCAGTCGCATGGTATCGTCTAAACCTGAGCGCACCAAATCGAGTTCATCCGCGCCTCGTACCAGGTTCCTGTGTACCGCATCCGGCACCTTTTTCCCGCCCATATCCTCAATAGCCGCAATGATCTTCTCACCGCGCAGTTCATCATATCTGCGCTCCATGCGGCCGAATCGGATATGAGATAAATTTCTTACCCATTCAAAATAAGAGACAGTCACACCACCGGCATTAACATAGGCATCGGGCAGAATAGTAACGCCGCGCTCTCTCAATATCTCATCCGCATCGAAGGTAACCGGCCCATTGGCGGCCTCAACAATCAATTTGGTCTTGATATTGCGAGCGTTAGCTCTGTTAATTTGACCTTCCAATGCGGCCGGAAGCAAGATATCGCAGTCCTGTTCGAGTACTGCCGGCCCATTGCTGCTATATTGTGCGTCAGGATAGCCTTTGATGGTTTTGTGTTCGTTATTATATTGTTTGACACCTTCGATGGACAATCCAGAATCATTTAACAATGCGCCATCACGTTCAATGACTGCAATAATCTTTGCATCATCCTCTTCTTCAAGTAATTTTGCCGCATAATAGCCTACGTTTCCCAGACCCTGAATTATGATCCGTTTATTGCCCAGACTTCCCTGCATGCCCGCTTTTTTGACATCATCCGCATGACGAAAAAATTCCCGCATAACATAAACAACCCCGCGGCCAGTGGCTTCCTTGCGCCCCCGGATCCCTCCATGGGCGACAGGCTTGCCGGTCACACAGGCGGAATAATTAATATCCTCGGGATGAAGGTGGCGATAGGTATCGGCAATCCATGCCATTTCTCTTTCTCCGGTACCCATATCTGGCGCCGGCACATTCAGACTCGGACTCAAAAAGCCTTTACGGATTAATTCCCTTGCAAATCGCCGGGTAATTTTTTGCAGTTCCTCGCGATTATATTTGGATGGGTCTATTAATAAGCCGCCTTTTGAACCGCCAAACGGGACATCAACAATGGCGCATTTATAGGTCATCAATGCAGCCAGCGCCTCCACTTCATCCTGGCTGACAATGGAGGCAAAACGGATCCCCCCTTTTGCGGGACAGCGATGACTGCTGTGCAAGGAGCGCCAACCGGAAAATACTTCTATTTTATCTTTAATTTCTACCGGAAAATTGATCTGAATGGTCGCGTCGCAAGCCTTAATCGCATTGGCTATACCGGCATCCATATCAATTACCTTCATAGCCCGGTCAACCATATGATCGACACTGGCATGAAAAGAGAATGTGCCTTCAGCTTTCATTTTTTAATTTCCTTTTATCACCCATCCGCAATTTAAACCAGTCCTTTGGACTATTCCATCCAGATGATCGTTGCCATGCGTCCGGTTGCGCCATCACGCCGGTATGAATAAAAGCGCTTTCGGTCGGAATACGTACACAAACCGCTATCGGAAATTTGGGCAACATCGAATTTATTTAACTTCATTTTCACCATCTCTTTCAAATCAGCCAGCCAATGCTCTTTGCGACTCGGACGCAGGGCCGCCGCCGCTTCCGGAAAATAATCGGTGCAGGCGCTATATACATCAGGACCCACCTCGTACCGCTCGGCGGAGATCCCCGGCCCTATCCAGGCTATTATGCCGACGGTTTGTGAAAATAATTCAATGGCATTTTCAATAATCCCGGCACAAAAACCTTTCCACCCAATATGAATGGCGGCAATCCTGTTATCACAAGAATCATATAGTAATAACGGCAAACAATCAGCAGTTACTACACAACAAACGGTATTTTTCATTGTGCAACTGGCGCCATCTGCATCCAGATTCGGACGGCCATTGTCCAGATCCGCAATTCGATTACTATGCGTTTGATTCAACCATACCGGCTCTGATGGTAATTGCAATGACTCCATCAGCAGTTGACGATTTCTATTGACACAAATGCCTTCATCATCAATATATTCGGAGAAATTCAAATCAGCATGGTTATTTTTGCGGCCCACCCCATTTCGGATTGTTGAACCGGCATGAATAGTATCAGGCGCAGGCCACTGCGCCGGTATCCATTCAAAATTGTCACTCATCGATAATGGCCGCCTCATTTTCACAAGTATGGAGCAATGATTGCATATCTGCCGGAAGATCGGTCTGCCACCATGCCGTTTTTCCGGTAGCAGGATGGATTAATCCCAGCGCCTTCGCATGCAGTGCCTGGCGTTTGAAGCCGAGGATCTCAGCTTGCAGTTTCGTACAAGGCTTTTTTGCGATCCGCACTCTGTTTCCATATGCAGGGTCTCCTACCAACGGGTGTTTTAGTGATGCCATATGAACACGGATCTGATGCGTGCGTCCGGTTCCCAAAATCAACTGTATATACGTGTAGCCCTTGTACCTGGTCAATATTTTATAATACGTCAATGCCGGTTTGCCATTCTGCGTTACCGCCATTTTCGTTCTGGATACCGGGTGTCTCGATATTGGACGCTCAATCTTGCCATCGCTCGCCAACTCCCCGCATACTACCGCCTGATAAACTCGTTTCACTTTTCCACGTTTCATTTCATTAATCAAATACGCATGCGATTTCAGAGTTCGGGCAACCATCATTATGCCGCTGGTATCCTTATCAAGACGATGGACGATGCCAGCCCGGGGAAGAAGCGCAAGGTCTGCATCAAAATTCAAAAGCGCATTGACAAGGGTATGATTGCGATTGCCGGCCCCCGGATGAACTACCAGCCCCGGGGGCTTATTCAGAATAATAATCTGTTCATCTTCATGGATTATATCCAATGGAATATCTTCCGCAGCATCTTCCTGTTGCGCAATTTCCTCGGAATTGATTTGAATCACTTCTCCGGTTGTCACCCGGTAGCGCTGTTTTCCGATAGTACCGCCATTCACCGTGACTTCGCCCGACTTTATAAAGGCCTGCAGTTTTGTCCGCGAATAACCAGGAAATAAAACGCTCAATGCCCGGTCCAGACGGTCTCCATTCAATCCTTCTTTGATGATACCGCTAAGTTGAATTTTTTCGACCATTTCTCCAATACCGATTCCTGTTTTGCATAAAGTAATAGATAATTAGATAATTGCGCAATATGCGTATTTTAATCACTCTATATTTTCTGGCATTCCTGTCGGCCTGCGCCCTCTCTGGAGAGGAGGAAGACGCGACCGAGACTTTGAGCGCCAAACTCCTGTATGAGGAGGCCCGGTCACTGCTCGACTCGGGCAACTATGCGGCAGCCGTAGAAACATATAATAAACTGGAGACTCGCTACCCTTTTGGGGAATACGCCCAGCAGTCCCTGCTGGATTTGGCGTATTCCTATTATAAACAGGAAGATGCGGACCAGGCCATTACTACGATCAATCGCTTTATAAAGCTATACCCTCAAAATCCGCATATCGATTACGCCTATTATCTCAAGGGATTGACAAATTTCAATCGGGATAAAGGCCTGACCAAACGATTTCTTCCAATCGATGAGTCGCAGCGCGATCCAAGTCCGGCATTACAGGCCTTTCAGGATTTTGCACAACTGGCAGACTTATTTCCGGACAGCATCTATATTGAAGATTCACAACAGCGCATGATTTATCTCAGAAACACGCTGGCCAAATATGAAGTGCACGTGGCGAATTATTATATGCGCCGGGGAGCGTTTATTGCCGCAGTGAACCGCGCCCGATATGTCGTTGAAAATTATCCCAAGACACCGGCAGTGCCGGACGCATTGGTAGTAATGGCCAAGGCCTACAAGATATTGGAGATCGATAATTTATCCCAGGATGCGATCAGGGTGCTGAAATCGAACTACCGCAACCATCCCGGCATTTATGAAATTGAAAATATACAAATCCGATAATTTCAGGCGCGCTCATCCATTTATCAAGATATTCATCTAAGAGCAGGCTATGGATGAGAAGCGCATCATCGCCGAAATGCGAGTGCTATCGGAGATTGACCCCGAATATGAAATTCATCGCCGGGCCGCTTTCATCCAGAAAACACTCAAGCAATCGAATCTGAAATACCTGGCGCTTGGGATAAGCGGCGGCGTAGATTCGTGTACATGCGGGAAGCTTGCCCAAATGGCGGTGAATGAACTCAATGGCAACGAAGGGGGCGACTATGCCTTTGTCGCCGTTCACCTGCCCTACGGCATTCAAGCAGATGAACAGGATGTACAAACTGCAATCGAATTTATCCAACCGAGCTTCAGTATTCCTGTCAACATCAAATCGGGAACCGACAGCATTCATGCCGAAGTCCTGAATGCGGCCGACAAGCAAGGACTGCTTGGCGGATCAACGTCCGATATCGACTTCATCAAAGGCAATGTCAAGGCGAGAATGAGAATGGTCGCACAATATGAAATCGCCGGACTTTTAGGCGGTCTGGTTATCGGAACCGACCATTCCGCTGAAAACGTAACCGGTTTTTATACAAAATACGGGGACGGCGCCTGTGATCTGGCGCCACTGTTTGGTCTGAACAAGCGGCAAGTCAGATTGATAGCCAGTGCCCTCGGTGTTCCAAAAGAATTGATTGAGAAAATACCCACTGCCGATCTGGAAAGTCTGTCCCCCGGAAAAGCTGATGAGGAGACTTTAGGGTTAAGCTATGATGCAATAGATGATTTTCTTGAAGGACGACCCGTAACAAACGAGATCAGGTCCCGCATAACAGAAATTTACAAGAAAACCGAACATAAAAGACAGGCCATATTGACAATATATAACTAGGGTGATAGCGTGTTGGTACGCACTATACTGATTGAGAGGAGAACAAAATGAAGCAACTCGTAATTACTGCTTGCTTTCTAGGAATGCTGTTTCAGGGGTGCGCAACTTCATATCAAAGTGTCGGATTTGCAGGAGGTTATTCTGAAACCCGGCTTGATAAAAATGTCTTCAAGGTATCATTTGCTGGTAATGGTTATACAGGAAGAGAGCGAGCTACCGATTTTGCTTTTCTGAGAAGTGCGGAATTGGCTCTTCAACATGGCTATAAATATTTTGTGGTAATCAAAGAAAATAGCTATACAGAATACGGGAGGAGGCAAACATACATCTTTTCAAAACCGAGTTCATCAAACACAATTGTCTGTTTTGAAGAAAAGCCAGCAGAAGGCTTTGCTTATAGTGCCAAGTTTATCTACGAAAGCATAACTCAAAAATATGGTATCACGTCTGAGAATTAGGCAGGTTGGAGAAACTCAAAAAATAGAAAAAAGGTTATGAATTACTACAATTTTATAAGGCCATTAATAGAGTCCCCAATAACTTGGATAATTATTGCGGGTATTTTTCTATGGAAAACGGCTATATGGAAGACAACAATAGAGAACAAGTTGTCCAGCTTATCTGAAAAGTTGTCCAGCTTATCTGAAAAGGTAGATAAAGTTTATGATGTAATTATAGACAGGTTTGGCCATTCTGTGGAAAAAACTAGCAGTCCAATAACCTTAAATAATTACGGCAAAGACCTTTCTAAACATAGCGATATAAGTAATGCCGCATAAGTGATGTATAATGACAGCGACAACCTACCAAGTGGGAAAAACCTAGTTCGGTGCTACGAAAATTATGCGGTATAACTTAAGTCGTTATGTATAGACTGTCCTAAGAATGGGGGCCACTTCTTGACATGCATCCCTAACACCGCCAACATTGTCTAAATTGCTGGTGCAATTCCAGAAATTTATTTTAAGAATATGGCAAAAAAGCCATTTAAACGACCAAAATCAAAAAAAGATTTCTCAAAACTTTCTCGCAAAAGTATGAGGAATCCTCTGAATATTGATATAGAGGAATTTTTTCTCTATATCATACTGTTAGAAGCCAAAAGAGGATACGTGCATGGAAAATATACCTTGGGGACCAATAAGGTCTTCGCTTACTGAAAACTTTTCCTTCGGTGATATAAAACGGATCGTTGGATATGCAAACATCAATATGGCCGATCTAGCTCACTTGGAGCAAAAGCCTCAAGGTGGCGCGTCTAAGTCTCAATTACTAAGCGCAATTGATGCGCAAATCGGATCTATGGATATCAATTCAGCCAGTTCCGTATCATCTATATGCTGTGAAGCAATGCTTCGCATAAAGCCTGATCTAATCTCTGAATTAGAGCAAGTCTTATCCAAGGTTGGTTGGAAGTTTTCAGGTTCAGTGATATTGCCGATAGAAATATTTGACGTGTCAGAATTACAAGATATACCTGACAAAGCTCACAAAGACATTTTGAAGGCTGCAAGTAGATTGAGAGACGGAGATTTGAGTGGATCACTCTCTGCTTCATGTGGGGCATTGGATTCAGTTACAGGTTCAATATATCAAGAGTTTGAGCTTGGTGATCCAAACAAGGCATCGTTCCAAGAAAGAATAAAGAAGTCCATTGATGCTATAGGAGCCAAAGAAAAGTTAATTCAAGAGCTGCAAGAAATAGGTTGGAGCAAGCCAGACATTAAGCCATTATCTTCAAATTTGGATGGTTCTTTAAACCAAGCTGCATTCGTTATGCAAGAGCTAAGGTCAAATATGGGAGATGTTCATGGTACGAAGCCTGTTATTTCTGCACTTGTCTATGACTCCATAAAATGGTCATTATTGTTGTTAAGAATTATGATAACTCGCAATGGCCTCTAACAAATTGCTACTCACCGATAAATTGCTCGCTACACTCGCAATTTATCGGTGAGTAAGGCGTTATATGATTAAGGAAGTGTAATGAATAATATTAAGAATTTCATATCAGGGCTAGTTACCCAAATCGTAAAGGTCAAATTTAAGATAGGTTTTGCACCTGTGAATTAGGAGCAGGAGCATATTTTTCTTCCATTCCTACTTTAGTAATCCAGCAATCGCACTGCCAAGCTCGGCCGGAGAACGCACCGTGCTGACTCCGGCGCCTTCAAGCGCCGCAAACTTGTCATCGGCGGTGCCTTTGCCACCGGAAATAATCGCCCCGGCATGACCCATGCGTTTGCCGGGAGGGGCGGTAACACCGGCAATATAACCCACTACAGGCTTAGTAACATTTTCTTTGATGAATTGTGCCGCCTCTTCTTCGGCGGTACCGCCTATTTCGCCCACCATAATAATACCTTCCGTGCCGGGATCACCCTCGAAAAGTGCAAGACAATCGATAAAATTCATCCCATGAATCGGATCGCCGCCTATTCCAACACAGGTACTCTGTCCAAGACCCTGCTGCGTAGTCTGGTGCACCGCTTCATAGGTCAAGGTGCCGGAACGGGACACAATCCCTATGCAGCCGGGTTTATGAATATCACCCGGCATGATTCCGATTTTGCATTGTCCCGGTGTGATCAGTCCCGGACAGTTTGGCCCAACCAGTTTTGTATCGGGGTAACGTTCAAGGACGGCCCTGGTTTTAACCATATCGATAACCGGAATACCTTCAGTAATGCAAACAATAATCTCGATGCCTGCATCCGCAGCTTCCGTTATCGCCTCCGCAGCAAATCTGGCCGGCACCATAATCATACTGGCATCGGCGCCGGTATCATTGATCGCATCTCGTACCGTATCGAATACCGGCCTATTGAGGTGCGTTTCACCGCCACGCCCCGGGGTGACTCCGCCAACTACTTGTGTTCCGTACTCTATCGCCTGTTGCGCATGGAAGGTTCCCTGTCTGCCGGTAAAGCCTTGTACAAGCGCCTTTGTCTGTTTATCGATTAGTATTGCCATTAGGCTTTTGCCGCAGCAACGGCTTTACTGGCCGCATCGGCCAAATCATCCGCCTGTATAAGTGTCAAACCGCTGGCCATGAGAGCCTCCTTGCCCTGCTCTACATTGGTGCCTTCCAGTCGCACTATAACGGGGACTTCAACCCCCACCTCTTTAATCGCTGTCACAACGCCGTCTGCAATCAAGTCACAGCGCACAATTCCACCAAATATATTGACCAATATGGATTTAACATTCTGATCCGATACAATCAGTTTAAATGCTTCCGCCACCTTTTCAGTAGTCGCGCCCCCGCCGACATCAAGAAAGTTGGCCGGTTCCCCGCCGTGTAATTTAATAATATCCATCGTCGCCATGGCCAAACCGGCGCCATTAACCATGCAAGCTATATTGCCGTCCAGAGTGACATAATTAAGATCGAATTGCTTGGCAATGTTTTCTTTTTCATCCTCCTGGGTCATATCACGCCATTCTTCCAGGTTGGATTGACGATACAGAGCATTATCATCAATAGAGACTTTCAGATCCAGAATTTCCAGGCCGCCTTCCCTGTTAACCACCAGCGGATTGATCTCTATCAAGCTCAAATCCTTCGCAACAAACAATCGATACAGGCCCTGTAATATGCCGGATAGCTGCTGTCTCTGCTGCTGATCAAGATTCAACGCGAATCCAATTTGGCGGCTCTGAAATTCCTGCAAACCCATCACCGGATCAATGTCGATACTGTGTATTTTCCCCAGTTTACTGGCGGCGACTTCCTCTATATCCATACCGCCTGCGCTCGAGAAGATAACCGCTATTCTATGGCTGCACCTGTCAACGACCATCGCCAGGTAAAGCTCGGAAACTATATTGGAAATAGACTGTACCAGCACACAATTTACCGGCTGACCATCGGGGGCAGATTGTTTGGTAACCAGCTTTTTCCCGAGCATTGTTCTCACCGCCTGCTCGAGTTCGGCAATATCTTTAACCAGTTTGACGCCCCCGGCCTTACCTCTTCCGCCCGAATGTACCTGCGCTTTCACAACCCAGCCGTCACCGCCGAGTTCGGACGTAGCGCGGAGAGCCTCTTCAACCGAATGCGCCAGTTGTCCCGCAGGCACCGGAACCCCATGCTCTGTAAACAGTTTTCTCGCTTGATATTCGTGAAGATTCATACTTTACATACACCCATGACAAACCATTCTGCTATATTATTTCATTTTATCCAAAGGTTTATGAAATATACATGGTTCAGTCGGTTAATAATGGAATGAAAGATTCAATTATTTACTTTTGTCGCCGGTACTGCAACACAGGCACAATTTGCATGATTGATCATCTCCGAACAGCCTTGAGCGGATGAAATCCTATATGGAAAACCAGCCCGGCGATTATCATGATCTGCAGACCTCATGGAAGGCGCTGTATTATTTCAATATATACCGTCTGGTATTATCAGGAACATTCGTCTCTTCTTTATATTGGTTCGATCAATTCCCCAAATCATTGGGAATATACAGTCAACCTATATTCAATCAGGCATCGCATATTTATTTATTTTCTGCCTTGTTATTTTTTTATTTCATTTCACTGCGACAGCCCCAATTTCGCCTGCAAGTGGCGATTCACGCACTCACGGACATTTTGCTTTTGACGGCATTGATCTATGCCAGCACAGGATTGCACAGCGGTCTTGGCGTGCTATTGGTAATCGCAGTAGCAGGAAACAGTATTCTAACCACAAAAAAAATAGCTGTCTCCATTGCCGCACTGGCCAGTCTGGCTGTCCTTGCGGAGGAGATCTATGCCGAACTCACCCATTTAGATCCCCAGCCTAATTATGTGCATGCCGGTTTTCTCGGCATAACATTTTTTATCACTTCGATAATCGGACAAGCCCTTGCGTTGAGAACGAAAAAAAGTGAAGAATTAGCCAGGGAAAGGGCGATAGATTTAAAAAATCTATCCCGTCTCAATGAATTGATCGTGCATAGAATGCAGACTGGGATACTTGTTATCAATAGTGATACCAAGATTGAACTCTGCAATCTGGCGGCGCAAAAAATGCTGAATATCGATAATGCCCAGAGTCGCAGATTGAAAGAAATTTCATCCGAGATTGATCGGAAATTTGAAGGCTGGAAAAACGGAGATGGCGGTCAAAATAACAACATTCATTTGTTTGAATCTGGAATCAATGTGCAGCTTACTTTCTCACAATTGTCCTTTGAATCCATTTTTGCGGCGCTGATCTTCATGGAAGACATAGCTTCATTGAGACAGCATGCGCAGCAAATGAAACTGGCATCATTAGGCACATTGGCCGCCGGAATCGCTCATGAGGTAAGGAATCCTCTGGGAGCAATCAGTAGCGCGAGCCAGCTACTATCTGAATCACCCGGGTTAAACCCGGAGGATAAAAAACTCAGTGCCATCATCCAGCAACACTCAAAAAGAGTAAACAACGTCATTGAAAATGTAATGAGTATCAGCCGCCGTGAGCCCAGTATCCCGGAAGAAATCGAGTTGCATACCTGGCTCAAAAATTTCATGGAACAATGGCAAACTTGTCAAAACTTCAATAACAATGATATAACGCTAAAAACAGATAAATATAATTTATGCGTTAAAATGGACTCTCTGCAGCTCGATCAAATATTATCGAATCTTTGCGAGAATGCGCTGCGTTACAGCAAAGATAAGCCTTTGGTAGGGTTGGAATGCGGGATTAAACAGGAGACTGGGAGACCGTACCTGGATGTTATTGATCATGGCAACGGTATCAGCGATAAAATTGTAGAGCAGTTATTTGAGCCTTTCTTCACCTCCGAACGCGAAGGATCTGGAATGGGATTGTATATTGCAAGAGAGCTTTGCGAAGCGAATCAGGCTGATTTGACCCTTTATTCAAATACCGATAAGGGTTGTTGCTTCAGGATTACTTTTCCTCATCCGGGCAAGCTGAACGAGCTGATGTAATGAGGAAATCACTGGCATTGATCATTGATGATGAGTCGGACATATGTGAATTGCTGGATATTACGCTGGAGCGTATTGATATAAATTGTATTTGTGTCAACGACATTAACGGCGCTCAAAAAGTCCTGAAGGAGCATAATTTCGATATTTGTTTGACCGATATGCGCCTGCCGGACGGCAATGGTCTGGAACTGGTTGCGTATTGCCAGAAACACTTCCCCAATATGCCAATCGCCGTATTGACGGCGCACGGCAATATGGAATCGGCGATACAAGCTCTGAAATCGGGAGCATTCGATTTTATGAGCAAGCCGATTGACTTGGAGATATTAAGAACAATCGTAAAAAATGCGCTGAATCTGGACAAGATCCGGGACACTACTGAACATCAATTAATCGGCACAAGTGAACAAATGCAGGAATTAGTGAAAAAAATAGTGAAAGTCTCCAGGAGCCAGGCGCCGGTTTGCATAAGCGGAGAATCCGGAACCGGCAAGGAACTTGTCGCCAGCATGATCCATGCGTACAGTTCCAGGGCGCATAAACCATTTATACCGGTCAATTGCGGCGCAATACCGCATGATTTGCTGGAGAGTGAATTATTTGGTTACGTCAAAGGCAGTTTTACCGGCGCCGCCACAGACAAAGATGGTCTGTTTGAGATCGCAGACGGGGGCACTTTGTTTCTGGATGAGGTTGCCGAACTACCTCAGCATATGCAGGTCAAGCTGCTGCGCTCCATACAAGAAAAAGTAATACGCCCCATAGGTTCGGAAAAAGAAATCAAGGTCGATATTCGGATATTGAGCGCCACCAATAAAGATCTGCAACAACAGGTTCATGCCGGGCAGTTCAGACAAGACCTGTTTTATCGCATTAACGTTATCGCCATCAATGTTCCCGCCCTCAGGGAGAGAAAACAGGATATTGAGGCGCTGGTCGAATATATACTGCAAAAAATAGCGAAAAAAGAACAGATAGCCTGCGCCAAAATCTCAAAATCCGCGCTGAATTGTCTAAAGCAATATTCATTCCCCGGAAATGTAAGGGAGCTTGAAAATATACTGGAAAGTGCCGTCGCAATGAGCGGAAAGGAGCTTATTGATGAAGAGGATCTGAATATTCAAAGTGTATTGAATAATGACACGGCCAATAATAACGGCAATCTGGAGTCCGAATTAATGGAAATGGAACGCAAAAAAATACTCGATGCGCTGAAAAAAACCTCCTGGAACAAAACGGCGGCGGCTAAACTGCTGGGAATAAGCTTCAGAGCATTGCGATACAAACTGAAAAAATTAAGTTTGGATTAAGCTACAACTCTATTCCGTTGAAAGAACAGAATGCTTTCCGTATGCATTAAAAAGAAGGATTTGGATGATTCCACCCGGCATCAACGGCGGCTTTTATTTCGCGTCACTCTGTCCTTATGCCCGGCTTTGGCAATAAAAGTAAAGAACCAAAATTGAATCAAAAAACTCCAAAACCGGTCTCTATTACCCTGCATCAGCAGTCCCGTATGCTTGAGATCAATTTTGAAGATAATTCCAGTTTTGAAATGTCGTGCGAATACCTGCGGGTATATTCTCCTTCGGCGGAAACTCGTGGACACGGAGCCGGTCAGAAAACCTTCCACACCGACAAACAAAATGTAAATATCGACAAGCTGGAACCGGTGGGGAACTATGCGATCAAAATACATTTTGACGACGGCCACAGCACCGGGCTGTACTCATGGACATTGCTTTATGAGCTGGGTATAAATAAAGAAAAAAATTGGCAGGATTACCTCGATGCCCTGGAGCAGGCAGACCACCGCCGGCAGCCCTGATCGAAGATATGAACCGGATCGATACGGCCAATTCCAGCCGCCTGCAAACCCCTCACAATGAAAAGACAAAGCGTGTAAAAAAAATATTCAGTTCGGTTGCGCTACAATATGATCTTATGAATGACCTGATGTCCATGGGCATACACCGCCTCTGGAAGCGCTATGCAGTCCATCTGGCAAAAATAAAATCAGACTCGCAAATACTGGATCTTGCCGCCGGAACCGGCGACATGGCAATTTTAATGAGAAACAGGCTTTCGGACCGCGGAACTATCACTCTGTGTGATATCAATGAAGATATGCTTAGTCAGGGCAGGGAGCGCCTTATCAACAGAGGCATCGTAACAAGAGTGAATTTTATCCAGGCAAATGCAGAAAATCTGCCGTTTCCCGAAAACAGCTTTGACTTGATCACCATTGCATTCGGGCTACGTAATGTCGCAGATAAAACCCAGGCGCTGATATCCATATATGAAAAACTCAGCTTCGGCGGCCAATTACTCATACTGGAATTTTCCAGGGTGGCTTTGCCTATATTCTCCAGACTATATGATGAATATTCTTACAAAGTAATCCCGTGGCTGGGGAAAAAAATTGCCGATGACGAAGAAAGTTACCGCTATCTGGTAGAGTCAATTCGCAGCCATCCTGATCAGTCTTCTCTGGCTAATATGATGAGATCGGCCGGGTTCGACATGGTTGACTACATTAATTTATCCGCCGGCGTGGTAGCAATTCATAGAGGATACAAACTGTGACGGCCGCATTATCCGGAGATATTGCAGACAACCTGATAGATTCGTTGCAGGCATTAATCAACAAAATCCTGGGCATGGATGAAGAAACTCTGCAAGCGCTTGGGCAACTATCCGGCAAGGTTATTTTTATTGATATTTACAACTCGGATCTACACTTCCATATATCCTTCCACCCAGAGGGAGTGCAGATCAAATCCGGCATTTGTGACGCACCCGATGTCCACATTAAAACCCATCTCGGCAGCTTAATTGCGATGCTGTTTGCAAAAAAAATCGCGGCGATCCCTGAAGATATGGAAATCATCGGCAATGTGAACCTAATTCGGAAATTTCAAAATATCATGCTGGAATTCGATCCGGATTGGGAAGAACCTGCTTCCCGATTACTGGGCGATACCATCACCTGCAAACTAAGCCGCCTTATAAAAAACGCGGGGAAGTACGGCCTGGATAATACGCGTCATGTAATGACCGAAATCAGTGAATATATGCGTTTTGAAAAAAATATCGTACCCGATGCAACAGAAATAGAAGATTTCAATAAGGAGGTAACGGAATTGAGGAGCGCAGCGGATATTATAGAGAAACGGATAAAGAAACTCGAAGCGGCCAATAATCAAGGCAAGATGAAATAATGGGACAGATATTCCGGCTACTTGCTATTCAGCGTGTACTGATCAAATACAGACTGGATGAGATTATCTTCGCAACACATCTATTTCGTTCAATACGCCCCTTGCAATACCTGATGCCCTGGAACTGGCTGTCAAAGAACGATGTGCCGAGGGCGGTCCGGTTCCGACGCGCATTGGAAGAACTGGGCCCCATCTATGTAAAACTTGGGCAAATACTCTCCACCCGCCGCGACTTTTTACCGGAAGATATCGCGAAAGAATTTGCCAAACTGCAAGATCGCGTTCCCCCTTTTCCAGGGGATATTGCGCGCAAAATTATCGAAAAAGCCTACGGATGCAAGTTGGAAGATGTTTTCCTGGAATTTGATGAAGTACCGTTGGCATCGGCATCCATCGCCCAGGTACATGCGGCAAAATTGAAAGACGGCCGGGAATATATTGTCAAGGTAATCCGCCCCCATGTTGAAAAGCGCATAAAACGCGACCTTGCCCTGATTTATTTTTTAGCCAAACAGGCAGAAAGATATTATCCCGAAGGCCGTTCGCTTGGATTTACCGGCCTGGTAAAAGAACTTGAGAAAACCCTGGCATACGAACTCGATATGAAGCGCGAAGCGGCAAACGCTTCCCAGCTCAGGCGGAACTTTAGCGATGAAGCACAATACTACGTGCCTGAGGTCCACTGGAAATTAACCAAAAAAAATGTGCTGGTTATCGAGAGAGTCTGGGGGATATCGATCAATGATATCGATTCATTACAGCAGGCCGGTATCGACCTGAAATGGCTGGCAGAGTTTGGAGTAGAGATATTCTTCACCCAGGTTTTCCGCGACAACTTTTTTCATGCCGATATGCACCCCGGAAACATTTTTGTAACAAAACCGGAAAAAGGCGAAGCTGCGAAAATAACGGTGGTGGATTTCGGCATCATGAGCTCCCTTACCGAATTTGACCAGCGTTATCTTGCAGAAAATTTTCTAGCCTTTCTGGACCGGGATTACCAGCGCGTGGCACAACTCCATATCGAATCCGGCTGGGTCCCGGCTGAAACTCGTTTAGATGAGCTGGAATTTGCCGTTCGCACCGTCTGCGAACCCCTTCTTGACAGACCCATCAGGGAAATTCTATTCGGTGAGTTGCTGGGACGTTTATTTCGGATTGCAAAAAGCTTCAATATCGAGATCATGCCGCAATTAATTTTACTGCAAAAAACAATTATCAACATCGAGGGAATAGGCAGACAACTCTATCCGGAACTGGATCTATGGCAAACCGCGCGCCCCCAAATGGAAGGCTGGATGAGCCAACGCACCGGAATCAAAAAGCTGGCAAAAGGAGCAGTGAAAAATATTCCGAACTGGATTGTTCGGGTGCCGGGTCTGCCAAACAAAGCAATTGATTTAGTTGAGAAACTGCTCAATGGAAAAATAGAACTGGAAAATAAATCGAGAGAAATGAAACATCTGCGGGAGGAAATGCGCGCCGGTAACCGGCGCACCACCCTGGCAATAATCGGCTCAGGCTTATTGATCTCTGCGGCAATTATCTACGGTCTGGAAAATTATTCGCCGGCTATGATTTCGGGTATTCCGGTCATAACGTGGGTAGCGGGAATATTCGGGATATATTTAATTTTAGTCTCTATTGATAGTTAAATAAAAACGAATCCTGAAGGCGAGATAGCTCAGGCCGAGCCGGTGCGTCCCCGGAACGACGCGGAGCACCCCCGACCTATATTTATATTCCCCGTATTTGCAGTAAAGACTTGATACCGACCAATTGCACGCCATATTCCTCCAGATTAAATAATTCACCGGACAACAAATCAATGGTGCTTCTGTATGGATGACCTATAGCAATGGCGGATCCGTTCTGTTTTGCAATTTTAATCAATTCGAAAAACTGTGCGCGTATATAGGCGGAATTCTTTTCATTATCCAAAAACACATCGCGTGTGAGATAAACGACGCCGTTTTCTTTCGCAATTTTCCCGGCCACGCTTTTCCTGCTGGTAAGACTGTCAAGATAAAACTGACCGTGTGCCTTGATCGATTCCATCAGCCATTGCATCTGATCGGGATAACCCGTCAACAAGCTGCCCATATGATTGTTGACCCCGATAAAGTTTGGCAAATTATCCATATTGGCGCTTAAGGTCTGCAAAAACTCATCACGAGTCATGTTTACAGTCAATGCTCCCGGGCCAAGATATCTATTCTTCTCGGTCTCCACCGCCTGCATAGGCTGATGCAACAGCACTTCCTTTCCGCGCTCATCGGCCAAAAGCGCCATCTGCGAGGCATGAGGCGCATGCGGCATTATCGCATAGGCCACAGGTCCGGGTAATGCCAGCGCAAGCAGATCCTGCTGTTTGCGGTAGCCAATATCATCAATGACGATGGTGATCGTTGGCAGTTCGTCATCGGCGAAAACTGTATGCGCCGGCAATAAACCAGCAATAATAAAAAAGCTGGCTATCAAAGCCCTGCTTCCCGTCATCACTTCGAATAAAGCCGTCATCCTTCGCGCTTAATATGTATAGAGAGCGCCTTCAATACATTCAATGCCTCATAGAGCTGATAGTCCTTTTTCACCAGTGATCGATCTGCTCCTGCAAGCTCCTTGTTTTCCTCGTTTTGGCCATTCTTCACTTCTGTCTCTCGTTGTTTTTCATTACCCTGGGGATTATCCAAATGGCCGCTCAAATCGGCTTCTTTTATCCGGGAACCGAAGGATTCACTTTTTTCAGCGAACTGTATGTCTTCAATAATAACATCGGGCTTTATGCCGTGGGCCTGAATTGATTTTCCGGATGGAGTGTAGTATCTTGCCGTCGTTAATTTCAACGCGGCTTGATTGGTCATCGGCAGTATAGTCTGCACCGAGCCTTTGCCAAAGGTTTGTTCCCCCATGATAACGGCACGTTTATGATCCTGTAATGCGCCGGCTACGATCTCGGAGGCCGAGGCGGAACCGCCGTTGACTAATACAACCAATGGCGCTTTTTTCAGGATATCCGACGGCTTGGCATTAAATCTTAGCCGGGACTCGGCAATTCGGCCCTCGGTATATACGATCAGCCCCCGGTCCAAAAACAGATCTGACACGGCTACCGCCGCACTCAATATTCCGCCCGGGTTATTCCTCAAATCAAGAACGAGCCCTTCCAAATTGCCACCATCTTTAAGTTTATCTATATCGCGATGCAGATCTTCGGGTGTATGGGATTGAAAATTAGAAATACGCACATAACCGAAACCGGGTTCCAGCATTCTGCTTTTAACACTTTTAACAGTGATTACAGCGCGAGTAACAGTGATCTGAATCGGTTTCTCCACGGCTTCCCTGACTACCGTCAGAACAATATCTGTGCCCGGTTCGCCGCGCATAATCTTCACGGCATCATCCAGCGCCATACCCTTAATCGACTTATCATCGATCCGAATGATTAAATCACCGGACTGGATCCCGGCTTGCTGTGCCGGTGTATCATCGATGGGCGCAATAACTTCCACGAAACCGTCCTTTATGCTGACTTCAATGCCAATTCCTCCAAACTCACCGGATGTGCCTTCCTGCAGATTTTTATATGAGTCTGCATCGAGAAAAACAGAATGGGGATCCAGCCCGGCAAGCATCCCTTTAATAGCGCTATCGAGCAATTGTTTATCATTGACGGGATCAACATAATCCTGCTTCACCTTGGCAAAGATCTCGGTAAAGGTGCGCAATTCATCGAGTGGCAATGCTGCAGCATCGTCGTATTTACTCTCGCTAACAGCAATCTGCAGGCCTAAACAGAGTAATAGAAATAATATAGTTGTATTTTTAAAAGTATTCATTCAAACACCCCATGGTTCCGGGAAAGCCAGAGTTTCTGCACTCACAGGTGTAGCGCTTTTCGAAACATTGAGAATTATAGCACAAATCCCACCCGTAAAGGGAAAAAGCCAGTAGCTTCCAGGGGACCTACAGGGGCATCTTGCTCACCTTCCTCAAAACCGCAACAGTGTATCTCAATAAGTTTATGCGACGATGGCGCCAATCCAGGTTGGAAACCGTTACGGAAATTATTCCAGAAATTGGAATTATTTCTAAAAAACGATCGCTTAGTGGTGCGGGTGGTGAGAATCGAACTCACACTCCCGAAGGAACAGGTTTTTGAGACCTGCGCGTCTACCAATTCCGCCACACCCGCATTAGTACCCGTCTTGTCAAAAACGAACATTTTTGAATCGCGATCATTCCGGCATTCCGTTACACACTTTGCCTTGCCACAGACATGACAGTATATACAATCACTCCTTTACACAAAGCCTTTTATATGTTATGCAGCGTACCGAGTTCAGTTATCATTTACCGAAGCAATTGATTGCACAATGGCCGGTGCAAAAGCGTGACAGTAGCCGCTTATTATGGCTTGACGGCAATACCGGCTCGTTATCGGAATCAATCTTTGAGAAACTTCCCGATCTTCTGCAACAGGGGGACCTGCTCGTGCTGAATGATACTGCGGTGATCCCGGCGCGCTTGTTTGCCAACAAGACCACCGGAGGAAAAGTTGAAATTCTGCTGGAGAGAAAGATTGATGAAAAGACCATGTGTGTACAACTGCGGTCGAACAAGGCGCCTAAATTGAACAGCCTGCTGCATTTGGAAAATTCGATTGCGCTGCAAGTGGTTGAACGAAAAGACGACCTGTTTACTCTTTGCATTTCCTCTCCGGAGATAACGGTGGACGATCTGCTCAACCAATATGGGCACATGCCTTTACCCCCCTACATTGACAGACCCGATAGCGATATTGATCGAATACATTATCAAACGATTTATGCAAGCCACTCAGGGGCGGTAGCCGCTCCAACGGCGGGATTACATTTTACCGATGGATTATTTGCGAAATTGCGCCTCAAAAAAATAGACCATGTATTTTTAACATTGCATATTGGCGCCGGCACCTTTCAGCCCGTACGTACAGCAGACATTAAACAGCACAAAATGCACAGTGAGTATGTTACTGTAACAGAGGAAGTGGTTAAAAAAATAAATAACACAAAACAAAATGGCGGAAGAGTTATAGCCGTCGGCACGACGACCGTGCGCGGTCTCGAAAGCGCCGCAAGTACGGGACAATTGCAGCCATTTGAGGGGACAACGGATATTTTTATCTATCCTGGATTCAAATTCCGGGTGGTAGATTTGCTGATCACCAATTTTCACCTGCCTGAATCAACATTGCTGATGCTGGTCTGCGCCTTTGCCGGAAAGCGGCATGTGCTGAATGCGTATCAGTATGCCATCGATAATAAATTTCGGTTTTATAGCTACGGCGATGCAATGCTGATTGCAAAAAAGCGTGCTGACTGAAATACGGCGAGGCATTTATTCTTGCAGTTTGATCTAACAGCAAAAGACGGTCAATGCCGGAGAGGACGTTTGACATTTCCCAGAGGCACAATTGAAACGCCGGCGTTCATGCCGGTCGGCACTTACGGCACGGTAAAGACGATGACGCCTGAAGAATTATTGCAATCGGGCAGCGAGATTATTCTTGGTAATACCTTTCATCTCATGCTTCGCCCGGGTGCGGATGTGGTCAAAAAGTTCTCCGGTTTGCACGGGTTCATGCATTGGAGCAAACCGATACTGACCGACTCCGGTGGCTACCAGGTTTTCAGTCTGGCAAGAGGGAGAAAATTTACCGAGCAGGGGGTGGAATTCAGATCTCCAATAAATGGCGATACGGTATTTCTTGGGCCAAAACGGGCAATAGAGATCCAGCATACCCTTGATGCGGACATTATTATGATATTTGATGACTGTACCCCCTGGCCGGCAACATTTGAACAAACCCGGACATCAATGGCTTTATCCTTGCGCTGGGCCGAAGATTCAAAGCGGACGCATGGACAGCATCATGCCGCCTTGTTCGGGATTATACAGGGAGGGATGTTTCCTGAATTGCGGCAAGCCTCGCTGGCAGGGTTGCTGGAGATTGGTTTTGATGGCTACGCAATCGGCGGGCTTTCGGTCGGCGAACCGGCTGGGTTAATGTTGATGATGGTGGCAGAATGCGCCCAATCAATGCCGGATGCCAAACCGCGCTATCTTATGGGAGTGGGGAGACCGGAAGATATAGTCGAGACGGTTGCACGAGGGATCGACATGTTTGATTGTGTCTTGCCAACGCGCAACGCCCGCAACGGGCATTTATTTACTTCTACCGGAACACTCAGGATTCGCAACTCGGAACATAAAGACAGCCTGGAACCAATCGACAGGGATTGTGAGTGCTATACCTGCCGGCATTATTCCCGCGCGTACTTGCATCATTTAGATAAAACCAATGAAATATTGGGCGTGCGCTTGAACACGCTGCACAATATTTTTTATTATCAGCAATTGATGCGGGGTATAAGAACCGCGATAGCAGAAGGAAGATTCTGCGATTTCAAAACAAATTTTTATACAAAACGCATGAAAAATGAATCTTCCATGGCATAATAGCATCCTTTTGATTTTCGCGGACAGTTTCGATGGTTGAATTTTTTATCAATAACGCATGGGCTCAATCAGAACCGCAGCAAGGCGGCGGCAGTTTTTTATTCATGATGATATTTCTTATCGTGCTGATGTATTTTCTGATCATGCGCCCCCAGATGAAACAGGCGAAAGAACATAAACGGCTGTTGGAATCATTGGCACAGGGGGATGAAGTATTGGTGAATGGCGGCTTGCTTGGCAAGATTAAAGGCATTGGCGATAACTTTATCCTGCTGGAGATATCCAAAGGCACCGAGGTCAAGATACAGAAGAATGCGGTTTCCACAATCATGCCGAAAGGCACGTTAAAATCACTGTAGCGAATCGGCATCACTCTAGCTGATTGATTATAAAGTGTTGATTGATAGTTTTCATAAATGAATACATACCCTGTCTGGAAATATATCCTGATAGCGCTGGTTATTGTAACAGGCGCTGTTTTTGCCTTGCCGAATATCTATGGCAAGGATCCGGCGGTTCAGATCTCTGCCGCCCAGGGTGGGGAAATCAGTGAGCTGACCCGGTTTCAGGTGGAAGAGGCCCTGAAGGAAGCGGACATTCAGGCCGGTTCGATGGAACTCGGCGTAAATCGTCTAATCATACGGTTCGATAATGAAGAGACTCAACTGCGGGCGCAGACTGCGATTAAGCAGTCCCTGGGGACACCCTATATCGTGGCATTGAATCTGGCCCCTGCAACACCCGGATGGCTGAGAAAGTTTGGCAGCGAACCGATGTTTCTGGGTCTGGATTTGCGCGGCGGCGTGCATTTCCTGATGGAAGTCGATATGGATGCCGCCATTTCCAAGGCAGAAGACAGATATATTGCTGAAATACGCACTCTGTTGCGGGAGGAAAAGGTACGCTATAAAACCGTCGCCCGCAGGGTGCAGGGCGGGATATTGATCCATCTTCGTGATACGGATGAAAGAGAAAAGGCCCAAGAAATTCTCGAAGAGGAATTCCGCGATTTGGCCTTCAGTATATCGGCGGCAACCGGGCAGGCGCAGATCACCGCAAATATTACCAAAGAAGCGATACAAACCACCAAGGAATTTGCGCTCCAGCAGAATATCACCACCTTGCGCAAACGGGTGAATGAACTGGGTGTTGCCGAGCCGGTAATTCAGCGGCAGGGACAGGACAGGATCATCGTACAATTACCCGGCGTGCAGGATCCGGCAAGAGCCGAGGATATATTGGGCGCAACGGCAACACTGGAGTTTCATCTGGTCAATGATGAATACGGTATTGAGGATGCGCTGGATGGAAGGGTGCCCGCAGGTTCAAGACTATATAAATATCGCAACGGCGAAGACATTCTGTTGAAGAAGCAAGTGATCTTGACCGGCGATTATATTACCGACGCCGCCTCCGGCATCGATCCGACCAGCGGCGGCCCCGATGTCTCAATAAGGCTTGACAGCAAGGGGGGGAAACTCATGCAACGCGGCACAAAGGATAATGTCGGCAAACGCATGGCGGTGGTATTCATAGAGAATAAAACCGAAATAATCGAGGCAGAAGGCCGGATCACCAAAAACAAAAAGACGATAGAAGAGGTAATCAACGCGGCCACGATACTGGAGCAACTGGGGAGAAGTTTTCATATCACCGGGCTCGATTCAACGGAAGAGGCGCGCGATCTGTCGCTGCTTCTACGTGCCGGGGCGCTTGCCGCACCGGTAGACATTATTGAAAAACGGACGGTAGGGCCGAGCCTTGGCCAGGATAATATAAAAAGGGGTTTCAATTCGGTAGTGCTGGGTTTCATTGGAGTGCTGATTTTTATGGCGCTGTATTACCGGGTGTTCGGCCTTATTGCCAATGTTGCGCTGACGTTGAATCTGGTTTTGGTTGTAGCCATGCTGTCAATGCTGCAAGCTACATTGACCCTGCCCGGCATTGCCGGCATCGTATTGACCGTGGGCATGGCGGTTGATGCCAATGTGCTGATATTCGAGCGCATACGCGAGGAGATCCGCAACGGTAACTCACCCCAGGCAAGCATCCATGCCGGTTATGAAAAGGCCTTGTCCACCATTGCCGATGCCAATGTCACTACATTAATAGCGGCGCTGGTGTTGTTCAGTTTTGGCACCGGCCCAATCAAGGGTTTTGCGGTTACCTTGTCGCTGGGGATTATCTCCTCCATGTTCACCGCCATCATGGTTACCCGCGCATTGGTTAATCTAATCTACGGCGGGCGGCAACTGCAAAAATTAGCCGTCTAAACGATACAAAGACCAAAATGCAATTTATTACTCTGCCGCTCGATATTGATTTTATGGAGAAACGCAAAATTGCGGCATTTATCTCCCTCGCTCTGCTCGTTATTTCCGTCGGCTCCCTGGCCGTACAGGGGCTGAACCTGGGCATTGATTTTTCAGGCGGCACACTGGCCGAGGTGGGGTATGAGCAGGACGTGCAACTGGATAATGTGCGCCGAGCATTTGCCGGTTCCGAGTTCAAGGATGCTTCGGTGCAGTATTTTGGCAGTGCGCGCGATGTGCTGATCAGAGTAGCGCCGAAAGAGGGGCTGGATAGTTCGGCGATCAGTAATGAGATATTGAGCTTATTGAATACCTCGGAACAATCGGTGAGTATGCGCCGGGTCGAATATGTCGGCCCGCAGGTGGGCAGTGAATTGACCGAGGATGGCGGGCTGGCAATGATTTGGGCTATGTTCGGCATTTTGATCTACGTTGCGATGAGATTTCAAGTGCGTTTTTCTATCGGCGCTATTGCAGCCTTAATCCATGATGTGTTGATTACCTTCGGCTTCTTTTCATTGACCCGGCTTGATTTCGATCTGAGTGTCCTGGCCGCCATTTTGGCGGTAATCGGCTATTCATTGAATGACACGATTGTGGTATTCGACCGTATCCGTGAAAATTTCGGAAGGATGCGCAAAACCTCTTCGGTGGAGGTAGTCAATGTTTCATTGAACCAGACCTTGAGCCGCACCATTATAACTTCCGCGACCACGCTGCTGGTATTGTTCGCACTGTTTTTCTTTGGAGGCGAGATCATCCACAATTTTGCCATGGCATTGATTATCGGTGTATTGATCGGCACGTATTCGTCATTGTATGTGGCCAGTCCGGTCACACTCGCACTGGGCATTACCCGGCTGAATTTGATGCCGGTGGAAAAAGAAGGGGCCGACCGGGATACCCCCCGCTGATATGGATAGAGTCGGATAATCATTTTTGCATTCCGAATTGCGCATTATTGCCGATCAACAGATCCCGTTTGTGCATGAGGCCTTTGGTTGCGCGGGCAAGGTGGAAACCCTGAACGGCTATGAGATCGATACCGCCGTTGCCGCCAATGCCGATGCGCTGCTGGTTCGCTCGGTTACCCGGGTCGATGAAAAACTGTTACAGGGCAGTGCGATTCAATTTGTCGGTTCTGCTACCAGCGGCATCGATCATGTTGATCTCGATTATCTGGAAAAAAACAATATTGATTTTGTGTACGCCCCGGGCGCAAATGCCCGCTCGGTGGCCGAATATGTGCTAAGTTGCCTGTATATTCTCAAAGAAACCAAATCAAAATTGCTTGAAGAGACAACGGTTGGAATTATCGGCTGCGGCAAGATCGGTTCGATTCTGCACTCCTTTTTAACCACTCTGGGGATCGATTGTCTGCTCAACGACCCGCCGCTGAAAGACAAAACCAATGACAAAAAATACTGCGAACCGGAGCAAATTTTTCAGGCGGATGTGATCAGTCTGCATCTGCCGCTGACATTCGAGGGACGGTATGCGACCTCCAATATGATCGACGCCGATTTTTTGAATAATTGCAAACCGGATGCGGCGCTTATCAATACCTCGCGCGGCGGGGTGCTCAATGAGCAGGCATTGATCGAGCATCTGCAAAGCCACGCAGCTTTCACCGCCATACTCGATGTATGGCAAAATGAACCGTATATCAATCCGGAGCTTCTGGAAAAAGTAATGCTGGGCACACCGCATATAGCGGGCTATAGTTTCGATGGGAAAGTAGCCGCAACAAAAGTCCTGCAGCAGGGGTTCCTGGAGCAACAGGCAGCGCATCTTCCCGCTCTCTCACCGCCGGCGGCCGGTGAGAATAAATTATTTATTGAAGATACCAATCAGGATATAGTCCAATGCTCGGTACTGTCCGGCTATGACGTGAGGAGAGATAGCGCCGCCTTGAAGGGTTTATTACAGACGGACAAAGACAAGGCCGGGAGAGTCTTTGATGAGTTAAGGAAAAACTATCCTCAACGAAGAGAATTCACATCGAAAACCATTGTTTCCAATAGAGCACATTCACAGGAGAAAGTGCTGAAGGACCTGGGTTTCAAGGTGGCATACAGTGACTAAAATCGGCATATTGGCATCCGGCAGAGGAAGCAATATGCTTGCCATTATCGATGCCTGTAATAACGGGACTCTGAATGCCCGTATCGAAATAGTAATCAGCAATAATTCAGACTCCGGCGCATTAAAGACGGCAAGGGAAAAGAAGATCCGAACGCGCCATATCAGCGCCAGGCTCTACCCGGATTCGGAAACACTGGACCGAGCATTAACTGATGCGCTTATCGAGGTCGGAACCAATCTGGTCATTCTGGCGGGTTATATGAAGAAGGTGGGACCGGTGTTATTGGAACAGTTTCGCGGCAGAATTATCAATATTCACCCATCCTTGCTGCCTAAATTTGGCGGCAAGGGAATGTATGGTCTGAATATCCATCAGGCTGTAATCGATGCCGATGAATCGGAAAGCGGAGCGACCGTTCACGTTGTGGACGCTGACTACGATCAGGGCAAAATCCTGACCCAGCAGAAGGTGGGGGTCGATAGTAATGATACGGCGAACAGTCTGGCGGACAAGGTGCTCGAGATTGAACATAAATTGTACCCGGAGACAATAAACAAGATCCTGATCGGCAAGATCCGGTTGCCCTGCACCGACTTATAGATATAATTCATGTTGCGGTTGGCGGCAGTTGTACGGCACTAAATGGCGGCAATATCATGCGGGGCATTACGGCTATAGTCTCATCTGCCGAGGATGCCGGCGGCCTTCAAGGCCAGATTAATTTGAAAATTATATATAAAAAATCCTTATAAATTTATCCTGACTGACGTGTTCGAGAAATTACAAAAGCTCTATGATCATTTTGTGCTGGGCAATCCTGTTGCGGTATTACTCATACTGCTCGCAGTATTTTCCTACTTCGGATTTCATGCCCGGGACTTCAAACTGGACGCATCCGCCGATTCATTGTTGCTTGACAACGATCCGGATTTGCGCGCCTTCAAGGAAACCGAATCGAGATACGGGATCAAAGAATTTCTAATCGTTACCTATACTCCGGAGGACGATCTTTTTTCCCCGGACTCTCTGGAGATAATCAAACAATTGCGAGGCGAATTCAGGCAACTGGAGCGCGTCGAATCAGTAGTCAGTCTCATTGATGTGCCATTGGTCAACCAGGGTGAAGGCTCATTATCCGAGCTTAGCGGGAATATACCCACTCTTGAAAGTGAATATATTGATATAGAAAAAGCCCGCCGGGAATTAGTAAACAGTCCCATATATCGCGATTTGATTATCAGCAGAGACGGCCAAACAACGGCGATACAGATTAACCTGCGAGTGAACAAAGAGTATCGGACACTCCAAAAAAACAGAGACCGGTTATTGGCGCAGCGGGAAAAGGAAGGCTTAAACGCGGAAGAGCAGCAAGTGCTGAAACAAGTATTGGAAGATTACGACCGCTCCAAGACCAGGCTGAACAAGGATGACCGTCTGAATATAGAGGAAATAAGAGCGATCATACAACCCTACCGGCAATATGGAACGATACATTTGGGCGGGGTTCCGATGATTGCCGATGATATGATCACTTTTATCAAAAATGATCTTGTCGTCTTCGGCACGGGTGTTTTCCTGTTTCTGATCGGTATGCTCGCCACCATATTCAGGCGGATGCGCTGGGTGTTACTGCCGTTGTCGAGCTGTGTCTTCGCCGGTTTATCGATGATTGGTCTGCTGGGGCTGATCGGCTGGCGCGTGACCGTGATTTCCTCTAATTTTATTTCCTTGATGCTTATCATCACCATGTCAATGAATATTCATTTGATCGTGCGCTACCGGCAATTAACCAAAGACTTCCCGGAAATGGACCGGCGGACACTGGTGTTGACGACGGTTTCCAGGATGATATGGCCCTGCCTATATACCACCCTGACTACAATCATGGCATTCGGCTCCCTGGTGGTGAGTAATATCAAACCGGTTATTGATTTTGGCTGGATGATGACTATAGGTCTGACCATAACATTGCTCATATCATTTCTGTTGTTCCCGGCCTTATTGATGCTGATGGGTAAGTCCGTAGAGGCCGAGCAGAAAGGCTGGGAATTTCAGTTCACCACCAGGCTGGCCTCTGTTGCCGAGCATCATGGAAACAAAATCCTGGTGCTGGCAGTCCTGCTTGTATCGGCGAGTCTGTTCGGGACTTCCAGGCTACGAGTTGAAAACAGCTTCCTCAATTACTTCAAGAGCGGCACCGAGATATACCAGGGTTTGAAACAAATCGATGAAAAGCTGGGGGGAACAACACCGCTGGACATTCTGCTGGATTTAACCGAAGAGGAAGTCTCACCACCGGAAGATGATGAACTGGGCGATTTATTTGGCGCATACGAAGAAGATCCTGAAGCTGTCTGGTTTACGGCGGAGCGCCTGAATACCATTAAAGAAGCGCATGATTATCTGGACAGCATTCCCGCAGTCGGGAAAGTCCTGTCCCTTGCCTCTATTATCCGGGTCGGGGAGACGCTCAATAAGGGCAAATTCGACTCATTTGAACTGGCCATCGCCTATAAGCGCTTCCCCCCGGAATACAGGGAGGTATTGCTCGATCCGTATATATCGATGGAAAACAACGAGGCAAGGATCAGCATCCGCGTCATGGATTCGCTGCCGGATTTGCGGCGTAAGGAATTGATTGAAAAAATACGCCTTGAGTTGACTGAAAAACTGGGATTGTCTCCAAACAGCTTCAAGATAACGGGCGTGTTGGTTCTCTATAACAATATGTTGCAGAGCCTGTTTCGTTCACAGATCCTGACATTGGCCGTAGTCATAGCCGGGATCGCCCTGATGCTTTTCATACTATTCAGATCGATATCCCTTGCTATAATCGGAATTATTCCCAACATACTGGCAGCGGTCATTATTCTGGGAATGATGGGCCTGTTATCAATACCACTCGATATTATGACGACTACCATTGCCGCCATTACAATCGGCATTGCGGTTGATAACAGTATCCATTACCTGTATCGTTTTCGCGAAGAATATCCCAGGTTCAGAAATTACAAAAAGACCATGTACTACTGCCATGCGAATATCGGCAAGGCCATGTTCTATACCATGATCACCATCGTCATTGGCTTTTCGATCCTGGTTCTGTCCAACTTCATTCCAACTATTTATTTCGGATTTCTGACTGCATTGGCCATGTTGATTGCGCTGCTTGCCACCCTGACCCTGCTACCCAAACTAATTCTGCTGTGGAAACCATTCTAATGAGTGAAAAAGAGTATCGACGACGCATATCCCTGGTGTCAAAGATGCCGAACTTGAAAACAACGTAAACAAACGCGACCTTAGCCGTGATGAGCAATGACAATACACTTTTAATAGCATTAACCACCTGTCCGGGATCAATTTCTGCAAAAAAAATAGCGCGTGAACTGGTCTCTAAAAAACTGGCCGCCTGCGTCAATGTTATCCCTGACATCGAGTCATATTATACCTGGGAAAACCAGGTCAATGAAAACAAGGAATACTTATTGCTCATCAAAACTACCAGGGAAATTTATCCAAAGCTGGAGCAGCATATAAAGGCGATTCACCCTTACGAACTTCCCGAAATTATTGCTGTCCCTATCCATACCGGCTTAGATAAATACTGTGACTGGATCAGAGAAAATACAAGTAGCCCATGAAATTAACCGGATTTTCGATCATTGTTTTCGCAGCGCTTTATTGCCAGCCGCTATCGGCAACCTCCCTGGGCGACAGACTGGCCAATATTTTCAATACTGAAAATACGGCAGTAAGCGACGAGATCCTGGACCCCGAAGATGCATTCAAAGTACTGATACAAGCCAACCGCGATAACTCGGTAACCCTGGATTGGAATATCGAACCCGGTTATTACCTTTATCACGACAAATTCAGGGTCAATGTTTCGGGCGATGGTCCGCGCACCGGCTCATTCACCATTCCTGCCGGAAAACTAAAACAAGACCCGGTTTTTGGAGCCGTGCAGGTGCATTACAATAGCTTGAGCTTTGACGTTCCAATAATCAACGCGGCCGCCTCAGGCACGGTCCTCGAAGTGGATTACCAGGGCTGCAAGGAAAACGCAGTGTGTTATCCGCCGATTCACAAGACCTTCAATCTTGCATTATTCAGCAATGCAGTTGCCGCCCCGGCAATCAACACAGAACCGCTTGCATCCACCACAAAAATATCGGAGCAGGATGCAATTACTCGAAGACTGCTGAGCGGTAGTTTTCTTATCAATGTATTGAGCTTTTTTGGCTTTGGTTTTTTATTGTCACTGACCCCGTGTGTTTTTCCAATGATTCCGATTTTATCCGGCCTGATAGTCGGTCAATCCGGTTCTTTATCCACGTTACGCGCATTTATCCTTTCACTTGCCTTTGTGCTCGCCATGGCCCTGACCTACGCCATACTTGGTGTGATTGCCGGTTCATTGAATATCAATCTGCAGGCCGCGTCGCAAAATGTCTGGGCAATTGCCCTATTCAGCGGCGTATTTGTTTTACTTGCGCTGTCAATGTTTGGTTTTTACCAACTGCAACTGCCGGAAAGCTGGCAGAATAAATTGAATGCGGTGAGTGAAGGCCAATCGGGGAGCAGTATAAAAGGAGCCGTGATAATGGGCGCTTTATCGGCCATTATTGTCGGCCCTTGTGTTGCCCCGCCGCTGGCCGGCGCGCTGTTATATATCAGCCAGACGGGAGATGCCCTGCTGGGCGGTACCGCATTATTTTTGATGGGGCTGGGTTTTGGCGTGCCGCTGTTAATTATCGGCGCATCCGTCGGCAGGTTATTGCCCAGGGCAGGAGCGTGGATGAATGCAGTCAAAGGGGTTTTTGGCGTCCTCATGCTGGGGGTGGCAATCTGGTTGCTGGAACGTGTATTGGCCTCTTCACTTACATTACTGTTATGGGCGTCATTGTTTATCATTTCCGCAATATATATGGGGGCGCTCGACAGGGTTGATCCGGAATGGAAATGGTCGCGCTTCAAAAAAGGTCTCGGCCTGGTAATAATGAGCTATGGCGTGATTATGATCTGCGGCTCGGCAACGGGCGGCGGCACACTTCTGCAGCCATTAAAGGCATTCCACGGCAGGTATGCCGGGGAACCGGTAGAGGCGTTTACCTATGTCGAGGATACAACAGCCCTCGATCAGGCGCTGGCTGCGGCAAACCGGGCGGGTAAACCGGTACTGGTGAATTTTTATGCGGATTGGTGCGCCATCTGCAACGATTTGGAAAAATACACTTTCGCCGACAGCAATGTACAGCAACTGCTGTCCCGGCTGGTGCTGCTCAAGGTGGATGTTACTCAAAACAATGCCGACGACAAATCGCTGTTACAGCGATTCAATTTATTCGGTCCGCCGGCCTTACTCTTCTTTGACCGGGAAATAAAAGAGCTTGAACCGTATCGTGTGGTGGGCTTCATTGATCCGGCATCATTCTCCCTCCATTTACAAGAGGTCATTGCCTTTTGAAGCGCATGAGGCCGTGGTTTGTTCTTACCGCCGTTATTGCTTTTCCTGCAGGCTTTTATTTGTACCATTCAGGTACTGCCGACAAACAAGTTTCTGAAATGGCGCCTGCCATCAAGCCGGCTGCAACCGGCAATATCGGAACACGGCGTCCGGATTTTGTATTAGCCGATATAGATGGTAAGCGGCGCCATATCAATGAGTGGCAGAATCATGTCATCGTATTGAATTTCTGGGCCACCTGGTGTCCGCCATGCCTGGAAGAAATTCCTGTATTCGTCGAATTGCAAAAACAATATCAGGCGCGCGGCCTGCAATTTATCGGGATCGCCTTGCAGGAAGCCGGGGAAATTCGCAGTTACAGCGAAGCAATGAAGATCCCTTACCCGCTACTGACCGGAGTGAATGAGGTAATTGAAATCGCGCAAGACTACGGGAATGAAATTGGCGCCCTGCCCTACACGGTGATTGTGGATCGTGAGGGAAACATTGCCTTCCGCAAACGCGGCCCCTTATCGAAAGCAGAAGCGGAACAAGTCATACTCTCACTGTTATAGGGCGAAAATCCGATAATTTTATGCTGCAAAAATTCTGCTCAGCAGGCTCACAATGATCCTCACTGGAGGGGGTCAGCCCCGGCCTCGATGAGCGCACGGGCCGTCTCGGTATGGCCCCCTTCTGCCGCCCGGCGCAGGGGAGTTTCGCCGTCCTTGTCTTTCGCGTTAGGGTCGGTTCCGGCCTTGATGAGCGCAAGGGCCGTCTCAGTATGGCCGAATGTTGCCGCCCAGTGCAGGGGAGTACCGCCGAACTTGTCTTTCGCGTTGAGGTCGGCCCCGACCTTGATGAGCGCAAGGGTCGTCTCGGTATGGCCGAATGTTGCCGCCCAGTGCAGGGGAGTATCGCCGTCCTTGGTTTTCGCGTTGGGGTCGGCTCCGGCCTTGATGAGCGCAAGGGTCGTCTCAGTATGGCCCACGGTTGCCGCCCAGTGCAGGGGGATAGCGCCGTCCTTGTTTTTCGCGTTGAGGTCGGCCCCGGCCTTGATGAGCGCAAGGGCCGTCTCAGTATGGCCCTCGGATGCCGCAAAGCGCAGGGAGGTATCGCCGTCCTTGTTTTTCGCGTTGGGGTCGGCTCCGGCCTTGATGAGCGCAAGGGTCGTCTCAGTATGGCCCCAGGATGCCGCCCAGAGCAGGGGGGTATTGCCGTTCTTGTCTTTCGCGTTGGGGTCGGCTCCAGCCTTGATGAGCGCAAGGGTCGTCTCAGTATGGCCCCCGTATGCCGCCTGGTGCAGGGGGGTATCGCCGTCCTTGTTTTTCGCGTTGGGGTCGGCCCCGGCCTTGATGAGCGCAAGGGCTGTCTCAGTCTGGCCCTCGGATGCCGCCCAGAACAGGGGGGTACCGCCGTGCTCTTCGTCTTTCGCGTTGGGGTCGGCCCCGGCCTTGATGAGCGCAAGGGCAATCTCAGTATGGCCCCCGTATGCCGCCTCGTGCAGGGGGGTAACGCCGTCCTTGTTTTTCGCGTTGGGGTCGGCCCCGGCCTTGATGAGCGCAAGGGCCGTCTCAGTATGGCCCTTTCCTGCCGCCAAGTGCAGGGGAGTCGCGCCGTACGCCTTGTTTTTCGCATTGGGGTCGGCCCCGGCCTTGATGAGGGCAAGGGACGTCTCAGTATGGCCCGTGCCTGCCGCCGCGTGCAGGGGAATATTGCCCTGCTTGGTTTTCGCGTTGCGGTCGGCCCCGGCCTTGATGAGGGCAAGGGACGTCTCAGTATGGCCGTTCAGCGCCGCCTTGTGCAGGGGAGTCGCGCCATCATTGTATTTCGCATTGAGGTCGGCCCCGGCCTTGATGAGGGCAAGGGTCGTCTCAGTATAGCCCTCGGATGCCGCCCAGTACAGGGGAGTCGCGCCGTCATTGCCTTTCGCATTGGGGTCGGCCCCGGCCTTGATGAGGGCAAGGGACGTCTCAGTATGGCCCTCGAATGCCGCCACGTGCAGGGGAGTCGCGCCGCCATTGTCTTTCGCGTTGGGGTCGGCCCCGGCCTTGATGAGCGCAAGGGCCGTCTCAGTATGGCCCTGGAGTGCCGCCTCGTGCAGGGGGGTAACGCCGTCCTTGTTTTTCGCGTTGAGGTCGGCGCCCTTGGCAAGCAGTTCCCGCACGAGCTCCATATCGCCACTTTTGGCGGCGTCATGGAGGGGGCTGGCATCCACATTGCCGGTCAGTAGCGCCAGAGCAAGTAAAGCAACCAGCTTTTTCATAGAATTCCCCGATGGTATGCGTTGGCTATTATCGGTTGGGGTTGTGCCTGTGTCAAACCAGCATGGCAGCGTCATCGTGTTGAATTTCCGGGCAGCCTGGTGTCCTGTCTGGAAGAAATCCCTGTATTCGTCGAATTGCAGAACAGTATCAGGCGCACGGCCTGCAATTTATCGGGATCGCCTTGCAGGAAATCGCTGTTATAGCGTTATTCCTGAAAAACCCTGATCAATATAGACACAATTGGCATAAATTGTGTTAAAATCCGCTAAAAAGGATGTAATTTCAACGAAAATGCTTTATTCAGCAAGGGGAGTATATGCAAAAATTTCTGCTTGTACATGGGCCGAACCTCAATTTATTGGGTACGCGGGAGCCTGAAATTTACGGCACGGCCACATTGGATGAGATCAATCAGCGCATGATTGACCATGCGACAAAACATGGGCATGAATTACATGCATTTCAAAGCAATGCGGAACATGAATTGATCGGGCAAATTCATGCCGCCGCCGCAGCGGGCATTGATTTTATTATCATCAATCCGGCGGCATTTACCCATACCAGCATTGCTTTGCGGGATGCAATGGCGGCAGTCAATATTCCTTTTATTGAAGTCCATTTATCCAATATTTTTTCGCGGGAAAAATTCAGGCGGCATTCCTACCTGTCGGAGATTGCCCTGGCGGTGATTAGCGGACTGGGCGCCAAGGGGTATGAACTGGCAATTGATGCCGGAATAGATTTTTTGAAGAACCAATAAACTAAAACCATGGATATCAGAAAAGTAAAAAAATTAATCGAATTGCTGGAGACATCGGACGTATACGAAATTGAGATACACGAAGGAGAAGAATCGGTGCGGATCAGTCGCAGCAGCGCTCCGGCGCCATTGCAGGCAAAGATACGCATGCCTGCGGATAAAAGCGCGTCTACTCCGACGGGTACGCAAACCGTCACTTCCGAAAGCGCTGAAACCGAATATGCAAGCAATGCGCATATAGTCAAATCGCCCATGGTCGGCATATTTTATACTTCCTCTTCGCCCGACAATCCTCCTTTTGTTGAGTCGAACAAAACAATCAAGCGCGGTGATGTGCTCTGCATTATTGAAGCAATGAAAATTATGAATCAGATCGAAGCAGATACCGCTGGAACGATCATGGAAATACTGGTGGAAAATGGCGAACCGGTAGAATTCGCCCAGCCTTTATTTCGGATCAAGCAAGAATAAATAGCCGTTTATTCTACCACAGTAGATGTAAGGCCAAACACCATGCTGGAAAAAGTGGTTATTGCAAACAGGGGAGAGATTGCCCTGCGTATATTGCGCGCCTGCCATGAGTTGGGAATACGCACTGTTGCAGTGTATTCCGAGGATGATCGGGAACAAAAACACGTGAAGCTGGCTGATGAATCGGTATGTATTGGTCCGGCAAAATCCTCTGAAAGCTATCTCAACATACCGGCGATCATCAGCGCTGCCGAGGTCACGGATTCCGTTGCAATACATCCCGGCTACGGTTTTCTATCCGAAAATGCCGATTTTGCCGAACGTGTCGAGCAGAGCGGCTTTAAATTCATCGGCCCCAAACCGGATACGATCCGTTCAATGAGCGACAAGGTCTCCGCGAAAAAAATAATGGGAAAGGCCGGCATATCCTGTGTTCCGGGATCAAATGGCACATTGAGCAATGACAAAAACGAAATAATGAAAATTGCCAGGGATATAGGCTATCCGGTCATTATCAAGGCGGCAGGCGGCGGTGGCGGCCGAGGCATGCGGGTGGTAAACAGCGAGGCGGCTTTATTAAACGCAATAGCGCTGACTCGTGCCGAGGCAAAAACAGCTTTTGATAACGACACCTTATATATGGAGAAGTATCTTGAGCATCCGAAACATATTGAAATACAGATATTGGCCGATGAACATGGTCATGCAATCCATTTGGGCGAGCGTGATTGCTCCATGCAGCGCCGATATCAAAAGATTATTGAAGAAGCGCCGGCGGCCGGAATCAATAATTCGCTCCGGCAGAAAATCAGTGAGCGCTGCATTCGGGTATGTCGTGAAATTGGCTATCGTGGCGCCGGCACCTTCGAGTTTTTATATGAAGAGGGAAAGTTTTATTTTATTGAAATGAATACCCGCATTCAGGTAGAGCATCCTGTAACGGAAATGGTTACCAATATCGATCTGATTAAAGAGCAGTTAAAAATAGCGAACGGCGATGAACTGAGCTATAGCCAAAAAGAAATAAAAATAAGAGGGCATGCAATAGAGTGCCGGATCAATGCGGAAGATCCGGAAAGCTTTATGCCGTCCCCTGGAACCATTCAGCACTATCATCCGCCGGGAGGGCCCGGCATTCGAGTAGATACGCATATTTATCAGGGATACTCCATTACACCTTATTATGATTCACTGATAGGAAAATTAATTGCCCACGCAGAAACACGTGAGTTGGCTTTGTCACGTATGGCGATGGCCTTATCGGAAATAGTGCTGGACGGAATTAAGACCAACATTCCCCTGCATCAGTCGCTGATCAGCGATGCCGGCTTTATTGCGGGCACTACCGATATTCATTACTTGGAAAAAAAACTCGGTTTTCCATAGTGCGTTTATCACACAGCCTTGATAATTCTGAAAATGCCATGGGCCGGTTGCAGCTGAGTATTGAGACTGATGGAGCGCATATAGACGATCTGTCCGAATTACTTGAGAAGTTTGGGGCTGATTCCATTAGCCTTGCGGCGGCAGATGATCAAGCCCTGCAGAATACGCCCGGCTGCAATTCCCCGGAAAAACAGGAGCCTGGTTTATGGCAACGGACACGTTTGATGGCGCTGTTTCCTGCGGACATAGATCTGGATATCGTTTTACTCTGCATTCGCAACCGGATTGGTGATGAACATATTTATGCGCATTCCATCTCTTTATTGGCCGATAAAGACTGGCGGGATAACCGCAGTCAGCAACAGCAATCCATAATCCTGGGCGATAAATTATGCATCTGTCCCAGTTGGTGTGATCCGCCCGAAGGTTTGTCGACAATAACACTCGACCCGGGATTGGCCTTTGGCACGGGTTCCCATCCAACCACCTCACTCTGTTTGCAATGGCTGATGGAGCGCGATCTGCACAATAAAACGGTTATAGATTACGGCTGTGGTACCGCCATTCTGGCAATGGTCGCGGCAAAATTAGGCGCATCCAGTGTTTATGCAGTAGATATTGATCCCCAAGCTCTGCGGGCATGTAAAAATAATATAGAGGCCAATAACCTGAACCAACAGATCACCATGGTCGATGCGCGCCAGGCGCAATTGCCCTTGGCGGATATATTGATTGCGAATATTTTAATGGGTCCGCTCATCAAACTCGCCGAACAATTTTCCCGGCTGGTGAAACCGGGGGCATATCTGGCTTTGTCCGGCATACTGCATGTGCAGAGCGGGGAATGTATGGCTGCTTATTCCCGCTGGTTCAATATGCGCAAACCGCTATTTAATCGGGAGTGGGCTTTGTTGCACGGCACTTTGCCGGATATACGCCACTCGGCATAACGCACCATGTATGCGGATTGCCCTCATTGCGGGACCGAATTTCATATCTCCGCCAAACACCTCTCTGTAGCAGGCGGTAAGGTGCGGTGCGGCAGTTGCGATAATATCTTCAATGCTATTGAGCATCTGCATGACGAACCGATAGTAAAAATTGCAAGTACCGAGGCTATAGACGCCGATACAAACGAGCAGGAGCCGGAATTTGATATTCCTGTTGAATTCGATGTAGATCAAACCGATACAGAGTCTTTAGCTGACGCCGATCAAACCGAGCCGCCACCGGATTTTGAGGAACCGGTATTCGAGTCGGAGATGGAAATAAATGAAGAGATCCAATATTCCTTCACGGATAACCTTGAAAAAGACCGCCCCAAAGGAAATCGTTTCCTGGCATTCTTCTGGGTTTCAGGGACCCTGGCCCTGCTGATTATTGCTGCTTCCCAGTTGCTCTGGTTCAATCGGGACAGGGTTCTGCAGTACTATCCCCAGGCAATTCCCCAGGCAAAACGGTTTTGTGAACAATTTCACTGTGAACTGATCCGCAAGCAGGATTTATCGGCTATCGAGATGGTGAACAGGGATGTCAGGCTGCATCCCTTATTTGTGGAGACATTACTGGTCAATGCAACTATAATAAATTTATTATCGGTGGCGCAGCCTTATCCAACGGTGCAGATCAATTTATTCGACACCGGCGGTATTGTTATCGGTTCACGCAAATTCACACCGGAGGAATATCTGGATCAGAGTATTGCCATTTACGCGGGCATGTCGCCAAATACCCCGGTCCATTTTGTGCTTGAAATAACCGGATACACCAGCGACGCAGTCAGTTTTGAATTTCGATTTCTCTGAAGTGATTGATTTTCAAGGTTATTTTTTTATTTCTGCATAATATTTTACTTATCGTTATTATGATTTCAGCGGTTAATGCTCCATTCAAAAACAAAGCGGTGTAGTGGGAAATTATTCATCTACGCATGGAGAATTAGTGAGATGAAAAGCTCGAATAAAAAACAGACAGAAATTCACGACAAGAAAAGACAAAAAACCCTGCATGACTTTGTAGAGCAGACGCTGAATGATTACTTTGAGGATCTGGACGGACACAAAACCAGTGATCTCTATATGACTTTTATGTGCGAGATTGAAACCCCATTTTTCAAGACCGTTATGCAGCATACCCGCGGCAATATCACTCACGCTGCAAAGCTATTGGGTTTAAACCGCGCAACCCTGAAAAAACGGCTGAAAAAATATAATCTCTATTGAATTTCAGGCCTCAGTGCTCCCGTTACCGGCAATCTGATGAAAATAAAGCGCGCATTGGTCAGCGTTTCCGATAAATCCGGTATCGTTGAGCTTTGCAAAAAACTGGACGGACTCAATATCAGTATTATTTCCACCGGCGGAACGGCAAAATTACTGGCAGAAAACGGGCTGAACGTGTTGGAAGTGTCCGATCACACCGGCTTTCCCGAGATGATGGACGGACGGGTCAAAACATTGCATCCCAAAATTCATGGCGGATTACTCGGCCGCCGGGGCGTTGATAATGAAGTGATGCAGGAACATGATATAGCCCCCATCGATTTGCTGGTCGTCAATCTGTATCCATTTGAACAAACCATCAGCAAGGCCGATTGCGCCTTGGCCGACGCAATAGAGAAAATAGACATAGGCGGGCCGGCAATGCTGCGTTCCGCCGCCAAAAACCATACCTCGGTTGCGGTGGTTGTCGACCCCGCAGACTATGATCCACTTATTTCCGAACTCGAGAAGAATAACGGAAAATTGAGCGATAACAGCAGATTTCGTCTGGCCCGGAAAGCATTTTCTCATACCGCCAACTACGATGCCAACATATCCAATTATCTCGGCGCCTTCGATGACGACAGCAAGCATAACAATTATCCATCAACCTATACCATGCAATTCCACAAGCGCGCAGAATTACGCTACGGGGAAAACCCGCATCAAAAAGCCGCATTTTACGTACAGCCCTCACCGCCGCCGGGCACATTGGCAAATGCCAAACAGCTTCAGGGCAAGCAACTTTCCTATAATAATATCGCCGATGCCGATGCCGCACTGGAATGTGTATTATCCTTCCCCGAACCCGCCTGCGTAATCGTTAAACATGCGAACCCATGCGGGGTTGCGACCGGCAAAACATTGCTGCAATGCTATTTGCGCGCGTACGAGTCCGATCCGACCTCTGCATTTGGCGGCATTATTGCGTTTAACCGTGCCTGCGATAAAGAAACGGCACAAGCGATTATTGACAAACAATTTGTTGAAGTAATCCTTGCCCCGAAGATTAACGCTGAGGCCCTGGAGGTTACGGCGGCTATGAAATCCGTGAGAATTATGGAGTACGGCCACCGCCGGGAAAAGACCGAGCAGTTAAACTTAAAAAGGGTTAGCGGCGGTTTATTGCTTCAGGACAACGATCAAGCGGTATGCACACGCGATGATTTAAAGGTGGTGACAAAAAGAGCGCCGACCGAAGACGAATACAAAGATCTGTTATTTGCCTGGCATGTTGTCAAATACGTCAAATCCAATGCGATCGTATACTGTAAGGATGAACGAACCATCGGCATAGGAGCCGGACAAATGAGCCGTATATACAGTGCCCGCATAGCGACAATCAAGGCGACCGATGAAAACCTGGAGATTTCCGGTGCAGTCATGGCCTCGGACGCCTTCTTCCCATTCAGAGACGGGATCGATTTAGCGGCCAAGGTCGGCATTACCGCCATTATACAACCGGGGGGAGCATTGCGAGACAAACAAGTCATTGCCGCGGCAGATGAACATAAAATTGCAATGGTATTTTCTAACCTCAGACACTTTTTGCATTAATGAAAATACTTGTGGTGGGAAGCGGAGGCCGCGAACATGCGCTGGCATGGAAGATGGCGCAATCAGACCGGGCCGATACTGTCTATGTTGCCCCGGGGAATGCAGGCACCGAAAAAGAAGATAAACTCAATAACATCCCAATCAGTGCCGAAGATATCCCTGCATTAAAAACCTTTGCCGGGAAAGAAAATATAGATCTTGCCATCATTGGCCCGGAAACGCCTTTGGTTGCCGGTATTGTCGATGTATTTCAAAAGAGCGGACTGAGCTGTTTCGGCCCGACAAAAAGAGCGGCCATTCTTGAAGGCTCCAAATCCTTTACCAAGGATTTTCTAAAAAAATACACGATCCCCACAGCAGAATATGCAGTGTTTACCGACGTCAATCCGGCTGTTGAATATGTAAAATCAAAAACAGCGCCCATCGTTATCAAGGCAGACGGCCTTGCTGCCGGCAAGGGAGTGATCATAGCATCTACCCGGGAAGAGGCGATCAAAACGATTCGGGAAATGCTGGAAGGAAATAAATTCGGTGCGGCCGGCCATCGTATCGTGATTGAAGAGTTTCTCGAAGGTGAAGAAGTCAGCTTTACCGTAATGACGAATGGAAAACACGTATTGCCCCTTGCCTCTTCCCAGGATCACAAAGCGCGCGACGAAGGGGGAAAAGGCCCAAACACCGGTGGCATGGGCGCTTATTCTCCGGCGCCCATTGTGAATGAAGCGATGCACCACCGGATCATGGATGAAATCATTATGCCGACAATTAAAGGCATGGCCGATGAAAATCGAATCTATACCGGGATCCTCTATGCAGGGATAATGATTAGCGCAGACGGAGCGCCAAAGGTACTGGAATTTAATTGTCGCCTTGGTGATCCCGAAACTCAAGCCATTATGATGCGCTTAACCAGCGATCTGGTGGAACTTTGCCTCTCGACAATATCCGGTTCACTGGAGCAATACAATCTCAAATGGGACGAGCGTACTGCTTTAGCCGTAGTTGCCGCTTCGGCCGGCTATCCGAACAGCACAAAAAAAGGAGATGTTATACATGGTCTGAACTCCGGTTTCCCTAATGAAGTAAAGGTATTCCATGCGGGCACGAAAAATAATGATGCAAACCACATCGTTACCGCAGGCGGCCGCGTCTTATGCGTAACAGGGCTGGGGGAAACAATTATTCAGGCACAGCAACAGGCATACCAGGCAATTAAAAAAATCAAGTACGACGGGATGTTCTATAGAAAAGATATTGGTTATCGGGAAGTGGGGAGATCGCAATAAAACCTGAGGGATTATCCACAATAATCCGCAAAGGCCATAAATTAACCTTCGGTGCGACTCTGCTGTCAAAAATTTGCAGCCCTTTCGGGTCTATAAACAAAATATCCTGTCTTTTCGCATCTTTGATCCAGAGAGTAAAATCCGGGCAGGGGGAACAGGAATGCCCCTTCCGTCATGCTGTTGGTGTGGCGAAGCGCAGACCGTCAAGTTATAGTTGTTTATCAATCAGGATATACAAGCCGGACAATCAACCCATGGGAAAAAGCGCACATAACGAAACTCGATCTTTGGAATCCTGGATCTGGGATGCGGCGTGCTCCATCCGCGGCGCCAAGGATGCGCCTAAATACAAGGACTACATTCTTCCGCTCATCTTTACCAAGCGCCTCTGCGATGTGTTCGATGACGAACTGAATCGCATTGCCGCCGGGGTCGGCTCGCGCAGGAAGGCATTCCGGCTGGTTACAGGCGACCATAAGCTCGTTCGCTTCTACCTTCCCCTCATGCCGGACGACCTTGAACAGCCGGTTTGGTCCGTCATCCGCAAGCTCTCCGACCAGATCGGCGAGGGCGTCACCACCCATATACGGGCCATCGCCCGGGAAAACCCGCTGCTGCAGGGCATCATCGACCGCGTCGATTTCAATGCCACCACTCACGGGCAGCGCGACCTTGACGACGACCGCCTCTCTAACCTCATCGAGGCCATCAGCACCAAACGCCTGGGGCTGGCCGACGTTGAGGCTGACATCATCGGCAAGAGTTACGAATATCTCATCCGCAAATTTGCCGAGGGCGGCGGCCAGAGCGCTGGCGAGTTCTATACCCCGCCCGCGGTCGGCAGTATTATGTCCCGGGTGCTCCAGCCCGAGCCGGGCATGGAAATCTACGACCCCACCTGCGGCTCCGGCGGCCTCCTCGTGAAATGCGAGATCGAAAAGGAGCGCGGGTTTTCCAACCCGCGAAAGGGAGAAAAAGACGCGGGTAAGAAAACCCGCGCTCCCGCTCCTTTAAAACTGTTCGGCCAGGAATACATCCCCGAAACCTGGGCCATGGCCAACATGAACATGATCATCCACGACATGGAAGGTCAGATCGAGATCGGCGACACCTTCAAGAACCCCCGATTCCGCGCAGAAAAAAGCGGCAAACTCCGCACCTTCGACCGCGTTGTCGCCAATCCCATGTGGAACCAGGGCGAATACACCGAAGCCGACTATGACAACGACGAACTCGACCGCTTCCCCACCGGGGCCGGCTTCCCCGGCAAATCCTCCGCCGACTGGGGCTGGGTCCAGCACCTGCACGCCAGCCTCAATGCCACCGGTCGCGCCGCCGTCGTCCTCGACACCGGCGCCGCCTCGCGCGGCTCGGGCAATGCCGGCACCAACAAGGAAAAAACCGTCCGCCGGTGGTTCGTCGACCACGACCGCATCGAGAGCGTCCTCTACCTGCCCGAAAACCTGTTCTACAACACCACCGCCCCGGGCATCGTCCTCTTCCTCAACCGGGCCAAGCCGCGGGCCCGACAGGGCAGGGTTTTCCTCGTCAACGCCAGCCAGGTGTTCGAAAAGGGCGACCCCAAGAACTTCATCCCGGACAACGGTATCCAGCGCATCGCCGACGTCCTCATCGGCTGGAAAGAAGAGGACAAACTCAGCCGCATTGTCGATCATGCCGAGCTTGCGAAAAACGACTACAACATCTCCCCCAGCCGCTACATCCACACCAGCGACGCTGAAACCTATCGGCCGATTGCGGAAATCGTCGAGGAATTGAAGGTCATCGAAGGAGAGGCACGGGAAACCGACAAGGCGCTGAAGAAGATCCTCGCCAGACTCGCAGTGGACAGATGAAAAAGAAACCCACCAACGCCAGGATCAACGTCCGGGGCACGGAGATCGCCGTCATCCGCCGGGGCGACGAGGACTATATCTCCCTGACCGACATGCTCAAAGCCAAAGATGGCGATTTCTTCATTTCCGACTGGCTGCGCAACCGCAACACCGTCGAATTTCTCGGCATCTGGGAGACCGTCCACAACCCCAATTTTAATTATGGCGAATTCGCCATAATTAAAAGCCAGGCCGGGTTGAACAGCTACAAGCTCAGCGTCAAGGAATGGGTCGAGAAAACCAATGCCATCGGCTTGCAGGCCACGGCGGGCCGATACGGCGGCACCTACGCTCATCAGGATATCGCCTTTGAGTTCGGGATGTGGATCAGCCCCGAGTTCAAAATCTACCTCATCAAGGAATTCCAGCGCCTCAAGGAAGATGAAAACCGACGCCTCTCGCTCGCCTGGAACCTCAACCGCACCCTCGCCAAGGTCAATTACCGCCTCCACACCGACGCCATCCAGACCCATCTCATCCCTGTCGAGGTCACCCCGAAACAAGCCGCCTTCACCTACGCCAACGAAGCCGACATCCTCAATGTCGCCCTGTTCGGCCAGACCGCCCGCGAATGGCGCAATGCCAACCCCGGCAAGGACGGCAACCTGCGCGACCACGCCAGTCTCGAACAGCTTCTCGTCCTCGCCAACCTCGAGAACATGAACGCCGAGTTCATCCACATGGAGTTGCCGCAAAGCGACCGCCTCAAGCGCCTCAATGCGATTGCCATTCGGCAAATGCAGACGCTCACCGCGAGGAGTGTGGGACAGTTGGAAGGAGGGGAAGCGTGAAATCAGGAACTCAAAATAGCGCGGGAAACCGACAAGGTGCTGAAGAAAATTCTGAAAGGACTCGGAGTCGCATCGTGAGCGAACTGATCCTCTATACCTCCGACGATGGCGAGATACGCCTGGATCTCCGGGTGGATGGCCAGACGGTCTGGCTCACCCAGCTTGAAATCGCCGAGCTTTTCCAGACAACCAAGCAGAACATCAGCCTCCACGTCAAAAACATCTTTGAGGACGGCGAATTGAATGCGCAATCAGTTGTCAAGGAATCCTTGACAGTTCAAAACGAGAGGAAAAGACCTCAAGCGGACGGGAGGTAGGGGTGAAATCAGGAATTAAGAATTACGAATTAAGAATGAGGAATCAGGAATACAAATTGGTGCGGGAGATGGGCAAGGTGATGCTGGGGAGGATCGGGGTATGAGCGCTTGGCAAACAAAATGCCTGGGAGATGTCCTCCAACTCAACTATGGAAAAAGCCTTTCCGTGAAGAACCGCGTCGAAGGGCCAATTCCGGTTTACGGCTCCAATGGAGTCGTTGGTTCGCATAACGAAGCAATCGTTGATGCGCCTGGTCTAATCGTTGGGCGAAAGGGATCGGCTGGACAGGTTCATCGTTCCCTCGGCCCGTTCTGCCCGATTGACACAACCTTCTACGTCACTGCAGCGGACGCGCCCGATGTCGATCTCGAATTCTTGTTCTACCTTCTGCGCCACATTGATCTCACGCGGATCACGGGAGATGTCGGTGTTCCGGGATTGAATCGCGAAATGGCTTACATGGAGCCAGTCCACTTCCCGGCAGCACTCCCCAAGCAGAAGAAGATCGCGCACATCCTTTCGACGGTGCAGCGGGCGATTGAAGCGCAGGAGCGGATCATTCAGACCACCACCGAGCTGAAAAAGGCCCTCATGCACAAGCTCTTCACCGAAGGCCTCCGCAACGAACCCCAAAAACAAACCGAAATCGGCCCTGTCCCCGAAAGCTGGGAGGTGGTGCGGGTTGATGCTGTATTCGAAATCCAACAAGGGAAACAAGTCTCGAAAAAAAATCGCATCGGGGACAATCAACATCCATTTCTCCGCACAAAAAACGTTTTTTGGAACCGACTGGATTTGACCGAACTAGATCAGATGCACTTCACCGAAACTGAAATAGCTCGCCTTAAGCTTTGCCCTAACGACCTACTTGTCTGCGAAGGTGGGGCCATTGGCCGGACCGCACTTTGGAAAAACGAAACCCGAGTATGCTTCTATCAGAATCACCTTCACCGGCTTCGAGTTAGAAGCGCAAAGGTTGATCAACCATTCGCAGTATTTTGGTTCTGGTATGCGTTTGAAGTCAAAAAACTCTACTTTGGGCGTGGAAATACAACGACCATCCCAAACCTCTCACAATCTAAACTTGCAGAACTACCTATGGCCTTGCCTCCGAAAAAAGAGCAACGAGAGATCGCAGATGTTTTGCGTTCGATCGAGAATAAAACCGAAATTTCCGAGCGGAAAAAGACACAGCTCCAAGACCTCTTCCGCACCCTCCTTCACGAACTGATGACTGCGAAGACGCGCGTTCACGAGATCAAATTTGGAAAGGAGACTGTCGCATGAAGCACCTAAACAGAATTCCTTCTCAGTTTTCCATTGCGATCCCGCACGATGAAACGGGGATGATTGGTCGTGAGTGCCCGGAACCCTGTTGCGAGAGCTATTTCAAGATTCAGCCAGGAACAGGATTAAAAGGCGACGACCTGCCATGCCATTGCCCGTATTGCGGGCATGAGGCGGGACAAAACAAGTTCTTCACAAAGGCACAAATCAAATATGTCAAATCCGTTGCCCTCAACAAGGTTACCGATGCGCTGTTGAAAGATCTCAAGTCTTTAGAGTTCAATCACAAACCCCAAGGAGACTTTGGCATTGGGATCAGCATGAAGGTCAGTGGAACGGTCTCTCCAGTTCGCCGATACCGAGAGGAAGATATTGAGACCGAAGTCGTTTGTAACAAGTGCACTCTCCGTTACATGATCTACGGAGTTTTTGGGTTCTGCCCGGATTGTGGCGTCCACAATTCGCTTCAGATTCTGGAGAAAAACTTCGAGATCATTGAAAAACTGCTGAAGATCGCCGAAACTCAGGAAGCGTCTATAACCCAGAAACTTATCGAGAACGCCCTTGAGGGTTGTGTCTCTGCCTTTGACGGATTCGGACGGGAAACATGTCGCGTATTCGGCAAGAAAGCGGTCAACCACAAGAAGGCCGCTGACATCAGATTCCAAAACATCAAGGGGGCCGCCGAGAAGGTGAATGAGGAATTCAGTATCAACTTCTCAAACGCCGTAGAGCCAGCCGAGTGGGTTAAGATTCAGCAAGCGTTTCAGAAACGCCACCTGTTAGCCCACAAGATGGGTGTCGTTGATGCAGCCTACCAAAAGGCCACTGGCATGTCGGCGACATCGATAGGGAGAAGGGTTTCAATATCGAGGGATGACATTCACCAACTCCTGTGCGGACTCCGTACCATTGCGAAATATCTCTACGAAACCTTGAAGGCGAAATCATGAGTGACAAAGTTCTAATTGAATCCCGAGACCACTGGTTCAGAGTCATCGAGATGCTCCAACAAAACTGGGCACTGATAGATGCGACCGAAGGTGGGGTGACCGTTTACTTCGTGAGCGATACGGGTGGGGTCTTTTATCAGATCCCATTCGACTCTGTCGACGCAACGAAGGCTTCATTGTCCGAGAATGGCTTCCAGCGCTTCATCGATGATCCGGTCAATCTTTGCCCACATCCTGATGAGATCGTGTTGGAACTGCATGACGGCGGTAAGGATGGAAGACTGTTCAAAGTTGAAACCTTCTAGCCATGCCCACCCCCACCGAAAACAAAACCGTCCAAGCCCGGATTCTCGAATACGCCGAGGCTATCGGCTGGACTATTGTGTCCCGTAAGGAAGCGGAGCGACGGCGCAGGAGCGCCCCAATTAAGAATGAGAAATTAGGAATCAGGAATTCAAGCCTTTTCTTCAACAACCTACTCGACGCCAAAGTACGGGAATTCAATCCGCGCTACGCCGAGGCCGAAGGCGCGTTGCTCGGGCAGTTCCGCCGTCTCCCCTCCTCTATCTACGGTAACCGGGAATTCGTCGAGCACTTGCGCAACCGAGGCAAGTTTTTCGACCACGAGGAGAAGCGTGAGCGCGATTTGATCCTGATTGATTACGACGAGCCGGGGCGCAACGTTTACGAGGTTACCGAGGAGTGGGCCTTTCACAATGGGCGCTACGGTACGCGGGAGGATGTGGTCTTTCTTATCAACGGTATCCCGGTGCTGGTGGTTGAGTGCAAGAATGCCAATAAGGACGAGGCGATTGCTCTGGGGGTGGATCAGATTCGGCGTTACCATCGCGAGACGCCGGAGTTGTTTGTTTCGCAGCAGATTTTTACCGCTACCGATGCGATTGGTTTTTCTTATGGGGTGAGTTGGAATACGGTGCGGCGGAATATTTTTAATTGGAAAGGAGAAGGAGAAGGAGAACGGGTTTTCCAACCCGTTTATTTTGAAAAAACGGACAGGAATGTCCGTTCTCCTGTCCGTTCTCCTGTTCCTTTTTATAACCCCGATTTCGACATCGACGAACACCGGCGGAACCTTCCGCACTGGCAGCAGGGAGAGTGCTGGGTGTTCGTGACTTGGCGGTTGGGGGACTCCCTCCCAAAGGCAAAACTGGATCAGTGGAAGGAGGAGCGGGCGATCTGGCTTTCCCTCCACCCCGAGCCGTGGGACAAGAAGACGGAAGCCGAGTATCACGACCGTTTTTCACAGCAAATTGATGAGTGGCTGGATCAGGGTAGTGGGTCGTGTGTGCTGAAGGAGCCGGCGAATGCGAATATTGTGGCGGAGGCGTTGCGGCATTTCGATGGGGAGCAGTATGCGATCGCCGCGTTCGTGGTGATGCCGAATCACGTGCATGTTTTGTTTCGGCCGCTTGGGGATCATGTTCTGGCGGAGATTTTGAAATCCTGGAAAGGTTTTACGGCGCGGGAGATTAACCGGCGGAGCGGGAAGACGGGATCGCTTTGGCAGAGTGAGTATTGGGATCGTTTGGTTCGGAATGAGGGGCACTTTTTTAAGGTGATGGAGTATATCCGGGAAAATCCGGTGAAGGCGGGGTTGCGGGAAGGGGAGTTTGTTTTATATCAGCGGGAAACGGGGTTGGTTGAAGAAGAAAAAAGGGAACAGGAATGTCCCCCCTCCGGTACGTTCGAGGGCAGGGTGAAGTCGTTCTGTGCTATTCCGCAGGTGCTGGCTTTTCTGAAGGACTATATCCTTTTTGCCGAGAAGGACGAGGAGTTGAACAAATATGTCCTGCGGCAGCACCAGACCGGCGCGGTGGAGGCGACTGTCAGGCGTGCCCTTGATCCCGGGCGCAGCCGCGGCCTTGTCTGGCACACTCAGGGCAGCGGTAAGACCTTCACGATGATCAAGGCGGCGGAGCGGCTGTTTCGTGCGCCCGAGGCGGATAAGCCGACGGTGCTGCTGATGATCGACCGCAACGAGTTGGAAGACCAGATGCTCAGGAACCTTGCCGCGCTCGGCCTGGGCAACCTGGAGCACGCCGGCAGCATTGCCCGGCTCAATCGGTTGCTGAAGGATGACTATCGGGGCATCATCGTGACGATGATTCACAAGTTCCGCGACCTGCCGGCGGATCTCAACCTGCGCTCGAACATCTATGTTCTTATCGACGAAGCCCACCGCACTACCGGCGGCGATCTCGGCAACTTCTTGATGGCCGGCTTGCCGAATGCGACCTTTCTCGGCTTCACCGGCACCCCGGTGGACAAGACTGTTTACGGCAAGGGTACCTTCAAGACTTTCGGCTGCGAGGACGACCGGGGCTACCTGCATAAATACTCCATCGCCGACAGTATCGAGGACGGTACCACGCTGCCGCTGTACTACCAACTCGCGCCGAATGAAATGCGCGTTCCGTATGAGACGCTGGACGCGGAGTTCCTTTCTCTCGCCGAAGCCGAGGGCGTGGCCGACATCGGGGAGTTGAACCGGATCCTCGATCGGGCGGTGAACCTGAAGAATTTCCTCAAGGGTAAGGATCGGATCCGGAAGGTGGCGCGGTTCGTCGCCGAGCATTACCGCGAGAACGTCGAGCCGCTCGGCTACAAGGCTTTCCTCGTCGGCGTGGACCGCGAAGCCTGCGCCCATTACAAGCGCGCCCTCGATCAGCACCTCCCGCCCGCGTATTCCGAAGTCGTTTACACCGGCAGCAACAACGACTCCGCACTGCTGAAGGAATTCCACCTCGACCCGAAGAAGGAGCGGCAGATCCGCAAGCACTTCGGCAAGCTGGACCAGCAGCCGAAGATCCTCATCGTCACCGAGAAACTGCTGACCGGGTTCGACGCGCCCGTGCTCTACGCCCTGTATCTCGATAAGCCGATGCGCGACCATACTTTGCTGCAAGCGATCGCCCGGGTGAACCGCCCGTACGAAAACGAGGCGCAGGAGATGGTGAAGCCGCATGGCTTCGTCCTCGATTTCGTCGGTATCTTCGACAAGCTCGAAAAAGCGCTCGCTTTCGACAGCGACGAGATCAACGCCATCGTCAAGGATCTGAAGTTGCTGAAGGTGCTGTTCCAGAGCAAGATGGAGTCCGGGGTGCCAGACTACCTCGGTTTGATCGAGCGTAACTTCAACGACAAGGACGTTGACAACTTGATCGAGCACTTCCGGGATCCCGAACGCCGGAAGGAATTTTTCATGGAATACAAGGAGATCGAGATGCTCTATGAGATCATCTCGCCGGATGCTTTCCTGAGGCCCTTTATTGATGACTACCGCACACTCTCTGCAATCTACGCCATCGTTCGCAAGGCTTACACCAGGAAGATCTATGTCGATACCGATTTTCAAAGAAAAACCGAACAACTTGTGCGTGAACAGATCGGTACTTACAACATCGGGCAGCCTGAGAACCTTTTCAAAATCGATGGCCATACCATCGAGATCATCAAAGCCAGAGACGGCGGCAACGGCTCGAAGGTGATCAACTTAATCAAGAGTATCGAAAAACACGCTGAGGAAAACAGCGACGACCCCGTCTTACTCGCTATGGCCGACCGCGCCCGCACCATTCAAGAGCGCTTTGAGGCACGACAGGAAACAGCCGGAAAACTGCTCGAAGAACTTTTCAATGAACTTGAGCGCGAAAAAGTACGCCAAAAAGATCAGGTAGACAAAGGCTTTGACGGGCTGACCTACTTTGTCTACCGCAGCCTGATCGACGCCGACGTCAACCACGCCGAAGACGTCAGCAGAAAGATCAGGGCCGCCTTCGCGGCGCATCCAGACTGGAAAAACAGCGACAAAGCCCTGCGTGACCTGCGCGCGCAAGTGACCTTTGCTATCTTCGCTGAAGTGGACGAGCTCGAAGAAGCCACCAAACTCGTCAACCAGATATTCACTCTGCTCGAGCGCGCGAATAGTATCTAATGGAACCCGGTAACAAAGAGACATTCAAACAAAGCGTCTACCAATGGGCGGCGAAGCTGGATGTTTCCGTCGTTTGGCTGGGGGTTCGCCCCATGCGGAACAAGTGGGCCTCCTGCTCGACGAATGGACATCTGAATTTCAACAGTGAACTTCTCGACCTTGATCGGGAGCTGTGGGATTACGTGATCGTGCATGAATTGCTGCACTTTTCTGTGCCCAACCATGGCAGGCTTTGGCAGAGCCTGATGCGAGTGCATTTGGGGAACTATGAGGTCAGCGAGAGCAAGCTGAAACTACAGTCGAAAATCTACCGGCAGGCCGGGTGAAGTTGTACAGATGATTGTGAGTGTCGGCTTCCATTTGCTGGTCGCTTTTGTCTGAAATAGCCCGGGTAAGGATATTGAGTTTTTCCTGTCGCCATTGATGATAGGGTATACTCATCATCTTATTCGAGACTCATTGAAATTATTTTAAAATAAATCCATTCATCCATAGATCCCAAACCTCTTTAAAACCGAAAAACCATACCATGCACAAGAGCAAATTATGCGAATAATAACCGAAGTCAATCTGCTGAAAAAAAGGCGCACCAAGATTATTGCCACCATTGGCCCCTCCACCAACGATCCAAAGATAATTAAAAATTTAATAACAGCGGGCGCGGATATTTTTCGCCTGAATATGTCGCACGGCAACCATGAAATTCACCGTCAAACCTATCTTGATATTAGAAAAACAGCGCTCAACCTTGACAGGCCTATTGGTATTCTGTTTGATTTATGCGGGCCCAAAATCCGGACCGGAAAATTTAAAAACGAAGAGATAAAACTGATAGAAGGCAGGCAAGTGATCGTCACTACCCGTGATGTCGAGGGAAACCGGGAATTAATTCCTTCCCGATACCGGGCATTGGCGGATGATGTCAAACCCGGGAATCGGATCTTGCTGGATGACGGAAACATGGAATTGGAAGTCAGGCATACTGGGGGCACTGAGATACATTGCATAGTGATCCACGGCGGCACTCTAAAAAATCATAAAGGTATTAATCTGCCCGGCGTCCATATATCTGCTCCCTCACTGACCGAAAAAGATAAGGAGGATGCACAATTCGCAATGGAGCTGGGCGCTGATTTCCTGGCCCTGTCCTTTGTTCGCAAAGCGGCAGATATTCAGGATCTTAAAAATTTGATTGCCGCCAATAGTGGTAGTACCGCAATTATTGCCAAGATCGAAAAACCCGAAGCGCTGGATGATGCCGATGCAATCCTGGATATCTCCGACGGCATTATGGTGGCACGAGGCGACCTGGGCGTCGAACTCAATCCGGAACAGGTGCCGGTTGCCCAGCATCAGCTTATTGACCGTGCGCGCAGCAAATTTAAACCGGTTATCGTTGCCACCCAGATGCTGGAATCCATGATCGAAAACGCCTATCCGACCCGGGCCGAGGTTGCCGATGTTGCCAACGCTGTCACATTAGGTACGGATGCCATTATGTTATCCGGTGAAACGGCTGTAGGCGCTTATCCGGTTGACGCAGTCAGTATGATGGACCGTATAGCTCGACAAACGGAATCTTACCTTTGGGAGCAAAATATCTATGGCGGCAAGCCCCAAAAAACCCACAAAGATGCAATCCCAGTCTGGCAAGCCGTCGCCAATGCCATGGCCAGACTGGCCTACGATTTACGAGTACAGGCAGTGGTCGTTATCTCTCAGAGCGGCATGTCGGCGGCAACCATGAGTGCGGCGCGACCGGCCGCACCTGTAATTGTGATTACCGATTCTCCGGAAGTGTGCCGCAAGATCAGCCTGCTGTGGGGCGTCATCCCGGTGCAGAAAGAAAACGCGGGGAAATCCGATCCAAATCAACTGGCATGCTACACCGCCTGCGAACAGGGTCTCGCCAGACCGAACGAAACAATCCTGCTGGTAAGAGGCTTCCATAGCGACCCAAAATTGAATGCGCCTTCAGTTACGGTGGTAACAATCTAGCATGTAAAGAAAATGATCCTCGCAGTGCCTCATTCCCTGGAATCGAGTTCTTTTTTCATTTGTTCGATACTGATGTGCCGCACGTCTTTGCCTTCAACCAGGTAGATGACATTTTCGCAAATATTCCGCGCATGATCGCCTACGCGTTCCAGCGCTCTTGCCGTCCATACGGCATCCATCGAACCGGTAATATTTCTTGGGTCTTCCATCATGTACGTGATCAATTGACGCAATATCGCCCCGTATTGTTCATCCGATTCCGGCTCCTTGCCCGCCACAAGCAAGGCGCTTTTTGAGTCCATGCGGACAAAAGAATCCAGGGCATCCTGCACCATTTTGCAGACCAGATTCCCCATGGCATTGATGCCGACATAATATGCTCGCGGCCCCTGTGTCTTGACCAGTTTGATCGTCATTTCAGCGATCTTTTTCGCTTCATCGCCTATTCGTTCCAGATCGGTAATGGTTTTCGTCACTGCTATCACCAGGCGCAAATCACTCGCCGCCGGTTGACGACGGGCAAGTATCCGGCTACATTCCCGGTCTATCATTACCTCGAGTTTGTTGACCTCGAGCTCATTTTTGATGACTGATTCAGCCATCTCGATACTGTTCTCGATCAGGGCCTTGATGGAATTGCTCAATTGCGCTTCAACCAGACCGCCCATTTTCAATACCTTGGATCGAACGGTTTCCAGTTCATTATCAAATTGCCGTGAAATGTGTTGATTCAAAGGGCCATGTTGCATCATTTTTATCCTCGTATAATGAAGGATCTAACCATAGCGTCCGGTTATATAATCCTCGGTCATTTTCTTATCTGGGTTGGTAAACAGGGTGCTGGTATCGTTGAACTCGATCATCTCGCCTAGATATATATAAGCTGTATAATCGGAAACACGCGCCGCCTGCTGCATATTATGAGTAACAATTACAATCGTATAATCCGATTTAAGCTGATAAATCAGTTCCTCAATTTTTAACGTAGAAGCCGGGTCCAGCGCTGAAGCCGGCTCATCCAAAAGCAAAATCTCCGGTTCAATCGCTATGGCACGCGCTATGACCAGTCGCTGTTGCTGGCCACCGGACAGTCCCATAGCTAAATCATTGAGTCTGTCCTTCACCTCATCCCACAAAGCCGCGCTTTTTAATGATCTCTCCACAACGGTGTCCAGTGTGCGGCGATTATTTATGCCCTGTATCCGCAGGCCATAGGCTACATTTTCATAGATAGACTTGGGAAATGGATTGGGTTTTTGAAATACCATCCCGACTCGCCGGCGCAACTCGGCGACATTTATACTTTTATCGAAGATATTTTTTCCCTGAATCTGGATATCCCCTTCGGTGCGAACCCCTTCGATCAAATCATTCATACGATTGAAACAGCGTAATAAGGTCGATTTTCCGCAACCGCTCGGTCCGATAAACGCGGTAACACGCTTTTCAGGAATAGCCAGGTTCACACCCTTTAAGGCCTGTTTATCGCCGTAATAAAAGTCGAAGTTTTGCACGGCGATAGATATAGTCTCATCGGCAAGTCCGGCATTCTGATTGGGGTCCGCAACAGGATCCAGGGCCATTGCGTTCGCCGTGTTACCGTGTGCTTCTTTGCTCATCCATTTTTCCTCGTATCCTCAGAACTCAGTGCTGCTCTGCCGCACGATATTTCTCCCGGAGATTATTCCTGATTTTAATCGCTGTCAGATTTAAGATTATAATGATTATTACAAGTAATAGCGCGGTTGCATATACCAACGGTCTGGCCGCTTCAACATTCGGGCTCTGAAAGCCGACATCATAGATATGAAAACCCAGATGCATGAATTTTCTATCGAGATGCAAAAAGGGGGCATTGCCATCCAGCGCCAGTGAAGGCGCCAGCTTGACCACGCCAACCAGCATCAACGGCGCTACCTCTCCCGCCGCACGGGCAACCGCCAGGATCAGACCCGTGATCATAGCCGACGCCGTCATCGGCAAAACCGTGCGCCACAATGTCTCCGCCTTGGTTGCGCCAAGGGCCAGACTGCTCTCACGCATTGCGCGCGGCACTCGTGACAGCCCCTCCTCCGTGGCAACGATTACCACGGGCAGCGTCAAAATTGCCAGCGTCAAAGAAGCCCATAATAAGCCGGGGGTGCCAAATTTAGGTGTGGGTAGCGACTCCGGAAAAAATAATTTATCAATGGAACCGCCTAGAAAATAAACAAAAAAACCCAGGCCAAATACGCCGTAAACCACCGAAGGAACCCCCGCCAGATTATTTACCGCGATCCTGATCAATCGAGTAAGCGGCCCCTGCCTGGCATATTCATGCAGATAAACGGCGGCAATCACGCCGAACGGCGTTACGATGACCGCCATAATAATGACCATCAATACCGTGCCAAAGATCGCCGGGAAAATTCCACCCTCGGTATTGGCTTCGCGCGGATACGCACTGACAAACTCCCATAGTTTCTCGAAATAAAAGGCCAATTTGTCCATCAGTTGCATAGTGTTTGGCCGGTAGGTGCGGACTATCTGTGAAATTCGGACTTCAACCTCGGAACCGTCGGCAAGCCGGGCTACAAGGCTGTCTTTATTCAGCTCAGCGTATAATGTGGAGAGTTGCTCTATATAGCCGTTATATTCCGCCTGCAATTCATCCCGCTGTTTGGCAATTCCGACCCATTTCGCTCCGTCCGGCTTAATTCCTTCCAGTTCCAGCCGGCGTTCTCTGAGCCGTAATTGTTCCATGCGATAGTTGATTGCACCGATCAAATGCTCCTCAATATGGCGGATCGTGCTGAATATACGGTTATTCTCTGCAATTACCGCAAGAAATGCCGCCCAGCCGTCCTCTACATCAACAAACTCGCCGTCCCGCTTCAGTGCTTGAAAAAATCCGTAGAAATCGCCCCATTCGCGTCTCTCAATAACCATGGCGGACTCCGGATACGTGATATTCTGCATCTCCCCGGACTCTACCCAGAGAAAATCCGCTCCAAAAATGTCGCGGTTGCCGGTTTTAATGAGATACCTGGTAACTAGTCCATGGTCTGACTGTTCCATTGGAGTGCCTGCTCGTGCGGCCGATACAGTTTCCTCGTCGACAATTTCACCCATTAGATCTTTGATTTCCCGTTCCGCCTGCTGATGTTGAAATACCACAACAGGCGCCGGCCAGAAATGCCCCAATCCTCGCGCCGCTATCAACATAATCAGGCATACCACCATGATCACGCAAACCGACACTGCACCGGCATTCAGCCAGATATACGGCACGCCGCTATTGAACCATTCCTTGAAATCAGTCATTAATCACAAGTAGCTGTATTTGACTCTCAAGCGTTGACGCACCATTTCAGCAATGGTGTTGAACAAAAAAGTCGCGATGAACAATATGAAGGCAATCAGGAATAAAATCCTGTAATGGGTACTGCCGACTTCCGATTCCGGCATTTCCACCGCGATGTTGGCCGACATGGCGCGAAAACCCTCAAAAATATTCAGGTCCATAATAGCCGTATTGCCGGTTGCCATGACCACGATCATTGTCTCACCCACCGCACGCCCCAGACCAATCATAATCGCCGAAAAAATACCCGGACTTGCAGTAAGCAGAACCACCCGGGTCACCGTCTGCCACGGTGTCGCTCCCACTGCCAGCGATCCGGTGGTCAAATGCTTTGGCACGCCGTAAATGGCGTCTTCACTAATCGTGAATATGGTAGGAATTACCGCAAAACCCATTGCAACTCCTATGATCAGGGAATTACGTTGATCGAACCCTATACCCATTTCATTGCTCAGCCATAATGGCATGTTGCCGGCAAAAAGCAGATTTTCTATCGGCGCGCTTATATATATCGAAAAGGAAACAGCGGCGATCACCACCGGAATCAGTACGCCGGCTTCCCATCCCTCCGGCAGCCTGTGTCGTATCCCGTCCGGTAACTGCCGCCATGCCAGCGCGGTAGCAAAGATACTCAAGGGAATGCATAGGACAAGGGCAAATATGCCCGGCAAATGGGCCTCCACAAAAGGAGCCAGCCAGAGACCGGCCAGAAAACCGAGAATCACCGTGGGCAATGCTTCCATTATCTCAATGGTCGGTTTAACGAAGGCGCGCATCTTTGGCGCCATAAAATAGGCGGTATAGATTGCCCCCAGTATCGCCAGCGGAATGGCAAACAACATCGCATAAAACGCCGCCTTGAAAGTGCCGAATACCAATGGCATCAAGCTGTATTTAGGTTCAGAATCATTGCTCGCTGACGATGACTGCCAGACATATTTGGGTTCTTCCCGGTTTTCGTACCAAACCTTGCTCCAGATTGACTGCCATGATATTTCCGGATGCCTGTTATCAATGTGCAGATATTCAAGCTGCCTTTGATCATTTTCGACAAGCAGGGCATCAGCCCTTGGGGCAACCACCAACAACCGGATCAATCGATCGCCAATTTGTTTTTTCTTTATGGTGCGATGCGCAGTGGCGTGGTGGATGTACACATCGCCATTACTGTTCGCCACAATAAAACCCTTGCGAAAATATTCGGCTGCAATTGCGGTTACCGGATATTCCCGCCCGTCAAAAATACGCACCCGCTCCAGGGTATAATTATTCTCATGATCTCTCACGGGAAACCATTGCACGATACGGCCGCTGCTATCGCCGACCAATATAGACACCCCGCCGCTCAGAAATTCAAGACCGGTAATCGTTATGCCGTCCTCAACGGCCTTGATCTTCTGTACCAGCCGGGGTTTCTGTTTATTGCTGACATTGAAAAAGTATATGAATCCATCACCATCGGTCAGATAAAGCTCTCTTGCATCAACATTCAGGCGGATAAATTCTATGGACGCAGCACTGACGGGGATCTCCGTTGCGGTATGCACAAGTTTGATTTCATCACTCAAAAGGGACTCTTCCCGCGCAACATTTACCATGATCACCCGCTGGTCCTCGGTCAATGCAACAAACGTGCCCTCCCCTTCAAGGAATTGCACCGCCAATCGTTGTATCTGTCCCCCCTGCTCATCGATAGTGAGCGGCTCCCTGCCCAGCGGATAATGGATAGCGGGCGTGATCATGCGCTGATCGCCAGGATAGCTGAGCGCATATTCGTGTTGGAATAGCAGAGCCGTGCCGTTTGAATATCCCAGCGCCATCGCCCGAGTGGCAGGGTCGCCGGCCGAGTGGGCGGTGATCTTCGCATCTCCCGGAACAGTGAATCTTTTCCGGATCCGCCCGTTTTCCGCGGTAAAAAATACCGCCTCGCCCCCATCTGTAACTCTCAAGCCGAGTTCATGATACTCATCCATTGCATACAGCAAGGAGCCGGAACCCGCATCCCCCGGCAGAGGGTAGCGACCGACACTCTCAATATCTGCCGGACGAAACATTGGAATGACGATATAAAACAAATAAAACGCGATCAAGACAATCGCGATAATGACGCTGATCCCTCCCAGCGCCATGGCATAGCTGGTGGCAATATCCTTGATATGCCGCCATTTCTCATATTTTGCCGCCGAGGAGGCAATATCCGGCACGCCCCCGGCGGCATTTTTATTCATCGGGAAAACGAAGATACAGAGAAGTCATTTACGTCAGCAGCAGCATTTATGCTTTTACCAAGCGGTTGACAAGTTTGTGGCCGCCACATACCGGACAAACTTTCTTTTGCCGGATCAACTCGCCACGACTTGCAAGCAATCGGCATTCTTGATTGACCGTTTGGCGTGGTTTTACTTTCGCATCATCGGAAAGGCAATCGTCACATTTTTCAGGTGTTGTGAGTGCAGAAATAATTTTGTCGAGATTGGTCATAATTGTTTCTCCATGGGTTTAAAAGAATGAAAACTATTGTTTTTATTGCCGCGCCACACTATCGAGACCAACTTTAGCCATCTCATTACCGGCAACCTTGGCGGGCAGCGGAATATAGCCATCCTTGACGACAACTTTCTGCCCTATTCTGGACAATACCATCTTGATAAATTCCCTCTGCAACGGCGCCAATTCCCGGTTAGGATGTTTGTTGATATAAATATACAGGAAACGTCCCAACGGATATTGACCACCCGCTGCATTCTCCGCCGTGGCCTCAACATAGCCGCCCTCCTCTTCAACGGACAAGGCTACCGCTACCGACCTTACCCCGGAGGTACTGTAGCCGATACCGGAGTAGCCAATGCCATTCAGCGACTCGGTGACCCCCTGAACGACGGAAGCAGAACCCGGCTGCTCATTGACATTATCTTTGTAGTCTCCCTTGCACAACGCCTTTTTCTTGAAATAGCCGTAGGTACCGGAGGCCGAGTTGCGGCCGTATAGCTGTATAGGCTTGCCGGCCCATTCTCCAGTCAAGCCTAATTGCCCCCAGGCAGTAATATCACTGGCGCCGCCGCACCTGCGGGTCGCGGAAAAAATCGCATCGATCTGGGAAATGCGCAAACCTTCGATTGGATTGTCCTTATTGACATAGACAGCCAGGGCATCAATTGCGACTGCGACAGGTGTGGGTTTGTAGCCATGCCTGGATTCAAATACCGCTATTTCGCCATCCTTCATCTTGCGGCTCATTGGCCCAAAATTCGAGGTGCCTTCGGTTAAGGCAGGCGGGGCAGTCGATGAACCGGCCGCCTGAATCTGGACAGTAATATTCGGATAGAGGCGTTTAAATTCCTCAGCCCACAGGGTCATCAAGTTTGCCAGCGTATCCGATCCTATACTGATTATATTGCCCGACACGCCGCTTGCCTTGTCGTAATCAGACAGCATCGGGTCCACTGCATCAGCCGACACAGCAGCGAACATACTCATCGATACAGCCAGGATAAATACAATTATTTTGCTCTTGAACATATTCTATTTCTCTCTAGTTAGAGGTTTCTGTTGCATTTTTCAGGATAAAATTGCCTGAAACAGCAATGCGCTATATGTTAGGAAAAAGTACCCGCCGGAAATGACACTAACGTGAAATGTTCGTGACAATTATATTACCTTCAGGGGCGCAGGCTACGGATCCCCTGGCTCCTCATCTCCTTGTCCTTTATTCAGGACCAGATTCGACCCGGGGAAATTACATCGAAACATAGTGCCATAATTCAACTTGCTCTCTATATGAAGATTGCCGCCATATCCGGTAACCACGTGCTTTACTATCGCCAGTCCCAGACCCGTTCCGCCACTTTCTCTGGAACGTCCCTTATCAACACGATAGAAACGCTCGGTTAATCTCGGAATATGCTCTGCCGCAATGCCCGATCCATTGTCGGCAACCTCCAGATGCGCCCCCTGTTCGCTCTGGTACCAGCGGATATGAATCACCGATCGGGCAGGAGTATGCTGGACGGCATTGAAAACCAGATTCGAAAAAGCGCTGTAGAGGTCCCGCTGACTGCCTTTGAACCACAGCGATGGATCTGCGTCCAGATCAATGACGTGCGCCGCGCCGTTATTCAGAGATATTGCCTCCTGCTGAATATGCTCCAGCAAATCCGGTACGGGAACAATCTCTTCGCCCGTCTCCGAGGACCGGTTCTCCAAGGTCGAGAGCAATAACAAATCCTCAATTAAACGTTGCATACTCCCTGCCTGTTTTCGCATCCTCTCGATGTATGGCTGCCACTCCTGCGGACATCGCCGGGTATCATGGGCAAAGTCTTCAAGGTAGCCGGAAATAACCGTCAACGGTGTGCGCAGTTCGTGCGAGGCATTGGCAATAAAATCTTTGCGCATCCGGTTGATCCGGTCAATAGCAGTAATGTCGCGCACGACCATCAGCTTCTGGGTATCGCCAAAAGAGGTAATGCGGCATTCCAGTTTCAAATTCGGGTTGACCGGCGATTCCAATTGCAGGCCCTCATTCAATTCCCGCTCATCCCTGCTGCTGAGATAGTTTTGCAGCCGGGGATGTCTTACCAGATTGGCGATGCGCAAACCGCTGTCATTCGGCCAACGAATACCCATATATTCACCGGCCTTTTTGTTCGCCCATGTAATCCCGTCGTATCGGTCCAGCACAATCACCGCATCGGGGAGCGCTGCGGTAGTATATTGAAACTGCTTCAAATAGCCGGAAAGTTTCGACTTGCGCTGTTCCTGCCGCCGCTGCAGATAATCAATCTCCCGGCAAATATCATCGACGATGCCGGATTGGGACAGGGACGGATATTCTTTTCTCCTCCTCAACCAAAGCAAAAGATCTTTGAAGACATGGTACTGCCAAATAAAAAAAATGGTGATGCCGGAGATAAAAACAAGGGCATGCCGGCCGGTGACCGTTGCCACCGCAAGACAGATCAACAGCACACAGATAAATCTCCACAAATCGATATTCATCGCCGCATGATTTCAGTGCGTTGAAAATCGATACCCTACACTGCGAACCGTCTGAATGTAGTGGTGATAACCGTAGGGTTCGAGCGTCTTGCGCAACCGCCGAATATGCACATCGACCGTGCGCTCTTCCACATTAACATTTTCACCCCAAACCCGGCCCAGCAATTGCGAACGACTGTACACCCGCTCCGGATGAGAAATAAAGAAATGCAGTAATTTGAATTCCATGGGACTGACCTCGATATTTTCATCTTTGATGGTAACGCGATAGGTTTCGGAATTAAGCACAAGATCTTCCACTGCGACAATATTTTGCGCGCCCTCCAGGTTCACACGCCTCAGTATCGCCTTAATGCGGGCAAGCAATTCTCTGGTGGAAAAGGGCTTGATAATATAATCATCCGCTCCGCTCTCCAATCCGCGCACCCTGTCACCTGCAACCCCCCTGGCGGTCAACATGATCACCGGGATATCGCGGAGACTGGGAACTCCTTTCAAACGCTGGAGGTACTCAATTCCATCCGTTCCCGGAAGCATCCAATCCAGCAGGATTATATCCGGTTCTTGTAAGCGGACCTGAGTATGCGCCTCTTCAACATTACCGGCCTCGAAACAGGCATACCCATCTTTCGCCAGGGCATAGACCAGCATTCCCCTGATAGCCTCCTCATCCTCAACGATCAGGACTGTCTTTTTTTTCCGGGACATTTCAATTATTGAGCACGCTATGCCCGGATAAGCAATATGCTACAGAACATAACCATGCGGCACGGAAACTTATCCATCAAGCGATCCACCCCACCCTAAACCAGATTATCAACAATCGTAACCAATCGTTAATGTTATTTTAACTTTTTTATCACATCAGATTCATCTGTTTGCAACAAAGCTATTGTAGTCTGTATGCTCTCAGGCTTTTATCAAATTTTTTATCAGGGTAAAGGAGATAATCCATGTTAAATAAAATTGTGAACCTATGCGGCGCAATTCTGCTGGGGTTGGCCGCCGCTTTCTCGGCCCCGGCGCACGCAACCAATACGGCCATGTTGGATCTGTTGGAGCTTCTAAGAAACAAAGGCAACATCACCGCCCAGGAATATGAACTGCTACGCAATGCGGCCTTGGCGGACGGGGAAAAAACCAATGAGACAAAGACCCTGGTCGAAAAGCAGGCCGAAGACCTGCCCAGGATCAACACCAAAGGCAAACTGGAGATCAAATCCGCGGACGGCAAGCACAAATTTCGCATCGGCGGGCGCCTGCAGCATGATATAACGCTAGTCGACAGCGACGGCACCTATCAAGGTGAAAGCGAACATCAATTCCGGCGCGCCAGACTCTATCTATCCGGCACCGCGGCCGAATTATGGGATTTCAAATTTCAATATGACTTTGAAGACCTGGATGACAACGGCCAGGGGATTGAAGCCGCCTATGTGAAATACAATGGCTGGCCGGTGCATATAACAGCGGGCCAGCGTAAAGCCCCCTACTCGATGATGGAATTCACCAGTTCCAAGTATATCGCCTTTATCGAGCGCTCCATTGCCTCCACATTATTCAACGCCGCAAGCATCGGGGTCGGCAACCAGGCACCGGGGATCACCCTCACCTGGGACGATCAGCAGAACAGCGGCTTTTTGCTTGAGGGCGGCTATTACCTTCTGCGTCAAACAGACGAAGACGGTGATATTACTGAAAGAAAAATAGACGACGGCAACGGGATCTCCGCGCGCGCGGTCTGGGGCCAATACGACCGCGAGGCCCGAACCTTAGTCTCTGCCGGCATCAGCGGCGGATACAGAAACTATGCCAATGGCACAGTCGGACGTTTCCGGGTACGACCCGGTGTATCCGCAGGCGATAGAATTGTCGACAGCAACCGTGCATTAGACGCCGATGATTATACCTCATACAACCTCAATGCCGCGTTTATGCACAGGAATTTCTGGGCAAGCGGTGAATATTACGATGGCAGTTTCGATCTCGACGGCCCGGGCGACGACGACATGCAGGGCTTCTATCTGCAGGCCGGCCTGTTCCTTAGCCAGGAGGATTCCCGCAGCTACAAAAATGGCTCCTGGGACAGCGTAAAACCCAGGGATCCGGTCGGCAACGGCGGAATCGGCGCCTGGGAAGTGGCATTGCGCTATGACAGTGTAGAACTGGGTGATGGCCTCACCAGTGGGACAGATGAAGAAGGCGAGACCTTCGGCATCGCACTCAACTGGTATCCAATCGACAATATCCGCCTCCAGGCAAACTATATCACCACCTACTGTGGTAGTTTCGGGAGCTCATCCCAATGCGCCTGGGGAGATGCAGAACCCGACTTTCTGGTATTTCGCAGCCAGATTTTCTTCTAAAAAAACGGCATTCTGGAATAGTTAAGTTCTCTTTTATCTTGCAAACTTATTAAATGTTTATGCCGTTCTTCTGCCATAGCAAAAATACGGTCTGCAGCATCAGGAACTATTGCATTATATTCGGCTAAATCTGATGAGGCGGGTAATGGGCCGCTATACTGCTGCGCTAGAACTACTTGTTGATTTTGCGTGGTTGACGGCTTTGATGCCCGTTTTGTATTTTTGTTTTTCCCCATAAGCATTCATGGCAAATCGTAATGAATCACCAACTGCCTCCCAAGTCTCTCTTTGCATATCACTAACATCATAAATCTCCTCCCGGCTTCTAGGACGAATGAGAGATAACACACCCTTTAAAAAATATGCCGTTTCCATTCCGAAATATGCCTTTTCCATTCTCCATCTTCTCGCCATGACTGTACCCCTCCCGTAAGGTGTCACTTTTTTAGGAGTATCGCCTCTTTGCGCCAAAAAAACAAAATTTTTGTCTACAAATTGTACATGTCGCCTGTTTTTGGTATATATAAGGATAATATCCCCTCAATTTGGGGGATATTTATTTTGATGTCCATCTTGTAACATGGCTTTTCTGACGGCCATTACTTGAGGGATGAAAAACAATTATTCAAGGAGGGAGTTACAATGAAATTTATTTACACATTATTTAGTATCATGCTGTTATCCACATCAGTCTTTGCTGGCGAGGCAGTAGATATGACCCCTGCGGTAGTCAATATCAACACCGCAAATCAGGAGGCGCTGGCCGATGTGATCACCGGTGTTGGTGAAAAAAAGGCGGCGGCCATTATTTCGTACCGTGAAGAAAACGGGCCATTCGAGAGTGTTGAAGACCTGGCAAACATCAAGGGCATTAGCGCCGGGATGATCGAGAAAAACCGTGATCGCCTGACCGTGGAGGAGTCCGATGCCATGGAGGAGTCCGACACCATGGAGAAGTCCGAATCACCCTGATCATTTCATGACCACATGCAGGGGCTCTTCGGAGTCCCTGCTTTTTATCGGCCAACGTTTCGGACTGCAAACCCCGCTACGATTCCTATTCCATCGACAGCCTGCCAAAAATACAGACCTATACAATAATATTTTGTAACCCCCTCAAAGGAAACTTACAAGTCAGTACTATAAGAACGGAGCAGCCATGGCTATTTTCAGATGCAACAAATGTGCTCACATACGGGAAGTTGGAAGCGCTTATATTGGGAAATCTGTTAAATGTCCAAAATGCCACCAGATTACACCCATCTACGATACGGTTACATTCCTAAGGGCAGTAATTCAAAAATATACTGCCTTGAAAATAAAACATCTACAACAATTATCATCAGAAGATGGTTCAGCCAATGAAAACGAGCAACTCCAGGCCCAGCGCCTCGCCGCCGAGCAACTCCGCGTCATTGATGAAAATACTTTATTTACAGAAATTGATATACACAACACAAAATATTTAACGCAACCTAACAACCTGGAACCAATTATACAATGGTTTGAACAACGTAAGATCCAAACTAACGTCAATCCAGACGCTGCCGATACAACCGGTTTTTTCGATGAAGTAGCTTTGCTAATGGGTTCTAATTTTAATGTGTTTGATTGTGTGATTAACCAGATAAAATATATACAAAATCAAAATAAAGACTACGAAAGTGTAAAAGTTGAATTGGCGAAGAAAAATCCTCAAGAAACCCGGCAAATCATATCCTTTTGCAAAGAACTGCATGATTATTCATTTGTCGCAAGATATTCCCACAAAAAAAAGGATAAAGTAATTTATATCACCCTGCAAAAATCTCGGCAAATCAAAAGATTTTTTAACGGTATATGGATGGAATGGTTCACGCTAATGAAATTGTTAGAGTTTTTTAAAGAACAAAAAATTGCGCCTTCGTGCACTATGGGTTTAAACATTACCTTCCCTGAAGGCAATTCCAATGAGATTGATTTATTCTGTTTAACGGAGAAAAATGTGCCCATTTGCATAGAATGCAAATCAGGAGAATTTCGCCAGGATATTGATAAATATCAGTCATTGCGGAAAAAGCTAAACATCGATAAAAATCAGTTTGTTCTTTGTGTGTTTGGTCTGAGCCAGGAACAAACACAAGGTATGACGAGTATGTATGATGTAACATTTGTGAACGAAGCATCACTGATACCTCATATACAGACTGTCATATAAGGAACATCTGATGAATACGCGAAAACTTTGTGGTCAATGCGAAACTCTCTTTTATTATTCAGATATGCGGTATTGATGCCGATGAACTTGACTCAAAAAGCCTTTTTTCAACTTATCCAGGGCTTTTCTTCTCCCTCTGACTTTTTTCAGGCGCAACTTGCCCGCAATTCCAGCCGCTTTCGCCTCAGCAACCGGTTCTTGGCCATCACCAGATTACTCAAAGCACAGGCCACGAACAGACGATGAGCATTCTTATTCAGTCCCCGGTAGCGCACTTTGGAAAACCCGAACCGCCGCTTGATAATGCCAAACTGATGTTCCACCTTGGCTCGGGCCCGGGATTTGTTTCGGTTTCGAGACGGTCGGTTTCGACGGCCCTTCGCTTGCGTGAAATTCTTTGCGCGGGGAGCACAAGCGCTTATGACTTCCGTCTGACCCGCATAGGCGCAATCGCCCTAGACACGGGTCTCCCCTCCGTGGAGCAGGTCGCTAAGAATCTGGGAATCGTGCACACTCGCTGGCGTCGCAACCACCGAATGAATGATCTTCGTAGCACTATCAACTCCGCGGGAGTCGTACAAGGCTTCTTCTGCGGCCGGGTCCGACAGGGTAAACCAGTGCTGGAGAAAATGAATTCGCAACATGCGTTCGATGCCTATCGAGGGACACCCCGCTCCCTTTGGATGGGGATAAAAGGGCTTGATTGATTCGGCCAATTCTTTCCAGGAGATAAGGGTCTCCATCTCTTCTAGGAATTGCTCTTTACGGGTTTTCTTGCGAAATTTCTCGAATCCGTTCTCGGAAAGTGTTTGTTGCAAGAAATTGATCCTCTGATAATGATGTACTGTATTATAAGCAACTATGACAATTAATCAGAGTTGCCCTAAATGTTTGCCAGCACTGCAAGATAGTACTAAGAGATTGTAATGTGAAAAAGCCTGTTTATCTTGACTATGCAGCAACTACTCCAGTAGATCCAGAGGTCAAGAAAGCGATGCTGTGTTTTCTTGATTCAACGGGTGTATTTGGCAACGCCGCTTCCCGGTCTCATTGCTTTGGTTGGGAGGCTGAAAAGGCGGTGGAAATGGCACGCGGGCAAGTTGCAGAATTGATCAATGCCGACCCGCGAGAGATTATCTGGACTTCAGGGGCCACAGAATCGGACAATCTGGCTATCAAAGGTGCGGCTTACTTCAATTCTGACCGTGGAAAACACATAGTTACTTCCGCTATTGAGCACAAGGCTGTTCTGGATTCATGTAAATACTTGGAAACTCAAGGGTTTGAAGTTACCTATATTGTTCCCGAAAAAGATGGGATCATCACTCCAGAAATGGTCAAAGAGTCTTTACGCAATGACACTATCTTGCTGTCCCTCATGCATGTCAACAATGAACTCGGGACAATCACCGATATTGAGAATATCGGAGAGATAACACGCGAACAAAATGTTCTCTTTCATGTAGATGCCGCTCAGAGTGCTGCCCGCTTGCCAATAGATGTGAAGAAAACTCAGGCGGATTTTATTTCTCTTAGTGGACATAAGATGTATGGACCAAAGGGTGTTGGCACTCTTTATATTCGGAGTCATCCCCGTGCAAGATTACAGATACAGATGCATGGCGGTGGGCATGAAGGAGGCTTCCGTTCGGGAACTATTCCCACTCACCAGGTCGTGGGTATGGGCGAGGCGGCACGTTTGATGGCAAAACAGTACCATACTGATTCTGTTCATATAGAAGCACTTACAGAACGCTTATTGAAAAATTTTGAACAACTTGAACAAGTCTCATTTAACGGCGACCGCTCCCATTGCGTTCCGGGCATAGTCAATGTGTGTTTTGCTTGTGTGGAAAGCGAATCAATGATGATGTCTATGGATGATGTTGCCATATCTTCAGGGTCGGCTTGCACTTCATCAGATTTGGAACCGTCTTATGTTCTTCTTGCTATTGGAATGGACGAGGAAATGGCTTTCTCTTCGTTGCGCTTCAGTATAGGTCGCTTTTCAACAGAAGAAGATATAGATTACGCTTCACAGAGAGTTTGCAGTACGCTACATGAGTTACGACAACTTTCTCCGCTATGGAAAGAGACCGGCTACAAAACAGGTCAAGAAGGAAAGCAATGGGAAATTTTCAATGAACAGACAGCTTGAAAAAAGCAGTTCATTTGAACTTCTCGGAGAGGAAAATATTGTACAACGGTTTCATGCGGTAACCAAAGTTATCAGTCGGGAATACGAAAAACAACATTCCGACCCCTGGATTGTCGCGTACTCCGGGGGCAAAGACTCAACGTTGCTCCTGCACTTGATATGGGAAGTTCTTTTGTCACTTCCACAGTCTGAGAGAAAACGCAGGGTCTATGTTGTAGGGAATGACACACTTGTGGAATCTCCTCTCGTTATTAACCACTTAAAGAAAAGCATGGAAGTTATAGAAAAGGCATCGCGTAAAAATGGCTTGCCTATAACAACACAGGTAACCGAACCTTATATAGACCAGACTTTTTGGGTCAATGTCATTGGTCGAGGGTATATTCCCCCGACCCGCAACTTCCGGTGGTGTACAGATCGGATGAAAATCATTCCCACAAACCGCTTGATAGAGAGTCTTGTCAATCAAAACAAGCGTGTGGTTTTGCTGATCGGGACCCGCAAGAGTGAGTCGCAGAATCGCCGCCGTAGCATGAAAAGGCACGGGGTTGAGTCGGACAAAATGAACCCGCACAGCAGCATTAAAGGTTGCCGTATATTTGCCCCGCTTGCCGATTTGAACGATGAAGATGTCTGGACGATATTAATGCAACGCAAGCCGCCTTGGGGTGGAACACACCGCAAACTGATTACTCTCTATCGTAATGCGGGTGGGGGGGAGTGCCCGCTCATATTGACAAAAGAAGATGCACCTTCATGTGGGACCACTTCGCCGCGCTTTGGTTGTTGGACTTGCACGGTAGTAAAAAAGGACAGAAGTATGCGTGGCATGATTGATTCAGGACATGAGGATCAAGAGAAATTGGAGTTGCTTGCAGATTTTCGGGATTGGTTAGTGGAACTTCGTGAGGACAATAGTAATCGTTTGCCTGTTCGTCGCGATGGAAAAACAAAATTTCGCGCAGACAACACAAGAGTAATGGGTCCCTTCAAGCTGAAGGTCAGAGAGAAAATTCTTACTCATCTTGAAAAACTTCAAAAACAAATTGGAGAAACATTGATTTCATTTTCAGAAGTGGAAGTCATAAAAGATGTCTGGCGGCGGGATTGGATCCGTGAAGACGCGAGACAGGCATTGATGAAGAATGTGGGAATAGGGGACGTTTCTCTATGAATGGCTCTGATAAAAACCCTTTTGTGAGTTGTGAATCTTGGGTATTTTCCAAACTATTCCATACAGGAAAATTCCAAGTTCCCTGGCATCAACGCCATTATGATTGGAAAAAAGAGCATGTTTTAAATTTGTTGCGTGACATTGACGAAGCAGTTCAACAGAGGCGCGAATGCTACTTTCTCGGTTCAGTGATGTTGGTTGAAAAAGACAACGGTTTATGGGAAATAAATGATGGGCAGCAACGTATGGTCACATTCTCGTTGATATGTGCTTACCTGTCCCGTTTGTTTCACAAAGAAAATGAATCGCGTGATGAAGGGTATGCTCTTCGTGTTATTTTTAATTTGGATGTTTCTCATTCAGAAAATCTGTCAAATGCTGATGATTTACAGCCCCGCCTACTTCCTCCGCGCGATGACAAGACCCGGTATAATCTTATGATTCGTGGTAAGAGTATTGGCACAAACGGCAAACTTACCACGGCATGGAGAGAAATTGACGCCTTTGTTTCTCCAATGGGTTTAGAGAAAGTCTAAAACATTTCTAGATTTTTTGTTGAACCGGGTTGAAATTGCCAGCTTATACATACCGGAAAAGCATGTTGCACCTAATTCTGTGTTTGAGACTATCAACTGTCGCGGCAAACAATTGGAAGATTTTGACTTGATACGAAACGATCTTTATTCCTATTTTAGTAGTGAAAAAAGTCAGGCCCGTAGAGATACAGTACATGAGAATATAGAGCGTATCAGGGCTCAGATTGGCAATGACAAAAAAGCTGCCGACTATTCCCGGTGTTACTTTCAATGCAGATATGGTTTTTTGCCAAAGGGTAGTTTTTATCGCATAACCCGGGAAAAAATTAGATCGGAGTCTGATAAGAAGGAAGGCCCTGCTGACTACGCTTTTGATTTGATTGATGATTTTTCTTCCAAAGAACAGGTGGATTTATTTCGCTTAATCATATCTCCAGATTCCAATAGCAGTTTTATAGAAGGATTTTCTATAGACTCCAAAACACAAACTTCACCAACACAAACTTCACATAGAGGATTGTCAATTTTGCTAGATGAATTGAGCAATTATACTGTTGTACAACCAATGATTTTTGCTTTGCTGTGTAGGTATCTGAGAGAATCTAACAGTCGAAAGAAAAAAAAGACAGCAGAATTTGTTTATGAGAATATTAGAAAAATTGCTTCTTTTGTGATGAGAACAGCATTTGTGACCAAGTTTGAACCATCTCATTTTGAAAGTGAATTTTCCGCATTTGCCGAAAAAATTTGGTCTGAGCATCCCGTTAAGAATCTGAATATGGAAAGTTTCTTGCAGGAATGTGACAACAGCAATGAAGGAATAATGAATGACAATAAGTTTATAAACAAGATGGAAACCGTAGAGATAAAAGATACTCGGAAAGCCAAAGTTTTCCTCTTTGGTCTTAATCATTACCTACAGCAGGATGGAGAACTTATAAACTCAAAAAAATGCACTCTTGAACATATTTTTCCCAAGTCCAATAAACACTGGTCAGATTGGAAAAACTTTGAAGAGCAAAATGCTCAAGATTGGGTTAACAGAGTTGGAAATCTTACACTTCTCGGACAATCCGATAACAAGCCGGGAGATAATGACAATGGAAATTTTTCTAATAAAAAGCCATTTCTCAGCAGAAGTGCTATAAATCTCAATAGAGAGATTGCTGACAAGGACGACTGGTCTCTAGCCGAGATTGAAAGACGGCAAAAAAATCTGGCAAAACTTGCAACAAAAGTATGGAGCTTTTGAGCAAAAAAAGAAAACTAGCCTAAAGAATGCGAAAGGCAATTTTTTAGAAAGGAAAAATATATTTGAAATCTTCGTGCAAGTTGAAAAAATCTATTTGTAAAGAAAATAGATGGTTCCTCGAGACTACTAAAATTTGTAGTTAAAGTGCCATGGTAAGATTAGATAAACAACGCAATAAAATTCCCTTTAAGCGGACTAATATTGACAATATACCTGTCCACGTAAAGGGGGTGTATGCTTTCTGGTGCCGTACCAACGGAAAGTGTATATACGTTGGAAAAGCGGAAAAGCAGCCGATAAAAGAGAGACTTATGCAAGCATGGCGTGGTTCTCATAACGAAAATTTGCGGTTATGGATCAAAGTTTTTGGAAGGTTTTTGGATATTTGCTATTTGCCTGTAATGGAAGGGAAAATAGATCAAATAGAAACTCGATTGATTCGAATATGGCACCCTGAAACTAACATCTCAAAACAGAGGAGGTAAGCACAATGGCAACAACTGTCGCTGCAATGAAAGGCAAGCTTGGTAGTACAGAGTATTTTATTTTAGCTATGAAAGCTAAGGAATTGGTAGAGAAAATAATTATTCCTTCGGAAATGGATGGATGGGAAAATATAACCTTGGAGGAACGAGAGCAACGAGACATTAACTATGCTCGCGTCAAAAATCAGATAGCTCCTTATCTGGCAACTGACAAGGATAGGTTCTTCGGGGCGATTATTTTGACCGCTTTAAATTTTAATCCAGATAATTTTGAACCTATAGCAGATATTGCGACTAAAGGATTACCAAATCTCTATAAAACTCAAGCTCAAATTATGGGATTTTTAACGCTAGAAGGAAATGAACAATTGATTCCGTTGGATGGACAGCATCGCCTTAAAGCTATGCAATTTGCTATGGAAGGAAAGGATGAAAAAAGTAAGGTTATTCCAAATTTTTCACCTTGTTCAGACTTGGCAAATGATGATGTAACAGTAATTCTTACTCCTTATGATAGAAAGAGATCCAGGAAGATTTTTACCCGAGTCAATAAATATGCTAAGCCCACGACGACCGGCCAGAATTTGGTGACGGATGACGATGATATTGTTGCTGTGTTATCACGACAGATCGCCAATGACCAAAGGATTATTGGTGCACATCTTGTTAACTACAAAAGTAATACTCTCGGCGATAAAGATCCTCGTTTCACTACGTTAGCAACTTTAGCAGAGTGTAACGAAGCAATTTTATCAGCTAATTTTCCACCGGGAAAAATAGTCCGCATTAATTTGCCAGACCCAGAACAGATAGAGCTTTACAAACGAAAGGTTTTTGAGGTGTGGCAATTCCTTGTAGAGCATATAGACTTGTTTTCCCAAGCATTAGAGAACAAAGAAGAAGAAGGAGATCCTAAAAGACGAGAAATACGAGTGGGCTATCTGTTAGGGAAACCTGTTGCACAGTCGTGCTTAGTAAAAGCCTTTTCAAGGCTAACAACGCTTGGGAGAGGTAATCTTTCTTTTAAGGTTGCGGTTGATAAATTGAATTCTATTGATTGGCGAAAAGATCATCCTGGATGGGATCGTCTTTTTATTTCTGGAGGAAAAATAATAACCAAGAACAGAAAATTGGTAACAGATATTCTTTGTTACAACTTAGGTGAAAAATTGAATGAAGGACAGAAGGGAGAATTGTTTGATAGATATCGAGCTCTTTTCCCTGACGATGGAGAAGGTAATAAAACAAAAGAAATTCCATCTTTGCTTTTGAGTTAATGGTGGGTTTTTGCGAGTGTCTGTTGGTCGGCAGTTTGTTATAAATCTGACGATTATTCGATTCACGGGGCGCGTGGATTGAAACATTCAAAAGGCACCGGACCCACACAATACCTTGTTTGACCGGTAGTTTCTTCTGTATCCTTTCATCTCTGTAACCGTATACAATTAGAAAAATATGCAAGAAGAATACCATCCGGAAAAAATCGAACCTGAAGTTCAGAAATACTGGCAAACCACCAATGCATTTCGGGCAACAGAAGATCCCGATAAGGAAAAATTCTACTGCCTGTCCATGTTCCCCTATCCCAGCGGCAAATTGCACATGGGACATGTGCGGAATTACACCATCGGGGACGTCATTAGCCGTTATCAGCGCATGCAGGGCAAAAACGTGCTGCAACCCATAGGCTGGGATGCCTTTGGCCTGCCGGCCGAAAACGCCGCGATCGAGAATCACGTGCCTCCGGCCAAATGGACTTATGAAAATATTGACCATATGCGCCGGCAGCTTAAAAGCCTGGGTTTCGCCTATGATTGGGAGCGTGAAATAGCCACCTGTGATCCGGCCTATTATCGTTGGGAGCAGTGGTTTTTCATTCAGTTATATAAAAAAGATCTGGTGTATAAAAAAACGGCTTTAGTCAATTGGGACCCGGTCGATCAAACCGTACTTGCCAATGAACAGGTAATTGACGGCAAGGGCTGGCGCTCCGGCGCCCCGGTTGAACGCCGGGAAATTTCGCAGTGGTTTCTGAGGATCACCGGCTATGCCGAAGAACTGCTGGCCGATCTGGAACGGCTCCCCGGCTGGCCGGATGCGGTGCGCACCATGCAATCCAACTGGATCGGCCGGTCCGAAGGTGTGGAATTCGACTTTGCCGTAGAAGGCCATGATCCATTGCGGGTGTACACCACTCGCCCCGATACCTTGATGGGCGTCACCTACTGTGCCGTTGCCGCCGAACACCCATTGGCCCAGGCCGCCTCTGAAAACAACGAAACCGTGCGCACGTTTCTGCTCGAATGCCGAACATTCGGCACCAGTGAGGCGGCCATTGAAACGATGGAGAAAAGAGGCGTCGCATTGGGTATAGACGCTATTCATCCCGTTTCGGGCGAAAGGCTGCCGATCTATTGCGCAAATTTTGTGTTGCTCAGCTATGGAACAGGCGCGGTCATGTCGGTTCCCGCCCATGATCAGCGCGATTACGAGTTTGCTCAAAAATACGGGCTTGAAATCAAAGCGGTGATTCGGCCGGAGGATCAGCGGGAACCTGTTCTTTCCGAATCCGCCTATACGGCTCATGGGATCTGTTGTAATTCCGCTCAATTTGACGGCCTGGATTTTGACCGGGCTTTCGATGCCATCGCGGAATACCTGCAACAGCATGCTAAGGGCAAACGCCGCATTAATTACCGTCTGCGTGATTGGGGCGTTTCCCGTCAGCGCTACTGGGGATGTCCAATACCGATCATTAACGACGATGCCGGACACTCATGGCCGGTGGCGGAAGATGAACTGCCGGTAATACTGCCGGAAGAAGTCGCATTCGAAGGCGTGACCTCACCGTTGAAGTCCATGCCCGAATTTATCGCCGCCGATAGCCCGGATGGTAAAGCTCCGGCACAGCGGGAAACCGATACCTTTGATACCTTCTTTGAATCGTCCTGGTATTACGCGCGCTTCTGCTGTCCCGATAATGATCGGGCAATGCTGGATGAGCGCGCCAGGTACTGGCTGCCCGTCGATCAATATATCGGAGGCATAGAACATGCCGTCTTGCATCTACTTTACGCCCGATTCTTCCATAAACTGATGCGAGATCTCGGACTGGTCGATTCCGATGAACCGTTTGCCAGACTGTTAACCCAGGGGATGGTGCTGAAAGACGGCGCCAAGATGTCAAAGTCAAAGGGCAACACCGTTGACCCGCAGGCGCTCATCGACAAGTACGGCGCCGATACCGTCAGGTTATTTATGATGTTTGCCTCCCCCCCGGAACAAAGCCTGGAATGGTCGGATGCCGGCGTGAAAGGCGCATTTCGATTCCTAAAGACTCTATGGAAAACGGCGGCGACGAACATCCCGATTTGCGCCGGAAAGAGCATCGACACGGCGGCCCTGACACACCGGCAGCGCGACTTGCGCCGCAAAATCCACGCCACCATCAACAAGGTCAATGACGATATCGGCAGGCGCTATAAATTCAATACCGCTATTGCATCCGTGATGGAAATGCTCAATGCCCTGTCCAAAGCCCCGCTCGACTCGGATAATGACAAGGCGCTAATGCTTGAGGGAATACAGGCCGCAGTATTATTGCTCGCCCCTATCACCCCGCATATTACCGATGCTATCTGGTCTGAGCTGGGACACTCCGATCCGCTCATCGATGCAAGCTGGCCAAAAGCCGATCCAACGGCATTGGAACAGAATGAACTGGAAATAGTGGTGCAGGTCAACGGCAAGCTCCGGGGGAATATCACCGTGCCCGTTGACGCGGACGACAGCCAGGTCACGGCGCTGGCGATGGAGAATAAAAATGTCCGCCGCTTTCTCGATCAAAAACAGATAAAAAAGGTGATTGTAATACCGGGGCGGCTGGTGAATCTGGTCATTGCCTGATATAGAATGAATCTTCCGTATTGTTAGGCCGATGATTTCCGCACAGACATTTAAATGAAACTGCTCCCCCTATTGCTGGTAACACTGGTATGTGCCTCGGCATGTGGTTTCCAACTGCGCGGCGCACGGCTTGCCACGGCCGGTGTCGATAACGTCTATATCGAAGAAAGCAAGGCGCCCAGGCTTGCGCGGGCAGTAAAGACACAGCTTCAATCTTCGGGAAACCCCCTGGCAGAGTCAAACAAGCAGGCGGTCTATATAATCGGCCTGTCCAATGAAACACTCCGCCGGAACCTGCTCTCGGTCAATGCGAAAACCGGCAAGGCGGAAGAATACGAATTGATATTGACGGCGGAAATAAACATCGACAAAAGAGATGGAACGGCGCCGGGAAAACCGGAGCCGCTGCGGATTACTCGCGACTTCATCTTTGACGAAGATGCCGCCCCGGGCGAATTTACCGAGCAGGGAATTATCGAGGAAGAGATGCTGCAGCGTGGCGCGTCACAAATTTTACGCCGTTTGCAGATCATTGCATCCCCGCCCGCCAAATAGACTCGCTGCGATTTACCATGCGCCTGAAACCCGACCGACTCCCCAGCCACCTTCAACAAAAGGGTCTCGCGCCGATATACTTGGTTGGCGGGGATGAGCCATTACAGCGGCTTGAAGCAGAGGATGCTATACGATCATTTGCCCGCGATAACGGCTTTGCAGAGCGCGTTGTTCTGGATGTCGGCGCCGGTTTTGACTGGGATTCCATCCGGCAAGCCGCCTCCAACCTGTCTTTATTTTCCAATAAACAACTTATTGAATTGAGACTCGCCGCCCAAAAACCGGGCAGAGAGGGCGGCCGAGCCCTGGTCGAATACGCCGAAAAGCCCAGTGAGGATACCGTACTTTTAATCAGCACGGAAAAAATAGACAAAAAGACACAGCAAACCAAGTGGTGCAAAACATTAGAAAAAAACGGTGTGTTTATCCAAACCTGGCCTGTTGGTCTTGCGCAGCTCCCCGGCTGGATCAGCGATCGGTTTCACCGCCGGGGAAAGACCATTGACCGCGAAGCGGTCAACCTGATCACCCAGCGTGTAGAGGGCAATCTGCTGGCGGCAAAACAGGAAATAGATAAATTATGCCTGCTGATAGACGATAAACATATCGATGTAGAACAAGTCATCAATGCTGTGGCGGAAAACGCCCGATATGACGTATTTTCATTAATCGAAAACGCCTTTTCAGGACGGGCAGAGCGCGCACTGAGGATGTTAAAAGGACTGCAAAGCGAGGGGGTTGAACCCGCCGCGTTGCACGGAGCAATCCTGTGGGAATTTAGACGGGCCTGCTCCATGGCTTATAAAATCAGAACCGGTGCATCCATGGACAGTGTATTTGCGAGTTTTTATGTATGGGAAAAACGCAGACCCGCCTTTGTTAGATTGTTGGAAAGACACAGCGCCGCACAACTACAGGCCCTGCTGAATAAGACTATACAAATCGAGCGATTGATCAAGTCCAACACCAAGGTGAATATATGGGATGAATTTGGCTGGCTGTTATTATCTGTTGCCGGAAAATAAAATACGGGAGTATCATTGATTCATGGATATAGCGAAATACATGCACTCCACCGGCAAACGCGCCCATGCGGCCTCCCGGATCCTTGCCACAGCCGATACTGCGGCAAAAAATAAGGCTCTGCACAAAATCGCCGACAATATCCCAGGCGGTAATGACGCACTCAAAAAAGCCAACCAGAAAGATCTGGATGCGGGCAAAATGCGCGGATTGGAGCCGGCGCTGCTTGATCGTCTGGAGCTTACCCAGACAAGAATCGAGGCAATGGCGGAAGGTCTGCGCCAGGTGGCCGATCTTGAAGACTCGGTGGGGAAAATATCGGATCTATTGACCCGTCCCAATGGCATTCGTATTGGTCAAATGCAGGTGCCTATTGGTGTAATAGCCATCATTTATGAATCCAGGCCAAATGTGACCGCGGATGCGGCCGGCTTATGCATAAAATCCGGTAATGCGGTTATTCTCCGTGGCGGCTCCGAGGCATTCAATTCAAATCAGGCCATTGCCGCCTGTATTCGATCCGGCCTGAAATCCGCCGGATTGCCTGAAGATGCGGTGCAGATAGTCGAGACTACCGACCGGGCTGCCGTCGGCGAACTGCTCGCCATGTCGGAATATATCGACGTAGTCATTCCGCGCGGCGGCAGAGGCTTGATTGAACGTGTCAGCAGGGAAGCACGTATGCCGGTAATCAAACACCTGGACGGGGTTTGTCATGTGTATATAGACAGCAAGGCGGATATTGAAGAAGCCGTCAAGATTGCCTTCAATGCCAAAACCCAGCGCTATGGCACCTGCAATACGATGGAGTGTTTATTGGTTGCCGAGGATATTGCCGAAGAGGCGCTGACAAAACTGGGGCCTATGTATGAACATGCCGGAGTCGAAATCAGAGGCTGTGAAGATTCAAAAAAGATATTGCCCCATATTTCATTGGCAACGGAGGAAGACTACGGCACGGAATACCTTGCGCCGATCCTGTCATTGAGAATTGTCCGTGATCTCGATATGGCGATAGCACATATCGATCAATATGGCTCGCATCATACCGATGCCATCATTACCGAGGATTCAGACAACGCCAATCGATTTTTGCGGGAGGTAGATTCAAGCTCGGTGATGGTCAATGCCTCAACCCGCCTTGCCGACGGGTTTGAATACGGTCTGGGAGCGGAAATAGGGATCAGCACGGATAAACTCCATGCTCGCGGTCCTGTCGGTCTTGCCGGGCTCAGCTCAAAAAAATATATCGTTCTCGGAGATGGACAGATCAGAGTATAGGCCCGCCGGTCAGAATGAAAAAAATTGGCATCCTTGGCGGCACATTCGACCCGGTTCACCTTGGCCACACGCACATAGCGCAACAGGCATTACAAAAACTGATTCTCGATGAAATCCGATTTATTCCGGTCAACATTCCGCCCCACCGTGAGCATACCGTCGCCACGGCAGAGCAAAGACGGACTATGCTGGAACTGGCCGTTAAAGAGCAGAACCACATGGTGGTCGATACCAGGGAATTGGAAAATGCCCGCACTTCATATACGATTATCACTCTACGATCATTACGGAGTGAATACCCGAAAGCATCGCTTGTATTATTAATGGGTGATGATGCATTCTCGAAAATTGACAGATGGAAAGACTGGCGGCGATTACCGGATTACGCCCATATTGCCACGATCAGACGCGACAGTGACCCGGAACAACATACCCCTCACGCTGTAAGCAACTGGATGAAACAGTATCTAAGCGACGATCCCGCCCGACTGCAAGACAGTCATCATGGCTATTTATACCGGTTCGCAATCGATCCGGTAGCAATATCTTCCACCCAGATCAGAAGAAAAATCAAACAAGGACGCCCCGTGGATGCGCTACTGAACCCAGCGGTGATGAACTACATACATGCCCACCATCTTTACCAATCGTAATATATGAAAACAGAGAAACTGCTGAATATAGCAAAAGCCGTCCTTGAAGATCTCAAAGCCACCAGAATAAATGTGTTTGATGTACGACATCTCACCTCCATTACCGATTATATGATTATCGCCAGCGGCGGATCGGACCGGCAGGTTACCGCATTGGTCAACAAGCTGATTGAAGCCGTCAAACAATCCGGCATTAAACCGCTCGGTGTTGAAGGTGCGAAACAGGGCGAGTGGGCATTGGTCGATCTCGGCGATATTATCGTGCATATCATGCTCCCCCAAACCAGGGAATACTACCAGCTTGAAAAGTTATGGGGCATGGACGCAGCATCGTGGCAAAGCGGCTATTCCTGATCATAGGCCGCCCGTATAAATTTCGCCGCGACTTTCGTCATCGGCCCGGACTTCCTCGTAGAGAGTCTCTCGGATAACGGAGCCATTTCGACTCATTCGTCACTCCGATCAAATAGCCTGCTGTAATGCATTCCAGGCAACATCCCAGGCGATCCGTTCCTGCTCCAGACGGACATTCTGTCCCCAGGCATTGCGTTTGATGGCCCGATACATCGCCTGCTCTGGATCAGTCAGCAAGGGCAATGTTTCCGCACCATGCTGAGCATTTTCCTCCACCCACAGATCCTGGTGGCTGCGGAGGGTCTCTTCGTCCATCAATATGGATTTCAGTCTGGGAAGGTAGGTTCTGGCTCGATTGAGAATGGCAAAGCCATGAGTATCCAAATCGCCCCAATATATGCAGTGGGCCTTGGCGATCCAGGGCAGACGACCAAGCACATCTACGCCATAGCCCAGTTGCATAATGACGACCGACCCCGGCAGATCATCAAATGCAAGACCGGTCTGCAGGTTTTCAACGATGAAGACATTGGTGACCGGGATGTCGAGTGCAACCAGTTGATCCCACGGCGCCGAGATGTCACCCAATCCGCCAACCCCTTGTCTCAGGTTGCGGTCCAGTATGCGTAGACGGATTGTGTGCGGTGGCGCTTTCAACCCACAGCATTGAAAGAAGTCACGATTGCCGGAAGGCTCACCTCGAACAGCGTCAACGAGGTCTGCCAGAACTCCTTTACGACCTTCAAGCCACTTGCTGCCCAGTCCTGCAACGGGCAGTTGCCTGGGATAGAGGTTGGAAGCAGGGTTTGCCTCGATCCAGGCGACCATATCAACCAGGCGTCGATAATCCATATCACTATAATCAGCGAGCAGATCAAAATATCGAGCCAGTTTGCCCGCCAGCGCAGGCCAACGTCCAAGAAGATCCATATACCGCTGCTGAGCACGGCCCCAGCGATCCGTCTCGCCGACACATTGTGCAACCTCTGCGGGACCATCCAGTACCAGTTTATCAGGAACACGTTGAGTGCCCAGCGTTCTCCAACGCCGATCATTCCAGGAAAGCGTCCCGGCACTACTCCAGGATTGCCATGCCGCTACCCAAGTGCGAACATCTTCGACCTGTTTTAGGGCCTGGTTTTCCGTGGGGACACCCAGATTGATCTCCAATGGCCAAGCGCTCACTTCCGGTTGTTCTCCGCTGCCACTCGCCGCCAGCCACTCACGATGCTTGTTTCTGAAGCGTCCCAACAGTTGCTTTTGCACGTCTTCAGGAAACTTCAATGCTTGCCTCCTGATGCGCATGGGCGGGAAGTTTCAGACGTTGCTGATCCGAGTCGTATTCGATCATCAAGACACCAGAGGTGTGCCGGTCGCTGATATCGATAAAGCAGGCGCCACCAATAAACGGTTCAAGTGTCATGACTGACTTCAGCGGTGTGGCGATGATCATCTGAAAACCGAAATTCGCAAAGATATTCATGGCCAACGCGGTGAACTCGTTATCCGTCTTGTTAAATGCTTCATCGAGCACCACCGGCGCGTACATGGGTACACCATGCTCATTGCCGCCCAACTGATAGCGTAGCGCTGCGGCCAAACAGGTTGTGGCCAGTTTTTGCCGTTGACCGCCGGATTTACCCGAACCACTGCGATAGACTTCCACCTCGACACCACCCTCATCGGTCTCCCTGCCAATAAATTCCATGTGCTGCCGAACGTCCAGCACTGCCCGGCGCCATCGTTTATTCTCCGGTTCCTGGCTGGACAGTCTTTCCACCAGACTACGCAAGGCCAAAAAGCGTGACTCCGCTAATTCCCGGTCCTCGCTCCAGGCGTGGCGTAGCGCCTGCCGGATCTCCTGCCTGAACTCACGCACATCCGGTAGCTGACGGTCGCTGACATCGATATGCAGGAAGGTGGTCTGATTGATACTTTGATTGAACGGCACCCGGGCGAGGCTGTCGTTTACCCGCTCCATGCGCTCCCGGATCTCCTTACGGGCGTCGTTCAGATAAGTGGAAAGCGCCGCCAGGTTTTGGTTACTTTGGCTCTCCAACAATTCAAAAAAACGCTGTTCATGGGCTGGCAGACCATCGGTTTCGAGACGGGTCAGCTTGGCAAAAAAATCAAGGGCTGCTGCAAGGGTCGCATCCAGACCCTCCGCCTCGGCAGGCCACTCATGGACGAACTCATCAAATCGTTTCTCGATAAATCGCTCAGATTCGCTAATTGCACGGTTGATCTCATTGATCTCCCCATTTATCGACCGCTCGACAGATCGCATCAGGGTATCGAGGTTGTCTAACTGCACCGCAGTTTTGAGGCTATCAAATCGCTCATCCAATCCCTGCTGTTGCCGGGGTGTCAACGACACAAGGCCTGGATCGTCCTGGAGCTTCTTCAAGGCCTCCTTATTTTCCTTGACTTGACCGACTGCTTTTTCATATTCGATGGTTGTTTTGCGAAGCGCTGCATCTGCATCCTTGACGACCTTCTTCTGACGATCGATCTGATCGGCCACATCCTTCAGCGCTGTGTTGCCTTCCAGAGCATCGCGGATCCGCCGTTGCAGTTTGTCGATACCGGCCAGCAGAGGCGCAACGTCCACTTCCTGCCACTGTAGATTGACCAGTGTCTGGCAGTGAATCGCACGTTTGGCCTGAGTGCCCTCCTTCTCAGTGAGCGCTTTGATCCGTTCCTCCAAACCGGAGATCTTATCTGCAAGCTCCTGGGCTTGTTTTCGGTAGAGCGCGAGCTTCTCACGGTTATCGAACCCCAACACCCAGTAACGGCGGTCACCGACGTGACGACGGTCATCCTTCTCGTGGCGGGTTTTGCTGTGCCTGACCTGTCCCTCTTTGGTAAGCGCCCGGTCTGCACGCTGGAACAACGGTATGGAGTCGACACAGGCATAATCGAATCGGTGGCGCAATTCGGTGCGCAACCACTCAGACTGGCTGCACTCCTTGATATTCAGCTTGAGCACCAGCGAATCGGCGCCGACCGGTTTGGCCTGCTGGCGCTCAACGTGCCCGGTCCGGTAATAGACCAGCCGCTGACCAAGGTGGCGACTATTGATATGGTTGGAGAGCACGGAATAGTGACGCTCATCGACCAACAGAGAGAGTGCAAATCCATGCAGCACCCGCTCGATGGAGCCTTGCCACTCCGCCTCGTCCGGTTTCACCTCGATCAGCTCACCGATGAAGGGCAGCGCACTCTCGGAAACCCCTATGGCCGCTGCAATGCCCTGGCGTAGCTCCAACATGTGCGAGGGCATATTAGATGGCTGCCGCTCCAGGGCCTTCACCTCTTCGGCTGTCTGCGTAAACGCCGTCTCGGTCTCCCGCTTTTGGATCACCAACAGGTTCTGCTTTTCGCGGATCTCGGTACTACCGCTCTCCCAGCGCTCAAGCTCCTGACGCGCCTCACCGAGCAGCTCGGCAAACCTGTGGGGTGAGTCCGGAAAGTCCCGGTCGAGTTGTTGGCATGCGCCTTCCGCCTGTGCCCGCTTACGCAGTCGCTCCTCACGCTGCTGCTCAAGCACAGACTTCTCCGCTTGCCAGTTTTCCACCCGATCACCGCCGACCTCCCGATGCCGACGCTCAAGTTCACGCAGCGTGTCGTCGTGCTGATCGAGCGCAGCCTGTTTCCGGCTAATCTCGCCTTCCAGGCCATCGGCCTGGATATTCAAGCGTTCGATCTGTTGCGTAAGCAGGTTAATACGGCGGCGGCCACCGTAACTATCGATCCCGTCCAGGAGTTCATTGAGGCCACTGCGCTCATCCAGAAATGATTGCCTGTGCTGATGCTTCTCTCTCGCTGGAACCAGGGTCTCCACTTGCCGACGCGCCGTAACGACTGCCTGGTGGGCCGCATTGAGCTCATCAAACTCGCTGACCAGTCGATCGGCGACATCGAAGGTCACCGGTTTGTCCAGCATGAACTCCCGCAGGAATGTATTGAGATCGCCGAGATTCTTGGCCGATTGCGTCTTGTGCAGCAGTCGAAGCGCCATTTCACTCTCAATACCCAGCAGGCGACAAAATCGCTCACAATAGGGTCGGAACTCGCGGCGTATGAAGGCATCCGGAAACCCCTGCTTCAGCTTGCGCACATCCAGATTGGACTGCCCGAATACCTCCAGTTCATTAAGATCAAATAGACGCTCAAAGATCATAAAATGGCGATTAACGTCGCCAGTGCCGTTTGCGCTTCCTCGCAGCCACAATACCTGCACCAGCACAACGCTCTGGCCCGTAGCGTTCCGGTAACTCAGTGCCAAGGCCGACCAGGTGGTCCCGGGACGCAGGCAACGCGTCGCGATCTCGCCAGAGGCATCATCTTTCTGCTCCGCCCAGGCGCCGCGGATATAACTCACCAGGTTTCGATCTCGACCTGTCTTTTCCGCCTCCCGTGCCGCAGCGTTGAAATCCACCCAGCGTGGCGGAACCAGCAACGCGGAGAAGGCGTCCAGCAGAGTTGATTTTCCAGTGCCGGACCGCCCCACAAACAGAAAACCCTGCCTGGAGATTGGAACGTCATGAACATCGGAGAAGGTGCCCCAATTGTAGACCTGAAGCCGGGACATGCAGAACTGTTCCGGTGCGAAGAGAGATTTCGTCCTTGGTTCAGCACTCATTCCTTCTCTTCCTCTGACTGCATCTCCTCCCCTTGATCAGACGACTCCTCAGCCACTCTCATGCCAAGGTAGATCCGAGTCAGCGCCTGAATTTCCTCTGCCGAGAACAGGAGTTTCAATGTCGGTGAGATCTCGAAGCGGTCATCGCTGGATCGAATCTTCCGCAAGATGCTGTGTTTCTTGATCTTCTCGATCGATGCATGAATACGTCTATCAAACAGTGCCCGGTCGGTGTTGCCGGCCTGCTCATAAACACTGATAAACTCGAGGATCTCGTCGGTCGATACAACCGCACGGTCGCCGTGCGCTTCGGCCTGGGTGAGTTGCTGGCGCAGGTGGAGCAGCAGAGTGGAATCGAGGAAGGTCAACTTGGCACGGCGTAGCAGCAGAGGCACTTCCAGATCGCCCGTATCGGCTTGGCGGGTAAAGGCCACTTGCAGGTCTCGGTCAATCACCAACTCCAGGAACATCTCCGACAAACGGCTGCGGATAGCTGTTTCATCCCGAATCAGGATCGGCCAGAGCCTGGAATGCCGCCGGCCATCCAGCGACGGACCGGCGAGGAGCTGTACCAGGACACGGCGAGCATCCAGCGATAGCTCGCCACTATCCCCATGATACAGCGCCTGCGCTGACTCTTGCTCCGCGCCCTCCGTTTCCAGCCTCTCATCCTCAGGCAGATTGTCAGACCAGTTCATCTATGCGATCCCTCAAGAAATAGATTTTTGGAATGCGGGCGCGGCGTCCTTGATCGTCTTCACCCACCCAGGCTACCGTCTCGACACTATCGCCCTTGATCCCATGACGGCTGCCCAGGGCGAGTAAGCCGACAACACTGCCCAAACCCTGCGAGGCCGGAAAGCGCTCCAGCACATCGCCAATAGAAGCCTGGTCATGCTGCTCAAGCAGGGAGCGCACATGCTCTTTCAACGTACGAAAATCGATCTCCGACTGAGCGACCAACTCACTGACCGACTCCAGATCGATGGGCGGCGGCTCGCCCTCACGCATCTGCTCTGGAGCCGCCTGCAACGATGGATCGTCGAGCACCCACTGGGACAACGATCGCAACCGGCTGCTGGTCAACTCCAGAGAATACTCAAGGGACTCTGTTGCCCTGACCTCATCCTTGATCGCCAGCGAGGCGCGTTGCGCCTCCTTCAACAACTGGTTGATACGGCGCTGCTCAAGATACTCGCGGCTTTGAACGAAGTGTTTGAGGCTGCGGGCGAAAGTCTGCAGCACCTCGTGGACCGCGCCTCCCTGTTCAAGGAGGTTCCGCGTCAACCGCAGCAGGAAGCGGCGCTCCCTCATATCGAGTTCGCTGACAAACTTGCGCGACATCACGCTGTCGAGGGATTCTTCCAGCATCGCTGCCTGCTCGGGATCGGTCAGCAGGCGCCAGAAGGCGGAGAACGTCCGGCCCTCTTCGCTCTCCGCAATCAGGTCGATCCCGGCAAACAGCGAGTCGAGGACCTCGCCCCGATTGCCCTCGCTATCCATAATGCGCTCCCTCAGCTCCCGGTTCAACTGCTCGAACTGATCGCGCACCCGACGGAAGTCACCGGTCAGGTCATCGGCCAGAGTGATAATCTCTCGAGTCCGCTCCAGAGCGGAATCGCGCGGCAATACCCGCATTTGACCCTTCTGGATCGCATCGATCTCCTTATCGATGCGTGCCTGCTCAGCCATCAGCCGGTCGATCCGGCGGGACTTATCGGTATCGGTATCTTCGGCCAGCCCCATCAGGGCCTGAATGACCAGCGACAGGCGGCTCTCGGTCGCTGCTGAATGAGGTTCGGCAATGTCAGACAGAAAACGGATCACCTCTACCGTGGCCGTAGAAAGTTCATATTCTTCCTCTGTTGCGCCGGGAGGGAATCGCCGTTCGAGATAGCGGTCACCCAGCCAACCGGCAACATAGGCCTGTGCTGTCTGAGGGAAATCTTTACCTTGAGCCCGGAGTTCTTCCAGATCCCTCGTAAGCCTCTCGAACAGAATCGAAGCCGGAAGACTGCGCTCCTTTTCATATAGGTGCGACTGAAGCAGACCAATGACCGTCGGCCCATTATCTGAAGCAAGTAATCGCCACAATGGCTGGTCACGCATGCGGTGATAGGTGGCGATGTTTTTGTCCGCTTTCATTTGGCTTTGGATCCTTTGTCGTTGCACATACAACATAATCATTATATGCCGGATCACTGCTGTCCCGTTAACTTTCATAGTAGCGCCAACTGATGATCCGCGGGTCGATCAGGTGCGACCACATAGCGCATTGAATTACCGGTCCCCGGCAGAGCTTGAGCAGGTGGCTTACAGTGAGAATACTCTCTTACAGAGTAGGTGCGGGGGAAGGTCAAAACATATACATTTCGCAGGATTTTTTAACTGCGATGATAGCCGGAGTAAGCGATTCATTTGTTAATCACTCCATAGCAGGATACCATCCCCCGCTATAAAAACTGGCGCAAACAATACCCATAGTAATGCTCGACCATAAAAAAATAGATCGTTGCCCAATCGGGAGAGTGATCCTCTTTTACCGGCCAGATCATCTTTCGGTTGCGCCAATAATTATGATAATGGTCGGCGCAATACTTCATACGTGCTTCTTCCAGACTATGCCGCCGGTCATTTTTGCGCATTTCGGCTGAAAAATAATGGTGTAACACAATCGGATACGCCCGGTTCAGTTTCGGTTTATTGTCCTCTTCCAACTCAGCCCGATTGACGGTCGCGCTGAAACGCAAACCCAGTTCTTCGATCCAGATCGCATGTTCCTCCCCCTGCCTCATAGCTTGAGCGCGCTCACATGAATCCGGTTTACCCTGATTACACATGCGCTGGTGAAATTCACGAATAGTTTCAGCGAAAATACCGGATGAAATGCAAAGCAGAAAGGTAAAAAATCCCAAATACAAATGGGAAACGGCAGGCATCGATTAAATCAAAGGCACGATCAATAATGCAACGATATTAATAATTTTAATCAAAGGATTTATCGCGGGACCGGCCGTATCCTTATACGGATCGCCAACCGTATCTCCCGTCACTGCCGCTTTGTGCGCCTCCGAGCCTTTACCGCCAAAGTTGCCATCCTCGATGTATTTCTTGGCATTATCCCAGGCGCCGCCGCCGGTAGTCATTGAAATCGCCACAAACAAACCGGTAACAATCGTGCCGAGCAATACCCCGCCCAATGCAACCGGCCCCAGAATAAAACCAACCAATACGGGCACCAATATGGGCAGTAATGATGGGATGATCATTTCCTTAATGGCGGCAACAGTAAGCAAATCAACCGCCTTTGAATAATCCGGCTTGCCGCTGCCGTCCATGATCCCCTTAATCTCCCTGAACTGCCGGCGCACTTCAATCACCACTGATGCCGCCACCCTGCCCACCGCATCCATCCCCATGGACGCAAACAGATACGGCACCATGCCGCCTATGAAAAGGCCGATAATCACCATCGGATCAGTAAGAGAAAACTCGGCGGCCTTGCCGGCGCTTTCGAGCGCATAGGTATAATCACTAAAAAGAACCAATGCCGCCAGACCGGCGGAACCGATTGCATAACCCTTGGTTACCGCCTTGGTCGTGTTGCCGACTGCATCCAGGGGATCGGTGATATTGCGAATCTTTTCGTCCAGATCCGCCATCTCCGCAATACCGCCGGCATTATCGGTGATCGGACCAAATGCATCCAGCGCCACAATAATACCGGTCATCGATAACATCGACGTTGCCGCAATAGCGATACCATACAAACCGGCCAATTCATAGGAACCCCAGATACTGGCGCAAACTGCGAGCACCGGCAGTGCGGTTGCCTTCATAGAAACACTGATACCGGCAATGATATTGGTCGCATGGCCGGTTTCCGAAGCGGCGGCAATATGTTTGACCGGGAAATAGGACGTGCTCGTGTAGTATTCGGTAATCCAAACCAAGGCCGCCGTCAAGGTCAAACCTATCAAGGCCGCGTAGTAAATATGGAGCGACAGGATATCCTCACCGCCAATTGCCACAGTTTCACCCAATACCCAGGATGTTACCGGGTAAAATACGATTACCGCCAGTATGCCGGCCACGATCAAACCACGATAGAGCGCCCCCATGATGCTGCCGCCCTCGCCTGACTTGACAAAGAAAGTGCCGATGATTGAAGCAATAATCGACACCCCGCCCAGCGCCAGGGGATACATTATCGCTCCATCACCGCCTGTTTCAACGATCAAGCTGCCCAACAGCATCGTGGCAATCACCGTTACCGCATAGGTCTCAAACAAGTCAGCGGCCATGCCGGCGCAGTCACCGACATTATCGCCGACATTATCAGCGATCACAGCCGGATTACGAGGATCATCTTCTGGAATGCCCACCTCAATCTTGCCGACCAGATCGGCGCCAACATCGGCGCCCTTGGTAAAAATACCGCCGCCTAACCGGGCAAAAATTGAAATCAGAGAGCCGCCAAAACCAAGTCCGATCAATGCATGCAGTATTGTATCCGTATCAACACCGAGCATGCTGAGTATCCAATAATAACCGGCAACCCCTAACAAACCCAGGCCGACAACCAGCAAACCGGTAATCGCACCACCGCGAAAAGCGACCGTTAGCGCCGCATTGATACCGCTGTTAGCCGCCTCCGCAGTGCGCAGGTTCGAGCGCACCGAGATATGCATGCCTATGTATCCGGACGCGCTTGAAAATACCGCTCCAATTAAAAACCCGATTGCAGTGTACCAATCCAAAACCACACCCAGCGCCAGAAACAACACAGCGCCGACAATGCCGACGGCCGTGTACTGCCGATTGAGATAAGCTGATGCGCCCTGCTGAATAGCGGCCGCGATCTCTTTCATTTTTTCGTTGCCTTCCGGACGAGCCAAAATCCAGCGAATCGACCATATCCCATAAACAATAGCCAATCCCCCGCAGAGCAAAGCAAAAAGTAATACCGACATGAGAATCTCCCCTAAATTAAATAATTCATGGTAATAACAAAATGAAGGACAACCGCATCCTCAGGACAGGAAAAATGTATAATCCGGTTATTCGACCAGTCTCTGAAACAATAAAAATTGTACTTGGATATCAATCAAATGCAAACGCTGTTTCCAATTTTTTCCGTACCGGACTGTTTTTAAGCCATACATAGCAGGGCAAGCCGTTTGCATAGTCCGGATAATCTTCGCCTTCGATCAAAGGTGTCAAGTAGCGGCGGCATGCCTGGGTGATCCCAAATCCATCTTCGGATATATATTCAGACGGCATCACCTTTTCAACGTTGGCGACATCGTCGAGATTGGCCTTGCCGATCTCCCACACATAGGGTTGATCAGATTTTCGAACGATGGTCGGCATGATGGCGTTTTCGCCGCTCAACGCCATTTCCACCGCCGCCTTTCCCAGGGCATAGGCCTGGTCAACATCCATTCTGGAGGCGATATGCCGCGCCGACCGCTGCAAATAATCGGCCACGGCCCAGTGGCATTTATAACCATGGGCCTGCTTGATCATATTTGCGACCACCGGCGCAACGCCCCCCAATTGAACATGCCCAAACGCATCATGCCCGCCCTGCTCGGCCAGAAATCTGCCATCCGGCCAGCGCGCGCCCTCTGCTACCACAACCGTGCAATACTCATATTGCTTTATATTTTCAGCGACCCGGCCTAGAAATTTTGTCCGGTCAAAATCGATTTCCGGAAATAAAATAATTATCGGGATATTGTTATTCTCATCTGCCGCCAAACCTCCCGCAGCCGCTATCCAGCCGGTATGACGCCCCATGACTTCGATAACGAAAACCCTGGTAGAGGTCCTTGCCATTGAGCGGACATCAAAAGAAGCCTCCCGCACCGAGGTGGCAATATATTTGGCGGTCGAACCAAAACCGGGGCAAACATCGGTAATCGGCAAATCATTATCAACCGTCTTTGGAATATGTACAGCCTGAATTGGAAACCGCAATTTTTGCGACAGTTGGGCGATCTTATGACAAGTATCCGCCGAATCGCCGCCGCCGTTGTAAAAAAAATACCGGATATCATGCGCCTTGAATACCTCGAGCAATCGCTCATACTCACGCCGGTTTTCATCCGGATCCTTTAACTTGTAGCGGCACGTCCCGAAGGCGCCGGAAGGAGTCTGGCGCAGCGCCGCAATTGCCTGAGCGCTTTCCTGGGAAGTATCGATTAAATCCTCGGTCAAAGCGCCAATAATTCCATTCCTGCCCGCATAGACATTGCCGATTTCACCGGCACGGGCGCGGGCGGTTTCAATAACACCGCAGGCGCTGGCATTGATCACAGCGGTCACACCACCCGATTGCGCATAAAACGCATTCCCGATTGCTCCCATTACAATCTACAAACTATAAAGAAAAATGGACAAGTTTATTTTTTCCTGGTTTTGCGGAATTTTTTGGTCTTCGAATCCGGGCCTGTACAACAGTATATCCCTATGAGTCCTCATTTATTCTTGCCGGCTTTTCCTCGCCTGAAACCAAACTACAGGACATGGACTCTAAACCTTAGTACGATCCGGCAGACATAGCAGTATAATAAACTATTCATTCATGTACTATAAACATACTACAGCACTTGCAAATACAAGTTTCATCCGCCACCTATGATATTATATAGAGCATCTCTTATACTCCGCTTGCTTTGCCTCGGCGGAATATTCTATGCCAGTGCGGCATTGGGCGTCACAACACTCGATTTGCCTGATATCGGCGATTCCGCCGGTCGGCTAATATCCCCCGAATATGAACGCCGGCTTGGTCAGGCATTTCTGCGCCAGGTCAGGATGCATACGAGCATCGTTGTTGACCCGGAGATTGAAGAATACATCACCGCGATAGGCAATCGGCTCGCTTCCTACAGTGATGACAATACCCGGCCATTTACCTTCTTTATGGTGCTAAACCCCTCTATAAACGCATTCGCCGGACCGGGCGGGGTAATTGGAATCAATACCGGTGTGATCTTAAAGTCCCAAAGCGAAAGCGAACTGGCCGCAGTCCTGGCGCATGAAATCGCCCACGTGACCCAGCGTCATCTGGCGAGATCATTTGAACAGATCAGCCATTCCAGGATACCGACGGTTGCCGCAATGCTGGGGGCCGTACTGGTGGGCCTGCACAATCCCGGCGCGGGTGCGGCGGCATTTACTGCGGTAACCGGCATAAATATCGAAAATCGAATCAATTTCACCCGCGCCAATGAAGCAGAGGCCGATCGTGTCGGCATGCAATTGTTGGTACGAGCACAATATGATCCCCTGGGTATGCCAGGGTTTTTCCAGCGCCTGCAACAAGGCTCACAGTTTCAGAGTCATGCCCCCGAATTTCTGCGCACTCACCCCCTTACGACATCGCGTATTGCCGATTCACGCGCACGCGCTGAAAGCTATGAGCGGGGTAGATATTTCGACAGCGATGCCTACAAACTTGTCCGCACAAAGCTCGAGGTCTTCAGTCAAAAATCTGCGGATGATGCGGTGAAAGTATTTGAACACAAGCTGAAACAGGAAGACGAGCAGTCGAAGAATCGAAAATTCATCCGCTACGGCTATGCGCTTGCATTGGCAAGAAAAGGAGCTTTCATCGAGGCCCGCCAACAACTAGCCTACTTACTGAAACAGGATAGCAAAAACCTGAGTTATATACTGGCTGCCGGCGACGTGGAATCCGCAAGTAAAAATTACGATCTTGCGGAAAAAATTTACCAGGATGCCTACAAGATGTATCCGGGATACAGACCGCTTATATTCGCCTATAGCAAAACCCTGCTTGACGCCCTCAACCCGGAGGAAGCCCGCAATGTATTGAGACGCTACCGGGTAAATTATAACTACAAGTTTGACCCGATTTTTCATGATCTGCTCGCGCAGGCGGAAACACAATCGGGGTATGAAGGCGAAGGAGCCATTGCAAAAGCCGAATACTATTATTTAATAGGAGCCACCGAGGCGGCGATTGATAAACTGAAATTCACCGAGAATCGAATCAAGCTCAGTAATTATCAGGAGCAGCGTATACTTGCCCGCCGCGAAGAACTGGAGCACGAGCTTGCCATGGAAAAAAGACTCAAAATAAGATAGATATTGCTATTTATGCACAAAATGCTGCGTAGAGATTTTATCAAGCTGCTCACGTTCTGCGGTTCCTTTTTCTTGTCCATCAGCCCCTTGCGCGCCTTTGCCGAATGGAACAGAAAGGCCTTTTCCGCCACCGGATTGGATGAGGCGCTCGAAGAAGCCTTTCCCGGCAAGGAAATCGCAGCCAGCGACCAGATCATCATCAACGTTCATCCAGTCATTGAAAATGGCGCGGTGGTTCCAATCAAGATAAGCACCTCCCTGCCCGATGCAAATAAAATTGCCATTTTCGTAGAAAAAAACCCAAATCCCCTGATCGCCAGTTTTGATCTGTCGGCACAATGCAAGGGTTTCGTCGCCACCCGAATAAAGATCGGCGAACCGTCAAAGGTCATTGCCGTCGTGCAGTCAGGGGAGTCACTCTACAAAACGGATGTATTTGTTGAGGTTATCGAAGGCGGATGCGCATAGGGGCGAATCAATGGCAAAAAGTATAAGAATGAAAACCCGGTTAAACGATGGAGTTGCCACAATACGCGCCATCATCCGGCACCCCATGGAGACCGGCTTCAGGGTTGACGAGGAAAGCCAGAAAATTGTGCCGGCCCATTACATCAAAACCGTAACCATTTACCATAACGACACCGTTATTATGTCCTGCAACTGGAGCCGTGCCGTATCTAAAAACCCTTACTTATCCTTGATGTTTGAGAAAGCCAAGGCAGGCGATACGGTAAAAATAAGCTGGGTAGATAACCGGGACAAAACCGATGCTGCCGAGGCAATGATTCAATAAGTCCCGGTTAAAATTCAGTCATTAATCTTCAAATACGGGCAATAATTCTCTAAAGTTTCAGCTGCTCGGTAATTGGTTATACTGGTAAAATCAGAACCCACAGGTGCCTATAGCCGACGAACCTGGTTTTTATATGAATGGATATGTGCAACAAAAAATCAATATAGCTATTGAGTGTTATGCCAAATTTATTGTCAGATAACGATACCTTCCTGCTGAGCTCTCTCAAGAATCTTAACCAGAATAACGCTCTGCTTTTCGGATGGGATTTTGTGCGGTATCTGCGCTGCAATCTGCATAATTTCAATTTCTTTTCGTGTTAGAATTTCTTTTTGTATAAACTGCCTCAGTAGAGTGCTCCATTTTAACCCAGAGATAGCAATAACCTTTTTCTGAGCCTCTATACCATCGTCGATTTTCTGTACTTTTTTTGCTTTCTTTTGCTCTTCAATTACCTCATTTTTATCGATAAGACCGGCTTTAAAATCATCGGGCAGGGTCTTTTCAAGCTCAGCGGCTTCCTCTTTGAGGAGTTGCCAGCACCCATCCTTCTTACACCACTCAGTAACGTTCGATATCCCTTCAGGAGGAATAATTATATTATCATGGACAAGCTTTGCTGTGATCTCGATAGCAGTTTCAACATCATGAGAAACCGACTGTCGATCCCATATCTTCATAAAATCCAGCGATCTCTCGTGCTGAGACGCATAGTACCCCAACAGCGCCAGTGTATAAGCAACTACATTGGCTCTATATCCCCCATTGTACCAAGACTGAGCAGAGACCAGCTTTTCTGTTTTTCGGAACAGGATTGCTCTGGCAATGGCTCTTTTAAAATAGAACTCACTAAATCCTTCAGCTGACTTTTCCCACTCTTTACCTATACGTTTTGCATACTGGGCAAAATTCTTTTGAGCGCCCAGATTAACAAACCTGGGGGTTTCATCCCAGACATTCTCAAATTTTGCCAGATCAGTTTTTGTAAACATCTGTGGTTTTGGATGCTCTGCCTGAAACTTTTTCCTTTCGCTCTGTGTAAGCTTGCTCTGAGCATCGGCATACTGGCCTCTGGCTCTCTCATAAAACCATTTTGTTTCTCTCTGCGCTCCCTGCTGAGCAGGTGCCCAGATGCGGCGGGAAAATTCTTCCATGCGAATGTGAAATGGATGATTTGAAAAGAAATCGGCCGCATTAACTCTATTCTGTGTATTGGCATACTCAGATATTCGTGGAACAACATCATTCTCTTCTTCACTGTCAATAACTGACAGTTTCATCTGAACAAAAATTCCTTTAAGCTGAATTTTATCTCTACGGCTTGTATGAAACAATGATGCTGTAGTCTGCCCACCATTCACAATCTGCAGGTCTTTTATCCGAACAATCTCCAGACCGGATGCAGTTTTTCTTGTTTCTACTTCCTGTGCAGTAGCGGTAATCCCATTGTTATAGGCAAAGAACATCTGTGGTTCTTTGATAATGGTATTTCTGATACCTTTATTGACGTTGCCGCGTGCCTGTAAAAAGCATCTTACGTTCTGCTCCAGAAGCCTTGCGCCGTATCTATCATATAAAGAAGCAAGAATAGTGGCGGGTATAACAATCAGGTAGGATTGATAGGTCTCTGAACCCAGATAAGCCGACAGGCATGAGATACCTGTTCCAAAAACATCAGGGAATCTGATGTCCAGTGCTTCTTTATGGCCGCGTGAACTTCTCTGGCGCTGCAATCTGGATATATCCCATATATGATAAGTAGCAGGTATTCCGCAGACCTCATTATCATCCAGCGCCTGCAGCCTGTCGCTGAGCGCACGCTCGGAAAGAAGGAAAAAACTGATCTTGCGGATTAGACCGCCGTGCTCGTCTATCTGCCTTGCCAGGCCATATTCCGGGGCAGTATCCTCCAGCTCCTGATAAAGCCGCTTTTCTTTGCTGGCCTCAAAAAAACTGACGACGCGTTTAAAAGCAGATTCAGTTTCTGTTTTTGTCAGTGATAAAAGCTCATCCCGGCAATCAAAATCGGCAACAAACAGATCCAGAGTCCTTTCTTCATCATTAAAGCAGTAACCATCTACCCGTATGCCTCTTTGCGCTCTGAAATGACAAAACTCAAAGCCTTCAATAAACCCTGTGTCAATAAGTTCATTAGTGACAGCTTCTGCAAATTCAGCCAGCTGAAAGTTCTGATTTGCTTCCGCACCGGCCATAAGTTCCTGGCGAAAGTCATGAAAAAATTCCTGTATGGACTGTTCCATTTTACCTGCTCCATATCTCCTTGCCGTTAATTTCAAAGGGCTCCATCATTTCCAGCTTGATTTCGTAACCAACCTTCAAAACTCCACCGGGTAATTCTGATCTTATAAGGCGAGGAAATGCCTCCAGAACGTGATAGGTCTTTTCTTCAGCAACAAGAAATTCTGGTGTGTCATATATACGCAACTCAACATAACCGGCCTTGGCCAGCTTTGTTGAGAAATCCTCTATGGCTCCAGCGTCCTCGAGGCTTTCCTTCAATTGTTTAACCAAGCTATTTAAGGAAAGAGCCCTGTCAGAATCTGGCATATCTATCAGTCTGAAAACTTTCATAAACAGATTGTCATTCACCCCCTCAAGCTGATCTTCTGAGGATATACGGACTGTGCTGCGTTCTCTGCCAGAAAGAGATTTAATCTCTACAGCGGTGTTGGAAAATATAAAGTCCTGATGAGATGTTACCGGCCCCTGCCATGCTTCACAAACATCTTTCTCTGAGAAACCTTCATGCAGCATATTCTGAAAAAACTTCAACTCACTGAACAGGCCTCTGATTTCTTCAGCAGTGAGAACTCTGCCCCTTTTCCCCGCCATGAATGCTTTCCAGCGTTTAATCTGCGACAGGGTCACAGAAAGGCCTACGGCTGAATCAGATATTTCACCAAGGGCATTAATAAGTGTGTCACAAAGGCTGAAAAACAGATCCTGATCAATATGTTTTTCTAATGTAACGACCAGACCCTGATTCTTTGTTGTACTAAGAAACCTCAAATCAGTTTTGATGCCATGCACCGATATCGAATGTCTGTGAAATAGGGCCGCATGATCGCCCTCAAGCTCAACAATAAAAATGCAATGACCAGTAGCGTCTTTCCCCCAGTATAAAGGCAGATTTTTACTGTCTTTGATCTGCCGTACACTCAGATCATCTTTAGGTGTTTTAATATCATCCCAGGGAGTGTTCTGACTCATCAAAATCCTCCTCTTCATCAGGTGAATCAGAAATTCCTCCATGCAACTGCCTTATCCATATGGGATTTGCTACAACACTTACTACTTTAGAATAATCTCCCGGCGGGAAGCTGATTCCAAAGGCGGGAACATTTTTCTGTCTTTCTCTCTCCGATCCAAGATTAAGTGTATGAATCATAAGCAATGGTTTCTTCCGTATACTTCTATAATGCAAGTCAGATGGATTTTTATCACTGTCACTTTCTTTGGCAAGGTTTTTGGCTTCTTCAATCTGTATATCAATGAGACCAATCTTCTCGTCTCCTCTACTGGCAACACGGTCTTTACTCAGTCTCCATAGATTTCCAGGCTTGGAGGCGCTTTTTCTGAGTTGTGCACTTAATTGATGTTTTTCTCTGTTTTCATTATCTTTCATAGAAATCAGCAGAACATCTGCTACAGGAAAATCATCTTCAATCTCTTTCAAATAACTGACGGCAGCATTTTTTTGTTCTGCAAACTCTGGAGGGCTACGGAAAGAATATAAGAAATGCTCGATTTCATCTATTGCAACATTTTCTATGATCCAGCCTTTATTAGTACCTTTGACAGATTCACTTCCTTTGCCAAAGCCGGATTTCCAGTACTTTGCTATCAACTGCCTGTTGGCAGAGTTCATTTCCTCATCATCTGAAAGTATATAACTTTCCAATAATCTTCCACTAAAATTCTGTTCTACATTTATTTTTTCACCAGCGCGCATCTTATTTCCAGCTGTAATCAAAAGCCCGTCAGGATGAGACTTGACATACAAACCGAACTGCTCGGGGCTAAGTCGGTCTCTACGCATCTGTTTAATCTGCTCACGAAGATCATCTGCAGATTGTGCTATATGTGCATACCAGTCAATCGAGTCGTTTGAGAGATGAACACGGCATAAATCCTCATATCCTGGACGATAGCCAAACCAGCGTCCCATCTGCATGAGTGTGTCATACATGCGAGTATTACGGTACATATAACTGATGCATAGTCCTTCTATTGTAAGTCCCCGTGAGAGGCTTAAGCCACCCACAGCAATTGCTGTAAGACCTGTTCCGCCTTTTTCGTACTTTTTATAATCAAGAACCTCATCAGATTTACTGTTAACAACAAAATATCTGATGCTTTCGACAGCTTTAAGAAGCTCTGCCTTTATCTCAGGCCAGCTAGAACCACATTCATGGAAATCCTTATCAAAAACATCTTTAATCATCCTCATATATTCATTGCTCGCAGAAATCTTTTCTGACATTGCGTAATTCGCTTTTATGGCTTCTCTCAGTTTTTTCAGATGAATACTAATATAGTCTCGAACCGTGTTCTGAACATCTACAAATCTTGATACATTAACCATCATTGAGCAGTGGCTGTTTTGCTGTCCTCGCAAATTTCGTATTGCTCTAACAATTACAAATTGTCGAATAGCTCTGTATAGAGAAGGAGGAAGATCAGGAATATCATGATATTTCTTATGAGAAAATGGTATGTAATTTTCAGCATCTTGAATTACTTCTAAAAATTTTTCACTGCTTTCGTCCTCCAGGAAAAACTTGTCCGGTCCCACATAAGTATTGGGCGCATCAAGGCAATAAATAAAATCTCTGGGAAACAATTCTTCCCGCACTTCATCATCATAGGCTTCAGGATTGATAAAGATATTGGCAAAAGGAGTTGCCGTATAACCAACGTAGCAAGACTTATCGAACAGGCTCAAAATCTCACGGATCATCCTGTTTGTCCTGGTCGGATCAATATCTTCTTTATTAGTATTAATAGAAGCGTGATCCGCTTCATCGTCAATCATAAGCATTGGCACATCAGAAATCTGTCCGTTACCTGTAGCGTTCAGCTCTTTCAACCATTTGTGAAGTGATTTAAGAGTTGACACATTCTTTTTAATGACAAGAATAATAGGCCTACTGAAATCATTAATACTCCACCCACTTTGGGCAGCGGTTTGTTTATTAAAGTCTTTATATATTGTTGTTAGCGTTGCCGGATGAGGATATGCCCGATACCCTACACCTATGATGTTTCTGGCTTCAGGATCACTGGAACGACCTATGAACCCTGCATCTACACGCTCCTGAGTCTGTTTTCTCAGGTTATTGTGTACACCGGCGATCACGATAATAAATTTATAACCGGCATCTGCTGCTTTGGCCGTAAGGCCAAGATAATTTGCTGTTTTTCCTGATTGAACATGACCTATGACCAGACCACGCCTATCCCATCTGCCTTCAGAGTCAGGATCCTGAAGATGTCCAAGTATTTTTTCGCCGACATTACTTAAAGATTGTACAACTGTTGGAGGCCATTTTTCTGATTTCAAAAATCTCTCATACGCTTCAGAGTAAAACCAGTTTATATCTTCACGCTTAATCCAGTCTTCATCATGATCTGCATTGGTATCAATCAGAGAAACACCAAGCCCCATCTTTGAATCAACCGAAGATAAAGCTTCTTTTATAGGATTCTCCAAAGGACCATAATAATGCATGATCTCCTTAAATTTTTCAGCCATTTCTTCTATCTCTTTTCGTGATGGTATGTGATCAGGATTACTTAATGCTTCATTTCTTAATGCGGCAATCAAAACGACAGTAAAATTCTTTTCTGCTTCAATCTGTGATTTATTCTGGCTCATTGAATTCCTCCTCAATAAATCTTTCGACTATGTCTTCATGGCCAGAAAACATACGCATAGATACCACCACATCTCTAAAAGTGGTTAAATCAACTGAGCTTCCATCGGATAAAGTTTCTTTCAGTTGCTTCAGTTTCTGAATTACAACGTCCGGTTCAATAGAAACCTGATCTAAATCATGTGGAGTAGAAGAATAATCAGAATAAATCATATCTATGGGTAAAGATGAAGTCACAGCATCAAGATAGCCAACAAGACTTTTGAACTGTTTATCTGTCAGATCATTTTTCAATGAAACAAGAATCGGATGCGACATATTCAGATCAAATCTGATTTTTCCTTTATCTGCATATCGTTCCCAGACAGGCATTGATGTTTCATGGGGAAGTTTTTGACCACGCCCGCGATGAACACGAGTGCTTGTATGCGTGATTTTTGGTATGACCTGTCTCAGTCTTTCCCTGACTTCGTGAGGAGGCCGTGCCTGGGATTTTTTAATATCAATGGCCCAGCTTCCATCAAGCGCATTAGGAAAATCTATCTGAACTCTGGCCAGTTTTGTTGCCTCTCCTTTTGGCACGAGTCGGAACCAGTCTCCCCAGGCCATAAGTCGTCCGCTTCGGTAAATGTAAGCGCCTTGATTAGAGATAAAACTGCTGCGATCCTCATATAAATCATATTCAGCAGCAGTAAGTTTGCTGTAATGAGGCAAAATATAAGGCTGAATCACGACGTCTTTTCCATCTACCCGGATTATTTCCTCAGGCAACATCTGTGTGGCTTTGTTTTTTCTACAGAAAGGATCAAATGCTGTAACTGAGTGCCCGTTTATTCGGATTACTATCTTTTTCCTTTGCTTTATTTCCCCAGAAAGAAATCTATGGAATACCAGAGCAAGATGCTTTTCAACCAGATCCAGCTTCTCATATACAATTTCATCTCGCTTAGAACCGGATTTACCATCAAAAATTCTGTCCAGTTTCCTCCATACAATCATTGTCCCCGTCGAAGGAAGTCGATCCAGATAAGGCAGTTCTTTTATTTCCTTTTCATCAAGAATAAATAAAAGCCATTCGTCGTTTTCACTCACAAAATCAAGGTCCCATCCAGCTCCACATAAAACAGAATTCTTTGAACTGGCTACCGTCAAATGTCTGCACTGCGAAAAAGAAGCCGTTTTCAAGCCGAGTCCAAAGCGACCCAGATCAAAGGAATCTCTTTCCTGTTTTGGATTAATAGAGCCATGCTTCATCGCAATCAGAAGTTCTTCATCAGACATTCCATGTCCATTATCAATGATAGTAAGAGTTGGTTTGTCTCTGCTCAGGTCACAGAAAACATCAATCTCATCTGCTTCAGCAGTGATGCTGTTATCAATGATATCAGCAATAGCTGTTTCTAAAGAATAGCCCAGATCCCGCATAGACTCTGACAGAGAAGAAGCGCTGGGTGGAAGTTTATGATAAGCAGGCATCAGGCACACCCTTTTATGTCGGCAACAATTTCTTTCAGCACGCCCTGCGGATTTTTCTCAAGTTCACATTCCCAGACTGTCAGAACGCGCCAGCCTTTTTGCTGCAACTTTTCAGTTTTTTCCTGATCGCGTACTACTGTTTTGGCAAACTTATCCTGCCAGAAATCCTGCCGTGATTTAGGATTATAGGCATATTTACACTTCTCATGGCGATGCCAGAAACATCCATTTACAAAAATCGCGGTGCTATAGCGTGGAAGGGTTATATCAGGCTTCCCGGGCAGTTTTTTGTCATGAATAAGAAATCGAAAACCTGCTTTATGAAGCATAGAACGCAGCATGACTTCTGGCTTCGTATCTTTTCCTTTGATACGAGACATATTCCAGCTTCTTTTTTCCGGTGTCAGTATATCTTCCATCACTCCCCCGGAATCCTGTCCAGAACATACTGGATAATTTCAGCTATCTGTTTTGCCAGATATGGAGGTACTGCATTTCCTACCTGGTGATACTGCTCTGTTCTTGGCCCTTCAAAATGATAATTATCAGGAAAAGTCTGAAGCCTGGCGGCCTCTCTTACTGTCAGACTGCGGCACTGAGAAGGATCATAGTGTATGTAATAATGCCCATCTTTAGATATATGTGACGTTATTGTCGTTGAAGCGCGCCCCGGAAGCTGAACTCGGAAACGGTCAGAAAACATCCCCCCTTTTTTACCGGCATCAACATTTTTGTGTTTTGGTAAAAGCTCATCAGGAAAATCTGAAAGTTTTGGTGAAATTTCAAAGGCTGTGGAAAAAGATGATGCAAAAAGATAGCGCTGCAGATCTGTTTCCATGTGCGAACGTGACTCATGCAGTGTCAGAACTTTTAAATTCTCATCATGGTACCAATCATGCATTTCCTTAGATGGCGTATATTTTCTCGATGTCCTTTTATCAGGCAATCTGGATGGCTGCATGATCTCTGAAAACCGGTTATTCGCTGTGGACATTTTCCTGCCCCATGGCTCACCAGAAGCATCCAGAAGAATTTGCTTCCATCTTTCAGGGCTGTCTGCTCCTTTGGATATACCGCTTCTGATTCTTGGCATTTTGCCTATAACGCCCTTGACTGTAACGGCTTCTTTTTTCTCCAGAGTCTCTGGGATCACATCCAGATCGGAGCGAATGCCTACGATAAACATTCTGTGTCTCGCCTGAGGAACTCCGTATTCTTCAGCTTTTACAACAAAAGAAGCGAGATCCGCCTCCTCTGTAAATTCACCACGTTTACTGAGCGAATAAAGTTTATAGCTAAGACCGTTATCAGATTGACTCACAGCCTTTTTAGGCTGAGAAAGGTCACGAATAATTTTTTGAATTACTAACGCACCCCCTACCTTTGCTGAAAGCAGTCCCTTGACGTTTTCCATGACAAAAACCGGGGGCTTGTGATCTGTGATAATTTTCAGGTATTCCCGATAAAGGAAATGCTTCTGATCCGACTGAAAATCAGGATCATTTGTGCGGCGAGAACGGCCAACAAGAGAATATGCCTGACATGGCGGCCCTCCTACAAAAACCCATTTTTTACAGCCATTTAGATGATTTGAAATTGTTTTTTTGACTTCTTTGCGATTGTCTTTACATAATGAGATTTTCAAAGCTGACTGGCGGGCAGACTTCCACTGTGGCGGGTGTGTTTTTTCAAGATCATCGAAAGCAATATTTCCAGCCAGATACTCGTAATATTCTTTCGGTGGCTTTTTAGGATAAAAATTTCTGAAGAAATGCCTGAGCAACAAAGTCCTGTGAGCGTGTATATCGCACTCAATGGATACCAGAGTTTTAAAAGAAAACTTTCTTTTAGAAACAAGGCAAGCAAAGCCTTCACCAAGACCACCGGGCCCCGCAAACAGATCTATTACTGGATATGGATATACTGTCATTATCCTTTCACACCACTTTTTTACTTTGCTGCACTATCCGGTTTTCAATTTCACTGCGCAGAACCACTGACTTTAAAGCCGGGAATTTTACCTTAAGACCACGCGGTAGACTGTCTTTTCTGTAAGACGCAGAAAAGCACCCACTTCACGTATAGTCATTATATTTTTTAACACACCTCTATACCTTTCATTCCATTGCCAAGATCGTGGGTGAAAAAAATAAGGTGAAATTACCTGACTTTCAAATACTACTGTACTTTGAGTAATTAAGAAAGGTCTGATCAATTCTTACTGGCAATGCGATTCTGGAAAATTCGTGTTCATGGAATTGAAGCGTTCAGAAAGAGGCGATCATCATATCTGGCAATAATCGCAGAGAAGGAGGCAAGAATGCCCGAAGGAATTAACAGGTTCTAATGAAAGGGTTGGATTTTTTTGATGAAACGGGGAAAAATGGAGTATTATTTTACCATAGTCAACCGAATAGAGGAATTTGCAATGCCAGAAGGAATTAACAAGTTCTAACGAAAAGGTTAGATTTTTTTGATGAGACAGGGAAAAATGGAGTATTATTTTACCATAGTCAACCGAATAGAGGGATTACAATGCCAGAAGGAATTAACAAGTTATAATCGAAATAGAAAAGCCGCCTGTTGGCGGTTTTTCTATTCCCTGAAAAGAGGAAGGATGCGAATGGTTCCAACCCCTCTAAACCAATGGATATAGGAAGAATAAACCGCCTCAGCTTCGGCCAGCAGTTTCTTCAAGTGGCTATTCTCTGCCTCAAACGTCCGCAGGTGCCGGGCATCCGATAACTCCATGCCTATTTGGACTTCCAACGATAGAAACTCTGCTCAGAGAAGCCGTGTTCTCGGACAAGACCGCTGACTTTGGCACCTGCTTCATGTAACTTCAAAAAATCAATAATTTGTTCGTCTGTGTACCGCTTTGTCTTCATCATAAGACCTCCCATTAGTCAGTTTAATGAAACTCTCACTGATTTTGCCCTAATAGGGGGGGCACTGGCAGCCGCATGATCAACTTGTCAGACACTACTTTTGACAATAGCTCTTTCCGTTGCGTCCAGATAGAATGAATGATAAATCAAAATGAGGGAATGTGGAGAGACATTCTTATATTTAAGATGGTATAAAACTGCCTGCAAATATTCACGGGTTATTTGCTTTAACTGAGTGGCACCTTTTTTTCTGGTGGTCTGGAAGTAATCACAAAGCTTTAATCCAAAATCAAAAGCAAAATATTCGTTGGCATAAGGAAGTAAAAAATCGCGGTCACGTTGTTCTTCATCCGTTAGATTTCGATCTTCTAGTGTTCGGTTGTAATGAATCTCTATTATTGGCGAAAAGCGACGTAGCCAATATGCCATTATGCCAGCATGTTTGAAATGATCAGGTTCGCTGGATATTGAAGACATGCTATTAGTATGCATAGCGTTTATGTCATGGCACCAAGCCTCATAGGCATGGAGCACTCGCCAATTTGAAATCTCCGCATACAAAAACGGTAATTTTCTATGCAAGGAAGCGACAATACTATCCCTGACAGCGACAGCAAAAGCATCTGAGTCTTCTTTGAAATCCTCAAAGATCCCCTCATGTAGTTCTGACATAGACTAACAGCTTATGAATGGAGCACTATGATTTCACACGTTCCAACAGCGATTCGATCTCCTGAATGTCTTTCTTCCCGTTGGTTTCTGGAAGTGAGTTGTTTGGATAACGAAGCCCTTGATTGCTATTTTTCGTTATACGCTTTTTGGCGTACTCCTCTATTAAACCCTTTTGAAGCCTCTGGGCAGATTTTTGAGTATTACTCATTTTAGCACCTCCTGCTTATGATTATAGCAAAAACATATTACTTTCTAAAAGCTTATTGCAATAAAATATAAGATCATCACGAATATTACAAACAATAATCAGCAATAATTTTACGTATTAATAATTTGGACAATATCGACCTTCAAACCAACCAACCGACTCAAAAAACTTAACAGCTTTTTCTCTGTATTAAACTTGCTGAAAAACTCAAATTCACTTATGACTTTTTCTTTCATTCTGATGCCCTTTTTAAATGCTACCTATCTATCAAGTATAGCAGAAAATAAACACAATACCATTATTTTTTTATTTAAGGAACATCTGATTAACACATGAAAACTTTAGTTTCAATGCGAAACGCTCTTTTACTATTCAGATATGTGGCATTGATGCCGATGAACTCGACTCAAAAAGCGCTGTTTCACCGCCTCCGGGGCTTTTCTTCCCCCATCCCACTTTTTTCAGGCGCAACATACCCGCACTTCCAGCCGCTTTCGCCTCAACAGCGGGGTTTTGGCCATCACCAGGTTACTCAAGGCGCAGGCCACGAACAGACGATGCGCATTCTTATCCAGCCCCCGGTAGCGCACTTTGCAAAACCCGAACCGTTGTTTGATGATGCCAAACTGATGTTCCACCTTGGCCCTGACCCGGGATTTGTTCCGGTTTGCACAACGCTCCTGCTCCGTCAACAGTCGGTTTCTATGGCCTTTCGCTTGCGTGAAATCCCTTGCCTGCGGAGCACAATCGGTTATCACTTGCCCCTGACCCGTATAGGCCGAATCACCCCAGACACGGGTTTCCTCGCCGTGCAGCAGGTCGCTAAGAACCTGGGAGTCGTGCACATTCGCAGGCGTTGCAACCACCGAATGAATCAGCTTGGTGCGACTGTCCACACCAATGTGCGCCTTCATTCCAAAATACCACTGCCTGCCCTTGCGAACCTGACGCATATCTGGGTCGCGCTCTTTTTTCTTGTTCTTGGTAGAACTCGGGGCATGGATGATGCTCGCATCAACAATTGTGCCACGCGAGACTTTCAGGCCGTTTTCTTGCAGATACTGATTCACCTGATGAAACAGTTGGTCGCCCAGATCGTGCTTCTCCATCAAATGGCGGAATTTGCACACCGTGGTCTCATCGGGAGCCGGCTCTCTACCGAGGTCTATACCGACAAACCGGCGCAATGCGCGCGAGTCATACAGCGCTTCTTCTACGGCCGGGTCGGAGAGATTGAACCAGTGCTGAAGAAAATGGATTCGCAGCATGCGTTCAATCCCGATCGGGGGACGCCCCGCACCCTTTGGATGGGGGTAAAACGGCTTGATGACTTTGGCTAGTTCCTTCCAGGGAATAATCGTTTCCATCTCTTCCAGAAACCGCTCTTTACGGGTCGTCTTACGGAATTTCTCGAATCCGTTTTCAGAAAGTGTCTGTTGCATGGAATTCAGCCTCTGATAATGATTTCTTGTATTATAAACGATTATGGCAATAAATCAGAGTTGCCTTAAGTATATCATTCCCCAGAAATACTTGGAACACTTGGCGTGAGAGAATGTGCGCATCTCCAAACATCCCCTGATGACTATATTTTTGTTGGGGCAACAGCTCGCCCATTCACACAGGTGGGTAATGCAGTGCCTCCTGTTTTAGCTACACAGATGGGCAATGTAATAGCTTCGTCTATATTTCAGGCTGCCTAACAGAGCTATTTGCCCAAAACAAAAAATCGCCGTCACGCCATGTACAGATCCACCGATCCACAGGCAATCAATAATCGAGTCGCATTCTTTTTCAACCCCCGGTAACGAGCTTTGGCTTACACCGTAACGGCGAGCAATTCATTCAATGCGGCATCAACCTGGCCAATGTAGTCTGCATCAGTGCCGAACAAGGCCAGATGACCGTCAATGCTCTTTATTTCCCGGTATTCGCTATTGGGGATCATTTCCTGTTCCGCCTTGCAATCCCTCGGCGGGAAGAACATGTCTTCATTGATAGGCATAACATAGACTTTAGCCTTGATCCGCCCCAGCGCCTCTTGCAGATTGCCTCCGGTGTTGCGGCTTACGTCGCCGCGCTGCCATTTCCAGGCCATGCGCAATAGATTATTGGGGTCCATCACGCCAAAATAGGCCTCCATAAAGCCGGTGATGAAGTCCTGCATGGAGTGACAACCCAGGGCAAGCCAGCGTTCTTTTTTGAAGAACTCGGTGCTCCAGCCCATGACCGCCCAGATCATTGCATGCCGTCGCAATCCGCAATGGACATCATTTGAATTTTTATAGAACCCGCCATCCCAGGCAGGATCAGAGGTGATCGCATCCATTAGAGTTTGCGTATAGAGAAAGTCATGCGTCGTGTTCTTGGCCGTCCCGGCAATTGGCGCGGCGCGTTTCACTACGTCGGGGTAGCGAACCGCCCATTCATAGGTTTGTTGGGCGCCCATTGATCCGCCCACGACCAAGGCAAGGGTTTCAATGCCAAATTTCTCGGTGATCAGCTTATGCTGGGCGCGTACGTCATCGCCAATGCGCACCTGTGGAAAATTTCCCATGCCATGGGGAAAGGGTGTGTTATGCGGAGAACTGGACAGTCCGTTGCCTATTTGATTGATGATAATAATAAAGTACTTGTCGGGGTCAAGCGCATGTCCTGTGCCGACATAAACCTGCTCCATGATTTTGCTTGTCCCGGAATACCAGGTGGGAACCAGAATTGCGTTATCCCTGGCGGCATTGAGTTTGCCGAACGTGGCATACGCGAGTTTGCAACCGCGAATAGCGCCGCCATTTTCCAAGGGGAAATCACCTATGTCGTGAATTTGATAAGGTCCGTGGTTGTCTTGTGTATAGTACGCATTTGCTGTCATTGCTTTTTCCTCCTTTGAATTTACTTTTTGATTCTGTCACAGGTAGACGTAAATTTGAATTTATGCAGAGGGCTTGCGAACACTCCATATCTGGTAATCAGGCCGTGGGCTGTTTCTTGGATTTTTTCGTTGCCCCATTCTGCCTGTCTCCGGTCGATCCGGCATATTATAAGTGAATTGAATTATTCAGAGTTTCCTTTAGTTTTAATGAAATAGTAAAATGATGCCAATGGATAAGGGGTCATGGTTGTGTTGTGCGTTGAAAACGTGATCACCGTGTCTGATCATTCCACACTGTTTCAGAAACAATTTTAATATCGAGGTGCGTATTTGCTTCATTTGCAATTCAGTCGTGCGGGTCGGCTGATTTTCCGGTTTTGTTTGATCGCCTGCGCATCGACGTGTGCGTACGCCGCCGATGATGTAGGGCAGTTGCCGAAGCCGGTAAGGCAAATACTTGCCAGGCATGGATTGCCGGAGAATTCACTCAGTCTTTATATTCAGGAATATGGCGCTTCCCAGCCGCTGCTATCTATAAATAGCGACACCCCCCGCACCCCGGCCTCGGTGATCAAACTATTGACCACCTATGCCGGCTTGCAATTGCTGGCGCCGAATTACACCTGGGAAACTTCTATTTATTTCAATGGAAAGATTAAAAACGGCACTTTGAACGGCGACTTGATTATCAAAGGCGGTGGCGATCCGCTTCTGGTCAAAGAGACGTTCTGGCATTTATTATTTACGTTGCGAAACCGGGGATTGACGCATATCAATGGCGATCTCTTGATCGATGATGGATTATTCAAGCCTGAAACAGCTTCGCCGGCAGATTTCGATAATAGACCTTATCGTGTTTATAACACCCTGCCTCACCCGGCGCTGTTGAATTTTCGCGCTCATCAATTCCATTTCGTTCCTATGAAAAATAAGGTGCATATTTATGCCGATCCACCCGCATCGAACTTGCAGATAAAAAATAGACTGCAACTTGTGAACGGCCCTTGCCGGGGAAAACATAGCCATATCAATTTCAAGGTGTCGCGGCAAAGCTCCCTGACAACCGTTGAGTTCAAGGATAAATACCCGTACAGATGCGGCAGTCAGAATTTATTGCGGGTGGTATTGACCAATGATGATTATATATTTGGTGTATTCAAGTCTTTATGGGAAGGGATGGGTGGAACCATTAGCGGCAAGCTCGGCAAGACATCGATAGGCGCCTCTTCTCCTTTTTATACCGTACCTTCAAAGCCATTGCGTGAAGTTATCGTCCACATTAACAAGCTCAGTAATAACGTGATGGCCCGGCAATTGTTGCTGACTATCGGCAAGGAGAAATTTGCGGTTGGCAGCAAAATTGCGGGTAGGAGAGTCATATCGGACTGGCTGAATGATATTGGGATCCCGGCGCGCGAATTGGTTATCGAGAATGGTTCCGGGCTGTCGCGCAAGGCGCGGATTTCAGCGCGCACCCTGGCGGAGATTTTACGACATGCGTTGAACAGCCGGTATCAACCGGAGTTTTTTGCATCGCTTCCCCTGCTCGGCATGGATGGAACCATGAAGAAGAGGCTGAGCGGAGGCAAGGTGCCCCCCGGTAGCGCGCGGATCAAAACCGGTATCATCAATAATGTCAGGGCCATGGCGGGTTATGTAACAAGTAAAAGCAATAAAAATTATATTCTTGTCTCATTGCAGAATCATAAAAACATCCACAGGGGAACCGGGACATCGGTACAGGACGAGATCCTGCTGTGGCTGTATAACAAGCAATAGTAATGGTGGCCAGGGACAGAGTTGAACTGCCGACACAGGGATTTTCAGTCCCCTGCTCTACCGACTGAGCTACCTGGCCTTCTCTTGCATCACTGCCATTCGAATCCGGAAGACCGTGACCGGGAACAACAACTAGGGGGAAGCGGGTCCCCGGGCATGAAGCGGAGCAGCAGTTTGTGTATTCTCTTCCATCCCGCCGGCATGGTTAATCAGCCACCGTCAGGAGTTTTTTGTTTGAGCTCCCCACTCATGCTTGCAGTATAGGCGATCCCCGCATCGGTAATCAATGTTTGTGATCGGACAAAAAGCCGCCTGCCAAATTCAATATGTTTATACCTGACTTATCCCCGGCGGGTCAAAAATTCAGCCAACAGGGCCGTCAATTTTCGGTTTTCATGCTCCAGGCCAACGGAAACCCGCAGGCATTGCGGTAATCCGTAGCCTGCAACGGGGCGGACGATGATCCCCTGCCGGCGCAGATAATGATCTGCACCCTGGGACTGCTCCGGGGAGGAAAAATGAATCAGTAAAAAGTTGCCCAGGCTGGGGCTGGTTTCAAGCCCTATGCGTTCGAGCTCGATGCGCAGCCATGGCAGCCATTTATGGTTGTGTGCTTGCGCCCTGCGGGTATACTCCTCATCCAGTAGTGCGGCAATGGCGGCGGCTTGTGCCGGTCTGCAGACTGAAAATACACCTTTTATCCGCTCCAATACACCGGCAATATCCGGATTGGACACCATCCACCCGACACGCAATGCGGCAAGGCCGTAAATCTTCGAGAAGGTATGCAGCACAACGGTATTGCCATCCGACTCACTGGCCAGCGGGTGACAGGCGCTGTAGTCTGAATGGGTAACATACTCACTGTAGGCGGCATCGATCACCAGCAGAATATTCACCGGCAGGCTTTCGCGTAAACGATAGATCTCTTCCTTTTTCAGGAAGGTGCCTGTGGGATTATTCGGATTGGCAAGAAATACAATGCGGGTCCGCGCGCTGATTTTTGACAGAATCAGATCGACATCGGCAGTGTAGTGTTTTTCGGAGACCGCCACAGGGGTTGCCCCGCTGGCCTGGGTGGCAATGCGATAGGCAATAAAGGCATGCTCGGTGAAAATGACTTCGTCGGTCGGGCCGGAATAACCCCGCGCCAGTAGGTCGATCAGCTGCTCTGAGCCGTTGGCACAGGTGATCTGTGCAAAATCCAGTTGGTGCTGCTCTGCAAGGGCGCGGCGTAGATCAGTACATGCGCTATCCGGGTAGCGCGCCAGCACGTCGGCGGTCGCATGAAAGGCCTTGACCGCCGCCGGGCTTGGACCCAGAGGCGATTCATTGGATGCAAGCCTGACGGGATTATCTACTCCGGGAATGTCACCGCCGGGAATATATAAAGGGATATCGAGGATATGCTCGCGGGGCTTGATTATTGACATCGAAGCAGCCTAATAAATCTGCATAATTTACGGATAGGTAACATATGATTAGTCCGGTGAATGGATTTTTTCAAATTGGGCGATCGCGAACCGGTCGGTCATGCCCGCGATATAATCCGCTATTCTTCTGGGTGTGTTATTTTCATTCCCGGCATCGATATTGGCTTTTGGGATCCGGTCGGGGTGATCCATATAGTACTCAAATAAGGTCTTGACCATTTTTTTCGCCCTTTCGGTCATTGCATCTATATGCGCGTGCCGGTACAGGTTTTTTCGGAGGAATTGCTTTAATTCCAGGTTCATCCTGTGCCCGGCATCGCTCATGCCAATCATTGGATGAGCGGAGGCTCTAATTGCTTCAATATCAGCGGGACCGCTTTCAGCGATATTTTTTTGACTGGTCTCAATCAAGTCGCCGACCTGTTGGTTAATCATGCGCCGTACTACTTCATGCCGTATCCGTGCCGGAGACAGATCGGGCCAGGTCTGTTTGACGTCCTGATAATGCCGCCTGAAAAGCATACATTCCGACAATTGTTCAAAACCGATCAATTCGGATCGCAGCCCGTCATCAACATCGTGATTATTGTAGGCGATTTGATCGGCAATATCAGCGATCTGGGCTTCCAATCCGGGCTGCCGCTTCATAAGGAATCTTTCCCCTATCTCACCCAGTGATTTTGCGTTGTTTCTCGAGCAATGTTTCAGCACTCCTTCCCGTGTTTCAAAGGTCAAATTCAAGCCTGGAAACCTGGCGTATTTTTCTTCCAGCACGTCCACTATTCTCAACGACTGCAGATTATGTTCAAAACCGTCAAATTCGGCCATGCCTTCATTCAGGGCATCCTGGCCGGCATGACCAAAAGGTGTATGACCGAGATCATGCGCAAGGCATATCGCTTCCGTTAGATCCTCATTTAACGACAAGGCTCTGGCAATTGTCCTGCCTATCTGGGCCACTTCTATCGAATGCGTCAATCGGGTGCGATACATATCCCCTTCATGATTCAGAAATACCTGGGTCTTGTATTCCAGACGGCGAAACGCGGACGAATGAATGATGCGGTCTCGATCGCGCTGATAATCATCGCGGTAGTCGCTTTGTGATTCTTCATGCAAACGCCCTCTGGAGCTCTGGGGCCAGGCGGCATATCTGGCTAGGCCGGACACCGGCTAATGCTCCTCAGCCCGCGGAAAATTATTGACCATCTCAAGCAATTTATCCTTGTCATAGTCCGACGCAACAACAGCTTCGCCAATCTGCTTCAGCAATACCAGGTGTATTTTTCCATCTCTGGCTTTTTTGTCCACTTGCATCAATTCGAGCATGCGCTCGCTGGTAATGCCGGCAGGCAGCCGGATGGGAAGTCCGGTTCGTTCCAGTATCTGCCGTGTCTTAGCGACATCTTGTGCGCTGAGCCAGCCGGATGCATGCGATAATTCAATCGCCATGAACATGCCGCATGCCACCGCCTCTCCGTGCAACCAGTCTTTATACTCGAGTGCGGTTTCTATTGCATGAGCGAATGTATGGCCAAAATTGAGAATGGCGCGCAGCCCGGATTCGCGTTCATCTGCTTCCACTACCCGCACCTTGTTGATGCATGAGCGCTCTATTGCCCACGCCAGGGCATCAGGGTCGCGATTCAACAAGACCTCGATATTGTCATCAAGCCAGTCAAAAAATTCAGCATCCCTGATCAGACCGTATTTTATTATTTCGGCCATGCCGGCGATCAACTGTCGTTGCTGCAGACTCCTTAAAATACCGGTATCGGCAATCACCGCCACGGGTTGATGAAATGCGCCGATCATATTTTTTCCCAGCGCATGGTTAACGGCTGTCTTGCCTCCAACCGATGAGTCAACCTGCGCCAACAATGTTGTCGGTACCTGGATAAAATCGACGCCGCGCTGATAACAGGCGGCGGCAAACCCGGTTACATCGCCGACAACGCCTCCCCCTAATGCTACCAGACAGCAATTCCTGCTGAATTTGTTTTCCAGCAGGCAGGCAATAATCCGCTCCAAAGATCCCAGGGATTTATATTGCTCGCCGTCCGGTAAAACCATCGACCTGACAATAGAACCGGCATAATGCCGCACAACGCTATCCATATACATCGGGGCAACGGTCTCGTTTGAAACCAGCATAACCTGCTTTCCTCTGGTGTGCCGTTGAAATATATCCGCCAGGTTGATGACCTCAGCGCCAATATAAATGGGGTAGCTTCGTTCACCAAGATCGATCTCGATACGTTTCATTTTGCGCGGTAAACCTCGCATATTTTATCTACGATGCCGGTAACGCCAAACCGGTCGGTTTCTATTATCAAGTCGGCAAGTTCCCGGTACAGCGGCTCTCTTTGATCGAGGATCTCTTTTACCGCTTCCAAAGTATCGCACGATGACAAAAGCGGCCGCGTCTTATCTCCTCTGGTTCGTGACATCAATATCTCGGGGGCCGATCTTAAATACACTACAAAACCGTTTTTCGTTAAGCGCCGGCGATTCGTCTCATCCAGCACGGCCCCGCCGCCTGTAGCGAGCACAATTGATTTTTTTTTCACCAGTGCGGCAATTATCCCGGATTCACGTTTTCGGAATCCCTGTTCTCCTTCTATCTCGAATATGAGCGGGATCGCCGCCCCGGTTTGTTGTTCAATTTCCGCGTCACTATCATAAAATTCCCTGGATAGTTTTCCGGCAAGCCGTTTGCCTATGGTCGTCTTGCCCACACCCATAGGACCGACAAGAAATATATTGGGAGAGTCTGATTTCACATTTGAATAATACTATTTCAGACGGTGAGATAAGATAATTAATCTACTATCTGGTATCGGATTCGGTACGGCGACAGCATCCATCCGCGTCAACCATGAACCGAATTGCGCTCCTGCCATCTCAAGGCAGGGATATCTGCGTCAAATTGCCGCACATCGTCGGGTTCCGGCTTTGTTCCACACTTGCCTTCCACGGCCTCCGCGAGCAAGTGATACACCGAAACCTATATCGTCAACCCGTCCTTCAAGATTTTTGGAGTGACAAAAATCAATAACTCCCGTTTCTCATTATCGATGTCATCTCTCCTGAAAAGAAACCCTACATACGGAAGATCACTGAAGAAAGGCACGCGATTGATAGTCGTTCTATCATCTACAGTATAAACGCCTCCAAGCACTACCGTCTCACCGTTATTGACCAATACCTGGGTCGATACGGAGCGGACGTTGATTGGCGGAGTACCCAGTACCGCGGGAGAGCCTACTGAATTCTGATTCACCTCCAGATCCAACAGGACCCGGTCATCCGGGGTGATTTGCGGCGTAACACGCAGCATCAACGTGGCATCCTGGAATGAAATCGACGTTGCCCCGCTGGAGGTTGCCGCCTGAAAAGGGATCTGCACACCCTGCTCAATAATCGCCTCATTCTGGTTGGCGGTAATTACGCGCGGGCTGGCAATTTCCTCAGTCCGACCTTCGGCGATCAGGGCGGATAATTCGAGCTGCAATAACCTCGACCCGACTTTTCCTATCGCCAGACCAATACTGGGAGAGCCGGTTGGAGCAGGCAAATTGACTATCAAATCCGCGGTGTCCTCAGTTACAAATCCTTCTTGCGCGTCTTCACCACCCAAACCAGTCCGATTGCCCGCGGTAGTGCCGCCTATAACAACTGTATTGTTGCCATATAATGTATTCCGACTAGCACCAAATCGCACGCCTATATCCTTGGCGAAGGTTTCACTTGCATTCACAATACGGGATTCAATTAAAACCTGTCTGATCGGAATGTCCAATTCTGCCACCAACGCTCTGATCGTCGCCAGGCTGGTGGCAATATCCTGAACAATTAATATGTTGGTTCTGTTATCAATGGTGACCGTACCGTGGTCGGATAATAAATTACTAGCCTCGCCTGCCCCGGACTGCTGAATCAGCGTAGCCATATCGGCCGCATCGGCATAATTAATCTGTATAAACTCAGTGCGCAATGGGGCAAGTTCTTCTATTTGCTGTGCTGCTTCAAGCTCCAGCCTTTCGCGCGCCGCGATCTCTTCCTGAGGCGCTACCAACAGGACATTGCCATTCTGGCGCTTGGCCAAACCCCTGGAGGTAAGAATGATATCCAGCGCCTGGTCCCAGGGAACGTTTTTAAGACGCAGGGTAACGTTGCCGCTAACTGCGTCAGTGGAGACTAAATTAAATCCGGTGAAATCGGCAATTAACTGCAATACTGCACGAACCTCGATATCCTGGAAATTCAACGACAGACGTTCCCCGGTATAACCAAATTTTTCTTTTTTTTGCTTTTCGAGCTCATCCTTGGTCACCGGCTTGAATTCAAGGGTATAAAATTTATCCGTTTGGTATGCGAGATGATCATACTGCTCAGTCACCGTAGAGATCATCATACGAACATTATTGCCATCGGCTGAGGTATCGATATTTTTAACCGGAGTAGCGAAATCGGTAACATCCAGATTCCTGTCGAGATCTTCGGGCAATTGCACACCGAGAAAGTCAACGATTATCTGTCCGCCATCCTGACTCATATTCACCGCTGTCGATACTTCGGAGAGCCGAATAATGATTTTGCCCTCGCCAGCCTCTCCACGCCGAAAATCAATATCCTCTATAGAACCCTTCCTTAAATCCGTCTGCGCAGAAGAACTGCCGGCGTCGGAAGCCAATATCACCAGCACACTGCTGTCCCGCAACTCAACCTCATACAGCACAGATTGGACAAGATTCAATACGACACGGGTCCTGTCGGAAGATTCAACGGCAACTACACTGTGCGCCGCACCTATGCCTATAGACTGGTTCTTATCAGCGAGATTCAAGGTCACATTCGGAAAATCGAGCGCAATACGCGCAGGATTGTCTATAGCAAAATTCAATGGTTCCACCGACAGTGGTTCGGAAAGATCCATCTTTATCTGAACCCGGTTGCCGGACAGTGGAGCAAAACTTATGTCATCGAGAGAAACTGCATAGGTAGTAACAGAGAATATCGACAAAGTCATCGAAATGGCCCCTATTACGATATTTTTGATAGCAGCAAGACCTCGTAAAAAATATTTGTTTGTATGAACAGGCTTCATAAGATGTACCTCGCAAAAAATTTTATCACAATTCATCCAGAGCCAAAGCTGCTTCCCGCTCTTCCCATCTGCCTTGACTATTTTGAACAATCTCTCTTAGTTCGATCCGGTTTTCGAAAATATTGGTGACTTTGCCGACATTGAGACCTATGTAGTTCCCCACCTTGATTCTGTGAATAACCTTGTCCGGGTCCAATATTATTCCCCAATAATCTTCAGAATCCTCCAGGGTACCAACCATCTTTAAACTATCGAGTTCAAACTGTTCAAGCTCCTCACGATTACGGTCCTTTATTTCTCTTTCCATTTCAGCAGTCAGGCCGGATCCCACGGCCGCCTCATCCTGCGGCTTTGCAAAGAGAGAGAGGAAAGGATCTTTTGCATTTTCCTGCCCGGATTCATAGGCATAGGACTCGTAGGGCTTGATTTCCGGCAAGGGTTCAATGCGTCCGCCAGGTCTTTGCAAAACCTCGGATACTTGTTGTTCCAGATCGCCGATATCGTAAGAAATACAGGCCTGCAAAACCAGGCTGCAAACTCCCGATAAAATTATTTTGAAGAACTTTTTTTGATTCGGCGCATTCATAATTTATGGTTCGCTTTCTGATTCTTGTTCGCTTTCTGATTCCGATGCACGGTACGTTTTAGTAATTGCCCTCATGATTAAGCTATCATCTGTGCCTTTGCTTATATCTATGTTATGTGTGGTAACGATACGAGGTAACGTCGCTAAACCGCTCACAAATTCTCCAAACTCATGATATTTCCCCTTCACTGCTATCTCAATCGGAAGTTCGGCATAAAATTCTACCGGGACTTCTTTTTGGGGCTTGAAGAGATTAAATTCCAATCCGGCCGCCAGCCCGGTCTGAGATATATCAATGAGCAACCCGGCAACTTCGGTTTTGTCCGGCAACTGTCTCAACATATCGCCAAAAGATTGTTCCACTTCTTTCATCTGTTCCTGCAATGCTTTCAGGTTGGCTGCTTTTTTTTGCTTCTGCTCCAACGATGCAATCTGATCCAGTTCTTCCTGTTGCATCGTCGCAAGCTGTTCACGCTGCTTGATAATATCCACATTCCAACCAACAATTAAAATCCCGATAAATACAATAACAAAAACCACTATCTTTACAGGCAACGGCCAGGTTCCCGGATTGTTCGGGTCCAGATTTTTAATTTCTTCGATAATGTTCATTCTTCCTCCTCCTTGGGAAGGACCTGGCTGAAACTGAGTGTGAAATCACTAACACTGGCACTGGTATTCTTGTCTGGCTCATCCGCCTGGATGATCTGTAAATTAGGATTTTGTATCCACTCGGAATTTTTAATATTCCGCATGAATGAAGAAACCCGGGCATTTGATTGTGCCGCCCCGGTGAGCACAATTTCGCCACCTTTCTGTTTTATGCTGTTCAAACTCACGCCCTCCGGCATAGCCATTACAAGTTCATCGAACAGTCTCACAATTAGCGGTCTGTTCCCCTGCAATTGTTCAATAGCACGCATTCTCGCCAATAACCTTTCTTTTTCTTCCTCAAGTTTCTTTATCTCTTCAATCTTTTTATCAAGCTGGTCGATCTGCGATTTTATGTACACATTCCTGGAATCCTGCACACTTATTAATTGAGTATGGTATAAATGCCCCATACCCCAGATCACGACACCCGCTACCGCAACGACAGCGAGAGCGATTATAAATTCGACTTGCTGTTCCTTGCGGCGCTCTTCTCGCCAGGGAAGTAAATTAATATGAGGCATTAATCAAAGCTCCTCAGGGCTAATCCGCAGGCAATCATCATGGCCGGCGCATCCCTACTCAAGGCGGCGGCGGGAACCCTTGAAGCAACAGACATATTGGCAAACGGATTAGCCACTATCGTTGGGATGTCAACTTTTGACTCGATCAGCTGGTCTATTCCAGTAATAGACGAGCAACCCCCTGCCAGAATCAGATGGTCTATATTGCCTACGGAACTGGAGGAAAGAAAAAACTGTTGGGCGCGGCCTATTTGCTGCGCCATTGACTCCATGAAAGGATCAAGCACCTCGGGGCCATAGTTATCGGGCAATCCGCCTTGTTTCTTGGCAAGACCGGCCTCCTCATAAGACAGGCCATAACGGCGCTGAATGTCCTCGGTCAACTGCGTGCCGCCAAATGTTTGTTCACGGGAATAAATTGTTTTAAGATTTTCCAGCACACTGAATGTAGTAATTGCAGAACCAACATCCGCTACCGCTATTATTTCATTAGCGCTCCAGCCGTATTGATCTGACACCATCATGTTAACCGTATTTTCAATGGCAAAAGCCTCTACATCCACCAATCTGGCGGTGAGGCCGGCAACATCCATTGCGGCCACAATGTTATCGACATTTTCAGAGCGTGAGGCGGCCAACAATACGTCAACTTGATCGGGATTGTCTTTTGCTTCCCCCATAATTTCGAAATCCATTGACACTTCATCCAATTGAAATGGAATATATTGATCGGCCTCTATCTGGATTTGGCTTTCCATCTCGCTATCGGACAATCCATTCGGCATGGTAATGATCTTTGTGATCACCGATGAACCAGCAACTGCAACTGCAACCTGCTTGGTTTTTGAACCGGATTTCTTCACTGCCTGCAAGATCGTATCGCCAACGGCTTCAATATCGTTTATAGTCTTTTCGGAAACGGAATTAGTACGCAAGGGCTCCACTGCGTAACTTTCTACTCGGTGCTTGCTGCCGCTCCGCCCAAGCTCTAACAATTTTATTGCAGTTGCGCTGATATCAATGCCCAGAACCTTTTTCGATTTTCTTTTAAATGAAAACACAATTTTTCCTTTTAACTATGACAGTTTATACCTTATATATATAATATAACATTAACTAATAATTTGCACTATAGTCCACAAAAAAGCAAAAAACAAATACTTTTTGCTATTTTATCGAAAAATCTTTCAAAATTTACAGTTATCTATAAAAAACAATATATATTGAGTTATCTGATAAAATAAACACAATATGCTGCGCTTTATATTCAATTTTCTTCTGATTATTTTTGTTTTTGGTATTATTTCTTTGGCAATAATTACTTGGAATGTGCTACCCGGACTGCCGGATATCGCTTCTCTTAAGGATGTAAAGATGCAAGTACCGCTGCGCATCTATAGCAGTCAAGGCGCATTACTGTCCGAGTTTGGAGAGAAGCGCCGTGCACCTATAGATATCGATGAAGTGCCGGACCAGCTCATTAATGCCTTTATTGCGGCGGAAGACGACCGCTTTTATACGCATCCGGGCGTGGATTGGCGAGCCATTATCAGAGCGACGTACTCTCTTATCAAAACCCGATCCAAAAAACAGGGGGCAAGCACCATTACAATGCAGGTCGCACGAAATTTCTTTCTATCCAGAGAAAAAAAGTATTCGCGCAAACTGAATGAAGTTTTTCTTGCGCTGAAAATTGAGCGCGAATTAAGCAAAGAAGAGATACTCGAACTCTACCTGAATAAAATTTATTTCGGTCAACGATCCTACGGTATCTCAGCGGCGGCGCACGTGTATTACGGCACTACCGTTGATAAACTCACGCTTGCACAATTTGCCATGATCGCCGGATTGCCTGCGGCACCCTCAAAAACCAATCCCGTTACCAATGCAGAAAAAGCCCTGAATAGAAGAAATTATGTATTGCGCAGAATGCGGGAACAGAATTTCATTGATGAAAATGAGTACCAGGAAGCCAGGGAGCAACCAATAACGGCATCCTTGCATACCCCATCGGTGGACATAGAAGCCTCCTATGTAGCAGAAATGGTGAGGGCGGATTTGTTCAAGCGCTTTGGAGAAGATGTTTATACCGATGGCCTCATAGCAAAGACTACTATAGTAGACAGCAATCAAATCGCCGCTAATTTCGCATTACGAAAAGCGCTGATTGAATATGATCAGCGGCATGGCTACAGAGGGGCCGAACAACACTTCGATATTGATATTGGAACCTATACGGAGGCTGATTTTTCCGAACTTCTCAATGCCTTCCCGGTGTTGGGCGGTTTAATTCCGGCACTGGTCATCGAAGTAAGAGAAAAATCGGCATCGGTCTTTATTAAAGGTTTGGGCGCAGTTGAAATTAATTGGGACGGTCTGAAATGGGCAAGGCCCTACATCAATGAGAATCGGCGCGGAGCAATACCCAAAACTGCCGGTGAAATTCTTCGGATTGGCGATGCTACCCGGGTACGGGAATCAATAGAAGGAGAATGGCATCTGTCGCAGCTACCGGCTGTGGAAGGCAGTATTGTTTCCATAAACCCGAAAAACGGAGCTGTATTGGCCTTGGTGGGCGGGTTCGATTTTTTGCACAGCAAATTCAACCGCGTTACCCAGGCGAAACGCCAGCCCGGTTCCAGCTTCAAGCCATTCATCTATTCCGCATCACTGCACGAAGGAAAAACCTCAGCATCAATTATCAATGATGCGCCGGTAGTATTCAGTGATGCCGGCTCAGGCAGGGAATGGAGACCGCAAAATTATAGCAGGAAAACCTATGGGCCGACCCGCTTGCGCGAAGCCTTGACGAAGTCACGCAATCTGGTTTCAGTCAGACTATTAAACGAAATTGGGATCCCAACCGCTCTCGAACACATCGCCCGTTTTGGATTCGATGCCCCCAAATTGCCGGCGAACTTGTCACTCGCTCTTGGAAGCGGCGAGCTCACATCCTGGGAACTGGATCGCGGATACTGTGTATTTGCAAATGGCGGCCATTTAATTGACCCCTATTTCATAGACACAATCAGCACATACGAAGGCGAGCAATTATTTCAATCCTCGCCTAAAACTGCATGCGCGGAATGCAAGCAGCAATTGCCCGAAGAAGAAGAGAACGATCAACTGCCGGCCCTTGAAAAAACAATTACCGAGGAGGAGAAATCCATTGCGGCGGATAACCCCATTGCTCCCATTGTGGTTGATCCAAGAAATATTTTCATTATGAGGTCGATGATGCAGGATGTGATAAAGCGGGGCACCGGAAGAAGAGCGCTGTCGTTGAATAGGAATGATCTGGCCGGAAAGACGGGCACAACAAATAACCAGTATGATGCCTGGTTTGCCGGATTCAATTCCGACCTTGTCACCGTCGTATGGGTTGGTTTCGATCAGTTTAAACCTCTGGGCAGCGGCGAAACCGGGGCGAGCGCAGCACTGCCCATGTGGATAGAATACATGGGGACGGTATTGGATGGCGTGCCGGAATCCCCGGCGTACAGACCCGAGGGATTGGTAGATATAAAAATTGACCCGCAGAGCGGTCAGCGGACGGCTGCATCTGATCCGGCTGCAATCCTTGAAATTTTCAGGGTAGAAAATACTCCCTCAAAACAGGCGGATGATAATAGCCGAAAAATATATTCGGACGACTCTTTAAAAGAAATACCAGAACAAGTATTCTAGCTACCAGTCTATCTCTATGTTTACGCGGATGCGCTATCCCGGAACCCGCGGCGAACAAACCCGAGTGCCTCGTTGGAATATCGGTTCCTTAAAATAAATGACCTCGCACTTCTGCTGTCTCAATGTCGCAATCAAGACCCCACTGCGCCGTTATTTTGATTATTTGCCGCCGCATAATACCTCGATAAACCAGATCGAACCCGGAACCCGTGTGTTATTGCCATTTGGGGAAAAACCCCGGACTGTTGGCCTGGTTTTATCAAGCTCCGATAAAACAAATATTGAAAAGAGCAAACTGAAACGGGTAATACGCATCATAGACGGTGAACCAGTCATCAGCCGGAAACATCTGGATTTATTGATATGGGCCAGCCGGTATTATCACCATCCCATAGGTGAGGTTATATTTCAATCACTGCCGGCAAAGCTGGGCACAGATCGTTTTCCGGCAACAATGCCCGTCACCAATTACTGGACGGCGGCCAAAAAAAATACCGGTAATACAGCCTCCCTTTCGACAAGGGCAATCAGGCAAAAACAGATTTATGCTTTTATATGCGGGCAGAAAAATCCTGTCAGCGAAAAACTACTCACAGAAAAATTCGGCTCCTGCAGGCAGCCAGTCTCCAGGCTGTTTGAAAAAGGGTTGATCGAAAATACGGACAGAATTTTCAAAAACCAAATCAAAGTCCATGATAGCAACATCACCCTGAGCAGGGATCAGCAACACGCCATCGCGGCTATACGGAAGAGATCTGATTGCTATAACCCAATTTTACTGGATGGCGTGACCGGAAGCGGTAAAACGGAAATTTATCTGCGTGCCATTGAAGACAGATTCAATAAAAATTTGCAGGTGCTGGTATTGCTTCCTGAAATCGGGCTGACACCTCAGCTTATTTCACGTTTTAAGGAGAGATTTGACGCCGAAATAGTGGTGCAACACTCCGGGCTGTCTCAATTGGAACGCTATAATGGGTGGATGAGCGCCAAACAAGGACGCGCATCTATTATTCTTGGCACCCGCTCAGCAGTGTGGACGCCTTTGGCAAACCCCGGTCTTTATATCGTCGATGAAGAACATGATCTTTCCTACAAACAGCAAGACACATTCCGCTATTCGGCCAGAGATATTGCCCTGGTGCGCGCTAAAAGAGACAAGGTTCCAATCATTCTTGGTAGCGCTACCCCGTCTATGGAAACATTACAAAACGTCGAATCAAAAAAAATTCACTCTCTGATATTGCCTGCGCGCGTCGGTAATTCCAGTCCGGTCACCTATAATATTGTTGACTTGCGCGGCACTAAAATGCACGGTGCGGTTTCACAAACACTTGCCACACACATACAAAGCGAACTGAAAAACAAACATCAGGTTTTGCTGTTCCTGAATCGCCGGGGATATGCAGATCATTTACTATGTCACGAATGCGGAGATAAAATGATTTGTCCGCACTGTGAATACCCCTACACCTACCACAAATCGAGAAATTTATTAATCTGCCATCATTGCGAATCGCAAAAAAATGCCCCCCTGACATGCCGCCAATGCGGAAAAAATACACTATCCCGCATAGGCTATGGCACGGAAAGAATTGAAGAAACCCTTTTGAACCTTTTTCCGAACGCCAATATTGTCCGTTTTGACCGGGATACTACTCGCCGGAAAAATGCCATGCAGCGGTTACTGAATGAAATCGAGAAAGGCAGAGCCGATATTATTATCGGCACACAGATGCTGGCAAAAGGACATCATTTTCCAAACATTACTCTCACGGGTATTATAGACGCGGACCGCGGTTTATTCGGTAGTGACTACCGTGCCGGCGAGCGGCTTGCGCAGCTGCTCATTCAGGTGAGTGGAAGAGCCGGGCGTGGAAGCAAACGAGGCAAAGTCTTGATTCAGACTCATTATCCGGACCATAATCTTTTACAAACTCTGATCAATTCAGGGTATCGGGAATTTTCGAAAAAATTACTGACCGAGAGAAAAGCGGCATTGCTACCGCCATTTACGTATCACGCACTACTAAGAGCAGAGGCCAACCGGATAGCGCCGGTAAATAATTTTCTTATTGACGCTAAAGATAAACTCATCTCGATGAAGAAGCATAAAATTGATGTATTGGGCCCGGTTGTTGCGCCTATTGAGAAGCGCTCGGGCCGGTACAGAATGCAGCTATTAATTCAGTCCGGCAATAGAAAAACATTGCACCAGACCATCAGCCCATGGATCGACTATCTGGATCATGCGAAACTCGGAAAAAAAATTCGCTGGTCTATCGATATCGATCCGCAAGACATGCTTTAGCAGCAGTAAATTTATGAAAAGAAAATTTTCCATGATCAATACCGGCATACTGACCGCTCTATGCATTGTGGGGATCAATGCGTACGGTGATGAGATCGGCATCAGCGCTTCCATAACGCAGGTAGAGGTTCTCCATAACGGCAGAAAAATAACGATCAGGAGAAACCAGGATCCCGATAATACAATTAATCCTCTTTATGCAAGAACCTCCAGAAAATGTCCGCCATTTTGTATTCAGCCCGCAAAACTGGCGCCCGGTGTCGAAACAATCGCTGAACTCGAGATGCTTGAATATCTCAGAAGAAAGTCTGAAGGGGACGATTCCATATTAGTCATTGATTCCAGAACGCCGGACTGGTTGGACAACGGCACCATTCCCGGTTCGGTAAATATTCCATGGACTCAACTCAAGCCCGGCGCAGGCGCTGATCCGTTTACAATTGCCGAGATTATGGAAACTCAATTTGGCGCTGTGAACTACGAAGGACTCTGGGATTTCAGCCAGGCGAAAACACTGGTATTGTTCTGTAATGGCATGTGGTGCGGACAATCTCCCACAAATATCAGGACCCTGATGAGATTTGGCTATCCCCCACAAAAATTAAAATGGTACCGGGGCGGAATACAGAGCTGGGAATCACTGGGATTGACGGTTGTTAAATAATTGCTTTTCTCCTGTAGAAATCAAGCATTAGAACAACCCCCTTTTTCCGGGACATGCCCTTGAAACAAGAAATTGCCGATCTCCTTAGATCTTCTCTACGGGAAATTGAGAAAGAACAAGAATTGACCTTGGCGATCCCGAACGAAATACGGATAAAAACAAGCCATAACAAGCTGTACGGCGACTATTCCACGAATATCGCCATGATGCTTGCAAAACGCGCAAACACATCTCCGCAGCAATTGGCGGAGATGATTGTCAGCTATATTTCCAATCCGGCTGCAATTAAAAAAATCGAAATTGCCGGCCCCGGATTCATCAATTTTTTTCTTAAACAGAATACCCGGCATTCCCTCATTGCCGATATCCTGAAAATCGGCGTTCTCCACGGGCAAACCAATACCTTTGCCGGGAAAAAAGCGCTGATTGAATTTGTCTCGGCAAACCCAACCGGTCCTCTGCATGTAGGTCATGGAAGAGGAGCCGCCTACGGGGCGGCAGTCGCCGATCTGCTTGAAGCCGTTGGCTATAAAGTTGATAGAGAATACTATGTGAATGATGTCGGGCGGCAAACGGATATTCTCGCCGCCAGTATTTATCTCCGCTATCTGGAAGAAAACGGTCAATCAATTCAATTCCCCAAAGAAGCATACCAGGGTGATTATATTTACAGTATTGCCCGGGACCTGAAAAAGGAACACGCTGACTCATTGATCCATGAGATTCAGAATACCGATACAGGCAACCCCGAACAACAACTGGACCTATTGATCGATGACCTGAAAACCAGACTGGGCGATCGTTATTCAATTTTCCATCAGACCGGACTGGATGCAATTTTAGATACTATCAAGCAGGATCTGAACGAGTTCGGGGTGTTGTTTGACAATTGGTTTATCGAAAGCTCTTTGTTTGATCAGCAGCGAGTATCGGAAGTACTGGAAATACTGGAAGCCGGCGGGCGCATCTATGAAAAGAATGGCGCCAAATGGTTTCGTTCCAAAATGTCCGGCGACGAAAAAGATCGAGTCATAGTGCGCAATAACGGTCAAAACACCTATTTCGCCTCGGATATTGCCTACCACCATGATAAATTCCAACGAGGCTATGATAAAATCATCGACATCTGGGGCGCAGATCACCACGGCTACATGGCCCGCATGCGCGCCGCTCTGGAGGCTCTCGGTGACGACAACGGCAAACTGGATATACTTCTGGTGCAGTTTGTTTCCCTGTTTCGCGGAAAGCAGAAAATACAAATGTCAACACGCTCCGGCCAATTCATAACCCTGTCGGAGTTATATAAAGAGGTGGGGCGGGATGCCGCGCGGTTTTTTTACGTGATGCGCAAAAGCGAACACCATCTGGACTTTGATCTGGAGTTGGCCAAATCCAGCAACAAAGAAAACCCGGTTTTCTACATTCAATACGCTCACGCGCGCATTTGCCGCCTGCAGGATAAACTGCAACAGCAAAACATAAATTTTGTCTGGCAGGACAACATCCATACACTGGAATTATTGACGGAAGACAAGGAACAGCAGCTTTTGAATAAACTTTCCAGCTACAAAGAAACCATCGAAAAAGCGGCCATTACTTATGCGCCACACATTCTGGTTTATTATTTGAAAGAATTAAGCGGCGACTTCCATACATACTATGAAACCCATAGGATCATTGACGCCGATGCTGATATGCGGGCAGCGCGCCTGTGTTTGAGTCTGGCAATCAAACAAATCATCCATAATGGATTAACCCTATTGGGCGTTTCCGCACCCGAGAAAATGTAATGCCGCAAGACTACAAAAACCTAAGCGTTGGCAGGAACAGAACCCGCAAGAAAAAACCCGGGCGGCGCAACGGCATACTCTCCATTATTGCCGGTTTGGCTCTGGCGACAACCGCAATAATTTATTTCAACAAACACCCGGTAATTCCAGCGCCTCTCCCGCCACCGGAACCTGCGGTAGAAAAGGCAACCATCGATGAAAAGGAATTGCCGGGCAAACAATCCGCTGAGCCGAAGCCGTCCGAACCTCAATTCGATTTTTACCAGATCCTGCCGAGTAAAAAAGTAAACATCTCCGAATGGGTCGCCGAAGAACAGGACCAGGCGGAAATCAATGAACCTGAGCCCGGTATTTTCGTATTACAAATTGGCTCATTCCAGGAGTACGATGCGGCAGATGAAATCAAAGCCAAATTAGCGCTGATAGGAATTGCCGCCGATATTCAAAGAGTTGTCATTAATGGGCAGAACATACACCATCGTGTTCGGGCCGGCCCGTATAAAAATCTGACAGAACTGAGTTCGGTGCGCGATCTCCTGATCGAAAATGATCTCGATTTTGTACTATTAAAATTAAAGATGGAAGATATCTGAAATTTATCAATGCGCCCAAATCCAGAGTGCGTTTACCAAATATCCTGCACCATTACCCCCCCCCCCCACTATTATCCCCTTGGGTCGTAGCCTGCCGCCGCAGCTTTTATACCATCGCCGATTATCTACTTCCCCAACTATTGAATAGCACAACCTTACACATCACCTCGATTGGCGCAGAAATCAATGGACGATGACAAATGGATGAAGCGGGCCTTGCGCTTGGCCTGTCATGCGCGCGAGATGGATGAAGTGCCGATAGGCGCCGTCCTTGTATATCGCAATGAAGTGATCGGCGAAGGCTGGAACAGCCCGATTGCGGCGCATGACCCAACAGCGCACGCCGAGATCAACGCCCTCAGAAAGGCGGCGGCTCTGATGCAGAACTACCGACTGCCGGATACCACGCTCTATGTTACGCTCAGGCCCTGTGCAATGTGTGCCGGCGCAATGATCCATGCCCGGATAAAACGCCTTGTTTATGGCACAGACGATAACCGGCTGGAAGCAAAAGACAGTATATTCAAGATCCTGCAATCGAATGAACTCAACCACCGGGTAGAAGCGCAACAAAGCCTGCTGGAAAATGAATGCAGCATGTTGCTAAAGGACTTTTTCCGGGATAAAAGAAACCAATGACGAGTGTCCTGGACACATTGGCGCAGCAGCTTGGCGCATCCTGCCAAAATACCGGTCATAAAATCGTTACCGCCGAATCCTGCACCGGCGGCGGCCTGGCGGAAGCAATCACCCGCATCCCGGGCAGCTCCGACTGGTTCGAAAGAGGATTTATAACCTATTCGGACCTATCCAAGCAGGAACAACTGCACGTGCCAGAGCACACAATAAATCAGTACGGTGCCGTCAGCGAGGCAACCGCCCTGGCGATGGCCCGGGGCGCACTCGAGCATAGCCATGCTGATCTGGCCGTATCGATTACCGGAATTGCCGGCCCCGCCGGCGGCAGCAAGGAAAAACCGGTAGGCATGGTTTGTTTTGCATGGACCAAAAAACCACCACAAAGCGCCCGCACTGCAACCGCCTGGTTTGAAGGAGGCCGCCATGAAGTAAGAACCCAGGCTTGCATAGCTGCATTGCGCGGTTTACTGGAAGAACTGGAAAAAAATCCGGTGTAATCTGATCCGACCGCATGTCCAGGCTATTTTTTGCTCTGTGGCCCGATGACGAAACCAGGGCGCAAATCAACCGGGTCTCACAACGATTCGCTGGCAAAAATTGTCCATTGACCCGGCCATTCAACCTGCACATCACCCTGGTATTCCTTGGTGAAGTTCCCCCTTCAAGGCAAGCCCGGCTGATCGCCGATATCGATCATATAGGCTCCAATCCATTCTCTCTGCATCTGGAAAAAATCGGGATATGGAAAAGATCGGGGGTATTGTGGCTGGCTCCCGGAAAAATACCGGTGGCACTCGAACATCTGGTGGAGGCACTTCAACGACACGCCAACCAGCAGGGAATATCCGTAGATAATCGACCCTATAAACCGCATGTAACGCTGGCCAGAAAGATGAAAAAAACCATAAAAACCCGGCCTTCACCCGCTATCCATTGGCCGGTGAAGCATTTCATTTTAGCCGAATCAACGCCGACAGAATCGGGCAGTGTATACCGCACACTGCACAAATGGCCGTTGAAACAATAAACAAGCAATCATCACTCAAAGACCCAGGCGGCGAATGCCTCGATCTCCTCCCGGTTACGTATCACAAGCTGGCGCTTATCAGGATCCAGCGACTGATCCGCCGAGGTATCCACACCAAGCAATTGCAGAACATAGCCGATCATTGCCCGTCTCGTCACCACCTCGATCACATTGTCATGTCCGCCGAAATCAAACAACAGGCTATCCCGCTGTTTTTGATTCAGTCCCGGATGGGGACTCAGGAATAAAGTAATCGTTTCCACCCAATCATCATCGTAGCCCGGACTCGATTCAGCCTCGATGTTTGAACATTGCGCCTCGGCAAAGCGTGACAATACAAAGTCGCGAAAATCATAGCTTTCTTCATTATAGGCGCGGATATGCCAGCGAATGCCGGTATCTACCAACGCATGCGGTTCAATAATTCGCCTGTTTTGCAGACCCTTATCGCTCAGTGAGTGATACCTGACATATAATTTTTTTCGCTTATGGATAGCCCGTGTTATCTGACAAAGCACGTCTTTGACCGGTAATCGGCGCGGAAGCGCCAGATTATCGACCGTAATTCCAAATGCCGGCGCACCCTTATCCGCCCCGCCGGACATGGCCAGATTCGATCCAATCATCGGCAAAACGGCAGCGGGAGACAAATCGGCAAACACCTCTTTAAATGATTCGCCCGGCACAAAACCAAATACGCTATGCACATACAGCAGGTTGCCCGGCACGATATCCCGGTAAAATTTCAGATCTTTGGTAGCCGCAGCATTGGAGATCCCGAATGCCCTGGCAACATCATTCCGGCTTACACTGCCACGGTAATAGGCCATCAACTCGATATATTCCAATCGCCGGCGCGTTACCCATTTAATTTCATCCAACATTTTCTTATAAAATCAACGTTTTATCATGCTTTACCCTGGTTTTCTCACCACTACAAAGCCTTAACTCTATCTATATACTAACTATTATATAATAAAAAATATATATATAATAAAAAATATTGACATATTTAAAAATATCATCTATATTTACATTCAGGTCATTTGAAATAAATTTTGGAGGCACAAACAATGAGAACCGATATAAGCGAAGACAAAAAAAGGGCGCTGGCGATTGCGCTAAGCCAGATTGAGAAGCAATTTGGCAAGGGCTCCGTGATGAAAATGGGTGATCAACCCGTTGCCAAAATTCCCACGGTCAGTTCCGGCTCGCTGGGATTGGATATTGCCCTGGGGGTGGGAGGATTACCCTACGGACGTATTGTTGAAATCTACGGCCCGGAATCCTCCGGCAAAACCACTTTGACACTCTCGGCGATTGCCGAGGCGCAAAAGCAGGGCAAGACCTGCGCCTTTATCGATGCCGAGCATGCGCTCGATCCGGTTTATGCCGGAAAATTGGGAGTACGTATTGATGATCTACTGGTATCCCAGCCCGATACCGGTGAGCAGGCGCTGGAAATCTGCGATATGCTGGTGCGTAGCGGCGCGGTCGAACTGATTGTTATTGACTCGGTAGCGGCGCTGGTACCGAAGGCCGAGATTGAGGGCGAGATGGGTGATTCGCACATGGGTCTGGCCGCCCGTTTGATGTCGCAGGCCTTGAGAAAACTGACGGGTAATATTAAACGCGCTAATTGCTGCGTGATCTTCATCAACCAAATTCGCATGAAGATAGGCGTAGTATTCGGCAATCCAGAGACAACTACCGGCGGCAACGCACTGAAGTTTTATTCGTCGGTGCGTCTCGATATACGCCGAATCGGCGCAATCAGGAAAGGAGAGGAAGTGGTCGGCAGTGAAACCCGTGTCAAGGTGGTTAAAAACAAGGTCGCCCCACCATTCAAACAGGCGGAATTTGATATTTTGTACGGTGAGGGCATCTGCCGTGACGGCGAAATTATAGTGATGGGCGCCAAAGAAGGTCTGATTGACAAATCCGGCGCATGGTATAGTTATAAAGGAGAGCGCATCGGTCAGGGCCGGGAAAATGTCCGGAATTATTTGCGGGAAAATCCTCAAATCGCAGAGGAAATAGAGTCACAGATTCGGGAAAAATATCTGCCGTCGGTTGCCAAGGAGAACCTGGATAAAAAAATTACTGAATAGGAGGCAAAGATATGAGCAAACATTCTGACAAAGCCGACACCGCAGAGCGTGGAAAATATAAGCGGCTCTACCATCACTTGCGCGAACTTGACGGGCCGGAATGGCACGCCAGTTTCGCCGATGTCGAGCGCGTTTTAGGGTTCCCCTTGCCACAGTCGGCGCACGATTACCCGGCCTGGTGGGCAAACGAAAGTGATGGCCAACATTCCCATGCGTATGCTTGGCTGGCGGCCGGGTGGGAGACGCACGATGTTGAGCTTACAGGCAGGCGCTTAGTGTTCCGTAGAATTTAATGCCAGCAGACGAGTCAAATACCAAACAGAGGTTTTCCCGGCGATGCGCACTCTTTCACACCCGGAGAAAGAACAAGCCTGCACATTTATGAAAACGGCGTACGCGTCAGGTAGTGGCTAAAAATCACTGCGCCGTATCAATCACGGTTAAGTCCCCATCTTCCACTATTCCAGCGTTCGCCGCATCATAAGCTGAAAAAATATTCTATCTAACATAATATATATTTGATTTTAACAGCGATCAGACCCATCAGCGGATAAAGTGACAATGAAAACCTGTGGCCAAATGCGTCAGTTATTTCTGGAGTACTTCAAGAATCGCGGCCACGAAATAGTGGCCAGCAGTTCACTCATCCCGAGCAATGATCCGACATTATTGTTCACCAATGCCGGGATGGTGCAATTCAAGGATGTATTCCTTGGGCATGAGCAACGCAAGAACCATCGGGCTGCGTCATCCCAGCGCTGTGTGCGGGCAGGCGGCAAGCACAATGATCTTGAAAATGTAGGCTATAACGCCAGACACCATACCTTTTTCGAGATGCTGGGCAATTTCAGTTTCGGCGACTACTTCAAAACAGAGGCGATCAAATACGCCTGGGAATATCTGACCGGGGAGCTGGATATTACCCCGGAAAAATTATGGGTGACCGTGTTTGAAGATGATGACGAATCCGCATCGATATGGCTGGATGACATAGGCATATCTGCAGAACGATTCAGCCGCTGTGATGAAAAAAATAACTTCTGGTCGATCGGCGATACCGGGTTGTGCGGCCCATGCAGTGAAATTTTTTATGATCATGGCGCCGGCGTTCCAGGCGGGCCTCCCGGCAGTCCCGATCAGGAAGGTGATCGCTATATTGAAATCTGGAATCTGGTTTTTACCCAATATAACCGGGATAAAACCGGGAAATTGAACCCTATCCCGCGCCCATCTGTGGACACGGGCATGGGACTCGAACGCATCACTGCGATAATGCAGAATGTGCATGATAATTATGAAATTGATTTATTCCAAACACTGATTGCCGACATAAAATCATTGGCGGATGAGCCGAATGCGGATCGGGTCTCAACCCGGGTGATCGCCGATCATCTTCGTTCCTGTGTATTCCTGATTAGTGATGGGGTCACTCCCACGAATGAAGGCCGGGGGTATGTGCTGCGCCGGATCATAAGAAGGGCGATCCGGCACGGCTATAAAATCGGATTGACCGAGCCGTTTTTTTATAAATTAGTGCCGTCACTGCAGCGGCAAATGAGTGACGCATATCCGGAATTGAATACCAATCGCGCTCATATTGAAAAAACCCTGTTAAAGGAAGAGGAGCGCTTTGCTGAAACCCTCGATAAGGGCCTGAAGATAATGGAAGAAATTATAGCCGGAACGGCTGGCCGGGTAATTGCCGGAGATGATGTCTTTCGCCTTTATGATACCTATGGTTTTCCCGCCGATCTGACCGCTGATATTGCGCGTGAACGCAACCTGCAAATCGATGCAGCAGGATTTGATGCGGCAATGGAAAAGCAGCGCCGGCGCACCCGGGCGGCGAGCAAATTCGAAGCCGAAGTTTCGATCAAGAATAATGATGCGGTAAGCACGTTCAGCGGCTACAGCAGGCTTAAACAGGAAACAACCGTTATAGACCTGTACCGGAATGGTCAGAGCGTAAAATCCCTGCGACAGGGGGCTGCCGGTGAAGTAATCTTGCTGGAAACGCCATTCTATGCCGAAGCGGGGGGGCAGGTGGGCGACACGGGTAAACTCTGCGCGGAAGATAGTTTGTTTGAAGTGGAAAACACAAAAAAACAGGGGCAATCACACATCCATACTGGAGTGTTGCGCGCCGGCTCATTAAACGTGGGCGACACAATTGAGGCACAGGTGGACGGCGGGCGCCGTACCGATATTGTGCGCAACCACTCCGCCACGCACCTGTTGCATGCCGCATTGAGAAAAATACTGGGCGACCATGTCACCCAGAGAGGCTCGCTGGTCGCCCCGGATCGTCTGCGTTTTGATTTTTCACATGATGAGCCGCTAAGTGAAAAACAATTGAATGAAATACAGAAACTGGTTAATCGGCAAATCCTGGAAAATAAAGATACGCAAATACAGATGATGTCCTTTGACCAGGCCAAGCAATCCGGCGCAATGTCCTTATTCGGTGAAAAATATGATGATATTGTGCGTGTCCTGTCAATCGGCGGGGAGTTTTCCAGGGAATTATGCGGCGGGACCCATGTCAACCGGGCGGGTGATATTGGCTTGTTCAAAATCATCTCGGAAACAGGCGTGGCTTCAGGGATAAGAAGGATAGAGGCCGTTACCGGCGAGGGCGCATTACACTGGATCGAAGCCGATGACCGCAAACTGACCAGGATCGCAGAGCTGTTAAAAACCGACAAAGAAAGTGTCGATAGCAAACTGAGGCAACAGACGAGAAAATTGCACGAGCTGGAAAAGGAAGTCCTGCAATTACGCGGAAAGCTGGCAAGCAGCGCCAGCAGTGATATGGCCGCAGCAGCCGTTGACGTGGGTGGCATTAAAGTTTTGACAAGCACACTGGGCGGGGCGGATCCGAAAACCTTGCGTGATACCGTCGATCAACTTAAAAACAAACTGGGCAGCGCGGCTTTGGTACTGGCTTCGGTTTCGAGCGCCAATAAGATAAATCTGGTTGCGGGCGTGACCAAGGACAGCACCGATCGCATCAAAGCGAGCGATCTGGTGAATTTCGTTGCCGAAAAAGTAGGCGGAAAAGGGGGCGGGCGCGCTGACATGGCACAAGCAGGCGGGGACAATCCCGCAGCGCTTGATGCGGCGCTTGCCGGGGTGCCGGATTGGGTGCGCAAGCGCTTGTAAATTCCGCTGACAAGATTTTATTCTTTCTGATCGCGGCGGTAATTTTTCGCTTTTTCACGACCGGCAAGGCATGTCATTAATCATACAAAAATACGGCGGGACCTCGGTCGGGACAACAGAAAAGATCAAGGCCGTTGCCAAAAAAATAATTCAGACTCGCAAGCAAGGCCATCAGGTGGCCGTTGTGGTATCCGCGATGGGCGGCGAAACAGACCGATTACTATCACTGGCCAGGGACATTACCGCCCGGCCCGAAGAACGCGAACTGGATGTTTTATTGTCCACCGGAGAACAGGTTACAATTGCGCTGCTTAGCATGGCTTTGGAGGAACAAAAATACAGCGCGCAGTCATTTACCGGCGGCCAGGTGCATATACGCACAGACAGCGCTCACAATAAAGCCAGAATTATCGATATTGAGACCGGCCGCGTACACAGAGCCTTGAATGCCGGCAAGATAGTCGTTATCGCCGGATTTCAAGGCATTAATGAACATGGACATATCACAACACTGGGGCGCGGCGGCTCGGATACCACCGCTGTTGCAATGGCCGCGGCGCTTGGAGCGGAAGAATGCCGTATCTATACCGATGTTGACGGAGTGTACACCGCCGATCCCAGGATTGTGCCCGAAGCAAAACGGCTGGAGTACATTACTTATGAAGAAATGCTGGAGATGGCAAGCGTGGGGGCAAAGGTATTGCAAATACGCTCGGTCGAGTTTGCCCGCAAATACAATGTTCGGCTCAAAGTGCTGCCGACATTCAACAACGGTCCTGGAACCCTGATTATTGACGAGGATGAAAATATGGAACAAGCGCTAATTTCCGGCATTGCACACAATCGTGACGAGGCCAAGCTGACCATTACCGGTGTTCCGGACAGACCGGGGATCGCTTACCAGATACTGGGGCAGATTGCCGACGCCAATATAGAAATCGATATGATCGTGCAAAACATAGGGGCAAATAATAAAACTGATTTCACCTTTACCGTAAACCGAAATGAGTACGGCAAAGCGCTGCGACTGCTTAAAAAAATCGCCAAAGAGATCGATGCCGACAAAGTTTCCGGCGACGATAAAATCGTCAAGATCTCCGTTATCGGTGTTGGCATGCGCTCCCATGCCGGGGTTGCCAGCAAAATGTTCAAGGCATTGGCCGACGAAGGCATCAATATCCAAATGATCTCGACTTCAGAGATCAAAATTTCTGTGGTCGTCGCCGAAAAATACCTGGAACTTGGTGTAAGAACACTGCATGCAGTATTCGATCTGGGTTAGATTGGCCAATCAATCCAATATGTACCCCGGTCCGCCAACCCCGTCTGCACCCGCCGACAATTCCATCATTACATATTCTCCACCGTGCCCCCCCAATTTGCTATAATGCAAGGCTTGTAACTATTTTACCGGCCCTTCACTATCACTTTTCCACAAGGCATGAGCGATTACAAGCTGACACAACTTAAACAACTCGAAGCGGAGAGCATTCATATCATTCGCGAAGTAGCGGCAGAATTTGACAATCCGGTGATGCTGTATTCCATAGGAAAAGACTCATCGGTGATGCTGCAACTGGCCTTGAAAGCATTTTCCCCCGGCAAACCGCCCTTCCCTTTTTTACATATCGACACCACCTGGAAATTTCGTGAAATGATCGCATTTCGGGACGAAACCGCAAAAAAGCTTGGGCTCGATCTCAGGGTGCATATAAACCAGGCCGGCGTGGACGCCGGGATCGGCCCATTCACCCATGGAAGCAAGAAACACACCGACGTGATGAAGACCGCTGCCCTGAAACAGGCATTGGACAAATACCAATTCGACGCCGCTTTCGGCGGCGCCCGGCGCGATGAAGAAAAATCACGGGCGAAAGAAAGAGTCTACTCCTTCCGTGATAAAAATCATCGCTGGGACCCCAAAAACCAGCGCCCTGAATTATGGAACATCTACAATGGCCGCATAGACAAAGGAGAAAGCATCCGGGTATTTCCGTTGTCCAATTGGACCGAACTGGACATATGGCAATATATACACTTGGAAAACATCGCCATTGTTCCCCTTTACTACGCCAGGCAACGACCGGTGGTCAAGCGGCACGGAGTATATATCATGGTGGACGACGAGCGCATGCCCTTAGACCCCGGAGAGCATATCCAAAACAAAATGGTGCGATTCCGCACCCTGGGCTGCTACCCGCTGACCGGCGCAGTCGAATCCACGGCAACAACCTTGCCGGAGATTATTCGGGAAATGCTGCTGGCCAAAACATCAGAGCGCCAGGGGCGTGTCATTGACTACGATCAAACCGGCTCGATGGAAGAAAAAAAACGGGAAGGCTATTTCTAAATACCTTCCCCGATATTGCCTCGGAACAAAATGACCTATCAATCAGAATTGACAGACTCCGACATTGACGCCTATCTCGCGCAGCACGAAAACAAACAACTGTTGCGCCTGCTGACCTGCGGCAGTGTGGATGACGGCAAGAGCACCCTGATTGGCCGTTTACTGCACGATTCAAAGATGATTTACGAAGACCAGCTAGAGGCGCTGGCGGCCGACAGCATCAAATCGGGCACCCGCGGCGAAAATATAGATCTGGCGCTGCTGGTGGACGGATTGAAGGCCGAGCGCGAACAAGGGATCACCATCGATGTCGCCTACCGCTATTTCTCGACCATCCATCGCAAGTTTATTATTGCCGACACCCCCGGGCATGAACAATACACCCGCAACATGGCCACCGGCGCTTCCACCTGCGATCTGGCGGTAGTCCTAATCGATGCCCGCAACGGAGTCCAGACCCAAACCCGCCGCCACAGCATTATCTCCTGCTTACTCGGCATCAAACACATCATCGTAGCCGTCAACAAAATGGACCTGGTTGATTACAACGCCGAAATCTACGAGGAAATTAAAAACAACTATCTGCACTTCATCTCCAGACTGAAGCGTATAGACCTGCACTTTGTCCCGATCTCCGCACTGACCGGGGAAAACGTGGTAAACCCCAGCCGGGAAATGCCGTGGTATAAAGGCAAACCCTTGATGGACATTCTCGAAACGGTAGAAATTTCCACCGATCGCAACCTCAAAGACATGCGTTTTCCGGTGCAATACGTGAATCGCCCGGATGCCGGCTTTCGCGGCTATTGCGGCACCGTTGCCGCCGGCATCGTACGCAAGGGCGACACCATAACCGTGCTTCCCTCCGGCAAAACCAGCACGATAAAATCCATCGTGACCTTTGAAGGCGAACTCAACCAGGCATTTCCGCCGATGGCGGTAACGCTGACACTCGAAGATGCCATTGACATCAGCCGCGGAGACATGCTCGCCCACAATGACAACCTGCCCTTATCCGGCAACCGGTTTGACGCCAACGTCCTGTGGATGGCCGAACAAACAATGACGGCCGGAAAACCATACTATTTCAAGTTTTCCGCAAAGACGGTCCCCGGCTCCGTTGCAAACATACACTACAAGATCGACGTAAACACCCTGGAACAATCGACAACAAAGCAACTCCATATGAACGAAATCGCCCACTGTGGTATTGCCGTCAACGCCCCCGTTGCCTTCGATCCCTATCATGGATGCAAGAGCACCGGAGCCTTTATCATCATAGACCGTTTAACCAACGTCACAGTAGGCGCCGGCATGATCGTTGGCGCCGGCGACAATACCGAAATTTGTCCGGTCAGCATCGATGAACGCACTGCCCGTTACGGGCAAAAAGCCTTCACCGCATGGTTAACCGGGGAAAACAACCGGAAAATCGCCCGGCAGCTTGAACGCCGTTTGTTCGATGTAGGGCATATTTGTGCCGTTTTTGAACAGAATGACCTTGGCGGCAACCTCGAAGAAATCAGCCAACTGATCAATCAAGCCGGCCTAATCTGTCTATGCAGTGTCGAGCACGGCATAGACTGCAACAGGGACAACAGCGCCGTATTCGATTGCGACAAAAAATCGGCGGATGAAATCTATACATACATCACCGATCAGGTACGGCTGCAACCATAAAATCCCGCCGGGAAAAGCGCCACCCATAGCCAAATTCAGAAAATCCAAGCGCCCAAACCATGAAATTTAGACGCCCCCGCATACAAATACTGGAAAAATTTTCTGACTGAGTATAAGATAGAGCACTGAAGAGTAATCCAGAGGGTATTTTATAATGAGTGAACCTACTCCGGTTGATGCCGCAGAACCGCCTAAAAAAACATCAGAAATCATAGGTCCGGTCAGTAATGAAGCAACGGTGCAAATGAACCGCTCGGAAGAGAAATGCTACTGGAATGACACCGAATTTTCTCCCGGAGCAAAAGTCAGCACCGGCGGCAAATGTTATGAATGCTGTTTCGGCCGCTGGGTGGAAACAAAAAGCTAAGCCAATTATCCCGGCGAAAGCAATATCTCAATCTGCCCGGACGGACCAGAACGCCAAAAGTACTGTAGGGGCAGCCATGCCTTTACGCCTGGTTCCTGCGGTGCGTGCGGCGCATATAAACAACCGCACAACTAAAAATTTAACCCTGGCGCTTCATGCCCCTGATGAACAAAGCAATCCGCTGAGCAGTGCCTGTGCGCGTACGGTGGGTCAATGCCCGCAATCTTTGCCCGTAGCCGAGTGTCTCCCACTGCCGTTCAAAAAGACTCCGCGCATAAGCGTAAAGCTCCATATCCATCGCATTTTGTTCATAAAACTGTGCCAGGATTGATTCCGAAACCGGCAATTTCTTTCTGAATTGCCGTGGTGTAGTAATCTGCATTATGGGATAGTACGGCAAACCCTGAAACCCCAACCTTTTGAAAAGCAGAAAGATAAAATCATCGAATCTTTCGAGCACTCCCACCAGCAAAAACTGATCACGAAGCTGCAACTTCAACTGTTCCAGCATCTCAGGCGTTACCGGATTCCGAAAGGCCCGCTGACACCGTTGGTACAAATCCAACGCTGTTATTTTACCACTCTGCGATTCTCCATCCGGCAAATCAACACCCAGCAACTGCTTAGTCATACAATTCGTGTTGTATTTTTCCTGCAAAAAATCGCTTAAAGAAACCTCCCTTCTGTCGCTTGCTGTATGGCAACCCGATTCTTGATTTATCCTGGATTGGAAGTAGTGCGAAATTGCCCGCTTAAGAGGATGGCGAAGCAGCGTGATATACTTGCATGGCTGCTGCAGGATGCGATGTATATTACCCGGCATATGTCCATCTATAAAATCGAATTGCCTCTTTATTTCCGGTGACAGCGCCAAAAACTTATCCAGCGCTTGAAGGTTATACATCGGGGATCCTTCTCTTACAAAAATTCCGGGCGGCCACTGTCCCCTGTTATAAAATTTCTTCTGGAGTATACTACATAAAGTAGTGCCTCCGGTCTTGGGCAGATGAATGAAAACCAGCGACGGCTTTTCGCGAAAAGCGGCGCTATTATTTTGATTCTGTATAATTGAAATCAACTCTAATCTGTGCGTGGAGCACACTCGGAATTTTCTTATCTTTATGCTTTAATATGTTGTTCATACGCACTTTATTATGATATTATACAGTAATAATTCTACAATTTAATTCAAGTTGCTTACAAGCGAAAAGGAATGGCAAATAAACGAAATACAATACTATGATTGTTTTATTCATTGCACGACCCGCAACAATTGTTTATACAACCCTATGCTGCATTGTATTAGAATTTTCATTAGTAAAGCATACTCTCCGAACATCGAATAATAAAATTCCCGCATCCCCTGAATGAAGATCAAAGGCATCATTTTCGACGTGGACGGTACGCTTGCCGATACCGAAGAGATCCATCGTCGCGCCTTCAACCAAGCCTTCCGCGAAGTCGATCTTGGCTGCTGGGACAAGAAAAAATACATCAAACTGCTTGCCATATCCGGTGGCAGAGAACGAATTAAACATTTTCTGCAACAAGACAAGCAATGGAATGCGGCCGAGCCGCTCGATCAATTTTGCCGGAACTTACACCGGCGCAAATCCGAAATATACCGTGAAAAACTCATGCACAGCCGGATAAAACTGCGTCCCGGCGTAAAACGTTTGCTTAACGAGGCGTCGGACAAAAAAATCTGCATCGGCATTGCAACCAGCTCCTCCCAAGAAAATTTACTAACCCTGCTACATTCCACCTTGGGAAAACACTCACTGAGCTGGTTTAACACCATAGTTACCAGCGACGTCGTAGTCGACAAAAAACCCTCGCCGGTCGTCTACCAATTCGCCTTGGCAAACCTTGGCATCCCGCCCGATTACTGCGTTGCCATTGAAGACAGCAGCAACGGCAACAAAGCCGCCCTGGCCGCCGGATTGAAAACCGTGATCACCACCCACCAATTTACCGCCGGGAGTAAATTCAGCGGCGCATCGATCGTGGCCGACAAACTGGGAGAAGCCGGCGACACCGTTACATTCCGCGCTGGCAATACCTTCAAAAAACAATACATCGATCTCGAATTGCTCGACCTGATCTTGAGCGAAGACCATGCAACCGAAGAAACTCAAGACCCGCCGCACGAGCAACTGGTCATGGTGAAATGAAGCAGAACCGTATTCATGCAATAAGACCAACACACCCCAATCGAAGCAAATGACCGGATGACCCTATCTGAACTCAGATACATTGTTGCGGTAGCCCGTGAGCGTCATTTTGGCCGCGCCGCCCGCGCCTGTTTTGTAAGTCAGCCCACTCTCAGCCTGGCGGTCAAAAAACTGGAAGGCGAACTCGACACCCTGATATTCGAGCGGCACCAACACAAAGTCACCATCACCTCCATAGGCAAACTCATTGTCGAACAGGCGCAGCAAATTCTGCGACAGGCACATGAAATCAAACAACTTGCCGAATACGGAAAAGACCCGTTACAAGGAACCTTAAACCTGGGCATTATCTACACCATCGGCCCCTTTTTGCTCCCCAGGCTAATACCCCTGATCAACAAAACCGCCCCCAGACTGAGCCTGATCATCGAAGAAGACTTCACCGACAACCTGCATCAAAAACTCAAATCCGGGCAACTCGACGTCATCATTTTATCGCTGCCCTTTGCCGACCCGGCCTTCCGGATCACAACCCTGTACCGCGAGCCGTTCACAGTCGCACTGCCCAAAGATCACCGGCTGAGCAAAAAGAAAAAAATCAAAATTGATGATCTGATGGAAGATACGCTATTGCTGCTGAAAGCCGGAAACTGTTTCCGTGACCAGATACTATCCATTTGCCCGACATGCCCGGTCAACAGATTCTCAGCCGACAAAATCCAAAAAACCCTGGAGAGCAGCTCGATTGAAACCATACGCCAGATGGTTGCCTCCGGGGTCGGCGTGACCATTTTGCCCGCCTCTGCGGCGGAACACTACGATGAAATGCAGGGGCTGCTCACCTACCGCCCCTTCCAAAAACCCGTCCCATACCGCGACATTGCCCTTGCCTGCCGCAAAAGCTTTCCACGAACCGAAGAAATAGCCCTGCTCGAAAACACCATTGAGCAATGCAAAATGACCTGGGCGGATTTTTCAAAGAACAAACAGCCTACTTCAAAACAATAAAAGCCGCAGTATTGCCTCTGATGATCCTCAATAATAGTAAGTCATCCCTGCCGTCCACCGCCGCCAAAAACTCCTGCACATTCTTTACCTTTATTTTATTGACCGAAGTCACCACATCTTCCCTGCGCAGCCCGCTACGCCAAGCGGCGCTACCCTGCTCCAGCCCGAAAACAACCACTCCTTCCACCTTCCCATAATACCGGCTACCCTTTCCAATCTCACCCACCGTCACACCCTCCAGCAACTTATTCACCGCACTCGGGGCGCTGCGCGACTGCGCATTTTCAGATACAACCGCAGATATTTTCCTCTGCTTGCCGTTTCTAATCACCTCGAAATCAATTTGCCCGCCGATGGGCAATAACCCAATTTTATTCCTGACCGCCGCCGCATTCTTCATCGGCTTTCCATTTATCGCAACAATAATATCTCCGGCTATCAAGCCCGCCTTATCCGCCGGGGAATCCTCCAGCACCCGCACGATAAGTGCCCCCTGCTGATCCGACAAACCAAAAGCCTCAGCCAGATCGGGGTTCAGATCCTGCGCCTGCACACCCAGAAACCCGCGTTTCACCTCGCCCGTCTCCAGCAACTGCTCGGTGATCTGCAAAGCGAGATTTATAGGAATGGCGAACCCGATACCGATATTTCCGCCCGATCGGGAAAAAATAGCCGTATTGATCCCGACCAACTCACCGCGAAGATTCACCAAAGCCCCACCCGAATTACCCGGATTAATCGAAGCATCGGTTTGAATAAAATCCTCATACCCCTCTATACCCAGCCCGCTGCGGCTCAATGCGCTGATAATACCGGAGGTGACAGTTTGTCCCAGCCCAAACGGATTGCCGATTGCTACCACAAAATCTCCTACCCGCAGCCGATCAGAATCAGCAGTCGCAATATCAGTCAGATTATTTGCCGAAATTTTAATAACCGCCACATCTGTTTCAGGATCACTGCCAACCAGTTCGGCTTCGAAATGACGACCATCGTGCAAAGTAACGGTGATTTGCGTGGCATTGGCAATCACGTGATTGTTGGTCAGCACCAAACCGCGTTTTGCATTCACAATAACCCCTGAGCCCAGACTCTGGGTTTTACGCTCCAGAGGGCGGTTCGGCAGACCAAAAAAATGCCGGAAAAACGGATCGGCAAACAAAGGATTCTGTTGCGCCCGGATACGCCCCTCGGTAGCGATATTGACAACCGCCGGCGTTATCTTTGCCAGCATAGGCGCCAAACTGGGCAGTTGCTCACCCTCAACCCATGCCGGAAGAGCCGCACTCGCGGCAGCGATATAAAGGCTGATAAAAATAAAAACCGATGATTTTATAATTCGATTGATCATTCTATATTTCCTGTTTGCAGCCTGCCTTTACCAGAGTCGCCGCATATTTAAAATATCCAGATGGATCCCCGGGATAGACAAAAACGAGGGCGGGCACACCCACCCCCGTTTTAGCCCAACCAAATTTACTGGCCAAATTTACTGGCTCTTGACCGGTATTTTCTTCGGCTGTGCTTTTTCCTGTTTTGGAATAACCACCTCCAAAACACCGTTTTTGCCGTTGGCACTGATCTCGGCAGAATTGGTCGTATCCGGCAGACTGAATCTCCTGTAAAAATATCCAGTGACCCTTTCAACCCGAGTATAGCCAACCTGCTCATCACGTGTTTCAGATTGGCGCTGGCCTTTGATGGTCAATACGCCATCTTCCATCGTAATATCTATATCTTTCGGGTCGACGCCGGGTAAATCGGCATGGATCACATAACGTGTATCCTCTTCCTTTACATCAACCGCCGGTCGCCATTGACTCGTGACAACGTTAGAACGGTCGCCTTCCACAGAATCATTGCCGTAACCATGGAGTCTGTTCAACTCCTGCTGAAATTTACTCACTATATCCCAGGGTTCATATCTTATTAATGACATAATAGCTTTCCTCCAAAAAATTGCTCAGTGAATACCTGATCAATAATATGAGGCGCATCAAAAAAAATTCAAGAAACTCCCTGAAAAAAACCACCCCCCGGCAAAGCCTTACAAATAATAGGCAATTCCGGTCATCACCCGCGAACCGCAACGCATCACAACCCGCACCGGTTCCGGCAACTCCCTCGCCCCGGCGTGCAAGGCCGTAGTGGCATGACCCGCCTCATCCTCTCTCATCTGCGTCACCACCGCGCGCGAACGCCGGTCGGCAACCGGCAACCGGCGCAGATGCCCATCCAGATGCTCGACCACCTGCAACTCCGTTTCCGCCAGGAACCCAAGGTTCCACCTGTCTCCCAATGAGCCAGCCACCAGGCCGATCACAAAAGAACCGCAGAACCAAAACGGATCGAACCAACTCGAACCAGCCCCCAACTCCTGAAGACGCCTGCGGCACCAATGCAGATGATCGATCTCCTCGCCGGCCGCCTGCCGCATAACCTCCCTGACACCGACATCCCTGGCGATCACCGCCTGCGCCCGGTACAAGGCCTGCGCGGAAACCTCTCCCGCATGATTAACCCGCATCAAAGCAGCCGACCTTTTCCGCGCAGCGGCCGGCAAGACCAGCTCATCCTCACCCTCTGCCGGATAAGGCCGCCCAGCGCCCCCGTCCAACAAAAACAACGAAGCGATCACCGCATCCGCCGCGACAATCGCCCGATCGACCGCGCTAAACCTTCTCTCATTCCGTCTGAATCCGGCAACCTTCATTCGCCCGTTCTACCCCAATAACCGCCCGTAGCGGGACACATTTCAAGCCCCCCGTTCACCGGGGCCGCACCCGCCATCGCCAACCATCTCCCGCACCAGGCCAGCCAGATTTTCTATACTGCCGCCGTCGCCAAGTGCCGACCGTATCTTCAGCAGCTCCTGCCGCAATTCCCGGATCCGCGGTTTATCCTGCAATAATGCCAGTGCCTCCCGGCATATCTCATCCTCGTTGGCCGCACCCTGAATCAACTCCGGCACCACCATCTTACCCGCAATGATATTCACCAAACTGATATAAGGAATCGTCACCAGCCACCGCAACAAAAAATACGTTGACCATAACAACTTATAAACAACAATCATCGGCGTACCGCACAGCGCCAACTGCAAGGTCGCGGTACCGGAAGCAGTGATCGCCAGATCACTTTCACACATCACCGTTTCCGCATTCTCACGCACCAGCTCACATTCCAGGCGGTGCGCACGCAAATGCCGCTCGACAAACCCCGCCGGGATCCCCGGCGCAAGCAACAAAGAAAAACGCACCGAAGGCTCATGCGCCGCCAGCTTGACGGCCGCACGGCACAGCACCGGCAACAACCTGCGCACCTCGACCAAGCGGCTGCCCGGCATCAACAACAATCTCGTGCCGCCGCCGGCAGCACGCGGCGGCGCCTTTCCCATTCGATCCACCAGCGGATGCCCCACATAACGCACCGCAACCCCGGCATCCCGGTAGATCTTTTCCTCAAACGGAAAAACCACCGCCATCATATCTACACAGCGGGCGATCTTCTTCACCCGCCCGGCCCGCCAGGCCCAAACCTGCGGGCTGATATAAAACAAAGTTTTCACGCCGAAACGCTTCGCATCCGCCGCCAGCCTCAGATTGAATTCCGGATAATCCACCAACACCAACAGATCAGGCTTCTCCTCTGCAAGCGCACGCAACAAGCGGCGGTAGGCGCGTCGCAGAGACGGATAATGCGCGATCACCTCAAACAAACCCACCAGAGACAACTCAGTGGCATCTACAAGCTGGCGCAGCCCGGCACCCTTCATCTGGGCCAACCCCATACCGAAAAAATCGAAACCGCCGCTGCCCGAATCCGGCCGCAGTTGCCGAATCAGATCGGCCGCATACATATCTCCCGACGGCTCACCGACAGCGATCATGATCTTGTACACCCGCTCAGCCATACACCGGCCCGTCCGCCGCTCACACCGCCTCGTTGATCATCGCCGCCACCCGCCGGGCATCCTGCAACGGCAATTCGGGAAACATCGGCAGGGACAGACACTCGCCGGCCACCCGTGCGGCCTCAGCGCAATTGACGCTGCGGCTGACACCTTGCAGGACCGGCTGCTGCGGCAAGGTCAACGCATAATAGATCCGGCTGCCGACTTGCGCCGCATCCAACGCGGCAATCAGCGCATCGCGCCGCTCGCACAAGACCGTGTACTGATTGAACACATGCTCGCACCCGGCAGCGCATGCGGGGGTTTGCAAACGATCGCCGAGCGCCTCGCTATAAACCGCCGCCAGCCGCCTTCGCTGTTGATTGAACGACTCGACATACCCCAATTTCACCCGCAAAATCGCCGCCTGTACCTCATCCAGGCGGCTATTGTAGCCAATCACCTCATGCCGCGCCCCGCCGAGACTCCCGTGATTCCGCAAGCGTCTGACACGCTCCGCCAGCCCTGCATCATCCGTAGTCACCATCCCGCCATCCCCATAAGCGCCCAGATTTTTAGTCGGGAAAAAACTATGGCAGCCGGCGTGCGACATCGCCCCCACGCACACCCCGTTTTGCCGCGCCCCAAAGGCCTGGGCGCAATCCTCGATCAACGCCAGCTTATGCCGCTCGGCGATCGCCGACAAGGCGGCCATATCGGCCGGATGACCGTACAGATGCACCGGCAGAATCGCGCATGTCTTGTCCGACAAGGCCTCCTCCACGCTGGCCGGAGCAAGCGTGAAGCTCGCCGGATCGATATCGGCAAACACCGGCCTTGCCCCGGTATACACGATCGCCTCCGCGGTACCGATGAACGAAAACGCACTGGTGATCACCTCGCAATCAGCGCCGACCCCTGCCGCCCGCAACGCCAAATGCAAGGCATCGGTGCCCGAAGCGCAGGCCACCGCCTCCCGCGTGCCGACGAATGTCGCCGCTTCCCGCTCAAACGCCGCCACCTCCTCGCTCAATATAAACCGCCCGCTGGCAAACACCCGCTCCACCGCCGCGCCAATCTCCTGCGACAAGCTGCGCTGCTGTTCACTCAAATCAAAAGCGGGGATCGTCCCAACCATTGCTGCTCGTCCGTCGGCGCTCAATGCTGCAAGGCCGCGGCGATCCGGATCGCCGCATCCAGCGCGTGCCGTCCCTCACGACCACCCACCAGCGGTTGCCGCCCTTCACGCACACAGCCGAGAAAATGCTCGATCTCGCTACGCAACGCATCCGCCTCGGAAGACCCGAAATCATCACATTCGATATTGAGCCCCTCACCCCTGCGGCAGACGGTCGAACAGTTTCTATACATATCTATCGAACAATAAACGTCCTTCTTGAACAGACGCAACTTGCGCTCCCTCTTGCGGCTGATCCGGCTTGCGGTAACATTGGCGATACAGCCGTTGACAAACTCGATCCGGGTAGTAGCGATATCCAAATCAGACGACAACACCCTGGCCCCGTTCGCGCGGATATCAGCGATTTCGGACGGCACCAGATTCAGAATAATATCCAGATCATGGATCATCAGATCGAGGATCACACAAACATCCTTGTTACGCTGATCGAGCGGCATCAAACGCGTACTCTCGACAAACAACGGATCCAACGGCAACTCATCCAGCGACAGCAGGGCCGGATTGAAACGCTCGATATGCCCGATTTGCAGCAACCTTTGAGTACGCTCGGCGATCTCGATCAACCGATCCGCCTCATCCAGCGATACCGTCATCGGTTTCTCCAGCAAAATATGTGCGCCGCTCTCCAGAAAATCACGCGCGACCGCATAATGCGTCACCGTCGGCGTCACGATACTCACCGCATCCAGTTTCCCCAGCAACTGACGATAATCGCTCACCGGCTCAGCCACATACTCGGCCGCCACCTTGCGGCATACCCCCTCATCAATATCCGCGACCGCAACCAACTCACAATCCGGGATACTCGCATATTTTTCAGCGTGGAACTTGCCCAGGTAGCCCGTCCCAATGACGCCACACTTGAGATTCGACATTGACATTATAAAAGATGGATTTTCACAACAGCCGGCTATACTACGTTATACACCTTACAATAACCATGAAACGACACCCCGGCAGTATATGCGATCAGCCGGCCCATTGCATCCTGAGCCGCAGGCCCTTGCCCGGCAGTACCGCGAAACCCGCCGTGCCGATGTGCCGGGTAAATTTTTTGCAGAGGGGGGTAATCCCAGGCGGCATTCGGCAGTCTAAAAATCATACTCATATTCGATAATCAACGGGGCATGATCGGAGAAACGCTCGGCCTTGTATATCGATTCCGATACCAATTTTTCCTTCAGATTCGGTGAGATGATCTGATAATCGATGCGCCATCCGACATTGTTATCCCAAGCCCGCCCGCGATTCGACCACCATGTATATTGTCCTTCCTGCTGATTCAATACTCGAAAGGCGTCCACCATTCCGATCTCATTGAACAGCAGATCGAGCCAGGCGCGTTCTTCCGGCAGGAAACCGGAATTTTTTTGATTGCCGCGCCAATTTTTCAAGTCGATATTCTTGTGCGCGATGTTCCAGTCACCGCATAGAATATAGTCGCGCCGTCCGCGGCGCATGCGCTTGAGTACCGGAAGAAAGCGGTCGAGAAAATCAAACTTCAGCTCCTGCCGCTCGGCGCTGGAAGAACCGGAGGGAAGATACACCGATGCGATACTGAGTCCGGCAAAATCGGCCTGGATAAACCGGCCTTCCTCGTCCGCCGTCGGCCACCCCAGTTTGTTATGGAGCTTGTCCGGCTTTTTCCGGGTATACAGCGCCACGCCGCTGTAACCCTTTTTCAGCGCATGATTGTAATAGGCAAAATAGCCGGGCGGCTCGCGCATTATTTCGGTTAACTGCGGCGATTGAACCCTGGTTTCCTGTAGGCAGATCACGTCCGCATCCGCCTGTTGCAACCAGGCAAAGAACCCTTTCCTGCTCGCCGCCCGAATGCCGTTGATATTTATTGATATAATCTTCATTGGCGCTACCTTGTGCTTTTTATACCCTGTATCATCATGGCAACCTACTGAAAAAAGCGGTTATTTACCAGCACTATGCAAGATTTTAAGCATGAATTTATACAATTCGCCATGGCGAGAAATGTGTTACGCTTCGGCGAATTTACGCTCAAGTCCGGCCGGATCAGTCCGTATTTCTTTAACAGCGGCCTGTTCAGTGAGGCTGCAGATCTGAGCCGGCTGGGTGAATTTTATGCGGCGGCCGTTGAGCAATCGGCAATGCGGTATGATATGCTGTTTGGGGCCGCCTACAAAGGGATCCCGCTGGCATCGGCTATGGCAATCGCCTTGTACAGAAACCATGATAAATCTGTCCCCTGCTGTTTTAACCGCAAGGAGGTGAAGGATCACGGCGAGGGGGGAGGCACTTTTGGCGCAGAATTGCGCGGCAAGGTGGTAATAGTCGATGATGTGGTCTCGGCCGGTACTTCTATTACACTTTGCGCGGATATAATCAGACAATCCGGCGGGTCGCCGGCAGGCGCTGTCGTGGCGCTGGACCGACAGGAACGCGGGCAGGGCAGACTGTCGGCGGCACGGGAGATCGCACAGTCTTACGGAATCGAGGTGCTAAGTATTATTGACCTGGATGACATTATGGATTATATAAGGGACAATCAGAATATGAGGGGCTATATCGGCAAGATAAATGAATACCGGTTACGCTACGGTGCCGATGTATAGCTTGTTACTTTTATACGTTTTATCAGGAGTCCTGTTGTCAGGCTGGAGAGAGTTATGAATGTTCGTTGTTATACATTGTTGCTGACTATATGTATGTCGTTCTTGCCGGCCGTGTTTGCGCCGGTGCAGGCCGCAATTAAATGCTGGACCAATGATGAAGGCGTCAGGGAATGCGGCACCTCGGTGCCTCCGGAATTTTCTCAGAAGGGACACCATGAGATAAGTAAACAGGGGGTAATCAAGGATAAAGTAGAGCGGGCGAAGACCCCTGAGGAACTGGAAAAAGAGGCGGAGAAGGAAAGAATTGCGCTCGAAATAGAGAAGGAACGGCAGGAAAAATTGAGACTGGATCAAGTCCTGTTGGATACCTATATCGAGGTTGAGGATATAGAGCTGGTAAGGGATGATAAAATTGCGGCTATCAAAGGCAATATCAAACTGGCCAATAAACAGAATGAGAAGATAAAAAAAGATCTGGATAGGCGAACCCAATCAGTCGAAAACGATAAAAGCGCCGGCAGAGAGACCTCCGATAAATTACTGGAAGATATTGAATCTCTTAAACGGCAAATAGCGACTAATGAAGATCATATTGACAGTCAGAAGCAGGAAATAGAGCGCACTAAACAGGAGTATTCGGATAAAATCGCCCGTTTCAAGGAATTAAAAAAACAGTAAGGGTTCTGTGACACCGGCACAAAGCTTTTCGCTGTGCAAATGGCCGGGCGCATTTGGCCGTTTTGGATTGTGAGTGTCTCTGCGCCGATGCCGGAACCGAAGCGGAAATTACCCGGCCGGCCTGATTAAAGTCCCTACGCCCGCATCGGTAAAAATTTCCAGCAGTACCGCATGATTGACCCGGCCGTCAATAATATGTGCCGATTCAACACCATTTTGCACCGCATCCATCGCCGCCGTGATCTTTGGCAACATCCCGCTGTGAATTACCTTCTCATCGATCAGCTTGCGGACTTGCCCGGCACTGAGCCCGGTCATTACCTTGTCGTCCGCATCGAGCAGTCCGGCGGCATTCGTCAATATAATTAATTTTTCCGCCTGCAATACCTGCGCGAGTTTCCCCGCCACCAAATCGGCATTGATATTGTAGGACTGGCCATCATCCCCGACGCCTATAGGGGCAATTACCGGAATAAAGTTCCCTTTTATCAACATGTCAATGACCGCCGTATTGATGCGCTCCACTTCACCAACGTGTCCAATATCGATAATCTCCGGCGCATTCATTTCCGGGGCGGTTTCCTGAAAGACGAGTTTGCGCGCACGCAACAGGCCGCCGTCTGCGCCGCTAAGACCGACCGCATTGCCGCCATGGATATTGACAAGATTTACAATCTCTTTATTTACCAATCCGCCCAGAACCATCTCGACGATATCCATGGTTTCACTGTCGGTAACGCGCATGCCGTTGACAAATTCGGTTTTCTTTCCTATGCGGCTCAATGCGTCGCCGATCTGTGCCCCCCCGCCATGTACCAGAACCGGATTCATTCCGACCAGTTTCATCAGCACTATATCCCGTGCGAAACTGGATTTCAGATCTTTATTGACCATGGCGTTTCCGCCATATTTGATTACCATGGTCTTGCCGTTGAAAAGCCGGATGTAGGGCAGCGCCTCGGTCAATACTTCGGCGATATAGTCAGCGGTTATTTCGGTCTCGTTCATCATTTTTTGTCAATTTGTCCAGGCTATGGCGCAAGGTTCCGATATGTGGTTACGATGCTTCAAACAGGCAATTTTAGGGGAAATCTGTTAGAAAGGCACGGTTAGTTCAGGATTGACCGATTGAATTACACTGCGAAACCGGGATTTTACTTCCTCCAGCGCAGCTTCAGAGTCCGCTTCAAACCGAACGATGATGCAGGGCGTGGTGTTGGATGGCCGTATTAAACCCCAACCGTCAGAAAATTCAACCCGGAAACCGTCTATATCGACTATTTTTGCATCATCAAAGGACATATTTTCTCCGAACATATCCATAAACGCGGCATGTTCCTCTTCCGCCAGGTCTATCTTGATCTCGGGGGTCGATAGGCTGTCGGGCAGTGATGCAAACAATTCGGTAGTGCCGACTTCAGCCTTGCCAATAATTTCCAATATCCGCGCGCCGGCATAAAGTGCGTCATCGAAACCGTACCATCGTTCCTTGAAGAAAATATGCCCGCTCATTTCTCCGGCTAACAGGGCATTCTCTTCTTTCATTTTGTCTTTGATATAGGAGTGCCCGGTCTTCCACATTAGCGGTTTGCCGCCGTGCGCCTGTATGATCTTGCCGAGATGGTGGCTGCATTTCACATCGAAGATGATTACGGCTCCTTGATTTCTGGACAGCACGTCTTTTGCCAGCAGCATTAACTGCCGGTCGGGCCATATGATTGTACCGCCGGCATCTACCACCCCAAGACGATCCCCATCCCCATCGAATGCAAAACCAATATCGGCTTTTTCTTCTTTAACCTTGCCAATCAATGCCTGCAGGTTCTCCGGCTGGCTGGGATCTGCCGGATGATTTGGAAATGCGCCATCGATATCGCAATATAATTCCACTACCTCATGGCCCAGGGCCCGGAATAAGGCCGGCGCAATGGCGCCGGCCACGCCATTACCGGCATCGATAACAATTTTTTGCGCTCCATCCGCTACAAGCCCGATATCTTCGACAATTTTGCGGATATATTCATCCGAGATATCGCTGGTTTGCAGCGCTCCCTGTTCAACGGAAGAATTTTCTTCCTTGCTGCGCTGATAAACGGCCTGGATACCGTCGCCAAATAATGTGGAGCCGCCCAACATGATCTTGAGGCCGTTGTATTCGGCGGGATTATGACTGCCGGTTACCATTACGCCGCTTGCGGTTTTCAGGTGATGCGTCGCAAAATACAAAACTGGGGTAGGCGCCATGCCTATATCGATCACATCCCGGCCGGAAGTACGCAAGCCCTCAATGAGCGATTGCGCTAAATCCGGACTGGAGTTCCGTCCATCACGGCCCACCGCAATCACCTGCTGATCCCGATCAGCAGCGATGCTGCCGATGGCCTTGCCAATCGTATGCACGGTTGCCGGCCTGAGTGTCTTGCCGGCTATGCCGCGAATGTCATAGGCTCGAAAAATATCAGGGCCTGGTGCGGTGTTTCCGCTTTCTTCAATATCGGTCCCGCCATCCGCGGCCTCACTTTCGGTTATATCCTCTCCTTCCGAAGCGGAAGCCTTTTTCGGTAAATTGGGCATCACATTTTTCAGACGGGGATCTGCATTTTCGATCATGGACTTGATCGCCCCTGCATAGGTCACATGTTTGGCGGCATCAGCCGATTCGCTGTGGCGGAACTCTTTCTCCCACCTCTTGAAAAAATAGAGCGCGCACACAATAGCGATAAACAAGAGCGGAAACAGCAGTGATTGAAGTATCATACGCCGCCCCGGGACACTAAATCGGCAGCGCCGGTCGCTACCGGGCCTTTTCCGCAGCCGGAATGGACATCCCTTCCTTCGGGCAACACCCAATCTTTTTTATCTACTGATTCTTTCATCAATATATCACCTGTTCTGAGGCAAACCGTCACCCCGGTTTATCGATTCCGCAGCAAGCTGCCGGTTTCAATACAAGCAGACTCTCCGGCATAAAAGCGGGGCTCAACCCGACGGGATATTTCATCAACTCATTCTTTCCAAATGATAGCGCTCGGCAATGACTTTGATCAGTCTTCTCGCCAACTTTGGCTTGGCGGCATTTTCCAGCTCCATTTCCCCGCCCGGCCATAATAGCGTCAGCGCACTTTCCTCCTGCTCAAAACCTCGGTTATTGTTTACCCAGTTTGCGGCGATCAGATTTACCTTTTTTTGCACAAGCTTCTCCTTTGCATGGTCTTTCAGATCCTCCGTCTCCGCCGCAAATCCAACCGTATAAGGCGGGCTGTTTACCTTTGCCACACCTGCCAGAATATCTCTGGTTTTGCTCAGCGCCAAGAATAGGGAATTGCCGTTTTTCTTCAGTTTTTGATCGCTGATGTTCTCACAAGCATAGTCGGAAACGGCCGCGGCAGAGATAAATATATCCGCACCGGAAACATGCTCCATTACCGCATCGTGCATCTGTTTTGCCGTTGTCACCGAAATAATCGTGGCATAATCAGGCGGGGGGAGACTTACCGGGCCCGAAACCAGGATCACCTTCGCTCCCGCCTCAACTGCCGCCTGAGTAATCGCATAACCCATACGCCCCGAGCTTCGGTTGCTTATATAACGCACCGGGTCGATTTGTTCGCGCGTCGGCCCGGCGGTGATCAGCATAGTGATCCCGCTCAGCGCCCCGGAGGCAAAACTATCCGCCAACATCTGCGCCAGGGTATCTGGCTCCAGCATTCTTCCGTGGCCGTACTCACCGCAGGCCTGTTCGCCGCTGCCAGGCCCCAGCACGGATATCCCCCGTTTCTGCAAAACCGCAATATTGTCCCGGGTTGCCGGATTTTCCCACATTTGCCGATTCATCGCCGGGGCGACATAAATCGGCACTGAGGCCACCAAACACAGACTGGTCAGTAAATCATCCGCCATCCCGCTACGCAGGCGCGCAATAAAATTTGCACTGGCCGGAGCAACGATAATGCTGTCGGCCCAGCGCGCCAGTTCTATATGGTCCATGCCCGATCCGGCGCTATCCAATGACTGTTCATACACCGGATTCGCGCTTAGCGCCTGCAGCGTTAATGGGGTAATGAATCTGCCGGCGTTGGCCGTCATTACAACCTTGACCTCGGCTCCGCCCCGACGCAATTGCCGAATCAGCTCCGCACTCTTGTAGGCCGCTATAGCGCCGGTAACGCCTACCAGGACGCGTTTATTATTTAAAATATGCATATTCTTCCAAATTTTAGCTTATTATTGTCATTATTGGCACATGGTTTAAGCGGTTGCCCGCATATTGGCGGCTGATAAAAAACAACAGGAGTATTCTAAATGAGGATAAGGGATTGGCCGGAGGCCGAACGCCCCAGGGAAAAACTTCTACTCAACGGAGCATCATCCTTGTCGGATGCAGAGTTATTGGCAATTTTTCTGCGTACCGGAAACAGGGAGATGAGCGTCGTAGATTTGGCCATGACCATGCTAAAAAAATTTTCGACCTTGCAGAAATTGGTCGATGCAGATATCTCCGAACTGAAGGAAATCAAAGGTATAGGCGCGGCCAAGTTTGTCCAGCTCAAAGCTGCTGTCGAACTGGGACGCCGCTATCTCGAAAATCATTTGCAGAAAGATGTAGTTTTAGCCGGGGCTCAGCAAACCAAGGATTACCTGCTGTCAAAATTGCGTTCCTATCCAAACGAGGTATTCGCATGCTTGTTTCTGGATACGCGCCACCACATCATTAAATATGAAGAGTTGTTTTCCGGCACGATTGATGTTGCCCATGTTCATCCCAGAGAACTCATCAGAAGAGTCCTGTCGCTCAACGCGGCGGCGGTAATTTTCTGCCATAACCACCCATCGGGCGTAGCCGAGCCCAGCGAGGCCGATAAATCCATGACTTGCAAATTAACACAAACCCTGGAATTGATAGATGTACGGGTTCTAGATCATATTATCGTCGGCGACGGTCAGACTTTTTCTTTTGCGGAACAAGGGCTAATCTAGGGAATGGTCGGGGTAGCCTCCTTCTCTGCAATTTCTGCGGAAGACTGGATCCCTGCTTTCGTGTTTCGTCCCGTATGACAGGCGATACTCTCTTTCAATCCAATCGAGGATACTATACGTTCAGAAGAGGTTGCAAAATGGAGATGAAATGACACCGGCTGGCCACCACAACGCCCGCTACCCGAACGTATATTCAGCCCTCAAACAAAAGTGCGCCGACCTTGTCGCGTGAACTCGGGGTTTCTCTTCGCCCAGGGAGGTCTTGAGCTATCACACGGAACCTAACACTTCCGCAGGAATGGCAGAGAAGGAGGCAGGAGTTGCAGAGGAGGCAATTGCTTATAAAAAGTGCTGTTATCTATTTACTTTATGTAGTTTGATTAGTTTAATGTATATCCTGCATAAATTCTAATTGTTGTGGCAGGATGGCAAGGTTGCGTTTGCCTCGGAAATCAGGGTATGCTGTTTCTTTCCGGTATGTTTCGGTGTTGGAGAGGTTCGCCGGGTCAATGGATGTAAAGATTGTGCGGGTAAAAAATGGCATTCCGTTAAAAATAATGCTAAATAAGTCAGGGTCGATAATGAAGTAACGTTATGAGTTATACAGATCGTACAGTAGTCGTGGTAGATGATAATAAGACCATCCACTCTCAGTTTCAGAAGGGTGTAGACAGGCTTGAGATCGGTCTGGAGTTGATTAGCTTTAGTTCAACAGTCAAGGCAATGAAGTATCTCAAGGAGAATAAACCAAGCATTATTTTTCTGGATATCCTGATGCCGGAAAAGGATGGGATCAGCTTTTTGACGGAGCTGAGAAAGTTGCCGCTGCATCAATCGACTTTCGTTGTTATGATCACCTCTAAGGATTATGTGCAGGACAGGCAGCTTGCCAGAGAATTGGGGGCCTTGGATTTTCTGACGAAACCGATGTCGATGCAGGCAATTTCCGATTTGGTTCTCAAGTATATTAATAGCGATAATCCATAATTGATTTTGGCGGTATGACTAGGTATTTGCGTTTTTGGGGGGTGCGTGGTTCGCATCCTACTCCTTTCGCCCCCTACCTGAAGGTGGGGGGGAATACTTCTTGTGTGGAAATCAATGTGGATAATCATCTGCTTGTCTGCGATGCGGGCACCGGGATTATCCCGTTTGGCCAGGAGCTATTGACGAAAGACCAGAATAAGAGGCTGCTGGTAATTCTGACCCATTATCATTGGGATCATATTTGCGGCCTGCCTTTTTTCCCACCGGCCTTTGTCCCCGGATGGGATATCCGGTTTTTTGCTCCCGGTGAGAACGTGAGGGAGATCAAGCAGAATATTACATCGCAGATGCAGTCGCCTTATTTCCCGGTCGGGACGGAAAGCTGGATGGCCGATATTTCATATATCGATCCTGAAATAGTGACTATCTCGGAGGGCCCGTTTTCTATCTCCAGATACGGGGTGCATCATCCGGGACAGACCTATGGCTATCAAATTAATGTTGCGGGTAAGGTTATAGTCTATATTTCGGATAATGAGTGCCAGTATCTCAATCATTCAATGAGGCGGATAAGACAGGACCATACTGAGTTTAGCGAGGAGGAACGGACTATATTTGAAGAAATGACCCAGGAAGAATATGAAATTGAACTGAATGGATTCAGAGGCGCAGATATTTTGATCCATGATTCCCAGTATTCCCCGGAAGATTATGAGAAAAAACGCGGCTGGGGGCATTCCTGTTATGTCGATACGGTGAATATGGCGATAGATGCCGGGGTTAAAACACTCTATATGTATCATCATGATCCGTACCATGATGATGATGAGATCGAGAGTTTCCATGAAAATAGTTTGCAGATCATTCAAGAAAGGGGATCGGCGCTGAAATGTCATGTTGCTACGGAAGGTTTGACGGTCAGCCTCGATTAGCGCCGGTGGATGCTGCCGGTCTTGTGACAGGATGAGGGTGCTGCTTAATGGCCGGGATTGTGAGCTGGCCGAGGAAAGCACCGTTGCCAGTCTTATCGAGGATCTGGATGTGAGCGGCAAGCTGGCGGTGGAAATCAACCGCAGTATAATCCCGCGCGGCAGTTTTGCTGCTCATGCGATTCATCCGGGCGATTCGATTGAGATTATTCATGCGGTCGGCGGCGGTTGATTTATTCCCGCCTGAATTATGAGTGAGCAAACGCCGGTCGATACACCGCTGGTTATAGCGGGGGTGGAGTATGATTCGCGCCTGGTGATAGGCACGGGTAAGTATGCGGATCTGGAAGAGACCGCTAAGGCGGCCGTGGCAAGCGGCGCACAGATGATAACGGTTGCTATCAGGCGGATGAATATCGGGCAGGATGAAAATCAGCCTAATCTGCTTGAGGTTCTTTCCCCGGAAAAATATACGATCCTGCCGAATACCGCCGGTTGTTATGATGCCGATTGTGCGGTGCGCACTTGCCGTCTGGCGCGGGAGTTGCTGGATGGTCATACGCTGGTGAAGCTGGAAGTCCTGGGCGATGAGAAGACTCTTTATCCGGATATTCCTGAAACATTGAAGGCGGCGGAAGTGCTGGTTGGGGATGGTTTTGACGTTATGGTGTATGCCAGCGATGATCCGGTTATGGCGCGGGAATTGGAGAAGATCGGCTGTGTTTCGGTCATGCCGCTGGCGGCGCCGATTGGATCGGGTCTGGGTATTTGCAACCGGTATAATATACGCACCATAGTCGAAAATGCGTCGGTGCCGATCCTGGTGGATGCCGGTGTCGGAACCGCGTCGGATGCGACGATTGCTATGGAACTGGGCTGTGATGGTGTATTGATGAATACGGCTATTGCGGCGGCCAGGCGGCCGGTTTTAATGGCGGGCGCAATGAAAAAGGCTATTGAGTGCGGGCGGGAAGCCTATCTTGCCGGACGTATGCCTCGTCGGGCTTATGCCAGCGCGTCTTCCCCGATAGACGGGTTCTTTTGAGCGATTATATCCTTGAATAATACCTCGCCCGATTTTCGCAGGATACGCAGTTTTGTCAGACGTGAAGGCAGGGTGACGCCGGCTCAGCGGTCGGCACTGGAGGAGTTGTGGCCTTGTTACGGGATCGACTATTCGGAAGAATTACTTTCTCCGCCGGAGGTGTTTGGACGCATTGCGCCGGTTGTGATTGATGTCGGTTCGGGTTCCGGCGATTTTACCCTTCAGCATGCCGGACTTCATCCGGAAAATGATTATATCGCGATTGAAGTGTATAGGCCGGGGATCGGGCGGCTGCTGCAAAATGTCCACAAAGCGGGATTGAGGAATGTCCGTATCATAAATCGTGATGCGGTGGATGTGTTCCGGGATCAGATCGCCCCGAATACTGTCGATGAGATCGTTATTTTTTTTCCGGATCCGTGGCCGAAAAAACGGCATCATAAACGCCGGCTGATTCAGCATCCTTTTATTCAGTCGGTGAAGGCCGCATTGAAATCGCACGGGATATTGTTCATAGCGACGGACTGGCATGAGTACGCCGGGCATATTCTGAGGCTGTGCGATAATGATCCTGAATTGATTAATCTTGCCGGCCGGGGCAATGTGGCGCCGCCTCCGAAATGGCGGGCATCGACAAAGTATGAAACCCGGGGTTTGCATTTACGCCATGAGATTGAAAATTTATATTATGCGAAACAATGAGCGCCGGTTTGTGTCGATCTGCTGAAGAGCGGTTTTGGCGGATCTGCGCTAATTCGACGGGCTATGTCTGGTATGCCATTGGGCGTTCAGGCGGGTGAGAGATGCCGGGTCTGACGGTACGTGATTTGGGGGGGATGGTTAATGATGTCATTGCAATTGCCTATGATGCGGGTGAGAAAATACTGGAGGTGTATAATTCCCGGTTTTCCGTCGAACACAAGGCGGATAAGTCGCCGCTGACCATGGCGGATATTGCCGCCCATAATGCTATTTCGGCGGCCTTGAACAGGCTTACCCCGGATATACCGGTCTTGTCGGAAGAATCTGCGGCAATTCCGTATTCCACCCGGCGGACCTGGTCGCAGTACTGGCTGGTGGATCCGATGGATGGTACGCGTGAGTTTGTGAAGCGCAATGGTGAGTTTACGGTGAATATCGCGTTTATCGATGCCGGCCGGCCGTTGCTGGGCGTTATACAGAGGCCGGTTTCAAGTGTCTGCTATTACGGAATATGCGGACAGGGGGCGTATAAACAAAATGCGGACGGAAGTAAAACGGTAATGAGTACCAAAAGCACTGATTTGAATGAGTTGGTGATTGTCAGCAGCCGCTCACATGGTAATGCGAAACAGCAGGCATTCCTGGAACAGTTTCCCGGTGCGGAGGTAGTCTCGGTCGGCAGCTCGTTAAAATTGTGCATGATCGCCGAGGGTCTGATCGATATTTATCCCCGTTTCGGGCCTACCTCCGAATGGGATATCGCCGCCGCCCAGGCCATCGTTGAAGAGGCGGGGGGTATTATGGCGGATATGGGGAATAAGCGCTTGCTCTATAATCAGAAGGACTCTCTGATCAATCCCTGGTTTGTCGCGATTGCAGACCGGGGTTTTGACTGGCAGCCGTATTTGCCGGGGAGTGAACGGGATGAAAGGCCGGATACAGGAGGGCCGTCTGCTTCCTGAGGGTGTCAACGGCCTTGGGCAGGGTCCGGCTCTTCGGCTATTCCGGTTTCCGGCGGCGAATTTGCCCCGATCGTTTCGGCCTTGTTTTTGTCTGCGGCCAGGGTCTCTTTGGTGCTTTCCACCAACTTGAGTTTGGTTTTTTCGAAGTCTTGCAGGCGTTTCAATTCACTCAGGGTATGCTTTTCCCATTTTCTTGCATCGCTGTCTCCGGAAGATTTTGCCAGCCTGAATGCCTGCAATGCGTCTTCGAATCTTTTTATATTGAACAGGGCGATCCCCATCAGCATCCGGTTGTTGTTTTTGTTTTTCAATCCGCCTTTTCCATCGGCTTTCTTTGCCGCCTCGGCGGCTGCCTCGAAGTTTCCGGCATCGAAATATACCCCGGCCAAACGGGCATACAGTATTCCTTTGTCCGACAAACTCGCCGCCTTCTTCAGGGCCGGGATGGCCTTTTGGTATTCATTCGCCTGCGCCCAGGCGTTGGCCAGCAATTCTGTATTTTTAGGGGTGCTCTCAATCCGTCCCTGCTGTATTCCCGTCTCAATCACCTTGCCCGCCTGATAGGATAATTCTTGTCCCAGATACATATAGGCCAGGTTCAACAGTTCCGATTCTTTAGTCAGTCTGCCGTCCAGGTAAATGGCGTCGTAGGTGGTAAGGCGTTTTCGTGCCTGCCCCAGCTCGCCATGCAATTCGGCAAGCTGCCGAAGATAGGCTGTGCTTGGGAAATGCCGCAGTAGTTCTTTATAGGTTTTCAGCAGGTTTTTGTTGTCCTTTTGGGCAAAATAGATCGCAGCCTTCATTTGCAGCCAGTTTTCTCTGGGTGGTTTTTTCTCCGCTTCTTCAATCTCGATCGCCTGGTTGAGGTTTTTCAACGCCGGGGCGTATAACTCGCTCTGATAATAGCATTGCGCCAATATGATATGGGCGGTGGCCGTCGGCTTCGGGATTTGTTGCAGCCATTCTTCCATCAGAGAAATAACCGAGGGGTAGTCTTCCAACTGGAAATGAAGTTGTGCCAGCGTGTATTTAGCGCTCAGCTTCAAACCATCCGGCGCATCGGCTTCCGCCAGTATTTGTTTGTATGCGTGGATTGCATCCTGATAGCGCTCCTGGCTTGCGTAGATATAGGCGTAAAGATTCCACATCTGACTTTTTGCATAGCCGTTAAGTCGGCCGCTGTTGTTTATTTTATCCAATACCTGTATGGCCGCATCGTATTCGCTGGTCTCGGCCAGCTCCTGTGCCTTGCTCAATGCCTTGAACGTCTTTTCGTCTATTGCCCCGGTGGCGGTACCTGTCCCTCTTTTCTTCTGTGCCTCTACCGGGTTGAAGCACAGCGCTATGATCAGCGCGGAAAATAAAAGGGACGCTTGCCGGACGGCGCTGTTGCAGGAAGATTGCGGGTGTTTTTTCATGTTTCAGTCCTGCAATTCAAAGGTGATCTTTGTGCGTACTCCGGAAACTTCAATGGGCTCGCCATCTACCACGCGGGGTTTGTATTTATATTTCAGCGCGGATTTTACCGCCGCTTTGTCAAAGATCCCCTTAGGCTGGGCCTCGATAACGATCGGCTCTTTTACGGTGCCTTGCCTGGTGACGGTGTATTCGAGAATGACATAGCCTTCTATTCCCCGGCTCAGGGCGCGCCTCGGATAGGGCGGCGCCACCTTCACTATAGGCAGATATTCACCGTCGGCGGCATGCAGGCTGGCGCCAATATTCAGGTCCAGTTTTGTCTCCATCTTTCCGGGGGCCGCAACGGGGACGAAGGCGGCATTTCCATCTGTCTTATCGAATTCCTGTTGCGGGACCTCCGGCGGCGGGGTTTCATCGGTTTTGGGTTTTTCCGGCTTTTCAATCGTCCGGCGAAATTCGATTTCCCTTTCCGGCATGAGGATATCCGGTAATTTTATACGCTCATTCCTGTCCGGGGGAATGCCGGAAAATTCGATTAAACTTATCATCAACCCCAGCAATAATAGCGTAGCAAGGGCCGCCTGTGGTATGACAAATAATGCTCTCAACAGGCTTTGCATGGGGGCTACGAACGAGAGTTTTCCCGGTTGAAAGGCCGCATCAGTTTCGCTCTGCCGCCAGCGAGATTTTTTCGTGGGCTACGACTTTCCGGGCGGCGTCCAGCACCTGGGTAAAGGTCTTTATCGAGGCGAGTTCATCGGCTTGAATAACCACACCCCCTTCGGGGTTTGCCGCATGCAGCCGTTGTATATTTGCGCGTACGGAGCGTACATCAATTCTGCGTTTGTCGATCCAGACGCTGTTATCGGCGTCAATGGCCACCAGTATCGTGGTAGTGCTTTTTTGTTCGGCCGTTTGCGCACTGGGGCGGTTCACCTCGACACCGGCCTCCCGAATAAAGCTGGCGGTGACAATGAAGAAGATCAGCATGATGAATATCACATCAAGCATCGGGGTCAGGTCAACCGCGCCTTCTTCGGTAGCCGCATCGGGGATGAAAGTTCGTCTCTTCATGGCTTAATGATCCATCGTTAAGTGTTCCTCGATCAGTTTATACTCCTTTGTGGCTTTTTGCCGTATATAGATATTCGCAAATACGCCAGACAATGCGGCTACCATTCCAGCCATGGTGGGGATCGTTGCCCGTGAGATCCCGCCCGCCATCGATTTGACGTCACTCCCTCCGGTAATAGCCAGAATTGCAAATACATCGATCATGCCGGTTACCGTGCCCAGTAATCCAAACAGCGGACACAGGGCAATAACTGTTTTGATCAAGGACAGATTTTGATTGATTTTTAAATACATTTCCGAGATTAGTTTGTCCCGTACCGCGTGCGCATACCAGGAATTGCGTTCGGAGCGGTCTTCCCAGTTCTGGAGCGCCCGCTGGGCATCGCGGCGGTATTCTGTGAAATAGTACCAGACTCTTTCGAGGATCAGGCTCCACATGATCAGGGTTAAAATGGCGATCAGAACGAGTATCGGGCCTCCGGAATGAAAGAAATTGCCGATCACCTCGGCGGCATCCAGTAAATATAACGATATGGACAAGCCCTGTTCCATAGGGTTAACGCTCCGCCCGCTCCGCCACAATCCCTGCGCTTTGTACTTCGAGTATATGCAGCAGTTTTTGTGCCTTTGCGTGTAACAAGGTGTGCAGCAGCAGCGCTGGAATAGCTACCAGAAGCCCTAATACTGTAGTTATCAGGGCACTGGAAATTCCTCCGGCCATCGCCTTCGGATCACCGGCGCCGTATATGGTAATTGCCTGGAAGACGATTATCATGCCAGACACCGTTCCCAATAGTCCGAGTAGCGGCGCCACCATTGCGATGATTCTGAGCAGAGACAGCCCGGATTGAATTGCCGGGCGCTCTTTCAATATCGCCTCATCCAGCTTTAGCTCCAGGCTTTCCGTATGGGTCTCTTTGTTGTCCTCGGCAACCTTGAGGATGCGCCCCAGTGGATTATTGGCCTTGGCTGACTGTGTCAATTGACGCCTGATCCCTGTAGAGATAAGGCCGAGCGCCAGAAAACGCCATAATGCCAGTAACAGCGCAATCCCACCGATGGCGGTAATGATATACCCTACCTCTCTCCCCTGATGCCAGCGCTCTCTCAAGGTCGGCGTATTCACAATAGCCTTTAAAAAGGCGCCGCCTCTTGCTCCTGTGGGGTCTATGCCGACATCAATATGACCTTCAGGAGAGGACTGTAGTTGTTTTGCAGTGTCGCTCAGGCCGGTCGGCTGGCGGGGTAGCGCCGATATGGTGCGGGTGTCGGAGTTATAAGCCAGATACTCCCCATCGGCAATCAGGTTGAACAGTCCTATTCGGACGATCTCACGCTCGTCCTCGGTTCCCACAGCGGTCGCATACCTGACTACTCGCCCGGATTCCGTCATGTCCCGATGCAACTCGTACCATACTCGTTCAAGCTCTTCCAGCGTTGGCAAGTCAGTGGCGGTATTCATTTTGCTTATCAGATCGGTTAGAAAAGCTTCCCGGTCGGGAAATTGATCGTTGGTAATTGAGCTACGGAATTCGCTGCGCATGTCTCCGGCGGTCGATGTAAGATGACCGAAGAGTTCCTTCAGGGAGCCCAGACGCTCGTCCCGCTGTTCGCGTTTTTCGTTTACCAGCAGTTCATTCGCGTTGAATTGCTGTTCCATCCCGGCGCTGATCGATTCCAATTCCTCGATTGCCGCTATTGCCTGCTGTATTCGGGTTTCCTGTTGTGCTTTCTCGCCGATAAACGCCTGTTCCCGTTTTTTGTTCTCGACTGCGTCCCTGCTTTGTCCCTGCCTGACCTGCTCCAGCAACTTCTGCATGGAAACGGGTTCCTGCTCTGTCTGACCGAAGGCAGGCGTAGTAGCCAGCGCAAGCAGGATGCCGAGTGCTGGGCGGAGCCGGTTCATTCCGCCACCTCCGGCGCTGCAATGGGAAGGGTAAGCAAATGTATAGGGGCCTGTTTTTTCGCCATCCTTATCCCGTTTCTCAGGGCATTGCGATAGGTCACATTATTCAGCACTTGCCAATCCCGGCTTTCATTGTTCCAGTGTGCCGAAATTTTGGTGTCTTTGCTTTGACAGACCATTGCGATCCTGCCGACACGCAACACGTCCACTTCCCATTCAATACCGTTTATCATCACGATATCCTGGTAGCTGTCGATGGTGCGCCCGTATTCGTTTTCAATCTGGTAGGCCTCGATGACCCGGCGAAATTTTTCCGCCGCATCGATATCCGCGGAGGCCAGATTGTCTCGAATATAGGCCAGTCTTTCCTTGCGCTCAACCAAATGAAAGGGCAAATCCAGTTCCACAAATTTGTCCAGGCTGTCCGTCATCTTTGCCAGTAGCGGCGCTATCTGCCGTTCAATCAGCGCTACCTGAGCGATGGATTTTTCAAACCGTTGGATAAGACTTTCCTGGACGGTCACCTGATTGGAGAGTTGTTCATTATATGCCTGCAACCCGTCAATCTGTTTCATCAGACTGCGGTATTGGATCAGGCGTTCCTGGGCGCCTTCGACAATCTTGTCGATCCTCTGCTGCGATTGCTCCGCCTCCAGCAGCTTGTTTTCGCCAATTTTCTGTACTTCTTCAAGGCTGGCGGCCAATACCGCACCGGATAGACATAACGGAATCAGACTCGAAATCAATAGCTGCCCGAACCGATAGATTCTATCCTTATGCCTGTATATCCCCATTAACATCAATAAATTCTCCTGAAAGTTCACATGTTGATTGTAACCCGCCGGATGCGAGGAGATCAACCCCTGTGCATACCCCCCCAAAAGGGTTAAAAATTGCAGACACAAAATGTGCCAGGCAAAAAGTCACTGTAAAATGCTGTCAAATGGCAGATCAAGGCTTTTTGTAGATTTGTGTGATGTACATCACAGTTTCGTGAATAACGGGGGAGCGGCTGAAAAATGTGGAATACGTCTCCCCCCCGAAAAAATCCAGAATGTTATAGCACTGTACAGTCGGCTGAAGTATACTGTACAATTGGCAATTTTTTAGAGGAGATGTATATGACTGCCATATTTCGGAAATTAGTTTGTTTGATAATGCTTTTGGGTCTGTCTGCCTGTGGAGGCGAGGGTCCGGAGACTGTTTCGGACCCGGCCCCGGCTGCCGGATCTGCTGCTGATACGGCTGCGGCTGAGCCTTTTGAACCGCGAGTGATACCGGAAGCGGAACGGGCCGAAGGAGTAGTGTATCAAGATGAGATCTATGCCAACTGGCCGTACCAATAAGCAGTAGCGGCATTGATGCCCTTATAATTACCATGCGACTGTGTTTGGGTACGCCCCGGCACGGTTTGACAGGGGGATTTATCCCGGTTGCGGGGAAATAGTAACCGGGCGGGGCGTTTGCCTCGAAACCGCCGGTTGTCGCGTTGTATAGGGGTGAACCGGAACCATTCGATATGCCGTTCCCGGGTAGCGGGGACCGTACTGTGATCGTCTGGTAATAAATTTATTAAATATTGTTCTTGAATTTTTTTTAGCAAAGTCATACAATCTTCCCCCTTTCCGGAATAGACGGAAAGTTGATTTCCGATCTGTGGGTTTTATTTCAGGCCCGGGAAAACGAGGGGTAGGTTTCATCCCCTGGTTGGGTACTGAGCCAAGTTATTGGATATCCAAGAATTTTTCTGCCTGTGCATGCTGAACGGTGGTAATGACAGATTTGTTCGGCATGGTCAGGTCAGGGAGTTTGTGTGCGTAAGAGAATAGAGGAATGTATGACAACGATTAATCAACTGGTTAGAAAACCCAGAAAACGGCAGCGTGCCAAGAGCAATATGCCGGCACTGGAGGCATGCCCGCAAAAGCGCGGTGTGTGTACGCGGGTGTATACCACCACGCCAAAAAAACCGAACTCGGCGCTACGCAAGGTGGCTCGTGTGCGTTTGACCAACGGGCATGAGGTAACCACGTATATTGGCGGTGAGGGCCATAATTTGCAGGAGCATTCCGTGACGTTGATACGCGGGGGACGTGTTAAGGATTTGCCCGGTGTGCGCTATCATACTGTGCGCGGCACGCTGGATACTTCAGGGGTAAGTGACCGGAAGCAGGGGCGGTCGAAATACGGGACAAAACGTCCGAAATCCTGATTTTATTTGAGAATTGATCTATGTCGCGCAGAAGAGTCGCTGAAAAAAGAGAGTGTTTGCCCGATCCAAAATACGGGGATCAGCAACTTGCCAAATTTACCAATATCGTGATGCGAAACGGGAAAAAGTCGGTGGCGGAAAGAATCGTCTATGGCGCCCTGGATGAAATCGTCAATAAGGGTAAGTCGAAGGCGCTGGAGGTGTTTGTACAGGCGCTGGATAATGTGCGCCCGCTGGTAGAGGTAAAGTCGAGGCGGGTTGGCGGTGCGACCTACCAGATCCCGATTGAGGTTCGCCAGGATAGAAGCCAGACTCTGGCGATGCGCTGGCTGGTTGAGGCGGCAAAGAAAAGGAATGAGAAGAATATGGGATTGCGTTTGGCCGGAGAGTTGATGGATGCGTCGGAAAATCGGGGTGGTGCAATTAAAAAGCGTGAGGATACCCATCGGATGGCGGAAGCCAATAAGGCATTTTCTCACTATCGTTGGTAATAAACTGAATAGTTAAAGAGTTTTGATAACATGGCCCGTACTACCCCTATAGAACATTATCGCAATATCGGCATCATGGCCCACATTGATGCCGGTAAAACCACCGCTACCGAGCGCATTCTTTATTATACCGGGGTCTCGCATAAGATAGGGGAAGTCCATGACGGCGCCGCAACGATGGATTGGATGGAGCAGGAGCAGGAGCGTGGCATTACGATTACTTCGGCCGCCACTACCTGTTTTTGGCAGGGTATGGCTAATCATTACCCGAAACATCGCATCAATATTATTGATACTCCCGGTCATGTGGATTTTACCATTGAGGTGGAAAGGTCGCTGCGGGTTCTGGATGGGGCCGTTGCCGTATTTTGTGCGGTCGGCGGTGTGGAGCCGCAATCCGAAACGGTTTGGCGCCAGGCAAATAGGTATGGAGTGCCAAGGATCGCTTTTGTGAATAAGATGGACCGTGCCGGCGCCGATTTTTTACGGGTTATAGAACAAATCAGGGATCGTTTGAGTAGCCGTCCGGTTCCGTTGCAGATCCCGATAGGCAGTGAAAATGAGTTTCAGGGGGTGGTCGATCTAATCAAAATGAAGGCGGTCTGCTGGGAAGATGAAAATATGGGGCTCAATTATGAAGAAAAAGACATTCCGTCTGCCCTCCAGAGTCTGGCCGAAGAAGCGCGTGAGCATATGCTGGAGGCTGCCGCCGAGGCCGATGAGGAATTAATGGAGATTTATGTCGGAAATGGGGATCTGTCGGAAGCGCAGATTAAACGGGGGATCAGGCAGCGAGCATTGTCCAACGAGATTGTGCCTGCGCTATGCGGTTCGGCATTCAAAAACAAGGGCGTTCAACTGGTGCTGGATGCAGTGGTCGATTATCTGCCCTCACCTGTGGATGTTCCGGCTATCCGGGGTGTCTCCAATGACAAAAATCTGTCGGAAATGGAGCGTAAATCATCCGATGATGAGCCGTATGCTTCGCTGGCCTTCAAGATCGCCTCCGATCCCTTTGTGGGGAATTTGACTTTTTTCCGGGTATATTCCGGTGTTCTCAACTCGGGTGATACGGTTTATAACCCGGTCAAGGATAAAAAAGAGCGCATTGGCCGCATTCTGCAGATGCACGCCAATAGCCGCGATGAGATTAAAGAGGTGCATGCCGGTGATATTGCGGCAGCGGTGGGGCTCAAGGATGTTACCACCGGCGATACCTTATGCGATGTCAATAGTGTTATTACGCTGGAGCGGATGGAATTCCCCGATCCGGTAATATCGGTTGCGGCGGAACCAAAGACCAAGGCCGATCAGGAAAAAATGGGAATTGCGCTCAGCAAGCTGGCACAGGAAGACCCGTCCTTCAAGATGCATACTGATGAAGAATCGGGTCAAACTATTATTTCCGGGATGGGCGAGCTGCATCTGGAGATCATTATCGATCGATTGAAGCGCGAGTTTAATGTGGATGCAAATGTCGGCAAGCCCAAGGTGGCCTATCGTGAAACCATTCGCGCCATCCAGGAAAAGGCCGAGGGGCGTTTTGTTCGACAGACAGGAGGCCGCGGTCAGTATGGCCACGTGGTACTCAGGATTGAGCCTGCGCCCTCTGGGGAAGGTTTCGAGTTCGTAAATAAAATCGTAGGGGGATCGGTGCCGAAAGAATATATTCCCGCTGTGGAAAAAGGGCTCAGAGAGCAACTGGAAAACGGTATTATTGCTGGCTATCCGGTTGTCGATGTGAAAGTGACGCTTTATGACGGCTCCTATCATGATGTCGATTCGAGCGAAATAGCCTTTAAGATCGCCGCTGCAATGGGATTCAAAGACGGAGTCTTGAAGTCAAAACCAGTATTGCTGGAACCGGTGATGAAAGTGGAAATCGTCACACCCGAGGAATATATGGGCACCGTAAACGGTGATCTGAACCGGCGGCGGGGAATGCTGCACGGAACGGAAGATTCGCCGGCCGGCAGGATTATTAAGGCGGAAGTGCCATTGAGTGAGATGTTCGGATATGCGACCGATTTGCGCTCGGCAACTCAGGGGCGGGCAACCTATACGATGGAATTTGAAAGATATGCCGAGGTCCCTGCAAATATTGCCGAGGGCATCATTAATAAGAATCAATAGTTATTGCATTCAGGGGTTTTTAATTGAAAAAAGAAAAAGTAACAAAGCAGCAGGTGATCCGTGTAAGGCTGAAGTCATTCGATCATCGTCTCATTGATCAATCCACCAGGGAGATCGTCGAGACGGCGCTCCGTACGGGCGCCCGGATCAAGGGGCCTATACCTTTGCCGACAAAAAAAGAGAGATATACCCTGCTTATTTCTCCGCATGTCAACAAGGATGCGCGTGATCAATATGAGATACGTACGCATAAGCGATTGATGGAAATCATTGATCCGACTGACAAAACTTTAGATGCATTGACGAAACTGGACCTGGCTGCCGGCGTCGATGTTCAACTCAGCTAGACGGGAAGTGATACGGAAATGACTATAGGCATTGTGGGAAGAAAACGAGGAATGACCAGGGTCTTCACCGAGGAAGGCCGGTCGATTGCCGTTACGGTTATCGAGGCCGGCCCGAACCGGGTGACGCAGCTGCTGAGTCCCGAAACTAATGGATATCACGCAATCCAGGTTGCCTGGGGCGAGAAAAAGCCCGGTCATGTCCGTAAACCTGAGGCCGGACTCTTTGCCAAGGCTAATATCGATGCCGCAGAGGGGCTGGTCGAATATCGTCTCAGCGAAAATGAGGCGTCCGAATTGGCCGTGGGCTCGGAAATCAAGGTGGATATTTTTCAATCGGGACAGAAAGTCGATGTGGCGGGCACAACTCAGGGCAAAGGGTTTGCCGGTGTGATTAAACGTCATAACTTTAGCAGTCAGCGCATGTCGCACGGCAACTCATTGGCGCACAGGGCGCCGGGGTCTATAGGCCAATGCCAGACGCCCGGGCATGTTTTCAAAGGCAAGAAAATGGCCGGTCAACTGGGCGGTAAGCGGAGAACGATTCAAAATCTCGAAGTAGTGCGCGTGGACGATGCAAGAAATCTGTTGCTGATTAAAGGCGCCGTTCCCGCTGTCAAGGGCGGCAAGGTCATTGTCAAACCGGCCATTAAAGGGAGAAGCCTATAATGGATTTAAAAGTTCATGCTCTTGCGAAAAAGAGGGCGGGTAAAGTGTCCGTTGCAGACAAGGTGTTTGCCGGAAATTTCAATGAGCCGCTTATTCACCAGGTATTGATGGCGTATATGTCGGGCGCGCGGACGGGTACCAAGGCACAGAAGTCTCGTTCCGAAACAAGGGGAGGCGGCAGGAAACCCTGGCGGCAGAAAGGTTCGGGCCGAGCACGCGCCGGAACCATTCGCAGCCCTATATTCAGAGGCGGCGGCGTGACATTTGCCGCCAAGCCCAGGGACTATACAAAAAAAGTAAACAAAAAAATGTATCGAGGCGCGATTCGTTCAATTTTTTCGGAGCTGATCCGGCAGGAGCGCCTGATTTGCGTAGATGAATTTATTGTCGAAGAGGCAAAGACGAAAGCCGTATTGAAACAATTGAACGGGCTGAAAATCGATGAAGCATTGATTATTACCGATGAGGTTTCGGAAAATCTTTACCTGGCGGCGAGGAATCTCCCCAGGATCAGGGTGATCGATACCGAGGCAATTAATCCATACGGATTAATCCGATTCGATAAGATAGTGATCACAAAAAGTGCGTTGGAGAAAGTGGAATCATGCCTGCTGTAAGTAAAGGACGTTTGATGACCCTGCTGCGCGCACCACGCCTCACCGAGAAATCGAGCATGATTGGGGATAGTTATCATCAGGTGGTCTTTAAGGTTGCCCCGGATGCGACCAAGCCCGAGATCAAACAGGCCGTGGAATTAATGTTTGCAGTCAAGGTGGAAAATGTCCGGGTCAGCAATGTCAGCGGCAAGAGAAAAATAACCCGAAACATACCCGGACGCCGCCCCGGTTGGAAGAAGGCGTATGTGAAACTGAAACCGGGCTTCGATATCGATTTTATGGGCGACTTGAAGGGGGTGTAACGATGGCGTTAATTAAACCCAGACCAACTTCGCCGGGAAGGCGCTCCATGGTAAAGGTCGTCAATCCCGAACTTTATACGGGAAAGCCTTATGGCCCGTTATTGCAGCCGAGAAACAAGAAGTCCGGACGAAATAATAACGGCAGAATTACCGTAAGACATCGCGGCGGCGGGTCCGGGCGCCATCACCGGCTTATTGATTTCAAACGCGATAAAGATGGGATAGCTGCAAAGGTGGAGCGAATTGAGTATGATCCGAATCGTAGCGCATATATAGCGCTGTTGCTCTACGCCGACGGTGAGAGACGCTACATTATTGCCCCGAATAAAATTCATTCGGGCGACACGGTCATGTCGGGAGATATGGCCCCGATTAAAACGGGCAATTGTCTGCAATTGCGCAGTATCCCCCTGGGGACAACCGTGCATTGCGTTGAATTGAAGCCGGGCAAAGGCGCACAAATAGTAAGAAGCGCCGGGACCTCGGCACAACTGGCGGCGCGGGAAGGAGCGGATGCGACCCTGCGTATACGTTCCGGTGAGATGCGCAAGGTATTGGCAGATTGTCGAGCGACTATAGGCGAAGTGAGCAACAGTGAGCATTCTCTGCGTTCCCTGGGCAAGGCGGGCGCAAAGCGATGGCGCGGCATTCGACCAACGGTCAGGGGGGTTGCGATGAACCCGGTGGATCATCCGCACGGCGGCGGTGAGGGTAAAAGCTCCGGCGGTCGTCATCCGGTATCGCCGTGGGGTGTGCCTACCAAAGGCTATAAAACCAGAAAAAACAAGCGAACCGACAATTTAATCGTTCGTAAACGCAGGACATAGAGGAAGTTCAGCGTGCCGCGTTCAGTGAAAAAAGGGCCTTTTGTCGATCATCATTTGATGAAAAAAGTGGAGGTGGCGAAGAAAACCCGTGACAGGAGGCCAATTAAAACCTGGTCGAGGAGATCGATGATTTTGCCTGAAATGGTTGGATTGACTATTGCTGTTCACAACGGCCGTGATCATATGCCGATTTATATCAATGAAAACATGATCGGGCATAAGCTGGGTGAGTTTGCCCTGACGCGATTGTTCCGCGGTCACGTGGCAGATAAGAAAACAAGATAGGAATGATGGAGATATGAGCACGTCCGCTACTTTGAAATCTATCCGCATGGCGCCGCAAAAGATGAGATTGGTTGCCGATCAAATCCGGGGGCTGCCGGCGGATGCTGCGCTTAATTTATTGGCTTTCAGCAATAAAAAAGCGTCCGCCATAATAAAGAAAGTGTTGGAATCGAGTATCTCCAATGCGGAGCATAATGACGGAGCAGACATTGATGAATTGAAAGTGAGCGCAATTCAGGTTAATCAAGGTCGGGTGATGAAACGATTGCGCCCCAGGGCCCGGGGGCGCGCAGACAAAATTTTGAAACGCACCAGTCATTTAACTGTGACCGTTTCCGAGGATAAGGAGTAAGCGCTTATGGGACAGAAAGTACATCCAACCGGTGTTCGTCTTGGCATCATCAAGAGTTCGTGTTCCACCTGGTATGCAAACGGCAGCAATTATGCCAATTTTCTTCATACCGATATCGAAGTGCGCAAGTATCTGCGTAAAAAACTGGCGAATGCATCCGTAAGCCGTATTCAGATTGAGCGTCCTACCGGAAATGCGCGGGTTATCATTCATACTGCGCGTCCCGGGATTGTCATTGGCAAAAAAGGCGAAGACATAGAAAAATTGCGGCGGGCTGTATCGGCCATCATGGAAGTCAATGCGCATATTAGCGTGGAGGAAATTCGCAAGCCCGAACTGGATGCGCGTTTGGTTGCCGAAGGTATTGCTCAGCAGATTGAAAAGAGAATTATGTTTCGCCGTGCGATGAAGCGCGCGGTGAACAACTGCATGCGCCTTGGCGCCCAGGGTGTGAAGGTCCGGGTAAGCGGCAGGTTGAACGGAGCCGAAATTGCGCGCACCGAATGGTATCGCGAGGGGCGGGTGCCCCTGCACACATTGAGGGCGGATATTGATTACAGCGTTGCAGAGTCGAGAACAACCTCCGGCATTATCGGTGTCAAGGTCTGGATCTTCAAGGGTGAAGTATTTAAAAAAGATGAAGAAAACAATGCCGAGGAAAAAACCGGCGAAGTAGATTTCAGCGGCAATAAAGCCGCGGAGGACCCTGATGTTGCAGCCTAAAAAAACAAAGTTCAACAAGCAAAGCAAGGGCAGGAATCGAGGTTTTGCCACGGCAGGGAATAAAGTCAGCTTTGGCGAGTACGGATTGAAGGCTGTTGGCCGCGGGCGCATCACCGCGAGACAGATCGAGGCGGCGCGGCGGGCGCTTACCAGAAAAGTAAAGCGCGGTGCGCAGGTTTGGATCCGCATCTTTCCGGACAAGCCGATTACCAAAAAACCTCTTGAGGTCAGGCAGGGCAAGGGCAAGGGAAATGTGGAGTATTGGGTTGCCCAGGTCCAGCCCGGCAGGATGCTGTATGAAATGGAAGGCGTTTCCGAGGAATTAGCCCGTGAGGCCTTTCGTCTTGCCTCGGCGAAGCTCCCGGTGAAGACTGCGTTTGCAAATAGAAGGGTGATGTGATGAAGGCGGCTGAATTAAGAGAAAAAAGCAGGCAGGATTTGCTGGCGCTATTGTGGGAAGAGTTGCGGGCGCAATTTAATTTGCGTATGCAAAAAGGGACGGGGCAGTTGGGCACGCCCAGTGAAATAAAAAACACCCGGCGCAATATTGCCCGAATTAAAACTATTCTAAAGGAAAAACCGGCGGATTGATTCGGCATGAACGAACAGATTAAACGACCTAAGTCGCTTACAGGCAGTGTGGTAAGTGATAAAATGGAGAAAACCATTTCCGTGCTGATTCAGAGAACGGTTAAACATCCGCTGTACGGAAAATATATCAGGCGTTCGACCAAGCTACTGGCGCATGATGAAAATAATGAGTGTAGCAGTGGTGATATTGTAGTGATTGAGGCATCGAGACCACTTTCGAGAAACAAGTCCTGGCGTTTGCGCAAGATCCTTGTCAAAGCGGAACAGTCCTAAGCGAGGGGATATCGATGATCCAGATGCAATCAATGCTCAGTGCCGCCGATAATAGCGGCGCACGCCGCCTTATGTGTATTAAGGTGCTTGGCGGTTCGAAACGCCGCTATGCGGATATTGGCGATGTGATCAGGATAAGCGTTAAGGAAGCGATTCCGCACGGAAAGGTGAAAAAAGGCGAGATGTACAAGGCGGTGATCGTGCGCACCAGGAAAGGCGTGCGCCGGGCAGATGGCTCCTTGATTCGTTTTGACGACAATGCGGCGGTATTGCTCAATAACCAGTTGCAGCCTATAGGCACGCGCATTTTCGGGCCGGTGACCAGAGAATTGCGCGATGAAAAATTTATGAAGATTATTTCACTTGCCCCCGAGGTGTTATGAGATGAGGAGAATAAAAAAAGGGGATCAAGTGGTTGTTTTGTCCGGCAAGGACAAGGGCAAAAGAGGCGCCGTTGTGAATATCTTTGCCGAAGAGAAAAAGATTGTTGTGGAGAATGTGAATATAGCGCATTGCCATGTGAAAGGCAATCCAATGCAGGGAAAGCCGGGAGGCATCGTTAAAAAAGAAATGCCGGTACATATTTCAAATATTGCGCTGTGGAATCCGATTACCGACAAGCCGGATCGGGTTGGTTTTCGATTTCTCAAGGACGGCCAGAAGGTGCGCTATTTTAAATCGAATGATGAAATTATCACTAATGTGTAGGTTGATACGCTAATGTCAAGACAGCAACAATATTATAAAGATACGGTAATACCGAAGCTGACGGAGCAATTTGGCTATAAAACCGTCATGCAGGTTCCGAGGCTTAGCAAGATTACATTGAATATGGGTCTTGGCCAGGCGGTGACGGATAAGAAGTTGATTGATAATGCCATGGCCGACTTGAGTAAGATTTCCGGACAGGCCCCTCAAATTACCAAGGCCAGGAAATCCGTTGCGAACTTCAAGGTTCGCGCAGGTTGGCCAATTGGTTGCATGGTGACGTTGCGCCGCCGGCAGATGTATGAATTTTTCGACAGACTGATTTCCATCGCGATCCCGCGAATTCGGGATTTCCGCGGATTGAGTGCGAAGGCATTTGATGGCCGCGGCAATTACAGTTTGGGCATTAAAGAACAGATTGTGTTTCCGGAAATAGATTATGACACGATTGACACAATCCGCGGGCTTGATATAAGCATAACCACGAGTGCCGAAACGGATGAAGAGGGCCGCGCATTGCTCGCGGCATTTAATTTTCCATTAAGAGCACAAGGCGGATAATATGGCCAAGTCATCAATGGTGAACCGTGAAAAGAAGCGAATGAGATTGGTGAAGAAGTATGTCGCCAAGAGGGCCGAGCTTCGCGCCAGGATCAAGTCTCCCGATTTAGATCAGGAAGAGCGCAGGGCCGCCCGCGAGCAGTTGAATAAACTCCCTCGTGATTCCAGCCATGTGCGCTTGCGTAATCGTTGCGCACTGACAGGCAGACCACGGGGTTATTATCGTAAATTTGGATTGGGCCGCAATAAATTGAGGGAAGTCGCGATGAGTGGCGAGGTGCCCGGCCTGGTTAAAGCGAGCTGGTAAAGAATAATTCGGAGTCGAATATAGTTATGAGTATGAATGATCCAATTGCCGATATGCTGACGAGGATAGTCAATGCACATGCGCGCATGAAGCGTGAAGTGTTGATACCTTCCTCGAAGTTAAAGGAGGCGATTGCCAGTGTTCTCAAGCAGGAAGGGTATATTTCCGATTATAAAATCGCTGAGGCAGAGCGAAAAAAAACAATAGTGATTGCGCTGAAATATTTTGAAGACAAGCCGGTGATCGAGAAACTGCAGCGCGTAAGCAAGCCGGGCTTGCGCTGCTACAAATCGGTTGATGAGTTGCCGAAAGTAATGGGGGGATTGGGCACGGCGATTGTTTCCACTGCCAAGGGCGTAATGACGGACAGGGCGGCAAGAAAGCAAGGGGTAGGTGGCGAGGTGCTTTGCATTGTCACCTAAAACAGAATTATGCCGAACATAGCCGGCAATCCGGTGCCCATACCCGCCGGGGTTGATGTCAATATCGGCGGCAGGGTTGTGACGATCAAGGGTGGCAAGGGAGAGCAATCTCATACTGTACATCCGCTTGTTTCCGTGGTGCGGGAAGACAAGGTTCTGAAATTGGCGGCGGTTTCGGCGAGCAAGGCCTCGAAGGCCCTTGCCGGCACCACCCGGGCACTGTTGCAGAATATGATCATCGGTGTTAGCCGGGGTTTTGAACGCAGCCTTGAAATTGCAGGCGTCGGTTATCGCGCCCAGGTGCAGGGCACAGTGTTGAATCTGACACTCGGTTTTTCTCACCCGGTGAATTTTGAGATCCCCGAGGGAATTATTGTAGAGATGCCCAGCCAGACTGAAATAGTTATTAAAGGGTACGATAAGCAGAAAGTAGGCCAGGTTGCCGCAAATATTCGCGCATACAGGCCGCCGGAACCCTATAAGGGGAAAGGCATAAAATATACAGACGAAAAAATTATTCGCAAAGAAGCCAAAAAAAGTTGATCATTATATGAATAAAAAACAGCAAAGATTGCGCAGAGCCAGAAAAACCAGAGGCAGGATTAAACGGCTGGGGATTGATCGGCTCAGTGTCCACAAAACCCCTCGGCACTTTTATACGCAAGTCATCTCAGCGTCCGAGGGAAAAGTGCTGCTTAGCGCTTCCACAATAGACAAAGAGATCAAAAGTCAGATTAAATATAGCGGCAATGTTGAAGCGGCCGCCATAGTCGGGAAATTTTTTGCGGAGCGAGCGAAAAAAGCGAGTATATCCAAAGTCGCATTCGATCGTTCGGGGTTTAAATTTCACGGCAGGATCAAGGCATTTGCCGATGCTGCCCGTGAACAGGGCATACTATTTTAGGGAATACTCATGGCATTCGTCGAATCGATAACAGGCAATGAAAACCTGCTGGAAAAACTGGTTGCGGTAAATCGCGTGGCAAAGGTGGTGAAGGGCGGCCGTCAATTCGGTTTTGCCGCATTGGCGGTTGTCGGCGATGGCGACGGCCGGGTCGGTGTCGGCAGAGGCAAGGCGCGCGAATTGCCCATTGCGATTCAAAAAGCAATGGAGTATGCCCGCCGGAACATGCAAAGCGTCCCTTTGAATGAGGGAACATTATACTATCCGGTTATCTCCGAATCCGGCGCTGCAAAGGTTTACATGCAGCCGGCCTCCGAAGGAACAGGTATAATTGCCGGAGGCCCAATGCGCGCTATATTCGAGGTACTGGGGGTGAATAATGTCCTTGCCAAATCAATCGGTTCCACCAATTCAATCAATGTGGTCAGGGCTACCGTCAAGGGATTGTATTCTATGGCCTCGCCCGAACAAATTGCTGCTAAACGCGGCATTGAATTAGAAGAGTTAATGAATTGACAATGGCTGCCGGAAAAACAAATCAAATCAAAGTGACGCTGAAAAAAAGCGCCAGCGGGCGCTTGCGAACACATAAAAATTGTGTCGCCGGGCTGGGACTGCGCCGCATAGGCCATACCGTGAATGTTGCCGATACCCGGGAAAACCGCGGGATGATCGCTAAGATATCCTACCTGCTTGCAGTGGAGGAATCCTTATGATGCGATTGAACACAATCAAGGGCGGTGCTGCAAAGAAGGAGCGCAAGCGCGTTGGTCGCGGCAGCGGTTCCGGTTCCGGAAAGACTTGTGGGCGCGGATACAAGGGACAGAAATCGCGCTCCGGCAGCGTCCGAAAAAGAGGCTTTGAAGGCGGACAAATGCCGCTACAGCGCCGTCTGCCCAAGATAGGTTTTTCTTCGCGCTCCGGCGCCAATATTTCCGAGATAAGGCTGCATGAAATAGCGAGCCTCGATGAAAAGGTGATTGATTTAGCTGTTCTGCGCAAAGCAAAACTGATTACAAATAAAATAAAGCGTGTAAAGATAATATTGCAGGGCAGCATCGACAAAGCCGTCACGGTTAAATATCTGAAAGTGACAAAAGGCGCGCGCACTGCAATCGAGTCGGCGGGCGGGAGCATAGTGGAAAGTAAATGACGGCATCCAATCCTGCAATCCTCAACGGTTTAGGCAGCTTCAGCCAGATCAGGGAACTGCGCCAGCGGTTGCTGTTTGTGTTGTTTGCCCTGTTCGTTTATCGAGTCGCGAGTCATATACCGGTGCCCGGCATCAATCCGTCCGCGCTGGCGGAGATGTTCAATCAGCAGCGCGGTTCAATACTGGATATGTTCAATATGTTTTCCGGGGGCGCATTGCAGCGTTTCTCGGTAATTGCATTGGGAATTATGCCGTATATTTCCGCATCGATTATCATGCAGCTATTGACCGTAGTGGAACCCAAATTAAAGCAGTTGAAAAAGGAAGGTGAAACTGGCCGGCGCAAAATCACTCAATATACCCGATACGGCACTCTGCTACTGGCAACCTTTCAAGCGCTGGGAGTTGCAATTGCCTTGGAGAGTCAGACTACTTCCTTTGGTTCCGTGGTCAAGGATCCTGGAATGACCTTTAGACTTGTCGCAGTGACAACCTTGGTAACCGGCACCATGTTTCTGATGTGGCTGGGTGAACAGATCACCGAGCGCGGTGTGGGCAACGGCATATCGTTAATCATCTTTGCCGGTATCGTCGCGGGGTTGCCGGCGGCAATCGGCGGCACTCTGGAATTATCGCGTACAGGTGAAATGCATTTGCTGGCGGTGCTCGCATTATTTGCCTTAGCTATTGTGGTTACCGGATTCGTTGTCTTTATCGAACGGGGGCAGAGACGGATCACGGTGAACTATGCCAAACGCCAGGTCGGCAGAAGAATGATGGCCGGCCAGGCCAGCCACCTACCGCTGAAGCTGAATATGGCGGGTGTGATCCCGCCGATTTTTGCATCGAGTATAATTCTGTTTCCGGCCACCATAGCAGGCTGGTTTGGACAGGGGGAAGGTATGAGCTGGTTGCAGAATATAGCGACAACCTTGTCCCCAGGCCAGCCGATTTATGTATTATGTTATGCTACAGGGATTGTATTTTTCTGTTTTTTCTATACGGCTATGGTGTTCGATCCGAGAGAAACTGCCGATAACCTGAAAAAATCAGGCGCATTCATGCCGGGCATGCGTCCCGGCGAACAAACGGCGAAGTATCTGGATGGTGTTTTAAGCAGGCTGACTCTGGCGGGAGCAATATATATTACTCTTGTTTGCTTGTTGCCGGAATTCCTGATCTTGAAATTCAATGTGCCGTTTTATTTTGGCGGAACATCGTTACTGATCATCGTTGTGGTAGTGATGGATTTCATGTCGCAAGTGCAGGCACACTTAATGTCGCACCAGTATGAAGGCCTGATGAAAAAGGCCAATTTAAAGGCATACGGAAGGCGGTAATTTTTTATTATTGGCATTTGATTGAGAAACAGCAATGAAAGTAAGAGCGTCAGTTAAGAGAATGTGCAGAAATTGCAGAATCATTCGCCGCAAGCGTGTGGTGCGGGTGATTTGTTCCGACCTGCGGCATAAGCAGCGTCAGGGATAGGCACGGAGAAGAATATGGCCCGCATAGCAGGAGTAAATATACCGGACAACAAGCATCTCCATATCGCGCTAAGGCATATATATGGCATTGGGCGCGTGCGTGCGAACAAGATATGCAAGGCGATCGGTTTGGACCCTGCAGGAAAGGTAAGCATACTGTCCGAAGCCGAGTTGGACAAACTCAGAAAAGAAGTGAGTAATTATACCTCGGAAGGGGATTTGCGCCGGGAAGTCTCCATGAGCATAAAGCGCCTGATGGACTTGGGCACCAATCGCGGCATTCGGCACCGGCGCGGTTTGCCCGTTCGCGGACAAAGAACTCGCACCAACGCGCGCACGCGCAAAGGCCCGAAGAAACTGGTCAAGAAATAAATAACAGGTTCAATCTATATGGCAAAATCAACCGGAAAGCATCGTAAACGCATAAATCGGACCGTTATAGACGGCATCGCTCATATACATGCATCCTTTAACAATACAATTATTACCATTACCGATCCCCAGGGTAATACCTTGGCCTGGGCAACAGCAGGCGGAAGCGGTTTTCGCGGTTCGCGGAAAAGCACGCCTTTTGCCGCCCAAATTGCATCACAGAAAGCCGGGGAAATGGCGCAGGAATTTGGCATACAAAATTTGGAAGTATTCATCAAAGGACCCGGCCCGGGCAGGGAATCCGCGGTTCGTGCGCTGAATTCGGTTGGGTTCAAGATCACCAATATTACCGATATAACGCCTATTCCGCATAATGGCTGCCGTCCACCCAAGCAACGCAGAGTATGACTATATAACGAGGCAGAACTGATGGCACGATACTTGGGACCAAAATGCAAACTGAGCCGAAGAGAAGGCACTGATCTCTTATTGAAGAGCCGTGCACGGCCAATTGAATCCAAATGTAAAATTGACAAGCTGCCCGGAGAGCAGAAGAGCGGCAAACAAAAACGGCTGTCCGATTATGCATTGCAGCTACGCGAGAAACAGAAACTCAGGAGAATGTACGGTGTGTTGGAAAAACAATTTCGCCGCTATTATAAAGAGGCTGCAAGGCGGAAGGGTTCAACCGGCGGAAACCTTTTACAGTTGCTCGAATGTCGTCTGGACAATGTAGTATATCGCATGGGCTTTGGCACAACGCACAACGAGGCGCGGCAGTTGGTCAGTCACCGCGCCATTTTGGTGAACGGGCGCTCCGTTACCATCCCTTCGTATCAGGTTCAGCCCTCCGATATGATTGCCGTGCGTGAAAAAAGCAAAAAACAGTTGCGGATTCAGGATGCATTATCAGTTGCCGAACAATATGGTTTGCCCGACTGGGTAGATGTGAGCACGGAAAAAATGGAAGGGGTATTCAAGTCTATACCGACACGTGGCGACCTTCCTTCAGAAATTAACGAACAATTGGTTGTGGAGTTATACTCCAAGTAACCGATCGGAGGGATTGAATATATGGCATTAGTACTTCCAGATATCTTAAAACCGCGTCGCGTAGATGTGGACTCTGCCGGAGATACCCGCGCGAAAATTACTATCGAGCCGCTGGACCGCGGTTTTGGCTATACTCTGGGCAATGCCCTGCGCCGGGTATTGCTCTCATCCATGCCGGGCTTTGCGGTAGTCGAGGTAGAAATCGATAACGTATTGCATGAGTACACAACTATAGAAGGCGTACAGGAAGACGTAACCGATATTTTGTTGAACCTAAAAGGCCTGGCCATTCGCATGCATGCCAAAGAGGAGGCTGTATTGACTCTGCATAAAAGTGGTCCGGGTGCCGTGCTGGCGCGAGATATTACCGTAGACCACGATGTCGAAATTGCAAATCCCGATCATTTGATTGCCAATCTGACCAAAGCAGTCGAATTGCACATGACCATAAAGATCGAGAGTGGCCGCGGTTATCGGCCTGTCGTTGTTGGCAATACCGAAAAATCGGAGGAAGCCATCGGAAAACTAAAACTCGATGCATCGTTCAGTCCCGTCAAACGGGTTGCCTACGAAGTCCAGAGTGCGCGTGTTGAACAACGGACCGACCTGGATAAACTAATCCTGGAGATCCAGACTAACGGCACAATAGACCCGGAAGACGCCGTGCGTGAAGCCGCGACCATTCTACGTTCACAGCTTTCCACATTTGTGAACTTTGAAGCTGAAGAACCCGCTGTGGAAGAAAAGGCCAGTAAAGAACCGGGAATTGATCCGATTCTGCTGCGGCCCGTCGATGAGTTGGAGCTTACTGTCCGCTCCGCTAACTGCCTGAAATCCGAAAGCATTCATTACATCGGCGATCTGATTCAACGCACCGAAGTCGAATTACTGAGGACCCCCAATCTGGGCAAGAAATCATTGACTGAGATCAAGGACATTCTTGCATTACAAGGTCTCTCTCTGGGCATGCACCTTGAAAACTGGCCGCCTAACGATCTCAAACAGTGGAAAAACGACGAAAACATTCCACGAGACCCGGAAAAATATAATGCGTCATAGAAAAAGCGCCAGAAAACTGAATCGCAACAGTGCGCATCGCAGAGCAATGTTTCGCAACATGACCGTATCATTGATGCAGTATGAAATGATCAAAACCACCGTGCCCAAGGCCAAGGAATTGCGCCGTGTCGCAGAGCCGTTAATCACCATGGCAAAGACCGATTCAGTAGCAAGAAGAAGGTTGGTGTTTGCCCGCCTGCGCGATCGTGGTGTAGTAACCAAACTATTCAACGAATTAGGGCCTCGCTACAAGCAGCGTCCGGGCGGTTATCTGCGGATCCTGAAAAGCGGCTATCGAGCCGGAGATAAAGCGCCCCTTGCCTACGTTGAGTTGGTAGACCGGCCCAATGCGGTGGCGGAGCAGGAAGCTGAAACCCCGGCACAGGAGCAAAAATAATCTCTGAAGTGTTCGTTGCCACTTCAGGCTCTGGCCTCAGGCTCTGGCCGACGTCGGCCAGGGTTTGCTTCGGTTTACGGTGCGCTTGATGCCGGTACCACCACGTCTGGTTCATGCAGTTGTACGGTAAAACCACCTTAGAGCTCGTAATTTGCAACTAAAACCTTTCTTCGGAACCCTGCAAAAAAATCCTCGCTTTTATAAGTTATGCCCAAGTCAAAATAGCTAAAGCGGTTATTCTCATTATACGCTGGCGCAACGGCTACGATGGATCAGAGTAACCGACGCAACCCGCGATAGGATGCGCGCAATGTCTTGGCGGCATACTGGTGAGAACCTGCGCACACGCGCTCTATCATGCCCAGCCGCTCCCACTTTTCCTGAAAGAGACTCTCAACATGGTGATAGAGCTTATATTCCTCACCCAGCAATCTCATGGTCCGTTCCACCTGCTCAGGAGTCAAGTCCTCACGGATCGGCGGGCGACGGGATACGTTGACCCCATGAATATACCCATTGTTCCAACCCATCATGCGACAGAGCAGGAACACAAAATCATCAATCCGCTCGGTCAGGCCCACCAGTATAAAATTATCGCAAAGTCTTCTCTTTATAATCTCGGTGCTTTCTACTCCTTCTTTTTTGGGATATATATTGCCCTTTCTTCGCTCCTTATAGTCCCCTTCAGAATAATACTGTGCGAAATGGGGTCGCCAGTAATTTTCGTAACCCTCCATCCAATCCTTTATGTGGAAGATTGACAAAATCCAGACAATCTTCTGGAGCCAAGCTGATAAAATGATTGTTCCGGCTTTTGAGAAATTTCCTCATGCTGTTGCCGGCAGTCTTGGGCAGGTGCAGAAAAAGGAGTACCGGTTTCTTTTCTGAGGATGACGGGGGTATCATGGGTCGTATCATTTCTTCGAGTTAGGAACCAGCCGGGAAGTATACCATAGCCCGGTTCAAAATTATTTGGTCAATTTTTCATTCAATAGCCGGTTCACTTCCTGCGGATGGGCCATTCCCCGGGTGGCTTTCATTATTTGACCAATGAAGAAACTGATCAATTTCTTTTGCTTGTCTGCAGAGCTGCTGCGATATTGTTCGACTTGATTGGGATTGCCCGCTATAACTTCATCCACCAGTTTTTCCAGTTCTTCGGGATCCGACATCTGTTTCAGTCCCTTTTTTGCAATGATCTGATCGACGCTTCCTTCGCGATTCCACATGGCCTCGAACACCTGTTTCGCCATCCTGCCCGAGAGGGTATTGTTGTTGATGTGCCGGATCAGGCCGCCCAGCATCTTCGCACTGACCGGACTTCCTGTTATATCTTTGTTTTCCCGGTTCAATGAAGCCAGCAGTTCGCCTGTAATCCAGTTGGCGCTGAGTGCGACTTCGCCATCCGCCGCTTTTACACAGGATTCAAAGTAATCGGCCATCTCTTTTTGCGCGGTCAGTATGGCGCTGCTGTATTCGGAAAGGCCGAATTCATCGATAAATCGCCGTTTTTTGTCGTTGGGCAGTTCCGGCAATTCGCTGCGAATTTTTTCTGTGAGTTCCGGCTCAATTTTGATCGGCAATAAATCCGGATCGGGAAAGTACCGATAGTCATTAGCCTCTTCTTTGGTGCGCATGGAGCGAGTTTCATTTTTATCGGGATCATACAGGCGGGTTTCCTGAATGATTTCCTCGTCATCCTCCAGTGCCGCGATTTGTCGCTTTATTTCATAATCGATTGCCTGTTCGACAAAGCGGAAGGAATTGATATTTTTTAATTCCGTTCGCGTACCGAGTTTTTTCTCGCCATGCGGGCGAACCGATACGTTGGCATCACATCGAAATGATCCTTCCTGCATAATGCCGTCCGAGATCTGCAGGTAGCGTACCAGGCTGTGGATTTTTTTCATGCAGGCGACGGCTTCCCTGGCATTCGCCATATCCGGTTCGGATACGATCTCGATAAGCGCTGTTCCGGACCGGTTCAAATCAATACCGGTGCAGTCTGCAAAGGCATCATGGACACTTTTACCGGCGTCTTCTTCCAAATGAGCACGGGTAATGCCAATGGTTTTACTGACGCCGTCTTCCAGTTCAATGCTGATATGTCCTTTTCCGACGATAGGTTGTTCATACTGACTGATCTGGTAGCCTTTGGGCAGGTCCGGGTAAAAGTAGTTTTTTCTGGCAAATATCGAGGTGTTGGCAATTTCCGCATTGATCGCAAGGCCGAAGCGTATTGCCATTTCTATCGCCTGCTTGTTCAATGTGGGTAATACGCCGGGCAACCCCAAATCGACGGCGCAGGCCCGGGTATTGGGGGCGGCACCGTATTCGGTGGACGCTCCTGAGAAGAGTTTGCTCTCGGTGGCCAACTGGCAATGAATTTCGAGGCCGATGACGGACTCCCATTCCATTATTGAAATACTGCCGGTGTTTGCAGATGCCAGTCTGTATTCAATTGATACTGATGCGCCGCATTCAATAGCTGCGATTCCTTGAAGTATTGCCCGATGATTTGCATACCGACCGGCAGTCCGTCTTTAAATCCGACCGGGACCGACAGGGCAGGCAAGCCGGCAAGGTTTACCGCCACGGTATAGATGTCGGACAGATACATGGCAACGGGATCATCTATACGCTCTTTCTTTTTGAAGGCAATGCCCGGGGTAGTGGGGCCGAGTATGAGATCGACAGATTCAAAGGCCTGCTCGAAATCCTGTTTGATTAAACGGCGGATTTTCTGGGCCTTGATGTAATAGGCGTCGTAGTAGCCGGAGGACAGCGCATACGTGCCTATCATAATTCTGCGTTTTACTTCTTTGCCGAATCCCTCTCCCCGGGAGCGGCAGAACAGGTCCATTATATTTTTTGGATTTTCACAGCGATAGCCGAATCGCACGCCGTCATAGCGCGAAAGATTGGAGGAGCATTCGGCCGGCGCGACAACATAATAGGCCGGAATGGCAAGATGGGTATTGGGCAATTTTATGTCTTTTACGACGGCGCCCTGCCGCTCTAACTCCTGCACTCCGTTTTGTATGAGCTGCGCTACATCGCCATCCAACTCTTTGCCGAAGTATTCCTCGGGTATTCCTATTCTCAGTCCGTCGATTTTATCTTCGAGCTTTGCCGTGTAATCGCTGTCCTCTGTGGCTAAGGACGTGGAATCGCGCTGATCGAAACCCGCCATATAATTCAGCAATAAGGCGGCATCCTGTGCGGTGTGTGCCATTGGTCCGCCCTGGTCCAGGCTTGAGGCAAACGCAATCATGCCGTAGCGGGAAACCAGTCCGTAGGTCGGTTTGAGGCCGGTAATGCCACAGAATGATGCGGGTTGGCGGATTGACCCGCCGGTGTCGGAGCCGGTTGCAACCGGCACTAAACGCGCGGAGACTGCGGCCGCGGACCCGCCGGATGAACCTCCGGGAACATGGTCGGCATTCCACGGATTATTGGCGGGCCCGTAATAGCTTGTTTCGGTGGATGAACCCATTGCAAATTCGTCCATATTGGTTTTGCCCAGAGTCACCATGCCCGCCTGACTCAATCTTTCTACCACGGTTGCGTTGTATGGGGCCTTGAAGTTATCCAGCATTTTGGAGGCACAACTGGTTTTTACATCGCGGGTGCAAAAGATATCTTTATGCGCAAGCGGGATCCCGGCGAGAGGGGTTGTGTCGCCGTGCTGAATTTTTTTGTCGGCATTTTTTGCCTGGTCCATTGCTCGCTGTTCGTCGATGGTAATGAAGCAATTCAGAGATGAATTGAATGTATGACAGCGATCGAGAAAAACTCTGGTCAGTTCTTCGCTGCTGATCGCCTTCGATGCCAGTGCGTCGGATAGTTCAAATAGTGTTTTGTTATGCATGAAAAAAGTAAAGCCTGGTTATAATTATTCAATTACTTTTGGCACAATGTAGTAGCCGTCTTTGATAGAGGGCGCCTGTTGCTGGAAGTTTTCCCGTTGGTCGGTTTCAGTGATTTTATCGGCGCGCAATCTTGCCAGTATTTCGATGGGATGAAATAATGGAGCTATGTCGTCGGTATTGACTGAGTTCATCACATACATAAAGTCGAGAATATCGCCGATATCCTTGCTGTAGCTTTCCCAATCCTCCGCCTCGATATTGAGTCTGGCCAGACGGGCGATTTTTTCCACATTTGATTTATCAAATGACATATATCATAAATATCCTGCTTTTATACATTGAAATTGAAAAATTTATCATATAACTTTGCTTGCCCAAAGCACTTTCCGTTGGTACAGTTATACCCTATGGCATTGCGGGACCATAAAAAATTGCGCCACCTGTAAGATCCGTTTGTCGGATATCGATACAGTGTTTTCATTCGATTCTATGTTTCTTGTTTGCGCTGAAGCAAATATTAATTTCTCTGATTATTTTTGAGATGATCGCATTTTATGTTTAAAGGGTTACGAGGACTATTTTCCAACGATTTATCGATAGATCTTGGCACGGCGAACACGCTGATTTATGTGCGGGGGAAAGGGATTGTTCTCGATGAGCCGTCGGTGGTGGCAGTACGCAATGACGGCAATAAACTGAATGCCAAATCCATTGTTGCGGTGGGTGTAGAGGCGAAACGCATGCTGGGACGCACTCCGGTTCATATCAGCGCCGTTCGTCCACTGAAGGATGGTGTGATTGCAGACTTCACGATTACTGAGAAGATGTTGCAATACTTTATTCACAGCGCTCACGGCGCAACCTTGTTTCGACCAAGCCCAAGGGTGTTGATTTGTGTTCCATGCGGCTCCACTCAGGTTGAACGCCGTGCAATTCGCGAATCCGCCAATGGCGCCGGCGCCAGGAAAGTGTACCTTATTGAAGAACCCATGGCGGCGGCAATCGGCGCCGGAATGCCGGTAAGTGATCCGCGCGGTTCGATGGTGCTGGATATCGGAGGGGGAACTACGGAAGTCGCGGTAATTTCATTGAACGGCATTGTTTATTCGGATTCGGTCAGGATAGGCGGGGACCGCTTTGATGAGGCAATCATCAGTTATGTCAGACGCAACTACGGTAGTTTGATCGGCTATGCGACGGCGGAGGGAATCAAACATACAATCGGTTGCGCCTATCCAAGTGATGATGAGGGTATGGAGATGGAAGTGCGTGGACGCAATCTCGCCGAGGGCATTCCCCGCCCTTTTACGCTCAAGAGTGAGGAAATTCTCGAGGCATTGCAGGAGCCGTTAATGGGAGTGGTCGATGCTGTGAAAAAGGCGCTGGAAAAAACGCCGCCCGAGTTGGGATCGGATGTTGCGGAGCGCGGTATGGTTTTGACCGGCGGCGGCGCCCTGCTAAAAAATCTGGATCGCTTGTTAACGCAGGAAACCGGTTTGCCGGTTATTGTGGCGGAGGACCCATTGACCTGTGTTGTCCGCGGCGGCGGGCGTTACCTGGAAATGATTGAGGAGTACGGATACGATATTTTAACGACAGAATAAGCGGCAAATTAAAATTGAGCAATCATAGTAATACTCTATTTGTAAAAGGCAGGGCGGCCAGCATACGCGTTATATTTTTCATAGTACTATCTATAGTGTTAATGACTCTGGATCATCGCCACGATCATTTGCATTTTGTTCGTTCTACGCTGGTAGCGGTAGTGTATCCTCTGCAGTTCATGATCAATCTTCCCATCAACGCGGGGCACTGGGTGGCGGAGAATATGACGGTGCGCAGCAACTTGATAAAAGAGACCCGGCGCTTGAGGGAAGAGCGTTTATTGTTGAATGCGAAGTTACAGCGTTTTACTGTTTTAGAAGAGGAAAACGAGCGCTTGAGAGAGTTGCTTGAATCTTCATTCAGAATAAATGAGCGCTCAGTGGTTGCGGAATTGCTCGCCGTTGATATGCAGCCGTTTCGGCAGAAAATCGTGATAAATAAAGGGGCAAATGAAGGGGTCTATGACGGGCAGCCGGTGGTGGATGCCTTCGGAATTATGGGACAGGTAATACATGTCGGCCCTTTTTCCAGCACGGTTTTATTGATTACCGATCCCACCCACACCTTGCCGGTGCAACTCAACCGTAATGGTCTTAGGGCAATAGTTGCCGGGACGGGTGATATAGATCACCTGTGGCTCAAATATCTCTCCAACAATTCGGACATCCGCGAGGGTGATTTGGTGGTTTCATCCGGACTTGGGCAACGCTTTCCCAAAGGGTATCCGGTCGGCGTGATAACAAAAATCACTCCCGATCCGGGCGAGCCATTTGCAAAAGTGGTTGTCAGGCCGAGTGCGAAACTGGGTCAAAGCCGCGAGGTGTTGATGATATGGCCGAATGAAGATACATCGGGTGTGGAAAAATTCGAGGATCAGGCATTAAAGCAATGACCGTCAAGAAATCCAAAGGGATCTGGGTTATTGTACTGAGTTTCATTATTGCAATGATGCTGATGGCGGTCCCGCTGCCTGATTGGGCCATCAATTGGCGCCCGGCATGGGTTGCAATGGCGCTGATATACTGGTGCATGGCCATGCCGGATAGAATCGGGATCGGGATCGGTTGGTTTATGGGCCTACTGCTCGATGTGCAGCAAGGTACCCTGCTTGGCCATAATGCGATGGGCTTTGCGATTCTTGCCTATATTACCTTGAAATACTATCAGCGTATGCGCGTTGCTTCACTGATGCAGCAGGCGGCGCTGATATGCTTCTATCTGCTGATATATGAACTCATATCATTATGGATAAGAGGCATCATGGGAGTTCCTCCAAAAAGCTGGACATACTGGATGCCGGCACTGACAAGCATGCTTATTTGGCCCTGGCTGTTTATTATTCTCAGAGATATACGCCGTAAATATGTTGTTTATTGATTTGGAACAAAAATGCTCGCGAACCTTGCATTATTAAAAGATACGCAGCGGGAGCTATTGTTAATGGATCGGCGGATGGTTTTATCCGCCATAATTATTCTGTTTTTAGTCTTTATACTGCTGGTGAAATTGGTGTATCTGCAGGTGGTGATGCATGATCATTTTACCACCCTCTCTCAGCATAACCGTATAAAAGTGTTGCCTATTGCGCCGGTCAGGGGATTGATTTTCAGCCAGGACGATTTAATTCTGGCCAAAAACGTGTCTTCATTCAGTCTGGAAATCGTTCCGGAAAACGTTGATGATATGATGGCGACCCTATCCGAATTGCGCCGAATTATCAGGATCAGCGATTCCGATTTGGAGCAGTTTAACTCTCTGCGCGAGAAGAAAAAAAAATATGACAGCATCCCGTTGCGATTCGATTTGACTGAAAATGAAGTCGCCATATTTTCCGTCAATCGCCATCGCTATGCCGGGGTGGAGGTCGTCGCTCGCTTGAACAGGCATTACCCCTTTGCCGAGCAGTTTGTACATGCTGTCGGCTATGTTGCCAGGCTTGATGAAAATGATATGAAAAATTTGGATGCCTTGAATTACAGAGGTACGATGCATATCGGAAAATTGGGTGTCGAAAAGGCCTATGAGAGAATTTTGCACGGCGAGGTTGGCTATCAGCAGGTAGAGGTCAATGCCCAGGGGCGCATTATCAGGGTCTTGGATCGCACACCGCCTCAGCCGGGGAAGAATGTGCGCCTGACATTGAATGCCTCGTTGCAGCGCGTGGCGTTTGATTCTCTAAAAGGAGAGACAGGCGCCATAGTGGCGCTCAATCCAAATACAGGGGATATATTGGCATCGGTAAGCGCTCCGGGATATGATCCTAATTTGTTTGCGGGCGGAATCGATGTAAATTCCTACCGGAACTTGCTGCAATCAAGGCAAACCCCTTTGATTAACCGGGTCATTCAAGGCAGATATCCTCCCGGTTCGACAATAAAGCCGTTTCTAGGAATTGCTGCGCTCGAAGCGGGTGTGCGTAGCAGTCTGGATGAAACCTGGTGTCCAGGTTGGTACTCTTTAAAAGGACAGGCGCATCGCTATCGCGACTGGAAAAAACATGGGCATGGCCGGACGAATTTCAACAAGGCCATTGTAGAATCCTGTGACGTGTATTTTTACGCGCTTGCCAAGGATCTCGGCGTCGACCGAATTGCCAGGGCGCTCGAAGAGTTTGGGTTCGGCCGGGTATCCGGAATTGACATAAGCGGTGAATCTAGCGGGTTGGTGCCGTCCCGGGAGTGGAAAAAAAAAGCGCGGGGTGATAGCTGGTATCCTGGTGAAACCCTGAGCCTCGGAATAGGACAGGGATATGCGTTGACCACCCCAATACAATTGGCGAAGGCTACCGCTGCGCTGGCAAACGGCGGCACGTTGATCAAGCCGAAATTGGTAGCGAAGATCAGCGATGCAATCAGTCATGAGGAGCGGATACTGGAGCGCGTCATTGAAAACAAGATAAAAATCAATAATCAGGATAATTGGAGCATAACTGTCAAGTCGATGCGCGATGTTGTGCACCGTAATGGCGGAACGGCCTGGCGCAGTGGACTCAATGCCAAATATGAATTTGCCGGCAAGACCGGGACGGCACAGCTGTTCAGCATTGCTCAGCATGAGGAATACGATGCGAGTTTAATCCCCAAGGAACTACAGGATCATGCTTTGTTTATCGCATATGCCCCGCTGGAGCAGCCGAAAATTGCTGTCGCCATCATTGTAGAAAATGGCGGAAGCGGCTCAAAAACTGCCGCTCCAATCGCCAGAAAGTTATTCGATCATTATTTATTGAATGAAGAAAACAAGATAATGGGGTTGCTTTGAATGCTGTGGCAAAAACTGTTTCAGCGCTTGCATCTGGATTTCCCGCTGTTATTCGGCATTTGCATATTATGCGGCGTAGGCTTGATTGTTTTATATAGCGCCTCCGGACAGGATATTGGAATTGTATATAAACAGCTTGTAAAGATATCGATTGCCATAATTGGCATGTGTATAGTTGCGCAATTTCCTCCGGGACAGATCGCACGGTGGTCAATTTTTATCTATGCATTCAGTGTGATATTGCTGGTTGTGGTACTGTTTGTCGGGGATGTCGGCAAAGGGGCGCAACGATGGCTTGATTTAGGGCTGTTTCGTTTTCAGCCGTCCGAAATTGTAAAAATTTCAGTGCCAATGATCATTGCATGGTATCTGCGCGACAGGTCCTTTCCGCCGCATTTTTCCGGATTGGTTATCTCCGGTTTATTGATTATAATTCCGGTACTGTTAATTGCCAGGCAACCTGATTTAGGCACGGCTTTCCTGGTAGCCTTCTCCGGATTTTCCGTTTTATTTATAGCCGGAATGTCGTGGAAATTGCTGGTGTCTCTCGGTGTGGTAATGGCATCCAGCACCCCGGTATTATGGTACCTAATGCATGATTATCAGCGTAGCAGGGTGATTACATTCTTAAACCCCGAGCAGGACCCGCTCGGGGCCGGATACCATATAATTCAGTCCAAGATCGCGATTGGTTCAGGCGGACTGTACGGAAAAGGCTGGCTCAACGGGACGCAATCGCATCTCGAGTTTTTGCCCGAGCGATCCACCGACTTCATATTTGCAGTCTTTTGCGAAGAATTGGGCTTGATGGGAGTGCTGTTGCTGTTGAGCATCTATTTGTTTATCATGGGGCGGGGTTTGTATATTGCGATGAACGCACAAGACGCATTCTGCAAGCTGCTGGCCTGCGGGCTGATCCTGGGCTTTTTTATCTATATATTTGTTAATATGGGCATGGTGATGGGGCAACTTCCCATTGTCGGTATTCCGTTGCCATTAATAAGCCTGGGGGGCACTTCAATGATAACGATAATGATCGGTTTTGGAATACTTATGGCAATCAGCACTCATCGCAGGTTCCTTTCCTTTTGAGTAAAAGAGTATGAACAGACTGGTAATCGCGGTACTTTTTCAGGTTTTATTGGCGCCCGCCGGGATGGCCAATATCACTGACAGGGACGATGTGCAGTCATTTCTGATGGAGATGAACAGTGCGCACGGTTTCTCGCAAGAACAACTCAATGAGCTGTTCAGCCAGGTAAAGATATCGGGGACGGTGCTGAAGGCAATTTCACGCCCTGCGGAAAAACTGGTCTGGCATAAATATCGCGATATTTTTATACGGAAGGAACGGATCAAGGCAGGCATCAAGTTTTTCAAGAAGCATAAAAATACTCTGGAAAGAGCAGAAAAGGAGTTTGGCGTGCCGGCGGAGATCATCGTTGCCATAATTGGTGTTGAAACATTTTACGGCAAAAACAAGGGGCGTTATCGGGTGCTGGATTCCCTGGCTACGCTGGCTTTCGATTATCCGAAAAGAAGCAAATTTTTTCGTTCCGAGCTTGAACACTATTTATTATTGACGCGGGAGCAGGATATAGACCCCCTCACACTGAAAGGTTCCTATGCCGGGGCGATGGGGATCCCCCAGTTCATTGCCAGCAGTTATCGCAACTACGCGATTGATTTTGATGGAGATGGTCGTGCCGATATATGGAATAATCCGGATGATGCGATAGGGAGCGTGGCAAATTATTTCAATCAGCATAATTGGCTTTCGGGGCAGGCCATTACGGCACATGCCACCGCAGTGAATGACGAGTATAGAAATATTGCCAGTGAAGTTCTGAAATCCGGGCTGCCTTATTCGGAATTGGTCAAGGCGGGGATTGAAAGCAAGCAGAAAATAGCAAGCGATGAAAAGGTGCTGTTAATAGAGCTGGAGCTTCCGGACAGACTGGAATTATGGATTGGCCTGCACAACTTCTATGTGATAACCAGGTATAATCATAGTGTTCTTTACGCGATGGCGATTTATCAGCTCTCTTCCAGAATAAAGTCCGAATACCAGTCTCTTTTTCATTGAGTTAAATAATTTTGAACGGATCGAATTATGCATAATGGTAGATTTGAGTCATCAAGGCCAGTCAGCGCTATTTGGCTGTTGATTGCTTCGTTGTCATGCTCCTGCAGCTTCAATGCCAGGCAAGAGCGCGATGGAGCCCCGACCCGGGAGGTGGATGTTTCTTCCATTGCGAATGCCGTGCCAAAGCATGAAGCCAAAAGCCGGTATGGAAATCCCGAATCCTATGAGGTGCTCGGCAAACGCTATTATGTGATGAATGATGCCAAGGGGTTTGCCGAGGATGGGATCGCATCCTGGTACGGAAAAAAATTTCATGGGCGGCGCACATCGAGCGGAGAAACCTATGATATGTTCGCTATGACCGCGGCCCATAAAACCCTGCCGCTACCCACATATGTCGAGGTAACCAACTCGAAAAACGGCAAAAAGGTTGTGGTAAAAGTCAATGACAGGGGCCCTTTTCATGAAAACAGGATCATCGATTTATCCTACGCCGCCGCTAAAAAGCTCGGCATTGCCCAAAGCGGTACGGGGCTGGTCAAGATCAGCGTGATAGATACGGCGCAACATGCGGGCCGGGAAGCATCTCCCGTTGTGCCGGTTGGCGAGGTATCTTCCGAAGGCGACGGTATCGGCAGTGACAACAGCTCCAGCGTTGCTGATAAAGGCTTTTATATTCAGGTGGGCTCATTCTCCGAACTGGGCAATGCCGAGAAAATGCGCGAAAAATTAGCCGCTGTTGGCAGCCACCTTGTCAAAATAAGTCAGACCCTTGTTAAGGGCGATACCTTTTATCGGGTGCGGATAGGGCCGCTAACTAATATCGATACGTCCGATTCTATTGTTGCCCGGCTTCCCGGTTTGAATATCCTCGATCATCACATCATTGTCGATTAGATGATTTACATAGTAAAATAGCTATTTCAAGCGGTATTGAACATGTATAGATTGCTCATTTACAGCATTATTATTTTAATGCAAATCAATTTTGGCCGCATTGCCACCGCTCAGATTATACTACCCGCGCCGCCGAAATTGGATGCGTCATCCTATCTGGTGATTGATCATCACAGCGGCAATGCGATCGTCGAGCATGATATTGACAAGAGACTCCCATCAGCCAGCCTGACCAAGATAATGACGGTGTATGCGATTGCGCATGAGCTGAAAAATGGAAAGATCCATCTGGATGATTTGGTGACGATCAGTGAAAAGGCCTGGCGCACACCCGGCTCCAAGATGTTTATTGAAGTCAATAAAGAAGTTTCTGTTGAGGAGTTGCTGAAAGGCGTAATCATACAATCCGGCAATGATGCCAGCGTTGCCCTGGCCGAATTTGCATCCGGAGATGAAGAGACCTTTGTCAATGTAATGAATTGGCACGCCCGAAAATTGGGCTTGAATGACACGCACTACGTAAACAGTACCGGTTTGCCCGAACCCGATCACTATACAACTGCCAGAGATCTGGCAACACTGGCAAGCTGGTTGATTAATGATTTTCCGGAGATTTATGCCTGGCATGCGATACGTGAATTCACCTATAACGGCATAAAACAATATAATAGAAATAAACTGTTATGGCGAAAACATTCGGTGGATGGAATAAAGACCGGGCATACGGAATCCGCCGGCTATTGTCTTGTGGTGTCGGCCGTCGAAAATAATATGCGTTTAATCTCGGTAGTGATGGGGACTAACAGCTCCAATGCCAGAGCCAAGGCCAGCCAGTCGCTGCTGAATTATGCATTTCGCTTTTATGAAACTCACAAGCTGTATGATCAAGGCGAGTCGATTAACATGGCCAAGGTATGGAAAGGAGCCGAGGAAAACATTGCCCTGGGCATGGAACGGGAACTATATATCACGATTCCAAGGGGGCAGTATAAAAAACTGGAAGCCACGGTTAATATTGAAAAAAGCATAGTTGCGCCAATCGATAAGGGAGATGAGATAGGAATGCTCAATATTCAATTAGCCGGAGACAAAATTTTATCGAGACCAATTGTTGCCTTGCATTCCGTGGAGCAAGGCGGCATGTTCAAGCGCTTCAAGGATCAAGTGTATTTACTGTTTGAGTGATTAATGCCATGTCAATCGTATATCTTAATGGTGAATATCTTCCTTTGGAGGAGGCGAATATCAATGTAATGGACCGGGGATTTATCTTCGCCGACGGGATCTATGAAAATATCCCGGTATTCAATAAAAAAATACTCAGGGTTGCGGAACATTTGCAGAGAATGGATAACAGTCTTCGCAATGTCTATATGGAAAATCCTTTGGAACATCAACAGTGGGAGAAAATTTTCTATACTCTGATAGAGAAAAACGGTCATACGGATCAATCCGTTTATGTACAGGTAACCCGAGGTGTTTCCGTGCGTGATCATGCCATCGATATATGCGGCAAGCCCACCGTGTTTGCGATGTGCATCCCGATTGGCCAAATAGATTATGCCGAGGGGATCAAGGCGATTACCCACCGGGATATCAGATGGCAGTACTGCAGTATCAAGACCATCAATTTACTGCCCGCTGTGCTAATACGTCATCGTGCGAAATTGCGAGGCGCCAGGGAAGCGATATTGATACGGGATGGAAAAGTATCCGAAGGCGCCGCAACCAATGTTTTCCTATGCGAGAAAAATATCGTCAAGACCCCGATGAAAACCGAGGAAGTGCTCCCTGGCGTAACGCGCGATTTAATACTTGGGTTGTTGCGCGATGATGGCATCGAATGCAGGGAAGCCGATATAACCGAGCAGGAATTAACGGATGCAGATGAAATCTGGGTCACCAGCGCCACTTGGGGAGTGATGCCTGTTGTGCAACTGAATGACGCACCGGTTGGCGACGGAAAACCGGGCAAGCTGTGGAATAAGGCGAACAATTTATACCAGCAATATAAAGCATCGAACTGACAGGGCAATCCGCAGTTATGGAGATATTTAAAGTATTCACCATAGAGGCAGCGCATATGCTGCCAAACGTGCCGGAAGATCATAAATGCCGCCGCCTGCATGGACACTCATTCTGTGTCGAAATTCATGCCGAGGGTGAACCGGACAGGCAAGCCGGATGGGTGATGGATTTCACCGAGATCAGCCGGCGCTTTACCCCCATATATGATCAGCTGGATCACCGTTATTTAAATGATATTGAAGGCCTGGAAAATCCGACCTGTGAAAATTTAGCCCGATGGATCTGGGATCATCTCAAGATGGGGCTGCCTCAGTTGTCTTCAATTGTAATCAGAGAGACCTGCACCGCCGGCTGCGTATATCGGGGCGACTGAATGCATCGAAACGCTCAAGTCTTGATGCCGACTCCCTTGTTCAGCAAGCACAGGGAAATGACCGCAAACAAAATAATAAACAAAGTGATGATTACAAAGGCCTTGGTGACTGAAACATCCGATACGCCCAGCATGCCGTACCGGAAGGTATTCACCATGTATAAAATGGGATTCAGCATCGAGACAAATCTCCAGAAATCCGGCAGCAGGTTGATCGTATAAAAAACACCGCCCAGATAGATCAGCGGCGTCAGAATGAAAGTGGGTATGATGGATATATCGTCGAATTTTTTCGCGAATATGGCGTTGATAAACCCCCCCAGTGAAAAAAGTATTGCAGTCATCAGCACCACCGAACAGATAATAAATAAATTATGAATTTTCAGTTCCGTGAAGAATAAGGCAATCACGGTTACAATCAGCCCTACCAATAAACCTCGTGCTATTCCGCCTGTTATAAAGCCGAGCAGAATTACAATGCTGGGGATGGGGGCGACCAGCATCTCTTCAATATATTTCTGAAATTTTGCGCCGAAAAAAGACGACACTACATTGGCGTAGGCATTATTCATAATTGACATCATAATAATGCCGGGGGCGATATATTCCATATAACTGAACCCATTCATGGTGCCGACTCTCGAACCGATAAGATTGCCGAAAATAATAAAATACAAGGTCATGCTGATCGCGGGCGGGATTATAGTCTGTACCCAGATGCGCATGACCCTGGTAACTTCCTTGATAACAATGGTATTGAACGCGGTGATTATTTTTGCATTGAATTTCATAGGGTTATTTATGATCCACCAGAGCTAAAAACAATTCTTCGAGTCTGTTTGACTTGCTTCGTATGCTTCTGACGGAGATATTATGCTTATTCAACTCGACAAATAGATCATTGATGTTTTTCTTTTGCTCCACTTCCACTTCAACGGTGGACTTATCCACCAGGATCAATTCGTAGCCATTGACTTTCGGAATAAACTCGAATGGCTCGGCCAGGTCGAGCACAAAAGTTTCTTTATTGAGGGTATGCAGAAGTCCCTTTAATGAGGTGTTCTTGATGATGCTGCCCTCATCGATGATGGCGATGTTTTTGCACAGCCGTTCCGCTTCTTCCAGATAATGGGTAGTAAGTAAAATGGTGGTGCCCCTGCGGTTTGTTTCAATCAGAAAGTCCCACATGGAACGCCGCAGTTCCACATCGACACCGGCCGTCGGTTCGTCGAGAATCAATATTTCAGGCTCATGTATAAGGGCGCGCGCTATCATCAACCGGCGCTTTAAACCGCCCGAAAGCTCTCTGGAGCAGATATTGCGCTTTTCCCACAATCCAAGCTGGGATAAATATTTTTCGGCACGCTTGCTGGCAAGTTTTCTGGGGACTCCATAGTAGCCGCCCTGATTTACCACAATTTCCAGGCAGGATTCAAACTGAGAAAAATTAATTTCCTGAGGCACAATCCCAAGCGCCGCTTTTGCCGCATCACTCTCGACATCGATATCATGCTCAAATACTTTCACAAGCCCTTTCGATTTATTGACCAGGCCGCAAATTATGCCTATGGTAGTGGACTTTCCCGCGCCATTAGGCCCCAACAGCGCAAAGAAATCACCCCGCTCTATGGTTAAATCGACACCGTTCAAGGCGCGCTGGCCACTATGATACGTTTTCTCCAGATTTTTAATTTCTATCGCATGCACAAGACAGTCCCAGCCCGGAAAAAAAGTCCTGGAAAATAGAGAAGTGGGTGAATTCGGCGCCTGTTTGCATCGATATGCGTATCTTGATGTACGGTTTTAATTCTTCGATTCCCTCGATCTGCTCGATTAGAAAACAGCGCTCGTTTACTTCGCCTGGGACGCAAGCAAATAATCCAGCCACAGATTCGACAACTTTTCCTGCACACTGTTTTGCCGTAATCGCGCCTTCAAATGGTCAAAATCAACCCGGTCCAACTCCTGATCCTGGTTATAGCAGGAATAAACAAAATACTCCTCCCCGGTATCCGGAGAAATATGCCTGCATAGACATTGAGCGCAAACGCCTTTCATCATGCACTGCATAGGCGAATTAATAGAACCGATCGCCGTATGGTTTTCCTTTAAATAAGGTTTCAGCCGGCCATGCCGGGCTTCCTTGACCGCCGCCATCATCCGATCCGAGCCGATCACGATCATATGATCGACCTCCTTCAGATTGATACCGCCGTCGCCGAGCTCTCCGCGGGCATAGGCTTCAATGGCTTCCAATATATTGCCAACATAGCTCTTATCCTGTCTTCGGGTTACCGGGATTGGCGCAACATTTTCGCCGCGATCCACCGCCCAGACAATCACATCGGAGGCGGCCTCGATCTCACTCACCTTGAACACATCTGCGGATTTCCTATAACCGGCAAAATAGATCACCCGGTTGCCTGCGGCCTGCAGCGCCTTGCCAATCGAAAACTGAACGGCGTTTCCCAATCCCCCGCCCACCAGCATTACCGTCCGGTTTCTGGAAATATGAGTTGCCTCGCCCGTCACTCCCATCACAACGATCCTGTCTCCCGGCTGCCACAGCCCGCACAGGCGGGACGAGCTGCCCATTTCAAGAGTGATCAGCGATATCAATCCCTTTTCCTTGTCCACCCAGGCGCCGGTCAATGCCAGGCCTTCCGCCGCGAGAACGGTATTCTCATACACCGGCGCCGCCGACTCCAGATTCTGTACACGATAGAATTGCCCCGGTGAAAATTTATTTGCCTGTAGCGGCGCCTCGACTATAACTTCAATAATTGTCGGCGCGAGCCGGTTCACCTCGACCACCGTTGCGGTCAGTTGCCGGTGCAGAGAAGCAAAAAACTCCTTCAACGCGCCGTCGCGCTGAGCCTGATCCGCAGGATCCAGTTTCCTTATCTCAGGCTCGAAAAGTCTGGTTATATAAGGATAGCCATCTCTGGCGCTCGCCATGGCATTGGCGACGTTTCCCGCATAGACAGGATGACTATCCCCGTAAAAAGATATGAATTTTCCATTCTTGTGATAGGAAGTCATCGGCGCCGGCTTGCCCAGTTTGGGATGAGTCGCATCATCCATCGGAACGAGTTCCGGCCCGTCCGACCCGCTCCACTTTGGTTCATAGCGTTTGAAGAATTTTTCATCCATACGAAAGGAATAGGGGTGCTCCTGTTCATAGATGGTATTCGGTGAAGTTCCAGCGGCGATAAAAAGACTTTTCAACGGTAGCGTGACATGACTATCGGTGTTCGCCCACTTGCCCTCATCCAATTTTCTCAGTGTATTGAATTTAACCGCGCTCAGGGCGCCGTATTCATCCTCCATTGCCTCAATCGGACTCATCCCCTCGGCCAGTTGGATCCCCTCGCGCATCGCTTCACGGATTTCCTCGTGATTTTGACGATAAGCGGGCGAATCCTCGATCCCTTTTCGGTAAAACAGCGTCACACCGCCCCACTGTTCGAGTAAGGGCCTGAAGTCGGGACGCTCCTTGGCAGATTCCGCGCGCCGCCGCTCCTTTTGCACCGCCTTGCCGTGTTCCAGAAATTCATCCAGCAACAGCAGTTCTTCCTCATCATACATTCCCCTGACCTGATCCCTGCCATAGGTATTGCCAAGTTTCTCATAGCGGCTCAGCACCTTTTCCACCTGCCCCGGATAATAGGCCATGGCCTCGGTAGCGGTATCGATTGCCGTTAGCCCTCCGCCGACAACGCCTGCCGGGAGGCGCAGTTGCAGATTGGCCAGCGAAGACCCCTTTGCCGCCCCGGTCAATTGCAGCGCCATTAGAAAATCGGAGGCCTTGCGGATGCCACGGACCAGGTTGTTCTTCAAGCCGATAATGGTCGGTTTGCCCGCTCCGGTTGCAATAGCGATATGATCAAAGTTGATATCCCATGCGTCCTCAATCGTTATAGTCCCGCCGAAACGGACGCCGCCAAAACATCTGAAATTGGATCTGCGCAACAGATTCAGATAGATGACCGTAAGAAAATTCTTATCCCAGCGGACGGTGATCCCATACTCGGCAACACCGCCAAAACCGGCCGACATCCGCTTATCCAGTTCCTGGTAATGATCCCGAAAATCCCTGATTGGTTTCGGCAGTCTTGTATCGGTTCCCGCCAATTCCTCCGGTAGCGGCTCGATCTTCAGCGCATCGATGCCGGCGACAGCAAAACCTTCATTGACAAGATAATGTGCCAGCGTGTATCCGGCCGGCCCCAGCCCGGCCACCAATACATTCTTGCCGTTATAGGGCAGGGCATAGGGGCGCTTTATATGCAAAGGATTCCAGCGCGTCAATAAACTGTATATTTCAAAACCCCAGGGCATGAACAACACATCCGTAAATATATTGGTCTCGATTTGGGGGATATTCACCGGCTCGGTCTTTTGATAAATGCAGCCCTGCATACAGTCATTGCATATCCTGTGTCCGGTGCCGGGACACATTGGATTGTCTATAATAATCAATGCCAGCGCACCGATATTGTCCCCCCGGCCCTTGACTACGTGCATTTCGGAAATTTTTTCCTCCATCGGACAGCCGGTAATCGTAACCCCCAGAGAGTTGACCGTATAATCGCTGCTCTTTTTATTGCGCATACCCTTGGAGCATGAGTCTGCATCCCGGTCATGACAATAAATGCAGTGATCGACTTCATACTGCACCTGTCTCTGATTGAACCGCCGATCGGTCAGCGCGAAGCCGTCCCTGGGCCGCAATTCATTCTGTGGAGCAACCCAGGCCGAATACCCGGCATTATTTCTGAGCTCATGCCCGACCAGAGCCCGAAAATCCGTCTTTCCGGGCGATTTAAAGCAAATCCAGTCGCTGGTTTGCGCCACTAACTCTTTATCGACGCTTGCGACATGAATCCACTGCAATAAATAATCCAGCAGTATTTCGGCACATTCCCCTGGCGTGGCACTTGAGAGAGCCGATTCAAAATGGGAAGCCTGATCTTCCTGCAACCCAATAAAATTTCGCAGCCCGGCAAGCTCCTCATCCCGGTGCGCATTGTCCGCCGCCAGCCGGTCCAGCCAAAGCCCCAGGTGGCATAACTCAAGTTCCGGATCGAGACCGGACAACTGTTGCCGTATAAACGCCAGAAGCAGCCGGATACGCGCCTTGACAGGCTCGTGCTCGGATGGGTCGATGGAGATTTTCCGGTATTTTTTCCCGGCCTTTTTTACCAGCTTGTCCCTGAAGACAAAGACCTGGCTCTTTTCAGACTCGATCTCTTGAATTTGCCGCTGCCTTTCCGTCTCTATATTGAACAGTCTTGCTACGAACAGACCCACATGCGCGGCCATTTCGACCAGCAGATCGGAGATATGCGGGGCGGGCATGTTTTCCCCCTGACACTTGCGGTACGCCTCGAATTTTTCCAGCAACTCAGGGGCGGCAGCTTCAACATCCCGGTTGAACTCCGCATGCAAATCACGCAAGCGCTGCGGTTGATACAGATCGCCGTAACTAAAGCCGGCAATCCCCAGTTTCAGGCCGTCGGTACTGGAATTTCCCGGTGTGACTTTCCTCATAAATAATCAATATGGCAGATGCACTGAGACGAGACGGCCGCACAACGGTGGCACACCGCAAGATAGTGGGCAAAGAACGCCCGTCATTTCATTCCTGCTTTTCCGGATCTGATTTCGGCGGTGTTTTTTTGGCCTTCGCCTTGCTTGCTTTCCCGCCCGCCGCCTTCTTTGAAACAGCAGGCGCCTCTTCCGACTCGGGCCAGTCGCTGAGTGGGAATGGCCGTTGCTCGGACGCAAAGGTGATATATTGCAATATCTGGTATATATACCTTGACAATCCTTCACTGAATTGCAGCAAACGCCGGTTCACCTCACCCGTGCATACCTTCGTTATAAACTGAATTATGACCAGCAATCCGAGCAATCCGGCAGGGATACACAAAACAATGCCAAACCCCAGAATAAACAGCCCTCCAATCCAGGCATCCACATTTTTCAGATTATTTTTAACGCTCATTTATCAATCCCTCAGTGTAGTCCGTGCAAGTGCTATGCGGTTACATGCTAGAATAGCCTGATCAGTATCGGCTATTATCAAGTATATGTCCTAACTCATTCTATCGCACCGTGCATTCATTGGAAACATCCGATTTTCAGAACCATTGGCCCATGATACCTTCACCATGACCATCCGGATTAAAGACATGGGCCTTCGGGATTATGCCGACACCTATGTGGCGATGCGCAATTTCAGTGAGCGGCGTCAAAAACACACCGCCGATCAAATCTGGCTGTTGGAACACTCCCCCGTATACACACTGGGGCTATCGGGCAGAGAAGAGCATTTACTCGATACAGGCGGCATACCCGTGATAAAGACCGATCGCGGCGGGCAGGTCACCTACCATGGCCCCGGGCAACTTGTCACCTATTTATTGATTGACCTGAACAAACGCCCGTATACTATAAAGAAACTAGTATCATTGATTGAAGAGACCATTATTGCCTACCTGCACAACTTCGATATTCAGGCCGAACGCAATCCCGGCGCCCCCGGCGTATATATACAGGGGGACAAGATCGCCGCTTTGGGGTTGCGCGTCCGCAGAGGCCGAACCTATCACGGCCTGGCCTTCAATATCGATATGGATCTGGCGCCATTCAAGGGCATCCACCCGTGCGGCTATGCCGACATCGAATGTACGCAGCTGGCAGACTTTGTGGAGAATATTACCGTGAAGCAGGTTAAAACCGCTTTCACCGAGTACTTATTGAAGTATCTCGATCAATCCGTATTTTTAGACGTGGCATAAATAATGTACCAGAACAATACCTACAAACCACCCGATCCGGACAGGCGCGGCAGACTCAAAACCAATAAAATCCCGATCAAGATTGTCCCGGTGGATGCAGCGCCGTCCAGAAAACCTTCCTGGATTAAGGGCAAAGTGCCGAGCGATCCGAAGGTGTTAAACCTGAAAAAACTGATCCGCCAACACCAACTGCACACCGTATGTGAAGAAGCTGCCTGCCCAAACCTGGGAGAATGCTTTGGCCGCGGGACGGCTACGTTCATGATCATGGGGGACATCTGCACACGCCGCTGTCCCTTTTGCGACGTGGCACACGGCAAGCCGAAGCCCTTGCACAGGGACGAACCCGACAACCTGGCGCATGCGGTCAAAATAATGCAGTTGCAATACGTGGTAATTACCTCGGTGGACAGAGACGACCTGCCGGACCGCGGCGCCGGACACTTTGCCGCCTGCATCGATGCGGTGAGAAACCAATGCCCCGATACCCGAATAGAAGTACTGGTGCCGGATTTTCGCTCCAGGATCGACATTGCCATAGACATATTGAAACAGACCCCCCCCGACGTATTCAATCACAACCTCGAATCAGTCCCGCGCCTGTATGCCATCGTCAAACCGGGCGCTGAGTACTCCGCCTCGTTGCTGCTCATCAAAAAGTTCAAGCAATTGAATCCTCACATACCCACCAAGTCGGGTCTGATGCTGGGTCTGGGGGAGAAGACTGATGAAGTAAAGCAGACCTTGCAGGACCTGAAAAACCATGATTGCGATATGGTCACCCTGGGCCAGTATTTACAGCCCAGCCGCTATCATTTACCGGTAGCGCGCTTCGTCCACCCGGATGAATTTTCAGAACTCGGCCGTTTTGCCGAAGACCTCGGCTTCATCAACGTAGCCAGCGCGCCGATGGTGCGCTCTTCCTATCACGCCGATCTGCAGGCGTCCGGCAAGACAAGCAGCTAGCACCCGCTACCATGGGCGCCGAATTTCTTGGAATAGTAAAAGCATTACTACTGCCCCCCGGGGGGGTTATCCTCGCAATCATAGCAGCCGCCATAGTCCTCAGAAAATCAAAAACAGCCATAATCGTTGTTTTTTTTATGATCACCACCGTACTTTATTTTGTCTCAACCCCGTTTGTGGCCTCAAAACTAGCCGCCCTGATTGAGACCAGAGAAATCTTCGACCCTGCAAAAGCGGAAGACGCGCAGGCGATAATCGTGCTGAGTTGCGGCACATATCTCGATGCCCCGGAGTATCAAGGCGCAGATTCTGTTTCCGCCTGTACGCTGGCCAGAATCGCCTATGCCACCACCGTTTATACAGCAACCGGCCTGCCGGTCATGACTTGCGGAGGCCCCGCACATGAAGACGCCGAACCCGAAGCCGAGGTTATGGCCAGGGAACTGCGAAATCTCTTTGGCGTTGAAACAACGTGGACAGAAAACTTGAGCCGGAATACCTATAATAACGCAAAGAACGCCGCCGCCATTCTAAAGCCGGCCAATATAAATCAGGTTATATTGGTAACCCATGCTATGCATATGAAAAGGGCAAGGTACAGTTTCGAGAGAAACGGCATCACAGTCATCCCCGCCCCTACCCGCTTCTATGCCATTTCAATCAATACCCCCGCATACCGGTATTTTCTGCCGTCAATCGGACCTCTGTATGTTAGTTACGCCGCACTGCATGAATCGATAGGATATATCTGGTACAAGGCAAGGTGGAATCAGAGAGTGGCGGAGTTGGAAGCGCGGTTTTTCGGGGACGGGGGGTAGCACTCAGGAGTGGGGGCCGTTATACCCTTGCCGGATCCACCGAAATACTTTTTTACGGGTTTAGCTAATTACCATTTCCGATTGTAAAAATCTCCTTTACCTTGTTTTGCAGTTGCTCCCTGATATCCGGTTGTCCTTCCTTTTTCGACACCATCACAAAAAAGTTTCTACCGTTGGATCGACGCTCCCATAGTTTGCCAATCCGCCGGTCCAGTTCGCTACCGGCCCAGCGGTCGGCGCCTTTGTATTCCACCACCAGTATTTTCCCGTTGGTCAGTTCGGCGACAAAATCAGGATAAAACGAGTTGTTTGTCGATCGGGGCAGGGCAAAAGAGTTTGGTTTTCGTGACACATTGCGCACCCAGTGACGCACTTCCGGCATGCCGTCCAACACAATGGCGCAGCTCTCTTCCTCGCCGCCTGGAATGCCGTCAAACTTGCCGATCACATCGTAATAATGTTTTTTGAACTGATAATTACCTGCGTAGGGACTCTCTCCCGGATCATAAGCGTGCGGCCTAAAGGTAAATTCGATTTCACAACCTAACGCCTTATTATCAAACAACACCTGCTGCACGGTTTTTTCCGCCACCCGCACGGCGTGTCCTTTCAGCCATTGCTTCAAAGCGGCGACCAATACATATTTTCCGCGCACGAGTTGCTTCATTGTCATGCCCTTTTCCAGCAACGCCTGTGTATTCTTTGCGGCAAACTCCTTGAGCGTTTCCGAAAAATAGCAACCGTCCGGTTCACGGATTTCTCTCTCCAGCCAGCCGACAAGAAACTCCGGGCGCATCTCAACTTCCTCGTCAAGCAAAAGCGGGATCTGATACTTTTCAATTTGCCCATGTACGACTTTTCCTGCTTCGAGTGTAATTTCAAACGTCTCCGCGGTCTCTTTAATCGAAAAATCCGGCAGTAAAAAATCGTCTCCCAGATCGTTCCATTCCGCCGCCTCGTATAATGTGCCGGCGTCAACAACTACATGCTCCTCTCCATCGGGCAGGATAAAAGTCAACTGTGTCAACGGCGCAAATTTTGTGCCCTTCTCGGCGGGAGACCGCCGCCGCATCAGCTCCTGATTGATCCGCGCTATCTTTATTTTTTCCTCCTCTCTCGAATCTGCCGCCACCACCTCAAGAATGACCGCCTCTACCGCCGCTGAAACGGGTTTTACAAGCGCAATTTTTCCACCCCCGGTTTCCCCGCTTTCCTTTTCCAGCGGGATAACCACAATCGCCTTTGCAACTGCTTCGCGCTCCGGCTGCGGCAAGACAGAAAAATCAGGCATCCTGGTAACAAAAATCACCGCATCTTCTTCCCGCACCTCAAACAATTCATTTTGCCCGCCGGACTGATACATTATTTCTCCCTGCACCGCCCAATTCATTTCCTCCTCCTCAAACCCCAGCCCGGTTGCCATCTTCTCCCGCAACTCGCCCACGGCCTTGGCAAAACTCTCGGTCGGAACATGCGCATAGGCGCGGTTTAACGCCGCGTGTTGCCGCCGTCTGGCAAACGGCATACGTAACACCCGCCCCAGCAGTTGCTCGACCCCGGTGGCACTGTGCATCGTGTCCACCGGACACAGCACATACGCAAACGGGCAATCCCAGCCCTCACGCAACGCCTCCACCGTGATGATATGCTCGATGCGGCAATCCGATGCCAGCAGGTCTATGCCACCGAGCTCCCTGATCTCGCCGGTGGCGATGGCGATGGTTTCTTCGGCCACCTCTTCAACCTCGATCAGATGCTGCTTGAGCCGCGCCACCGGAACCTCGGCATTTTGATTTTGCGCCTTGTACAGCACAATCGGGCGCACACGGTCCTGGCTTTCCCGCGCCAGGTTCGCCAGGTTTTCTCTTTCATTCACCGCACCGTTGACCGCCTGCTCCCAGTCGGTATGCTCGGTTACCCGCACCGGCAGTTTGATCATTTCCTCAGCGCGCAGCACTTCCGCGCCGACACTCAGCAGCACGTTGTGCAGCGGCAGCTTCTCGCCGGGCTTCTCGCGCGGCGTAGCCGTCCACTCAATCACGCACGCCGGGTTAATGCGCTGCAACACCGTCCTGGAAAGCTCCGAAACAAAGTTATGCGCCTCGTCCAGCACCACCGCCGGGCGCAGCAAAAACAGCAGGTTGGCAAACGACAATTTGATTTCTCCGCGATCATCGCGCTCCAGTTGCGGCGGCGGCTCCGGCGGCAGAAAGCGGGCAAAATGCGGCTCCAGATCCTCATGGGTGGCGTAGATTTTTCGCGTTGCCCTGCTCATTCGTCCTTGCTCGGTGGTGGCGGTCTCGCTCACGCGAAACATCTGGGCGGTGGAGACAATGATGCACGCCGCCTCGGTGAAATCCTGCGGGCGCAAGTGGGCAAAATCCTCAATATCGCACACCCGCGTCATCATCCCGAAAGCCCCATTGAGTGCCTTTCTGCAGGGATGCTGCGGGTTGTTGAGCATTTCCACGGTCTGGCTGCGGATGGCGTCCGACGGCGTAAACCACAGCACTGTCGGCGTTTCCGTTTCCATAAACCGGGCGGCATGTTGCAGCGACAATGCCGCAAGGTAGGTTTTGCCGCCGCCAGTCGGCACCCGCAGGCACACGTGCGGACGCCCCTCCAGCCCCTCGATTTCCTGGTATTCACGCGCCGCGTAGGGGTTTTCCGGTGCGCCGTTTTCGTCCGTGCGATGGGCGATTTTCTGATAGGCTGCCGCCGGGCCGGAAAAACGGCATTCAGTCAGAAACGCTTCCAGCCCGTCCAGTACGCGCTGTTGATAATTTTTCAGGATGAAACTCATAGTCTCAGCGTTGCTCGCAATCGTAGGGCAGTTGCTTGCATTCCAGATTCTCCGCCCGCATACGCGCCTTGCCGAAACGGCAGCCGTTCGCATACACCACCACCGGGCCGTTAAATCCATTGGGCGCGCCCCGGCGGATGGCGTTCAATGTCGCCGTCGTCAGCACGTTGCCGCCGTTTGCCTTCTTGTCGCGCAAGATGCCGTTGTAGAGGAGGGCATAACCGGTGTGGTCATGCACGCCGAGAAAAGGCGACTGGTCGGCGCCGTCAAACGGCGTACGGGTTTCGGTAAACCACAGATGCGCGGCCAACCCGGCAAAGGTGACCTGCGGGTTGATGTAGCCGCCCGGCAGGAAAATGGTTTCGCCCAGGCGTAAAAAGCGGAAGCCGCCACCGCCTTGCCAGTTGACCGCTTTCGAGATACCGCCCTGCTCGCCGGCAATGACTTTTTCCAGGCGTGGGATGCAGTGGGTGTGTGCGTGCTCGCCCATTTCGATGCCAATCCAGCGGCGGTTCATTTTGTGGGCGACGGCGGCGGTGGTGCCGGAGCCGAGGAAGGAGTCGAGGACCAGGTCGTTGGGTTGGGTGGCGAGTTGTAAAATGCGACGGATAAGTTTCTCAGGCTTTTTTGCCTTTGGAAATCTAACCCCCCCTTCTTTTGCAATTCCTTCCCATGCAATATCATCCCAAATGTTAGTTAACATTCTAACGGGGCTTTCCTCACCATCTATTTCTCTTATATTCTTCTTATAAAAAAGGATTTGCTGTCCATTAAGAATAAAGATTTCACCATATTTCTGTCGATTATGAATAAATGTTTTATTAGGTTGTTCTATAGAAATATTTTTTACTGAAACAATATCTTGCCCAGCTCCCTGATCGTCTATCTCGCCAAATCTTATAATTCTATGTGCATTTTCTACATAAAAATCACTGATTACTTTTTGCAAACGCTTTATTGAATGTATATTTCGAATTCTCTCTTTTATTTTTGGTGCAATTGGACTAATAGTCCAATCAGAATAACTAGATTCTGGATTATCAATCCACTTATTGTATGCCATATCAGGCAGCCTTGGCACCCAAACTCTATCTTGGTACATTTTGGTTTTATCTTTAGAGTACCAAAGCAAGTACTCAGATGATTTGAATACGCCAGGATTTACAGTACTAAAGGCTGATGGAGATCTAGCGTGCAGCGTTATTCTGGAAACAAAATTCTTTCTGCCAAAAATATCGTCAAGAATAATTTTCATATAATCAAGTTCATTATCATCTAGGTGCACAAATAGCGAACCTTTGTCGTTAAGCAATTTATACAAATACAGAGACCGTGGATACATTATTTGTAGCCATAAGGTGTGTTCAAGATTATCATCGTAGTTTGCAAAAGCTTGGCCGGTATTGAAAGGGGGATCAATATAGATGCACTGAACACTGCCCGCATAAAACGGCAACAACGACTTCAACGCATCCAGATTATCCCCCTGAATCAACAGACTGCCACTATCCGGATCGCCATAAACGCCTTCCGCAGCCGGTTCCAAAATACGATAAGGCACCTGCCCGGATGCCTTGATGTCGTCCTTTCGGGTTAGCCAGTTTAAGGTAGGCATAAGTCAGGCACTCTTTTTGTCACTCAGTTTTTCAAGAAGTTCAGGCTTTTGTTGTCTGATAATCTCCTCCATTCCCTCTGGCAATTTTGCTTCGCACAAAGTTTTTGCTTCTAGCAGTTGTTCAACCTCCAAATTTTTAGCATCTATTAAATCAGCCCATTGTAAATTAGCCCTTTGTAAATCAACCTCTCGTAAATAAGCCCCTTGTAAATTAGCCCCTATTAAATTAGCCCTTTGTAAATCAGCCCCGGATAAACTAGCCGTTTGTAAATCAGCCCCGAATAAATAAGCCCCCTGCAAATTCGCCTCTATCAATCTGGCTCCTTCCAGATTAGCTTTCTCCAAGTTTGCTCTGAATTTCTTATAGATTTCACGCCCTGGAGTTTTCACAAACAACAAATTCAATATGCTTTGGATTTCTATCGTGGGTTCTTTCCAACCAGGTGCTACAATTCTCGGCTTGTATGTCTCTTGCGTAGTAGTCTCCCGAATATACGCACATAAAATCTCAAACACCCGCTCACGGTATTTCTCCACTTCCTGGGCGATATGATGTAATGCGTAGATGCCACCCAAACGGATGGATGCCGATTTATGTCCCAAATGTTCAATGGCATTTTTGAACCGCTCGGCAATGTTGCCCCTTTCGGTCAATTCCGCTGTTTTTTCCGCTGCCGTCGCTCGGCGGTTGGAGATCTCAATCTGCCAAAACAATAACAGGCCACCAATCAAATAGCCGGCAAATTTTGCCGATTCCCGATCTTTGTTCCAGAGAACTATTAATACAAAGATGGCTACGATAAATAAAAAAACCGCTATAGCCCCCATGAGGAACTCCCACCACCACCGTTTCCGGTAGGCGAGCAGTCTTTCAATTACTTCCGGGCATTTCTCTTGTTCTTCACTCACGACTTTGTCTCATTCAGGTATTTCCCGGATATTATGATGCAATTGATTGGCGGAATGCTGAAAAATGAAAAAACAGCTTGCCTCAGGCACAACACATAATATCGGCTGTGGCTGCACAAATAACCATGACCAGACCGCAATGCCTGCTTCGTTTTTTGTGCGGTATGATAGGTTTATACTCACTTTCGCAGGAAAGACAAGGGGGGTTGGGGGTTAAAACCAGTAAGGCGACACTGCCAGCCTTCCAACCCTCACCCCCAGCCCCTCTCCCAAAGGGAGAGGGGAGTTGGATTGAAGTGCTTTTATTCGGGTTTCTCCCTCTCCCTATGGGAGAGGGCCGGGGTGAGGGTGAGGTTTCTGGAATGGTCAACCATTTTGCAACCTTCTCTGAACGTATTGAATACCGGATTGGATTGAAAGTGAGTATGTCCTATCATACGGCACGAAACACTTGCGCAGGAATTGCAAAAGTCCCCCGCAATTTCCGTTACAATATGCGCCATCACAGCGCTATATGTTATTTGTCTGTAAATCCGCTTGCGGTGACGATTGGATTGGTGTATGGTGAATGAAGATCTACGATTATTTATTTGGGGGCGTACTGGCTTCGACGTGGGTCACAAAGTCTTTGAGGCATGCCGAGGGGGCAGATACCTCGTAAATCCGGCTGCAAAACTATAGTTGCCAATAACGACAACTACGCACTAGCTGCTTAATAACCAGCCTTAGTGCCGTCTGACCGAGGCCGTGCTTGTGCGCCCGGACTCAGGCGTCGACTTACGCAAGATCGCGATGAGGTTTGTCCGGGCCCGATTCGCTAAATTTTTACCGGGATCGCTGTCTGTTTTCCCTGTCATTCGGGTGGCAGATAGTTAAATATAAAGAATAGACTAAGCATGTAGAGCCAAGGGCGGCGGTCTTGCGGACGTGGGTTCAACTCCCACCGCCTCCACCAAATGCGCGCGGTACGGAATGTCTAAAAGCAATGTCCGTGCCGCTGTTTTGCGGTACTATCAGCCTCGGCGCGACCAAAGTAATAATTATGCGACTCACCAACCGTCCCAGAATCATATTTTTCAACAATAGGCGACCGGGGCCTATCGTCCAGAGAATGGGAAAGGCTTCCAGCTTTGCCGCCTGACAGCCTGGTACTATTACAACTATTCCCACCGCCCCGCGGGCGGTGGTTGTTTCAATCAGCGGCGGGCCTAAGGCCCGGATTTTCCAGCCGCTGTTTCCTCCGTTTCCCTAAGCGTCAAATCCGCCAGACGCACACCTGCCAAACTGTCATAATCATATTGGCTAAGTGTAAAAACCCGCGCCCCATCATCCCGCCTCAGGTAATATTCATCATCTTTCCTGAGAAATTGATAGCGTCGGCTTTCAGCGCCGGAAACATCCAGCGACACGACCTCATCCGAGGTAAAATCAGGCTTTTCTTCCGCCACCCCTGTGACGATCAGCGAGCTTAGCGCCTCACTCAGTCGCTTCGCCTTGTCGATATCCGGCTCCCCGGTTATTGCATCCCCATTTTTATCGGAGAGCGTCCACTGATCGCCGGATTTTTTCAGCACATAATCGGCGCCTTTAATCTCGATGACATCCCCGGCCGCCAGCAGGGTTTTATCCATCCAACCATCGTTTTTTGCCGGAAAGTCATAGGTATTCAAGGCCACGGCGTACACTTCATCTTCACCGGCTGCTCTGACATGGGTCTTCCTGAAACCCGGTGAGGAACCGAGAAAGAGTTCACCGATCTGCTCTTCATTTCGATACAGCCGTAGCCGCCGCTGAAATTTCTCCTCCGATACGTCGAAGCGTTGATGGCTGTCGGCGGTGGTGGCAACAGGCCAGTTCGTTTGCAGTTTTGCAAGTTTTTCCAGCATTGCATCCAGCTTGCTCCGATTGACGGACAGCCCGTCCAGTCCCGGCAGGGACCAATGGTTTTCATCCATCCGCATCGTCACCTCGTCACTGTCGGAGTTGATCATAATTTTGTCGATTTGCCCCTTGTCAAAATTGAGCAAGGGCCCGGGCTCATGCCCGGACGGGCCAGACCGGGACTCGGCAAGCAAGAGCAGCGCCGCAAGTAGCAGTTGCAGCATCAGAAGTCCGCCCAGCCATAAGCGCAATTTATCCACGGTCACGCTCCTGGCTGATCCAGCAATGCAAGATAGCGGCGCTGCTTTGCCCGTCGTTGCCGCCGCTCCAGCAGCGCAATCACAATCAGTGCGGATACGGCCAGACCGTAGTTGAGATATTCCCAGAATAACCGGCTTGCCTGCTCCATCGGCGGCAAGGTGCGGTTGAAGTGTCCGCGGGAACGGATACTCAATAGATCGGCATCTTCCAGCGACCAGTCAAGGGCATTGGCGGTCATCTGCAGGGTATGCAGATATTCCGTCCGCTGTGCGCTGCCCGATAACAGGATCACCTGATCACGCAGAAAGTCATTCGAACTGAACAAAATGATGCGTGCCGATTCGGGCGAGCGTTCGATAACGCTGTCTATTTGTAACCGGAGATCATCCTCTTCTTCCGCTTCACCGGGCTCATCCGATTCTTCTTCGGCAATCCCGTCATCCTCGCTGGCAACAAGCGGCGATGTCTGTCCGGCATAATACGAATCGAAACGCCCCTGGCTGATCACGCCCAGCAAATGAGTTTTTTGTTCGCCTTCCGGCACATAGGCGCTCAACCCCTCAGAGGTCAGTTTGGGCACGATATCCAGCGAGGAAGACAGCCACGCCTGTGCGGAACTATGTAACAGCCGGGTAATGGTTCTGTCTCCTTGTTTTTCGGTATCTACCGAGATGGGCGAGGCCCACGCCAGTGTTGCCTGGGGTAATTCGGCGGTGATCAGATTATCCTGATTCAGGCCATCCCCACGGATATCGATGAAATAGGGATAGTCCAGCATCCGTATTTCCTGTAGCTGAAATCCACCGAGATCGCGAGTTACCGGCACGGGAAAGGCTGAATTTTGTGGGTCCAACACAAGCTGATCTTCAATGTTCAGACCGTGATGTCGCAACCATTTCTCCATACCGCTGCGATGTTTCTTTAAACTCAAACTGCGCTCGGCCAGATCAGCGCTGTAGGGTGAGGTCGCGGCCAGCACCGTGCCGCCCTGCATCAGAAACTGATCGATGGCAAACAATTGTTTTTCGTCGAGATCGCCGGGTGCGGCAAGTAGCAGAATATCGGCCTCGCCTGATACCGTGCCGTCGCGTAAATCTTCCTGTGCGATATTGAATTCGGCCCTCAGATAATTTTCCAGTTGGGAAAAGGAGGCAGAGCGGTCCTCGGAGACTGCCAACGCGACGGTTTTAGTAAAACCGCCGGCAAACCGCTTGATGCCGGCATTCAGATTGCGCCTGAAGCTGTCCGATGTCATATCATCCAGAGGGATTTGCACAATCTGTTCAGCGTTGGCCAACGTCATGTAGAAATAGAAATAACGATCGCTGAGCAGGCTGGCGGTCATCGGTTCGAAGCCGTAGTCCTCGGCGATCTGCCGGCCCACTCTGCCGTCGTCTTCATCGGGATCGATGAACGTAACCGTGAAGCGTCCGCCGGAGCGGATTTTGGTTTCTTCAAGCACAGAATCGATGGATTGTCTGAATTCCACCAGTTGCTCCGGGAGGGTGGGATCGGGGGATATATAGCCGTTGAACACTATCTCGCCTTTCAAGGTATTGAACAGGTTGCCGCCGGCTTGATAGCTGTTGAGCGTCTTTTTAATGGCGCGGGTCAGATCGTGCTCAGGGTTGCGCAATTGCACATCGATATCGGACTCACTGCGCGCCTGAATTTCGATCAAGTCACTGAAATCCAGCACCTTATACTCATCCCCATACTGCACCAGCACATTGAAATAGGAACTGACGATAGAGGATTGGTAGCGGTCGGCTACCTGGAAAGGCACCGGCTGAATGCCGTATTTTCGGTTTGCTTCTTCCTCCAGCTCGGGTTCGGACATGGGATCGACAAACTCCACGCGCAGCCTGCCTTTGCCGGCGATCTGATACTCGCTCATCAAATCGCGGATCTGGGGAACCAGCGGCGCCAGCAAAGGATGCGTTTTGCTGCTGAAATACCCGCGCATCAGCAAGGGTTCCTGCAGCCGGTCCAGATAGCCTCTTGTGGCGTCGGAAATGGAATATTGATTGCCCGCTGTTGCATCGATGCGCAACCCGGTGAGTTGATGCAGCCACAGATTGGCGCACAGGGCGTTGGCGATCACCAGCCCGGTACTAAATCGCCATTTCCGGTGATGAGAATGATCGCCCGCCACCGCCCAGCGCTCTTGTTCCAGCGCCAGGGTATTCAGCGCAAGAAATGCTAGAACGATGCTGAGATAATAGTACAGGTCCCGGAGATCGATCACCCCGCGCGTGATCGAATCGAAACGCGAACCGGCGCCCAGCAGACGCAGCCACTCGCCCATGCGGTTGCCGAAAAGATCGGTGATGGTAGGGGCGCCCAGCAGATAGAATATGCCGCAGACCATGCTGGCACAGATTAAGCTGACAATCTGGTTGTCGCTTCGGGCTGAGACAAATAAACCAATACTGAGGTAGCCGGCCCCTAGCAGCAGCGCCGCCAGATAACCGGACCAGACAGGCCCCCAGTCGAGATCGCCGAGGACGGCGACGGTAGCCGGCAACAACAATGTGATCGCCAGAGCCAATGCCAGCAGAAATAAACAGCCCAGAAATTTGCCCAGCACAAAATACCAGAGCGGCACCGCCTGGGTGTGCACATATTCAAGTGTCCCGCTGCGCCGCTCTTCGCTCCACAATCGCATCGTGAGTGCGGCACTCAGAAATATCAGCAAAATCGGCATCCATTCAAACAGCGGGCGCACATCCGCGATGTTGCGGGAAAAAAACGCCTCCACCCAGAAGAAGACAAACAGGGTGATCACCGCAAAGGTGCCCAGGAATAAATAGGCGATGGGCGAAGCAAAAAACAGGGTGATCTCCTTGGCGGCCACTCGGCCGATGATTGCCCCGGCGCGTCCGGTATTTGCCCTGCTGTCAGGCTGCACTATTCAGGGTCTCCCCGGGGATTTCCTTCGTTCACATCTTTGAACAGAGTTTCTAAATCGCGCTGCTCCGGATGCAGCGAGAAAAGCGCATGCTCCAGATTGACAATCGCTTTGGCCAAATCGGCGCTGGCAGCCCGTTCATCCGCCTGGGCATCCAACTCAATTCGGTACCTGAACCGGGCGGCGGTGTCGTTTTCTCCGGAGCGATTGCCTGTGGGGGGAATAGGCCGGATGCTGCTCACCCCGGCCAAATCCTGCAGGCCTTGCATGGTTTCAACGGGCAGGGTGGTTTCAATCAGCAAATGATTGCTGTGACGCAATTCATCCAGACGGGAATCCACTTCCAACCGGCCGGTGCGCAACATCAATACCCTGGAACAAAGCGCATTGACTTCCTGCATGATATGTGTGGACAGGATAACCGTGGCGTTCCGGGCAATATCGCGGATTAACTGCCGCATCTGCCGGGTTTGCTCAGGATCCAGGCCGCTGGTTGGTTCGTCCAGGATCAGCAGCCTGGGCTCCCCCAGAATAGCCTGCGCCACGCCGACGCGCTGCTTGTAGCCGCGCGACAGGGTAGAGATCCTTTCCAGCAGTTTCGCCGAAAGATCGGTGGCGGCGACAGCCTGCCTGATCTCCGATTTTTTGTCGTTATTTTCAAGCCCTTTCAGATCGGCGGCATAATCCAGATAATCGGCTACCGTCATCTCCGGATAAATCGGCAGATTCTCCGGCAAATATCCCAGATCCCTCTGCACTTTTTTCTTTTCTTTGGCCAGATCCGTGCCATCGACAAAGACAGCGCCCCGGTCGGGTTCCAAAAACCCGCTGATCATCCGCATAATGGTGGTCTTTCCGGCGCCATTGTGCCCAAGCAGGCCGACAATTTCGCCCTTGGCGATGGAAAAACTCACGTCCTCTACAGCCTTGAAGCCGCCATACCGCCGCGTCAAATGTTTTACTTCCAACATTTGGTATCCCTCATACCAGAACGATTAATCCATGAAAAATTCAGTTCAATATAAACAGGGGTCGCCAAAAAAATTCAAGCGCCGACAAGTTTGAATGATGCTGTTGCTGGTTTGGCGCAGAGATCGGCGTCCCGTTCGGTGCAATCATGGGGGAGGCCGCCCGATTGTGAATACGCCGGCACAATACCGGGGAGCCCCCGGTATCTGCGCCGACTACCCCACCGATCAGGCAAAGGCATTGCGCCCTCTGCAAGGCAGACAGGGTTGCCGGTTTTGCCGCCGTCGCGGATACCGGCAAGCGATTGTTCCTGCAGGGGCGATTTGATTTCCGCCATTGCCGCCGCTATTCAGGCGACTGCTTTCTGCCCCGATTCCAAACGCTTTTTCAATGCCCGCACTTGTTCGGTGAGCTCTCCCGGAAGGCGCTCGCCGAATTTTGCATAGTATTCCTCTATGCCCGGAAGTTCCTGCAACCAGCCGTCTATATCGACACGCAACAGGTTGGCCTTTTCCGCTTCACTCATTTCCAGACCGTCGAAGTCTATATCATCCAGCGCCGGCATATTGCCAATCGGCGTTTCAATGGCATCGACCGTCTCGCTACAGCGTTCAAAAACCCATCTCAGAACGCGGCTGTTCTCACCGAACCCCGGCCAGACGAATTTTCCCTCCTCGTTCTTGCGGAACCAATTGACGCTGAAGATCTTCGGCAGTTTGGCATCCTCTTTCTGCCCCATCTTCAGCCAATGGGACCAGTAATCCGCCATGTTGTAGCCGCAGAATGGAAGCATCGCCATCGGATCACGCCGCAATTGGCCGATTGTGCCAAAAGCGGCGGCGGTCATTTCAGACGCGATAATGGTGCCAATGAAGGTGCCATGTTTCCAATCCAATGCCTCGGTAACCAGGGGCACAACACTCGCACGGCGGCCACCGAATAAAATAGCGCTGATAGGCACGCCCTTAGGGTCCTCCCACTCATCCGCAATGACCGGGCATTGCGCCGCCGGCGCGGTGAATCGGGCATTGGGATGGGAGGACGGCGTGTCGGAATCCGCTGTCCAGTCATTTCCCTTCCAGTCCACCAGATGGGCAGGCGGCTCATCGGTCATTCCTTCCCACCAGATATCACCATCGTCGGTTTCGGCAACATTGGTGAAAATGGAATTTTCCTTCAGGGACAGAATCGCGTTCCTATTCGAGTGCATGCTGGTGCCCGGCGCCACACCGAAGAACCCCGCCTCTGGATTGATCGCATGCAACCGGCCATCACTACCGAATTTCATCCAGCAAATATCATCCCCGATGGTTTCCACCTTCCAGCCGGGAATGGTCGGGGTCAGCATTGCCAGATTGGTTTTGCCGCAGGCGCTTGGGAAGGCGCCAGCGATATATTTCACTTCCCCTTCGGGGTTGGTAATTTTCAGGATCAGCATATGTTCGGCCATCCAGCCCTCTTCCCTGGCCATGGTCGAGGCGATGCGCAACGCAAAGCATTTTTTACCGAGCAGCGCATTGCCGCCGTAACCGGAGCCAAAGGACCAGATTTCACGGGTTTGCGGATAATGAACGATATAACGATTATCGGGATTGCACGGCCAGGGCACATCCTCCTGCCCCTGCTGAAGCGGGGCGCCGACAGAGTGAATGCAGGGGACAAAACTACCCGTTTCCCCCAGCACGTCCAAAACCGCGCTGCCAACCCGTGCCATGATGTGCATATTGACTACAACATAGGGAGAATCACTGATCTCCACGCCGATCTGCGCAATATCTGAACCAATCGGCCCCATGCTGAAAGGGATCACATACATGGTGCGTCCCTTCATGCAGCCCGTGAATAGATCATTCAAGGTTGTGCGCATTTGTTGCGGAGCACACCAATTATTGGTCGGGCCCGCATCTTCTTCCTTTTCGGAACAGATGTAGGTGCGATCTTCAACGCGGGCGACATCGGCGGGAACAGAACGTATATAATAACTGTTCGGACGCTTGCTCTCGTCCAGTTTTTTCGCGGTACCCCCTTTAACCAGGATGCTCCACATCGCATCCCATTCCTGTTTTGAACCGTCACACCAGACGATATTATCCGGCTGGCACAGCGCGGCCATGTTGTCCACCCAATCCTGTAGTTTTTTGTTGCTGCTCGTCATAATGTATACTCCCTCCGTTAATTGTTTCTCGTTGTTGATGATCTGGAAAAAATTCCGGTCGAAGAAATCACCTTGCTTTATGCCCCGAAAGCGCATCACCTGCTGCCAAACCGGCCTCTCCATGCGCATTTCCCGGCTCATGCCGTAGCGGGCAACTATTATCGCATCAAACGGGGAAGTTTTGCAATACCCGTGTCCGGATGCGGTACGGTTGCCAAAACGCACTGGCAGCCTGCCGGACTGAGATAGCGCTGCCTGGTTAAATCATTGAAAAATAAAGTTTTTTCAAATTAGCTTCACAAGAAGCAAAAGAGGAAATCGCTTTCGATTCAACAACTTACAATGTCGCGCCTGGCTAAGTCCGACAGGCTGTTAGCTGATGTCATTCAGGAGCTTATCGGTTTTTATCGATTCGATGACCGAGTCAAGATTCAATTCCTCTGAATACGGAATTTGGGCGAGTAACGGGGCGGCAATGGCGTGTTCAAGGGCGGCTATATTATGTTGCCGGTACTGAAACTCCGGGTCGATGCAATTTGCCGCCCAGCCCAATAGATGAATATTGTCATTGAGTATGGCTTCCGCCGTTAACAGGGCATGATTCAGGCAACCAAGGCGCAAACCCACTACCATGATGACGGGCAGTTGCAACTCCGATACGATGTTGCACAGCGATAGTTCCCCGGAAAGGGGCACCCGCCAGCCGCCGATCCCTTCGACGATGACTATGTCCGAGCGGGTTTTTATGGTGTTGAATGCGTCTTTTAGCAGGGGGAGGTTGACGGGCTTTTCCGCCAGTTCGGCGGCAATATGCGGTGCGATTGCGGGTTGGTAGACGCAGGGGTTGACCAATTGGTACTCCAGGTCAATGCTTGCCTGCCGCCGGAGTTTCTCCGCATCCTGGTTTTTCAATTGTTCATCCGTCCCGCTGGCGACCGGTTTCATGCCGCAGACCTTCCAGCCTTTGCGTTGCAGGGCCGCCATCAGGCCGAGGCAGAACCGGGTTTTTCCGATGCCGGTGTCGGTTCCGGTTATAAAGATCCCTTTGGGCAATGTTATTTTTCCCGTAGTGATTTTGTTACCTGGTCGAGCGGCACGGCGTGTTCTGTACCGGAGGTCGGCCGCCCCTGCCCGGCAGCCAGATTCCAGGCATGGCCATAGATCGCTTCATAGGTTGCCGGCAGGCGCTCGCCGCTACGGTAGCCTTCATAAGCATTGATCATGCCGCGGAATCGCCGCTTGCCGGTCAGGGTTTTGCGCCGGCCCTGAGCGGCATTGCCGGCGCCGATCTTTTTCAGGTCGTTGAATAAATAGCGGCATTCCCGGTATTGCATGACGATGTTTTCAGTGTCCAGCACCGCTTCCTGCAAACCGGTCCTGGCGAGGGTTTCGCCAATGTCGTGCATGTCATAGAAGGCATTGACATGGATGCCGTCATCCGCTGTGGCCCAGCTTTGGCGCAGCTCGACAAGGGTGGCGGGACCAAAACTGCTGAATACCACCAGGCCCTCCGGGGTGAGTACCCGTTTTATTTCCCGGAATACCCGTTCAATGTCACTGATCCACTGTAGCATCAGGTTGGTGAAAACCAATTCAAAGCGATTGTCCGGGAACGGTAATGAGCAGGCATCGGCACAAACCTGGTGGTATTTTCTGCCTGAGAAGATCCCCCGGTTGCTCGAATGTAACAGCATCCGGCGGGAAAGATCGGTTTCAATGATGGCCGCTTTGCTGAAGTGTTTGCGCAGAATTTTACCAGCACCGCCGGTCCCGGAGCCCAGGTCGAGGATGCGGTTGCCGCTGAGTTTGAGTAGCTCCAGTCTTTCCAGCAGTCGTTGCAGCACCATATTCTGTACTACGGCGTATTTGTTGTATTCCCCGGCCGCCGAGTCAAAAGATGCGCCGACCTTTTGGGCGGATATGTAATAGTCGTTTTCCATCTGCTCAGGCCAGCGCTCTCTGAATAAATTTGGCCGTGTCCTCCGGTCTGGACAGGAACGGAACATGGCCGCAGGAGGGCATTATCTCGATTCGGCTTTTGCGGTTCAGTTGGATCAATTGTTTTTCGATCTTTGGGCTGACAAGATGATCTTTCTCTCCCAGTAAAACATAGATCGGCCCGGGAAGTTTTTTGTATTGTTCGCGGCAGTCAAGATCGGCCAGGATCTGCAACCAGGAGGCCAGTACGGCGCCGTCGTTTTTCTGATTGGCGGCGATCGTTCTCAAATAGCGGGTGATTTTATGCCGTGCTCTTTCTCCGCTTGCGGCCAAACCGCAAAAATATGCCAGCGCCGCTTCGGGGTCTTCCCGGCATTGGAGGCGCAAACTGTCAATGGCATTGCCATCCAGTCCGTTGGGCCAGTCGTTTCTGGCGGCAAAGCATGGGGTGCTGTTCAGCAGGATCAGCTTGCGGTTCGGGTGTCTGACCGCCGCTTCGAAGGCAAGCAAACCGCCTAAGGACCAGGCAATCGTTGCGCTGGTATCGCCGGCATAGTGATTTATTCTTTCGAGGGCGGTTTCAAACAGTTGCCGGGGATCGCCGGCGGTTTGATTTGTAAAGATATCCGGGGCGCTGATCCGCATGTCCGGCAAATAGTTTTGCTGGAACTCTGCCCATACCCCTGCCCCCAGACCCCAGCCGTGCAGCAGTACTATGTGTTTTTTTCCGCTCATAAATCGGCGTCAATGCGCGATGGATTTCAGCAGTGCCGCTACATGCTCCTCTGTGTGGTCGGTGGTAATGGTTATGCGCAGCCGCGCGGTGCCGTCCGGCACGGTGGGGGGACGCACCGCCGGCACGTAAAATCCGGCCTCATATAGTTTTGCGCTGATTTGATTTGCCTTCCGGCTGGAGCCGATGATCAACGGCTGAATGGGCGTATCGGAGTCCAGCAGGTTCAGATCATAGTTGATGCTTTCTTTTTTGAAAAATTGAACCAGGTCGAATAGTTTTTCCCGGCGCCATGATTCGGTCTTGATCAAGCGGAGCGCTTCACTGGCCGCCGCCGCAATCGCCGGCATCAGCGCCGTCGAATAAATCGCCGAGCGCCCTTTCTGTATGATTATTTCGACGAGCTCGTGCGAGCCGGCGACAAATGCCCCCGACAGGCCGAAGGCCTTGCTGAAGGTGCCAACCAGTACCGGCACATCGTCCTGGGACAGCTTGAGGTGTTGCAATGATCCAGCGCCGTTCGCACCCATTACTCCCATGCCATGGGCGTCGTCCACAAACAGCAGTGCGCCATGCCGGGCGCAGCTCTTTGCCAGGTCGGTCAGCGGGGCAAAATCGCCGTCCATACTGAATATGGAGTCGCTGATGACCAGTTTGCCTGTGCGCCGGTCTTTGCTCAGCCGCTGGTCCAGCTCCCCGGCATCGGCATGTCGATAGCGCCTGAATGCCGCTTTTGATAACAGGGCGGCATCGATCAGTGAGGCATGACAGAGCCTGTCGAGATAAACACTGTCTTTGCGCCCCAGCAGGGCGCAAACGGCGCCGAGGTTGGCAAGATAGCCGCTGGAAAACAGCAGGGCCCGCTCTCTTCCGGTAAATTCGGCGATCTCGTCTTCGAGTTTATTCAACGGGCGGCTGTATCCAGATATAAATTGCGATGCGCCGGCGCCCAGGCCGTGGGTTTCCGCGCCGCCGATGAAGGCCTGTCTGAGATTGGGATGATTCGCCAGACCAAGATAGTTGTTGCTGGAAAAATTCAGTAACCGTCTGCCATTAATTTTTATCGTGACTTTATCGACCGCATCGATTTTATTTCTGGTGCGGAATAAATTATTGGCTTTTCTGTGCCGCAGCTCGTCAAGCCATGTCTGCTGTAGGGTGGCCAATGATACGCTGATTCTGCCACTTCAGGCGGGCTTTATCCCCAGTCGTTTCAATAGCGACCGGTCCCGCCGTATTTCGGAATTTTCTGTGGTAAGCAATTTCTCGCCGTAGAAAATGGAGTTTGCCCCGGCAAGAAAACACATGGCCTGCATTTGTTCGTTCATCCTGTTTCTGCCTGCGGACAGTCTAACATAGGAGCCGGGCATCATGATCCTGGCAGTTGCTATGGTTCTTATGAAATCGAAGGGGTCAATCCCGGCATCGGGGGCGGAGGCAAGGGGCGTGCCCTCGACTTTTACCAGATGGTTGATGGGCACGCTTTCGGGATGTTTCGGCATGTTGGCCAGTGTGATCAATAACTCGGCGCGATCGGTTGTGCCCTCGCCCATGCCCAGAATACCGCCGCAACATACGCTGATCCCGGCTTCACGAACATGCGTCAGGGTATCCAGACGTTCCTGGTATTCGCGGGTGGAGATGATGTTTTTATAAAAGGAGGCGGAGCTGTCGAGATTGTGATTGTAGAAGTCGAGCCCGGCCTGTTTTAGCCGCCGTGCCTGCTTTCCGGTCAGCATGCCGAGCGTGGCGCAGCTTTCAAGGCCGGTCTCTTTCACGCATTTGATCATATCGGCCACCCGTTCGATATCGCGGTCGCGCGGCTGCCGCCAGGCGGCCCCCATGCAAAACCGGCTCGCGCCGTTGGTCTTTGCCTGCCCGGCCAGTTTCCGGACTTCGGCTACGCTGGTCATCGGCTGCGCCGATACCTCCGTGCGGTAACGTGCGCTTTGCGGGCAATAGGCGCAGTCCTCCGGGCAGCCGCCCGATTTGATGTTTGCCAGTGTGCTCAACTGGATGTCGTTGGGATTGAAGTGTAGACGATGGATCGTCTGCGCCGAGAAAACAAGGTCGTTAATCGGACTGGATAGCAGATGAATAACCTCGTCAATTTGCCAGTCATGGCGGATGGCGCTGCTCTTTGGCGGTCTCCCGGACGCTTGTTCGCTTATCATTGGATTATCTGGTATCACTGCGTTTGCGCTATCATAGATTTACTGAATGGATTGTCAACCAATATAACGATATTTGGAGTCATGGGTGATTCTTAGCCGCTACAGGGGGGAGGGTATCAAAGCTCCCGGTTCTTTTGGCAAGAGTGTCGGTTATTGCCTGCTCTGCGGCGCTAACAGTTCGCTTGCCTGGTGCCAACAATGCCACGAGGACATGCGGGTCCATGCGCCATCTTGCGCCATTTGCTCCATGCCTGTCAAGCAGGAGGGGCTTTGCGGCAATTGCATAGTGGCTCTTCCGCCCTATGATTCCTGTCGGACGCTGTATCATTACCGATACCCGGCAGATCAGATAATAGGCAAATACAAATACCGGCACTTTGCCGAGTTGGCCGGCTGCTTTGCCCATTATTTTTATGAGGAGCATTCTTCTGAAGCCAGTCGCCTGCCCGATTTGCTGCTGCCTGTGCCCTTGCATTGGCAGAGGCAATGGTGGCGCGGTTTTAATCAGTCGGCGCTGTTCGCGGAAAAATTATCATCATTGTTCGGCATTGAATGTTGCCCGCGCGGCGCCAGCCGTGTCCGGGCCACCAAACCGCAGATTAGGCTGGACCCCAAACAGAGAAAGGCCAATATCGCGCATGCTTTCCGGTTGAACGATTGTTATACCGGTAAGAGCGTCGCGCTGGTGGATGATGTGATCACTACCGGCACCACCGTATATGAAATGTGCCGATTATTGAAAAAACAACGGGTCAAAAGCATCAGGCTGTGGACAATTGCCAAGGCAACTGTCGCCGACTGATTGCCGCTGTCCCAAGTAAAACGGTCACCATAGACTAATGACTGTTTCTGAGCTCGTGGTGTTGCCCGAAAATCGTATTCTCAGGTCGTGAAAGACTGGCCGCAACCGCAGGTGGTGGTTGCGTTGGGATTGCGGATTAGAAACTGGGCGCCTTCCAGTCCCTCGGTATAGTCAATCTCCGCTCCGGCGAGGTATTGAAAACTCATCGGGTCGATCAGCAGCTTGACACCGGTCTTTTCAACCACCGTGTCACCCTCTCCCAATTCTTCATCGAAGGTGAAGCCGTATTGAAACCCGGAGCAGCCGCCGCCGCTGATGAATACTCTGAGCATCAGCGCAGCATTGCCTTCGTCTTCAATGAGCTTTTTTACCTTGGATGCGGCGGCATCGGTAAAAACAATCGGGCTTGCGGCCTGTTCTTGAACTGTGGTCATATTATCTCCAATTATCGGTGCTGATTTGAAAACCAGCATAAGTAAAGACTATTTTTTCATCATGTGGTTCATTTGTCAATCCTGAATACCGCCGGGGCGTCTTTTTGCTTGTAAAATAAATCCACCGCCCCGCTCTTATTCTCAAAGGTTATCATATCGGACTCTATACGCAACACTCTTCCAATAGCCGTGTCTCCGTTTTTGTACACTACCTTGATTTTATCTCCGGGAACCAGTGTTTCAGAGCGCACCGGCTCTTCCAAAATATCACCGGGCTCGTTTCCCTGTGGCTGCAATGCAGGTTCTTTGCGATTATCCTGTTGCGACTCTACGGTTCGAACCAGTTTGCCGTTGACTTCAGCGCCTATCGCCATCTCTATTAAATTGTAATACACATTACCGGTGATTCTTGCCTTGGAGGAAAGTTCAATGTGTTCTCCCCCGTGTACATCGCCGGAAACGACGCCGTTGAGCGCCGCATACGGGACGTTTACTTCCCCTTCAATGAAACCTGATTCGCTGAGGGAAAGCTTTGATTTCTCATCGCGAGCTGCAATAACATTGCCCTTGATGGTGCCATCGATATGCAAGCCGCCACTGAAATGAATATCGCCCAGGATTTCCGAATGGTTCCCAATCAGCGTGTCTATACGCACCGGTTTGTGTTTTTTTGCGTTGCCAAACATATTTAATAAGTCCTTTCTAACTATTCAGATTAGGTCCGACCAGTCAAAGATCCGCTCGGTGGCGGCATTTTCCTGGCCTTTCAGGTAAAGCCGAACTATGATCCTGATCGGTTCAAACCCGTCCGGTAGAACCAAATTTCCATCGATGCGCTTGAAATTGTCAAACTCGAAATTTGGCTCCAATTCGCCATCGGCAGTTATATCGCTCAAATTTAACGTGCGCACATCGCCATTTTCGGTTCCTTCCACGGATAGCTCCATTACTCCTTCTGAAACTATATTAGCATTTTTTACGACCTGCGTTACTACAAGTTTAAAGCGGTAATATTGCGCTTCCGCCGGCTCAAGCAACAATCCTTGTATATTTAAGCTGCCGGGGCCTTGAGCGGCACTGATAATATCCTGATAAAAGTGTAACTCACTCTTCAAATTACGGACTTCATCCCGCAAGTTGATAATTTCCGTATCCAATGCGCCGTTCGCGGTTCGCTTTACCTGTATATCGCGATCCAGGATTGTCAATCTGCCTTTCAACATCTTGTTTTCGCTTTTCAGTTCCCGGTGGGTATCTACAAGCGTCTGATATTCCTGTGCTGTTGCGGAATATTGCCGATAATAATTATTCAGTAGCAGCCAGACGCAGATAGATAACAGAATGGCGCCGATTGCCGTGACGGCCAATGAATACAGCGGGCGATGCGGTTTTACAATCAGTCTGTGCATAGGTCTTTCGCAGTCTAGGGGATCTCGGCCATGCAGGGCAGCCCCTCAGGTTCGTCAATGCCAAAAACAATATTCATATTTTGTATTGCCTGGCCGGCCGCACCCTTAACGAGATTATCGATAACCGATAGCGCCACCACCCGGTCACCGTCGCCCGGCCGGTGCAATGCTATTACGCACCGGTTGGTACCCCGGACCGAGCGCGTGTCAGGATGCCCACCGGCAGACATCACATCGATAAAGCGCTCATCGCGGTAACGCTCTTGATACAATTGCTGGATATCCAGTGCAATATCCGTCAGCCGGGCGTAAATTGTAGCTTCTATACCGCGCACCATGGGCACCAGGTGCGGAACAAAAGTCATGTCGATTTCCTTATCCGTATACACCTGCAATGCCTGGATAATTTCCGGCAAATGCCGGTGCCCTGAAGCCGCATAGGCCTTGAACGAGCCGTCCACCTCGCAGAATAACTGCCCCGATTCCGGTTTTCGGCCCGCGCCACTGATCCCTGATTTCGCATCGGCAATGATCTCGTTGACATCGATGCAATTCTTTTCCAGTAGAGGCAGCAATGCCAGTATCACCGCTGTAGGATAACAGCCGGGATTGGCAATCAGGCGCGCCGTCTTTATGCGTTGCCGGTTTATTTCAGGCAGGCCATAAACGGCCTCCCGCAACAATTCGGGGCAGGCGTGTTGTACGCCATACCACTGCTGCCAGACCTTGCCGTCTTTGAGCCGGAAATCAGCGGATAAATCAATGACCGTGATCCCTTTTTCCAGATAGGCCGCCGCCTTGCTCATTGCCGTTGCATTGGGTGTGGCAAAAAAAACCACATCCGATTCGAATAATTCCCCGGCTTCATGGCTGGCAAAGACCAAGTCGGTTTGCCCGTGAAATGCCGGAAAACTATCGCTTATTGCCTTGCCCCTTTCCGAATCGGAAGTTGCGCAATGCAGATGCGCCTGCGGGTGATGCAGCAACAGATAGAGTAATTCAGCGCCGGTATAACCGGAAGCGCCGATAATGCCAGCCTTAATCATGCCGGATATTCGGTTTATTATAAGGAAAACTGTTCATCAGCAGTGTGTGTCCGCGCGATCTTGCAAGCTCATGTATTGGTTCAGTACCGTTGGTACTCTGGTTGCTCTCGTGCGAGGAATTGTAGCCGAATTTGCCGCTCCAGTCCATGGCGCGGGCAAGGGTGGAGTTTAGAATTGCGCAAAGTACAATCGTCTCACTGGCGAGTCAAGTTATTCTGCGCCCGCTTTTTCCAGGGTTTTGCGGAGTTATGCCACCATAACCATACAAGTGGTCGGCGGCACTCGAGACAGGGGCGGGTAAGGGAGCGAGACATTAGCATACTGCATTGCAGCATGCCAATGCTGTATGCTGTCCGTTCCGACACTATGCCGGTACTCTATTCGGGCGTTGCGACGGAAACTCTCCATTTACTTTGCAAGTGATTTATTTGATTTATAAGGTTTTCTTCAGTAGTGAGGGAGGTGGGGCTCTTCGGTTTATACGACTGCCGTATCGGCCTTAGGTATAAAAAAATATAAAAAAAGTTGACATGTGATATTTTTGAACTATAATTTTAGCACTCACTCTAATAGAGTGCTAACAAGAATCAATGATTCGAATAAAAACATATGTTTATATTAATTTTGATAAGGAGGTAGATAGTGATGAATATCCGACCTTTGCACGATCGTGTATTAGTCAAGCGTCTGGAAGAGGGAAAGACTTCCCCAGGCGGAATTGTCATTCCTGATTCGGCTACGGAAAAGCCGATCCAGGGTGAAGTTATTGCCGTTGGAAACGGCAAGATCCTGGATAACGGCGAAGTACGAGCGCTGGATATCAAGGTGGGTGAAAAAATCCTTTTCGGCAAGTATTCCGGTACCGAAGTGAAGGTGGATGGCGAGGAATACCTGGTTTTACGTGAAGATGACGTTATGGGCGTTGTTGAATAACCACATCATTTATTAGATTAAGGAGAAACGATTATGACTGCAAAAGAAGTTAGATTTTCAGATGATGCCCGTACCCAGATGGCAAGGGGTGTCAATATTCTGGCCAACGCGGTGAAAAAGACTCTGGGCCCCAAAGGGCGCAATGTCATTTTGGAAAAGAGCTTTGGCGCTCCGACCGTGACCAAAGACGGCGTGTCTGTCGCCAAGGAAATTACGCTCGAGAACAGGTTTGAAAACATGGGCGCGCAGATGGTCAAGGAGGTCGCCTCAAAAACCTCCGATGTTGCCGGTGACGGCACCACCACCGCTACCGTGATAGCCCAGGCTATCGTGCGTGAAGGTTTGAAGTCCGTCGCCGCCGGCACCAACCCGATGGATTTGAAACGCGGCATCGATCAGGCCGTTATTAAAACGGTGGAGCAGCTTAAGGCCATGTCTAAACCGTGCAAGGACAACAAGGCCATCGCCCAGGTTGGCACTATTTCGGCCAATGCCGATGAGAATATCGGTAATATCATTGCGGATGCGATGGAAAAAGTGGGCAAGGAAGGCGTGATTACGGTTGAGGAAGGCTCGGGTCTTGAGAATGAGCTGGATGTTGTTGAAGGCATGCAATTCGACCGCGGATATCTGTCGCCGTATTTCATCAATGATCAGCAAAGCATGAGCGTCGATCTGGAAAATCCGTATATCCTGCTGCACGATAAAAAGATCTCCAGCGTACGGGATATGCTGCCGGTGCTGGAGGCGGTAGCCAAGTCGGGAAAACCGTTATTGATTATCGCCGAAGATATTGAAGGCGAGGCTTTGGCAACCCTGGTGGTCAACAATATGCGCGGAACCGTCAAGGTTGCTGGCGTCAAGGCGCCGGGTTTTGGCGACCGCCGCAAGGCGATGCTGGAGGATCTGGCGGTGCTGACTGCGGGCACGGTTATTTCCGAAGAAATCGGGCTCAGCCTGGAGAAGACCACTATCGATGATTTGGGCAGTGCAAAGCGTGTTCAGATCACCAAGGAAAATTCTACGGTAATTGACGGCGCCGGGCAGTCTGTCGATATTGAGGGACGCATCAAACAGGTCCGCCAGCAGATTGAAGAGTCCTCTTCCGACTATGACCGCGAAAAATTGCAGGAGCGTGTTGCGAAACTCTCAGGCGGTGTTGCGGTAATCAAGGTCGGCGCTGCCACGGAAGTGGAAATGAAAGAGAAAAAGGCGCGGGTTGAAGATGCGCTGCACTCTACCCGCGCCGCAGTCGAGGAAGGCATTGTTCCGGGTGGCGGCGTTGCGTTGGTCCGCTCGACGGGTGCCGCATCCAAACTCAAGGGCAAGAACGAGGACCAGCAGGCCGGAATCAATATTCTGGTGCGCTCTCTGGAAGAGCCGTTGCGCCAGATTGTGGAGAATGCGGGGGAGGAATCCTCGGTTATCCTCAACAAGATCAAGGAGCAGCCCGGAAACTTTGGCTATAATGCGGCAACCGGCAAGTTTGGCGACCTGGTGGATATGGGTATTCTTGATCCTACCAAAGTTGCCCGCTCGGCACTGCAAAACGCCGCATCCGTGGCCGGACTGTTGCTGACTACCGAGGTAATGGTTGCCGAGATACCCAAGGAGGAACCTGCCTCTGCCATGCCTGGCGGTGGCATGGACGGCATGGGCGGCATGGGCGGCATGATGTAATCAACTCTTCTTTTTTGATTAGTGTAAACCCCGCCTATATGGCGGGGTTTTTTTTATCTTGTCAAAATAAAGCTCGGGCACCGGCCATTTCATGGCGGCGGGCGAGAACAGGGAATGGAACAGATTACATCAAGCCTTCTGTTGCAGTCGATACAGGGGAATTATGCAGGTTTTATTGAATGCCCGGCAAGGGCGGATACGGCGCTGATCGATCGATGGATTATTGTCGTTTCATTGCCTCAAAAAATTCGGCATTATTTTTAGTCGGCTTTAGCCGCTCCAGCAGAAACTCCATGGCCACCAGATCTTCCATCGGATTCAACAGCTTGCGCAATATCCACATTCTTTTCAGCTCACCTTCACTGGTCAGCAACTCTTCGCGGCGTGTGCCGGAGCGGTTGATGTTAATCGCCGGATAAATGCGTTTTTCGGCAATGAGCCGGTCCAGATGCAATTCCATATTGCCCGTGCCCTTGAATTCTTCATAGATTACGTCATCCATTCTTGAGCCGGTATCTATCAGTGCGGTAGCAATTATGGTCAGGCTTCCGCCCTCCTCGATATTGCGGGCCGCCCCAAAAAACCGTTTCGGCCTTTGCAGGGCGCTGGCATCCACACCGCCGGTCAGTACCTTGCCCGATGCCGGCGCAACAGTGTTATAGGCGCGGGCAAGGCGCGTGATGGAATCAAGCAGAATAATCACATCCTTTTTATGCTCGGTCAGGCGTTTGGCATACTCAATCACCATCTCCGCCACCTGCACATGACGGGTTGCCGGTTCATCAAAGGTGCTGGATATGACTTCGCCGCGGACAGAGCGCGCCATCTCGGTAACCTCTTCCGGGCGCTCGTCGATTAACAATACAATCAAATGACATTCGGGATGGTTCTGGGCGATCGATTGGGCAATGCCCTGCAGGATCATCGTCTTGCCCGCCTTCGGCGGAGAAACAATCAGCCCGCGCTGGCCTTTGCCTATAGGCGCGACCAGATCGATTATGCGGGGCGTCAAATCCTCGGTGCTGCCGTTGCCAACTTCCAGTGTCAGCCGATCATGCGCAAATAAAGGCGTCAGGTTTTCAAACAGAATTTTGTCCCTGGCCTTGTCGGGCGATTCAAAATTGATCTCCTTGACTTTTAACAGCGCAAAATAACGTTCCGCCTCTTTTGGCGGTCTGATTTTGCCGGATATATTGTCACCGGTTCTGAGATTGAAACGTCTTATCTGGCTGGGCGAAACATAAATATCATCGGGTCCGGCAAGATAAGAGCTATCCGCCGATCGCAGAAAGCCGAATCCATCCTGAAGGATTTCGAGCACGCCATCGCCGTGGATATCCTCGCCCTTTTTTGCCTGTGCCTTGAGAATTTCGAAAATTACGTCCTGTTTACGGGAACGGGCAAGGCCGTCAAGTCCCAGGGATGTGGATATAGATATCAGTTCGGATGGAGGTTGGTTTTTTAGTTCGGTAAGGTTCATAGATTCTCGGCCAGTTTGATTAAAGTGGTGTTGGTTCCAAACGGGATGCGCTTGGCCCCTGAAACTCCGTGTTATCGAAGGATTTTTATTTAAGGTTGAATAAAGAAAATATCTAAGGATTTACTTATATATGATTTATATAGCACAAAATTCAAAATATGTCCAGTCCGGATTTTATTTAAATGTGGCTATCGATAAATGCCTCGAGCTGAGATTTTGAAGCAGCGCCCACCTTGGTTGCCACAACGTCCCCATTATGGAAGAGAATCAGCGTGGGGATCCCCCGCACACCGTATTTCACCGGCATCTCCTGATTTTGATCGATATCTATTTTAGCCACTATCATTTTATCCTTATATCCGCCGGCCAACTCATCCAGAATAGGGGCGATGACCTTGCATGGCCCGCACCACTCAGCCCAGAAATCAACGATGACCGGTTTATCCGCCTTTAAAACATCCTGTTCAAAGCTGGAATCCGTCACATGAATTAAATTGTCACTCATAGAGAAATTATACGCAGAAATTAATCAGAGAGTGCAATTCCACCTGAAATACATACCGATTGCAAGCTGTTTTATTTGGTCCGCTACTTTTGGCACTTTCGATTGTCCTCGTTCAAGGAATGATAGCAGGGTTTGCAGCCCCGGTCTATAGAACATGTCGAGCATTCGCCAAATCCGACTTTTTTACCGGGAAGTATCCCGTCAAAGCCCGAAACATGGACCGAATACATGTTTTTGTATACACAGTCAGATACACTATACTGCCGTTTCGATATTCGACAGGAAACTTATATCTAATGCAATCATCTCTTATGTCATTACAGAAGCACGCGCACAACACAGCTATGGCGACTGCGTGTGGTCCCAATATCAGGGAATCGTGAACTCCCCCTTTTTTGCATCATTGAACTGGTAAGCAGATGAAGAATGGAGAAAAAATCATAACGATCAAAGGTCTCGTGGCCATTGGATTCATTTTTCTTGCTGCTCTCATTGCATGGATCATCCTGGGAGGCACCAGTCAGAACAGAACTGATAAAATGACCGAGGACTTGCGTAAGGAAGTAGAAAGACTCTATGGCGGCAGGCTGACGATAAAAAGCCCTGTAGCCTATTCAAAAGAGTTGAAGTATAGAAAAGAGATCGTAGACGATAAAGTCATAAAAAAAGAATATTGGAAAAAAGAAGACAGTACGTTAACGAGTTCGGAGGTCCTGATCCGGGTTCTTTTGGATCAAAGAAAAAAGGGCAATCTATGGTTCCCTACCTTCAAGATGGAATTCACAGGAGATTATCAATTCCAAATGAGGAACTTCGATCCCGATAAGCGCTATTACGTACTGGCGACCTTGGAATCTACAGATTCGATTTATGACGACATCAAATTCATCATTAACGGGGAGCCGGCAGAGAATGTGTTGCCCATGATCAACAAACGAGAAGTCGAAGTCACCCCTGACAGGGAAGGAATAGTGAATTTGCAAATCGCCTATCGATCCACCGGCATGGGGCAACTCTATTATTTTATTTCCCCGGACACAGAGAAACTTATGCAGGTCAATGATTTTTTACTGAAGATCATCACCGATTTCGACAATTACGATTTTCCCCATGGAACAATGTCACCTGTCGAAAAAAACAAATTGGATGACGGGAATGAATTGGTTTGGAAGTTTGGAAACACGATCACCGGAAAGGACATTGGATTGGAAATACCCAATAAACTCAATCCCGGAAAGATCGTAAGTCGCACCTCCTTCTTTGCGCCAATATCGCTGTTATTTTTCTTTATGACTATATTGCTCATCTCCGTGGTCACAAAAATAAATATCCATCCGATGAATTATTTTTTCCTGGCGGCCAGCTTTTTTTCCTTCCACCTGATGTATTCCTATTTTTCCGATCATCTGAATATTCATCTCACTTTTGCTATCGCTTCCGTCATATCCCTGTTGCTGACCATAACGTATCTCAGGCTGTTTACGCCAAACTGGTTCGCCTTTATCTATGCGCCAATTTCCCAGTTCATCTATTTAATCGTATTTTCGTTTTCCTTCTTTTTCAAAGGAATAACCGGAATGATCGTGACCGTTTTTTCCGTTATCACCCTGTTTGTCTTCATGCAAATGACGGGCAGGATAAACTGGAACGAGGTCTTTGGAGAGCATAATCCCGACAGTCGGTCAGGAGTTTGAGGGCCAGGCATTAAAGAGAATGTGGGGGGAAATACTCCTTACTCCCTGCTCTCTGCGACGCAAATCCATTCCATCGATATAGGGCGCAGTTTGTTTGATCTGTAATCACAAGGATGGGGTCTATCCGTCAGGATATCGGCGAAATATTTTTTCCTGGCCGTATTATTGCGATTTTCCTTTCCACCCCCACCAGAACCCGGCACCCCGGTCGATTTCCGCGAGCAGGAGCTCGTTGCTTGTACTATGTTTAGTGGGCGTTGCTGGAACGTGGCACGACGCCAGGCCTAAGCGTACATTATGCCGCGTGCGCAACCGTGACCACTTACTGCGCCAACAGGCTCATCAATTCCGTATTGATGTAATACAGATCGCGGCCGCGTTTGACCCGTTCAAGCAATCTGAGATGAGCCATTTCGTTCAGGTACCGGGTCGCCGTCACTCTTGAGCATTCAAGTTCTCTTTCAACAATGCCGATTTTGCAATAGGGCCATTTGAAAAGCAGCTCAACAAAGCCCCCCCGTTCCGCCGCTTTAGTGCCTCCCACGCGTGCGGCATTGGTAATGCTTTCGATCAACTTGCGCATCGCTTCAATCCTCGCCGCCGTATCGCGCGAGGTGTGCTCCACGGCTTTCAGCACGTAGAGAATCCACTGTTCCCACCGCGCATCTTCGGTTACGCTTCGCAGGCATCGGTAGTAGTCGTTTCGGTGCTCGATGAAAAACCGGCTGAGATACAAAACCGGAGCGCTCAACAACTGACGTCGTATCAAGTAAAGTATATTTAATACGCGGCCGGTCCTGCCGTTGCCGTCCGTGAACGGATGAATCGCTTCGAACTGGTAGTGCATGACCGCCATCTTGATCAGCGGATCTACCCGGTCTTCATCATCGGCAATAAAGCGCTCCAGATTGGCAAGCAGACCACCCAGATACCCCCCGGCGGGCGGAGTATAGGTGATACGGCCAGTAGCTGCATTGCCGATCTGGATTTGTTCGTCACGCCGCACCCGGACTTTCAAGTCACGGATGCGCGAGCAGATCTGCTCAAACATGGCAACGTTCAACTCCGCCTGCCCTTGCAAACTCTCGACCCCTTCTCCAAGGGCTTCGCGGTAGCGCAACACCTCCCTGGCGTTGGCATCGATTCCCTGATTGTTGGATGCCAGCGCCTGGTACAGCACGTCGCTGGTGGTCACAATGTTTTCAATTTCGGAACTGCTACGCGCCTCCTGTAGCGGTATGGTTTGAAACAGTACCTCCCTGTTCGGCAATGTCTCCGCCAGCGCATTGACCCGTGCCAGTTCCGCCCTTGCCGGGATGCAGGCTTTGAGGATGGCGGGCGTTTCGATGTCGTCTGCGGGCGGCAATTGCGGCAGGTTGTTCCACGGCAACTGCGGGTCGTGGTTTGGGGTGGTGGGGATCATGGTTTGTGCTGGGGTTGATGATGCAGTTAAATGTATATTTTTTCTTATTTTTTATACATATTTCCGTTAAGGGTCAACTTTTTATATACTTCTGCCGCTAATATACATATTTCGCCGCTTATTATACATAATTATTGCGATTTTTTATACATTTTTGTCCGGGTTCAGTACTTGTGAGACAAATCAGTCAGCCTGCATGAATAGAGATCAGGTCGTAGGACAGATGCTCTATGAGGTAGCCCAGAAAGCGTCTGGCGTTGTGGCAGGTCGCGTGGCTGCAGGCACACATCAGGGTGGTGCCGGTCACCGGCAGAGTTTGAGCAGGCGGCTTAAAGTGGGAATACTCTCTTACAGAAAGTGGATACTCTGGAGGGGGGAAGGTCAGGGTTTTTTGGAGAAAAAAAGAGGCGTAGAAAATAACGGCGGAAGTGCCGCGAAGTTTGGAAATATCAACCAAGGAAGATTTGAGCGATCTACCAAGCCACCCGGGATCTTCTTGAACCTTTTTCTGATAAGAAGCTAATAATTCACTCCACGAAGACATCCTATTGTTTTACGGAGATTGTGTTCGTGGTGAGGGGATATTCCAAGCTGGCCGGTTGAATCTCAGGCCCCTTTGCCTCTTGCAACGTCGGTAACTCATAAAGGCGACTTACTTCCAAATATTGCTGATATTGCTTTTTGAGCTCTTCAAGAGTCTCTAGATAGTCCGCAGTGGTTTTGTTTTTCTTGGTCATTACCCCATAAACCTGTACACGGCATCTTACTGGATTGAAAAATAAAGGCAACTTCCTGTCACTAATCCTTGCTCACCTTATCTATTTCCCCCATCAGTCGGGCGGTCTCGGTCAGGGCTACGATGATCTTCTGGTAGTGGGTGATATCGTTGTGGTCGAGGGTGCGGTTTTTGCGGTCTTTTAGCCATTTTTGGGCGGGTTGGTAGCCGCCGATGTGGAAGTTCCAGGCCACTTCGGGGACGTCGGTGAAGTATTGGGTTTGGTTGATGTGGACTTTGCCGAGGCGGTTTTTGGCATCGGTGATTTTGTTGTCGCCGGTTTCGGGGTAGCCGGTTGATAGTTTGATGTTGTCTGGAAAGCATGGTCTATTCTTCCTATACCTAAAAATGGTACGCTGATCTCCAACCATGCGGCACTAGCGCCATCAAGGTTGACCGACAAGGAAATGCCGGTCTCGCGGGTATTGCGTGCGGTGACTTGGGTGGAGAGATCGGTCATGCTAATATGGGTGGCGAGCAACGGGGTTGTCTGGTTTCAGCAAATTACGGGAGCGCATACGCGATTGATTCAAGTATACAACAATATAGAGGGCTATAATACTACGCGCTGGGGGGGTTGCGTTCAGACACGATTCTCCCTTTTCTTCCTTGCATATGTTGTGGTAATTTAATGAATTGAGGAGATGATAAAGTACATTGACCTATTCTGCGGAATTGGCGGATTCCGCCTTGCCATGCAAGAAGCCGCTACAAGATTCGGCATTTGGGCGGAGTGCGCTTTCTCAAGCGACATAGACGAAGAATGCAGGAGAGCCTATTTTTCTAATTTCCTCGACACTCCGCAAGGCGATATCACTGCTCTTAAAACGTCCGAAATTCCTGATCACGATATCCTTCTTGCCGGATTTCCTTGCCAACCATTTAGCATAATCGGTGATATGAAAGGGTTTGATGATACAAGGGGGACGCTTTTCTTTGACATAGCAAGAATTCTGAAGGACAAAAAACCGAAAGCATTTGTGCTTGAAAATGTCAAACTCCTTGTTGGGCATAATCAAGGACACACCTTGTCGCGCATTATTAAGACAATCAGGGCTTTGGACTATGAATGTGATTATAAAGTGCTTAATGCCCTTGATTTTGGCTTGCCTCAGAAAAGGGAAAGAGTTTTTATTGTAGGCATCCGGAATCCAAAGGAAATTTTTGAATGGCCTATTGGCGATAAATCAATGCGCCCCCTCAAAGATATTCTGGAAGACAAGGTTCCTGCAAAGTTCTTTGCCTCCCCGCACATAAGAGCAAGGAGAAAGGCAAAAGTAGAAGGGACACATTTGCCGCCAGAACCAAATATATGGCACGAAAATAAAGGTGGCAATGTGGGAGTCCACCCCTTTTCTTGCGCGTTACGCGCTGGCGCTTCTTACAATTACTTGTTGGTGAATGGCGAGCGCCGTCTTACTTCGAGAGAGATGTTGAGACTGCAAGGATTCCCGGAGGATTTTAAGATCGTTTGCAATGACAGTCAGACCCGCAAACAAGCCGGGAATAGCCTCCCTGTTCCTGTCGCTAGCCAAGTGATAGGAAATGTTCTTCGGTCTATCGGTTATGATGCAAAAGATGTTCACTCTCGCACTCAGAAACGCTTGCTGGAAATGAAGGGAACCTATGACGCCCAAACGGCCTAAACTTCGCAATGTTGAAAAATATAATCCTCCTTATCCTCTACATGAATTTCCGGCTGATTTTTCCGTAAATCTGGGTAGGGAGATTGTATATCTTCTTGCCACAAGAGGGGTCGAGCAATCAGAAATCCGATTAGAAGGGAGTGATTGGGAGGAAATTTTTGCAGGCTTGATAGGGGCGGAGTGGAAACCATCAAACGTTGGGCTAGACGATGTGGTTTTAGAGCAAACCGCTTGGGGAGCAAAAACAATTAAAAGTAAGGCTCCTTTTAAGGTGAAAAAAGTAAGGCTTATTTCCGGGCGCAATTCTCCGGTATTTTCTTATGGAGATGAGAACGTTTCTGGTCGCCCTCCTAATGAACTTGGCGCTAAGATTCTAGAAATATATAATGAGCGCGTTGCGGCTATCAGGCAACACTACAAACACCTCCGAACGGTCGTTTTGATAAAGGGGCCTGGACTTCTTACATTATCAATCTTTGAATTTGATACGGTCATGTATGATTTAGGCGCATATTCTTGGACTTGGAACAATAAAGGCAATCTTGAAGGCAGGGAAATAAAATCAGAAATTCATAAATTCACATGGCAGCCTCATGGATCACAGTTTACGATTATTGAAAATGTTCCAAATGAGCGTTTATCAATAAGAATTAAACGGCCAGTCCCATTGGATAAAGAAGGCGTTTTGAAAGAGTTAAAATTTGACGAATCATGGATAGAAATTGTGACAGTGAATGACTGACTATGTTCACAAGGAAAAACGCTCTTGGATAATGAGGCAAGTCCGTTCCCGCTATAACAGGTCAACCGAGCTAAAATTTATAGAAGTACTGAAAAACCGAAACATCATTGGATGGCGAAGAAATTACCCTCTTTTGGGAAAACCGGACTTTGTCTTTCTTAAAAGAAGGGTTGCTGTCTTTATAGATGGTTGCTTTTGGCATGGATGCCCGAAACATTGTCGGATGCCGTCATCAAACAGGGAATATTGGGAGAAAAAGATTGGGCGAAACATCCAGAGAGACAAGGAAATTAGTAAAGAATTGCCCATCAAGGGATGGATAGTTATACGGTTCTGGGAGCATGATCTAATACGCGGGAAGCTTAATAGTACTAAAATACGCCGCTTATCTGCTCTATTAGAGTAATGTTTTAAATGTTCTGTACAAATATGCAGAACTTATTGATGGTGTAGCACGAATACTATCTCAATAACCTTGCAGCATTTGTTCCAGCAGGGTTTGCAGGGTGGGACGGTAGGTGTGCTCGGTGGCGTTGCCGGCACTGAGCTCCCGGTCGAGTTATTTCAGGTATTTCCGGATATCCATTGCCAGCTCATTGTATATGCTGTTGGCGCCAACCGGTCAAACTTGCCGGTTAAACTTTCCGAACCTGAATCTGGCAGGTTACGAGGCAACTCAGGCTAACCGAGTGTATCGCAAATCCAGCGGCTTATATCATCGATCTCTTCAGGGCAGAGCGTATGCTGGATCATGTATTCATGCCAGTCGATCCGGTAGCCGGCCTGTTCGAGTTGGTTTACGGAAGTTTTGCCTTGATTTACCGGGATCACCGGATCGAGTGTTCCGTGCGCCATCATGATCGGCGTATGTTTTTGCGCCGCATGGGCCTCATCCGACAGCCGGTCCGGAAGTGGCAGGTACGTGGATAGGGCCAACACGCCTGCCAGTGGGGATGAATAGCGAAGTGCGGCATGCAGGGCGATTGCGCCGCCTTGTGAAAATCCGGCAATAATGATGTGTTTCGAGGCTATGCCCTGCGCCAGTTCAGCCTCGATAAAATTGTGCAGGAGCTCCCCGGAAGCGTTGATCGCATCGGCATCTTCGGTTTGACGCAGATTGATATTTTTAATATCGTACCAGGCGCGCATGATCATTCCGCCATTGATAGTTACCGGACGTTTTGGCGCATGCGGAAAAATAAAACGAATACCCATGGCGCCCGGCAATCGCAATTCGGGCACAATCGTTTCAAAATCATGCCCATCGGCGCCCAGACCATGCAGCCAGATTATACTGGCGGTATGAGCAGAGTCCGGTTCAATGATTACTGCATTTGGGGTATCGGGCATAATTAATCCGGCTTTATCTTTTGGATTTATCTGCTTATTCCGGCAGAATCAAAGACACGATTGAATGCCGGAGAGAATACAATGAAAATGACCATTATGAAATTTATAATCCTGCTCCTTTCCGTCTGTATTTTAACTGCCTGCGGCCAGAAAGGCGATTTATATCATACTGAAGGGCAGGCAGCGTTCTCCCCGGACTGATTTGCCTAAATTGCGCACTCAATTCGAATATCGAAATGGTCGGCTCTTTGCCGAGGATGTTTCTCTGGAGCGGATCGCCGAACAATATGGCACACCATGCTATGTCTATTCGCGCAGGGTGGTAGAGGATGCATGGCGGACCTATGAGCAGGCATTGTCGGACTGTGCGCATTTAATCTGTTATGCGGTCAAGGCCAATTCCAATCTGGCGGTTCTGGATATCCTCGCGCGCCTGGGTTCCGGATTCGATATTGTTTCCGGGGGGGAGCTGGAGCGCGTACTTGCCGCCGGAGGGGATCCCGCCAGGATCGTTTTTTCCGGAGTGGGCAAGACCGCTGATGAGATTACCCGTGCGCTCGAAGTCGGCATTAAATGCTTTAATGTGGAATCGACCCAGGAATTGGAAAATATCGATGCCGTTGCCCGGCAACTGCAAAAAAAAGCGTCCATCTCCATCCGGGTCAATCCCGATATCGATGCCAAAACACATCCTTATATTGCCACCGGTTTAAAGGAAAACAAATTCGGCATAGAGATTGAAACAGCGCCGGAAATATACAATATCGCCGCGGAGTTACAGCACGTGGAAATAACCGGAATCGACTGCCACATAGGCTCGCAAATTACCAGTCTGGATCCTTTTTATGATGCAATCATAAGGATGGTTGCCCTGGCCGGGGAACTTGAATCGAGGGGCATCGGCATCCGCCATATTAATATTGGCGGTGGTTTGGGCATTGCCTACCGGGATGAGAACATTCCGGCGATAGAGGATTACATTGACATCATACGCTCAGCAATTGACGGTGAAAAATACGAGGTGTTGATTGAACCCGGACGCTCGATAGCAGGCAATGCGGGCGTGCTGTTGACGCGCGTCGAATATCTGAAACATACTCGGCACCATCATTTTGCCATTGTCGATGCGGCGATGAATGACCTGCTGCGTCCGGCGTTGTACAATGGCTGGCATAATGTAAAAAGGGTGGTACAGGACAGCAATGCCGAGCCGCAGAATTATCATCTGGTTGGGCCGATCTGTGAGACCAGCGATTTTCTGGCGAAAGATCGGGGTTTGTCCCTTGAACAAAAAGATTTATTGGCGATTTACAATGTGGGCGCATACAGTTTCAGTATGAGCAGCAATTATAATTCGCGACCGAGGGCATGCGAGGTAATGGTCGATGGCGGCGAAGTATTCGAGATCAAGAAAAGGGAAACGATTGATAGTCTGATGCTGGGAGAATCGATGCTGCCCGATTGAATGTTTGCACCTCATACCGGAGCGGCATCGCAGGAGAATGTAATGATCCATGCGGGAAAAAACAGATCACCATGAAGCGCATCCCCGAACCTGAGCTTATGAATGAGATGGAGCAGGCCAGGGCCTATGCCGAGGCTGATTTTGAGGAACCGCACTCGATGTTTATCGATGCATTGGCCGCAAGAATTCCCCGATTGTCCGATAGCGGCCATGCGCTGGATCTGGGCTGCGGACCTGCGGATATCAGCATTCGCTTTGCGCGGCGGTTCCCCGGGTATTTCATTGACGCCGTCGATGGGGCGGAAGCAATGCTGCTGGAAGCGAAGAGGTCAGTGGACGCAAATAATTTGCAGGGCAGCATCCGTCTCATTCACGCAATGATTGATGAGTTGGACAAAACGGAAACCCAATACAATTGTATTTTCAGCAACAGTCTGTTGCATCATCTGCATGATCCGCAGGTTTTATGGAATTGCATAAAAACCCATGCCGGGGATTCGGAGATTTTTGTGATGGATTTATTACGCCCCGAGTCCGAACAAAAAGCCGATGAGCTCGTGGAGCGCTATTCAGGCAATGAATCCGAGGTCTTAAAAAAAGATTTTAGAAATTCCTTATTGGCAGCGTTTACCCTGACTGAGCTGAAACAGCAGCTCATTCAAGCGGATTTAGGCCAGTTGCAAACCGAGCAAATATCCGACCGGCATATGATTATTTACGGAAAACACTGACCACTTCGGAATTATCGGTTCTTTGCTCACCAGTTTGCCCCAAGCAGCTAAATTTATGGTATATTTACCCAAAGCCGACGGTGTGCTCTGCTTTTTTGTTCGAGGCATTGCCTGCGCCTGGCGGCTGATTCTTGCAAATAAAAACAAAACATATTTTAGCTGATGGAGGGAGGACTGATGTCAAAAGACAATATAATGAAACTCATTGAGGAGCATCAAGCGCGGTTTGCCGATCTGCGGTTTTGTGATACCCGGGGGAAGGAGCAGCATGTTACGGTTCCTGTAGACACCGTTAACGATGATTTTTTCGAGAATGGAAAGATGTTCGATGGTTCATCCATCGCCGGATGGAAGGGGATTAATGAATCGGATATGATCCTGATGCCGGATACCGAAACGGCCGTCCTCGATCCCTTTTTTGATGATCCCACGGTAAATATCCGCTGTGATGTGCTCGAGCCCGCTACAATGAAAGGATATGAGCGCGATCCTCGCTCGCTGGCCAAGCGCGCCGAAGCCTATATGAAATCGACCGGTATCGCCGATGCGGCCTATTTCGGCCCGGAACCGGAGTTCTTTGTTTTTGACGAAGTGTGCTGGGGTGACAGCGTAAATACCGCCTTCTATGAGATTGATTCCGATGAAGGAAGCTGGAACAGCGGCCGCATTGGGGAAGAGATGAATATCGGTCATCGCCCCGGAGTAAAAGGCGGCTATTTCCCGGTGCCGCCTGTCGATTCCATGCAGAATGTTCGCTCTGCGATGTGCAACACTCTGGAGGATATGGGCGTAACCGTAGAGGTGCATCACCATGAAGTGGCGACGGCCGGTCAGGCTGAAATTGGAACCAGATTCGATACATTGACGAAAAAAGCGGACGAACTGCTTATTTTGAAATACATCGTCATGAATGTTGCCCACGGCTACGGCAAAACCGCCACATTTATGCCCAAGCCGCTGGTTGGCGATAACGGCAATGGCATGCACGTGCATCAATCCCTGGGCAAGGACGGCGTAAATATATTTGCCGGTGATAAATACGGCGGACTATCCGACACAGCCCTGTATTATATTGGCGGAATCTTCAAGCACGCACGGGCGCTGAACGCATTCTGCAATGCCGGGACCAATAGCTACAAGCGTCTGGTGCCGGGTTTTGAGGCCCCGACTCTGCTGGCGTATTCCTCGCGCAACCGCTCCGCATCCTGCCGCATTCCCTGGGTAGCCAGTCCCGTCGAGAGGCGGATTGAAATACGATTTCCCGATTCCAATGGCAATCCCTATTTTGCCTTCGCTTCCATGATGATGGCGGGGCTGGACGGGATACAAAACAGAATCGAGCCGGGTGAGCCTCTGGAAAAGGATTTATACGATCTTAGCATCGAGGAAGAAAGGGATATCCCGACGATTGCCTCCTCGTTGGAAATGGCGCTGGAGGCGCTGGATAAAGATCGTGAATTTCTGACTGTTGGCAGCGTTTTCAGCGACGATATGATCGACGGTTATCTTGAATTGAAGATGGAAGAGGTCAATCGTTTCAGAATGACCACGCACCCGGTGGAATTCGATATGTATTACAGCCTGTAATCACTGGTAATTAGTATTGTGCTACACTTAAAAGTAATGAATGTGCTGATGCGTGTTTAAACTCAACTGCCATGCGATTGATGCTGCTTTTATTGGTGTTCGTTGTTACGTCCGCCACCGCCGAAACGGTGTATAAAACCGTTGATGAGCACGGCAATGTGATTTTTACCGATAAACAGGAAGAGGGGGCCGAAGAGATCCAGGTCGAAGAAGCGCAGACGATCAGCAATCCCCACGCCGGCGATTATCGTCATCGACCCTATCAGAAAAAACGGAAACCGGCACTGCGATACAGTGCCATTACCATAAGCGCTCCGGCCAATGATAGTGTCGTTCAGGGTAATGAGGGCAATGTAAGTATCAGCGTTGCCACCACTCCGAATCTGAGGAGCGGCGATCAAATCGAGATCAGCATGGATGGCGGCAAGGTTGCTTCCGGTAGCGCAAGCAGCTATACGGTAAGCAATGTTGCCAGGGGGACGCATACTCTTATCGCGAAGATAGTCGGTCGGGACGGAAAAACACTCACCGCATCCTCGCCGATTACCTTCCACCTGCAACGCCAGGTTATCAAAAAACAGAAGCGCTGATATTCAAATTCCGGTACTTCCGTCAACAGCATCTTCCGTTGGGTTTCCCCGTTGCCGGTTGCCAAGGGAAAGGCGGTGCAATATTTACTGTTTATCCCATGGAAATCGATGATAATCAATGCAGTTTTCAGACAGACGAGCACTGGCGCATTACTGATCCGGTATGGAAACAAACTTACCACCACAGCCCTTTGATAAATTATCCACGGCGGTACTGTTGTTTGATGCCGATCTGCGGCTCTGCTGCATCAACAGCGCGGGGGAAGATCTGTTGTCCCTCAGCCGTATGCAGGTTTCAGGAAAATGCCCGGATGACCTCTGGCCAAATTCTCCGGTATTCAATCACGCGATAAAACGGGCATTGACCAGCGGCAGCCTGTGCATTGAAAGAGGCGTGGGTCTGACGCTTGGAAACAGCCGCTCGATAAAGGTCGATTGCATGATTACTCCCATCTTTGACGGCGGAGGTTTGCACGAACTTGTGATCGAGTTGGCGGATGCGAATGATTTTACCCGGGTGCTGCGGAAAGAAAACATCCAAACCATAAACGATGCGGCCAGACAATCGGTGCGCGGCATTGCCCATGAAGTGAAAAATCCTTTGGGAGGGATACGCGGCGCGGCTCAATTGCTGGAGCAAAGGCTGAAAGAAGCCGAATTGATTGAATACACCAGCCTGATCATCAACGAGGCGGATCGCTTGAAAAATTTCATTGATCGAATGCTGGCCCCGAATAAAAAACCCGAATTTCACCCGGCTAATATCCATGAGCTTAGCGAGTATGCAATCCATATTATCCAAGCGGAAAAAAAGGAGGCGCTCGATATCAAGCGCGACTATGATCCCAGCCTGCCTGAAATGCAGATCGACCGGGGATACCTGATTCAGGTTCTGATAAATCTATTGCGCAATGCGGTACAGGCGGTAGAAGACAATGGTGAAGTCACCGTCAGAACCCGGGTATTGCGCCGGGTAACCATTCAGCAGCAGTTGCACAGGATCGTGCTGAATCTGGAAGTCATGGATAACGGCCCCGGCATCCCCCCGGAGATTGAAAACGGCGCTTTCTATCCGATGATCACCGGACGCGCCGAAGGAACCGGACTGGGTTTGCCTATAGCGCAGCAGCTTATTCAGCAGCATGGGGGGATCATTGAATACGAGAGAAAGGATCTTATAAGCTATTTTCGGGTACTGTTGCCGATTGAACGAATAAATGAGCCGCAATAAAAAAATCTGGATCGCCGATGACGACCGCTCGATACGCTGGGTGCTGGAAAAGGCATTGGCAAAGATAGATGCCGAAATAAGCAGTTATGCCAAACCGCGCGATCTGCTGGAGCGCATGCAAACGGACAAGCCGAACGTAATCATATCGGATATACGCATGCCCGGTATAGACGGCATCAGTCTGCTGGAACGAATAAAGCAAATATATCCCGATATTCCGGTTATCATCATGACCGCCTATTCGGACCTGGATCATGCCGTGTCGTCCTTTCAGGGAGGGGCATTTGAATATCTGTCGAAACCCTTCGACGTCAATGACGTGGTCAGCCTGGTGGAACGAGCACTTGCCGGCAGCAAACAAAATAAATCGCCAAAATCCGGCGGCGAATCCGAATACAGCGGGCCAATTATCGGATCCGCTCCGGCGATGCAGGAAATATTCAGGGCCATAGGAAAATTGTCCAGCTCCAATATGACCGTACTGATCACCGGCGAATCCGGTACCGGCAAAGAATTGGTGGCCAGGGCCTTGCATGAGCATAGTCCGCGCGCCGATCATTCCTTCATTGCAATCAACACCGCCGCAATAACGAAAGAACTGATTGAATCCGAGCTGTTCGGGCACGAAAAGGGCGCATTCACCGGCGCACTGTCGCGGCATATCGGCCGCTTCGAACAGGCGAACGGCGGCACCCTGTTCCTGGACGAAATCGGCGATATGCCCGGAGAGTTGCAAACCCGCCTGCTCAGGATCCTGGCCGAGGGGGAGCTTTACCGCGTCGGCAGTCGTGTGCCGATAAAAGTCGATGTGCGCATTGTCGCCGCGACGCATCAGGACCTGGAACAGCGCGTCCGGGAAGGAAAATTCCGGGAAGATTTACTGCATCGGCTGAACGTGATCCGTGTTCATGTGCCCGCATTGCGGGAGCGGGCCTCGGATATTGGCAAATTGAGTAAATACTTTCTGCGGCAGGCAGCAAAAGAGTTGGGGACCAAATCCAAGCGTCTATTGCCAAATACCGAAGATCATCTGCGGCACTTGCCCTGGCCGGGTAACGTCAGGCAACTGCAAAATTTCTGCCGCTGGGCAACGGTAATGGCATCCAGCCGGGATATACACCTTGCAGATCTGCCGCCTGAACTCATCGGATCCTCCGAAGTAATCGATACGACCGGCGGCGACCGATGGGAAAACATGCTACGGCAATGGGTAGAGTCCCGTTTAACCGAAGGAGGCGGAGATATTCTCAGCAGTGCGCTTCCCAGATTTGAGAGCATCCTGATTCGGGCGGCACTGAAGAAGACCGGCGGCAAACGCCGGGAGGCCGCAAAACTGCTCGGCTGGGGACGAAACACCTTGACCAGAAAAATGAAACAGTATGATTTGACGGTTTAGGCCGGATATTGCACCAATAAAGAGGGCAAAGCCCGTAAAGTTTGATAAAATTCAGGCACGCACACCAAAAGCAAACAGTACCTTGCCCATGACTAAATGTACCCGAACTGCGCTTGCCCCGCCATAATTCCCATCCGTAGCCTTCTCTGCAATTCTTGCGAAAGACTGGATGCCTGCCCCTGCTCAGGTCAGGGGGTAAATCTTTCGCAGGCTTAGCCGGAATTACTGCGTGCCCCTCGAGACGCCGTTGGCTCTCTGCTTCACCAGGGCGGCTACCCGTTTGTGCGCTTCGGCTTCCGTCATGCCTTTTTCCATAGCGCGTTTCACCATTCTTTGCTGCATGGCCTGATCTATGGGCGGGGGGTTCGTCCGGGCTCGGGTGATGCCGGCTTCCGCGCCTTTACATACGCTTTCCACGCAAATAGTCCCAAGAATGCTACGATCCCCAGCACTATCAAGGTTTGCAGCAGTAGCCCGCCAACGCGGGATAGAAAAGGCTTCTTTTCAAGCAGGGCCATTGTATCTGTGGGTAAGCGCCCCGAACGTGCTGCCAAGTCAAGAGGGCGCTCGAGCTTATCGTTTTCAGCGTATATATCGGCTCCTTCTTCCACCAATAGCCGGATCATTGGAGCTTTTGACCTGCTCGCTGCCCAGTGCAGGGGGGTATTACCGTCCTCGGCTTTCGCGTTGGGGTCGGCTCCGGCCTTGATGAGCGCAAGGGTCGTCTCAGTATGGCCCTTTCCTGCCGCCCGGTGCAGGGGGGTATTACCGTACCCGTCTTTCACGTTGGGGTCGGCTCCGGCCTTGATGAGCGCACGGGCAATCTCAGTATGGCCCCCGGATGCCGCCCAGTACAGGGGGGTATCGCCGTCCTTGTCTTTCGTGTTGGGGTCGGCCCCGGCCTTGATGAGCGCAAGGGCAATCTCAGTATGGCCCTTGTATGCCGCCCAGTCCAGGGGGGTTTCGCCGTCCTTGTCTTTCGCGTTGGGGTCGGCTCCGGCCTTGATGAGCGCAAGGGCAATCTCAGTATGGCCCCCGGCTGCCGCCTGGTGCAGGGGGGTATCGCCGTCCTTGTCTTTCGCGTTGGGGTCGGCTCCGGCCTTGATGAGCGCAAGGGCAATCTCAGTATGGCCCTCGGATGCCGCCCAGTCCAGGGGGGTATAGCCGTCCTTGTTTTTCGCGTTGGGGTCGGCTCCGGCCTTGATGAGCGCACGGGCTGTCTCAGTATGGCCCTTGTATGCCGCCCAGTACAGGGGGGTATAGCCGTTCTTGTTTTTCGCGTTGGGGTTGGCCCCGGCCTTGATGAGTGCAAGGGCAATCTCAGTCTGGCGCTTGGATGCCGCCCAGTACAGGGGGGTTTTGCCGTCCTTGTCTTTCGCGTTGGGGTCGGCTCCGGCCTTGATGAGCGCAAGGGTCGTCTCAGTATGGCCCCTGGATGCCGCCCAGTGCAGGGGGGTAGGGCCGTCCTCGACTTTCGCGTTGGGGTCGGCTCCGGCCTTGATGAGCGCAAGGGTCGTCTCAGTCTGGCCCTTTCCTGCCGCCAAGTGCAGGGGGGTAAGGCCGTCCTCGACTTTCCCATTGGGGTCGGCTCCGGCTTTGATGAGCGCAAGGGCAATCTCAGTCTGGCCCTCGGATGCCGCCAAGTACAGGGGGGTATCGCCGTCCTTGTCTTTCGCGTTGGGGTTGGCCCCGGCCTTGATGAGTGCAAGGGCCGTCTCAGGCTCGAACCCGTATGCCGCCAAGTACAGGGGGGTATAGCCGTCCTTGTTTTTCGCGTTGGGGTCGGCCCCGGCCTTGATGAGCGCGAGGGTCGTCTCAGTATGGCCCCCGTATGCCGCCTGGTGCAGGGAGGTATCGCCGTCCTTGTCTTTCGTGTTGGGGTCGGCCCCGGCCTTGATGAGCGCAAGGGTCGTCTCAGTATGGCCCCCGTATGCCGCCCCGTGCAGGGGGGTATAGCCGTCCTTGTCTTTCGCGTTGGGGTCGGCCCCTTTGGCAAGCAGTTCCCGCACGAGCTCCACATTGCCATTGTCAGTGGCGTCATGGAGAGAGCCGGCATCCACATTGCCGATCAGTAGCGCCAGAGCAAGTAAAGCAACTGGCTTTTTCATAGAATTCCCCTCGTTTGATAGTATGCGTTGGCTATTATCGGTAGGGGGTGTGTCTGTGTCAAACCGGCATGGCAGCGGCATCGTATTGAATTTCCGGGCCACCTGGGGTCCTGTCTGGAAGAAATTCCTGTATTCGTAGAATTATAAAAACAATATCAGGCGCACGGCCTGCAATTTATCGGGATTGCCTTGCAGGAAGGCGAGGAAATTCGCAGTTACAGCGAAGCAATGTGCCAGTTGTATCCATAGCCTTCTCTGCAATTCTTGCTTTCGTGTATGGTTCCGTATGATCGCACAAGACCTGCATTTCTCCGCTGCGCCGGTTATTTTTTCTTTATTTTGGCCCAGGAGTCCCGCAGGGTAACGGTTCGATTGAACACAGGCCGACCGGGCCCGGAGTCGCTGGTGTCTACGCAGAAATATCCCAGCCGTTCAAATTGAAATAGTTCTCCTTTTCCCGCCTGGGCAAGGCCGGGTTCCAGATATGCGTTCAATACTTTAATAGAGTCGGGATTGAGGAACTGGTTCCAGTCCTGCGTATGCCGGTTACTGTCCGGAAGCGCTTCGGTGAACAGACGGTCATACAGGCGCACTTCGGCTTGCAATGCCTGCCCGGCGGATACCCAGTGTATGGCACCCTTGATCTTGCGGCCATCGGGGGCGTTGCCGCCTTTGGTTTGCGGGTCATAGGTGCAGCGCAACTCGATCACCTCGCCGTTGTCGTCCTTGATGACTTCGTTGCAGGTAATGAAGTAGGCATAGCGCAAACGTACCTCCCTGCCGGGGGCGAGGCGGAAGAATTTTTTGGCGGGCTGTTCCATGAAGTCGTCGCGTTCGATATAGAGTTCTCTGGAGAATGGCAGCCGCCGGGTTCCCATCTCCGGGCGGTTGGGGTGGTTGGGGACCTCGAGGCTTTCTGTTTGATCGCCGGGGTAATTTTCGATGATCACTTTCAGCGGACGGAGTACCGCGAATACCCGTGGTGTGTTTTGGTTCAGGCGCTCGCGTACGCTGGTTTCCAGTACGCTCATGTCGATGAGCGTGTCGTTTTTGGTCAGGCCGATGCGGGCGCAAAAGTCGCGAATGGCCTCCGGGGTGTAGCCGCGCCGGCGCATGCCGGTAATGGTTGGCATACGCGGGTCGTCCCAGCCGGAAACGCAGCCGGATTGTACCAGTTCATTGAGCTTGCGTTTGCTGGTGACGGTGTAGCTCAGGTTGAGACGGGCAAATTCTATCTGTTGCGGGTGGCAGGGCAGCGCTAATTGGTCGAGATACCAGTCATACAGCGGGCGGTGGTCTTCAAATTCGAGTGTGCACAGGGAGTGGGTGATCCCTTCCAGGGCATCGGAAATACAGTGGGCAAAGTCGTACATCGGGTAGATGCACCATTCATCTCCGGTGCGGTAATGCGCCGTTTTCTTAATGCGGTATATGACCGGGTCGCGCAGATTCAGGTTGGGCGAGGCCATGTCGATTTTGGCGCGTAGCAGGTATTGCCCCGGTTCAAAGTCGCCGGCGCGCATGCGTTGGAACAGGTCGAGATTTTCCGCCGGCGGGCGGTTGCGGGACGGGCTTTCTTTGCCGGCCTGGGTCAGGGTTCCGCGGTATTGGCGGATTTGTTCCGGGCTCAGGTCGTCAACATAGGCCTTGCCAGCCTGGATCAGTTGGACGGCAAAGTCATAGAGCTGCGGGTAGTAGTCGGAGGCATAGAACAGGCGCTCGCCCCAGTCAAAACCAAGCCAGTGGATGTCGGCGATAATGGCGTCCACGTATTGGATATTTTCTTTTTCCGGGTTGGAGTCGTCCAGCCTGAGGTTGCATCGGCCGTTTGCATATTCTTCGGCCAGACCAAAATTCAAACAAATCGATTTCGCGTGGCCAATGTGCAGATAGCCGTTGGGTTCGGGCGGAAAGCGGGTATGCACCGTGCTGTATTTGCGGTCGTTTATGTCCTGGGTGATTGCCGCGCGGATAAAATCGGTTCCCGCGGCTTCATGGCGCTCCGGCATCGGTGGTCCTCCTTAAGTTCGATTGTGTTTTATCGTCCGGCGTATTTCATGCTGTCGCCGGGCGGGCGGGCTTTGCGGCCTCCGGCAGATCTCCGCTCAAGCCCATCGCTCTTTTCATAATTATATCCTTCAATAATGGGGCGTTATCAAGCATATTCATGCCCAGGCTGCGCACCCGCCGGAGCGGGGCGAACTGGTTTTCAAACAGGTATTTGAAGCCGTCCAGCAGTTTCATCATCCGGTAATTTTCACCGCGGCGCCAGCGTTCGTATCTTCGCAACGGGGTTTGTTTTCCTATGTCACGATTGCGCCGGCGGGCATTGATAATGATTTCCGCCAGCGCCGCCGCGTCCAGCAGGCCGAGGTTTGCCCCCTGTCCGGCCAGCGGATGAACGCTGTGCGCCGAGTCGCCGATCAAGGCCAGTCTCGGGCGGCAGTAATGCCTTGCCTGTGCCCGCATCAATGGAAATTCTTTGCGTGGACTGAGCAGCTCTATTTCGCCGGCTTGCTGTTCGAATGCCTCGGCCAGTTCGTGGTTGAAGCGGGCGGGCGGCATGTTGCGCAATTGCGCCGCCCGTTGGGGGGCGGTGGACCAGACTACCCCGCAGGTGTGCGCATCGGCCATCGGCAGAAATGCCAGCGGCCCGTCGGGCAGGAAGCGCTGTTTGGCAATCTGCCGGTGCGCCTGGCCGGTTTTTACGATACAGGCCAGGGCATGTTGCCGGTAGTCGTGGGTATGGTATTCGATCCCGGCCAGTCTTCCGGCGGCCGAATTGGCGCCGTCGGCGCCTATTAGCAATGGTGCGCGCAGATGCCGGCCGTCCTTCAGCTCCAGGCAAATACTGTCGGTGTCGGTCTCGATCCGGGCGGGGGCGGCGGGTTGGATCAGGTTGATGTTGTCCTGATAGGCCAGCTTGGTGTCCAGCGCCTTCTGAATGGCGGCATATGGGATGATGTAACCGAGGGCCTCCTGGCAGATGGAGGTGCTGTCAAATTCAATTTTCCCTGTTCCGCCGGCATCCCATGCGGTTATTTTTTTGAACAGGCCCATTTGGTCGGGATCGATATTTTTCCAGATGCCGGCGGCGGATAAAATTTGTTTCGATGCCAGGGTGATCGCCAGTGTGCGCAGATCATCGGGCTTGTCGGCGGCGGTTATGGCGATCTTGATTTGATTGCGGGCGAGCAGGGCGGCACAGGCGGCGCCGGTTATCCCGCCGCCCAGAATGATCACGTCGGCGTCATTGCCTGGCCGGCTCATGTGTGCGGTTGGATGCCCAGGCTGCCGGCCTGCATGTCCTGCAAACCGGTCAATAGTTGAATGAGTCGGCGGCGGGCGGCGGTATTGTGCGCCAGCAACAGCATGAGCTTGTTGCGCAACAGGCGCTTGGGGATAAATGAACTGTAGAAAAGCGAGGCGAGCCTGCGGGTGAAGTCGATGATGCGCCGTTGATCGGCCGATCTGCGGTGTATATAGTCGGTTAACAGCGCGGTGTTGCCGACATCCGTGCCGCCGTTGACTCCGTCCAGCAGGGTCGTGGCCAGGGTGGCGGCATCGCGCAGACCGAGGTTGAAGCCCTGCGCTCCGTTCGGGTGCAGGGTGTGTGCCGAGTTGCCGAGCAGTATAAGGTTTGGCCGGTATTGCCGGTTGGCTTCGATGTATTGGAGCGGGTAGGTGTTTTTTCGGTCGATTTTTTCGATCTTGCCGAAGCGCCGGCCAAACTCGGATTCAAGGCGGGCGGTAAATTCCCGGGCGGGTAGTCGGATATAGTCGTCCGCCTGTTCGGTGTTGACGGTATAGATCAGATTGGAATGAGCGCCGCCCCTGGGCAACAGGGCTATCGGTCCGTGCTCGGTGAAGCGTTCGAAGGCGGTATGGTGATTCGGCCTTTGGAAGGTGGCGCTGCAAACTATCGCGGTTTGTCGGTAGTCGTATGATTTAATCCCGATCCCGGCTTTTTCTCTGAGTGCCGAGCCGCTGCCGTCGGCGGCCACCAGCAGCTTGCAGCGTATTTCGTCGCTTTTGCCGGGCGGGCCGGTATGAGCGGTAACGGCATTATCCCGTATTTCAAAGTTTTCGATCCTGGCCGGGCAAAGCAAATCGATATTATCGAATTGCTTCAGGCGCGCATGGATGGATGCCCCCAGGTCGTGGGCGGCGGCTACATAGCCGAGTTCGCTCAGCCCGGCATCGCCGCCGCTCAGTGTTACTATCCCGAATTGTCCTCGGGAGGAAACGTGAATGTGTTTGATGGGGCAGGCGGCGGTTTCCAGGTGTTGCCAGATATTCAGGTTGCCGAGAATGTGGCGTGATGACAGCGACAGGCTTAGTCCGCGGTCGTCATAGGTGGATTGCCGCCGGTCGCCGGGTTGCAACGGGTCGACAACACAGCAACGCAGCGGGGAGTCGCCGAGTGCGCAGGCAAAACTTGCGCCAACCATGCCGCCGCCGGCAATAACGATGTCGTAGTCAAGCGGCATTCGCCATCAGTGCCTCGATTTCATCCGTACTTTTGGGCGCATCCTTGCTGAGTATGTCATTGCCTTCTTTTGTGACCAGAACATCGTCTTCGATGCGCACCCCGATGTCCCACCATTTTTTCGCCAGGCCGCGCGTTCCGGCGGAAAGATACAGGCCGGGTTCAACCGTCATTACCATGCCCGCTTCCAGCATGCGCCATTCGCCGTCGACTTTGTAGTCTCCCACGTCATGCACGTCCATGCCCAGCCAGTGCCCGGTGCGGTGCATATAGTAGTTTGCATAGGCTTGTTCACTGATTAATTTATTGATCCGTCCCTTCAGTATCCCCAATTCCACCAGGCCTCGGGTGATGATCTCGACCGCGGCCGTATGCGGTTCGTCCCAATGATTGCCGGGGCGGATGCAGTCAATGGCGGCCTGTTGGGCCGACAGCACAATTTCGTATACCTGCCGCTGTGCCGGGGTATATTCGCCGGAGATGGGAAAGGTTCTGGAAATATCGCTGGCATAGCCGTTAAATTCGGCGCCGGCGTCTATCAATAATAGCTCGCCTTTGTTCAAAACCGATGAATTTTCGGTGTAATGCAGAATACAGGCGTTTTTGCCTCCCCCTACAATGGATGGGTAGGCGGGCGCGCCGGCCCCGTGGCGCAGAAATTCATAGGTGAGCTCGGCTTCAATCTGATATTCGGTCATTCCGGGGCGGCAATGTTGCATCGCTCGTTTGTGTGCGGCGGAGGAGATCCTGGCCGCTTGCCGCATGAGCTTGATCTCATGCCGGCTTTTGTATAGCCGCATGTCGTGCAGAAAATGGTTCAGGCCGATCAGCTCATCCGGGGCATGCACTCCGGCCCGGGTTTGTTGCCGCACCTTGTTGATCCAGTTGAGCACTTTTTGATCAAACACCGGATCGTTGCCCATGTTGTAAAAAACCCGTTCGTGATCTTCCAGCAGCCCGGGCAATATCTGATCGATGTCTTCAATGGGGTATGCGTCATCGGCGCCGTAGAGTTCACATGCGCCTTCAAGTCCGGCACGCCTGCCGTCCCATTTCTCCATTTTCGGGTCTCTGGTTTGACAGAAGAGAATATATTGGCAGTTTTGCCGACTGGGTATGATTACCGCAGTAGCCCTGGGTTCGGGGAAACCGGTCAGATAATAAAAATCGCTGTCCGGCCGAAATTTATATTCAACGTCGCGATTGCGCATGCGGGTAGGCGCGGTAGGCAGGATGGCAATACTGTTGTCGCCGATCATGTCCATCAGGCGTTTGCGCCTGCGGGAAAATTCTTTGGTATCTATCAATGTAGTTTCCTTGTTTTGTCTGGCCCGGAACCGCCGGTCACAACGCGGCTGATCCGGTGCGTATAAGTTCGACACACAATATCGGCGCCGTTGCCGCTGTATAAATCAAAAAAATCAGGATAATATTGCATACGGCGGTTCGAGTAGTTGACCCGTAACACAAAGCAACCTATATTGAGAATATCTTACGGTTTCGGCATAATATATTCATTATAAAAGCAATGTTGACCAAATTTTGAAACCATGACTGATGACAATACACAAAATATCGATTTAGATTCGCTGGAAAAAAGGGTGGATGAGCTGATAGGCACGATTGAACAGCTCAAAACTGAAAATTCGGCGCTGAAAAACCAGCAGCAGAATCTGGTGCACGAACGCTCGGCCCTGATTGAAAAAACCGAGCAGGCCAGAACGAGAATCGAGTCGATGATTTCTCGCCTGCGGGCAATGGAAACTCGCTCATGAGCAACAAACCAATCAATGTAACGATCTTGGATAAAGAGTATCTTATCGCCTGTGAGGAACACGAAATCGAGCAACTACGCTCTGCGGTGGAATATGTGAATCAAAAAACGCAGGAATTGAAAAAAGATGGTAGCATTATAGGCGGAGAACGAATTGCGGTTATGACGGCCCTGCATATCGCCAGCGAGATGCTGGCTGTCAGCTATGCAAAAGAAGGTTATAATTCAGAGGTAGGAGAAACGGTTCAACGTTTGCGCAACAAGATCGATCAAGCTCTGGCAATGGTGGCCTAGGATGGGCGTTACCGGGAGTGCCGGGGTGTAATTATTGAAAAAGTTTGGGTGTCTTCTGTGGTGTGCGTTATCAGGTTAGTGGTAACTTGAGCCTATAAGATATTGCCATGGGGACTTAGTTGCAGGGTTGTGTGCATGTCCATATTTTCTGGAAAGCCTGATACTCTGCAGGCGGTTCCCACTTGAATTCATGGTTCAAGTCAAGGCCTGCAACGGCACTGCGGTTGATGCCCTCTTCTGTTAATTTTGAACCCTCTACCGGGCATGTCGATATCTGGCGGCTGTCACTGGATGAGGATATTGGCGATGCTGCCCCGTTCCTCGATTGCCTGAATCGGGAGGAACAGAGCCGTGCCGATACGCTGAAGGCGCCGCACAGGCGAAAGCAGTTTATTATGGTCCGGGCCTGTCTGAAGAAAATCCTTGCCGGGATCATCAATAAAAAAGAGTCTCGCATCCATCTGCCCCGCACCGGGCACGGCAAACCGTATATCGATGAACAATTTCAGGGGGAGCGCATTTACTTTACTCTTGCCCATTCAAACGGGCAGGCCGTGATAGCGTTGACACTGGGGCAAGAGTTGGGCGTGGATATCGAAAAGATCAACTCAGACAGGGATTGCAGATCATTAAGCCGGCGTTTTTTTTCAGCCCGGGAACAAGCGGCCCTGAGCCGGCTGGAAGATGATGAGTTATGCAGCGCTTTTTACGCATGTTGGGCTCGCAAGGAGGCCTTTATCAAGGCGGAGGGTTCCGGTGTTGCATATGGACTGGGCAGTTTTGATGTATCGGTTGCAGTGCATTCCGGGCCCAGCGGGATAACCCTGCATCGGGCCGTCGGCATGCATAAGCCCTGGTTCAATATATCGCTGGAATGTGAACCGGATTATGCCGGCGCACTGGCGGTGCCTGATGCGGGGGTAGGCCTGCGCTATCGGACGGTGCAATGGAATTAATGCGGGTGTCGGGCATAGCCGGCAGCATTTTTTGCTTGCGTCATGGTCGGGGTAACAGGATTTGAACCTGCGCCCTCTGCCTCCCGAAGGCAGCGCTCTACCAGGCTGAGCTATACCCCGTGTTCTGTCGCACTATGGCAATAAGCATACCTCAATATTGTCTCAAGAGCGAGTACTGCGCCAAATCATAAAGCGCTTGCAGGTATTTTGACTCCGGCAATACCGACAGCGCGTTATTGGCCGCCTGAGCGTGTTTTTTGGCAAGTTCCTCGGTGTATTCAATTGCGCCGGTGTTTTTTATTGCGCCCTGTATTACTTCGATATCATCCATGCCGCCTTTTTCTATAGCCGTGCGTATCATTCTGGATTCTTCTTTCGAGCTGTGCCACATCGCATATAATAGTGGCAGGGTAGGGTTGCCGTCAGCCAGGTCATCGCCGATATTTTTGCCCAGCTCCGAGGATGAGGAAGAATAGTCCAGCGCGTCATCAATAAGCTGAAAAGTAGTCCCCAGGTGCCGGCCATATCTGGCGATTGCGCACTCTTCGGCATTGGGGCGGTTGCTGATAACGGCGCCGAGCCGGGCGGCGGCCTCGAATAGTTTGGCGGTTTTTTTGCAGATAACGCCCAGGCAACAATCCTCGGTGGTATCCGGGTTATGGGTATTTATCAATTGCTGCACTTCTCCCGTGGCAATGGTATTGGTGGTGTCGGCCAGGATCTCCATTACCCGCATTGATCCGGAGTCAATCATCATTTGGAATGCCCTGGAATAGACAAAATCTCCCACCAATACACTGGCCTCATTGCCCCAGCGTTGATTGGCGGTCGCCCGGCCGCGGCGCAACAGCGAGGCATCGACAACATCATCGTGCAACAGAGTGGCGGTATGGATAAATTCGATTATCGCGGCCAGATTGATGTGCTGATCTCCCCGGTAATTGAATACCCCGGCACTGATCAGCAACAGGCTTGGGCGCAGTCGCTTTCCGCCGCCGTTGACTATATAATGCCCCAGCCGGTCGATAAGCTCGACGTCCGAATGGAGGTGCTTCTGTATGAGATCATCAACCCTGGACATATCCTCGGCGATCAGAGCGTAGATATCGGTCTGTTTGTCCTGAGCGGCAACGGCATCGGTCAAAAACAGAGCTCCTCCTGAAAATAGCTAAAGCATGTTATTGGTATTTCGCCAAATATCGGCGCCAGAGTGAATTTTAGCACTATCGGCTGCACAGCGCCAGAAACATACCGGACTCGTTGCCGGACCGCCTTCAACCGCCTGGTTACCTGTACCGCCACAACGGCCAAGGTCCTCACCAGCGACTGCCAAACCCTCGCTACTCATCACCCCAATTTGTCCAGTATCATACACATCCTTGACACCGAAATATCCGACAGGCTAGCATATTTTAAGGAATAAAATATCTAGCGAGGATGTAAAAAATGCGGATACATACCTGCATATTGCAGTTCAAAGACGCTCTTTATTTAGCGGAACCTGGTCTTTTGCGCACACGGCTTGAACTGCATGGGTACCGCAATCCACAATATATCAAAGGCTGCCGAAAGACTGTCAGCAACAATCGGCTTGCCAGCATTCAAGAAATTCCGTATAATGCCCCTCTTTATTATGAACACATGACTTTTTAGCGGTAATTCGAGGAATTATTGAATATGTATGCGGTTATCAAATCAGGCGGCAAGCAGTATAAAGTCGCAAAAGAAGACAGAATCAAGGTGGAAAAACTCGATGCCGAGCAGGGTAAGTCCATCGGGATTTCCGATGTGCTGATGGTGGTCGATGGAGACAAGGTGAGGGTAGGCAGCCCGTATTTGAAAGGTGCGGAGGTGAAGGCCAGAGTGGAGGCCCATGGTCGCGGCACCAAGATCGAGGTAGTAAAATTCCACCGGCGTAAAAACTATCGCAGAAAAATAGGGCATCGGCAGGACTACACCGAGTTGGCAATCACCGATATCGTGGCAAAATAGTGAGGCAGCGAAACAATGGCACATAAAAAAGCGGGCAGCAGTTCCAAAAATGGCAGAGATTCCCACTCCAAGCGTCTGGGGGTGAAGAAATACGGCGGGGAAATGGTCGCGGCGGGCAATATACTGGTGCGTCAGCGCGGCACCCGGTTTCATCCGGGCGCAAACGTCGGGCTTGGCCATGATCATACTTTATTTGCGACTGCCGAGGGCAAGGTTGCTTTTCAAAAGAAAGGGCCAAGGCAAAGAACATTTGTCAGCGTTGTTGCCGGCTGAGTCGGGCAACGACTGGTACTGAGCTCCCCCCGGCGGGGCTTTCCTGCCATATCACGGCTGCGCTGACTCAGCCGGATGATCATCAATTATCCCGAACTCCCCGGCAACAGGCATGAAATTCGTTGACGAAGCATCTATAAAGGTCGAAGCCGGTAAGGGCGGCGACGGTTGTCTGAGCTTTCGGCGTGAGAAGTATATCCCCAGGGGAGGCCCCGACGGCGGCGATGGCGGTGATGGAGGCAGTATTTATTTGCGGGTCGATGAAGGGTTGAATACGCTGGCCGATTTTCGCCATAGGCGCCTGTATCGCGCCAAAAACGGCCAGCCGGGCATGGGGCGCGAACGAACCGGCAGGAGCGCTGAAGACATGTACATCAATGTGCCGGTCGGGACTATGGTGTACGATGAACAGGCCGATGAGTTGATTGGTGATCTCACCCGGAAAAGCGCGGTATTGCTTGCCGCAAAAGGCGGTTTCCATGGCCTGGGCAATACCCGTTTCAAAAGCAGCACCAATCGTGCTCCCCGGAAAATCACCAAGGGAAGCGCGGGGGAACACCGCGACTTGAAGCTGGAATTGCGGGTGCTGGCCGACGTGGGTTTGCTGGGGTTGCCCAATGTCGGAAAATCCACCTTGATCCGCGCCGTATCTTCGGCCAGGCCGAAAGTGGCCAACTATCCTTTTACCACCATGTATCCGGGCCTGGGCGTGGTAAAGATAGAGGATCGGAATGATTTTGTTATCGCAGATATTCCCGGCTTGATCAGCGGCGCCGCCAAAGGGGCCGGGTTGGGAATCCGCTTTTTAAAGCACCTGTCACGGGTTCATTTGTTACTGCATCTGGTCGATGCCAGCACTGATGATAATGTTGCGCGCATGCTGGAGGATATCAGAACTATCGAGGAAGAACTGGCGGCTTATTCATACAGCCTGTTGAACAGAAAACGCTGGCTGGTATTGAATAAATGTGATGTATGGCCGGATGAAACCGCCGCATCGATGCTCAACAGTCTGAAAAAAGCAGTGACCGGGGTTGAAAGAATGTTTGCCATATCGGCCATCACCGGTGCGGGTTGCCGGGAGTTGATGTGCGGCATTTCGGAATGGATGAGGCAATCCGCCCAAAGGGGATGTGTGCTATGAGTAGTGCGCGTGAAAAAATTACCCGGTCGCGGCGCTGGGTCGTCAAGATAGGCAGCGCCCTTTTAGTCAGCCGCGAAGACAGCTTTCGCCGCGATGTACTGGAGATCTGGGTCAGGCAGATCGTGCAGTTGCAGGAAAATAATCATCAGGTGGTGTTGGTTACTTCCGGCGCGGTGGCGGAGGGCATGACCCGGCTTGGCTGGGCGCAACGCCCTAAAGCGGTAAATGAATTACAGGCGGCCGCGGCAGTCGGGCAGATCGGATTGATACAGGCATACCAATCCTGTTTTCAGAGATTCGGCAAGCATACCGCGCAGATATTATTGACGCATGATGATGTGACGGATCGCCAGCGTTACCTGAATGCCCGGATGAGTTTAAAGACCTTGATCGATCTGGGGGTGGTGCCGGTTGTGAATGAAAACGATACGGTGGCGACCGATGAAATTTGTTTCGGTGATAATGATACCTTGTCCGGGCTGGTCGCGAATTTAATCGAGGCGGATTTGCTGGTTATTTTGACCGATCAGCACGGTTTGTATGAAGCCGATCCGCGCAAAAATCCGGCGGCACGGTTCATAGAAGAGGCCGATGCCGGAGACAAAAACCTTGAAGCCTATGCCGGGCAGGGAGGCATTCTCGGCCGCGGCGGCATGCGGACAAAACTATATGCGGCAAAGATGGCGGCGCAATCCGGCACGGACACGATCATTGCCTCCGGCGAGAAGAAAGACGTGCTCCTGAAGATCGCCGACGGCGGGAAGGTCGGCACCTGGCTCAAAGCCGGACAGGAATGTATTGCCGCCAGAAAGCAGTGGCTCGCCAGTCAATCTAAAACCCGCGGCGATTTAGTCATCGACGATGGCGCGCTGAAGGCCCTGCTCGATCAAGGCAAGAGTTTACTCGCGGTCGGCATAACCGGAGTGCGGGGCAACTTTAAACGCGGCGAGATCGTCGCCTGTTTGAATAAAGACGGGAAAGAAGTTGCGCGCGGACTGAGCAACTATAATGCCTCGGATGCGAGGCGCATTATGGGTAAAAACAGTTATGAATTTGAGGCGATACTCGGTTACATCAATGCGGCGGAGTTAATCCACCGGGATAATTTGATCCTGATCTGATCGATGGAAGCGCGCCGTTCGATTTTTATCAATCTCCAGCCGAAGCTCAGATCGCCCGTAGCTGTGTGTTGAGTCTGGACTTGTGGCGCGCCGCCTTGTTTTTATGGATCAATCCCTTGCCGGCCATGCGGTCGATAACCGATACTGCGGTCTTGTAGGCGGTCTGGGCCTGTTCCTTGTCTTTTGCCTTGATAGCCAGTATGACTTTCTTGATATATGTGCGCATCATCGAGCGCATGCTGGCATTGTGCCTGTTGCGATTTACCGTTTGTCGGGCACGTTTTTTAGCTGATGCAATGTTCGCCATAGTACTTCCTCACTGGTGGGTAGATGGGGCGGTACTATGCGCATATCGGCGGGATTTGTCAATCCCGGCATTTTATAGGGTATGGTATCCACAAACCGCCATTTATTGAGATCACTACTGCAACGAGGATAAATTGAGCAAGCGATTACTGAAATCGACTTTCACCATTGGCGGGATGACAACGATTTCGCGCGTACTGGGTCTGATTCGTGACATAACCATCTCCCGTCTTTTTGGCGCCGGGATAGCCGTGGATGCCTTCATTGTAGCCTTTCGCATACCGAATTTCTGGCGGCGGATCTTTGCGGAAGGCAGTTTTTCCCTGGTATTTGTGCCGGTGTTGTCCGAATACAAGCAGAAGCGTGGCGAAGAGGCGGTGGATGCATTGATCGATCAGACTGCCGCGACTCTGGGCCTGGCGCTGTTTGTCCTGACCGCGCTCGGGGTGTTGCTGGCGCCGCTGTTCATCACGGTCTTTGCTCCGGGATTTCTCGGAGATGAAAAGAAGTACCTGCTGGCGGTTGACATGCTGCGCATTACCTTCCCGTATTTGCTGTTTATATCATTGACCGCATTTGCCGCCGGCATCCTCAATACCTACCAGCGTTTCGCAGCCCCGGCCATCATGCCGGCATTGCTCAATCTGTCCCTGATCGGCTGCGCAATATGGTTATCGCCGCACCTGGAAGTGCCGATAAAGGCCCTGGCCTGGGGCGTATTGATTGCCGGCGTCCTGCAGTTGATATTGCAGGTCCCTTTTTTGCACAGGATCCGCAAGCTCCCGAAACCGGGATTGAACCGCGACAGGCAGGGGATGAAAAAAATCTTCAAACTGATGCTGCCGGCAATTTTTGCCGTATCCATTGTGCAGATCAATTTACTGGTCGATACCTTGATTGCGTCCCTGTTGACTACCGGAAGCATTTCCTGGCTGTATTTTTCCAATCGACTGGTTGAATTTCCACTGGGTGTGTTCGGCATAGCGCTTGCCACGGCGATCTTGCCAAGCCTGTCGCAGCAGTATGCCGACGGTTCGACGGAAAATTTTTCCAAAACACTCAATTGGGGATTACGCTGGGTATTTTTAATTGGCATCCCGGCTACCGCCGGACTGGCGATTTTAGCTGATCCATTATTGACTACCTTATTTTATTATAATGAATTTACCGCTAATGATGTATTGATGTCCGGCAAGAGCCTGATGGCTTACTCGGCGGGCTTACTCGGATTTATTTTAATAAAAATTCTGGCCGCGGGATTCTTTTCACACCAGGAAACCAGCACGCCGGTCAAGGCTGGCGTTGTAGCGATGGTGGCCAATATAATTTTGAATCTGATCCTGGTTTTCCCTCTGGCGCATGCCGGTCTGGCCCTGGCCACATCGCTGTCGGCCTATATTCAAGCTGCAATACTGTATTACGCACTCAAACGCAGCGGCAGGATTGCAAGCGATCCGGGGCGGTGGAAATTCATCCTCAGGGTAGTCACCGCCGGGGCTCTTATGTCATTACTATTGCTTGAATTTGTTGCGGCCCCCGGTGTCTGGCGGGAATGGGATGCGGGAAATCGGTGTATTTGGCTGCTATTCTGGGTAGCTGCCGGCGCGGCCGTTTATTTTTCCAGCTTATGGCTTATGGGTGTCAGACCGAGACATATGGCTACCGGCCTATGATCGGCGCGGCCTCTGATTTTTTGCCGTAATGGAATTCATACGCGGTCTGAAAAACCTGCGCCGGCGCTGGGATTGCGTTGCCACGATTGGAAATTTTGACGGCATTCATCGGGGGCACCAATCCGTTTTCAAGCTGCTTAAAGCGCAAGCCAAACAACGCCGATTGTCCTCAGGCATAATTATATTCGAACCGCAGCCGATTGAATTTTTTTCTCCGGAAAATGCGCCGTTGCGGCTAATGCGATTACGGGATAAGCTGGAACAATTCAGACAGGCTGGCATTGACCGGATCATCTGTCTGAAATTTGACCGGCGGATGGCCAATCAGGATGCGGCCGGATTCATTAATGATACGCTATTCGAGCTCGTAGGCGTTAAATGTCTGGTTATCGGCGATGATTTTCGCTTTGGCAAGGATCGGCGGGGCGATTTCGAGTTGCTGAAAAAGGCCGGACGGGAAAAAGGTTTTGACGTTATTGCAGCCCCCTCTTTTTCCATTGACGGTCAGCGCGTCAGCAGCACATTAGTACGCAATGTCCTGTCTGGCGGTGATATTGAACGGGTGAATTTATTGCTTGGGCGGCCATATCGAATCAGCGGCCGGGTTGTTCACGGCGATAAGCGCGGCAGATCATTGGGATTTCCCACGGCCAACATAAAATTATGCCGGTATCAATCGCCGTTGCGCGGCATATTTGCGGCCAGAATTTCCGGCATAGAGAATGCGCCGTTGAATGCGGTTGCATACGCGGGGACCCGGCCCGTATATAAAGGCCGGCAGATGATGCTCGAAGTGCACATTTTCGATTTTGACAAGCTGCTGTATGGCAGGCGTCTCGAAGTGGAATTTGTCAGCAAGATAAGAGAAGAAGGTCAGATAGACTCGGAGGAGATGTTGTTGGCGCAAATAAAACAAGACATAGAACAGGCAAAAAGAAGTTTTCGCAATTAAATTATCGATAATGTCCAAGTACAAAGACACCCTGAATCTGCCCAAAACCGATTTTCCAATGAAGGCCAATCTGGTGCGGCGCGAACCGGAGATATTGAAACACTGGCAACAAATGAATTTATATTCCAGGATCCGCCAACACAGAAGCGGCGCGCAACGCTTCATCCTGCATGACGGCCCGCCGTATGCGAACGGCGATATTCACATTGGCCATGCGGTAAACAAAATACTCAAAGACATAATCATTAAATCGCGCGGGTTTTCCGGCCTGGATGCGCCCTATGTGCCCGGCTGGGATTGTCACGGTCTCCCGATTGAACTGATGGTCGAGAAAAAAACCGGCAAGGCCGGCGTCAATATCGATGCCGGGCAATTCCGCAAGGCCTGCCGCGATTATGCAACGAGGCAGATCGAGAGGCAAAGCGCCGATTTTCAAAGACTGGGCGTATTCGGGGATTGGGAAAAGCCCTATCTCACGATGGATTTCGATACCGAAGCGAACATAGTTCGGGCTCTGGGGGCAATGATGCGCAAGGGGCATCTGGTGCAAGGGCATAAACCGGTGCACTGGTGTGTTGATTGCGGCTCTGCTTTGGCCGAGGCCGAGGTGGAATATCACAATAAAATCTCATCCGCGATCGACGTCAATTTCGCCGTTGTCGATGAAGATATTTTCTGGGGAAAAATAAATACCGGCTCCGATAATAACCGCGGCGGAAAATTGGCATTCACCATCTGGACCACGACGCCGTGGACCTTGCCGGCCAACCAGGCGGTGGCCGTCAACCCCGATTTTGATTACCGGGTGGTGCAATTCAACAGACAGGGAGATCAAGCTCGGCTGGTGCTGGCCGCAGATCTAGCCGAGTCGGCGCTGCATCGTTTTGGAATAGACGAATACAAAACCCTTGCCGTATTTGCCGGCCGGAAATTGGAAGGCGTGCTGCTGCAACATCCTTTCTACAACAAAACCGTTCCGGTCATACTGGGGCGGCACGTCACCCTTGAGGCGGGCACCGGCGCCGTGCATACCGCCCCCGGCCACGGCCGCGACGATTATGCCGTCGGTCTCAGATACAATTTACCGGCGGACAGGCTGGTAGCGGACAACGGCTGCTTCGTTGACGGCACGGAATTTTTTGCCGGAGAACACGTATTCCGGGCCGATGACCATGTAGTGCAGATATTACAGGAGAAAAACACATTGTTGCACCAGGAAAAACTCGAGCACAGCTATCCGCACTGCTGGCGTCATAAAACACCGCTCATCTTCAGGGCGACCCCGCAGTGGTTTATCGACATGGAAAGCCGCGAACTGAGGAAAAACGCACTACGGGAAATTGACAAGGTACAATGGCTGCCGCATTGGGGAATGCAACGCATTAAAGATATGATCGCCGAACGTCCCGACTGGTGCATTTCCAGACAGCGCATATGGGGCGTGCCGATCACGCTGTTTGTCCATAGGCAGACCGGTGAATTACATCCAGAAAGTGCGCGGCTGATTGAAGAGGCGGCCAAGCGGATTGAGCAGAAAGGCATTGATGCCTGGTTCGATCTCGCTGACGAGGAGTTGCTCGGCGATGAGGCGGCGGACTATCGCAAAGTGTCCGATACACTTGATGTCTGGTTCGATTCCGGCGTGACCCATGCCGCGATACTCGCGCCGGATGAACGCCTGGCGGCGCCGGCCGATCTATATCTTGAAGGCTCCGATCAGCATCGAGGTTGGTTTCAATCATCATTACTGACCTCGGTCGGCATTCAGGGCATTGCCCCCTACAAGGCGGTGCTGACTCACGGGTTCACGGTGGACGCGCAGGGCATGAAAATGTCTAAATCGACTGGCAATGTTACCGCCCCCCAGCAGGTGATGAAAACCATGGGGGCCGATATCTTGCGCCTCTGGGTTGCGGCTACCGACTATCGCAATGAAATGAACGTTTCCGATGAGATCCTGCGGCGTACTGCAGATGCCTACAGAAGGCTGAGGAATACCGCCCGTTATCTGTTATCGAACCTGGATGGCTTCGACCCCGAACGCCATCTTGTCGAGTTCCCCCAAATGGTTGAACTCGACCGCTGGGCAATCGACAGGGCGGCCATAATGCAAACCCGGATCATCGATGCCTATTCGACCTACCAATTCCACCATATCTATCAAAAGCTGTACCAGTTCTGCATCATCGATATGGGCGGTTTCTATCTTGACATCATCAAAGACAGGATCTATACGATGCAGACGGACTGCCTGCCGAGGCGCTCCGCCCAGACGGCAATGTATCATATCATCGAGGCGCTGGTGAGGTGGCTGGCGCCGATTATGAGCTTTACCGCCGAAGAGATCTGGCAATTCATCCCCGGCAAGCGCTCCGATTCCGTGTTTCTATCCGATTGGTACAATGGCCTTGCCGGCGATGACGGCGCCGGTGCGCGCTTGCAATACTGGCAGGAGATCATTGCCTTGCGGGACGAAATAAACATTCAATTGGAGCGCTTGCGCACCGCCGGAAAAATCGGGTCTTCACTGGAAGCCGGGATTGATATTTATTGTGACGGTGAATTATATTCCCGGCTGAAGAAACCGGGTGATGAATTGCGCTTCATATTCATTACTTCCCATGCGCGCGTACACAAACTCGATGACCGCCCCGCTGATGCGGTCACGCTGGAGAACCATGCAGCCCATATACGTATTCAACCATCCGGCCACCGGAAATGCCTTCGATGCTGGCATTTGTGTGAAGACGTGGGCGCTAACCGGCAACATCCGCAGTTGTGCGGCAGATGCATCGGCAATATCTCCGGCGAGGGGGAAATGCGTGATTATTCCTGAGGATCTTTCGGGCGGGCCGGCATGAAATGGATCGGATTATCGCTACTGATTGTGATCATCGACCAGATCACCAAGTATCAAGCCGCCCAGTATTTGACTCTGCGCGATCCCGTGCCGGTGATCAGCGGATTCAATCTGACCCTGATGTACAATACCGGTGCGGCGTTCAGCATTCTCAGCCAGGCAAGCGGCTGGCAGCGCTGGTTTTTTATTATATTGGCCGGAGTGATCAGCATCCTGATCATTATCTGGATGCTCAGCCCGTCCAATCAAAGGCGCTGGTTATTGGCGGCGCTGGCATTGATACTGGGAGGCGTGCTGGGCAATCTCTGGGATCGCGTGTTTTTGGGATACGTCATCGACTTTATCGAAGTGTATTACAAATCCTGGTTCTGGCCGGTGTTCAACGTCGCGGATTCGGCAATCACTGTGGGGGCGATCATGCTGATTATTGACACACTCTGGTTTGACAAAGCTGCTATTGATAAATGATGCTGATATAATCGAACCATTCACCGGATATAACCCAACCGTATAGAGACAACAGCCATGAAAATTATTCTCGCCAATCCGCGCGGTTTTTGTGCCGGCGTCGACCGGGCAATCAAGATAGTTGAACGCGCGCTCGATCTCTTTGGCGCCCCTGTGTATATGCGCCATGAAGTCGTGCATAACAAGCACGTAGTGGAAGCATTGGGCAAAAAGGGAGCGGTATTTGTAAAAGAACTGGATGAAGTCCCCGATGATTCCACCGTTATTTTCAGTGCCCATGGCATATCCAAGGCGGTCAGAGAAGAGGCGGCGCGGCGTAAACTGCGCGTATTTGACGCGATATGCCCGCTGGTCACCAAGGTACACATGGAAGTAGGGCACTACCAGAATGAAGGCCGCGAATGCATCCTGATTGGCCATGCCGGTCATCCCGAGGTCGAAGGCACGCTGGGACAATACCGCCCGAAAAACGGCGCCGGCGGTATATACTTAGTCGAGTCGATCGAGGACGCAATGAAAATCCGGGTCAAGCAGCCCGATTTTCTCGCCTTCGTTACCCAGACGACACTATCCATGGACGATACCGCTGAAATTATTGCCGCCTTGAAGCGGCGCTTTCCCTCGATCGTCGGGCCGAAAAAAGAAGACATCTGCTATGCCACGCAAAACCGGCAGGATGCGGCAAAGAAGCTGACCGACCGATGTGATATAGTCCTGGTCGTCGGCTCATCCAACAGTTCCAACTCGAACCGCCTGGTGGAGATCTCGCAGAAGGCTGGTATACCCGCCTATCTGGTCAACAATCCGTCCGAAATAGACCGCAGTTGGCTTGACGGCAAATACTACATCGGCCTGACCGCCGGCGCCTCCGCACCGGAGGTGCTGGTTCAGGGAGTAGTGGAAAAACTAAAGCAGTGGGGCGCCGAAGCGTGTGAAGAAGCGAGCGGAAAGCAGGAAAAGGTGATTTTCTCCCTGCCCAGAGAGTTAGTGCCGGCCGGATAACCGGCTCATTTTTCCGCCGCCGGCGCTGCCTCGAGCGCATCTTTCCCTGGGACGCTTTCCGCAGAATCGGGAGAGACATACCCCGCCGCTGACAGCGCCTCATTCAGTTTGCCGCGATTGTAGCCGGTAACTACCGTATCACCGATAACGGTAACCGGCACATTTAGTGCCCCGCCGCTAATACCCTTTAATTCCTGCTGCATCTCCAGATCCCCCTCGACGTTTTTTTCCGAAAAGGAAATGTTGCGATTATTCAGAAATTCGCGCACTTCCTCACAAGGCTCGCAGACCGGGCTGAGGTAGATCGTCGCACTGATATTGCTGTTGTCGGCGCCACCGCCGTTCCGCCCGGTTCTGATTTTCTTACTGCCTATCTTGGTCGTGCCCGGCGGACAATTTTTACTGTGGAACGAACGCTCTCCCTGTCCGTCCTGACATTCCACGATACTCACCGCCGCCATGACCGGCGAAGCGGAAACGGCAAACAATGCCACAAACAGAATTCTAGTCAAAGTATTCATTCTCATCACCTTCCAGTTTAGACCGGCGCGGTACGCCAATCGAATAACCAAAGTCTTTGAAAACCATGCAAAGCGCTCCGATATAGAATACAATAAAATTCCCTTACCAGTAAAATGAATTATCAATAAACGGATAGAAATCATGCACAAAAAAATACTGTCGGCGCTGATCCTCGCATTATCGGCGGCCTCGCCCATGGCTGGCGCGGCCATATACAAATGGGTCGATTCCGAAGGCAACACCCATTATACCGCGTCCCCTCCCCCCGACGACGTAGAATCGAAGAAGATCCAGGCGCCGCCCGCAGTCGATACCGAAGCCGCCCAAAAGTGGCTTGACGGGCAACAGAAACAATCTCAGGGATCCGCCGAACAGCAGACTGAGGAAAAAAAGCAGGCCACTGAATCGGCACAGGAGCAGGCGGACAAAGCCGAAAAATGCGCCTCCGCCAGAAAGCGGTTGACCAGTTATCAGAGGCCGAGGGTGAATGAAATAAAGGCCGACGGCTCACGCCGTGTAGTCCCCGAAGAAGAACGCCAGGCAGAGATTGAAAAAGCGCAGGACTATATCCAACAACTCTGCAACTAAACCCGGATATTGCCCCAATAAAGAGGGCAAAGCCGTAAAGTTTGATAAAGCTCAGGCACGTACACCAAAATCAAACAGCGCCTTGCCCATGCCTAAATGTACCCGGACTGCAATGCCTGCGCAAACAGGAATCCATTCTTTGAAGTGGTTCAGGATGCCTGGATTTCTGCCCCTATTCAGGTCAGGGGATAAATCTTTCGCAGGCATGGCGGGGGCAGGTCCCAGGACCTTTCGACCAAAATCCTGCATTTCTCCCGCGCTCATGCAATATCCGGGCTAGTCATGCCGTGGTTGCAGAACAAGCAGCGTAAACCAGCCTATACTCCGCTCCAGTCGATAAAATTCTTGAGCAGGGTCAGTCCGGGGCGCTGGCTTTTTTCCGGATGAAATTGCACGGCGAAAAAATTATCACGCCCAAGCGCCGAGGCATACCGGCAGATATAATCGGTGTTGCCGAGAATATCGGATTCGAGATCGGCCTTTACATAATAACTATGGTCAAAATAAAACCGGCTGCCGTCTTCAATGCCTTCCCAGAGAGGGTGTGATTTCGCCTGGTATACGCGGTTCCAGCCTATACACGGGACCTTGCAGGCATTATTATGCTCATCCTTAATGCCATCGGCAAAACGGAACACGTTCCCGGGCAGAATGCCCAGACCTTTTACGCCGCCATTCTCATCGCTATGCTCCATTAACGATTGCAGGCCCAGGCATATACCGAGGAAAGGCTTGTTTACTATACACTCGCGAATGACTTCATCCAGGCCCTGCCCCCTGATACTGGACATACATTGACCGATGGCGCCTTGTCCGGGAAAGACAATTTTATCTGCGGCAAGGATGGTATCCGGCTCGGCGCTGACAGAAACCGTGTGCGCGGTATCGGCTACGGCTTCCAATGCGCGGGTGACGGAGCGCAGATTACTCGTGCCGTAATCAAGCACAACAATGCCGGACATTGCGGTTACAGTGTGCCTTTGGTAGAGGGCACCCCGGTCATGCGCGGATCGTATTCCACGGCGGCGCGCAGTGCGCGGCCAAAGGCCTTGTATATCGTTTCGGCAATATGGTGTGCGTTTCTGCCGCGAATGTTGTCGATCTGCAGGCCGATCATTGCATGATTGACAAAGCCCTGAAAAAATTCAGAAATCAGATCCACGTCAAATTCTCCAATTCTGGCACGGGGGTACTCGACAAAATACTCCAGGCTGGGCCTGCCGGAGCAGTCAAGCACCACCCGCGACAGCGCCTCGTCCAACGGCACATAGGCATGTCCGTAACGGCGGATCCCCTTTTTATCGCCCAGCGCCTTTGCGAAGGACTGGCCGAGGGTAATGCCTATGTCTTCCACGGTGTGATGGGCATCGATATTCAGATCGCCGCTGGCATGTATCCTTAGATCCAGCATACCGTGCCGGGCAACTTGATCGAGCATATGTTCGAGGAATGGAATGCCGGTATCCAGCTCGGTCTTGCCCTGGCCATCGAGATTGATTTCCACCTCAATCCGGGTTTCTTTTGTTTCGCGGTTTATTCGCGCTGTACGACTTGTCATAATAGGGATCGGGAAAAACAAAACAGCATACCCTCTACTTCATTGATTTGCCAATTGATTGGCCGCCGGCTCAAATGATCGACATCGTTATCATCGAAAAGTACCTGCTTGAATTGCAGGAGCGGATTACCGCAGCTCTGCTGCAACTGGATGCCGCCCTGGATTTACGCAAGGATAAATGGGACAGGGCCGAGGGCGGCGGCGGGCAGACCCGCATCCTGCACGGCGGAAAGATATTCGAGCGCGCCGGCATTAACTATTCCGACGTCCATGGAAAAAATCTGCCGGATGCCGCCACCGCACAGCGCCCCGAACTATCCGGGAGCAGCTTCCGGGCGCTGGGCAATTCCTTGGTGATACACCCTCTGAATCCTTATATACCTACCGCACATATGAATATACGATTTTTTAGCGCCGATAAAAAAAATGGAGAGCCGGTATGGTGGTTCGGCGGGGGATTCGATCTGACACCGTACTATGCCTTCGAGGAAGACGTGCGGCATTGGCACAACACCGCCAAGGACACCTGCCGGGATTTTGGCAACGATACCTACGGCAAATACAAGAAATGGTGCGACGCCTATTTTTATATCAAACACCGCAAAGAGCCGCGCGGTATAGGAGGATTGTTTTTCGATGATTTGAATGAATGGGGGTTTGAGCGCTGTTTCGCCTTTATGCAGAGTGTCGGCAATCATTTTCTGGATGCCTATATCCCGATAGTAAAACGGCGCAAGGATCTGCGCTGGGGGCGGCGGGAGCGCGATTTTCAATGCTACCGGCGCGGCCGCTATGCCGAATTCAATCTGGTGTATGACCGGGGAACCTTATTTGGCTTGCAGTCGGAGGGGCGGATCGAGTCGATCCTGATGTCCCTGCCACCGGAAGTCCACTGGCGCTATGACTGGCAGCCTGCGCCGGGAACGCCGGAGGCCGAGTTGTATGATGTGTACTTAAAACCCGGTGACTGGGCGGATTGAGTGGGTTGTTAAATGGTGCCGTTATATTCTGCCTAATCTGTACTATTCCTTTGATTGATTTTTATTTAAAGTTCCTATAATATTTTTTCTTCCAGCCAGCCATATAAGAAATCAGGCATATTCGCATGAACAAACGCATTATCAGTCCAATCTCTATTGATCTCGGCGCCAAGAACACCGGCGTATATTTTGCTCATTATCCGGCGGATAGCCCGCTGGATGTTTTTAAGGATAAGGGAGCAAAAGCGGGCAAGGTCTATCAACTGGACAGCAAAAATTACACCTACTTAATGGCGAATCGCACCGCCAAACGGCATCAGAGGCGCGGGTTTGACCGCAGGCAGATGGCAAAGCGCCTGTTCAAACTCATTTGGGGGAAACATTTTGGGTTGAAGTGGGACGAGGATATTCAGCAGACCATCAGTTTTTTGATGAATCGGCGGGGATTCAGTTTTTTAACGGAAGAGTATGATTCTGACATATTAAGCCAGTTTCCCAAAGAAGCCTTTGATGAACTTCCCAGTGAGTTGAAGATTGAACAGAATGACAACGGTGATTATGACTTTGACAGTGTTCTGAATGAGTGGGCGAATGAAGGTGTGGAAAAAGTCAAGCCTATGTTTGAAGCCATCAATCGGGAGCCTAAAGAAATTCGTAGAAAACTTTTCATTATCTCTAAAACAAAAAAACTTCATGAGTATTGCTCCACGCGAGTAGGAGGTGAGAATATTCCCGAAGAGGGAAAGAGAGCCAATTTATCGAAGTTGGCCAGATGGGTGTTAGAAAATTGGGCGGAAAAAGGAATGCAGGGATTGCCCGCTATTCCTGAGAACACTATTGATATGGTTGAATATTTGAATAAACAAGAACCAGAAACAGCGAAAAAGATTCTGAAAAGCCTGCCGGATTTTGTAGAAGAAAAGAAAATAAAAGAATTAGTTTGGACTTTCGATGCTGAAAAATTTGATATGGAAAAGGAAAAGGAGAATTTTTATAAAGATGGAGTTCCGAATGTAAAAACCCACCTTCACCACCTCACTTTTGCCCTTGGCAATATGCTGAATGAACTTGAGTCAGGAGGACGCCACCGAAGTAAGTATTTTGAAGAAGTAGAGGCGGTTTTAACAAATGAGAATCACAAACACGGTTATCTGAAAAAGTTTTGTGAAAAATTACAATCAAAAGAGATCCAATCTAAAGGGCTGACAGTTGGCAGTCTGCACAACCTCATCGGACACATCAGCAATTTGGAACTCAAGCCACTTCGCAAGTATTTCAATGACAAGAAACACAAAATAACCAAAGAAAACAAAGAAGGTGACCAATGGAGCGAGCAAGAAATTGCCAAGCTATTTGAACGCTGGATACTGAGCGAATGGCGGGTGGGTGAAAAAGACAAAGATAAAGCTGAAAATAAAAAAGGTGATTACAAAAAACTCTGTGAGCAATGGACTCAATTTAGAGATATTCAAGGAAATCATCAAATAAATGAAAAACAAAAGAAAGAGCCGCTAAAGGTTGTTGATTTTTGGGTGAAAACTAATCCTTTTTTGACAATTCCACCGTATCAGGACAATAACAACCGTCGTCCACCGAAATGCCAGAGTTTGATTCTCAATGCCGGCTTTTTGAAAAGTAAATATCCAAAATGGCAGAGTTGGCTTCAAGAACTGAAAAGCCTACAGCCTGTTAAAGATTATCTCGGCGATTATAAGGGAAAAATCAAAGAATTGAAAAGCGGCAAAGGGAAAATATATTTCAGCGAAGACAAAGACTACAAAGGTAGCTTGCTTAAAGATTCAGGTCGCAGGAGCATGGTTGAGTTGGATGCCCGCGTCCTGCAATTCATCCTTGACCGTGTAAAAGCCGAAGACCCGCTTAATCTTAATGAAATTTACAGCCATGCTAAAAAGTATAAGCAATCGCAATCCACCGATGAAGAGAAAAAAGATTCAAAGAAAAAATTGGAAAAAGCGATTAACAATAGCGGGGTGCCTGAGAATAGCAGGTTGCCGAAGGAATTGAATACCATAAGAAATTATGCAAAAAGCAAACCTCTATTTGAAGAGGGCACTTTTCTTCATCTGGTTTGTAAATACTACAAGCAGCGTCAACGTGCCAGAGACGGCAGAATCTACATTCATCCCGAATACCGTTTAGTTAAAGGCCGTGGCTACGAAACCACAGGTCGCTTTGATGATGAAAACCACCTGCTTACTTACTGCAATCATAAACCTCGCCAAAAGCGCTACCAGATGTTGGGGGATTTGGCGGGATTGTTGCAGGTTTCGTCTAAGAGTTTGGAGAAAATTGCCGAACAACGAGAAGGAAAAACCATAGATGACAAGCTGTTCACCTGGCTGAACGGTATTGACAGATTGAAAGCAAATTGCGACCGAGCTGCAAACGAGCAAAAAGAGCGTCGAGGGCAGCTCAAGTTAGATATTCAAAATGTATTTGTTCACAATAAAAGCTCAAAAGTGAATGATGCGCCCAAACTCCATAATTTCTGTGTAAGGGCGCAAACATTATGTTTGAATATCGCTAAATTTATATATGACAATTCAAGACAAGAGGAGTGGGAAAAAGAGCTGAAAAAAAATCCTGCAACGGCAGTCTATTTGCTCGCACAAATCAACAATATTGTTTTCAAAGAACGCAATGGCAATGCCAATACCTGTGCTGTGTGTAGCACTGATAATGCTCACCGGATGCAAATGGTTCTTACAATGGATGGCCAAGGTACAACAGCAAAAGCCCAGCGCTTGCCTGCTATTCCTACTCGCATCATTGATGGTGCGGTTAAACGTATAGCTCGCATTGTCGGCAGTGCTATTGCCAATGATAAATGGCAAAAAATTAAAGGGGAACTTGAGACGAATAACAAGGTTTGTGTCCCGATAATTACTGAATCCAATCGGTTTGAGTTTGAGCCTGATTTGAAAACCCTTAAAGGAAGAAGGCTTACTGATAAAGATAAGAAGCATCAACAGTCTGATCTATTGACAGACAAAGAAGAACGCATCAAAAGTGCGAATCAAGATACTTGTCCCTATACCGGTACCAAGCTAGATGGTCAAGGACAAATTGACCATATTATCCCTCGCTCTTCCAAATGGGGAACACTGAATGATGAAACAAACTTGATCTATGCAAGTGTGAAAGGCAATAATGATAAAGGAAAATTTGAGTATTCGCTGAAGAATTTGAAAGAAAAATACAAGCAGTCTGTGTTTGGAACAACTGATGATGGAAAAATACAAGAGTGGATTATTAAGCAAATTGGAGATGGTTCCGGTGAGAAATTCAGGTTTGGCAAGTATCATAGCTTCATCAACCTTGAACCTGAGCATCAAACAGCTTTCCGCCATGCTCTGTTTCTGGTTGGAAATCCTTTGCGAGATAAAGTCATCAACACCATAAACAATAAAAATCGAGCCCTGGTAAACGGCACTCAACGCTACTTTGCGGAAGTATTAGCAAACACTCTGTATAAAAAAGCCAAACATATCGGTAGAGAAGGCTTGCTATCTTTTGACTACTACGGGGTGGAGGCACAATTCAGCACTCGTGGCGATGGAATTAGCGACTTGCGCAAACTGTATGAAGAGGACAATCCTGAAATTGCCGTATACGCTAAAAGCCGAGACATAAAGCAGCAGGCATATTCTCATTTGCTTGATGCTCAACTGGCATTCGTCATTGTTGCGGACGCACATCGCAAGGAAGGCGGGTTAAAACTTCAAATTGACAACAAAATTAGAAAGGAACCCTATGATGTGGAAACAGGTGAAATCTACGATGGTATGTTGAAATATATTCAAGTGCCGGACGATGAGTTTGAAACACATGAATTAAGCAGAAAAACCCCAAGTGAAATCTTTTCTGCTCATCGTTCTTTTACACGCGACACTTTTTACGCCGATCATTATGTTCCTGTTTTGTTAAAATGTGAAGACAATTCAGTAATTGTCAAGGTTGGTTTTAATTGGCAAGACAGCGTAGAGTTAAAGACGGATACGAGGGCGAAACATAGCAAAGTATTGGAAAATCTTATTCATATACTCCCTCTATGTAATGAGACTCAGGAATTGGTTGGCAAGCAATATGCCAATCTAAATGACTTGTTTGCTGGAATGCAAACGATTCAATACTTTGTCGAACAATTGCAAACAAATACTTATTGTTACTTGACAATCAACAAGATTAAACTACATGAATACTGGAAAGAACACTACAACACAAAGACTGGAAAACAATTTCAAGGCAATGCATTTGTCTATAAGACTTTGGGATACAAAACAGAAAAGGTAGCAATTACTAAACCTGAAGATTTATCCGATGTGCTCAATAATCCTCAAAAAAACTTCATACTGACAGTTGATAATCAAAGCATAACATTGCCAGTGCAAAAGCAGTGGCAAACCTGCTTTGATAGGTGGAATGAACAAGAAAATCAAGGTTTGTCATTTAGCAGATTTTTGCGTTTTTATTTCAAGCCGCATACGAGTGGCGCTCATCAAAAAACGAGAAAAGTCTTTTCTCTGCCAGTTTTGACAGGACAGGGAAAACTAATGTTAAGGAGAAAATCGTGGTCTGGTGGTTATATCTACCAAATTATGAATGATTCAGACTCCAGGAAAACAGATAACAAGCCAAATGTGCCTATAAGAAAAGAAGATGGGTCTCTGGGAATTAAGCTAGCACAATGGGCGGAATCAAGCAATTTTGTTAAATTATCGCATGACGAGTATGAACTTGGAGAGACCATAAATCCTATTGTCTGGTATATGGTTGACAAAGATAAATACACTCTGCCAGATGAAATTGAACAGCTCTGGTATCGGATAGATGACTCTACGGCTCCAAGCATAGCGATAAAGTTGGCAAGAGACGGTTATAAAATTGAGAATGCTGAATTTATGGAAGAAAAAATATGTCAACATGGTTTCAGAAAGCAAGAAGCTAAGAAAGCGACGAAGACCAGGCCAGAACAGCCCGAGAAATCTCCCCAGGATATTCGTGATGAGTTTTTTCAAGAAAAAATAAGACCGAAAAAGCAAGGCGCTATAGTTTTCTACAAGGGGAAGCAATACAACACAGAAATGAAAAAAGCATTTAGAACCGTACAGTTGGTTGATAGTTTGAAGTGAGACATCTTGTTGTTGCTAACTATGGAACCTTTCTCGGTCTGGACAGCCATCGTCTGGCAATCCGTCAAAAAGATGACGTTCAATACTATCCTCTTAATCGCCTATGCACCGTTTCCATTGCCAAACGAGGGGTAAGTTTCTCCAGCGACTTGGTGGGATCCCTGAGTGCGCGAGGCATCAAATTATTCTTTCTTGATTTTCGCGGCGTTCCGCATTCTGCAATTGTCGGGCAATCACAACACGGTGTTGTGGCAGTCAGAATGGCACAAATGACTTTTTGTCAGAAAGACACACTGCCACTTGCGAGGAAAGTTGTGGCTGCGAAAATCAAAAATCAACGTGCCGTATTAAATCACCTTGGAAAATATCATCAGCATCCATCAATACAGTTTGCCGCCGATGAGTTATTAAAAAATGTCTCTGGAGCAGAACATGCAAGGGATATTGAAACATTGCTGGGCTTTGAAGGAACAAGTGCAAACGTGTATTTTCAAGGACTGCGTCAGGCGCAATTGTTTTCATCCTCATTTAGAAAGCGCGAAGGTCGGGGGAGCCAGGAGATTAACAATTCAATGCTCAATCTTGGTTACGCGGTGCTGAGTAGCTACATCTTGAATGCAATTATCAATGCGGGCCTGGAGCCTTATCTCGGCATTATGCACGTCACCCGTCCGGGGAAAATGGCACTGGTGCTTGATATCATGGAAGAATATCGCGCATGGGTAGTTGACCGTGCGGTAATAAAATTGCGTTCCCGTAGCGAAGGTCAAAAAGCTCTGGATATGGGTTTGAAGAAAGCTCTTATAGCGGAGATACAAAAAACATGCGCCAAAAAATATCTTTATCGCAGGAAAAAACTCAAGCTGGAGCATATTATTCAACGGCAGGTTTATCGCTTATGCGGTCATTTTTACGGTGAAAAAACCTATAAACCCTACCTGTTCAAATGGTAATCCGCTGGTATGAAAAACTATCCGCTAAGGCAGGAATACCTGCTCAGCTATGATGTCGAAGATAACAAAATACGCACACTCGTTTTCAAAGAGTTGGGGAAACACGGATTAAAGTCGGTACAAAAATCAGTTTTTTGGGGTTACCTGACACTGGCGGAATTGGAGTCAATCAAACGATATTTGCAGGGCAATTTGGGGGAATGGGATAAGGCGTTTATTACGCATACAAATTTCAACGGGCGGGGACAGAGTTATTTTATAGGGCACCGGAACGAAGATTTCAAAGATTGGGAAGAAACTCATGTCATCTAGTGTGGCGGTGAATTTGATTCGCCAGTGGTGTTATTGCCCAAGAAAAGTATATTATTTTGAACTAACAAATTTCAAAATTGAATATCCTACTTGGGTAAAGCAAGGCGAAGACTTTCATCGGCAGGAAGAAAAATTATGGCAGCGCCGAAATCTGTCCAGGTTTAATCTGAAAGATGGGAAAACCTACCATAATCTGGCAATACAAGATGATGAACTTGAACTTCACGGTATTGTTGATATGGCGATTGAAACGGATGAAGCGGTCTATGCTACAGAATTTAAACTCTCTGCCAGCAATCAAAGGCGCGGTGACCAACTGCAACTTGTAGCGTATGCAATGCTTTTGGAAAAACATTTTTCCAAACCCAGCCTGGTCGGATTTCTGGTTGGCAAGGGAAAAGTTTTACATACGGTTTACATTGACTCGGAAAAACGGGAGTCCGTGATGGACGTGATCAGTCAAATACGGCAGATGCTGCAACGGGGACTAAAGCCGGAAACAAGTGCAACTGTTGCACAGTGTTGTGCATGTGAGTATGTCAATTTGTGTAATGATCGTCTATAAAAAATGAAGAAACAAAAAACCGCCCGAAGGCGGTTTCTTTGTCCCTCATCAAGTGAGAGCAGACGTGCCAGGCAGAGGTCCGTTCAATATGCTTTTAGATGATTACAGGACTATTAGTAATCAACTATACTGGTTCTACGAATATAGCACAGAAGTCGCTTTTCGCAAAACTGCTTCCTTCTCATGCAACAGCCTCATTTGCGAAAACTTGCTCCCTGATAATTCCAAAAATCCTTATAAAACAAAGGCTTTAGGGGGGGGTATCACCAGTATAGCCAATTACCCCGTCACTGAAACAGCGGCGTCTTTTCCTGGTCCGGGGAAAAATTTGAAAGTATCACCAGTATAGCCAATTACCCCGTCACTGAAACTGGAAATTGTGGCATGGGAACCTGTCGAGGATGAGTATCACCAGTATAGCCAATTACCCCGTCACTGAAACTGATCGATAGCAACCTCGCCCAAATCATGCGCGGGTATCACCAGTATAGCCAATTACCCCGTCACTGAAACATTTTATCCGTGCGGCGCAGTTTTCCAGTGCGATGTATCACCAGTATAGCCAATTACCCCGTCACTGAAACGCCCCGTCTCAAAGGCGGCGGAATATGCGATGGTGTATCACCAGTATAGCCAATTACCCCGTCACTGAAACCTGACATCCTCGGGTCTTGTAATATTTGATCCCATGTATCACCAGTATAGCCAATTACCCCGTCACTGAAACTCTTTTGCCTGATAATAAAGACTGAACCGTGCAGCGTATCACCAGTATAGCCAATTACCCCGTCACTGAAACTCAAGATTATGGAAATATGACTGAAATTGTTCAGTATCACCAGTATAGCCAATTACCCCGTCACTGAAACTGTCTTCGTCTTTGAGATTCGGGGGGTAATAACCGAGTATCACCAGTATAGCCAATTACCCCGTCACTGAAACACCTACTATCAGTCCGTTTAATTCTGTCGTATACGAGTATCACCAGTATAGCCAATTACCCCGTCACTGAAACATACTCAAGACAGGATTTAACGACAGAGGGCATTGAGTATCACCAGTATAGCCAATTACCCCGTCACTGAAACGCACGCGCCAGACATTATTCAGATAGATAACCAGCGTATCACCAGTATAGCCAATTACCCCGTCACTGAAACATGTGTTGCTTTAGCTCTGTGATTTGTCGGCATAGCGTATCACCAGTATAGCCAATTACCCCGTCACTGAAACCCTGCCTCACCTGTGTTAAATCGCTCATAACTTTGTATCACCAGTATAGCCAATTACCCCGTCACTGAAACCCAAAAACTGGTTAGACCTGCAAGCCGAGATAGGTATCACCAGTATAGCCAATTACCCCGTCACTGAAACGTATTCTACGCTGCGGCTCATAAACCGCGTGTCCAGTATCACCAGTATAGCCAATTACCCCGTCACTGAAACGCTTATTGGTATAAATTCCCTCGCGGTATTCGTGGTATCACCAGTATAGCCAATTACCCCGTCACTGAAACTTGTTTCTTCCAAAACGAAGGAATGGGCGGATCATGGTATCACCAGTATAGCCAATTACCCCGTCACTGAAACATCTTCAGCGTCAAAGTTTCCGGGGGCGTAACCTCGTATCACCAGTATAGCCAATTACCCCGTCACTGAAACATTTTGCCTGCTGCTAGAAAGCTCTTTTGGGCAGCAGTATCACCAGTATAGCCAATTACCCCGTCACTGAAACCAGATTGAATTACAGTATTGTGTCCAGGCACAGAAGTATCACCAGTATAGCCAATTACCCCGTCACTGAAACAAGCTCACCACGTCCCCAATCAACCCGGCCAGCCGGTATCACCAGTATAGCCAATTACCCCGTCACTGAAACTCAGATGCAAGTTGCCAAACTTGCATGACGCCCGGTATCACCAGTATAGCCAATTACCCCGTCACTGAAACACCCTAGCCCTTAGCGGCTTATATTACTATGCAAAGTATCACCAGTATAGCCAATTACCCCGTCACTGAAACTTGATCTTGATCACAAATTGAATCAGCCCGGACTTGGTATCACCAGTATAGCCAATTACCCCGTCACTGAAACTTTTAGCTTGACGCAAAAAAGGTACGACGTTACGTATCACCAGTATAGCCAATTACCCCGTCACTGAAACATATAGCGGGTTATTTGCTGTATGCACATCCATGGTATCACCAGTATAGCCAATTAACCCGTCACTGAAACCCAGTGTTGGAATAGCTACCATCTTTTGTCGGATGGTATCACCAGTATAACCAATTAACCCGTCACTGAAACGATCCCGCTTATTCCCGCATAATCCCACAAAATCCCGTATCACTAGTATAGCCAATTACCCCGTCACTAAAACTACCCCATCATCCTCAGCAACCAACAACACATCGGCGGGGCGGCGGGCGAAGATGCCGTTTGCTACTATGCCGGCGATATTATTCAACTGTTGTTCAAGCTCCGGCGGTTGCAGGATTTTCAGGTTATGCACATCAAGGATGATATTGCCGTTGTCGGTAGTGAACCCTTCGCGCAGGATCGGTTGGCCACCTATCTTTACCAGCTCGCGTGCGACAAAACTGCGCGCTATCGGGATCACTTCAATGGCAACGGGAAAATTGCCAAGGGTCGCGGCCAGTTTGCTGTCATCGATAATGCAAACGAATTTCTTGCTGGCCGCAGCGATAATTTTTTCCCGGGTCAATGCGCCGCCGCCGCCTTTAACCAGATAGCGATGTTGCGTTGCTTCATCGGCGCTATCCACATAGACGGGGATGCTGTCGGCGTGGTTTAGCGCGATTACCGGGATGTTGTGTTGTTTCAATCGCGCCTCGGATGCGGCCGAGGCGGCTACCGCTCCGGCGATTCTGGATTTGATGCCGGCCAGGGCGTCGATAAAAAGATCAACCGTGCTGCCGCTGCCCACCCCGACAATCGATTCTGTCTCTATATATTCCAGTCCCGCTTCCGCTACCTGCCTTTTTTTGTCATTCTGGTTTTTATCATTTTGGGACATGCAATACACTCCGGTGAAAAGTTTCGCCATTCAATGGTATCTTATGGCTATGTTTGAGGAATATAAACAATTAATTCGAGAGGCCAGCGACAGGGTTTATTCGGTGGCAAAGAGGACTCCGCTGGATTATGCCGAGCGAATTTCGCTGCGCACCGGCAATGAGATCCGGTTGAAGCGCGAGGACCAGCAGCCGGTTTTTTCCTATAAGGTGCGCGGGGCTTTCAACCGGATTGCCAGTCTGTCAGAAGATGAAAAAACGTCCGGGGTGATCGCGGCATCGGCCGGGAACCATGCGCAAGGCGTGGCATTGGCCGCACAGAAGGAGGGTATTTCGTCTCTGATCGTTATGCCCAAGACCACACCAGAGATCAAGGTCTCCGCCGTCCGGCAATTGCAGGCCAGGGTCATTCTGCACGGCAATACCTACGATCAGGCCAATGAACATGCCGTCAAACTGGCCAAGCAGGAGGGCCGGGTGCTTGTTTCTCCCTATGATCATCCGCTGGTGATTGCAGGCCAGGCCACGGTCGGTGTGGAAATCATGCAACAGCATCCGCAAACGCCGGATATTGTCTTTGTTCCCGTGGGCGGCGGCGGCCTGATTGCCGGCATTGCGGTGCATATCAAATCTGAAAATCCCGACGTTAGAATTATCGGTGTTGAACCGGATGAGGCGCCGTGTATGCACCACGCGCTGGCAGCAAATGAGCGGGTAGTACTGGAGCAGATTGGCATATTTGCCGATGGCGCGGCGGTGAAACAGGCCGGGGAGGAACCGTTTCGCATCGCCAAAGAACTGGTTGATGAAGTCCTGTTGGTCAGTGTCGATGAGATTTGCGCCGCGGTTAAGGATATTTTTGAAGATACCCGCTCTATTTCCGAACCTGCCGGGGCATTGGCATTGGCCGGGTTGACACAATATGTTGCCAGGGAGCAAATCCGCGACAAGTGCCTGGTCGCTATTTTCAGCGGCGCCAATGTCAATTTCGACCGCCTGCGGCATATTGCCGAACTGTCCGCGCTGGGCGGTAATCACGAGGCGATCATCGGCGCAACCATTCCGGAAAGCCCGGGCAGTTTCAGGAGTTTCTGCCATGATCTGGGACCGCGCCTGATCACTGAATTCAACTACCGCTATGCGGATGACACAAGGGCGCATGTATTTGCCGGTGTGCAGCTTCGCGGCGGTGTGGAGGAAAAAGAGGCATTGATAACATCCCTGACGGAAAAAGGCTACGAGGTGGTGGACCTGAGTGAAGATACTCTTGCCAAGATGCACGTGCGCTACATGGTCGGCGGTCATGCGCCGCAGGCGAAAAATGAGCGGCTGTTTCGGTTTGAGTTTCCGGAGCGCTCCGGGGCATTATTGCATTTTCTGAATCAGATGGGCGAGCGCTGGAATATCAGCCTGTTTCATTACCGCAACCATGGCGCCGCCTACGGCCGTGTGTTAATGGGCATACAGGTTCGGGATGAGGAATGGGAGCAATTTCAGGGGTTTCTGGGGGAATTGGGCATAAAATACTGGGAAGAGCATAACAATCCGGCCTATGAGATGTTTCTGAGCTGATCAGTGCTTACATTAAATTCGGTTTCGGCATTGCAGGCTGTCTTCACTTTTTTCTGCCGCCGCCGTTACTTTTAGGCGCATAGTCCGCGAACCGTATAGGTGTTTCGTAGCCGGCAGACTCTGCCGCTTCATGTCTTTCAAGAGGTGTGCTTGCTCAAAAGAGTATGAATCTGCTAAGGTCGAACAAAGTGAATTTTTGTAATTATATGAGGTAATAAATCATGAATAGTCCAGACCCTAAGAATCCGCATTACCCAAGCAAGAATCCAGGCAAACCGTCTGGCCCTGGCAGGGGTAACACCCCAAAGAAAATAATGGAGGGAAAAAATGAATAAAGTTTTATTCATAATGTTGAGTTTGATTTTTTCTGTTAGTTATGCAGACAATCGTAGTGATCAAATGAATCCTAATAATGATGCATATTGAGATTCTAGAGGTTATGATGAACGTCCGGACGACTGGGAAGAACATAGCAATTCAAACTATTACTATGACCGCCAGTTGCCTTAGTAACAATCATTGGACTAGTAGGTTTTATTCAACAAGTTTGTTCAAAGCGTCATTTCGACGTATATTTGGCTATCAGCCTCAATAGAAAATAGACAACTGGAGGAGAGAAACAATGGCAATAACTAATTACTTTATTAGCGTAAGAAAGGTAAAAAAACCCAAAGGTAAAAACCCATCATTCGGGAATGAGCCTGGAATTACTCGTTATCTTGAAGTGCCGGATGGTGAAACTCCCCATCCAGAGGAACATAAACTATCACAGACCGACTGGTTGAAATCAGTCTTGCGTCGTGCTGAGGTGGGAAGATATGAAAAAGACCAAAGCCCTGTAAGCGAGTATTCCTACGGAGATATAATAATTTTTGTTCACGGCTACAATAACTCCATGGAAGATGTAATGAATAGGCATGATTTATTACAGAAAAGACTACGGGAGCAGGAATATAAAGGCGCAATAGTAAGTTTTGATTGGCCGAGTGCTACAAGCACGCTTAATTATCTGGAAGATCGCTCAGATGCCAAAGCGACAGCTAGCAGGCTAGTTAAGGATGGAATATTACTTCTAGCACGAAATCAAAGCGTTCAAGATCGTAATAGATGTGATATTAACGTTCACCTTCTAGGACACTCGACAGGAGCCTATGTGATTAGAGAAGGTTTCTATGAGGCTAGCCAAAATAGAAGTATCTCACGAATGAACTGGCAAGTAAGTCAAATAGCGTTTATTGGTGGAGATATCGCAAGGAAATCATTTTCGATAAATGACCAAAAATCAAAAGCGCTATTTAGACACGCAACACGCATTACGAATTACCAAAACCCTTTTGATACTGCCCTGAAAATGTCCAATGTAAAGCGTCTATTTACTGCACCAAGAGTTGGCAGAGTCGGACTGCCATCAAATGCTCCAGAAAATGTTGTTAATGTAAATGTGGGAAAGTACTGGAGTAGCTTGTCTAAAGATAAAAGTGATGCGTCAGGAAATTGGTCCCATTCGTGGCACTTTGATGATGAAGTTTTTGCTAAAGACTTATTTCTTACTATAGAAGGTGATATCGATCGTTCAAGCATTCCTACTCGATCAAGCGTTAATGGTGAACTAATACTTCTTAAGGAACATCTGATCAATACATAAAAACCTTGTGGTCAATGAAAAACCCTCTATTTATTATTCAGATATGCGGTATTGGCACCGATGAACTTGACTCAAAAAGCCTTTTTTCAACTTATCCAGGGCTTTTCTTCCCCCTCTGACTTTTTTCAGGCGCAACTTACCTGCAATTCCAGCCGCTTTCGCCTCAACAACCGATTCTTGACCATCACTAGGTTACTCAAAGCACAGGCCACGAACAGGCGATGAGTATTCTTATCCAGTCTCCGGTAGAGCGCACTTTGAAAAATCCAAACTGCCGCTTGATAATGCCAAACTGATGTTCCACCTTGGCTCGCACCCGGGACTTGTTCCGGTTTCCAGAACGCTGTATATCCGTCAACGGTCGGTTTCGATGGCCCTTCGCTTGCGTGAAATCCTTTGAGTGGGGAGCACAAGCTGCTATGACTTTCGTCTGACCTGCATAGGCACCATCACCCCAGACACGGGTCTCTCCTCCGTGCAGCAGGGCGCCAAGAACCTGAGAGTTGTGCACATTCGCCAGCGTCGCAACCACCGAATGAATGAGCTTGGTGGCACTGTCAACTCCAATGTGAGCTTTCATCCCAAAGTACCACTGCTTGCCCTTGCGAGTCTGACTCATCTGTGGGTCGCGCTCTTTCTTCCAGATTGTGCTTCTCCATCATAAGGCGGAGTTTGCACAGGGTAGTCTCATCGGGAACCGATTCTCTACCGAGGTCAATGCCTACAAACCGGGGCAATGCGCGGGAGTTGTACAAGGCTTCTTCTGCGGCTGAGTCCGACAGGGTAAACCAATGCTGGAGAAAATGGACCCGCAACATGCGTTCGATGCCTATCGGGCGACGTCCCGCTCCCTTTGGATGGGGATAAAAGGGCTTGATTACTTCCGAAATTTCTCGAATCCGTTTTCGGAAAGGGTTTGTTGCATGACATTGTTCTTCTGATAATGAGGTACGGTATGACAAACAATTATGGCAATAAATCAGAGTTGCCTTAAGTCAGTTTTTAGGGCGAAGCTTTCATATGGCAGACCGAGGCCTGTAGTTTATCTTCGAGCCACCCGTGAATCTTATCAGAGACCATCGTCAAAGCATTTAAATTCATGCCGCCACAGGCAGCCTTATGAATCCCTGCAATATTACCCCCCAAAAACTCCATATAGGGGGCGCCAGAGTCCCCTGCATTGGTGTTGTTTTCCACAAAGGCCGAAAGATTCCAATTTTTAAAAACTGTTAAATCCGCTCTGCCAAAAAGAGGGGGCAAGGCTCTGTTATAAAGACCCAAATCGCCCCTGAACTTCTCCCCTCTGGAGTTGGCATCACGATAACCTTTAACCCTATGAAAGGTGATAAGCTTAAGAGGTGGCTTATAATATAAAAGAGTTTGGGGCTTTGGTGGGTGGTTAAACAATAATCTTTGGACTCCCTTAAAGGCTCTTTTAAAACCACCAAGGCTACATCCGCATGGTCAATATCAGCTTGCCTAGGGGCTTCTTGAGGACTTGAAGGACAATGCCTGTTTGGGAAAGTACAAGTTTTTTGATTGTAAAAATAAACGGACTGGGCTTTCACCACCTGAAAAGGCTCCACATTGGTATTAATAATTTCTAACTGAGAGGGCTGAGATAAATACTTTGGGCACAATTGATGGACCGAGGTGATTAACACCCTATTTTTAAGCTTTCTATTAGCATGGCGCAAAAGGGTGTAGGTCGCAGAACTTCTCCCTAAAACTCCAATAAAGACCCCATTCACATCTTTAAGACCACTTTCTCCAAAATGATTTGATACATAATTTCTACCTCGTGGAGTCAGGTCCTCATTAGGTCGTGTATCTTTAGCAATAGCAGTACCAGTACCATTCAGAATAAATATCGATATAAATATCGACGCTAATAATTTCTCCGGCAAGACCCTTATCAGTATATTGAGATAAGGTTTATTCATTGCTTCCCTCCTGTAATTAAAGTTAATCCTGATTTTTCTTATGTTGCTTTGGGTAAAAAATTCCAAATAGTGTTTTTTAATGCGAATTTTTATATAAAAACGCATAAAAATTTTATAAATTATTACACATTGCTTGATGCGGGACAAAGAGGATTTGAAATCCGTGCCTTCATTGTATCGGTCGGCAGTTGTGCGGGACAAACGGCGAACCATATATACTCCGATTCCTGTCTTTGCCGTTGGCGGTATTGTGGCATGATTCAATATGTAGTTCATCAGCATTTCTAACGCATCTTATGCGAATTTGCTGAACCAGATCAATTAGGTATTTCGGTTTGGTGTATCTTGATCTGCTTAAGCACGATAGAGGATGAAGCATCCAATATAAAGTCATTTTGTCCGGTCAACTGATGACAGCTAATGACTTCAGGATAGGCTATGAACCGAATATACCTGCGACGGGGTGACGTAGAAGGCTAGGCTGGCGGGCGTTGGATGTCCCGTTTCAGGAACGGCAATAATAGTAATGATTGAATCTTCTGGTGCTCTTCATCCCGGTAATATGCGAGACCGATTTGCATCTTCTGCTGGCCGTCACGGGGGTTGTCGGTATAGGTGCGGAATATGCGGTCCCAGTATGAAAATAAATTGCCGTAATTGCTGTCGGTTTCCTGCGGGTGCACGGAGTGGTGGATACGGTGCATATCCGGGGTGACAAACAGCATTCTTGTTATTTTTTCGAGCTTGGCCGGCAGGCGGATGTTGCCGTGGGTAAAGATTGCCGCCGAGCTCAATAGTATTTCGTACAGGACTATCGCGGCAACGTGGGGGGCCAGGATCAGGATGCCGGCCATTTTCAGCAGTGTGGACAGCAGGATTTCCGCCGGATGAAAGCGCACGGCGGTGGTTGCGTCGAGTTCGGTATCGGTGTGGTGAACGCGGTGGATCTTCCAGAGAGGCTTTATTTTGTGGAAGATGAGATGCTGGGCATAGATCAACAGATCGAAGCATAGTATTGTGATGAGGACATTGGCCAGAAACGGAACAGGGACGATATTGAACAGGCCGATTGAATGGGAGTTTGCGATAAACGCGGTTTCGGCCAGGGTGGCCGGAAGCAGGATCCTGACCGCCGCTATATCAACGGCCAATAATGAAAAGTTGCGGCTCCACCTCTTTGTTCGGGGCAACTGTAATTTTCTTTTTGGCAGATACTGTTCAAAGGCGAGAATAACGGCGAAAATCAGAATAAACAGGGCAATTCTTACGATATGGTTTTCCACTGGAGATCGAGCTCAGGTAAAAGTTGGTATGGCAATGTCTGCAATAATCATTGGTATGCTGGGGTATAATCGCGATTATAATTGAGTTTCGACCAGATAATCCAAATAAGATGACAGCACGTTCCTATCCATTGACACGCTTGCGCCGGTTGCGTTCAAAGTCTTTTGCGCGCCGCCTGGTGCGCGAGACCCGTTTGTCCGTTGATGATCTGATTTATCCGATGTTCGTACTTGAGGGGGATTCACGGCGCGAGGGGATCGAATCGATGCCGGATATCTGGCGCCTGAGCGTGGATTATCTGCTGGAGGAGGTCGCCGAATTGTCGGAACTGGGGTTGCCCGCGGTTGCCTTGTTCCCGGTCATTGACGCTGCAAAAAAATCGGAAGATGCGCAGGAGGCTTATAATGATGAGGGCCTGGTGCAGACTGCCGTCCGGGAGATAAAACGGCAGCATCCGCAGATGGGCGTGATCACCGATGTGGCGCTGGACCCGTATACCTCGCACGGGCAGGACGGGATCATCGATAAAACCGGCTACGTAATGAACGACGAGACCACAGCAATCCTGGTTAAACAGGCTTTGTCTCATGCGCGGGCCGGCGCCGATATAGTGGCGCCTTCCGATATGATGGATGGCCGGGTGGGGGCGATCAGACAGATGCTGGAAAGGGAAAAATATGCCTATACGCTGATCCTCGCCTATTCGGCCAAGTATGCCTCGAGTTTCTACAGCCCGTTCCGGGATGCGATTGGTTCGGCCTCCAGCCTGGGCGGTGCGGATAAATTCAGTTATCAAATGGACCCGGCGAATACCGACGAAGCCCTGGCCGAAGTTGAACTGGATCTTGCCGAAGGCGCCGACATAGTGATGATTAAACCGGGCTTGCTCTGTCTGGATATAGTGTATCGCGTGAAAACGAAATTTCAGGCCCCTACATTTGTGTACAGCGTGAGCGGTGAATATGCGATGATGCGGGCCGCGATAGAGAAGAACTGGCTGGATGAGAAGGCGGCCATTCTGGAATCGCTGACCGCCTGCAAACGGGCCGGCGCCGATGCGATAGTAACCTATCATGCAAAGCAGGCGGCCATATGGCTGGCCGATTCTGCGCAAGCCTAAACCGGATATTGCATAAGCGCGGGAGAAATGCAGGATTTTGGTTGAAAGGTCCTGGGACCTGCCCTTGCCCTTCCTGCGCCACCCCCGCCATTTCTGCGAAAGCAGAAATGGCAGAGAAGGCTATAGATACAACTGGCGCGCCGACGAAACTGGCTTGAACACATCGGCGTTTTACAGGTGGAAATTCAAGCGCAGTTCGGGCACATTTAGTCATGGGCAAGGGCCTGTTTGATTTTAGTGGTACGTGCCTGAATTTTATTAACTTTTACGGGCTTTTCCCTCTTTAATTGGTGCAATATTCGGGATAGGCGGGAAGCCGGCCTGATGAAAATATCGGATTGAATTTTTCAATAATCTTGAAACATTGGCGCCCGATTTTAGCTATTGTAAAAGAGAGGAAGCCCAGATAGCATTGGACTGTTGAACTTAGGGAAAAAGCAAGAGATCTATTAGACGTGCCTCATGAATGAAGTGCCCCAAAAGATCGATAAATACCAAATCCGAGGGATCCTCGGATCGGGTGCGATGGGCATAGTATATGAGGGATTCGATCCCCATATTGAACGGCGGGTGGCGATCAAAACCCTGCGCAAAGATTTGCTCGCTAATGAGGACAACGGCAAAAATGAATTTCTTCAACGTTTTCAGCGCGAAGCCAGGGCCGCCGCAAAATGCGTACACCCTAATATCGTTTTGATCCTCGCATATGGTGAAGATAATGGCAGCCCATTCATTGTCATGGAGTTTGTCGAAGGCCGCTCGCTGTTAGAAATCATCCGCTCCCACAAAAAGCTAACCCTGCAAAAAACCCTTTCTTTTATTGCGCAGATCCTGAAAGGATTAAACGCCGCGCATTCCAAGGGTATAGTCCATCGGGATATTAAACCGACAAATATCATGGTGATAAATAATAAAACTATAAAATTGGCTGATTTTGGCATTGCGCGAGTTGCGAACAATACTGAGCTCACACAAGTGGGGGCACAAATCGGTACCCCGCGCTACATGGCTCCCGAGCAGTTTCTTGGCGGAAGTATAGACCAGCGCGCCGATATTTTCTCCGTCACATTAATCATTGTGGACTTGCTGGCGCGACTGAAATGCGCCGATACTATCAGTCTGTCCAATCTTTCCAAAATGGAGCGCCTGCCAGCGAATAATCGCTTGGATTACAGTACGCTTGTTCCGTCCGCTTTCATTCCGGTAATAGAAAAGGGCCTGTCGGTTAATGTCGAACAGCGGTATAAATCCATTCACGAATTAGCGCAGGATTTGAAATCCAGACTCCCGCACCTGGCGGATAAAACCCCCAGGAACTCTTCCGCCCATGATTTGGCTGATTCGGTGGATACTGCGCATGAAAGTACGGCAATTAACCTTTATTCCGGGGCGCATGCCGATACTTTTGAACTGGAGGCAGACCTGGAAGACTTTACCGGACACCTTGCTGCCAGGCTGAACAGCAATACTTTCGACCGGCTAAAAAATGACCTGGGCCAGTATATAGGTGAGCGCGCCGCCGAAAGGATCCGCCAGGAGTCCGCCAATGCCATCAGCATAGCGGAAGTCATCAATGGTCTTGCCAAAGACATACCAAAGAAAAAACATCGCCGGCAATTTATCGACCGCTGGACGCAGTAGTTATATCACGCCTATTTGAGAAAATATCATGCAGCTTCAAAACTCCCATCAGATCAGAATCCGCGCCTTGCTGGGCATGGCTCTTTTCATCGTGAGCATCATGCTGAACAGTCTGTACCAGCAGCATATCCTTACCCTTACCGCGCACAATCACCAGCTTCTCGGTGAATTAAAACTGTTGGAAGGGAGCTCGGATAGTTTTCTGCGGAGCAGCCGCAACTATATCCAAAATGTGGCGCGTGATTACGAAAGCTACAACCGCGATATCAAAGTCTTTCTTGCCGATCTGAATGGCGATATGAAGTCATTCTCGGCAAGAATGGCCGAATTACAAAATCAATTTAAGGCGCGTATTGGATTTGCACTGCCCGAATCATTAAGCGGTTTTGCCGCTCAGAGCGATGATATAGTTATGCTCGATGACTCAATCACCAAGGCGCAAAATGATTGGCTGCAATTCAAGCAAGGTTATGAAGAAAAGCTGGGTGATGACAAAGAACAGCCCAGAATCGAATGGGGCACCGAGTTTATCGTAGCGAATCATCCTCAGATTGAAAAATCCATTAAACACATGACCGGCGAATATAGTGAGTTCCTGAACAATCAGAGCAAGATCTCCGAAAGGATATTGACCTTCAGCCAGATCGGGATCGTTGTATTGGGCTTATTAGGGCTATTGTGGTTTTATCTTCGCGTGATTAGACGTATAGGCAACACCGTCAATGCCTGTGTCAGGGTGGCTAACGGCGACTTTGGCCATACTCTCGTCATTGATGGCAGCGATGAAATTGGCGTCCTGTCCAGGGCCTTCAATCTGGTATCGAGCCGCTCGCAGTTGGTTATGGCCATGCAGAATAAATTGCATACGGTCCAAACCGCCGATCAAGCCTTGATCGTGATCAGTCAGGCGGCGGGCGGATTCCTGCCGATTGCCTGGGCGGGCGTCATGCATACCGATGATCAAAAAAAGCTGAAGCTGCTCAATACACTGCCCAGGCAATCCATGCAAGGGATAACGCACAAGACTATTCCGCTGGACAAAGGCCTGGGTAAAAATCTATCTGACAGCATGCTGAGCAAAAAATCATTTATCCAAAATAGACTGGGCGAGTATGCGCTGAATAACAAAGAAGAGTTATTCATCCGCGATCTGGTAAAAACCTCCGATCTTACAGCGATCACGTCCGTGCCCATGATCAGCCGCAATGGTTGGGAAGGCTTCATCATCTTCGGCACCCGCAAAGGAGAATACACCAAAGAACAAACGGAGTTGCTGGAAAATCTTTCTACCATGATGGCTGGTCATTTTCAGCGTTTATTCGGTCATGGTGCGTAGTAGTCGTCTTTCCGTTTATAAACGCGGCACCCGGCCGATCACCAAAAGGAAGAGTGATCCCTCTTTTCGCGGTTGAGCATAAACCGGGGCGCTGATGAATTAAACAAGCGCTTCAGCGGACAAACCTGTAGAGCACGCTGTCGAAATCCAGCACGCTGCCGTTTCGTATAACGATCCCTTCCTCGGCAAGCCGCTCGATCTTCTTGCGCCGCCCCAATGCATAACCGCCGATCTCGCCGTTACTCCGCACCACCCGGTGACAAGGCACCACCGGAAAATCCCGGTTACTTGCCATCGCATTGCCCACCGCCCGGTACGCCCTGGTGCCCAGGCCCCTGGCGACTTCCTTATACGTAGTTACCCTCCCTGCGGGAACCCGCTTCAACAGTTGGTAACAGCGATTATAGAAATGATCAGACTCCACAACGTCACCGCCCCGGCCCTTAACGCTTCGAGTATTGCGGCCGCTTGCGCGCCTTGTGCAGCCCGACTTTCTTGCGCTCTACAACACGCGAATCGCGCGTGACAAAACCCGCCTGGCGCAACGGTTTGCGCAGCGTCTCATCATAGGCAATCAACGCGCGGGTGATCCCGTGGCGAATGGCATTCGCCTGGCCGGAGATCCCCCCGCCCTTGACCGACACATTGATATCGAAATTTTTCGGCATCTCGACAAGCTCCAGCGGCTGCTTGACGATGATCCGTCCGGTTATACGCCCGAAATATTGCTCCAGCGAACGCCGGTTGATCGTGATAGCTCCCGAACCCCTTTTCAGAAACACCCGCGCGGTCGAACTCTTGCGCCGCCCGGTGCTGTAATATGTCTCGGCCGCCACAACTACACCTCCAACGGCTGCGGCTGCTGCGCGCCGTGCTTATGCTCGGTGCCAGCATAGACCTTCAACTTGCCAAACATCCTGCGACCCAGCGGCCCCCTCGGCAACATACCCTTCACCGCCTTCTGCACCACCATCGCCGGGTTCCTGTCCCGCAACTCCTCGAACGAACTCGACTTGAGACCACCCGGATAGCCCGTATGCCGGTAGTAAATTTTATCCCGCACCTTATTGCCGGTAACCTGTATTTCCGCCGCATTGATCACCACGATATAATCCCCGGTATCCACATGCGGAGTATACTCAGGCTTGTGCTTGCCGCGCAGACGGCTGGCGACCGCACTCGCGAGCCGCCCTAAGGTCTTTCCTCTGGCATCCACCAGATACCAGCCGCGCCGCACTTCGGCGGGTTTTGTGCTCAAGGTATTCATCGATAATTTTCAAGCCGGAAACAGTCCGGAAAATAGAAACAAGCCGCAATAATAGAAATTGCCCCGGCGCTTGTCAACAATTTCTGCCAAATATCCCATTGCCGCCCTTTTCCACGCCCTTGCCCGGGTGGAATTGCCGATTCTTTATAAAGGACTCAACCGCCTGACACAAACCTCTATACTTGTCGGGAGGGCTTCAAAAAAAGCCCCTTTTCCTTTTTTGCCGGCAGCCGCCGTGGTGATCCCCGGCATGTGAGCGGCGCTAAAATATCCTGACTATATAGATTATTCTTGAATTATTCTTGAATTATTCTTGACGGATGCGGAATGTGGTATACAGTGCTAATAATTCGTTTTCGTTACTCCCTTATCAGGAGGTATTTATGACTTTTCTTGATGGAATTTTTTCCTTGCCCATTTGGGGCTATGTGGTGTATGCCCTGTTGGTGACTCATATTACTATTAGCACGGTCACTATATTCCTGCACCGTAATCAGGCGCATCGTTCATTATCCCTGCATCCGCTATGCAGTCATTTTTTTCGTTTCTGGCTCTGGCTGACGACCGGCATGGTTACCCGTGAATGGGTCGCCGTTCATCGCAAACATCACGCTGAAGTGGAAACGGAGGAGGACCCGCACAGTCCCAGGGTCTACGGTGTGGGCAAGGTTTTGACGGAAGGCGCCGAATTATACCAGAAGGAGTCGACCAATGAGCAAACCATACGGGATTATGGGCATGAAACCCCGGATGACTGGATTGAACGGCAGCTATACAGAAGATATACGTATCTGGGGATCAGTATCATGCTGGTGAGCAATTTTGTCCTGTTCGGGTTTGTCGGTATTTCAATCTGGGCGGTACAGATGCTCTGGATACCGCTCTTCGCCGCCGGGGTAATAAACGGGGTGGGGCATTGGGGAGGCTACCGGAATTTCGAAACGCAGGATGCTTCAACCAATATAACGCCCTGGGGCATAGTGATCGGCGGTGAAGAGTTGCACAATAATCATCACGCCTTTGCCAGCTCGGCTAAATTTTCATGTAAACCCTGGGAGTTCGATATAGGCTGGCTGTATATCCGCATGTTGGAGTTGTGCGGTCTGGCCAAGGTGAAAAAACTGGCGCCAAGGCTGCTGTTCGACCTCAAAAAAAATCAGATCGATCACGACACCGTGCGGGCGGTGATCGCCAACCGGCTGCATATCATGGCCGAATATGCTAACCGGGTTACATCGGCGGTTCATAAACAGGAATCGTCCAGGGCTGCGCCGGGCAATAAGAAGATCCTGAAAATGGGCCCGCAGTTGTTGGGCAAGGCTGAGAATATGCTGGATGTGAAGGGGCATAAACGCCTGGCGGCTTTGCTGGAGCAGAGTAATGCGCTGAGAGTGGTCTATGATTTCCAGAAAAAACTGGAGGGGCTGTGGCTGAAAAAATCCGCTACCAAGGAGTCGCTGTTGCAGGATTTGCAGGAATGGTGTCATCAGGCGGAAGCGACCGGAATACGGGCCTTGCAGGAGTTTACCTACAGGTTGCGCAGCTACCACACGGCGGATGAAATTGGCGGCTGAGTGCGCAAGCCTATCGGCGGTGCGCAACAGATAAAACCGTTGGGTTTTGTAATGGGCGGGGGCTTGCGGGCCGAACCGCCCGCGCACGACTTTATTATTTGATCTTGGCTTCGCGGTACATCACATGTTTTCTGATGACCGGATCATATTTTTTAGTCTCCATTTTATCCGAAGCGGTGCGCTTGTTCTTGGTGGTGGTGTAAAAGTGGCCGGTTCCGGCGGATGAAACGAGTCTGATTTTATCGCGCATTTTTCATAGTCCTAAATTTTTTCGACACGGTTGCGTATTTCGGCGACGACCCAGTCAATGCCTTTCTTGTCAATGATCCGCAAACCCTGATTGCTTACACGCAGCCTCAACCAGCGGTTCTCGTTTTCGACCCAAAACCGGCGGCTTTGCAGATTGGGCAAAAACCGGCGGCAGGTTTTGTTGTGCGCATGGGAAACATTCTTTCCCGCCATCGGGCGCTTTCCGGTTACCTGACATACTCGCGACATTGTAATCTCCCAGATTTATTTTCAATGTTCCAAAAAAGATATCCATTATACATGAAAATGATAATTCGATCCAAATTCGGGCGGCTTTGCCTGCAACCGTGGAGATGCCGCTGCAATATCTGTTAAACTGTCCCTTTTTAAAAGTGGAATATGCTATGCCGGACAGATTACAGGCAATACGCGGAATGCATGACATTCTAATGGAGAAAACGCCTATCTGGCAATACATCGAGCGAACAATCAGCGCCGTAGTTGCGCAATACGGCTACCGGGAGATCCGTCTGCCTGTGGTGGAAAAAACCGAGGTCTTTTCCCGATGCATCGGCACTCAAACCGATATAGTCTCAAAGGAAATGTATTCCTTTGCCGATCGCAACGGCGATTCGCTGACCCTGCGCCCCGAAGGAACGGCCGGCTGTGTCCGGGCGGGCATAGAGCATGGTCTGTTTCATAATCAGGTGCAGCGCCTTTGGTATATGGGGCCAATGTTCCGCCATGAGCGTCCGCAGAAAGGCCGGCAACGTCAATTCCACCAGGCTGGCGTTGAAACCTACGGATTTTCCGGGGCGGATATCGATGCGGAATTGATAGTGCTGTGCGCAAAGTTATGGCAAAGGCTGGGGATCGGCGGGCTTGTGCTGGAACTGAATTCACTCGGCAGCCGCGAGACCAGAGCGGCATACCGCAATAAACTGGTCGAGTATTTCTCCGCGCATAGAGACCGGCTGGATGATGACAGCCGCAAGCGGCTGGAGGCGAACCCGCTGCGGATCCTGGATAGTAAAAATCCGGACATGGCCGATTTGCTTGCCGATGCCCCGCATATCAGCGCATATCTGGATGACGAGTCGAAACAGCATTTTGCCGAATTGCGTGATTTCCTCAATGAGCGGCAGATCGCCTATACTGTCAATCCGCGCCTGGTACGCGGACTGGATTATTATGATAAAACCGTGTTTGAATGGATCAGCAGGGACCTCGGCGCCCAGGGGGCGGTCTGCGCCGGAGGGCGCTATGATGGTCTGGTGGATCAATTGGGCGGTCCGGCTGTACCGGCGGCCGGATTTGCCATAGGGCTGGAGCGCCTGGTTGAACTTGTCGATGAATCGGCGGCGGCGATAGAGAGCGCTCCGCATATCTATTTTATACCCGCCGGAAAAAATACAATCCATAAAGGCATGGAATTGTGCGAATCTTTGCGCGATAGAATGCCCGGTATCCGAATTGTAATGCATTGCGGCGGCGGCAGTCTCAAAAGCCGGTTCAGGAAGGCCGATAAATCCGGCGCAGAAATAGCGCTGATATTGGGGGATGATGAGTTGGACAGAAAATCGTTCGGAGTCAAAAATCTCAGAAAAAAGCAGCAGCAGACCGAGGTTTGCTGGGATACCCTGCCGGCATTTCTTCGCCGGCAACTGCCGCTTGAATCCGGTAACTAATCTTTGTGAAACGGGTTATAATTGCAACCTTTTATTTAATTTTCATAGTGCATAATCGCGAGGAAACCAGTGGATATTTATAGAACGGAAGAAGAACAGATACAGGCGCTGAAACAATGGTGGAAGAAAAATGGCGTGTCCGTCATTGGCGGCATTATCATCGGGGCCGGTTGTATTTTCGGTTGGCGCGGCTGGCAAACGTATTTAATTCTACAATCGCAGGCCGCCTCGGATATTTACCAGGAAATGATCAGCGCAGCCCAGGAAGACAGGCCGGAAGACGCGCAAAACCACGCGCATATGATACGGGAGCATTATGAATCGACGCCTTACGGGCAATATGCGGCCTTGTCTCTGGCAAAGTATGCGGTGGAAAATTCAGACTATGCGGTGGCCGAGGATCAATTGCGCTGGGTAATGGATAATGCTTCCCAGGAACAAATCAGACATATCGCCAGATTGCGCCTGGCCAGGATCCTGCTTGCCGGGAATAAACTGACGGAGGCGCAGGCTCTGGTGGAAAGAGGAGGAGATCAGGGCGCGTTCACCGCCAGCTATGAGGAAATAAAGGGGGATATTTATGTGCGGCAAAATAACAGGGAGGCGGCACGGGAAGCATATATACGGGCTAAAGAAGGCGGGTACACGCTGCTGCAAACCGATTTGATTATCGATATAAAACTGGAAGACCTCGGCTAGGGATAAACTGGATGAAGTACTTCGCCCCTTTGTTTGTGTTGTTGTTGATCGGCTGCGGTGTTGGGGAAAAAGTCAAGGGCCTTGTCGGTAGCGAGGAAAGTGTGGAGCGGCGTTTCCCGCTTGAGGAACTGACTTCTTCGGCGGATATAAAGATACGGAAAGTCTGGTCAAGAAATATCGGCGCGGGAACAGACGGGCAGTATCTTGAGTTGATCCCGGCTATTTCCGATGAGCGGATCTTTGTCGCCGACAGCCGGGGGCGGATCGCCGCGCTATCCGCCGCAAACGGCAAGACTGTCTGGGACAGGAATACCAAATTGCCTTTTACCGGCGGTGTCGGCTCCGGACAGACCTTGATTCTCGCGGGCACCAGAGAGGGGGAAGTGATTGCCTTCGGTCCCGAATCTGGCGATGAATTATGGAGTTCGAGGGTATCGAGTGAAGTGCTGGCGCCGCCACAGCAGGGCGGTGATATAGTCGTCGTCAGAACCAATGACGGAAGGATATTCGCCCTTGACGCGGACAAGGGTGATCGTTTATGGACCTATGAGCGCACTGTCCCTCCCCTTACGCTTCGCGGCAATGGTGTGCCGATTATCTCGGAGAATACCGTGATTGCCGGGTTTGACGGCGGACGCATTGCCGCACTCGACCGGCAAACCGGCCAGGTGATCTGGGAGACTACCATAGCGGTGGCTTCAGGAAGAACCGAGCTGGAGCGGATGGTGGACATCGATATTAAACCCGCGATTATCGAGGAAATAATCTATGTGGCCACTTTTCAGGGGCGTATCGCCGCAATTACTCTGGATAACGGCTTTCAGCTTTGGAACCGTGAGATCTCATCCTTCGCCGGACTGGGAGTGGATAGAAACCGGGTTTATGTGACGGACGACCAGAGTCACATCTGGTCTCTGGACCGTTTCACGGGCGCGATCATATGGAAACAGGTAAAGCTCCAGGCAAGGTCGGCAACCGCACCCGCTACGATAAGTGATATGCTGGTAGTGGGGGACGGCGAGGGCTATCTGCACTGGATGGATAAATTGAGCGGCGAATTTGTGGCGCGCACCCGGGCTGCAAACGACCCGATTATTGTCCCGCCCATCGTCGCCGAAGAAGTGGTCTATGCCTACTCCAGCAACGGCACGCTCAGTGCCTATGTCTTCAGCGACCTGAGCGGCGCCGAATGAAGCGGGGAGCGGTAATACACCGCGCCGAAAAACAGGCGGGATGATAACGGCGGCCGATTCGCGCCCCGGTACTGTCCCTTGATTTTCCGGCCTTTTTCTTCAAGCAAGGCAATCCATGAACCCGATAATTGCAATCGTCGGACGCCCCAATGCCGGGAAATCGACATTATTCAACCGTCTTACCCATAGCCGGGATGCGCTGGTGGCCGACCGCCCCGGGGTGACTCGCGACCGCCAGTACGGGATTGTTCATCATCATAACCGTCATTTTCTGGTCATCGATACCGGCGGCCTGGGAGAAGAGCAGCATGATAGTGAATCCATCGCCGATCTGGTGGAAGAGCAAGCCATGCGTGCCGTGGAAGAGGCAGATATTTTGCTTTGGCTGGTCGACGGGCGCGCTGGTATGTCGGCAACCGATGAAAATCTCGCCGGAGTCTTCCGAAAACAGAATAAGCCGGTGTATCTGCTGGTGAACAAACTGGAGGGACTGGATGCCCATACTGCGGTTTCCGATTTTTACCGGCTCGGATTCGAGCAGCCTCGACCAATATCCGCCCGGCATGGTGACGGCATCGGCGATCTGTTGGATGAACTGGCCGCCGCAACCGGGGAAGGGAGCGGCCAGGAACAGCCGGACAATCGGCAAAACGATAGTATAACAATCAGCATACTGGGCCGGCCGAATGCGGGAAAATCAACGCTGATTAACCGGATCCTCGACGAAGATCGCATGCTAAGCTCCGATGAACCGGGCACGACTCGCGACAGTATCCGCGTTCCATTCAAAAAAGACGGCCGTCAGTACGTTCTGATAGACACCGCCGGAGTACGCCGCCGCAGTAAAATCGACGACCCGGTAGAAAAATTCAGTGTGATCAAATCATTCCGTGCCATCGACCAAGCCAATATTGTTGTATTGATCATTGACGGACAACAGGGGGTAACCGAGCAGGACAGCAGGCTGCTGGGTATAGCCAGAGAAAGCGGCAAGGCGCTGATTATCGCCGTCAATAAATGGGACGGTGTGCCGGCATCACACAAAAAACAGGTGCGCAGCCAATTGGACAGAAAATGCCGTTTTGTCGATTATGCTGAAACCCATTTCATATCGGCGCTGAAAGGCAGCGGCATCGCTCTGCTGTTCAAGACCATCAAGCGGATAAACCATTCACTACAAAAAAAATATTCCTCTTCGGATATAACCGGCATGCTCTTTCAATTTACCGAAGCTCATCCTCCGCCAATAATACGCGGACTCCGCACAAAACTGCGCTACGCCCATCTGGGCGAAAACAATCCCGTCAAGATAATCATCCACGGCAACCGCACCGAGCACGTGTCGGATAATTACCTGCGCTATCTGGCACGATCATTCAGACAACAGATGGGACTGATCGGGACGCCTGTGCTGATTGAATTTAAACATCGCAGTCGCGGGTGGCGGGGATAAAATAAATTGGACGGGTCGGTTATATTGTATAAAATTGTGGCATTTGATTCGAATTTTGGCTATAATTACCATTATCTAAATTGCCGAACTACAGGGGATACAGGGGAGATAAGTGCATGAGTGATGCAATTGTGACTAAACCGTCTTTTTGGGACGAATACCGTCGTGTGGGCGGCTTTTTCTTACTGGTAACCGGACAAAATCGGTGGAGGTGACGCAGAGTTGTCACGACGATGTGCTTGCTTGGATCGGCGTCGCGCCGGGTACCTCTCGCTTGGCGACTCCTACCGTATCCCGTTTGTTGCCAGTGGCACCCGAAACGCTTTCAGAAAATATTTGCCTATATACCCGATATATTGTTAATCTTTTTCTATAATATACTATATATTGTTGATATTTGCCTATATACTGTTATGGGGTCAGGAGACTGGTCATACAACGAGCCTTGGCGAAACAGCAGATCTAACGAGTAAACTCTGTCCCTGCTACGCCCGGAAAACTGATATGATTGAGCGACTGTGAGTAAATCTGCAGCATATTTTTATAGCGAGATATGGAAAGCCTGATTACTCTGTACGAGATGGGTATTGTGATTGTGGGTCAAAACCACAATCCATCCATTCTTAACCCGGATTTCCTTTGGCGCAAAGAAATTGTGTCCGAGGAAACAAAACACAACGAGGGATCGACATTCAGTACGCCGGTGGCCTCTCAGTGCATCTTCGAGAACGGACTCCAAATTATCAGTGAGCCAAATAGGATCTCTTTTTTAAAAACAGGTATTGAAACCGAGAGTCCTCTTTGCTACGATACGGCAAAAAAATATTTGCGAATTGTGCCTCTTGTTCATTACACTGCTGTGGGGATTAATTTTTCCGGGTTCGGTGATACGTTTGCACCACACAACATGCTCAGTGATAAAAGCAGGAATAAATATAAAGGCATAGACCCGTCAGCGGAGATTACGTTAACCTACCCGCTCCCTGACACAGCCGTCAACTTGACGGTCAAGAGCACCAGATTGGAAGACAAAGAAAAAGTCGTTGTTCATGGAAATTTTCATCACGGCATCAATGCAGATGAAGGTGAGTCATACAAAGTCGCAATTGCCACTGCAGATGATTGGAGAAGTGACTTGGAATGCTTTGAAGTCTTAGTTAAAAACATTGCTAAAAGTATAGGAGAATAATGACATGACAGCTTATGCCAGCAGGGCGCCTTTACCGGATTTCACAAACGAGAGCAGTATTAACAATATGAGTGCCTATCAGAAAACGTCGCCTGATGATAAAGATATGCTAAATGTGCTAACTATAAAAGGTAAACTTACTGATTGGCATAGCGGTATACACTCTGTTAAGGATGCTGATCCCGTTGACGTAAAGCCTAATTCCTCCCATGCCTTCTATGTCGAAGCAAATCCGGGCGAAGCAGAGAACTATAACTACACGAAGATTGATCGTTTTCTCACTACATTTACACCGATTCCCATAGAACATGGGTATCGTATTGAAGCAATGAATATGTTCAGAGCACTGAATGAAATCAACCAGAGGCTTGCACAAAGGCGTGCAATTAACGAGTCTCTTGATAATGCACTGAACGAACTTGCAGAATTGGACGATTATGCGGCAGAAAGCGAGCTTACGCCACCCGTGCCAGCCGCCAAAAAATTCGCACGTGAAATTCTTGGGATTCTTACTTCCAGGGCGCCGCGCCATTATTCGGTCTCTTTGTGGGAAGATGGTGACGTGGTTATTTATTCCGGGAATACAGAATGGCGTGTCAGCGTCTACTGCAGGGCAGACGGTGGAGCAGCCTTCTACGTTAGTTCCCCCAATAATCATGACCATGATAGTGAGTATCAATTAGCACAGGATATGCCGGTAGACCCGATCATTGACACGCTGAATAAGATTCCAGCGTGATACCTCCCTATCCCCATGGAACCATTGTCAGCGAAGGCACGGTGGGAAGGGCTGTTTTTGGGAGTACTGACTGGAAAAAAATGCAAACATCAGGGAACACACCACCCAGCGTTTTTCTCGACAATACAAGCCCGATTGAAATTTCCGTGTTTATTCTGGACACCGCACCGAACAAAGAATTAACCGGAATCGGAGATGACATGGCAAAACAGCGTAGTGGAAACCGTTCATTCTATGGCTGGGCGGAAATTCCGATTGTAAGTGTCAGCAAAGACAATCGAAAAGTCCGCGCTACGCCGCAACCTAAAAATCAATGGCATGCGGATATTGTTCTTCCATCTAAAGCCGAACAAGAGAATAGAGAGCGGAAAAGACACGCAAATCAACTGGCAAAGATAGCCGTTCCTCGTCCGCCTGTCCGATAAGCCAGCCGCAAAATCCTTTAATTCAGGGTTGCGGTGAGCTAAAGGGAATCGAAATTAGAAACAGCTTACCGATCAATCTCCCGCATTTTGGAGATGGTAAAGGCAATGGCGTTGGCGGCTTTTTGCAGGGTTTCGGTTTCCGGCAGGGTCAGGGTTCGGTTTTTGCGGGATTGCAGGAATTTGTCCAGGGGTTGGTAGCCGCCGATTGGGAAATTGAAGACTGCGGGCGGGACGGGGGCGAAGTATTCGTCTTTGTTGAAATACAGGCGTTCGGTTTTTTCGTCGTAGCGGGTTTTTTCCACCCGGTGTGATGTGCCCGTGCCAGTGTGTTTTGCCAAATCGCCGATGCAGTTTTCGCGCAGAAGGTGGGCGGCGATCTTGTTGGTATAGTCGCTAATCCAGCGCATGGAATTGATTATAGATATATGGAATATTTCAGTCCGAAAAATGCGGAACGTGCCGATTTGCCACGGGGGCAAAATACACCTGCCACCGTCAATCGGAAGGGCACTTGAGTGTTTAGGGTTTGAATCTTTCGGATTTCTTTTTTGTCTGTGTTTCTTACTGACAACTCATGTACTGCGTGTCATTGCATAGATACCCTCTTCGTGTATGTCGGGAACAAATGTTTTATTAATCTGAAAGATAATAACAGGATGGTGGATAATCACAATCTTCCTAGCTTTTCTGGATAATAACCCCCGATAGGAAATTATTACTTGATATTGCTATAAATAACTACTATAATTAAGCAGTCCAGTTGAGGAGTACTATTGATATAAACTGGAGGTAAAACATAAACACGAGAAAGAAATATTCAAGAAAGTTCAATCTGGTGTGTGAGCAAGGCTATAGCTAGGCCGAGTCAGGGTGCAGTCTGGGCATCAATCCCAATATGCTGGGGCGGGCATTTACCACTACCAAGTCAGTCAAATTTATTTGATTTGAACTTAAATTAAATATTTCAAATAAATTTAAAAATGAGTAAATCAGAAAAATTCAAACACAGGGTTGGTAAATCTATCATAATGCAAAACATTGAGATGGAAGATCAAAAAAATGATGTATAACAAATCGTTATAGCAGATGGTTAACCGCCGCCGCTGATATTAGTCGTTATGCCTACGGAGATTATTATGAAAAAGATGGTATTTGCCATATTGGTTTTTTCTTTATCGTCATTTGCTCATGCTGATTGTTCTTGCGTTTGCATAGAGGGTGAAGTGCGGGCGTTGTGTTCAAGTACACTTGATATTAAACCAATTTGCCCACCAAGGATCTGCCCGATTGTTCCTCCGTCAATTGAACCAATTCAGTCGCCAAAGATACCACCAATTGGAACGTCTCAGTGCGTCCAAAAGCAGATTTACAATGAGTATACTAGGGAATATGAATGGCGTGAGGTTTGCTATTAGGTGCAACTCATTTATTATTTGGAGGCTTAGAGATGAAAAAACGAGATACTGTAACATATGAATTGAAACAAGGTAATAAAATCTTGTATATAGGAATAACCAATGACCCTGACAGGAGAGAACAGGAGCATAAAGATGAAGGGAAACAATTTAGCCATTTGAACGTTACTTCAAATCGTATGACAGTCGAAGGAGCCAAGCAAAAAGAAAGTGACCGATTGGAAACTTATAGGAGAAATCAAGGTAGAAAGCCTAGATATAATAAAGACTTTGATGGTTGAGTTAGGTATAACAAAGCACTTCGGAAAATGGATTTATTTCTTGGTGTGGTCCCTCTTTCCGATGCAACAGTCGACTTTTTCTCTGATATAGCTGGCCATATCTTGGATACACATATTGAACTTGGGCACACCGACCCTATATTCAACTATACCAAAAAGAAATTCCGTTCCGACAGCGAGTAATGCTAGGCTTTGGGAAGGCTGATCCCTTTCTGTCCCTGGTATTTGCCCGCTCGGTCCTTGTATGAGGTTTCGCAGACTTGGTCGGATTCTATGAAGATCACCTGGGCAACGCCTTCATTGGCATAGATCTTCGCCGGCAGATTGGTGGTATTGGAAAACTCCAGCGTTATATGCCCTTCCCATTCCGGCTCCAACGGTGTGACATTCACAATGATGCCGCAGCGGGCATAGGTGGATTTGCCTAAACAGATGGCCAATACATTGCGCGGAATGCGGAAATATTCCACGGTCCCAGCCAATGCAAAGGCGTTCGGCGGAATGATACAATGATCATTTTTTATATCTACAAAACTGTTCATATCGAAGTTTTTCGGATCCACTGTGGCGGAGTGCACATTGGTAAAGATCTTAAATTCATTCGAACAGCGCACGTCATAACCATAGCTGGAGGTGCCATAGGAAATCAGGCGTCCAGTTTTGTTCTTTCTCACCTGAGCCGATGCGAATGGTTCAATCATGCCGTGCTCCTGAACCATGCTCCTTATCCAGGAATCGCTTTTAACCGGCATATAATTGGATACTCAATCGTTCTGCACGACGATCTTGGGAAATTTCGAGGAGTAATCTTTTGCCTGCAATGACAATTTTGCCGATGCCCGGCGGGCAATCTCTCGATAGATCCGGGTGATGTGCGAGTCGGGGGCCATCGCCACCGTAGGCTTTCCGTTATCGACGCCTTCCCGTATAGCCCTGTCCAACGGCATTGCGCCCAATAAATCGATGCCGTACTGGCTGGCCATTTGCTGGCCGCCGCCTTCGCCGAAAATCGCCTCTTCATGTCCGCACTGACTGCAAGTATAGAGGCTCATATTTTCTATGATCCCCAGTACCGGCACTTCGACCTTTTCAAACATCTTCAGCGCCTTCTTTGCATCTATCAGGGCAATATCCTGCGGAGTGGTTACGATAAGCGCCCCACTGACCGGGATCTTCTGGCATAAGGTAAGCTGTATATCACCGGTGCCCGGCGGCAGATCGATAATCAGATAATCCAGATCCCGCCATTGTGTGTCATTCAATAATTGCTCCAGTGCGGAGGTCACCATCGGGCCGCGCCAGATCATCGGGGTATCCTCGGCGATCAGGTACCCAATCGACATCGTCTGCAAATGGTAGCTCATCAGCGGCTCTACATTTTTGCCGTCGGTTGATTCCGGTCGGCCGCGGCAACCCAGCATGCGCGGCTGGCTGGGGCCGTAAATATCGGCGTCCAGGAGTCCGACATTCGCGCCTTCCGCCTGCAAGGCCAGCGCCAGGTTGATCGCGGTGGTGGACTTGCCCACCCCGCCCTTGCCGGAGGCAATGGCAATCGTGTTTTTGACTCCGGCCAATAATGGCACACCCTTCTGCACGCTGCGCGACAGGATCCTGGTCTCGATTTTCATCTCGCTTTGCCGGACACCGATTTTCTCTAATTCCGCCTCGATATCCTGGGTCAATTGCCGGTGATACCCCTCGGCCGGATAGCCCAATTCAATGGTCAGCGATACGCCGCCTTCATTAACGACACACTCCTTGATGCTGGAAGCGGCCTCCAGGGTGCAATCCATGTTTATATCGCGGATCCGCCCAAGGCATTGGTTGATCTGCTCTTCAGTAATCTCAGACACGATGCTGTAGCTCGGTAGTTTCGGAAATGCCGTATTGTACCACGGTTTAATGAGGAGAAATATACACGCCCTTCACGCCTGCCATTATAAATGCTACTTTAGCGTACAATTATTCGCCTGATGCAGAGACATGACAAAAACCGATAGAAAAATCCTGGTCACCAGCGCCTTACCCTATGCCAACGGCCCGATCCATATCGGTCATCTGGTGGAATATATTCAGACCGATATATGGGTGCGCTACCAGAAGATGCGCGGGCATGAATGCCTTTATGTCTGTGCCGACGATGCCCACGGAACGCCGATCATGTTGCGTAGCGAGTCGGAGGGCATATCCCCGGAGCAGCTTATCGAGCAGATGAAGGAATCGCATCAGCGGGATTTTGCCGGCTTTTCCGTGGACTTCGACAATTACTACAGCACGCATTCGGCGGAAAACCGCGAATTATCCGAACAGATTTATTTGACCTTGAAAAACGCCGGACATATCAATCGCCGCACCATCAAACAGTTCCATGATCCGGAAAAGGGGATGTTCCTGCCAGACCGCTTCATTCGCGGAGAGTGCCCGCATTGCCACAGCCCGGAGCAATACGGCGACAGTTGCGAGGTATGCAACAAGATCTACAATCCGACCGAGCTGATCAATCCGGTTTCGGTGATCACCGGGGCCAAGCCGATGGAGAAGGAGTCGGAGCATCTGTTTTTCAAATTGCCCGATTTTGAACCGATGCTGAAAGAGTGGACGCGCACCGGGCATCTGCAACAGGAAGTGATCAATAAACTGGATGAGTGGTTTGCGGCCGGGCTGCAGGAATGGGACATCTCCCGCGACGCGCCGTATTTCGGGTTTGAAATACCGGATGAACCGGGCAAGTATTTCTATGTCTGGCTGGACGCCCCGATTGGCTACCTCGCCAGCCTCAAGGATCTGTGCGCCCGCAGGGGGCTGGATTTCGATTCTTATATCCGGGTCGGTGATGAGACTGAAATGTATCATTTCATCGGCAAGGATATTATGCACTTCCATTGTTTGTTTTGGCCGGCCATGCTGCACGGCAGCGGCTTGCGTACCCCCACCGCTATATTCATTCACGGGTTTCTTACCGTAAATGGACAAAAAATGTCCAAAACCCGCGGCACTTTTATCCGGGCGGAGACCTACTTGAAATACCTGCACCCGGAATATTTGCGCTATTACTTTGCCGCAAAGCTGTCGAACCGGCTGGAAGATATCGATCTGAATCTGGACGATTTTATGCGGCGGATCAATTCCGACATAGTCGGCAAGGTCGTCAATATCGCCAGCCGTTGCTCCGGGTTTATCAGCGGCAAGTTCAACGGGTATTTATGCGATGATTTCCATGAGGGCGAAGAAGCGAATCGCCATCAGGTTCTGCTGGACACGCTCTGCGGTAGCGAAGCCGCAATCGCGGAAATGTTCGAGAAGCGCGAATACAGCCGGGCGGTCAGAGAAATCATCGGACTTGCCGATCAGGTAAATCAATATATCGATGAATTTAAACCCTGGGTACTGGCAAAAGACCCGCAACAGGCGGCCATACTGCACCGGGTGTGCAGCGCGGCCTTGAACGCATTCAGGGTCTTGACGGTTTATTTAAAGCCGGTCCTGCCTGTTTTTGCCGGAGACGTGGAAAAATTTCTCAATATAGCGCCTTTGGAATGGGAACATGCGAAAAGCGAATATATTCTATATGCTCATAAGATAAACAAATTCAAACCTATGCTGACCCGGGTTCAAAGGAGTGGTATCGAGGCAATGATTGAAGAAAGCAAGCAGGATCTGGCTGAGAGTGATCCGACCGGAATAAGCGGCAATACTTCCCAGACGGACAGCGAGCCGATCGCAGAGCAAATAACGATCGATGATTTTGCCAAGATCGATCTGCGCATAGCAAGGATTGTCAACGCAGAACACATTGAAGGCGCGGATAAATTATTGCGGCTTAGCCTGGATCTTGGCGGTGAATCACGCACTGTTTTTGCCGGCATAAAGTCCGCCTATGAACCGAAATCGCTGATAGGGAAACATACGGTGGTCGTGGCGAATCTCGCCCCCAGAAAAATGCGTTTTGGCACCTCCGAAGGGATGGTGCTGGCCGCCGGCCCGGGGGGGAAAGAGATATTCCTCCTCAGCCCGGACGAGGGCGCCAGTCCGGGCATGAGGGTAAAATGAAGCGGATGGGCACATCCCGGCGGTGGAGTTGTTTGTTGTATCACGGGCCGCTGCTCACAGTAACGGATAATTATGGTGGTGGGCCGTCATGAAGTTCAAACAGCCGGTAATCCTGTTGGCGGCTATTTTGTTGCTGGTCATTGCCCAGTACTTCTTCCTGGATCGAGGTATCAACACCTTTGCTGGCTGGTTGATAACGCTGTCAATAGCCGCAGCCATTGCTCTTAGCGTTTGGTCGATCCACTGGATGATAAAAAAACTGAGTTCCGCAGCTTCACGCGGCAGCCGAATCGGAGCGTATCTTGGCGCTTATGGAGTCTATCCCTTCGCGTTGTTCCTGGGCTTTGTCATTGGTGGTAATTTCGGTGGTGGGATAGGTGAGATTGCCTTTGGCAAAGCTGGTATCGTTGCAGGGATCGGGGTAGGAATTTTTATCGTGACAAACCTTGTCTGTTCCGCCGGCGCTTTACTTGGTTGCCTGCTGGGTGGCCTGACACACCAGTTCGCAAGGTATATGAGAGTACGATGAACCAGCTGCCCCGCATCCCGACAACGCAGCGGCTTTTTCTATCACGGCCCGCTGCTCACAGTAATAAATAGATAAACACAAATGGGAAGCCTGATTTTATTGATCATCCATGCCGCGCTGGTCAACAACCTGGTGCTTACCTATCTTGTTGCCGTTCAGGATCAGCTCTCTTTCTCCAAACGATTGGATATCGCATGGATCACCTCTATCGCGGTACTGTTGATTACCTCGATCTCGGTGCCGATAAACTATCTGGCATACCGATTCATTATCACCCCGCTGGCATTGCATCATTTGAGTATTCTGGTTTTTATGATCAATATATTTCTGGTGGTAGGGATTTGCGGACATTTTTTACGGAAAAAACTATCCTCTTATCAGAAACAGATTAGCGTGCTCACGCTGATTTTGTCGATCAATCCGGCCATTGTCGGGGCGACGCTGGTTCACTATCAATCGGTGCAGGGGGTTTTTTCATCCTTGTGCCTGGGGATTGGCACCGGCATCGGATTCGGCCTTCTGTTATTGATCTTTACCCAGTTACGGGAACGGATCCAGCTTGCGGAAGTGCCTTCAGCCTTCCGGGAATTGCCGATTTTATTCATCACCCTGGCAATTATATCCATGGCATTCACCGGACTGACCGGCATCGGCCCCTGAAATGATCGCGGCGCTGATTTATCTGGGATTGGCCGTTGCCGCCTGTCTGTATTTTATAACGACCGGCGGACCGGGCAGACGCAAGCAGATCGCTTCATCGAAGTTCATTGCCACAATCAACAATCTGCTGCCGCAAACGCAGTGCGGAGAATGCGGTTATACCGGATGCAAACCCTACGCCGCCGCCATTGCCCTCAATAAAGACGATTTGAATCGATGCCCTCCCGGAGAGGCGCATACCGTGCGGGAATTAGCCCGGCTGACGGGCAAACCGGCGCTGCCGCCGGCAAACACTCATACGCCGAACCGGGTTGCATTCATCGAGGAAGAGCTTTGCATCGGCTGTGTAAAGTGCATACAGGCCTGCCCTGTGGATGCAATCATCGGGGCGGCCAAACAAATGCACGGGGTGATCCCGCAATACTGCACCGGGTGTGAGCTATGTGTCGCGCCCTGCCCGGTAGATTGCATCGTTATGAAACCGGCCCGGGCAAAAGCCGCATCACGACCGGCGCTGCTGATATGACAATCCAGCCGGGTAATACTTCGCCATATCTTCATGGTCAGAATTCGGTCGCATCTGTCATGCGCCAGGTCTTGATCGCATTGATCCCCGGTTCATTGCTGTACATCCTGTTTTTTGGCTGGGGAGTACTAATCCAGATCATCATTGCGATGCTGTGTGCGCTTGCCTGTGAATCGCTGGCGCTGAAACTGCGCGCATATCCGCTAAAACCCCATCTGCTTGACAACAGCGCCCTGGTTACCGCGCTGTTATTCGCATTGACCGTTTCCCCTTTCACTCCATGGTGGATCACCTGCATCGGCATTGCCTTTGCCATTATTGTGGTCAAGCATCTTTATGGCGGGATCGGCAATAACATTTTCAATCCGGCCATGGCGGGCTACCTGTTTGTGCTGCTTTCATTTCCCGCTCAAATGGATCGCTGGCCCTTGCCGGAACCGGAAATCGATCTGGAACTCGCACACACCCTGGAAATGATATTCCTCAATGGATCTATGGTAGATGGGCTGACGGGGGCAACCCCTCTGGGTCATATGCAATCACAATTGAACATGATGGCAATGGTATCTGAAATTCGCTCTTCGGATATTTTCGGAATATTCGGCGGCAAAGGATGGGAATGGATAGCCGTTGCGCATCTTCTGGGCGGAATATGGCTGATCTTCAAGCGAATAATAGACTGGAAAATCCCCGCAGTATTGATTGCCGCCCTGTTTATTATCAGCGCCTTGTTCTACTTTATAAACGGCGATGTATATGCGCCTCCCCTTTTTCATATTTTTTCCGGCGGAACATTACTCTGCGCATTTTTTATTGCAACCGATCCGGTCTCTTCATCCAATACGCCAAAAGGGATCATTATTTATGCCGCCGGAACGGGGATCCTGCTGTATATTATTCGCACCTGGGCCTCGTTTCCGGATGGGGTCGCATTTGCGGTTCTGATTATGAATTGTGCGGTGCCATTGATTGATCGCTATACCCGGCCGCCGGTTCTTGGAGAGGCAAGATAATGGCTCCGGAAAGAAAAAAGCGGTTACTGCGCGCCGGTATCCCGTTGTTGCTCACCATCGTCGCCGCAGTGACGGCGGTAAGCGGCTTGAATGCCCTGAATAAAAATAAAATAGCAGACAATATGCGGCAGGCGGAATTGAATGCCATCGGCGGTATTTTGCCGGATGGAATCGACGGCGATATTTTCTCGCATCAATTCACCATTCCCGGCAATGGGCTTCTTGGCCCGGCGGAAACACTTACCGTCTTCAGAATTATGCGCAACAATGAACAAACGGGCATCGTGCTGCTGCCCGTTTCCACCAAAGGCTATAACGGCCCTGTTGAACTCGCGATCGGCATTATGAAAGACGGAAGCATTACCGGGGTAACGGCGATCGATCATCAGGAAACAAAGGGACTGGGAGGCGACATTAGCAATCCGGACTCAGGCTGGATAGCGCATTTTACCGGTCGTTCACTGGCAAATACGCCCAATGAAGCATGGGCGGTACGCGGCGAGGGGGGAGACTTCGATCAATTGAGCGGCGCAACCATTACCTCCAGAACGGTCATCAATGCGGTAAACAAGGCTCTCCATTATTACGACGAAAACCAAAAAATATTGTATCGGCAGTAATCGGAATATCGAAACCGAAGGAATTATCGCCCTGTCCGGCGCCGGTCGGAAAAATCAAAAACCCGGTTCACACAATAAATACTTGGCATAAGGTTTATTTATCGGTATGCTCTCAATCTTATGTGTTATTCCGGTGCATGGATCCCGACTATCTGGATCGAATAATCGGCGGTAATATGTAACAATTCTTTTTTATTTTATTTGAGGGTTTTTGTAATGAATAGTGGTACAGTAAAGTGGTTCAGCGAATCCAAAGGTTATGGATTCATTGCCCCGGACAATGGCAGCGACGATATATTTGTCCATTTCTCATCAATTAAGGCGGGCGGTTTCAAGACCTTGAAAGAAGGTCAAAGCGTCTCTTATGTTGCCGAAGAGGGGCCAAAGGGCCTCCATGCAACCGAAGTGGAAATTACCTCGTAATCTACAGCCATTCAGCCTAGCCAGCTATCAGATATTTCTCGGCATTTTGCAGGGTATTTATAGTGCCCTGCAATACCAGCGCATTGCCCGTTTCGAGTTTCACGCTGTCTGTTGGATAATCGTTTTTTTCATTTCCCTTGCGGATAGACGCCACGGTAACATCAAATGCATCCAGTTTGATTTCCCCCAGGGTTTTGCCGATCGCGTAGCTTCCCGGGATCAGCACCACGGTATGCCACAAAAATGCGGCGCTATCTTCAACCGGCCCCTCCCCCTGAAAGAAACCGCGCAGTCTCGAATACTCGCTGTGGCGGGCTGCTTCAACAGAGGACACCGCCTTTTCCGATGGCACACCAAGATGCTGCAACACATGTTTTGCCAGCATCATGCTCGCCTCGAAACTCTCTGGAATTACATTCGTCGCACCCGCGGCAAGAAGTTGGTCCATATGTCGGTCATTATGACTCCTGACAACAACAGGGATATCCGGATTTATTCTCCTGACGGTGCGAATGATCTTTTCAGCGATGGCCGCATCATCAAAGGTAATGGCCACCGCCCTTGCGCGGATCAACTCGGTTTGCCGCATTACATTCAGATCGGTGCTGTCGCCAAAAAAGACACGCTCGCCTGCCTCCCATGCCTCCCGCACCAATTTATGATCCAGATCCAGGGCCACGTACGCAGTACTTTTTTCCCGTAAAAACAGCGCCAGATTCTGGCCGATATGCCCGAAACCGCATATCACGACATGACCGTCCAGCGCTTCACAAGCCTTGTCCAGCACCTTGACAGGCATATTGAGTCCGGATTTATAGCTGCCCCGGAAAACAATTTCCGCGATATTGTGGTTATAGCGAATCAACACCGGGGCAATAATCATGCTCAGAATAATGGCGGCAATAATGGGTTGATTTTGCAAGGTGGTAACCAGTCCGCTGCCAATAGCCACGGTCAAAATAGCAAAGGCAAATTCACTGCCCTGCCCCAGCACAAGGCCGGTTCTGAATGACACCGCGCCCTCATAGCCGTTCAAGCGGGTCAAACCCGCGATGACCGCCCCCTTGCCCACGATTAACCCGGCGGTCAGCAGGCCGACCCAGAACCATTCAGTATGCAGAATCATCCAATTGAATTGCATCCCTACACTAATGAAGAATATGCCCATCAGCACATCCCGGAACGGCCGGACATCAATTTCAATTTGTTGCTTATATTCCGTCTCACTCAGCATAATCCCGGCAAGGAAGGCGCCCAGGACAAGCGAAAGACCAAGTTGGTAGGTGAGCCAGGCGGCGGTTAACGCGATCAACAGGGTGGCCAGCGTGAAAAGCTCGGGGGAGCGCGCCCCGGCAATCACATGAAAAAAAGGGCGCAGGAACCTGCGGCCGATCAGATACATAACTATAAAGGCAAAAATCCCCTTGCCCAGGGCAACCAGCAGCGGGATGGTCAATGACTGAGTATCGCTGCCGGCCAATATCGGTATAACGATGAGCAGGGGGGCTACGGCAAGATCCTGAAAAAGCAGAATGGCTATAGCCAGTTGACCGTGGCGCCCCTGCATTTCGAGTTGTTCGCTTAACTGTTTGGCAACGATTGCCGTCGATGAAAGCGCCATTGCCCCGCCCACCACCAGCGCACCCTTCCAGTCCATCCCGATCATCCAGACGATACCCCCTCCGGTGACCGACGATATAAGTAACTGGGCGCCGCCCAATCCGAATACCGTGCCCTTCATCGCCAACAGCCGGGACGCGGAAAACTCCAGCCCGATCATAAACAGCAGAAAAACCACGCCAATTTCGGCAACAGGCCGAATGGTATCCACGTAAGGCAGCCAGTTAAAACCGTAGGGACCAATCAATATACCGACAAATAAATAGCCGAGTATAGGAGGCAGATGCACATGCTTCAGCATTCCCACCGCAAAAACGGAAAGCGCAAGCAGGAGTAATGAATCATTGAGTGCGTTATGGCTCATCTATTTTATTTGCCCGCTGCCGGCATATTCATGGATCGGATGAAGTCATGTATATCAACCAAGTTAGTGTATCTATGCGCAAATAGCTATACTTGCGGATACCGGGTTTGAATATCCACAACAGAAACACCTTAGCAACTACACTTTATATTATGGCACTTTGGGAACAGATCGCATTAGGCTTGGTCATGGTTGTCATTCTGTTTTTATTTTGGCCGGGTGTAAAACAGTCCTTAGAGCAAAGCCGGGAAGCGGAAAACCCCGACTGGCAGGGCGCCCTGATCCCCATAGGCATAGTAGTTTTATTGGTAATTGCATTGATCACTTTTTCGAAATGATGAGAAATTATGCCGCCGCCGTTTGCCGGTATTCGCCCGGACGGTTTGCCATCTCTACCGGTTTGCTTTTTGTATTCCGATGAAAACTTTTTTGAACGCCGCATTGCTTTCCCTGGCCCTCAGCGCCCCTCCGGCCTGGGCAGAGGCGGAAACCGCCCCGGAAGAAGAGATGCTGAGTGCGCGGGAATTGCTCGCCGGTTGTGAAGAAGCCGCATTTCCGGGCAAACCGAACCGCTACTGCATGCAATATGTATTTGGCCTGGTGCAAACGGTGCTTGCGCTACAGCAACTTGAACAGAGCCCGCCGTTGTTTTGCATCAACCCGCAGGTGACTCCTCTTGAAGAAGTCACCGACAAGGTAAGCAATTTCCTGCGCGCCAACGCCTCCCGCCTGAATGAAGACGCCTATATACTGGTCACCGAAGCGCTTGGCCGCCACTACCCCTGCAGTCCCAATATCTGAAACGGACAGGCTCAGCGCCCACCGCGTCAGAGATCTCTATAAAATTTCCTTGAGAGCATGAGGCAGACCGGCGCCGTGCAGGGCGCCAATTTCATTTTCCTGCAAGGCAATCCCGATAAATTGCAGGCCGTGCGCCGGATATTGTTTTTATAATTCTACGAATACAGGAATTTCTTCCAGACAGGACACCAGGTAGCCCGGAAATTCAATACGATGCCGCTGCCATGCCGGTTTGACACAGACACACCCCCTACCGATAATAGCCAACGCATACTATCAAACGAGGGGAATTCTATGAAAAAGCCAGTTGCTTTACTTGCTCTGGCGCTACTGATCGGCAATGTGGATGCCAGCCCGCTCCATAACGCCGCCAGAAGTGGCAATGTGGAGCTCGTGCGGGAACTGCTTGCCGACGGGGCCGACCCCAATGGGAAAGTCGAGGGCGGCAAAACCCCCCTGTACTGGGCGGCAGGAAAGGGCCATACTGAGATTGCCCTTGCGCTCATCAAGGCCGGGGCCGACCCTAACGCGACAGGCGAGTACGGTAATACCCCCCTGCACAAGGCGGCACTCAGTGGCCATACTGAGACAGCCCTTGCGCTCATCAAGGCCGGGGCCGACCCCAACGCGAAAGACAGACTGTTTGGCGATACCCCCCTGCACGAGGCGGCATCCGGGGGCCATACTGAGATTGCCCTTGCGCTCATCAAGGCCGGGGCCGACCCCAACAGGAAAGTCAAGGACAGCCCTACCCCCCTGCACTGGGCGGCATCCGAGGGACATACTGAGACGGCCCTTGCGCTCATCAAGGCCGGGGCCAACCCCAACGCGAAAGACAAGGACGGCGATACCCCCCTGTACTGGGCGGCATCCGGGGGCCATACTGAGATTGCCCTTGCGCTCATCAAGGCCGGGGCCGACCCCAACGCGAAAGACAAGGACGGCCGTACCCTTCTGTACTGGGCGACATACGGGTTCGAGCCTGAGATTGCCCTTGCACTCATCAAGGCCGGAACCAACCCCAACGCGAAAGACAAGGACGGCGATACCCCCCTGTACTTGGCGGCATCCGAGGGCCAGACTGAGACAGCCCTTGCACTCATCAAGGCCGGAGTCAACCCCAACGGGAAAGTCGAGGACAGCCTTACCCCCCTGCACTTGGCGGTAGGAAAGGGCCATACTGAGACGGCCCTTGCGCTCATCAAGGCCGGAGCCGACCCCAACGGGAAAGTCGAGGACGGCGTTCCTCCCCTGCACTGGGCGGCATCCAGGGGCCATACTGAGACGACCCGTGCGCTCATCAAGGCCGAGGCCGACCCCAACGGGAAAGACAAGGACGGCGAAACCCCCCTGCACCAGGCGACAGAAAAGGGCCATACTGAGACGACCCGTGCGCTCATCAAGGCCGGAGCCGACTCCAAAGCGAAAACCAAGGACGGCAATACCCCCCTGCACCGGGCGGCATTCAGGGACCGCACTGAGATTGCCCTTGCGCTCATCAAGGCCGGAGCCGACCCCAACCCGAAAGACAAGGACGGCGATACCCCCCTGCACCGGGCGGCAGACAAGGGCCATACTGAGACGACTCTTGCGCTCATCAAGGCCGGAGCCGACCCCAACGCGAAAGACAAGAAAGGCTGGACTCCCCCGCACTTGGCGGCATACGGGTTCAGGCCTGAGACGACCCTTGCGCTCATCAAGGCCGGAGCCGACCCCAACGCGAAAGACAAGGACGGCAAAACCCCCCTGCACTGGGCGGCATTCAGGGACTATGCTGAGACTGTCCTTGCGCTCATCAAGGCCGGGGCCGACCCCAACGCGAAAGACAAGGACGGCGAAACCCCCCTGTACTGGGCGATACTCGGGGGCCATACTGAGACGACCCGTGCGCTCATCAAGGCCGGGGCCGACCCCAACGTGAAAGACAAGGACGGCTGGCCCCCCCTGCACCGGGCGGCACTCTGGGGGCAGACTGAGACGACCCTTGCGCTCATCAAGGCCGGAGCCGACCCCAACGTGAAAAACAAGGACGGCCGTACCCCCCTGCCGTGTTACATCCCGTGTGATCGCTCAAGACCTCGCTGGGAGATTTATAGCCCAGGCAGGTTAAGCGGGTTCGGTTGTAGTTGTTCACAAATGTGTGGATGAACTGGTTTCTTTGCTCGTGGTTGTGGAATCGGTTCTTGCTCCAGTTGCTTTTGAGTTGTGGCTGGCTGCGCAATGCCTCACTCAAACGGCGATTGAATCGCTCCACCATGCCGTTGGTCTGCGGTCGAAACGGGCGAATGAGACGATGCTCAATATGATGCTCACGGCACACCCGGTCAAACGGATGCGTACCACTTGGTTTGCCTTGTGGCTTGTTTTTCTTGTCCACTGCAAAGCGGTCTGTGAAGCCGCCATCGTTGTCGGTAAGCAGGGTATGCACCGGGTGTGGGAACGCATCCAGGAACTCACGCAGACACGTTGCGGTCGTGGCGGCATCGCGGCGCGCAATGATTTTCACCCAGACAAAGCGCGTAGCCCGGTCAATGGCCACCAGCACATAGCTGCGTTGCTTCTTGAGCTTGCTCAACACCTTGAAGTCCATATGGATAAACCCGCACGTGGCCTGCTCGAAACAGCCGAAGTCACGCGACTGCCTGACTTGTGGCAGCCGGTTTACGCCTAAGCGCTTGAAGCAGCGATGGATCGCACTGCGACTGAAGGTCTGGGGAAAACAGCGGTTCATCACCTCAACCACATCATCCAGCGACAACCGCAAGCGTAGCCGCAACTCGGTGATAATCTCCTCGTGCTGCGGCGACGTGCTCGGATTGAGGTTATGGCGCGTGTGGGAGCCGTCATAGATGCGCCCGGCCCGCAGCCACTTGTAAATCGTAGGCAGAGAGACTCCGAGCTCACGCGCCAAGGTCGGTGCGCTCTTGTTTGAGGTCTGAATATACTTTCGTGTGGCCGGTGTTGTGGTGGCCAGCTTATGTAATTTAATCTCCACTTTGTAACCTCCTCTGAACGTATTGAATACCGGATTGGATTGAAAGAGAGTATATCCTATCATACGGCACAAAACAGCACCGGGCGGCATACGAGGGCCATACTGAGACGACCCTTGCGCTCATCAAGGCCGGGGCCGACCCCAACGCGAAAGACAAGGACGGTAATACCCCCCTGCACGTGGCAGCGGGCAGGTCAAAAGCTCCAATGATCCGGCTATTGGTGGAAGAAGGAGCCGATATATACGCTGAAAACGATAAGCTCGAGCGCCCCCTTGACTTGGCAGCACGTTCGGGGGGCTTGCCCACAGATATAATGGCCCTGCTTGAGCCGAAGCCGGCATCACCCGAACCCGGACGAACCCCCCGCCCATAGATCAGGCCATGCAGCAAAGAATGGTGAAACGCGCTATGGAAAAAGGCATGACGGAAGCCGAAGCGCACAAACGGGTAGCCGCCCTGGTGAGGCAGAGAGCCAACGGCGTCTCGAGGGGCACGCAGTAATTCCGGCTAAGCCGGATATTGCCTGAGCGCGGGAGATTTGTGTGATTCTGTTTTGGGCTGGAAGCCTGCGAAAGATTTACCCCCTGACCTGAGCAGGGGCAGGCATCCAGTCTTTCGCAAGAATTGTAGAGAAGGCTATGGATACAACTGGCACATTGGCGAAACTCGCTTGAACACGTCGGCGTTATCCTGTCTAATACCCACCGAAAGGGACGGAATGTCATGGCGTTGTATAAAACACCTTTTACAGATGAAAACCTGCTGGTATAATGAGCCTATGTAATCAAAAGGTATTTGAGCCGTTATGTTAGCGAACTATTTTCCGATACTCCTATTTGCCATTATCGGGCTCGGGCTGGGCATAGTGATGATGTGCCTTGGCATCGGCATGGGGAAAATACTGGGTCATGCCAAGCCGGACAGTGAAAAGCAATCGCCCTATGAATGCGGTTTCGAGGCCTTCGAAAATGCCAGGGTGAAATTCGATATCCGCTACTATTTGGTTGCGATTCTTTTTATTATCTTCGATCTTGAAATTGCCTTCCTTTTTCCCTGGGCGGTAGCACTGGATACAATAGGGATGGCCGGTTTCTGGGCGATGATGGTTTTTCTTGGCGTGCTGGTTGTCGGGTTTATTTATGAATGGCGCAAAGGCGCCCTGGAATGGGAGTAACACTATGATGGAACATACTATACACGAACCGGGCATTATAACTACCTCTGTCGATAATCTGATTAACTGGGCGCGCACCGGCTCCATGTGGCCGATGACCTTTGGACTGGCATGCTGCGCGGTGGAAATGATGCACGCCGGCGCATCCCGTTATGATCTCGATCGTTTTGGCGTGGTATTTCGTCCAAGCCCGCGCCAATCCGACGTTATGATTGTGGCGGGCACCCTGGTCAACAAGATGGCTCCCGCGCTAAGAAAGGCCTATGATCAGATGCCGGAACCGCGCTGGGTTATTTCAATGGGGTCCTGCGCCAATGGCGGCGGCTATTATCACTATTCCTATTCCGTGGTGCGGGGCTGCGACCGCATCATTCCCGTCGATGTCTATGTGCCCGGCTGCCCGCCGACCGCCGAGGCGCTGCTGTTTGGCATTATCCAGCTACAAAAAAGATCAAACGCACCAATTCAATAACGGCAGCATAAACCACCGGGAAAAACAATGAGCGCCGATCACACGTTGACAACACTACTGCCTGAGCGTTTCGGCGAGTTCATATTGGACAGCAATACCCACTGCGGGCAGCTCACGCTGACGGTCCCGCCGGGAGCCATTCATACCGTTTGCCTGGGTTTGCGGGATGACAAGGAGCTGGCCTTTGAGCAACTGATGGATTTGTGCGGGGTGGATTATTCCACCTTCGGCCAGAGTGACTGGCAAACCAATGACGCCGCCGGATTCAGCCGGGGACGCAAGGCGCATGGAAAAAACGACACTCGCCTGGCCGTAGTATATCAATTGCTCTCTATAACACATAACCGCAGATTGCGGCTTAAGACTTTCATCGAAAAGGAGCCGCCCCGTATTCAATCGGTGGTTGATATCTGGTCGAGCGCAGACTGGTATGAGAGGGAAGCCTTCGATCTGTTCGGAATTTTATTCGAAGGGCATCCGGATTTGCGCAGAATATTGACCGATTACGGTTTTATCGGACACCCCTTTCGCAAGGACTTCCCGCTGGAAGGGAATGTGGAAGTGCGCTACGATCCCGACAAACGGCGGGTCGTGTACCAGCCCGTCACGATAGAAAATCGTGTTCTGGTACCACGGGTAATACGCAACGATTACCATCCGGCAACGGAGCCGGATCAACGTCCGGGCAATAACGATGCCTGAAATCCGCAATATGACAATGAACTTCGGCCCCCAGCATCCCGCCGCCCATGGTGTATTGCGCCTGGTGCTGGAAATGGACGGCGAAGTCATCGAGCGCGCCGATCCGCATATCGGCTTGTTGCATCGCGGCACCGAGAAACTTGCCGAGAGTAAACCGTATAACCAGAGCATCGGCTATATGGACCGCCTTGATTACGTTTCGATGATGTGCAACGAACATGCCTATGTCATGGCGATTGAAAAGCTGCTGGGAATAACGCCCCCTGTCCGGGCGCAGTACATTCGCGTTATGTATGATGAAATCACCCGCATACTCAATCACCTGATGTGGCTGGGCGCCCACGGCCTGGATATTGGCGCTATGACGGTGTTCCTCTATTGTTTTCGCGAGCGTGAAGACTTGATGGACTGTTACGAGGCGGTCTCCGGCACCCGCATGCATGCAACCTATTACCGCCCCGGCGGCGTATATCGCGATTTGCCCTCGATGATGCCCCGGTACCAGGCTTCAAAATGGCACAATGAAAAAGAAGTGCGGCGCCTCAATGCTGATCGACAGGGCTCACTGCTCGATTTTATCGATGCGTTCACCGAGCGCTTCCCCTCTCGCGTTGATGAATATGAAACCCTGCTGACCGACAACCGCATCTGGAAACAGCGCACGGTGGGCATCGGCGTTGTATCGCCGGAGCGCGCCCTGCAACTTGGCTTCTCCGGGCCGATGTTGCGTGGATCGGGACTGGAATGGGATCTGCGCAAAACCCGCTGTTACGAAGTCTATGATCGGATGGATTTCGACATACCGGTGGGAACGAACGGCGATTGCTACGACCGCTATCTTGTGCGTATTGAAGAAATGCGGCAATCCAATAAGATCGTCCGGCAATGTATAGACTGGCTGCGCGTCAATCCCGGGCCGGTGACATTGGATGATCACAAGTTGACGCCTCCCCGGCGCGAAGAGATGAAAGGCGATATGGAATCCCTGATTCATCACTTCAAACTGTTTACCGAGGGGTATTGCGTGCCGGAAGGAGAGGTATATTGCGCCGTTGAACACCCAAAAGGCGAATTTGGCATTTACCTGATCTCCGACGGCGCGAACAAACCGTACCGATTGAAGATCCGTGCGCCGGGATTTGCACACCTGGCCTCGATGAATGAGATGGTGCGCGGACACATGCTGGCGGATGTAGTAGCCGTAATCGGAACGCAGGACATTGTGTTTGGAGAGATAGACAGGTGATGGACGGCTGCATATCCCTGTACTGGCGGAAGGTGGAAAAAAATGTCCGAGCCGGTTAAAAATACACTTTCCGCCCACGTGCGCGGGGAGATCGATCACTGGATAAGCAAATATCCGCCAGAGCAAAAGCAGTCGGCGGTACTGGCGGCATTGCGCGAAGCACAGCATGAAAACAAAGGTTTTCTCACCAAGGAACTGATGGATGCCGTTGCGGAATATCTGGCTATGCCGACTATCGCGGTTTATGAGGTTGCCTCCTTCTATTCCATGCTGGAAACCGCGCCGGTAGGCAGAAACTGTATTGCAGTCTGCACCAACATCTCCTGCATGTTGCGCGGCTCCGCTCGGATTGTCGACCACATAGAAAAAAAACTCAATATAGAAATCGGTGAATCAACCCCCGATGGAAAATATTTTCTGAAGCCGGAGGAGGAATGTCTGGCGGGCTGCTGCGGTGCGCCAATGATGCAGGTGAATCATATCTATCACGAGAACCTGAGCATCGAAAAGGTAGATCGCATTCTGGATGCGCTGGAGTGAGGCATAATGTCTGATCACAACTCGGTATGCTTCAGCACCCTCAAGTTCAAGCGGCCCTGGACCTTGGAGAACTATTACAAGGTGGGCGGCTACCAGGCGCTGAAAACCCTGCTCACAGAGAAAACACCGCCGGAAAAGGTAATTGATGAAGTAAAGAATTCCGGACTTCGCGGCAGAGGGGGCGCGGGCTTTCCCACCGGTTTGAAATGGAGTTTTATGCCTCGCGACGCAGAGGGCCGGAAATATATAGTATGCAATTCCGATGAGAGCGAACCGGGCACCTGCAAGGACAGGGATATCCTCCGCTTCAATCCCCACAGCCTGATCGAAGGAATGGCAATCGCCTGTTATGCGACCGGCACAACCGTCGCATATAACTATATACGCGGCGAATTTATAGATGAACCGTTCAAACGCATGGAGAATGCGCTGAAAGAGGCCTATAGTGAAGGCTACCTTGGCGAGAACATCCTGGGCAGCGGCACGAACATAGACCTATTCAACACCCTGGGCGCGGGAGCCTATATCTGCGGTGAGGAAACCGCACTGCTGGAATCCCTGGAAGGAAAAAAGGGGCAGCCCCGCTTCAAACCGCCGTTCCCCGCCAATTTCGGCTTGTATGGGCGCCCGACCACAATCAACAATACCGAAAGTTTTGCATCGGTTCCATCCATCATCCTCAATGGCGCCGAGTGGTTTGCCAACATGGGAGTGCCCAATAGCGGCGGGGTCAAGTGCTTCTCTGTCAGCGGCCATGTAAACAACCCCGGAAATTTTGAAGTGCCCTTGGGGATCCCGTTTGCGGAACTGTTGGATATGGCCGGCGGGATGCGCGATGACCGGACGCTCAAGGCGGTGATCCCCGGCGGCTCATCCGTGCCGGTAGTGCCGGGTGAAATTATGCTGGAAACCAATATGGATTACGATTCAATCATCGAGGCGGGATCATATCTGGGCTCCGGGGCGGTCGTTGTAATGGACGACACGACCTGCATGGTCAGCATGCTGGAACGCATTTCCCGGTTTTACTATTCCGAATCGTGCGGAAAATGTACGCCCTGCCGTGAAGGCACAGGCTGGATGTACCGCGTTATTGAAAGAATAGAAAACGGCCAGGGAGAACACCGGGATTTGGACAAACTCGTGGATATTGCCGGAAAGATTGAAGGCAGAACAATTTGCGCACTCGGCGACGCCGCGGCATGGCCGGTACAGAGCTTTATAAAACACTTCCATGATGAATTTCAATTCCATATCGACCATGGGCATTGCCTGACGGACAATAAAAGCCATGCAGCTTGACATTCAATCAGCCACCCGATTTCATGGGCTATTAAAATGACCGGCGATACCATACATCTGGAGGTGGACGGCCGGCGGCTGGAGGGGCGGCCGGGGCAGATGCTGATCGAAATAACCGATCGGAATGATATCTATGTTCCGCGTTTTTGCTACCACCACAAACTGAGTATTGCCGCCAACTGCCGCATGTGCCTGGTGGACGTCGAAAAATCACCCAAACCACTGCCCGCCTGTGCCACACCCGTTACCGACGGAATGGTGGTGCGAACAAAATCGGCGCTCGCCCATGAGGCCCAAAAATCGGTTATGGAGTTTCTGTTAATAAACCATCCGCTGGATTGCCCGATCTGCGATCAGGGCGGCGAATGCGAATTGCAGGATCTGGCCGTCGGCTACGGCAGCGACGTTTCCCGTTATCAGGAAAAAAAGCGGGTTGTGCAGGACAAGAATATCGGGCCCTTGATTCAAACCGACATGACCCGCTGCATCCATTGTACGCGCTGCGTGCGGTTTGGCGAAGAAATTGCCGGGTTGAGAGAGATAGGGGTCACCGGCCGCGGTGAATATATGGAAATCGGCACCTATATTGAAAAAACAGTCCACTCGGAAATGTCCGGCAATATCATCGATATTTGTCCGGTCGGCGCCCTGACCTCCAGACCTTTTCGTTACTCGGTGCGCGCCTGGGAACTGGCGCAAAAAGACGCGATTGCGCCGCATGACTCAACCGGGTCAAACATACACATACACGTGAACGGCGGCCGGGTAAAGCGGGTTGTCCCGGCAGAAAATGAAAAGATAAATGAAATATGGCTGTCCGACCGGGATCGCTTCAGCTACGAAGGACTTTACAGCAGCGCCAGAATATTGACGCCGCGCATTAAACAACAAGGCGAATGGCGGGAGACCGACTGGGAAACGGCCTTTGACTATACCCATGAAAAATTGAGCTCGGTCATTTCGGCATACGGCGCCGGGCAAATCGGCGCATTGGCATCGCCCGCCTCGACACTGGAAGAACTGTTTCTTTTCCAAAAACTGCTCAGGGGGATTGGCTGCGCCAATATCGATCATCGCTGCCGGCAAAGAGATTTTTCTGATCAAGCCCTTGCCCCCGCATACCCCTATCTGGGGCAATCGATTCAGGAAATGGAGCAATTGGAGTCGGTGTTATTGATAGGCAGCAACGTGCGCAAAGAGCAACCGATCATCAATCACCGCCTGCGCAAAGCGGCCAATAACGGCGGCCAAATCATGATCATCAATCCGGTCGATTACGAATTGAATTACGCTGTGCGGCACAAACGGATCGTCGCACCGGCGAGGATCGTAGAGGAGCTTGCCGCAATAATAAAAATACTGGAAACCGATACTTCCGATCAGGCCCTCAGGGAATTAATTGACCGAGTTGAGGCAAAGGAATGCCACAAGGACGCGGCTGATTCATTAGCAAAAAATGCGCGCACCACCATTCTGCTGGGCAACATCGCCGTTGCCCATCCCGACTACTCAAATATACGCGGACTTGCCGTCCGGCTGGCGCAAATCACCAAATCCAGACTGGGATACTTGGGCGAGGCAAGCAATACCTCCGGCGCCTGGCTGACCGGCGTCTTGCCGCATCGTTTGCCCGGCGCAAAAAAATCGGCAAGCACCGGTCTGGACGCATACTCCATGTTGCAGGAGGCGCGAAACGCTTACATTATAATGGGCTTGGAACCGGAAATTGATTGCTGGGACGGCGGGCTGGCAAAACAGGCAATGCACTTGGCCGAATTGGTGGTCTGCCTGGGCAGTTATTGCAACGATGAAATGGAAAACTATGCGGACGTGCTGCTACCCCTTGCGCCATTCGCCGAAACGGACGGGAGTTACATCAATAATGAAGGCGCTCACCAGGTCTTTGCAGCGGCCACCCGGCCGGTCGGCGAGGCAAAACCCGGATGGAAGACGCTGATAATGCTGGCCAAGCGGTTTGGATTGCCTGATTTTGAATATGTCTCAACAGATGAAATACTATCGGAAGTGACCGCTGTAATCGGATCAGTCAAGGCGGACAATACCGCCCAGTGGCAGATAACCGCCATCGAACCGCCCGATGGCGCAATGCAAAGAATTACGGATGTGCCGATGAATGCCATTGACAGTATTACCCGCCGGGCGCCGTCTCTTCAAATGACGCAGGATGCCAGCGACGGCGCCGTTCATATCAACCCGGCGATGGCGGCAACCCTGAGCATTCTGGACGGACAGACTGTGCGGATCAGACAAGGCGAGGCCACGGCGGCCATGCCGGTTATTATTGACGAGCGCATCCCGGATCAATGCGCCTTGATTCACGCGGCACAACCCCTGCATGCCTGTTTAGGCCCGTCTTTCGGTGCGCTGCAAATAGAAAAGGCATAATATGATTTTCGACTATCTACGCAGCAACCTGTTTATACCATTGGCAAGCATGATGGTGGGGCCGGAGCTGCAAGCCGGCATGGTATTGACTATGGAAACAACTACAAAAATTCTGATTATTATCACACTCGTATTGCTCACGGTAACCTATTTCACCTATGCGGAGCGCAAGGTTATCGGGTCCATACAGGGACGCATCGGCCCCAATCGGGTCGGCCTTTTAGGGTTCCGGCTATGGGGGCTGGGGCAGCCCCTCGCCGACGCGCTAAAGCTGATAGTCAAGGAAATTATCATGCCTGCCAAGGCCAACAAAACCTTGTTTATTATGGCGCCCATTCTCTCCCTGGCGCCCTCCATAGCGGCCTGGGCGGTCGTGCCGTTTGACGATGTCATGGTGCTTGCCGACATCAATGCCGGCCTGCTGTACATACTGGCGCTGACCTCGCTGGCCGTGTACGGGGTAATTATTGCCGGATGGGCCTCCAATTCAAAATACGCATTTCTCGGCGCCATACGCTCCGCCGCGCAGATTGTGTCCTATGAAATAGCCATGGGATTTGCCCTGGTAGGGGTGCTGATTGCCGCAGGCAGTCTCAATCTCGGAGAAATAGTAACGGCGCAGACCGGCAGTATAATTCACTGGTTCTGGCTGCCGTTGTTGCCCCTGTTTATCATCTATTACATTTCCGGAGTTGCGGAAACCAATCGGGCGCCTTTTGACGTTGCCGAGGGCGAATCGGAGATAGTAGCCGGTTTCCACGTTGAATACAGCGGCATGGCCTTCTCGATATTCTTCATGGCGGAATACGCAAACATGATATTGATCTCGGTATTGAGCGCGATCATGTTCCTCGGCGGGTGGCTCTCCCCGTTCCAGGGCATTCCCATCCTTGAAGAATGGTTTGCCTGGGTGCCGGATATTTTCTGGCTCCTGGCAAAGACTTCGATTTTCATGTTCATGTTTCTCTGGTTCAGGGCGACTTTTCCGCGTTATCGCTACGATCAAATCATGCGCCTGGGATGGAAAATATTCATTCCCATAACCATAGTCTGGCTGATCGTCGCGTCCGTGCTGGTTGTAGCGGAAATCCCCCCCTGGTTCGATTAAGCAACAGCCTTGCCGATTAGAATGAACAAGATAAGCCAATATTTCAGAAGCCTGCTCCTGTGGGAACTAATCAAAGGACTGATATTGACCGGCAAATATCTGTTTCAACCCAAAACCACGGTTCAATATCCCGAAGAAAAAACGCCGCAATCAAACCGTTTCCGTGGTTTGCATGCATTGCGCCGCTACCCGAATGGAGAAGAGCGTTGCATTGCCTGCAAGTTATGTGAAGCAGTCTGTCCGGCCGTCGCAATCACCATTGAATCGGAACAACGGGCGGACGGCAGCAGAAGGACGACCCGCTATGATATTGATTTAACAAAATGTATCTTTTGCGGCTTTTGCGAAGAATCCTGCCCGGTCGATTCTATTGTTGAAACCAGGATATTCGAATATCACGGAGAAAAACGCGGCGATTTACTCATTAGCAAAGAGCATCTGCTGGAAATCGGCGATAAATATGAACAGCAGATTGCAGCCGACCGTGAACTGGATGCAATGTATCGATAATGTTCGAGCAGATTGTATTCTACCTTTTTGCGGCAATGCTGTTATTGTCGGCCAGCATGGTGATAACCGTACGCAACCCCGTGTTTGCCGCCCTGTTTCTGGTGCTGGCCTTTTTTTCCAGCGCCGCCATCTGGTTATTGATGCTGGCCGAGTTTCTTGCCATCGTGCTGGTACTGGTCTACGTCGGGGCGGTCATGGTGCTGTTTCTGTTTTTGATAATGATGCTCGACATCAATGTCGCCGTTTTACGCGAGGGATTTGCCGGATTTTTACCGGCGGGCGCCGTAGTCGCCATATTGATGGCGCTTGCAATGAGCTCCATCGTCAGCTCGGACTTTTTCAATTCGGAGGCCGGTCCGGGCGAAGCCTATAATAACACCAAATTACTCGGCCACACCCTGTATACCGAATACCTTTATGAGTTTGAGATAGCCGGCGTAATTCTTCTGGTAGCCATCGTTACCGCAATATCGCTGTCCATGAGTAAATCAAAAATGAACAAATCCATTGATCCCGCACAGCAGGTTCGCGCAACAAAACAAGACCGCCTGCGCATTGTAAAAATGGATGCGAAAAAGACCGACGGCTAAACCATGATCACCCTGCCCCAGGTTCTCACCCTTGCCTCGATACTATTCTGCATCAGTGTCACCGGCATCTTTTTAAACAGAAAAAACATGATCTTGTTACTGATGTGCATAGAATTGATGCTGCTGGCCGTCAACATGAACTTTATTGCATTCTCCCATTTCCTCGATGACATACACGGGCAGATATTCGTATTCTTCATTCTCACGGTCGCCGCCGCCGAATCCGCGATAGGTCTCGCATTACTCATCGTGCTGTTTCGCAACCGCGGCACCATCAACGTCGATGATTTAAGCAGCATTAAAGGTTAGTACACGCCCATAATATGGAAAACATCTATCTGGCCATTGTTCTGGCACCGTTGCTCGGCGCAGTGGTTGCCGGACTATTCGGCCGGGTCATCGGCCGCACAGCCGCGCACCGCATAACCATTATCGGCGTCGGCATCTCCAGCGTCCTGTCGCTGATCGCCTACAAACACATCATTTTTGACGGCGGGGAAACCTACAATGCAACGGCATATATCTGGCTGATCAGCGGGAACATTCCGTTCACAGTCGGTTTTCTGATCGACGAATTAACCGTTACCATGATGGTAGTCGTGACCATTGTCTCGTGGCTAATACACATATACAGCATCGGCTACATGCACGACGACCCCGGCTACCAGCGTTTCTTCAGTTACATCTCCCTGTTCACCTTTGCCATGCTCATGCTGGTAATGTCGAACAACTTCCTGCAGCTATTCTTCGCCTGGGAGGGAGTGGGGCTGGTCTCTTATCTGCTGATCGGATTCTGGTTCAAAAAAGAAACGGCGATCTTTGCCAATCTGAAGGCATTTCTGGTAAACCGGGTGGGAGACTTCGGCTTTCTTTTAGGCATTGCGGCAATCCTCACCTACTTCAATTCCCTGGATTACGCGACGATCTTTTCGCAGGCGCCCGATTTTGCCGATGCAGAGATAACCATCCTGGGCGACAACGCCTGGTCCTTGATGTCGCTAATCTGTATTTGCCTCTTTATCGGCGCCATGGGCAAATCGGCCCAGGTGCCGCTGCACGTCTGGTTACCCGATTCCATGGAAGGCCCCACCCCGATATCGGCGCTGATCCACGCAGCCACTATGGTAACGGCCGGCATTTTCATGGTAGCGCGCATGTCGCCGCTATTCGAACACTCGGAAACCGCCCTGAGCCTTATCCTGATCATTGGCGCCGTCACCGCCCTGTCCATGAGTGTACTAGGGCTTGTGCAGAACGACATTAAACGAGTGATTGCCTATTCCACCCTGTCACAACTGGGCTATATGACCGTCGCACTGGGCGCATCGGCCTATGCGGCGGCGATTTTCCATTTAGTGACCCATGCCTTTTTCAAGGCATTACTATTCCTTGCGGCCGGCGCGGTCATTGTCATGCGGCATGAAAAAGACATGCGCAAAATGGGGGGGCTCTACAAAAAAATGCCGATCACCTGGATCACCTGTTTTTTCGGCTCGCTGGCATTAATAGGGTTCCCCGGCACAGCCGGATTCTTCTCCAAAGACGCCATCATTGAAGCAGTGCATCTATCCAGCTTGCCGGGCGCTACGTTCGCCTACTATGCCGTATTGGCCGGCGTATTCTTTACCGCCCTGTACAGTTTCCGCCTTTTCTTCATGACCTTTCACGGCGAAGAGCATATAGACATAGACGAGTGGAAACGCCTGCAAGAGGCGCCATGGACGATGACGGTGCCGCTGATAGCGCTCGCGCTCCCCTCACTGATTATAGGCTGGTTCCTGATCACCCCCATGCTTTTCGGCGACTATTTTGGCAACGCTATATTCGTGGCCGAAAACAATAACGTACTCGACCGGCTTGCGCTCAACTACTATGGGGCGTTTTGGTTTATGCTGCATGCCTTTACACATCCCGCCGTATTGGGACTCATGGCCGCCGGCATTGCCACCGCGTGGCTGTGCTACCTCAGATTTCCGCAAACTCCCCGGATCATTGCCGAACGCTTTACCATCATTTACCAGGTGTTGGCAAACAACTACGGATTCGACCGGTTCAACCAGGCGGTTTTCCCTGCAGGCTCCAGAAAAATCGGTAATCTTCTGTGGACGATAGGTGATATCAGGATTATTGACGGCCTGGTTGTAAACGGCTCCGCCCGCATCGTAAGCCGGTTTTCCGCGCTAATACGGCACATACAATCCGGTTATCTATACCATTACGCCTTTTCAATGATCATCGGCCTGTTGATTCTTTTGGGCATTTTCCTGCCCTAAGCCTTCGCAGCAAACCCCGGCGCCGGACAGAGCAAAAAATCGGAAAGACAATGCCCCTATACCCCCATTACACAACCCCGCTTCCCTGTAGATGAGTGCACCGGACACCCCGCCACTGTTGAGTCTGCTTATCTGGCTCCCGATACTGGGAGGCATCTGGGCGCTATACCTGGGCGACCGCCGGAAAGCGATGGTAAAATACCTGTCGCTGGCGACCGCACTCATAACCTTTTTACTCTCCGTGCTTACCTACCTGCAATTTGACACCTCCACACCCTCCATGCAGTTTATCGAGCGTAGCGACTGGATCCCGCAATTCAACATCTATTACCACCTGGGAGTGGACGGCATTGCGCTGCCGCTGATACTGCTGACAACCTTTACCACGGTACTGGTCATCTTATCCGTCTGGGAGTTCGCCAAACCCGGAATATCCCAGTACATGGCCGCCTTTCTCATCCTGGAGGGCTTGATGAACGGCGTTTTTGCCGCAATGGATGGCGTACTGTTTTATGTATTCTGGGAAGCCATGCTGATCCCCATGTTCCTGATTATCGGCATATGGGGAGGGGCCAGACGTGTGTATGCGACCATCAAATTTTTCCTGTACACCTTTCTTGGCTCCGTATTCATGCTGATTGCGCTTCTTTATCTATACTCGCAATCCGGCAGTTTCAATATACTCGAATGGCACCGGATGCCCCTGAGTCTGACGGAACAAAAATTAATATTTATTGCATTCTTTCTGGCCTTCGCCGTAAAGATCCCGATGTGGCCGGTGCATACCTGGCTGCCGGATGCCCATGTCGAAGCGCCAACCGGCGGCTCCGTGATCCTTGCGGCGGTTATGCTGAAAATGGGCGGCTACGGATTTATACGCTTCAGTCTGCCCATCACCCCCGATGCCAGCTTTCACTTTGACGGTCTGATCATCGTCCTGTCACTGATTGCAATCATCTATGTCGGTTTTGTCGCACTGGTTCAGAACAACATGAAAAAGCTGATCGCCTATTCCTCGATTGCCCATATGGGCTTTGTTACCCTGGGCATGTTTATCTGCTTCAGCGCCTTTACCGCAACCGGCTCCGACAGTGGGGCACTCATGGCCATTGAAGGCGGAATGATGCAAATGATCTCCCACGGATTCATCTCGGCGGCCTTATTCCTGTGCATAGGAATAATGTATGACCGGGCGCACAGTCTCGAAATAGACGACTACGGCGGCGTGGTCAATACCATGCCCCGTTTTGCCGCATTCATGATGCTGTTTGCCATGGCAAATGCCGGACTGCCCGGCACCTCCGGTTTCGTCGGCGAATTTCTGGTAATACTCGGCAGCTTCAGCGCCAGCTTCTGGATCTCCTTTTTTGCCGCCCTGACCCTGATCCTGGGAGCCGCCTATACACTCTGGCTGTACAAGCGGGTTATATTCGGGGATATTGCCAACAAAAACGTTGCCGCATTGCAAGACATCAACGCTCAGGAAACATTCGTAATGTCGATGCTGGCGCTGGTCGTGCTGCTGTTTGGCGTATGGCCTGCGCCCATATTTGAAATTATCCACACCTCAACGGAAAACCTGTTGGGCCATGTGCTACAGGGAAAACTGTAATACAGATCCATGATTGCCAGCGACCTAATGCTCATCATTCCCGAAACAGCCCTGCTGGGCCTGGCCTGCCTTGTGCTTATCGCAGACACCTTTATCCGCGACGACTCATCTCGCTCGATAACCTACATCTCCGCACAGACCGCGCTAATCATCGTCATCTGCTTACTCATTTACCGGCACACCGGGAGCACGACCCTTGGCTTTGGCAACTCCTTTATCAGCGACCCGATGAGCATCGCGCTCAAACTATACATCTGTTCCATTACCGTCATTATCTTCATCTACTCACAGGACTACCTGAAAACCCACGGCCTGATCAAGGGCGAATACTATGTGCTGGGATTATTTGCCGTACTGGGAATGATGATTATGGTATCGGCCCACAGCCTGCTGACCGTCTATCTGGGGCTGGAATTATTATCCCTGTCCCTGTATGCAATGATCGCAATGCACCGCACTTCAGACAAAGCCATCGAGGCCGCAATCAAATACTTCGTCCTGGGCGCGCTCGCATCCGGGATGCTGTTATACGGAATATCCATCATCTACGGCATTACCGGCACACTCACGCTGAACCTGATCGCCGAACAGATCAACCTCGCCCCGGACTCGCGCATCTACTTTATCTACGGCATGATTTTCATCATCATCGGCATAGCATTCAAGCTGGGCGCAGCGCCATTTCACATGTGGCTGCCGGACGTATACCAGGGAGCGCCGACCTCCGTTACCCTGTTCATCAGTGCCGCCCCGAAAATTGCCGCCTTTGCCATGGCGATCAGACTGCTGGTCAACGGATTACTGCCTCTGGCGGACGACTGGCGCTCCATACTGATCCTCCTTGCCGTACTCTCGATGGGCCTCGGCAACATCATCGCAATTTCCCAGACCAACATAAAGCGAATGCTGGCCTACTCGACCATTGCCCACGCAGGCTTTATTCTCCTCGGGCTAATCGCCGGCAACCCGGCCGGCTTTGCTGGCGGAATGTTTTACGTACTCACCTATGCCCTGATGAGCATGGGGGCCTTCGGCATAATTATTCTGCTGGGCAACAAAGGATTTGAAGCGGACAATCTGGACGACTTCAAAGGTCTTGCGCAAAGAAATCCCTGGTTCAGCTTTATCATGATGTGCCTGATGTTTTCCATGGCTGGGGTGCCGCCATTTGTCGGTTTCTGGGCAAAATGGTTTGTATTGAAAGAGTTGGTAGCCTCGGGGCTGATCTGGCTGGCGGCGGTTGCGGTCGGTTTATCGATCATTGGAGCCTTTTACTATTTACGCATCATAAAGCTCATGTATTTCGATGCGCCGCTCAAGACGACCCGGTTGAGATCCTCACAAGGAATGGAATGGATCCTCAGCCTGAACGGCCTGGCAATACTGATCCTCGGCCTGATCCCGAACACACTGATGGTGGTCTGCATTTCCGCGCTGTCCGGTTAGCCCGAATCATGCGAAAGACTGGATGCCTGCCCTTGCTCAGGTCAGGGGATCCCTGCTTTCGTGTACTGTCCCGTGTGATCGCTCAAGACCTCCCTGGGCGATTTGTAGCCCTTGAACACATCGGCGTTTTACCGGTGGAAATTATAGCGGGGACAAGCGCAGTTCGGGCACATTTTGTCATGAGCAAGGGCCTGTTTGATTTTGGTGTAAGTACCTTGAATTTTATCAAACTTTACAGGATCCGGGTTCGCCGGGCTATGATTGGCCGTCTGTTTCCTGCTCAATATCGTCTTTTACATACCAGGCGCTGATTATCAATCCCAACTCAAATAGTAACCAGACGGGAACGGCGAGCAGGATCTGGGATAATATGTCCGGCGGCGTCAGTAACATGCCGAGAACAAAGGCCATTATGATTATCCAGGGGCGCTTTTGTCTCAGGTTGCGCACCGACACGAATCCGCCACGGACGAGCAGGAACGTGGCAATGGGTATTTCAAAGGCAAGTCCGAAGGCAAAGAAGAGTTTGATTATGAAATCCAGGTAATGTTGTATGTCGGTCATGATCAGTACTCCTTCCGGGGAAATCGCCGTCAGGAATCCAAATACCAGCGGAAATACGATGTAGTAGGCAAACGCGGTGCCGGCATAAAATAGCAGTACGCCGGTTGAGATAATGGGAAATGCGATCCTGCGTTCGTTTCTGTATAGCCCCGGGGAGATAAAAAGCCACGCCTGATAGAGTATGTAGGGCACTGCGATATACACCGAAAGAAAGAAGGTCAGCTTGAGGGGCGTCAAGAAGGGGGAGGCGACTTCGGTGGCAATCATGCTGCTGCCTTCGGGGAGGTTGTCGATGAGCGGCAGGGCGATCAGGCGGTAGATTTCATTGGAAAAATAGATCAGTCCGCAAAAAATAATCAGCACGGCCACGATGGCCCGCAATAAACATCCACGCAGTTCTTTCAGATGAGAGATTAGTGTTTGTTCGCGATCTTCAGTGTGCCCGGACATGCCGATTTTCTCACCGGGTTGTGGCTTCAATCGGAGGGCTTTTTGTCGGGGGCGTCTTTCAGAAGCCGGTCGAGATTGTCCATCTGGTCGGAAAGATTGTCCGTCTTTCCCCACAGGCTCAGTTCTTTTCTTATCTCGCTACGCAAGGAGTGGATGGTGCCTTTTATTTTCCTGAGCCATTGGCCGGCCGCTACAGCAGCAGCGGGTATGCGCTCCGGTCTCATAACGAGCAGAACGACTATGGCAATCAGGGTTAATTCCCAGAAACCTATATCGAACATGGATTCAGCGGGATGGGCGGTAGAGCCGCGGGATTATTCCCGGATATACGTTATTCTTTTTTTTTATTTTCACTTTCATCGCTGTTTTCCAATGAGGGTTCGGCCGGTATTGTTTCCGGCTCTTCGTCTTTCATGGCGCCGCGAAAGTTCTTCAGGGCGCTGCCCAGATCGCCGCCCATGCTCCGCAGCTTTTTGGTGCCAAACAGCAGCGCCACGATCAACAGGATGATCAGTAGTTCGGTTATGCCAGGCATAGTTGTTCTCCGTGGTTAGTAATTGGTTCGATAATAGCGCATAGATTTGGATATTGCCAGAGGGGATAATAGCGGATTATCACCGGTCTTTCGGTCGCCGCCGGTTGACAAAAAATAACCGCCGGGCTATGCTTGAACCAGTCGGCGGCGGGGGATGGTTTGGCAAAATGTGTGCAGTGCCTGTTTTATGAAGATTATTCCGGTTATTTTGTCCGGCGGTTCCGGCTGCCGTCTTTGGCCGCTTTCGAGAAGGGATTACCCTAAGCAATTTCTCCCTCTGGTCAGCGATAATACGCTGTTGCAAGAGACTTTATTGCGCCTGGAAGGCTTGGATAATGTCTCCGATCCGATCATTATTTGTAATGAGGCGCATCGGTTTCTGGTCGCGCAACAATTGCAGGCGATTAATATTACTCAGGCAACTATATTACTGGAACCCATCGGTAGAAATACCGCCCCGGCAATTGCCGCCGCCGCCTTGCAGGCAGGCAAGGAGAATGAGAGTGAAGAAGTCGTCCTGCTTGTTTTGTCCGCCGATCATGTGATTAAGGATGTCGATGCCTTTCACCGGGCGATCGCTGTGGCCGCTAAACAGGCTATGGCCGGACAATTGGTTACTTTCGGCATTGTGCCCACCGAGGCTAATACCGGCTATGGCTATATCAGGATTGCTTCGGGCAAAGCACAGGCATTTTATAAGGTTGAGGTTTTTGTCGAGAAGCCCGACCAGACCATGGCCGAGCAATATTTAACGGCCGGCAATTATTTATGGAATAGCGGTATGTTTGTCTTTGAGATACAAACTCTGTTGGATGAATTACACCGGCATTGCGGTGAAATTGTTGGGATCGTTAAGCAAGCGGTTGACAAAGCGGTGAATGATTTTGACTTTATTCGTCTGCAAGCCGATGCTTTTGCGCTCAGCCCTGATTGTTCTATTGATTATGCCTTACTGGAAAAAAGCGATGTTGTCGTTGTTGTGCCATTAGAGGCTGGCTGGAGTGACGTGGGGACCTGGGCTACATTATATGGTATAGGCCAAAAGGATGGGGACGGGAATGTTATTACAGGAAACGTTATTGCACAGCAGACAAATAACGCTTATATAAATACCGGCGATCATTTGGTTGCCACCATTGGTGTGGATAACCTGATTGTTGTCCATACCGCGGATGCGACGTTAATCGCCGGTCAGGATAAAGCGAAGGAAGTAAAAGGGTTCGTGGATCGTTTACGAAGCAGGGGTTGTTCTGAGGCGGAAAGTCATCGCAAGGTCTATCGTCCATGGGGCTGGTATGATTCTATTGAAACCGGTGCGTTTTTTCAGGTGAAACGATTACATGTTAACCCACATGCCCGATTGTCTTTGCAATTGCATCATAAGAGAGCGGAGCATTGGGTGGTGGTTGACGGTATTGCAACCGTTACCCGTGACGGGGAAGTTTCAATCTTGAGTACCGGTCAGTCTACCTATATCCCTGTCGGTGCAGTGCATGCGCTGGAGAATAAAGAGGATACCCCGTTGGAAGTTATAGAGGTGCAAAGTGGCAGTTATCTGGGGGAGGATGATATAGAAAGACTTGATGATATTTATGGCAGGGCCGGTAAATGAAAAAGGCATTTATAACCGGCATCACCGGGCAAGATGGTTCTTACCTGGCAGAATTGCTGTTGGAGAAAGGGTATGAAGTGCATGCCATTTTGCGTAGATCATCGGTTTTTACCACGCAGCGGATAGAGCATATACTCGACCACAAGCGATTATTTACCTATCATGGAGATCTGGTCGATTCAAGCAATCTGCACAGATTAGTGACCAAAATTCAACCGCATGAGATCTACAATCTGGGGGCGCAATCTCATGTGGCGGTGAGTTTTCAGATCCCCGAGTACACAGCGGAAGTTGTCGGCACAGGCGCTATTCGTTTGCTGGATGCTGTTCGTGATTTAGCGCTGGAGTGCAAATATTACCAAGCCTCTACTTCTGAATTATTTGGCGGTATTCCCGGCACTGAGCCACAAAATGAAAGCACACCATTTCATCCCAGATCTCCTTACGCCACCGCTAAACTTTATGCTCACTGGATAACGGTTAATTATCGGGAGTCTTATAATTTATTTGCCTGTAACGGGATCCTGTTCAACCATGAATCACCCAGGCGGGGGGAGACTTTTGTAACTAAAAAAATTACCCGGGCGGTGGCAAAAATTTACCAAGGCAGACAAAAGATTTTAAAGTTAGGTAATTTAGATGCCAAGCGGGATTGGGGCCATGCCAAAGATTATGCTTATGCCCAATGGCTAATGCTGCAACAAAGTGAGCCTGACGATTATGTTATTGCGACCGGTGAAACTCATACTGTACGGGAATTTGCGACGATGGCATTCAAGGAAGCAGGTATTGAAATGAATTGGCAGGGTACGGGGGTGGACGAAAAAGGGATTGATAGTAAGACAGGTAATGTGCTGGTAGAGGTGGATGAAAAATATTTTCGTCCGTCCGAAGTGAAACTGTTGTTGGGCGATCCATCTAAAGCAGAAAAGCATTTGGGCTGGAAGCGAACAGTTTCTTTCCCGGAACTGGTATCCTGTATGGTTAGATATGATTTGAAAAATGATGATTTTGGCGGCGAAGAGTGATGTCCTATTAATAAGCAGGCAAAAATTTATATAGCCGGTCACCGGGGATTGGTTGGTTCCACCCTGGTTAAAAATTTAGTAGACCGGGGCTATACTAATCTTGTTTATAGAACGCACACAGAACTGGATTTGACCAGCCAATTGGCGGTCGAAGGGGTTTTTAGCGAGGAAAACCCCGACTATGTGATTCTTGCCGCAGCCAAGGTAGGCGGTATTCATGCAAATAATACCTGTCGCGCAGATTTTATATATACAAACCTGCAGATTCAGAATAATGTTATCCATCAAAGTTATCTCAGTGGTGTTAAAAAGCTGTTGTTTTTAGGCAGCACCTGCATCTATCCGAGGCAGGCGCCTCAGCCTATAGTTGAAGCCAGCTTATTAACTTCGCCGCTTGAATATAGTAACGAGCCCTATGCAATAGCAAAGATTGCCGGTATCAAGATGTGCGAAAGCTACAATCTACAATATGGCACAAATTTTATTTCAGTAATGCCAACTAATCTTTATGGACCTAATGATAATTTTGACCTGGAGACTTCTCATGTCATTCCTGCTTTGATTAGAAAAATGCATGAGGCAAAAATAAGTAAGCAGCCGCAGGTTGAAATATGGGGTAGTGGTACGCCGAGACGAGAGTTTTTATATAGTGAAGACATGGCTGATGCATGTATATTTCTAATGGAGAATGTTGATTTTAAAGATACCTGTCAAACAAAAGATATACGTAATACTCACATTAACATCGGTACAGGTGTTGATATATCCATTAAGGAATTAGCCCAACTGATAAAGCATACCATCAATTTCAATGGACGGTTGTTTTTCAATACCAGCAAACATGATGGCGTAATGAGTAAATTGACCAATCCCGGCAAGCTGAATAATTTTGGCTGGAAATATAAAACCAGGTTACAGGAAGGGCTGGAGAAGACGTACCATTGGTATAAGAATCACTTGCCCGTTTGTTGATGATTGGCGTACTATGATTCTTCTCCCGGATTGAGAATATCGGTATTTATAAATATCTGGAAAAAAGATTTACTTGCGCCGTCTGTTGCGTTCAACCTGTTCAACCAGCTTTTTAAAAAAAAAGCCGATCTCTTCATGCTTTTTTTCGATATTCTCCAGATTTTTTTCCGTGAACCAGGGTCGTTGTAAAAATTCCCGGTACTTATCATCATCATTATCGAGTTCTATTACTTTTTCAATCATTTTATCGTATGAGCCATAGTCGTGATAATTGATAAAGGAATCGGTATTAAAATAATCTCCCACATTACCGGCGCCCCGGTATATTGGAATTGTTCCTGCAATCACGGCATTTAAAAGCTTTTCGGTTACATAATCATCGGCAACAGTATTTTCAAAACAAATTACAAATTTATACTTTTTGAATAAAAGACGATTTACTCCATAACTGTCTTTATTACACATTTCATATAATTCTTTTGGATGTTCACAATTTTTCAAGACCCTGCCATAAGAATCTACTTTCCTGTATTTCGAGAGCTTTTTATAAAAATATATTCTATGCAGATCTGAAGGGTTGTTAACTGCAAAGGCGCAGAATTTTTTGTTTTCTACCTTATCCATGTTTTTACTTTGTGGCCTGAACAAGTTATTACAATTCACCTGTCTTAATAAAAGACAAGTCAGTCTTAAAAAATAAGGCAGGGAAGCAAAATTCCTCTGATCAAATCCGGAGTTCGTCAGTATGCCGAAAAATTTTCCGGGGTGATCTTTAAGGAATTCAATTTCATGGAATATTCTACCTGGAAAATACTTTGCAAATATGTAGTCTTTTATTCTTATTATCAGCTTATAAAAATTACGTCTGGGAAAAAATCTCCATATATTTTCTCCCGTGATGAAAAGAGCCACTACATTATTCCGTTTTTCAAGAATTTTTTTAAGCTCTTTAATTTGAATCACATCCGGATATAAATATGAATCTCCAAATAATAAAACATCAAAATCATCCTCGTATGTGTATTCAAATTTATTTTTGCAACCGTCAAGGCGGCCAAAGAGCTCGAAAATTCTCTTATGGGGGAAAGCGGATTGATGCGGGCCGACCGAGAAACCAAAGGGTCTTATCAAAATTTTATCCATGGAATAATAGGGGCATTGGCTTACTATGATTGTACTCCCGGATTGAGAATATCGGTATTTATAAATATCTGGAAAAAAGATTTACTTGCGTTGTCTGTTTCTTTCAACCTGTTCAACCAGCTTCTTCACAAAAAGTCCGGTATCTTTCTTCTTTTTTTCGATATTCTCCAGGTTCTTTTCCGTGCACCAGGGTTGTTGTAAAAATTCCCGGTACTTTTCATCATCATTATCAAGTTCAATTACTTTTTCAATCATTTTATCGTATGAGCCATAGTCATGATAATTGATAAAGGAGCCGGTATTAAAATAATCTCCCACATTCCTGGCGCCCCTGTATATTGGAATTGCTCCTCCAACCATGGTATTTAAGAGCTTTTCCGTTATATAGTCATCGGCAACAGAGTTTTCAAAACAAATGTTAAATTTATACTCTTTGAGTAAAAAACGATTTAGTCCAGCACCTTTAGCTTTTTTATGCGCTTCAAGTAATTCTTTTGGATACTCACAATTTTTCAATACCTTGCCATAAGAATCTACTTTCTTATATTTCGAGAGTTTTTTACAAAAAGATATTCTATGCAGATCTGAAGGGTTGCTAACTGAAAAGGCACAGAATTTTTTATTTCTTATATTATCTGTATTTTTACTTTCTAATTTTGGGATGAGCGAGCTATTAAAAATCAACAGCCTTAAAAAATAAGGTAAAGAAAAGAAATACTGTTCATCAAATCCGGAATTTGTTAGAATGCCAAAAAATTTCCCCGGGTGATTTTTAAGGAATGCTATTTTATGGTATCTGCTAATTGGAAAATACTTTTTAACTATGAAGTTCCTTGCTGCTTTTACAAAACTACCAAGATAAGGATAGTTAAAACCCCTCAACATATTTTCTCCTGTATAGAAAAGAGCAATTATATTTCGTTTTCTAAGGATTTCTTTAAGCTCATTAACCACATCTTTTTCTGCCCATAAAATCGTTTGGGTAAATAATAAAATATCAAAATCATCCTTATCTGTATATTCAAATTTATTTTTATAGCTATCAACGGCTTTAAAAACTGCCAAAGTACTTTTATCTCTCGCAACAAACCTTTTGGCATAGGGAACGAAACCTAAAATCTTTATCAAAATTGTTTTATTATCCATAGCAAATCAGAACCGGGTTATCAGCAGACTTTTCAGTCCTGCAGAATAAATTGCGTCCCGCAATAGGGGCAACTGACCCTGCCGGTTTCTTTGATGGGTAAAAAGACCCGCGGGTGAGAATCCCACAAATTCATATCCGGAGTGGGGCAATGCAAGGGCAGCATTTCCCTGGTGATGCGGCGAATCGATTTTGTGTCGGGCTGATTGTCCTTGCCGATCATATTAGTTGCTCCTATTCAGGTAGGTGAGCCAATCCTCGTGCTGCTCATGCTCTCCCTTTACGCAACGGAAATACAGTTGCTGTAATTTTTCGGTAACCTGCCCCCGGGTTCCCGCCCCTATGACCCTGGCATCCATTTCCCGCACCGGGGTAACTTCCGCCGCCGTGCCGGTAAAAAAGACTTCGTTGGCTATATAGACTTCATCACGGGTTATGTTTCTCTCTATGATCTGAAAATGGTTTTCTTCGGCTAGCGTGATGATGGTTGCGCGGGTAATGCCTTCCAGCGCCGAGGTCAGGTCCGGGGTGATGAGTTTTCCATTGCGCACCAGAAAAATGTTTTCACCGCTTCCCTCGACAACATTGCCGGCGTTATCGAGCAACAGGGCCTCGTCATATCCGCAGTCGAGCGCTTCCTGCAGGGCCAGTATGGAATTCATGTAGTTGCCTCCGGCCTTGGCCTTGCACATGGCGGTATTGGTATGGTGGCGCGTGTGGGAGGAGGTCTTTATCCTGATGCCTTTTTCCAATCCGCCGTCCCCTAGATAGGGTCCCCAGGACCAGGCGGCGATTGCTACGTGAACCCGTAGATTGTCGGCGCGCAGTCCCATGCTCTCTGAGCCGTAAAAACATATAGGCCGGATATAGGCGTCATCCAGTTGATTTTGTTTAACGGTTTCAATGCATGCGCGGGTAATGGTTTGTTTGTCATACGGGATATTCATGCGCAATATGTGCGCGGAGTCGAACAGGCGGTCGACGTGCTCGCGCAGGCGGAAAACAGCGGTGCCGGCGCGCGCCTTGTAGGCGCGGATCCCTTCGAATACACCCATGCCATAGTGCAGGGTGTGAGTGAGGACGTGTGTGTTTGCCTCGCGCCAGGGCGTCATTTCACCATCGAACCAGATTAGTCCATCACGATCGGCCATAGACATGCTATTTTCCCCAGGGTTTGTAAAAAAGTGTTTCCAACAAAATGCTACTGTAATCCATGATTTATCCTGCTATAATCCTTCTATGTTAAATGTATTGTCTGTGCTGATCAATTCGACGGTCATGTGTGCCGGGGATCTATAGGTGAAGGAGCTGGCGCCGCCGCAAGCCTGGGAATTGCTGGAAAACAGGCCCGAGGCAACTTTGCTGGATGTCCGAAGCACCGTGGAATATGAGTACGTCGGCCATCCGATCGGGGCTGTGCATGTTCCGATCAAGGATTCGCCGTACTGGGAGTTAAACCCGCAGTTTGCCTCCGATGTGCGCACCGCCCTGAGGAGTAAGGCGGAAAAATTTGGTTCATTGGAAAAATTACCTATATTGTCAATTTGCCGTAGCGGGAAACGCTCGGCATTGGCGGCTGAGCTGCTGGAAAAAGACGGCTTCCAGGAGGTCTATAATGTCATTGAGGGGTTTGAGGGGGATCGTGATGGAAAAGATCACAGAAATACCATCAATGGCTGGCGCTTCCATAATCTCCCCTGGGAGCAATCCTGATCCGGACGAGCGCATTGCACGGGCAAGGGGCAGGACCTCAAAGGGCTACCAGCTGAATATCACCCAGTGGGGCACGGCAATATCTTCTAATTCGCTTTCCCTTGATTCCAAATCTCCATCTCCGTCCCGGTCTATATAGTAATAGGCCGGGCCGATAGAAGGGATGATCTTGATTGCATACAAAAAGCCGTTAACGCGGTATTCTTCTATCGTTGCATCCCCCCGGCGGATAATCTTGACTTCGGGTTCCATTGCCTCGCCACTCTTTATCGGATCGGAGATCTCCGGCGGGGGCGGCAGGGGGTCAAGCTCTGTACCCGGGACTTCTGCGGCATAGGGAGCGAATGGAATAAAAACCAGCCATAAAAACAAAATCCGGTATTTCACTGTCTTTCGGTTAGTAATCAATTATAATTTCTCCATTCTAACATGCCCCGATCGATAACCATACACAATCTGCGCCTCGAAATGAATAATTTTCGTTTTTTATGAAAATACTATGTCAATGGATCATTCCGGCACGATCGGTTACTGAGGTACTGCCATGACGGGGAAAACCCTTGTGCTCATCGATGGCAGTTATTACCTGTTCCGCGCCTATCATGCCATGCCCGCCTTGACGAACGACAAGGGGGAGCCTACCGGCGCGATTTACGGGGGAATCAATATGATCCGGAAATTGCTGGACGAGACCCGGCCGGATTATTTTGCCGTGGTGTTCGATGCCGCAGGGAAAACCTTTCGTAGCGATTTATATGCGGACTATAAGGGTAATCGGTCGTTGATGCCGGATGATCTTGCTTGTCAGATCCAGCCCCTGCATGATTTGATACGGGCGATGGGGATCCCTTTGCTTATGAGGGAGGGCGTGGAGGCGGATGATGTTATTGCAACATTATCCAGACAGGCGGAGCGGAAAAATATGAGAACCGTCGTTTCAACCGGCGACAAGGATCTGGCCCAGATAGTCAGTGAGGATATATCTCTGATCAATACCATGAATAATACGCGCCTGGACCCCGACGGGGTGCGGGAAAAATTCGGTGTACCGCCGGAAAGAATTATCGACTATTTAACCCTCGTTGGCGACAGCGTGGATAATGTCCCCGGCGTACCTAAAGTCGGCCCGAAAACTGCGGCACAGTGGTTGACTACCTACGGCTCGCTGGATGAAATTATCGCCAACGCCGACAAAATAGCGGGCAAGGTGGGGGAGAACCTGAGGGATTTTCTCCCTGAAATTGCGCTTTCCAGAGAGCTGGTCACGCTCAAATACGACGTGGATATCGGGCGGGCTCCGGAAGAGTTGGTTGTCAGAGAGGCCGATAATGCGGCACTGGCCGAGATGTACGCATATTGGAATTTCAGACGCTGGAGCGAGGAACTGGGGCAGACGGCCGGCAACGACAAGCCCCGGGAAAAGGATGCGGAATATGAAATTTTATTCGACGAGGCGGAACTGGATAAATGGGTCGCCGCGCTGGAGCAGGCGGAACTGGTTTCCATCGAAACTGAAACCGTCCCCGGGCCGGACTATATGCGGGCGCAGTTGGTGGGGGTTTCTCTTGCCGTCGCCCCCGGAAAGGCGGCTTATTTGCCGTTGGCACATGAGGATCCCGGCACACCGGCACAGATGTGCATCGATACTGCGTTGAGTAAACTGAAGCCTGTGCTGGAAAACGGAGAGATCGCCAAGATCGGGCAAGACCTGAAGTATCACAAGCATGTTCTGGCCAATTACGGCATCGAACTTGCCGGGATCACTCACGATACCATGCTGCAATCCTATATTATAGAAAGCACCGCAACGGAACGGCACGATATCAATGCGCTGGCAAAAACCCGCCTGAATTATGACACCATTCGCTATGAGGACATTGCCGGCAAGGGGAAAAAACAAATCCCGTTCAGTCAGGTTGCTATTGAACAGGCCGCCTCATATGCCGCGGAAGATGTGGATATGGTTCTGCGCCTGCATAAGATACTTTATCCTGAAATAAGCGCCCGGCCGGAACTGGACGATCTGTACCAAAAGGTCGAGATCCCGCTGCTTTCGGTGCTGGCAGGGATGGAGCGACACGGGGTCAGGATCGATACGGAAATGCTCCGCCGGCATAGCCGTGAGATGGAGGAGGAAATGAGCGCCCTGCAACTGCAGGCGGAGGAACTTGCCGGGCAAAGGTTCAATATCAATTCTCCTAAACAGATACGGACGATATTGTACGAAAAACTGGGACTGCCGGTCCGGGCCAAGACCTCGGGGGGACAGCCATCAACGGCCGAATCGGTGCTGCAGAGTCTGGCGGAAAAGCATGAGCTGCCCGGGTTGATTCTGAAATATCGTGAATTGAGCAAGCTGCGTTCGACTTATACTGAAAAACTGCCGCAGCAAATTAATGATGAAACCGGCCGCATTCATACTTCGTATCATCAGGCTGTGGCGGTGACCGGCAGATTGTCTTCTTCGGATCCAAATCTGCAAAACATCCCTATCAGGAATGAACGGGGGAGAAAAATCCGCCAGGCATTTATTTGTCCGGAAGGGTATTTATTGCTGTCTGCAGATTATTCACAAATAGAGCTGCGCATTATGGCTCATCTGTCGGGCGATAAAAAACTGCTTGAGGCCTTTGCGGCCGGCAATGATATACATTGCCAGACTGCGGCGGAAGTCTTTATAACCGGAATAGATGAGGTCAGTGATTCACAGCGGCGCGCGGCCAAGGCAATCAATTTTGGCCTGATTTACGGCATGTCCGCCTTTGGCCTTGCGAAACAACTGAGGATAGGCCGCGAACAGGCCGAGGAATATATAGCTCTTTATTTCAACCGCTATCCCGGTGTACGGGTTTATATGGATACTATCCGCGCCCGGGCAAGGGAAAAGGGGTATGTGGAAACTGTGTTTAAGCGCAGATTATTCCTGCCGGACATCAATGCCGAAAATGCCATCCGCCGGCAGTATGCCGAGCGAACGGCTATCAATGCGCCTATGCAGGGGACGGCCGCTGATATTATCAAAATAGCAATGATCAATATCGACCGGGCGCTGGCCGATGAACGGATCGATGCGAAGATGATTATGCAGGTGCACGACGAACTGGTATTTGAGGTGGCCAGAGATGATGTTGTTGAAGTGAGTAAAAAGATCGATGAATTGATGGCCAACGCCGCCAGACTCGATGCGCCCCTGAAAGTGGATATTGGTTATGGCGCAAACTGGGATATGGCTCATTAGAGGGACTGCGCGTTATGCTGTTAATACCCGGAATTGATATTAAGGACGGTAAATGCGTCCGGCTCGCCCAGGGGCAAATGGATAAGGTTACGATATATAGTGATGATCCGGCATTCATGGCGGGCAAATGGGTCGGGGCCGGCGCCAGACGCCTGCATATTATCGATCTGGACGGCGCCGTAACGGGGGAGCCGGTGAACCTGAACAGTATACGCTCGATAGTCAAGGCCAATCCCGGTATATCGATCCAGGCCGGCGGCGGCATTCGGGATGAGGAGACTATCCGGGCTTATCTGGAGTTGGGAATAAATTATGTGATCATCGGCACCCGCGCGGTGAGTACGCCGGATTTTGTATCGAGGGTCTGTGTTGAGTTCCCCGGCCATATTATTGTCGCCCTCGATGTAAAAAACGGCGCTCTGGCAACCGACGGCTGGGCAAAACTATCGGGGCAGAAAGCGGCCGATATGGCAAGGGGTTTGGAAGACAGCGGCGTATCCGCTATTATCTTCACCGACATCAGCCGTGACGGTATGTTGAGTAGAATCAATATCGATGCCACAGTTGCCTTGTGTGAACAAGTCACCATTCCGGTAATTGCCTCGGGAGGATTGCGCAATCTCGATGATGTGCGGGCCTTATGTGAGTTTGCGGAAAAGGGTATTTTCGGGGCAATCACCGGCCGGGCAATCTATGAGGGTACGCTGAATTTGTCCGAGGCACAAAGACTGGCAGATGAGATCTGCCCGGTGCAATGAGTCTCGCCAGGCGTATTATTCCCTGTCTGGATATCGATATGGGAAGGGTGGTCAAGGGGGTGCGCTTTGTCGATATCCGGGATGCGGGCAGCCCGGTAGAGGCCGCCCGGCATTATGATCAGCAGGGCGCCGATGAGCTGGTCTTTCTCGATATTACCGCCAGCAGTGATGAGCGTGAAAATATGGTTCATGTAGTGGAGGAAGTCGCTGATCAGGTCTTTATTCCTCTGACTGTCGGGGGTGGGATACGAAGTATTGATGATATTCAACAAATGCTGAATGCCGGTGCGGACAAGGTAAGCATCAATACGGCCGCCGTTGCTGATCCGGAGCTGGTTCCATTGGCGGCTGATTGTTTTGGCTCACAATGCATAGTCCTTGCAATCGACGCCAGGCGGTCCCTCGATAAAAATAACTGGGAAGTCTATACCCACGGGGGGCGCAGGACTACCGGGCTCGATGCCATTGAATGGGCAAAACGGATGGCCGGGGACGGCGCCGGTGAAATACTGCTGACCAGTATGGACTGTGACGGCACAAGAGATGGTTTTGACCTGGCACTGACACGGTCTGTAAGCGATGGCGTCAATATCCCGGTGATTGCTTCTGGTGGAGTCGGGACTCTGCAGCACCTGGTCGATGGTATACATGGCGGGAAGGCGGATGCCGTGCTCGCTGCAAGCATTTTCCATTTTGGGGAATATACTATTAAGCAGGCAAAACGGTATATGGCCGAAAGAAATATCGAGGTTCGTCTTATAGCATGACAACAGAAACATTCAACTGGATAGCGCAGATAAAGTGGGGACAGGACGGATTGATTCCGGTGATCATCCAGAATAGCGCCGGTGGCATGATATTGATGCATGCCTGGATGAATCAAGAGGCGCTGGAACAAAGTATCCGGGAAGGTCAAACCGTATTCTGGTCGCGTTCGCGCCAATGCCTCTGGAAAAAGGGAGAAACCTCCGGCCACTTTCAGTATATTGATGAGATCAGACTGGACTGTGATGCGGACACCTTGCTAATCAAGGTGCGACAACAAGGCGTTGCCTGCCATACAGGCCATGAGAGCTGTTTCTACCGGAAAGTTGTCGATAAGGAAAGACTGGAGGGCGATAATGAGTAGTGATTTTCTCGAGGAGCTTGCAACAGTGTTGCAACAGCGTAAACAGGCTGATCCCAAAGGATCTTATGTTGCCAGTCTGTATCACCAGGGGTTGGATACCATATTGAAAAAATTGGGGGAAGAGATGACTGAGGCGGTAATTGCATCTAAATCCGGAAAAAACGACGCTATAATCCATGAAGTTGCGGATTTATGGTTTCATTCTCTTGTTCTGCTCAGCTACCACAACCTGTCGCCGAATATGGTTATCGATGAGTTGAAACAGCGTTTTGGAAAATCCGGCATCGATGAAAAGGCGGAAAGAAAGCGGAATTAAGGACTCATTTTGGTGGAAAGAGCCGCACCTGATACAGGACGCCCTGCGGAATAGCCGGACTCGACGGCTGCAAGGCCTTGGTAGTTTAAATGTGGATTAGTATGATGATCAGGTATACACTTGTGACAAATTGTTCCGATTTAATTCTCTTGAGGGGTTTTTAGGTTGCATATATCTCCATGGCAGCGCTGTCTAGAGAGGCTGGAGGGTAATTTATCCTCGCAGCAATTCAATACCTGGATCAGGCCCCTGCATGTTGTTGAAAAGGAAAAATCCATACAGATCCTGGCGCCCAACCGTTTTGTGCTTGACTGGATCAACGAACGCTACCTGCTGCAAATAGAAGAGACTCTAAAAACGATCACCGAGGATAGTGATATTCATCTGTCCATAAAAATAGGCAGCCATGAATTGGCGAAACAGGTCCCTGCCGGCATAAATCTCAAAAATAAGGCTACACAATCCCCCAAAGCTGATTACCACCACCGCGTCCTTGATAATGGTTTTACTTTTGAGAACTTTGTCGAAGGTAAATCGAACCAATTAGCCAGGGCTGCATCAATCCAGGTCGCTAAAAATCCGCACTCGGCTTATAATCCTCTGTTGCTTTATGGCAGTGTGGGCCTCGGTAAAACCCATATGATCCACGCTATAAATCACGCCATTTTGCAGGAGGATCCCTCTAAAAATGTCATGTACCTCCATTCTGAAAAGTTTGTGGCCGACATGGTCAGGGCTTTGCAACATAATTTGATCAATGATTTTAAACGACATTATCGTTCACTGGATGTGCTGTTGATCGATGATATCCAGTTTTTCGCCGGCAAGGAGCGTTCACAGGAAGAGTTTTTTCACACTTTCAATACACTGCTGGAAGGGCGAAATCAGATTGTTCTGACCTGTGATCGGTATCCAAAGGAAGTGAACGGTCTCGAAGAGCGCCTGAAATCACGCTTTGGTTGGGGTTTGAGCGTGGCCATTGAACCGCCCGAGCTTGAAACCAGAGTCGCAATAATCAATAAAAAAGCCGAACAGTCCCAGATATCTATTCCGGAAGATGTTGCCTTTTTCATCGCAAAACGCTTTCGCTCCAATGTTCGTGAATTGGAGGGCGCCCTGAACAGGGTTGTGGCCAATGCCCGATTAACCGGTAAAGATATTACACTGGAATTTACTAAAACTACTCTTCGGGATCTGTTGCTCATACAGGAAAAACAGGTATCTATGGAAAATATCAAGAAAATCGTCGCCGAGTACTATAAAATTCGTATCTCTGATCTGCTTTCCAAACGCCGAAACCGTTCCGTGGCCAGACCACGACAAATGGCTATGACTATCGCAAAGGAATTGACTAGCCACAGTCTGCCGGAAATCGGTGATGCGTTCAATGGCAGAGACCATACTACCGTTCTGCACGCCTGTAGAAGGATAAATGAACTATGCAAAACGGAGCTGAGGATTCAAGAGGATTATACAAACCTGATGAATATGTTAACAACTTGATTATAATGTATGTATAAATTCTCTGGAAATTTCTGCATGGATTACAGAAATATTTATCCACAGGTTGATTTATATATAAACAGTCTTTGAATATCAAAGGATTCATTTGTTATTCCTTTGATAAGTAAGAGAAAAACAGAGATAATTAACAGATTATTGTTTCATAATAAGAGTAAATATAATAGAGATATAAATATATGAAGTTTATTATTAATAGAGATAAATTATTACCCGCTGTACAAAAATTGAGCAATGTGGTCAGCAAGAAACCGAATTTACCTGTTCTTTCAAACCTGCTCCTGAAAATCTCTCCCGATTCTGTTTCCATAGCAGCCACAGATATGGAGGTTGAGCTTATAACGACTATTGGTGAGAAACTCGGTGTTGAGTGTGATATTACGATCCCTGCCAGGAAATTGGCGGATATATGCCGGACCCTGCCTCAGGGTGCGGCACTGAGCTTCGAGGTAAAGGATGAGCGTATTATCATTCAATCCGGAAAAAGTCGATTTATATTATCCGGTATGCCGGCTCAGGATTTTCCGGTTGTCGATATTTCCGAGACTGAGGCCAAGTTCAGCATCAATCGTGCCCGATTGTGTAAATTAATCGAGAATACCCAGTTTGCAATGGGGAAACAGGATGTCCGCTATTATTTAAACGGTTTATTGATGGTTATAGGGTCGGATTCGCTCAGGTGTGTAGCAACGGATGGGCATAGATTGGCATTGGATGAAATAGAGCTGGATATATCGATGGATGAATCGAAGGAGATTATTGTTCCCAGAAAAGGAGTGGTGGAGTTGCTTCGTTTGTTGAATGAGGGGGAAGAAGATGTGGAGTTTCAGGTGAGTAGTAATCATATCCGGGTTGCTTGTAATGATATTTGTTTTACCAGCAAGTTAATCGATGGGAAATTTCCGGATTACCAAAGGGTTATACCGGAAAAAGCAGAGTCCGTTCTGATATCGGACAAGGAAGAGTTGAAGCAAAGCCTTACCCGTGTGTCTATTCTTTCCAATGAAAAATACCATGGGGTCCGAATTATCTGCAATACGAATAAGTTACAGGCCTTGGCCCAGAATGCAGATCAGGATGAGGCGGAAGAAGAAATAGATGTTCAGTATCAGGGGGAGGATTTGGAAATAGGATTCAATGTATCGTATCTGTTGGACCCCCTTTTGGTCATCAATACGGAAGAGGTGGTATTGAGTATAGCTGATCCGAGTAGCAGTTGTCTGATCCTTCCGAATGGCGCCAGTCAATGTAAATATGTTGTTATGCCTATGCGGCTGTAGTCGCATTCCAGGGTCTTTTGCAGTTCTTTGATATTGTTTCACGTGAAACCGGATTGTTTGTGTGTTTCATGTGAAACATCGTGATATTTTGTTGGAGGGTTCAGTGATAAAAGAAAACCAATATGGTTCGTCTGACATCAAGGTCTTGAAAGGATTGGAGGCAGTCAAGAAGCGTCCGGGGATGTATATAGGGAATACGGAGGATGGATCTGGCTTGCATCATATGATTTTTGAGGTGGTGGATAATAGCATTGATGAGGCCTTGTCCGGATACTGTAGTACGGTTAAGGTAACTATAAACAGGGATAATTCTGTTTCTGTAATTGATGATGGGCGGGGGATCCCAGTCGATATCCATGAAGAGGGGCGGTCTGCGGCGGAAGTGATTATGACCACCCTGCATGCCGGTGGTAAATTTGATAGTAATTCGTACAAGGTTTCTGGTGGTCTGCATGGGGTAGGTGTTTCTGTGGTCAATGCCCTGTCCGAATCTTTGTCACTGACGATCTACAGGGATGGATATCAATATTATCAGCAGTATCGTTTTGGTGATCCGGTGGCTCCGATGAAGCAGTGTGAGGCCTCGGATCGTACCGGGACGGAGGTGCGGTTTTTGCCCGATGTCGGTACCTTCAAGAATATAGAATTTCACTATGACATTCTTGCCAGACGTTTGCGGGAGCTGTCCTTTTTGAACCCGGGGATATGTATAGAGCTCCGTGATGAGCAGCATGGACAAGGCGATGTATTCAGGCATGAGGGGGGAATTCTGGCCTTTGTTCAGTATCTGAACAGGAATAAGGTGCCCCTGCATAAGACGATAGTTAATATCGATGTGCTTAGACTAAATGTTTCCCTGCAGCTTGCCATGCAGTGGAATGACTCGTACCAGGAGAATATTCTTTGTTTTACCAATAATATCCCGCAAAAGGATGGCGGTACTCATTTGTCCGGGTTTCGGGCTGCGATTACCCGAACTTTCAATCAGTATATAGAGAGCCAGGTTGCTTTGGCAAAGGTCAAGGTGAATGTAACCGGTGAGGATATGCGTGAGGGGCTGACTGCGGTTCTTTCTGTTAAGATTCCTGATCCAAGGTTTTCCTCTCAGACAAAGGATAAATTGGTATCAGGGGAGATTAAGTCTGTGGTGGACTCGATGGTTTCCGATAAGGTGCAGGAATTTTTGTTGGAGCGCCCCGATGAGGCCCGGGCGATCTGTAGCAAAATTATTGAGGCTGCCTGTGCCAGGGAGGCTGCCAGGAAGGCCAGGGAGTTGACACGCAGAAAGACGGCCTTGGATGTTGCTGGTTTGCCGGGTAAATTGGCAGATTGTCAGGAGAAGGATCCGGCAAAATCGGAATTGTTTCTGGTTGAGGGTGATTCGGCGGGCGGGTCGGCAAAGCAGGGGAGAAATAGAAAGTTTCAGGCGATTTTACCCTTGAAAGGCAAGATCCTGAATGTGGAAAAGGCGAGAATAGACAAGATGCTGTCTTCGGAAGAAGTCGTTACATTGATTACCGCATTGGGGTGTGGGATCGGCCGGGATGAGTTCGATGAGCAGAAGTTGCGTTATCACCGCATCATCATTATGACGGACGCCGACGTTGACGGCGCTCATATCAGGACCTTGCTGTTGACGTTTTTCTACCGGCACATGCCGAGATTGATAGAGCTTGGTTATATCTATATTGCGCAACCGCCACTGTACAAGGTTAAAAAAGGCAAGCGAGAACGCTATTTAGGGAATGATATAGAGCTTGAGAATTATATACTTGAACTGTCGCTGCAGAAAAGCGCAATAAGCAGAAACGGGAATGATGAAAATTTTGATGAGGCCCTGCTCAGTGAATATGCACAAACCTATATGGCATCGAGGCGGGCATTATTGAGTTTGAAGAAGCATTATCACCCGGCGTTGTTGAAGGTGATGAGTAGTCTTCCGGTTCTTTATGAAGCGGACTGTACCGATCAGACACGGGTTGAGTCCTGGTTGAAGAGTTTGATAGAAGGGCTATCGCAAATGGGCAAAGGGCTATCCAATTATAACTATGAAGTGTTTCCCTCAGAAAACTCCTATGGCGGCAGGGTTTCCTTTTTCATCCATGGTTCCGAAGCTATAGCTGTATTCAAGCCGGAGTTTTTCTCTTCCCCGGATTATAGGGGTTTTTCTGCATTGAATAACTGTATGAGTTTACAGGAAGGGGCATTGGTCCGGCGTGGCAGTGTTGTACAGCCGGTCGTGTCGGTGTTTGACGCCTATGAGTGGCTGACCAGCGAGGCAAAGAAAGACATGAGCATTCAGCGATACAAGGGCCTGGGAGAAATGAATCCCGATCAACTCTGGGAAACGACCATGGATATGGATAAACGCTTGTTATCTCAGATCCAGATTGAAGATGCGGTGGTCGCAGGTGAGATTTTTACCACCTTGATGGGTGATCAGGTAAAACCGCGGCGGGATTTTATAGAAGATAACGCGTTGAGAGTGGAGAACCTGGATATTTAATCTGCCGGGTTGCCACGGGCTGGCTTATGAATTGTGCGTTGCCATTTTGTTGCCCCATGCCCATTATGGAACAGCGGTATTTGCCGGTATTTGAAGAGAGGAATCAATACCATTCCGGCAATGAAGCCGCCTATATGCGCAAACCAGGCCACCCCGCCACCTTCGGTATTTGTTAGTACCGAGCTTGCAATTTGAATTAAAAACCAAAACCCCAACACCCAACTGGCCGGCAATCGGATCAATTGCGAGAAAAACCCCAAGGGGATCAGAACCAGAACCCGGGCATGGGGATATAGCAACAGGTACGCGCCCAATATACCGGATATCGCGCCGCTGGCCCCGATCATGGGAATTTCCGAGGCCGGATTTTGCAGCGTTTGCCCGGCTACGGCGGCGATACCGCATAACAGATAGAATACAATAAAACGATGGTGCCCCATCGCATCTTCCACATTATTGCCGAATATCCATAGATACAGCATATTGCCGGCAAGGTGCATAAATCCGCCATGCAGGAACATGGAAGTGACCACGGTCAACTCGGCTGGCAATACGAATGATAGCTCTGATGGAAGCTGTGCCTTGTCCAACAGTACCGCCGGAATTACGCCTAATTGATATATGGCCGCAGCATTCCCCGCAGGGCCTAAGGATATCTGCCAGAAAAAGGTGAGCACGCAGATCCCGATAAAGGTGATGGTCAAAACCGGGAAGATCTCGGTCGGATTGTCATCGTGCAGTGGGATCATTGCGGAGGCTGCTATTTACCGTGGTTCAAAATTGTTTTCACACCCCGGGTTGAATCGGCTGGGTTGTTTCCAGAGGAATGAATTGCCTGGATTTATCATCTCTTTTTAATAGTTTACCAAGGCCAATATCAAAATACCAGCCATGTATAAACAAGGAACCTTCATCGGTTTTGTTGCGTATCCACGGAAAATCGCGGAGATTATTCAGGGAAAATTCTATGCCTGCCAGCTCACACCGATGGCACTGGTGGTTGAAAGGACTATCGGCGAACTCATCCAGTATGCGCTCACGCACCGGTGCCAGCGTTGCCATCCATCGGTCAATAAAATCATAGTTCGCGTCTATGTATTTGCCTTCTATCAAACTCCTGATCCCGCCGCATTGGCTGTGGCCGAAAACAATAATATGTCTGACTCCAAGGTGGGTTACCGCAAATTCTATCGCAGCGCCGGTGCCGTATAAATTTTCGCTGTCTTTATTATAGACCGGGACGATATTGGCAATATTACGGATGACAAAGATATCACCGAGTCTGGTATTCAATATGGTTTCCGGATGAACGCGCGAATCGCAACAGGCAATAATCAATATCCGGGGCGACTGCCTTTTTCTTATGAGACGATTGATGAACTCCGGTTGCTCTGCATAATGGCGTTTGCGGAACTCGTTGAATCCTGCTATAAGTTTCTCGATCTCTTCCACTTATGCCCTAAGTCTTTGTTTCGCCTCATGATATTTTACCGCCGTCTGATCGATTACCTCTTGAGGCAGACTTGGCCCCGGAGCGGTCTTATCCCAGTCGAGCTTCTCCAGATAATCCCGTATATACTGCTTATCGAAGCTGGGAGGACTGATCCCCACCCGGTACGAATCAACGGGCCAGAAACGCGATGAATCCGGCGTCAGCACCTCGTCCATCAGGATCAATTCACCCTTTTCATTCAGGCCGAACTCGAATTTTGTATCGGCAATAATGATCCCGCACCGCAACGCATACTCGGCGGCTTCGGCATATAGTTTCAGGCTGAGCTCTCGGACGCTCCCGGCCCTTTTTTCTCCGATTAAATCTGTCATTTCTCCGAAACTGATATTTTCATCATGAGCGCCTGTCGCTGCTTTTGTCGAAGGAGTAAAAATTGCTTCAGGCAGACCTTGTGCCTGCTGCAAACCCGGGGGTAATTTTATCCCGCAAATCGCGCCGGTTTGCTGATACTCTTTCCAGCCGGAGCCGGTAATGTAGCCCCGCACAACGGCTTCAACTGGCAGAGGCGTTAATCTGCTTACGACCGTACTGCGTCCTTCCAGGATCCGGAGTTCATCCTTATCATTAATAATATCTTGTAAAGCCAAACTGCACAAGTGATTTTTTACAAGCCTACGCGTGCGTTCAAACCAGAAATCGGATACTTCGGTCAGAATACGGCCTTTTCCCGGGATCGGATCAGGAAGAACCACATCAAAGGCCGAAAGACGATCAGAAGCAACGATAAGTATATGCCGGTCATCGACAGCATAGATCTCTCTAACCTTGCCGCTGCTGAGTAATTCCAGGCTGTTGATTTTGGGGCGAAACAAGGGCTGAATAGGATTATCCACCAATGGTTCCGGTTTTCTCTGTTCCAACATAGTAGCTTCTATAGTATGGTATTCGGGTTACCGCGTAACCCGGGCATTCGTTCATTATCCCTGCTCGGAAAAAAACATCTTTATTCGTTCTGATAATTTCTTGCAGGTGGTAGTCTGAACCCTCGCCAGCATGGGTATGGGTATAATAATGGCGGGCGTAAAAGAGGTGCCCATGGTTTCCGCATGGATCTTCCCCGACAATTCCATCTGGCTGAAATCCCAGATGCTGGCCTCATAATTCGCCTCATCATCCCAACTCACATAACCCAGACAGCCTCCACCCCCAGGTCCCGCCGCGCAGGATATATTGCCCGATCTTCTCATTGTCTCCGTTGTCCCATCCACCCAGATAAAATAACGAAGACCAAGCTCTGTGAGCTTTTTTGCAATCAAGGGATTATTCACCAGCGTACCAAGGCGCTTAATATCTGACGGCGCCGTGCCGGCTTCAAAATAGGGGTAAAGACTATCTACAAAGTGTTTTTCCGGGATCACGTTGAAGACCTTGGCGCCGGTGGACAACTGGTTGCCGATACACTGGACGAAATTGTGCTCGGTTTCATAATCGCCGCTATACCTTCTGCCAAGAATGACAATCGTATCGTGTTTATCGAGTGAAACGGTCTTTGTTGCCCGGTATTCATTGATCACGGTATGGCTCATACAGCCGCTTAGTAAGATCGAAACGGCAAATATAAGGCAGCTTCCGCCGGCGAGACGCCATACACAGGCTTCCCGAATACGGCCCCGGTCGGAGACGGTGTGGTTGTATGCAAATATAGCGGCTTTCCCCTTTGGCCAGTTATCAGCAAAGAGCATTTTCGCCCGTTACCGGTCTGATTGCAAATTTGCTGCTCAGGCCCCTTGATTTTTTGCCGGCGCAATAGGTACTCTGGCATAATGTCGTCTCTTTCGGAGAGGTACCGAAGTGGTCATAACGGAGCTGACTCGAAATCAGATGGTCGGGTACCCCCCGGCACGCGGGTTCGAATCCCGCCCTCTCCGCCACACAGCAGCCTGGGTGCAGGATTGCTCCGCACCAGGCCTTGCCTGGTTCATGAGCTTCCGTCCATGCCCGGTCGCCTCACGGTCCACACGCCGGTGGCGCGCTCACTCAATGTGCGTCCTCCGAAGAGCAGGACCGGCAGGGCCGCCGCCAGCAGGAATATGCCCGTATACCCCGGGCAGACGGAGGACCAGACGGAGAATTGCCCGAAGTGACAGGCGCTGATCCCTGAGGCGATAAGAAAAATCATCTCCCCGGCACCGAGCACACTGCGGGCACACGCACGCAAGGGACGGGCACTAAGGGGGGTTCCATTGAGCATACGGGTTTCGATCCAGCATAACCTTTGACCGGGTGTGCTGCCAAGAGTAGCCAACGAGATGCTCCCGGCAATGAGGGCCATTGCTGTCCAAAGCAGGGGGAAACTGATAAAGAACCACCCCAGACGTGACAGGCCCCCGTGCCCGCCTGGGCCGGCGTCTTGAATGGTATTCCAGGCCCACGATATAACCAACAACACAATCAGGGCAAGGCCCCCCGAGCCGATTGAATCAAGATACACCGCAGCGAGGCGCTGCCACCTTGAGGCCGGTGTGTATGCAACCCCTTCCGGGTCTTCTTTCATACAGATAGCCTTTCTTTATGGTAGTTCTCGGTATGGCAAGGCAGGGTCGTCGTTGCATTATTTCCGTTTATGGGGTTGGCGGCCCGTTCGCAAGCGTTTTCTCCAGCCATTTCACCGCGTCGTCCACGCTGGACAATGATGCAATTTTATATCCTTGCCGGCGCTCATCAAGGGGCGTTCCCGCCAGTTTTTCCGACCAGCCGCCGGAGTCGGACATCACCGCTACCGGCTTGCCAAGCTGCCATGCGAAAGCGATTTCGGAAAGTGTACCCGATCCTCCCCGCACGCCGATACAGGCGTCACCCGTTTGCGCGACAAGCATATTTCTCATTAAACCGAGTCCGGTCGGAATGACTATATCAACATAAGGATTCGCGTCGGCGGATTTGTCTGACGGCAGAAGGCCGACGGTATCTCCCGCTTCGTATCCTTCGGCGGATCGCGCACCGCGGCAGACTGCTTCCATTACGCCGCCGAGTCCGCCGCAGACGATGCGGCAGCTCAGGTTTGCGATTGCATACCCAATCTCTTCGCACAGCGATTCCACTTCCGCCGCGCCGGCAAGATTACTGGACCCAAACACCGAAACACATTTCTTCCGTTGCATGGTATGAATTATAACAATATTACCGCTCCTGTTCGATGGAAAGGCCGTATCCGTTTGTGCCTCGGCGTCTATACGTCCTTTTTGGAGGAGAAATAATCTGCCGGCGGATTGCGCTAATGCTCCACCCGCCCCGCAGCGGTCGAATCGTGAAAATAAAGTTTCGGGACGCAGGGCATAATCATGCCGCTAACAATGACCGTCATTTGGATTGCAGACTCCCAGGTCGGTTAACCATCCTTTGACGCGGTCATCCTTGGTAAATTTTAGAATCAGACTTGCCCCGGTGTCACGCAGGGCTTGCCCGAAAGCGGCATTGAGCCCGTCGCTTCTCGAGACAAGAAATTCGACGGAAGATTTTCCATAGCCAATGATCGGCCAGTCGGTGATTATCTTTCCATCGGCATCGAATAATTCCATCCTGCATTTGATCCATACTTCATACAATTTTGTTTTCGTATCTTCCGGCATTGCTATCTGTATCTCTTCAATAGTCGGCTTGAGGGTTGCCGTGAGGGAAGAAGCCTTGATTGAATCGACTTCCTGTACGGACTGAAACATGAAAGAGAGTATGTGGTTGAATGCCTGCACCTGGGATGCCCCGCTTTCAATGCGCCAATCGGGGCGATCCGGCGAATCTTCTCTGTAGATAAAATTACGAAACTCATCGGTAAAATAAATCCCTACGGAGACGGGGTATTGATTGATCAGTGGGGCGGGCACAGTGTTTGTTGTTTTTAGATGGAGGGATTGACTGCAGGCTACAAGCAAGGCGGAGGCGAGGACTATAGCAACTCTGTGATGATTCATTTGTTTATAGTCCTGGGGGACGGCAAGGGCTAGCGGAAGTCATTGAGACCGACAAAGGCGCCGTTATTTTTCCGGGTCAGTTCCCGCATCAGGGTCGCGAAGCGAATGCCGGTGAGTTGCAATTCCGGCGGATTGGCAAATTGCACGGGGAAGCCGACGGCATGGATGCGCACCTGAGTTTTCCCCTGGCCGTCTTTAGGATTGAGCCGATTAACGGCTTCAACGACGTTGTGGATGGAATTGCCGGAAAATTCGTCACCGAATACATACAGGCTTATTTTTTTGTCTGGACTATAGAATGATCGGATCGCCCGGGTAATGCCTTCAACCGGACTGCTGTTGCTGAAAGGATTCCAGTTGCGCAATCTGCTGACGATGATTTTTCTTCGTCCCGGCGTATCCGGTATCCATTTGCCCCGGTATTGGCTGAACATGTAATCACCCATGTCATTCAATATTTGAATCCCCTTTACTTGCGGATAAACGTCCAGGGTTTGCACCAGTTGCTCTATCATTTTTGGCCAACTGTGTTGGAACATGCTGCCCGAAGTGTCGATTATGAAAATAATGTATTCACTGTCTACCGGTATGCCGCCAATGTAATCGGTTTTCTTTTGTTTTCGCCGTGCCAGCAACCTCTGCATTTCATCGGTGAGTTCCTGCAAGGCCAGATCCAGCTCCCCTTTGATGATGTTACGGACCTCTGTTGTCTGCGACGTGCTGGACAGTTTGTCGCGTGTGGCCGCCAATTTCTGCTGAAGTTCTGTGACGCGCCGCCTGTGTCCGGAGAGTTGTTTCTGTTTGGCATCCAGCTCCTGGTTTACCTCGCTTGAGCGGTCGCGAATTTTGAACAGTTGAGACTGTAGTTTCTCGATTACGCTGTCCAGCCGGTCGACGGGGATCTCCGGGATCGGGAGCTCGCCGGGTTTGGCGATCATCAGCAACAGGATGATGGCGCCGAAACCGCAGGTGATAACGTCGAGAAAGGCGATACCAAATGCCTCATTTTCCCGTCTAGGCTTGCTCATGGCCAGTCTTCACTTGGACTCAAAAAAGACCCCTGGGTGGTCTGCGCCAATTTCCAGAATGAAGAGGCAGCGATTGGATCCCCCTCCATTGGAGACAGTATTACATTGACCGGAACACCGGCAGGCAGTTGTTTGAGCGCCTCTTTAAAGAATTTCAAACGCTGATCGCCGGTTACGGTTGTCTTTCTCGATGCTGTTCGGCCCTGTGTGGGCAAACTGTCGGTAATTAAAAAGATATTGTCGGGGAGCGGCCGCAAACCGGAAGCGCCGAGAAACGCATTTTCCAGGCTGGTGCCGTTGGCGGGTATGATCCCGGACAGGTTATTTATAGTGGCATTTAATTCCTGTTTATTGCCGACTTTCAGCCAACGACCTTTGGAGCCTTGCTTGACGGCCGTGACATCGGTATTGAAGGTGTAGATCTGGTATTGACTCCCGGCCGGGAATCGAGAGCTCAACCAATCGACTATTCTGATTGCCTGCCGCCATTTTTTTGCCTTGCGTTTGCTTTGATCGGTCATATTTCTGCGCCGGATAATGTTGACTATCGTGTCGGCCAGCATGCTGGCCGAACTGTCCAGCAGCACCAGTATTCTGTCGCCGCCGAGTTTAAGACCGGACACGTATTCCCGGTCGCCCTTGCCGACGAAAACACGAGAGCCTTCTCCGGAAGATATTGCTTCCTTCTGTAACTGTCTTATTTCCTGCTCTGTCTGGAGGATTTTCTTCTTCAGACTTTCTATTTTGCTGTTTTGTGAATCCGGCGTCAGCGCTCCGGTTTGTTCGACCGTTTCGCTGATCTGCCGCGCGACGCGGACGGCAAGCTGTTGCGACGCGGCAATCTGCTGATCGATTTCGGCAATAACCCTACGCAATTCAGCAAGCCGCTCCTGTCCTGTCAGGATCTCCTTATTCAACAGACTGACTTCCGAGCTTAAATCGGGGCTGTCTGCCGAGGCTGGAATGGCGGCATCGACATTGTGTTTGATGATGAGAAATAATAGAACAACCGCACCAAAACCACAGGACATGATGTCCAGAAAGGATAATGAGAATGCTGAAAAATTTCGTCTGGCTCGCGTCATTTTTTCACTATGAGGAACATATACTCGATTTTCGCGCCGGCAAAGGTAATGATATCTCCCGGGCCGACGGTTGCCGGGGAGGTTAGCTCGAAACCGTTTTTGAATACGGTCAGTTCCGATTTGGGCTCGACCATCACCCGGTCATCGAATTTATTGACCGCGCAATGCGAGTCGGCTGTTTTAGTGTGATTGATATCGCCGCCTGCCGATAGATAAAGCGCATCCTGCCCAAGCGCCCGGGCCTTGCCATTGCAGAGTAGATGGCTGGGCGGCTCTCCTGCCGCCTCTTTTTTCGCATCGACCTGTGGCGGCGCGGTGAAGTCATTCACTGCATGGACGGCCTGTGCGCCGGTTACGGTGGGTAGCCGGGTAATAAAGTTAAGCGCATCACCGTCCGATTTGATGTGCGGCAAATTTCTTTGACATCCTTTGAAAACGGCATCCTCGGCAATGGAGATCCCTGTTCCGGGAGCCGAATGATTGTGGAGTGCGTCTATAAATCCGGGTAAATTGCCCAGGCGGTGGCTTATCAGGCAATTTATTTCAGGGTCAAGCGTCTGGATAATGCCGCTGTAGAGAGGGCTCAGTATTTGTAGCAGTTGCTGCCGCTTCAATTTTATCCGGTACCGGGTGGTTTCAAATGGCAATTCAAAGGTAATCTCGGCAAGGGAGCATAGTGAAGCAAGGTTGCCCGGCAATTGATCATGCAGGGCCTGCTCGGTTTTGGCATGACGTAGCGGATCGAAACGCGATTGTTCAATGAATAGATCGGAAATGTAATTGGCGCACTTGTCGTGGATCCCAAGCAACCCGGTAGAATCGTTGACTTCTATATCTCCTCGCACTACCTCGGTTTCTGCGTGCAGTTTCGTTACAGTAAGATGGTGCAGATAGATTTCGAGGTGATGGTATGGTCCGGTATCGGCGGTGGCAGCCGCGGCAGCCACGGAGGCATCCACCAGGCCGACGGTTCGGAAAGCACAGGCGTTTGCCAACCCCAGCAGCAGGGACAGGTGCTCTTCATTATAGTGGCTTGGAACGGCAAATATCACTTCGGCGGGTTTGCCGATTTGCTCATGGATGCTCAGTAAATGTGCATAGGCCAAATCGGCATTGTGCCGGGCGAGTTTTGATTTTGGTGATAATGGGTCCTGGTTGGGATTGCTCCAGAAACGGTTGTAGGTCATGCGCGGATTCAGGTGCGACCTACCGAGGGCCTCTCCGCCCAGATAGACTTGATTGTCGCTTATGACCGCATAGCCCGGGCTGTGTAAAATAATAGCGCCGTTTTGCGAAACCCTGATGGCGGTGTCATTGATTTCAATAAATGTGCTGCGCATGCCGAATCAGTGAACTTGCAGGTGCCTTATCAAATTCACATCACAGTAGTTATAGGTATCCTGCACCAGTCTTTCCTGCATCAGTTGCAGTTGATGCATTAGAAACATTATGAATATGCTGATAACCAGCGCAATAAAGGTGGAGTTAAAGGCCACTCCGAGGCTGGCGGTAACGCCGACTATATCCCCTTCAACCGCCCTGTGCGCCTGGCCAAGCGCTTCACCAATGCCGCGCACCGTGCCGATAAATCCTATCGACGGTATAGCCCAGATGATATAGCGGATCATGGACAGTTCGGAGTCCAGATGATCGGACTCCGCATCACACGCTTCCCTGATTGCGGAGGCGACATCCTGGATGTTGCCGGTGGAACCAAACCGATGCAGCGCGTTGAGCAGCGCCCTGGGCAATAGATATTCCTTTTCCTTTTCCGGCAGGGATTGCAGCGGTCTTGCATACTGGCGCGTATCTTCCGGCAGAATGCTGGTTCCGGAAACCACTTCGAGCAGTGAGCGGTTGAGCAGGCTTCTCTCATTCAGCGAGTGTTTCAATCGCAGGGCGATTATGGCTACTGCCCATAGCGCCAGTATGAAGCACATCTCCTGTTCAAAATCTTTGACAACGATATAGACCGAACGCTGTACCTCGTATGCTTCCCCCGCCTGTTGCCGTTCAAGCTGTTCCTGATGGATTGCCTGGGCATTGGGTCTTATCAGCCCCACGTACACCGTATGCACGATGAGAATGGACAAGATCAATGCGCATAGCTGATACAGAAAATCGGATATGGGGGAATAGCTAATCTTCATTGTTCAAATATCCGCCGGAAATGCGACCGGGTGATCTTCCGACACCTTTTCGCTTGGTTCGAAGGCATCAACCGCAGGAGTGTTTTTTGGTTCATTATTTTTCTTCCGTTGCTGTTCGGCATGATTGTCTGTCTGTTTTTTATCGCTCTCCTGGGCCTGTGCAAACGAGAACAGCAAGATCAATGTCAGTTCCAGGAAAATAATTTTCATAATTGCTCTAAATAACGGGCAATGCGAAAGCCCAGATCATTGCGGCCGTCAATCCCGTAATCACGGTAGGACAAACGCAGTTCCGAAACCGATCCCTGTTTCCAACTGGATCCCCGGATGACATGATGTTGCCCCCGGGTTGCCCCCATAGGATTGTCGGTTAATTTCTTTCCCACTATGGAGATATCATAATAATCATGGATCCATTCGGACACATTGCCGCCCAAATCCCATAGTCCTTTGTCACTCGCAGCAAAACTCCCTGCCGGAGATGTTACTACATGCCCGTCATTATAATTGGGTATACCCTCGGCAATGATATTGACAGCGGATTGATCGGCAAAATTCCCTATTATCTTCCTGGGAGGAAACCCTTCTCCCCAGAGAAATTTCAGCATTTTATTTGGCCCGTTGTAACGCGCCGCCCAGGCCCATTCCGCCTCCGTTGGCAGACGATAACCGTTGGCGCGTGAGTCGTAATCGGTAATTTTATCGGATTCGATTTTATATACCTCCGCCAGATTTTCCTGTTTCGAGAGCCAGTTGCAGTAGATGGCTGCCTTGTCCCAGCTGACATTGACCACCGGATGATTTGCGCCATCCAGATTTTCCCCGCGCACACTTCCGGAAGAATGTTCTTTTACGAAGGCCCTATACTGGACATTGGAAACCTCTTTTACCGAAAGATAAAAAGGTCTGGTTAATTTTACCTTGCGTATAGTCTCATTGGCGCGCCGTCCCGGTTCCCGGCGAGAGGCGCCCATGGAAAATTCACTATCGGGATTGAACAATTTCAGTTTTTGCCCGGTTACAGTCTGGATAACCGGCTTTATGGGTTTCTTTTTTGCGGCTTGTTCCGGCTTCAATGCGGCTTCCACCGTTTGTGCGATCCCCGGTCGCGGAGTGATCTCGGTGGAATAATCAAGAAATCCCTGGCTGCGAATTTCAATCTTGTGCAACCGGGTCGGAAGCGACAGAGTTTGATTCGCCGAGCCTTTTGATTCGCCGTCGATAAATAATTTGGCGGTCTCCGGAGAGGCCTTGAATTGCACCGGGGTTAATTCGGGCTCCAGGGCTATGGTCAGGTTTTTTTTATCGCCGGCACGCAGGGTAATGTTGCGGCTGTTGCGCTGATATCCTTGCTTGAACAGGCGGATATTGAGTTGCTTATTGGGTGCTACCGCCGCCTGGAGCGGGGTTTGTCCCTGGTATTTCCCGTTCAGGGTTACATTGGCCTTGTTCGGTGTGCTTTTTATCATCAAGATGGCGTCGGCCCGTTGCAGTCTGATCTCGTGTAGCTCGATATTGCTGCCGGCAAGTATATCCAGTGTCTTTTGCCAGGGCTTATGGTTGTCAAGGGTCAAGCGCAGTTCATGCCTGCCCTGCAGGAGCTCCGTCGTTAGCGGGGTAACGCCGATCACTTCGTCCTCCACGAGCAACTCGGCGCCTTCCGGTTCGGAAATAATCGAAATGCTTGCCCAGGCTTGTTGCAGCTGCGCTTCGAGTGTTTGCTCCCGGCCCAGTCCTTCGATATCGATCGGTTGTTCATAAGGAAAATACCTGTCTGCGATGATTCGTATCATACGGCTCCCCGGCTCGATATCCGCTATCGTCGCCGGTATTTCGCCCTTTCTTTCACCATCAATGAAAATTTCCGCCTTCAGCTCCGGATTCAGTAGCACCTTCAGGCGCCCGGGTAACTTCTGCAGACTATATGCAAATTCGCGGGTTTGATCTTGTTTATTTATAGTAAGCGTATCCAGGAGAGGGCGGTAGCCGTCTGCATGAATTTGTATATCGTATTCTCCGGTACGGATCAAATAACGCTGTCCCAGCTTGAATTTCAGCAGGGAGCCTATTTTTATTTCCGCCTGCTCCGGAGTCGTGGCGATATAGATGGAGGTTATTGTTAGCGCATACCAGACGATAACGCCAAATAAACATAGTAGGGCGAAAATAAATAATGTGCGGCGATTGGAGCTGAAAGGGATAGCGGGTGGTTTTCCCTTAATTGGCTCGAAACTGGCCGGCTTGACGGTGATTGGTTCCTTATCAGGATCTGACATGGTCTGTATAGTCGCTTTTTAAGCAGTTACGGTATTTTTTCCCGGCGCCGGCCAAAGTAGATTGCATATCACAAATTATGCAAGGTATAGAATGAACAGACCCTGCGGTTTTGTCAAAGTCCCCGCCGGAAATTACCGGTTGTACGGGGCGGCGGAACCGGCTGGCAGAGCCTGTGCGATGGACCATAACCGGGGAATGGAACAATAATTATTTATGCCCGGCTGAAGACTCTATCGAGCCTTCGGTCGGCGCTGATTCGGGTTTATCCGCATGCCCGATCAATTTGGCCACGGCGGTATAATCAATTTTGCCCGTGCCTAAAATGGGGATCTCACTTGCGTGAATGATCTCTCTCGGTATATAGAGTGCGCCGATTTTATGTTTTCGCGCACACTCCTGCAGCGCTTTGCGATTGGCATCGGGAAAATCCGTCACCAGCATAATCTTTTCCCCCCGGCTTTCATCCGGGAGACTAAGCGCCGCATGACTGTATCCAGGCCAGGTCTGCATGGCCAGTTCCTCAACCGCCGCCAGCGACGCCATTTCACTGCCGATTTTGGCAAAGCGCCTGGAACGCCCCTGGATGCTGATAAATCCTTCATCATCAATCCCGGCAATATCGCCGGTGTCATACCAGCCTGCGCCCTTTCCGGTTTCGGGCGCTGTTGTAATACTGCCGTCATTACCATAGAGCAGGTAGCCCAGCATGACATTGGGTCCTTTTACGAGCAATCGGCCGGCTGAATTGATGCCTTCGACGGGTTCGAGACAGGCCTGCATCCAGGGGATGAGTCTGCCGACAGTGCCGGTTTTGTTATACTTGGCAGTGTTTGCTGAAATAACGGGACTGGTTTCGGTGACCCCGTAGCCCTGGTATATGCGAATGCCGAATTTTTCCATCCAGGTATTTGTTGTATCGATATGCAGTTTTTCGGCGCCGGCTACAACATAGCGCAGTGAATGAAAATCGAAAGGGTGCGCATGTCTCGCATAGGCCTTTAGAAAGGTGTTTGTGCTGAATAATATGGAGGCATTCAATTCATAAATCAGTTCGGGGATGATTCGATAGTGCAGGGGTGTCGGGTAAAAAAATGCGCGACTGCCGCTGAGCAGAGGCATTAGAAATCCCCCGTTCAGGCCAAATGAATGAAACAGGGGCAGGCATGAAAAGACTGTGTCATTGGGATTGAGTTCGATGTAGCTTCTGGCCTGGGCGTAATTGCTGAGGAGGTTGGCATGAGATAATACTACGCCTTTCGGATGGCCCTCGGAACCCGAGGTAAATATGATAACGGCCGGACTGTCAGGATTTTTGTTTTTGCATACCTGTCGATAATGCAGGAGTGGAGTAAAATTGTTGAATATCCCGATTAGTTTATCGACAGCGCCAATGCGGGGCCGTACCTCCTCCAGATAAATAAGATTGGCATGTTTTTCAAGTTCCGAGGCGGCGTTCTGTAAATCGGCATTTTCGATAAATTTACGGGAGCTGTATATGGTTTTCATGCGCCCGGTTTTGCAGGCGTGAAGTAATGCCATGGTCCCCGAAGTGAAATTAAGCATCGCCGGAACCCGGCCCAGATATTGCAATGCCATGAATATAATCAATGTGGGCAATGTGTTGGGGAGCATCACCCCAACTATTTCATCCTGCTCCGTATCGTTCTTTATTGCGCGGCCCAGTATGAAACTGCGCAAGGCGAGTTGTTTATAGCTTATGGGTTTGCGCTCGATGTCTTCGGCAATGATGCGGTTTTTACCATATCTCCTGGCGGCATGCAGAAAGGCGTCGAAAATGGTTGTGCGGTGATTAAAAGAGGAGCAGCTGAGTTTAAACATGATGTCATTCAATTGCAGTGCCGCTTTTTTTCGGCGCGCGTGCCCCTGAATGCCGGGGTCAATCCGGAGCTTTTCGGACTGCAATATGGTGATGGTTATCTTTGGAAACCAGCCCGCCTTTGCCGGGCTCTTTAAATAAGCATAAGAGAAGGGCCCGAATTGCGCGCCGTCTATCGCAATTGGCAGGATTGCGGCGTTGGTGTTATCGGCAATCAGGGCAGGCCCCTCATAAATTTTCATCAGTGAGCCGGTAATCGTGATGCGCCCTTCAGGGAAAATGACGGCTTTATTGTCCGCCTTGATATATTTGATCATCGCCTTGACGGAGAAGGGGCTTAAATAATCCATCACGAATAAATCAACGAAGTGCAGGAAGAAGCGAAATGATTTTTTCGCAGCTATCCCTGTATTGATTGCGAAGGTGGGTGTTTCCGGCAAATAGGCATAAAGCAGTACACCGTCCAGCAATGAAGTATGGTTTGCGATGAGTAATACCCGTTTGCCCGCCTTGTCATAGTTATCGAGACCGGTGACTTCTACTCGATATAGCAAGCGGAAAAGGCAACGAAGAAGGAATTTTATCAGTCTGATCATGCGGGTATTGCCTTCAGGGCTGATGCAGGAGATAGAGACGAAAGGGAGCGCGGGAGAGCACTCAGATAAAGGTCTCCAGAGCGCATTGAGCAAGGTCCGGGCTTGATAGCTTGCCTGTCAGGAGTTTGTTCAACAGGATCGGCGAGTTGATTGACAAATTTACCTTAGCCGGCGGAGCGGATAATGTCCGCGGTTTCCTATGCCGCCTGGAAGCCATCTTTCCAATTTCTAATTACAGAAAATACATCGGCACCGGCCCGGCATTGCCGGCCCGCATGTTTGCCGGCCGATTCAATAACGGCATCCTGTTCGCAGCGCAGGAATGGATTTGTTTTGAATTCCTCCGCAAGGGTGCCCGGCACGGTTGGCTGTTTTTCCCGATGCAGGGAGGAAGCGATCTGCAGGCGCTCGAATATATCCCGATTATCGGGTTCAAGGCATTGGGCGAACTGCAAGTTTGCGCAGGTATATTCATGCCCGCAGTAGAGCAGGCACTCTTCAGGCAGTTGTTTGAATTTATTCAATGAGGCGTACATTTGTTCTGCCGTGCCCTCAAACAGACGACCGCATCCGGCGGCGAAAAGGGTATCGCCGCTGAATATCATGCCATGGCCGTAATAGGCGAGCGCCCCGGCGGTATGCCCCGGCACGTCCAGAATATTGAAGCAGAGACCGATTTCATCAATCTTTAATTGCCGTCCTTCTTTCAATCCCTGTGTTTTGCATTTAATATTTTCTGTAGCAGGGGCATAGACGGGGATCCGGTAGCGGTTGACCAGCTCCTCAATACCGTTGGTATGATCCCAGTGATGATGAGTGATGATAATGGCGGCGGGGATTAATTGCCTGGAACTGACTGCGTTCACCACCGGCGCAACCTCTCCCGGGTCAACAATTGCGACATGTTGACTTGCCTTGTTTTTGATGAACCAGATATAGTTATCACGCAGTGCCGGGATTGGCGTCACCTCGAACATGAGCGCTATGTTGTCAGCTTGTTTATTTACGGTCAACCAATAAAGCAATAATATCTGAAATAGATGAAGAAGCTCAGTTACAATGAATTCCGTGATGCAAGACATAATCTATCTATCTGGTGTGCGACCGGGCTGGGAGAAAGTCTGATCAGGGCGGAAAATCGGGAAATAAATAAATTTCTGGCGGATTTATCCGGGTATCGCATCATTCAGATCGGTAATCTGGCGGCAGATGATTTGCTGGCGTACACAAAAATACTGCACAGGATTAATTTATTGTTGACCGGCAATGAAAAATCGGAAAACAGTCTGCTGATCCGTTGTTCGCATTATCATTTGCCGATAGCATCGGAAAGCACGGATGTAGTGGTGCTGCCTCATCTCCTCGAATATTCGTCGGAGCCGCATCAGGTATTGCGGGAAGCGGAGCGTATATTGACCGGGGAAGGCCATGCTATTATCGTCGGCTTCAACCCCTGGAGTCTATGGGGGATATGGGGGGCTGTATTGCGCTGGCGGAATACCGCCCCGTGGCCGGGCGAATTTATCAGCATGGTGCGCATTAAAGTCTGGCTGTCCTTGCTTGATTTCGAGGTTGTAGATACACGCTATGTTTTTTTTCGGCCGCCGACCCAAAATCAAAAAATATTTCATGGGACCCGTATATTGGAAACATTAGGCGGTATATTCTGGCCAATATTTGGCGGAGTCTATATTATTTTGGCTAAAAAACGCGTAGTGCCTCTTACGCCGATTAAGTGTGTCGGTACGCTAAGTGGCGTATAATTGAGTTGGCGGAAAGACCGTCATATAGAGCAGCAGCGAATACGATGACCGGGGAGGTGCGGATTTTTTGTGATGGGGCATGCAGAGGCAATCCCGGCCTGGGAGGATGGGGGGTATTATTGCAATGTAACGATGCGGAAAAGGAACTTTACGGTAGCGAGAGGGAGACAACCAATAACAGAATGGAATTGATGGCGGCAATAAAAGGGCTGGAAGCCTTGACAAGATCGTGCCGCGTATCCGTGACCACGGATTCGCAGTATGTCAGAAACGGAATTACGCAGTGGCTGGAAGACTGGAAGCGTAGAAACTGGGTAACCGCCGGGAAAAAACCGGTCAAGAACCAGGATCTTTGGAAAAGACTGGATAAAGCCTGCCGGGATCACAGTATAGAATGGAGCTGGGTAAAGGGTCACAGTGGCCATACCGAGAATGAGCGAGCGGATCAACTTGCCAACCGGGCAATCGATCAAAGGTTGATGTCCGACGGGACTGATTGAAGGAGGAATACGGATGATGAGACAGGTTGTTGTCGATACGGAGACGACCGGATTGGAATCGGAGCAGGGCGAGCGCATTATTGAAATAGGCTGTATTGAAATTAAAAATCGCCGGCGCACCGAACAGCAATTTCAAAGCTATTTGAACCCGGAGGAGAGACCGGTGCAGAAAGGCGCATTTGCCGTGCACGGCCTCAGCAATGAATTTCTGGCAGACAAGCCGGTGTTTGCCGACGTAGCCGGGCAGTTTGTCGATTTTATTCGCGACAGCGAGGTGATCATTCATAATGCCCCGTTTGATATTGCCTTTTTTAATTCGGAATTCAAACGCCTGGGCAGGAAATGGGGCAAGATAGAAGATTATTGCCGGGTAACAGATACCCTGGCAATTGCAAGGCGGAAGCATCCCGGGCAGAAAAACAATCTCGATGCCCTGTGCGAACGCTATGCAGTCGATAATACCCACAGGGAGCTGCATGGCGCATTACTGGATGCACAAATACTTGCGGATGTTTATCTGGCAATGACCGGGGGGCAGACTGCCCTGCTCCTGAGTGAATCAATCCCGGCGTATGCGCGAAAAAAAATTGACAATCCGCTCGATCCCGACAGAGATCCGTTACCCATTATCGAGGCCAGCGAACAAGAATTGCGCGCACATCAAAAGAGTCTGGAGTTGATCCAAAAACAAAGTGACGGAAACTGTATCTGGCTCAATAAAGTTTCATCCCTCTAGTCAAGGGCAATCTATAACGGAGTGAGAGCGCCGACAGCCGTTGCTATTTTTTGGCTTCCGCCTGTTTCAGCATCTCCTGCAATTCCCCTTTCCTGAATAATTCAAGCGCAATATCACAGCCGCCGACCAGCTCACCATTTATAAATAACTGGGGAAAAGTGGGCCAGTTGGAAATTTTCGGCAGCGTCGACCGGATTTCAGGCTCGGCTAGAATATCTACATAACCAAACTCGACCTCGCAGGTCTTTAAGGTTTGCGCCACCTGCATAGAGAACCCGCATTGCGGAAAATCGGGTGACCCCTTCATAAAAATCATCACCGGATTTTCATCCAGCACCGTCTGAATACGTTCTTTGGCATCCATTGAATAACCTCATAGATAAATAGAATTACTCCGCTGATTATAGCCCGGATATCAAAATTATGCGCCAGCTTTTTTGCAAGCGTATACCGGGGTATGCTAGATTTCAAATCATGCCTGCCCGTGATAACTCTGTCCTGATTGAAGCGAAAAATATATCATTGACGCATCTATGGAAAGGGCTGGGGTTTAAGGTATGCGCCGGCGAAATGCTGCAAATCATCGGCGCCAACGGCGCAGGCAAGACCTCGCTGATTCGGATACTATGCGGGCTTGTGCGTCCTGACAGAGGACAGGTACTCTGGCTACGGCGCAACATTTATCAGCATGCCGAAGAGTACCACAGCGAAATAGCCTATGTGGGACACAAGGATGGGATTAAGGACGATCTCACCCCGGTCGAGAATCTGGTCTTTGCCGCGGCTATACGCAACCGGGGCCACGCTGCTTTTGGTGATAACGGGGCGGTAACTGCCGAAGACGCATTACAGCAATGGGGTATGGCCGGCATAATTGCCCCCTGTCGAGTACTTTCCGCCGGGCAGCGGCGGCGGACTGCATTGGCACGGTTGCTGCTTTTTGGCGCCTGTTTGTGGTTTCTGGATGAACCGTTGACGGCATTGGATAATGCCGGAAAGCAGACATTGGGAGATATTATTGCAGATCATCTGCGCATTGGCGGCGCCGTTGTCATGTCCTCCCATCAGGAGATTGACTGGCCGCTCTCGTCGCGGATATTGTCCCTGCACGCTAGATGATGGTTGCCGTTTTCATTTACCTGCTCAAGCGAGACCTGTTGCTTACCGTGCGCAATCCGGGGGAATGGATTATTCCTCTGGTCTTTTTTTTGCTCGTTATCGCAATCTTTCCGCTGGCGATCAGCCCCGCCCCCGAGCAGTTGCGCACGATTGCGCCCGGCGTGATTTGGGCGGTGGCGCTGTTATCTTCACTGTTATCCCAGGAAACGCTTTTCAGGCAGGATGCCGAAGATGGCACCCTGGAGCAAACCCTGCTTTTACCCCAGCCTCTGGTGTTTGTTGCGTTGGCGAAAACCACCGCGCACTGGCTTTCCTATGGCTTGCCGCTGGTGATCCTTGCGCCTTTGCTGGGCGTGTGGATGCATATGCGCCCCGATGAACTGGGTATTTTGCTGATAACACTTCCTCTGGGCACCGGGATTTTCAGCCTGCTTGCCACGTTCAGCGCGGCTTTGCTGGCGGGTGTGCGCCATAACCACTTTTTGGGTGCGTTGATCATATTGCCGCTTTGCCTGCCGGCGATCATCTTTGCCTCCGCTGCGGTTTCCAGCAGTACAGCCGCCCCGTCACTGCTACTGGCAGCGCTGTTTACCCTGTCGCTGACGGCTCTGCCCCTCGTTACCGCATCCGCACTGCGCCAATCTGTGGCAGGCAACTGATATGTGGCGCGCATTTTACCGTTTGGCATCGCCGCCGAGTTTCTACCGTATCACCGAAACCATCCGCCCGTGGCTGATCATCCTGTTTTTGCTGTTGATCAGCTATGGCTTATACGGCGCGCTCATCTCCGCCCCGGCAGATTATCGGCAGGGCGATGGCTATCGTATCATTTTTGTGCATGTTCCGGCAGCATGGCTGTCCTTGTTTATCTACACCAACATGGCGGTGATGGGGGGCTTCACCCTGATATGGCGGGGTAAGGTAGCCGCCGTTTGCGCCCGCGCCTCTGCCCCGGTGGGGGCGGGCTTCACCTTCCTTACGCTGGTGACCGGTGCCATCTGGGGCAAACCGATGTGGGGCACCTGGTGGGTGTGGGATGCACGGCTGACTTCCGAATTGATCCTGCTGTTCTTATATCTGGGCTATATGGGACTGGTGTCGGCCATGCCCGGTCAGCGCAATGCGGCACGAAGCGGCGCTATACTGTTACTGGTGGGCGTGGTCAATATCCCGATTATCCATTTCTCGGTGGATTGGTGGAATACCCTGCACCAACCCGCTACCATTACCCGCCTGGGCGCTCCCGCCATTCACCCGGACATGCTGGCGCCCCTGCTCGTCATGGCGCTGGCTTTCCTGGTATTTTATCTGCTCTTTCTATGCATACGGGCACAGGCGCTGTTGCTGCAGGAAGATCACAAGCCCCCCCGCTGGGCACGGAAGGTGGCGCTTCGGCAAGGATTGAAGCATGATCGATAGCTTGCGAAATTTGATCTACATGGGCGGCTACGGCAGCTATGTGTGGTCATCCTATGCCCTGGCGCTGGCGGTCCTTGCCGGACTGTGGCTGTTCGCCCGCCAGAGCAAGATACGGGCATTGAAGCGCGTAGCGGAGGTGATCCGCCAAGAAAATGCGGAATGAAGATACGGAATAATGACAGGGATCCGCCAGCAAAAAGAAGGTTCACGTATATGGCTGGGGGTAGAGGACTCGAACCTCTACTAGCGGAGTCAGAGTCCGCTGTCCTACCATTAGACGAACCCCCAATCCCGTGCCTCTGGCGTATAAACATCATGCAACATGCCTGATCCCACCCTATCACACTCAACCGTTGTTTTAAAACACCCCATGAGTCACGATAGACCGGATTATCGGCTATGCGGAATATCTACCGCTGATTTTATATGAACAAAGATCAAACCCTGGCATTCTGCAATCACGAATGGCGCACATCCGCGCTCCCCGAATTAATCGACTATATGCGCATACCGAACAAGTCGCCAATGTTCGATCCCGCCTGGCATGAAAATGGATACATGGACCGGGCCGTAGAGCAATTTTCCGCCTGGATCAACAAGCAGGCTATTGCCAAAATGCAGATGGAAGTAGTGCGTTTACCGGGGAGGACGCCGCTGATATATGTTGAAATACCGGGGGATATTGACAACACCATCCTGCTCTACGGCCATCTGGATAAACAGCCGGAGATGAGCGGCTGGCGCGATGGTTTAGGCCCCTGGGAGCCGGTAGAGGACGGCGACAGGCTTTATGGCCGGGGCGGCGCCGATGATGGCTACGCTACCTTTGCTGCCTTGCTGGCGATAGCAAGCCTTGAAAAACAGAAGATCCCGCATGCCCGGTGCGTTGTAATCATCGAAGCGTGCGAAGAAAGCGGCAGCTATGATCTGCCCTTTTATATCGAGCATCTTGCCGGTCGCATCGGCAAACCGGAATTAGTAATCTGTCTGGATTCCGGTTGCGGCAATTACGACCAGCTATGGTGCACAACCTCATTGCGCGGATTGACAGGCGGCGCGCTTGAGATAGAAATACTGGATGAAGGCGTACACTCCGGTGATGCCTCCGGCATCGTTCCCTCTACGTTTCGCATTTTGCGCCAACTGCTCGACCGTATCGATGATTGTCACAGTGGCCAGGTCAATGACGAAGAATTCAATGCCGCGATCCCGGCAAAACGTATTCAACAGGCGCAGCAGGCGGCCGAAGTTCTGGGCGACCGGGTATGGGATAAATTCCCATTTAAAGAGGGTTGCAAGCCCGGACAGGGGAGCAACCATGAATTGATCCTTAACAGGACCTGGAGACCGGCCCTTTCAATCACCGGAATGGATCATATTCCCGCCATTGCCGATGCCGGCAATGTGTTGCGTCCAAAAACATCGGTCAGGGTTTCCTTGCGCCTGCCGCCCACCTGTAATGCAGAACGCGCATCGGCAAAACTCAAACATTTGCTCGAACAGGACTCCCCGTACGGGGCGCATGTCCGCTTTACTCCCGACTGGAGCGCGAGCGGGTGGCATGCGCCCGAGATGGTTGCCTGGCTGGAGCAGGCTATTAACGATGCGTCGCTTGCTTATTTTAATAAGCCTGCGGTTTATATGGGGGAAGGTGGTACCATACCATTCATGGGCATGCTGAGTGAAAAATTTCCCGAATCCCAATTTCTGATCACCGGTGTGCTGGGGCCGGGTTCGAATGCCCATGGCCCAAATGAATTTTTACATATACCCACGGCAATAAAACTCACCTGCTGTGTCGCCGAAGTGATTACACAGCATTACCGCCAGATAAATTGACACGTCGAACCCGCATCGTTGAAGGAACCCATTGACCATGACTATCCACCAGCGCGGGGCGCAATAATGAAAACAGGCGTAATCGGTCTGGGAGCGATGGGGGCGTTCATGGCGCTGAATTTTCATAAGGCGAAGCTATTGCACCGCATATGGAACCGCTCGCCCGAAAAAGCCGCAAAAATTGCCGATGAGACCGGCATAGAGTGTGCCGGCTCGCCCGAAGAACTTGCCCGCGCATGTGAACTGATCCTGATCTGCGTCTCGCGTGATGCCGATGTGCTGGAAATAATCGAAGCGATCAAAACCGCCCTAAGGAAAGGCAGCATAGTCGTCGATACCTCGACCGTCAGCGCCGACACCGCCAGACAGGCAGCGTTGATAGTAAAAGAGGCGGGCGCGCATTTCCTGGATTGCCCGGTATCCGGCGGAGTGGAAGGCGCGAAGAACGGCACATTGGCCATGATGGCAGGCGGAGATGAAGCCGTGCTTGAACAGGCGCGAACCACTCTGGCTGCAATCGCAGGCAAGATCAGCTATATGGGGCCAACGGGCAGCGGCCAGGCGACCAAGGCCGTCAATCAGATCATGGGCGCCGGGATCAATCAGGCCGTTACCGAAGCGCTGGCATTCGGTACCGCGATGGGGCTGAATATGGACAAGGTAATCGATATAGTCTCTACCGGCGCGGCAGCCAACTGGTTTCTCGATCATCGCGGCAAAACCATGCTGGCCGGCAAATATGATCCCGGGTTCAAACTCTCGCTGCATCATAAGGACCTGGAAATTTGCAAACAAATGCTCAAGAGCAAAAGCGATAACAATCTGCCCGTTATCGAAATGACCTTGATACATTATAAAAAACTGATGGATGAGGGGTACGGAGATGAGGATATATCGGCCCTGTTTCGGCTGAAGCGGGAAGCCTTGTCTTCCCGGTAGTGCGTTCTTTATTGTCTTGTCCGGTGCACCGCCGCAGGCGGCACCGGAGCAAGGTCAGGCGGCCTGGGTAAATATGCGTGAAGGGTCTGTAATCCAGTAGTCCTTATAATGCTTCAGGGGAGTAGCGCGCTGATTGTAAAGCAGGAGGCTTACGGAAACGCTCCAGTCCCCATGCTTGAAAATACGAACCCTGTCGTCTTGTAAGAAAAGTTTTTCGTAGCCGTCAATTTTACGGTAGGAATCAGTGAGTTTCTCTCCCTTCGGGTCAACAAACACAATCCGGTATTCATTACCGCGACACATCCAGAAGACAAAATCGGGCAGGAAGCGGCGGTAGTCATTTTTATCGGCGTCGTAGTAGGGAATGTGAACGTCGTCCACCGACTCGTCTATCTTGCTGAACATCCAGCCGTCCCACGCAACCTCATTTTCCGCCGTCCAGTCTTCAAGCGCCTCGAGGAATTTAACCTCACTGTCAACCTTGATTATGTGCCGTATGTAATCCGCTTTTTCATTTCCCAACACCACGGGCAGGTAGTAATGCCCAAGAATTTTTTTGATTACCAGCTCTTTGAAAATCTCTTTGTCTTCTCCTGAAGCCGCCTTGTCAAACTGTTCCCGCGTTATCTCTTTCCTGCCCAGTTTGTCCGCCAGTTCGGATATTTTCTCATCGGACGCTTTGCCTTCTTTAACCTGGCTTATCTTCTTTTGAAGTTCGCGCACATGTTCGGAGAGGGCGCTAATCTGGCGGAAGTGAACGATGTCTTGGTCGTCAATCTTCCGAACACCGTCCGACACCTTCTCGGTTTTGGAAAGGTGGGACCTAAGGCGGTCTTGCAGAAACGGGATCATCGTGTAATTCTTTTCCGGCTGGGGCTGTATGCCTTCTGCAACCATGCCGCGCAACCCGGCAATCTCCGCCGCCGCAAGCCCGTCTCTGACCGCAAACACTGCATCGGATGTTCTTGCGAGCCATCCCTTGAATCTGTCAAGCGTTTCCCCGCTCATTGCAAACGGCGCCCTGATTGAGTTTTTGCTCCCCTCTCTGTATTCGGGTATCAGCAACGGCATATCTTTATTGCCGATTTTAGGTGTCGGCGCCTTCTCAAAACCGGAGAGATTTTCAAAAGCCGAACCTTTCTCGGTCTCCAACCCTTCCAGCACGGCCTTGACCGCATTGCGATTGGTGGCGAAAAGAAACAGCGTTTCCGGCGGAGCAACCCTTCCGTGAATCTTGTCCAGCCTTTCCCGTTCATTTCCGGAAAGCAAAGGCAAAAGAAAGGCATTGCGCCTGCGCCGGCCCGGCAAGGTCTCAATCCGCACACCCCGCCCGACCGACTGCACGACAAACTTTCTGGCATCCTTTCCGCCGATGTTGATGAAATTGATCACATTCGGGCGGTTGGAATCCCAACTCTCAAAGAAGGAACGGGAACCCATCAGGATGGTAATGTTGCTTTCCTCCAAACCGGCAAAGAAAGATTGCTCCTTGAGCGTAGAGGTCTCTTCAAACCCGACCAGCAATTTATTGCGCCATTTGGACGTGTCGCCGATCCGAATCAACGCAAAAGGCGCATCGGCGTTCTTCATCTGGAAAGCCAATTCCTTGTTATCTTCGCTGCGTATAAACTGCACCGCGCCTTCTCTTCGGCTGAGAAAAACCGCCTCGCGCAAATCGGTGATCTTCATTTTTTTGACGGGATCCTGATCCACTCCGGCTATCGCGCCGCCGTCTTCCTTGAACAGCAACGTGGCATCGCGCCATTCATTCAACAGATCATTCTTTGCCTGTTTAAAAAGCGATGAGTCAATATCGCCGGTAGCGATTTTGCGCAATGTTTGAAAAAATGCCCACAAATCGTTTTTTTCTTTTTCAACGTCCGTATTGACGGAATTGACCAGAGTCAGCATAAGCGGCCGGTGATACAGCGTATCGATGCCGGTATCCTCGCGAAGATCACCGACCCGCATTGACACATACGCCAGCGTTACCAGAGATTTCAGGACGATTTTTTGCCTTTCATCCCAACTGATTTCCTCTGCTCTGTTTTTGAATGCCTCAAACTCCCTTTCATTCAAATAAATATTTTTTCCGTGCCCGTTTTTAATAAACTCCTCCAGATTGTATTTCTTCACCGTGGTTACAATGTCTTCCTTGTCGGTAAAGGTCGCGGAAAAATTAAACAGAAACCCTTCCCGCGCCATGATCGCGTAGTACGCCTGCCGTTTGGAATCCTCCTTGCCGCCCTTGTGCGCCTCGTCCAGCAGCACGTACCACTTTCCGCTGTTTTCATACATGCGGTAATCGGTCCGCGCATCTTTTTGAACATCGGAAATGTTATCGCTGCGGTGATAATAAACCGTTACCGCGTCACCAAGCCGCCCTTGGCGGGTCCGGTGCATTGCACGCAGTGGGACGAGGTCGATATACAGGCCGGAATGATTGAATTCATCCACGGTACGCCGGATCTGTCCGAGCAAGTGGTCGCTCGGCGCAAGGATGAGCATATTATGCGGCGGTATTTCCCCATGTCTTTGCAGGGAATACAGATATTCAATCAGCTTCACCATCACCAGCGTTTTGCCGCTGCCGGTCGCCATCCAGAAACACATGCGGTTGATCAGATTATGGTACAAAATTACATCGTCTTGCGGAGTCATAAAACCCGCCAGTATTCGGAAAATTCGATTTTCCTTTCCGTTTTGTGCGTCCGCCGCTTTTTCGTATTTTCTTAAATCCGCAATGCCGTGGTTGTGATACAACCCGGCAAACTGCCGCTTGCGTTCATCATTCGCCTGCTGTGGTTCGGCACCTCCACAATCGTGTTCTTTTCCATAATAAAGAAAAAGCGCCTGGGCGGCGTTTTGCAAAGCATCCGCCTGATAATCGTACAGCGTCTTTTCAACCGAAAACCGCCCGATTTCAGGAACACGCCAGGTTTCGGGCAGATCGGCGTAGTTCAGCGATTGGGTGATGGGTTCAAGGAGTGGTTGCAATTTATATCCTTAAATCTGAAGCTGTTCAAGCATCTCTACAAAATTGATGCAATCAACCCTTTCTTCCTTGCAAATCAAAGGAATTTTGTAGTGACTTTTCTTTTGTGGTTTTTCCGGTTGTGGGCTTTCCAAAGTAACAACTTTTTTATTCATTAGCTTTGCAAATGAAATCAGTTTAATGTCTGTCTGGTTTGCTCCTCTTGGCGTGTTGTCAATTTCATATTTTCTCTCTAAACGCAGAGAGAGAGCTTCCACCGAATCATCCAAAGGGGTCGGATCAAAATTGTTTTCCTCCAGCCATATGCGTAAGGGGTATTTTTCCTGCCTTTCATCCAAGGCAAGGTTTCTTTCATCTGGACGCATGGGTTCAATTTGATCGTAAATGGGTTTTATCAAGATCATCTTGTGGCGATGCTCAGCGAGTAGTTCCCAAACAGGTCTGAAAACTTCTTGTGTTTGTGGGTAAATGTTATGCCAAGGTTGAATGAATATATTGGCATCAACACAATATTGCGCACTCACAACGCCTTCTCTAGTTTCAAGACATCGGATACCCTCTTTAACCCAAATGCCGTTGACAACTTGTGAAGAGTTATTTCCTCGTTGTAATGTGCCTGAAAAAGAGCATTGGCGTAAATGCGACCATACTGATTCAATACCTCTTCTGCCCTGTCTCTGGCAGCCCCACCGCCGCTATCCTTTAATTGCTGCCGCATTCGCTCATATTCTTCTTGCAGCTTCTTTTGCAGAGCATTGTATACGGATTGATCGAGCTTCCGTAAATACCTCAGTCTGACCAAACAGGCATATGGACTGACTTGAAAAAAAGAGGCAAGTTTTCGGACAGACTCCAAGTCGTTTATATCAGTATTCTTGGCTATATCACCGGCTTTGGATAGAAACAGATCAGTAGGCATCAAAACCTCAGCGGCTAACTTGTCGCACCACCTTTCTACTTCCTCATCATGTTCAGACCAATCATCAATTCTATCTTCTCTTCTAATCAAATGCCCTAACTCATGGAGCAGAGTGAACGATTGGGCTTTTCTGGCGTCTGAGTCGTTAATAATAATAATAGGCAAAGTTGAATGGTTTATAGCCAAACCGCGAAATAAATTTTTATCAATATGAGACCAACCCTTGTATTTGCTGGTCATAAAAATAAAAACTCCCTTTTTCTCCACCCGGTCTTTCCATTGTTGAAATTCAAGATCGGAATCTACATTGAGCCATTTTCGGATTTTAGCGGCCATGTCCTGTAACGAAAGATTATCCTCCAATACCGGAGGACGGAACGCCCCTACCGGCTCATCCATATCCTCTTGCAGTTCAATAATTAAGTCACGGCAGAGTCCAACTTGAAACACCAGAGTACGCACCTTTGATTGACTTAAACCAGTTCTGTTAGATTCTAAAAACTGGCGGAAGGCTAGTGGTATCATTCTGGCAAAACGATATTTTTCGGGTATCTCCTCCGAGATAAAAACCCAACGCGGCACATTATATAAATGCGCTAACGTATCCAACTGTTTGAAAGAGGGGGGTTTTCCCCCCGATTCTATTTTGACAATGGAAGCAACCTTGCCGCTAACTTCATCAATGGTGAGCCCTATCTGCTCGCGACACTCCTGCAAAATCCGAACATTAACATTTTCTACAGTTTTTGCCATTTCACTCCCCCCACCATAAACAGGCCCTGATTAGCGATACAAAATGCTGTTTTTCCTCTTCGGTTGTCATTGCTGCATACATTGTATCATGGGCAAATGCCATTGCATTCTCCCGATAATCGTACAGCGTCTCTTCAACCGAAAACCGCCCGATTTCAGGAACACACCAGGTTTCAGGGAGGTCGGCGTAGTTCAGCGATTGGGTGATGGGTTCAAGAAGTGGGTGCATTAGCCACTTCCGCTATTTTATCCAATACTTCTTTGACTTCTTGGTCTATGCCTTCTACCGGAATATATTCAACCAGCTTATAAAAATCTTTTTTCCGTAACGACATTGACTTTGTTTTCTCCAGAGACTCGGCAAAATTTTCAAACAAAGGAACGAGAAAATCGTCGGATGCTTTTACATCGCCTGAAAAAGGTTCAGGCCGGTTGATTACCTTAAAAGCATCCTGCAATTTTTTTATCTCTAGTTTTATTTTACTTTCACGTTCCAAGGCTTCAACGTTTCCCAAAAGATCGCTCTTGTCAAGCCCGTCGGTAACATAACCCAGTATTGCGTCGTAATTGCACACATAACTTTCTATCTCATACTTTCCCCACATATATTCCGATAAATCTTCCGCATCTCTCAATTCTTTATCCGTACGGTCCAACAACAGAAAACCCCGCAAATCATGTTTTGCCTCTTTCAAAGCATGAAAGTGTTTGCGAGCTTCATTAGGAGTATTGCCGATATATTTAATCAGAGGGGCTTCGAGGATCTCTTCTGATGGATGTTTCAATCTTTTGGCAAAAGCGCGCAAAATTTTCAGATCAGTTTCTCCTTCAAGATACAGTATCCAACCATTTTTCTCCGCTTCGTAATAGTACTCAAAGCCAATCTCAGCCAGGGACTTCATTACGTGCGATGTATTGCCTTTCCCCAGGATATGCGGCCTTCCGACAAATGCGACAGCGGACTCATTTTGCGCCGCCTCGCCTAACAGCACCTCGGAGTGGCTGGCAGAGATGATCTGCGCATTCCGCTTCTCCGCCACTTCATTGATACGATGGTATATTTGCCTTTGGCGTAAAATCTCCAGATGGGCATCAGGCTCATCCAGCAGAAACACCGTATTGGCGGCGTTATCGTACAGATACGCCAAAAGCAACAACACCTGTTGCATACCGCGACCGGAAGACGCCAAATCCAATATCGTTTTCCCGTCCCGGTCACTATAATCCATGACCACCGTGCCGCGATTCGTCAAAAACTTCGGCTCATTGAGAACCACGCCAAACAACTCACGTATGTGCCCCACAACCGACTGCCACTCTTCCCGCTCACCCTCTTTTGAATACACCCGATAACACAGGTTGCGCAAAACCTCCGCAGTTTGACCTTGCCCGACCAGGACATTGATGCGCCCCTCCTGTATCAATGCCTCCTCAGTAGCAAGCCCGGACATGGGCGGCAAAAAGGCCAATCTCACATCTATCGCCTGCTGAGGAACTTCCATACGGTCGGGATTATCACCCGAGCCAATTCGCAGAGGGCGACAAAAGAGCGCTTCCGGATTGGAATAATCAAATTCCAATCCGCACCTCCACTCTTTTCCCTGACTAGCCCCTTCGACAATCAAATCAATGCGGATATTTTCGTTGGGGCCGCTCCGCACCTTGCGGTTAAGCCAGATCAAATCCGTTTCCGCTACGGGCAACGGGATCAAATCCAGCCGATTGACCGTAACGCCCGGACGTTTTGTCGGAATGTTGCCCCTATCCTTAGATGCGTGTTTCTCCGCCCATTTTTGCAATCCTATGCGCCACAAAATCAGTGCCTGTAAAGCGGATGTCTTGCCGCCATTGTTAGGCCCAATGAACACAAAGCCGTTGCCCAAAGGGATCTCCACATCTTCAAACAGCTTGAAATTTCGGATGGTTAGTTTTGTAAGCATTACTCTATTTGCATCAGCAAAGATAAGGATTTATCAGAAATATAAATTTTACTCCGCCTTCTTCAGGCATCTGTGTTACGCATTATTTTATTTTTCATCCCTTATCCCTGTCTTCAACACCTTGTTTTTTATCTTCGGGCAAGGAGGTAAACATGCCTTGCACTTCCTCTGGCTCGGTAATAGTTTTTTCAACAATAAAATTTATTAGCCAGAACAGTCTATCAACGATTTGCTTGTTGTCTTTTCCAGTTAAATCAATCTGCCCTTCATGGGCGCCACCTTCATTGCCGACAATTCTAACCCGGATATTGCATGAGTGCGGGAGAAATGCAGGATTTTAGTCGAAAGGTCCTAGGACCTGCCCCCGCCATGCCTGCGGAAGCAGGCATCCAGTCCTACAAGTCCTGTCGCTTACCCGCTTGCCCGTCTCATCACCACTGGATTCCTGCTTTCGCAGGAATTGCAGGAAGGCTATGGATACAACTGGCGCGCCGGCGAAACTGGCTTGAACACGTCGGCGTTTTACGGGTGGAAATTCAAGCGCAGTGTAATACTCCGATACGGACTCTGGCATATCTGTGTGGGCGAGCGGAGCGGTGATGATTGCCGGATATAAAAGTTTCCCGTCAATCCATAAAGAAAAATTTCTGCAATGACTACAAATGGGAGCTTTTAATCTATCAAGATTGATCCTTGTGGAGGGGAACCCATAATAAATATTTTTCCATTTCTGCATGGCATAAGCATCACAACTTGGACAATTAAATGCGCTTTTCTCAAATTCTGGAGCAAGGTATTTTCTTCGATTCATCTTCACTCTCCCCACCACAGATAGGGTTTGACTAGCGATACAAAATACTGTTTTTCCTCTTCGGTTGTCATTGCTGCATACATTGTATCATGGGCAAATGCCATTGCATTCTCCCGATAATCGTACAGCGTCTTTTCAACCGAAAACCGCCCGATTTCAGGAACACACCAGGGTTCGGGGAGATCGGCGTAGTTCAGGGATTGGGTGATGGGTTCAAGGAGGGGGGTCATGTATCGGGAGTTTGTCTTTCAGAGTATCCGATGGAAGCACTGCGGTGTCGCTCACTATTTCTCTGCCTAAAGCGCCTCCTAACATACTTAATAAATTATCTTTCAGATTATCAAAAACTACTGTGTCCTCTGTGTCCACACTGCTTGCAACAACCCAAAAAACATATTTTTTCCCCTGAAACATTTCTGCTGCATCACGACATCGTGCTGCCAGCCGGCATAAAACCAGCATCGAACCATACGCCTTCAAGCGCATTTCCTCTCGGATCCTTTTAATAGCAAAATCATCCTTATTGTTATCATTAAGGTACGCATATTCATTCCTGAGTAATTGCATCTTTCTCGAAAGTTGCGTCTCCTCGATGAGAATAATGACCTCTCCCGTTGGAAGGAAATAATCACAACAATTACATTCTCCCAGGCCAACAAAGCGTCTCATGTCGGGCGAACCATTAACCGGCTTATCCATTTGATACGCCTTGTGCTCCCCCATTGGTTGTTTGGCAATTTCTATCGGCCCGAAAAATTGAGTAAGAGAACTCATAAGCCTTTCATGTATAAATCCGCAAAAGGCCTGGTCAATTCCTGCTTGATTGCCGCAATTTTGTCATTAAAATCCTGCTCATTTGAATCGTCGCCATTAGCCGGGAATTTATTCAACGCGATCATGCCTTCGTCTTCAGGGTTCTTTTTTACATGCACTTCCAGCCATTTCAGAATGTCTGCGCTGTGGGTGGCGATAACGACGTTGACGCCACCTTTCGCTAAATCAAACAAAGTTTCGGCCATAACAACCTGCCAGGCCGGGTGTAGATGTGCCTCCGGTTCGTCAATGAAAAGAATGGAATCCTCGTCCAATATCTTACGCTCAATCAACAATGCCAGGATACCGAGATTGGCAACTCCCATGGCGGTTACGGGCAGGGAGAAACTGCGTCCGTTTTCCTGAAACGACAAATCTCCGCTTTCGGAAATTGCGATTTTCCCGCCGAGGACATCCTTGCCTGTCAGCCTTTCATATAGGTCTGGGAAAGCAATGTCACCGGTGTATTCATGCTTGAATGCACTTGCCAGATCATAGAAATATCCTGGTATCCCGCTAAGACGAACTCTTTCTCTATGCCGATACCTCGGATTAATACGAAGGTCTTCCAAAGCATTTTTTAATTTCCAGTAAACAGGCGATTCTAAATAAATTAGATCGGAAAATCTGGGAAACCTTTGCGATTCTCTCAACCAAACCCCATTTAAGTTGAGTTCAATTTTGCTACTTGAAAACTCGAATTTACCGAATTTTTGAATACCAACTTCAGATAGTGTATCTTCCTTTCCTCTCAAGTTAGAAAGCTTTGACACTTGAAAATTTTGAATCAGATTACCACGAATCCTTGCTTCCATTCCAAATGTAACAAGCTTCTTTGCATTGATATTCCTGATTTCTTCCTCCAACACATTTAAAGATTTTTCAACACCATAAATATCTGCCTTATAGTCATGAAAAAATAATGACGATTCATAATCATGCTCGACCAGAAGAAATTCGAAATCATTTTGAATATTGTTAAACATAATAAGTACATTTTTTACTATTGCGACAATATCTGGAATCAATCCGTCAAGATCGTCTATTGAATGCTTTATGACTACATCGTATAATTTCTCAATCTCCTTACGTATCGGAGGTAACATCTCATCTATTTCCTCAAACTGTCCTTCAAACACCTCCAAATTTGTAAAAAAACTATCGGCTAGGTTATTAATATATGTCCCAGCATGATGCGCATTCAGCGCATCAAAAAAGGAATACAACAATTTCGAGACAGTGCTCTTCCCGGTATTATTTGGGCCTGCAAACACAGTAAACTGACCGATACTGACTTTCGCATCGTCAAGTTTTCCTATATTCTTGATGTTTAGTTCAAAAGCCATGGTACATTTCTAAAGTGAAAAGGCATTGTAGTGCGATCACTATTTTCTCTCATCTCTTTTCTCAGTAGCCGCCTTTTTATCCTTTGGCAGGGCAGCAAACATATTCTGTACTTCCTCTGGTTCGGTGATAGTCTTTTCAACAATAAAATTGATTAATCGGAACAGCTTATCAACAACTTCCTTGTTATCCTCACCAGTCAAGTCAATCTGCCCTTCATGGGCGCCCCCTTCGTTACCGACAATTCTAACGGTGTCCAAGGAATTTATGACAGATTCAGGCAATCCCTTCTTCTTCAGGTTGCCTATGGCACGGTTTAAGTTAGATTCATCTTCTCCAAGTTTTTCGCATAGTTTTTTGGCAGCTATGCGGAGCAAGGCTGCTGCGGCTCTGGGAGAAAAAGCGGAAACTGGCCGTGCTTCATTGTAATACTCTAATACAGACTCCGGCATATCGCTATGCGCAAGCGGCGCAGTGATGTTTAAAGGGTATATAAGTTCTCCATACATCCATAGGCAGATTTTTTTGCAATAGGAACACGTAGAACACGTTAAATTACTGATTTCCTGCTTAGTATTTCTATACCAAGCATAATCCCAGCGCTGCTCTGCATAAACATTGCACATTGGGCAATGAAATGCGGTTTTTCCAAATTCCGGGGCTGTGTAATTCTCTTTACTCATTCTATCACTCTCCCCACCACAGATAAGGCTTCATCAACGATATAAACTTTATCTTCTCTTTTTCCGTCATCTTTGCCGGGTTGGTTTTTTCGGTGGTCCCATCTTCGAAGGTTACGCTATCTGCGGTGCGTTTGCGGATTTGTTTGCCGAGGATGTTGGAGAGGGATTCGGCTATGTCTATGTCCGGGTAGAGGTCTTTGAGGTTGATGTTCAGTTTGCCGTTTTTGGGTTGGACGGTGTGGGCGAGTTTGTCGTCGCCGAAAAAAACGTATTGTTCAAACGGGGATTTTGTGCTGTCGAGTTCTAATTGTTCGCCGTCTTTGTAGCGAGAGTTTTTCAGGGTTTCTTCATATTGTTCCAGGGTGTAGTATTTGAGGAAGTGGCTGCTGCCTTCGTGGGAAACAGGTTTTCCATCTCTCCAGTCTTTTGAATAAACCACTTTCTTTATGCGTGGAAGAAGCACTGTATGGAAATAATCGCCCATTTCAATAAGCAGATATTTTCGGTTGCCGCCGTCTTCACGGTTGAGATTGATGACAGCGTGGGCGGTGGTGCCGGAACCGGCGAAGTAGTCAAGAGTAAGACCATTTCCGTTCATTGAGGAGGCATTGATTAGTTCCTCATAAAGAGAAGTTGGGTGACAATATGGAAATTCCAAATCCATATTATCTATTTCGGTCTTCCCTCTTTTCCCATTTTGAATAACTGTAGATATTGTGCTTTGCGTACCCCGATGAAGAAATATCTTGCGCCGAGGTTGGACCGTATGGTCTTTGCCAAAAACGATTTCATTACATTTAAGCAATTCTTGCATTTTCTCTGGTGTGCGTGACCAACCTCTTTGGGGCACGGGGCAAGGTTTATTGGTAATCGGGTGGATTAGAGGAACAAAGAATTTCTCATCTGGTTTATTCGGATTCGGCCATATCAAAGCTACACTTTGATAGACTTTGCCATCATCATCTATATATCTATAGGATTGTTCGCCACCGGCTAATCTCTCGTTACGATCAACCCAATCTGAGAATTCCTTACGCACCGTATCATTCACACCACCATATTTTTGAATGATCTCTTTCGCCTTGGCGAGAATTAATTGGACATTTGTATTTTTAAGATAGAAAGATCCTTCGTGCCTGGTTCGCCACAAGATGTACTCATGCCTGGTCGCAATACCTTTGGCACCCATCATGGGATTTTTCTTATCCCAAATTACTGTTCCCGCATTCAACAAGCCAGTATTGTCCATGGAAAGATGGAGCTTTTCATATTCATGTTCGTCAATATGGCATAGAAATGAACCATTGTCGGAGAGAAGTGGCACACTCAGTTCGGCGCGATTTTCCATCATGGTCAACCAACTGGAATGCTGATATTCGTTCCGATAGAGAAAACCACTGGTCTTCGTATTGTATGGCGGGTCAATATGGACACACTGTATTGCTCTCGCATATTTTGGACGCAAACTGTTCAACGCCTGCCAATTCTCACTATGCACCAACTCACCGTCCAACGCTTCGTCAAAATTTCCCAACCGGTCTAAAATCTCCAACTCCAAATCCTTGAAATGTTTTGTATCCAGCGGCAAAAACCTGCAATCGCCGCTTGCGCCGTTCTTGTCGTCAATGCTTTTCTGCCCGCTGAAAATCGCCTTCATTGAAAACGCATCATCGACCAGCCCAAGTTCCCGCCACTCTTCGGTCTGCGCTTTTGCGCCCTTGTGTTTGGTTATCTTTTTCAGCGCCGCGTCGCTCAGTTTGTCCAGCGTGACCACATAGTTGACCTTGCGGACAAACTTCGGCTTTTCCCATGCCCGGCGCAGTTCGTCTTCAAACTGGGCGATGAAGTCGATGATGTTATAGGCGGTGTCTTTGATCGCCTGGATCTGCCTGATCCTTTTTTCTTCAAATACGGTCTCTTCCTGAAAGAGGTATTGATACACCCACAAATCAAACTGCTCGCGCAGGAAACCGCGGGCGTCCTTGTTGATGAAAAAATCCGCTTCCGTCTGCCGCCTGAATACGCCGATGGCCTTTTGCAGTTCATCTTCGGACAGGGAAACGCGCCCTTTGCGGGATTGTTTGAGGATGTCGTCGGTCTTGGTTGTTCTGGCCTTTTGGGAGTATGCAGCCTTGAGATGGATGACCTTTCCCTCTTTTTCCTGCTTTACTTCCCCGAAAGAAAAAATAAATTCCCGCTTTTCGTTGTTCTTTTTGTGCTCGATCTCGGAGGCATCAAAGTAAAACCGCCTGGTGTTTTGCGGCTTGCCCTCTTCGTTCAGTTCGACTGGCATCGAGCGCACCAGTACATCGGATTTGACGTAGTAGAGCATTTGCGTTTTCCACGACAGGGCGACGTCGCGCCCGTCGGCATAGACTTGCTGGTAGGTTTTGGAGAAGGCCGGCAGGTGGCGGAAGTAGATCGAGCCGCTTTCGCAGAAGTAGCGCTTGAAAAAGGTATAGAGTTTGTCGAATAGTTCTTCGCGGAATGAGGAGTCTTTTTCGGCCCGGTTGTCGATCTTCTCCATCAGTTTCGGGCGAATGGAGTTGAAGTGGACGCGCTTCATCCGCATCAGGTTGATGAAACCGGAATCGCCTTCCACCTCGGCGCCGGTGAACAATGCTTCAAGCGCATCCAGAAAACGCTTTTCTTTTGTGCCCACTATGATTGTATGTACGGTTTGTGCAGGCAGTCACTGCCGGTTACAGCAGCAACATTGAGCCGAATATGGTTTTGATAATGGGAGAAACCGAAGCCCCTGCATGAATTGCCGGAATGGGTGTCGAACTCGTTGCGGATTTCAGACACGCATTGGTACGACAGGCAGGCCGGCGAACCACTGTTCTACTGTCCGGCAACAGGCAAGGCGCCGCTTATGTTGATGGTTCCTACCATGCCTTGTTCTTCATGGCCGTCTTTATGGCAATAAAGCCGCAGGTTTTCCCCCTTTGTCATCGGATAAAAAAACCATTCAACGGTTGCGCCGGGTTTAAGTTCAATATCGTTAACAGCGCCGTGTATTTCCGCCACGGTCTTCCCGGATTTGTCCGTGACTTCAACCTTCCTGGTAAAGATATGGGTCGAAAAGGCATCTGAGGTAAAGTAATGCTCCTCTGAGCTGGGGTTATGCAGCACGAGTTTGTAGTATTTGCCTCGTTCAAAGGAAAGGGTATCCGGCACAAATTTTGTTTCCCCGGCAGCAGTGCCGAGGCTTACCCTGACTTCAGTGGCCCGGGGGCCGTGCCGTTTTTCTCCGGCCCATAGGGAAGAGGTATATGCCAGGATGATCAGGAGCGGTACTATGTATATCTTCATTTGCTTTTCTTTAAATCCCTCTGACAGATGGGGAGCGTTTCAATTACAAGGACAGGCCCATATCGGACAGTCTGGGTCTCCGCTCATCAAACACAGTCCGGTTTTTTAACCCTTTGTCTTCCTCTCTGAAACGCTGTCCACAGTTGGGGCAACGGTTGGATTTCGGCCATAAATCCGAAGGCGCGGGTACACCAAACATCGATGTATAAAGTTTTAGTGTCTTCTCCCATGCTTGACGCAGATTGTGCGCATCCTCCTCACCCCTCATTCCAAAATAAGGAAAATGATGCAGCAGGTAGCCAAGATACTGATGGCAGTCATCCATATACTTTTTTGTATCAAGTATGTGCAGGTGCCAGAAATCATCGACAAAACTGGATGGAACCACAGGTTCATCCGGATGCTCAAGACACAAGACGAGAAACTTGCGATATTCTTCAGAGACCCGGAAGGCGAAGTCAAGAGACCATCCATGACCTTCTTCCGTATCTATTGCTTTTATGAGGATCGGTTCCAGGTCCAAATCGGACAAAATACACTGTTTCTTCATTTCCACCCCACTGAGAATAGACCGCGCACTCGAATTGTCAAGCAATTTAAACTACCACACGGCCTGATGAGGCGCATAATGTATTGAATCAGGACAATTTTTGATTTATAGGATCGTTTGGGGTATTATTTTGCCGGCTTTCCGAACCGGAAGGCTGATTTGCAGTCAAAACTGCTTTTGATACCCGGACAATTTTTTAGCCACCGGGTTATTTCCTATTCCAGAGCAAGGGGTGATTGCTTGCAATCGTGGAATAGTATGGGGAGGCGGCGTTGCCGCATAGTCCTGTGGGTTGGCGGGATTCTCAGGATCGATGCGGTTTTGCGGCCGTTATCAGCCCCGGATTATCAGTTTGATCGGGAGTTGATTTTGTGGAAAATAATGCCTTCTTCTTTAAAGAGCGTGGCAATCTTAAACTATAAACCTTGGAATTATAAACAGTAATAGATTATGGCGAATACTGAACCGGCAGTTGAGGTGAAATCTCTGAACAAGGAATTCGGGCCGATTTATGCGGTGCGGGATATTTCTTTTGATGTTGCCTATGGCGAGGTGTTGGGGTTTCTGGGGCCGAACGGGGCCGGCAAGTCCACCACGATGAAGATGATCACCGGTTTTCTGGAGCCTACCAGCGGCACGGTCATTGTGAATGGCCATGATGTATTGAAAGAGCCTATACAGGTGAAGACGGTTATCGGTTATCTGCCTGAGGGGGCGCCTGTTTACGGTGAAATGACCGTGCGCCGTTTTCTCGGCTTCATTGCGGACGTGAGGGGGATTAAGGGCGGCGAAAAGAATCGGCGCATTGATCGTGTCATTGAAACGATTCATCTCGAGGACGTTGTGGATCAGACTATCGAGACGCTGTCCAAAGGCTATAAACGCCGTGTCGGTCTGGCACAGGCCATACTGCATGATCCGAAGGTGTTGATCATGGATGAGCCGACCGATGGTCTGGATCCAAACCAGAAGCATGAGGTAAGGGCCTTGATCAGGGATATGGCAAAGGATACGGCGATTGTTATTTCCACTCATATCCTCGAAGAGGTAAGCACGGTGTGCTCGCGTGCGATAGTGATTACCCGCGGCCAGGTGCTGTTTGACGGTACGCCAGATGAGCTGAGCGCGAAATCGAAAAGCCGCAATATCGATGAAGCGTTTCGCAATATCACCACGAGTTTTTATAAAAAGGAAGGAGTATCGGCAACATCATGAATATCCTGGCTATTTTTAAGCGCGAGTTTACCAGCTATTTTACAACGCCGATTGCCTATGTGTTCATAGTGATCTTTCTTTTTATGACCGGCATTTTCACGTTTTATCTGGGCGGCTTTTATCAGAGCAACCAGGCGGATCTCGAGCCCTTCTTTCGTTTTCATCCCTGGTTGTATCTGTTTCTGATCCCGGCAATATCGATGCGTTTGTGGTCCGAGGAGCGCAAGAGCGGTTCGATTGAATTGTTGATGACCCTGCCTATCTCTATTTCTGACGCGGTGATCGGCAAATTTCTGGCGGCCTGGTGTTTTACCGCGGTTGCCCTGGCGCTGACTTTCCCTACGTGGCTGACGGTAAATTACCTTGGCGATCCGGATAATACGGTTATCTTTATAAGTTATATCGGCAGCTTTATCATGGCCGGCGGTTTTCTGACGATTGGTTCCTGCATCTCGGCGATTACCAAAAGCCAGGTGATTGCCTTTGTGATCAGCGTGGTGATCTGCTTCATGTTTATCCTGAGCGGTTTTCCTTTGGTGCTGGATTTTTTCCGGGGCTGGACGCCTCAGGTAATTGTCGATGCAATCGCCTCTTTCAGTTTTCTGACTCATTTCGCGTCGATTAAAAAAGGGGTGATTGATATGCGCGATATCTTTTATTTTGCTGCGCTGATGAGTTTTTGGCTGTATGCGAATGTGGTGGTTATCGAGGCTAAAAAGGCAAGTTAGAGCATGAAGACTATACACAGGAACAGGGTTATTTCCGGCACCGGTTTATTGCTGGCGGCCTGTCTTTTTGTCGCATCGATTATTCTGGTGAATGCCTCGATTACTACCTGGCGCATCGATCTGACTGAAAACAGCTTATTCACGTTGTCGGAGGGTACGATAAACATTCTCGACGACCTGGAAGAGCCGGTTATTCTGGATTTTTACTTTTCACAAAAGGGCCTAACCGGATTTCCTGCCCTCGCCAACTATGGCGCCAGGATCCGCGATATGCTGGAAGAATATGTAGCCCATGCCGACGGTAATATCGTTCTGAACGTTATTGATCCGGCGCCCTTTTCCGAGGAAGAGGATCAGGCGGTGGCCGCCGGTTTGCAAAACGTCTCGGTTAACAACTCCGGCGACAAGGCTTATTTTGGATTGGTCGGCGCCAACTCTACCGATGATGAAAGAATAATCCCGTTTTTTCAGGCCAATCGTGAAGAAGCGGCTGAATATGATATTACCAAGCTGATATACAAGCTGTCGTTTCCGGAGCAGTCGGTGATAGGGGTAATGAGCAGCCTGCCTTTATTTGCCGGTACCGGGGCGGATAATCAACAAACCCCTGATTGGACTATTATCAATGCATTAAGGGAGCTTTTTGAAGTCCGGGACCTCGGGGCAAAGCCGGAGGCAATCGCCAAGGATATTGATATATTGATGATCGTCCATCCCAAGGATCTATCCGACACCGAGTACTATGAGCTGGATCAATATCTGCTCAAGGGCGGCAAGGCAATGATTTTTCTCGATCCCCTGGCGGAGGAGGATCGTTCACAGCCTGATCCTGAAAACCCGAATGTGCTTCCCAGGGTTGAATCCTATTTCGAAAAGATCCTGGATGCCTGGGGTATGGAAATAGTCAAAGAAAAGATAGTCACCGATATAAATGCCGCGATGCGCGTACAGGCGCGCGGGCAGCGCGGAGTGCAGGAAATAAATTACCTGCCATGGTTGCGGTTGACGCCGGATAATTTTAACCGGGAGGATTTTTCATCGAGCGAGCTGAAACTGATGCATATGGGCACGGTTGGCAGCATCAGGGTCAAGGAAGATAAGGGTTTGTCTATGACGCCGTTAATACAGACTTCTAATGAGTCGATGCTGCTTGAGCGCGATCTGATTCTTTTTCAGTCCGATCCTGCGGTTATTCTGAATAATTTTAAGTCGGAGGATAAAAAATACGTCATGGCGGCGCGCATTCAGGGCAGCGCCAATACCGCCTACCCGGACGGCAAGCATGGCGGTGAGGGTGAAGATGAGCTGGATGCTGATTTTGTCGAGCAGGGGGAGATCAACGTCGTACTGGTTGCTGATAGCGATATGCTGGCCGACCGGTTCTGGATACGTTTGCAGAATCTGCTGGGTATTTCATTATCACAGCAGATCGCGAATAACGGCGACTTCGTTATCAATACCATTGAAAATCTTTCCGGTAGTAGTGATTTGATCAGTTTGCGCGGTCGCGGCAAATACGCCCGTCCTTTCAAACGGGTGAATGAGATCCGCCGGGAAGCGGAGACCAGGTATCGTCAACGTGAACAAGAGTTGCAGGAAAAACTGAAAGAAACCGAGGCAAATATCCGGAAACTGCAACAGGAGACCGGCCCGGAAGATCAATATATCCTGAACAAGAAACAATCAAGGGAAATAGAAAAATTTCGGCAGGTCAAGGTAGAGACAAGAAAGGAGTTGCGCGGCGTACAGCATGAATTACAGAAAAATATAGAAAACCTGGGTTCTCGAATCCGGTTTATAAATATCGGTTTGATACCGTTGTTGATTACCCTCGCGGCCCTGGCGGCGGGCGCGTATCAATCCTTCAGGCGTGTGCGGCGATAAATGAAAAAAAGCAGGCTGGTAATCCTTTCCATTATAACCCTGTGCGTGATTATTGCCGCGAGTAATTTTGTCAAGTCGCGCGCGCCGCAATCGCAAAAGGAAAAGGAGTTATTTTTCCCCGGGCTTTCTGAAAAGCTGGATGAGGTTGCCGCCATTGAGGTTAATGGCTATCAAGGGAGTGTTTCACTCTCCAGGCAGGGCAACGACTGGGTGATCGATGATTTCGACGGCTATCCGGCTTTGCCGGAGAAGGTTAAAAGCGCCGTCATAGGGGTTTCCGAGCTTAGAATAGTGGCGCCGAAAACCGCCGACTCTCAGCTTTATCCCCGGCTGGGGGTTGAGGATCCGTCCATTGAAAATTCAACTTCGCTGTTAGTAACGCTGGAAGATGGTGATGATAATGTCCTGGCCAGTTTAATTGTCGGCAGCGCCCGAAGAAGTCTTGCGGCGGAAGACAAGCCGGGGCTGTATATAAGGAAGCCGGACAGTAAGCAATCGTACCTGGTGGAAGGGCGTCTGGACGTGAGCGCCTTTAAGACAGACTGGTTTGAGCGGACCCTGTTTGATATTCAATCCGCCAAGGTCAGCAGGGTCGAGATACGCCATTCGGATGGTGATGTCTATTCGGTATACAAATCGGATAAGGGCCAGGATGATTTTGAACTTGAACCTGTTCCGGAAGGGAAACAGGCCGGCTCTGCGGTTTTGTTGAATAAATTTGGTTCCTTATTGCAGGGGTTTCAAGCCAACGGGGCGCATGGCCGGGAAAATGTCGATGAGCCGGATGAGAGTGTTGATGCGGCGGTATCGACGTTTGAAGGCTTGACTGCCGGGATACATGCTTTTCAGAAGGATGGTATAGCCCACGCCACCTTCACATTTGCCTTTGATCAACCGGAATCGGAGGATGAGGGAACGGAAGACGAGGGAGCGGAAGACGAGGGAGCGGAAGACGAGGGAGCGGAAGACGAGGGAGCGGAAGATTTTGCCGCGCTGGTGGCAGAGCTGAATCAAAGGCTGTCCGGCTGGGTCTTCGAAATACCCGCTTTTAAGTACGATGTTCTGAAAGAGAGATCCGCAAGCCTGTTAGCTGATAAATCAGCTAATGAATAGCCGAGCGCTTCTGAGTCGCGGCGAGTATATGCTGTCCGAATAATTTCCTTTTCGGCTGGCCGGGTTTGCGCCTTGACGGTAGATAACCGGGGCGGTGGTATACTATATATGAAGAATACCTTTCATTATGCTCTCGCGCTATACTTGCGTCTTGAATAGACGTGGCCGAAAAATGTCGCAAGCTGATCAACAAAAACCGTTTTCCACAAACATACCCACCTTCCAGGATATAATTTTCAGCCTGTATCGATATTGGTCGCAACGCGGTTGTGTGATGCAGCAGCCCTATGATATGGAGATGGGAGCGGGCACCTTTCATCCGGCTACCTTTCTGCGCGCAATCGGTCCTGAGCCGTGGAACGCCGCCTATATTCAGCCCTCGCGCCGACCGGCGGACGGGCGCTACGGTGAAAATCCGAATCGATTGCAGCATTATTATCAATTCCAGGTCATGCTTAAGCCCTCTCCTGATGATATACAGGAATGCTATCTTGATTCTCTGCGCGATCTGAATATCGATCCCTTGCAGCACGATATCCGTTTTATCGAGGATAATTGGGAGTCTCCGACACTGGGGGCATGGGGCTTAGGCTGGGAAGTCCGCCTGGACGGGATGGAGATCAGCCAGTTCACGTATTTTCAACAGGTGGGGGGATTGAACTGCGCCCCTGTGGCCGGGGAGTTGACCTACGGTCTGGAAAGAATTGCCATGGTTCTGCAAAATACCGACGACGTGTTTGAGTTGGTCTGGACGGCTAATGATAACGGGATTATTTACTACGGCGATCTGTACCATCAGAACGAAGTCGAGATGTCGCGTTATAATTTTGAGTTGGCGAATACCGACGATTTGTTTCGTTTTTTTGATTCCTGCGAAACGGAATGTAATCGCCTGGTACGGGAAAAATTATCCTGCCCCGCGTATGAAATGGTGATAAAGGCATCGCATACATTTAATTTGCTCGAGGCAAGACACGCCATATCGGTTACGGAAAGGCAGCAATTTATATTGCGTGTGCGCAAACTGGCAAAACAGGTTGCCAAGACCTATTACGACGGCCGCGAGGCGCTGGGCTTTCCATTGATTAAGTCGTAGCAAGGGAGCGGTGGAAAAATAAATGACCGATACGGGAAATTTACTGGTCGAAATCGGCACGGAAGAATTGCCGCCTGAATCGCTCAGGAAACTGGCTGTTGCCTTTGCCGATGAGGTTAAAACCGGTATCGAGCAAAAGCATTTGGCCTTTGCCGAAATGAAATGGTATGCAACGCCCCGGCGGCTGGCGCTGAGTATAAAAAATCTGACTGTCGTGCAGCCGGATTGGAACAATCAGCGTCGCGGCCCTGCCCTGAAGGCGGCTTTTGATGAAAATGGGCGGCCCACGGAGGCCGCGACCGGATTTGCCCGATCCTGCAATATAGATGTTGAGCAATTGGATTCAACAGAGACGGATGAAGGCGGCCGGCTGGTTTACCGGACTGTTGAAAAAGGGCAAAGCGCCGCCGCCCTTGTCCCCCGGATTATTGAAACCGCACTGCACCGCCTGCCCGTTGCCAGGCGTATGCGCTGGGGTAATGGCAAGGCCGAATTTGCCCGGCCGATACGCTGGATTGTGCTACTGTTTGATGATGCCGTTATCGAATGTGAGATTTTCAATTTACCGGCAGGCAATATCACCTATGGCCATCGTTTTCATTGCCGGCAGGCAATCGAATTGAAGTCGGCGGACGATTATCCTGAGCAGCTGTTGGAGCCGGGCTGTGTGCGGGCTGATTTCGATGAGCGGCGGGAGTATATTGCGGCGGAAATAAAAGGCCTTGCCGGGCCGGAGAATAATGAAGTACTGATTGATCCTGATTTGCTCGAGGAGGTCACCGCTTTGACTGAATGGCCGACCGCCATAAAAGGCCGGTTCGATGAACGGTTTTTAGATTTGCCGAGGGAGGTGTTGATCTCCGTCATGCAGGAGCAGCAGAAGTGTTTTCCGGTAAGAGACGGCAATGGCTTGCGTCCCGAATTTGTTGCAGTGATTAATGTCCGCCCTGCGAACCCGGAAAAAATTATTCAGGGCAATGAGCGGGTTATTCATCCCCGGTTGAGTGATGCAAAATTTTTCTGGGACCGTGATTGCGCTACCCCGCTTTCGTCCCGCATCGATGCCTTAAAGCAGGTTGTGTATGAGAAAAGACTCGGTTCATTGTATGATAAATCACAGCGCATAAAGACGGTGGCGGTAAAACTGGCGAAAGTTTTGAAAAGCGATAAAAAACAGGCCGCCAGAGCGGCCGATTTGGCTAAATGTGATCTGTTGACGGATATGGTGAGCGAATTTCCAAAGTTGCAGGGCGTGATGGGACGCTATTATGCCGGCTATGCCAACGAACCCGACGAGGTTGCGACGGCGATTGATGAGCAATACCTGCCACGCTTTGCCAGCGACCGACTTCCGCAGACACGCACCGGGCAGATCATCGCCATTGCCGAAAAAATAGATGCCCTTAGCGGAATTTTTGCCATTGGCCGGGCGCCGACCGGAGATAAAGATCCATTTGGCCTGAGGAGATCGGCGCTGGGATTACTGCGCATTCTTATAGAATGCCGATTGGATATCGATCTGCCGGTGTTGATTAATTGGTCGGCGGCCAGCTATCACCGGGAGGTAAACGCAAAAGAAATCATGGATGACTTGCTGCAATTTATCACCGGCCGATTGCGACAATACTGCCTCGACAAGGGGATTGGCAGTGACGTTTTTGAATCCGTATTGGCGTTGAACCCGAATAAGCCGTTGGATTTTTATCGCCGTTTGCTGGCGGTCAATCAATTCCGTTTATTGCCCGAAGCCGACAGCCTGTCGGTTGCCAATAAACGGATTGCCAATATTCTGAAGCAGGCGGCATTGAATAAAGACGTGCAAATCGATGAGTCCATGCTCAGGGAACCGGCTGAGTTGTCCCTGGCGAAAAATATCGATGAATACCGTGCCCGCGTCGCCCCGATGCTGGACAAGGCCGATTATAAAAATGCATTGGCGGAACTGGCCGGTCTGGGGGGCAGTGTCGATCTGTTTTTTGATAATGTTATGGTTATGTGTGAAGACAGCCGGTTGAAAAATAATCGCCTGGCATTACTGCAGGATCTGAACCGGTTGTTTTTGAAAATAGCCGATATTTCATGCTTGCGGAACTAGCATTATGTCATTAATCATCCTGGATAGAGACGGTGTAATTAACTATGACTCGGATCAATACATAAAATCACCGGAAGAATGGATCCCGATACCGGGAAGCCTTGAGGCAATCGCGAAATTAAATCAGCAAAGCTACCGGGTTGTCATTATATCCAACCAGTCCGGTCTGGCGCGCAAACTGCTGGACGTGGAAACCCTGAATAGCATACACCGGAAAATGCTGACTCATTTATCGCAGTATGGGGGGATTATCGAGGCAATATTTTTCTGTCCGCATGCCCCTGAAGAAAAATGTGCCTGCCGCAAACCGAATACCGCTTTGTATGAAGAAGTTAAAAAGCGTTTGCATGTTTCACTCGAACAGGTTTCCTGCGTTGGCGACAAGGCTTCGGACGTGGAGGCGGCTGTTCGGGCAGGCGCAAGACCCATTCTGGTTAAAACCGGCGGCTTGCAGCAAATTGAAGAAGGTCAGTTTAACGTGCATGTTCCGGTGTTTGATGATCTGGCTGCGGTAGCCGAATACCTTATTGCAAACGAGTAATGGTTTTGGCGCGATCATTGCTTTTTTATTGTGGCCATGCTTGTGCGGCCATTATTATTGGACCTCTATCCTTGTTGATTCTGCCTCTCCCCTTCCCTAAGCGTTATTTTATAGTGACGCGCTGGACGGCATTTACGCTCTGGTGGCTGAAAATAACCTGCGGGATCCGCTACAGGATTACCGGGCTGGAAAACATACCGGCAAATCCGGGGATAGTAATGTGCAAGCATCAATCTGCGTGGGAGACCATGGCGATACAATTAATCTTTGTCCCGCAGGTATGGGTATTAAAACGGGAATTACTATGGATCCCCGTATATGGATGGGGGCTTGCCTCGTTGCGCCCCATTGCAATCGATCGCGGCTCTTCCGTCAAATCATTTTTCCAGATCATTAGACAGGGATGTGAATGCCTGCGGCAGGGGCGCTGGGTGATCATCTATCCCGAAGGCACACGAGTCGCCCCCGGTGAAAAGGGAGTATATCTGCCCGGCGGCGGCCTCCTCGCAAAGAAATCCGGCGCTGACGTTACCCCGGTTGCACACAATGCCGGGTATCTCTGGTCACGCAACGCTTTTATCAAGAAACCCGGAGAAATTACCATAGCCATAGGCCCGACTATCAGTTCAAAGGGAAAGTCCGCTGCCGAGATTATGCAGGAAGTGGAGAGCTGGATAGAACAAACAGCGGCGAAGCTGCCTGTTCCAGGCGCATAATTACTGGAAAATCAAAGGACCTTGCCCATGACAAAATGTGCCGAACTGCGCTTGAATTTCCACCCGTAAAACGCCTGTTCAAGCCAGTTTCGACTACGGCGACATCACCAGCTTTGCAATTCCTGCCCTCTTCTCTGCAACTCTTGTCTCCTTCTCCGCAATTCCTACTTTCGCAGGCATGGTGGGGGTGGGTCCACGGAGTGGGGGAATGCGGTCCGGCAATCAGCCGGCAATTTCAGCGATAGATTGACCGAACAGCAACGGCGTATCCGGCACAAGGGACGCATTCCAGCGCACCCGGTCCGGGCCGAACAACAAAATCACGGTTGAACCCATATTGAACCGCCCCGCCTCCTCACCCCGGGCAAGGCATAGCCTGCCCTGCCGGTACGACCATTGAGTTATCGAGCGGCCGGATGCATCGACTTCCCCATGCCAGACCATCTCCATATTTCCGACAAAGATCGCGCCCACCAATATCATCGCCATGGGGCCCGCCTCCGTCTCAAACAGACAGATCAACCGCTCATTGCGGGCAAACACCCCGGACACCGCCGCCAACGTGTGGGGGTTGACCGAAAACAACCTGCCGGGAACATACATCATTCTCCGCAATACCCCATCCAGCGGCATATGAATACGATGATAATTGCGCGGCGACAAATACAGCGTAGCGAAGCTGCCGCCGGTAAAACAGCCGATCATCTCCTCATCCCCCGCCAACAGTTGGGACAAACTATAATCCTTCCCCTTTGCCTGCACTATTTTACCGGCCTCAATATCACCCGTCCGGCTGACAAAGCCGTCCACCGGGCAACCCACTCCCGAATCAGAAACCGGCCGGCTTCCCGGCCTCAATTCACGGGTAAAAAAGGCATTGAAATGCGGATAGGCGTACCCGTCCGCCTGGCTGGCCTGCGACATATCCACATCGAAATACCGGACAAAACACCCGATAATAAAATTTTTAAGCCACGGCAAACGGCAGCGGGTAGCATGATACACAATGCGCGACAACCCATGCTGCGGTACGATATGCTGCAACCGCACAATCAAATAATCCAGCATCATTGATAATCAAAAGCGCATGGCATTGTGGCTGTTGGTAGCTAAGGCAAAGCGGCAGGCAGGCATAAAGTAAAAAGCATATCGCCATTTACCGACAGTCGGCGCAGGGATCAGTCAGAATGAACCAACTGTTGGGGGGCCTGGATACCCTCTTCTTCAAATTTGCGCGCCATTTCTTCAAGGTGCTCAAAAAGCGAATCGCAGCCATTTTCCTTGCGAAGCCGCTTACAATAGGGTTCGGAAAAACGCCACGTGCCAACAATTGATGAACCTAAGCAATCCTGGATAATGCGCTTGTCGTAAATGTTGTGGTTGATTCCGACGACCACAAAAACTTCGGCAAGCTGCAGAAGCATCTGGATCAGTTGCATGTCTACCAATTAGCGCCGTCTTGAACCATGGCGAATATTTTTCTATCCTTTTATAGTTATAAGTTTTATTAAGCCTGCTATCCTAGCTTGGGTTGGTCATACCCTTAACCTGTATAACTATCAAACAACCCTTGCCTGATCATGGGAGTTAGAATAGCCTGTTTTGGTACCCCTGTCAACAAAAATATTATACCCGCCTGCGAACACCTATTACTCCTTCACCGGCAAATTTCGTTATAATACCTTGGTTTCCTCAAATTCTATCGCCGGAGCCTTATACAACTATGGAGATCGCAGGTCTGTTCAACTACTGGATGACCGTCATCCTGATGATGACAGGATTTTACATCATTATCACCCACGGCAACCTGGTCAAAAAACTGATCGGCATGAGCCTGTTCCAATCATCGGTATTCATCCTTTTCATCTCCATGGGAAAAATTCACGAAGGCAGCGCCCCCATACTTTCCGACTCCTACAGCGTATACTCCAGTCCGCTGCCGCACGTGCTCATCCTCACTGCGATAGTTGTCGGCATTGCCACCACCGCCCTGGGCCTTGCATTGATAGTCCGAATGCACCAGGTCTTCGGAACAATTGAAGAAGACGAAATCAAAGACTGGCTGGACAAACAGTGACTAGCTCGCATCTCGCGGTACTACAGGTACTCATCCCGCTCCTCTTTGCCCCGGTTTGCATCATAGTCCACCATGCCCGGTTGACCTGGCTGATCACCAGCGCCGCCGCCTGGGCGAGTTTTCTCATATCCTGCCTGATACTGCGCCAGGTTATCGACACCGGCATCATCAGTTACCACATGGGAGACTGGCCACCCCCCTGGGGAATAGAATACCGACTGGACCGGATCAGCGCATTCGTGCTGGTATTCGTAACCGGCCTTGCCGCACTCATCCTGTCCGGCAGCCACAACCTGGTCAAAAATGAAATTGCCGGTGACCGGATCTATCTTTTCTATTCCGCCTTCTTATTGAACCTGGCCGGTCTGCTGGGTGTTATTGCCACCGGCGATGTCTTCAACCTCTTTGTCTTCATAGAAATCACCTCCCTCTCATCCTATGCATTAATCAGTCTGGGCAAAGATCAGCGGGCGTTGTTTTCCGCATTTGAATACCTGATATTCGGCTCCATAGGCGCGGCGTTCATTCTCATCGCCACCGGGCTGTTATATGTCATGACCGGCACACTCAACATGGCCGATATTTACCAGCGTCTGCCGGAACTGGCCCACACCAACACCGTCAAGACCGCCCTGGCCTTTTTCACCATCGGCATCCTCATCAAATGCGCCATATTCCCGCTGCACACATGGCTGCCCAATGCCTACACCTATTCCCCGGCAACCGTTGCCACCTTCCTGTCCGGCACCACAACCAAGGTTTTCCTGTACACACTGCTCCGCTTTCTCTATTCGGTCTACAACCCCGAATTCGTTTTCAACCAAATGCACGTAGGGACCTTGCTGATGCTGGTCGCAACCGGCAACATACTCTACGGCTCGGTCATGGCCGTAAAACAGGACAATCTACGCATGATGCTGGCCTATTCCAGCATTGCCCAGATAGGCTACATGGTACTGGCGATCAGCCTGAACAGCATTATCGGCGTTGCCGCCGCATTACTGCACATGTTCAATCACGCCATCATCAAATCCACCCTGTTCATGTGCTGCGGCTCAATAGCGCACAAATTCGACACCCTCTCCATCAAAAAATTAAACGGAGCAGGAACGGCAATGCCCTGGACCATGCCGGCATTTTTAATTGCCGGATTGAGTCTCGTCGGCATCCCGTTGACGGCCGGATTCATCAGCAAATGGTATTTGATCCACGCCTGCATACAACAAGGATTCTGGATCGGCGCATTCATCATAATCGCCGCCTCCCTGCTTGCCGCCCTCTACATCCTGCGAGTGATTGAATCCGCCTACTTCAAACCCAGACCGCCCGAAACCGCGCCATCCTCCGAAACCCTGTCGGCGGCGGCCGTAGTTGCCCTGCTACTGGCGGCCCTGACCCTGTTTTTTGGCCTGGACACCAACCTGAGCGCCGGGCTGGCCGAACAGGCCGCCCGCTTCCTGCTGCACCCAGCCCATGGATAGCTCCGGCATAATCCTGTTATCCCTGCTTACCCCGCTGGCCACAGCCTGCTGCATAATGCTGAGCCGCCGGCGCCCGAACCTGCGGGAATGCTCCACTATCGTCGGCAGCATCATTCTATTTGCCCTGATCAGCCGGCTGGTAAAACCGGTACTGGACGGCAACACCCCGGCTATCGAGATCGCCCGGATTTTCAAAGGCGTCGGCATTACCTTCCTGGTAGAACCCCTGGGGCTGATCTTCGCAATACTCGCCTCGCTGCTGTGGATAGCAAACTCCATCTACTCAATCGGTTACATGCGCGGCAACAAAGAAAAACACCAGACCCGCTTCTATATCTTCTTCGCACTGGCAATTTTTTCCACCATCGGCATAGCCTTCGCCGGCGACCTTCTCACTCTGTTCATCTTTTACGAAGGCCTGACGCTCTCCACCTATCCGCTGGTAACCCACAAAGGAAACGACCAGGCAATCAAGGCCGGCAGGATTTACCTCGGCATCCTGCTGTCCACCTCGATCGGTTTTCTGCTACTCGCCATAATATGGACCTGGAGTGCCACCGGCCTGCTCGATTTCAGACCCGGAGGGATCCTGTCGGGGCAGATGCAGGCCCAACACATTCCGGTACTGTTACTCCTGTTCGCCTACGGCATAGGCAAGGCCGCCCTGCTGCCCATACACCTGTGGCTACCGGCCGCAATGATCGCCCCCACCCCGGTAAGCGCCCTGCTGCACGCCGTTGCCGTAGTAAAGGCCGGCGTATTCACGATCACCAAAATCATCATTTACATCTTTGGCGCCGACTACCTGCTCGATCTCCCGTACACCAACATACTGCTGTACCTGTCTGGAATAACCATTATCTATGCCTCGATCATTGCGCTCCGATCCGACAATCTGAAGCGGCGGCTGGCCTATTCCACCATAAGCCAGCTATCCTATATCATAATGGCCGCCGCCCTGTTCGCGCCGCTGGCCATAACCGGCGGAATAATCCATATCGTTGCCCACGCCTTTGGAAAAATTACCCTGTTTTTTGCCGCAGGCTCAATCTATACCGTCACCCGCAAGACCAAAGTCAGCCAATTGGCCGGGATCGGCCGGACCATGCCGATCACCATGACCGCATTCGCAATAGGCTGCATGTCCATGATCGGGCTGCCGCCGACGGCCGGCTTCATAAGCAAATGGTACATACTGCAGGGCGCCTTCCTGGTAGAGGCATGGTTTGCCGTCACGGTAATCGTGCTAAGCACCCTGCTCAACGCCGCCTACTTCCTGCCGATCATCCACACGGCCTTTTTCGACAAGGCCGAAGAAGCCCCGGTGGCCAATGAAGCCCCGGCGCCCATGTTAATCGCACTGAGCGGCACCGCCATACTCACCCTTTTATTCTTCTTCATGCCCGGCGGGATAATGCGGCTCGCCCAATCCATCTTTTAGCGGGAGCTCAACAAAATGATACACTTCAAATTCCTGTACAAACCCGGCAACCTCAAAAAAATCCGGGCGCTCGGCATCGCGATCCTGATTATCACCGTACTCGCGGAAACACTCATCGCATTGCACCCCTACTTTAGCATCGCCGACTTCTTCTCCTTCAATGCCGCATACGGATTTATCAGTTGTGTACTGCTGGTGATCCTGGCAAAACTACTGGGGCGTTTCATCAAACGCCGGGAAGACTACTATGACTCATAGCTGCCTTCATCCCGGATTACTGCTGATTGCCGGCGGGCTGTTGCTGGCTGCACTGAGCGGCGGCGCCAAAAAATACGCCGCCCTGCTCATTCCGGTACTGGCGTTGTTTCTCATCGTCACCCTCGACTCCGGCCACTCCTGCCGCATCCCCTTCCTCGGCCTTGAACTACAGCCCGTGGTAAGCGACAAACTCTCCAGGCTGTTTCTCATCGTCTTTGGATTGACCGTACTTACCGGCACACTCTACTGCTTCAAACAGGTAAAGACCCTCGAACTGCCGGCCGCATTCATCTATGCCGGCGCCGCGATGGCCGTCGTGCTGGCCGGCGACCTGATCACCCTGTTCATATTCTGGGAAATCATGGCGCTTAGCTCGACCCTGATAATCTGGTCCGCCGCCACCGAAGAATCAAAACAAGCCGGACTCAGATACATACTCATCCACCTGTTCGGCGGAGTCGTACTCATGGCCGGCATAGCCGCCCATTACATGGAAACCCAATCCATCCACTTCTCCGCCATGGACACCGACCGCTACTACTCATGGCTGATCCTGGCCGGCTTCCTGCTGAACGCCGGCGCCCTGCCGCTATCCGCATGGTTGGCGGACGCCTACCCGGAAAGCTCATTCAGCGGCATGGTATTCCTGTCCGCATTCACCACCAAAACCGCCGTATACGTATTGATCAGAGGATTTCCCGGAACCGACCTCCTCATCTGGATCGGACTATTCATGATCTTCTACGGCATTATTTACGCCCTGCTGGAAAACGACATGCGCCGCATACTCGCCTACAGCATCATCAACCAGGTTGGCTTCATGATCTGCGGCACAGGCATAGGCACCGCGATGGCCTTGAACGGCGCTACCGCCCACGCATTCACCCACATCATCTACAAAGCCCTGCTGCTCATGTCTGCCGGCTCCGTCCTATACATGACCGGCAAACGCAAATGCACCGATTTAGGCGGACTGGCACAGACCATGCCCATCACCGCCCTGTGCGGCTGTATCGGCGCATTATCCATCTCATCCTTCCCGCTCACCTCCGGATTCATCAGCAAATCCATGGTGGTGCAGGCCTCAGTGGACGAAAACATGCTGTACCTGTGGCTGCTGTTACAGGCCGCCTCTGCCGGAGTATTTCTGCATGCCGGGATTAAATTCCCCTGGTTTGTATTCTTCCAGAAAGACTCCGGCCTGCGAGTGAAAGACCCCCCCTGGAACATGCAAGCAGCCATGATCCTGTTCGCATTCGCCTGCCTTGCCTTAGGCGCATTCCCCGGCTGGCTCTACCGGCTGTTGCCCTACCCGGTGGAATACGCCCCCTATACCGGCGAGCACGTACTGGCCCAACTGCAACTGCTGCTCTTTTCCGGGCTTGCCTTTTTCATCATGCTGCCGTGGATGCGGCGCACCCTGACAATCAGCCTGGACTTCGACTGGTTCTACAGAAAGGCCCTGCCGGTTTGCGCCGGCTGTTGCCGCACAATGATAGTACGCAGCAGCGACTATATATTGCAAAACACCGGCAACTGGCTGTCGAACCGGCGTAAAACTCTCTCCACTCCGGGGCCGAATATCGCGATGACCTACAAACTGATCCTGCTCGTCGGGCTGCTTGGATTCAGCCTGCTTTACTATCTCGCACCGTTTTGATACGGCGCCTCAGGCCAGAGGGAAGCTCAATTTTAACTCCCTCACCCTCTGCCTGCCTCCTTATATTCTGGCTGCGTAATGTGCTTTCATTTTTACCTGGAACGCCCCCTTTTATAGAGACACCCTTGGTGCAACGGCTAATGTGCCGATACTGCATGATTTTCTCCCGGAAAATTCGGAAATGAATGATATACTTGGTTCCGATAAGGACATTATAAAGTTCGCAGACTATCTTGAACCCTGGAGTCAATTTATGAAGAATCCCTTGTTGTCCCAGGCGGCCTTGCCCGCTTTTGACAGGATTAAACCGGAGCATATCGAGCCGGCCATACGTGAGATATTGGCGGGCAACCGCGCCCGGATCGGTGAGATCCTGAACGGCGCGAATGAATATAGCTGGCAGGATACGATTCGCCCTATCGAGGAATTGGGGGATCGCTTGAATCGTGCCTGGTCGCCGGTAAATCATCTGCACTCGGTCGCCGACAATGAGGCGCTCCGCAAGGTTTATAATAACTGCCTGCCTGAGCTGTCCGACTATGCCACGGAAATGGGACAGAATCGCAAGTTGTTCGATGCCTACAAGACTATTATCGAGCGGGGATCTGCCGAATTGGACCCGGCCCAGAAAAAGGTGCTCAGCAATGGTTTGCGTGATTTTCGCCTGTCGGGAATCGATCTGAGCGCTTCCGATCAGGCGCGCTACCGGGAAATACAAAAGCAGCTCAGCAGTCTGACCACAAGGTTTGAGGAAAACCTGTTGGATGCGACGCATGCCTGGACCCGGCCCGTCAGCGATAAAGACCAACTGGCCGGTCTGCCCGAGCCGGCCTTACAGCGGGCACGCCAGGAAGCGCAGCAACAGGGCAAGGATGGCTGGCTGCTTACGCTGGATGCTCCGTGTTATATCGATGTGATGCAATATGCGGATAATGCCTCGCTTCGCCGGGAAATGTACCGCGCCTACAATACCCGCGCATCCGAAATGGCGGATGACGGCGGAGAGTGGGACAACAGCGGCTTGATGCGTGAGATCCTGCAATATCGCACCGAAAAGGCGAAACTGCTCGGCTTCGAGAGTTATGCGCATTATTCGCTTGCGACCAAGATGGCGCAATCGCCGGCGGAGGTATTGGGTTTTCTGGATGATCTGGCAGCGCGTTCCCGCCCGGCCGCACAGCGGGAGTTGGAGGAACTGCAACAGTTTGCAAAGGACAAGGACGGCATTGATGGGCTGAATGCCTGGGATATTGCCTATTATTCGGAGCAATTGCGCACGGATAAATTCGCGGTTTCCAAGGAAATGCTGCGGCCGTATTTTCCACTGCCGCAAGTGCTGCAGGGTTTGTTTGACACGGTAAACCGGCTTTATGGGCTGGCTGTTTCCCCTCGTTCCGGTGTTCCGGTCTGGCACAAAGACGTCCGGTTTTTTGAGATCCGGGATGAAGACGCTCAACTGCGCGGCAGTTTCTATCTCGATCCGTATGCGCGCAAACACAAGCGCGGCGGCGCGTGGATGGATGAATGCGCGGTGCGAAGACGGGACGGTTCAAGAGTACAGCATCCGGTTGCCTACCTTAACGGTAATTTTGCTCCGCCGATTGGGGATAAGCCGGCGTTGCTGACGCATGATGAGGTAATTACCCTGTTCCATGAATTTGGCCATGGCCTGCATCATATGTTGACCAAGGTGGATTATGCGGATGTGTCCGGGATTAACGGCGTAGAATGGGATGCGGTGGAGTTGCCCAGCCAGTTTATGGAAAACTGGTGCTGGGAGCGGGAGGCGCTCGATCTGTTTGCCCGGCATATGGAGACCGGCGACCGGATCAGCGATGAATTGTATAAGGGCATGCGCTCGGCCAGAAGCTTTCAGGCGGGTATGCAAATGGTGCGGCAACTCGAATTTGCATTGTTCGACTTCAGGCTGCACCTGGAATTTGCACAAAACAAAAGTCTCTCAATCCAGGAATTGCTTGACCGGGTTCGGCAACAGGTGGCGGTGATCATTCCGCCGGCATTCAATCGTTTCCAAAACGGGTTCTCGCATATCTTCGCCGGCGGGTATGCGGCCGGTTATTACAGCTATAAATGGGCCGAGGTATTGTCGGCCGATGCCTTTTCTCAGTTCGAGGAAAGGGGGATTTTCGACCGACAAACCGGCCGGCAATTTCTGGAGAATATACTCGAACGGGGGGGTAGCGAGGACGCGATGGAATTGTTCATCCGCTTTCGCGGACGCAAGCCCAGTATCGAGCCCTTACTGAGACATACCGGGATCGCGTTATAATGCCGGCAGATGAATCACCATCATATTGCGGCATACTTGCAGGGTGAAAACAGTGTTCCCCCGCAGTGATCCATATCGAATGGGGCAAACTATTTCACGCCCTGATGGTCCGGCCCTTCAAGGGCAGGCCTAAGGGATTTGCCGCCACAATCACGCATGTTCAAGATCGCTACCTGGAATGTCAATTCTCTTCGGGTCCGATTGCCGCATGTTCTTGGATGGCTGGCGGATAATGCCCCGGATATGCTTGCATTGCAGGAGACCAAACTGAATGATGAAAATTTTCCGGTCGAGGAAATAAAACAGGCCGGTTATTACGCCGCCTATTCCGGCCAGAAAACCTATAATGGCGTTGCAATACTCAGCAAGACACCGCTTACGGTATTGGCCGGGAGCATGCCCGATTATGCCGATGAACAGCGGCGGGTGCTGGCAATAAAGTCCGGCGAGCTATGCGTGCTGGATCTGTACGTCCCGAACGGCTCTGAAGTCGATTCGGAAAAATATATCTATAAACTGGAGTGGTTTGCACATCTGCATAAATTTATACAACAACTGATAGACAGTCATACTCATATTATTATTCTGGGCGATCTGAATATCGCCCCGGAAGACCGGGATGTCCACGATCCGGAAGAGTGGCGGGGCAAGATATTGGTAAGCCCGAAAGAACGGCAGGAATTTGCCTGGTTGCTTGACCATGGTATGCGGGATTGTTTCAGATTGTTCGAGCAGGCGCCGCAGACTTTCTCCTGGTGGGATTATCGTGCGGCCGGTTTTCGCCGCAACCGCGGTATGCGCATCGATCATATTCTTGCAGATATCGAGTTGGCCAAACGATGCCAGGCCTGCCATATCGACCGGGGGCCGCGCAAGCTGGAAAGACCCTCGGATCACACCCCGGTGATTGCAGAGTTTGCGCTGTAGCTGCAATGGGATTACTGTATCTTGAATTTTGGAGAGATGTCCGAGTGGTTTAAGGAGCACGCCTGGAAAGCGTGTATACGTTAACAGCGTATCGCGGGTTCGAATCCCGCTCTCTCCGCCATGTTTTAATTTTTTAGCGCAAGAACGAAAGGATTTTTCAAACTGATCACCAGCGCCCGCTATGAGTACTACCACGACACGCGCCCCCCGCAACCGCACCATGGATCTGAGCGACAGCGAGCGGGCGAAATACAAAAAACGGCTGATTAAAATTGATAAGCCGGTTTCCGTTGATGAAGTCTTAAATAAAACGGTACACCAGAATATGTTCGAGGTGTTGGAGCATTTGCCTGATCAGTTTATCGATATTGTTTTTGTTGACCCGCCCTATAACCTCAATAAGACCTTCAACCTGGCGACATTCAAGGAAATGGAGTCGGAGAAATATGAGAAATGGCTGGATTCCTGGGTGAGCAGGATGGTGCGCATTTTGAAGCCAGGCGCGTCAATTTATATTTGCGGGGACTGGAAATCATCCGGCGCAATTTTCAATGTTGCCGGAAGGTATTTTGAAATTCAAAACCGCATCACCTTTGAACGGGAAAAAGGGCGGGGCGCAAAAACAAACTGGAAAAATGGCGCCGAGGATATCTGGTTCTGCACCATGTCTAAAAAGTATCATTTCAACGTTGACGCGGTGAAAATGAAAAAAAAGGTTATCGCCCCGTATCGTGATGATTCCGGTAAAGCGAAAGACTGGGATGAAGAAGAAAACGGTAAATACCGTCTGACACACCCGTCCAACATTTGGACCGATATTACCATCCCATTCTGGTCTATGCCGGAAAACACCGACCACCCGACACAGAAGCCGGAAAAACTTGTCGCAAAAATCCTCCTGGCAAGCTCAAGGCCCGGACATACCGTTTTTGATCCATTTCTCGGCTCCGGCACCACCTCAGTGGTCGCCAAAAAATTAGGCAGAAACTACGTGGGAATTGAAATTGACGAACTTTATGGCTGCCTTGCCGAGAAACGCCTGGAAATGGCGGGATCGGACAAAACGATTCAAGGTTATTCCGGTGGTGTTTTCTGGGAGCGCAACACGCTTAGTGAACAACTGAATAGCACGGGTAGAAGTGGCGGGGAATCAAGAAAGTCAAACGGTATGAAAGCAACTGCCTCCAAATAACCACTACGTATTATCCGAATGTACATAAAAGGATATTTGCGAACCCAAAATTAGGAGAAGTAGGAGAAAGATAGTAAACTCTCCATACTTGGCTTTATTCATGCCTCGGAAAACAAGAACCGTTTAGTCCCTGCATTGGAACTTTATTTAATCAATACCCGGACTATCTACCACCATGACCCGAAACCAGAAATCACTGATCAAAAAGATTGAAGACGCCCGAAAGTCACGGGTGCTTGTCTATGTGACCGCAGACAGGCAGCCGTTCGTTGCCAAGATTGCCGAGGATGTCGTGCGCCCGATGTATGATCATTTGCTCGCCCTCGAAAAACTGGAACCGAAACAAAAGAAACTCGATTTGTTTCTGTACAGCACCGGCGGTGATGTCAGCGTGCCGTGGCGTATGGTCAGTATGTTTCGGCAAATTTTCGATGAGTTTAATGTCCTGATCCCGTACAAGGCGCACAGTGCCGCAACCATGATTGCGCTTGGGGCCGACAAAATTGTGATGGGGCGCAAGGCGGAATTGGCGCCTATAGACCCTACCCTGGTGCGCAGTGGCGCCGGTAATTCGGCGGCCCCTCCCCCGGAAATCAGTGTTGAGGATGTTTCTTCCTATATTTCGTTTATTACCGAGCAGGCAAATATAAAGGACCAGGCGGCTCTGGCAAAACTTGTGGGCATGCTTTCCGACAATTTAACACCATTGGTTCTTGGCAGCGTGAATCGGCAGCATTCACATATACGCCTGGTTGCCGGGAAACTTTTGGCCTTATCCCGTGAAAAGGTTGATGAGGAACGGTCGGCGGCGATTGTTGCGGCATTGACGGAGAAGATGTATTCACATGGTCATGCCATCGGCAGAAAGGAAGCAAAGGAGATCGGCTTGCCGGTTGAGGAGGCAAGCGCGGATGTGGAAGCTGCGATTTGGCAATTGTTTGAGGAATATGAGAAGGAGCTTGATTTGAAGGATAATCTCGATCCGGAAGCATTGCTTGAAGATAAGGAAGAGCACAGGTTGAAGGATTTGCCGCTTGCAGTGCTGGAGAGCACGGAAAAACTGCATCGATTTGAAACCCAGGCGCTTTTCAGGAAAAAGCGCAATGTGCCGGGCAACCCGCAAATCAATGTGAATCTCAATGTCGGCCTGCCGGCAAATATCAACCCGCAACAAGTGCCGCAACAGTTGCAACAAGTATTGAATCAGATCCAGAAACAAACGGCGCAAAGCCTGCCGGCGCTGGTTCAGCAGGAAATCGCCAGACAGTCGCCCGTCTCCGGTTTTGAAAGGCGCGCCTTCGGCAGCAGATGGGTAGAGAAGTAACCAAAATACCTGTGTTCAATCGGTTATGTGCCGGTCCCGCTTGCAAACTTGACCGCCTGTGTCACAATATAGGACGGGCTAAACGCATTGAACGGTATATCGTCCGTCCAATAATCCTCGTAGAACCCAGTGATGAAAAGACCTGCTTTGATTTGACCGCCAATTTGGGTTTCAAGTGTATGACTGAACTCAAGGGCGCGCTTGCTTTCTTCCAATTCCTGGCGCTCATCCTTATCGAGGCTGTCGGGCTCAGAATACGGTAGTTTGTGCCTTACTTCGATTTTTCCAACTCGCTCCGCTTCAGCATGATCGAACAGAAAAAAACCTGGGTTCATAAAACCGGCAAGTAAATTTCCGTTTGGCTTCAGAACCCTGTGGCATTCCTTCCATACAAGCTCCACGTCCGGCACAAAAAGGTTGGAGACCGGATGAAAAACAAGATCGAAACATTCCGCCGGGAACGCAGAAAGGTCTGCCATGTCGCCCCGGACACAGCGCAGGCTCAGGTTATGCCGTTCAGCAACCCTGCGATCTTTCTCCAACTGGACTTCTGAAAGGTCGAAACTGACAACCCTGGCGCCGGCTGCCGCCAGCACGGGGGCCTGCTGTCCGCCACCTGCAGCAAGGCAGAGCACGTCCTTGCCTTGAAGCCCCCCGAACCAGGATTCAGGCACAGAGCGCAGCGGGGAAAGGTTTACATTCCACTTGCCATCCCGGGCCGCATCAATGGTTTCTTCTGAAACAGGAATAGACCATCCACCATCCGATGATGATTCTCTATTCCATGCTTGACGATTATGCTCAATTATATTCATATCATTATAATTCCAATTATATCTCGTGTTTCTGGCGCCGGTATTTTAAGAGAACCGGGTAATTTCTTGATCTGGTTGAGATTAAATCAGGGAGCGAGCATTGAAGTATAGAATAATATCATTTCCATGGCCACTCTCACGCCCTTATAGCGGCGCTCATATTCGGCCTTGCGAAAGACAAGTCACCGGCAATATCCGCCGGTAATTGCGGGATGCTGCTCTGCCCCGACTTTGCCGCAAGGGCCTCTCCTCCTGCCACAAAGCCGGCGCTTGCAGCTACGCCTGCGAAAGATGCGGTCTTTAAGAAAGTTCTTCTTTTCATTTTCTCTTCAATTTGCGTTATCTGTCCTTGCCGCACTGTCCGGTTAATAGGCGTAGGGCAGGCCGGCATAAACTTCAGCGAAGGAAAGACCGGCCGCTTCTGAAGACGTAATCGTGTCCAGCGTTGCAAGTTGCAGTTTGCGTTCAAACGCTGAGTGCGACTTGTCCATGTGAAAAGACGTGGTCACCCACCAGGAAAATCGCTCAATTTTCCACACACGCTCCAGACAAATTGCCTCATATTGATCAAGCAGCGTCGCCGAATTTCTATTGATAGCTTCGTCCAAAGCCGCAGCAAGCACCCGCACGTCGGCCAATGCAAGATTGAGCCCTTTCGCTCCCGTTGGCGGCACGATGTGCGCAGCATCACCCGCCAGAAACATACGCCCGTGCCGCATGGTCTCGCAAACAAAACTCCGCATTGATGCGATTCCTTTTGCGGTGATGGGTCCTCTGTTATTGGTGTAGCCGGTGCCCTGATTCATGCGCAAATCCAACTCATCCCACAGTTTTTCGTCAGGCCAGTTGTCAACGTGGTCATCATTGTCACACTGAATATAAAGCCGCGAAACGGTGGGGGAACGCATGGACTGCAATGCGAAACCGTTCTCATGATTGGCATAAATCACCACATGGCTGGCCGGTGGCGCATCAGCCAGAATGCCCAGCCATGAATAAGGATAGACAAACTCATGTGTGACCAGTTTGTCTTCGGGCAACGCCGTACGGCACAGTCCCCAAAACCCGTCTGTCCCGGCAATATAATCGCACTCCAGGACTTTTTCCTCACCATTCTCGGCAAAGATGATTTGCGGATTTTCACTATCGGTCGCGACAATTTTTGTGGCAGGACAGTCCCACTTTATGTCGCCATAGGTCTCTCTGGCGGCAATCAAATCTCTCACAATATTGGCCTGACCGTAAACGGAAACAGTGCGCCCGCCGGTCAGCGCTTTCACATCAACAAACCGGTGTTTCCCATCAAAGGCAAAGATGATACCGTCATGCTCCATGCGCTCCTGGTCCATGCGCTCACCAACGCCAATTTCGCGCAAGGTCTCAACGGTCCCCTGCTCCAGCACACCGGCACGAACCCGTTCAATGGCATGTTGTTTATCTTTGGCTTCCAGAATGACGCTGTCTATACCGGCACGGTGCAGCATTTGGCCGAGTAACAATCCAGCGGGTCCGGCACCGACAATCCCGACCTGTGTTCGCATTTCTTGTCACTTGCCTATAACGGATATCTAATTGGTTGACTGTTGATTGTAAGCCAGCGGACTTCGGTAAATTCATCCACGCCGAAGGTGCCACCAAAACGCCCATAGCCACTTGCTTTTGTCCCGCCGAATGGCATTTGCGCCTCGTCAAAAACGGTCGGGCCGTTAATGTGGCACATGCCGCTGTCAATCGCGTTGGCAACTTGCATGGCTCGCGAAATATCGCTGCCAAATACTGCTGCTGAAAGACCATATTGCGTGTCATTGGCAAGCTCGGCGGCATGGGCATCATCCTTCGCGCGGGCTATACAGACCAACGGCCCGAAACTTTCTTCGGTCCACAATCGCATGCCCCGCGTCACCCCGTCAACAAGGTTTGGGGACATAATGGCTCCTTCTGCCTCGCCTTTCAGCAAGGCGCGCGCACCCTTTTCTTCGGCATCGGCGACCAATGCCTTGACATGGTCAACGGTCTGCACGTTGACAACACCGCCGATTTGCACACCTTCTTCCGCCGGGTTGCCCGTCACATAACCGGCGACTCTGGCTGACAGCTTTTCGACAAAGGCGTCGGCAATACTTTCAGAGACAATAATGCGCTCTGTGGACATGCATATCTGCCCCTGATTCATAAACGCCCCGAAAGCAGCCGCTTTGACGGCTTCATCAATATTGGCATCATCGAGTACGACAAAAGGCGCCTTGCCGCCCAATTCCAAAAGCACCGGCTTCAAATCTCTGGCGGCTAATTCGGCAATGATTTTCCCCACTTTTGTCGAACCGGTGAAGTTAATTCGCTTCACATGCTCATGCGTCACCAGAGCTTCAACTATTTCCGGCGCGTCTGCCGGATCATTGCTTATGAAATTGCAAACACCGGCAGGCAATCCGGCCTCCGCAAGGCAATCAATGAGCAGCCGATGGGTCATCGGGCATACTTCCGAGGCTTTCAGAACAATCGTATTGCCGCAGGCAATCGGCATGGCGAGAGCGCGAACACCAAGAATGACAGGCGCATTCCATGGCGCAATGCCGACCATTACTCCCACCGGTCTGCGGATGGCCAGGGCGAGAGTCCCCGGTCGGTCGGCGGGAATGGTCTCGCCTAAAATGCGGGTTGTCATGGCCGCCGCCTCGCGCATTATTTCAGCGCCTAGCTTGGCATTGAAACCGCCCCACATTTTTGTTGCGCCTGTTTCGACCATAACAATTCTGGAAAAATCAGCAGCGCGACTTTCAATAATTTCAGCCGCCTTGAGCAGGATCTGACGGCGTTGATTGGGGCCGGTTTGACTCCAGTTTCCAAAGGCGTTGTGGGCGGCCCGAACAGCATCGTCAACATCCTCTTTCGAAGCCGAGGCAGAGCGTGTTGCAACATCACCTTTCACGGGATCTATGCGATCAAAATATCTCCCCTGCGCCAGCCTGTTTTCTCCACCAATCTTTAAAGCAACTTCATACATTTTTCTCGTTCATCTTCCATGGCCAAAAAAATTTCGGGTGAATTATGTGCTCCCCACGAGCTTTGATTCTAAAGTCTGGCTTTTGAAATGCAAAACAGATTATGCCAATTAGCATTTAGTTTTTGTTATAGCCGAGGTTCTATTGAGAAGAGTGAACATCCAGATATCAAATCCGAGGCGCCTGCACCCCGCGCTGCATATACGCGACAATATGGGCTTTTCCAATGCGTCCAAGGCTATCCATCTGAGCCCGTCGGCGGTTACCCAGGCCATACGGATTGATTCAATGGGATGGTTTGTAGTGCCAGGCCTTTCTCATTCCACAACTCAAGGCCGTGCGCCCGTGTTGAGAATCCACAGAACCGCTTCAAGAATCTTGCGCGCGCGGACTGATTTGCGACCGGCGGAATATGTTCCTCTGGAAAGTGTCCCCGGACAGGTTCTAGCTTGATTGGCGTAATGATTGCTCCAATTGATGCAATATCCTGTAGCAAGGCAGTACTTTGCTGACACTGGCGTTTGGTTCGCGCCCTTCTTGAATTGCCGAAAAAAACTCTCTGTCTTGCAATTCAATACCATTCATGCAAACAGCAACCTTTGAAATATCAATCACTTCTTCTTTGCCGTTCACCAAGTCATCATAGCGAGCAATAAAGGTGCCGTTATCGCAGATATAACGGAAAAAACTACCGAGCGGACCATCATTGTTAAATGACAATGAAGTGGTTCAATAGATGCGACAGTCAAGTTAAGGTATAATACCTCTGAACTGGAGATTGAACGTGACTACAAGAAAGAAATATTCGAAAGCATTCAAGTTGGACACCATCCATCTGGTGCGCGAGCAAGGCTATACCCAGGCCGAGGCGGGGCGCAGTCTGGGCATCAATCCAAATATGCTGGGGCGCTGGATAGCAGAGCATGAGGCGCACGCTGGCCAGGCGTTTCGCGGCAATGGCAAACTGAACCCGGAACAGGCCAAGCTTCGCCGGTTACGGGAAGAAAATCGCCGTCTGAAAATGGATAAAGACATCTTAAAAAAAAGCGACGGTCTTCTTCGCGAAAGAAACAAGGTGAAATACATGTTCATCACCCGACACAAGAAGACCTGGCCTGTTGACCGGATGTGTCGAATACTGGGCGTGAGCCGCAATGCCTATTACCGCTATTGCCAACGGTTGTAGGAGCGGTCGGGGGCGGTCGCGCCTCGGGTGATGCTGGCGGCGGCCCACGAGGTTGCCAAAGCCAGTGGCTACAGCTATGGCGTGTGCGCTCAATGCGTTGGGCTGTCCTGTGGGGCGCTACAAGTTGCGTTCCTTGATGCAGGAAGCGCAACAGGATATTCTGGACTACATTGTGATGTTTTATAACAGGCTGCATTCGTACCTGGATTACCTCAGTCCCAATGAGTGCGAAGCAGCGATGGTTGAATGGAAAAAAGTTGCTTAATTGGGTTGTAATAAAATGATTGATCACTCCACTTTTCCCGAGCTGGATGATCTGAAGCGGGCCTTCCAGTTCGATGATGACTCCGGTCGTGTCTGGCTGGACGAACAGCGCATGTTGTTATTCCATGCCGCTGCATTGGGCGCATTGCGGAATGAATTAATTGAATCTCTGGGTTGGGAGCGTGCCAAAGGTGTGTTGATGCGCATGGGCTATCAATCCGGCAAAGAGGATGCTCTATTGGCCCGCAGATTACGGCCGGGCGCGAGCGATTATGAATTATTTGCCGTTGGTCCGCAATTACATACCCTGGAAGGAATAGTCCGTGTTGAACCGATAGAGTTGAAGATCAATATCAATGCGAGCGAGCATTACGGCGAGTTTTATTGGGACAATTCCTTCGAGGCGGAACAACATTTAAAACGTTATGGCATACACACTGAAGCGGTATGTTGGAACCAGATTGGATATGCCTGCGGCTATTCCAGTGAACTAATGGGAATACCGGTAATTTATAAAGAAGTGGAATGTGTGGCCTGTGGCCATGAGCGCTGCCGCATCGTCGGCAAACCGGCACAAGAGTGGGATGATGCTGAGACATTGATATCCTATTTTTCGCAAGGCTCTGTTGCCGAAACCATCTTTACTCTTAAGGATGAAGTTCAGAATTTACGTAATGCGATAAAAAAAGACCTTGGGCCCGGGGATATTATTAGCGATTCAAGCGCAATGAATGAAACCCTGAACATGCTGAAAAAGGCATCGCAAACCAATGTAACGGTTTTAATGCTGGGGGAAACCGGTGTCGGTAAAGATATCTTTGCTCGATTACTACATAATATCCGTGGCGCTGATGATAAACCTTTTGTACAGGTGAACTGTGCAGCTTTGCCAGCGGATCTGGTTGAGGCTGAGTTATTTGGTGTAGAGAAAGGCGCTTATACCGGCGCTGAAAAATCCAGGCCGGGACGTTTTGAGCGGGCACATGGCGGGACCTTGTTTCTGGATGAAATTGGAGAAATGAATCTTGCCGTACAGGCAAAATTATTACGTGTTTTGCAAACGAGTGAATTTGAGCGAGTCGGTGATGCGCGTACACGCAAAGTCAGTGTCAGGTTAATTGTTGCGACGAATCGACCATTGGAAGAGTGTGTGGCTCATGGTTTGTTTCGCGCGGATTTGTATTACCGTATTAATGTTTTTCCCATACATATTCCACCGTTACGAGATCGCAAGGATGATCTTCCGGGCCTGGTAAACAAGTTTATAGGTATGTTCAATGCGGAATACGGCAAGAATGTATTGGGTGTTGAAGATGGAATACTTGCAAAGTTCATGAATTACCGCTGGCCGGGTAATATCCGGGAGCTTGAAAATATTATAGAGCGCGGTGTTATTTTAACGGACAGTGGACAATATATAAGCAAGGCCTACATCAATCTGGATTCTTGTATTGCCTCGGCAAATATTGAAAGGAGCGGGGCGCATGCAAGTGATTCCGTCGAAGATTTATTAAACAATATCGTCAACAGGGGCGTTGGATTGGATGAATTTGAACAGCAATTATTGGAATTTGCATTAAAGAAATCCGGCGGCAATGTGTCCGCCGCCTCACGTGCCCTGAATATCAGCCCGGCCAAATATCGATATCGAATACAAAAGCAAGTAGGAACGTGAAGGCTGTACGTGTTCATAAACATGGCGGGCCTGAAGTTCTGCAGTTGGAAACCATCGACCTGCCGGAACCCGGGCCGGAAGAGGTTCGCTTGAAACATAAGGCCATCGGCGTTAACTATATCGATACCTACTATCGTAGCGGTTTATACCCGGTTACCTTGCCTTATGTTCCCGGTGAAGAGGGTATCGGTGTGATCGAACAAGTCGGCAGCGAAGAGGCACAGTTCAATATCGGGGAACGGGTCGCCTATGCCACCAGCTCGCAAGGCGCCTACGCTGAATCGCGCAATATACATTATAAAGAACTGGTGCCGGTGCCCGATACATTGGACGACATACAGGTTGCTTCTTCGCTGACGCGCGGTTTGACTGCGGAATATCTTTTATTTCGATGCTATCCATTGCAAAAAGGTGATTCCATACTCATTCATGCGGCGGCAGGCGGCGTTGGCTCGCTTAGCTGTCAATGGGCAAAAGCCCTGGGGGCCACGGTATATGGCACTGTGGGCAGTAAGGCCAAAGTGCACCTGGCAGAACAATACGGTTGCGATGAGGTAATCGTATACACCGAGCAAAGCTTCTATGACATTATAAAAAACAAGACCAATGGCAGATTGCTGGATGTGGTTTATGACGGGGTAGGCAAGGCGACGTTGAATGAATCCATGCAATGCGTGAAGCCGCGCGGCACATTGGTCAGCTTTGGCAATGCTTCCGGTGTGCCGGAACCAGTGCGGGTACTGGACTTATCGAAACAAGGCTCCATTTATCTTACCCGCCCCACATTGTACGACTATACCCGCGATAGAGCAGAATTAGTAACCGCCGCCCGGCGTTATTTTAATGCGTTACTGGATGGTCAGATTAAACTGCCGGAGATTGTTCCACTTGCACTGGAACAGGCCCAACAGGCCCATGAGATACTCGAAGACAGGAGCCGGTATGCTATACCGGTTTTAATCCCGGCATAACCGGGTCCATCAATTCGTTACGACAGAATCGGGGCATGCTTTATTACCTGTTTTTGGGTGTAGTCCTCGGTCTATCTGCCGGGTTTTCACCCGGCCCATTAATGGCGCTGGTTATTTCCGAGTCTCTTCGGCATGGCAGCGTGTCCGGTATCAAGGTGGCATTTGCCCCTGTTATTACTGATTTTCCGCTTATCATTTTTTCAATTTTTATTTTGTCGGGACTGGAAAAATATAATTATATCCTGGCGGGTATTTCCATAGTCGGCGCCTGTTACCTGGTATATATGGGAATTGAAAATATACGCAGCAAACCACCGAGTCTTGATTTGGAAAATAAAAAATCCAGTTCACTCATAAAAGGGATCTTGACGAATATAGTAAGCCCGAATCCGTACTTATTCTGGCTAAGTGTTGGCGCCCCGATAATGAATAAGGCATTAAAACTAGGCTTGTTTGCCCCTTTTTTATTTTTATGCGGTTTTTATTTCTTTCTGGTAAGCATAAAAATACTAATCGCCGTACTGGTGGCGGGCTCACGTCAATTCATTAATGGAACCCTATACCTATACGTTATGCGGGCATTGGGATTGAGCCTGTTCGTACTGGCGCTACTGCTATTACGCGAAGGAGTGATGTTGTCCGGGTTGCTCTGACGGGTTACTCATTAAAAATTTCAATACGTTGAAAATAAATTATTGCAGCTTTATCTGAATATTATTTGACGCTACGTACAGCGATATGTTTCCAGATGTCCTTATAATCATAATCCGTATCCAGCGCTATGTTGAGACGATTATAGGAAGCAAAATCACTAACCAGATGTACCATCTGCAAGATGCCCTTGTCCGTTAATCCCAGTTCTTTTAGTTGCTCAATATCATCATCGGTAATGCTGAAGGCAGCCGCATTGAGCTTTAGGGCAAACTCGACCAACTGTCCGGTTTTTGGGTCCTTCGCCGCACTTGAACCCTGTTCCAGAAACTGTTCGGTGTAGTTTTGCTCGGTCTTCAAGCCATTCGTCAGAATTGTGCAAAACGCCGCAGCACAATACGGGCATTCATTTGCTTTGGAGACGGCAATACCAATATGCTGGATCTCCTCAAGTGAGAGTTCTCCCATCTCCCATAATATTTTTGTCGCCCCCAGTTTCGCCTTGAAAAACTCGGGAAAATTCAATTCCATTTTAAAATGGTTGGGAACCTTGCCCTCCATGCCTGTGACCCATTCACAGATGGCGTCAATAACCGGATCGTCAAATTTTTCTGGTTGGACGAGTTTTATTCTGGCCATGCCTATCTGCCTCGGCTGCGAAGATTTTGCACACTGAAAAGATCGGGCTGGTTTTCCTCATCGGTAATGACACTTTTAAACTGCAGTGTTGTACAATGATTCGCCTGTATATCAACCAATACCGCAAAATCATCCAGCGCAACCCCCTTGCCCTTGTTAGCCGGAAGGTGATAATCGGAATGCGCCTTGCCGATCGGAAACCATTTCCATATTTTACCGGCGCGATCATAAGTAATCAGTGTTGCCATGGTCATGGTTTGTGCATCCAGATTAATTTCACGCCTGTTAAGAGGGTGGTTAGGGTCTTTGGGCCTGCCAACCACGGTGTAGGTCTTTCTTAATTGATAGGTGACCTTGGGGAAACAGCCTCCCTTGCCATGCACATCGACAAATTTATAACCATCTGCATCATCTTCGGGAATATCGGCCAGGTCCATATCGTTATGATAATAGAATGGAAGTAACAGGTTCCGTGTGCCCGCATATTCCCATGTATAGTCACTGACACGACCGTTGTAGCCTTCAAAATCCTCGATCATCAGATCGGTTCCAAGGAAGGCATCGGTGATTTGTCCGGAGGCCAGACGTCGCACACGACGTTGAAACCCCAGATATAACCAGGCATCATCCCGCTTGGTATCGTCTTCGTAGCGATGGATAAGCAGTTGAGTATTCGTCAGATCAAAAGGCTCTTTTACAATGCTGTATATGCCGCGATAAATTTTCGCCGAGGTTTCTTCATACGCCGGTTTTGGATCAAAACTGACACGGTGGGAATAGTTCATAAAGTGCCATTCAAATTTAAGGATGCGTTCCACCCGCCCGGTTTGCATATCCCTGAACGTCCACCAAAACGGATATATCGTTTCAGAATCTCCTGAGTTGAATCCATATTGATAGTTCCATACCAGTTTCAACCCGGCATCAGGGTCATTGGCATCCGGTTCATGTGGAAAGGCCCTGCCGGCGGTATAACCGGCAAGCGTGCCATTTGGATTTATCGAGACGCTGTTCGCATTATCCCGGCTTGCTTGTATATAGTCTTCCGATAATGGGAAGTCGGTGGTTTCCGCGGTGGCGATTTCAACCCAGCCATCTTTGACAAATCGATACAACGCCGTGTCCAGAATGGCTTCAAACTGTTCAACCTTAGCCTGATCAATGACCATGCCCGGCGTATAACCTTTTGCGCTGGGCACACCCTCTTTATAAGGGAAAAAAGATTTTTCCAGATCGGCCTGGCCAATCTCCGCACTGACGCCGATTGGAAATATACTATAAAAAACCAGTAAAAATTTTATAATCTTGCGCATTATGATTGTTCTCCCTCTTCCGCTGGGATCCTACCTCATATTTCACCGAATTTACATTTTTGATTCTGCCAATAAAATAGTCATGGAAAAGAAAAAGTCATTATATTATATTCAAATTGACAGTTATTGTTGTAGCTCCTTAAAGAAAGGATGATCAAACTGAAATCAGATATTAATAATGATGGCCCAACAGATTGGAAATGCCATTATGGCTAAGTACACCTTCTCGGCAATGCCGGATACACAAGGCTATTTTGGGGAATATGGCGGGCAGATTATCCCCCCCGAATTAAAGGCTATTATGGATGATATCAATGATGCCTACGAAAAAATCAGGACCACCGATAGTTTTCAAAATGAGTTGATGCATCTGTATCAACATTATGTTGGCCGCCCCAGCCCGATATTCGAAACAACCACACTTTTGCAAGACGGCGCCAGAATATTTCTCAAACGGGAAGATTTAAACCATACCGGCGCACATAAAATTAACCATTGTTTAGGTGAGGCCTTACTGGCAAAGCATATGGGCAAAACCAAGGTGCTGGCGGAGACCGGTGCCGGTCAACATGGCGTTGCCCTGGCCGCGGCCTGTGCATTGATCGGAATCGAATGTGAGATCCACATGGGGGAAATCGATATAGAGAAAGAACATCCCAATGTTACCAAGATGAAGATCCTGGGGTGTAACCTGGTTTCGGTTTCAAGAGGAACTCGTACCTTAAAGGATGCGGTCGACAGCGCCTTTGAAGAATATTTGAAAGATCCGGTGAATTTTTTCTATGCCATTGGCTCCGTTGTCGGGCCACACCCATTTCCAAAAATGGTGCGGGACTTTCAAAGTATAGTTGGCAAGGAAGCGCGTGCACAGTTTTTGGCGCTGGAAGGTAAATTGCCGGACCTTGTCACAGCATGTGTTGGCGGCGGTTCCAATTCCATCGGGTTGTTTACGGCATTTCTCGATGATGAAGAAGTGGAGCTGGTCGGGGTTGAGTCGGCGGGGAAGGGGCTCGATACACCCGACCACGCAGCGACTTTGACACTGGGTGTTAAAGGAGGCCTGCATGGCATGCAATGTTATAACCTGCAGGATGATAACGGAGAACCCCTGCCGGTGTATTCCATTGCTTCGGGGCTGGATTATCCCGGCGTGGGGCCTCAACACTGTTATCTGAAAGATTTGGGCCGGGTTAACTATGTTGCCATTGATGACAAGGAATGCCTGGATGCCTTTATGTTGCTGTCAAGAAAAGCCGGCATCATTCCCGCACTGGAAAGCGCTCATGCGGTCGCCTATGCAGTAAAAATTGCAAAAGACATGTCCGCTGAGCAGAATATTCTGGTGAACCTGTCCGGTCGGGGTGACAAGGATGCTGATTTTGTTGCCGATAAACTCGGCTTGTAGATTTTCGGACAGGTAGTTTCAGCCGGCCTGTGGAAGAAAATGAATTATCAACGAGGTCTTGTCTTGTGCATCATTCTCTGCTCTTTTTCATGTTCATTGGTAGAGAGCAGGCCTGAGTCACAGCTGGTTCACGTTATATTGCTTTGGTTAAAAGAACCGGGCAATCTTGAACATCGCCGGCAATTCATAGTTGCCGGCAGACGATTTGTTGAGATCCCGGGCGTGGTTGATTTGCGTATCGGACAAGCTGTGTCCAGCAATCGAAAAATCGTTGACGACAGTTTTGACGTGGGCCTTTATGTTATCGTGGAAGACAAACAGGCTCTACAGAATTATCTCACTCATCCTATCCATATTGAAGCTGTCGATATTGCCAGGCCCATAGCGAAAAAATTTCTTGCTTATGATTTTATCGACAGGAAGGTTTCCGGGCATGATTAATCACGTATCCGGTCGATAAAATCCTTTTGTTGAATGTTTGTTTGATCGCCGATAATCATCTGTGGCCTAGAACAGCTTTTTCAACGCTATGGTAAAGGCTGTTTTAGCGATACCGGTTTTACTGTTATTGATGCTATGGGTGTTTTTCAACGCATTAAAAATGGTTCTTGAGGTGTCTGCAAAAATAACCGTGTCTTGGATATCGGCATCCTGCTGCATCAGAAATGCAAATGCTCTGGCCATCCCGCAATTGGCAATAAAATCAGGCAACACACTCACCTTTTGATCCGCGTAACGGCTGATAGCGCCAAAGAAAATATCCGGATCGGCGAAAGGCACATTAGCGCCACAAGAAATAACTTCCAATCCATTATCAATCATCGTCTCTAATTGTTGCCGAGTCACCAAACGGGAAGCGGCTGCCGGAATAAAAATTTCAGCGCCTGTACGCCAGATTTCTTCATTAATTTCCGCAAACGGAATAATTTTATCTGCACAGAGAAAATTACCATTTTTATTAAGCAAAAATTTCTTGATATCATCATAACCGAAACCATCGGGACTAATAAGTCCACCAGAGCGGTCGATAATACCAACGATCTTTGCCCCCTCCTGGGCTTGATAATAAGCGGCGGTCGCCGCCACATTACCCCAACCTTGAATAATTACTCGCTTATGCTGCAGACAACCGCCATAAATATGATAGTAATGTTTTACTGCTTCAGAAACACCATAACCGGTGATCATATCTGCAACGGTATATTTGCCGTTTGCAACAGGAGATAAAGACTTATCATGCAGTGGCAGCAACACACCGGTCTGCAATTGTCTAATAATTTTTATTTTGTCCGCCTTGCTTGCACTAAGGTGGCCATTTAATATTCCTTCCTGGGGATGCATTAGATCTAATTTTGCTGTAATGGGAATGACTTCCTGGACTTCGTCTATATTAAGATCTCCGCCAGTACCATAGTAATTTTTCAGTAACGGTTTTATCGATTTATACCAACGCTCAAGTACGCCTAATTTACGCGGATCATTGGAATCAAAATTAATTCCTGATTTGGCGCCGCCAATGGCAGGGCCTGAAATGGTAAATTTTACCTCCATCGTTTTGGCCAAAGATTCCACCTCATGTCTGTTCAAACCAACACGCATCCTGGTGCCGCCTCCGGCGGCACCACCTCTCAGTGAGTTAATAACAACCCAACCCTGGGCCTCGGTCTCTGGATCATTCCACTCAAAAACAATCTGCGGTTTTTTGTGTTCGTATGCAGCAAGTAATTTTTCCATAACTATTTATTCTATATATAGATTGATCATCGGCATGATAGATTCTATCTCCCAGCACTTATGGGAAGATGAGCATCGATTAAAAGTTTTTATAACGACCGAATGAAGGTATCTAAATCTTCATTAAATTTTTCCGGGTATTCCCAGAACATCATATGTCCACCGAAAGTGGCAATACTTGAAGAGGGTAATTCGGCGCTTAGGTATGGACAGGCGACTTCTGCCCAATGACTGGCAATATAAAACCGGTTGGGGATTTTTTGCTCAAGCATTTTGGCCTGTTCCAGGCTGTTACTGAACAGACCGGAGGCGAACAGGCTGGCGGCGATGGGGTACGGGGTGCGCAATGATAAACCAACCAACCAGTCAAGCTCGGCACGGGTCAACTCCCGTTCAACCATCACCTGCCGGGCGTACTCCTCAATGAAAGATGCCTGGCCTGCTGTGGACCTCAAGCTATGATAGGCCATTGCCACATCGGCGATCTTGCCTTCAACCCAGTCTCCGTTTTCCTCATTTGCCGATATTGATACCAGTGGCCTGTCAATACAGACGTGTGCCTTGAGACGGTCTGTATCGAGCGCACTATAGCCGTAAGTGGTAATTGCGCCAAACGACCAGCCAATCAGCACAATATGGTCAAGTTCAAGTTTTTCAATAAATGTCTGCAGGTCGCTTGCATGAGTACTATAATCATTACCCAGGCTGGTTATCGTCGAATCGCCATGACTTCTGGGATCAAGGACTATGACATGATATTCGTTTGACAGGGCCTCCAACTGATGGCAAAAAACCTCTCCTGAAAAGGTAAAACCAGGGATAAATAACAAGGTCTGATCGGCCGCCGGGTTTTCCGGTTTGCTTTCCGCGTAGGCAAGCCATAGCTCATTGTCGATCCGCAGCTTTTTCTTATTGAGCCCGGAGTCATCTTCATGTTGCGACATGATTACTACTTCAAAAATTTATCCGAAAATCAATACCCAGAGTTCGGGGACGGTTGCGTAACACACGCGGTCTGTTAGATGATTCCGCCGCTAAATTCCGGTTATCAGATAAAACCACGTCTCGATCAAATAGATTATCAACAAAAAAAGTGATCTTATGTGTATCATTCTCCAGCCCGAGACGGAGATTTAGCAAGGAATAGCTGGGTCTGATACGCTCCCTGTCGGCAGCAGGGTTGACCGTGCTGACACTATTATCGACATAGCTAAAGTCAAGCCGGGTAAACCAGTCGTAATCAATGTTCTTTAGTGGGAGCGAATAATCTATACTGCTGGAAAATGTATATTCGGGCACCTGCTGCAAGGGATCACCATCGCTGACCAAGGCTGCCGCTACTGTCTCGGTAAACTCGGCATCGGTATAACCAAGGGCTGCCTGTATAGCAAGATTATCGGTCGGTCTTGCCATCATTTCAAGTTCTAGACCCCTGCTCTCTGCCGCCCCCAGATTCACTATAAAATCAAACCCACAACCGAGCAACACCCTCTGCTGTATATCATCAAAATCAATGTAGAAGAGCGCCGCATTTAATGTTACCGGTCCTAATAACGGGGTGAGCCAATTGGTCTTCGCGCCTATCTCATAGCTTAACAGGCTATCTGAATCATAGGTTCTGGTTTCTCCAACTGAAAAACCCAATGCTGTCGCTTGAGCCGGACAACCAAGCGGCGCCGGTAATGCCCTGTTGGCGCCGCCAATGCGAAAGCCTTCACTGACAGAGGTGTATAAAAAGGCATGGTCATTGACTTCATATTCAAGCGCTCCCTTCAGGTTAAACCCATCCTCTGACTGCTTGGAGACCAAACGACTTGGTCCGCCGGCGGCGAAACCATCTATTGAATCATCGGTGGTTGTCTCGGTATCAAAATAACGCGCACCGAATGTCGCGACCAGGCGTTCATTAAGAGCGTAGGAGAGTTCACCAAACAGGCCAAATTCTTCAATTTCAGTATCGGTATCCGAAGTGAATATTAAATCGCTTCCGGTATTAATCAAGGCCCCAGCAGGCCCTAAAGGAAGGTCAACGTCGCCAAAGCCCGTGGCGATATTTTCCGGGGTATAGGCTTGATCGTCATCAGTCTCCTGATAAAAAATACCTGCCGTTGCCTGCACCGGGCCGTCAAAATCAGAGATAAACCGGATCTCCTGCACAAAGGTATTGAATTCCAGTAGCTGATAAATAGGCGATGGGACCGCTGTTGGAGGCTGCTCGAATATACCACGAATCAACGTGAAGGATATAAACTCACTGGAATCTTCAACCTCATCAGTATCACGGTCCAAATAGCCGGTGGAAGAGCTGAATAGGCCCAGATCCGTCTGATAATCTACATTGAAGGCAAACTGAGACCATTCATCTTCACCACCTTCGTCAATATTAAATAACCGTTCCTGAGTAAAATCATCCGCTGATAATGAGTTTCCGCCACCGGTAGAATCAGCCAGTGGGAAGCCGTCAATCTCAGTACGCTGATACATAATACGGCCGAGAAATGACAGGTCATCACCAGACTCAAATCGCAATGCCACCTGGCCACCATAAATCTCCTTATCATCGACATTCTCCACCATGTCTGCAGCGCCGCCGGTCAGCGCACCAGAGGTGCCGGCGGGCACGACCACACCGGGGGAAGTTGACGGGCCAATGACACGATCAAAGATCCCTTCCTCTCCCTGGTAATAAGCCGTAATACGGGCGGCAAGGTTATCGGCCAAAGGCAGATTTACCACACCATTGACCAGCGAGTTCAAATCACCTTCTTTGGTATCAGACACGCCAGAGTGTAATCGGGCACTGAACACATCAAACTCCGGCTTTTTGGTAATAATCCTGATTGTTCCCCCCAAGCCACGGGCGCCAAACAATGTCCCTTGGGGCCCCCGTAATACTTCAATCCGCTCCACATCAAGCACCAAGGGGTCTATTGTTTCATCAATCGGGATATCATCGATATAAAAACCAGTGGTATTCAATCCCTGAATACCGCGGATCGATATGCTCCTGCTGGCCAAGATCCCATCATCGGTAATACCAAATGAAAGATTCGGAATTGAAACCGCATAATCTTCAAAATCAACCGCTCCCCGTGCTTGTAATTCTTCGCCTTGCAAGGCGGTAACACTGATCCCAACAGTCCCAAGGGATTCTTCCCGTTTGGTGGCAGTAACAACGACCTCTTCTACAGCTGACGTTTCTCCTTGAGACTGAGCATATACGGATATGCCGCCGACAGTAGTACCACTCAGAATAAATATCGACGCTAGTAATTTCTCTGGCAAGGCCCTTATCAGTAAATTGGCACATAGTTTATTCATTGCTTATCCCTCCCCTCTAAGTGATTAAAGTTAATCTTGGTTTCTCTTGTTTCATGTTTCTTTGGGTAAAACATAATTGCAAGAATTCCAATGTTTGTAAAGTTAGAGCATCAGTATATAATAGAAATTGTGGCATTATTGTGTTTTTTAATGCGAATTTTTATATAAAAACGCACAAAATTCTATAAATTATTATATATATTGCATGATATTTGCGCCTATGAATCAATTTGACCAAACCATCCTGAATTTATTATTGCAGGATGGACGTATGAGCTATAGCAAGATCGCCGAACAGGTGAACCTGTCCCCTTCTGCTTGTTTGCGCCGTATCAAGGCACTGGAAGAAAGAGGCATTATTGATCATTTCACCGTTATCCTGAACGCCCGGGCCATGGAGCAACAAATAAGGGCCTTTGTCTCGCTCAAGGTGAACCGGCATGAAGTTGACCTGGTGCAACAATTTTTAGATAAGGTCGTTGCCTATCCTGAAGTCATTAGCTGTCATCAGTTGACCGGACAAAATGACTTTATATTGGAGGTTTGCAGTCTCGATCTTGACAGCTATGCCGACTTTATTAATAAAAAAATCCTGGCCGTGCCGGTGGTTTTGGATGCTTCATCTTCCATCGTGCTCAAGCAGATCAAGATACACCAAACCGAAATACTTCATTGATCTGGTTCAGCAAATTCGCATAAGATGCGTTAGAAATGCGGATGAACTACATTATTGAATCATGCCACAATACCGCCAACGGCAAAGACAGGAATCGGAGTATAAAAGTATAGTTCGCGGTTTGTCCCGCACAACTGCCAGCCGTTGCAATACAGGCACGGATTGCACATCACCCCTGACCAGCATCAACATAATGATCCACAAGCAGTAAAGTCAGAACAGAGTCAGTATTTGCCTGGACAGGATTTGACCCGGATAATACCTGTTGATACCTGCCTCTATGAGTTTTTGTTGCTGACCGGAGTATTGCAAAATAATCAACAGTCATCTGGCGGAATTTGTCTAAAAGTTCGCTACACTTTTGATTCACTCGTTGCCAGTCAGTAGTTCTGCGACATTTTACTGCGGCGGCTTCAAGCATAATCACCAATGGCAATGTAGCGCTGTTACCAGTTCACCAAAGGCCAGTTGCGGCGGTGGGAGTGGAATAAAGGCAGATTTTCGTGCTGTTGTCGGCTTCATCAGTGAAGCGAACATCGTTTTCTTTGATTTAGGTGAATAGTGCTCATCAGGCATGTTGCCGATTCGGTTTTAGCAACGTCAGCGCCGGGTGATTATTTATCATGGAATGATTGTCGTTAGGTATCCGCAGTCATGTGCTTAACTTTCTAATTGCCCCAAATTTGCATGTAAAACGGCGCCATTGATTGCACTATTTTCCGCACAAAATAACAAAATTTTAGCAATCTCTTCCGGTTGTAATAAACGTTGATGGGTTATTTTGTTGCTTATCATAGTTAATACAGACTGATCATCGCCTATGTGTCGACGAAGCATTTCAGTATCTGTAAACCCAGGACACACGTTGGCACTGATTATTTCCCGGCCAGCAAGATCCTGGCAATTCGACCGCATCATCCCTATGCCCGCATGTTTGCTGATTACATAAGAACAGCAATTGGCCACTGCTTTTTCCGCTAAGGTAGAGCCAAGGTATAATATGGATGAACCGGGCTTCATATGATTAACCAACAACTTATTTAATCTTTGCGGAGCCACCACATTGACTTCCAGTACTTGACGTAATTGCTCGGCGGCCAGATTTTCTATATTGTCTTTGCGCAAAATCGCGGCGTTGTGCAACAAACATACTTTCGCAGACTTGGCCGCATTCTGTTGTAATGTTTGGATAATCTCTGCAGGCCACTCCAATGTACTCAAATCAAGCCTTATATTTAGCATCCCGTCTAGATCGCACTCACTACGAGAGAGATTTATCCCCCGATATCCCGCGGCTAAAAATAGTTGGGCACTCGCCTTGCCTATGCCTCGACTAGCACCCGTGACTATAAGCAACTTATCCATGTTATTTTCCTATTGCTCGCCGGCAACGGGATATACACTGGTAACCCCTTGACCAGGACCTGAGGCAACTTCCACTTCCAGCCGCTCTATCGCCAGGCGATTGAATGACTCATTATTCCGTAGTTGCTCTATGATGAACCTGCCTAACTCTTCTAAAGAGACATTGGTTATGGGTAATAATAGTGTGTCAGTGATAAGCAACAGAATTTTCTCTCCATTGAAGTGCACTGCGTAATAATCGCCTTCCTCGACAATAATTAAGTGGGGAGAGTTTTGGGCTATCAAGGTAAATTCATCTAAACTCTGACAAATTTGATACAAACAAGTTTTAAGTTTCTGATAGTCAAAAGCCAAACCATTGGATTGTACTTTGGATTTTACTTTTGCTTTAAGGGAAAAGTTATGTCCATGTAAGCGCTCTCTTTCAGTAGCTGAAAAAATAGTAAAGTGAGCAACAGAAAAATGCAGATACTGATTTTTAATTTCAATAATAACCGTTCGATCCATGATTATATCCAATTAACCCTACATGCCATTAGGAAACTCTTTCCCATCTGGCAATTGCTTTCTGATACTTATCATGCCTTCCGCATAAGTCATCAATATAGCTAATGCGTAATCAAGCCGTTTATTCAGGTAGTTCTGCGCACGTTCATCATTATCATCAGTTATGTTATTAAACACAGTTTCAACCCGACGGATAATAAGATGCTCAGGCAAGTAGCATATACGATTGTTTTTGTAGCTGCTGGAACGTAGTTCGGCTATCGGATACGCACCGCCTTCACCGGCCGAAATTGAGATAATCAAAGCCGGCTTATGAGCGAATTGATCAGCAGAATAATGGAGGAAAAAGTTTTTCAGCGCCGCCGGCACCATACCGTGCCATTCAGGGGAGATAATGACAAAACCGTGACAGGAGGCCAACGTTTTGCCTAATCTTTGTAATCGAGTACTGTCACTACTTGATAATGATACATCCCAAAATGGCAACGGAGTTGCCGCCAAGTCAATCAAATCCGCTTGTTGACATTTGCCGCTCTGGTGCAACAAACGGTGCGATACAACTGTTCCAACCTTGGCACTTTGGGAGTTTTTTCTTTGACTGCCAACAATAACGGCTAATCTCATTTCTAATTCCTATTTGAAGTGGCGTATTATTTGCGCCAGAAGAACGTCCAGGAAACCTTGGGAAGTTCATAATAGTTTACACCCCCAAGCGTTCCAGGGGTAGTCGGTCCAAGCCATACTGAATAAGACGAGTGCGATCGGCGCTTGCCGATGCTACAAGTTGTCGCAGCTTATCGACCATTGGCCTGCATAGAGAAACATCCAATTGACACTCAAGAGCCAACTCTAAGATTTCAAAGTAAAGCAGCCACTCATCGCATTTTTGTTGATGCAACTGCTCTATCAGGGCCATCACCAAAGTCTCATTCAACTTGGCCTCTGTACGCATATCTCTTGCTGCCTGGTACAATTTAAACCGGGCAATCGTTGACTCATCATAATCGGCATGGATAGCAGCCTTTTGTGATGGCCCTTTATATAAGGGATACATCTCTTGATCGGCAGGCCCGCCATAGACAGATACGATAGTATCTCCTATCACCATATCAAACACACCCCAATCAGGATCGAAAAGTATCTCGCCTTTGCTTCCCACAACCGTGCACTGTTCAAACGTAAATAGCAGATTCTTTTGCTCCTGGCGGAGAATTTTAACCAATAAACCAGCAACAACGATGCCGGACAAAAACTCTAACTTCACAGTTTTATCGGTTTGGATGCCATACTCCTTCAATCCATCCACGGTACAAGATGATAAGCAATACTCTATTGTTTTAAGACGACCAACGGGACTGCCAAAACCAGATTTATGCGCATCAATTCCATGCCCGGCCAACTGTTTGCCCTGATAGGCCAGTTGAGTTGGCCCGGCCGTATTGAGGTAGATAATATTACCCGCGGCATCTGTCAACATGCGCGAAAACTGCCCGCTGATTTCCACCCCAGCATTGGTCATCACAGTATTAACGGTTTCGGCTGCAATGGCCTTCTCCACAGATTCGGCGCCACCTCGATTAACACACATTTGCCGACCATATTCCTCCAGCACCTGATTTAAATGACGACAGTTCTTGGTGACAAATAATTGTGGTTGCTCATTGGTAATATCATAGGGCATATCAATGGCATCGACAGTGAGTGGCAACTTTGCGACTTTGCCATCATCCAGACAGTTAATACTCTCACCCAATGATGACAGCAATCCAGCCCCGAAAATACGATAATCATCCGGCTCGCCAACCAACCCGTATTCAACCGTCCACCAATGCAACCGAGATAATAAAGAGGCTTCTGATGGTTTATCGTTTTCCTCAATAGCCCGGCTTAACGCTTTTTCCGCCGCTTCAATATCCGTTTGAGAAGCTCCAGAGGTTTCTCTAATAATGGACAAGCCACGGATAGATTCGTACACATTCATATCACCCTTGTTGGCAATGGCTTTCATTCCCAATTCACCGAAACGCTGCAAAAACTCAGCATAGTCCGTGTCGATTATGAAAGGAGCATGTCCCGCTGATTCATGGACAATATCAGGTGCTGGGGTATAGAGCATGTGCTCTATGTTGCGCATAGCTACTGCCACGACTAAAACACAATGTGCCTGAAATTCCATAAAAATGGCCGGCGGTATGAATCCATCCACGACCACGGCCCGCCAACCTATTTCATTTAAACATTCGTTCATGTGTTCTATACGAGGAATGGCCTCTATAGTAATACCGGTTCGCTCTAAACCTTCAAGGTAGATTTTGTGAGCCGTATGCCTTAGATTATGTCGCAGTTGATGGAGTAAAAAGCGCCACATTGCATGATCCCTCGGCGTATATTGAGCATAATTCTGAACTGCGCAAAAAGGCCTTAAATGACAAGGTAAACTATCAGTTATTTGTTGCTGGCTGAACATGATCAACTCTCAATTAATCCAATGCGGCTGATTGATAATCATAGAGAAATTCAATGGATATTGGCGACAGTAACAACGATCTCTTTATAAAGCTGCCGCTTCTCCTTTTATGCAAAACATATGTTTGTGAATTTAAGTATAGTGTATAACAGAAATTGTAGCATTATTGTATTTTTTAATGCGAATTTTTATATAAAAACGCACAAAATTCTATAAATTATTATATATATTGCATGATATTTGCGCCCATGAATCAATTTGACCAAACCATCCTGAATTTATTATTGCAGGATGGACGTATGAGCTATAGCAAGCTCGCCGAACAGGTGAACCTGTCCCCTTCTGCTTGTTTGCGCCGTATCAAGGCGCTGGAAGAAAGAGGCATTATTGATCATTTCACCGTTATCCTGAACGCCCGGGCCATGGGGCAACAAATAAGGGCCTTTGTCTCGCTCAAGGTGAACCGGCATGAAGTTGACCTGGTGCAACAATTTTTAGATAAGGTCGTTGCCTATCCTGAAGTCATTAGCTGTCATCAGTTGACCGGACAAAATGACTTTATATTGGAGGTTTGCAGTCTCGATCTTGACAGCTATGCCGACTTTATTAATAAAAAAATCCTGGCCGTGCCGGTGGTTTTGGATGCTTCATCTTCCATCGTGCTTAAGCAGATCAAGATACACCAAACCGAAATACTTAATTGATCTGGTTCAGCAAATTCGCATAAGATGCTTTAGAAATGCTGATAAACTACATATTGAATCATGCCACAATACCGCCAACGGCAAAGACAGGAATCGGAGTATAAAAGTATAGTGCGCCGTTTGTCCCGCACAACTGCCGGACGTTGCAATAAAGGCACGGATTTCAAATTCTCCTTTACCGGCATCAACATATGATCCACAAGAAGTAAAGTCAGAACAGAGTCAGTATTTGCTTGGACAGGATTTTGACCTGCATAATACCTGTTGATACCTACTGTAAATACTCGCGTGATTAACACAGTCTAAACGTAGAGAGTTAAGCCGCATTTAAGCACTCAATGGACGTCAGGTCATTGAGTCCATCGTGCGGTGGTTCATGGTTGTATAGTTGTATCCAGTCGTCCGTTTCAATTGCATTATAGAAATTTCTACGTTTGTACTGTATTAATGTAAGGAGTAGTTACACAGGGGATATATCTGATTAGGATTTAACGGATCAATTCTCCTGGCGGCGTTGACAAAAATGCCAATTACACAATTATTTTTCTACAGTATTTCGGCAGCTGCCAGATCAGGTCTGAATGCGGTACTTCAGTCAGGCTTTTGCCTTAGACATGCCGGCTATTGACGCTTCAGCAAGTTGTTCGACTGCTTGCTCGGTTTCTTCCCAGCCAATACAGGCATCGGTAATGCTTTTGCCATATTCCAGCATTTCAGGGGATGTTAATTTTTGCTTGCCCTCGTTGATATGGCTTTCTATCATCACGCCCCGAATTGAATGATCTGAGTTCGACATTTGCCTGCGAATATCTTCTAACACCAGGACCTGGTTGCGAAAGTCTTTGCGGCTGTTGCCATGACTGCAATCCACAATGATAGAATCTTTTATGCCCGCGTCTATCATCAATTTGGAGGCGGCCCGAATGTCCTGTTCACGGTAATTTGGGCCATTGTTGCCGCCGCGTAATATAAGGCAGCAATGCTTGTTGCCGCTGGTTTCCATAATCGCCGGAGCGCCATCCCTTGTCAGGCTGGGGAAGCTATGTGATTCTGCTGCTGCAACGATTGCATCAACAGCGACTTTGACATCGCCATCGGTGCGATTCTTGAACCCTACGGGCATAGACAAACCGGAAGCAAGTTCACGGTGCACCTGACTTTCCGTCGTTCGGGCACCGATAGCGCCTAAACTTATGAGGTCGGCATAGTATTGTCCAAACGTAGTGTCGAGAAATTCTGTTGCCGCGGGCAGTCCCAGTTCAGTGATTTCCAACAGAAACCGGCGTGCCAGGCGCAGGCCTTTGTTGATCTGATAACTTCCGTCCATGTCGGGATCGTTGATAAGCCCCTTCCAGCCTAATCGCGTTCGAGGCTTTTCGAAATACACACGCAATACGATACAGAGGGCGCCCCTGTATTTGTCGGCAATCCGGTGTAAACGTCCGGCGTAATCCATTCCGGCCTTGGTGTCGTGGATGGAACAGGGACCGACGATGACCAGGAGACGACCATCCAGGCCGGCCAGTATGTTTTTTATTTCGTTGCGGCCTCGCAAAATGCTGAGCGCACTCTCATTAGGAAGCGGTAATTCCTCTAACAATACCGAAGGTGATATTAGTGGATGAATCGAACGAATATGCAGGTCGTTGGTTTTAGTCGACATTGGATTAGCGATTGATTTTATTTGAAAATATTGAGTTTAATGGTGCGCGGGCATGATAAAATGTGTTGAGAATTATATAGCATTCAGGTATTTGTGTTCAACCGATCTGTTCAGGTTCACTACATATGAGACTTAGGCGACCTGTGTGAGTTGCCGATACTACTCCATCGGGGTCAGCAGGAAGTGCTTGGCATTGCGGCGGGCAGCCCGGCCGTAGTAGAAGGCCGCCGGTTTGACCCGACCCCGGCGCACCAGCACACGACTAACCTGAGAAAAGATCAACTAGTCTGCTTCGATTTGGAAATCCACCGCTTTCAGGCTGGCCCCGGCACAGGGTCCGCCCACACATTTTCCAGAGTCGGCCTCAAAAATAGCGCCATGGTTTGAGCAAACCAGATATTTTCCTTTCTTGACGGCGATGTTGTCGTGAATCATGTTTAAAGGCGTACTCATGTGCGGGCAGAGATTTTCGTAGGCGTAGGCGCGACCCTCGCAGACGACCACAATAACCTGTTTATCGGTGGCCTGCGGGAAATAACATACCCCGGCGTTGAGTTTATCAGGATTAAACTTCAGCATGGCAGCGTCCGGAAGATTGCTCGTCAACCGAGGCTGTCAGACAGCGGGCCGTAGATTAATTGTGCTATAGCAAAAGCGGGAAGGAAGGCGCTCATCGTCAGTTGGGTTTCCCATTTGGAGACGTGAAATTCTTGCGCGATTTCAGGGAAGCCCGCAGATACACATCAAGCGATAAAGCGGCATTGTCAGTCATGATCCCAATAAATGGAGATGGCGATATAGATTAATCGTGTTGCCGGCAGGTTAATCATCGGTATTGATCCTGCTGACATGAAGGAAAAGTTGACCAACAAGCCGGTCAAACTGGTTGCTTTCCTCGTCAGAGAAGCATTCGAGTATGCGTTTTTCGCAGGAGCTCGCGCGTGGCGCAATGTCTTCGTACACCGCTTCACCTGTGCCGGTGAGTTTAATCATGGATCTTCTGCGATCAGCAGGGTCGAATTTTCTCTCGATTAGATGTCTGTTGATTAATTTGCCAATAGCTCGGCTAACGATGGACTTTTCCATGCGCGTTTTTACAGCGATTTCGTCGGCGGAAATATCTGACTGTTCGCCCAGCACCGCCATGATACGCCATTCCGTGGTGGTCAGCGAAAATTTGTCCTTATATGACTGGGAAACAAAGTCGCTCACAAGATTCGTCAAAATAGACAGCCGATACGGCATAAATTCATTTAACTTAAGGCTCTTCACCATGTCTTCCTGATTCTCTCTATCGAGTCGGTAATTCGTTGCATATAGTTGCTTCTGCAACTAGAATAGTTGAATCAACAACAAATATAAAGTGATGCAATTAAAAAAGCATAAATTAGTTGAAATTATTAATCAATCAATGCCGTCGGCTGGAACGAGTGCAATCGGTAGTTTAAAGAAATGAGGGGGTCGCATGGCAGTCGCACAAGTGCTTGAATATGCTCAAATCGTTTTGGCCGCCTCAAATTCAATAGGTTCAACACTCGAGGGTTTGCCGATATCTACCAGTGAAAAATATCTGACAAAAATTAGCGGAAAACTAGAGTTTCTGTTATAAATTCCACTAATTTGAGTGTACGGATTTGACAAAAGTTGTTAATGCAACTAATATTAGTTATATTAACAACTAAATCTGTTTGGCTTTATGTCGGCTGGTTGAACTCGGTGGTGCGTTGTGACCGCTTGGTTTTTATACAGAGGGCAATCATTAGAGAATGGCAATCGAAAACATTAGGAGAACGTAAATGGCGAATTTATTTGAAAACCCCATGGGATTGGATGGTTTTGAATTTGTTGAGTTTTGTGCGCCGGATGCCGGCAAACTTGACAAAATATTCAAGATGCTGGGTTTCAGTCCTGTGGCCAGGCATCGGTCCAAAAACACCACCTTGTATCGTCAGAGCAATATCAACTTTATCGTTAATGACGAACCGAGTGGTACAGCATCCTATTACGCGGAAGAACATGGTCCATCGGCATGTGGAATGGCGTTTCGGGTCAAGGATTCACATTTTGCCTATCAGAGAGCGCTTGAACTGGGGGCGCAGCCCGTGGAGATGCCAACAGGGCCAATGGAGCTGCGCTTGCCGGCCATTAAGGGCATCGGCGGTGCGCCATTGTATTTAATTGATCGCTACGAGAAGGGCTCGAGTATTTATGACATTGATTTCGAATTTTTTGGAGATGTTGAGCGGCGGCCTGAAGGCTGTAAATTGCTGGAGATCGATCATTTAACGCACAACGTTTATCGAGGCCGCATGAGTTATTGGACCAATTTCTATGAGAAATTTTTTAACTTCAGACAGATTCGTTATTTTGACATCAAAGGCCAGCAAACTGGCTTAACTTCTCGCGCCATGTCCGCGCCGGACGGAAAAATCCGTATTCCGCTCAACGAGGAGGCATCGCAGGGCACCGGGCAAATCGAAGAATTTCTGATGGCGTACAACGGCGAAGGTATCCAGCATATAGCCTTGGCTACTGACAATATTATTGAAACCTGTGATTTGCTTAGTGCTAATGGTGTGCCTTTTATGGCTCCGCCGCCGGATATCTATTATGAGATGTTGGAAGAACGCCTTCCGGGTCATGGTGAACCAATTGATGAGTTAATGCCGCGTGGTATCCTGATGGACGGGAATACTAAAGGCGAGAAAAAGATTTTGCTGCAGATATTTACCGATACGCTGCTTGGCCCGGTATTTTTTGAAATTATTCAACGTAAGAAAGATGAAGGTTTTGGCGAAGGTAATTTCACAGCCTTGTTTGAATCCATTGAGCAGGACCAAATCCGTCGTGGTGTTCTTTCAAATGACAAGAAAGTAGATGTAAATGCCGACGTTAAATGAAACTCACGATCCAGCACTAACAAGCTGGGTGGTATCTGCCAACCAGCCTGGTTGTGATTTCTCTATTCAAAACCTGCCTTTCGCTATATTTCGTCGAGAGGGCAGCGATGAGACTTTTCGCGGCGGTGTCGCCATTGGTGACCAGATCGTCGATCTGGCTGCCGTTAGTGCTGTTGGGCTTTTTGACGGTGCTGCAGCTCGTGCGGCCGCGGTTGGCGCGCAACCTCAGCTAAACGAGCTGATGGGTATGGGCGGCGAGGCATGTGCTGCATTGAGATTGGCGCTTTCCCGGGCGTTGCGGGAGGGTTCCTCGGACCGGCGGGTATTGCAATCCTGTCTTGTGTCGCAAACGAAAGCGGAATATCGATTGCCTTGTCAGATTGGCGATTACACTGATTTTTATACGTCTCTCTACCACGCCACGAGCGTCGGCAAACAGTTCCGTCCCGACAACCCGTTGTTGCCCAATTACAAATGGGTGCCGATCGGCTATCACGGCCGTTCATCCAGTATTGCAATATCCGGTCAAACCTTTCACCGTCCGAAGGGGCAATTGAAGAGCCCGGAGGCCGATGCGCCTGTGCTGGCTCCCTGCAAGCGCCTGGATTATGAGTTGGAAATCGGCATCTTCATAGGCTCAGGAAATGAATTGGGAAAGCCGGTAAACATTCAACGTGCCGAAGATCATGTTTTTGGTATTTGTCTATTCAATGATTGGTCCGCCCGCGACATTCAAGGGTGGGAATACCAGCCGCTGGGCCCATTTCTCGCCAAGAACTTTGCCTCGACAATTTCACCATGGATTGTCACGCTTGAAGCATTGGCGCCTTTCAGGGTTCCCTTTTCACGTTCGCCCGAAGATCCCCAACCACTGCCCTATCTAACATCGGAGCAAAATAGCAAGAAAGGCGGTATTGATATTAAATTACAAGTATTGATCCAAACTGAGAAAATGCGCAGCGAAGGGGAGGCGCCACAACAAGTTTCGGCTTCGAACTTTGTGCATGCCTACTGGACTGTTGCGCAAATGATAGCTCATCACACTGTCAATGGCTGCAATCTCCAACCCGGAGACTTGTTGGGCAGCGGTACGCAATCAGGGCCAAAACACGAGGAAGCCGGATCGCTGCTGGAATTGACGGCAGGCGGCAAACAGCCGCTATCCTTAAATAATGGGGAAACCCGCACGTTTATCGAGGACGGAGACATACTGGCGCTGCGAGGCCATTGTTCAAAAGAAGGCGCCGCCTACATCGGCTTTGGTGAAGTGGCCGGGACTGTACTCCCGGCAAGAGACTAATCAAATCGTCAAAGAAAAACTACATAAGAGGGTAACTGGCTATGAAAATTGAACAAATTCATCACGTGGCATACCGCTGCAAAGATGCCAAGGAAACGGTTGAGTGGTACACCAAAAACTTAAATATGGATTTTGTGCTGGCGTTTTCCGAAGACCATGTGCCTTCGACTAAAGAGCCGCATCCCTACATGCATGTTTTTTTGGATGCAGGGAATAACAACGTCCTGGCTTTTTTTGAATTGCCCACTCAACCCGAAATGGGCAAGGACCCAAATACTCCGGAATGGGTGCAGCATATCGCTTTTCGAGTCAAGGATATGGAGACATTGCTGGCATATCGCGAGCATTTGGAAGCCAACGGGATTGAAGTGCTGGGCGTGACAGACCATTCCGTATTCCATTCGATCTACTTCTTTGATCCTAACGGCCATCGGCTTGAACTGGCGGCGCCTGATGTGGCGGAGCAGGAAAAACTCAAGCGACTCGATGAGGTGAAATGGGACATGTTGGAGGAATGGTCGAAGACCAAGCGAGCCCCCAAACATGCAGCCTGGTTGCACGATAATGAATTCCAGACGCTGGAATAAGCGGAGTAGCCATCCATAATAAAGCTCTATTCCTATTTTCGCAGTTCAGCCGCCTACCGGGTGCGTATTGCCCTTAACCTCAAAGGGGTTGAGTACTCGCAGATACCGGTTAATCTGGTTTCCGGAGAACAGCAAAGTGAATCCTACCTGGATATAAACCCGCAAGGTTTGGTGCCGTCACTGAAATTGCCCGATGGTTCCGTTATCACGCAATCGACGGCAATTATTGAATGGTTGGAGGAAAAGTTCCCTGAGCCAGGCCTTTACCCGGCTGATCCCTTTGGCCGCGCTCGGGCACGGAGCATGAGTAACGCCATTGCATGTGATATTCACCCACTTAATAATCCGCGCGTCCTGAAGTATCTCACCGGTGATTTGGGTATTGGTGAAGAACAAAAAATGGCCTGGTACCTCCACTGGATAGCGGAGGGTTTTAGCAGCCTGGAAACTCAGCTGGATGACGGGCCCTATTCGCTCGGAAACATGGTGAGCATGGCGGACGTGTATCTTGTTCCACAGGTTTACAACGCGCTTCGATTTGAACAAGACATGACAGACTATCCCAAAATTCTGGCGGTTTACCAAGAATGCAATCGGCTTGACGCTTTCGAGTTGGCAGAGCCAAACAACCAGCTTGACGCCAGGCAATACAAAAAATAATTAATGGGTCATTCAGCGCATGAATACGGGTGACGAGAAAAAGACTAATGCGCCGCTTTGGAAGCCTGACGCGGAAAGAATAGCCGCCAGTCAACTCTCCCGGTTTCAACAAATGGTTGAAGCAAGGCATGGGCTGAGCCTATCCGGTTATGATGACCTCTATCAGTGGTCAATAAATTGTCAGGCGGACTTCTGGCAGGCAGTGTGGGATTTTTGTCGTATTCAAAGCTCGGTACGTTCTGCCACTGTTGCGGAAAATCTTGACAAGTTTCCGGGCACAAGCTGGTTTCCCGGAAGCCGCCTTAACTTTGCTGAGAATCTGTTGCCCCACCGCGACGGGCATCTCGCCCTGGTTGGTCTGTTGGAAAATGGCGAGCGGCGTACTTTTACCTACGCTGAACTCTACGTCGCAGTGGAGAAACTTGCGTCTGCCCTGCGGCGACAGGGTATCAAAGCCGGCGACAGGGTGGCCGGATTTATGCCTAATATATGTGAGACCGTCATCGCGATGCTGGCGACCACTTCCATGGGGGCGGTCTGGTCTTCCTGTTCGCCGGACTTCGGCATTGAGGGCGCTCGCTACCGTTTCGAGCAAATCGAGCCCAAAGTGCTCTTCGCTACGGAAGCCTATCTCTACAATGGCAAGGTGGTGGACTGCCTGGAGAAAGTCGAATCGTTACGCGCTGACATTCCGTCCATTGAGAAAGTGGTGATCGTGCCCATGCTGGACCAGACTACGGACTTGAGGAAGCGGGAAGCTTATTATCACTACGACGATTTTGTCAGCGGGGCGCCGGTTGCGCCTCTGCGGTTTGAACAACTGCCTTTTGACCACCCTGTTTATATCATGTATTCCTCAGGCACCACAGGTGCGCCAAAGTGTATCGTTCATGGTGCAGGTGGCACACTGATTGAGCATAAAAAAGAACAGATGCTGCACACCGATATAAGCAGGGACGATGTATTGTTTTATTTTACCACTTGTGGTTGGATGATGTGGAACTGGCTGGTATCGGGGCTATCCTGTGGTTGCACACTGGTGCTTTATGACGGTTGCCCCTTTGCGAAAAATGGACGGCTCTTGCTCGATGCCATCGATGACGAAGGTATTTCCATTTTTGGCACTAGTGCCAGGTTTATCGCTTCTCTGGAAAAAGAGGGCATTAAACCCAGAGAAACCCATCAACTGAAGCGGCTAAAAGCCATCCTGTCAACCGGTTCACCGCTAAGCGAAAACAGTTTCGAGTATATTTACAGGGACTTTAAAGCGGATGTTTGCCTATCGTCTATTTGCGGGGGCACGGATATTATATCCTGCTTCATCCTGGGCAATCCCAATCTTCCTGTGTACAGTGGGGAGATCCAGTGTTGCGGTCTGGGAATGGCTGTTGAATTCTGGGATGACGCCGGCGATCCTGTGAGGGGCGAGAAAGGCGAACTGGTGTGTGTAAAACCCTTTCCGTCAACGCCAATCGGTTTCTGGAATGACCCCAAAAATGAAAAATTTTATGCGTCCTATTTTGATGATTACCCCAATATCTGGGCACATGGTGATTACGGTGAAATCACTGACAATGGAGGTGTAGTGATTCACGGCCGTAGTGATGCGGTGCTCAACCCCGGTGGCGTGAGAATCGGTACCGCTGAGATTTATCGTCAGGTAGAGAAAATTCAGGAAATCATCGACAGTGTTGTTATTGGCCAGCAATGGCAGGATGATGAGCGTGTGATCCTGTTTGTGGTATTGAAAGAAGGTGAGTCACTGAGCGACAAGCTGGCGATAAAGATAAAATCGACCATTCGGCAAAATACAACACCACGCCATGTGCCGGCCAAAATCATCACTGTAACGGATATCCCAAGAACCATCAGTGGCAAGATCGTTGAGATAGCCGTGAAAAAGGTGGTCCATGGTCGATCGGTGAAAAACACGGATGCCCTTGCAAATCCTGAAGCCTTGGAGTCATTTAAAGATATTCCTCAGCTTAAAGAGCAATAATAAATGTTGCATCGCATCATGACGATTTGATCAGATCAAGGTTGATCATTTCACCACATTTCAATGTGATGCTCTTTCCAGGCACAAACAAGGCTATTAAAAATCAATGAGTTATATCTTTGGCACAAATTGTGCTTATACACTTCTATGGAATGGAACAAATCGACTGGAGGGGGTAATGGTATGGTCGATCTTAAAAAGAAGTATGTCCGGATTACCGGGATTAAAAATGATAAATACGTCGAATTTGATTTTTCCATTGATGATCCGGAAATCTTTGTCGAGCTCGTCCTGCCATTCAGCATGTTTCGTTCTTTTTGTGAAACCAATCAGGTAGAGACCTTGCCCCCGAACGATGATATGCAGGGAGGATATGATCGAATGCTCTGGCGTATTGGAGATGCCGGCGCCACCGTTTTTAGAAATTGATGGGAAACAACAAATATGCACATTGATATCCAAAGTAAAAAAGTTGAAACAATAAGAAATACCTTTACCCATATTGAAAAACGCCTGGGGGATAAGCCGGCCAGCCGTTACCAGGAAGCGACTTACGATCTACAGGCGACGGCGAATTTTCATTACCGGCCTACCTGGCAACCGGAATTTGAACTATACGATGAACGTCGTACCGCCATTAAAATGGATGATTGGTACAAACTCCTGGATCCACGCCAGTATTATTACGGCGCCTATGTTGGTAATCGTGCCAGGTTGCAGGAAACGGCCGATCAAAATTTCATCTTTGTAGAAAAACACGGGACCCTGTCTTTTATGCCCGCTGAAGTGAAACAAAAAATCCTGTCTTTCATCGTCCCCCTGCGTCATTTTGAATGGGGCGCCAATATGAACAATGCGCAAATTTGCACCATGGGTTATGGAACGGCGATCACGGCACCTGCCATGTTTCATGCCGGTGACCGATTGGGTATCGCGCAATACATCACCCGTATTGGTTTGTTGTTAGGTGAGAACGAAGTGGCTGTTCTGGAACAGGCAAAACAGGATTGGCTGGAAAAAGAACAATGGCAGGGATTGAGAAAAGTGGTTGAAGACAGCTTTGTAGTGGAAGACTGGTTCGAACTCTTTGTCGCACAGAATTTTGCCATGGATGGTCTGGCGCATCCTTTCTTCTTTGATCATTTTGGAAAGGCATTACACCAACAAGGTATTGTGGCGCAAGGTATGTTGACTGAATTTATGTCCATCTGGTATGCGGAAACCACGCGTTGGGTCGATGCACAATTAAAAGTTGCCGCGGCGGAATCGGAAGAGAATGCGAAATTGATTTCCGCCTGGCTCAACCATTGGATACAGGAAGTGGAAACGGCCATTCAACCCCTGGCACAGGAAGCCATGGGCAACGACAGTAAGGTGCTTGCTGAAGTCAAGTTGGCCCTGTTAAAGCGTGCTGAAAAAATAAATATCGACGTGACCGGGAAATAAGAAATGGCTGACAATGTTTTTTTGGCGCTACAGGCAGTAGATGAAACCCGAATGATTGTGGAAGCGATTGAAGAAGACAACCCCGGCGCAAAAGTAGAGTATCAACCGGCGATGGTGCGCATTAGCGCACCGGGCCGTTTGACGATAAAGCGTGAAACCGTATCCGAAAAGATGGGGCGGGATTGGTCCCCACAGGAGATCCAGTTAGTGCTCATTAGCTTTGGTGGCAACGTCGAGGAAGATGAAAACGAGTTCACACTGCATTGGGATTTATAATTAAACAGTTTTTAATCTAAGGATTCAGTAGATAGAGGACCTAAACGATGACAAAGCGACTCAATATGAGAGAGCGTTACAAGTATATGACCCGTCTGGGTTGGGATACGACGTACCAGCCAATGGACAAGGTGTTCCCTTATGATAGATATGAAGGGATCAAGATTAAAGACTGGGATGGATGGGAAGACCCATTTCGCATGACCATGGAGGATTACTGGAAATACCAGGGTGAGAAAGAAAAAAAACTCTATGCCATCCTGGATGCCTTTGCGCAACATAATGGTCATTTGAATATTTCAGATGCCGGGTACCTGAACGCATTGAAATTGTTTATCCAGGGTATATCGCCGTTGGAATATCAGGCGCACCGTGGTTTTGCTTTTACCGGCCGTCATTTCCGTGGCGAGGGCGCCCGCGTTGCCTGTCAGATGCAGTCTCTGGATGAACTGCGTCATGCACAAACGCAGATCCATACCATTAGTCATTACAACAAACATTTTAATGGTATGCACAATTTCCCTCATTGGCATGATCGCGTCTGGTACCTGTCCGTGCCCAAGTCTTTTTTTGATGACGCGCGCACCGCCGGTCCATTTGAATTCATGATCGCCATTGGCTTTTCCTTTGAATATGTCTTGACCAATCTCCTGTTTGTGCCGTTTATGTCGGGCGCCGCCTATAACGGTGATATGGCAACCGTGACCTTTGGTTTCTCGGCACAGTCCGATGAAGCGCGCCATATGACTCTCGGTTTGCAGAGCATCAAATTTCTGCTTGAACAGCATGAAGACAATGTGCCCATTGTACAGCGCTGGATCGATAAATGGCTCTGGCGTGGTTATAAGGTCCTTGGTCTGGTTGGCATGATGATGGATTACTTCTTGCCGGAAAGTCCGATGTCATGGAAAGAGTCCTGGGAAGTGTATTTTGAAGAGAACGGCGGCGCTTTATTCAATGACCTGGCCCGTTATGGCATCAAGATGCCGGACTACGCCAATATTTGTGCCAGAGAAAAAGACCATTTGAGTCATCAGGTTTGGAGTATCTTTTACAACCATACCGCCGCTGCGGCTTTCCATACAACCGTACCTGATGATAAAAAACTCGACTGGTTGTCGGAAAAATATCCGGACACTTTCGATAAATACTACCGTCCGCGCTATGAATTCTGGCGCCAGCGTGAACGGGAAGGCAATCGCTATTACAGCAAGACCTTGCCTATGTTGTGCCAGACCTGTCAGATCCCGATGGGGTATACCGAGCCCGATGATTTCACTCAAATCGCCTATCGGCAGTCTGATTACAAAGGCGAACGTTATAACTTCTGCTCGGATCCCTGCAAGGCCATCTTCGATCATGAAGCGGAAAAATACATTCAATCGTGGATGCCGGTGCAACAAATCCATCAGGGTAATTGTGGCGGTGAAGGTTTGGAGAACGTATTGAAGTGGTATCAGTTAAATAACGGTGTGGACAATATGGAGTATCACGGTTCTCCGGATCATAAACGCTGGCAGGCCCTGAAAGGATTGGATGAAGGGCCGGAACAGGAAGAAGCCGCACAAGCCGGCGCGTAATCAACAGGAAAACAAATAGATCAAAGGGGAAAACATGCCGGTAGTAGCAATAGGGAAATATGAATTCGACCCGATGGATAGCATCGATAAATATCCGGAGGGCATACAACTGATAAACATTGGTTGGGACCAGCATTTAATGATCGATGCCCCGATGTGTTTTCCGGTGCCGTCCGATATGCCATTCCAGGGCATTATCGATCAACTTATACCGGTTACCTATGATCAGCATCCTGACTTTGAACATATAGATTGGGGCAAGGTTGAGTGGTTGCGCGATGGCAAGCCTTTCATACCCAACATGAGCGCCAGTATTAAAGAGAACGGCATTGTTCATAAAGGTTCGATTCGTTTTAAAACACCCGGACTCAATGGCATTAAAGGCTCCGGCAGTTAAGGAGCAGGGAAATACAATCATGGCTTATGCAGTAACGATTGAACCGACCGGCGAGGTCATCGAAATAGAAGACGGGCAAACCATTCTCGATGCCGCGTTACGCTCCGGTGTGTATTTGCCCCACGCCTGTGGGCATGGTTTATGCGCAACTTGCAAGATCGAAGTCCTTGAAGGGGAGGTGAACCATGGTGAGGCCTCACCGTTTGCCTTGATGGATATGGAACGTGATGAAGGCAAGTGCCTGGCCTGTTGTGCGACTCCGCAATGTGATCTGGTGATCGAAGCAGACATAGAGGAAGAGCCCGACGCAGAAAGTCATACGGTGAAAGATTACGTCGGCGTGGTGTCAAAGATAGAAACATTTACCCCAAGAATTAAAGCGATTTTTCTGGCAATTGAAAATTCTGGAATAGAATTTCAGGCCGGTCAATACATTAACTTAAGGTTGCCGGACCTTGAGCAGCCCCGGGCTTTTTCCATCGCCAATCCGCCTTCTGAACCGAATCTTATAGAGTTAAATGTTTGTCTGATCGAAGGGGGAGAGGGCACCTCTTATATACATAATGAAGTAAAGGTAGGCGATGAGCTGGGTTTTTCCGGTCCCTATGGCCGCTTCTTTGTACGAAAGTCGGCGCCGGCCCCGATGATCTTCCTGGCTGGCGGCTCAGGATTATCCAGCCCCAAGTCGATGATCCTCGATTTGTTCGAGCATAAGGATAATCGCCCCGTCACACTCGTCTATGGCGCCAGAACGGAACAGCAACTGTATTACCGTAAATTATTTGAAGAGCTGGATAAAGAACACGATAATTTTACCTTTATCCCGGCCTTGTCCGATGAATTCGAAGATTCGGATTGGCAGGGCGCCAGAGGTTTTGTGCATGAAGCGGCGAACGAGCATTTTAGCGGCAGGTTTGCAGGACATAAAGCCTATATCTGCGGCCCCCCACCCATGGTGGATGCCTGTATGAATACTTTAATGCAAGGGCGCTTATTTGAAAAAGATATGTATATGGAAAACTTTTTTACCAATGAAAACAAAGATATTAAACCGAAAAGCCCGTTATTTAAAACGATTTAACAGTGACGGAAAAGAAGATAATGTCGAGTTTCCAGATTATTTTGCATGACACCGGAATTGTTTATGACTGCTCCGATGAGCAGACCGTACTGCGGGGAATGGAAAAGCTGGGGATAAAAGGCATACCGGTAGGATGCCGTGGCGGTGGTTGTGGTGTATGCAAGGTCCATGTGCTCGACGGTCTATATACGACAAAAAAAATGAGCAGGGCGCATATTAGTGAAAATGAAGAGGCAGCAGGATATGTATTGGCATGCCGTTGTATGCCTGATAGCGACCTGAGGCTGAAAATTGTCGGCGAAATGAAAGACGCAATAGTAGCGAGTTCATAGATATTTGTAATAATTACAGGAGGGGTTCCCAATGGCTATGACAGGTGTATTGAGACCGGGACACGTTGGTATACGGGTTCTGGATTTGGAAGAGGCTTTGGTCCACTATCGTGATCGTATGGGCTTGATTGAAATCGAGACAGATGACAAAGGACGTGTCTATCTGAAAGGCTGGGATGAACAGGACTGGTTTTCGGTGATCCTGCGTGCAGCCGATGCGCCGGGTATGGACTACATGGCCTTCAAAGTCGACAGCGTTGAGTCTCTGGGAAAATTTGAGCGGGGCTTGAAAGATTTCGGATGCAATGTTGAACGTATTCCGGCCGGTGAATTGAATCACTGTGGGGAACGTGTGCAGTTTGATTCACCAACGGGACATACCTTTGAACTCTATGCGGAAAAAGATGTAAAAGGCACGGACATGGGCCGTATTAATCCGCACCCCTGGCCGGAAGGGTTACAAGGCATGAAGGCCGTTCGCTATGATCATTGCTTGTTATACGGGGATGATCTGGAAGGCTCCATTAAATTATTTACCCAAGTTTTGGGGTTCGCCGAAACCGAACGCGTCATGGATGGCAATTTACAGATCGGCTCTTTCATGAGTTGTGGGATGAAGGCGCATGATATAGCGATCATCCGTCATGCCGAACGCGGCAAGCTCCATCATGCTTCATTCTTATTGAATACCTGGGAAGAAGTATTGCATGCGGCCGATATTATCGGGCGCTATAAGATCCCGATTGACCTTGGTCCCACCCGCCATGGCATTACCCGTGGGCAAACGATTTATTTCTTTGATCCATCCGGCAATCGTAACGAGGTCTTTTGCGGTGACTACACCTGGTATCCGGACCATGAACCGATCACCTGGACGGCCGACGAACTCGGCGGGGCGATTTTTTACCACGATCAAACACTGAATGAGCGTTTTTTGAGCGTGGTAACCTGATAAAATTATAAAAAACAATGACTTAACTAAAGAACCAGCCTGTATTCTGGAGGTTTAAAAATATCGACAAAATAAAAAATATCGATATAATTTACTATTTATGATTTAATTTGTCATTACTATAAGGAAGGGGGGGAATTAATAATGCGTAACCGACTACTAAAGCATGGGGAGTGGCGAGGTATCGGGGATAGTTTGCTGTGTATACTACTGACTATCCTGAGTATTGGATGTTTTGAAGGCGCGCTGGCAGCAGAGAAATGGGATGTGCACGGCTTTGTTGAAAACCAGACGCGCAACCGATCCCATGATGTCGGCTTGTCAAAAGCCAGGAATACCCTGCAGGTTGAAGCCTCCAGGGATTTTGGCCGGGTGGGTATCTTCGAGCATTTCTCCTTCAACGGAACATTCCGGGGCACCTATGATGCCGTGTATCAGCTAAACGATGATGAGTTTGGCAATAACGCCGGTGGTTCGATTTCATTCACGTCAGGGGGTGTACCTGCAGGTGTTTTAGGGCCGGGCGCAGTGCCTGCCGGAATCACTACTCCCTGGGGTGCTTCTCTCGTTACCGCTGACAATCCGATTTTGCCCGGTGGCGGCGGGTTTGGTTTTGATGTAGACAGCAACCCAAATGAGGGGCTGGTGCTGCTGGGCACAGCCCTGCATGGTGATGACGGCGGGGTGTTGCTGGGTGTTCCGGTACGGCCCTGTGATGAAGATTCACGCGGTTGCATCGATGATTATCTGGACTACGATAGACAGGAATTGGCGGCGCCGGAGTTCAATGACCGTCTCGATTTTATTCGCGAGGCCTATTTGACCGGCACGATACCGTTAAAGAACGGTGATCAAATCGATGTGTCATTCGGCCGTCAACAGGTAGTCTGGGGGCGTACCGACCTGTTTCGTGTGCTCGACGTGATCAACCCGGTCGATTTCTCGCGCAATAATATCTATGACGAGTTGGAAGATATCCGTATCCCTATGGGTATATTCACCGCCGAATATCGAAAAGGCGCAACCAAAATCTTTGATGATTTGAATTTCCAGCTTTTGTGGAAATGGGAACAATTTCGTCCCAATAATCTGGGGCAGGGCGGCTCACCCAATGCCATTCTGGATGCGGGTTCCTTCTTTCGTGCGATGAACAACTGTTGGGAGAACGGCTGTACCGTTTCCAATTTTGCCGGCGGCGGGGCTCAGACCGACTTTCCCAGACATTCTATCGGTATTCGCCGTGCCGACCTGCCTGATTGGGAGATCGATGAAACCGATATAGGCGCACGAATCGAAGGGGTGTACAAGGGAGTCGGCTTTTCCGTGAACACCCTTTATTATACTTCGCAGTTCCCTACTCTCAGAGGGGGAGTGCCGGCGGTGAATCCTTTTCTTGCGCCGGGGGTGATGGGACCAGGTGGTGATACAGGTGGTGAAGAACTGCCACGTGACTACCTGATTGCCTTTGATATTGAGTTCCCGCGGATCTTCCTGATTGGCGGCTCGGCTGATTTTTATGTCGATTCGATCAAGACGGCCTTCCGTACCGAAGCGGCCTGGACCAGCGGTGAAGAATTTGCCAATACTCTGCGTCCGCGCCTGTTTTCCGAATCCAATGTGTTTCGCTGGGTAGTGGGTGCGGACCGGCCGACGTTTATTCCTTTTCTGAACAAGAGGCGCGCATTCCTGATTTCCGCCCAGGTGTTTGGCCAACATATACTCGATCATGAATTGGAGTCCGGCCCTCTGGGCAGAAGAGGGATCCCGGATTGGGAAGATAATTTTGTCGGCACCCTGTTAATCAAGGGCTTTTACAAGAATGATCGTGTCAGTCCGCAGATCCTTACCGCACATGACGTCCGGGCAAATGCGACGGTAATAGAGCCTTCTTTAGATTGGTTGATTAGCAATAACTGGCGTTTGCTGGTAGGGGCGAACATGAAGTTTGGAACCGGGGCAAGATCCTTTGACGATAACCGGAGCGCCAATGTATTTCCACCGTTTACCGGGGGGGTTCCCGGGGGTCCACTTGGGCCCAGTGCCGGTCTGGGCGGTTATGAACCTCTGGGTCGTTTCCGTGCGGGCCCGATTGGCACGGCACAAAATGAAGATGAACTGTTTGTTACGCTTCGCTACCGCTTCTAGAGGGCCTTACTTGAAACCCGTTACTAGAAATCAAAGCGTTTCTATACCATTTGAAGAACCGTTAAACCGAAATTTTGCAAGAGGGAAGACTGATGAAAAATAAATTTAGACGCTTTTTATTTTTGATGGTGTGTCTTTTGACCTGTGGCGCTGCCTTTGCTGAAGCCACCCTGGAGGATGTAGAACGCAGTTTCTATCCTTATAAGGATGGCCAGCCACAGATCGAGGGCGTTACGCCCGGCATGGTAATCAATCCATCCAACGTCGAACAGGCCAAAGAGGCACTTGATCCTGAGCTCTACCAGCATATAAAGGACGGATGGGTTGAAATCGAAGTTGCCGAAACCTTTGATCTGGCCTTGCATGAAAACTACATAAAGGCCACGGGAGATAATCTGAACTCCACCAGGCTGGGAGAAGAACCGGGCGAGCTGATTGGTTTTGTTGCCGGTCGTCCATTTCCGGAAGAACCGGACAGTAACGATCCACGTGCGGGGGAAAAACTTGCCTGGAATTACAAGTATGGATACAACTGGGGTGATAACGCCGCTATCTATCCATTCTACTGGCGCTTCAAAGATATGAAAACAGACAAGATCGAACGTGAAATCAAGTTTAATTTTCACTTCCTGAACTGGAAGCATCGCGTCAACCAGTCGCCTGTTCCGGAATTTACCGATAATCCGTCCGATTTGTTTCGTTCTATTTATGTGCAGGTGGTGGAACCGTTTGATGTGCGAAATACCCAGCTGTTGATCCACCGTTATGAAGACGATCTGAAACGTGATGACGCCTGGTTATATCTGGGCTTCCAGCGCCGGGTGCGCCGGTTGGCCAGTGGCCAGATTACCGATTCATTCCTCGGCACTGATTTAATGATCGAGGACTTTGAAGGATATAACGGCCGCATCTCGGATATGCAATGGACCTACAAAGGAACGAAAACGCTGTTATTGCCATTTTATAAACATAATGATCAACCCTTAACCTCTGAATTTGAGGATGAAAGCGGTTATAAATTTGTGGATTACCATGGCAAAGGCAATTGTTTTCCGAAGACAACCTGGACCTTGCGCAAGGCTTATATTCTCGAAGCCCAGCCTGTGGATCCCAATCATCCCATCAGCAAGCGTATTCACTATGTTGATGCCCAGACCTTTACCCTGCCGCGTACCATTATCTATGATCGCGCAGGCAAATACTGGAAGTCCTGGATGATTTGTCAGGCACATCCGGATTACCATCTGGCAAAGAACAAAGGCTCCGGCGTCTCCATTGATGATTGTTTCGGGATGATGGACGTACAGGCGCAGCATTGTACAACCGGGCAGTTTAAAGGCATTATTGATCCTGCCTTGAATCCAACAGACAAATTTACCGTACAAAACCTGCGTAGTAGTGGCCGTTAAGAATAAACGCCATTCCCCCTGAGGGGAGTGTGTTCTCTGGGGTTTTATGTTTACACGTACAGCGTTTGCCGGGTCCTGTTCTATATTTCCTGTTTCAAAAAAGAATGAGAATCTGTCTTTTATTTTTATTGTCTTTTCCTGTCTTGTCCGGTTGTGAAGCCCCTCTGGTTTTAGATGGTGTCAATGAAAGCAAACAGTCTTCGATCAGACGGACGGATGTGTTTATGGGTGCGGCGGATAATGGTGAAAAATCCGTCATTGTAGGTTCTGGAGGGATAATCGTTTCAGCCAAATCAGGCGCCGGTGACTGGCACCGCACCCAGCTTGATGGCAGACCTGTTTTAATAGACATCACTGTTTGCCAGAATGACGGGTTTGCCGCATTGAGTATGGAAGGACAGGTATGGACCTCGGATAGAGAAGCCCGGCAATGGACGCAACACCAACTTCCAACCCCTGAAATTCCTCAGGCCATAACCTGTGATAATAAAGGCGCTATTTGGGTGGCAGGCAGCTTTATTTCCATTTTTTCCAGTCGTGATGGTGGAGAAAGCTGGACGGATCATTCGCTGAATGAAGACATGATCATGAGTACGGTGCAGTTCGTTGATGACCTGAAAGGTTTTATTACCGGGGAATTTGGCACCGTACTTGTTACCCGGGATGGCGGGGAAACTTGGGAGTTTTCCGAACCCATCCCTAAAGAATTTTTCCCTCTGGCCGGTATTTTCAAGGATGCGAAGACCGGCTGGGTCGTTGGTTTAAATGGCACGATTTATTCTACAAGGGATGGGGCCCTTAGTTGGCAGCAAGAAGAAGTAAATGTGAGAGCGCCCTTGTTCGGAGTTTCTATTATCAATGATCAGATTATTGCCGTGGGTGATTATGGCACTGTGATTCACAGATCAATAAATGATGCCGGTTCCAACTGGGAAATACTGGAAGTTCCCATCCAATCACATTTCTTTTTCCGTGTCAGTCTTCCTTTAAAAAATAATAAGATGATTCTTGCCGGGAGCGCCGGTTCACTGAGGCTTATCGATCTGGCCCAGATTAATTTATCGAATGCAGAAACAAATTAAAATGATTCAATTATTAAAACGGCTAAAACAGATCGATAAAATTGTCTTTGCTCATCCTAAAATTACCGTAACCTTAATTTTACTCGCGACTGTCTTTTTCGCCTTTCAGGTGCCCGGCGTGAGAATGGTATCGGATTATGCGGATCTGTTACCTCAGGAACACACCTATATCAAGACGCATAATATCATCCGCGATACCTTTGGTGGGGCGAACAATATCATTGTTGCAGTCCAGGTAAAAGAAGGAACGATATTTACCAATGATACCTTGAACCGTATTCATCGAATTACCCAGAAGGTCGATGAATTAACCGGTATTAATCATAACCTGGTCACTAGTCTTACCCACAGAACCATGCGTAAAATCTGGCTAAATGAACTTGGAATGATCCGCTCGGCGCCTTATTACGATCCACTGAAGGAAGGGGGATATAGTAAAAAAGAATTGGATTCCATACAAAATGATGTTGTGGCCAGTCCGCGTGTTTATGGTCTATATGTTTCCCCCGATGTGAAATCCGCCTTGATCCGCGGCACGCTGAATGAAGGCGAATTGAACTACAAAGCGGTTTTTAACGGGCTAAAAAAGATCCGTGAGGAAGAAAGTGCGGAAGGTATAGATATCTATGCGACGGGACAACCGGTATTAGTTGGCTGGGTTTCCAGTTATATAGGTGAAATTATACAGATCTTTCTTTATACCATTGTCATTATGCTGGTTTTGTTGACCCTGTATTTTCGTAAATTTTATGGTGTGCTTTTACCCAGTATGGGCATCGTCCTGACCACTCTTTGGGGGCTCGGCATCCTGGCGTTACTTGATTACAATCTGGACCCATTGATGATGGTAGTGCCCTTTTTGATCTCGGCCAGGGCCATGTCGCATGGGATCCAGATAGTGGAACGTTTTTACCAGGAACTGGCTGACTGCAATAATAAACAGACTGCTGCACGCTATACTTTTGAAAACCTGTTCCGCCCCGGTTCACTGGGAGTAATTTCAGATGCAATCGGTCTGCTGCTCATCTCCCTGGGTTCCGTGCCAATTAATGACAAGCTGGCAATTTATGCCTCGCTTTGGGCCGCTAGTGTTATTTTTACAGTCTTAATCCTGCTCCCGGTTTTATTGGAATTAATGCCCGTTCCTCGAAACATCAACGCAAAGCAAAATCTGTTTCACAAAATATTCCCGGACATTTCAAAAATTGCGAGTACCCCTTCCGGCGCAAAAATCAGTTTGCTTGTAGTTGTGCTGCTCTATTGTGTTGGAGGCTACTTTAGTTCCTGGGTACAGATTGGTGAGGCGGAACCCGGTTCCCCTCTGTTGTATCCCGAGCATGATTATAATGTTTCCTCAAAAGCGATTAATAACCTGTTTCCCGGTTCGGAAGAACTCTACATCATTGCTCATACTGAGAATAAAGCCGGATTAAAGGAACCGGAAGTCGTACGGGCGCTGACCGATTTTCAGAATTTTATGCTCCTTGACCCTGAATTGGGCGGCGCAAAAGGTCTGCCCAATTTAATAAAGCAGGTTCGCCGAACGATTCACAATAATGATCCTCGCTGGTTATCCTATCCGGTAGATCATTTGGAATCGGGCGGTTTGATGTTTAGCTATATGATGTCCAGTGCTGTTCCAAAGGCTTTATTAGAGTTTATTGATCCGGAAGAAAGAAATGCCAACATGGTTTTTTATTATAAAGACCACAAAGGCGAGACGATTCGACGCGCTATTCATATGGTGAAAGAGTGGGCGGCATCTCCAGTTGCTCAAATTGAAGGGTTCTCATTGAAGTTGGCCGGTGGCGTCATAGGGGTAACCGCAGCTATAAATGAAGCCGCTTATAAAACCAATTTAATTGTGATCCCGTTGGTACTGCTATTAATCTTCGTATTTGTCACCTTATTCTACTGGTCATTCCATGCAGGCTGGTTGATGCTATTGGCAATGTCATTCGCGACCACATTAACCTATGCCTACATGGGGATCACCGGTATCGGTATTAATGTAAACACCGTTCCTATTATTGCCGTAGGCATTGGGGTGGGTATTGATTATTCGATTTACATTATGGACCGCATAAAAATGGAATTTGCAAAAACAGGCAATCTTGAAGGCGCAATCAAGGAAGCCATCAATACCACCGGGGTCGCTATCGGTTTTACTGCAACGACTTTAATCTGCGGCGTAGTAATGTGGGTATTTATCTCAACGATGCGCTTTCAGGCCGATGCCGCTTTATTGCTAATCGTTATGTTGATATTGAATGCGCTGGCTGCGATGTTTTTAATCCCGGCCTGGATCATGACGTTCAGACCAAAATTTATCTCAAAGCAGGCATAACCCCGCTTTATTTCCCTGCTGATACCCGTATCAAGAGGCGCAGCGTTGATCCTCAGGGCGGTCCGTACGGGTCAATGCCAATGTTGTAGTGTCTGCTGTACGTTGAATATGATTCCTGATTTCCTCACAGGCAAGTTTTACGTTTCTATCAATTGTCGCCTCCTTGATGGCCAGATGTTCTTTGTGTAAGTCTCGCTCTTCATCATGGGCAAGAATGGAAATAAGCCGGTAGCGCTTGTGCTGTTCGTACAAGATATGGCGAAATTTCAATAACCACGGAGAAGAGCAGGCGGAGATCAAGGCCGCATGGAATTTATCGTTCCGGTTTTCCCATTCGGGGAAATCAGACTTTCTTATTTCTTCCACTTTACTTAAGCGATGAAAGGCGGTAACGATGTTAGCTTCCCACTCGTCGTCACCTTTTTCTATACTTTCGGTCAAGGCCTCACATTCCAGTTGAATACGCATACGGGTAATGTCCTGCAAATCCTCCTTTGAAACGGGAGCTACCCGAAAGCCTCTTTGTCCCAGCACATTGACAAAACTCTCTCCAGCCAGCCGATTCAGCGCCTCGCGCAGAGGGCTGGCGCTGATTTCGTATTTTTCCCTTAATTCTTCGATCCCTAACCTTGAATCAGGCGCGAAAATTCCGTCAATGATGTCACTACGAAGCCGGGTATAGATAGATTCGGATAGCGTTTTCGAAGTAAGTTTTGTCATAAGTGAATAAATTTCGATATAATATAGAATATCGATATTTTATGCTAGAATCCTGATTTTAGTAAAGTAACCACATTTTACAGTAAAACCGTCAATCGGGAAAAATAAAAATGAAAGAAATTAAACATTTTATCAATGGGGAATTTATTGCATCTGCAGACGGCAAGACCTTTGAAGGTGTCAGTCCGGTTACCAGTGAGATCATAGCCAGGGTCCATGAAGCCGGCCGGGATGAAGTCAATCAGGCGGTCCAGGCGGCAAAAAACGCATTACATGGTGAATGGGGCAAGCTGAGCTTGCTGGATCGTGTCGAAGTCCTGTACAGGATTGCAGATGGTATTAACGCCCGCTTTGATGATTTTTTGCAAGCGGAATGCCTGGACACCGGCAAACCCTATTCCCTGGCACGCCACATCGATATTCCTCGTGGCGCCGCCAACTTTAAGGTGTTCGCCGATACCATAAAGAATGTGCCCAGTGAAACCTTTGAAATGGCAACCCCTGATAAAAAAGGAGCCATTAATTACTCTATTCGGGTTCCCCAGGGTGTCATTGCCGTAATCAGCCCCTGGAACCTGCCTCTCTTGTTAACGACCTGGAAGGTTGGGCCGGCGCTGGCCTGCGGCAATACCGTCGTTGTCAAACCATCTGAAGAAACTCCATTGACTACCGCCCTGTTAGGGGAAGTGATGAATGACGCCGGTGTGCCAAAGGGGGTCTATAATGTCGTCCATGGTTTCGGCCCGGACTCCGCCGGGGCCTATTTAACCGAACACCCCGATGTCGATGCCATAACCTTTACCGGTGAAACCGTAACCGGTGAGATCATCATGCGGGCGGCTGCCACAGGCTCTCGTCCCGTTTCAATGGAAATGGGCGGTAAAAACCCGGGTGTTATCTTTGCCGATTGTGATATGGACAAGGCCCTTGAAGGAACGATGCGTTCCGCCTTTGCCAACTGCGGTCAGGTTTGCCTGGGCACAGAGCGTGTTTTTGTCGAACGTCCTGTCTTTGATGAATTTGTCAGCCGCCTCAAGGGATCTGTTGAGTCCATGAAGCTTGGACGTCCGGAAGATAAAGAGACCAATATGGGGCCATTAATCAGTAAAGGGCATCGTGAGAAAGTCTTGTCCTGCTATGCCAGGGCCGTTGAAGAGGGCGCGACCGTGGTAACGGGTGGCGGGATCCCGGACATGCCGGATGAGTTAAAGGATGGCGCATGGATTGAACCCACCATATGGACCGATCTTGCTGACGATGCGGCGACTGTAAAGGAAGAAATTTTTGGTCCCTGTTGTCATATCAGACAGTTCGACTCCGAAGAAGAAGTCATCCAACTGGCCAATGACACCGAATACGGTTTGGCTACGGCTATTTGGACGGAGAACAGTTCCCGCGCCCATCGGGTAGCGGCACAAATCAATGCGGGAATTGTCTGGGTTAACTGTTGGTTTCTGCGCGATTTGCGAACGCCCTTCGGCGGCATGAAACGTTCCGGCATCGGCCGGGAAGGCGGCGTTCATTCGCTGGAATTCTATACCGAACTAAAGAATATCTGTGTGAAGCTGTGAGACTAATGGACAAGAAAAAAATAACCGACTACGGACATGAGTTGTATGAAGCCTTAACGCATCGTCGGATGATTGAGCCGTTGACGGACCGGGAACCGGAGATGACAATTGCAGATGCCTATGGTATATCAAAACGATTGTTGGAAAAAAGACTGGAAGCGGGCGAAAAGGTCATTGGCAAAAAGATCGGCGTGACCAGCAAGGCCGTGCAAACCATGCTGAATGTGCACCAACCGGATTTTGGCTATCTCACCGATGCGATGGTCTATGAAAGCGGCGGCGCCATTCCGGTTACGGAAAAAATGATTCAACCGAAGGCTGAAGGAGAAATCGCCTTTATGCTAAAGAAAGATTTAAAAGGTCCGGGCGTCACTACCTCGGATGTTTTACAGGCAACGGACTTTGTCGTGCCGTGTTTTGAAATTGTGGATTCCCGTATCCGGGATTGGAAAATCAAGATCCAGGATACCATTTCAGACAATGCCTCCTGTGGGTATTTTGCCCTGGGGAATCAGGCGGCCGATCCCAAAAAACTGGATCTTTCCACCGTTGGCATGGTGTTTGAACGCAATGGCAGTGTCGTTGCAACCGGGGCTGGCGCAGCCGCATTGGGTTCTCCGTTACTCTGTGTTGCCTGGCTGGCCAATACCCTGGGCCAGTTTGACATTACCCTGAAGGCTGGCGAAATAATTTTGTCCGGTTCACTTGTGCCGCTCATTCCCATTGAATCAGGGGATCACATGAGCGTACATATAGGCGGCATCGGCAGCGCATCACTGTGCTTTGAATAACGACGAGGTCAGAGAAATGAAAATTACATGTGCAATCATTGGATCAGGCAATATCGGCACTGATCTCATATATAAATTAAAACGTAGCCAGGCGCTGGAACCCGTATGGATGGCCGGCATTGACCCGAAGTCTGATGGTCTGGCACGGGCCAAAAAGGAAGGATTAAAAGTTACGCACGAAGGAGTTGATGGCCTGATTGCAAAAATGGAAGGAGATGATGTTCGCATTGCCTTTGATGCAACCTCCGCCTACGTGCATGCAGAAAACAGCCGTAAATTAAATGAAAAAGGCGTGGTTGTAATTGATCTGACTCCGGCCGCGATAGGTCCGTTTTGTGTGCCGTCTGTCAATATGAAAGACCACCTCGGCCGGGGCGAGACCAACGTCAATATGGTCACCTGTGGTGGCCAGGCCACGATTCCCATGGTGTATGCCGTAAGCAGTATCCAGCCACTGGCCTATGCCGAGATCATTGCGACGGCCTCTTCAGTTTCAGCCGGTCCCGGCACCCGAAAAAACATCGATGAATTTACCCAAACCACCTCCAATGCGGTGGCACGCATAGGCGGTTCCGATGAAGGCAAGGCGATCATTATTCTGAATCCGGCGGAACCCCCGATTATGATGCGCGACACGGTGCATTGTTTAACCAAAGAGGCGCCGGATGAAACCGCGATTGCGCAATCCGTATTGGACATGGAAAAAGAGGTACAAAAATATGTGCCGGGTTATCGCATTAAGAACGGCCCGGTATTTGATGGCAAGCGTGTAAGCATCTTTCTCCAAGTGGAAGGCCGGGGCGACTATCTGTCCAAACATGCCGGCAATCTGGACATCATGACCGCAGCCGGCGCACACACGGCCGAGATGTTTGCAGAACAAATGTTGGCAGAACAAGCGGCAAGTCATTGAGGGCAAGGAAAATGAGTGTAAAAGGCATCAAAATAAAATTGCATGACAACGCCTTGCGCGACGGCATGCACACCGTGCGGCATCAGTTCAGCATTGAAGAAATGGTAAAATTGGCCAAGGCCCTGGACGAGGCCAGGGTTGATTTGATTGAAGTGACCCATGGCGATGGGCTGGGGGGGGCTTCTGTCAACTATGGTTTCTCCAAGGCAAGTGATGAAGAATATCTGCGCGCCGTTGTGCCGGAGATGAAACACTCCAGAATTTCGGCCTTGTTATTGCCCGGGATTGGCACCGTTAAGCACCTTGAGATGGCCTATGATTGCGGCATTCAAACTATCCGGGTGGCGACTCATTGTACCGAGGCCGATGTCAGTGAACAGCACATCACGCACGCGCGCAAACTGGGTTTGGATACCGTTGGATTTTTAATGATGGCACACATGGTTGCCGGTGAAAAATTAGTAGAGCAGGCAAGGTTTATGGTCTCTTACGGCGCCAATTGTATCTACGTGACCGACTCGGCCGGTTATTTATTGCCCGAAGGGGTCACCGAGCGGGTGGAGGCCTTGCGTGCAGGCCTGCCGGATGATATTGAGATTGGTTTTCATGGTCATCACAACCTGGCGATGGGTGTTGCAAACTCCATTGCGGCAGTGGCAGCCGGTGCGCGCCGTATAGATGGATCTGTTGCCGGACTGGGCGCCGGCGCCGGCAACACACCGCTTGAAGTATTTGCCGCTGTGGCCGATCGCATGGGTATTGAAACCGGCGTCAATCTCGATTTAATCATAGATGCCGCAGAAGATATCGCAATACCCATGATGGAAAAACCAACCCGTATTGACCGCGATTCACTTATCCTCGGTTATGCCGGGGTCTATTCCTCTTTTCTCTTGCATGCCAAACGTGCTGAAGCAAAACATGGTGTGCCGGCAAAAGATATTCTGGTCGAGCTAGGCAAACGTAAAACCGTCGGAGGCCAGGAAGACATGATAGAAGATGTCGCATTAGACATAATCCGCGCACAAACAGACACAAAGGAGTCTGCCTGATGTCATTGGATCAACAGACTATCGAAAACCTGGCGGAACATCTGGAAAATGCCGAGCTGAATGCACAGGAGGTCACCAAGATCACGGATGACTACCCGGACATGGACTGGAAAGACGCCTACGATATTCAATGGGAGATCCGCCGCCGCAAGCAAGCAAGAGGCCACCGGATCAGTGGCTTAAAGATGGGACTGACTTCCTGGGCCAAGATGGCGCAGATGGGAGTAGACACTCCGATCTACGCCTTTCTTGCCGATTACTTTGGTGTGACGGACGGTGCGGAAATTAAAACCCACGAATTAATTCATCCCAAGGTGGAGGCCGAAATAGCCGTTGTTACCAACAAACCCTTGCGCGGCCCCGGTTGTCATCTGGCGGAGGTTATGTCTTCTATAGCTTATGTGATCCCGGCAGTTGAAATCATTGATTCCCGTTATCGTGATTTTAAGTTCGATTTGAAAAGTGTGATTGCGGACAACGCTTCCGCTTCGCGTTTTGTGACCGGTGGTTGTGTAAAAAAAATTGAAGCAGTGGATCTGAAAACACTGGGGGTCGTTATGGAAAAGAATGGCCGGATTATTGAAGTCGGCGCCGGGGGCGCAGTATTCGGACACCCTGCAGCCAGTGTCGCCCTGTTGGCCAACATGCTGGCGGAACGGGACGAAGAAATTCCGGCCGGGACCTTTATTATGACCGGCGGTATCACTGCCGCTGTGGCCGTTGAAAAAGGGGATGCAATAACCGTCCGTTACCAGGACCTGGGCTATGTTTCCATGAAGTTTGTGTAATGTAGCCTTGGTTTCAAGATACACCGATGAATCGAAAGAGTTGGTAAAATAAAGAGAAAGCAAATCCTTTCAGGAAACGCAGTAATCTGCTTTTAATGTCGGCTATAGTCCCATGACCCATGCCCGCAATCTTTCGCCCTGATGCCCCCAATAAAAACATTGCATAATGCCGGAACAAAACCCTGAAATCAGTTTGCGGATTAACGCCGCCGGAATCACCACAAACTACCACGAAAAAGGCAGTGGTTCGCCGGTTTTGTTACTTCATGGTTCGGGACCGGGCGTCAGCGCCTGGGTCAATTGGCGTTTAACAATTCCTGAATTGGCAAAGCATTTCCGCGTGATTGCGCCCGATATGGTTGGTTTTGGTTTCACAGAGCGCCCGGATAATTTTACCTATAATATGGATAACTGGGTGAAACACGCTATCGGCATTCTGGATGCCCTGAATATAAAAAAGACCTCTGTTATCGGTAATTCCTATGGTGGGTCGTTGGCGCTGGCGCTGACTATACAGTATCCGGAACGTGTCTATAAGCTGGTTCTGATGGGCAGCGCCGGGGTCCATTTTGAGCTGACCGAAGGTCTGGATAAAACCTGGGGCTACACCCCTTCACTGGAAAACATGAAAGAATTATTGGATATATTGGCTTTTGATCGAAGGTTGGTGACGGATGAACTGGCCCGGCTTCGCTATATGGCAAGTATTCGCCCCGGTTTTCAGGAGTCATTCGAAAAGATGTTTCCGCCGCCAAGGCAGGATGGAATTGCAGCCATCAGCAGCAAAGAAGAAGATATCCGCGCTATTGACAAGGAAACCCTGATCATTCATGGCCGTGAGGACCGGGTGATCCCAAAGGAAAATGCGCACAAACTGTTTTCATTGATTCAACATTCGCAATTGCATATTTATGGTCGTTGTGGGCACTGGACACAAATAGAACATACCAAACGGTTTAACCGATTGGTGACGGACTTTTTACTGGAAGTCTGATGTATGGGCAAAAAAACCCCGCAACGATCGGTTTTTTTTGTATCCGACAGAACCGGAAAAACAGCCGAATCTATTGGAGAAAGTTTACTGTCACAATTCGATAGTATTGATTTTCAGGATAAAACCTTTGCGTTCATAACAAACACGGAAAAGGCACAATTGGTGGCCGGCGCTATACAACAAGAGAAAATTCGTACCGGCAAAGAGCCTTTAGTCTTCAGTACCCTGGTCAGTTCGGAGCTGCAAAAGATCATTGCCCAAACAGATGCCTGCGTGATCAGCCTGTTTAATGCGTTCATTGAACCACTGGAAGAATCGCTGGGGATCGAATCATCGCATACCATGGGCAGGCCTCATGAAGAATATGATGACCGGGATTACAAAAATAAAATCGATGCCATTGATTTCACCATGAAGAACGATGATGGTATTGCCACCAATCATTATGACAAGGCGGATGTAATTCTGTTGGGTGTATCCCGTACCGCCAAGACGCCGACCTGTTTGTATCTGGCGCTGAACTTCTCGATTAAAGCGGCGAACTACCCACTAACCGATGATGATCTGGATTCAAATGAGATGCCGAAATTTTTGATGCCACATATAGACAAAATCATCGGCTTGACCATTAAGGCCGATCAGCTCAGCAAGATCCGTCAACAGCGACGCCCCAGGACGGAATACGCCTCTTTAACAAAATGCCGGGAAGAGATCAGACAAGCCGAAAAGATTATGAGAAAGATGCAGATAGGTTTGCTGGATTCTACCGCCATATCGATCGAGGAAATTGCGGTAAATATCATAAAAGAAAAACAATTACTACGTGGAAGTTAATCCATTTTTTACGACTGATGAACAAGCTGATATCCAATAACTCGATAAAACCCTTGCGCGAACTGGGCATGAACGATGTTGGATTGGTGGGCGGTAAAAATGCGTCACTGGGGGAAATGATACAAAAACTGGCGGGTGCCGGCGTCAGTGTGCCGGATGGTTATGCCACAACTGCCGGAGCGTTTTGGGATTTTCTTGATTACAACCAATTAAAAGAACCTATACAAACACGATTAAAGGACCTGGATATCGATGATGTCAATCAGCTAAGCAAGGCGGGCAGGGAAATCCGTCAATGGATCATCGATGCGACGTTTCAGGAAGAATTACAACAATCGATTATCAACGCCTACGAATCCATATCATCGGGTATTGAGGGTGGCGCATCCATAGCGGTAAGATCATCGGCAACGGCGGAAGATCTGCCGGATGCGTCCTTTGCCGGACAACAGCAGACTTTTCTCAATGTTCGCGGTATAGACGATGTTCTCTTACGGGTAAAGGAAGTATTCTCTTCACTATATAATGACAGGGCCATTGCCTATCGTGCCCACAAAAACTTTGCTCAGGAAGAGATCGCCTTGTCGGCCGGTTTGCAGCGTATGGTGCGCAGCGATATTGGTGTCAGCGGGGTGATGTTCACCCTCGATACCGAATCCGGTTTTGATGACGTTGTATTTATCACCGCCAACTATGGTTTAGGGGAGACGGTAGTACAGGGCACGGTGAATCCGGATGAATTTTATGTCTATAAAAAGGCATTGTCTTCCGGAAGACCGGCGATCCTGAGCCGCAGTCTTGGCAGCAAAGCCGTCAAGATGATCTATAACGACGATCCGGATCCGGACGATTTGGTAAAGAACATAGACGTGCCCACCGACGAAGCCTCCGTATTTTGTCTTAGCGATGCGCAACTCGAAGACCTGGCACGACAGGCCATGATCATTGAATCCCATTATAAAAGACCCATGGATATTGAATGGGCGCTGGATGGTGAGGATGGCGGGATTTATATCGTTCAGGCACGCCCCGAAACCGTACAAAGCCGCAGTCAAGCCAATGTTATCGAACGCTACCAACTGAATGAAAAGAGCAAAGTCCTGACCTCAGGCGCCGCCATTGGCCAGAAGATTGGCTCAGGCAAGGCCCGGGTAATCGAACGCCTGGAAGACATGGACACCCTCAAACAAGGAGAGGTTCTGGTAACAGAGATGACCGATCCGGATTGGGAACCGGTGATGCAACGGGCCTCGGCCATTATTACCAATCGCGGAGGCCGCACCTGTCACGCCGCCATCATTGCCCGCGAGTTAGGCGTGCCGGCGGTAGTTGGCTGTGGTGATGCGACCAGCCGGATAAAATATGGAGAGCCTGTGACCGTATCCTGTGCCGAGGGGGAGACGGGTTTTATTTACGACGGCATCCTGGATTTTCAGATCAACCGTGTCGAACTCAATAATATGCCACCGGCGCCTGCGAAGATCATGATGAACGTCGGCAATCCGGCTAAAGCCATGTCCTTTGCCGCCATTCCCAACTCCGGCATAGGGTTGGCACGGCTTGAATTCATTATTAATAACAAGATAGGCATTCATCCGCGCGCCTTGCTCGAATATTCCGATCAGGAAAAAGAAATCCGGGACAAGATCACACAACGCATCAGACCCTATGGAGACCCGGTGGATTTTTATGTGCAGAATATCATTGAAGGAGTTGCCACCCTGGGCGCCGTCTTTGCCCCGAATCCGGTGATTGTTCGCCTCTCTGATTTTAAATCCAATGAATACGCCAAACTGCTCGGTGGAGAACGTTATGAGCCCCATGAAGAAAACCCGATGATCGGTTACCGTGGCACCTCGCGCTATTTGTCTGAAGAGTTCGAGGCCTGTTTTGCACTCGAATGCCGTGCCTTGCTTTACGTTCGTGAACAGATGGGCATCGATAACATCTGGGTCATGGTGCCATTTGTGCGCACACTGGATCAGGCAAAAGACGTAGTTGCCTTATTGGAACAGCATGGTTTAAAGCGTGGGGAAAATGGATTGAAACTGATTATGATGTGTGAAGTGCCGAGTAATGCCATCCTTGCCGATAAATTCCTGGAATATTTTGACGGCTTTTCTATAGGCTCCAATGACATGACGCAACTGACCCTCGCGCTGGATCGCGACTCCGGTCTGGTCGCAGATCTGTTTGATGAACGGGATGAAGCGGTTAAATTTATGTTGAGCCGCGCCATTCAGGCATGCAAAAAGGCCGGCAAATACATAGGGATCTGCGGGCAAGGGCCTTCCGACCACCCGGACCTGGCCAAATGGTTGGTCGATGAAGGTATAGAAAGCATTTCATTGAACCCGGATACCGTTATTGATACCTGGCGCTACATTGCCGGTGTAGAAGCGTAGATCCGAAGCGCATTGTAATCAAATACATAGAAACGATCCGATGAATCAAGATATGCCTGTCTTATTTATTTCTCACGGGGCGCCGAGTCTATTAATCGATCGGGATCCGACGACGGATTTTTTTAGGGGCCTGGGCCGGCGTATTCCAAGACCGGAATCCATATTATGTATCTCTGCCCACTGGGAAACGAGCGCCCCTGCTGTTACAGCAAGCTCTCAACCGGATACCATTCACGATTTTTACGGTTTTCAAGACGAATTGTATGAATGTACTTACCCTTGCCCCGGCTCAGCTGAGCTCGCAGAAAAAGCCTGCTCATTATTAACAGACAATAATATAGATTGTACTCTGAATGAGTACCGTGGCTTGGATCATGGTGTCTGGGTGCCTTTAAAACTCATGTTTCCGGATGCCGATATCCCGGTTGTGCAATTGTCACTGCAGAGACGGAAAGGCACGGATTATCATTACAAGACAGGACAAGCATTACAATCACTATCCAATCAAGGGGTCCTGATACTGGGAAGTGGTAGCGCGACACATAACATACATGATTTTGGCCGCTTTGAATTAAATGCGCCCCCACAGAAATATGTGCTTGAGTTCGATAAATGGCTGTGCCGAAGTATAGAAGAAAATGATCTCGATTCTATATTGAACTATCGAATGCTCGCGCCCGGAGGAATTGAAAACCACCCGACGGAAGAACACCTCATGCCCTTGTTTATTGCGCGGGGCGCCGCAGGTGAGGGCAGTGCAGGCAAACAAATTCATCAAGCCTATACCTACAGCACTCTGTCCATGGCGGCATATCAATGGGATAGACGGAAAATTATTCAATAATTGTCCCTGAAAAACTGTCCCTGAAACGTGATTTACCCAGAAATGTTATACTCTATATCAGGAAAATAAAGTATATTGATAATGGCTCCAGGCACACCGGAAGATGATATGTTATCTGTTGAAAGTAAAGTATTAAAAGACAAAGCCATTCCCCGTGGCGCTTACCCCCATATAAAGCGTGCCGGCGACTTATTATTTGTTTCAGGGACCAGTTCACGTCGTTCTGACAACAGTTTTGCCGGGGCCGAGGTCGATGAAATGGGAACAACCAACCTGGATATCAGGCAGCAAACCTGCGCCGTTATCGAAAACATCCGCGATATCCTGGCCAGTGTCAATGCCGGACTTGAGGATATTATCGAGATCACCAGTTTTCTGGTTCACATGAATGATTTCGCCGGCTACAACGAAGTCTATGCCCGATTTTTCGATCACAATGGCCCGGCACGCACCACGGTCGCCGTTCACCAGTTACCCCACCCGCTTTTATTGATAGAAATAAAGGCGATTGCCTACAAACCCCTATAAGGAGGAATAAACGATGAATAAAGGAGAAGTCATTGCCGGTTTTTTAGCGCCGCACCCCCCTCACCTTGTTTATGGTGAAAACCCGCCACAAAATGAGCCCCGTTCAAAAGGCGGTTGGGAACAACTGCGCTGGGCCTATGAACGGGCCAGAAAAAGTATCGATGCGCTGCAACCCGATGTCTTCTTAGTACATTCACCCCATTGGACCACGGAACAGGGGCATCACTTTCTGGGCGTAAAACATTTAAGCGGCAAATCTGTCGATCCGATCTTTCCCAACCTGTTCCGCTACAATTTTGAACTGGAGGTGGACGTCGAACTGGCGGAAGCCTGTTGCCAGGAAGCCGAGGCCCACGGGCTGACGGCGAAAATGATGCGTAATCCGAAATTCCGGGTTGACTACGGCACCATCACCACCCTGCACATGATCCGGCCACAATGGGATATCCCGGTAGTGGGCTTGTCGGCCAATAATTCGCCCTACTATCTGGCGCTGGATGAAGGTCTGGAAGAGATGGATATCCTCGGCAAGGCGACGCGCAAAGCGATAGAAGCCTCAGGCAGGCGGGCAGTATTATTGGCCTCCAACACCCTGTGCCACTACCACTTCAGTGAAGAACCCGTGCCGCCGGAAGACATGTCCAGGGAACACCCGCAGAATTATGAAGGCTATCTTTGGGACATGCGCATCATCGATTTATTGCGCCAGGGCAAGACTGCGGAAACCTTTAAACTATTACCGCAGTTTATCGAAGAATCCTTTGCCGAGATAAAGTCAGGCGGTTTTACCTGGATGTTTGCCGGCATGGACTATCCCGAAATCCCGGCAGAACTGCACGGCTATGGCACCGTCATTGGCACCGGTAATGCCGTCATGGAATGGGATCTGGTCAAGGCCGGGCTGGCGAGCAATAAAGCTGCCCAGGCCGCCTGAATTTTCTATAACATTTCCATAAGGAGCGATTAGCATGCCCGTTGTTTCAGCCTTTCTTATTCCAGGCTCACCATTACCTTATTTACAGCGCGATAACCCACCCTGGACTCCGTTGGCCGAGGCCATGGATTCCGCCGGGCAGGCTCTGGCCAAATCCGGCCCGGATACCATTGTAGTCTATTCAAATCAATGGATGGCCGTCCTGGATCAACTTTGGCAAACCCGGGCACACAGCCGGGGCGTACACGTCGATCACAACTGGCATGAATATGGTGATCTCACCTATGATATTCATATCGATACAGAATATGCCGAGGCCGCAATTCAGGCGACCATAGAAAATGACGTCAGGGCCAAAGGGGTTGATTACGATCAATTTCCGATCGATACGGGGACGATTATCGCCTCCAACTTTCTCAATCCCGAGAATAAATACCCTTTACTGATCAGTTCCAATAATGTCTATCATGACTGGGACACCACGCTGATGCTTGGGCGGGTGGTCGCCGAGCAGGCAGACAAACTGAACCGCAAGATCGCGGTGGTTGGTGTGGGTGGTCTGTCAGGCTCCTTTTACCGGCATACGATCGACATTCGCGAAGACAAGATCGTTTCCGAAGAGGGGGATGAATGGAACAAGAAGATCCTTCAGTCCATAGAAGGCGGCGATCCCGGTATCCTGTCGAAGGTCTGCCCGGAGTTTATTGAAGCGGCCCGGCCCGAGATGGGTTTCAAGCAACTGGCCTTTCTGCTGGGGTCCATGGGTAAACACTATGCCGGGGCCAGGGTCCATGCCTATGGGCCAATCTATGGAAGCGGCGCGGCGGTCATCGAGTTCAAAATCGCATAAACCCAAGGCCTTATCCGGTTGCCCGGCGATTGCAGAGGGTAACGGCGCCACAGATCAGATTGGCATGTGCCACGGCCTGTTCGTCCCAACCTGAGGTCTGGCCCCCGAATACAAAAACTGGATAAACTATTTCCCGGAGTACAACATGATCAGAAAAACTGCACAAAAACCCAAAAAATCCGTGGCCCTGAGCGGCACGATTGCCGGCAATACCGCGCTATGCACCGTCGGCTTGACTGGCAACGACCTGCATTACCGCGGCTACGATATCCTGGATATTGCCGAGACCTGCGAGTTTGAAGAGATCGCCTGCCTCCTGGTACATGGCAAATTACCCAGCCGGTTTGAACTGGATACCTATAAAACAAAATTGCGCTCCTTGCGGGGTTTGCCTGCTTCCCTGAAGGCGGCGCTCGAACAACTTCCCCCATCGGCCCACCCGATGGACGTATTACGCACCGGCTGTTCCCATCTTGGCGCAATCATGCCGGAGAAAGAAGATCACAACCCCGCCGGCGCCAGGGACATTGCCGACCGCCTGATGGCCTGTTTTGGTTCCATGTTGTTGTACTGGCATCACTACACAGTCAATGGCAAACGCATCGAAGTCGAAACCGATGATGATTCCATTGGCGGTCATTTCCTGAATTTATTACATGGGGAAAAACCCTCCGATATCTGGGTGCGCGCCATGCATACCTCCCTGATCTTGTATGCCGAGCATGAATACAATGCGTCCACCTTTACCGCCCGTGTCATCGCCGGAACCGGATCGGACCTGTATTCCAGTATCACCGGTGCGATAGGCGCCTTGCGCGGTCCGAAGCATGGGGGCGCCAACGAGGCGGCCTTCGAGATCCAACAGCGTTATGCCACACCGGCCGAGGCCGAGGCCGATATTCGTGAGCGTATGGTGCGCAAAGAGATCGTGTTTGGTTTTGGACATCCCGTCTATACGGTCAGTGACCCACGCAACAAAGTAATCAAGGCCATCGCCAAACGCCTGGGTAAAGAAGCCAACAATATGAAAAAATTTGATATTGCTGAGCGCCTTGAAAAGGTTATGTGGGACGAAAAGAAGATGTTCCCGAATCTGGATTGGTTCTCAGCGGTGTCCTATGCGTTGATGGACGTGCCGACCGCCATGTTCACACCCTTATTCGTTATATCACGCACCTCGGGTTGGGCCGCACATATAATCGAACAACGGGAAGACGGCAAGATCATCCGCCCCAGCGCCAACTACGTGGGCCCCGAAAACCGGAAATTCGTCCCCATCAGCAAACGCAAATAAAAAACCAACGATTCAATAAAACAGGAATCAAAGTCCCTATGTCTATTGGTAGTAAAGAAACAAAACGTCCCGCTCCCGATCCGCTATTGGTTGATATTGCCGAGTACATCCTTGCATACCCGGTTGACAGTGCAGAGGCGCGCAGCACCGCCCGCTATTGTCTGATGGATACCCTGGGTTGCGGTCTGTTGGCGCTGAATTATCCCGCCTGCACCAGGATGATGGGGCCGGTTGTGCCCGGGGCGGCGATGGAAAACGGCGCCCGCTGTCCGGGCACCCCCTATCAACTCGATCCGGTTATGGCCGCCTTCAACATTGGCTGCATGATCCGTTGGCTCGATTTTAACGATACCTGGTTAGCGGCGGAGTGGGGCCATCCCTCCGACAACCTGGGCGGCATATTGGCCACAGCAGACTACCTTTCCCGCCGGAACATCGCCGCCGGCAAGGCGCCGCTGACCATTGATGATGTCATCACCGCGATGATTAAAGCGCACGAGATCCAGGGTATCATCGCATTGGAAAACAGCTTTAACCGGGTTGGTCTGGATCACGTATTGTTAGTACGAGTCGCAACCACTGCCGTAGTCACCGGCATGCTCGGCGGCAGCAAACAACAGATCATCAACGCGGTATCCAACGCCTGGATCGACGGCAGCGCCTTGCGCACCCATAGGCACGCGCCGAACACCGGCTCCCGCAAATCCTGGGCCGCCGGTGACGCCACCAGTCGAGGTGTGCGGCTTGCGCTTATCGCCATCACCGGTGAGATGGGTTATCCCTCCGCCTTGAGCGCAAAAAACTGGGGGTATTACGACGCCTTGTTCAAAGGCAAAGAGTTCAAACTCACCCGGGGGTTTAGCTCCTACGTAATGGAAAACGTATTGTTCAAGGTTTCTTTTCCGGCCGAATTTCATGCGCAGACAGCCGTAGAAGCGGCGATACAATTACACCCTCAAGTAAAAAAGCATCTCGACCAAATCGAAAAAATCGTGATCCAGACACAAGAAGCCGCAGTGCGCATCATCGATAAAACCGGGGAATTGGACAACCCGGCCGACCGCGATCACTGTCTTCAATACACCGTGGCGATCCCACTCATCTTCGGCCGCCTCACCGCCGATGACTATGAAGACGACGTGGCATCGGATCCCCGCATAGACACCTTGCGGGACAAAATGCAAATCATCGAAAACAAGCAATACAGCATCGACTATCTTGCCCCGGAAAAACGCTCCATAGGCAATGCAGTGCAGGTTTTTTTTAAAGACGGCAGTGCCACGGACAACATTCAAATCGAATTTCCCATCGGTCACCGCCGCCGCCGCTCAGAAGGCATACCGGCACTCGAGAAGAAGTTTGCCAGAAACATCAAGACACGCCTATCCGATCCCCAGGCCGCTGCAATCCTGAAGCTCTGCTCCGATCCACAGAAACTCTGCCACACCAGTGTCAACGAATTTATAGACCTATGGGTAACCCCTCACGAACCCGGCCAACACCCGGACAAGCGCTATCAATTACCCCCCATTTAAACTATGATAACCTCCAGACTCAACCAGGGAAAACCACCATGTCAAGAATGAAGCCACTACCGATCGACGATTGTCAAGATGCAGAATTGCAACAGGTTTTCCGGCATTCCATGGACGCCCAGGGTTTTGTGCCGAACTTTTTATTGACCATGCAACGGGTCCCCGCCATTGCCAAGGCCGCCCTTCAGATAAATGAAGCCGTATTTGCGCCGGACGGCAAGGTCGATGACGGCTTTAAAAAGCTCGTAGCACACATGGCCAGTCAGGCCTCCGGTTGCCAGTATTGCAAGGCGCACACCTCAGTCAGCGCAACGAGTCTGGGCATAGAAGAAGACAAGATGCGGGCCATCTACGAATACTCCAGCAGCCCCCTGTTTAACGAACGGGAACGCATTGCCCTCGACTTTGCCCTGGCGGCCGCTTCCGTACCAAACGGTGTTACCGACGAAATGTACCAACAACTATCCCATCATTGGAATGACGAAGAGATCGTTGAGATCCTGGGGGTCATAAGCGTCTTTGGCTTCTTCAATCGCTGGAACGACTCCATGGCCACCACTCTGGAAGCAGAACCGTCGGCCATTGCCGAAAAACTGATTAGCAACAAAGGATAGGATCCCCGGCTCAGGTCAGGGGATCCCTGCTTTCTCTGCCATTCCTGCGGAAGCAGGAATCCATTCTTTGCAGGGGCTCAGGATGCCTGGATGCCTGCTCCCGGCTCAGGTCAGGAGACCCCTGTTTTCGTGTACTATCCCGTTATCGCCGCACAAAAAGAAAATATTTTGTTGCATTGCAGCAAAATGGCCATATAATATATATTGATTACTTACATTCACATTCAATAGAGGAAAAATGAAATGGATAATAATATGTTTGAAAAATTAATTGCGCCGGTCAAAGAGCTGAATGATTTGACCTTGAAAAGCATTGAAAAAATCGCCGAGATACAAACTAAATCGGTGCAAGAGAACGCCAAAATCAGTATCAATTCACTGCAATCGGCAAACCAAATCAAAGACTTCGATACTCTTCAGGAGTACTTGAAAGAGCAACTCACCGCCGCGCAGAATTTATCGGACAAGGCGGTAGAAGGTGCGCAGGAGATCGCCAAGCTCAGTGAAACCTATGCCGAAGAAGTCAAAGGGGTTGTCGAGAAGTTTGCCAAGCAGGATTAGTTTCTGACTGTAGGCGGAAGTTTCTGGCCGGGCCTTGCCCGGTCAGACACTGACGTTCAGGCGGCAATTTTTTCCGCAACAATATACGCAATCCAGCCCGCGTCCGCATCACCCGTGGTCGCGGGTCTGTATATGCCGTTGCCCTCGCCGTTTTCATCGGTTCCTTCCCAATATACAGTGGGTTTAAACCCGCATGAAGACAGCATCTCTGTAATTTCGGGCAAGGTCCAGATCCGCCAGCAATACTCAAAGGCATCCCTTAATTGCGAACCGTCTTTGAACTTAAAATGTATCTTGCAGACTGATTCCCCGTTCACCGGGTTATAACGATACTGATCCCAGACATAGCGAAAGCCCTTATGTTCCGTTTCCTCTTCCAGCTCCTGAAAAGACTCATAACCGCCGTAGGCATCCAGAAACAAGACACCATCCTTATTCAAGCCCTCCCGGACCGTGCGAAAATAACCCATCATGCCCGCCCTGTCCTTGAACATCCAGTAGCTGAAATTCATCGCCAGCACTGCATCCACCCGCCCGGTATCCGCCCGCAACACGTCCTCATTCAATAGCCTGATACGCCGGGCCTGATCTTCCGATAACCGGGCAATCTTGTTTTTTCCCGCCCAGTCCAGCACTTTCCGATCCAGATCCACCCCGTACGCCATATTAGTATCACGCCGCCTCACCCACTCACAGGCCGTATTGGCCGTGCCGCAGAAATCCTCCCGCAAAATCACCGCCGTGCGGCGGCGTATTTTCTCGAAGACCTCATCGACAAAATCAATTTCCGCCTCAACGCACTGCACAGCTTGCTCATACAAGGCATAACGATCAGCCTTGTCCGCCATCGAAGGCTTTGCCTTGCCGTTCACCCTCTTTGCTTTGAATTTTCTCTTGGATACCATTTTTTAGAAAGCGCGCAACCCCGGCAGCGCTGGACAAATATCCTGAGCAGCGCATGCAGATCAGCCCCACCGCGTCAGCGGTTTCTATAAAATCGCCGTGTACACATCAACACAAACGCGACCCCGCACATTCTGGGACAAACGCCGAGCAAATGCAACGCCGTATACCTTCAAGACTGGTCGCGGAAGCGCTTTCAGTCGGGGAACTCAAAAAAAGCTTGTATCCTGCCCAAAATCTACTATAATCTATATTATTGAGTCTGTTATATCGAATATCAACCAAATGGCATTAAGTGGAGAACATATATCCAATGAATAAGGTGGCCTCAAGCAAAGCGATGTTCCCGGAAATATCACCAGGAATATCATCAGGAACATCACCAGGAATATCATCAGGAACATCACCAGAAACATCACCAGAAACATCACCAGAAACATCCCCGGAAACATCACCAGAAACATCACCGGAAACATCACCAGAAACATCACCAGAAACATCACCAGAAACATCACCAGAAACATCACCAGGAAAATACAACCACCCACTCAGGCGGTATTTCTCATCCGCCTCGGTCCTCGCAGGACTCTTCCTGCTGGGCGCCCTGCTCGCACCGGTTTCGGCGGTTGCGCAAACGACGTGTGATAACCCAATAACCTGGAACGGCATCATGCCGGAGTGCCTCTCACCCGGCGATACCTACCGCGTCCTGTTCCTTACCAACGCCAGACGAAATGCCACGGCCACTGACGCCGCTACCTACGACAATTTTGCCCGGGGACAGGCCAGCACCAACGGAACTATGGACTTCGATGCAGTCACGTTCCAGGCGCTCATCTCCACTGCCGGGGAGTCCATGCGCGCTCGCACAAATACCGATCCCGTCAACAACGAGCCCGGCGAGCCGATTTTCTTCTACCGGGGCGACAAGGTCGCGGACAACTACGCCGACTTCTATGATCTCTCCTGGGATACAGACGGGCAGTGGAACCAGAGAGGAGACTCCCTCGGTACTCTTTCGGGCGATTCCTTCAGGCAGGTATGGACCGGTTCGACCGCTGACGGCGCCATATCAACTGGTCAGACGCCAGGATCAACCATGGTCGCGTATGGCGAACCGAGTATAGCTGGAGAGCAGTTTTTCTCTGGCACAGGCGATCCATCCGTTACAAGGCGCCTCTACGCCCTCTCCAACATCCTGATGATTCCGGAGCCGCCGATACTGCAAAGCGCCACCATAGACGGCGCCACACTGCTCCTGACCTATAGTGAAGCGCTGGACGACACCTCCACCCCGTCCGCTGGCGCCTATACGGTAATGGTGGGTGGCAGTGCTGGTCCGGACGTCAACAACGTAGAAATCAGCGGCATGACCGTGACCTTGACGCTGTCCACGGCGGTTTCCAGCGACCAGACGGTCACATTGGACTACGCAGTCCCCGGCAGCGACCCTATACAGGATGCTGACGGCAACGAAGCCGCCGCGCTAGACGGGCAGGCGGTGGAAAACAACACACCCCCGATACTGCAAACCGCCACCGTAAACGGCGCCACGCTGGTCCTGACCTATAATGACGAGCTGGACGACACCTCCCCCCCGTCCGCTGGCGCCTATATGGTAATGGTGAGTTCCGGCGCCGCCCCGACGGTCAGTACGGTCGCCATCAGTGGCCGGATTGTCACGCTGACGCTGTCCCCGGCGGTTTCCAGCGACCAGACGGTCACATTGGACTACGAAGTCCCCGGCAGCAACCCTATACAGGATGCTGACGGCAACGAAGCCGCCGCGCTAAACGGGCAGCCGGTGGAAAACAACACACCCCCGATACTGGAAAGCGCTACCGTAAACGTCGCCACGCTGGTCCTGACCTATAGTGAAGCGCTGGACGACACCTCCACCCCGTCCACTGGCGCCTATACGGTAATGGTGGGTGGCAGTGCTGGTCCGGACGTCAACAACGTAGAAATCAGCGGCATGACCGTGACCTTGACGCTGTCCGCGGCGGTTTCCAACGGCCAGATGGTCACATTGGACTACGCAGTCCCCGGCAGCGACCCTATACAGGATGCTGACGGCAACGAAGCCGCTGCGCTAACCGGGCGGGTGGTGGAAAACAACACACCCCCGATACTGGAAAGCGCCACCGTAGACGGCGCCACGCTGGTCCTGACCTATAATGCAGTGCTGGACACCTCCCCCCCGTCCACTGGCGCCTATACGGTAATGGTGGGCAGCAGTGCTGGTCCGGACATCAACAACGTAGAAATCAGCGGCATGACCGTGACCTTGACACTGGCCACGGCGGTTACCGCCGGCCAGATGGTCACGTTGGATTACAGGAGCGGCACGCCCGGCAGCACCCCTATACAGGATGCTGACGGCAACGAAGCCGCTGCGCTAACCGGGCGGGTGGTGGAAAACAACACACCCCCGATCCCGATACTGGAAAGCGCCACCATAGACGGCGCCACGCTGGTCCTGACCTATGATGAAGAGCTGGACGACACCTCCCCCCCGTCCGCTGGCGCCTATACGGTAATGGTGAGATCCGGTGCCGCCCCGCCGGTCAGTACGCCGGTCAGTACGGTCGCCATCGATCCCAGCAATAACCGGATTGTCACGCTGACGCTGTCCACGGCGGTTACCGCCGGCCAGACGGTCACGTTGGATTACAGGAGCGGCACGCCCGGCAGCACCCCTATACAGGATACTGACGGCAACGAAGCCGACGAGCTAGACGATCAGGCGGTGGAAAACAACACATTGCCCCGGCTGAGTGACTTGAAGATCAACAGTCCTGGTAGCGTCCCCTCTGTTCTCGTCCTTATACAATTACCACCTACAGAAGTGCCATCGGGCACCCCTGCATTCATATGTAGTGAATCCCTAGCAGTACAGAGCGCCACAAAGGGATTCGATTCTGACATCTTCGAATATATCGCATGCGCAGAAAGCTCGACGACCGGTAATGCTAATACGAGGAATATCATAGTGACTCCGATCGTGGCCGATACGACCAACGAAGAATTTGAAGTGTTTCTTGGCTCGCGCAACGTCGGTACCGCTTCTCAAGTGGTGACCGCAGCACAGGTAACCGCTCGCATTGAGGTGTCTCCAACATCAGGCTCAAACATAACGCCTTACACAGTGCAAATCTTCCCATTGCCGCCCCGCCCGGTTCTGGAGCGCGCCATCGTCAGGGACACCAGATTGTTCCTTGTCTATAGTCGACAGCTGGATACTACCTCCATCCCGTCCCCTGGTGACTTCGAGGTACGGGTACAGGTAGAGGACAAGGACCCGATCCCGAATACGGTGACTGATGTGGCAATTAGAAGTGCTGCTCTAGACAGTGATAGAGACCTAGTTCCAAGCGGCACACAGGTGGTAGCGCTGGAGTTGACCACACGAGTCAATTTTGGGAATGAAGTCACGTTGACTTACATGTCCGGCAGCAACCCGTTGCGGGATGGAGTCAACGGCGACGAAGCTGCACCGCTGGTGCCTCATCCGACCAAATCCGACGACCCCCCCATCCCCCCCTCCCAGGTGGCGTCGAACCTTACCCCCCAGGTACCTGCCCGCCCGGTGATTATTAGAGCCAACCGCCTTAACAACTTCCAATTGACGCTGACACTTGGTGTCCGAGTCACATCTCCTTTACCATTGTTCTTCGGTTTGTTCCGACCACTTGCGGCGGGAAGGAACGTGGATATCCCGGGGTTCACAGTCGTGGATGATTTGACTGGAGCATCGATCGATATTAACGATAATCAGGGAGGGACTAATAGGTTTTTGGACGCCATCCCCCTGACACCTCTCATGCCGGATCCCTCCGATGCACTCTTCTTGACTGTACCCTTGACCCTCAATCTCGATAGTACGGATCCTGATTTCGAGCCTACCGCCGCCAGTTACACCGTCACATACGAGAAGGGCTCGGATCCCGACCGCAGGTTGCAGGGGGTAGATGTAAACGGAGAGCCCGCCCGCAGCGACGATCCTCTCGACCCCTTCAACACTGAAGTCGACGAATTCACCAGAAGCACCGACACCGACGCCCCAACCGTGAGCAGCGTGGCCATTACCAGCACCACCGGCCCCTACGCGGAGGGCGAGGTCATCGAGGTGACGGTGACCTTCAATGAAGTGGTCGGAGTGAATGAGACCGTCGGCATGGCCCCCCACCCCATCCCTCAGATTCCCCTGCAACTGGATGCAGGCACGACTGTACAGGCGCTGTACACCGAAGGCATGGCCAACAGGGGGGATCGCAGTTTCAGCGAGACTCTGGTGTTCAGCTACACCGTGCAGCCCGGAGACACCGATACCGACGGGGTAAGCATCGCAGCCAACGCCCTGGCCGATGCCCTGACCACAACCCCCAGTATCATTCAGGACCCTGCCGGCAACAATGCAGTGAGCACTAGTAATCCCGTGACCGCAGCCCCCGCCCATATTGTGGACACCACTCCCCCAACCGTGGACAGCGTGGCCATTACCAGCATCACCGACCCCTATGCGCAGGACGAGGAAATCGAGGTGTCGGTGACCTTCGATGAACCGGTCACGGTAAGCGGCACCCCTGCGATTACTCTGCTGGTAGGCGCGACTCTCCGCCCGACGACCGCCGTCAGTGTCTCCAGTTCCAATACCGTGGTGCTCACCTACACGGTGGTAGCCGGGGATAACGATGCGGACGGGGTAAGCATCGCCGCCAACGCCCTGAGCCTGCCCGTCATCAGCGACGACCTCATTCAGGACCTTGCCGGCAACAACGCAGTGCTCACCCATGAGGAAGTGCCTGCGGCTACCGCCCCTATCGCCCATATTGTGGACACCACTCCCCCGGCTCTGATGCCCGACGACGGCGCAACCATCAACGGCGCCACACTGACGCTGACCTATGATGAGCCGCTGGACGATTCTTCCATGCCGTCCCCCACTACCTACATGGTAACGGTGAGCCCCGGGACCGCCCCGACCGTCAACACGGTCACCATCAGTGGTGACATTGTCACGCTGACGCTGTCCACGCCGGTTTCCAGCGACCAGATGGTCGGATTGATCTACACAGTCCCCGGCAGCAACCCTATACAGGATCTGGCTGGCAACGATGCTGCCGCACTAAACATCCAGGTGACCAACAACACGCCGCCGCCGCAGATCTCGATTGCGGCGGATACCAGTGACCCTGTACCCGAGGGGACAACGGTGAGCTTCACGGTGACGGCAACGGCGGTGGCGCCGCCGGCATCGGACTTGGCGGTTACAGTCAATGTTGGCCAGACAGGCGATTTCCTTAGCGATCCGCCGGACGAACAGACAGTGACGATACTCGCAAACCAGTTTACGGTTTCATTCACGGTGGCCACGGTTGACGACAATATCGATGAGGCAGACGGGTCGGTGACGGCGACGGTAACGGCGGGCGCCGGCGCCGGCTACACGATTGCCGCGCCGCCGGCCAACACAGCCAGCGTCACGGTGACCGATGACGACGATGCCGGCGTCACCGTCTCCCAGCCGATGGTCACGGTCCTGGAAGATGGCAGCACGGCCACCTACACCGTGGTACTCGATACCGAGCCGACCGCCGATGTGACAATTACCCCCACGAGCGACGGCACCTCGGTGGCAACGGTATCGGCGGCGCTGACCTTTACCCCGACCAACTGGAACACGGCGCAGACCGTCACCGTCACCGGCGTGAACGACGACGTTGACAATACGGGCAACCAACGCACTGCGACCGTCAACCATGCGGCTACGAGCACGGACACCAACTACGAGGCCGGCAGCATGGTCGGCAGCAACATCGCGAGTGTCACCGTCACCGCCACCGATGACGACACCGCCGACGTCACCGTGACGGAAAGCGACGGCGCTACCACCGTGGCCGAACCGAGCGGCACGGACACCTACACCGTGGTACTCACCACCCAGCCGACAGGCGATGTGACGATTACCCCTGCGAGCGACGACACCTTGGTGGCGATGGTATCGGGAGTGCTGACCTTCACCACGACCGACTGGAATATGGAGCAGACCGTCACCGTCACCGTGGTGGACGACAACATAGACAATACGGGCAACGCACGCACCACGACCGTGACCCACGCGATAGCTGGCGGCGGCTATGACTCAGTGGGCGTGGCGGACGTGGAAGTGACCGCAACCGATGACGACGATGCCCGCGTCACCGTCTCCGGAGCGGCCCTCACCGTTGACCCGGAGGCTGGCGGCATGGCCACCTACACCGTGGTACTCGTCACCCAGCCGACGGCTGAGGTGACGATTACCCCTGCGAGCGACGACACCTCAGTGGCGCTGGTATCGGGGGCGCTGACCTTCACCACCGCCAACTGGAACACGCCGCAGCCCGTCACCGTCACCGGCGTGAACGACGACATTGATAACCCCGGCAACGCACGCACTGCGACCGTAAGCCATACCGCGGCGAGCACGGACACCAACTACGAGGCCAGCAGCATGGCCGGCAGCAACATCACGAGTGTCACCGTCACCACCACCGATGACGACACCGCCGGCGTGCGCATCACCCCGACGACGTTGGCGATTGACGAAGGCGGCACGAGCACCTACACCGTGCGCTTGGACACACAGCCACAGCCGACAGACGATGTGGCGGTCACGGTAGGCGGGGAAAGCGGCGATGTCAGCGTGACCGGCTCCCCGGTGACTTTGACCTTCACGACCGGCAACTGGAACATCGAGCAGACGGTCACGGTAAATGTGGCCGAGGATGACGATGCCGTAGCGGATAGCCCGGTCACCCTGACCCACGCGGTCACCGGATACGGCACGGTCAGCAGAGGCGCCAACGTAGTGGTGACGGTCGACGAAAACGACACCGCCGGCGTCACCGTTGCCCCGACGATGGTCACCGTTGCCCCGGAGGCTGGCGGCACGGCGGACTACACCGTGGTGCTCGATACCCAGCCGACGGCTGAGGTGACGATTACCCCTGCGAGCGGCGACACCTCAGTGGCGCTGGTATCGGGGGCGCTGACCTTCACCACGATGAACTGGAACACGTCGCAGACCGTCACCGTGACCGGGGTGGACGACGACATAGACAATACGGGCAACGTACGCACCACGACCGTGACCCACGCGGCCACGAGTTCGGACGTCGATTATGAGGGGGAGCCCGTGGATCCTGTGATGGTGACCGCCACCGATGACGACACCGCCGATGTCACCGTGACGGAAACCGACAGCGATACCACCGTGGCCGAACCGAGCGGCACGGACACCTACACCGTGGTACTCACCACCCAGCCGACAGGCGATGTGACGATTACCCCTGCGAGCGACGACACCTCAGTGGCGATGGTATCGGGGGCGCTGACCTTTACCACGATGAACTGGAATATGGAGCAGACCGTCACCGTCACCGTGGTGGACGACAACATAGACAATACGGATGACGAACGCACCACGACCGTGACCCATGTGGCTGCGAGTACGGACGGCAACTATGAGAGATTCACTGTGGATAGTGTGGCAGTAACCGCCACCGATGACGATGGCCCGCCGTCGTTGGCGATTAACTCGCCGAGCGTACCCGAGGGCAACAGCGGCACGGTGACGCTGAGCTACACGGTGACACTGACCGGAGCGACGGAGCGGGAAGTGACGGTGGCCTACGCGGATGCGGGCACCGGCACGGCGACCTCGGATGGAACCGACTACGACACGATTACCGGCGGCACACTGACCTTTACGCCGGGCACGACCACACAGAACATCGACGTAACGGTGACGGGAGACACGATTGACGAGGAGAACGAGACGGTCGTCGTCGAACTGTCGAACCCGGTCAACGCTACGATTACACCCCCCGACGGCACCGGCACCGGCACGATTACCGATGACGACGATCCGCCGACGTTGGCAATTGACTCGCTGCCGGTGAACGAGGGCGATGACGGCGCCACGATGACGCTGACCTACACGGTGACACTGACCGGGGAGACGGCGCGAACGGTGATGGTGGACTACGCGGATGCGGGCGCTACGGGCGGCGGCACGGCGACCTCGGGAATCGACTACGACACGATTACCGGCGGCACACTGACCTTTACGCCGGGCACGACCACACAGAACATTGGCGTAACGGTGAGGGGAGATACGATTGACGAGGGGGACGAGACGTTCGTCGTCAGACTGTCGAACCCGACCAACGCGATGATTACAACCGCCGACGGCACCGGCACGATTATGGACGACGACACCGTCGGCGTCACCGTCACCCCGCTGATGGTCACGGTCACCGAAGAAGATGGGAGCGGGCGCACCGCTACCTACACTCTGGTGCTCAACACCCAGCCGACGGACGAGGTGACGATTACCCCTGCGAGCGACGACACCTCAGTGGCGCTGGTATCGGGGGTGCTGACCTTCACCACGACCGACTGGAACGTGGCGCAGACCATCACCGTGACCGGGGTGGACGACGACATAGACAGCGACCGCACCACGAGCGTGACCCATCCGGCTGCGAGTTCGGACAGCGGCTATGACATGGTTCCCATCGCCAGTGTGACCGTCACCGTCATGGATAACGACACTGCCAACGTCACCGTGACGGAAAGCGACGGTGGTACCACCGTGGCCGAACCGAGCGGCACAGACACCTACACCGTGGTACTCGATACCGAGCCGACGGGCAATGTCATCATTACCCCCACGAGCGACGACACCTCGGTGGCGATAGTATCGGGAGTGCTGATCTTCACCACGACCAACTGGAATATGGAGCAGACCGTCACCGTCACCGTGGTGGACGACGACATACACAATACGGCCGGCGGACGCACCACGACCGTGACCCATGTGGCTGCGAGTACGGACGGCAACTATGAGAGATTCACTGTGGATAGTGTGGCAGTAACCGCCACCGATGACGACGACCCGCCGTTGTTGGCGATTGACTCGCTGACGGTGACCGAAGGCGATGACGGCGACACGATGACGCTGCGCTACACGGTGACACTGACCGGAGCGACGGAGCGGGAAGTGACGGTGGACTACGCGGATGCGGGCCTTGTGGGCCCCGGCAGGGCGACCTCGGGAATCGACTACGACACGATTACCGGCGGCACACTGACCTTTACACCGGGCGATGCGACCACACAGAACATTGACGTAACGGTGACGGGAGACAACATTGACGAGGGGGACGAGACGGTCGTCGTCAGACTGTCGAACCCGACCAACGCGACGATTACATCCCCCGACGGCACCGGCACGATTACCGACGACGACACCGTCGGCGTCACCGTCTCCGAGACGATGGTCACGGTCCCGGAAAATGGCGGCATGGCGGACTACACCGTGGTACTTGACACCCAGCCGACGGCTGAGGTGACGATTACCCCTGCGAGCGACGACACCTCAGTGGCGCTGGTATCGGGGGCGCTGACCTTCACCACGACCGACTGGAACACGGCGCAGACCGTCACCGTGACCGGGGTGGACGACGTTATAGACAGCGACCGTACCGCGACCGTGACCCACATGATAGCTGGCGGTGGCTATGACTCAGTGGTCGTGGATGATGTGATGGTGACCGCAACCGATGACGACACGGCCGGCCTCACCTTCGATCCTGCCAGTGTGAGTGTGAATGAAGGCGATTCAAGCTCATACACCGTGGTGCTGAACACCGAGCCGACCGTCACCGTGACGGTTGCAATAACCGCAGGCGGGGACGTGTCGACCAATCTGACGTCGCTGACCTTCACAACCACTGACTGGAACACAGCGCAGACGGTCACGGTCAACGCGACCGAGGATGCTGACGGTATCAATGACAGCCAGACGCTGGCGCACACCGCAAGCGGCGCAGAGTACGATACTGTTGCTGGCGATGTTATGGTGACGGTCATCGATAGCGACACGCCGAACGTCACCGTCACCCCGGTGACGGTCAATGTTGACGAGGCTGGCGGCACGGTGGACTACACCGTGGTGCTCAACACCCAGCCGACGGCTGAGGTGACGATTACCCCTGCGAGCGACGACACCTCAGTAGCGCTGGTATCGGGGGCGCTGACCTTCACCACGACCGACTGGGACACGGCGCAGACCGTCACCGTGACCGGGGTGGACGACGTTATAGACAGCGACCGCACCACGACCGTGACCCATCTGGCTGCGAGTACGGACAGCGACTATGACTCATTCGACGTGGATGATGTGATGGTGACCGCAACCGATAATGACACGGCCGGCCTCACCTTTGACCCTGCCGCCGTGAATGTGACTGAAGGCGGTTCAAGCTCATACACGGTGGTGCTGAACACCGAGCCGACCGTCACCGTGACGGTCGCCATACCCGCCGTCGGGGACGTGACGGCCGACCCGGCGTCGCTGACCTTTACAACCAGCAACTGGAACACAGCGCAGACGGTCACGGTCAACGCGGGCCAGGATGTGGACGGAAACGATGAAACCGAGACGCTGGCACACACCGCAAGCGGCGCAGAGTACGATTCTGTTACCGGCGCTGTTATGGTGACGGTCATGGATAACGACACGCCGAACGTCACCGTCACCCCGACGATGGTCACCGTTGACGAGGGTGGCGGCACGGCGGACTACACCGTGGTACTCGCCACCCAGCCGACGGCTGAGGTGACGATTACCCCTGCGAGCGACGACACCTCGGTGGCGCTGGTATCGGGGGCGCTGACCTTCACCACGACCGACTGGGACACGGCGCAGACCGTCACCGTGACCGGGGTGAACGACAACATAGACAATACGGGCGACCAACGCACCACGACCGTGACCCATCTGGCTGCGAGTACGGACAGCGACTATAACTCATTCGACGTGGATGATGTGATGGTGACCGCAACCGATAACGACACGGCCGGCCTCACCTTCGATCCTGCCGCCGTGAATGTGACTGAAGGTGATTCAAGCTCATACACGGTGGAGCTGGCCACCGAGCCGACCGACACCGTGACGGTCGCCATACCCGCCGTCGGGGACGTGACGGCCGACCCGGCGTCGCTGACCTTTACAACCACTGACTGGAACACAGCGCAGACGGTCACGGTCACCGCGGCCGAGGATGCTGACGGAAACAATGACATTGAGATGCTGGCACACACCGCAAGCGGCGCAGAGTACGATTCTGTTACCGACACTGTTATGGTGACGGTCACGGATAACGACGCGCCGGGCGTCACCGTCTCCGAATCGGCACTCACCGTTGACCCGGAGGCTGGCGGCACGGCGGACTACACCGTGGTGCTCGTCACCCAGCCGACGGCTGATGTGACGATTACCCCTGCGAGCGACGACACCTCGGTGGCGCTGGTATCGGGTGTGCTGACCTTCACCACGACCGACTGGAACGTGGCGCAAACCGTCACCGTGACCGGGGTGAACGACAACATAGACAATGTGAGCGACCGTACCGCGACCGTGACCCATGCGGCCACGAGTTCGGACGTCGATTATGAGGGGGTGCCCGTGGATCCTGTGATGGTGACCGCAACCGATAACGACACAGCCGGCCTCACCTTCGATCCTGCCAGTGTGAGTGTGAATGAAGGCGGTTCAAGCTCATACACGGTGGTGCTGGACACCGAGCCGACCGTCACCGTGACGGTCGCCATAACCGCAGGCGGGGACGTGTCGACCAATCTGACGTCGCTGACCTTCACAACCACTGACTGGAACACAGCGCAGACAGTCACGGTCACCGCGGCCGAGGATGCTGACGGAAACAATGACAGCGTGACGCTGGCGCACGCCGCAAGCGGGGGAGAGTACGATACTGTTGCCGGCACTGTTATGGTGACGGTCATCGATGACGACGCGCCGAACGTCACCGTCACCCCGGTGACGGTCGACGTTGACGAGGCTGGCGGCACGGTGGACTACACTGTGGTGCTCAACACCCAGCCGACGGCTGAGGTGACGATTACCCCTGCGAGCGACGACACCTCAGTGGCGCTGGTATCGGGGGCGCTGACCTTCACCACGACCGACTGGAACACGGCGCAGACCGTCACCGTGACCGGGGTGAACGACAACATAGACAATACGGGCGACGAACGCACCACGACCGTGACCCATCTGGCTGCGAGTACGGACAGCGACTATAACTCATTCGACGTGGATGATGTGATGGTGACCGCAACCGATGACGACACGGCCGGCCTCACCTTCGACCCTGCCAGTGTGAATGTGCTTGAAGGCGATTCAAGCTCATACACGGTGGAGCTGGCCACCGAGCCGACCACCACCGTGACGGTCGCCATACCCGCCGTCGGGGACGTGACGGCCGACCCGGCGTCGCTGACCTTTACAACCAGCAACTGGAACATAGCGCAGACGGTCACGGTCACCGCGGCCGAGGATGCTGACGGAAACAATGACATTGAGATGCTGGCACACACCGCAAGCGGGGGAGAGTACGATTCTGTTACCGGCGATGTTGTGGTGACGGTCATGGATAACGACGCGCCGGGCGTCACCGTCTCCGAATCGGCACTCACCGTTGACCCGGAGGCTGGCGGCACGGCGGACTACACCGTGGTGCTCGTCACCCAGCCGACGGCTGATGTGACGATTACCCCTGCGAGCGACGACACCTCGGTGGCGCTGGTATCGGGTGCGCTGACCTTCACCCCGACCGACTGGGACACGGCGCAGACCGTCACCGTGACCGGGGTGGACGACGACATAGACAATACGGGCGACGAACGCATCACGACCGTGACCCATGCGGCCACGAGTTCGGATGTCGATTATGAGGGGGTGCCCGTGGCTCCTGTGATGGTGACCGCAAACGATGACGACACGGCCGGCCTCACCTTCGACCCTGCCAGTGTGAATGTGCTTGAAGGCGATTCAAGCTCATACACGGTGGAGCTGGCCACCGAGCCGACCACCACCGTGACGGTCGCAATAACCGCAGGCGGGGACGTGTCGACCAATCCGGCATCGCTGACCTTCACAACCACTGACTGGAACACAGCGCAGACGGTCACGGTCAACGCGGCCGAGGATGCTGACGGAAACAATGACGACGTGACGCTGGCGCACGCCGCAAGCGGCGCAGAGTACGATTCTGTTACCGGCGATGTTGTGGTGACGGTCATGGATAACGACGCGCCGGGCGTCACCGTCTCCGAATCGGCACTCACCGTTGACCCGGAGGCTGGCGGCACGGCGGACTACACCGTGGTGCTCGTCACCCAGCCGATGGCTGATGTGACGATTACCCCTGCGAGCGACGACACCTCGGTGGCGCTGGTATCGGGGGCGCTGACCTTCACCACGACCGACTGGGACACGGCGCAGACCGTCACCGTGACCGGGGTGGACGACGACATAGACAATACGGGCGACGAACGCATCACGACCGTGACCCATGCGGCCACGAGTTCGGACGTCGATTATGAGGGGGTGCCCGTGGCTCCTGTGATGGTGACCGCAAACGATGACGACACGGCCGGCCTCACCTTCGATCCTGCCAGTGTGAGTGTAAATGAAGGCGATTCAAGCTCATACACCGTGGTGCTGGACACCGAGCCGACCGTCACCGTGACGGTCGCAATAACCGCAGGCGGTGACGTGTCGACCAATCCGACGTCGCTGACCTTTACAACAACTGACTGGAACGCAGCGCAGACGGTCACGGTCACCGCGGCCGAGGATGCTGACGGAAACAATGACAGCGTGACGCTGGCGCACGCCGCAAGCGGGGGAGAGTACGGCTTTGTTACCGGCGATGTCGAGGTGACGGTCATCGATGACGAAGTGCCGGGCGTTCGCATCAGCACGACTACATTGACGGTTCCCGAGGGTGGACCGAACACCTACACCGTGCGCTTGAACACGCAGCCGACAGGCGATGTGGTGGTAACGGTGGGCGGGGCGAGCGGCGATGTCAGTTTTAGCGGCTCCCCGTTGACCTTTACGACAAGCAACTGGGAGACGGATCAGACGGTCACGGTCAATGCGGCCGAGGATGACGATGCCGCACCGGATGCCATGGTCACCCTGACCCACGCGGTCACCGGATACGGCACAGTCACCACCGGGCCAGACGTTGTGGTGACGGTCACCGAGGACGACACGGCGCGCGTCACCGTTTCCCCGACGACGCTCACCGTCTTCGAGAAGGGCGGCACGGTGGGCTACACCGTGGTGCTCACCACCCAGCCGACGGGCGATGTGACGATTACGCCTGCGAGCGGCGACACCTCAGTGGCGACGGTATCGGCGGCGCTGACCTTCACCACGACCGACTGGAACACGCCGCAGACCGTCACCGTGACCGGGATGGATGACGGCATCGACAATCCGAGCGACCGCACCGCGACCGTGAGTCACACGATCGCTGGCGGCGACTATGGATCGGTGCCCGTGGCGGACGTGGCGGTGACTGCGATCGATGCGAACCAGACGCTGGTGGGCTTTGCCTACAACCCGGGTGAGGTAGTGCTGAATGCTCCCACCCCTCCGACCGTGACGCCGCCCAGCGGGGCACAGACCCCCTTGACGTACAGCAGCACCACATCCGCCGTGTGTACGGTTAATACCGACACCGGCGCCCTGACGCTGGTCACGGCAGGGGACTGCAACATCGAGGCAACGGCCTCGGAGACGCCCAACTTCAACGAAGAAACCGTGGACTTTACCGTCATGGTGCTGCCGATGGTGACCCTGAATCCTGTTGCCGGAAACGATATTGTCAACATTGAAGAGCATATGGCCGGCTTTAACATCAGCGGGATGGTGTCGGTAGGCGCCACGGAGGTGAGCGTTACTCTGGGAGGCGGCGGCGGGCGCGACGCCACGGTGACCGACACCAACTGGACGCTCCTTATTCCGCCCAACGCCCCGGAGATTGCCGGCACCAGCGTAGAGGTGGTGGCTACCGCAACAACGCTGGACGGCAATACCGGGACGGCGAGCCGGACGATTGGCGTGGACCTTGTGGCCCCGACGCTGGTCAGCGCCACTATCAATGGCGACATACTGACGCTGCTCTATGATGAGCCGCTGGACGGGAGTTTCGTCCCATCCACCACTACCTACACGGTAGACGTGGTGACCCCTGGCACACCGTTGGCAGTCCGACACCCGGTCAACACGGTTAGCATAAGCGGCATGACCGTGACCCTGATGCTTTTTACCGCAGTGACCTCAAACGATGCGGTGATTCTGGACTACCGACCCCCCGGCACCGACCCGGTGCGAGACGTAGATGGCAACGATGCCGCCATGCTGATGCTGGATGCCGAGACTGTGATCAACAACACCTCTGCCGGTTTGACGCCACGGCAAGCCAAGCGACTTCACGAAGAGATCCTCCCGCAAGTGGCGCAAGCCGCCGCCGTTAATTTCACCGCCTCGATGGGTGAGCGGATTGATACGGTCATTGGCGGGGCCGTCCTGCCCGCCGAAGGTTTGTGGCTGGACGGGCAGAGGATAGACGGGGATAAAAAAGCCGTCCTGTTAGGCTTCCTGGAAAAGGCCCCGGAATACAGGCTGTCCATCAAAGAGGATACCCTGAACTGGAAGCGAATGCTGGGCAACTCTTCCTTTGTGCTGAACCTCGCTGGTGAAAACGGCGCCCGTGGCGGCGCAAGCCTGTGGGGCAGCGGCTACTACACCGATTTCGACAGCGAGGTCAATGCGGACAGCGACAACGAGGCCCTCAAATGGGACGGCGGTTCCTTCGGCTTCCAAATCGGCGCGGACACCAGGATGACCGACAACCTGCTGACGGGAGTGGCGGTTTCGTGGGTTGAGGGCGATATGGAATATACCCTGGGCTCCGGGGACACACGGAATAAAGGAGACTATACCATGACGCTGACCGGCATTCATCCGTATGTCGGCTGGTCGGACGACGACGACCGCTGGAGTCTGTGGAGCAGCGCCGGCTACGCGAAAGGCAAAGTGGAGATCGATCCGGACGAAGCCAGCAGGCAAAAATACGATACCTCTCTGGTTTCGATAGCGGGCGGCTTCAAACGCAAACTGAGCGGCTTATTCAATATCAAGGGCGATTTTTCCATTATAGAAATTGATGTCGATGAATCGCACGATGTTGAAGATGACAGGGGGCTGAGTATCGACAGCCAACGCCTGCGCCTTTTGCTCGAAGCGAAAAATAAAAGAACGCTTGCCGACGGCGGCCTTCTCACCCATAGCGGGGAGATCGGCTACCGGGTAGATGAAGGCGACAGCGAGACGGATTCGGACGGCGCCGAATTGGGCGCGAGTATTGATTACCACAATCCGGCCACCAACTTCACCCTGGCAGGCAAGGCGCGGGCGCTGGTGGGCAATGGCGATCACCAAGACTGGGGCATATCCGGCTTCATCCGCCTGCAACCGGACAGATATGGACAGGGGATCTCATTCACCCTTGAACCCGGCTACGGCAATACCTCAGGCAGCGCAGATGATCTGTGGGATCGCCGCCCGTCTCCACTGCCAATCGAACGCAGCGATTACAGTGCGCGGATGAAGGCGCATCTCGGCTACGGGTTGTATGGCTTCGTTACTCCCTACACCGAGATAAGCGCCGAAGATGCGCTCCGCCGTTACCGCATGGGCGTGAAGTGGCAACCGGGCGAGTTTCTGGACTTGAATCTGTTCGGCGAACAATCTCAGGGCGCCGACACCGAAAATGCGCTACGGCTGGAAGGGGAGCTGCGCTTTTAGGAGCAGGCCAGGCTGGCGGGAAGGCATCATACGGGACAGTACATCTGGGAGAGGGGGAACTGACCCTTGGATGAGCGGGAATTTTATGGCGCTGCACCGAAGGCATAGGGTGCATAACCGGCGCGGGTGTAGTTCAATGGCAGAACTTTTGCTTCCCAAGCAAATAACGAGGGTTCGATTCCCTTCACCCGCTCCATCCCTTCGCCATGGAAAGGCGTTTTGGCTTGGCTTTTCCGGCTGATACGCCCACAATAAAACTGAAAGAAATAAGGAATTAGCCGGTATTGATTGGAGTTGCCCCGTGAATAATTAAAAAATGGCGGCATTTTTTTGTGACTTTCGTTATATAATATCCTGGTAACTTAGACATCAACAGTATGAAATTGAAATTGGAAATCCATGATAAGCTCGACTGATGAATCTGCATTAAAATTACTGATTCCGCATAATTCCCTGAATCAGGAAAGTCTTCGAAAATTGATCGCGAAGACGGATATTAAAGAAGTGGCGGCCGGGGAGGCTATCTTCAACCAGAGCGATACCGATCGTAATGCCGTATATTTGCTGACCGGGATGGTCAATCTGACCGACGAAAAGGGCAAGGTTAAAGTCATCGAGGCGGGCAGCGATATTGCCAAACACCCTCTGGCGAACCAGCAACCCAGAAAGGAATCCGCCGTGGCCAAGACTGACTCCAGAATAGCCTTTGTGGACAGCAATCTGCTTGATGTTTTATTGACCTGGGATCAATTATCCGGGGTCGAAGTGGATGAAATTTCAGGGGATGAGGGTGCAGGCGGCGAGGACGGCGGAGACGACTGCTGGATGACCCGCATCCTTCAATCCAAGGCTTTTCTGCAAGTGCCGCCGGCAAATATCCAGTCCCTGTTCATGCGTGTTCAGGAAGTGCCGGCCAAGGCGGGAGAAGTTATCATTAAAAAAGGAGACGAAGGCGATTATTACTACATCATCAAGAAAGGCAAGTGCAAGGTTACCCGAAATACCAAAACCGGTTCCGAAGTGGTCCTGAATTCACTGAATGAAGGCGATGTCTTCGGCGAAGATGCCCTGTTATCGGATGCCAAACGCAACGCCAACGTCGTGATGACCACCAATGGTTCCCTGATGCGCCTGGCGAAAAAGGACTTCAATATGCTGCTGAAGGAGCCTATGCTGCAATGGGTCACCTTCGACCAGGCGAATGCCCTGGTCAAGAAAGGCGCAATGTGGCTGGATGTCAGACTCGAAAGCGAACACAAAAGCTCCAGACCCTTGCCCGGCAGCCTGAATATCCCTCTCTTCATGTTGCGAATGAAGGCCGACGCACTCGATACATCCAAGAAATATATCTTGTATTGTGATTCCGGACGGCGCGCTTCTGCAGGCGCATTTATTCTCAATAAAATCGGTTTGGACGCATACTGTTTGAAATGCAAAATGGCCTGATTTTCCTGGTCCACAGGATTTTTTATTGAGCGGGCGCTTCAGTCTGAATTTGTCGGCGGATAATTATGCCGTAATGGGAAATCCGATCAGGCACAGCAAGTCTCCGGCTATACATGCTCTCTTTGCCGAACAAACCGGGCAATCAATTTTTTATCAGGCCATTAAAGTGGCCCCCGATGGTTTCCGACAGGCGCTGGATTCTTTTTACAACGAGGGCGGCAAAGGGCTTAACATTACCGCCCCCCTGAAAGGGGCTGCGCACGACTGCTGTGATCGATTGACCCATATCGCGGCGCAGGCAAAATCGGTAAATACCATCCGGTTCGATGCCGCGGGCAACCGGCTTGGAGATACCACGGATGGAATCGGTTTGCTCAATGATTTGACCAATAACGATATCAGGCTGAATAAGCGCTCTATACTGATCCTGGGCGCCGGGGGAGCGGTCAGGGGCATTATCGGTTCAATCTATGAATGCCGGCCAAAGCGGATAATCATTGCGAATCGCACAGGATCCCGCGCACAGGACCTGGCGGATGGTTATCAGGGCGGTATAGAAGTGGGGGTCTCGACTTTTGAGGGGCTGGAAGGCGGGCGGTTCGATTTGATTATCAACGGCACTTCGGCGGGCCTTGCCGGGGAAATCCCGCAATTACCGGAAAAGATCCTTGAACCCGGCGGCTGCTGCTACGATTTAATGTATTCAGATAAAGCAACCCCGTTTGTAGAATGGGGCAGACGGCACGGCGCTTCGCTGTCGATAGACGGTCTGGGGATGCTGGTTGAACAAGCGGCCGAATCCTTTAGGATCTGGCGCGGCCTCAGGCCGGAAACAAGGCCGGTAATTCAAACGTTGCGCAATGCCCGGCAAGTGAAATAAGGCCTATAATCCCTGCATTCTGTCCATTAGTTCCGGCAGCCAGGTGACCAAATCAGGCACGAATATAATGATGATGGTTGCAACAATCTGTATTACTACGAACGGGATAATTCCTGTATATATATCACGCAGCTTTATTCCTTCGGGCGCAACGGATTTTAGATAGAACAACGAAAACCCGAAAGGCGGGGTCAGAAATGATGTTTGCAGGTTGATGCCGATGAGCACGGCAAACCATAATAAATCGATATTCAATGAGGCTGCGATGGGCGCGAGTATCGGGACAACGATAAAGCATATTTGTATAAAATCCAGAAACATTCCCAGGACAAAAATCAGCAGCATACTGATGATCAGGAATCCCCATGTCCCTCCGGGCAGGTTGAGCATGGTATCGAGCACCAGCCTGTCTCCGCCCATTCCCCTGAATACCAGACCAAATGCCGCCGCACCGATCAATATCATGAATACCATGCTGGTCAATCGAACTGTTTGACGCATTGCATCCCGAATATCGGCAAGAAACAGTCTTTTATGCGCCGCCGCCAGCAGCATTGCACCCAGGGCGCCCACTGCGGCAGACTCGGTGGGGGTGGCAATGCCAAAAAAAATCGAGCCCAATACCGCCGCTATCAGCAGTAGCAACGGGGTAAGTGTAAAAAGGACGCGGGGCAGCAGCGCTGCATGTTCATCGGATTCCAATGCCGGGGCAATATCGGGATATTTCCAGGCAATAAAGAAAATATAAATCAGGAATAGACCTACCAGTAGCGCGCCCGGAATGACTGCGCCGATAAATAATTTTCCCACAGATACGCCCATTACATCGCCCAGCAAAACCAGAATGATGCTCGGCGGAATGATTTGTCCCAGCGTGCCGGCGGCGGCAATAGTGCCCGAAGCAAGCTGAGGGGAATATGCGTGTTTGAGCATGGTCGGCAATGCGATAATGCCCATGGTCACAACCGTTGCGCCAACGACGCCGGTTGTTGCCGCCAATAATGCCCCGACCAGCACCACCGAGATGGCCAGCCCGCCGCGCACCTTGCCAAAGAGCAGCCCCATGGTTTCCAGCAGGTCTTTCGCCAGTCCGGACTTGTCCAGCACCGTGCCCATGTAAATAAATAAGGGAACGGCGAGCAAGGTAAAGTTGGTCATAATGCCCCAGATCTTCAGGGGCAGCAGATTAAAAAAATCCAGCCCCAGAAATATCCCGCCAAAAAACAGGGAAACCGCGCCCAATGTGAATGCAACCGGATAGCCAAGCAGCAGCATGGCCATTAAACAGACAAACATGACGAGTACCCAGAAGGTCATTTATCCGCCAGTTTGCCGAATTTATCGATCACGTCGGCCACACCCTGCAAAGCAAGCAAAAAAAATCCAACCGGTATCGCCGCCTTTAAAATCCAGCGATAATCCAGCCCGCCCGGATCCGGAGAACCTTCCGCATGTATGAAAGCCTGAAACACAAAGGGCCAGGAACCGATAATAATAAAGCAGCAAAAAGGAAGTAAAAAAAACACGCCGCCGGCTATATCAATCCAGATACGCTGGCGGTCGCCAAGATATTTGCTCCGGTAAAACAGGTCCAGTCTTACATGGTCATCGTGCTTGTATGTATAGGCCGCGCCAAGCAGAAAGATAATGGAAAATAAATGCCATTCCAGTTCCTGGAGGGCGATGGAGCCGCGCTGAAAAAGATAGCGCATCAGCACGTCGTAGGAAACCAACAACACCAGCGCAAGCACCAGCCATGCCAAGGCCCGGCCGGATAATTCGCTGAGTTGGTTTATTCTTTTCGCTGCGATTTTGAGCACGGGCGCCGCCCGCTTACATTTGCTCCAGTGCATGGGTTTATCAGCCGGTGAATTTGTCAATCAATGCGTATGCTACAGGGATTGCAGCCGGCGCCTTGTACTCATTGCCGCCTTTGTGGATAAAGAAGCTACCGTATAGAAGCCGCGAACAGCGAAGCCGGTGTGCTGGATCAGCATGTAGACTTCCTTTTTGGATCAGAACAAAAGTCCAGTATGTTTCTGAGCCTGTGCAGACAAGTAGTTTCAGAGCGTGCAATTTTGGAATTAGAAGTTTCCGGAATTCAAGCTATACTATCAAAGAAGGGGCCGCATACCTATGATGTTGTGTTTTATTATTTCGAGCACGATCGGCGCTGGCGATTGCACCGGATTGAAAATTGGTCAACCTAAGCAGGGAGTGACTTAGCGTCAATATCTAAAAAATAATAGGAAATATTAAACAATGCTATCAAGATTTATATCTTATGAGGGTACAGGCAAAAAAAACAAGAGTCTTGTTACGCTTGTTTTAATTTTTATTGTTTTACTTTTTTTACAAGGAACGAACCATGCTAATGCAGACAATATATCAGGGCTTAAAACAACTGATAAAACAGGCTGCCATATAACGAATGGAGATCTCGTGACGCCCACGATATCTTTGATGACTGCTGCCTATGATGAGCATTCTGCTATCAGGAGTCGAGTTGTTCTACTAATAATAAAAATAGCAATTAAATATGGTTGCCCTGTTGATAAAGAAGATGATGCAGGTCTTACACCATTAAATGCATCCATATTATTTAATGAGCCTGGGCTTGTTGAATTCTTTTTAAAGAGTGGAGCAAATCCAGGAAAAAAGATGGTAAAAGCAGGAGAAAAATATAAAGATTTTAATTCATATGGCTTTTTTGAATATATAAAGGAGAAAGATAGATCCACCGATAGGACGAAAGTCGGAACCGTTTTATTACAATACAAAGATAATAGTTTTTAAGGTCTTTATAATGGTGTGATTTGCTTGTCTGCATAATAATTAGCCAGTTTCACATACTCTTCTATCGACAGATTTTCGGCGCGTTTGTCCGGTGCGATCAGCAAATGCTCCAATTCACTTGCCTGCAAAAGGGGCTTGAGCGCATTACGGATTGTTTTCCTTCTTTGCGAAAATGCCTGCCTGACCAGATTTTCATGGTATGTCTCGTTACTCACTGAATAACCCGGCTCTCCAATCGGGGTAAACCTGACTATGGCCGATTCCACCCTGGGGGGTGGATCGAATACATGCGGACCGACCTTAAATAGCGGATATGCGCGGTAATAGGTTTGGCACATCACAGAGAGCCGGCAGTACCCCGGGCTGGATGGACCGGCGCATATTCGGTCTGCAACCTCTTTCTGCAACATGAAGATCATGTCGCGGATTAGTTTTCTGTAATCGAGCAGGCGAAATATCAATTCCGAGCTGATGTTGTACGGCAGATTTCCGACCAATCGGATATTCGAGGCATTTAATTCCGAAAAATTAAATTCCAACGCATCCTGCTGATAAACAGGCAGCCCTGAAAATTTCCTGCTCAGCCGGGCGGCTAAATCGCGGTCCAGTTCTATCACCGACAATGAAGCTGTTTTTTCCAGTAACGGCAAAGTCAACGCGCCTTTTCCAGGGCCTATTTCCACGATGCAGTCATCGCGCTTAGGATCTATCGCATCGATAATTTTTCCAATCATCAATGGGTCCTGCAGAAAATGCTGGCCAAATCTTTTTCTGGGTTTATGCAAGTCCACATTCATTCGGGAATGTCAGTATATGTTTTCGTATTATTCGCAATATCGACGGCCATTTTGATGGCGGCCTGCATACTGCTGGCATTGGCCTTGCCCGTGCCCGCCAGATCCAGGGCGATGCCATGATCGACCGAGGTGCGAATTATGGACAGGCCCAGTGTGATATTGACCGCATCGCCAAACCCCAATGCCTTCAATACCGGCAATCCCTGATCGTGGTACATGCAGACAAAAATATCATAAAGATTTCTATTTTCCGGCGTGAAGGCCGTATCGGCGGCAACGGGGCCGCGAACATTCATACCCTGCCGGTTCATTTTATCGACAACCGGGGCAATCACTTCCTGTTCCTCGTTGCCCAGATAGCCGTCCTCTCCGGCATGAGGATTCAGGCCGCACACCAAAATCGAGGGATTATCCAGAGCGAATTTTTTCCGGCAATCCGACCACAGCACCCGTAGCACGGTTTCCAGACGCCCGGCGCTGATACTGCCACTGACCGCGTTCAACGGCAGATGAGTGGTGACCAGAGCTATCTTTAACACCGGGCAGGATAACAACATCACCGGTTTGCTATTGCCGCCGCATCGCGCCGCAAGATATTCGGTATGCCCGGTAAACTCAATGCCGGCGCGATTGATAACCGACTTGCTTATAGGCGCGGTAACCATGGCATCGAATGTGTGTTGCAAGCACAGATCACATGCTGTATCCAGCAGTTTCAAGACATATTCGGCATTGCCGGGATCGAGCGCCCCGGTCCTGACAGGGGTATTTGCCGCTACCGGAACGATATTGATCTGATTTTTATTCGCCGCTACCGGATCGGAATGCGGATCAAACTCGGCAACAGCACATTCATACCCCAATAATTGCGCCCGCTCCCTCAACACATCCGGATCAGACACCACCACACTGCCGGACAGCCCCCCCTGTCTGGCAAGCTGCAAAACAAGATCGGGGCCGATACCCGCCGGCTCCCCCGATGTTATGACTAAACGCGCCCCGCCCGCATCAGCGTTCATTCAAGCCTGTATTCGACAAAGGCCTCGTCACGCATCTCCCGCAACCAATGCTGCTGCATTTCCTTTTCCTTGCGCTTATGCAGAATAGCCCGGGCCCTGCCTCTGCGCACCGACTCGGTATTATCATGTGTGCGCCGCTCCACAACCTGGACTATATGCCAGCCAAATTCGCTCTTGAACGGCCGGCTGAGATCCCCCGGCTGGAGCAGATCGATCTGGTTATCAAATTCCGGAACGAACTGACCGGGACTCATCCAGCCAAGATCACCGCCGTCAATTGCACTCACCTGATCATCCGAATGTTCCTTGGCAATTGCGGCAAAATCTTCACCTTCCTTGATGCGAAGCCTGAACTCCTCGAGTCTTTTTTCCGCATCCTCATCCTCAATCAGCTGATTGGGGCGGATCAGGATATGCCGTGCGCGAGTCTGCTCCACCATAATATCCTCATACGCCTTGGTATCGGCGAGTTTAACGATATGAAATCCGCCCGGACTCTGGATCGCTGCACTCATCTCCCCTTTTTTCATATCCTGGACATATTCCACCAGTATCGAAGGCACGTCGGCCATTTTGCGCCAGCCCAGATCTCCCCCCTGTTCGGCCGTACCGCTGTTGGAAACCCTCTTTGCCACCGCCGAAAAATCCTCGCCGTTGACTACATCCTGCCGCGCCCTTTCCGCGACCGACCGCGCCTGCTCGATCTCTTCGCTTGTTGCTTCCTCGGGCAATGCGATCAGAATATGCAGCAGGCGGACTTCGGTCTCGTCATCCCCCTGAAATTCCTGATTGACCAGAAAATCATCGATCTCACGTTCGGACACAAATATACGATGCCCCACACTATGCTGGCGCAACTGGGAAATGGTAATCTCATCGCGCATATCCTCGCGAAACCGCCGATAGTTATATCCGTCGCTCTCCAGTATTTCTATGAACTTATCCAGAGTGACTTCATTTTCACTGGCGATATTGCCGATCATACCATTCAGGGCTTCATCGTTAACCCGTATTCCGACCAGTGCGGCCATTTGCATCTGCAATTTATTTTGAATCAGTTCCTCCAGCACCTGCTTTTCGAGCACTGTTTCGGGAGGGGGCGGTATGCCTTGCAACTCAATCTGGCCGCGCACGATCTTCAACTTGTCCCGCAACTCACTGTGCAGCACGATATCATCGTTCACCACCGCAACAATGCGATCCAGGGGCGATTGCGCCTGTAGCCACTGCGGCATGACCAACAACGCTGCTCCGAGCCACATACGGCACAAATATCCAAAGAAACCAGATTTCACTTTTAATAACCGGGGATATACTGTTGTAAAAATCTGGCGGTCTTGTCGCCGACACCGGCCAAACCCGCCAATTCTATCTGTAGAAACACGCCCGTTTCAAACTCACCATCGATACCGGCGAGGAAGCGGCGCATAACGGCGCGAGCCTCCCAACAGCAGCTTTTATATTCTATACCGCCGAAGATCTCCAGCGGTTGCCCCGCCGTGAGAGCATGCTTCCAATGGCCAACGATACCCCATTGCGGAGAGAAAGGCCAATGAAACGAAATATCACTTTGTTCAATATCCACAATATCGTCGCTCATTCGATAACGGTAGCCCAGATCCACAAACCCGCCGTTGCCGGAGTGGTAACGCAATCTGGCGGTCAGCTTCTCCATAGTACCGCCGTGCGGGTCCCACTGCACATCACTTTTGACACTCCAGCGCCTCATTATTTCCGCGCCAATCTCGGCGACCACCGGCGAACTGCTCTCAGTGCCAACCGGGCTATTCGGCAAGGTTATTTCGCGATCACGAAAATAATATATCTGACCGAGTCCAATATAAGCAATCTGCCGGCCGGTACCGACTTCATGCAGATGAGAGCGGAAGGCAAGGGAAAGCCGGTTGGCATCGCCCAGGCGGTCCGGATTATTGAAACGTCGGGCGCGAAACAGCGAAGAAAAAGAAAACTCATAAAGACCGGTATCGAACACAGGCAAATCAGACTGATCCTTCTTGGGCACATAAACATAAAACAATCTCGGTTCCAGAGTCTGGAGATACCTTTTATCCAACAAGCGCACGGTACGCTCCAGAAAAACCCCGCTGTCGAGACTCAAAACCGGCAGCGCCCGGTCCGGACTATCCGGCAAGGTCCCCGACTCACTTAGATTATACCGGGTAATACTCACCGCCAGCCGGGGATGGAGGTAGCCGGATGCAGCGTTAATCGGATACGCAACATAGGGTTCCAGATCCACCCGCAAGCCCTGCACGTCATCGGCGCCGGTATCACGCTCAAAATGCGTGACTTCACTTTTCACGCCATAATTCAGGCTGCGGTTTTCCTTGCGGGAATGCAACCCAAACAACAACTGCGGCAGACGTTTATAGGGGCGGGAGCGGACAGCCCCGTCCACAATCTGGTACCCATCCAGATTGACCGCCACGTCCCACAAATCACCGCTGCGGTAAGACACCCCGGCCCGCTGATGCAGAAATTGAGTGCTGCTCAAGCCCAACTGGTTGCCGAAATCTTCAAAATAATGCCGGTCCGAAACCCGCTTATAGTCCAAAAAGACCTTCCCCGAATCCAGAAATGACTGCTCGTACTCCATACCAAAAAGACCCCGATCCTCATCAGAAAATTCACTGTCATCCGGCAGATACTCAAAATTGACACTTCCCCGCCCCCGCTGCAACAAATAGCGGTACTCACCCGCGACCATCACCCCCTCATCCAAAAAAACATGCGGGGTAATCGTGGCGTCCATTGCCGGGGAAATATTCCAATAAAACGGCGTTATCAATTCAAAGCCATTTCTTGTGGAATTACGATAAGAAGGTATCAACAACCCCGTCTTGCGCCTTGCTGATAGCGGGAAGGATAGATACGGGGCATAAAAAACCGGGATATCCTTGATCCGAAGCACAACATTGCGCGCACTGCCCCATTCTTCGGCATGATCCAGAGAGATCCTGTCGGCCGACAGCGCCCAGAATTGATTACCGGGATCGCAACTGGTATGGTTAGCCACCCCGCTGATCCGGGTTTTTGCTCCGGCATCCAATGCGAACCCCTCGGCATTCCCCCTGAGACGGTTTCCGGTAAAAACATACGCAACGTTATGGAAGGCCCCGGTCTCCTGGTCAAACTCGATATAGCCGCTGTCACTGCGCAAAAACAGATCCCTTTCCCAATAGTTGATATTGCCATAGAACCGGGCCAGATTCTGTTCGCTGTAGTACTCAATCCTGTCCGCCCGAGCCTGCCGGTCATCACGAGTAATTTCAGCATTACCCACCAAGGTCGATACACCTTCCCCTTCCAGATCCGCCTCATCACTGCTCAGATGGATGTCGCCCTCTTGCAGATCCTCCCCGACAAACGGGCGGGCGGGAACCTCGAGCCGGGACGGACAAAGCTCGGCCGCAGAAGCGGCCAACAGCATATTGCCAAACAATATCCCCGCAAGGGATAAAGGCGTTCTTAGCATCTCTCGTATCAACCTGGAAGCGATGAAGCGCACCTGGCGGTTCAATCAGCCATCAGATAGCGGTTTGCCATCAGCCGGTTCCATTCCACTGTAACAGAACAACTTCCTCTCGCAAATTCTCCCTGGTAGCCGTGGAAAAGCGGGTGCGAAAAAGATCGATACCAAGGACTTCATAGCCGGAACTTTCGGCAATCGCCGCCAGAATTTGTCCGGTTCGTATCATGGTACGGAAATACGATGCTTGATCTCCCACAACATAGGCCAACTTTGCCCCCGGTCGTAAAAGAGGCTTTAATCCTTCCAGATGCCGGGCCATTCCTCCGAAATACAGGCGCACTACCCGCGCATAAAGTTTCTCAAACCCTGATGTTTTTTGTAATTTTATCCTCTTTTGTTCAATCGAATCGGCAAGTTCCTGCACATAAGGAAGGCCATTAACCCACTTGTCATCTACATCGTTCTTATAAACTCCCCGCGTGTTTGATCTGACAAATTTTTTCTTGTGTTGCCTCAATTCCTCGCGGCTGGTTGTAAATCCGAGCAGCACCGACTCAAGGCGCGTGGTTCGGCTGTAGTCTTTCTCATTCGGGTAGGGAGGCGAAGTAATGACGGCATCAATGGATGCCGGTTTGATGAAATTTCCCGCTTCCCGCGCATCGCCAAGATGCACCGTTGCGGTGGCCGTTGGAAAATATCTGGTCAATTCAATGTCAGCGATCATATTTTCGATAGCTTGCAACCAGGGATGTAATACGGGCGCATCACTTTTTATTTTTCCTACTCCAATTTCAGGGCCAAAACGCAGATTACTAATTGAGTAAACCAGTTGTTTCGCCAAGGCTAATTTTGCATGCCTGTTAAAACGTTGGTCATTTCTCGCATCCAGCACTTCCAGAAGGCTAAGAACCTTATGCAGAGGAAGAGGACTTATCGAGTTCTTGATGAGCAGACGCATTTGCTCCGCATCCAGGCTCTTGAGTTCCATTGGCTCAGGATTATCGATACGAAAAAGCGGGCCGTCATCTCTAGTTATTCCCTGATGGTCAAAGACAGATTGCACCTCTCCGGCAACAGATTCAGTATATTCTTTAAACCCGGCTGCATTGATATCCCAATCGGTTTTGGCGCTGGCAGCAAAGTGGGCAACCGGGTTAGCTTCTATACCAATGCTGGCTATTCCCAGTTTCCTGGATTCAACAAGCGTTGTTCCCGTGCCACAGAATGGGTCTAAAATGCACTGTTTTTCCGAGATGTCGAATTTTTTCACATAATCACGAACAAGATGAGGAGGGAATGACAGAACAAACCGGTACCATTCGTGAACAGGTAAATCTTCCTGATAGAGCCTGTTGCGTTCTCCCCCCTGTTTGCGCTGTGTTGCATATGCCATTTGATGTTTTACGCCTTTCAAAGCCAAGAGCTAAGTTTATAAACTCTCATGCAGTTATATACCCTTTCCCCAAAAGTGCCGGTCGCTGTACACTGACTGGCGCAGGTCTATAAAAATTGAATAAAATACCTTATATCATCGGCATTTTAAGCGGCTTTCATGCCCGGACAAGATTAGCATCATTCGGATTGGTTTTAAAATTACCCATTCACCAACGATACAGATAATAAATTGAAGATATTTCTTGTAGTTGTTTTTTCCCTGACCGTTATTGCCCTGCTGTTTTTGAACCGATCGGAACCGCAGGCACGCTTGCGGGAACTGCCCCCTGCCCGGGTGATTACCGATACGGTAAAAACCATGGATATTCAGCCGCTGCATACCGTTACCGGAAAACTACAGCCCTCGCGCAAGGCACACCTTAGCTTCCAGGTATCCGGGCAGATCAAGCGGCGTGAGATCGAGCCCGGCCAACTTGTCACCGCCGGCAGTGTGTTGCTGCATATCGACGACGGCGATTTTGCCGATGCGCGGGCGGAAGCCGGCGCCGCGCTGCAACAGGAGCAGGATGCCGTCAACCGCGACCGCCGCCTGCTGGAATTACTGAGCGCTGAGAGTGAAGTACAACAACGCGAAGTAACCCGTATGCAAAAACTGGGGCGGGAATCCCTGGCCTCCCAATCCGGATATGATCAAGCCCTGCAGCGCCTGTTGAAACTACAGGCGGAAGAAGCGAATTTGCGGCACAGCGTCGACTCGGTCGCCACCAGAATAATGATCGTCCGCTCCCGGTTGAACAAGGCAGAACGCAATCTCAAGCGCACAAAACTGCCGGCGCCCTTTGATGGAATGGTAAACGCCGTATTTGTCGAAGTAGGCGACTATGTCACCCCCGGCCAGATCGCCCTTGAATTGATTCAGAATGCACAGCTCGATCTGCACCTTGAAATATCCAGCAATACCGCGATCAACCTTGCGCTCGGACAACTCGTCGAAGTCGGCATCGATGCCCTTAGCCGGCAGGGGCGCATTGTTGCACTCAGCGTCGATCCCGATCCGCGCACCAATACCCACAACCTCAGAGTCCGGCTTGATGGCCAGGGACTCTATCCCGGCCAATTGGCACGGGCGCAACTACCCGGAAAAAACTACCACGAGGTCAACGTCATTCCCACCTCGGCCATCCTGTATGAAGACGGCCAGGCATTTGTCTACAGTGTGCCGGACGAACAGCTCATCAAAACCCCGGTCACCCTTATTCAGCGCGTCAAGCAACTTCAAATCATAGAAGGAATAGAACCGCACTCCAGGATTGTAGTACGGGACGTTGCCTCGCTGGCGAACGGGCAAAAAGTCAACGTCAACGGATCGCCGCGCTCCCCGGACAGATACTCGCAACCATAATGCCGCTCATTCGTTTCTCGCTGAACAACCCGCTCATTGTCAATCTGAGCATATTCATCATACTCATCGCCGGGGTGATTTCCTGGAACCTGCTGCCCCAGGAGATTTTTCCCGTCATAAATCTCGACATAGTGAATATCAAAACCGAATTTGAAGGCGCCTCCCCTATAGAAGTGGAACAACAGCTCACCCTCTCCATAGAAGAAAAATTTCGCGACAGCCAGGACATTGACTACATCACATCGACCAGCAGCGAAGGGCTGTCCAACATCTACATCAGGCTCAAACCCGGCTCCAACGTTGACGACTTTATGGGCGAGGCGCGCACGATACTCGACGTTATAGACGATCTGCCCGAATCGGCCGAAGAACCCGAATTGAACCGTATTCGCACACGCTTCCCGGTCATTACCCTGACCCTGTACGGCAATTTGCCGGCCGCCGAATTATATAAACATGCCGAAAAAACACGCCGGCGGCTGCAACAGATACCGGGGGTAGCCAGCGTCAGCAAAGCCGGTGTGCGCGACTGGGAAATCTGGGTCGAGGTTGACCCGCACGAACTATCCGCCCTCGGCGTTTCACTGGAGGAATTGACCCGCGCCCTGCGCAATAATCTGCTCGACCAACCCGGAGGCTCGATCAAATCGGAGGAAGGCGACATACGCTTGAGAGGGAAAGGCGCCGGCGCCGAACCGGAGCAAATCGAAGGCATTGTATTACGCACCAACGCCGACGGCGGAAAATTGCTGGTCGGTGATGTTGCCCGCGTGCTCAGACGCTTTGAAGAACCGCAAACTTACGCCCGCTTCAACGGCAAGCCGTCGGTAAATCTGACGGTGACAAAAACAGCCGACGCCTCGACAATCGCAGTAGCCGGGCAGGTGCGCGGTCTGGCCGATGAACTGAAACAAACCCTGCCCCCCAGCATCCGCATCGGCTACCACACCGATCTGTCCGTTTACGTGAAAGTTCGCTTGAACACCGTCAAATCATCGGGTTTGATTGGCCTGATCCTGGTACTGCTGTCACTCTATCTACTATTGAATTTCAGAGTGGCTGCGATCACCGCCTTTGGCATACCCGTTGCATTTCTGATCGCGATCATCTCACTCTACTACCTTGACTACAGCATAAACATGGTGTCGTTATTTGCATTCCTGATAGTGCTCGGCATGATTGTAGATGACGCCATCATCGTCACCGAAAATGTATATCGCCATATCGAAAACGGGATGCCGCCATTCGAGGCCGCTAAACAAGGAGCAAACGAGGTGCTTTGGCCGGTCCTTGTTTCCACACTGACCTCCATTGCCGCATTCATGCCCATTTTCGCGGTAGGCGGGATAATGGGCGCATTCATAGAAGTCATCGCCGTCGTAGTCTGCGCCGCCCTGTTGGGATCATTGCTCGAGGCCTTCCTGGTATTGCCGTCCCATGCCGGGCACATATTGAAAAAGCAACCCAGAGGCAAAAACTTCGTTGACTGGGAAGCGATATTATCCCGCTATGCAAAACTACTGCATTGGTCCGCGCTGAACAGATATTTTGTCGCGGCGGTCAGCATCGGCGCACTGGCGATCAGCCTCAGTTATGCCCATACACGCCTGTCCTCCCAGCTATTCGGCGACATTGAAATCGGGCAGTTCTTTCTCAACATCGAAACCCCCAACACCTACAGCCTTGAAGACAGCCTGGCGCTGGCGGAAGAAGTCGAAACAAAGCTGCTCGCGACCGTACAAGAGGACGAACTGGACACGATGCTCACCAATATCGGGATAAGCATTATCGATTTCAACCGCAACAAAACCGGCAGCAACATCATCCAGGTTATTGTTGACCTGAAAAAACCCGTCGCGGAAGGATTCATCGAAAACTGGATCACCCCGCTGGTCAGTCTCGACTTCAACAACTTCGGCCCGCGCCAGCGCAGTGCCGAACAGATCATCAACCAGGTGCGGGAAGCCATGCTGAACATATCCGGAATACAGCGGCTATCCATACTGAGACCGGACGCCGGCCCGGCCGGTGACGACATTGAAGTAGGGGTGGTAAGCTCGGATCTGGCGCTCATTCAGACCCAGGCCGATGAAATAAAGAACTATTTACAGCGGCTGCCCGGTGTGAACGACGTCGTCCACGATCAGGAAGCCGGAAAAATTGAGTACCGCTACATACTGAACGACAGGGGGCGGCAGCTCGGCGTCAACCAATCCCAGTTGGCGACCGCCGTCCGCAACGGCTTCCTGGGCAATAAAATACTCTACATCACCTGGGATGAAGAGCGGGTGCCCGTCAGGATAATCTACCCCGAATTGATGCGGCAACGCTCCGACAGTCTGGAAGAATTGCCCATCGTGCTGGCAAACAATGACACGGTATACCTTGGCGACGTTGCCGACATCAGCATTGATCGGGGCGTGAACCAGATCCGCAGAAGAGACGGCCGGCGCATGGCAAAAATAACCGCCAACGTTAACTCGGACACAATTACCGCCTCCGAAGCAATCGCCCTGGTCGACAAACAATACGGGCGTGCCGACAATAACGGCGACTACTCCCTGCTGTATCTTGGAGAAAAGAAAAACGCCGAAGAATCATTCAAAGGAATAAAACACGCATTGATCATTGCGCTGGCGCTAATCTTTTTCATGCTGACCGCATTATTCAGATCACTCATCGATCCCATAGTCGTGATGATTGTCATCCCCTTCGGGATGATCGGCGTAATAATCGGGCATGCCGCCTTTGGCCACAACCTCCAGTTCCTGTCAGCGGTCGGAGTACTGGCGCTATCCGGGATCATCGTCAACGACTCCCTGATCATGGTTGACTTCATAAAAAAGCAAAGAAGCCAGGGCATACCCCGCGTCGAATCGGTAGTCAACGCCGGGCGGGTGCGCGCCAGACCGATACTGCTCACCACCATCACCACCTTCCTTGGAGTATCGCCGTTGATCTTTTTCACAACCGGCCAGACCGCATTTTTAGCCCCAATGGCGATCAGTCTGGGGTTCGGACTACTATTCGCGACGGCCCTGATCCTGTTGACACTCCCCTGTTTCTACCTGATTGCCGACGACCTTCGCGCAAAACTATCCGCCGTGCTGACCGGCATCACGCAGAAATACGCACAATGATGCCGATGGAAGAAGCCCGCTCCATCCCTCTTCATTCCGGCAATAACCGTTCCCGGTCCGCCACGGACATCTTATACGCAACCCCGCGCTCAGGCCGCACCAACACAAATTCCCCGTCACCCCCTGCGACAAAAAACTCCATCACCTCCGCTGCCATCGTGATCCGCACCCTCCCATCCGCTTCAAACCCGGAACTCGCACTCACAGAAACCGCCTCCGCCTCCCGCCACGCATTGACGGTGGCTGCAATATCATCCGCGTCGGCGGCGCCGTCCGAAACCCAGACCCCCTCATCCAGCCTGTAGCCGGATCCCCCGTACTCGATAGCCCCAATCCCTTCCCCGTCCGGGATCAAACGCCGGCTGACAAAAAAATAATACGGCGACGTCAATTGAGGATAAAGCCGGTCATCCAGCAGATGCACCGTCCCATTGAACAACACATAACGCCTCGAATCGATCCCATCGGTCCCGCCAAACGCGAACTCATACCCGTTCAATACAAGCGCCACCCCTTCCGGATCAAGCCCAAGCCGCCCCGGCTCGACAGCCGCACCTTCAAGCCGGGTGTAACTCCCGGTATTCAGCAACCCAAGCATTGCGGAGATCCGGTCCGGATTTGCCGCAATCGGCACCGGCACCACCATCAACCACCGCCCCTGCCGCTCCACAAACCCCACCTCCGGCTTCCCCTGGCGGCGAATAACGATCCGATCTATCGTGTCCGGGTCGATCCCCGACAACCGCACCGGCGCGTCCCTGTCGGGGCCATAGACCAGAAACAAACACAAGCCGGCACAGACAAACAATAAAACCCCGTTTATTAGCAGCCGCGCTTGCACGGCCTACAATCTTCTCCTGCGCACACTCACGGCGAAACCGGCCACAAGCAGGCCCGCCGGCAGCAGCGCCAGAAAAACCAGGCCAACAATCCCCAGAGTAGTGCCGGACAGATCTATCTGCGTATCTACCGCCGTCTTTGCCCCTATAGCGATAAACGCATCATCACTGCCCAACCAATTAATGATACGGATCCCCAAATCCAGATTGCCGCCGTTGCCAAGGTAGGTATTGGAAAGAAAATCACCATCGCCTATCACCACAACACGCTGCCGCCGGCCCGCCTCCGCTTCCCGCTCCATGCTCACCCCAAGGACGAACGGCCCCGCCGCTTCATCCTCATCCAAATCCACCTCACCGCTCAATTCCCCGGTCTCACTCCATGTATGATCGCCGCTGCCGAAAACCGGCTTGATCAACCAATCCGTCTGCCCGTCGATCCGGATCCCCGCCGCATGAGGGAACAAGGTGGTCAAGCTAAAATCCTCGGTAACCGGATGCGGATGATACAGACTCCTGGTAACCAGGGTCATTGCCGGATTATCGATCCCCACCAACCGTCCGGCCGAATCTATGATCGTACCGGCGTAAAAACCGATCCCCAGCCGCTCCGCCAGACGATCCAATCCATACACCCCTCCCGGATCGGCCAGCCACAACAAATTCCCGCCGCCGTCGACATACTCATCGATACTATCCATCTCACCCGGCAGGAAATCGATCTTTGGACCGGCGATCACCAAAACAGAAGTATTATCCGGGATCACCGGAGTATGGGGCAGATTGATCGGCTGCACCTTGAACCCCCTGCTGTTCAACTGCCGCACCCACTCATCCAGATCATGATTCGCCTCACCCAGCGCACTACGCTCACCGTGCCCTTCAACAAAAACCAGCCAGCGATCCTGTTTTCTGCCCAGACGCTGCAACGCATTGGTGAAATCCTGCTCGCTGTTTCGCTGCACGTGCTCCTTGCGCCCTTGATAGCGAACCACCAACTCCCCATCCACCCGCACCCCCAGGCTCCGCACCTCATCGGGCACCGCATCCGGATTCACAAAATGCAACTGGATATTATCCTTATGCCGCTGATAACGCCGAATGAACCCCCTGATCGCGCGGCGCAATGCCGGACTTTCCCTCGCATACGACCGCACCTCAATGGGATAAGGCATCTGCGCCAGCAGATCGACACTCGGCTGCGACAAGGTATGCCTGCCGGCATGAGTCCAGTCATACCGGATCGGATAGCGGGTACTCAACCAGGCCGACAGCCCACCGACCGCCAGCAACAGACAAAGCATCAGCGCACTGCTAAGGCAAAACCGCATGCGGGTTTTATCGGTGACCCTCATGCCTGTCCCAGCGCCCTTTCCGCATCCAGCCGCCAAATCGTCAACACCACAAAACAGCCGCTGACGATCAGATAATACAGCACGTCCACCGAATCGAACACGCCGTCCGACAAATTATGATAATGCCGCATCAACGAAAGATACGCGAAAATCTCCGCCGCACTTCCCGAGGCGTTATTCCCCGCAATACTGAGCGCCCACAACAACAGCAACAGCCCGAAAGTGCCGATAGCGGCCACCGTCGGCGAGCGGCACAACGACGAAACAAACAGGCCCGCCGCCGCGCAACTCGACACCAGCAACATCAGCCCCAGCAGACCCGCAAACAACTGCCCCATATCCAGCCGCGTCCCCGGCAACAGCGACAAAGGCATCAGCGCCACCATGCACACCAGACAAAAATAAAACAGCATAATCCCCAGATACTTCCCCAGCGCCAACTGAACCGGGCTGATCGGCGCGGACATAATCAACGCAATCGTCCCCAACTGCCGCTCCCCGCTGATCAACCGCATCGTCAACAACGGCGAAACCAGCAACAACAACACCCCGCTCAATTTCAACATGCCGGCGACCACCACCTCGGTCACCCCCTTATCCAATTCCCGCCCTCCCGCGCTCATATACTGCTGCAACAAAACATAAAAAAACACCGCCGACAAAAACTGAACAACCGCCATGATGATCCAGGCCGGCGGCGACTTGAACATTCGCTGCAACTCATTCGCCGCAATATAAAACAAAACCCGCATCACTACTCCCCCCCGCCCGGCTGCTCACCCTGCCCACCCGCAACCAGGCGCATAAACACCTCCTCCAGAGAATCCCCCAGCGGATTCATACGCCCCAATCCCCAATGATTTTCGACTATTGCCCCCAGCACGCCATCCAGCGCACCGCGCTCATTCCCGTTGAACTCCACTCTGAAAACCCCCTCTCCGACCGCGACGGCCGACCTGACCCCATCCAGCCCCAGCAACTCCTCCAAAGCCGGAGGATGCAGCAACTCCAATTCCACCCCGGCAAATTCCGGCCCATCCTGCCGCAAACGATCGATCACCTGGTCCAGAACCAGGCTCCCCCGATTAACAATAAGCGCCCGATCACACAAACTCTGCACCTCCGACAGGATATGAGTCGAGAGGATAATACTATGATCCCGCCCCAGTTCCCGCATCAACTCACGCACCCCCCTGATCTGAACCGGGTCCAGCCCGGAGCTTGGCTCATCCAGAATAATAACCGCCGGAGAATGAACGATCGCCTGGGCGATCCCGACGCGCTGCCGGTAGCCCTTGGAAAGATTGCCGATCAGCCGTCCGCCCACCCCCTCCAGCCCGCAACGCGCCTTGCTGTCCGCAATAGCCGCAAGCGCCTCCCCTCCCGGCATATCGCGCAAACGCGCACAATAACCCAGATACTCATCCACGGTCAGATCCGGATAAACCGGCGGATCCTCCGGCAAAAAGCCGATATGACGTTTCGCCTCCATGGGGGCATCCTGCATATCCACCCCGGCGATTTGAATACGTCCCGAAGTCGCCGAAAGAACCCCGGCGACCATCCGCATCGTCGTCGATTTACCCGCGCCATTCGGGCCGAGAAAGCCCAGGATCTCCCCGCGCCGCACCTCGAAGGAAACATCATCCACAACCACGACATCCCCATAACGCCGTGACAACGAATCAACCTGAATCAGAGCTTCCCGTTCCATTATCTGGCAATTATCAGGATCGCCCGGAAATTTTCAGGAGTGATCCGGAAAAATGTGGCGGGCATGGTTCCAGTTCATCAACTATTATCGGGGGACCGATACTATTTTCTCCCGGGAGCGGATGTCAACGGATTGTGGACCGTCGTTTGCCTGCACTGTAAATTCAACCCTGACATCACGGTATCCCTGTCTATGGCCGACTGCTATGTATTTGCCGGGTAGTAATTGCAGGTTGGTCTTGTCAAAATTACCCAGTTTTCCGATCCTGTAGAGGGTAACGTCGGTTTGGTCATCGGAAAAAAAAGTAACCGAAATGGGTTCGCTTGCCTGTTGCAGTAACTTGCTCAGGGTTTTTTTTTGCTCGGTCAGTCTGGGTCCCTGCACTTCAATTTTGTCGATCTCGTTTTGCAGCGTCAGAGATTCCTGGTATACGTCCTGATCGGTCAGTCGTTCGGCACGGGCTATCGTATCGGTCAACTTTTGATCGAGCATGGCCCGGAGCTGGGCGGCCTGCTTTTTTTGCCGGGCTTCCGCAGAATTGCCGTCCAGCTTCAGCGCCTCGGTATACACGTCGATGGCATCCTTCCAGCGCTCGGCAGTTTCCAGTGTGTGCCCCTGGAGCAATAGTTTCTTCAGATTGTCGGTGATCATTCCCTGCTTGCTCTGATCCAAGGCCGACAAGGCCTCCTGCGTGCCGGGTTTTATCCGCAGCGCCCTGCTGAATTTCGCCGCCGCCTGCGTATAGTCATTGTTATCCAGGGCTATATAGCCTGCACTCATTGCCTGATTGAAGTCTCTGTCACGGCTTCTTTGCCGCACATCCGCCAGTTTTTGTTTTGCCAATTCATCCTGCTTGTCCAGACTCAGGGCCTGGTTCAATATGTTGCGGGCCTTGTCAAGCTCTCCCTGCAATAGCAATTCGGTTGCCTGATCAGTCAGGCTTCTTACTTGATCCAGCGTGCGGGTGCGTTGCAGTCCGGCAGCGGCAGTGGCATTGTCTGGCTCGATCAATAGCGCTTTTTCAAAGGCCCCGGCCGCCTTCTCTGCGTCGCCGGATTGCAGATAATCCCGGCCCTGTTCCAGCGACAGCCGCAGGATATTATCGGCTTCGGCGAGTAATTCGTTGAACAGGGTCAGCGCCTGTTCGTATTCGGCATTGGCGGCTTTAAATTGTTTTTTTCGGTATTGCTGATCTCCCTGTTCGGCATGAGCGGTGGCGCGGAGGTGTTGCTCCGCCCCCCATTTTTCAACGGCTGTTTTTTTCAGTTGTTCTTCGGCTTGCAGCATTGCCGCAAGGGTGTCTTGAGATTTTTTTCGGAGCTCCGCCAATTGTGATTCATTCCAGGGCAGTGGCAGTTCGGCGTCGGGCTTTGTCAATGCGGGTTGTGGGGAGTGATCGGAGGGGAGCGCCGGCGCTTCCGCCGTTTTGACAGGCGGCGTCGAGCTCGGCGCAAACCAGCCTGGCAGCACTATGAAGGTAAAGATCATGCAGGCCAATAAAATTATCGCAATCAGGGCGATCAGGGCGGCAAGCGGTAGATTTATCCTGTGTGCCGCCGGATCAGCTTGTGCATCATCCGCCCGAGTCAACACAATGGGGGCGGGACGAATTTGCTGAAAACTGTTTTTCGCTCCTGTTTGATCGCTGCTCATGGCGCCGGCATAGATTGAAATTCGGTTTTAGATTTTACGACAGTATAGGCACGAATGCGGCCGCACATTCAATCGACGGCTAGGGGGTATCGATCAGACCGGTTTCCTTGCGATAGATGTCATGCAGTACTTGACGCCATTGAGCGTATTGCTCATTCACCGAACCGGTCAATGTCACCGTTCTGTCTTCCAGTTCAAGGGTATGCGGCTCGATCTCGGCGTTCAGCGACTCACCGAGTTCTTCCAGCGCCTGTTCATGAATTTTTGCCTCTTCGCTTTTATCGTAGGCGCTCTTCAAACCCAGCAATCCGGCGCCGATCCCGATTTGGCCGGCGGTCTTTACCGCCTCACTGCTGCTGTCCTGGGCAAGGATGCCGGTGACGACCGCCGCCACCCCTAATAATCCGCGCCTCCACTTTTGCAGGTTTAGCTTGTGCAGGGCCTGGGTTTCTTCGTAACTGAGCCGGCGCCATTCCCGATAGGATGAGTCCATCTGCCTGCTGAATGAATCATAATATTCCTGCAGTGTATCAACGAGGGTATTGTCTCTTTGCCGGATGCGTTTGATGCGCTGTATGACGGGGTCATTGTCCGCCGGCAGTCTTTTGATGCTGTATATTCCGTCCGAATCTTTCTCCAGATATTCTGAGAATGCTTCCGGTGAGAATCGCCCGGCGAATTGCAGTTCGGAAATGTTGCGCAGGTTCCTGATCTCATCGTCAGTGAGTTTTTTTCTGTATTCACGCAAGTCATTGGCAATTTTGTTGTAGACTCCCTGAAAAGGTTCACTGTCATCGTCGGCTCCCCCTTCATAAGCATATTTGCTTGCAGAGCCTTTATATTTTTTTGTGTACCATTTATTGCCGGATGAGTCATGCACGGTTACCGAAAGTTTCAGATCGGTGCCATCGGATCCCAGTATTTTTGCATCCACCCAGATATCCATTTCGCTTTGTTTATCGGGAATAACGCGCACCACCCCCCATTGACCACTGTGCTGTAATGTTTCCATCAGCGTTACCGGCATATACCGGGCTTCCGCCTTCCTGAGCTGCCGATACACCCCCTCCTCCTCATCGGGCACATCATCGAGTCCCGGGTCGAAGGGACTGATCCCCACGTCCAGCAATAAATCTTCCGCTATAGTCCCGGTCTCTATAATGATCTCTTCTTGTTTGGTGGTCTTTACTATATCCGTGCTGCATCCGCCAAGGCAGAATATCGGCAGTAAAAACCAGGCCGGGAAGGTAAGGTGACTGCTCTTCATTTTTTTCTATAATCCCTGTTTATATTTTTTGTATTCATCCCACAATTTTTCCTGCAGGGCCGGATCTTTTTCGCGCATCGCCGCTTCACGCAATTGACGCGCTACCACATCATCGTCTTTTCCGTCGGGTATGCCTTCGGGCAACGGGGGGGGCGCCTCAAGATCGACTTCGTGTTTACGATTACCACCGGGACTGCCCGGTTGCCGTCTAACCTGGGGGGGGGCTGATTCTTCGCCGTCCATTGATTCTTCGCCGTCAAGCGGAGAGTCCGACTCGGGACCGCCTCCTGCCGGAACAGCATCCAGGCCGCCGCCCCGCTCATTTTCCCGGTCGGCGATCTGTGCCTGCTCACGCAATATGATTTTATCAAACTCGGTCAATTGTTCTTCCAGTTTTCTCTCTATCATTATGATCTCTTCACTGTCGGTCAAGGCTCCTTCGCCTTGCGCCGGTATATCAATACCACCTTTTCCGGTCTGTTTTCCAGCTTGTTTTCCGGTCTGTTTTCCAGCTTGTTTTCCGGCCTGTTTTCCAGCCTGTTTTCCGGCCTGTTTTCCAGCCTGTTTTCCGGTCTGTTTTCCGGTCTGTTTTCCGGCCTGATCGAAGCGGCCATCCGCACCGCCGTCTGTCGAACGCTGCGAGGGATCTCCCGCTGGCGGCTGCCCCGGACTCTGCGCTCTTTTTCCGGCCTGCTCAATGCCTTCATCCGCTCCCTGTTTTGTTGAACCCGGCGGAACATCCCCCGGCTGCCCCGGACTCTGCGCTCTTTTTCCGGCCTGCTCAACGTCGCCATCCGCCTCCTGTTTTGTTGAACCCGGCGGAACACCGCCCGATTGCTCCAGACTTTCCGGCTGGGGCTTGTCATAGGGTAAGGAAAGCGCCAAATAAATATCGGTGGTAGGGGCGGGAGCGCGTGCTGATCCCCGCTCTTTGACCGGTATATCAGTGATGTTTGGCATAGTTTCCCCTGATTGCCGGGTTGGAGCATCCTGCTGTACACCGAGGGCATTTGTCGCCGACAATGCCATGGATGCCGTCAACAACATGGGCAGAATGGCGCGGTGTGCTGGATTGTGAATCATGCTCAATTGCTCTGTACAACACGCATCTGATGATCGGAAGTAGCAACCGATTCTCCGTCCTCGTATCGGGGACGGTAGCGGCGCGATTGAATTTCCCTTTTTGCCTTTCCCTTGTCTCCGCTCTTTTCCGCCGGGTCGCCGTCAAGAATTTTTATATTTCCGGGTTTGCCGTTCTCCGAAACATCGAGAGAGACGTAGACATATCTTAGATCTGCATTATTTTGCTGGTGTTCGTCCAATTCCGGCAGGGTGATTTTAAGGGACGGGATCACCTTGGGGGAGCCGAACAGTTGGTCGAGATGCTCCCGCTCGGCGGCATCCTCAACCAGCAATGTATAGGCTTTTTTATAGTTATTATGGGCGCCTTCCGGGGATCCCGTCAGTAGCTCCCAGTCGCCCAGATGCGCCAGGGCCTCCGCATATTTGTTTTTCGGTAATTCCGTATTGGCTTCATATATCGAAACCACGCGCCGTAAGGTATTGCCCACTTCAGAGGATGTCATTTGATAGTTGACCAACACCCGCCCGTACAGTGGATCAATCAAGCGCGGATCGGTTTGATCGCGTGAGGATAGCATGGTTATTGCGCCGCTATAAATACGCCACGCTTCGTACAGGGGATCGTGAAGGTTATCGTTCAATAAACTCTGTCGATACGCCTTTAGTTTCCAGCAAGCGACCCGGTCCAGGATCGTCAATAATTGGGGATCGTTGCCGCCATAATTGCGTTTGTGTACCCAGAGCATCTGGTGATAATTTCGGTCCACATCGCTCCAATGTTCATTGGCGATATTGCTCTTTACCAATCTTTCAAGAATGGGGATCTGCCCTAAATCATACAGACCGTGATTGACTCGTTTAATCTGCAAGGCTTGTTTCAACATAATCGCCGCCTGTTCATGCTCATCTTCCAGTTGATAGGCCAGGCTCAATCCCAGCAGCGGTTCACCAAGCCGGGCATAATACACACCGTGCTTTGACTTGAGTTCCTCGATATGCCGCTGGTAGTAGACAATAGTGCTTGTCTGCTCCGAGGCGGCATAGGCAAAATCGCCGCCAGCAAAGGAAATTGCCAAAACAATGATTATTTTATTGCTGCCGTCCAATCTCACAATAATGAACTTCCTAAAAGCATTAAGTATAGACAATTATGGCACAATTTTTTACAAATTTCCTGCAATCTCGCACCCTCGGTGGAATCAGAGAGCAGTCGGGCCAGGCAGATAGCCGTTCACCCGGCAGGATGAACCTGTTTTTATACGACCATGGCGCCGGCCAATCGTTCCGGTAAAACCGGCGAAAATAGCGAACCCGGATATTGCGCCGATAAAGAGGACAAGGCCCGTCTGGATGCCTGCCCCTTTCGACCAAAATCCTGCATTTCTCCCCGGCTAATCGAACTGTTTCAGAAAACGCAGATCATTCTCGAAGAACAGCCGTATATGATCGATCCCGTAATACAGCATCGCCAGTCGCTCGACCCCCATGCCGAAAGCCAGGCCCATATATTCCTCCGGATCGATATTGACATTTTTCAGCACATTGGGATGGACCATGCCGCAGCCCAGCACCTCCAGCCAGCCGTTTTCCCCCATGATATCCACTTCAGCCGAGGGTTCGGTAAATGGAAAATAAGAAGGTCTGAACCGGATCTGCAGTTCCCGCTCAAAAAAATGCTGCAAAAAATCGATCAACAGGCCCTTTAATTCCGCAAAAGTAACGGCCGTATCGACGATCAGGCCCTCCACCTGATGAAACATAGGCGTATGCGTCGTATCCGAATCACACCGGTACACCCGCCCGGGCGCAATAAACCGGAACGGCGGTTTCCCGTTTTGCATTACCCGGATTTGCACAGACGAAGTATGAGTACGAAGCAGGCGGCCATCGGGAAAATAAAACGTATCATGCATGGCGCGTGCCGGGTGATTTTCCGGAATATTGAGCGCTCCGAAATTGTGGTAATCATCCTCGATCTCCGGCCCCTCCAGCACATCGAAACCAATACGCTCAAACAGAGACTCTATGCGGTTCAATGTCCTGGTGATCGGGTGCAGGCGGCCTGGCCTCACCCCCCTTCCCGGCAGTGTCACGTCCAGCCTGGACTGGCGCAGCTTTTCGTTGAATTGCGCCTCTTCCAGCGCCTTCTTCCTTGCCTTGATTGCCGCCTGTATTTCCAGCTTGGCCTGGTTGGCGCTCTGCCCGGCCACCGGCCGCTGTTCGGGAGGCAAACGCCCCAGCTCTCTCAAAAACCGGGTTATTTTCCCCTTCCGTCCCAGTGCGGCAACGCGCAAACCATCCAACTCAACCAGACTGGCCGCATTTTCTATTCCAGACAAAGAATCATCAAGCAAATCGGCAAGCTGTTTCACACCGGGCGTATTCAACTCCGCAGGCAAAGAATGCCAGGGATTTTGCGCGGCAATTCCCGGCCTGTTAGCCCTGAATAAGGCAAGCCGCAAGCATTCAGGGAGAATCGCTCCCGGCCGAAAGCCCAGAGCGGGCCTGCTCCACCAGTGCGGCAAATGCCGGCTTGTCGGACACGGCGAGCTCAGCCAGAACCTTGCGGTCTAAATCAATAACGGCCTTTTTCAACCCATTGATAAAACAACTATAGGACAGCCCATGTGCGCGTGTAGCGGCATTGATTCTGGCGATCCATAATGCGCGAAACTGACTTTTACGCCGCCGGCGGTCGCGATAGGCATACTGACCGGCGCGGATCACCGCCTGTTTAGCGACCCGCAGCACATTTTTTCTTCTGCCGCGATAACCCTTTGCCTGTGCAAGCGTCTTTTTATGTTTGGCGTGTGCGACAACACCTCGGTTCACTCTGGGCATCTTCCGTTTCCCTCCCTATAGATATGGCACCATCCGGGCAATTGCCGGCTGATCCTGATTATGGATAATGGCAATACTGCGAAGGTGGCGCTTACGTTTAGTACTTTTCTTCGTCAGGATATGGCTGCGGTGCGACTGGCGATGCCTGAATTTGCCGGACGCTGTTCGGGAAAACCGCTTTGCCGCCCCCCGGTTTGTCTTTATTTTTGGCATGATATTTCTTTACCCCATAAAAAAGTTATTTTTTCGGCGCCAGAACCATAATCATTTGCCGGCCCTCCTGTTTAGGCAATTGCTCCACCGCGCTGTATTCTTCCAGATCCTGCCGTATTCTCTCCAGCATTTTAGGCCCTAATTCCTGATGCGCCATCTCACGTCCGCGAAATCGAAGCGTCACCTTCACCTTATCTCCGTTGCTCAGAAACCGGATCAGATTTTTCAACTTCACCTGATAATCACCCTTTTCCGTCCCGGGCCTGAATTTAATCTCCTTTACCTGTATCTGCTTTTGTTTCTTTTTCGCCACGTGGTTTTTTTTGTTCAGATTGAACAAATACTTGCCATAATTCATAATCCTGCACACAGGAGGCTGGGCATTTGGAACAATTTCCACCAGATCCATATCTGCTTCCTCGGCGATATTATTCGCTTCTTCCAAGCCGACTATCCCTATTTGTTCCCCTTCAGCATTGATTAATCGCACCTCCGTTGCGGTAATTTTTTCATTGAGGCGAGTCTGTTTATCTACGGTGATATTCTAATCCTCCAAAACAGCACAACCCTGCCCGGCCATCCCGGCATTCAGATGCTGCATAAACCCATCCAGAGGCATTGCGCCAATATCCTTACCCTCTCGTGTGCGCACCGCCACGGTATCGCTCTCCACCTCCCTGGCGCCGATGATCAACTGAAAAGGGATCTGTTGCATTGCATGTTCACGAATTTTAAGCCCGATCGTTTCATTTCTCAAGTCCGTTTCCACCCTGAATCCCCGACTCCTCAGAATATTCCCCACCTTTTTCGCCCGCTCGCTCTGCTTTTCGGTAATGGACAGCGCCACAACCTGAACCGGCGCGAGCCAGACCGGCAATATACCGGCGTAATGCTCGATCAAAATACCGATAAAGCGCTCGATCGATCCCACGACCGCCCGGTGCAGCATTACCGGCGTCTGTTTACTACTGTTCCGGTCAATAAAATGTGCCCCGAGCCGTTCCGGCATCGAAAAATCCACCTGCATCGTCCCGCATTGCCAGATACGCCCGATGCAATCCTTCAATATAAACTCAATTTTCGGCCCGTAAAAAGCCCCTTTACCCGGCTGCAACTCCCAATCCAGTTTCTTATTATTCAACGCCAATTCCAGCGCTTGCTCGGCCTTATCCCAGACCGCATCGCCGCCCACCCGGTTTTCCGGCCGAGTGGACAGCCGCACAATAACCTCATCAAACCCAAAATCTGCATACACCTCGAACAGCATATCAATAAAACTCGCAACCTCCGGCTGAATTTGCGCTTCCGTACAGAAAATATGCGCATCATCCTGAGTAAAACTTCTGGCGCGCATCAATCCATGCAGGGTACCCGACGGTTCATTGCGGATGCACGAACCAAACTCCGCCAGGCGGATGGGCAGATCCCGGTAACTTTTCAGTCCCTGATTAAAAACCTGAATATGACCGGGGCAATTCATCGGCTTGATCGCATAATCCCGATTCTCGGAACCGGTAGTGAACATATCCTCCCTGAACTTATCCCAATGTCCCGACCGCTCCCACAGCGAACGATCGACAACCTGCGGCGTATTGATCTCCCGGTAGCCATGCCGGCACATCTTTGCGCGCAGATACTGTTCGACAATCTGATAAACCGTCCATCCCTTCGGATGCCAGAATACCATGCCGGGCGCCTCTTCCTGAAAATGAAACAAATCCTGTTTCTTCGCCAGCTTGCGGTGATCGCGCTTTTCCGCCTCCTCCAGCCTGTGCAGATAATCTCTCAGCGACTTCTTATCCGGCCATGCCGTGCCGTAGATGCGTTGCAGCATCTCATTCCTCGAATCGCCGCGCCAATAGGCCCCGGCAAGTTTCGTCAGCGTAAAATGCTTTAACTTACCGGTATTCGGAATATGCGGCCCCCGGCAAAGATCGGTAAACGAGCCCTGTGAATAAAACGACAGCAGCTCATCCTGCGGAATAGACTCAATAATCCGGGCCTTATACTCCTCATTCAGATCGCGGAAAAACCGGACCGCCTCATCCCTTGGCATGGTAAAACGCTGTACCTCAATATCTGCCTTGGCCAGCTCCTGCATTTTTCCTTCAATTGCCGCAATATCTTCCGGCGTGAACGACCTTTCATAGGCAAAATCGTAATAAAACCCATTCTCGATCACCGGCCCGATGGTCACCTGCGCTTCGGGAAACAACTCCTTAACCGCATGCGCCATAAGATGAGAGCAGGAATGGCGAATGATCTCCAATCCCTCCGCATCCTTATCGGTAATAACTCTCAGCCGGCTGTCCGCCCTTATCTGAAAACCGGCATCCACCAGCTCATCATTCACCACCCCCGCAAGCGTTGCCCTGGCGAGACCCGCACCAATATCCCTGGCAACCTCCATAACCGTAACCGGCCCCGGGTATTCCCGCTGACTTTGATCGGGCAATGTCACTCGAAACATAACTGTCTTAATACTGCTACTATAATCACTATAGACGATTGCTACCCCACACTATCTTTTGATTTCCGCAATTCGAAAACCGCCGGATAATACCAACAAACTGGATGATTTGGCAAAGAAACTACAAAGCTACCTTAAAAACGACGCCTGCGGAGAACTTCTCCTGACCATACCGGACTTTCCCCGTAGCAGATAACCCTTGCCTGACAACATAAACTTTGCCAGTATAGAGTAAAGTATTTAAAAGTGCTAAAAAATTGGGAATTATATACAAAAGCATACAGGCGGATACTTCCCCTTGGGAAAGAAAATGACTGAAGCGATTACATTTGATACGCATAAATTCGTCAAGAATTTAACCGGGCATGGCTTTAGCCTGGAGCAGGCCGAAGCCCTGGCCGCCGAACAGGTTAATCTGCTCAACAGCAATCTGGCGACCAAGGCTGACTTGGCCGAGCTAAAGGCTGATCTGCTGCAATGGATGATAGGCGCGCTGATTGCTCAAGGCGGTGTAATCGTTGCATTGATAAGCCTGCTCGGATGAACACTTCCGACTCACTTCCCTGACTGGCGCTGTGGGAGCGCTCTGAGCAACTATTGTTTGACCAGGGCTACTATGGCGCATCAGGACCTGTTGCTCGGCGTCAACGCATTCTATGACTATCGGCATCACCGCATTCTCTCTCTCCGTGACCGCCCGATATTCCCTATCTGAGTCTCTTTTTGGTTCCGGGTTTAACCGGTGGCGGTTTCGATCTTGCCGGTTTCCCCCCCGATTGCCAGGCATACGCCTGTAGCAGCATTCGCGCCAAATGCGCCTTCTTATCCTCATCCTGTTCCCGCTCCCACAGCCGGATTAACTCGTCCCGCGCCCGAGGGTGGCCGACCAGGGCCAGCGCGGTTGCGGCGCTTTGAGCCACGTACACACCGTCCGCGCCGGCCATCTCGATCAGATAATCGACATCGCCGGGATCGCCATTGCGCCCCAGCGCGATCACAGCCTGGGCGCGGTGAGAACCCTCCGTATCGTATTTATGGGCATGAATATATGCCAGGAATTCTTTCGCATCCCGGCCGCGTATGCGTGCCAGGGTGCCGGCCAATGCGATCCTGGCGGGAATGGCTTCGATCTGCCGCCAGGCAAAATCCGGATGCCCGTCCCTGTGCAAAAGCCACAGATCATCATACAGCGCATGTGCCATCCTGCTCCAGTGCAACGAATACAGCGCGTGCATGGTATCGGCGATCCCGTCCGTGTCGCGCTCGGTCAGCGCGGCATGCACTTCCGCCATCGTCGCTACGCCCGCCGCAACCTTGCTTCTCAGTATGGCATAGTCATCCCGGTCCAGGGGATCCCCGTTTTCCCCGGTCACGCCCGCCATTGCCGGGGGCAGCGCACAGAAGACGGAGAATGCCGCCGGCAACATCAGGAACAAATACCTTGTGCGGCAAGGGATCCGCAGGCATTTCACGGCGGTGATTATTTATTCCAGCACTTGGCTACCGTACCCGTGCCGGTTATTAACTTGGTACCGTTCTGCTTCAGTGTCAGACTAGCGCACTTGTCATCTGTAAAAGTGGGGGTGGCGGTCACCTCATAGATTTGAAAGGGGGTGGAAGTAACGAGGGAAATGTCGTATTTGCCGGTTTCGGTAGTGGGCTGGATGTTTGTCTTGCTCAGGACATCCGGATATTGGTTATTATCCGAATAATACCGCTCCATGATTGCCGCCGCATCCAGCAAATGCGAGCGGCCTTCCACACGCTTGCCGCGCAACACATACTGGCTGTAGGAAGGCAGTGCGATAGCGGCCAGGGCGCCGATAATCGCAATAACCAGCAAAAGTTCTAAAAGTGTAAACCCCGCTGCTCTAAGGCGGGTCTTAAAACGAATACCATTCATAGATTCAATCCCATAAAATAACCGGATCCAGTATAACCGGTGTCCCGGCGATATTCCACATCATTTATAATTCCTCGTACCAGTAAGTGCGGTAGCGCGGCAGGCCGGAGAGCACGCCCAGTTGGGCTGCCCCGCCCTCGATCCCGACGATCCCGACTACCCCCTCCCTGGTAAAGATGGGCACCACGCCGGATGGAATGCCGCTGCCCAGCCCCAGTTTGCGATCACCCAGATCGATATTACCGTCCGCATCCCAGTCCAGCGCCGCGGCAGCCGACAGGATATTGAAATTATAGGCGTTGGCGTTGCCCACACTGGCCAGACACGGATCGGTGACTGCGTCGGGATCGGGCCGGAAGGTGGTGAACGTCACGATACCGGCGACGGTGGTCGCTGCCGACAGCACCTTTTCTCCGGCAAAGCCCGCGCTGGTAAAATCGAAATACCAGCCTGACGCTGCCCGTTGGTTGGCGTCGCTGCTGTCGAGCTCGTCATTGGTCACATCAATCAAATCTGTATTATCAAAAGGCAACCCGCTCAGTTTGGGGTAGGCGTCCGTGCTTTCGGCGACGTTGTCGTTGTCGTTGTCACTAAGAACGCTTATCGTGTAATCCCGGAAGGCGTAGAATCGATCCTCGGTATCGAAGTTGAGCGGGTGGGCGCGGTAGCCGCTGCCGATCAACACATAATCATATTCCGCCGTATCGGAGTATATCTCATCCCTCACCTGCACCACGGATGGCGGTTCAAAGAAACGGCGCCGCTCCGATACGGGGGTGGCTGCGGAGACATTGGCCAATCGCCCGACCACGGTATCCTGCTCCGGTGAGATTGACCCCGGATCGATAGCCGGATCCAGATCCACCCGGAATATCTGGCCGCCGCTGTCGCCCACGTAGAGCCGGTCGGTATCGCCGTTGCCGTTTGAATCCACCAGGCGGATCCGGGACGGAATCGAGTACACCATATCCGGCACCACGATATCCGAACCGGGGGAACCGCTGATGTCCAGCAGCAAGTCGCCGTCGATCGGATCGACGATGTAGATCGCATTGCCGAGAAAGGCGTTGCCGCCGTTATCCGCCACCGTAAAGGTTGCGGTGCTGTCCAGCGCCGGATCCCAGCCGCCGCCGAATATCAGCACCGGTCGGTTGGGATCGCCGTCAGTGGAGATAGTGGTGATCTGCGGTTGCGACCAGGTCTGGCCCAGCCGGGGGAAATCGCCGCCGCCGCCCGCGATCCGCCAGAGGAAGTTTGGCACTACCGGATCGGTAGTGGAGTTCACGTCCTCGGTCAGATCCAGCGCGTACATAAAGTTGCCGCCGCGCCGGGTGGCCAGGAACGCCCGCACACTGTCGCCCTCCGGCGTGCCCGGCTCGATGATTCCGTTGCCGTTATTATCGATAACCCACAGCGTCGGCGTGGTATCCATGCCGTAGCCGTGATCGCCCTCCGGATTCAGATACTCAGTCTGCTGGGCGCCCCAGAAATCACTGGGCAGGAAGCGCCACTCCTCCCGCCCGTTGTCCGCGTTGACGAAATGCAGCGAGCCGTCGTTGGTACCGTAAATCAGCTTGTCGTAGAAGGTCGTGCCCGTGCCGCCGTAGGTGATCACCACCGGCGAGCTGTGCAGCACGTCGTTCACCGACCAGCGTTGATCGGCATTGATGTCATTCTCGGCATCGGTGATGACCTTCCTGCCGAGCAACCACAGCATCCGATCCTCGCACGGGCTGCCGGGCATGAACGAGGGGACCGGGCAGATGGCGCTGCGCAGCGCGCTCAGGGCCGAGTCACTCCAGTTGCTGCCGTCCAGGAAAAAGCCGGAGTTGGACAGCGGGGTGTTTGCCGCCGCCCGACCGTTGTTATTGGTATCGGTATACAGCATTTGCGCCCGGTAATCGGTGATCTCCGCGCCGCTGCCGCCCTGGGTCGTTGACCGGCCGTCCGGGGTTGCCGACCAGATGCTCCGGGCATCCTGCCGGAAGCGCGAGTCGACGGTATCGATTGCGCTGTCGCGGTTCGCATCCAGGATCTCGCCCAGCGAGCAGCCCCGGCTCGAATCGATGCAGACGTTGTATTTCTTCACGTTGCCGAACCAGGCGCGCGTCCGGTCCGGGGTAAACAGACCGAAATAGATCTCGTCGCGGCTCAGCAGCCGGTTGAAGGCATTGGTCGCCAGCGACGGCGACACGAAAGAGGTGGAATCGCTGCGCACGTCGACCAGGATCTGCTCAAATATATTAATCAACTGGTCGGCGTTATTGGCGCTATAAAAATTGCCCTGGCCCAGATTGGCAACGTCCCTGAGTAGCTGAGTGGCCAATCTTGAGCTGAGGTTGTATGCAATGGTGGAGGTCTGCACCAGTTGATCGCCATCCGTTGTGGCGGACTGATCGACGGTGGCCAGGTATTCCGCCATATCTGCCATGCACAAGTCATGAGGAGTGTAGGGAAAGGTATCCTCCCCAGTCAATTTGAAGCTGGAATTGTCCGTATAGCAGGATGCTCTCGCTATATCGGATCTTATACCCATAAGCGTGTTGGTCATCCCGCTGACGTTGGCCGCGCCGTCTGTCAGCAACACCTGATGGTTTCCAGAGCAGGTCAAATCGGGGCTGATTGGCGAGATATAGATCGGCTTTGGATCCGTTGGGGAGGTTAGCCCAATCAGTTCGTCCTCGCAAAGCCTGTTGAGCGGGTCGATCCGGCAAATTGTACTCTGGCGACAAACACCAGCCTCGATTCTATTCGGGACATAAACACCAAACGCGTTGACCTCGTCGTCGCATACACCTCCCGTGGGATCATCGGGATGCGTGAACATTGTGCCGTCCACCAGCGCAGTGCCACAGGAGTCGGGCGCAGTACAGTAGGAGCCCGGATGGCTGATGCGATTGTAAAACTGCCCCAGGCGCGAATCGCCGTATATCATCTCCTCGCCGCGCCAGTAGCGGAGGGACTCCCACATGACTTCCTGCAGCGGTGTATTGCCAAAGGCGGGCAGGTTACCCACCTCCTCCAGCAATGCCTCGCGCGCCGTTTTGAACGATTGGTCTGCGGTAGTAGTATCATCATAGTCTATCTGCAGCCGTGGTGCGCGGAACGGGTTGCCGTCGAAGCTGTGGGCCGTGCGCGAACCTGATCCCTGGTTCTCGATCACGAAGCCCATCGTGCCGCCTTGACTCCAGCCGGGATCATTGACCAGTTCCTGTACCACATCGCGGATCTCCGGGCTGGGATACATATTGTCCGGGATGACCCAGTCATCCCCCGGGGACATCAGCGTCCAGTCAACGGCCGTGCTGGTGCGCGAGCGCATGCCGATATTGTCGGCGCTGGCGATAAAAACAGACGAGTTGGCCTGGTTAAGCCCCCTGATACTGAATCGGGCCGCGCCGGGCGAGTCGCCTTGTGCGAAAAACTCCAGTTGGGCCGAGATGATCGTTGCGTTTGGCGGCACGTCCACGCCCGCAAAGCGCAGGCCGACGGTCTGCGGCTGGCCGGCACGCACACCGAGATGAAGATTGGTGCGGCTGGTATGGACGGTGGCGCCGTCCTGTTCTGCGTCGTCGCCACTGAGTGCCGCCTGGGCGTTCTCGGTGTTGGATAAACAGCCGCCGGGCGGTATGCTGGTCGGGTCGTAGGAATAAATGAGAGCGGGCGGGCTGGCGCCCGGGTTTTCAAAACTCTGGAACTCCGGCGCGACATCAACGCGGGAAATGTCGGACGTAGAACTTATCCCGAGAATGAAAGTGGCCGCATTGCCGCCACACCAGCCCGAACGCCCCGCCAGAGGCTCCAGGAGGGTAGATACGTCTATTTCGACCGGCACACCCTCCTCCCAAGTGGTTTCAGTAGCCTCGAAATCAACGGTACCGGACAGCGTACGGTTCCTGAAATCAGTGGGGTCCGAGAACGGATCGGAGTCGTCCTCGTCTTCGATCTGGATAGTTATATCTATATTGCTGCCCTCAAACGTGCTCGTGGGGGTGAGTACCAGATTGGCCTCTGTCAGGCCTGTGCCCTGCGGGATGCGGATATTCTCGAAACGCAACCCGGTGCTTCTCCTTTCTAAGGCGTCCGCGGCCCGATAAACGATTGTGAATCGCGGCCGAAAGCTCGGATCAGCCTCCCTTGCGTTATAAAAACGCCCGGCCACATTGCCGGGAGCGTGTCGGAGGAGGACCAGCGCACGTCCCTCATAGGTGCAACCGGCCGTTTCGAACGTAGTGGAGCTCATGTTGTCGCAGCCCCGTTTCACCAACTGCTGCACATCTGTTGTAAGGATATTCGTGAAGTAGGCGTTGTCAGCGCGAGGCCTGGTAATATTCCAGGGCGAAAGGGGAGTGACCGGCTGGCGGCTGCTGATATTGGCACAACTGTCACAATCAACCAGCGGCCCTGCCCAGTCGGTATCTTCGACCCCGACCAACCATTCCGTATCACCTGGAACATCCATGCTGGGTGTGAGCTGCATCTGTGCGAAGACGATCTCTGCATTGGGCGGGACCTGCACATCGAATAAAAATGCCGCGATGCGGCCCCTGATTGCAGTGTCGTCTGTGCCGTCATCGGTGACTACCTCCCCTGATGCCAGGATTTCATAGGCGTCTTGGTCGGGCCTATCCAGGCCGCCGCCGGCCCCTTCGACACTCGTGCTGCCCGTGAAGTTTTCTGGTGACGCCAAAAAACCGATGGTTTGGCCGTTGGACGACAACCCTGCAGGTCTATCCTCTACGTCATTGGCGGCGGCGTTGATCGTACTCCTGTATTGGATTGTTGTTGTCAGTTCGCTGACTACGTTGGCGGTATCTTCCTCCAGATAGGTGACCGGAAACAACACCGGTCCGCCCTCATCAGTAGATAATCGCATCAGACCTACATTGATATTCTCTACGTCTTGCAGGATCTCCGTGGTCGCCTCTTTGAGCTGGTCGATACGGGATTCGGATACCCCCGTTGCCGGAACATTCATAGAACCGGAGGTGTCCAGAATCAGCAGCACGTTCGAGCGGGAGGGGTCAAACAGGGTGCCGCTGCTGGAAAAGTAGATCTCGGTGTCGGCTGCGCGCGTGATCGGCGCCAGCGCCAGCGCCGCGCCGAGCAGCACGTGGCGGTATTGCCGCCATGGTTTCAAGCCGCTCCTCTTTTGTCTGTGCCCGTTCATCGAACTAGCGCACTCCGCACGCGGTTCTGGCCGCCTCATCCGGGCTGCGGTCGCGGCATACTTCCCGGCCGTCCGGCGGCAGATAGGTGCAGACCTGGCCGCTCTTCTGCAACTGTGCCAGGGGTTTGGGCTGGCCGTCCGGGCAATAGGCGGTATAGTAGCGCCGGTCGCCGTCCAGGCCGTGGTCTATAACTTTCACTCCCTGCTGCCCGGCGGCGGAGAAGGAGGCCGCCGACAGCAGCAGTGTGATGCAGATCCGAATCATTGTTTTCATGGTATTGATGCTCCTTTCAGATATATAGACATGTATAAGTGTTCCCGGTTCATCTCGCCCGGCCCACCTGATAGGCGCCGCTATGCAGTGCGCTCGCCGCACCGCTTGTGGTATAGCCGGAGGCGGACAGATCGAAGTGGTAATAGGCATAGGTGCTGTCCCAGCCGGAGCCCCTGGGCGGAGCGCTGGAGCCGCGGAAGAGCGAGTTGTAGTCGGTGGTCGCTTTGTAGAAGGTGCTGCCGATGTCGATATTATCGTTCACGTATTTGTCGGTCGCCGAGCCGTCATTTGCTTTGGTCAGGCCGGTGTCGAAGGCTGCCTCATCGTTGAATGCCCGCATCAAACCGGTGGAAGCGGTCTGGAAGGCGCGGTTGAGCTCCTGGGAAGCGGCGGCCATGCGCTCTTCCAGCGTCGCGGTGAACATGGTGGACAGCCCCAACATGGTCAACAGCACCAGCAGAATCAGTGCGGTGAACAGTGCGGCGCCACGTTGTTTGTGCTTGCTATTCATGTCAGTTCGACGTGCGGTTGCGGATAGAGATGGTGGCATCCACCTGCTGGCGGCGGTGCTTATCCCCTGCCGGCGCGAAAGTGCTACTCAGCAACTCGAACTCTCTGGCGTCGGGCTCTATGCCAGGGTTTGGGCTAATCGTGCGAAACAACACTGCCAGCTTGACGGCGATCACCTTTGGCCAATTGGGGGAATTGTATATGGGGACAAAATCATCCGGTATGCCGTCATCGTCATCGTCCACTCCGTAAAGTATTCGCATGAATTCCACGCCCTGTATCAGTTCCACTTCGCGGGTGCTCTCGGAGTTGACACCGAGGCTGGTGGCATCCTCCCGCCACAATGCCGGGTCTAATGTGCCGTCACCGTCCGCATCGGTTCTTTCATGTATTGCATAACGCACGGCATGGAAGACGCCGACCTCGGCCTCGGTGTCGTAAATGCCGGCGAGTTCGGGGTGGGCGTGCCGGATCCCCCCGCTGCCGGTTCCGGTGGCGCGGAAGATATGCGCGCTGTCGCAATCATAGATCACCAGCGCATCGTTGGCGACAATACCGCTGGGCGTGCTCGCCGTCGGTATCAGATTGCCGGTGGTCGGGCCGCTCGGATTGATGCCCAGCGGGCGGAATCCCCTTATGGTAATTGCATCGCCTATTGCGTCTGAAGAAAAAGGGCTACCCGTGTGGCTAGGGAGCCAATCGCCGATGAAAGATCCGCCGCCCTCGATGATATTGGTGGCCGTGTAGGTGAGTAATTTTCTATATTTTGTCGGATCAGCAGCATCCGAGGGAGAGGTCGGGGGTGGAATAATCAAATTTTCGACGCGGGAGTGGTCGTGCGCACAGCCGGAAAAGCCGGCCGAGCGTATGTCGCTGATCAGCATTTGCATCGCGAACCGGCTGTTTTCCTGCAGGCGCCCCATCGCCTCCTGCTCCTTGTATATGCGTTTGTTGCTGATGAACAGCGAGGTGGCGCCGAGCATCAGGAAGACCCCGATCAGCATCGCGATCACCAACTCGATCAGTGAAAAGCCCTTATTATGTCCGCGATGATGCATGGCAATGCCCCTATAGTTCAAAACTGTAGCCAATTCGGTGAACCACTCCTTCCCGATCTTGCCATTGCATTACCACGTTGTAGAGTTCGCCACTCTTTCCTATACTCGTAGTGCTAGGAATGGTGGGCGGCAGGGCGGTGGGCGGCAGGGCATTGGCGGCCTTGTTCCACCAGCAGTCCAGGTCCGTGGCGGCATCGGTGCGTACATCTTCTCTACAGGGGGGTAGTGTATTACTGAGCTTAAAATTTCTAAAGGAAATGTAGTCATCGGCGTTTTTCTTGTTTATCCGCATGCGATCGGCAATCTCGTAGGCCAGGAAAGTTACCTGGCTGCGCCTGAAGGCGTCATTGCTGTAGCGCATCGCCTTGAACTGCAGCGCGGCAATGCCGAGCAGGCCGATCGCCAGTATCAGCAGTGTGACCAGTATCTCCATCATGGTGAAGCCCGATTGTGTGGTATTGATTTTCATGGGGTCGTTCATATCAACTGCAACTGTCAGCTTGCCCGGGTTCCAGATTTTTTGTTTCCGGGCGGCCAGTAACGTTGATCTTGATCTGCCGGCCGGTTTCGCCGATCCGGTCATCGCACAGCGTGAAGTCGGCCTCCGGTTGAATAAAGCCGGTTCTCAAATAATCATAGCTGCGTTGACTGGCTACGATGGTGTTTACACAACTCGGTTGCACGCGCTGCATCAAGACATAGGGATCGAGGATGCCGTTGCCGTTATAGTCTTCGTTGTTTTCCAGTGTGAGGTTCCCGTTGCGGTCCTCGTTGAGGCTAATATCCCAGCCGCCTTCCCATTGGAGGGGGGGGGGGGGGGGAGAGGGATGTCCCCCGGGTATCTTTGGATTGTCACGGTAGTTCTGCGCTTTATCGCCTCGCTGCGCGCCAGTTGGAAAGTGCGGACCAGATTGTTGGCGGTGGTGGTCAGGCAGTTGTTTTTCACCATGTCCCGGTAACCGGGCAGCGCAAGGGCGGCGAGTATGCCGCCAATGATGACCACCACCATTAGTTCGAGCAGGGTGAAGCCCGATTGTGTATTATTATGTATGCAAATTTTCTTCATATAGCAGTTATAGCAGATAATACTGTGTTTTCTATATATTCTGGACGAGCAGTGTCTTTTTACCGATGAACGGCGCACGGGAGCGGGTTTGTGTGATCGATCTGGCATTTTTCCGTTGAAGAATACCGATTGCATCGTGGTCGGTGGAGGCGTGATCGGCATGAGCACGGCAAGAGAATTGGCGCGGCGCGGCTTGTCGGTTTGTTTGTTCGACAAGGGCGATCTGGGCCAGGAGGCAAGCTGGGCGGCCGGCGGCATATTGTCATCGATGCGCCCGTGGGCCGAGAGCGGCGATTCGGCCGCGTTGTCCGGCCGGAGCCAGGCTTGTTATCCGGCGTTCACCGAGTCCTTGCGGCAGGAGACCGGCATTGATCCGGAGTATTATCCTTCCGGTATCGCGCTGATCAGTCCCGATGATATAGCCGCGACGCTGGATTGGGCGCAGGCCAACGGCATCCCGCACGTTCGGAATTATTGTCCGGCGGGAATGTCGGTCGATGCCCTTTTGCTGCCGGAGATCGCCCAGGTGCGCATACCGCGCCTGTTGCAGGCGCTGCATCGCAGCCTGGAAAGATACCGGGTGTCGATCTTCGAGCATACGGCGGTCACGCAGATAAACATAAGCGGCTCCCGCTTTCAATCGGTAACCGCCGAAACCGGGGAAATGTCGGCCGATGCGATAGTGATTGCGGCCGGCGCATGGACCGGGCGATTGCTCAGTGATGCCGGCAGGCGGGTGGATATTGTCCCGGTTCTTGGGCAGATGCTGTGCCTCCGGTTTGCCGAACAGCGCCTGGATAACATGATCCTGGACGGTGAGCGTTATTTTATCCCCAGAAGAGACGGACACCTGCTGATTGGCAGCACGCTCGAGCAGGTCGGCTTCGAGAAACACACCACCCGCGAAGCGCGTGACAGTTTAATGGCCTGGGCCGGCGGTCTTTTCCCGGAGGTCCGCGCTGCCGGGTTTGTCCGGCATTGGTCCGGCTTGCGCCCGGCAGCCGGACCGGGCAGCGCATATCTGGGACGGTTGCCGGGCCATGATAATGTTTTTATCAACGCCGGCCATTTTCGCAAGGGGATATTGCAGGCGCCGGCCTGCGCCGACCGGATCGCCGAACTGATCTGCCGGAATGGACCAAAATAAATATCTTGACTTGCAGAAAAAAATAATTTGTACTAAATTTAAAATTTGTGCTATTCTATAAAATAAATTTTGTATTTATCTAAAATGAGATTAAAAGTATTGTATTGATCTAAAATTAGCCTGATACTTTATAATACAAAACATGCTAACCATGACAATATAACTATTAGGGATGAACCGACCGATAATATATGTATAGTATGCTTATAAAAACTGTTCCTCCGGCCATCGGGGATCGAATCACAGGAGAATTAATATTATGAAGCCGAAGTCTGCAAACCCGACGTTTGAAGACCAATCCAGTCATTGCGCGTCTCGCGCCCTCTTTTCTGCATTCCTTGCCACGACATTTATCCTGCAAGGCGTGCTCGTTCCGGTAAACGCCGAATCCCGCCTGTCCGGGCTGGAATCGTCCGAATCCCGCCCGTTGGGTCTGGACGAACAAGCCCCCATCGGCTCATCGCGCGCGTTGCACACCCGCCGCGAGCAAAACGACTCCGCCGGCAACTCCTATATCGAACGGCAATTGAACGGCGCACTGCAGGCCGCCGGCGAGCAGTTATCCGGCGTATTCTCCAACAAACAACAATTCTCCTCGGTACTCGACGGCATCAAAGACGGCGAAGTCGATCTGCAGGAGCGCCTGCTGCTGGCCGGGCAAGAGCGGGCACAATCCATGGTGGACGTGGGGCTGAAACGTCTCGAGGAACGCTTGGAAGGACGGGTGCTGCGCAACCTCGAATTAAGCTACCGCGCCCCCTTTGCCGGGCGCGAAGACCTGTTTCATGCCAACGCCACTTTGGCCTTGTGGGAGCGCTCTGAGCAACTATTGTTCGGCCAGGGCGGTTTGGTGATACGCGACGAAAAAGAAGGCGCCAACATTGGCCTGGGCTACCGTTTTATGGCGCAGCAGGACCTGCTGCTCGGCGTCAACGCATTCTATGACTACCTGTCCGACCCCGACGTAGGGCGCTGGTCGGTAGGCGCCGAGGCGCGCAGTTCCTGGCTTGACCTGTACGCCAACTGGTATCAGGGCACCGGCGATGACCGGGAAGGAGACACCCTCTATTACAGCCCGGATGGCTGGGACATAGAACTGGCGGCGCACCTGCCCGATACCCCGTGGATAGAAGCCGCGGCCAGTTACTACACCTGGGACGGCGAGCGCGGCCAGGACGACCTGGAAGGCCAACGCTACCGCCTGTCCTTCAAACCCTCCACCCTGGTGGGCATAGGCTTTGAATACGACAGCCCGGACGAAGGCAGCGGCTCCTGGGGCGTAGAGTTTGACCTCAACTACCAATTCGGAGTACCGCTGTCTGAGCAACTCAATTTCAGTGGCAATCAAGGCAAGCTCGATCTGTGGAGCCGCCGCTATGAAAAAGTAGAGCGCGAGTACGCCATACGTGTGCGCGAGCAGCGGACGGTGGCGGCGGTACCGACTGAGCGTATCTCCGTCGACTCTGCCCAGCTGATTGCAGGGCCGGTGGATGTGCCAGTGCGCTTGCCGGCAGGCCGCTTTTACGAGGCGTCGCTGACCGTCGCCGACTTCCTAGTGACCGAGAACCTGCCCGGAGAGATCACATTCACTGCCAACCGCGACAGCGTGACAGAGGCGACCCTGACCCTGACCTACATCCGGGCGATACCGCTCCCGCCGACTACTCCGACCGGCACCATACGCATCACGGTACTGGATACCGGACTCACCGGCGATAGCGGCAACCTGCCCAATCAGGTCATTGTAGACGTTCTTGCCGCCGCCCCCACGACGGCCCGGACGCTGTTTGGTCAGCCTTTGCCTTTCAATATGATCGGCTGCTCGGCGGATACCTGCGTAGTCCCTGATTCCACCGGCATGGCAGTGTCTTTGCCCACCTTGCAGGTGCCGGTTACCCCGGTAGAGGCGTCCACCTGTGATAACTGCCAGGTTTCTCTGGCCTTTGAGTTCGAATTTGGCGGCACAGCCGTGTATGGCACCGACTACACGGTGACCAGGCTGGCACTGACACCGACCAGGGGGGACACCTCCGGCTCCATGATCACGCTACCCGCTGCGCCCATACCGCCGGCCACCGCCAGTGCCCCGTTCATGGTAACCCTGAATTCACTCAGCACCCACTACCTGAATGTGACGCTGACTCTGACGCCGGATGACGACACAGAGCGGGAGGAGATCCAGTTGGTGTATGTGGATGAAGACGGCAGCCGCGGCGCCCCGCAAACCGTGCTGACCCTTGAGACGGCGGACACGCTCCTGCCCTCTGCCAGTGTCGCTACCACCCCGCTGACCGAGGGAAGCCTGGTTGCCGGCGCGGCCACGGCGACGGTGACGCTGCGCGACTCCGAATACGTAGAGGCCGGCGCGCTGGATACCGCCGACTTCACATTGACCGCTAACGTGCCTGGCACGGTGACGGTAGCCGAGGTTGAACGCACCGGCGCCATGACAGCCACACTGACCCTGCGGCATGAAGGCGCAGACATTAGCGCCAACGGCACCCTGGACGTGATCGTAGAGGCCTCGGCCCACACCGGCGCTGTCGCCCTGTATGCCGGCAGCGTGCCGATTACCCCGGCACCGGGCGTCACCGTCACCCCGGCGACACTCAGTGTCCCCGAAGATGGCAGCAGCACGGAAGACTACACCCTGGTACTCAACACCGCACCGACGGCCGATGTCACCATTGCCGTTGCGAGCAGCGACACCCTGGCGGCAACCGTATCGTCGGCATCGCTGACCTTTACCACGACCAACTGGAACACGGCACAGACCGTCACCGTCACCGGCGTGGACGACAACGTTGAGAACACCCCCGCCCGCACTGCGAGCCTAACCCATACGGCTGCGAGCACGGACGGCGACTATGATGGGGCAGCCATAAGCATAGCCTCTGTCACCGTCACCGTCACCGATGACGACGTCGCCTCGGCCGTGCTGGCCGCGGCGGACCCGACTACGCTGGGCGAGCGGAGACTGAACTCCTCTACCAACAGAGCCACGGTGACGGTAACCCTGACGAATACCGTGTATGAGCCCTCTGCAGAGTTGACCGGGGACGACTTCATGCTGACGGATACCGTGGACGGGGATGTGACGGTGGAGTCTGTCACCCGCGACAGCGACACGGTGGCCACGCTGGCGCTGGCGCATACCGGCGCGATTAGCAGCGATGGCACGGTGAGTGTAACGGTACTCGCTGCCGCCCACACCGGCAGCGGCGATCTGGATGCCGGCAGTCTGCCTATAGATGCCACCGCCCCGACCGTGAGCAGTGTGGCCTTCAGCACCACCGGCCCCTATGTTTTGGGCGATAACATCGAGATAACGATTACCTTCAGCGAAGCCGTCTTTGTGGAAGGAACAACCCCTAATGCCCAACTGATTACAGCCAATTTCATGCCCCGTAATGTGGCCTACACCAGCGGCGACGGCAGCGACACACTGATATTCCGCCGCACGGTAGTGGCAAACGATGACGATCCGGACGGGGTGGACATAGGATCAAGTCCACTGTTAGGTGGAGGCGGCATTATTCGGGACGCAGCCGGCAACGATGTGGGACGTATCGGCACTAATAATCAAATAAACGGCGGCGACGACCAGCGGATAGATACCACCACAGATACCACCCTCCCGCTGCTGTCCACCGCCACGGTAGTCGGTGCCACACTGACACTGACTTATAATGAGGCGCTGGACGACACCTCTACCCCGTCCACTAGTACCTACACGGTAAGGGTGGCCGGCAACCCGGTGGACGTCAACAGCGTAGCCATCAGCGGCATGACCGTGACCCTGACACTCGCCACGGCGGTCACCGGCGGCGATACGGTCACACTGGATTACACCCCCGGCGCCAACCCGGTGCAGGATACCGCCGGCAACGATGCCGCCGCGCTGACCAACCGGGGCGTCACCAGTACCAGCGGAACGGTGGCGGTAACCCTGGATGACAACATTGCCGGCGACGATATCGTCAACATTGCCGAGCAGGCGGCTGGCTTTACCATCAGTGGCACGGTGGATACCGGCGCCACGGTGGAAGTGACCCTTGACGGCGGCGCCGCTCGTGGCACCACCGAGACCGGCACCACCTGGACACTTGACATTCCGGCCAATGACGGCGAGATTGCCGGCACCAGCGTAGTAGTAGAGGCTACCGCCACGATGGGGAGCGATATCGGCACGGTGAGCCGGACGATAGGCGTAGACCTGGTGGCCCCGACGGCGACCTACACGCCACCGGCCACGTTGACGGTCGGCACGGCCACCACCACCATCATGCCAACCAGCCCGTCTGAGATCATCACCACCTATGCAGTGCAAAGCGGCACTCTGCCGCCGGGCCTGACGCTGGCCAGCGACACCGGATTCATCAGCGGCACCCCGACCACGACGAACGCCTCAACGGCGACGGTGACCATCCGCCTGACTGACACGGCCGGCAACACAACCGATGACACAACCGATGTGGAGATTATCTTCCCGATAGTAGCCATAGGCAGCCAGACGCTGGCCGGCTTTGCCTACAGCGCAGATACCGCAACGCTGGGCCAGCCGGCCCCGACGGTGATTGCGCCCACGGGGGCACAAACTCCCTTGACGTACAGCAGCAGCACATCCGCCGTATGCACGGTTACCGACACCGGCACCCTGACGCTGCTTAGCGCAGGAACTTGCACCATTACAGTAACAGCCTCGGCGACGGCCGACTATACCGTGGCGACCGCCGACTTCACCATCACGGTGTCTGCGGCAGTGCCGAGCATCTCCATCGCCGCCGGGACTTCCCCGGTGACCGAAGGCACGGCGGCCACCTTCACGCTGACGGCGGACTCTGCTCCGGCCGCGAACCTGACGATTACCGTTGCCGTCACCGACTCGGGCGACTTCATTGCCGGCGCCGCGCCGACGACGGTAACGATTACCGGCAGCGAGACGACGGCCACGCTGACGGTGATGACCGAAGACGACTCTATGAACGAGGCCAACGGCATGATAACGGCAACGGTGGAGACCGGCACAGGCTATATGGTAGACGCGACGAACAACAGCGCCAGTGTCACCGTCAATGACGACGATGCCGGCGTCACCGTTGACCCGACGGAACTCACGGTTCCCGAAGATGGCAGCAGCACGGGTAACTACACCCTGGTACTCGACACTCTGCCGACGGCCGATGTCATCATTACCGTTGCGAACAGCAACACCTTGGCGGCAACCGTATCGCCGGCAACGCTGACCTTCACTCAGACCAACTGGGACACGGCACAGACCGTCACGGTAACCGGCGTGAACGACAACGTTGATAACCCCAGCGACGCCCGCACTGCGAGCCTAAGCCATACGGCTAACAGCGCGGACGACAACTATAGCGGGTTAGCCATAACCATAGCGTCTGTCACCGTCACCGTAGAAGATGATGACGCAGCAGCAGCAGGCGTCACCGTCACCCCGGTGACACTCAGTGTCCCCGAAGATGGCAGCAGCACGGCCGACTACACCCTGGTACTCGACACTGCGCCGACGGCCGATGTCACCATTGCCGTTGCGAGCGACACCGACACGGCGGCAACCGTATCGTCGGCATCGCTGACCTTCACCCCGGCCAACTGGAACACGGCCCAGACCGTCACCGTCACCGGCGTGAACGACAACGTTGATAACCCCGGCAACGCCCGCACTGCGACCGTAACCCATATGGCTGCGAGTGGGGACACCGCTTATAACTCGGTGAGCATAGCGTCTGTGACCGTCACCGTAGAAGATGACGACGCAGCAGCAGCAGGCGTCACCGTCACCCCGGTGACACTCAGTGTCCCCGAAGATGGCAGCAGCACGGCCGACTACACCCTGGTGCTCGACACTGCGCCGACGGCCGATGTCACCATTGCCGTTGAGAGCGACACCGACACGGCGGCGACCGTATCGTCGGCATCGCTGACCTTCACCCCGACCAACTGGAACACGGCACAGACCGTCACGGTAACCGGCGTGAACGACGACGTTGATAACCCCAGCGACGAACGCACTGCGACCGTGACCCATACGGCTGCGAGCGCGGACGGCGACTATAGCGGGGGAGCCGTAACCATAGCATCTGTGACCGTCACCGTAGACGATGACGACGACGCCGGTGTCACCGTTGACCCGCTGGCGCTTACGGTTGACGAAGCAGGCAGCAACACCACGGCCGACTACACCGTGGTACTCGACACCGCACCGACGGCCGATGTCACCATTGCCGTTGCGAGCGACACTGACACGGCGGCAACCGTATCGTCGGCAACGCTGACCTTCACCACGACTGACTGGGATACGGCACAGACCGTCACCGTCACCGGCGTGAACGACGACGATGATAACGTCGGCGACCAACGCACTGCGACCGTCACCCATACGGCTGCGAGCACGGACGGCAACTATGAGGGGGTAGCCATAAGCATAGCGTCTGTGACCGTCACCGTAGAAGATGACGACGACGCGGTCAGCGGACCGGTGACGGTAGGTCTGAATCCCGACATTGCCGGGGACGATGAAGTGAACATTGCCGAGAAGGCGCTGGGCTTTACCATCAGCGGCACGGTGGCGGACGGAGCCACGGTGGAAGTGACCCTTGACGGCGGCACCCCTCGTGGCACCACCGAGACCGGCACCACCTGGACACTTGATATTCCGCCCGATGACCCTGAGATTATCGACACCAGCGTAGTGGTAGAGGCCACGGCCATGCTGACGAGCAGTACGGGCATGGTGACCATGGGCACGGTGACCCGGACGATAGACGTAGACCTGGCGGCCCCGACGGCGACCTACACGGTGCTGGGCACGTTGACGGTCGGCACGGCCATCACCGACATCATGCCGGGCACCCCGTCTGCGGACATAGCCAGCTATGCCGTGCAAAGCGGCGACATCCCGCCGGGCCTGACCCTGGCCAGCGACACCGGAATCATCAGCGGCATCCCGACCACGGTGAACGCTACTACGGCAGATGTGACCATCCGCCTGACCGACGAGGCCGGCAACCCGGGGGATGTGCCGATTGCCTTCCCGATGGTAGCCATGGGCAGCCAGGTACTGGACGGCTTTGCCTACACCCCGGATACGGTAGCGCTGAATGCTCCCACCCCTCCGGTCGTGACGCTGCCCAGTGGCGTACAGACCGGCAGCACGCTGAGCTATACGAGCGGCGATATAAATATATGCACGGTTGATTCCGCCGGCGCCCTGACGCTGGTTACCGCAGGAGCCTGCGTCATTACGGTAACGGCCTCGGCGACGACCAACTATAACGAGGCGACCGCCGAATTTACCATCACGGTGTCTCCGCCGGCAGCAGGCGTCACCGTTGACCCGACGGAACTCACGGTTCCCGAAGATGGCAGCAGCACGGCCGACTACACCCTGGTACTCAACACCGCGCCGACGGCCGATGTCACCATTGCCGTTGAGAGCGACACCGTCACGGCGGCAACCGTATCGTCGGCATCGCTGACCTTTACCACGACCGACTGGAACACGGCCCAGACCGTCACCGTCACCGGCGTGAACGACAACACGGATAACCCCAGCGACGTCCGCACTGCGAGCCTAAGCCATACGGCTGCAAGCACGGACAGCAACTATGAGGGGGTAGCCATAACCATAGCGTCTGTGACCGTCACCGTAGATGATGACGACACCGCATCGACTGTGGACACGGTGGCGATTAGCAGTACCGGCCCCTATGTCCTTGATGACGACATCGAGGTGACGGTGACCTTCAGCGAGGCGGTCACTGTGGACACCGCCAGTGGCACCCCTCAGATCCCTCTGGTGGTGGGCGCAAACACCCGCCAGGCGGTCTACACTAGCGGCTCCACTACCGCCGCCCTGGTGTTCACCTACATCGTGGTAGCTGGCGAGACCGATGCGGACGGGGTCAGCATTGTCGAAAACACCCTGTCCGGGAACGGCGGCACCATTCGGAACTCCGACGGCACCGATGCCAACCTTGACCATCTTGCAGTAGCCCCGGATACCGCCCATGCGGTGGACACCACCGCGCCGAGCGTGAGTGCCCCATTCATCGTAGGCGATATTTTGAGCCTGTTCTATGATGAGGACCTGGACCGTAGCTCTACTCCGGTCGCGGGGGACTACATGGTAACGGTAGACGGCACGCCTGTGGACGTAACTACGGTGGCATTCTTCAGTGACACCTCCTTGTCCCTGACCCTGGTCACTGCAGTCACCCCCGGTCAGACAGTAACGTTGAGCTATGTGTCCGGCGCTTCTCCGTTGAGGGATCTTGCCGGCAACAATGCCGCGGACCTCACTGACCAGGACGTGGACAATCTCACGCTTGGGGCTGTTCTGGCCGCCTCGACTCTGCTGACCGAAACGAACCTGAACGGCGCCACGGTGACGGTGACGCTGCAGGGCGCTGAATATGTGGCTTCTGCTCAGCTGGGCGGGGACGACTTCGAACTGACGACGGACGTGCCCGGTACTCTGACGGTGTCCGATGTCGCCCGTACCAGCCCCACGGTAGCCACGCTGACGCTGGCCTATGACAACGTGGACATTAGCACAGAGGGGACCTTGTCCGTGACGGTACTGGATTCCGCCAACCTCTCCGGCTCCGGCGCTGATCTGATTAGCAACACTGTGACGATTACCCCCGACGGCCCACCGGCAGCAGGCGTCACCGTCGACCCGACAAGTGTCACGGTTCCCGAAGCGAGCGGCACCAGCACCTACACCGTGGTACTTGATACCCAGCCGACCGGCGATGTCACCATTACCCCGGTGAGCGGCAACACCATGGCGGCCATGGTATCCGGGGCGCTGACCTTTACCACGACCAACTGGGATACGGCACAGACCGTCACCGTCACCGGCGTGGACGACACCACGGATAACCCCGGCGACGTCCGCACTGTAACCGTGACCCACGCACCCACGGGCGCGGACACCACCTATAACTCGGTGGTCATAGACTCTGTCACCGTCACCGTAGAAGATGATGACGACGCAGCAGCAGGCGTCACCGTCGACCCGACAAGTGTCACGGTTCCCGAAGCGAGCGGCACCAGCACCTACACCGTGGTACTTGATACCCAGCCGACCGGCGATGTCACCATTACCCCGGTGAGCGGCGACACCATGGCGGCCATGGTATCCGGGGCGCTGACCTTTACCACGACCGACTGGGATACGGCACAGACCGTCACCGTCACCGGCGTGGACGACACCACGGATAACCCCGGCGACGTCCGCACTGTAACCGTGACCCATGCACCCACGGGCGCGGACACCACCTATAACTCGGTGAGCATAGACTCTGTCACCGTCACCGTAGAAGATGATGACGACGCAGCAGCGGGCGTCACCGTCAACCCGACGGAACTCACGGTTGACGAAGCGGACGGCACGGGCACCTACACCCTGGTACTCGACACTGCGCCGACGGCCGATGTCATCATTGCCGTTGCGAGCGACACTGACACGGCGGCAACCGTATCGTCGGCATCGCTGACCTTCACCCCGGCCAACTGGGATACGGCACAGACCGTCACCGTCACCGGCGTGAACGACGACGTTGATAACCCCAGCGACGAACGCACTGCGAGCTTAAGCCATACGGCTACGAGCACGGACGGCGACTATGAGGGGGCAGCCATAGCATCTGTAACCGTCACCGTAACCGATGACGACGATGCCGGCGTCACCGTTGACCCGCTGGCGTTTACGGTTGACGAAGCGGGCAGCAACACCACGGCCGACTACACCGTGGTACTCGACACCGCGCCGACGGCCGATGTCACCATTGCCGTTGCAAGCGACACCGTCACGGCGGCAACCGTATCGTCGGCAACGCTGACCTTCACCCCGACCAACTGGAACACGGCACAGACCGTCACCGTCACCGGCGTGAACGACGATGTCCCCGGCGACCGCACTGCGACCGTAACTCATACGGCTGCGAGCACGGACGGCAACTATGAGGGGGTAGCCGTAAGCATAGCGTCTGTGACCGTCACCGTGAACGATGATGATGCAGCAGCAGCAGGCGTCACCGTCACCCCGACAGCATTCAGTGTCCCCGAAGATGGCGGCACCACGGCCGACTACACCGTGGTACTCGACACCGCGCCGACGTCCGATGTCACCATTGCCGTTGCGAGCGACACCGTCACGGCGGCAACCGTATCGTCGGCAACGCTGACCTTCACCCCGGCCAACTGGAACACGGCACAGACCGTCACCGTCACCGGCGTGAACGACGACGTTGATAACCCCAGCGACGAACGCACTGCGAGCCTAAGCCATACGGCTACGAGCACGGACGGCGACTATGAGGGGGTAGCCATAGCATCTGTGACCGTCACCGTAACCGATGACGACGACGCCGGCGTCACCGTTGACCCGCTGGCATTTACGGTTGACGAAGCGGGCAGCAACACCACGGCCGACTACACCGTGGTACTCGACACCGCGCCGACGGCCGATGTCACCATTGCCGTTGCAAGCGACACCGTCACGGCGGCAACCGTATCGTCGGCAACGCTGACCTTCACCCCGACTGACTGGGATACGGCACAGACCGTCACCGTCACCGGCGTGAACGACGATGTCCCCGGCGACCGCACTGCGACCGTAACCCATACGGCTGCGAGCACGGACGGCAACTATGAGGGGGTAGCCGTAAGCATAGCGTCTGTGACCGTCACCGTGAACGATGATGATGCAGCAGCAGCAGGCGTCACCGTCACCCCGACGGCATTCAGTGTCCCTGAAGATGGCGGCACCACGGCCGACTACACCGTGGTACTCGACACCGCGCCGACGGCCGATGTCACCATTGCCGTTGCGAGCGACACCGTCACGGCGGCAACCGTATCGTCGGCAACGCTGACCTTCACCCCGGCCAACTGGAACACGGCCCAGACCGTCACCGTCACCGGCGTGAACGACAATGTTGATAACCCCAGCGACGAACGCACTGCGAGCCTAAGCCATACGGCTACGAGCGCGGACGGCGACTATGAGGGGGTAGCCATAGCATCTGTGACCGTCACCGTAACCGATGACGACGACGCCGGCGTCACCGTTGACCCGATGGCGCTTACGGTTGACGAAGCGGGCAGCGGCACCACGGCCGACTACACCGTGGTACTCGACACCGCACCGACGGCCGATGTCACCATTGCCGTTGAGAGCGACACTGACACGGCGGCAACCGTATCGTTGGCAACGCTGACCTTCACCCCGACCGACTGGGATACGGCACAGACCGTCACCGTCACCGGCGTGAACGACGATGTCCCCGGCGACCGCACTGCGACCGTGAGCCATACGGCTGCGAGCACGGACGGCAACTATGAGGGGGGAGCCATAAGCATAGCGTCTGTGACCGTCACCGTAACCGATGATGATGCAGCAGCAGCAGGCGTCACCGTCACCCCGCCGGCACTCAGTATCTCCGAAGATGGCGGCACCACGGTCGACTACACCTTGGTACTCAACACTGCGCCGACGGAAGATGTCACCATTGCCGTTGCGAGCGACACCGTCACGGCGGCAACCGTATCGTCGGCAACGCTGACCTTCACCCCGGCCAACTGGAACACGGCACAGACCGTCACCGTCACCGGCGTGAACGACGACGTTGATAACCCCAGCGACGAACGCACTGCGAGCCTAAGCCATACGGCTACGAGCGCGGACGTCGCCTATGAGGGGGCAGCCATAACCATAGCGTCTGTGACCGTCACCGTAACCGATGACGACGATGCCGGTGTCACCGTTGACCCGACGATGCTCACGGTTGACGAAGCAGGCAGCGACACCACGGCCGACTACACCGTGGTACTCAACACCATGCCGACGGCCGATGTCACCATTGCCGTTGCGAGCGACACTGACACGGCGGCAACCGTATCGTTGGCATCGCTGACCTTCACCCCGACCGACTGGGATACGGCACAGACCGTCACGGTAACCGGCGTGAACGACGATGTCCCCGGCGACCGCACTGCGACCGTAACTCATACGGCTGCGAGCACGGACGGCAACTATGAGGGGGTAGCCATAAGCATAGCGTCTGTGACCGTCACCGTGAACGATGACGACGCAGCAGCAGCAGGCGTCACCGTCTCCCAGGCGACACTCAGTGTCCCCGAAGATGGCGGCACCACGGCCGACTACACCCTGGTACTCGACACTGCGCCGACGGAAGATGTCACCATTGCCGTTGCGAACAGCGACACCCTGGCGGCAACCGTATCGTCGGCATCGCTGACCTTCACCCCGGCCAACTGGGATACGGCACAGACCGTCACGGTAACCGGCGTGAACGACAACGTTAATAACCCCAGCGACGAACGCACTGCGACCCTAAGCCATACGGCTACGAGCGCGGACGGCGCCTATGAGGGGGCAGCCATAACCATAGCGTCTGTGACCGTCACCGTAACCGATGACGACGATGCCGGTGTCACCGTTGACCCGACGATGCTCACGGTTGACGAAGCAGGCAGCGACACCACGGCCGACTACACCGTGGTACTCAACACCATGCCGACGGCCGATGTCACCATTGCCGTTGCGAGCGACACTGACACGGCGGCAACCGTATCGTTGGCATCGCTGACCTTCACCCCGACCGACTGGGATACGGCACAGACCGTCACGGTAACCGGCGTGAACGACGATGTCCCCGGCGACCGCACTGCGACCGTAACTCATACGGCTGCGAGCACGGACGGCAACTATGAGGGGGTAGCCATAAGCATAGCGTCTGTGACCGTCACCGTAACCGATGACGACACCCCGGTAGTATTGCCGAGCATCTCCATCGCCGCCGGGACTTCTCCGGTGAACGAGGGGGAAGATGCCACCTTCACGCTGACGGCGGACCCTGCTCCGGCGACGGATCTGAGTGTTACGATTGCCGTCACCGACTCGGGCAACTTCATTGTCGGTGCAGCGCCGACGACGGTAACGATTGTTGCCAGCGCCACGACGGCCATGCTGACGGTGATGACCGAAGACGACTCTGCCGACGAGGAGACCGGCATGATAACGGCGACGGTGGAGACCGGCACCGGCTACACGGTTGGCACCGGCAACACAGCCAGTGTCAATGTCAATGACGACGACGCTGCGCCGATGCTGGCGATTGACTCCCCGAGTGTGGCAGAGGGCGACGCCGGTTCGACGACGCTGAGCTACACAGTGACGCTGACCGGGGAAACCGAGCAGGAAGTGATGGTGGACTACGCGGATGCGACCAGCGGCTCGGCGACTTCGGGCACCGACTACACTGCGATTGCCGGTGGCACGCTGACCTTTGCGCCGGGCACGACCACACAGCCCATCGACGTAACGGTGATGGGCGATACGGCTGACGAGGGGGACGGGGAGACGGTCATCGTTACCCTGTCGAACCCGGTCAACGCGACGATTACCACCACCACCGGCACTGGCACGATTACCGATGACGACAGCGCGCCAGTAGTCGCACCGACCGTGGACACGGTGGTGATTAGCAGTACTGGCCCCTATGCCCTTGATGAAGACATCGAGGTGACGGTGACCTTCACCGAGGAGGTTACTGTGTCCGGCACCCCGAGGATTATCCTGATGTTGGGTGCAAGCACCCGCCGGGTGACCTTCTCGAGTGTCTCCAGCAACACTCTGGTATTCACCTACACGGTGGCAGCCGGGGATAGCGATGCTGACGGGGTGAGCATAGTCGCCAATACGCTGGCTCAGGCCGGTGGCAGCACCATTCGGAGCGTCGGCGGCACCGATGCCAACCTTGACCATTCTGAAGTAGCCGCGAATGCCGCCAATGCGGTGGACACGACCGCGCCGGCCGTGGACACGGTAGAGATTAGCACCACCGGCCCCTATGCCCTCGATGAGGACATCGAGGTGACGGTGACCTTCAGCGAGGCGGTCACTGTGTCCGGCACCCCTGTGATTCCCTTGATAGTGGGCACGACCCCCCGCAATACGATCGCCGTCAGTGGCACCGGCACCAATACTCTGGTATTCACCTACACGGTGCAGGCCGGGGATAGCGATGGTAACGGGGTGGGCATAGACGCCGATGCGCTGGCCCAGGCCGGCGGCAGCACCATTCAGGACACCGCCGGCAATAACGCGGCACTCACGCATGGTGACGTGGACGAAGCCCCCGCCAATGCGGTGGACACGACCGCGCCGGCCGTGGACACGGTGAGGATTAGCACCACCGGCCCCTATGGTTTGGGTGATAACATCGAGGTGACGGTGACCTTCAGCGAGGCGGTCACTGTGTCCGGCACCCCGGAGATTATCCTGATGGTGGGCTCAACTACCCGCAATACGATCGCCGTCAGTGGCACCGGCACCAATACTCTGGTATTCACCTACACGGTGCAGGCCGGGGATAGCGATGCTGACGGGGTGAGCATAGCCGCCGATGTGCTGGCTCAGGCTAGTGGCAGCACCATTCGGGACACCGCCGGCAACAACGCGACACTCACGCATGCTGTCGTGGACGCAGACTCCGCCAATGCGGTGGATACGACCGCCCCGGCCGTGAGCGGGGTAGCGATTACCAGTACCGGCCCCTATGCCCTCAATGAGGTCATCGAGGTGACGGTGACCTTCACCGAGGCGGTCACTGTGGACACCGCCGGTGGCACCCCTCAGATTACTCTGACGGTGGGCTCAACCGCCCGCTCGACGATTGCTGTCACTGGCACTGGCACCGCTACCCTGGTATTCACCTACACGGTGCAGGTCGGGGATAGCGATACTGACGGGGTGGAGATAGCCGCCGATGCGCTGGCCCCGAACGGTGGCACCATTCAAGATGCCGCCGGCAACAACGCGGTACTCACGCATGGTGACGTGGACGTAGACTCCACCGATACGGTGGGCACGACCTCGCCGGCCGTGAGCGGGGTAGAGTTTAGCAGTACCGGCCCCTATGGGGTGGGTGATGACATTGGGGTGAGGGTGACCTTCAGCGAGGCGGTGACTGTGACCGGCATCCCGGTGATTGCTCTGACGTTGGGCACGACCCCCCACCCGACGACTGCTGTCGATGGCTCCGGTTCCGATACCCTGGTATTCACCTACACGGTGGTAGCCGGGGATAGCGATGATGACGGGGTGAGCATAGCCGCCGATGCGCTGGCTCTGAACAGTGGCGCCATTCGGGACGCCTTCGGCAACGATGCGGCACTCGCCCATAATGAGGTAGCCGCAGCGATGAACCAGCTGGTTACGACCGCTCCGTCCGCTCCGATGTTTGTAAGGGGTGTGTTAGGCGGTGGTTCTATATTGCTGGTATTTGATGGGTTGCTGCTCACGGGAGCTAACCCGGACCGAGGCGACTTTGTTGTGAGAAGAACCGCCAGCCCCATGCCGCTCAGTTTGTTTGCTGATGCTAGTGTATCTAATACAAGTACAATAATCTCAGGTATCTCAGGTACCGGCGTTGTGCGACTTGTAACCGGTAATCAGCAAACTGGCGTGGAATATACCGTGGTCTACACCCCTGGCACGAACCCCTTGCAAGGGCAGAATGGCATTGCTCTTGGCCCTCTGACCCTGATCTTTGAACTCGAAGAACCCACCCCATGATTTATCCTTCAGATCTCTCGGATAGAATCAGGCAGTTCGGGGTTGCTATAATGGAATGTTATACCTAAGCTCGTAAAGCGCTCCGAGCCAGGGGAGCGCCATGCAAATCCACCATATACCGCCGGGGTTGGTAGCCCATGCCTGTTTGGGGGATGTTCAGGCCTTAGGCTCCCGGAGTTCTCCGGCGGCACGGCAACGCCGCCGTACTCAGGCCCAGGTCTGTAACGAGGGGCCGCCATAACCACGTCATTCCCTGGCCTCGGATAGCTCTTCCAGCAACAGACTGATTGCTAAAGGTACTTGGTCTATACATAATGTTATGAGTTTAGAATCGGACGACGTTTGCCGAAGAATGCCGTCCAGGCCGGCATCGATATAATCGTCAGTCTCAGGAATCGCCCGGAGCACGGCCATTCCTGCGGGGCGTCATGCCGGAATAGCTCAGCAAGGTAGAGCGCTTCATTCGTAATGAAGATGTCAGAGGTTCGAATCCTCTTTCCGGCACCAGGTCTGTAATTGCCACAATTTTTCCGGCATTCAAGCCGTTCCCACCCCACCCCCGTCCTTCCTGCGGAAGCAGGAATCCAGTTCTACTGACCTGAGCAGGGGCAGGAATTGCAGAGAAGGAGGCCACTTGACTTGCCCCTGACCGGGGGGTGCACATATAGCCCCCCTGACAAGGGGGGTTGGGGGGGTTAAAACCATTGAGACCGTACTCCCAACCCCCCCAGCCCCCCTTGTCAGGGGGGAGTAAAACCAGGCCGCACTTGACTTGCCCCCGCCATTCCTGCAAAAGATTTATCCCCTGACCTGAGCAGGGTCAGGAATCCAGGCATCCTGAACCACTTCAAAGAATGGATTCCTGCTTCCGCAGGAATGGCAAAGAAGGAGGCCACTTGACTTGTCCCTGACCAGGCGGGTGCACATATAGCCCCCCTGACAAGGGGGGTTTGGGGGGTTAAAACCATTGAGACCGTACTCCCAACCCCCCCAGCCCCCCTTGTCAGGGGGGAGTAAAACCAGGCCGCACTTGCCCTGCCCCCGCCATTCCTGCAAAAGATTTATCCCCTGACCTGAGCAGGGGCAGGAATCCAGGTATCCTGAACCACTTCAAAGAATGGATTCCTGCTTCCGCAGGAATTGCAGAGAAGGAGGCCACTTGACTTGCCCCTGACCGGGGGGGGGTTCACATACAGCCCCCCTGACAAGGGGGGTTTGGGGGGTTAAAACCATTGAGACCGCACTCCCCAACCCCCCCCAGCCCCCCTTGTCAGGGGGGAGTAAAACCATTGAGACCGCACTCCCAACCCCCCCAGCCCCCCTTGTCAGGGGGGAGTAAAACCATTGAGACGGCACTCCCAGCCCCCCTTGTTGTTAGGTTGCCTGTGATTCTCTATCGTTCCCGCCGGGTTTGCGTTGCTATAAAAGAATTTTATTGTAGAAAATAAAAATTTATTGATATATATTTGTTTCTGAGCTAATATATAGAGTATAATCAGGCGTAAAGAGTTATTATCTTATGCAGGTTATGAATTTGTACTATGACGTTATTCATCCCTAAGGGGTTTTATTAGTATGTATACAGGGGTCCTTAAGGTTCCCAAGGTATCAGGATCAGGCACACGGTCGGAAAACCGGGTGTATTGCGCGGTTTCTGTGTGCCCGGTATTTACATTTTTCTTCCGGGGATCCCGATGAACTACTGCGCTCCCCGCTCACTGTTTTCTTCCCTCCTCGGTACGGCGCTTATCCTGCAAGGTGTGCTCGTTCCGGTAAACGCCGAATCCCGCCTGTCTGCGCTTGAATCGCCCGAATCCCACCTGTTGGGCCTGGACCTGCAGCCCATCCTGGGATCATCGCGCGAGCGCGCCCTGCACTTCCGCCGCGAGCAGAACTCCGCCGGTTCTCTGCGGGACGAGCGCTCAGGAGGGTCGGGATCCCCCGAACGGGCATCGGCGGACACTCCCGCTGGCCGCTCCTATATCGAACGACAGTTGAACGGCGCACTGCAAATGGCCGGCGAGCGGCTGTCCGGCGTATTCTCCAACAAACAACAATTCTCCTCGGTACTCAAAGGCATTAAAGACGGCGACGTGGACCTGCGGGAGCGCCTGCTGCTGACCGGGCAAGAACATACCCAATTGATGTTGGATGCCGCGCTGGACCGCTTTGAACAGCGTTTCCAGAAGCAGAGCCGGGTACTGCACGATCTCGAATTAAGCTACCGCGCCCCCTTTGCCGGGCGCGAAGGGTTGTTCCATGCCAACGCCACACTGGCGCTGTGGGAAAACTCCGGGAACCTGTTATTTGGCCAGGGCGGGCTGGTGGTGCGTGATGGAGAAGAAGGCGCCAACATTGGCCTGGGTTACCGCTTTATGGCCGGCCCGGACCTGTTGCTGGGCGCCAACACATTCTATGATTACCTGTCCGATCCCGGCGTAGAGCGCTGGTCTCTGGGCGCCGAGGCGCGCAGTTCGTGGCTCGATCTGCACGGCAACTGGTATCAGGGCCGGGGGAGTGACCGGGACGGAGACATCCTGTATTACAGCCCGGACGGCTGGGATGTAGAACTGGCCGCCCACCTGCCACAGGCCCCGTGGGTGGAACTGGGCGCCAGCTACTACCTTTGGGACGGCGAGGGCGGCCAGGACGACCTGGAAGGCCAACGCTACCGGCTGTCGCTGAAACCCTCCACCCTGTTGAGCATGGACTTTGAATACGACGACCCGGACGAAGGCGACGGCTCCTGGGGCGTGGAGTTCGGTTTCAACTATCAATTCGGCGTGTCGCTGTCCAGGCAGTTGGACTTTATCGGGCAGCAAGGGACCCCCGACCTGTGGAGCCGCCGCTATGAAAAAGTAGAGCGCGAGTACGCCATACGGGTGCGCGAGCGGCGGGCGGCAGCGGTACCGCCTGATCCGGCGGTAACGATTGAGCGTATCGCCCGCAACTTTGACCGGTTGTTTCCAGGGCCGTTGATTGAGCAGATGCGCTTGCCGACAGGCCGCTTTTACGAGTTGCCGCCGCCCGCTACCGACTTTACCGACTACTTCATGGTGACCGAGGACCTGCCCGGATCGATCACATTCACTGTCAACCGCGACAGCGAGACAGAGGCCACCCTGACCCTGACCTACACCCGGCCGACACCGCCCCCGCCGACCACTCCGACCGGCACCATACGCATCACGGCACTGGATACCGGACTCACCGGCAATGATGGCGATCTGTCTAATCAACTCACCATAGCCGTTAGTGGTGGTGCCGCCGCTGCCCCCACGACACCCCGGCCGCTGATTGGCCGGCTTTTGCCTTTCAGTATGACCGGCTGCTCGGCGGATGCCTGCGTAGTTCCCGCTACCGGCGCGGGAATGTCTTTGCCCCCCTTGCAGTTTCCGGTTACCTCGGTAGAGGCGTCCACCTGTGCGACCTGCCAGGTTTCCCTGGCCTTTGACCTCGAATTTGGCGGCACTGCCGTGTATGGCGACGACTACATGGTGACCGGGCTGACGCTGACGCCGACCCGGGACACTGCCGTCAGCCTGGTCACCATCCCGCTACCCGCTGCGCCCACACCGCCGGCCACCGCCAGTGCCCCGTTCATGGTAACCCTGACTTCACTCAGCACCCACTACCTGAATGTAATACTGACTCTGACGCCGGATGACGACAGAGAGCGGGAGGAGATCCAGTTGGTGTATGTGGATAGGGGAGACGACAACCTGATTGACGATGAAGACGACCGCGGCACCCCGCAAACCGTGCTGACCCTTGAGCCGGCGGGCACGCTCCTGCCCTCTGCCAGTGTCGCTGAAACCCCGCTGACCGAGAGAAGCCTGGTTGTCGGCACGGCCACGGCGGCGGTGACGCTGATCGACTCCGAATACGTAGCGGCCGGCGCGCTGGATGCCGCCGACTTCACATTGACCGCTAACGTGCCCGGCACGGTGACGGTAGCCGGTGTCACCCGCACCAACGCCACGGTAGCCACGCTGACCCTGCGGCATGAAGGCGCAGACATTAGCGTCAACGGCACCCTGAACGTGATCGTAGAGGCCTCGGCCCACACCGGCGCTGTCGCCCTGTATGCCGATGGCAGCGTACCGATTATGCAGATGAGCGGCGATGCGACCCTGAGTGGGCTGACGGTCACTCCTGGCACCCTGACACCGCCCTTTGCCGCGGCCACCACCGGCTATACCCTCAATGTAGCCAGCACGGTAACCGATGTAATGCTGACGCCGACCGCCGCCGATGCGGCCGCGACCTTATCCGTCTCCGGTTCGACCGTGGCCTCCGGTTCGGTCACGACGATCAGCAGCCTGACACCGGGCGGCACGAGAGTAGTTCCCATCGTAGTCACCGCCGCAGACGGCAGGCCGATGACCTACCAGGTAACTATCACCAACGCCCCTGACTTGATACCGACCTTTGGCAGCCAAACGGTGGCGGCCCAACGCTATACGCTGGGCGTCAACGTGGGGACGGTACAGTTGCCCACGGCCACCGGCGGCGATGGCGCCCTGTCTTACACGCTGACCCCGGCCCTGCCCAACGGCCTGAGCTTTGACGCCACCAACCGCCAGATCAGCGGCACCCCAACTGCAACGGTGGCGGCGACCCCCTACACGCTGACGGCGACCGATTCCGATGCTACAAGCCCGGACCAGGCCACCCTGAGCTTCCCCATCACGGTTTCTGTGGCAGGCCCGCTGGCGGCTGTGCTGACTGCCTCGCCTGCGCTGACCGAGGCGAACCTTGACGGCGCCATGGTGAGGGTGACCCTGATGAACACCCTTTATGTGGATGCTGCCTCTCTGAATGCGTCCGGTTTCATGTTGTCCGAGAATGTGGCGGGAGATGTGACGGTGTCCGGTGTTGTGCGCGACAGCGACACGGTGGCTACGCTGACGCTGGCGCATGACGGCACGGACCTTAGCGCCGACGGTACGCTGGGGGTAACGGTGCTGGCGGCCGCGCACGCCAGCAGCGGCAACCTGGTTACCGGCACGGTGTCGATTACTTTCAGGGACGACATCGCCCCGATGCTGTCCACCGCCACCGTCAATCGCGACATGCTGATGCTGGTCTATGATGAGGCGCTGAATGAGACTCCGCTCCCGGACTCCGGGGACTACACGGTTATGGTGGGCGGTAGCGCAGGGCCGGCCGTCAGCGGGGTGGCTATCAACGACCGGACCGTGCTGCTGACGCTGGCCTCAATGGTTACCAGCGCGCAGGGTGTCACACTGGATTACACCCCCGGCTCCAACCCGGTAGAGGATGTCAACGGCAATGATGTCGCTGCGCTGGACGACAGGGTGGTGACCAACAATACCCTCCCGTTCGTCATCAGTGTCGCACTGAGCTCGAATCCCGGCGCCGATGAGACCTACGCCATCGGGGAGATCATCGAGGCAACCTTGACCTTCAACGAAATTGTGACTGTCGTGGGCATACCGTCTATAGCGATCGGTGTTGGGGCAACGGATTTGGGTGCGCTCTTCGCCGCCGGCAGCGGCACCACGCAACTGGCATTTCGCCGCACGGTCGAAGAGGGTAATGCAGATACGGATGGGGTGAGTATCTCTGCGAACTCATATCTCTCTCGTGGCGGCACCATCCAGGGCGCCACAGGCGTCAATGCGGATCTGGTGGCAACCCCGGGGCGGCCTGACCAATCAGGCCATAGGGTAGATGGGGTCCGTCCGGTTCTGGACTCCGCCACAGTCGACGGTGACATGCTGGTGCTGACCTATAATAAGGCGCTGGACACCGCCTCCACCCCGGCCAACGGCGCCTACACGGTAGAGGTGGACAGCAGTGCCGGGCCGGCCGTCACCGGCGTAACCATCAGCGGCATGGCCGTGACCCTGACACTCGCCACGGCGGTCCCCGGCGGCCTGGCGGTCACACTGGATTACACCACCGGCACCACCACGGTGCAGGATACAGTCGGCAACGATGCCGTGATGCTGGACGAGCAGACGGTGATGAATAACACCCCCGGAGTGGAGCCGTCCATCTCCATCACCGCCGGGACTGCGGTGACCGAGGGGGCCAATGCCACCTTCATGCTGACGGCGGACTCTGCTCCGGTCGGGGACCTGACGGTTACCGTTACCGTCACCGAGACGGGCAACTTCATTGCCAGCCCGGCGCCGACGACGGTAACGATTGCCGACGGCGCCACGACGGCCACGTTGGAGGTACCGACCATGGCCGACCTTATTGACGAGGCCAACGGCATGATAACGGCGATGGTGGAGGGCGGCGCCGGCTATACGGTAGACGGGACCAACAACAGCGCCAGTGTCACCGTCAATGACGACGACGAGCCGACGCTGGCGATTGACTCCCCGAGCGTGGCAGAGGGCGACAGCGGTTCGACGACGCTGACCTACATAGTGACGCTGACCGGGGAGACCGAGCAGGAAGTGACGGTGGACTACGCGGATGCGACCAGCGGCACCGCAACCTCGGGCACCGACTACACCGCGATTACCGGTGGCACACTGACCTTTGCGTCGGGCACGACCACACAGAACATTGACGTAACGGTGACGGGAGACACGGATGATGAGCCGAACGATACGGTCATCCTCAGACTGTCGAACCCGGTCAATGCGACGATTACCAACGCCGACGGCACCGGCACGATTACCAATGACGACAGCGCGGTAGCATTGCCGAGCATCTCCATCACCGCCGGGACTGCGGTGACCGAGGGGGCCAATGCCACCTTCATGCTGACGGCGGACTCTGCTCCGGTCGGGGACCTGACGGTTACCGTTACCGTCACCGAGACGGGCAACTTCATTGCCAGCCCGGCGCCGACGACGGTAACGATTGCCGACGGCGCCACGACGGCCACGCTGGAGGTACCGACCATGGCCGACCTTATTGACGAGGCCAACGGCATGATAACGGCGATGGTGGAGGGCGGCGCCGGCTATACGGTAGACGGGACCAACAACAGCGCCAGTGTCACCGTCAATGACGACGACGAGCCGACGCTGGCGATTGACTCCCCGAGCGTGGCAGAGGGCGACAGCGGTTCGACGACGCTGACCTACATAGTGACGCTGACCGGGGAGACCGAGCAGGAAGTGACGGTGGACTACGCGGATGCGACCAGCGGCACCGCAACCTCGGGCACCGACTACACCGCGATTACCGGTGGCACACTGACCTTTGCGTCGGGCACGACCACACAGAACATTGACGTAACGGTGACGGGAGACACGGATGATGAGCCGAACGATACGGTCATCCTCAGACTGTCGAACCCGGTCAATGCGACGATTACCAACGCCGACGGCACCGGCACGATTACCAATGACGACAGCGCGGTAGCATTGCCGAGCATCTCCATCACCGCCGGGACTGCGGTGACCGAGGGGGCCAATGCCACCTTCATGCTGACGGCGGACTCTGCTCCGGTCGGGGACCTGACGGTTACCGTTACCGTCACCGAGACGGGCAACTTCATTGCCAGCCCGGCGCCGACGACGGTAACGATTGCCGACGGCGCCACGACGGCCACGCTGGAGGTACCGACCATGGCCGACCTTATTGACGAGGCCAACGGCATGATAACGGCGATGGTGGAGGGCGGCGCCGGCTATACGGTAGACGGGACCAACAACAGCGCCAGTGTCACCGTCAATGACGACGACGAGCCGACGCTGGCGATTGACTCCCCGAGCGTGGCAGAGGGCGACAGCGGTTCGACGACGCTGACCTACATAGTGACGCTGACCGGGGAGACCGAGCAGGAAGTGACGGTGGACTACGCGGATGCGACCAGCGGCACCGCAACCTCGGGCACCGACTACACTGCGATTACCGGTGGCACACTGACCTTTGCGTCGGGCACGACCACACAGAACATTGACGTAACGGTGACGGGAGACACGGATGATGAGCCGAACGATACGGTCATCCTCAGACTGTCGAACCCGGTCAATGCGACGATTACCAACGCCGACGGCACCGGCACGATTACCAATGACGACAGCGCGGTAGCATTGCCGAGCATCTCCATCACCGCCGGGACTGCGGTGACCGAGGGGGCCAATGCCACCTTCATGCTGACGGCGGACTCTGCTCCGGTCGGGGACCTGACGGTTACCGTTACCGTCACCGAGACGGGCAACTTCATTGCCAGCCCGGCGCCGACGACGGTAACGATTGCCGACGGCGCCACGACGGCCACGCTGGAGGTACCGACCATGGCCGACCTTATTGACGAGGCCAACGGCATGATAACGGCGATGGTGGAGGGCGGCGCCGGCTATACGGTAGACGGGACCAACAACAGCGCCAGTGTCACCGTCAATGACGACGACGAGCCGACGCTGGCGATTGACTCCCCGAGCGTGGCAGAGGGCGACAGCGGTTCGACGACGCTGACCTACATAGTGACGCTGACCGGGGAGACCGAGCAGGAAGTGACGGTGGACTACGCGGATACGACCAGCGGCACCGCAACCTCGGGCACCGACTACACCGCGATTACCGGTGGCACACTGACCTTTGCGTCGGGCACGACCACACAGAACATTGACGTAACGGTGACGGGAGACACGGATGATGAGCCGAACGATACGGTCATCGTCAGACTGTCGAACCCGGTCAATGCGACGATTACCAACGCCGACGGCACCGGCACGATTACCAATGACGACAGCGCGGTAGCATTGCCGAGCATCTCCATCACCGCCGGGACTGCGGTGACCGAGGGGGCCAATGCCACCTTCATGCTGACGGCGGACTCTGCTCCGGTCGGGGACCTGACGGTTACCGTTACCGTCACCGAGACGGGCAACTTCATTGCCAGCCCGGCGCCGACGACGGTAACGATTGCCGACGGCGCCACGACGGCCACGCTGGAGGTACCGACCATGGCCGACCTTATTGACGAGGCCAACGGCATGATAACGGCGATGGTGGAGGGCGGCGCCGGCTATACGGTAGACGGGACCAACAACAGCGCCAGTGTCACCGTCAATGACGACGACGAGCCGACGCTGGCGATTGACTCCCCGAGCGTGGCAGAGGGCGACAGCGGTTCGACGACGCTGACCTACATAGTGACGCTGACCGGGGAGACCGAGCAGGAAGTGACGGTGGACTACGCGGATGCGACCAGCGGCACCGCAACCTCGGGCACCGACTACACTGCGATTACCGGTGGCACACTGACCTTTGCGTCGGGCACGACCACACAGAACATTGACGTAACGGTGACGGGAGACACGGATGATGAGCCGAACGATACGGTCATCCTCAGACTGTCGAACCCGGTCAATGCGACGATTACCAACGCCGACGGCACCGGCACGATTACCAATGACGACGGCGCGCCAGTAGTCGGACCGACCGTGAGCGGGGTAGCGATTACCACTATCGGCCCCTATGGGGTGGATGGTGTCATTGATGTGACGGTGACCTTCAGCGAGGAGGTGATTGTGACCGGCACCCCGCAGATTACCCTGACGGTGGGCACGGCTACCCGACAGGCGGCCTACATCAGCGGTACCGGCACCCCTGCTCTGGTGTTCACCTACACGGTGGTATCAGGGGATAGCGCTCCTGACGGGGTGAGCATAGCCGCCGATGCGCTGGCTCAGGCTGGCGGCAGTACTATTCAAAACTCTGCCGGCAACGATGCGGCACTCAACCATGATCCGGTAGTCGCAGTGATTGTCCAGCGGGTGCAGTTGGGGCTAATGAGCGATCCGTCGGCCCGGGTGATCGCCCCGGTTTTGTTGACCGAATCAAACCTGAACGGCGCCACGTTGGAGGTAAGGCTGACGGGCACCGAGTACATGGGTGAGTCTGAGTTGGGTGCGGACGATTTCACGTTGTCCCTGACCGGCGTGGCAGGGGTGACCGTGGGATCTGTTACCCGCGACACCACCACGAGCGCCACACTGATGCTGGCCTATGACGACACGGCGATTACTGTTGACGGCAGCATGTTGGGCGTGATGGTGCTGGATGCCGGGCACACCGGCAGCGGCATCCTGGATGCCGGCACTGTGCCGATTACCAACGAGGCCCCTAGCTCCGATGCGACACTGGCGAACTTGATGGTTTTGGATAATAACGACGTTGCGCGTGCGCTGAACCCGGATTTTAATCCCACCGTCACCGACTATACGATCACGGCGGAAAGTGCTGTCACATCTGTGACGGTGAGCCCGACGGTTACCCATCGGCGTGCGAGCTTTACTGTGGATACCCTTGATATTAGGGGTAGTGTTCTATTCAACGTCGATCCGGCGTCAATTGCCTTGGTACGTGGAGAAGTACTGAGGGTTACTATCAATGTGGTGGCCGAAGATGGCTCGACAGGGACATATAGTGTGGCGGTCACCCGGTTGCTTTCGGCCCCGGTGTTGGAGAGCCTCAGCGTCAATGGCGACACCCTGACTTTGCGCTATAGTCAATCCTTGGACGAAAGTCCCCAGCCGTCCGCCATGGACTTCACAGTACAGGCAGACGGCAATCCCGTGGATATAGACTCCGCGCTTGTCGCAGGCCAGGACGTGACCCTGACCCTGGCGACAGCGGTCACCCCAGACCAGACGGTTACGTTGAGCTACATGCCCGGCACCAACCCGTTGCAGGGTCCCGATCCCGACAACACTCCAGCTATCCAGCTGGTACCCGGGGACGAACCGGTTTCCACACTGACGAACGAGATAGTTGAGAACATTACCCCCTCGCCTCCAATGTTCCTCAGGGCTACGGTAAATACTAATAATCCGATGAGCTTTGGCACCTTAGTTCTGATATTTGATGCGCCGCTCGTGGGTAACCAACCGCCCCCGGCCAGCTATACCGTAACGGTCGGCGGTGCAGGGATAGACGTGGCTTCTGTAGAGGGTATAACTAATGAAGCAGGCGAGGGCAGGGTGTCTTTGGTAGGTTTCGGGTTTGTATTTGGCGTCGAATACACCGTGACCTACACCTCCCCCTCCATGAATCCCCTGGCAGGGCAAGATCCCGGCAACCCTCTTATAGCCGGCGTCCCGGTAGAGGATTTTACCGAGACATTCACCCCTCCCTCCGACACCGCCGGCGTCACGGTCTCCGAGACGATGCGCACGGTGGCAGAAGAGGGCGGCACGGCTACCTACACCGTGGTGTTGAACAACCAGCCGACGGCCGATGTCACCATTACTCCTGCGAGCAGCGACACCCTGGCGGCAACCGTATCGCCGACATCGCTGACCTTCACCACGACCGACTGGGATACGGCACAGACCGTCACGGTAACCGGCGTGAACGACACCATCGATAACCCCAGCGACCAACGCACTGCGACCGTAACCCATGCGCCTTCGAGTACGGACGGCAACTATAACTCGGTGATCATAGCGTCTGTGACCGTCACCGTAGAAGATGACGACGACGCGGTCGGCGGGACGGTGTCGGTAGGTCTGGATGCCATTGCCACCGACGATATCGTTAACATTGCCGAGCAGGCGACCGGCTTTACCATCAGCGGCACGGTGGCGGACGGGGCCATGGTGGGAGTGACCCTTGCTGGCGGCAGCACCCGTAATGCCACCGTGAGCACCACCACCTGGACACTTGATATTCCGGCCAATGACGGCGAGATTACCGGCACCAGCGTAGTGGTATTGGCCACGGCCACGCTGTCAGGTGGTACGGGCACGGTGAGCAGGACGATAGACGTAGACCTGGTGGCCCCGACGGCGACCTACGCGCCACCGCCCGCATTGACGGTCGGCACGGCCATCACCGCCATCATGCCGGGCACCCCGTCTGCGGACATCAGCAACTATGCATTGCAAGCCAGCACCCTGCCGCCGGGCCTGACGCTGGACGGCAACAGCGGAGTCATCAGCGGCGCCCCGACCACGGCGAACGCCGCAACGGCGCCGGTGACCATCCGCCTGACCGACACGGCCAGCAACATCGTGGATCTGGCGCCGATTACCTTCCCGATGGTAGCCATGGGCAGCCAGACGCTGGACGGCTTTGCCTACAGCGCGGGTACCGCGACGGTAGGCCAGACGGCCCCGACGGTGACTGCGCCCAGCGGTGTACAGACCGGCAGCACCCTGAGCTACAGCACCACCTCAGCCGGTATATGCACGGTTGATACCGACACCGGCGCCCTGACGCTGGTTGGCGCAGGAGACTGCGTCATTACGGTAACGGCCTCGGCGACGGCCAACTATAACGAGGCGACCGCCGAATCTACCATCACGGTGTCTGTGGCAGCAGCAGGCGTCACCGTCACCCCGGCGACACTCAGTGTCCCCGAAGATGGCGGCGAGGGAACCTACACCGTGGTACTCGACACCGCGCCGACGGACGATGTCACCATTGCCGTTGCGAGCGACACCGACACGGCGGCAACCGTATCGTCGGCATCGCTGACCTTCACCCCGACCAACTGGAACACGGCACAGACCGTCACCGTCACCGGCGTGAACGACGACGTTGATAACCCCAGCGACGAACGCACTGCGACCGTCACCCATGTGCCTACGAGCACGGACGTCGGCTATGGCTCGGTAGTCATAGCATCTGTGACCGTCACCGTAACCGATGACGACACCGCCAACTTTAACTTTGCGGAAACCGACGGGGGTACCATGGTGGCCGAATTGGGCGGCACCGACACCTACACCGTGGAACTCGCTACCGAGCCGACGCACGAGGTCACGATTGCCGTTGTGAGCGGCGACAGATTTTTGGTAACGGTATCGTCGCCATCGCTGACCTTCACCACGGCCAACTGGAACACGGCACAGACCGTTACCGTAACCGGTGTGAACGACGATGTAGACTTTGGGTCCACTTTCCCAATAACCGTGACCCATACGGCTGCGAGCACGGACGGCAACTATGAAGGGCTATCGAGGGACGTGGTCGTCACCGTAACCGATGACGACACTGCCGGCGTTACCGTCTCCGAGACGACCCGCACCGTTGCCGAGGACGGCGGCATGGACACCTACACCGTGGTGCTCAATACCCAGCCGAATGACAATGTCACGATTACCCCTGCGAGCAGCGACCCCGACGTGGCGATCGTATCGGCAGCACTGACCTTCACCTCGACCACCTGGGATACGCCGCAGACCTTCACCGTCACCGGCGTGGACGACTCCGATGTGAACACTCCTGACCGCACTGCGACCGTGAGCCATACATCTGCGAGCGGCGACTCCCCCTATCAAGGGTTGACCACCATACTGTCTGTGCTCGTCACCGCCACCGATGACGACGCAGCAGCAGCAGCAGGCGTCACCGTCACCCCGACAGCATTCAGTGTCCCCGAAGATGGCGGCACCACGGCCGACTACACCCTGGTACTCGACACCGCGCCGACGGCCAATGTCACCATTGCCGTTGCGAGCGACACTGACACGGCGGCAACCGTATCGTCGGCATCGCTGACCTTCACCCCGACTGACTGGGATACGGCACAGACCGTCACGGTAACCGGCGTGAACGACGATGTCCCCGGCGACCGCACTGCGACCGTCAGCCATACGGCTGCGAGCACGGACGGCAACTATGAGGGGGTAGCCATAAGCATAGCGTCTGTGACCGTCACCGTGAACGATGATGATGCAGCAGCAGCAGGCGTCACCGTCACCCCGACAGCATTCAGTGTCCCCGAAGATGGCGGCACCACGGCCGACTACACCCTGGTACTCGACACTGCACCGACGGCCGATGTCACCATTGCCGTTGCGAGCGACACCGTCACGGCGGCAACCGTATCGTCGGCATCGCTGACCTTCAGCACGACCGACTGGAACACGGCACAGACCGTCACCGTCACCGGCGTGAACGACGACGTTGATAACCCCAGCGACGAACGCACTGCGAGCCTAAGCCATACGGCTACGAGCACGGACGGCGACTATGAGGGGGTAGCCATAGCATCTGTGACCGTCACCGTAACCGATGACGACGACGCCGGCGTCACCGTTGACCCGCTGGCGTTTACGATTGACGAAGCGGGCAGCAACACCACGGCCGACTACACCGTGGTACTCGACACCGCGCCGACGGCCGATGTCACCATTGCCGTTGCAAGCGACACCGTCACGGCGGCAACCGTATCGTCGGCAACGCTGACCTTCACCCCGACCAACTGGGATACGGCACAGACCGTCACCGTCACCGGCGTGAACGACGATGTCCCCGGCGACCGCACTGCGACCGTGAGCCATACGGCTGCGAGCACGGACGGCAACTATGAGGGGGGAGCCATAAGCATAGCGTCTGTGACCGTCACCGTGAACGATGATGATGCAGTAGCAGCAGGCGTCACCGTCACCCCGACGGCATTCAGTGTCCCCGAAGATGGCGGCACCACGGCCGACTACACCGTGGTACTCGACACCGCGCCGACGGCCAATGTCACCATTGCCGTTGCGAGCGACACTGACACGGCGGCAACCGTATCGTCGGCATCGCTGACCTTCACCCCGACTGACTGGGATACGGCACAGACCGTCACGGTAACCGGCGTGAACGACGATGTCCCCGGCGACCGCACTGCGACCGTCAGCCATACGGCTGCGAGCACGGACGGCAACTATGAGGGGGTAGCCATAAGCATAGCGTCTGTGACCGTCACCGTAACCGATGACGACGCGGTAGCAGCAGGCGTCACCGTCACCCCGGAGACACTCAGTGTCCCCGAAGATGGCGGCACCACGGTCGACTACACCCTGGTACTCGACACCGCGCCGACGGCCGATGTCACCATTGCCGTTGCGAGCGACACCGTCACGGCGGCAACCGTATCGTCGGCATCGCTGACCTTCACCCCGGCCAACTGGAACACGGCACAGACCGTCACCGTCACCGGAGTGAACGACGACGTTGATAACCCCAGCGACGAACGCACTGCGAGCCTAAGCCATACGGCTACGAGCACGGACGGCGACTATGAGGGGGTAGCCATAACCATAGCATCTGTCACCGTCACCGTAACCGATGACGACGACGCCGGCGTCACCGTTGACCCGCTGGCGTTTACGGTTGACGAAGCAGGCAGCAACACCACGGCCGACTACACTCTGGTACTCGACACCGCGCCGACGGCCGATGTCACCATTGCCGTTGCAAGCGACACCGTCACGGCGGCAACCGTATCGTCGGCAACGCTGACCTTCACCCCGACCAACTGGAACACGGCACAGACCGTCACCGTCACCGGCGTGAACGACGATGTCCCCGGCGACCGCACTGCGACCGTAACCCATACGGCTGCGAGCACGGACGGCAACTATGAGGGGGTAGCCATAAGCATAGCGTCTGTGACCGTCACCGTGAACGATGACGACGCAGCAGCAGCAGGCGTCACCGTCACCCCGGAGACACTCAGTGTCCCCGAAGATGGCGGCGAGGGAACCTACACCCTGGTACTCGACACTGCGCCGACGGCCGATGTCACCATTGCCGTTGCGAGCGACACCGTCACGGCGGCAACCGTATCGTCGGCATCGCTGACCTTCACCCCGACCAACTGGAACACGGCACAGACCGTCACGGTCACCGGCGTGAACGACGATGTCCCCGGCGACCGCACTGCGACCGTAACCCATACGCCTACGAGCACGGACGGCAACTATGATGGGGGAGCCATAACCATAGCGTCTGTGACCGTCACCGTAGAAGATGACGACGGGCTGGCGGCCCGGGTAACCGCACCGGTTCTGTTGACCGAATCAAACCTGAACGGCGCCACGTTGGAGGTAACGCTGACGGGCACCGAGTACATGGGTGAGTCTGAGTTGGGTGCGGACGACTTCACGTTGTCCCTGACCAGCGTGGCAGGGGTGACGGTGGGATCTGTTAGCCGCGACAGCCCCACGACAGCCACACTGACGCTGGACTATGGCGAAACTCCGATTGATGTCGACGATAGCATGTTGGGCGTGATGGTGCTGGCTGCCGGGCACACCGGCAGCGGCATCCTGGATGCCGGTGCTGTGCCGATTATCAATGAGCCCACTAGCTCCGATGCGACACTGGCGGGCTTGATGGTTTTGGATGATAGCGACGTTGCGCGTGCGCTTAACCCGGATTTTGATGGCTCCATGCCCGCCACCACCTATGCGATCAGGGTGGAAAATGCTGTCAGAGCTGTGACGGTGAGCCCGACGGTTACCCATCGGCGTGCGAGCGTTACTGTGGATACCGCTATTGTTGTGATTGCAACTGGCGCTGTTCAATCAACTCTCTCAAACGCCACCGGGCGAATCGACACAGGTACTGTTCGTGATAGACTGGAGATTACTATCAATGTGATAGCCGAAGATGACTCGACAGAGACATATAGGGTGGATGTCACCCGGCTGCCTGCGGCCCCGGTGTTGGAGAGCCTCAGCGTCAATGGCGACACCCTGGCTTTGCGCTATACTCTAAGCTTGGACGCAGGTTCCCAGCCGTCCACCATGGACTTCACAGTACAGGCAGGCGGCAATCCCGTGGATATAGCCTCTGTGCTTGTCGCAGGCCGGGACGTGACCCTGACCTTGGTGACAGCGGTCACCCTAGACCAGACGGTTACGTTGAGCTACACCCCCGACATCAACCCGTTGCAGGGTCTCGGTCCCGACAACACTCCAGCTATCAGGCTGGTACCCGGGGACGAACCGGTTTCCACACTGACGAACGAGATGGTTATGAACGAAACGCCTCCACCCGCCGTGGCTCCGGTATTTGACAGAGCCGAGGTACTCGGGATTAGAATGCGATTGATATTTAATATGCCTATGCACACTGCCGGCGGCGTGCCCGAACCGGATCCGGATGACTTTGTTGTGCGGCGCGGAGGTATGAGGATACCGGTGGCATTTACAGGTGTGGAGAATAATGTGGCAAGCGAGGGCCAGGTGGATTTGTTTTTTGACGATGTATTAACACCCGGCGACTATACAGTGAGCTACACACCCCGCACCAACCCGTTGCGAGGGCAAGCCCCCGGCGACCCCAATGCACCCGGGGCCGCGGTTGCCCCTCTGGTGGACGTGGCAATTACTGTCCCCGGTGCGGTGGTGTTGCCGGAAATCTCTATAGCTGCCGGGACTGCGGTAACCGAGGGCACGGCGGCTGAATTTACCCTGACGGCCTCGTCGCCGGCGCCGGTGGGCGGGCTGACGGTCACCGTCTCCGTCAGCCAGACCGGCACATTTATCGAAGGCGTGGCGCCGACGACGGTGACGATTGCCGCCGCCGCAACCACAGCGGCGCTGATGGTGACCACGACCGACGACGATATCGATGAGGCAGCCGGGTCGGTGACGGCAACGGTAACGGCGGGCACCGGCTATACGGTCGGCACCGGTAACACAGCCAGTGTCACCGTCAATGACGACGACGCCGAGCCGACGCTGGCGATTGACTCCCCGAGTGTGGCAGAGGGCGACGCCGGCGATACGCCGACGCTGAGCTACACGGTGACGCTGACCGGGGATACCGAGCAGGAAGTGACGGTGGACTATGCGGATACGACCAGCGGCACCGCGACCTCGGGCACCGACTACGAAACGATTACCGCCGGCACGCTGACCTTTGCGCCGGGCACGACCACACAGAACATCGACGTAACGGTGATGGGAGACGCGGATGATGAGGGGGACGGGGAGACGGTCATCCTCACCCTGTCGGGCGAGACCAACGCGACGATTACCACCGCCGACGGCACCGGCACGATTACCGATGATGACGGCGCGCCAGTAGTCGCACCGACCGTGAGCACGGTGGAGATTAGCAGTACTGGCCCCTACGCCCTTGATGAAGACATCGAGGTGACGGTGACCTTCAGCGAGGCGGTCACTGTGGACACCACCGGTGGCACCCCTCAGATCCCTCTGGTGGTGGGCGTAAACACCCGCCAGGCGGCCTACACTAGCGGCTCCACTACCGCCGCCCTGGTGTTCACCTACACCGTGGTAGCTGCCGAGACCGATGCAGACGGGGTCAGCATTGTCGAAAACACCCTGTCCGAGAACGGCGGCACCATTCAGAACTCCGACAGCACCGATGCCAACCTTGACCATCCTGCAGTAGCCCCGGATACCGCCCATGCAGTGGACACGACCGCGCCGGCCGTGAGCATGGTGGAGATTAGCAGTACCGGCCCCTATGCCCTCGATGAGGACATCGAGGTGACGGTGACCTTCAGCGAGGCGGTTACTGTGTCCGGCACCCCGGAGATTATCCTGATGGTGGGTGCAAGCACCAGCCGGGTGACCTTCTTGAGTGGCTCCGGCAGCACTGCTCTGGTATTCACCTACACGGTGCAGGCCGGGGATAGCGATACTGACGGGGTGGGCATAGATGCCGATGCGCTGGCTCAGGCCGGTGGCAGCACCATTCAAGACGCTGCGGGCAACGACGCGACACTCACGCATATTGCCGTGGACGAAGCCCCCGCCAATGCGGTGGATACCACGGCCCCGGCCGTGGACACGGTAGAGATTAGCTCCGACGGCCCCTATGGGGTGGATGGTGTCATTGATGTGACGGTGACCTTCGATGAGGCGGTCACTGTGTCCGGCACCCCGGAGATTGCTCTGACGGTGGGCACGACTACCCGCCAGGCGACCGCCGTCAGTGGCACTGGCACCGCTGCTCTGGTGTTCAGCTACACGGTGGTAGCCGGGGAGAACGATGATAACGGGGTGAGCATAGCCGTCAATGCGCTGGCTCAGGCCGGTGGCAGTACTATTCAGGACGCCGCCGGCAACGATGCGGCACTCGCCCATGATGCGGTAGTCGCAGCGCTTGACCAGGTGGTGGATACGACCACTAGCGGGCCGGCGGCCCAAGTGACCGCCCCGGTTCTGTTGACCGAATCAAACCTGAACGGCGCCACGTTGGAGGTAACGCTGACGGGCACCGAGTACATGGGTGAGTCTGCGTTGGGTGCGGACGACTTCACGTTGTCCCTGACCAGCGTGGCAGGGGTGACGGTGGGATCTGTTAGCCGCGACAGCCCCACGACAGCCACACTGACGCTGGCCTATGACGAAACGCCGATTGATGTCGACGGCAGCATGTTGGGCGTGATGGTGCTGGCTGACGGGCACACCGGCAGCGGCATCCTGGATGCCGGCAGTGTGTCGATTACCAACGAGGCCCCTAGCTCCGATGCGACACTGGCGGGCTTGATGGTTTTGGATGATAGCGACGTTGCGCGTGCGCTTAATCCGGCTTTTGATCCCACCGTCACCGACTATGCGATCACGGTGGAACGTGCTGTCCTATTTGTGAGGGTGCGCCCGACGGTTACCCATCGACGTGCGAGCTTTACTCGGGATGTCGATACTTTAGTAGAGCAACCCGAGCGAATTAACCTAAATCCTGATGTTCCACGGATGGTTACTATCAATGTGACGGCTGAAGATGGCGCCTCGACAGGGACATATAGTGTGACGCTCACCCGGTTGCGTTCGGCCCCGGTGTTGGAGAGACTCAGCGTCAATGGCGACACCCTGACTTTGCGCTATAGTCGAGCCTTGGACACAGGTTCTCAGCCGTCCACCACGGACTTCACAGTACAGGCAGACGGCGGTACCGTGAATATAGACTCTGTGGTTGTCGCAGGTGCCACCGTGACCCTGACCCTGGCGACAGCGGTCACCCCAGACCCCCCAGACCAGATGGTTACGTTGAGCTACACCCCCGGCGCCAACCCGGTGCGGGATAGTCTCAACGGCCGTACAGCTATCCAGTTGGTACCCGGGGACGAACCGGTTACCACACTGACGAACGAGATGGTTAGGAACGACACGCCTCCACCCGCCGTGGCTCCGGTATTGGTCAGCACCACGGTAATACCTGTTTTTGGTGGTGCGTTTGGCGGTTTCCAGTTGGTATTTGATGCGACCCTTGTGGGAGGCACCGGGGACTTCGACGCCTTTACTATAACTCAGACTTCCGACGGTATGGGGTTTGATGTGGTACAAATAACTCGTTCAGGCGTAATGCTGACTGTGGTATTCGGCCCTGGGTTTATGCCTGCTGGCTTCGAATACAGCATCACCTACACCCCCCCCTCCATGAATCCCCTGGCAGGCCAAGATCCCGCCGCTACTCCTGGAAACCCCGGCGCCCTGGTAGGGGGTTTTACCACCACGGCCCAGTCCCCGTGACCTGCACGCCCAGCGGCACGAGACCGTTGCAACGCACTTGGCGGTGTTGTAACAGTCGTCAGCGCCGACAAAGGCCATAATAGTGCGCCAATAAAGAGAGTAAATCTCGTAAAACGCCGATGTGTTCAAGCCAGTTGTAGAGGAGGGGGCAGAAGCTGGCATCCCCTCACGCCCCCTTTGTAGAGTGGCTTCCCTGCAAAGACAATATATAAATTGCGGGGGCTGGTCGTCTGTAACAGTGTCATTCCCTGATCCCGGATAGCTCTTCCAGCAACAGACTGATTGCTATACATTTGGCTGCATGATTGCAAGGCGGTATAATCTCCGGCAGGGAAATGTTATGAGTTTGGAATCGGACGATGTTTGCCGAAGAATGCCGTCCAGGCCGGTATCGATATAATCGTCAATTTTCAGGAATTGCCCGGAGCACGGCTATTTCTGCGGGGCGTCATGCCGGAATAGCTCAGCAAGGTAGAGCGCTTCATTCGTAATGAAGATGTCAGGGGTTCGAATCCTCTTTCCGGCACCAGGTCTGTAATTGCCGCAACTTTGCCGGCATTCAAGCGGTTCCCAACCCCCCCAGCCCCCCTTGTCAGGGGGGAGTAAAACCTGAAGTGGTTCAATAGATGTAAGCGGTCCAGTTAAGTGGGATACTACCGATATTAAACTGGAGGTGAAATATGATGACGAGAAAGAAGTATTCAAGAGAGTTCAAGCTGGACGCTATCAACCTGGTGCGCGAACAAGGCTATAGCCAGGCCGAGGCGGGGCGCAGTCTGGGCATCAATCCCAATATGCTGGGCCGATGGCTTCAGGAACATCAGGCCGACGCACAGCAGGCGTTTTGCGGCAATGGCAGCCTGAACCCGCAGCAGGCCGAGCTACGCCGGTTGCGCCAGGAGAATCACCGCCTGAAGATGGAGCGCGACATCTTAAAAAAAGCGACGGCCTTCTTTGCCAAGGAAACGTAGTGAAATACGTTTTTATCACCCAACATAAGAAGGTCTGGCCGGTCGACGTGATGTGTCGCGTACTGGGTGTAAGTCGCAATGCCTGGTATCGGTATTGCCAACGACGGCGGCAGCGGCCCGCGGCGGCGCATCAGGCGATGCTGTCGGTCGTTCGAGAGCTGGCCAGGGACAGTGGCTACAGCTACGGGTCACGGCGCATACAGCGTGCGCTGCAGGCACTGGGCTATTGTGTGGGCCGCTACCGGGCGCGCTCCCTGATGCGCCAGGCCGGTGTATGCGTACGCTACCGTAAGAAGTACAAGGTGACCACCAACAGCAAGCACCGCCAGCCGGTGTTTGACAATGTGCTGGGGCGGAAATTTACCACCACCAGGGCAGATCAGGCCTATGTGTCGGATATCACCTATATCTGGACACAGGCGGGCTGGCTGTATCTGGCGGTGTGTATAGACCTGTACTCCCGTCGCGTGGTGGGCTGGAGCATGCGTTCACGGATGAACCGTTGTCTGGCCACAGACGCGCTACGCATGGCGATTGACCAGCGCCGCCCAAGTGCGGGTCTGGTGGTGCATTCGGACCGCGGTTCGCAGTATGCCAGCTATGCCTGGCGCCGGCTTGTCAAAGCGCATGGCCTGGTGGGCAGTATGAGCCGCAAGGGCAACTGCTGGGACAATGCGGTGGCGGAGAGTTTCTTTGCGAGTTTGAAGAAAGAGCGGGTGCACTCGAAGCGCTATCAAACCCGCGCTGAGGCGCAACGGGATATACTGGACTACATAGTGATGTTTTATAACAGCCGGCGGCGGCATTCGTATCTGGATTATGTGAGTCCCAATCAGTACGAAGCCGCGATGACTGGATTGAAAAAAGCCGCTTAACTGGGGTGTGACAAAATGCTTGACCATTCCAACCAGGCCGCACTTGACTTGTCCCTGACCAGAGGGGAGTAAAACCAGGCGGCACTTGACTTGCCCCTGACCAAGGGGGTGCACATATAGCCCCTGACCAGGGGGTTCACATATAGCCCCCCTGACAAGGGGGGTTGGGGGGTTAAAACCATTGAGACGGCACTCCCAACCCCCCCAGCCCCCCTTGTCAGGGGGGAGTAAAACCAGGCGGCACTTGACTTGCCCCTGACCAGGGGGGTGCACATATAGCCCCTGACCAGGGGGGTGCACATATAGCCCCCCTGACAAGGGGGGTTTGGGGGGTTAAAACCATTGAGACGGCACTCCCAACCCCCCCAGCCCCCCTTGTCAGGGGAACTATGTATTTAACTTGACAAATACTTACAGAATTACGATACATAGCCCGGCAACAGACTACTGGCAGCCTCATTAAGTTCTTTATTAAAACCGGCATCTTCCAGCTGAACATCCGTTCCAAGGCATTGAAAAAACGTTGAATTTGTATTTTGTCAAGTTAAATACATAGCCCGGCAACAGACTACTGGCAGCCTCATTAAGTTCTTTATTAAAACCGGCATCTTCCAGCTGAACATCCGTTCCAAGGCATTGAAAAAACGTTGAATTTGTATTTTGTCAAGTTAAATACATAGTTCCCCTTGTCAGGGGGGAGTAAAACCAGGTGGCACTTGCCCTGTCGCCGCCATGTCTGTGCCACCCCGGCATCACCGTGCAACAGGATGGTGATCTTGGGCTATTGGTGGCGCAAGCGCTTACTCAGCTACGCTGCCAGGCATCGAGAAATTCGGATAGATGCGGTTTGTGTTCGCTCTTCAGTATTTCTGCCACTTGGTCGCATTCATCCTGATGGGCGGCTTTGTCCAGGCGCCCCCTGAGCAGTTGGTAGCGTAAATAGATTAAATAGGTGTTCAGTACGTCGGTTTCGCAGTAGTTGCGGATGGTATCGATGCCGCCCTGTTGATAGTGATCCCATACTTTGTCGCCGCTCATGCCCATCTTGCCCGGCAGGCCAAGAATGGCGGCTATGTCGGCGAGCGGGGCCTTTGCATAAGACATGTATCCCGACAGGACGTCCATCAGATCGGTATGCCGGCTGTGGAAGCGATTCAGGTAGTTATTGTAGCGGAAACTGGTTTGGTTGTCGCCGGTTTCCCAATAGTGGCGGGCGGTGATTCCGTGCAGCAGGGAGCGGTAATGCAGTACGGGCAGATCGAAGCCGCTGCCGTTCCAGGATACGATTGTCGGATTGTAGCGTTCTATGCCCTCGAAAAATCGCCGTATCAACTCCGGTTCGGCGGAATCGGGTTCACCGAGCGAGCGGATGGTCAGGCCGTCTTTGCTTTTGAGTACGACGGATATCGCTACGATCCGCTGCAGATAGTGTCTAAGGAAACCGGGGTCCCGAACGTCATCCCGGGCGCATTTGCTCAGCATCAATTTGGCGGCATCAGCGGCTTCCAATCCTTCCAGATTGTATAAACGGCCGCCGGATTCGATGTCCGGTATGGTTTCGAGGTCAAATACGAGGGTGTTCATGTAAGGGGTATGCGGGTTTTGTTCAGTATGGGAACAGGCCGGTGGAAAGGTATCGGTCGCCACGGTCGCAGATGATGCAGACAATGACGGCGTTTTGTATCTGCCCGGATAGCTGCAGGGCGGCGAACATTGCGCCGCCGGATGAAACTCCGGCAAAGATGCCTTCTTGTGCGCCGAGTTTGCGCGTCATTTCTTCGGCCTGTTCCCGGCTGATATCGATAATCCGGTCGACACGCTCCGGTTGGTAGATTTTTGGCAGGTATTCCTGCGGCCAGCGGCGGATCCCCGGAATGGAGGAGCCTTCTTTCGGCTGTACTCCGATGATTTGTATCGCCGGGTTTTTCTCTTTGAGAAAGCGTGAGGTTCCCATAATGGTGCCGGTCGTGCCCATTGCGCTGACAAAGTGGGTGACGCTTCCGTTGGTGTCCCGCCAGATTTCGCGGGCGGTTCCCTGGTAGTGTGCAAGCGGGTTGTCGGGATTGGCGAACTGGTCGAGTATTTTGCCTTTGCCCTCGGCTGCCATTGCCCGCGAAACGTCTATGGCCTCCTCCATACTGCCTTCTTTCGAGGTCAAAATTATCTCGGCGCCGAAGGCCTTCATTACCGCGCGGCGTTCAAGGCTCATGTGCTCGGGCATGACCAGTATGACTTTATAGCCTTTTATGGCCGCGGCCATTGCCAGGGCAATGCCGGTATTGCCGCTGGTGGCCTCTATCAGGGTGTCGCCGGGCGCGATTTCTCCTCTTTTCTCGGCTTGTTTGATCATGCTGAGCGCGGGCCGGTCTTTGACTGAGCCGGCCGGGTTGTTGCCTTCGAGTTTGGCCAGTATCAGATTGCCGGTTTCCCCGGGCAATCGTTGCAGGCGGACGAGCGGGGTGTTGCCGATACAGGATTCGATGGTGGGTATGTCGATATTCGAGGCCGGCCGTTTCTGGGTGGCGCGTTTGCTCATGGCTGTGCCCCGGTATTGATTGGCCGCGCCAGGATCAATGCGTCTTCACGCCCGATCTTTGCCGGGTAATAGTTCCTGCGCATTCCCACTTCATTGAAGCCGTTGTCCAGATAGAGCCGGATCGCCCGGAAATTGGACGGCCGTACTTCCAGAAAGGCTATATCGATATTGTTTTTACGGGCCATATTCAGCAAATGGGCCAGCAGGGTTTTGCCCAGCCCTTTATTCTGGTATTCGGGATGTACGCATAGATTGAGTAGATGAGATTCGCCGGCTCCGAGTGACATCACGCCGTAGGCGACCAGCATGCCGTCGTTTTCCATCACCCAGCAGCAATGACCGACACGCAGGCAGTTTGTGAAGGTTGATTCGGCCCATGGGAACGGGTAGGCGTTGCGCTCGATGATAGCGATGGAAGAGACATCCGATTCCGCCATCGGCCGGATGCTGTGTATCGAGTATTGTAGTACCGCGCTCATTTTTGCCGTTCGTATACGTCCATTGCTCTTTTCAAGTCCGCCCATACCTTGCGTTTTTCCCGGGGTGATCGCAGCAGATAGGCAGGATGATAGGTTACCACAACCGGGATCCCGGGTTCGGAATAATAGTAGAGCTGTCCGCGCATCTTGCCAATGGGGGTGTCGGTTTTAAGCAGGTTTTGTGCGGCAATCCGCCCCATTGCCAGAATAATCGCGGGCTTGATTAGTGCGATCTGTTTTTGCAGGTATGCTTCACAGGCGGCGGCTTCTTCCGCCCTGGGATCACGGTTGGAGGGCGGGCGGCATTTGAGTATGTTGGCAATGAAGACCTGCCGGCGCTGCTTGCCCATCGCCAGCAGCATCGAATCCAGCAGTTTTCCGGCCCGTCCGACAAAGGGTTCGCCCTGCCTGTCTTCTTCGGCCCCCGGAGCTTCGCCAATCAGCAGCCAGTCGGCGTTTGGATCGCCGACGCCGAATACGGTCTGGGTGCGTGTTTCGGATAGTGCGCACTTTGTGCAGCCGCGAACCTGCGTCTGAAGTAGCTGCCACTCTCCTGAGTGGTTCAGGGCGCTTGCGGCGGTTTGCGCCGTTTCGAACCGGCTACCCGGCATGGATCTGTCTACCCAGACATCGATGCCCATGTGGTGTAAATAGTTACATTGCCGGCGGCTCAGGGTCATAACTGCGGGTGCGCTTTCTCAACGCGGGCCATGGCCCGGTTCAATGCATTGATATACGCCTTGGCCGAGGCGACAATGATGTCGGTATCCGCGCCTTGGCCGTTAATGATGCGGCCGCTTTTATCGATCCTGACGGTTACCTCGCCCTGTGCGTCCGTTCCGGTGGTGATGTTATTGACGGAATACAACTGCATGGCGCAACCGCTTTGTACCACGGATTCTATCGCCCTGAAGATGGCATCGACCGGGCCGCTGCCTTCGGATTCGGCGTGTTTTTCCCGGTCGTCTATCGACAGCGTCAGTTGTGCGTGCGGGACTTCGCCGGTCTCGATGTTCACCTTCATGGAAATGAGCTTGATTCTCTCCTGTGCGCCGTCCTGGATGGTGTCGCTCACCAGTGCCTGCAAGTCTTCATCGAAGATCTCATGTTTTTTGTCGGCAAGGTCCTTGAATCGGCGGAATACGATGTTCAGGTCTTCTTCTTTGTCGAAATGTATGCCCAGTTCTTTCAGCCGGGCGCGAAATGCGTTGCGGCCGGAATGTTTGCCCAGCACCATGCGGTTTGCATTCCATCCGACATCTTCGGCCTTCATGATTTCATAGGTTTCCCTGCTTTTGAGCACGCCGTCCTGGTGGATCCCCGATTCATGGGCAAAGGCGTTGGCGCCGACAATCGCCTTGTTCGGCTGTACCGGAAAGCCGGTGATGGTGGAGACCAGCCTGGAGCAATTTACGATCTGTGTGGCATCGATACCGGTGTCGCAGGGGAATATGTCCTGTCTGATGCGCACCGTCATCACGATCTCTTCCAATGCGGCGTTGCCGGCTCGTTCGCCCAGCCCGTTGACCGTGCATTCAATCTGCCGGGCGCCATTCAATACCGCCGCCAGCGAATTGGCAACGGCTAAACCCAGGTCATTGTGACAGTGAACGGCAAAAACCGCCTTGTCGGAATTTGGCACACGCTCGATAAGCTGCTTGATCAACTCGCCAAAATGTTGCGGCAGGTTGTAGCCGACGGTATCGGGGATATTGATCGTGGTGGCGCCGGCGTCTATGGTCGCCTCGATGATCCGGCAAAGAAAATCGAGTTCCGAGCGTCCCGCGTCTTCGGCGGAAAATTCGACATCGTCCGTATGGTTTTTTGCGCGCTTGACCGCACGTACGGCTTGTTCCAGCACTTGCTCCGGCTCCATGTGCAGCTTTTCGCGCATGTGGATCGGCGAGGTTGCAATGAAGGTGTGTATCCGGGCGGCTCGGGCCGGTTTGAGCGCCTCTGCGGCGGCGTCTATATCTTTGTCCAGCGCCCTGGCTAAACCGCAAACGGCGCTTTCTCTGGATAATTCGGCTACCGCCCGGACTGCTGCAAAGTCCCCCGGACTCGCGACCGGAAATCCAGCTTCGATGATGTCGACGCGCATGCGTTCGAGCGCGGCGGCGATGCGTGTTTTCTCGTCCCGGGTCATCGATGCCCCCGGACTCTGCTCGCCATCACGCAACGTGGTATCGAATATTATCAATTTGTCCTGCATAATCTTGCTCCAGATTGTTGGCTCATAGTGTTGTTGCTATGAGCAATAAATGATTGAATTTTACGCGCTGTTCGCGCGTAAATAAAAAAACTGAGAAGTGTAAGATTATTTTGCCCTGATCAGGGCAGGAGCAGCGATTCGGCACGGCATGGGTGCCCGGCGAAAATTCCATTATAAATGTGGCTGTTCTTCATAACAGATTAGTATAGCAGACTGAATAATTTTTGCAAGTTTTTGTATGACGCTCCTCTATTACAGTGATCAGAGGCGCATCCACAAATTCGGAAATTTCGGCGATATTTTTTAAATTAGTGTATACTTTTCACAGGTTGCAGGCCCATTCGTCTGCGGCTTTAAGCGACCGAGACAGCCGCGACTTAGCGACTGGCAGGGGCGGAAACGCCCCCTCGGCCGCGACTTTTTTAAGTCGGCCACTCCTTAATTCCCGCTCCCTCCAGCTGCCGCCCATCCCGCAGCCAAAAACGCGGTTCAATGCGCGCAAATTCGAGCGGGGCTTTCTCTCTCCGATAAAATATATTGGAGCAAATATCCGCCACCTGAATCAAATTGGACGTGTGCGATTTTGCGAAAAAAGTCCCCTCAACAATGCGAAGCGGATGCAGATTCGCCGACTTTTCTTGCAGATAGGACTGAAAATAGCGGAGGTTATCGTCGGATATACCATTGACCGGATCTAAAATAACAATTCCGCTTTTATCGGATTGCTCGCCGAGGAATCCGTTGTATCTCTCGAGCAGAAGTTCCATGGAACGGACTTCCGGCCTTGCCGTCCGCGCTCTCGCACCGACGGAAATTTTTCGCTTATTGATGGAGATGCCGATAAGCGTGATGTCGTCGCTGTCGCCAATCAGACGCAACAACTCCTCCCCAAAATCGGCACGACGCGCTCTGTCCCAATGGGCGAAAGAATTTTTCCGCCGCCGGATATCGGCGGCTTTAATTTCATTGTTCCATTCCAGCCCGTAACGGCTTTTGAGTTCAACGATTCGGTTATTCCAATTTTTCCACTTCCAGCCGTGAATAATGACGCCGACTCTATCGTAGCTAAGAGACCCGCCCCAATTCGCCCAATCGCCATCGGGTGGGAGTCCCGGGTCGCCCGACTCGTCAACAAACATCATGTGCATCGGTTGTCCGACTCCGGAAAGTTAAATTTTTTCGTAAAGGCAATTCTGATTAATTGTCATTTATATGTTGTCTTTGCCTTTGTAGAGAGGCCATTCTACAAAGGGGGCGTGAAAGGAGCGTCATATGTTTCTGAGCTTATGCAACCTTTGTATGCGCCCTCATGGGCTGCCTGGGTATCCTTGCCATCGGCTGACTCGATATTCTGTGGACCCACATCTGATCACTGTAATAGCGGCTTAGCTTGGTCCGTCGAAGTACACCATCTGCATTGGCAGGCCCTGCTCATCTCCGGGGGGATCCGGTGGAAGTGTTTTCAACGTGGCACGCGCGCCCAGTCTTGCGCTTAGCGCCGCAACAAGAGCATCATTGATGTCGTCATCCGCAACGATTTTTTTCGTATGTTTTTTTCGAATTTGATCAAAAGGATTTTTGCTTTGTATTTGTGAAAAACCTTTACGTAAAATTTCCTTGCGTTCTTCGTACCCCTCTGGACGTTTTTTGTTGTGCTGCAGCGGCGCGCCATTGAGCATGCAAAAACATACTTCAGGGTGGACCTCGCGCAGAATGTCCCGGGCTTGTGTGGATTCGATCAGGAGCCGGTCCACTTCGCAAATTTTCGGCGCAATCGCCCAGGTTTGCCTTGGAAGTCCTTTACCGGTGATTTTCTTGTTCTTCGCCTTCGCCGCTTCCGGGTTATTCGTATCAGCAAAGATTTCAATCGCTTGCCGGCACGGTATACGAAACACGCTGCTGCTACGCGGGCCGATGACTTTACGGGCGCTCTTGTCGCAAATGCGCTCGTCTTTGCCGTTCGATAAGCCAATTGGAATATCAATAAGAATAATTTTGCCGCCGTGTTCTTGCATCCGCTTGCAGGCATCAACAATGTTGTCCGCCACAAAACTATTAGGTTCGCCGGCTGTGCTCAGCCCCACACAAAGCCAACCAGACTTGCATCCACCCACACCCCAGTAGCGAAATTCCCCGGTGGAGCCAAACCCCCCATCCGCCCGTTCGCTCTCTTCGAATGAATCGACTATAGTAAACTCCGCCCGCTCCACCGGCAAAACGATCATCTGCGCGATGCGGTCGCCGGGGTGGATGGTGTAGTCATTGCGACTGCGGTTCCAGCAGGAGACGAGTAGCTGGCCCTGGTAGTCGGAATCGATGAGGCCGGTGAGGTTGCCGAGGACGATGCCGTTTTGGTGGCCGAGGCCGGAGCGGGGCAGGAGCACGGCGGCGTAGCCGGGGTCGGCTATGTGGATGGCGATGCCGGTGGGGATGAGTCGGGTTTCGCCGCCACGCAGTGTCATTGGGGCATCGATGCAGGCGCGCAGGTCGAGTCCGGCGGAGCCGGCGGTGCCGTATTGCGGCAAGCTGTACTCCCGTCCGATTCGCGGGTCGAGAATTTTCAGGTCGATTTTCACTGGCGGGGCCGGGCGGGAATTTTATTGTAAATGTGGCTGTTGTTCAGAACGGAATAGTGTAGCGCCCTGAATAATTTTTGCAAGTTCCGGTATAAAGCCATATTATACAAGCCTTGGGATGCGGCTAAGGGCGAAAATGGTTATGGTGGGGTGTGCAGGAATCGAACCTGCGACCATCTGATTAAAAGTCAGGTGCTCTACCATCTGAGCTAACACCCCTTGTGCTACGCGGGGATAATAACCGGGTTTTGTGCATGGGTAAAATCTAATCGGTATTATTCTCCGAAAAGCTCCTGATTTATTGTAAATGTCTGCTATCAATTCACTCATGGTTTTGAGTGGGGTTTTTATTTGCCGGCCAGCAGGCCGGAAAAGTGTTGTCAATGTGTCCATGGTTTTTGAGTAATTATATTTTATAGAGGGAATATTTGACGTGCCAATTTATGAATATACATGCGATAATTGTGCGCATGGTCTGGAAGTTTTACAAAAAATTTCCGATGCGCGGCTGATAGAATGTCCCGAATGCAGTTCAAACAGTCTGCGCCGGCTGGTGTCCGGGGCGGCCTTTAAACTCCAGGGCACCGGTTGGTATGAAACTGATTTCAAAGAAACCGGAAAGGAAAAGGCGGCGGCCCCGGACGGGAAAAAGGATAAGCCGGATGCCGGTGTGAAGGAAGCAAAAAGCGATTCATCCGATGCTGCGCCGAAGAAGGACGGGACCAATAGCTAGACGCACTGTCCGGGTGGGCGTTTCGGTAAAATTATTTTACTGCCGGGCGGGGCGCCTTTAATCCGGCATTTCGGGTTTTCCAGCGACCGGTTTTTGACATCATAAGGGTTATTGTGATCCCGAATATGGGAAGAGACCGGCTTATCTCCTGCGAGGAAAACGAACTACAATCGCGTCGGACGACGCACTGTTCCGAAACTAAATCATTATGCGCAGTCATTATTGCGGAAAAATAGATGGATCCCTGATTGACCGGGAAGTGATCTTGTGCGGCTGGGTTCAGCGGCGCCGGGATCATGGCGGGGTGATCTTTATTGATCTGCGTGATCATGCAGGGGTCGCGCAGCTTGTGTTCGATCCGGAGCGTCCCGATTCTTTTGCCGTTGCCGATGCGGTGCGCAATGAGTACGTGCTGTGTGTCGGCGGCAAGGTCCGCCACCGCCCCGAAGGAACCGTCAATCCGGATTTGCCCACCGGCGAGGTCGAGGTGGTGGGGGACACTATTGAAATCCTGAATAAGGCGAAAACGCCGCCGTTTCCGCTTGACGATGAGCATGTGCATGATGATGTGCGGTTGAAATATCGTTATGTTGATTTGCGCCGGTCGATGATGCAGCACAATCTGCGTTTGCGCGGCAGGGTATATCAGTTCCTGCGCCGGTGGCTGGATAATGAGGGTTTTCTTGAGATCGATACCCCGGTGCTGACCAGGGCTACCCCGGAAGGCGCCCGCGATTATCTTGTCCCCAGCCGCACGCACCCGGGGAATTTTTTTGCATTGCCGCAATCACCGCAATTGTTCAAGCAATTGCTGATGGTGTCCGGCATGGATCGCTATTATCAGATTGCCAGGTGCTTCCGCGATGAAGATCTGCGCGCTGACCGGCAACCGGAATTTACCCAGCTCGATATTGAAACCTCTTTTATGGATGAGGATGGGATCATTGGCGCAATGGAGCATATGATGAGCGGGCTGTTCAAGGCGATCCTCAATGTCGATCTGCCGCTTCCTTTCCGGCGTATGAGCTGTGCCGAGGCGATGGAACATTATGGCAACGATCAGCCGGATTTGCGCAACCCGCTGCAATTGGTCGAAATAGGCGATTTGGTGAAGTCGGTGCAATTCAAGGTGTTCTCAACCCCGGCCAATATGAGCGACGGGCGTGTAGCCGCGTTGCGGCTGCCAAATGGGGGGGCGCTGACCCGCAGAGAGATAGATGACTATACGGACTATGTGGGCCGGTATGGCGCAAGGGGTCTGGCCTATATCAAGGTGAATGAGATCGGCAGGGGATCTGAGGGGCTGCAATCGCCGATACTGAAGTTTCTGCCTGATGATGTCATTGCGGAAGTCCTGCGCCGTACCGGCGCCTCCGACGGGGATCTGATATTTTTTGGGGCCGGCGCGGGCTCGATGGTCAATGATTCTATGGGCGCACTGCGCGACAGGATCGGCCGTGATTGCAGTTTGCTGACGAGTGAATGGGCTGCGGTATGGATCGTTGATTTTCCGATGTTTGGATTCAATAACGATGAAAAACGCTGGGATCCGCTGCACCACCCCTTTACCGCACCGGCCGGTGATTCGGTGGAGACGTTGGAGGCCGATCCGGGTAATTGTCTGTCACGCGCCTATGATCTGGTGTTGAACGGGGTGGAGCTGGGCGGCGGGTCTATCCGTATCCATCGTACTGAAATGCAGATTGCGGTGCTGAGGCTGCTTGGAATGGATGAGGTCGAGATCCGGGAAAAATTTGGTTTTTTAATCGATGCGCTTGAGTACGGCTGTCCGCCCCACGGCGGTATTGCCTTTGGTTTGGATCGGTTGCTCATGCTGATGGTCGGGGCGGAGTCCATTCGCGATGTTATCGCATTTCCAAAGACCCAGACGGCGGCCTGTCCGCTGACTTCCGCCCCCTTGAAGGCCTCATCGAAACAGCTGAGCGAGCTGGATATCGGTCTCATCGGCAATCGCCGGCGGGAAAAATCCAAAATTGGCAATTAATTTGAGTTATATTTGTATTTTAGGCAGGTAATTGTCCGGGATTATGATAGAGCCTTACAGGTTGACGTCGGAGCAGATCCCCCGCACTGTGTCGGAGACGCTCAGTAGCGCCGAAGAAGCCGGGATCGTTTCGAATATCAGGCGGCTACTGAAGCGGTATAATGGCATTATAGTTGCTCATTATTATACCGATGCCGGCCTGCAGCGTCTCGCGGATGAGACCGGCGGCCACGTTTCCGATTCCCTCGATATGGCCCGTTTCGGACATGAGTCCGACGCGGACACTCTGGTGGTTTGCGGGGTGAGGTTTATGGGTGAGACGGCGAAGATATTGAACCCGGAAAAACGAGTGTTGATGCCCGATCTCGAGGCCACCTGCTCGCTGGATATTGGCTGCCCGGCCGATAAATTTTCCGAATTTTGCGATACCCATCCCGATTACACGGTGGTTGTCTATGCCAATACCAGCGCCGCGGTAAAGGCAAGGGCTGACTGGATGGTAACCTCGGGCAGCGCTGTTGATATAATCAGGCATCTTGCCGCGAAGGGTGAAAAAATCATCTGGGCGCCGGATAAGTATCTGGGGCGGTACGTTCAGGAACAGACCGAAGCGGATATGCTGCTGTGGCAGGGCGCCTGTGTGGTGCATGAGGAATTCAAGGGCGCCGAACTGATGGAGTTGAAGCGGAGGCATCCCGGCGCGAAGGTGCTGGTTCATCCCGAGTCGCCCGGCCCGGTGATCGAGCTTGCCGACGTGGTGTCTTCTACTACCGGCATTATCGAGGCCGCAAAACGACTGGATGCGGAAGAGTTTATTGTTGCAACAGATAGGGGGATTTTCTATAAAATGCAGCAGTCCGCCCCGAACAAGACTTTTATCGAGGCGCCGACTGCGGGTAAAGGGGCAACCTGCATCAGCTGCGGACACTGCCCGTGGATGGCTATGAATAGTCTGCGCAAACTGGAATACGCCCTGGAAACCGGCGCCGGAGAAATTCACGTTGATCCGGGGATTCGGGAGCGGGCGGTAAATACCATCGGGCGGCTGCTCGATTTTGTCCAGGATCAAAGGGCCTTGTCCAACGATGCCTGATCCCGGCTGTCGCCGGGCGCACTGAGCGCATAGCTCCCTTCAACGGCACTTGAGAGTATTTTGTGCCGGGAAACAGCATATGATTTTTGATAACAGGGGTTTACTTGTATGAAAATATCGATGATAGGGGCAGGCTATGTTGGCCTGGTATCGGGCGCCTGCTTTGCGGAATTTGGGGCGGATGTGGTATGCCTCGACGTGGATGCGGCAAAGATTGAAGCGCTGACCAAAGGGGTAATACCGTTGTATGAACCGGAGCTTGAGGAATTGGTGCGGAAGAATGCTGCTGCGGGAAGGCTGCATTTCAGTGTGCCTTTCGATGCGCATATTCCGCAGTCCGATTTTGTCTTTATCGCCGTCGGTACTCCGCAGATGGAGGATGGCCACGCCGATTTGGCCCATGTTTACGCGGCGGTAAGAAAGGTCGCGGTACATCTTCGGGGATATACGGTGGTGGTCGGCAAGTCCACGGCCCCGATGGGCACGATAAGAAACGTTGGCCGTATTATCGCGGAGACGAATCCAGAGGCGGGTTTCGATGTTGCATCGAATCCGGAATTTTTGCGGCAGGGCGACGCTGTTGCAGATTTTATGCACCCGGACCGGGTAGTGATCGGGGTTGAGTCGGAGCGCGCCGAGAAATTACTGTTGGAGTTGTACCGGCCGTTCTATTTAAATGAGGTGCCGTTTCTGATCACCAGTCTGGAAAGCGCCGAATTGATTAAGTATGCCGCCAATGCGTTCCTGGCAACCAAAATCAGTTTCATCAATGAAATAGCGATGTTGTGTGAGAGCTCCGGCGCTGATGTTGAAGCGGTCTCAAGGGGTATGGGGCTGGACAGGAGAATAGGCTTGCAGTTTCTGCGGCCCAGCCCGGGTTACGGCGGCTCATGTTTTCCCAAGGATACGCGGGCATTGGTGAAGATGGCACAGAAATATGATGTGAGCAGCCGAATTGTCGATGCCACTATTGGGGTGAATGCCGCACAACCGGAAAAGATATTGAAAAAGATTCAAGGGGCTTTCCCCGAGGGTATTGCCGGAAAGAGTATCGCCGTGCTGGGATTGACGTTTAAACCCGAAACCGATGATGTGCGGGATTCGGTCGCATTGTCGATTTTGCCCTCTCTGTTGGAATTGGGAACGAGGATTTATGCCCATGATCCCAAGGGGATGGATAAGGCGGCGAGGGTGCTGCCCGACGGGATTGTGTACCGGGATGATCCCTACAAGGCGATAGAGCAGTCTGATGCGGTGATCGTGTTGACCGAGTGGAACGCGTTCAGAAGCATGGATTTGCAGAGGATCAGGGGTAGTATGCAGGGCAATACGTTTATCGATTTGCGTAATATATACAAGCCTGATAGAATGAAAGAATTGGGTTTTGAGTATTATTGTATAGGCAGACAAGCGCCCTAAGCTGCGCGGAATTTGGAAGGTTTTTTGTAAAGATCCCCGATCCGGCAATTTTTTTCGCAGATGTGAGCCGGGCACCAGCCGGAAAAATAATACGGCTGATTTCGGCCGTTCTGTTTTTCCCCACACGCCCGAGGCTGGCGGTCCTGCATTAACCGTTGGATAAATAATGGCAGACTCATTGAAACAACAAGGTTTGTACCACCCTTCCACCGAGCACGATTCCTGCGGAGTCGGGTTTGTTGTCGATATAAAGGGGCGGCAGTCTCACCGGATTGTCAAGGATGCGCTGACCATCCTCAAGAATTTATTGCATCGCGGCGCTTGCGGCTGTGAGGAAAATACCGGCGACGGCGTCGGTATCCTGATCCAGAAACCCGACAGGTTTTTCCGGCGTGTTTGCCGGGATATGGACCTGCCCGAGCACGACCGGTATGGCGCCGGGCTGGTGTTTTTGCCTGTGTCCCCGGAGCAGGCGCGGCAATGCGAAACTGTTTTCGAGGAAATCGTGGCAGAAGAGGGCCAGCATGTATTGGGCTGGCGTGATGTGCCTACCGATGACTCATCATTAGGCCCCACCGCAAGGGCGGGAGAGCCTGATTTCAAGCAGATCTTTATTGGTTGCAGCAGTGAGATTACCGAGCCTGCCGCCTTCGAACGAAAACTCTATCTGATCCGCAAACGGGTCGAGCACAGGATATGGAATTCGGGGCTGTCCGAAAAAAAGCTGTTTTATGTGCCTTCTCTTTCCTATCGCACATTCTTGTACAAGGGCATGCTGACCGGTTTGCAAATTGAATCCATGTTTCCGGATATTAGCGATCCGGACGTGGTATCTGCGATGGCGTTGGTGCATCAGCGCTTCTCGACCAATACCCTGCCGGAATGGAAGCTGGCGCAGCCGTTTCGCTATATATGCCATAACGGTGAGATCAATACCGTGCGCGGCAATGCCAACTGGATGCGCGCGCGTGAATCATTATGCGAATCGAAACTTTTCGGTGATGATTTGCAAAAGTTATTGCCTATAGTGATCGAAGGCGGCAGCGACTCCGCGGTATTCGATAACGTGCTGGAGTTCCTGCATATTTCCGGCCGGCCGCTGCCGCTGGCCCTGCTGATGATGATTCCGGAGGCATGGTCGGGCCATGAGACTATGGATGAGAAGCGCCGGGCGTTTTATGAGTATCATGCCTGCCTGATGGAGCCCTGGGATGGCCCGGCATCGATCGCGTTTATGGATGGCGAGCTCATCGGAGCGGTGCTGGACCGGAACGGGCTAAGGCCTTCGCGCTATTATGTCACTAAAGATGGTCTGGTTATCATGGCATCCGAGGTGGGCGTGCTCGAGGTGGCGCCGGAAAATGTGTTAATAAAGGAGCGCCTGCATCCGGGGCGCATCTTCATGGTCGATACTAAAAAGGGCCGCATCATTGAAGATGAGGAACTCAAAAATGAGTATATCAAACAAAATCCGTATGCCGATTGGCTGAAGCAAAACTTGATGCCGATCGAAAAGCTGCCCGAGCCAAAATCAATTCACGGCACTGATCCGGATACCTTGTTGCAGCGTCAGCAGGCCTTTGGGTATACCTATGAGGATCTGAGAGTGCTGATGGCGCCTATGGCGGCGACTGGCGTGGAGCCGACGGGGTCAATGGGAACGGATGCGTCCCTGGCGGTGCTGTCGAATCGAGCGCGCCTGTTATATGACTATTTCAAACAACTGTTTGCCCAGGTTACCAATCCGCCGCTGGACGGCATCCGTGAGGAGCTGGTGACCCAGGTGGCAACCACTATCGGCCCGGAAACCAATCTGCTCGAGCCATCCGCGCAAAGCTGCCGGCAAATCAGGATAAATTCGCCGATATTGACCAATGAGGAACTGGCACGTGTACGTGATGTGAATTTGCCCGGCGTCAGGAGCAGGACTGTCCCGATCCTGTACCCGGTCGCCGAAGGCAGCATTGGAATGGACGCCGCGTTGCGGCAAGTATGCGCCGAGGCCGATGCTGCAATCGAGGCAGGCTATGCCAATATCATTTTGACCGATCGCGGGATCAGTCGGAAACAGGCAGCGATACCGGCGCTACTGGCGGTGGCGGGGGCGCATCATCATTTGATATTGCAGGGCACCCGCACCAGGGTTGGATTGGTGCTCGAATCCGGCGAGCCGCGGGAAGTACATCATTTCGCCATGCTGATCGGCTACGGCGCAAGCGCGATCAATCCGTATCTGGCATTTGAGTCGCTGGGTGATCTGATTGGCAAAGGCCATATTCCGGTGATGGAGTATGCCGAGGCTATCCAGAATTTTATCAAGGCCGTGAACAAGGGCTTGATTAAAATCATGTCGAAGATGGGGATCTCGACGGTGCAGTCTTATCGCGGCGCCCAGATCTTCGAGGGACTGGGGCTGGAGAAAGAGTTTGTCGATAAGTATTTCACCTGGACCATATCGCGCATAGGCGGAATTGGTCTGGAGACGGTTGCCAAAGAAGTCAGCCTGCGGCATGGCACTGCTTTCGCAGATGCTCCGGTGAAACAGCCTCATCTGGAATGGGGCGGCGAATATCAATGGCGCCGTGACGGCGAATATCATTTGTTCAATCCGGATACCGTTTTTAAGTTGCAACACGCCACCCGTTCCGGTCAGTACAAGATATTTAAGGAATATACAGCGCTGATCGATAATCAGAATAAAAATCTTGCCACCCTCAGAGGGTTGTTTGCATTCAGGAAGGCGAAAGATCCTGTTCCGCTGGCTCAGGTTGAACCAATCGAGGCAATTTTGCAGCGCTTTTCGACCGGGGCGATGTCCTATGGTTCTATCGGCAAGCAGGCGCATGAGACCCTGGCGATAGCGATGAATCGCATCGGCGGCAAGTCGAACACGGGAGAGGGCGGCGAGGATCCGGATCGTTTTAACCCGGATGAGAACGGCGATTCGAGGCGGAGTGCGATCAAGCAGGTCGCGTCCGGCCGTTTTGGCGTTACCAGCGAATATCTGGTCAATGCCGATGACATTCAAATAAAGATGGCGCAGGGAGCAAAGCCGGGGGAAGGCGGGCAGCTCCCCGGCGCAAAGGTTTATCCCTGGATCGCCAAAGTGCGTCATTCTACCGCCGGCGTCGGTTTGATCTCCCCGCCGCCGCACCATGATATCTACTCGATTGAAGATTTGGCGCAACTGATTCATGATTTAAAAAACTCCAATCCCGAAGCGCGCATACATGTGAAGCTGGTGGCGGAAATCGGTGTCGGCACGGTTGCCGCCGGTGTTTCCAAGGCGCGTGCGGATGTAGTGCTTATCTCCGGTTATGATGGCGGCACCGGCGCATCGCCAGTCAGTTCATTGAAGCATGCCGGCTTGCCGTGGGAGCTCGGTGTTGCGGAGACCCAGCAAGTATTGGTGCAAAACGGTCTGCGTGACCGCATTGTGATGCAAACCGACGGGCAATTAAAAACCGGACGCGATGTGGTCATAGCGGCATTGCTCGGCGCGGAAGAATTTGGCTTCTCAACCGCCCCGCTTGTCGTCATGGGTTGCATTATGATGCGTGTTTGCCATTTAAATACCTGTCCGGTGGGTATCGCGACCCAGGATCCCGAGCTGACCGACAAGTTTTCCGGCCAGCCCGAATTCGTGCAGAACTTCTTTGAATATATTGCGGAAGAGGTGCGCGAGTATATGGCGCAACTTGGCTTCAGGAGCATTAATGAGATGATCGGCCAGGTGGACAAGCTCAATGTCAGAGAGGCCGTCGAGCATTGGAAGGCAAAGGGGCTGGATTTTTCCGGCATACTGTATAAGGCGGAACCGCGTCCGGGCGATGATTATTATTGTTCAAAATCACAGGATCACGGCCTGGACAAGTCACTCGATGTCACCAAACTGATCCCGCTTTGCAAGGATGCGCTGGAAAACAGGAGCAAGATCGACGTCATATTGCCAATACGCAATATCAACCGCGCGGTAGGAACGATCCTGGGATACCGGGTAACCAGGAAATATGGCGCGGAGGGGCTGCCGGAAGACACCATTAATATCCATTTTAACGGTTCGGCCGGCATGAGCTTTGGCGCATTTGTGCCCAGGGGCATGACCTTGACCCTGGAGGGAGATGCCAACGACTACATTGGCAAGGGTTTATCCGGCGGCAAGATCATTGTTTATCCTCCGCGTCATTCCACCTTTGTCGCAGAGGAAAATATCCTGATCGGTAATGTTGCACTGTACGGCGCTACCGGTGGAGAGGCGTATTTCCGCGGCATTGCCAGTGAACGGTTCTGTGTGCGCAACAGCGGTGTCAGCGCCGTGGTCGAGGGGGTCGGTGATCACGGTTGTGAATATATGACCAACGGACGGGTTGTGATCATCGGCAAAACCGGACGCAACTTCGCGGCCGGTATGTCCGGCGGTATTGCCTATGTATTGGATGAAGAAGGAGATTTCAATATTCGCTACAATCAGGGCATGGTCGATATAGGCCCGCTGGAGGATGAGGAAGATTTGAGCACGGTAAAAACGCTGCTGACAAAGCATGTTGATTATACACAGAGTACCGTGGCCGAAAATATTCTGGAGCGCTGGTCGGAATACCGGTCAAAATTTGTAAAGGTTATGCCCAGGGATTACAAGCGCGTGCTGGTAGCGATCAAACAGGCAAGAGAGGAAGGCACGTCGGTCGATAAGGCTGTGATGGAGGCGGCACATGGCTAAAGTCACCGGCTTTCTGGAATTTGCAAGGGAAAAACAGCCTTATCGTCCGGTAAGGGAGCGGGTGGAAGACTGGGAGCAGGCTATGCAGCCCTGGCCGGTGGAGTCGCTAAAGCAGCAGGCGGCCCGATGTATGGATTGCGGCATTCCGTTCTGTCATCAAGCCTGCCCGTTGGGCAACCTGATCCCGGACTGGAATGATCTGGTTTATCGTGATCAATGGCATGATGCCATCGAGCGTCTGCATGCGACCAATAATTTTCCTGAATTTACCGGTGTGCTTTGTCCGGCGCCTTGCGAGGGCTCCTGTGTGCTCGAGATCAATGATAAGGCGGTGGCAATCAAGGCGGTGGAGCTGTCGATCATCGACAGGGCCTGGGAGAATGGCTGGGTGAAACCGATGATTCCGGAGAGACAAACCGGCAAGACCATCGCGATTATCGGCTCCGGCCCGGCGGGACTGGCGGCCGCCCAGCAGCTTGCGCGCGCCGGGCATGATGTCAGCGTTTTCGAACGTGATGATCGTATCGGCGGGTTACTCCGCTATGGTATTCCAGAATTCAAGATGGAGAAGCGTCTCCTTGACCGCCGCCTTGAACAGATGCGGGCGGAAGGTGTGAAATTCAATACCAAGACCCAGGTCGGCGGCAATATTCCGCTGGAGGAGTTGCGCAACAATTTCGATGCATTATTGCTCGCGGGTGGCGCCTGCGCCAGCCGTGATCTGCCGGTCGAAGGCTGTGAATTGAACGGTGTCTTTCAGGCGATGGACTACCTGCCGATGCAGAACCGTCTGTGCGAGGGCGATGACAGGCCGGATGACTTTGTCAGCGCCGAGGGCAAGCATGTGGTGATTATCGGCGGCGGTGATACCGGCGCGGATTGTCTGGGGACGGCAAACAGGCAGCATTGCAAGTCGGCGCATCAATTGGAAATTATGCCGCAGCCTCCGGCACTAAGGGCGGCGAATAATCCCTGGCCGGAATGGCCGCGCATTTTCAGAACGTCCGCCGCGCATGAAGAGGGCGTGGAGCGCGTATATTCGGTTTCCACCAAGAGATTTATCGATGACGGCAGCGGCAACGTCAGGGCGCTGGAACTGCTCAGGGTGGAGTTGAAGAATGAAGACGGCCGCATGGGTTTTGCAGAAGTCCGGGGCAGTGAACGCGAGCTGCCCTGTGATCTTGCCCTGCTGGCAATGGGCTTTTTGGGGCCGGAAGTCCCCGGAATGATTGAACAGCTTGGGGTTGCGTTGGACGAGCGGGGCAATGTCGCCGTTGATCCCCATACCTGGATGACCAGTGTCGATAAGGTATTCGCCGCGGGCGATATGCACAGGGGGCAGAGTTTGATTGTCTGGGCGATAGCGGAAGGCAGGAGTGCGGCGCGGGGGATCGATGCGTTTTTGGTGGGCGAATCCGCTCTGCCGGCCCCCTTGTGAGCTTTGCGGCTGTGGCCGGCCTGCTCTGGGAATGATAAAAAAAGTGGTATTTACTGGCCAATTATCCGAATAATTGGCGTATAATCTGGAATACCAGTAATTCAAGTATTATTATTTATGCGGAGAATCGACATGACCGTAACGCGACAAAAAGGATTTACCCTGGTTGAAATTGCTATTGTGCTGGTAATTATTGGCCTGCTGCTGGGCGGCATATTGAAGGGGCAGGAGTTGATCAACAGTGCACGAGTGAGGAATCTGGCCGATCAGAATACCGGCATTCAGGCCGCTTACTATGGCTTTATTGACCGCTATCGAAGGGTGCCGGGAGATTACCGTGCGAGTGCTGCGAGCAGCGCAATCGGAGTGACCGTTAATCTGCCTGTTGCCACTCCATCTCCAACCAGTGTCGGTAATGGCCGGGTTGACAATAACCTGGAAGAGGCAACAGCCGTTTGGGAGCAACTGGCCAAGGCCAACTTTCTAAGCGGCGGTTTCACCCCCGCTGACGATCCGACCCCTCCTGCGAATACGGAGGATTATGCGGAGAATGCGCCGAGAAATGCCTTTAACGGCGCCCTGGTTTTGACCCGTAATTCCGGTTATACCGGTACCGCCCCCATCAAGTTGAATCTGCATATGGGGACGAATGTGCCGGTAAATATTGCCCGTGAACTGGATTTGAAGGTGGACGATGGCCTGCCGAACAGCGGTGTGCTGCGATTGACCAGTCCCGATGCTTCAGAGCCGGCCTTTAATACACTGTGGGCGGATGTATTCTCCGAGTGTACCGCAGTAACCGGGGCTAATGCGCCGGGGGCCGCAGCCGGTGACGGAGACGATTCGACCGATATCTATGATATCTTCGATGATGCGCAGGACTGCGGCCCGGTATTTCTCTACTAGCGATCCGGCGCTGTTTATAATCCGGTTCGCGACCGGGGGTATACTCGCAGATATTGCCGGCTTCAATGAGTGATGCGGCGGTCTCAATAGAAGGTCTGGTCAAGACCTTCAAGCGGCAAACGGCGTTGCGGGATATTCACCTGCAGGTTGCCGCCGGCGCTTATACCGGTTTGATAGGAAGAAACGGTTCGGGAAAGACCACCTTAATCAAGAGCATCCTCGATTTCATTGCCATAGACGCCGGCGCTATCGAATTATTCGGTGTGCCGCATACGCGCCGGGATGCCAGGGCCTGCCTGTCGTTTTTGCCGGAAAATTTTCTGCCTCCCTATTACCTCGATGGCGGGGATTTTCTGCATTATATGGCCGACTTGCATGCGCGGGAGTACTCCGGGGCAGATATTAAGCGGGTGTTTCGGATACTGGATCTCGATGAAGGTGTGCTGAAAAAATCCGTGCGAAAATATTCCAAAGGCATGGCGCAGAAGCTGGGGCTGGCGGCCTGTCTGCTGAGCGGGAAAAAGATGCTGATCTTCGATGAACCGATGAGCGGACTGGATGCCAGGGCGCGGGCTCAATTGAAGCAGCATTTGCTCGATTTGAAATCCCAGGATGTCACGTTCTTTTTCAGCACCCATCAGTTGGCCGATATCGAGGTCCTGTGCGATCAGGTAGTCATACTGGACGAGGCGACGATCCGTTTTTCCGGCACACCGGAGGAATTGACGGGGCGGCATGGAGATATCGAGCAGTCTTATTTGGCCAGTATAGGCGGGGGTTCACCCTGTTGATACGAAAGCATAAGGATCCCGGATGCGGGAGAGCGTAGCGCTCCCCTGAATGCTATTCGGCAGCGGCGGCCCTGTGCTTTGCCTTGATGTAGTCCGAATGCGAGACATAAAGCAGGCCGGCGATTTTTCTCACATAGTATTCTTCATATTTATCAATCACCTGATCCGCTATTGCCACGCGCCATAAATGTTCGATGATTTGAATGCGTTCGTCCCTGCTCAAATGATCGTTCAACAGGCGGGTAAATTCATACAGTGAAACCGCATTATCGGCCTCCTGTCTGGCGGTGGAGATTAATTTTTCCGCGCCGGCTTGATCCAGCCCGAATAGTTCAACGACCAGTTTTTCCATGACCTGCATTTCCGCATCCTGGATTCTGGAGTCGGCCAGGCTGATTTCGATCAGCAATACCGCGGTGGCAATCTCGATGGTGCGTGGCTCTGCCGGGGCTTTGTTACTTGATTCGGGTACCAGCTTATCGATATAATTCTGAATTTTGGACAGCATGGATCAGGCGCAATGGTATTTATGCTGGTACACTCCGTCCTTGAAATCATCAAAAAGGATATCGATCATCGGATGTGTAACTGGTTTGGTCAAGGCGGATTGCTCCAGATTGCGTTCGGCCACGTATGTTTCATGCGAGGCATTGTCCACAAGCACCCGGTACCAGGGTTTTTCTTTTGGGGGGCAGGATAGCGCAACCTGTTCGTACCATTCATCGCCGCCCTGATAGGAGGCATCAACGTCGGCTATGACACCCCGGTAGCCAAATAGTTTATGATCGATAATCTGACCGATTGAAAATTTTGCTGTATTCATTGTTTGAAAAATCATTAACCTGTCCACTGCTACGCTATCATAGCAGAATATTTTGGTATAAGGTGAACTTTGACTATTCACGCGCTGTAAGATGGGGAAATTTCCATGGAGAATTTCTCCGGGCAATACCGATTTTATTTTAGCAGATATAATGGAACAATTTTGCGCCTTTATTTAGAACAGTATTTTTATGTCAGCCAACATTCAACCCGTTCCGCATTTAACCACGGCCATTAAGGGCCCGGTTCGGATGATCGAGAGACGTATGCTCGATTATCAGTCCCGTATAGAGTCCTGGTTCAGGAGCCAATGGCGCAGGACCCGCGCGCCTTTCTATGCCTCTGTTGATATCCGCAATGCGGGTTTTAAGGTAGCGCCCGTCGATACCAATCTGTTTCCCGCCGGTTTTAACAATCTGAATCCGGCTTTTGAATATTTGTGCGTGCAGGCGATACAGCTTGCCCTGGAGCATTCTTCCCAGGAGATCGATCGAATACTCATTGTGCCGGAGAATCATTCCAGGAATCTGTATTATCTGGAAAATCTGGCGGTGTTGCAGTTGATGATCGAAAAGGCGGGTTTTGCCACCCGCATAGGTTCTATCGATCCCGCATTTGAGGAAACCTCGGCGCTTAAAACCATTTCCGGATATATGCTTCGCATTGAACCCGTATCCAGAGAAGGGGACCAGGTCGCGGTTGATAATTTTATGCCTGATTTGATCTTGTTGAATAACGATCTCTCATTGAGCATACCCGGGATCTTGCAGGGGTTGAGCCAGCCGGTTACGCCGGCGCTCGAGCTGGGCTGGTCGAGTCGCCTTAAATCGGATCATTTTACCTTTTATCGGCAGGTTGTGCGGGAATTTTCCGCCGAGATCAATATCGATCCGTGGCTGATTGAACCGATGTTTCGCAATTGCGGCGAGGTCAATTTCATGCAACGCGAGGGAGTGGATTGTCTATCGAATAATACCCGCGTACTGCTCAAAGAAATAAAGAAGAAGTATGAGCAGTATGATGTGGATTGTGATCCCTTTGTGATCGTAAAGGCGGATGCCGGCACTTACGGCATGGGGGTGATGACCATTCATGATCCGGATGAAATTGGCGAGCTTAATCGCAGGCAGCGGACGCGCATGTCAAAAACCAAGGAAGGGCATGAGGTAACCAAGGTGATTATTCAGGAGGGAGTTTATACCGGTGAGACATGGGGAGAGGAGGGCATTGTCGCCGAACCGGTGGTGTATATGATCGCTCATCACGTGGTGGGAGGTTTTTACCGGGTGCATTCAAACCGCACCAGTAATGAGAACCTGAATGCGCCGGGCATGCGTTTTGAGCCTCTTGCTTTTGAAAGCTGCTGCATATCGCCGCACGGGGAGAAGACGGGAGACAAGCATAACAACCGCTTTTATACCTACGGTGTTGTCGCCAGACTGGCCTTGCTGGCGGCCGCGCGTGAGATGGCTTCCTTCGACTGATTAGCGGCTGATGGTCTTCATAAGCCGCCTGATCCCGGGCAGATGCCGCCGGCTGACCGGTATGGCTGTCTCGGCATTGTCCAGGCATATTTCATGCCCGCTACCGGCGCATTTTCGCAGGGCGCTGATGTGCTTTATTGCGACCAGCGCGTTTCTATGGGCGCGAATGAAGACGCCGGGAAATTCATTTTCGAGGGATTTCAGCGACTCGTCTACCAGCAGCTCTCCAAGCGGGCATCCGACGGAGACGTACTTCTGGTCCGCCTTCAGGTAACGGATGTCGTTGACGGGGATCAATTGTATGCTTCCATGGCTTAGTGCGCTCAAATGCGTCCGGCTGCCGGCTTCATCCAGCGAAACCCTTAGATTGTCGAGGCGCGAGCGCTGGATGAGCTCCGCCCTTTCCAGGGCAGTTTTCAGGCGCTCCCTGCGAACCGGTTTTAGCAGGTAATCGATGGCATGTGACTCAAATGCGGATAAGGCATGCTCCTGGTAGGCGGTAGTGAACACAATGGCGGGAGGGGCTTTTAGTCCGGCAATATGCCGGGCTGTTTCCAATCCGGACATTACCGGCATTCTTATATCCAGCATGATTACGTCGGGCGCCTGCTGTTGAATCAATTCCAGGGCGCGCCGGCCGTTTTCGGCCTGTTCGATAGCGGCATTGGGTTGCAACTCCGCGATCATTGACCGCAATCGTTCGCGTGCCAGCGCCTCGTCGTCAACGATTAAAATCTTCATTGATCCAATACGGGAAGCACAGGGTAATGGAATATCGATCTTGCTCGAGTTCGGCCATGAGTGTTCCGTGCCGGCCATATATTGCCTGCAGTCTCTGCTTGATGTTTTCCTGCGCAATTCGATGGCCCGGGTTCAAACCGGTGGCATAATTTTCGGATACCGGGTTGGAGATTTTGATGGTTATGATCTTGTTTTCCTGTTTTCCGCAAATATCGATGACGCCGCCTGATTCGATCAATTCAATGCCGTGATAGATGGCATTCTCCAGCAGTGGCTGGATGGTGAACGGCGGGATCAGCGCGTTGCCGGGAAGCTCATCGATGCGCCAGTCTATATTGAGCCTGCCGCCCAGCCGCTGTTTTTCTATATTTAAATATTGATTGCATAAATGCAACTCGTCCTGTAACCGGGATAAACGTGCAGCGTCCGTTAAACTGGCGCGAAAAAGCTCGGCAAGAGCCTCTATCGAGCGTTCGGCGGCATCGGGCTGTTTGTGCATAAGGCTGGCGATGGTGTTCATGCAATTGAACAGAAAATGGGGGCGTATCCTGGATTGCAGCGCCTGAAACTGCGACTGTGCGGCGGTTTCGATATTGCGCCGCCATTGGTGCTGGATGTACAGATAGCGCAGTGCAATGGCGGCGACGATGATGGTAATGCCCAGAGACTGAATCAATAAGTGCAGATGTTGCGGGGAGGTATAGTCAATTTCAAGCGGCAAAACATAGACAAGCAGCCAGGAGAGTTCCGTGATGATAAATGCAACCAGCAGGATCAGGCAGTAGGCAATGATTGCGGTATGCCTGTCGCTCAAGTGCCGCATTGTTCTTTTCAGAATGCACAAAAGCCCCGAACCGGTAAGCGCGATCCACTGTACAAACAGTGATTTTAAGGCTAGATTGGATAGCCAGTCCTGGTGAAACATTATTTGAGCCAGCACCAGAACGATAGCCAGCATTTCTGCTATCAATACCACGAGAAACAGGGTGCGTATATTGCAAAAATCAGGCAGAAAGCCGCTGGGCGGTTGTGTCATTTTTATGCGGTCGGTATTGATTATCAGGTAGCAGTTTCTCTCAAGATGCGTTATACTGCCACCGATTGCAAGCTGAATATAAAGTCTATATATAAACCATATGAAGATGTGATGGATTATAAAAGTTCTCTTCAAAAAGAACTCGTGCGCATGCGCACTCAGAATGTGGGGCTCGCTATACTAAGCGGCGATGAGGAAAATATTCGCCTAATGGACTTACTTAAATCGGTAGATATAGAGCAACAATTAATAATTCTTCATCAAGTGGTTGAAGAAACACTGAGTATTGTTGGTGCGGATACAATAGAAAAAATGCTTGAAAAAGAGATTTCTTCCGATATTTTCCAAGTGGTAAGGGAGTATTTATTTCAGGTATATGTGAGTCAAGTATGTATTGAATCCTCATTAACGCAGCAAGTTCTTTTAGAAGATTTGATGCAACCCATTTCTGAATTGGTTGCTTGGTATAAGGAAGGATGTGAACCGTACAGAGATGGAATACTAATTTATCTTATGGAATTATATAATCGCGAACCGGAAAATAAGAAGAAAATACTAGCCCATATGATGGGAGTTAACTTTAAGAATCTTTCCTCAGTTGAGATAGAAGAGATCCTGGGCAAGAAATTAAACCAGAATGGAACTAACACATTCAAATCCCACGAAGTCAAAAAGCTTCTTGAAAGAGTCTATGAGAAAGATAAAACAGCGGTTAAGAGAATTTTCCATATGTTAGTTTCTTTATTGCAAGATAACTATGAAAAGGGAGGCCCTGCATTTTTGCAAGGTTATGATGGAGAAATACATATGAGTGATTATCGGGACGCGAAAAATCTGGTTGCCTCAGAGTATTTTCTTCCTGACGATTGGATGGAGAATTTTACGAGTGTGGGGCCAGTGTTTTCCCCCAAAGAGGAAAAGAAATTTCCTCTGCATATTCGTGAAAGAGTGCGTGAAATGTATCGTTCTTTTATATTCGGGAACTGGATGAGTGTTACCGCAATGGGACGTTCGTTGTTGGAGTATATAATTATTGACCGGAAATCTTCGTTGAAGATAGAAGTTTACGAAAAAGATTATGATGGTAAGGAACGGCCTAAAAAAATTAGCCGGTTGGTTGATTTGGCGGCAGAAACAAATTTCGCGCAATCTCTTAAGGAAGATATGAAGAAAATTGTACAATATGGGAACGAGGCAATGCATCCTATAAAGACGAGCAAGATTAAAATGTTTCCACATAGAAGACAGGGAGCGCTGGATTGCATAAAAAGTATCATAAAAATCATACAGGTTTTGTATTGAAATCAAAAAAAGAAAAGACGCTGAAAAATTTTGTTCTTGCGTTAACTTATACTAAGGGGTTATATAAATGAAATATAAACTAACCGGTATCGTTGAAGAAAAATGAATTCGGGTAGCACCAAACCCTGGGGCGGCCGATTTACCGCCGATACGAATAAGTTTGTCGAGATTTTTACAGAATCGGTATCCTGTGATCAACGTCTCTACCACTACGATATTATCGGTTCAATCGCCCATGTTGAAATGTTGACTTCCATAGGGGTGTTGACGCGGCAGGAGAGTGATCTGATCACGGGCTCGTTGCGCGCTATCGAGGCGGATATCGAGGCCGGAAGATTCGAATGGTCCACCGAGCTTGAAGATGTCCATATGAATATCGAATCCGAGTTGATTAAACGCATAGGCGAGGTTGGCAAAAAGCTGCATACCGCCCGGTCCAGGAATGATCAAATTGCGGCGGATATCCGGCTATACCTTGTCGATGAAGCAGAGCAGATACGGGCATTGATTATCGAACTTATATCGGCGTTGCTCGATATGGCGGAAGCCCACACTGCGACAATAATGCCCGGTTTTACCCATATGCAGATGGCACAGCCGGTCACGTTCGGCCACCATTTGATGGCCTGGTGTGAAATGCTGCTGCGCGATCATGAACGGCTTGGGGATTGCCGCAAGCGCTTAAATGTGTCCCCTCTGGGTGCGGGGGCGCTGGCCGGCACCGGTTTTGATATTGACCGGGAACAGGTTGCCGAATTGCTTGGTTTTGACGGGATCACGCGCAATTCGCTGGACAGTGTCAGTGATCGTGACTTTGCCATTGAGTTTCTCTCCGCCTGTAGCCTGCTTATGATGCATCTATCCCGGTTTTCCGAGGAGATAGTATTATGGATGTCTCCGCCCTTTGAATTTATTGAGCTTGGCGATGCGTGGTGCACCGGATCATCGATCATGCCGCAAAAGAGGAATCCCGATGTTCCTGAGCTGGTTCGCGGCAAAACGGCCAGGGTATATGGCGCATTGATGACAATGCTCACCCTGATGAAGGCGCAGCCGCTGGCCTATAACCGTGATAATCAGGAAGATAAGAGGGCATTGTTCGATACCGTCGATACAGTCAAGATGAGCTTGACGGCCTATGCCGGCATGGCGCCTTCCATCTCGGTTAATGTTGATAGAATGTACACTGTGGCGGAAAGCGGCTACGGTACCGCTACTGATCTGGCGGATTATCTGGTTGGCAAGGGGGTCCCGTTTCGGGAGGCGCATTCGATAGTGGGCAAAACCGTTCGGCATGCCATTCAAAAGAAAAAAACACTGGCACAACTCTCATTGCAGGAACTGCAATCTTTTTCTGCAATAATAGAAAAAGATGTTTACTCCAGCCTTAGCCTGAAGGGCTCGGTCAGCAGCAGAAATCATGTTGGCGGCACCGCGCCTGAGCAGGTTGCGGTGGCGGTGAGTCAGATGCAGGAAAGGCTTTCGGGAAGCAGGGATCGAGTACGATGAGACTGCCGGCCAAATTAGCTATCGCATTGCTTGCGATCATTGCGTTCCTTGCCGCGATTCTTATCTTCATTATCGCCACACTGGACTTAAATGATTACAAGGAGGTAATTACCGACGAGTTTCAGCGGGGAACCGGCCGCAGCCTTGCGATTAAAGGCGATATTTCCCATACCCTGTATCCCTGGCTGGGCATTGAGGCGGGCGGAATCGTCATCGGCAATGCCGAGGGGTTCGGCGATACTCCTTTTCTGAGCACCGGGCCGCTAAAGGTACGGGCTAAGTTGATACCGCTATTGCGGAACAAACTGGAAGTCGATGCGTTGCAAATAAAAAGCGCCCGCCTGAATCTGCACAGAAACGAGGATGGGATCGCCAATTGGGATGATTTGGCCGGCCCGGACAAGCCGGACGAAGCGCCACAAGAGCCACAGAATAAAGGATCATCCATGCCTGTGGCGGCGTTGCTGCTGGGCGGGGTGGATATACAGGATGCGGCAATAAGCTGGACCGACAATACCAGCGGTCTGATGGCGTCCGTTTCCCGGATCAATGTGCGTACCGGGGCATTGGTTGTCGGGCAGCCGATTGAACTGCTTGCTTCAATGCAACTGACCATCAATCAGCCCGATATAGAAAGCGCCATCAATCTGAGCGGCGTGATTGTCCATGATGGAGGCGGCCGGCAATTTTCCGTTAGCCCGCTCAGCATCGAGGCGGATTTAACGGGCAAAAGCATTCCGCCGGAGCAGGGCAAGGGTTCTCTGACGACCAGCATTGCCGTCGATCTGGAGCAGGGCACCGCCGCATTATCGGATATTGATTTTAATGCGCTGAGCAGCACGGTGTCCGGCAGCCTGCAAATCAACAAACTGGATACCCCCGCGCCCTCATTGTCGATGAAATTGAATATCGCCGGCGAAGATATATCGGCCCCGTTCAAGGCGGTTGAATTTGAACCGCTGGCGTCACAGTTGGGGAAATTATCCGATCGGGGGTTTCTCATTGAAACGGAGATCGACGCGGATATGTCCCGCGGGGATATCGACATTGCCTCGCTGGAAGCAGATTTGTTGGGGGCGAATATTCAGATGGAGATCCATGCGCGTGACAGTTTTTCCGGGACGCCGGCCGCAACGGCAAGGATTAATGCGGCGGGGCCCGATTTTCCGACCTTGATCCGGGTTGCCGGCGCGTTCGATTCGAGGCTGGAGAAGGTAGCGGGGAAAATGAAGGAGATCAGGGATAAATCCTTTTATATTAAAACCGACTTTGATGCCGATCTGAAAAACGGGCAAATCAATATCGAAACATTCGATATCAAGGCGGCGGATTCAATGGTGAACGCACATTTGAAAACCGGACCATCCGCAGCATCGATGCTCGCGGGACAGCTCAACGCCGCAGGAGCCGATCTGCCGATGTTGATGGCCTTGGCGGGGGCATTTCTGGAAAAAGACAATGCGTTTTCGGCGTATGCCGAAAAACTGGCCAAACTGGCAAAAAAATCCTTTGCACTGGAAAGCCGCTTCGATATTGATGTGAATGCCGGTAAATTCAAGCTGCCGGCATTGAAGGCAGATGCGCTCGGTTTTCAACTCACTGGCAATGATATTAACAGCTTAAATGGTAGTTTGAACGGACAGCTGAGTCTCATCGCCCCCAGTTTGAAACCGGTTTTGACCGCACTCGATCAACCTGATTTGGCGCAGGTGCTGGAATCATTCACTCTGGGCGCCGGCCTTGCCGGTAGTCTGGAACAGCCCGCCCTGAAAGATCTGGCATTGGACGCGGTACTTTCCGGACGGCAAATCCCCGACTCGCCGCTTGCAGTGAAGGTCAGGGCGGATGCCTCGTTGGATGTCAAGGCGCAGGATCTGAATGTAGGACAATTTTCCGTTTCCGGGGCGGGACTGGATATCCAGGGCAAGCTCGCTGTGAAACAATATCTCGACAATCCGGCATTCAACGGCGCGCTGTCCGTCGAACCGTTCAATCTGAAAAAATTCATGCGGCGGATCGGGCAAACCCCTCCGGAGACGGCAGATCCTGAAGTTTTGAACAGGGTGGCACTGGCAAACACCGCCTTTGCCGGAACCGGCAAGGAGCTGGAGATCAAACAATTCAACGCAATGCTGGATGATTCCCATGTACAGGGCGGTTTCAATATCCATGATTTCAATGAAGCCGGCTACCGGTTTAATGTCGAGATCGACAGGATCGATGCCGATCGCTATCTCCCGCCCGGGGCGGAAGACAAGCCCGCCGCTGCGGAAACAGCAACAACCAGCGGAGCTTCGGATGAGTTGCCGTTGGAGACTTTGCGCAGTCTCGATATCAGCGGGGATATACTTGTTGGAGAATTAGTGATCTCCAAGGCAAAATTAGAAGATGTGCGGCTCAGCATGAATGCCAAAAATGGACACATCAAATTGGCTCCGATCGCGATGAAACTCTACGACGGCAGCTACAATGGGGCAATTACGCTTGATGCCGGCGGCAGTGAGCCGCTTTTGAATATAGATACCGATTTCGCCAACGTCAACGTCGGGCCCTTGCTCCATGATCTTGTCGGCGCGGCAAATCTGCAAGGAATTGGCAATATCTCTCTGGCGTTGCATTCAAAAGGCGGCGACGCCGACACGCTGAAAAACAATCTGTCCGGCAATGGCAAAATCAATTTTCGCAACGGGGTATTGCAGGGCGTTGATATACCCGGGGTACTGCGGCAGATCGAAGTGTTGTATGAATCCAAGCGCATAGGCCGAGTGGACAAGGGAGAAGAAACCCACTTCGATGCGCTTGGCGCCGGGTTGAATATCCAGAATGGCGTGATCAGCAATGATGATCTGTTGATGATGGCTCCCGGGTTTGCCGTGAAGGGCAGCGGAATTTTGCTGAACCTGCATGATCAAACCTGGAAATATAAATTTATTGTTGATGTTGATGAGACAACAGCGACCCAGGGTGAGAAGCATTATAATCTGGGAGGCTACAGCCTTGGGATTAATTGCAGCGGCAAGCTGGCAGACAAAAAATGCCTCCCGGATGTTAAAAGCGTTTTGCAGGCGCTGTTGAAGGATGTCCTGAAAGATGAAATCAAGGATCTCATTGGCGATAAACTGCTTCCGGGTCTGCTGGGCAAGGAGCCTCCGGAGGAACAGAAAACCGAATCAGCGGAGCCGGACGACCGAGACCGGACACAGCCCGCAGATCTGGGCAAGGAGGCGGTCAAGAAACTGCTTGATAAGATATTCTGAAAAATTGTTGGCGGCATTATGACTTCGGAACAGTACCCCGTGGATGATCGTGAATTTGCAGCCGCATTACTGGCATGGTTTCCGAGTCATGGCAGGCATGATCTGCCATGGCAGATCAACCGCGATCCTTATCATGCGTGGGTTTCTGAAATCATGCTGCAACAGACCCGGGTGAAGACAGTGATCCCGTATTTCATTCGTTTCATGGAGCGGTTCCCGGAGGTGGCCGCATTGGCCGAAGCCCGGCTCGATGATGTGCTGCATATCTGGACCGGATTGGGGTACTATGCCCGCGCCAGGGCACTGCATCGTTGTGCGCAGATTATACATGGCGATTATTCGGGCGAGTTTCCCGCCGATATCGATTCGTTAATCGGTCTTCCCGGTATAGGCCGATCGACGGCGGGCGCAATACTGTCTTTGTCCCACGGACAGCGGCATCCGATACTGGATGGTAATGTCAGGCGCGTATTGACTCGTTGCATGGGAATCGAAGGCTGGTACGGTGAAAGACGGGTCGAAAATAAACTTTGGCGGCTGGCGGAGCGATTGACCCCGAATGAGAATGCCGCCGAATACAATCAGGCGATTATGGACCTGGGCGCAACGGTTTGTTTGCGCCGTAATCCTCATTGCCGGATCTGCCCCCTTGCAGGGAGATGCCAGGCAAACCGCCTGGGAACGCAGCATGAGCTGCCGTCATCCAGGCCGAAAAAGGCGCTGCCTTTGAAAATAACCAGATTCGTGATGATGGAAAATGACCGGGGCGAAGTGTTTCTGCAACAAAGGCCGCCGACCGGGATATGGGGCGGTTTATGGAGCTTCCCCGAATGTGCGCCGGAAACAGATGCAAGGCAATGGATACAGGATAAACTGGGTTACCGGGTGCTTGCGCTTGCAGAGCAAAAAAAGCTCAGGCATAAATTCAGCCATTTTTGTCTGGATATTACCCCGCTCCATGTGCAGGTCGATCCAGCGGGCGGGATGATTCGGGAGACGGCGCCGTATTGCTGGTTTTCTTTCAGGAATAAACAGCAATTAGGGTTGCCCGCCCCGGTCAAACAGCTGATCGAACAATTCAACGAAAATTCATCTGGAGAAGCAATATGAGCCGTATGATCAAATGCGTAAAGCTGGGAAAAGAGGCGGAGGGCTTAAAATTTGTGCCCTATCCGGGTAAACTGGGGCAGCGTATTCTCGAAAATGTGTCACAGGAGGCATGGCAAATGTGGCTTTCTCACCAGACCATGCTGATCAATGAATACCGCCTGACACCGTTCGAACCCAAGGCAAGGCTTTTTCTGGAAGAGGAGATGGAGAAATTCTTTTTTGGCGGCGGGTCCGAACGCCCTGAAGAATATGTGCCGCCCAAAGAATAGCCTTGCCGGTCTGCAGGGTGAAAATGGGCGATATAGTCTATCGATTGTATAATTAAGTGATGTATGCAGCGCTTTCTCTGAGCACACCATTACAGTATTAGTTCTCACACGATGAATATCGCCATTAATAAGGAGCAAAACACTATGCCTTCCAGGCGTGAGCTTGCCAATGCCATACGCGCATTAAGCATGGATGCCGTTCAGAGGGCCAATTCCGGTCATCCGGGCGCGCCCATGGGCATGGCGGATATCGCCGAGGTTTTATGGAATGACTTTCTCAGACACAACCCCAATAACCCAAACTGGCACAACCGGGACCGATTCATCATGTCGAATGGGCACGGATCGATGTTGCTGTACTCGATTCTGCATCTGTGCGGCTACGATCTGTCTATCGATGAAATAAAAAATTTCAGGCGGCTGCGGTCAAAAACACCGGGGCACCCCGAATATGGTCATGTGCCCGGAATTGAAGCGACTACCGGCCCCCTCGGACAGGGTCTGGCCAACGCTGTCGGCATGGCTATCGCCGAACGCACGCTTGCGGCACGTTTCAATCGCGATAATCTCAACATTATCGATCACTACACCTACTTTTCCGTTGGTGACGGCTGCCTGATGGAAGGGATCTCTCACGAGGCCTGCTCACTGGCAGGCACATTGAAGCTGGGCAAATTGATCGGGATATTCGACAATAATCGAATATCCATCGATGGTGATGTACGGGGTTGGTTTACCGATGATACTGCCCGGCGCTTTGAGTCCTATGGCTGGCATGTGATTGATAATGTTGACGGGCATGATGCCGGCCGGATTAAAGCGGCCATAACATCGGCCCTTGCCGAGAAAAACTGCCCGAGTCTGATATGTTGCAATACCATTATCGGCTGGGGCTCCCCGAATAAACAGGGCAAGGCTGAGAGCCACGGTGCGTCTCTGGGCGAGGAGGAGGTTGAATTGACAAGACAAGCGCTGGGTTGGAAGTTCAGACCGTTTGAAATTCCCGCCGCATATTACCAGGGCTGGGATGCCAGACAGAAGGGGCAACAACTTGAGGGCGATTGGAATAATCTGTTTTCCGAATATAAAAATTCATATCCGCAACAGGCTGCCGAATTTCTGCGCCGCATGGGAATGGAACTTCCCGGGGGGTGGACAAAAACCACCACCGCATATATCGATGCAACATTTGAAAAACCAGAAAACATGGCCACGCGCAAGGCATCTCAACAGGCTTTGAATGTCTATGGTCCGATATTGCCCGAGTTGATCGGCGGTTCGGCCGATCTGAGCGGTTCGAACCTCACCCGCTGGAGCGGTTCGCAAACCTTGTCCGCGGAGAGTCCTGATGGCAATTATATATATTATGGTGTCAGAGAGTTTGCCATGGCGGCCATTAATAATGGCATTGCGCTGCATGGCGGCTTCATTCCATACGGCGGCACATTTTTGATGTTTTCCGAGTATGCCAGAAATGCGTTGCGCATGGCGGCAATGATGAGACTGCGCAATGTCTTTGTCTTTACCCATGATTCAATCGGCCTGGGCGAAGACGGCCCCACTCATCAGCCCGTCGAGCAGGCGGCAACGCTACGCTTCATTCCCAACATGTCGCTGTGGCGCCCCTGCGACACGGTCGAAACAGCGGTAGCCTGGCGCATGGCTATTGAACGCCGTGACGGCCCAACCGCATTATTGTTTTCCCGGCAGAACCTGCTACAGGTTCCCAGGAGCAGAGAGCAGATGCAACGGATTGATTGCGGGGCCTATACGCTGACCTGTGATGATGCCGAGCCTGAATTAATTATTATTTCGACTGGTTCGGAAGTCTGTTTGGCATATAATGTTGCTGTCAAACTTATTGAGCAGGGCAGGAAAGTCCGGGCCATCTCGATGCCTTCAACCGATGTGTTTGATCGGCAGACACAGGATTATAAGGATTCCGTATTGACCCCGGCGTGCAGAAAGCGCATCGCTATCGAGGCGGGTATAAAGGACTACTGGAGAAAATATGTCGGCCTGGAGGGTGAGGTTGTCGGTCTCGATACCTTTGGCGAATCGGCGCCGGCCGATGATGTGTATAAACATTTTGACATTACCGAAGACAGACTGATGAGCCTGGCGCTTGATATTCTTGATTGATAACGGTGAAACTCGCATTTGGAAATTGAGGTGAGCGATAATGGCAATTAAGGCAGCGATAAACGGGTACGGAAGAATTGGCCGCAATATATTGCGCGCCGCCTATGAATCCGGGCGCAACAAGGATATTCAGATTGTTGCAATCAACGATCTGGGTGATGTCCATACCAATGCGCATCTGACTCGCTACGATACCGCTCATGGTAAATTTTCCGGCGCCATCAGTGTGGAAGGTACCATGATGATCGTTAATGGCGACAGGATAAAGGTACTGTCTGAACCCGATCCGTCCAGACTGCCCTGGGGTGATTTGGGCGTGGATGTGGTATATGAATCCACCGGGTTTTTTCTCAGCAAGGAAAAAGCCAGCGCCCATTTAAAAGGTGGCGCAAAAAAAGTGATTATCTCCGCCCCCGGCGGAGGGGACGTGGATGCAACTATCGTCTATGGCGTCAATCATCATATATTGAAGGCCTCCGATAAAGTAATCTCGAATGCCTCATGCACAACCAACTGTCTTGCTCCCGTTGTCAAGGTAATACATGAAAACATCGGCCTTGTCAGCGGCGTCATGACAACGGTGCATGCCTATACCAACGATCAGGTTTTAACCGACGTGTATCATTCCGATCTGCGCCGCGCACGCTCGGCGACCATGTCGATGATCCCGACCAAAACCGGCGCCGCCGCGGCAGTGGGGCTGGTATTGCCGGAGCTCCGGGGCAGGCTTGACGGATATGCCGTTCGCGTTCCCACAATAAATGTTTCCATGATCGATCTGAGTTTCATTGCCGCCAGGGAAACCAGCGCCGGGGAGATAAATTCCGTCATGCAGTCCGCCGCCGACGGGCCGCTGAAAGGGATCCTGGCCTGCAATTCGGAGCCGCTGGTCTCGATTGACTTCAATCATGATCCGGCGTCCTCGATCTATGATACCTCGCTGACGAAAGTTATTGACGGCACGCTGGTCAAGGTGGTTGCCTGGTACGATAATGAGTGGGGGTTCTCAAATCGAATGTTGGATGCCGCAGTTGCGCTGATGCAGGCCGGTTGATATCCAAGGTGTCCGTACTGGTAAAAATTGCCGATCTGGATCTAAGCAATAAAACGGTGCTTATCCGGGAAGACTATAATGTGCCCATTAAGGACGGGCAGGTGGTGGACGATACCCGGATAGTAGCCAGCCTGCCGACACTGGAAAAAGTCAGTGCCGGGAAAAATATAAAAATTATAATTGTTTCCCACCTGGGACGCCCGATAGAGGGTAAATATGATGAGGGACTCTCATTGCAGGCTGTGGCCGATTGTTTATCCCAGCTACTGGCCAGGGAAGTGCCGCTGATTAAAAACTGGATTGACGGCATTGATTTCTCCGATCACGATGTGGTGCTGTGTGAAAACGTCCGCTTTGAACGGGGCGAGCGGGATAATGAAGATGGGCTGGCCCGCAAAATAGCGGCACTGTGTGATGTCTATGTCAATGATGCCTTTGCCACTGCGCATCGCACCCAGGCATCGACTCATGGCGTGGTGAAATATGCCAAGATTTCCTGTGCGGGGCCTTTGCTGATCACTGAGCTCAAGGCATTATCCGGGATAATGAGAAACCCTGAAAAACCGCTGGCGGCGGTTGTTGGCGGAGCAAAAATATCCACTAAACTCGTGGCGCTCGAATCACTGATCGATATAGTCGATGAGCTGATTGCAGGAGGAGGAGTGGCCAATACCTTTCTCAAGGCGGCGGGGCATAATATTGGCCAATCGCTGTATGAAGCGGATCTGGTTGATGCGGCAAGGAATATACTCGATCAGGCCGAAGCAAAAAAATGCGCAATTCGCCTGCCGGTCGATGCGGTGTGCGCGAAACAGTGCAATGAGGATGCCCGGGCCGAAATAAAACCGCTTGGCCGGATCGCGGATGACGATTTAATTCTGGATGTCGGTCCCGCAACAATAGCCGTATTGGCTAACATACTGGCGGATGCAGGGACGATCATTTGGAACGGCCCGCTGGGCGTATTCGAATTTGACAGGTTCGGCGAGGGCACCAGGGAGATAGCCGCCGCCATTGCCTCCAGTTCCGCGTATTCTGTAGGCGGCGGCGGAGATACGCTGGCGGCAATTGCAAAATATAATGTCGCCAGGGATATCGATTATATTTCCACTGGTGGCGGAGCATTTCTTGCGTTTCTGGAAGGGAAAAAATTGCCGGCGATTGCAATGCTGGAAGAGGCGGCGCGCGCATGGAACGCTATGGAATTGGGCCGGGATCTTTGATGATCCCTGTGCCGGATATTATTTCTTCATTTCCGCTGGCTACATGACAGATTTGACTATTTGTTCCCATTAAATGAGAAGAACAAAAATTATTGCCACCCTTGGCCCTGCCACCGATGAGCCCGATGTGCTGGAAAAGGTGTTCGAGGCGGGCGTGGATGTATTTCGGTTGAATTATTCCCATCAAACCCATCAGCATCATAAAGACCGCACGGAAAAGGTGCGCGAGCTTTCCGTTAAATACAACCACTCCGTGGGCATCATTGCCGATTTGCAAGGCCCCAAGGTGCGCATTGAACATTTCAATGAAGGCAGGGTACAGCTGCGCGAAGGTAATATATTCACTATAGACACCGATCTTGGCATCGATGCGGGAAATGAAAAACATGTCGGCGTGAGCTACAAGAACCTGCCTCGCGACGTGCGTAGCGGCGATGTTCTGCTTCTTGATGACGGCCGCATTGTCATACAAGTTAAAAAAGTAGGCAAAAACAAGGTGATCGGTGAAATCATAACCGGCGGCGAGTTGACCAACAGTAAAGGATTGAACTTGCGGGGAGGGGGGCTTTCGGCAGAGGTATTTACAGAAAAGGACGAGGAGGATTTGGCGCATGCCGTAAGTATTGGAGTTGATTTTATTGCCGTATCATTTCCAAGGCTTGCCGAAGACATCCAAAGAGTAAGAAAAATGCTGGAGGCATATAACTCCGATGCCAGGATTATTGCCAAGATCGAACGCGCCGAAGCGCTCGATAATATTGAAGAAATAATCGAGGCCTCCGATGCCATTATGATTGCGCGGGGAGATCTGGGGGTGGAAATTGGCGACGCCGCCTTGCCGCCGGTGCAAAAACGCCTGATCAAACTGGCAAGGGACATGGACAAGGTCGTCATTACCTCGACTCAAATGATGGAATCGATGATCGAGCATCAAATGCCGACTCGCGCGGAAGTCTTTGATGTTGCCAATGCGGTGTTGGACGGAACCGATGCGGTAATGCTGTCGGCCGAAACCAGCATCGGCCACTACCCCGGCAAGGTCGTGCGCTCGATGTCGAATATCTGTGAGGAAACAGAAAAACAGCGCACCGTGCGGGTATCCGATCACAGGATCGATCAGCTCTTCGAGGGGATCGATAAAACCATTGCCATGTCAACAATGTATGCGGCCAATCACATTGGCGCCAAGGCTATAATGGCCTTGACCGAAACCGGCGCAACCTGCCTGTGGATGTCGCGCATTAGTTCGGGCATTCCTATTTTTGCGCTTACCCGGCATGCCTCGACTCGCAGAAGAGTCACATTATACCGCGGGGTTTACCCGATAAAATTCGACATCACCCATACCGATCCGCAGGAAGTGAATAAGGAAAGTATTGATATATTGATGCGCAAGGGCCTGCTGGAAAAGCATAATCTTGTCATTATCACCAAGGGTGATATGCGCGGGAAGCGCGGCGGCACGAACGATATGAAAATAATTCGGGTGGGTGAGGTTGCCCAGCATACATTTTAAAGTTTTGGTTTAGCCGTGTACCATTCAAACAAATACAAGATACAGAGGAGCCTATGAGCACACAGGAACTGCAGGAAACTGTTGCGGCAATGATGGCCAGGGGCAAGGGGATCCTTGCCATTGACGAAAGCACGCCGACGATAAAAAAAAGATTCGATGCAATCCATATTGAATCGACTGAAAAAAGCCGAAGGGCCTATCGCGATTTATTGATCACCAGTCCCGGCAGCGCCGACTATATCAGCGGAATGATCCTGTACGATGAGACGATTCGGCAGTGCGCCGCTGACGGCACGCCTTTCCCCCGGGTGTTGCAAGACCGGGGCATTATAGCCGGCATCAAGGTCGATACAGGCGCAAAGGATTTTGCCCTCCATCCGGGTGAAAAGGTGACCGAGGGACTGGACGGATTGGCCGCCAGAGTAGCCGAATATAAAACGCTGGGGGCGAAATTTGCCAAATGGCGCGCCGTGATCGCCATTGGCGGCGGCATCCCGACACAGGCATGCATCGATGCCAATATGCATGCGCTCGCCCGCTATGCCGGAATTTGCCAGCAGGCCGGCATCGTGCCGATGGTTGAACCCGAGGTGTTGATGGACGCCGATAACACCATAGACCTATGCTATGATGTCACCGAAATGACCCTGTCAACGCTGTTTACTATCTTGAAGAGCCAGGGGATCAGCATCGAACATACCATATTGAAGACCAATATGGTGATCTCCGGCAGCCAATGTCCGCAGCAGGCCGGGATCCCGGAGGTCGCCGAAAAGACGGTGCGCTGTCTGTTGAAAAACGTGCCCGCCGAATTGCCGGGCATTGTCTTTCTTTCCGGCGGACAAAGCGCCGAACTTGCGAGCGCGCACCTCAACGAAATGAACGCCGCCAACCCGGACCTGCCCTGGCCATTGAGCTTTTCCTACGGGCGCGCACTGCAGGAGCCCTGTTTAAAATCCTGGGGCGGTGATGCAAACAATATCGATAGAGCGCAAAAGGCATTACTGCATCGCGCAAAATGCAATGGCCTGGCCTGTTTGGGCAAGTATTCCAGCGATATGGAGCAGGCGGCGTAGGCGGCCTGCTTCGGTTGAAGCATAGTCAGGCGCATCATCGAACCGCCGTCCCTCATTGAGGATATTTGGTAGGCGCGATTGGACTCGAACCAACGACCCCCACCATGTCAAGGTGATGCTCTAACCAGCTGAGCTACGCGCCTGAAGAAAGCAAGAGAATACCAGATAGCCGGCAGGACACAAGTTGCTGATGCAGGCGCATATCAGTATTTAACCCATTCAAGCGATAATGTTTATCCGCTTCCAGCAAAAGGATTTTGCTAGGGCAACCCAAGAAAACCTGTAAAGAGCGCTTCCTGGAAGAAATGGATGCCCTTATTCCCTGAAAAGAACTGATCGAAGTAATCAAGCCCTTTTATCCTCATACAAAGGCAGCGGGGCATCGAACGCATGTTGCGCATCCATTTTCTCCGGCACGGGTTTAACTTGTCCGACCCCGCCGTGTACGGTTCCCGCGCATTGCGCCAGTTTGCGGGCATTGCTCTTGGTAGAGAACCGGCTCCCGATGAGACCACCTTGTGCAAATTCCGCCACTGGATGGCAAGGTCTCCCGGGGTACGCTTGTGGATGCCAGCATCATCCATGCGCCGAGTTCTACTGATAACAAGTAGAAAGAGTGCGACCCGGATAGGTGTCAGACCCGCAGGGGCAAGCGGTGGTACTTTGGGATGAAAGCCCACAACACATAAATGTCATGAAAGCTGTCATTTTGTACTTTTTCATATTTATTCCTCTATTGAATATTTGAGGCCAGCCTTAACATATGTCGGTATAACGCCTAAAGCAGAGGCACAGCTTTGCTGCGTCCCCTGCCTTTATTTGTTAGATTCCTCTTGCTGCCGACGCACCGCTGACAATGCGGAAGCAACTATACCAGTTGGTACGGCAACCAAGCCAAGGCCAACCATTAAAACTATGAAAGTAAAAAAGCGACCACCTGTAGTAACAGGATAAATGTCACCGTACCCAACAGTTGTTAATGTTATTACAGACCACCACAAGCAATCAAATATAGACCTAAAAATATCCGGCTGAACGGTGTGCTCGAAATGATAAATACCAATAGCAGATAGATACAGCAATATAAGGCTGGCAAGAATAAAAATAACCAACTCTTCTTTTGCTAAATAAAGTGCCTTTGCAAACCTTTGGATCGCTGTATTGTAACGCGCAAACTTTAGAATACGAAAAAAGCGCATAAGCCTAACTAGACGAAGTGTTCTTAGGTCTACTGAGAAAGACAGATAAAATGGAAGAATTGCAATAAGGTCAATGAGACCATAAAAGCTGAAAATAAACATAAGCCGGTTTTGTGATAATACCAACCTAGTGAGATACTCAATTGTGAACACAATAACCACAGCTATTTCAGAATAACGCAAAAATACTCGAGTGTTTTCGCTTAGACTTGGTAGTGTCTCGAGAGAAAAGCAGAATGCTGAATAGAGTATCAGTCCCGCGAGGCTCCAAGCGAAAACTGGGCTGTCCAAAAATATTTTGTCTTCCGCGCCTTTCTTCATTTATTTCTCAATATTTTACGAGCAGCTAACGCTAAAAGAAGCCGCACATTTATTCGTCGGCTTGCTTGCCTTGTTAACTATATAAGTTTATGGCAAGCCTGCTTTTTTGCAGGCTGATTTTTGTACTCCTTTCCATTTTAAATAGTTTTCTTCATCCTGCGCTTGATTATATGCGGCAACTACCGTTCCAGCTTGGACACATATTTCTATTGGATCACCGCCCTTAACCGAAAGGTTATACTGAGCAACGGAATCATTTGCTACTTGCTGGTTTATATTATCCGTAGTTGCATCGCAGCCAAAAATTGTTAGTGAAGCAGTGATTAGACTAAAAAATTTTATTCCTCTGAACATGACTTTCTCCATTTGATAGTTAAGGTAACTCTGATCAATTGCCATAATAGCTTATAATGATGATTTGCGAAAGCAAAGTTTTTCCTTTCGCAAATGCGAGAGGGGATTCAAACCGATAAAAGGATTTTTTGGGTCTCCCTGAATTGAACGGAATGACACGCGAGATTGTCACCTCTCCGTCCCGATTGACGGATTCCAAAAATGATTTCATACTCTTGATTTCCTTCGGGTCGGGCGAATTATCGGTAAGTGTTTTTTTAGCAAATTTCTCCTGCCCTTCCACATCGATTTCTCCTTCCAAAGAAATTTTGGCGGTGATGATGGTAGACTTGTCGGATGTGATGTCTGATTTATTCCTGATTGCAGTGAAGAAAGCCTTAGCCTCTTCCTTGGGGTCCTGCTTGTTCAGAACAGGATCATTCCTGCAATCGAACGTTTCGATCGCCTTCAGAATCGTGGTTTTACCGGACTCGTTCAAGCCGAGCAGCAAGATCATGTCATTCTGCTCCAGGTTGAGTGTAGCGGACGACACGCCCCGGAAGTTGGAGATTTTGAACTCCTTAAAAGTAACTATGGGAAACTGCCGCGTCGGGGAGATTGACAGCCACCAATCTAATAATACGTAGTAAGGTGCTAATGCTCCACGAATCGCGTCACTGGGGTGATTGGGCATAATTGTTTTTCTCCTGCAAAATTCCGATTGTCCTTCATTCTACCATGAGTTGGGGCAGGAAAACGTAGGACGCCGATAGTGCCTCTTCAGAAATTCTTTAACATCGCGCATTTCCCATCCAGGCGCATGCATAAACCTGTTATCCGCCATTTATACTTGTCTCTCAAACAAAGTTAATTGCTCCTGCTTTTTTGATTCTTTATATCCATAAATGGAAGCGTCATAGTTGGTTACAATCGCTTCTACCATCGGATTGCGGTTCTTTTCCTTGCCGCCAACATGATAGAAATGCTCGCAAGTCATAATGCGAAAGCTGCTCCACAGGGATTCAATATACCTGTTCTCCCTGAAATCATTGTGATGCCAGGTGGACAAAATGAATTTGCCTGGTGTTTTTGACAACGCTTCATACAGAGTTTTTTCATCCACCTCGTCCCATCCGTTGTAATAATCAACATGTCTGTCAATGTATGGAGGATCACAATAAACGATATCTTTCCCGCTGCCTTCCCCTATGGTTTTTTCAAAACTCTGGCACTTAAAAGAGAATTCTTTTGTCTTTAACAGCTGGGCAACATACGCAACCTGATTTACAATTTTTGTCACATACGCCCGTGCGAACCTTTTGCTTTTTCGGCAAAAAGGAGTATTTAACTCTCCTTTGCCGTTAAAGCGAATCATTCCGTTAAAACCGGCTCTGTTGAGAAATAGAAAATCCAGGGGATGGTAATCGCTGTTAAATCTTTTTCTTATTTCATAATACTGTTTTTCACCGTTTTTCAGCAGGTTGTCCCCTTCCCTGCTCAGAAAATCCCGAACTATTTCAGGCGTAATACTTCCCTTGGCCAAAGATTGATAAAAATTAATAAGGTGAGGATTTGCATCGCACAGCAGTGCGCGATCAGGGGCAAGATTAAACGCTACAACTCCCGTGCCCATAAATGGCTCTATCCATAAGCCTTCAAATTCATGCGGGACTACACTTTTTATAAAAGGAACAAGTTTTGTTTTGATCCCCTGAGACTTTATCGGAGGAGCGGTTATTTTCATTTTTCAACCTTTTTGGGAGACTGAGTGCGTTTGAAAACAATCCGAGACACATCACCCTTGCGATACTCAACGAAGTCTTGTAATGAAGCGATCTTTTTGGATGATCCACTTCTATCCATCACAGTGATTTTATTATAATTCATCCAATAGTCATCAAACCAGGATTCACCCAGTTTTGAAAACATCCCGTTCTCATTGAGAATATCGTCTATATTTTTGATGCTCCCTATGTTTGCCGTATTCCCACTACCGCTTTTATCGCTCGCAATTTTCCACTTTTCTGCAACAAAAAACTGAAAGTCCCTCACAACGGAAACAATTGAGCGAAGATCCCCCACCTCATGGATTTTGGTTTCATTAACATCTGTTCTGCTTGCGCGGCTGTATATAATTCCCAAACAGAAATGACCTGAGTATGAGCTATATGGGAACTGAATATTTTTTACACTTGTGCGGTCTTCAAAGTATTTGCCATGAGAACCAAGTGTGAAGCCGTTGCAAACGCTCGGATTATTCGGGTTCCGGTAAGTAGTTTTGAAATCAACGGCAAACCTCAGGTTTTCATTATCCATTTTCACAAAAGATAAGTCTGGATAATAGTTCTGATGCTCCGCAAGAACAATTTTATACCCATGCTTTTCGGCAAATTCCAGTATTGTGGGAAACAGATGAATCTCCAGTATTTTGGACACGATTTTTGTGTCCGATGAAATCGCATAAACATTTCGGAAGATGTCAATAAACCCCTTTACAGTCCACTGTCCGTCTTTCATGCTGATATGTCTTTGCAAACCGCCCACAAATTTACTTAGTTGCGCTTTGAATTTTTGTTTGTAAGAACGGATACCAGGCATGTCTCTCAGACCGAAACGTGTTTCACAAACTTTTTCATTTGCCGGCAAATTTGGCACATACTACAGACCTGAAGCGACAAAAAAACATAAGCAGATATACAGCTACTCCCCTAACCCGCCTTGATATCCGGCAACCCCATACTGTTTGCCTGTATTTGCTGTATCTCATCCCTTATCCTGGCCGCCTGTTCAAATTCAAGATCGCGGGCGTGCCGGTACATCTGCTCTTCCAGTTTCCGTATCTTTCTTGCCAGTAATTCCGGCGGCATGTTGTCATATACGGCCGCCTCTTCGGCGACCTTGTCGTATTTTCTCTTCTTCCCGGTATAACGCTTATCGGGGACCTCCATGATATCGGCAACCTCCTTGCTGATCCCTCTCGGTTCAATCCCATGCCGCTCATTGAATTGCTGCTGCTTTATTCTCCTGCGTTGTATTTCTTCCATTGCCCGCCGTATCGAGCCGGTGACCTTTTCGGCATAAAGGATCGCCTTGCCGTTGATATTTCGCGCCGCCCGTCCGATAGTCTGTATCAAGGTAGTCTCCGAACGCAAAAACCCCTCCTTGTCCGCATCCAGAATGGCCACCAATGAAACCTCCGGCATATCCAGCCCTTCACGCAATAAATTGATGCCGACCAATACATCGAACTCACCCCTGCGCAAATCACGGATGATCTCGACCCGCTCCACCGTGTTCACATCGGAATGCAGGTATCTGACGCGTACGCCATGCTCGGCCAGATAATCGGTCAAATCCTCGGACATGCGCTTCGTCAATGTGGTCACCAGTACCCGCTCATTTAACGCAGTGCGCTTGCTGATTTCCGACAGCAGATCATCCACCTGGCTGGAGACCGGCCTCATTTCCACTTCCGGCTCCAGCAACCCGGTCGGTCGGACTACCTGCTCGACGGTATTGTCCGAATGCTCCGATTCGTAAGCCCCCGGAGTGGCCGAAATAAAAACGGTTTGCGGGGAAAGAGCGGTAAATTCATCGAAGCGCAATGGCCGATTGTCCAGCGCCGAAGGCAGGCGAAAGCCATATTCGACCAGGTTTTGCTTTCTCGAACGATCCCCGCGGTACATTCCGCCCAGTTGCGGGACCGTGACGTGACTCTCATCGACAAACAGCAACGCATTTTCCGGTAAATAATCCATTAATGTGGGCGGCGGCTGCCCGGCGGCGCGACCGGATAAATAGCGCGAGTAATTTTCTATTCCGCTGCAGTAGCCGATTTCGAGGATCATCTCGATATCGAAGCGTGTGCGCTGCTCCAGCCGCTGCGCCTCAACCAGCTTGTTGAGCGACTCCAGTTGCGCAACCCGCTCCTTGAGTTCCGTCCTGACCGATTCCACGGCATCGAGCAGGATCTGTCTCCGGGTTACATAATGAGTTTTCGGATGAATGGTCACACGCGGCACCCGGCGCAATAACTCGCCGGTCAACGGGTCGAAATAGCTCAGCGACTCGATTTCATCATCGAATAACTCAATCCGGATCGCCTCGCGCTCCGATTCGGCCGGGAAAACATCTATGATCTCCCCATGTACGCGGTACGTTGACCTGTGGAGCTCCACCTCGTTTCTTGTGTATTGCAGTTCGGCCAGCCGCCGCAACAAAGTCCGCTGTTCTATCTGATCCCCCCTGTCCAAATGCAGTATCATCTGCAGATAGCTTTGCGGATCCCCAAGGCCGTATATAGCCGACACTGTCGCGACAATAATGGTATCGGTTCTTTCCAGAATGGCCTTGGTTGCCGAAAGGCGCATTTGTTCGATCTGCTGGTTAATAGATGCGTCTTTTTCAATGTAGGTATCCGAGGCCGGAACGTATGCCTCCGGCTGGTAATAATCATAATAGGAAACAAAATATTCCACGGCATTCTCTGGAAAAAACTCTTTCATTTCGCCATACAGTTGAGCGGCGAGGGTTTTATTCGGCGCCAGTATTATGGTTGGCCGCTGGAGGATCTGGATAATGTTGGCCACGGAAAAGGTTTTGCCGGAACCGGTTACCCCCAGCAAGGTCTGATGCAGCAACCCGTCATTCAGGCCGGTTACCAGTTTCTCGATAGCCGTGGGCTGGTCGCCGGCCGGCTGATAATTGGAAGTTAGGGTAAATTGTTTGGACATAACTGTTTCTGAAAACGGTTGTTTTGAGTATAGTACATATTGCTGCAATTTAAAATCACCTGAAGAGATAAAATTGGACAGATCACTTTCACAACGTGCGCAGAGCATAAAGGCATCCCCGACGCTTGCCATTACCGCAAAAGCGGCGGCATTGCGTGCCCAGGGCAAAAATATAATCGGACTGGACGCGGGGCAGCCCGATTTCGATACCCCCGAACACATCAAGGAAGCGGCAAAAAAGGCCATTAATGACGGGCTGACCAAATATACCGCCGCGGATGGCATGCCGGAATTGAAGCAGGCCATCATCGCCAAGTTTCAGCGTGAAAACAATCTCGAATATCAACCCGGCCAGATCGCCGTTTCATGCGGGGCGAAACACTCCCTGTTCAACCTGTTCCAGGCATACCTGAATCCCGGCGATGAAATTATCATACCGGCCCCCTATTGGGTGTCCTATCCCGATATGGCCAAACTTGCCGGTGCAGAAGCCCGCATTATACCGACGGGCATACCGGAAAAATTCAAGATAAATCCCGGGCAATTGCGCAGTGCGATCGGCGCAAAAACCCGCATGATGATCATCAACAGTCCGGCCAACCCCACCGGCGGCTATTACAGCAAAAACGAACTTGCCGCATTGGCCGAAGTATTGTGCGAATTTCCGCAAATCCTTGTCGTCACCGACGACATCTATGAGCACATCCTTTGGGGAGCAGACCGATTTAACAACATCGTCAACGTATGCCCGGAACTGTACGAGCGCACGGTGGTGGTAAACGGCGTCTCCAAGGCCTACTCCATGACCGGGTGGCGCATTGGTTATGCCGGCGGCCCCGAATGGCTACTCAAGGGGATTAAAAATATCCAGTCCCAGAGCACATCCAATGCAACATCCATTGCCCAGGCCGCGGCTGTGGAGGCCCTGAGCGGGGATCAGAGCTGTATCCGGGAAAGCGCCGGCCTATTCAGGCAACGGCATGATTATGTATTGGGCCGATTGCAAAATATGCCGGGCATTCATTGTCTCCCCGCCGAAGGAACATTCTATATCTTCCCCGATATGAGCAACCTGATAAACGAAAGCAAAAATATCGACAATGACATTGACTTAGCCGCATTCTTTCTCGACAAGGCCGAGGTCTCAACAATCCCCGGCTCGGCATTCGGCGCACCGGGTCATATACGCATTTCATTCGCAACCAGCATGAAAAACCTCGAGGAAAGCATGGATAGAATTTCAAAAAACCTGGAAGCGGCCGCAGGTTGACCCGATAGGGCAATAGCAAGTACCATAGCCTGATCCAACTATTCCCCGGTAGCTCAGTTGGTAGAGCGGGTGACTGTTAATCACTAGGTCGGCGGTTCGAGCCCGTCCCGGGGAGCCAGATTTTATATCCAGTGCCGAGCATGAAACACATGGTAGAGCCTTGCATTCCTGAAACTTTGCCGCTCCAGTCGCTTGACTGGGGGCGGTTGGTTGCTGTTCTCGGCGACGCGCATAAAGAGTTGGCACACTTTGATGCGCTAATAGAAAATATCCCCGATGCGAGATTGTTGTTGTCGCCGTTGACGATGCAGGAAGCGGTGCTATCCTCCCGGATTGAAGGGACCCAGGCTTCGCTGGAGGATGTGCTGCGCTTTCAGGCGGAGGGCAAAGCGCAAGGCGAAAAGCGCAATGATATTCAGGAAGTCATCAACTACCACAAGGCGGTGGATGCGGCCTTTGAGCGACTAAAGACTTTACCGTTGTCGGGCAGGCTGCTGATGGAAGCCCATAAAATACTGCTCTCCGGGGTGCGGGGCAAACACAAAGACCCCGGCAAGTTCCGCAGCGGAGAGGTCTTCATCGGCCGGCCCGGAGCTTCCCGTGAACAGGCAAAATACATTCCGCCGGAAGCACAAAGGATCCCACAGCTGTTTTCCAACCTTGAAAAATACATGCACCGAAAAGAAAAAGATGTGCTCGTGCAACTTGCCATCGTTCATGCCCAGTTTGAAATCATTCACCCGTTCTGGGACGGCAACGGCAGAATCGGCCGCCTGCTGATGCCGTTGTTTCTTTACCACAAGCAAACAATTTCCACGCCTTATTTTTATCTCAGCGAATATCTGGAGAAAAACCGCGATGCTTATTATGACGGTCTCAACCGCATCACAACAGATGATGACTGGGAGCAATGGATCGAATTCTTTTTGTGCGCCATCGCGCAGCAATCGCGCATCAACGCCAGCAAGGCGCAGGCAATTATTGATCTGAAAGAGAAAACCTTATTGCGAGTGCAGCAAGTGACCCACTCCCAATATACCCCTCAGATTACCAACTTTATTTTTTCCAACCTCTGGTTCACCGGAGTTTGGTTTCGAAGCGAAGCCAATGTTCCCCGACCGAGCGTCACCCGGCTGCTGAATCGCCTGACAAAAGACGGAATTATCACCAAAATCATTTCGGGCAAAGGACGCAAGCCATCCCTGTATATGTTCCCGACGTTGAAGCAGATTGTAGAGTAGTGAACCATATATCCAGAAAAATGATCTATAAAACCAGTAGTGGTTCATCCACGAACCATAAAACCAGTAGTGAATCATAAATCGCAATTTATGGGCCACAAAAACATTAGCGTCTCATCCATGATCTACAAAACTCTTAGCGTCGCATAAACCGCAAGATATGAGACAAAACCTCTTTAATGTCTCATCCATGAGACAAATCCCCCCAAATCTGCTGTCGCGTAAAAGGAAAAATACCTTGTAAAAGCCCTTATGAGCATTTTCGTAAGAATATAAAGCTTTGATTAATAAGGGAAATAACGCGGAATGCTCAATAAGATAAGTCAACTTCTCTTATATTGACTTTTGAACCTGCCACCCCCCATAATTCGGACTTATGGGCACCATCCCTAAACAACAACACTTGGAGCGCCTGCTCGTTGAAAATACAAGGATGGTATAGGGGTTGCAGATTTATTCTCCCGTATCCTAAATGTCATTAACAATTTCCTCATTCCCAAACGCTTCTATTGATTTTTCGTGGCTAAATTGGCTCGGGAAAATAAATCCAAATCCTGCATTTCTATCTGATGTCGCCGCATTTGAAGCGGTAATTATTGCTTTTTTAGTCCCGTTGAGCATAGAAATAATCTCAAAAATTTCTGAACGTTATAATTCCGAGGTCATTATTCGTTCTTTTGAAAATAATTGGGCAAACAGAATCTTGCCCCCATTTCTTTTGATAAACATTGTAGTTGCTATTGGTTTACGCTTCTTTGTTCAAGATGATATTGATTCAGTAGCATGGAAAGTGTTTGCGTGGATCGTTCTATTAGGTTTTTTGTGTATAGCATTTGCCATTTGGCGTGTAATCACCCGGATCAAAACTTTTATGAGTGATATACAAGCCGTCATAGACCAACTTTATGAAGATGTTGAGAAATCCATTGAATAAAAAGGCAAGCACTTCCAGGCAAGCTAAATTAGTACAATCGCTGGAAGGGATTGGTGATATTTTGGTATTTGAAACAAAGCGGCAAAAGAACAAGCTGGTATTGGACGGGCTAAAAAAGATAAGGGATTCGATGAAGAAGATTTTTGAGATTCAGCAAGGTGATCCGGATAAATTTGAACAATTGGTAGTTAGTCAAGAATTTTTCAATTTGTATAAGAAAGATGAACAGAATGCAAAACTTCGTCTTGCTTTCGATCCGGATAAATATTTGATTGGCTTTTCTACGCCTATGAATCAGATTGTGCGAGTATATGAGGCAGCTGTAAATTCTCAAAATAAGGAAATAAGCATATTTTCTGTTTCCAATATCAGTTGGATATTGGAAGAATTGTCATCTCGTCAAAATAATGAGTTATTTGTTGAGCAAATTTTGTGGAAACTCGAAGAAATAATGAGAACTGCGGTACAACACAGTGACAATTCCGCTTGCGGTGCCGCAATTCACTGTTACACGCACATTGTCTTTAATGGGTTGAGCGTGCAGGGCGATTTCCAACTTTCTTATCTCAAACTTTTTGATAAATACTTTTTGTCTATTGTCCAATACATCATTGCTGAAAAACAAACCACTGTTTTCCAATCACTGGTTTCATCCTTGGTTGACGGCATTCAGATTCTCAATTATTACCGAGGCGAAATTTGGGAATATGGGCATATTATTTTGCGTGCTGATCCACAGAAATATGAGGAACTTGACGCAAAACATCGATTAGAAAAAAGAATCAAGGAACTTGCTAAATCAGAAGACGATCTGGATACACAAGAAAAGTTAAAGGCGTGGTTGAAAAAATTTGATGAGTTGAAGGCAATTCTTGAACCGAACCTAGGCGCAAAGCAAAAAGAATCAGCACAAGAAATCGAGAAAAAGATTAGAGATTTTGCTACCTCACAATTCAAATATCAAAATCTCCTGGAGATCGTTTTTGGCATAGGTGCATACTGCTTGTTCAAGAAAAGATACGACTACATCAAATATCTTTGGGAGTACAAACAACCACCGGATTCCGACGCTTCCTGGATTGGGCATGATGTAACCCCTCAAAAATTAGACGAGGTAATCAGACTTTATTTCCTAAAAGGGCTTTTTGAAAAAAAGACTGGTTTTAAGGAAAGACATCATGGAAGCGGGAAATATTACAGGCAATATTTCCTTCTGCTACTCGCTCGTATATTACAAGGTACTTCTCCTCAGGTTGAAGGCAAGTATTCAAAGATTGAAAATTATCAACTGCCCGACCTACATGTTTATAGGTTGAGCGATCTTGAACATTTAGTAGAGGAACTTATCCTGCTTGCAACCGACTTAAAGCAGGTTGGTGGTATGCTGGCAGAGATTGGTCTCGATACAGCCAATTTAGATGAGACTTTTGATAAGAAACTAATTCCCTTTCTGAATAAACTCAAAGAGGAAGCTGAAAAACAAATTTCTGCAAAACACAAAACCGGAAACATCAGCCCAAAAAAGGTAGCCGAATTTAAGGAAAAAGCGTTAAAAACCTTCTACGAAGTCGCAAATATACGCGACATTTTTACCAGGTATTTCGACACATACGAGGACAAAATTCAGGAAAATATGGCAGCAAAGAAAGAGCCTTTTGGTTTCAAGATCGTCGATAATAAAGCTGCATTCTTTGACGAGTGGCATGTTCATTATATTGGTTGGGGCGAAAATTACGGACGCGAGCTTGCTGCCGGCGAAAATGCTCGTTTGCTTGATGATATAGCGAACAATTGCGAAGAAATTACCAGGGAGAATTTTGAATCTACCTTGGCAAAATTTGAAAATCCTGATGACATAGTAATTATTGCAACCAAGCCCGCGTTTTGGCAGTTTTTTCACGACTCCGGCAACTTCAAACCGCCACGGCATGGAGATACTGAACAACTTGAAGTAAAAGGGTTTGGCGGTTGGTATGACTTCAACGGAAAATTGATTCCTATTTTCGAGACGTATCACATGCAAATAGATAAACAGATTTTGATTTTGAATAAATCAAAGGCAGGGGGACTCATTCAACTATCACCACTCGATGCAGGAGATAAAGAAGAATGCGTTGAGGGTATTTTCTACATGGACATACAGGCATTTTCTGAAAATGAAGAATTGATGGAAGAATTTATCCAGGAATCGCCAGAATGGTTAAAGGAAATCGGAGATGAGCAGAAACAGCGAGCGCATTTGCAGGAACGTGTCTATATTCAATTTTTTGAGCGATTTGAGTATAAGAAAACCGAAGATTTTGAGGGATACAAGCTGTTTTTGGAAGAAGACTAGCCCCTCGCCACCAATATAATTTGGCTTTCCGGGGGAGGGACGCAGGCCATCCGTGTACATGTTCCCGGCGTTGGTGCGGATTATAGGATAAGGTATCGCATATTGATAAAAATGAGTCCCAAAACCAATAATGTCTCATCCATGAAACAAAACTCGCGGGATCTTGCCCTATGAACCTCACCGACAACGAAAAGCGTGACACCGTGAAGTTGATTGAAGCCGGCAAGCCGCTGCCGGACAAGTATCGCTTTTTGTTGTTTGACGACAAGCGCGAGGTCGAATTGGTGTGGAACGGCAAGAGCAATGAAGTTTGCAATATCGTGCTGCCATTTCAGACCATCGAACAGGTCGATGAACCGCGTGCGGAGAGGTCGGAGGATACAGTAAAGCAACCGGAACTGTTCACCACCGACGTGCGCGGGCGGCAACTCAAGGGCTGGAGCAACAAGCTGATCTGGGGTGATAACAAACTGATTCTTTCGTCACTGAAAAACGGACCGTTGCGTGAGGAAATTGAAGCGCAGGGCGGATTGAAACTGATTTATATTGATCCGCCGTTTGATGTCGGTGCGGATTTTTCCATGGACATTGAAATCGGCGGTGACACGTTTACCAAAAAGCCCAACATACTGGAAGAAATCGCCTATCGGGACACTTGGGGCAAAGGGGCGGATTCGTTTATTGCGATGATTTATGAGCGGCTGGTATTGATGCGGGATTTACTCGCCGAGGATGGGAGTATTTATGTGCATTGTGATTGGCGGGTGAATGCGTATATTCGGCTGGTGATGGATGAAGTTTTCGGGAGAGAAGATTTTAATAATTGTATTTCTTGGCATTACAGCGGATGGAACAAGCAATTATCGCGGTCATTTGAAAAACGACATGATGATATATTGTTTTTCTCCAAATCGAAGGAAACTCTCTTTAACTCATACTTTCAACCTTGGGAGTCAAAACAAGCCTACGTTACAGCAAGAAAGCAAAAAATACGGTTGGATGAAAATGGACGAGAATATGTACTATCTGATGCCGGTGGAGGTAAGCGAATTAAACGCTACCTTGACGAAGTTATGAATGAAGGCGTTGTCGTTGATGATGTTTGGGATTTAGACAAGATCAACAATTCAGCAAAAGAAGCTCTTGGTTACCCAACACAAAAACCTAGTGAACTAATAGAACGCATCATCAAAGCCTCCTCCAACGAAGGCGATCTCATCGCCGACTTCTTCTGCGGCTCCGGTACCACCGCCGCCGTCGCCGAAAAACTAGGCCGCAAGTGGATCGTCTCCGACCTCGGCAAATTCGCCATCCACACCACCCGCAAGCGCATGATTGGCGTGCAGCGTGAACGCAAAGCCGAAAGCAAAGACTACCGCGCCTTTGAAATCCTCAACCTCGGAAAATACGAACGCCAGCACTACATCGGCGTCAATCCCAATCTGTCCGACGAACAGCAGCAACAGCAGATTGCCGCCAAATCAAAGGAATACCAGGCCCTGATCCTCAAGGCTTATGCCGCACAACCGGTGGAGCAGTCCGGCGTCTTCCACGGTAAAAAGGCCGGGCGCATGGTCGCCATCGGCCCGATCAATCTGCCGGTCACCCGCCTGTTCGTGGAAGAAATCATCCTGGAATGCCGCAAGGCGCACATCACCCGCGCCGACATTCTCGCCTTTGAGTTTGAAATGGGATTGTTTCCCGCAATCATGGACGAGGCGAAAAGCAAAGGCATTGCGCTGGAAATGAAATACATCCCCGCCGAAGTCTTTGACAAACGAGCAGTAGAGAAAAACCAGGTGGTGTTCCACGACGTATCGTTCATCGAAGTAAAACCACACATCACCCACCCCCCTGACAAGGTGTTACATCCCGTGTGATCGCTCAAGACCTCGCTGGGAGATTTATAGCCCAGGCAGGTTAAGCGGGTTCGGTTGTAGTTGTTCACAAATGTGTGGATGAACTGGTTTCTTTGCTCGTGGTTGTGGAATCGGTTCTTGCTCCAGTTGCTTTTGAGTTGTGGCTGGCTGCGCAATGCCTCACTCAAACGGCGATTGAATCGCTCCACCATGCCGTTGGTCTGCGGTCGAAACGGGCGAATGAGACGATGCTCAATATGATGCTCACGGCACACCCGGTCAAACGGATGCGTACCACTTGGTTTGCCGTCTGGCTTGCCTTTCTTGTCCACTGCAAAGCGGTCTGTGAAGCCTCCATCGTTGTCGGTAAGCAGGGTATGCACCGGGTGGGGAAACGCATCCAGGAACTCACGCAGACACTGCGAGGTCGTGGCGGCATCGCGGCGCGCAATGATTTTCACCCAGACAAAGCGCGTAGCCCGGTCAATCGCCACCAGCACATAGCTGCGTTGCTTCTTGAGCTTGCTCAACACCTTGAAGTCCATATGGATAAACCCGCACGTGGCCTGCTCGAAACAGCCGAAGTCACGCGACTGCTTGACTTGCGGCAGCCGGTTTACGCCTAAGCGCTTGAAGCAGCGATGGATCGCACTGCGACTGAAGGTCTGGGGAAAACAGCGGTTCATCACCTCAACCACATCATCCAGCGACAAGCGCAAGCGTAGCCGCAACTCGGTGATAATCTCCTCGTGCTGCGGCGACGTGCTCGGATTGAGGTTATGACGCGTGTGGGAGCCGTCATAGATGCGCCCGGCCCGCAGCCACTTGTAAATCGTAGGCAGAGAGACTCCGAGCTCACGCGACAAGGTCGGTGCGCTCTTGTTTGAGGTCTGAATATACTTTCGTGTGGCCGGCGTTGTGGTGGCCAGCTTATGTAATTTAATCTCCACTTTTTAACCTCCTCTGAACGTATTGAATACCGGATTGGATTGAAAGAGAGTATATCCTATCATACGGCACAAAACAACAAGGGGGGCAAGGGGGGTTACCTCCCCTACGACAAATCCCTAACCCCCAAAGCCCGCGAAAACAGAAAAAACCCAACACCGGCGGAAAGAAAACTCTGGAGCGAAGTATTACAGCGCAAACACTTTGAGAGCTTGAAGTTCACCCGGCAAAAACCTGTAGACAGATTTATAGTTGATTTTTATTGCGCAGCTTTAATGGTTGCCATAGAGATAGACGGCGACAGCCACGCCGAGCAAAAAGAGCACGACAGGCAACGAAGCGCCAGACTGAATGCGCTCGGCATCGAAGTGATTCGCTATACGAATGAGGAGATAATGAATAACCTGACCGGGGTATATGATGATTTGCAAAAGCGTTTGGAGGAACGGCAACCCCCTAAATCCCCCTTGTCAGGGGGACTTGCTAGGGTGGCGGTGGAGTTGACCGACTTCTCGGTGCACTACTCGCAGGACAGCATCGCTGTTGAAGGATCCCTCAAAAACGGCAAGAGCAAAATCGTCGCCGACGACGGCCAGATTGTGCGCGTGAGCAAAGACAAAACTGGTAAAATAACCAGCAAGCAATTGACCCAACACTGGACCGACTGGATCGACTACTGGGCGGTGGACTTTGACTTTGAAAGCAAACGGGAAATCATCCGCGTGCGAAATGAAGCCACGGGTGAAATCGAAGAGCAGTGGAGTGGGGAGTATATATTCGAAAACGAATGGCAAAGTTTTCGCACGAAAAAAGACCGCTCACTGGAACTGACCAGCACGGCGCATGAATGCCCGCCGGGACGGTGGAAAATTGCTGTTAAAGTGGTTGATATATTTGGGAATGATACGATGAAGATTGTGGAGGTGGGGGTATAATACCTGCACTGTAGCCCGGTGGGATGGATAAACTAATCCGGCTTGCTCCTTGTTCCGAGGAAAAATGATGAGTGATTTGCGTGAATTTATTATAGAGAATGTGCGTTGTTTTCAAGGCAATCAGCGGGCTGATATCCGGCCTGTTACCTTGCTTGTCGGCGAGAACAGCACCGGGAAAACCTCTTTTCTGGGAAGTTACCGGGCGTTGCTTCAAAGAATGCGTAGGAGAAGCCCTTTCTTCATAGATTCGGTCATGCGAGATAATCCCAACTTCAATCTGGAGCCTTTCCAGATGGGAGCGTTCAGGGATATTGTTCGAACAAAAAGACGAAAATCCGGTGAGTTAGATACATTCGTACTGGGTTGCGGTGTTAACGAAGGCGATAAGAAATACGATATATTGTTTACTTTCGTTGAAAAAGGATCGGAACCGACCGTCTCATCGTTTTGTTTCAAATTCTCCTCCAAATCCTATTTGAATATAAAATTCAGGATGGATGAGAAGTGCATTCTAGAAATACCGGGTCATGCTATAAAATCAAACGTTTCCCTGAGGCATTATTTGAATTTGGATTTCATCGATTATCTGTTGAATGAGTCCAATGTAGAAAACTTGACGAATGTATTCGAGGTATCAAAAAAAGAGGCTAAAATACTTCGTGAGTTTATCCAAAAAGAACTTGATATAAAATCTGTGCGGGGAAACGGTCGATCGAGAGAGACGTTTTTCTCTCTATACCCTGAATCAGGGCAAGAAAAATCAATTGCTCCGTTACGCTCCAAGCCAAGACGCACCTATGACCCGATAACCGAGTCACCTACGTCAGAAGGTGAACATATCCCCATGTTGATGATGCGTTTGCTGCGTACTAAAGATAAAGACTGGGATACATTGCATGATGATTTAGTTGAATTCGGTCGCCAATCTGGGTTGTTTTCTGAAATTAAAATCAAGAGTCACGGAAAGCAGATTAATGATCCGTTTCAGTTACAGGTAAAAATTAGAAAAGGCCCGCAGGCCAACATCATGGACGTTGGGTATGGAGTCAATCAAATATTGCCTATTTTGGTTGAGATCATTCACTCCAGGGAAACGGCATTTCTGTTACAGCAGCCGGAGGTTCATCTCCACCCGCGTGGGCAGGCGGAATTTTCTACCTTTTTGGCAAAATCTGTTGCAAAGAAAGAGCACTCCTTTTTAATTGAAACGCACAGTGACTACATTATTGACAGGGTACGAATCTCGGTGCGGGATAAAATCATAAAACCGGAAGATGTATCTATTTTGTATTTTGAACCTAAAGAGAAAGGAGGCGCTGTAACCATCCATAATATAAAAGTGGATAAGCAGGGAAATCTAAAAGATTCTCCGCCAGGCTATCGTGACTTTTTTATGAGAGAGACCGATAAATTACTTGGATTCGAGTGACGGAATTTAGTTATGTGTATCATCATTGACACCGACAGGATGCATAAATTTTTTCATGATCCTTTAGTAGAGGATGCAATTCCTATACATGCTTGGCTCCAAAAAGGGGGAGCAGTGGTTTATTGTACTGTTGGGAGATACGGGCAAGAACTGAAAAAAATTAAAACCAAGTTGCGTGATCTTTACCGTGGTGGAAAAGCAGTTTTGATTGAGGGGGAAAAAATTATTGCGGAAAAAGAGCAATTGGAAGAGTCTGGCGCCTGTATCTCTAATGATATGCACATTCTTGCCCTGGCAAAAGTAAGCGGTGCCCGTCTTCTCTATACCGGAGATAATGATCTAAAGAGAGACTTCAAAAACAAAGAAATCATCGACAGTCCCAGAGGTAAAATATACTCCGGTGCTGCAAATAAGAAACTCTTAAGGCCAAATTCATGTAGAGGCTCTGTTTAGGAAATGTATTCAACCCGGGCTCCAATGAGCGCTATCCCAAAGGCTCTTACTTAGAGTGCGTCCCACCGAGAAAATCGTCGATACTGTCCTCGCAGCCCACCCGGACACCCAGGCCATCTACCTCTACGGCACCTGGGACACCGAATACCAGCGGCGGGATAGCGATATAGATATTGCCGTGCTGCTACCACACGCAACGGCGCGCACCATCGATCTTTGGAAATGGGGCCTTCTATCTGTTCAAGTGGCATCGTCCGCCGAGGTGGAGCGTGCCGATTTGATCAATTTACGCAAGGTTTCGGTGATTTTGTGCAAGGAAATAGTTGCCGCCGATCGGCGTATCTATTGCGCTGATGAGCGCGTGGCGGATGAGTTTGAAATGTTGACACTGTCTTTTTACCAAAAACTGAATGCCGAGCGCCGGGAAATTGTCGAAAGCGGCTTGCGCACCGGGAGATTTTACGATGTCTGATATTCTCTTGCAGAAAAAAGCCAGTCTGGAGCGCTGTATAAAGCAGGCGCGGGATTATTATAAGGCGCCATCTGAAAAACCGTTCCTCAAGGATTTTTATAAACAGGATGCGATTGTCCTTAATTTGCAGCGGGCCTGCGAGCAGTGTATTGACATGGCAAACCATGTAATTCGGCTGAAAAAATTAGGCTTGCCGCCTGACAGCGCCGAGAGTTTTACCCTGCTTGCGAGGGCGCGCATCATAGATACGCAGTTGGAAGAAAAATTAAAGCACATGGTGGGTTTCAGGAATGTCGTTGTGCATCAGTATCAGGATATTGACTACAAACTGGTGGAGCAGATTGTAAAAAAACATGCCGATGACCTGATCGAATTTGCCGGTATTCTGGTTGCCTCGTCAATGTAGCGCTGCCTGATGCCTCTTCCGCCCGGTTTCCCCGCTTCCCCCCACGATATTCTCGACCCCGGCGCCCGTTGGGTTCCGGATGAGCCGGATGAGCGCATGGAGAAATTGCCGCCGCTGGTGCAGCAGTTGCGCGAGCAGGTCAAGGAATGGCGGGACAAAGACTATGCGAAAGCGACCGATACCGGACGCAGCTTGCTGCACTGGTGGTTTGCGGAAGAGCATCTGCTGACCGGGGCGGACGGCACGGCGCGGGAATTCCGTTACTACTTCGCCCAGCGCGAGGCGATAGAGACTATCGTGTATCTGTACGAGGTCGCCGGGGTGAAGGACAAGGCTGACTTGATACGATTCGATTCTTCCGACGCGGTTTCCAAGGGAATGTTCGACGAGGACTGGCTGCGGTTTGTGATCAAGATGGCGACCGGCAGCGGCAAGACCAAGGTGCTGAGTCTGGTGCTGGCATGGTGCTATTTTCATAAACGCTATGAGCCGGATTCCAGACTCGCGCGCAATTTTCTGATTATCGCGCCGAATATCATTGTGCTGGATCGGCTGAAAAAAGATTTTGACGGCTTGCGGATTTTCTACGCCGATCCAGTGCTGCCGGACAATGGTTTTGACGGGCGCAACTGGCGGGATGATTTTCAGCTTGCGGTGCATTTGCAGGACGAGGTGCGGGTGGTGCGCCCTATCGGCAATTTGTTTTTGACCAACATCCACCGCGTGTATTCCGGGGATGACATCCCGCCGTCGCCGGATGATGAAAATACCATGGATTATTTCCTGGGCCCCAAACCGACCGGCGCGACCACCGATTCGAAAGTGGACCTCGGCATGATCGTGCGCGATATAAATGAGTTGGCGGTGTTCAACGATGAAGCGCATCACATCCATGCCAACAAATTGGCGTGGTTCAAGTCGATCGAAGACATCCACAACCGGTTGAAGCAGAAGGGCGGCGGGCTTGCGTTGCAGGTGGATACCAGTGCCACGCCCCGGCACAACAAGGGTGCGATTTTTGTGCAGACGGTGGCGGACTACCCGCTGGTGGAGGCGGTCGCGCAAAACGTGGTGAAGCATCCGGTGATTCCCGACATCGCCAGCCGCAATAAAATGCGGGAGCAGGCGAGCAGCAGGTTTTCCGAGCGGTACGCAGACTATCTGAGCCTTGGCGTTGCCGAATGGCGCAAGGCGGATGCGGAGCATCGCAAGATGGGCAAGAAAGCGATTTTGTTCGTGATGACGGACGATACGAAAAATTGCGATGAAGTGGCTGAACATCTGCAAGGCGCGTATGCCGATTTGAAGGATTCCGTGCTGGTGATTCACACCAGAAACAACGGCGAGATTTCCGAAGCTGATTCGGGCAAGGCGAAAAAAGAACTGGAAAAGTTGCGTAAGCAGGCCAACGAAATAGACAAACTGGACAGCCCGTACAAGGCTATCGTGTCGGTGCTGGTGCTGAAAGAGGGTTGGGACGTGCGCAATGTGACCACCATTGTCGGCCTGCGCGCCTACGCCGCACAGAGCAATATCCTGCCGGAGCAGACGCTGGGGCGGGGGTTGCGCCGCATGTATCCCGATGCGGACGCCGAGGAAAAGCTGAGCGTCATCGGCACCGATGCGTTTATGGATTTCGTCGAGTTCATAGAAAAAGAAGGCGTCACGCTGGAACGCGAAGCGATGGATACGGGTAGCGGGGCAAAGACGCCGCTGGTGATCGAGGTAGATTACGAAAACGCCGACAAAAATATCGATGAACTCGATATTGAAATCCCGCTGCTGGCGCCGCGAACCTACCGTGAATACGGCTTGTTGGAAAAGCTGGACAGTAAGCGCTTCGGCCATGTGAAAGTTGTGTATCAAAAATTCGATGAGCAGGAAGAACGGCGCATTACTTTTCACTACATGGCGAAAGATGAGAAAAGCCACGAGACTGTGCTGGATGACACCGGTGTTTCCGACTACCGCTCGGTGGTCGGGTTTTTCAGCCGGGTGATTATGCAGGAACTGAGACTGGTCAGCGTGTATGACATTGTGTATGAAAAGGTCAAGACCTTTATCCGGGAGGATTTGTTCGAGCATCCGGTTGATTTGGAAGACCGCAACACCCTGCGCAACCTTTCCGAAACGGCGGCGATCAAGACCGCGATAGAAACCTTCAAAAAGGCAGTGAACGAGCTCACCTTGCAGGACAAGGGCGGTGCGGAGATCCAGGGACAGATCAGGATTGGGGCGGCGCGTCCGTTTGTGGTCAAGCAGCAGGGGTTTGTGGTTCCGCGAAAAAGCGCGTTCAATAAAATTATCGGCGACAGTTCTCTGGAGTTAGCGTTTGCCGGATTTCTGGAAAACTGCGCGGATATTATTTCCTACGCCAAGAATTATTTTGCCGTGGGTTTTCGCCTGGACTATGTGACCGCTGGCGGCGATGTTTCCAATTACTACCCGGATTTTCTGGTGAAGGCGTCAAACAGGGAAATGTATATCGTGGAGACCAAGGGCCGCCAGGATTTGGATGACGTGGAGAAAATAAAGCGCTTGCATCAATGGTGCGTTGATGTAAATGCCGCACAGGACAAGGTGAAATTTGCCGCTTTATATGTGAGCCAGGAAGATTTTGAGCAGTATCCCCCGAAAAATTTTGGCGAGTTGGTGAATCGTTGAGCAGCTATGCCGGAAAATTTACGGTTCTTCCTTTCCTGGAATAATACACCGCATTATTGCGCTTGATTATCGAACGCCGCGCGCAATACCCCGACGGCATCATCTGCGGCACCATTGGACCGGGTTCACCGGCGAGCCATTCTTGCGGATCTCGAAATAAAGTCCGAACTCCGTCTGGCCGCCGCTGTCTCCCAGTGTGGCAATAATCTCGCCGGGTTCCACCCAATCGCCCACTTTTTTCAGAAGGTTCTGGTTGTGCCCATACAAGCTCATATATTCGTTGCCGTGGTCGATAATCAGCAGCAGCCCCAGGTTTCGGAACCAGTCGGCAAATACAATTTTGCCGGCGCTGACCGTTTGTATGTTGGCGCCGGATTTGGCGCCAATCAGCACGCCCTGCCATTTCAGCACGCCGTCCCCCTTTTTGGGCAGGCCAAACTGTTTGACTAACTTTCCCTTGACCGGCCATTCCAGTTTACCCTTCAGATCGCCAAAAGGTGTTGTATTTTCAAAGATCCCGGTTGCAGTCGCCTCCTGTTTACTCAATTGGTTGAGCAATGCCGCCAGTTCCTGTTCATTTTCCTGCAACATGCGCAATTCCGCACCCTGCTGAGTAATATCATTCTGCAGACGGCTGATAATTTCATTCCGCGAGTCTCTGAATGCAGAATACTGTTGCATATTCTCCTCATGTAGCTGCTTCAATTGCTCCAGTACACTCGTTTCCTGTTCAATAGATTGTTCAATGTCGGCCAGAGACTGCAGTTTTTTATTGATCGTATCAATCTGGGCGATGCGGGAGCGGTTATGATAATTATGGTAAGCGAGCATGCGGCCGACCAGCGCCGAATCTTCCTGATTCAGGATGAGTTTAATATAATTATTCGGACCTATTTTGTAGGCGGTTCTGATTTGTTCGGACAATTTCTGCTGTTCCGCAGTCAGTTGCCGCGCATATTGTGATTTCTGCTTATCCAGGCTATCGATACTCAGGCGTTGTTGCCGCATCTGGTTTTTTATATTGCGCAAATGCGCAAGAGTGGTCGCCGAGGCAATTTCATTTTTCATCAGCTCGTCCCTTAATTGCCGGGTTTGAATTTGTGCCTGTTTAATTTCCTGCTTTACATCCTTTATTTTAGAGCGAACCGACTCGAGTTCCGCCTGAGTCTGCTCATCGGCAATGGCCGCATTGCCGATGAATGCAAACAGCAGGGCTAACCATACAGCATGCACAAGGCGTGTCTGCGGAGTGAACACTATTTGCCTACGACTTGCTGTACTTTGAAGGGTTGCAGCCTGATCAGAGAATGCCCGGTCATTTCATCAGGTTTCGGTATATCCATTATATGCAGCATGGTAGGGGCAATATCTGCCAATGTGCCGGTATCGAGGCTCATTTTTGCGGGACGGCCGATGTATATAAAAGGAACCGGGTTATTGGTATGGGCCGTATAGGCGCGTGATTTTATTTTTTCCGTTGTGTAGGTTTTCAATTGTTCCGCATTGCCATGATCGGCCGTAATCAGTATTTCTCCGCCCATCTTTTCGGCGGCATCGATAATTTTTCCCAGGCATTTATCGATGGTCTCTATTGCCGCAATGGTGGCGTCGAAGTTTCCGGTATGCCCCACCATATCGGCATTGGCGAAATTGCAGATGATCACATCATGATTGCGATTATTGATCGCCCCCACCATATTGTCGGCGATCTCGTGCGCACTCATTTCCGGCTGCTGATCATAGGTGCGCACATGCGGTGAAGGGATCAAAATACGATCTTCCCCGTCAAATACACGCTCCTCCCCGCCATTGAAGAAGAAGGTAACGTGGGCATATTTTTCCGTTTCCGCGATGCGCAACTGCCTCAGCCCCTGTTTGGAGATATATTCGCCGAATACATTACCGAGGCGGGCGGGCGGGAATGCCACCGGAAATTCATAATTGGCCTTGTAGGAAGTCAGGCTGAGGAATGCGGAAAGTTTAGGCATCCATTCTCTTTCAAAACTTTTGAATTCGGGTTTGGTAAACGCCCTGGCAAGCTGACGCGCCCGGTCGGCCCGGTAATTGGCAAAGATGAGGACATCGCCGTCATCTACCATCACCGGCGGTCCGCCGTTGCAGGTAATGGCGGTCGGGCGGACAAACTCATCGCTTTCGCCGCGCGCATAGGCCATATCCAATGCAATAAAGGGATCGACAGACCAAAATTCCGCCTTACCCTGGCTGATTAAATCATAGGCCAGCCGGGAGCGCTCCCAACGTTTGTTTCTATCCATGGCATAGTGGCGGCCGATAATGGAAGCGAAGCGCCCCCTGCCAAGCTCGGCAATTTTTTGCTGAGTCTTATAGATGGATTCGGACGCACTTTTCGGGGCGGTATCCCGTCCGTCGAGAAAGGCATGGAGATACAGATTTTCGACATTTCTGTCCGCCGCCAACTGCATGAGCGCATGGATATGATCCTCGTGGCTGTGGACCCCGCCCGGTGACAGCAGGCCGAGAATATGCACCGCCTTGTTATTTTGCACTGCCTTGTCCATCGCCTCGGTAATGATTGAATTTTTGAAAAACCCGCCATTTTTGATTTTCTGGTTGATGCGGGTAAATTCCTGATTGATAGCCCGCCCGGCGCCGATATTGATATGACCCACCTCGGAGTTGCCCATTTGTCCGGCCGGCAGGCCGACGTCCAGTCCCGACGCCCTCAATAAGGTATGCGGATATTCATGCCAGATCTTTTCCCACACGGGTTTATGGGCGCTGTGAATAGCGTTATATACAGTATTTTCCGTATAGCCCCAGCCATCGAGAATGATCAAAATGATCGGTTTGTAGGCAAGCTGCATATCGTTTAATTTGTAGGATTCATCAACCAGAGAGACCAGGTTTGTCGCGGGTAAGGTAGTATGTTCATTGACAGTTAATGACTTCCTGTATACTAACATGAATTTCAACAAAGATATGCAAGCCAGGCCGTCAGCTTAAAATACTTTAAATTACACATACTGCGGTTTCAACACATGATAAATATAACGTATCATTATGCCGTGCTGGACTATCTTCGTACCACAGACATTACTTTAACATAGGCTTTATTATGGAAAGACTCTTCGAATTTATAGGCAATCATCCTTTTTTAATCTCGTTGTTTATCGCGATTCTCGGACTATTGATCTGGAATATATACGCTCAAGCGCTCCGGGGGGTACCAGCCGTCAACTCGTCCGAGGCAACCAGGCTGATAAATCGCGAAAATGCCGCGCTGATCGATCTGCGCTCCGTTTCCGATTTTGAAAGCGGACACATTATCAATTCCAGAAATATCGCCGCCAATGAACTGACCGCCCATCTGCAAGAACTGAAAAAATACAAAAAGCAGGCCGTTATCGTTTATTGCCGCGATGGCGCGCAATCGTCCAGACAGGCCAGCTCCCTGATGGATGAAGGTTTTGAACAAGTATATTACCTGAAAGGCGGTCTGATGGAATGGGCCAATGCCAACCTTCCTTTGGCGCGGAAGGGCTGAGTGGCATTGCGCACCTGCAGCGATCATCGCTTCGATCACGCCCGGCGGTTTTCCGCCCGGTGCAGCCGCTTGAACAAGGCAAAGCTATAGCGAGGTCCCCGGTTCATTGGCGCAAACTTCCATTCTGGTGCTTGGCGCAGGTTCCTGGGGAACGGCGCTTGCTATTCAGCTTGGCAGGAATAGCCATGAGGTATATCTATGGGATATCGATACCCGGCACATCGAAAAACTGATCGCACAGCGATGCAATGCGCGCCATCTGCCTTCCATTTTATTTGCGGACAACCTGAGCCCGGTAGCGGATATCCACGATGCCGCCGATGATATAAAAGATATTGTTGTCGCCGTTCCCTGTCATGCGTTGCGTGGCACGCTGGAGCGGATAAAATTTATAAAAACCGCAAATATATGCCTCGCGTGCAAAGGATTTGAACCCGGCACGCACCGCCTGAATCACGATGTTGCCGGGGCGGTGGTGAGCGATGCCGCCATATCCGTGCTGTCCGGCCCTTCCTTTGCAAAAGAAGTGGCGCAGGGACTGCCTACCGCAGTGGTCCTTGCCGCAGAGAGCATAGATAAAGCGGCGCATTTCTCTTCCATATTTCACAGCGCAAGATTCCGCGTCTATACCCATGACGATTTGATTGGAGTGCAAGTGGGGGGAGCCGTGAAAAATGTAATGGCAATCGCCGCCGGCATTGCCGATGGTTTAGGCTACGGCGCCAATGCCCGTGCCGCATTGATTACCCGCGGATTGCATGAAATCCAGCGGCTCGGCATTGCCCTGGGCGCAAGAGCGGAAACATTTATGGGCCTGTCCGGGCTGGGTGATCTTGTCCTGACCTGCACCGATGATCAATCGCGCAACCGCCGCTTTGGTCTGGCGTTGGCAAAAGGCAAGCCGCAGGCGCAGGCGAAGGATGAAATTGGCCAGGCGATAGAGGGGATACAAACGGCGGCTGAAGTCCATCACCTGGCATTGAAGCACGGCATGGAAATGCCCATCACCGAACAGGTTGTCGCAGTCCTCGAAGAAAAAAAATCTCCGGCTGAAGCGGTGCAGGCGCTGCTATCCCGCGAGTCCACCTCGGAGACCCAACCCGGCCCCGAAAAATAGCGAACCTCCGCAACACATTGTTGGAGGCGCGGTTTTTCGGCAACGGCGCCTGCATACGCCCGGAAACATTTGGCGCTTTTCACCCCGGGAGGGATCTTACAATTCCGGCCCATCGGCTGCCGGATAAAGGGTTTTACCGGATTACCCGCATCGGGCGCCGCCGCCACCTCGCACTGCAACTCCAATCCCCGCTTGACAATCAGCCGGAGTACCCTATGTTACCGACTTATATACCGGATTGTTAAATGCAAAAATAACGGGTATTATTGTTGCTTTCGCTATCGGGCGTATTGGCAACCGCGGATCTGCGACGGAAGCTATATAAAAAATATAACGCAAAAGCGTAATTCGCCTTTGTTAATCAACACGTACTATATTTTAAAAATGGAGGATATTTACCATGCCTGGACGTAACTTTCTATTCATACCGGGGCCGACTAACGTGCCGCGCCGTATCCAGAATGCCATGAATATAGAGCAGGAGGATATGCGCGCGATGGATCTTCCCGCATTTACTCAGCCCCTGTATGCGGATATGAAGAAATTATTCAAGACTGAAACAGGCCGTGTCTTTATCTTCCCGGCCTCAGGTACCGGCGCCTGGGAATCGGCGGTATCCAACACCTTGAACGCGGGTGACAAGGTATTGATGTCCGGTTTTGGACACTTCTCAAATCTGTGGATCGACCTTTGCCAGCGCTGGGGACTGGATGTGCAGGCACTGGAAGTCGATTGGGGCGAAGGGGTGCCTGTCGAGGAATACGCCGCCATTCTGGCAGCAGACAAGCAGCATGAGATCAAGGGCGTGTTTGCGACCCACAACGAAACTGCCACCGGGGTTGCCTCGGATGTTGCCGCTGTGCGCAAAGCAATGGACGCCTGTGATCATCCGGCGCTGTTATTCGTCGATGGTGTCAGTTCGGTTGCATCGCTCGATTTCCGCATGGATGAATGGCGCGTCGATGTCTGCGTATCCGGATCTCAGAAAGGCTTGATGCTGCCCACCGGTCTGGGAATTGTCTGCGCCAATGAGAAGGCGCTGGCCTGCCGTGAACACTCAAGGCTGCCAAAAACCTTTTTCGACTGGAACGATCAGATAAAGACCAATGATCTCGGCTTTTTCCCATATACACCGGCGATGAATTTATTGCGCGGATTGCGTGAATCGATAAATATGCTGTTGGAAGAAGGATTGGAAAATGTGTTTGCCCGGCAAAATCGCATGGCAACGGCGGTGCGGGAGGCTATCAGGGCATGGGGAATGACCCCGGTCGCAAAAGAAGAAAAATGGTATTCCGACACCGTTACCGCGGTGAAAGTGCCGGAAGGGTTTGATGGCAATGAGGTGGTCCGCCATGCCTATAAACATTACAATCTGGCGCTTTCGATCAGCCTTGGCAAGATCGCCGGCCAGGCCTTCCGCATTGGTCATCTGGGCGATATGAATGAATTGATGATTCTTACCCCGATCACCGGCGCGGAAATGGCGATGAAAGACCTGGGCTATCCGATTGAGCTTGGCAGCGGTGTTGCGGCCGCCCAGGAGTATCTGCGTTCAACGGCCAAACCCAGGTTCGATAAATAAAATTTTAACAGGCAAGGGCTTACTATACTATCTATCGTCGGCAGACGGCGGGCATTCGGTAACATATAACGGGGATATATTATGAGTTTTACACAATTTGAACAGGCCACTCCGCGCTTGCAACGCAGCGAGTTGGCGGTGCCGGGCTCGAACCCGGCCATGTTTGAGAAGGCGGCTAAAAGCAATGCCGATTATGTTTTTCTCGACTGCGAGGACGCGGTTGTCCCCGATGATAAGGAACAGGCGCGCAAGAATATCATCGAGGGGCTGAATGACATTGATTGGAGCGGAAAAACCATATCCGTGCGTATCAATGGTCTGGATACGCATTACATGTATCGCGACGTAGTCGATATTCTGGAACAGGCCGGCAACAGGCTCGACACCATTCTGATCCCCAAGGTGGGCACGGCGGGAGATGTGTACGCCGTAGATATGCTGGTGACCCAGATCGAAACGGCAATGGGGCTCAAGAAAAAAATCGGGCTCGAATGTTTAATCGAAACCGCATTGGGCGGCGCCAACGTGATGACTATTGCCCAGGCGAGCCCCCGCCTGGAGGCATTTCATTTTGGCGTAGCCGATTACGCCGCCAGCCTTCGTTCACGCACCACCGTTATCGGCGGTCTGAATCCCGATTATGTTTGCGCCGGCGCGCTGAATGATCCATGGCATGCGGCCCAGGTGAACATGCTGACTGCCTGCCGCGCCTACGGCCTGCGCGCTATCGATGGCCCGTTTGGCGATTTCAGTGATGACGATGCATTTCGTGAGGCAGCCAGGCGGGTTGCCGCCTTGGGCTATGAAGGCAAATGGGCGATACATCCCAGCCAGATCCCCCTTGCCAATGAAGTAATGTCTCCGCCCGAAGCGGAAGTGACCCGTGCCCGCCGGGTGCTGGAAGCCCTGGAAAAAGCCGCAAAAGAAGGCAAAGGCGCCGCACAACTGGATGGGAAGATGATAGATATTGCCTCGGAGCGAATGGCGAGAAACGTTATTGCCCAGGCCGATCAAATCGCGGCAAAATTATGATTGATGTTATGAGGGCTTACTGTGGACATACATGAATATCAGGCAAAAGAGATCCTGTCCGGATATGGTGTCCCCATCCCCGCCGGCGGGTTGGCATACAGTCCGGAGCAGGCCTCCTACCGTGCCACCGAAATCGGCGGTGATTTCTGGCTGGTAAAGGCGCAGATCCATTCGGGCGCACGGGGAAAAGCAGGCGGCATCAAGTTCTGCAAGTCGGAAGACGAAGTATCCGAGGCGGCGGACGCATTGCTGGGTAAAAAACTGGTGACCCACCAGACCGGAGAGCAGGGAAAAGTCTGCCGCCGTTTATACATAGAAACAGGCTGCAATATCGAGCGCGAAGTTTATCTCGCCTTTGTTCTGGATCGCGCCTCCGAGCAGGTAACCGTGGTTGCCTCGGCCGAGGGCGGTATGGAGATCGAGCAGATTGCCGTCGAAAAACCGGAATCCATCCTTCGGGTACAAGTTGAACCGGCGGTCGGCATGCAGGCCTTTCAGGCACGCGAACTGGCCTTTGCGCTGAATATGGATAAGTCGCAGGTCAATCAGGCAGTCACTACCTTTCTTGGCTGTTACCGGGCCATGCGTGATTTGGATGCCACTATGGTAGAGATCAATCCACTGGTCATAACCAGGGAGGGAAATATACTCGCGGTGGATGCCAAGATGGGTTTCGATGACAACGCATTATTTCGTCATCCCAGTATTTCCGAACTGCGCGACAAATCGCAGGAGGATTCGCGTGAAATGCGCGCGGCCGACCGGGGTTTGAGCTACGTCGGACTGGACGGCAATATCGGCTGCATCATCAATGGCGCCGGCCTGGCGATGGCTACCATGGACATGATTAAACATGCCGGCGGCGAACCGGCCAACTTTCTGGATATTGGCGGCGGCGCCTCGCCGGAGCGCACGGCAAAGGCCTTCAATCTGGTTTTATCCGATGACAAGGTCCAAACCATTCTGATCAATATCTTTGCCGGCATTAACCGCTGTGACTGGATTGCCAAAGGCGTAGTTCAGGCCGTGGAAAAAATCCACCTTGCCATTCCGCTGGTAGTGCGGCTTTCCGGCACCAATGTCGAGCTCGGAAAGAAGATTATTGAAGACAGCGGTTTACCGATTATCTCGGCGGACACCCTGGCAGAGGCGGCGGAGAAAGCCGTCGCCGCCTGGAAACAGGCAAGCGGTAAACAGGAGGGGAGATAATGGCAATTTTATTGGATGAAAGCTCCAAGGTCATTGTTCAGGGTTTTACCGGTCAGATTGGCACCTTCCATGCGACCGAGATGATCAAATATGGCACCAATATCGTAGGCGGGGTAACCCCCGGCAAAGGGGGAACGCGCCACCTCGACCGGCCGGTGTTCAATACCATGAAGCAGGCGGTAGCCGCGACCGGCGCCGATGCCAGCATTATATTCATTCCCCCGCCGTTTGCCGCGGACGGGATCATGGAAGCGACGGATGCCGGCATCCGTTTCTGCGTGGCCATTACCGACGGCATCCCCGCGCAGGACATGATCCGGGTCAAGCGCTACATGCGCCGTTACAAAAAAGAAGAGCGCATGGTATTGACCGGCCCGAACTGTGCCGGATCGATCACTCCGGGAAAATGTATGATAGGCATCATGCCGGGGCATATATACATGCCCGGCAATGTCGGTGTTGTTGGCCGTTCCGGCACCCTGGGTTATGAAGCCGCATCGCAGATGAAGGCTTTGGGCATTGGTATCTCCACCAGTATCGGCATAGGCGGCGACCCGATTAACGGCAGCGCCTTTAGAGACCATCTGCAATACTTTGAAGAAGACCCGGCGACAAAGGTGGTGGTAATGATTGGCGAGATCGGCGGCCCGCAGGAGGAGGCGGCCGCGGTATGGGCCAGAGACAACATGAGCAAGCCGGTGGTAGGATATGTGGCCGGATTGACCGCCCCCAAGGGGCGGCGCATGGGGCATGCCGGCGCGATCATTTCTGCCGTTGGAGAAAGCGCGGCGGAAAAAGTCAATATACTGCAACAATGCGGTGTTACGGTAGTGCCGAACCCGGCATCCTTCGGCTCCGTTGTGCAGAGCATATTAGCCGGCATTGACTAGCATTTTCATATGGAAACAAACAGCATGATATTGATGAAAGAACTTCCCCTTATGATCCGCCGGCCCAATTTCAGGAGCGCACAATGAGCAGTCCCAGAGTACTACTTACCCGAAAATGGCCTGAAGAGGCGGAGGCCAGAGCGAAGCGGCAATTTGATGCCCGCTTGAATGAAGACGATCATAAAATGTCTGTGCAGGAACTGCAGGATGCGGTGAAAAATTACGATGCGGTTTGTCCGACCGTATCCGATTTTGTAATTGGCTCCGACCTGCTCGACACCGAAGAGCGCAGATGCCGCGTGCTGTGCAACTTTGGTGTCGGCTTCAACAACATCGACACCGCCGCCGCCAGCGCGGCCGGAGTCGCCGTCACCAATACCCCCGGCGTACTGACCGACTGCACCGCCGATATTGCCATGACCTTGCTCCTGATGGTGGCGCGCCGCGCCGGTGAAGGCGAACGGCTTGTGCGCAGCGAACAATGGGATGGCTGGCGCCCGACCCATATGCTGGCCACCAAGGTAACCGGCAAAAAACTCGGACTCATTGGTTTTGGCCGCATTGCCCAGGCGGTGGCGCAAAAGGCGCATTTTGGTTTCGGCATGCAGATCAGCTTTTACGACCCCTATCCGCCGCCGGATGAAATCTCTGCAAAATTCCACGCAACAAAACGGGATTCGATTGAAGACCTGCTCAAAGATGCCGATTTTATCAGTCTGCACTGTCCCGGCGGCGGTGAGAATGCCAGGCTGATCAACGCACAGCGCCTGAGTCTGATGCACAAACATGCCATGTTGATCAACACCGCCCGCGGGGATGTTGTCGATGAGCCGGCATTGATAGACGCGCTGAAAAAAGGTCTCATCGCCGGCGCCGGCCTGGACGTATTTGCAAACGAGCCCGCCGTTCCCGCAGAATTACGGGCAATGGAAAATGTCGTGCTGTTTCCGCATCTGGGCAGCGCCTCGACCGAAACCCGCGTCGCTATGGGTATGTGCGCTTTAGACAATGTTGAAGCCTTCTTTAACGGCGAGGAACCGCCAAACCGCGTTGCCTGATTAGCAGCTTGTATTGCCTGTTCAACCGCTCTCCGTTTTTACCCTGGCGCCGTGCGTCCCAGCCTGAAGCACATCCTATAAAGCAATCATTGAAGGAGACCGCCCGTGCCAACAGTTGAGAGTGCCGGACAGGACATAGACACACTATCGGCCAACTATGCCAGGGAAGTTGTCGATCTTTTAACCGGACAACTGAAAAGCGTGATCCGCTCCAGGCAGGCGGAAATACTCCCACTATTTCAGGGCACGCAGCCCATCCCCGAAAACAACAGGCAATTATTACTGGGCGTATTACAGGCCTGGGGCATATGGTTCCAATTACTGAACGTTGCCGAAGAAAACGTGGCCATGCGCCGGCGGCGTCTGACGGAGAAAATGCGCGGTCTCGAAAACGTCCCCGGCACCTTTGCCAACGTATTTCACCAATCCAGTCAAGCCGGGCTATCTGCCGGCGCAATCCAATCCCTGTTGAATAAAGCGCACATACGCCCGACCATCACCGCCCATCCGACCGAAGCCAAGCGCGTCACAGTCCTGCAAATACACCGGCGCATCTATGTATTATTGTACCGACTGGAGAGCGCCCGCTGGACCGACCGCGAGCGGCGGCAATTTATCGCTGCACTGCGCAATGAAATTGATTTGTTATGGCTGACCGGCGAACTGCGTCTGGAAAAGCCGACCGTTGCCCTGGAGGTTTCCTGGGGGCTGCACTTTTTTGAACAGACCTTGTATGAGTGCGTTCCGGAAACACTCGAGCGCCTGCAGTGGGCGCTGCGCAAGGCCTATCCCGGCCAGCCCTTTACCATTCCCCCCTTCTTTCAATTCGGTTCCTGGATAGGAGGCGACAGAGACGGCAACCCATTTGTCACCAATACCGTAACCCGGGGCACCTTGATGAAAAACCGCCGGCGCATATTGGAACATTATATAGCATCCATGGATGAGCTGCGCAAAAAGCTGAGTATATCCGCCCACGCAATTCACCCTGGCAGCGCCTTCTCCGATGCCTTGAACACACTATTGACGGAAATTGACCGGCGCGACCAACTGGCATCCAGAAATCCGGGCGAGATATTTCGCCAATATATTTCCTGCATGCTGATCAAAATGCGCGGCGCGCTGAAGAGGCCGCTCGATACAAACCGCAGGCATACCTGTTACGCCAGCGCCGACAAATTCATCGAGGACCTCCGCCGCCTGTTTGACGGCCTGGTCGAATCCGGCTGTGAGGACATTGCCGGCAGCATGGTCACGCCCTTACTGCAACAGGCGCAGGCATTTCGTTTCAGGACCGCCAGGCTGGATCTGAGAGAAAACTCACTCACGCTCAACAACACCCTGAGCGCGATCTGGCGCGCGCAGCGCCGCGGCGGCAAGCCGCCGGCCCGGACTGATGCAGCATGGCACACATGGTTGCTGGATGAACTCGCCCGCCCGCTGGAAACCCCGCCGACATTTTCCGGCCTTGACCATACCTCCTCATCCACCCTGGGCTTATTCCGGCTGACCGCCGAATTGATGGAAAAGCTCGACCGCGAGGCCGTTGGATACTTTATTTTGAGCATGACCCAATCGGTGAGCGACGTTCTCGCCGTCTATCTGCTGGCAAAATACGCCGGACTGTTTTCCAACGACGCCGCCGGAGAATTTTGCCGCCTGCCCATTGTCCCCCTGTTCGAGACCATCGACGACCTTCAGCGCGCCCCGCAGATAATGAAACAACTACTCTCCCTTCCGCTCATCCGTCATTCCGCCGAAAAGCATACCGGTGTGCAGGAAGTAATGATTGGCTATTCCGACTCCAACAAAGACGGCGGATATTTCACCGCCAACTGGGAGCTGCACAAGGCGCAGCGCAACCTTACCGTTATTGGCCAGGAATGCGGCATCCCGATTTCATTCTTTCACGGTCGCGGCGGCTCGGTAAGTCGCGGTGGCGCGCCGACCGGCAAGGCGATTGCCGCGCAACCGGCCGCATCCATAGACGGCAGAATGCGCATCACCGAACAAGGCGAGGTCGTATCATCCAAATATGCCAACGAAGGCACGGCGCAATACCAGATGGAACTGCTGGCCGCCAGCGTATTCGAGCACACCCTCAAGTCGCGCTCCGAAACCGAACTCAGGCCCAACAGCGAATTTGACCGGGCGATGGAAACCCTGTCCGGCTACGCCTTTGCCCACTACCGTGAACTTGCCGAAACCGAAGGACTGTTGCACTACTACAATGCCGCAAGTCCGGTAAAAGAACTTGGCAAGATGAATATCGGCTCCAGGCCCGACCGGCGTTTTGGCGCCGAATCACTTGGCGATCTGCGCGCCATCCCGTGGGTATTTGCCTGGACCCAGAACCGTCATCTGGTGCCGGGTTGGTATGGCGTAGGCGCCGCGCTGGAAAAATTCACCGGCGAACACGCCACCGGCGAAAAAACACTAGACAACCTGTGCAATGACTCGCGCCTGTTTCGCCTGATTATCGACGAAGTCGAAAAAACCCTGGCGCTGGTTGACATGGAAGTATCCGCCCGCTACGCCGATCTGGTACAGGACAGCGCGATCCGCGCTGCCGTATTCTCGATGATTGAAAACGAATACCGCCGCACCTGTCGGCAGATCCTGAAAATTACCGGCGAACAACGACTCTGCATCCGCTTCCGCAAATTCAACCGCAAGCTCAGCCGCCGCAGCGAAGTCCTGAGACAGGCCGGGTTGGAGCAGGTCAGGCTGGTCAAGCGCTTCAGGGCCAACCCCGCACAGGACGACTACGATGCCCTGGTACCCCTGCTGTTATCCGTCAATTGCATCAGCGCCGGGCTGGGCTGGACCGGCTAAGCCCGCATCAACTCCCTGCTTTCAGGCCAATCAGCCACGTGGCCGCAATACCGGCGGCAAAAAACACGATAATCCAGGCAGTGGCATGGTAGTGAATGCGTTTCACCAGTTTCGATTGTGGCAGCATAGACAGCAGGAAGGGCCTTCTTGTATCCATTGTCTGCCCCATGATATTGAGTGCAGGCTGTGTTTTCAGTTCCTTATGTTTGAGCATGATCTGCTTATAGGCCTCCTCTCGCACCGCCTGCCACTCCTTCATATCGATCTGACCATCTTTATTTGTATCGAACCTGCTCAGCAACTCCTGACTGTCCGCCTTCCATTCCCTGATCAATTCCGCCGTGTCCTGACTCACATTCAGTTTGCCGCCGGCGCCGCCGCTGGTTTTGAACAGACCTATCGCATACAACACATCGCCGGTATTCAGGCGGTATTCCGTATAGCGGAAGCGCCTCATGTATATTCCGCTGAATCTTTTCGGGGCAGAATAAGCGCCCGGTCTACGCTCCTTGCCATACCAGACCTGCTTTACAGTGGTGGTCACATCCGCTCCTTCCGGGTCAATAACGCACCCCCCGGTATCATCTTCCAGCAGGAATAATTCCTCGCTCTCCCGGTCTTCAATTGTGCGCCAGCTCCAGCCCTTGGCGTGGCCGCGGGCCTCGTCGATTGCGTATTTATACCAGACGCAGGGCTTGCCCGTCAGCGGGGCGACGATGGGTGGGCCTTCCATCAGTTTGCTCCTGCCTATAAGTTCGATATAGCCCTGTGTGGCCGAACGGATCTTCGAAGTAGGGGTATCCTGAATGATGCGCTTGCGGTGCAGGTGCGCAAACGCCTTGATGAATCCCGCTATGGCCAGGAACACGACCAGAGCGAACACCATCCAGTACTCACCGGGCGACTCCTCCATCCATTGGATAAATTCCGGTCTGCCCATACGCTAATTGAACAACTGTTTCATATCCACGTCCTTCTTTTCCTCCTCGCTGAATTCCAGCAGATCCCTGCCGCCGAAATTAAACATTCTGGCGATAAGCACGTCGGGGAATTGCTCTATTCTGATATTATTGGCGTTGACCGACTCATTATAAAATTCGCGCCGATCGGCAATCGCATCTTCCAGGCCGGATATGCGCCCCTGCAAATGTACGAAATTCTTGTCAGCCTTCAGATCCGGGTAGGCCTCGGCCAAAGCGAACAAATTCCCCAGCCCCAGGCGCATCTGAGTTTCCGCCGCCCCCAACGCCGGCACGTTGCCCTGCTGGCGGGCCGCCGATACCGCCGAGCGTGCCTGAATAATTTTCTCCAGGGTTTCCTTTTCATAGCCCATATACTGCTTGCAGACCTCCACCAGTTTCGGCAATTCATCATGGCGCTGTTTCAACAGCACGTCGATATTCGACCAGGCCTTGGACACATTATGTTTCAACGTAACCAGATTGTTATACAGCATGAACGTATAGATGGCCAGAGCGGCCAAAATCCCGAGCATGATAAAACTGGAAATATCCACAGACTGCCCCTCCGTAATTTATGATCGCATCAATTTATTATTGCATCAGAATATAGCAGCAGCCAGACACATTTTCAACCGGCGCTGGCGAATGATAATCGCAATAAGAACAATTATCATTTAATAAACAATCACTTATCATTGACTTGCCGTCCGGTAATCGCTACCATAGCCAAACATTACCCAAAAAAAGGATCGAACCGATGAAAGCCGACAAAAAAGTACTCGAATATCTCAATCGCGTTTTGAAGAACGAACTGACCGCGATCAACCAATACTTTCTGCATGCGCGCATGTACAAAAACTGGGGGCTGGGCAAGCTCGGCGAACACGAATACCATGGGGCCGTCGATGAGATGAAGCACGCCGACTTATTGATTGAACGCCTCCTGTTTCTCGAAGGACTGCCCAACCTGCAGGATATGGGCGCCCTGAAGATTGGCGAAGACACCAAAGAAATGCTGGCCGCCGACCTGCAATTGGAAAACGCCGCAATGCCGGTTCTGCATGAAGCGATAGCACACTGTCAATCCTGCGGCGATTTTGTCACACGCAGCCTGCTGGAAGACATCCTCAAAAGTGAAGAAGAACATATAGACTGGCTGGCAACCCAACTCGAACTGATTGACAAGATAGGCCTGGAAAATTACCTGCAATCGATGATATAACACCCTCACCCCGGCCCTCTCCCAGAGGGAGAGGGAGAAACCTGAATAATGGAGTGGTCAAGCATTTGATGACAACCAGTTAAGCGGCTTTTTTCAATTCAACCATCGCTGCTTCATACTCATTGGGACTGGTGTAATCCAGGTACGAATGCAGCCGTCGGCTGTTATAAAACATCACAATGTAGTCCAAAATATCCTGTTGCGCCTCAGCGCGTGTTTGATAGTTTCTCCATTGCACCCGCTCTTTCTTCAAACTCGCAAAAAAGCTCTCTGCTACCGCATTGTCCCAGCAGTCCCCCTTGCGGCTCATGCTGCCAACCAGTCCATGCGCCTTGAGAAGTTGCCGGTACGCTTTGCTGGCATACTGCGAACCACGGTCTGAATGCACCAGCAAGCCCGTCTCCGGACGGTACTGCCACAGTGCCATGCGTAACGCCTCCGTGACCCGCCTGGCCTGCATTCGTGAGCCCATGCTCCAGCCCACTACCCGACGTGAAAACAGGTCTATACACACCGCCAGATACAACCAACCTGCCTGCGTCCAGATGTAGGTGATATCCGAGACATAGGCCCGATGCGGTGCGCTCACGTTAAACGCCCGCCCCAGCACATTGTCAAACACCGGCTGCCGGCGCTTGCTGTTGGTGGTCACCTTGTACTTCTTGCGGTAGCGGACGCTTACCCCTGCTTGCTGCATCAGTGAACGCGCCTTGTAGCGCCCCACAGGATAGCCCAGCGCCTGGAGCGCACGCGCCATGCGCCGCGAACCATAGCTGCGGCCACTGGCTTTGTCAACCTCGTGGACCGCCGCCAGCATCGCCTGATGCGCGACCGCCCCCGACCGCTCCTGCAACCGTTGGCAATACCGGTAATAAGCATTGCGGCTCACACCCAGTACTCGACACATCCGCTCGATAGGCCAGGCCTTCTTATGCCGGGTGATGAACGCGTATTTCACTGCGTTTCCCTGGCAAAGAAGGCCGTCGCTTTTTTTAAGATGTCGCGCTCCATTTGCAGGCGGCGCACATCCTGCCGCAACCGGCGCAACTCCGCCTGTTCCGGGCTCAGTGTGCCATTGCCGCGAAACGCCTGATCCTCGTGGGCTTCATCCTCCTGGATCCAGCGGCCCAGCATATTGGGATTGATACCCAAACTGCGCCCTGCCTCGGCCTGGGTATAGCCTTGCTCGCGCACCAGATTGATGGCGTCCAACTTGAATTCTCTTGAATACTTCTTTCTCGTGTTCATGTCTCACCTCCAGTTTATACGGATAGTATCCCTTAATTTAGACTGGTCACATCTATTGAACCACTTCACGTTCACATATAGCCCCTGACCAGGGGGGTTCACATATAGCCCCCCTGACAAGGGGGGTTTGGGGGGTTGGGGTTAGGAGCAGTAAAACCACAGCACATAAAGCACATTCCCCATTGACCACAGTTTTCGTATCAATCAAATTTTCCCTAAGTTAAAATACTACCGTGATCCATAACAAAAAAATCGCATGTATCGGCTGCGGCAACATGGGCCGTAGTCTCATCAAAGGTCTGATCGATAGCGGCTACGAAAGATCCCTGATCCAGGCCGCCGATCCGGACCAGGCCCAACGCCAGGCTGCCGCCGACACCTGCGGGATCAGCGTCACCGGCGAAAACCGGCCAATTATCGAAAATGCGGGCATCATCATCCTGGCGGTAAAACCGCAAATAACACCACAGGTCCTGCCACCCCTGCGCGATCTGTTTGATAACCCTGGACGCCTGCTCCTATCCGTTGCCGCCGGTATTCGACTACACCATCTAAACAACTGGCTGCACCCGCAAACCCCGGTGATCCGGGCAATGCCTAACATGCCGGCACTGCTACAATGCGGCGCTTCCGGCCTCAGCGCCAACCGGCACGTCTCCCAATCACAAAGGCGTGTTGCCGAAAAAATCATGCGCTCCGTCGGGACGGCGATCTGGTTTGAGAATGAATCCGATCTCGACGCGGTAACCGCCCTCTCCGGTAGCGGCCCGGCATACTTCTTTCTCGTCATGGAAGCGATGGAATCTGCCGGCATAGCCATGGGACTCACCGCCGAACATTCCCGTCAACTCACCCTGGCTACCGCGCTGGGCGCCGCCAGGATGGCGGTTGCCTCCGACACCGGCCCCGCGATACTACGCCGCCAGGTGACCTCCAGCGGCGGCGTTACCGAGCGCGCCCTCGATGTCCTGCTGGCCGGTGATATAGGCGGACTATTCAAAGATGCCCTGGTCGCGGCCAGACTACGCGCCGAAGAACTGGCTAAAGCTATAGAGCAACCGCCGGAATGAATACAGCATATTTTGTCCAGGCGGGCATTTTCCTGATCAATATCGTCTTTGGCCTGTACCTCCTGACGCTGATCCTGCGCTTCATGCTGCAACAAATACGCGCTGACTTCTACAACCCAATCTCCCGGCTGATCGTAAAAATCACCGATCCGGCTTTGCGACCGCTCAGAAAATACGTCCCCGGTTATCTCGGCATAGACTGGTCCTTGATACTGCTGTTATTTTTTGTGCAGGGGATGGAGCTTTGCCTGATCGCCCTGATGCTGATCCGGGATCTCCCGGCATTTTCCGGGCTGCTGGTCTTGATCCCGGCACACCTGCTGCAAACCGCAATATACATCTACCTCTTCATCATATTGGCACAAATCATCATCAGTTGGATCAATCCCACGGCCTACAACCCCATTATCGTTATCATGTACCAGCTCAGCGATCCGGTACTGAGGCCGCTCCGGAAAATTCTGCCGCCCGCGGGTGGTTTTGACTGGACACCGATGATTATATTGATAATTATCAATCTGATATTGATATTGATGGTGGCCCCATTGATGGATATCGGCAACCGCCTCTGCGGTCTGCCCGCCCGCATTTTGTAACGGAGGGGGGAGTGAAAAATTTGCTGGACTTGTATTTGTTTGGGGAGCAGTATGAATGGCAGATACGGATAATGTATAGAGATTGGAGGGGGAATTGCGGTTTTATTATATGGCCGCTTCTCACCACGACGAGGTTCGAGAGGCACGTTGGGCCTATCTCCTTAGACGCAAGGCCCCCTCTTCCTTCCCGGCGACAGGCTGGTGTCTGTTCTACCTTCGGCTATCGGTTCTGTGCGCGGTTCAATATGGAATTGACAGCGCCGAATGACCGCGTTATCATGGACGGCTTTGTAACCCGGCTTTACAAGGCTGTTAAATAAGAAGAGAAACTATGAAGAGAACTTTTCAACCCAGCAACCTGAGGCGTAAGAGAAATCACGGCTTCCGTGTGCGTATGCGTACTAAATCAGGGCGGAAAATTATTAAGGCCCGGCGCGCCAAAGGCAGGAGCAGACTGTCGGCGTGAATTTTATCTGATGGATGGCGGATCTTATACGCTTTTCTAAGGACAACAGGCTCCGAAAACCGCATGAGTTTCGGGCGGTGTATCAGTCTTCCCGGCGTTCGAGTACTAAGGTTCTGCTGGTGATCACCAGAAAAAATTCAACAGGTATTGCCAGACTGGGGTTGTCGGTGCCCAAAAAACGATTGCGGCGGGCAGTGCAGAGAAACCGGGTGAAAAGGATGATCCGGGAGAGTTTCAGGGCGGCGCAGGAGTTGTTGAAGGGGCTGGACGTTGTGGTGGTGTTCAGGGGTTCAAGCAACGATATGAATAATAAATTGTTTTTTTCCGGATTGGAAAGGCATTGGAGAAAAGTTTCGGTTTGCAAAAGATCCTGTTAGGTATAGTAGGCGGGTATCGTAGATTCGTCAGTCCTCTTTTTCCTCCCTGTTGCCGTTTTTATCCGACTTGCTCCAGCTATGTCAGCGAGTCTATCGAGCGGCACGGCGCCGGCGCCGGCCTGCTGCTGGGCGTCAAGCGTGTAGGCCGCTGCCATCCTTTCTGCGCAGGGGGGTATGATCCTGTGCCACAATCAAAAAATGGGTAATGGAAGCGAAGCGATTCATATTATTGGTTTCCCTCGGTCTTGTTGCGCTGATGCTCTGGCAGCAGTGGCAGCTAGACTACGCGCCGGCAGCGGAAAAACCAGCAGGTGAATCGCAGACCGAGCAGCCGTTATCCGGGGATCTGCCAGCGGCTCCGGTGAGCGATCTGCCGGCGGCTCCGGTGACCGGTCTGCCAGCGGCTCCGGTGGCCGATCTGCCGGCGGCTCCGTCACAGATGGGGGTAAGCGCCGAGCAGGAAACGGAGAAGGGAGCGCGGAAGATCCGCGTCAAGACCGATCTGCTGGATCTGGAAATCGATCTGTCAGGCGGTACCATCGATAAGGCGCTGTTATTGCAGTATCCGATCAGTAAGAATGCGCCGGAAATACCGCTGGAATTGTTGAAGCGGGATAAGGATGGGTTGTACATCGCACAATCAGGGCTGCTGAGTAAGGACAGCGCCCCCAATCACGGTAGTGAGTATAAGTCTTCTTCTCTGAGTTATGAGCTGGCGGACAAGGAGCGGCTGTCGGTCGATCTGTATTGGAGATCGGAGGACGGGATGGCGGTTACCAAGACTTATGTGTTCAAGCGCGGCAGTTATCTTGTCGATGTCGTCTATAAAATCAGTAATGGAAGCGATAAGGACTGGAAGGGCAGCGTTTACGGGCAACTGCAAAGAACCGAGCCTGCCGGCAGGGAGTCGATGATTATTTATACGTACACCGGCGCGGTGGTGTCTTCTCCGGAAAATCGCTATGAGAAAATATCCTTCGGCGATATGCGGGATGGCAAGCTGGAGCAGAATATCGTCAACGGCTGGGCGGCAATGTTGCAGCATTATTTTGTTGCGGCGCTGATTCCGGGTGATCCCGGGCAGGAATATCATTATTACACGTTGATTACCCCCGGAAATAACTATGTTATCGGCGCTATATCCCCCAGCCGGGATATTGCCGCGGACAGCGTGGCGACGCTTGGCCATAGCTTTTATCTGGGCCCGAAAATTCAAAAGACATTGAGCGAGGTGGCGGAAGGTCTGGAATTGACGGTGGACTACGGCGTGCTCTGGTTTATCGCGAAACCGCTATTCTGGCTACTGGAGAATTTGAATGGTCTGACCAATAACTGGGGCTGGGCTATTATCATTTTGACCATTCTGGTAAAGCTGGTTTTCTATAATTTGTCGGCGGCCGGCTACCGCTCGATGGCGAATATGCGCCGGGTGCAACCTAAGATCATGGCAATACGTGATCAGAATAAGGGAGATCGACAGCGCCTGAATCAGGCGATGATGGATCTGTACAAAAAGGAGAAAATCAATCCGCTTGGCGGCTGTTTTCCTATATTGGTGCAGATCCCGGTTTTTATCGCGCTGTACTGGGTGCTGCTGGAAAGTGTTGAAATGAGGCAGGCGGATTTTGCATTGTGGATTACCGATCTTTCTTCTCCCGATCCTTATTTTGTGTTGCCGCTGGTAATGGGCGTGACGATGTTCCTGCAACAGAAACTGCATCCGGCGCCCTTGGATCCGGTGCAGGAAAAGGTGATGGCAGTACTTCCGGTGGTGTTCACGATATTCTTCGCATTTTTCCCGTCGGGGCTGGTCTTATACTGGGTAGTGAATAATATTTTATCTATCGCGCAGCAATGGTTGATCACAAAGAATCTGGAAAAAGCCGGATTGAAGCGTTAGGCAGAAACAGGGCCGGCGACGGAAATCAGGATACTATTGCCGCGATAGCGACTCCTGCGGGAATGTCCGGCATTGGCGTGATAAGGGTGTCGGGGCCGTTGAGTAAGACGATCGCGGCGGGTATCGCCAGAAGTGAGCTGGCAACACGGTATGCGCATTTTTGTAAATTCAGGGATGCGAAGAAAGGGGTTATCGATCACGGTATTGCGATTTATTTTCAGGCGCCGGCCTCGTTCACCGGAGAGGATGCGCTGGAGCTCTTTGCCCATGGTGGCAGAATACTGCTTGAGTCTCTGCTGCACAGGGTAATCGAACTGGGCGCGCGCCGCGCCCGGCCGGGAGAATTTACCGAGCGGGCCTTTGTCAATGGCAAAATCGATCTGCTGCAGGCGGAAGCGGTTGCCGATTTGATCGCAAGCAAATCGGAAAAGGCGGCGAGGAGTGCCTTGCAGTCTCTGGAGGGTATTTTTTCGAGAAAAATCGACGGCATCAAGGGCGAGTTGACGCAGTTGAGGGTGTTTTGTGAGTCTACACTGGATTTTCCCGAAGAGGAGATCGCCCGGCAGGATGTGAGGAAATTGCGGGATAGTCTGGAAAATTGCCGCAATGAGATCGATATGCTGCTGGAAAATGGGAAAACCGGGAAACGAATACGGGAAGGAATGAAGATCGTCATCACCGGGGCGCCGAATGTCGGCAAATCGAGTTTGATGAACTGTCTGGCCGGCGGCGAGCGGTCTATAGTGACGGCGATCCCCGGAACGACGCGCGATGTAATCAAGGAGCAACTGTTATTCGACGGTTTGAATATCGAGCTGGTGGATACCGCGGGAATACGGGATTCAATCGATGAGATTGAACGGGAGGGAGTGCGGCGCGCATCGGAGCAGGCGGCGGATGCGGATATAGTGTTGCAGGTGGCAGATGCGGGCGAAACGAAGCGCATCGAGGTGGAGCCGTCTTTAACCGGCCGTACTATACTGGTAAGAAATAAAATCGATCTGTACGGACTGGAGCCGGAAATAAAACTGGATCCTTGCGAACCGGATGAGGTGTTTGTTTCGGCAAAAAATGAGACGGGTATCGATCTTTTGACAGGGGTGATCAAAAAAAACCTGGCACTGGATCATAGCGGAGAGGATGTATTCCTGGCGCGTGAACGCCATATCGAGGCGCTGCAAAAGGCGGCGGGCGAGATGCGCATGGCGATTGGTCTGGCAAAGTTCGATATGGAGCTTATCGCGGAGCATCTGCGGCTGGCACAGAATCATCTGGATGAAATAACCGGCAGGAGCTGCCCGGATGATTTGCTGGGTGAGATATTCGCCAGTTTCTGTATCGGCAAATAGGCCAAAGCCAGCTCTGCAATTCCTGCCGATGAAAGATTTGTTCTCTGATCTGAGCAGGGGCAGGGATCCGTCCCAAAACAGGATGATACAAATCTTCCGGGCTAATCCAGCCTCTCTATTGCCTGTAGCAGGGTCGATTTTTTTACCGGTTTGCTCAGGTAGAAATCACAGCCTGCCTCGAAGCATTTGTCTATTTCTTCCTTAACGGCATGGGCGGTAAGTGAAATAACAGGGGTGTGCCGCGCGTTTTTCTCCTGCTCCCATTGGCGTATGGCGCGTACCGCATCATGCCCGTCCATAACCGGCATTTGCACGTCCATCAGTATGAGATCGTATTTTCCCTTTTTAAATAATTCCACCGCTATCTGGCCATTTTCGGCTTCTTCGACCGTGTGCGGCGTGGACTTGAGATAGGCGTTGATCAACAGGCGGTTGTCGGGATTGTCTTCCACCAATAAGATATGCTTGCCGCGGGTTTCGGCCTGCTCGCGGCCGGTAGAGAGGGATCCAGCAGAGGCTGTGTCTTCCGGGATCGCCTGTTTTTCCAGCACGGTCTTTTCCACCCTGGAGATCAATTCGTCTCTTTTTATGGGTTTAATTATGAAGTTATTGAGCTTTTTTTCTTTGGCCAGCGCGATGTGGCTTTGCATTTGTGCGGGATTGATCATCAGCATTAGCTGCGATTTTCGGTACTTTGTCAGTAGCCTGTCCAGAACGGGGGCGCGCCCTTGAAATATAAGGCCGCTGTCTGCAACGACAAGGTCGGCGGATGCGGGCGCATCGAATTTCAATATCATGGCCTCGCCGGTAATGAACTCCGATTGCATCCCCGCCGCCTCGAGCAGTGTGGAAACAACCGAGGAATTGGCAGGGTGATCGTCAATCAGCAGCGCTGATTTTCCCCGCAGGCTCTGTTGAATATCCGCAGCGTCCCCCTGCTGTTGCAAGGTTATGCGAAAGGAGAAAGTAGTGCCTTTATTTTCGATGCTCTGCACCTGGAGATCACCGTCCATCAACTCCACCAAGCGCTTTGATATGGTCAAGCCCAGGCCTGAGCCGCCGTATTTTCTGGTGGTGGATAAATCGGCCTGGGCAAAACTGGAGAAAATTGAATCCAGCTTGTCCGCCGGTATGCCGATGCCGGTGTCGGATATGGAAAATTTCAGCCGGTGACCGGATCCGCGATCGTCACCGGCCTGCACGTCGATCACAATTTCACCGGCATCGGTAAATTTCAGCGCGTTGCCGATCAGGTTCAATATAATTTGCCGCAAGCGCGACGGGTCGCCAATCCGGTTTCGATTCAATTCGGGGCCGATGCTACAGACTATATCGATATTTTTTTCTGCGGCTTTGATCGCATATATTTCAGCCACTTCTTCAATCAATGCGACAAGCTCAAACGGGATATTCTCCAAAACCATTTGATTGGCCTCGATCTTGGACAGATCGAGAATGTTGTTGACCAGGCTGAACAGTGTGGCGCCGGCATTGCGGAAAACCTGCATGTACTTTTTTTGTTCGTCGGATAGTCTGGTTTCGGAAAGCACGTCGGCCATGCCGATAATCGCATTCAGCGGGGTCCTGATTTCATGGCTCATAATGGCCAGAAAGTCGGATTTCATGCGGGATGCCTGCAGGGCGTTATTCCTGGCAATTTCCAGTTCTCTGGTTTGCTCTTCTACCTTGCGCTCGATCAGGGTGTTGCGATTGATCAATTCATTGGCCTGGATTTTCTTCTCCCTGAACAGGGCGAACAGCAACAGGGTGATGCTGGTGCCCAGAAGTATCGCGATAAAAATGAGATGATACTCCATATCTGAGGAATAGATGTCCCGGCTGATGCTGAGTTGGATGGAATATCCGGGTAACTGAATAATTTTTTCGTCAAGCAGGGTATCGATTTTCCAGGAATCGGCCGGCGCGCCCTTGCCGTCATTGAAATACAGCGATGGCAGCCCGGACAGGTTGTCGGCTCTGCCATGCATTGCAATGGATAAGCCGCTTGCATTTACGTAATTCTCCAATAATTTTTCCGGGGCGATCAATACGGCGGCAACACCATTTGTCAATGGGTTTGCGGAGGATTTCCCCGTATCAGCGGCAGTGTTTTCCAGTGATAAAAAGATCAATAACCAGAGTTTTTTTTGCCGGTCATTTTCACCGTCAGTGACGACCGGAACCGTCTCGTCCGTGAGGCCCTCCCGCTCAGCCAGGGGTTTGTATCCAGATGAAAAATATCCCTCAATGGAAGGGGTGTCCTTTCGCCTGGAATTTCGGTGGGTGAGTGCGAATGGATCGCCGCCGGGGTCGCTGCGGGTATAATAGTCAATCGATTCAATGTGCCGGTATTTATGTAACAGGTCGTCGGTAAAGATATTGAATTCGTGCTGCGAAACGTCCGGCCTTGAATGGAAATAGGCGGCGACACTATTGACGGTATCGTCGCCGGAATATATGTTGCGTATTGCGGTTTCCTGTATCAAGGCGACTTCCAGAGAAAATGCGTTTTGTTTTTTTTCCAGCGCAATGTGCCAAGTATATAGCACCAAAACACTAAAGAATGCGCCCCCGACAAACAGGGCAATAAAATAGTATCCCCAGCGCGGGGTATTGCGGCGGCTGTTCGCAGAATCGGGCAAAATTATTCGAATACCGTATCTATACGCCGCAGGTATCGATCGAGGGCATTGATCAACCCGCGAATCGATTGCAGGTCGTTTTGTTTGGCAGCATTTTCTATTTCTGCGCCCAATCTCGACATTTCATCGAAACCATAGCCGCCGCCGCTGCCTTTGAGGTTATGGCCAATGATGTGCAGCGTTTCCAAATCGCCGGTATCATGGGCCTGATTGAGCTTGATTATATCCTGCCGCCTGTTCTCCAGAAATCCGGGGATCAATTCTTCCAAATCGGGATCGATCTTTACTGTTATTTTATCGTCCTGTGTCATCCGCTACCTCCATAGGCTGGTGTTATGTTGTATATTATCCTGAATGTAACAGATTGTGCTGTCTGGTTTCATTCTACTGTGACGGACTTGGCTAAATTCCGAGGCTGATCGATATCCACCCCTTTCAAAACAGCGGTATAGTACGCCAGTAATTGCAGGGGAATGGCGTAAATTATCGGGGATAAGTGTTTATTTACCGCATCCAGCGTCACTACGTTGACACCCGGTAATGCCTGGACTCCCGATTCGGTATCGGCAAATAAATACAATTCCCCGTCTCTTGCTTTTACTTCCTCTAAATTGGATTTCAGTTTTTTCAATAAATTGTTATTCGGCACCAGCGCAACAACCGGCATATCATCATCGATCAACGCCAAAGGGCCGTGTTTCAATTCACCCGCCGCATAGGCCTCGGCATGAATATAGGAGATCTCTTTTAGTTTCAATGCCCCCTCCATGGCAACGGGTAGCAGTAATCCGCGCCCAAGGTACAGGGCATGATGCCTGTGCACAAGTTGCTCGGCGATGCTCTTGATCTGCTCATTCTGATCCAGCACCCGGTTGATTTTTGCCGGCAGGGTTTTCATCTCGCCGATCAGCTCCCGCAAATATCCGCCGTTGCTCCGATTGCGTTTGGCTACCAGCAGAACCAACAAAAACAATGCCACCAGCTGAGTGGTAAACGCCTTGGTGGAGGCAACGCCTATCTCCGGTCCGGCCTTGGTGAGAAATACCAGATCGACCTCTCTGGTCAAAGAGCTTTCGGCGACATTACAAACAGCAAGTGAGGCAAGAAAGTTTTTTTCCCTGGCAAATTTCAATGCCGCCAGGGTGTCCGCCGTTTCTCCGGACTGGGAAATACAGACAAACAGGCAATCCTGCTGAACTACCGGTTCCCGGTAGCGAAATTCGCTGGCGATCTCCACGTTACACGGTATTCCGGCTAATTCTTCCATCCAGTATTGGGCAACCAATCCGGCATGATAGCTGGTGCCGCAGGCGACAATTTTAACCGCCTTGATCCGGTCGAATATTTCTTGCGCTCCGTTGCCAAACTCCTCGGGTATTATCCCGCCATTGATAATACGGCCCTCGAGCGCATCGGAAACGGCTTCGGGCTGGGCATAGATCTCCTTCAGCATGTAGTGGCGGTATCCGGCCTTATCAACCAATTCAGCGCTTGATTCAGAAATGTTTACCGGACGCTCCACTTTTCGACCGGATTTGTCGAAAATGGCCAATTCATCACAGCGTATATCGGCAATATCGCCATCCTCAAGAAAAATGAATTTCTGGGTGACGGGAAGCAATGCAAATATGTCGGATGCGACAAAGTGCTCGCCGATTCCGACGCCAATGATCAATGGGCTGCCTTGACGGGCGGCTATCATTCTATCGGGGTTGTCTTTGCTGATGACAACCAGCGCATACACGCCCTCCAGTTCCTGAGTGGAGGAGCGCACGGAATCAAATAGATCGAGGCCCTTCTGCAAATAATAATGCACCTGGTTGGCAATCATTTCGGTGTCGGTGTCGGAGGTAAATTCATAGCCTGATTTGATTTGCCGGTCGCGCAGACTTTCATAGTTTTCAATGATGCCATTGTGTACCAGTGCGACCGTATCACCGGCAATGTGCGGATGTGCGTTTTCTACGCTGGGTCTGCCGTGCGTGGCCCAGCGGGTATGGGCAATACCGGTTCCACCAGATAATGATTTGCTATTCAGCGAAGAGCGAAGCTGCTTGACCTTGCCGAGGACGCGCTCGCGATTGAGCGTCCCGTCATGGTTCAGAATGGCTATTCCAGCAGAGTCATAGCCCCGGTATTCGAGCCTCTTTAAGCCTTCGATAAGGATGAGAAGAACATCACGTTGCGCAACGGCGCCGATTATCCCGCACATGATCTTCTGCTGATTTGCCTACCGGGAAAGTTTTTTCCCGGTGTCAATATAGGTGTCATGACTCTGGAAGCGCAGACCCGGATCGGGAATAAATTCATTTGCTTCGAGTTTGGCATGCATTTGCTGATTGGGCGATAGTTTATTTTGCGCCGATAGAATTTCCAGTTGAATTTTTGCATTTTTATTGCCTTGTTGAGAAGCGGCAAAATACCAGACATAGGCCGTATAAAAATCCTGCCGCACCCCTCTTCCTCCACGAAACAGATCGCCATAGTTGCGTTGCGCATCGGAATGCCCCTGCCGGGCCGCCATTTCATACCATTTGGCTGCTTCTGCAATATCACGCTTTATCCCCAGCCCGAGAAAATATTGGATCCCCAGATAGTTCTGGGCTTCCGGATCACCCTGCCTTGCCAGCGGCAACCAGAGTTCAAGGGAGGTCTGATAGTCTCCCTTTTTAAAGGCAGAGGCAGGATCGGTCTCTCTGGAACATGCCGAAAAAATCAATAAAAGGAGTAGTACGAGGGTATTACTCGGTTTCATGGAGAGTCAGCGACTGATCATCCGGGCCGGTTCCGCTCAGCGATTGCAGGTAGAATCGAATATCCAGAGATGGTCGGGGCGAGAGGATTTGAACCTCCGACCCCTGCAACCCCATTGCAGTGCGCTACCAAGCTGCGCCACGCCCCGAAGTAAAAATTGTGCGGAATTGATTGCCCTGTCGCTGCATCAATAGGAAAGTTCTAAAGAATAACGGGGGTATGGAAGCAATCTCCGCAGAATCAGTGCCGCAGAATATCCAGCACTTCTTCCAATTCATTCCGCAATTGCCGGATAATCTGCTGGCTTTGACTGGAATCATCTTTTGCCTGATCTCCAGATAATCTTTGCCGCGCTCCGCCAATTGTAAAACCCTGATCGTACAGCAAGCCCCGGATCTGCCTGATTAAAATGACATCATGCCGTTGGTAATAACGACGATTGCCACGGCGTTTCAACGGCTTCAGTTGGGGAAATTCCTGCTCCCAGTAGCGAAGTACGTGCGGCCTCACCGCGCACAAATCGCTTACTTCCCCTATGGTGAAATAGCGCTTGCCGGGGATCGTTGGTAATTCGCTATGTTGGGATACTTCCAGCATAATTCTCTACTCGATCTTTTAATTTTTGCCCTGGACGAAAGGTGACCACCCGTCTCGCGCTTATAGGTATTGCTTCCCCGGTTTTCGGGTTTCTCCCCGGTCTTTCATTTTTATCGAGCAGGTCAAAATTGCCAAAGCCTGAGAGTTTGACATTATTGCCCACCTCCAGCACCCTGCTGATTTCTCTGAAAAACATCTCCACAATCTCTTTCGATTCGCGTTTATTCAATCCAAGCTCTCCATAGAGCCTTTTCGCCATATCAGCCTTCGTCAATGCTGCCATGTCTTCGATTCCCTCTGTTTTGCACCAAATTGTTTTCCAAGCTGATTCAATACCCCGTTCATCAGGGACTCAACTTCCTCATCGGTAAGAGTGCGGGAAGTTTTCTGAAAGGTCAAGCCCAAAGCAAGACTTTTTTTCCCCGGCTCAATGCCTTCCCCTTGATATACGTCAAATAATTCCAGATTGTACAGATCCTCTCCTAGCTGATTTTTCACGCAATGGATCACTTCGGCAACCGGTACGTCTTCGCCTATTTCAAAAGATAAATCCCGCCTTACCGCCGGGAATTTGGATAATTTCCGAATAGCGGACGGTATTTTATCGGCAATTTTCTCTGCGTTGCATTCAAACAGATAGCAGTCGCCCGGCAATGCCAGCGCGGCGCCAATGCGTGAGTGCAACCGGCCAAACCGGCCTATACGAGTCTCGCCACAATATACGCCCGCCGCCTGTCCCGGTTGCAAGGCGCTGTGCTCAATTTCCGAATAATGTATACGCATTTCTAACCCCAAGGTGTTCAACCAAGATTGTATATCCGCCTTTATATCATATAAATTACATGAATTATATGGAATGTTCCATTGATTTTCATAATAATTTCCTATTGATACTCCGCCAACATGGTACTCTTGGGATAAATGCCGCGCATTTTTGAACACCAGGCCAATCTCGAACAGGCGAACCCGCTCCTGTTGCCGCTTTATGTTGTAACGGACGGCGCCGAGCAGCCCAGGCCACAAGCTGGTGCGCATGTGAGAAATTTCCGGCGCAATCGGGTTGGTCAATTCCATCGCTTCTATCTCCGGCGTCAGTAAATTCTGGATGCCAGGATCGACAAAACTGAACGTAACCGCCTCCTGATAGCCGCGCTGCGTCAAAACCGAGCGGGCGGCGGCAAGACGATTTCTGATTTTATTGTCGGGACGAATCACCAGCCGGGCCGCAGGCGCAGCATGGGGAATATTCTCGTATCCCCGTATGCGCGCCAGTTCTTCAATCACATCAACCTCTATCTGTAGATCAAAACGATGACTGGGGGGCGTGATCATCCAGCCGTCTTCGATCCTGTGATTCGGCATATGCAGCTTGTCCAGAATGGTTTGGATTTGCGCTTCGGGCAGCTTGATGCCCAGTACGCGCGCGATCTGCGCCGAGCGCAGATGGATCGCGGAAGGCTGCGGTATATGGTCTTCATCCTTTGCCTCAAATACCGCTCCGGCCTTGCCGCCGCAAATCGCAATGATCAAGGCAGTCGCCATTTCCATTGCATCAGCCTGCAACTCGGAGTCCACGCCCCGCTCGAAACGCTGTGATGAGTCGGTTTGCAGCTTATATTGCCTGGCCCGCCCGGCAATCGCTTCGGGAGCGAAGTAGGCGCATTCCAGAAAGATATTCTGCGTATCGGCCGCAACCGCGCTATCAAGACCGCCCATGATGCCGGCAAGCGCCACCGGCCGGTTCTCATCTGCTATAACAAGGGTTTCGGGCGATAGTTCGCATTTACTCTCATCGAGTAATATCAAATTTTCTCCCCCCCGTGAATATCGTACGCGAATATCGCCGGCCAATTTATCGTTGTCGAAGGCATGCAGGGGCTGCCCCAATTCGAGCATAATGTAGTTGGTAATATCGACCACCGCAGTCAGCGGGCGGATCCCTGAGCGGCACAATTTTTCGCGCAGCCAAAAAGGCGATTTTTTGCCGCATTCGACACCGGATATAAGCCTGCCAAGATATTTTGGGCAGGCCTGCGATGCCTCCAGATCGACCCGCCGAAGCGAATCGCCAGCTATCGTAGCCCTGTCGATACCGGCTTCATGCAATGGGCAGCCGCTGAGAATCGCGACCTCGCGCGCCACGCCTCTGATGCTGAAACAATCCCCCCGATTGGGGGTAATGGAAATTTCAATAACGTTATCCGCCGGCGCAAGAAATTCATTCAACGGACGACCCACGGTAAAAGAAGGATCCAACTCAATGATTTCATCGGTGTTTTCCGTCAAACCCAGTGTCTTTTCCGAGCAGAGCGCGCCGTCCGGCAGCACGCCTGCCAATTCAGCGTCTCGCGTCCCTGCCTCGTCCGGTAATCCAGCCCTTGCCAGCCCGGTAACCATTCCCGGGCGGAGATTGGTCGCGCCGGAAAGCACAGCAGCAGTCTGTTCTGCGCCAAAATCTACTTCACACAACTGCAGGCGCTCCACATCGGGATGCGGAGAAATCGCAACGATCCTGGCGGCGACAATGTTGTTCAGATTGAGACGAACCGCTTCAACACCCTCAACCTCTAAACCCGCCATTGTCAATTTTTCACAGAGCGCATCCGAATCAATATCCGGATCCGCCCATTCTCTAAGCCATCGTTCGCTGAACTTCATCTGCCTGATTGTTTCCTGCGTTACTCTGTTTAATCAATGATCCGAAAATAAATCCGCAGGCAATCAGTCGCGGGGTTTTTCTTTTTTGATCTGCTGCATGTCCTCTTCGATCTTGTGCATGTGATCCAGGATCGAATCCAGGGCATTCTGTATAGGATCAGGCATATCCTTGCTTGCGGCATAGGCGGTAAAACCGATCTTTTTTGCCATCGCTTCGCGTCTGGCGTTTTTATCCTCTCCACTGCGGGCAACAATCACATGACCGGGCACGCCGATCACGGTTGAACCGGGCGGTGTGTCTTTCACCACCACCGCATTGCAGCCAATGCGCGATCCTGCTCCGATGGTAATCGGCCCCAATATCTTCGCACCGGCGCCGACCACAACATTGTCATCCAAGGTCGGGTGGCGTTTTCCTTTCTGCCAGGTAGTGCCGCCCAGGGTGACGCCATGATAAATCGATACGTCGTCGCCAAGCTCGGCGGTCTCACCGATTACTATACCCATGCCGTGATCGATAAATAACCGCCGGCCGATTTGCGCCCCCGGATGAATTTCGATGCCGGTCAGAAAACGCGCAATATGGGCGGTGATGCGCGCCAGCAAATAGAAACTTTTGTTCCATAGCCAGTGGTTGAAGCGATGCAGCAGGATCGCCTGGAAACCAGGACAGGTAAAAACGGTCTCCAGCACCGAGCGTGCGGCCGGATCGCGTTCAAAGACAACCTGTATTTCTTCTTTTATTTTTTCCAGCATATTCAGTTAGCCAGGGCTTCGGACCCGCCAGCGGCAACGGAGCAGAATTGCCGGACGGGTGCCTGTCAGCGACGATAGTCCATCCCAAATTCCCGTTACCAGGCCCATAATTTTTTAATTGGATCAGTGCCCCGTCAAATTACAAAAGGGAATTTTGCGGCAGAGTACATCACCGCCCGCCATACCCTCCTCGCGAAAAAAATTTCACCGCCAACGAAACCGCCTTCCCATCGGCGCTATTGTAACGAAGTTTGCCGAGTTGTGCGAGGTAAAAGGATGCCTGGCCAGCAAGTCAAGCTATTTTTGCGCCCGCTTTTTTCAACGCTCTGGCGACATCCCGGCACCTTGCTATTTTCGCCAGAAGCAGCGGAGTCTGAAACCATTTGCTTTTTATATTGACATCCGCGCCCGCCCGGATAAGGATGGAAACGATTTCGGATCTACCCTTTGCCGCCGCCAGGTGCAGTGGAGTCCAGCCGGCTTTATCTTTCGCATTCATTTCGGCGCCTGCTTCGAGAAGCGCAGCAAGGACTTCGGCTCCCCCGTTTACCGCCGCCAAGTGCAGCACAGTCAAACCGTCTTTATCTGTCGCATTCACCTCGGCGCCCGCTTCAAGAAGCACAGCAATGATTTCGGCTTTCTCCTTTGACCACGCCAGGTGCAGCGGAGTCCAGCCGTCTTTATCTTTCGCATTCACCTCGGCGCCCGCTTCGAGAAGCATAGCAATGGCTTCGGATGTGCCCTTTGCCACCGCCAGGTGCAGCGGAGTCCAGCCGGCTTCATCTTTCACATTCACCCCGGCGCCCGCTTGAACAAGGCCGGAAATGATTTCGATGCTCTTCTCTACTACGGCCAGGCACAGCGGGGTCAAGCCCTTATTCGTTTTTACATCAACCTCGGCGCCCGCTTCGAGAAGCACAAAAATGACTTCGGATTTATCTTTTGCTACCGCCAGGTGCAACGGAGTCCAGCCGCGTCCATCTTTTACATTGACCTCGGCGCCCGCTTTGAGAAGCACAGCAATGACTTCGGAGTTCCCCTTTGCCGCCGCCAGGTGCAGCGGAGTCCAGCCGCATTCATCTTTCTCATTGAACCTGGCGCCCGCCTGAATAAGGATGGAAATGATTTCGGGTTTGCCCTTTACTGCCGCCAGGTGTAGCGGAGTCAAGCATTCTTCATCTTTCGCATTGATCTCGGCGCCCGCTTGAACAAGGCTGGAAATGACTTCGGTATTTCCTGAATCTACCGCCCGGTGAAGCGGAGTCAAGCCTTCTTTATTTTTCGCATTGACCGCCGCGCCCGCCTGCACAAGTATGGAAATGATTTCGGGTCTCCTCCCTGCTGCGGCCAGGTACAGCGGGGTCAAACCGTTATTCGTTTTTACATCGATCCCGGCGCCCGCCTGGATAAGGGTGGAAATGACTCCGGCATTTCCCTCTAATGTGGCCAGGTGCAACGGAGCCAAACCCTCTTTGCTTTTCGTATTGACCTCTGCACCCGCGTCAATCATCTCTTGTATTTCGACTGGCGCGATGGTTCTCCAATTAATGGAGAGGTCAAGCATCGGCTGTGCGCCAAAATACTTTCTCGCCACCGCCAAAACCATCAGATATGTTTGCATAGTTGCTGCGCGCCTAACACCCGGATAATGGGTGGAATGTACCGCCGATTGCCAAGTGAGTCAAAATTATTCTGCGTGCGCTTTTTTCAAGGCTCTGACGGCATTCCGATTTGATTTTGGTGTAAGCATCTGAATTTTATCAAACTTCTGGCCAGCTCTGTGACAAAATGGCCGCCAGCCATTCAGAAATCCAGTTGTGTATTCCGCACCCTCTTTGGTTGCTTTGTCAGGTCCTTTACACTGGCCATCAATGGATACTTTTCAGGATGCTCAATAGTGTCCATGCCCAAATCTATATCCAATTCGGGCCAATAAAAATGACCGGGGGAAACCTCTTTTACCGCGACCACGTGGCCAATTGGAGCCTCTTTAAACCAGGGAAAGTTTTCGTAAGACAGGAACAATTCCTTGCCGTGGCTAAGCAGCCAAAGTCCGTGAGTGGAAACATTCGTTACTTCAGTTTCTGAAGCAGGAATCCCATGCGCTGATGAACTCATCTTTATGCTCCTCAATAATTTTCTTGATTTTAGCTAATTCAGGGTCAGAAAGCCCATAATTCGTTGCCAGTATAACATCTGGTTCGAGCCAGAATTTAGCTTCACCATCAGAACCATTGACATGCACATGAGGTCTTTTTTCTTCCCGGGAGAAAAAATCGAAATCCGCTCTCTCTAAAAATAGTTGGACTCATCTCTCTGCTCTCTCCTGCCGTACCGGCGTTTCCGGCAGACAACCGCATACCCAGATTGCGGGCGAGTCAAATTCTGCGTTATCGGCAGGCGAATTCATCGAGAACATCTCTCCCTAGCAGCCCTGTTCTTCCGCCTCCAATAGAAACCGGAAAATTCCCTAATAGCCCCCGGCCCAAAGAAATGTTAGCGGAGCCGGTTTTATTCACGACGACAGAACCATCCGCCAGTGTAAATTCTCCTTCTCCGGTTGGGCGGACTCCCGCTGCGTGTCCTTACGCTGCAAAAATATCGCATTGCAATTCAGTTAATCCGCCGTTGAAAAGCGCTTGTATTTCGGTGGCCGGAACATTTGAAAGTTCTTTGGGTTCCATCTTGTGCATACCGCCACCATACACACGACCTTCATCAAGCATGGCTTTTCCGGTGATCCGGTTTAACGCTTCAATCAAGCGCTCATTCAAGTCCGGGTTCTGTTCAATTTCTTTTTCCAAGTGGGGCCTGGGATAAAGTATCAAGTATGAATTGGCAACAATCGCTTTTGACCTGTTCAACACGAAGCGGAAAGGATTTTTTCCTTCCTTGTCTGAACGTCCGATATATGTGCAATAGAACCGACTTTCAGGGCGATTTTCTTGTGCATACCAAATCTTACGATTTTTGCACAAATACCTTTCAGATACGCCGGATTGAACACCTTCTTCAAGGTAGTCATAAAGTTCAGGGTAAACACGCTTCACTTCGTCAGGTGGAAGTTTACAGTCCAGAACAAACAGTTGATTTTCAATATCAGGGAAACCATTTTTATCCGCTTTCACTTCAGTGGCGTCAAGGTAGCGCGGGCTTGGCAAAATTGGAAGAAACTGATCAAGCGGTAATCCACGGCTTTCAATCTGTTCGCGTGTAAGCACAAAGAATTTATTGTCACCGGTTGCAATGCCGCGCTTCACCGCGAAGAAATGGCTTAACTTTGGCGCATTATTTTGTTCACGTTTATCAGCAAGTGGGAAACGTGTCCATTTCCTTTCTGTTGCTAACGTGGAAAAGCCAACGTCTTTTTTATGCGCCGGCGCGTCGATTGTTCCACCATAAGTAAACTTCACTTTGTGATTCCTGCCCGGCTTTTTATTCTTGAACCAGATAACAGCCGATGAAACAAGCGCATCATCAAATTGAACGTCACCCGGATCAAAACGGTGTATTTGAAGCAGGGTAACCTCATTCAACAGATAATCTTTAACAGCCTGGCCGTAGTTCACGTCCATAAATTCACTTGGTATCAGCCAGCCGGCGATACCGTTTTGTTTCATCCATGGATGTGCAAGCGCCATAAAGTAACAATAAAGACCAGCCAAACCGGACAGCTTCATATTTGCAGCTTCAAGGGCTTTTGTCTGCAACCGTTGTTTTTGATCGTTTATGTGATGATGGCGGACGTATGGCGGATTGCAAATGATTAAATTGAACTTTTCATCTTCAACCGGTGGCTGTTGTTTGGTGAAGTCTGCAAGCCGGTAGTTAAGGTCGGTTTTTTCCCATAGCTTCAAAGCCGGTTTGCCGTAATGCCCGTCAATTTCAAAACCGGTGGCGGCTTCAATTCGCGTTGACGGGAAGATAGTATGCAACGCACTGTAAAAAGAACCGGTACCAAACGCCGGATCAAGAAAGCGCACCTTGCCATGCTTTGGGAATATGTTTTTGGCATGGGTCAGAACGTCATTTGCAAGGGCAACAGGCGTTGAAAACTGCCCCATTATGTTGCGCTCTTCCTGGGTCTTTTGCCCGTCAAGTTCAGCCTGTAATGTCTGGCGCTGGCTTTCAAGTTGGTTAATCTTCATCTTTAAAATCCAAACTGCTCTAAATCGTCAATGCGGTGCTCCCATACCCAGTCAATACCTTCAGCCGCTTCATAGCCAAGATAACCGGAATCAAAATAACCGCATAAAAACAAGTCAAAAGTGATCTTGTCACCGTAAGTCTTGCGAAGTTGTCGAATCTTGATCGCTTCTTCCTTGCGGCGTTTGTTCGTGTTGGCAAAGTCACCGGCTGATTTCGCTTCAAACAATGCAGGAAAATCGCCTTCTTTTGCGTCTTTGCGCATAATCACCGCGTCAACCGGGATATTGACCTGTTTTCCACCATCAAGCGTTATAGGAACATTGAAGCGGAATGAAAAGGTGCCGTCCGGCATGGAAAGCCAGTCTTCAGCTTCACCAGATTGAAGTTTACGGTAACCACGGGCTTCAAGCCAGGCCTTGATTGCTGCAAGTTGACGCTGTTCTTGCGCGTTTCTGATTATTGGGTCGGCGACCGCACCACAAAGACGATCAGCAACAACAGTTGAAGCACGGTGTACTTCTTCTTTCGTGCCAGTGTCACCGCGTTCCTTCCATACGAAAATATCAGGGTCAGCCATTTTTTCGATGATGTCCCCGATCATGCCCAGCTGTTCGATCAATTCCGGCTGCTTCATATTTGGCGGAACACGTTTACCTGTTTCCATGTTCTTTACCAGGTTAGGGGATACACCAGCCAAGCCAACAAGACGATCATGCGCAACAGGTGGGCATGTGGTCATTCGAAGCATGGGCAATACAGAAGGGTGAAGCTGAAGGGTTTCAGGTCTGATGTTCGTCAAGTTTTCAGTCCATTGAAGAGCTTGTTTAACTTGTTTCGTGGTTTCAATGCGGGTATCCCTGAATGCCCTGGGCGCGAACGTCATGAACCAGTCATTGTAAAAATCAACTGAACGGGCAACGTCAGCTTTCCATAAGTCTACTTTGTCGCGGTTTACTCCCACTTAATACCCCCAATTGGTTTTATTCTGGTCAAATCACAGTACCCATTTGTACCGGTTGCAGTGTCCCATAATTCGTTGCCAGTATAACATCTGGTTCGAGCCAGAATTTAGCTTCACCATCAGAACCATTGACATGCACATGAGGTCTTTTTTCTTCCCGGGAGAAAAAATCGAAATCCGCTCTCTCTAAAAATAGTTGGACTCATCTCTCTGCTCTCTCCTGCCGTACCGGCGTTTCCGGCAGACAACCGCATACCCAGATTGCGGGCGAGTCAAATTCTGCGTTATCGGCAGGCGAATTCATCGAGAACATCTCTCCCTAGCAGCCCTGTTCTTCCGCCTCCAATAGAAACCGGAAAATTCCCTAATAGCCCCCTGCCCAAAGAAATGTTAGCGGAGCCGGTTTTATTAACGACGACAGAACCATCCGCCAGTGTAAATTCTCCTTCTCCGGTTGGGCGGACTCCCGCCGCCCTCGCCTGCTGACCCGTTAAATTGGTAATCGTTGCACCGGTATCGATGAGCAGAGTCATTTCCACGCCGTTCACCCGGGCAATCGCCTCCGGGTTGCTGCGAATGATGTTAAAGCATTCCGGCAGCGCCAATGCAGGCGGGTTTTCAAGATATTTGACAACTCCCCATTTCTTGTATTTTCTCGCTACATCCAGCGGAGTCCTGTCTTGATTATCAGTTGCTTGAATATATGCTCCCGCTTGAACAAGGGCAGGAATGACTTCGGCGTTTCCGAGTATTGCCGCCCCATGAAGCGGAGTAAAGCCGCCATCACCTTTCGCATTGACATCCGCCACCGCTGTCCCTGTTCGCCTGCGATACCGTGGTGCGCCTGCGCGACGGTATCCGCCGCTATCTGTTCACCTTTATCGACCCCACCAGCCGCTTTGCCATCGCCTTTGCTGCCAATTCCGCTGCCAGCCGCAATACCGCCATCGCCCTGGAGGCGCTCACCGACCTGCTGCCCATGCAACCACAATATCTGCTCTCCGATAATGGCTCCGAGTTCATGGGTAACTTCCAAAAACGCCTCGATGAGCTTGGTATTACCCATTGGTGGACCTACCCCAGATCACCCAAAATGAACGCACACTGTGAGCGCTTCAACCGCACCATTCAAGAGCAGTTCGTGGATTATCACGAGGATTTACTGTTCACCGACCTGGCCCTGTTCAACCGTAAAATGGCGGAATGGCTGCTCGCCTATAACACCGTCATTCCCCACCATAGCATCGGCCTGCAAACTCCGATACAATTCCTCTTCCAACAACTGCCGCAGTGCCAAAGGTACTGGACCCATACACCGGTTTGACACAGACACACCCCCAACCGATAATAGCCAACGCATACTATCAAACGAGGGGAATTCTATGAAAAAGCCAGTTGCTTTACTTGCTCTGGCGCTACTGATCGGCAATGTGGATGCCAGCCCTCTCCATGACGCCGCCAGAAGTGGCAATGTGGAGCTCGTGCGGGAACTGCTTGCCAACGGGGCCGACCCCAACGCGAAAGACAGGGAGTTCGGCACTACCCCCCTGCACTGGGCGGCATCCGGGGGCCATACTGAGACGACCCTTGCGCTCATCAAAGCCGGGGCCGACCCCAACGCGAAAGACAAGGAAGGCGCTACCCCCCTGTACTGGGCGGCAAGAGAGGGCCATACTGAGATTGTCCTTGCGCTCATCAAGGCCGGGGTCGACCTCAACGCGAAAGACAAGGACGGCGATACCCCCCTGTACCGGGCGGCATTCCTGGGCCATACTGAGACGACCCTTGCGCTCATCAAGTCCGGAGCCGACCCCAACGTGAAAGACAAGTACGGCGACGATACCCCCCTGCACCGGGCGGCATCCGGGGGCCATACTGAGATTGCCCTTGCGCTCATCAAGGCCGGAGCCGACCCCAACGTGAAAGACAAGTACGGCGACGATACCCCCCTGCACCGGGCGGCATCCGGGGGCCATACTGAGATTGCCCTTGCGCTCATCAAGGCCGGGGCCGACCCCAACGCGAAAAACAAGGACGGCCGTACCCCCCTGTACTGGGCGGCATACGGGTTCGAGCCTGAGACGGCCCTTGCGCTCATCAAAGCCGGAGCCAACCCCAACGCGAAAAACAAGGACGGCGATACCCCCCTGTACTTGGCGGCATCCGAGGGCCAGACTGAGACAGCCCTTGCGCTCATTAAGGCCGGAGCCGACCCCAATGGGAAAGTCGAGGAAGGCCTTACCCCTCTGCACTTGGCGGCAGGAAAGGGCCATACTGAGACGGCCCTTGCGCTCATCAAGGCCGGAGCCGACCCCAACGCGAAAGTCGAGGACGGCGTTCCTCCCCTGCACTGGGCGGCATCCAGGGGCCATACTGAGACGACCCTTGCGCTCATCAAGGCCGAGGCCGACCCCAACGTGAAAGACAAGGACGGCGAAACCCCCCTGCACCAGGCGACAGGAAAGGGCCATACTGAGACGGCCCTTGCGCTCATCAAGGCCGGAGCCGACCCCAATGCGAAAAACAAGGACGACCGTACCCCCCTGCACCGGGCGGCATCCAAGGGCCATACTGAGACGACCCTTGCGCTCATCAAGGCCGGAGCCGACCCCAACGTGAAAAAGTATGGCGGCCGTACCCCCCTGCACGTGGCGGCAGACGGTGGCCATACTGAGACGACCCTTGCGCTCATCAAAGCCGGAGCCGACCCCAACGCGAAAGACGGGAACGGCTATACCCCCCTGTACTTGGCGGTACCCAAGGGCCAGACTGAGACGGCCCTTGCGCTCATCAAGGCCGGGGCCGACCCCAACGTGAAAGACGGGTTCGGCTATACCCCCCTGCACTGGGCGGCATTAGGGGGCCATACTGAGATTGCCCTTGCGCTCATCAAGGCCGGGGCCGACCCCAACGCGACAGACAAGGACGGCAAAACCCCCCTGCTCTGGGCGGCATCCAGGTACCATACTGAGACGACCCTTGCGCTCATCAAGGCCGGAGCCGACCCCAACGCGACAGACAAGGACGGCAAAACCCCCCTGCACTGGGCGGCATCCTGGGGCCATACTGAGACGACCCGTGCGCTCATCAAGGCCGGAGCCGACCCCAACGTGAAAAACAAGGACGGCAAACCCCTCCTGCACTGGGCGGCATCCAAGGGCCAGACTGAGATTGCCCTTGCGCTCATCAAGGCCGGAGCCGACCCCAACGCGAAAGACAAGGACGGCAAACCCCCCCTGTACTGGGCGGCATCCAGGGGCCATACTGAGACGACCCTTGCGCTCATCAAGGCCGGAGCCGACCCCAACGCGAAAGGCCAGGACGGCAAACCCCCCCTGCACTGGGCGGCATCCAGGGGCCATACTGAGACGACCCTTGCGCTCATCAAGGCCGGAGCCGACCTCAACGCGAAAGACAAGGACGGTAATACCCCCCTGCACTGGGCAGCGAGCAGTTCAAAAGCTCCAATGATCCGGCTATTGGTGGAAGAAGGAGCCGATATATACGCTGAAAACGATAAGCTCGAGCGCCCCCTTGACTTGGCAGCACGTTCGGGGCACTTACCCACAGATACAATGGCCCTGCTTGAAAAGAAGCCTTTTCTATCCGGCGTTGGCGGGCTACTGCTGCAAACCTTGATAGTGCTGGGGATCGTAGCATTCTTGGGACTATTTGCGTGGAAGGCGTATGTAAAGGAGCGGAAGCCGGCATCACCCGAGCCCGGACGAACCCCCCGCCCATAGATCGGGCCATGCAGCAAAGAATGGTGAAACGCGCTATGGAAAAAGGCATGACGGAAGCCGAAGCGCGCAAACGGATAGCCGCCCTGGTGAAGCAGAGAGCCAACGGCGCCTTGAGGGGCACGCAGTAATTCCGGCTAAGCCTGCGAAAGATTTACCCCCTGACCTGAGCAGGGGCAGGCATCCAGTCTTTCGCAAGAATTGCAGAGAAGGCTATGGATACAACTGGCACATTGCTTCGCTGTAACTGCGAATTTCCTCGCCTTCCTGCAGGGCAATCCCGATAAATTGCAGTCCGTGCGCCTGATATTATTTTTATAATTCTACGAATACAGGAATTTCTTCCAGACAGGACACCAGGTAGCCCGGAAATTCAATACGATGCCGCTGCCACGCCGGTTGTATAAGCTCAGAAACCTTTGGCACTCCGCCTCAAGAGGAGAGCCATGCAAACCCACTATACCGGATACCGCATCCGGTGGTTTTACCGAGTAGCCCATTTAGGGCATGTTTGGGGGATGACTTCCAAACATGCCCAACACCGCCTTGCGATCCTGGCGTTTTCTGATCGGCACGGCAAAATCGCTGCCAGCGAGGCCTTTCAGGTCAGCATCCGCACGCTCTATCGCTGGTGTCAAACCCTCAACCGGCACGCCGGCAACGCTGCCGCGCTCACGCCTAAATCCTGCCCCACCATAGCATCGGCCTGCAAACTCCGATACAATTCCTCTTCCAACAACTGCCACAGTGCCAAAGGTACTGGACCCATACAACTGGTTGACCAAATTTCTCTCTACTACCATAATGCTAAATTCAATTAGATTTGAGGAAAATTGCGGTGAATATAATCGAGCTTAAGAACTTCTTAGGTGCAGCACCAAAAATAAGGGGCAAGGGGCATAAAATAAGGGGCAAGGGGCATATCAAATATAAACTTTGGGTAGACGAGCATGGTGACGGGTATATTCAATTAGTGAAAAATGAGGCAAGAGGTACTTTCTCAAAGATCTTGTTCCCTATAAAGAAATATCCAAATATAGAAAGGATTAAAGAGGAAGAGTTGGAAGGTTTTAATCCTGAACCTCCTTTCAGCAATGAAGTTGCAAAAAACAAAAGAAACACACGGGGCTTTTTGCGTGCTGCGCTTAAGCATTACTATAGATTCAATAGCCTTCCCCCTAATCCGGAAGGGTGAGTTTTCAAACCATTTTCTCCACAAAAACAGCCAGAGGCTTATAGTTCAATCAGCCGTTGGGCCGGATTCGCAAATTCTATCCCTTGATGCGGAAAGTTCCATCTTCTAACTCCTTAATGCCCAGATAACCAGCATAAGTATAATCATCAAATATTGAAAATTTTTCAAAATAACCGGCATGGACCGGTAATGATTCTATATCTGATCGCAGCACTTTATGGGTATCAAAGAGGGATCGGAATATCCAATTCACCGGCGGCGGTGACTGCCTGTTGCCGGTGATTTTGCGTCCCTGTATATGAAGGCAGTCGGCCCGGCAGGCCCTTCCTTATCATTGATGCGCTCGCATTATACGGCCAAGGTTTTCATCCTTTGGTATTCCGCCTCGGTTTTCTCCAGCAGGTTGACCACCTCCGCTAGATGATCGCGTTTTTTGTTCACTATCTCTGCAGGAGCGCGTTCGGCAAACTGCTTGTCAGCGAGTCTGGATTGCAGGCTATTTCTGTCGGTTTTCAATCTATCGAGTTGCTTTTGCAGCCGCGCCAGTTCCGCGGCAGGGTCGATCAGGTCCGCCAGGGGCACCAGCAGCGTCATCGAGCCGGCCAATGCCGCTACCGCATCATTCGGTTCGGTGTCGACGGCATGAATGGGATCTATTTTAGCCAGCGCCTGAATCGCTTTTTTGTTGCGCTGAAGCCAGATTTTTTCTTCGTCACTACCATCCTTGATCTTTACCGCCAATACCCTGCCCGGCGCGATATCGCGGGCGGCGCGGATCTTTCGGACACCGACAATAAAGGACTTGGTCCATTCAAGCTCGGCCAGAGCGCCTTGATCGGTTTCAATATCGCTGGCCGACGGGTAGTTTTGCAGCATGATGGTTTCTGCCTCGATATTCAATAATGGCGCAATTTTTTGCCATAGTTCCTCGGTGATAAAGGGGATCAACGGGTGCAGTAATCGAAGCAATACTTCAAGAATGCTCACCAGGGTGAACAGGGTGGCGCATTTTAATGCATCCGCAGCAGAGTCATCATTCAATGTGGTTTTTGAAAGCTCCAGATACCAGTCACAATAATCGTTCCAGGTAAATTCATACATTGCCTGGGAAGCAAGGTCGAAGCGATAGGTATGGAATCCTTCCTCAATCCGGGTGATAGTCCGCGCCAGCCGGGTTGCGATCCATTTCTCCGCAACCCCGGGTTCTCTTGGGCCGCGATTGATATCCAGATCATGGTTTTCGATATTCATCAACACATAGCGCGCCGCATTCCAGAGTTTGTTGCAGAAATTGCGATAACCTTCTATGCGCCCTACGTCAAAGCGAATATCCCTGCCTTGTGAGGCCAATGATGCAAAGGTGAAACGCAATGAGTCGGTGCCATATGCGCTAATGCCATCCGGAAAATATTTGCGCGTGGCCTTTTCGGTCTCCGGCGCAAGGTGCGGTTGCATCAAACCGGCGGCTCTCTTGCTGACCAATGCCTCCAACTCAATGCCGTCAATCAAATCAAGCGGGTCCAATATGTTGCCTTTTGATTTGGACATCTTTTGTCCCTGGGCATCGCGCACCAGACCGTGGATATATACTTCACGAAACGGCTCCCTGCCGGTAAATTTCAGTCCCAGCATGATCATGCGCGCAACCCAGAAGAAAATGATATCGAAGCCGGTTACCAGCACGTTGGTCGGATAAAAAGTTTTTAATTCGGGGGTTTGTTCCGGCCAGCCCAGTGTTGAAAAAGGCCAAAGGGCAGAGGAAAACCAAGTGTCGAGTACGTCTTCATCCTGCGTCAATCCGAATGAATCGTCGAGCCGGTATTTTTTTCTGATTTCGGCCTCGTCATTGGCAACATAGATCTTGCCGTCTTCGCCGTGCCAGGCCGGTATGCGATGCCCCCACCACAGTTGGCGGCTGATGCACCAGTCTTCGATATTGCGCATCCATTCAAAATAGGTTCTGGACCAGTGGGCCGGCACAAATTTTATAGCGCCGTTTTCAACGGCTTTTATTGCCGGATCGGCCAGCGGCTGGACCTTCACATACCACTGATCGGTTAAGTAGGGTTCGATAATTGCGTGGGAGCGGTCGCCGCGCGGGATCATCAGTTTGCAGTCTTCGGTTTTTTCCAACAGCTTCGCGGCTTCCAGATCGGCGATGATCCGTTGGCGCGCCTGCTCGCGGCTCATGCCTCGATACTGCTCCGGGGCGTTTTCGTTCATGGCGGCATCGGCGGTGAAGATATTGATCCGGGCAAGCGTATGGCGCTGTCCCATTTCATAGTCATTAAAGTCATGCGCCGGTGTGATCTTTACACAGCCGGTTCCAAATTCCGGGTCGACGTGACCGTCGGCAATAACCGGGATGGTTCTGCCGGTAAACGGCAGCTCTACCTGGCGGCCGATCAGCGCCTGATAACGTTCGTCATCGGGATGCACGGCAACGGCCGCATCACCCAGCATGGTTTCCGGGCGAGTGGTGGCTACAATGATATAGTCGGCGCCGGGCGCGTCTCCGGCCAGCGGATAACGGATATGCCAAAGGTGGCCGTCTTCTTCTTCCGCTATGACTTCGAGATCGGATATTGCGGTGCGGAGCACAGGGTCCCAGTTGACCAGACGCTTGCCTCTGTAGATCAATCCTTCATCATAAAGTCTGATAAAAGCCTGTCTTACCGCATTGGATAAATCTTCATCCATGGTAAAGCGTTCGCGACTCCAATCCATTGAGGCGCCCAAACGCCTGAACTGCCGGCTGATCGTGCCGCCTGAATGCTCTTTCCAGTTCCAGATCGCTTCGGTAAATTTTTCCCGCCCCAGAGCATGTCTGGATTGTCCCTGCAATTCCAGTTGGCGCTCTACTACCATCTGGGTGGCAATGCCGGCATGATCGGTGCCGCATTGCCAGAGGGTACGATCCCCGCTCATGCGGTGATAACGGATCAGCACGTCCATCAAGGTCTGTTGGAAGGCATGCCCCATGTGCAGACTGCCGGTCACATTCGGCGGCGGCAGCATAATGCAATAGCTCGTCTCCCCTGCATCGGGAGCAAACCATCCATTTTTTTCCCAGCTTTCATACCAGGTCGATTCAATCCGGGCGGGATTGTAGTTCTTATCCATGGAAATTCTTGTTATGGAAATGTGTTGTGATAAGGCTGTTTCGGAGAATTGCCGGAATTGTACGCCTTATGCGCACGATTGTTAACCCCTGATGAATTGCGACAAATGCGCAATGCCCGAAACGTTGAAGGGTGTTTTGTAAAGTTGCTGCGGTCTTTGTTTTCTGTGGGAAAGTGTTGTGTCAGTCTGGATCGCAGTTGGCCTTCGCCCGTATGGGTGCCGATGCTTACAATCCGGTCCTGTCCGTGGCCGTGCTCGCCTTTTTGGAACAAAACATAAACGCCGTTTCGTGGGATCTGCGACTCGTCAAACGGAAAACTGTGCCGGTTGAACGCATGTCCCAAAGATGCCCAATGTTGGCTATCTGGTAAAAGGCTTTCAGTCAATAGCCGATGTGATGGATTTACATGGTGCTTTCCGGGTTGGGGAGCGCAAAGGTTTATGAGCTTATGTATACAGCATGGCAAGACGAGATCGGAGTAATGGGACGCAAGGCCGATCCGATCTCATTCATCAAGCTCAAGTGCCGTGACAAGTACCGCGCCGTTGGTGCAATGAAGGCTACTCATCATTCCGCCAACAGTCGAGATAAAATTTTTTCATGGCGATATTTGATTAAATCACCCAATAGCCGATAAGATGAAACCTTGATGCGATGCCCGGTATGGTAGTCATTAACAAACTACCATCAATTTCAAGACTCCGGGTATCATAGTGGGTGCTATGAATAATCGCCGACCTATCGAGGTTATCGATTGTTGAGAATAAACGGTATTTTAAATAATTTTGGAGATTACCTTATGGACATGGAATACGCAGGTTTTTGGAAAAGGTTCATAGCTGCCATTATTGACTTCATTATCTTAATAGCTGGTTCATTCGCAATGATAATGATATACTTGTCCGTCTGGGTTGCTGGCGGAACTGTCGATCTTGCTGAATTAGACGATCCCGCTCTCTCATCTGTCATGGAGAGCGTATTGAACCTCCTCGGACTTATTATCCACTGGGCCTACTTTGCCGGTATGGAAAGCTCCCCCACACAAGGAACTCTCGGCAAGATGGTTCTAGGTATTAAGGTAACTGATCTCGAAGGACACAGAATCAGCTTCAACAGGGGCACAGGGCGTTATTTCGGCAAGATTATTTCCACCCTCTTGCTACTGGTCGGCTTCATTATGATTGCTTTCACACAGAAGAAGCAAGGACTCCACGATATAATTGCACATTGCCTTGTTGTGAAAAAATAGTCTCAATTATAGATCCGGCGAGGATCGGCGTTGTTTTGCGGACAGGATAAATATGTCATCCGGGCGCAGTTTTTTCGCATAGTTCAGGTTGAGTCTGAAAAGCGGGCTTGTATATAAATCTTCTGCCTTCGCCCGGCGAGACAATTTCTGGCTTGCGCAGGCAATCAGTACGATTCGTTTCCTCATGGTTTACTGTGCAACTTCGATTTCTGCATTCCGGTTTCGCGTCCTTATTCAAAGATCCGTTTTTTCCCCTTTTTTCAAAGGCTTTAATTCTTTCATCAGTTCGGTTTTCAACTCATCGATTATATTGTGCTTCAATAATTTCACTAATTCTTCCAAATCGCTGCGAGTATGTTGATCGACGATGCCCATCACGTCCTGGGTTTGTTTTTCCTCGAATTGCTTCTGCATCCGCTTATTTTCGGCGGCAATCGATTGCCCGGTGACCACATCGCGCAAAACGGGTATTTGTTCGGTTTCCGCCTTTGTTGGAACGGCGGTATTTTCCAGTCTTTTCTGTCGTTGTTTCTGCAATAAGGCCTCGAGCTCCTCGATTTTCTTCAGCAATGAGGGATCCGGTTTTTTTGTTTGATCAACCATGGGTATCAGGGTGCGTTGATCTTGTGATCATGCAGTTCATAATCCTGTTCACGATACTGCCTGTAGCGGCGGCGCGTCATTTGTTTCCGCTGCTCGTCACCGCCGGCTACCTCTACTATGCGGCTGAAATCAGCAGCAAATCCGGGGATATTTTCGGACAGATTCATCAGCACATCCCTGTGCCCTGCGGGATTATCATCCCAACCGATGGTGATCGGCGCATCCGGGTTTTCCCCGTCGTTGCGTATCTCATGGGGGAGAAAGCTGGTGTCGTGGAAGGTCCATAATAAATCATCGAATACACCGGCATATTCTTCGGAATCTGTGTGTATATAGACCGTATTGCCCGACTTCCAGATTTTTCCGGTCAATTGACAAACAAAGCGCTGCCAATCGGTTGAGTCGGCTATTATGTAAAAATCCACTCTGGGCATGAATACACTTATTTGCACCTGTCAATAATATACTGTGTCAGCAGCCCAACCGGTCTCCCGGTAGCGCCTTTTTGCTTCCCCGATTTCCAGGCGGTGCCGGCTATATCCAGATGCGCCCATTGATATTTGTCGGTGAAGCGCGCCAGAAAACAGGCCGCTGTTATTGTGCCGGCTTCGCGGCCGCCGATATTTGCCATATCGGCAAACGGGCTGTTGAGCTGTTGCTGGTAGTCATCCCATAAAGGCAGTTGCCAGGCGCGGTCGCCGCTGATTTGTCCGGCGCTCAATAATTTTTTTGCCAACAGCTTGTCGTTGCTCAGCAGGCCGGTGGCAGGCGCACCCAGTGCGATGACGCAGGCGCCGGTGAGCGTTGCAATATCGATGATCACGTCGGGATTGAATTTTTCGCTGTAGGTCAGCGCGTCACACAAAATCAGCCTGCCTTCGGCGTCGGTGTTCAATATCTCAATCGTCTGCCCCGACATACTGGTAACGATATCGCCGGGACGGGTAGCCTTGCTTCCGGGCATGTTTTCCGTTGCAGGAACAACCCCCACAACATTGATCGGCAGTTTGAGTTCGGCAACCACCCGCATCGTGCCGAATACCGATGCCGCACCGCACATATCGAATTTCATTTCATCCATCGCCGCTGCCGGTTTAATAGAAATACCCCCGGTATCGAAAGTGACGCCCTTGCCCACCAGTACTACCGGCTTTGCGTTCTTTTTCCCGCCGCGGTACTCGAAGGTGATTAGTTTGGCGGCTTCACTCGATCCCTGCGCCACCGAAAGCAGGCTGCCCATGCCCAGTTTTTTCATTTGTGCTTCATCCAGCACATGCACTTCCAGGGAAGGGAAGTTTCGGCCCAGTTGCCTGGCCTGGCCGGCCAGATATTTGGGGGTACAGATATTTGCCGGCCGATTGGCCAGATCGCGGGCCAGATTGATGCCGTTTGCTATGGCCCTGCCGTCATTCAACCCCTTCTCACCGGCATCAAGCTCGCGCCGGGTCGGGACTGTAAATGTAATTTTATGCAATGCCTTCCGCATTTTTTTCTTGTCCGATTTCAGTTCATTAAAGCGGTACAGAACACTGGATGCAGTCAAAACGGCTTGTTTGACTTTCCAGTAATGATCGCGCCCCTTGATCTTCAACTCGCTAAGATAACTGACCGCATCGATAGCGCCGGTATGAGTAAGCGCCTCGATGCTGGCCCGGACGGCCTGGCGAAAGCCTGCATCGTCCAGTTCTTTTTCTTTGCCGCACCCCACCAATAAAACACGATCGGCCACCACACCCGGAACACTGTGCAACAACAAGGTCTGATTCCTGCGCCCGGCTATATCGCCGCGCCTGATGATATTGGAAAGGTATTGTTTGCTGGCTGTATCGACAGTTATCGCCGCCGGGCTCAGTTTTTTACCCTCATAAATCCCGACAATCACACAGGCAGTGCGCTGTTTTTCCGGATTTCCGCTTTTTATAGTAAATTCAATAGTCATTGCATTCTGCCCCATTAATTTCCGGCTGTTATATCGATTCGAGCAGAGCCGAGATATCCCGAATATATTTTTTACCTATATTTATCGCTGAATTTTGCTAAAATTGCAAAGAAATCAGTCGCCGGAACCAAATTGCCCCGGTTTGTTTATCCCCGCACAAATGTTTTCCCATTGAGACGGATACATAAATTGCTGCTAGAACGCTATATCTACCGGGAATTGAGCCAGAAATTATTCTGGACCGTGAGTTTGTTGCTCATCGTTCTTGCAAGCGATAAATTGATCAGGTTTCTCACCGATGCGGCGTCCGGAAAATTACCCGGCAATATGGTCTTTACCATGTTGGGATATAAGATATTGGCGGGTCTGCCCAACATTCTGCCGGTGGCATTATTAATAGCGATATTGCTGGCATTTACCCAGATGGCACGCAATAAGGAGTTGGTGATTTTGTCTGTGGCAGGGCTAGGCAATCACTTCCATACCCGGATAATTTTTCGTTTTGCCGCCGTCTATGCCCTGTGTACCGCACTCCTGTGCTTCTATCTGGAACCCTGGGCCGATGCGAAAATCGACCTGCTCAAGGAAAAGATACTGCAAGAAGCAAGCATATCGGCGATAATTCCCGGAATTTTCCAGGAGTTCGGCAAAGATAACTATATTGTATATGTGGAAACCCTGTCCGAAGACAAGCGAACGATGGAAAATGTATTCCTCTCCGGCAAAATAGACGGAAAATCAGGCATTCTAAAATCATCCACCGCACGATTCGAGTTCGATAAAGAGTCGGGACGCCGTTTTATTGTCTTTGAAAACGGTCATCATTATATCGGCAACCCGGGCGCACCGGATTACCGGATCATCCAATATCAGACCCATGGCATACTGCTCGGCCCCGATAAAGCCGAAACCGGGCACACGGAAAAAACACCTGTTTACCCTTCCGAATTGTGGAACTCGGATATACCGAGTCACAAGGCGAAAATGCACTGGCAATTTTCTCTGATTATTGCCTGCTTTTTGCTGGCATTGTTTGCCGCCATGCTGAACCAGTTTATTATCCGAGAGCAGTTTTTGACCTTGTTCACCATAGCGATACTGGTGTATTTAATATACAGCAACCTGCTGAGCGTGGGGGCAAACCTGATTAAACGCGAGATCATTCCGTCCTATATCGGCTTATGGTGGGTACACCTGTTATTCATAGCGGGCATAGCCTTATTGTATTATCTCCCTGATCTCAAACACTGGAGAAAACCCGGTGTCAAGCGGTAATCATACGAGCGGCGCAATGCTCTCCATACTGGACCGGTATATCGGAAAAACATTGCTTGGCATGATTGTGCCGGTCTTGCTGGTTCTATTGTCCATAATGACTGTCTTTACACTGGTGGACGAACTGCGCCATACGGGGCACGGAAACTACAGCACACTGCAGGCAATGCAATATGTTCTACTGACCGTCCCCAAACTGAGCTATGGTCTGCTACCGATTGTGGCGCTGATTGGCAGCATGGCCGCGCTGGGTATGCTGGCAAACAGCAGTGAACTGGCCGTGATCCGCACATCCGGCATATCACAACTGCGTCTGGCGCTGTCATTTGGCAAAACCAGTCTTCTATTAATTCTTATCTGCTTCGCTATTGGTGAATTCATCGTCCCGGCCGCCGAGCAAAAGGCAAAATATATTCGCTCCGTTGCAATGAGCAATCAGATCATTCTCAGGACAAAAAACGGACTCTGGACCAGAGATAACAACAGCTTTATCAATATAAAAAATATATTGCCCGGTAATAAGATCAGTGAGGTCTATATTTATGAATTCGACGATACTAATCAGCTTCGAACCGGCACCCATGCGCAAACAGCCGAATACCTTGACGACCGATGGATCCTGTATGATCTCGAACAAATGAGCCTGCAGAAAAATCACATAAAAAATTTGTCCATGAAGTCCGCCGCCTGGGATACGATATTGACCCCGGAGACAATCAATCTTTTAACCATCAAACCTCAATATATGTCGATTTGGAGATTATCGGACTATATCGATTATTTTCAGCGTAGCGGGCAGAACAGCAAGCAATATGAACAGGCCCTTTGGTCAAAAATAATTACCCCGTTTTCCATTCTGATTATGTCGCTGCTGGCGCTTGTCTTTGTGAAAACCGGTTCCCGTACCGTTCCCATAAGGCAACATATCTTTGTGGGAGTGCTGGCGGGCATTGTGTACCATATAATCAGCCAGATATCAGGCAGCCTGGGGATCGTTTATGGGATGATGCCATTTTTCAGCGTTGCGCTCCCTCCGATGCTGTTGAGCCTGTTTATTGTCTTTAGATTAAAACAAGCCGGCTAGACCTTTATGCCGTCGCAGCCTTTACGGTGGCGAGGCTCAGCGCCTGCCAAAGACGACGATCGTTTTCCCCGATATCGAAATCAACTGCTCTTCTTCCATACCTTTCAGGATACGGCCAACCGTTTCTCTGGAACAACCTACGACCCTGCCCAACTCCTTGCGGGTAATCTTGATTTGCATGCCGTCGGGATGAGTCATCGCATCGGGGTCCTTGCATAGATCCAGCATTGCCCTTGCAATCCTGCCCTTGACATCGGTAAAGGCAAGGTCCTTGACCTTGTGGCTGGCTTTAATCAATCGGGCAGCCATTTGACCTGCAATATAAAAAAGCAGATCCGGGAGAATAACCTGAAGATTTTTCAATTCCTCATAACTGATTCTGGCGATCTCACATTTGGATTTAGTCCGAACAAACGCACTTCGATACTGTACCTGTTCAAATAAACCGATCTCGCCAAAAAATTCACCGGCATTCAGATAATCGAGGATAAATTCCCTGCTCTTGTGATCCTCAATCAGAACGGTGACCGAACCGTGCACAATGTAGTACAACTCCTTGGATAAATCGCCTTCCGTGATAATGAGTTGTTTCGCCTGATAGGTTTTTCGTTGACAATGCCTCAGAAAAAGAGAAATCACATCACCTTTCTTCAAGTTTTGAAAATCTTGCATGTCCTTCCCCTCCCATCCTTGACTGAATTTATAATATAATTTATAGGATCACTATATAGTAGTGATACTCATTAACTTTTTCATCATAAAAATTATTTGGATACAATTATTCAAGAGATGCAAATAGCCGTTAGCTGGCAGGGGGAGGCTGCGTTTCTCGGAAAATCGGGCAGCGGGCACGAAATTCTGATGGATGGGCCGTCTGAGGGAGGGGGCCGGGACCGGGGGGCCAGGCCGATGGAAATGCTGTTGTTGGGCATGGCCGCATGCAGCAGCTACGATGTGATTTCCATTCTGCACAAATCACGCCAGGAGGTCGCTTCCTGCAATGTGGAGGTCAATGCCAAACGGGCGGATAATTACCCGCAAGTGTTCACCGATATACATATGCACTTTGTCCTGACAGGTACCGAATTACAAACAGAGAAGGTGCGGCGGGCGATACAATTATCAGCGGAAAAATACTGCTCCGCATCCATTATGCTGGGAAAAATGGCCAATATTACCCATGATTATGAAGTGCTGGAAGGGGCGGCGGAACGGTAGCGTTCCTCTTGGCCGAGACAATCTGACTACGTTGCAACGATCATCAATGACTCCGAGGAGAAACAAAATGAGAACAACTAAAATGCTGTTATTTTTAGGCGCCTGGTCTTTAGTCAGCGTTAATTCGATGGCGGAAGAACATATAGAAAAAGCCATTGACGGCGCCACCAACGGCCAACACCGCAGTATGGAAAACAGGGCGCGTGATACCTACCGCCATCCCAAAGAGACCCTGTTGTTTTTCGGGCTTGAACCGCACATGAAGGTGCTGGAAATATTGCCCGGACGCGGCTGGTACACGGAAATACTGGCGCCCGTTGTTCAACCGCCCGGCGCACTGACGGTGGCCAGCTTCGGGGCGCAACATCCCAGCGATTATCTGCGCGGGATACACGTTGAATTTATAAAGTATATCGATAGCCAACCGGAGATCTATCGCGATGTAAAGCGCGTATTATTCGAGCGCGAAGGGTACCTGGGTGATGTTGAATCCGGTTCACAAGACATAGTTTTAACCTTCAGAAATACCCACAACTGGATCCGTTACGGCGGCATTGAAGAGATATACCAGGCCTTTTATCGCGTCCTGAAAAACGGGGGTATATTGGGCGTAGTCCAGCACAGGGCCGAAAAAGGCAGTGATGCCTCGCAAACGGCGGTGCAGGGCTATGTGCCGGAATCCCACCTGATCAGACTGATAGAGGGCATTGGCTTTGAACTGGTGGACAAATCCGAGGTTAATGCCAATCCAAAGGACAGCAAAGATCATCCGGAGGGGGTGTGGAGCCTGCCGCCTGCCTATCGGCTCGGCGAGCAGGATAAGGAAAAATACACCGCCATTGGCGAAAGCGACCGCATGACGCTTAAATTTATCAAGTTGCGGCGGTAAGTACAATCAGCGGTTTTGCACTGCCCGGCAGTATCAGCCTGACGAATGCTTCGCCGTCTCCAACCCGGCTATGATAGAATTAGCGGAGTTGCCGACGCAATTTCCTATAATAGAATCACGACTACTTCCGGCACCGCCGCGTTGGCATGCTGAATTTCAGCAATAAATCTTCCGTTCAATCATCACCGTAAAAAGAACCAGATGGCAGTATCGACCGATATTCAACAACTGCAGCAGAATATTTCCCAACGAATCATAGGGCAGAAAAAGCTGATCAACCGTCTATTGATCGCGCTGCTGACGGACGGGCATCTGCTGGTAGAAGGCGCGCCGGGACTGGCGAAGACCCGTGCGGTCAAGGTTCTGGCGGAAAATATCGATGCCGATTTTCACCGCGTCCAGTTCACCCCTGATTTATTGCCGGCGGATTTGACCGGCACCGAGATATACCGCCAGGAAAAAGGAATTTTCGAATTTCAACAGGGGCCGCTGTTTCACAATCTGGTTTTGGCCGACGAGATCAATCGGGCGCCGGCAAAAGTGCAGTCGGCATTGCTTGAGGCGATGGCTGAGCGCCAAATCACGGTAGGGAAAAAAACCTATTTCCTGCCAAAATTATTTCTGGTGATGGCCACTCAGAATCCGATTGAACAGGAAGGCACCTACCCACTCCCAGAGGCGCAACTCGACCGATTTTTGATGCACGTAACCATCACCTATCCCGAAGCGGATGAAGAGCAGAAAATATTGCGGCTTGCCCGCGAAGAAACACGGGATCAACCCGGCAAGCAACCGTCACCCCCTATCAGTCAGGATGCCCTTTTCACCGCCAGAAACGAGATGCTGAATATCTATGTTGCCGAAAATATCGAGCAATACATACTGCAAATCATACTGGCCACCCGCACCCCAAAAGCCTACGGCGATCAACTCGGTAGCTGGATTCAATATGGCGGCAGTCCGCGGGCAACCATTGCGCTCGACCGCTGTTCCCGCGCCCATGCCTGGCTGGAAGGACGGGATTACGTCGGCCCGGAAGATGTGCAAGACGTTGCGCATGACGTATTGCGCCATCGAATAATACTGAATTTTGAAGCCGAAGCGGAAGGCATGACGGCAGACAGGGTTATATCCGAACTATTGTCATGCATCGCTGTCCCATAGGGTTATACCGAGACACTTTCTATGCCGGTAAGCTATCTGGAACAATATAACGATCCGGTCCGCGTCAGCATTCCCGGACTGATTGCACTGAGCCAATACAGCCGCAGCCTGTCACTGAAATCCAATCGGGTTATCGCCGCCCAGGGCGGCAACTATTATTCTTCATTCAAGGGGCGCGGTATGGAATATGATGAATCGCGCCTGTATCAATCCGGCGATGACATCCGCAATCTGGATTGGCGGGTTACCGCCCGCACCGGCAAGGCCCATACAAAATTATTTCGTGAAGAACGTGAACGGCCGGTATTTATATGCACGGACTATCGAGCTCCGATGTTTTTCGCGACGCGCGGAAAATATAAATCGGTGATCGCAACTGAAATAGCATCCTTATTGGCCTGGAGTGCCGTACAGAATGGTGATCGCATCGGCGGAATGATTTTTTCGGAGCATATCCAGCATGAATTCAAAACCGGCCGTGGCAAATCGGCGGCGCTCTACTTTATCAGTCAGCTTGCCCGGCACCCCGCCTGGAAAAATAACCGGGAAGCGGAACAGAATGAGCAGTCCGGAGAAGAAGCGCTGTCAAATTTATCCAGAGCGGTGCGGCCGGGGAGCCTGATTTTCTTATTGAGTGATTTTCGCTATTTCAACCGGCGGGCCCGGTCGCATCTGGTCAATCTCAGCCGGCACAATGAAATTGTGATGATATTTATTTACGACCTGTTTGAAAGGCAACTGCCGCTGGCGGGACAATATCGTCTGCGCCAGGGACAGCGCGAAATCGAGATCGACACCCATAATGAGCGGTACCGGAAAGAATATCGAGAGCAGTTCGATAACCGCCGAATATATTTGATGAACCTTGTCAATTCCACTTCAATACGATTTCTGGAATGCAGTACCCAGGATGATCCCTGTTTAATCCTGAAGAAAGGCGTATATTCAAGATGAACGGCCTGACCGATCCGGCGCAGTTGCCGTTGCGGGATATTATATTGCCGGGATCTGTTTCCTGGTGGCCGCCGGCGCCGGGATGGTGGATAGCAACCATACTGATCCTGTCCCTGCCCACCGGCGCAATAATCTGGTATCGACGCCGCCGGAGATACTTATCCTCCGTAGCACATCGGTTCACCCTGGAATTAGCCGGGTTACGGCAATCCCATCAAGTCGACAGCGATGATCAACAACTGCTTCGCTCGCTTTCCGCATTACTCAGACGCGCCGCAATCAGTATTTATCCGCGCGCCGACACCGCCTCACTATCGGGCGAGCAATGGCTGGCATTTCTCGATCGGGCTATGCCGGATCGACCCTTCAGCAGTGGGCCGGGACGGATCCTGGCAAGCGGGCCATACCAGCCGAATATCCAGCTGGATGCAAAGGCGCTGTTTGCATTGACAGAGGCATGGATAGCCGGAATTAAAGAAAATCGCAAAACAGATCATGCTCCACTTTGAATGGCCCTGGCTTGTACTGCTTCTGCCCGTCCCGCTCCTGATCCGATACATAATAAAACCGGCGCGCAGAATCAGGTCGGCGCTACGAACGCCGTTTTTATCCGATTTTAGCTTCGCGGAGTACCCGGATTTCAAGATCACACCCCCCCCAGGGCCGCTGTTGCTGGCGGCGTCGGCCTGGCTGCTGTTGATACTGGCCTTAATGCGCCCGCAATGGCCGGGAGAATTGGTGGAAATCCCCGTCAGCGGCCGCGACATGATCCTGGCGGTTGACTTATCCGGCAGCATGGAAAGGCAGGATTTCATCATCAACGGTAAAAATGTCGACCGGTTAACCGCGACCAAATGGGTGGCCGGCGATTTCATCTCCAAACGCATCGGCGACCGCATCGGTTTAATCCTGTTTGGCGAGCGCGCCTATCTGCAGACACCCTTGACCTTTGACCGTGAAACGGTAAGAACATTACTGAATGAATCCGTCATAGGACTGGCCGGAAAATCCACTGCGATCGGAGACGCCATCGGCCTTGCCGTCAAGAGATTGCGCGAACGCGATGAAAGCAATCGAGTCCTGATTTTATTGACCGACGGAGCCAACACCTCCGGGGCGGTTGAACCTCTGGCGGCGGCTGAGCTGGCCGCAAACGAGGGCTTGAAAATATATACCATCGGGATCGGCGCAGACGAAATGCTGACCAGGAGTTTCTTCGGCGCCCGCAGAATAAATCCATCCGCCGACCTGGACGAAAAAACACTGCGGGCGATTGCCGACAAAACCGGCGGCCGCTATTTTCGGGCAAGAGATACCGGGGAATTTAAAAATATATACGAGCTACTCGATCAACTCGAACCGATTGAAGACGATCCGCTAAAATTCAGACCATACACCTCATTATATTACTGGCCGCTGTCACTGGCGCTACTCCTTGCGGCCGCGATCCTTATCATGCGATTACAGGGCAGGCGGTAGCGATCATGCCGGCGGAATTTCATTTCATACGACCCTACTTCCTGTTGGCGCTCATCCCGTTGTCGATTATCGTCTGGCTGTTATTCAAACGCAGACTGGCCGCCTCTGATTGGCTGGCGGTATGCGACGCCAAACTATTGCCGCATATTCTGATTGGCTCCCCGGGAAAAACGCATCATTACTCCATAATACTGATCGCCCTGTGCGGCCTGCTCGCCGTCCTGGCATTGGCCGGCCCCACATGGGAGCGGATACCGCAGCCGGTATTTCGCGGCGACGGCGCCCTGGTCATAGCCTTGGATCTATCCCGTTCCATGGATGCCACGGACATTCATCCCAGCCGCCTCGAGCGCGCACGCTATAAAATCACCGATCTGTTGAAACTGCGCGGCGAGGGGCAAACCGCGTTAATAGTCTATGCCGGCGATGCCTTTACGGTTGCGCCATTAACCGATGATGTAAAAACGATAATCTCGCAGATCCCGGCGCTTACCACATCGATAATGCCAGCACAGGGAAGCAATACCGCCGCCGCATTGACCCGTGCAAGCGCACTGCTGAAACAGGCCGGCAACAGCAAAGGCCACATTTTACTGGTGACGGACGGCGTCGAGGATGACCATGCAAAAGAGGCGATGAGCAAATCCCTGCGGCAAGGATATAAAATTTCCATACTCGCCGCAGGCACACAGGAAGGATCGCCGATTATCCTGGCCAACGGCGGATTTCTGAAGGATGAGAACGGCGCCATAGTCATTCCATCCGCCGACCCTGAGCGGCTGGCGGCCTCCGCGGCGCTGGGAGGCGGCAAATATACGCCGCTTCAACCCGGAGACGGTGATGTAGAAATACTGAATGATTTTTTCAATGGCCGGCTATCGGAGGGAAATGAAGCGCAGGCCGGACTGCACACCGACATCTGGCGCGAACAGGGGCCGTGGCTACTGCTGTTTATTCTGCCCTTTGCCGCGCTTGCCTTCCGCCGCGGCTATATCCCCCTGCTGTTGATTTTCACTTTGCCGCCGCAACCCTCCTCCGCCTTTGAATGGGATGAGCTCTGGCTGAATGAAAACCAACAGGCATTGCGGCACTTCAATGCGGGCGAAGCGGAGGAAGCCTCCCGAAAATTCAGCGATCCCGCCTGGAAGGCGGCGGCAAAATATCGCTCCGGTGAATATCAGACGATCCCCGAATTGCTGCGCGACTACAAATCCGAAGAAAGCTTTTACAACAGCGGCAATGCCCTGGCAAGGCAAGGGAAATACCAGGAAGCAATCGAGTATTACGATAAGACCCTGAGACTGAACCCGGCCCATGACGACGCAAAATACAATCGCGCACTGGTCGAAGAAGCCCTGAAACAGCAAACTCAGCAGACGCAGCAGGATGGATCAGCAGAGGAAGGATCCGCGCAGCAGTCCGGGACGGACGGACAACAGGCCGATGCATCCGAGGCAAAACAACAATCTGCCGACCCTGCCCCCGGGCAGCAGTCCGGCGACAGAGTACAGGCGGATGAAGAACAAAATGCCGGGCAGCAATCCGAATATACAGAAGCGGGAGAAGACGGGGAACAACAGGAATCATTGACCATCAACCGGGCGCAACAGGACGAAGAATTGCAGGCTAAAGAGCAATTGCAGGCCACAGAGCAATGGTTGAAGCGCATCCCGGATGATCCGGCCGGATTACTACGAAGAAAGTTCCGCTACCAACACCGGCAACGCGACGACCGGCGGGATGAGGGCGCGGAAAAGGGCTGGTAACGATACATGAACCGCAAAGCCATCCTGTTCCTCTGCACACTACTATTTGCAGATGCCGCCTGCCCGGCGACAATCACGACCAGCGTAGATCGCAGTCCGGTGAGGATCGATGAATCCTTTCAGATCATCTTTAAAAGCGACGCGTCCCCTGAGGGCAAACCTGATTTTTCGCCGCTGAAAAAAAAGCTGCAAATACTCGGGCAAAATCGCAGCAGCAGCATCAATATAAACAATAACCGCAGCTCACGAACCGAACAATGGACTCTGAACGTAATGGCAAGAGAAATCGGCACGATCCGCATCCCCCCGATTCAATTCGGCAAAGACAAAAGCCAGGCGGCATCGATAGAAATCATTGCGGCAGGAAACAACAACGCGGGCAACACGCCGGAAAACATATTTATAGAAGTGGAGACCGTGCCGGAAGAACCTTATCTGCAGGCGCAGGTACTCTATACGGTGCGATTATTCTTCGCAGTGGCAACCAGCAATGCCAGTCTGAGTGAACCAAAATTGAATGCCGGAAACGCGGTGATTGAAAAACTGGGCAAGGACAGAATCTACCATACCGACCGCGGACAAACCCGCTATCAGGTAGTCGAAAGACGATACGCAATATATCCCCAAAAAAGCGGCGCGATCAAAATCGAGCCCCTCGTATTTCGCGGCCAGATGGGGAGAGGATTGTTTATCGACCCATTCGGGCCCCAGCCGCGCAGCATCGTCAAACACTCCCGCTCCGTTACACTGCAGGTCCGCCCGATACCCGCAGCATACTCCGGCAACCACTGGCTACCGGCGGCAAAAGTCGCACTATCGGAACAATGGTCGTCCGATCCCTTGACCATGCGGCAAGGAGAACCGATCACCAGGACAATAGAACTACAGGCACAGGGGCTGCCGGCCAGCCAGTTGCCTGAAATTGAAATGCAGCTCGATCAAAGCCTGAAAAGCTATCCCGATCAAGCCCAATTGCATCAAACACCCGGCCCGAACGGATTGCTGGCCGCAATCACACAAAAATCCGCCATTATCCCATCCGCCATCGGCAAATTATCCCTGCCGGCGATTAAAATTCCCTGGTGGAATACCAAGACACACCGGCAGGAATATGCCGAATTGCCTGTAAGGATGATAGAAGTAGTCCCCGCCGAATCCGGCGCAGCGCCCACTGCCGTGCAGAACGACAGCGCCGCGAATACCCCGGATACAAAGGCCGGGGCGCAGATGCCCGCCGGGCACGAGGCAAATATATGGAAGTGGTTATTTTTTATCAGTCTGGGATTGTGGCTTGCCGTTTTATGGATGTGGCGGGCGGGGCGGGCAAGGCCAACCCGGAACAAAGACGAGCGGGAAACCATCCGCAAAGCCGTCAGCGCCGTTCGACAGGCATGCAGACGCAATGATCCGCACCTGGCAAAAAAATCACTGCTGGACTGGGCGCGCCAATACTGGCCTGAGCAACGGCCATCCAGCCTGGGGGCACTCAGCGCCCAATGTGATTCGGAACTGCGGCGGCAGATCATGTGCTTAAACCAATGCCTGTACGGGCAGGACGGTCATGATTGGACGGGAAGCAAATTATATGATGCCCTGGCCGAATTTATGAAAAACAATAAACAGCGGGCCTATTCGGCCGATGAATCGAAGCTGGAGCCCTTATATCGTTTATGATCTGCCAATTTCCGGCAACAGACGGCGGCGGCAATGTAAATGTTTCCCTATCCGTGATAAAATCAGTACAATTAAACAAGAGCGTATATATTTTGACTGGTTGGCAGCGGCGGAAGATGCTGCCATAGCGGAGCATGGCAGTTTAGAATAAGCTGCGATGCGCTTCAGCCCGATATACAAAATTTAGCAGAGGTATAGCAATGAATGTCCAATTTTCAACCGTTGTATTTATCATTGGGGTATTAAGTGCCCATCACACCTATGCAGCCAGTATGTCCCCGCAGGATGTGATTAAAATGACGGTATCTCAGGTAAAATCCAGGATAGAGGATGAACGTAGCACACTCGATGCAAACCCCGAACGCATTTTCGATCTTGCCAACGAGTTGATCATTCCTCATTTTGACTTTGTCAGCACATCCAAATGGGTGCTCGGCAAAAACTGGAAGGCGGCGAATCAGGATCAGCGCCAAAAATTCGTCAATGAGTTTAAAAATTTACTGGTGCATACCTATGCCAACGCCCTGCTTGAATACTCGAACCGCCAGATAGAATACCTGCCCCCAGAAGAAGGGCCGAAACCGAATCTGGCAGTAGTAAAAACCAATTTCATTCTGGAAAACACCAATCCATTACCGATTAATTACCGAATGTATAACAAAGACGGCGGTTGGAAAATCATTGACGTTACGGTGGACGGAGTCAGTATGACCTCCACCTATCGCAACTCATTCGCCTCCGAGATAGACAAAAACGGCATCGACGCGCTGATCGCCAAATTACGCGAACGCACCACCGAACTGTCCGCCTCTTCCTCCCGGTAAAATATCTACCGGCCTTTAGCCTCAAGGCGCCTCGATCAAGCTACTCCGTCCCATGCGCAATATTCTGCTGTCACTGCCCGTGCATTTTGTTCCGCATCCCGGCCAAAAGAGACCCGAAAAAATATGGACATTCAACTGATCAAGACACTGATCGAAACCGGCCTGCCCGGTGCGGAAGTACTGATCGAAGGCGACGGCAGACACTTTCAGGCTTCTATCATCAGCGATGAATTTGACGGAAAGACGCTGTTGCAGCAACACCGCATGGTATATAAAACTCTGGGCGACAAACTGGGCAATGAAATACACGCCCTGTCGATACAGACCTATACGGTGAAACAATGGGAAAACCAAAAGCCGCTGAAAACTATTTAGATGATCCATCGAAGTTGAATGGATAGATTAGTCATCCAGGGCGGAAAGACGCTAAACGGAGAAATCTCCATTTCCGGCGCCAAAAATGCCGCTCTTCCTATACTTGCGGCCACCCTGCTTACCCACGAACCGATGCTGATCAGCAACATACCGCATCTACACGATATTACCACCACAATGGAACTGCTGGGGCAAATGGGAGCGTGCCTGACCATAGATGAGCAAATGCGCATCGAAGTCGATAACAAAGACATCAAGCGCCTGTCCGCCCCGTATGAACTGGTCAAAACCATGCGGGCCTCGATCCTGGTGCTTGGCCCGTTGCTCTCCCGCTACGGCAAGGCCTATGTATCCCTGCCGGGCGGCTGTGCGATAGGCTCGCGTCCGGTCAACCTGCATTTACAAGGGCTGGCCGCAATGGGGGCGGACATCACCGTGGAAAAAGGCTACATAAACGCGGTGGCCAACCGTCTGAAGGGCGCGCATTTAACCATGGAACTGATCACCGTCACCGGCACAGAAAACCTGATGATGGCCGCGACCCTGGCCGACGGCAAGACAGTAATAGAAAATGCCGCGCAGGAACCGGAGGTAGCCGATCTGGCAAACTGTCTCAATCAAATGGGGGCACAAATATCCGGGGCGGGAACAAGCCGAATAGTGATAGAAGGGGTAGAACAATTAACAGGCGCTCATTTCGACATTCTCCCCGACCGGATTGAAACCGGCACATATCTTGTTGCCGCCACCATGACAAGCGGGAAAATCAAGCTCAAAAACACCAAACCGCACTTACTCCAGGCGGTACTCGCCAAATTACAGGAAGCGGGGGCGCAGATTGAGATGGATGAAAACACCATTACACTGGACATGCGGGGAAGAAGACCGACAGCGATTGACGTGCGCACATCGCCATTCCCCGGCTTTCCAACCGATATGCAGGCACAATTTACCGCGCTGAACTGCATAGCAGAGGGACGCGGCAAGATAACCGAATCCATATTTGAAAATCGTTTTATGCACATCCATGAATTACAACGCATGGGCGCCGATCTGACACTCGAACTCAATACTGCCATCAGCGTAGGCGTAGACAAACTCGCCTGCGCGCCGGTCATGGCTACAGACTTGCGGGCCTCCGCCTGTCTGGTGCTGGCCGGACTGGTTGCCCAGGGAGAAACCATCGTTGACCGCATTTACCACATCGACCGCGGCTATGAAACCATTGAAGAGAAACTATTGCGGCTTGGCGCCAACATCAGGCGGGTATCCTCGGAAAAATCCTACAGCGCAGGCGTAATGCATGGATAACAAGATCACCATCGCCCTGTCCAAGGGGCGGATCTTGAAAGAGGCTCTGCCCCTGTTCGAAAAGCTCGGCATCAGCACACGGGAAGTCCCCGACTCCACCCGCAAACTCATCCTCGACACCAACAAAGAAGGATTTCAATTCATTATTGTCCGTCCCGCCGACGTGCCCATTTACGTGCACTATGGGGCCGCCGACCTGGGCATAGCCGGAAAAGACATATTGATGGAATACAACGGCGGAGGGCTATACGAGCCCCTGGACCTGCGGATTGCCGAATGCAGTATGATGCTGGCCGGGATCAGAGGCCAAACCAACAAATTCGACCGCCCCCGAATCGCGACCAAATACACTCAAACAACCAGAAACTACTTTACGATGCAAGGAAAGCAGGTAGAAATAATAAAACTATACGGCTCGATGGAGCTTGCGCCGGTTCTCGGTCTGGCCGATCAAATAGTCGATCTGATCGATACCGGCAATACCCTGAAGGCAAACGGGCTGGAAAAACTGGAGGTAATCGCCGACATCAGCGCAAGGCTGATCATCAATAAAGCCGCAATGAAAATAAAACCACAGCTGATCAAGCCCATAATAACCAGGCTTGGTGAAATTACCGGCCAACCATGAACATAGCGCGCCTGCACAGCCGTTCCCGCGATTTCGATGCGCGACTATCCGAACTGCTGTCACGCAGTGACGAACCGAATCAAGATATAACAGAGCGGGTAAGCGGCATCATCCACGACGTACGCGCCCGGGGTGATCGAGCGCTATTGAAATACACCAATCAATTCGACCAATGGAATGCCCGCGCGAGCGACCTGGAAATCCCCGGCGACAGAATCGAGGCCGCGTTGGCCAAAATCCCACACCGGCTGAGGCGGGAACTCGAACACGCCGCAGACCGCATCCGGGAATACCATCAACGGCAAATTATCCAGTCCTGGTACTACCGGGACAAAGAAGACACACTACTGGGACAAAAGATCACACCCATTGACCGGGTAGGCGTATATGTGCCCGGCGGCAGAGCCTCCTATCCCACCTCGGCGCTAATGAATGTCATTCCGGCGGCGGTGGCTGGGGTAAAAGAAATAATCATGGTCGTACCCGCACCCGGCGGGCGGCACAACGAAACCGTGCTGGCCGCCGCCGGGATCGCCGGAGTGACACGGGCATTTTCCATAGGCGGAGCGCAGGCGGTAGCCGCGCTGGCATACGGAACCGAGACCGTTCCCGAAGTGGACAAGATCGTCGGCCCCGGCAACCTCTATGTTGCAACCGCCAAACGCATGGTATTCGGCAAGGTAGGGATCGACATGATCGCCGGCCCCTCTGAAGTATTGATCATAAGCGACGGCAACACCGATCCGGACTGGGTTGCAATCGACCTGTTTGCCCAGGCCGAGCATGATGAAGACGCCTCGGCCAGGCTGATCTCCACCGACGGCGGATTTCTGGATGCCGTCGAACGAAGCATCGAAAAACTGCTGCCGGAAATGGAACGCGCCGACATCATTACCCGGTCACTCAGCCGCAACGGCCTTCTGCTCCAGGTCGAAGACTTATCTGAGGCGGCCGAATTGGCAAACCGCATTGCCCCGGAGCACCTGCAATTACTACTGCAGGACCCGGACACATTTGCCGACAAAATCAGGCATGCCGGCGCCATTTTCATCGGAGCGCACACCCCTGAAGTATTCGGAGACTACTGTGCCGGCCCCAATCATGTTCTGCCGACGGCGCGGACCGCCCGCTTTTCATCGCCGCTGGGCGTCTATGACTTTCAGAAACGCACCTCGGTACTCCGCTGCAGCAAAGCATCGGCCGCCAGTCTGGCAAATACCGCATCCACGCTTGCCCGGGCCGAAGGATTGACCGCCCATGCGCGTGCGGCCGAATTGCGCATGGCGGACAAACAATAATCGCACCACCCGCCTGCCGGAATAGCGACTACCGCCGTGTCAAACGACCGACTCACAAATCTGCTCAAACCGGCTGTGCTGAATACCCGCGCCTATCACATAGCGAACGCGGACGGCATGATCAAACTCGATGCCATGGAAAACCCGTTCACCTGGCCGGAAGCGGTCAAAAAAGAATGGCGCAATACCCTGGCAAGCATCGATGCCAACCGCTACCCCGATCCCCCCTCAGCCCGGATGGAAAAAATCCTGCGCGATGCGCTCGATATCCCCGAATCCAGCGGAGTACTGTTCGGCAACGGCTCGGACGAAGTCATACAGATCCTGCTCCTGTCCCTGCGCCCCGATGCCGGGCCGGTACTCGTTCCGGAACCGACCTTTATCATGTACCGTTTTATTGCCGCCTATACCGGACTGCCCTTTCAAGGAGTGCCGCTTGGACCGGATTTCCAACTGGAGCGCGAAGCGATGCTGGCCGCAATCCGGCGGCACAATCCCGGCATAATTTTCCTGGCCTGTCCCAACAATCCAAGCGGCAACACATTCGATCCGGCCGCCGTTGAAGCGATCATCCAGGCCGCCCCCGGGCTGGTGGTAATCGATGAGGCCTATCATGTTTTTTCCGGTAACAACATGGCCGGACTCCTGGACAAATACGATCACCTGCTGATCATGCGCACCCTGTCCAAGCTGGGTCTGGCCGGTCTGCGTCTCGGCCTGTTATTCGGCGCGCCTCGCTGGATCGCACAATTCGAGAAAATCAGATTGCCCTACAACATCAGCACACTGAACCAGGCGGCCATCACCTTTATCGCAGGCCACATGAACATTCTCGAACAACAAGCCCGCACGCTGACCACACAACGCGACGCGCTGTTTAGCGAAATGAACAAGCTCGAACAAGTGCATGTCTGGCCGAGCAAAGCCAACTTCCTGCTATTCAGAACCGGGGCGGCTGGATCCGTATACCGAGCCTTGCAACAAAAAGGCATACTGATAAAACTGCTGGACGGCGCCCACCCGCAATTAAAAAATTGCCTGCGGGTAACCATAGGAACCCCGGAAGAAAACACCCTGTTCCTGCAATCACTACGAGAAATACTCTGACGGCCGCCGATTCATGCAGATGCAAGCTGGACTATTATGCTACAATACCCATACTGTACAATGACATTCTCTATTGATTTTGAATACGCGCAACGATAATGCAGAACAACGAAATTGACATCAGCCGCCGCCGCTTCCTGACCACCATGGCAACCGTGGTAGGCGGCGGCGGAGTCGCGGCCGCCTCCGTCCCGTTTCTTTCGGCGATGATGCCCAGCGCCCGCACCAAGGCGATCGGCAGCACGATTGAAGTGGACCTCAGCCAATTGACTCCCGGTGAACGCATGATTATCGAATGGCGCGGCAAACCGGTGTGGATACTGCGCCGCAGTGACACAATGATCTCGGATTTAACGGCCCTGGATGATACCGTCAGTGATCCCAAGTCCGAAAAAAAAGAACAGCAGCCCGACTACGCCGCCAATCAATACCGCTCCATTGAACCCGAATATCTGGTGGTCATTGGTGTATGCACCCACCTTGGCTGCTCACCCGGATATATTACCAAAAACGAACCCCATGATCTGGGCGGCGACTGGAAGGGAGGATTTTTCTGTTCCTGTCACGGTTCGCGATTTGATTTGGCCGGGCGCGTTTTCAAAGGCGTACCGGCGCCGCATAACCTTGTTGTTCCACCCTATAAATTCATCGCTCCCGGAAAAATTTTGATCGGCGAAGATGGCGATACCGCATGATGAGCAAAACGGAACAGCAGGACACAAGCATACTGTGGCAACAGAACTTCGACCGGAACAAACTCTCCGGAGATGCTGATGAATAATTCCATCAGACGGGCGGCAAATGTGCTGACCGGTTTCGGAAACTGGATCGATGCGCGCTTCCCGTTGACTCGGCTCTGGAATGAACACCTCGCAAAATATTACACCCCCAAAAATTTCAACTTCTGGTATTTTTTCGGATCGCTGGCATTGCTGGTGTTGGTGATACAAATTCTGACCGGCATCTGGTTGACGATGAATTACAAGCCCTCGGCCGATGACGCGTTCGCATCCGTCGAATACATCATGCGCGATGTAGATTGGGGTTGGTGGATACGTTATATGCATTCAACCGGCTCCTCGGCATTTTTCATCGTTATTTACCTGCATATATTTCGCGCATTTCTGTACGGCTCCTACAAGCGGCCGCGTGAATTATTATGGCTGTCCGGTATGGCGATTTACCTGACCCTGATGGGCGAAGCCTTCTTTGGTTATCTGCTGCCATGGGGCCAAATGTCGTATTGGGGAGCCCAGGTGATTATCTCGCTATTTGGCGCATTACCATATGTGGGCGATTCGCTATCGCTGTGGATGCGGGGTGATTTTGTAGTATCCGACGTAACCCTGAACCGTTTCTTCTCCCTGCACGTAATCGCCTTTCCGCTGCTGATCTGCGGACTGACGGGCTTTCACATCCTCGCCCTGCATGAAGTCGGTTCCAACAACCCCGACGGCATAGAAATAAAAAAACACAAAAACGCCGAAGGCATTCCGCTGGACGGCATTCCGTTCCACCCCTACTACACCCTGAAAGACCTGATCGGTGCGATAGTATTCCTGATCCTCTTCTTCTCGGTGGTATTCTTTGCCCCGGAGATGGGCGGCTACTTTCTCGAACACAACAACTTTGTCCCGGCCGACCCACTGAAAACACCCGAACACATTGCCCCGATCTGGTACTTCACCCCCTTCTACGCAATACTGCGCGCCGTCCCGAACCAACTTGGCGGAGTAATCGCGATGGGGGCCGCGATCATGATGTTTGCCCTATTACCGTGGCTGGACCGCAGCCCGGTCAAATCCATACGCTATCGCGGACGAAATTACCGTTGCGCATTGATCGCCTTCACGATCAGCTTTCTGATGCTCGGATGGCTGGGCCTGCAAGATGCGTTACCGATATACGCCTGGATGACCCGCTTCTTCACCATCGTCTACTTCCTGTTTTTCCTGCTGATGCCCATCTATACCAGGGCTGATAATGACAAGCCGGTTCCGGACAGGCTAAGCCCATGAACCTGCCGCCAATCCGGTTGATCATCCTGCCGGCATTGATGCTGGCAAAATCGGCCTTTGCCGCCGGCGCCGGCCTCTCGCTGACCATGGACGTCGACTTGAACGACCGGGCTGCCCTGCAACGAGGAGCGCGCACCTTCGTGAACTACTGTCTCGGTTGCCATTCCGCCGCCTACATGCGCTACAACCGGATCGGCAAAGACCTGGGGATCAGCGAAAGCATATTAAAAACCAATTTCATGTTCGGCGACGAAAAACCCGGCGACACCATGAAAACCGCGATGAGCAAAGAAGCCGGTGAAAAATTTTTCGGAGTCTCCCCGCCCGACCTCTCGGTAATAGCCCGCGCACGCGGATCCGACTGGCTTTACAGCTACTTCAAGACCTTTTACACCGACCCGTCCCGCCCGTTCGGAGTCAACAATCTAACCTTCAAAGACACCGCCATGCCCCATGTGCTATGGGAACTACAAGGCATGCAGAGGCCCGTGTATCAAACCGAAACAGACGCCGCCGGCAATCAGAAAAAGACCATTACCGGCTTTGAAATAACCGCAGCCGGACGCCAGACCGAAGCAGGATACGACCGCACCGTCAAAGACCTGGTAAATTTTCTGGTATATCTGGGCGAACCGGCCAAGCTGAAGCGCACAAAAATCGGCATCTGGGTACTCCTCTACCTGTTTATCTTTCTCGCGGTTGCCTACCTGCTCAAAAAAGAATATTGGCGCGATATTCACTAGCGCCCGGCGGCCGAACCATAGTACAATCACCCTCTTTTCCGTTTTGAAGATGGCAAACAACCTATGATAAGCATGGCCAACCGCCGTTCCACGATGGTATTGTACTCTGGCAGCGCCAATCCGGTAGACCATTGCGTACGCATTGTGCTCGCAGAAAAAGAAGTCGCTGTAGGAATCAACTACATCGATAAGCAGCCGCCCGAAGAACTGCTCGAGATCAACCCCTACAACACCGTGCTGACGCTGGTGGACCGCGACCTGGTCTTATATGAAGCCGGAATCATTATCGAATATCTGGACGAACGCTTTCCGCACCCGCCGCTGATGCCGGTCAATCCGGTGAACCGCGCGACCAACCGCCAATACCGCTACCGGGTCATGCGCGATCTCTACTCGTTAATTGACGACCTCGACGGCAAAAACGAAATCGCCGCCGCCAATGCCAAAAAAGTAGTACGCGACCACCTGACCGCCATAGCGCCGATCTTTACCCAGACCGCCTATTTCATGTCGGAGGAACTCACGCTGGTCGACTGTTGCATGGCCCCGTTGATGTGGCGTCTGCCCAAATACGGGATAAAGCTGCCCAGATCCGCCAAACCGCTGCAGCAATATGCCGACAGACTATTCGACCGCGACTCATTCAAGGCCAGCCTGTCCGAACCGGAAAAAGAATTTAACACCGCCTGAATGCCGCAAGCCGCCCGGTAACCCTCAACCCAGGCGCCCCTCAATATAATCCGCCAGCCTCCCGCCGATCTCCGGATCGCGCAAAGCATAATCTATAGACGCCTTCATATAGCCGAACTTCGAACCGCAATCATAGCGCGTCCCCTCGAACTCATACGCATACACCGGCTCATCCGCCAACAAACCGGCAATCGCATCGGTGAGCTGGATCTCCCCCCCGGCGCCCGGCCCGGCCGCCTTCATATACCCGAATATCCGGGCAGACAGCACATACCGCCCCACCACCGCCAATGTAGAAGGAGCACAATCAGGATGCGGCTTCTCCACGATACCCTGCAAACGCCCGCCGCCCGGCCCGGCGACACTGACAATACCATACCGGTCGGTTTCCGCTTCCGGCACGTGCTCAACCGCGACAACACTGCCGCCGTGCCTCCGATACTCATCCACCATCTGCCGCACCACCCCCCGCGAGCCGTCCTCTATCAAATCATCCGGCAGCGCCACCACAAAAGGATCATCCCCCACCGCCGCCTCGGCGCACAGCACCGCATGACCCAATCCCAGCGGTTGCGGCTGCTGTATAAAAATACATGCTGCATCATCCGGGACTATATCTCTGACCATATCAAGCTCCGCCGCCTTGTTTTTCCTTTCAAGCTCGGCCTCCAACTCGCCGGCGCTACCAAAATGATCGGCAATCGCCTGTTTTGTCCTGCCGGTAACAAATATCAACTCCCTAATCCCGGCGGCAAGCGCCTCCTCCACCGCATACTGGATCAACGGCTTATCGACAACCGGCAACATCTCCTTTGGGCACGCCTTGGTTGCCGGCAGAAAGCGCGTACCCAGCCCGGCCACCGGAAATACAGCCTTGGTAATCTCTTTTGCCATATACCCGATACGCTACCCCATATACCCCGAATCGACAAGCCGCGAATCCCGGACGTGCCACCCAGAGGGAGAGGGATTGACTATATCCGCTACCAAGAACATCCCCCTCTCCCTCTGGGAGAGGGCCGGGGTGAGGGTGGAAATCCATCAATGACTGCGAAAGACTGGATGCCTGCTGCTACCAAGAACATCCCCCTCTCCCTCTGGGAGAGGGCCGGGGTGAGGGTATGGAAATCCATCAATTACTGCGAAAGACTGGATGCCTGCTGCTACCAAGAACATCCCCCTCTCCCTCTGGGAGAGGGCCGGGGTGAGGGTATGGAAATCCATCAATGACTGCGAAAGACTGGATGCCGGCCGCTACCAAGAACATCCCCCTCTCCCTCTGGGAGAGGGCCGGGGTGAGGGTATGGAAATCCATCAATGACTGCGAAAGACTGGATGCCGGCCGCTACCAGGAGCATCCCCCTCTCCCTCTGGGAGAGGGCCGGGGTGAGGGTATGGAAATCCATCAATTACTGCGAAAGACTGGATGCCGGCCGCTACCAGGAGCATCCCCCTCTCCCTCTGGGAGAGGGCCGGGGTGAGGGCAGAAATCCATTCCTCATCTGCGGTGGGGCATTGCCGTCGGCATGACCGCAATTAACCAGGAGCATCCCCTAATCAGAGATCAAAATTCACGCGGACGATTTCATCTTCGCCGACGGAAATTTCCCGGCGGGGGCCGTCTATGCCGACGCGCAGTAAATATTCGCCGGGCGCGACCTCCGAAAAAAGATAATAGCCATCATAGACGGTGCGCACCATTTGCGCCTCTTCCGCTTTGCCGCCGATTTTAATCAAATGCATCGACATTCCGCTCAGGGGAGTGCCGTCCATCTTCAAAAGCCCCTCCACTTCGCTGGAGATGATCAGGGTGAAATCGGCGGCGGTCACATTGCCGGGACGGGTGAGAAAGCGGGCGCGGCTGCGCTCGGGCTTCATTCGCAGTGGCAGCGACCGTTCATCGATGGCAATTTGGCGGGCGCCGCCGGAGGGCATAAAAGTGCAGCCGGTTTCCTCGTCCAGGGTAATTTTGCGATCGCTGAATCGCACACCCGGCACCGGCTCACCGCTGCTGGTGTGTGCGCACACAGAAAGTGCGCCCGTGCGCTCTAATTCGTGCGACAGATGCAATTTTCGCGACTGCGGATCCCATGCGAGGGCATAGCTAAAATTGAGGGATACCCTCCAATCATCCTGATCGTCGGCGGCCAATTCCACGGTTCGCGCAAATTTCCCGCCGGCCAGACGATGAGACCACAGCAGCCGCAACTCATTTCTGTCGACATGAAAATCACGCCGCCATTCAACACTGGTTGATTTCCCCCGCTGGGAAGTGGAAAGCGACAACGACGCCGTTTCCGGGGGGTTCACAGCCCGCGAGGAAAAATCGCGCCGGTGCCGGGCGCTCCATCGCAGTTGCCGGTCGAAAGCGGTGAATGACCGCGATGCCGATATTTCGCCGCCGTTCCGGCGGCCAGCGTCCTCGAAGTCGGCAAATCCCATCAGCGACAGCACGATACGTTCAATACGCAAACGCTTGGATATTCTGAGTGAATCGCGGTTGTCGCGGCCACGGTTCTGCCGCCTTTCAGCCGACAGCGAAAATTGACGGTAATAAAGCCTTGCCGCTATTCTCGATTCCTGTCCGCCCTCGCGGGCGCCAAAGATGCGGGAGCCTTGAAAACTCAGGGACATTCCGGCCAGAGGCGAGTCTTCCCCCGGGCGCACAGAAAATCCGCCGAAAATCGAATTACCGCCATCGCGGGTGACTGAAAATCCGCTGTTCCAACCCCTCCGGCGCAATTGGGCGCTGGCATTCCACGGACCGTCGCTGGAGCTGCTTCCCCTGAATTGCACAAAAACCGGATTATCCGGATATTCGGTTTCGAACACACGCCATTGCGGCGTATACCCGTTGAGGCGGATGTGACTGCCGAAATTGTGCTCGGCGGAAATTCCGGCGCCGTCGCGCCGCCATCCCAAAGACATTCCGCCCTCGTCGTTATGGTCGTGCACGGACAGGTAGCCGTCGCCCATTAATAAATCGCCAAACAGCGTAGCGGAATTACTGGATAAATCGTTGTTATTTTTGTCGTCCCCGACGCGGTGGCGAAACACCGCAAACGGCATCCCCAGCCAGCGGCGCGGCGGCGGCTCTACCAGCGGATATTCCAGCAGTGGCGGTTGATAGCGTATCGCCTCGTATTCCTCCTGAAAACGGCGCTCTATGGCCGTCTCTCCGCGCCCGAAAATCAGCAGTCTCTGGGTGCGCAAATCAATGTCAAACTGCGCCGGAAAATAATCGCGCAAATCGGGGACGGCGACCATCAGCGACGGCGGCGGCCTTTCTTCCAGCGCCTCGGCCAAATCGGCGATATCCACGTACACCACTCCGTTGCGCTCCTCGCCGTCGACGGTGGCATCGAGCTCCAGACCGTTGAAAATTGGCCGCAACAGCAGCAGATTGGGCTCTTCCATTGTGGCCGTCTGCGCCGGGCAGGCAAAGGCCGCCAGCAAAAGAATAAAGAGATATGCGGATTGGTTTTTTGGGCGCGGGGCGGAACTGCTAAGGAGCAATGTCCACGGGCACCGAGATGGAATAGATGCCATCAAAGCGCAGACTAATCCCCTGTTGTTCAGTGCGCTCTGGCGGCGCGTCTTGCTGTTCCGTCTTGGGCAGCAGAGAAACCTTGATGCGCGCCCGCATCGGCAGCTCGGTGGACTCCTCGGGCCGCCGGGCGGTCACTCGCACCAATTGGGCCGCCTCGGGTGGCAGCGAAAACTGGCGCGGACCAAAGCGCAGCAATTCCCCGCCGTTGTGGTATTCGGAATCGCCGGCATCGAGCTCTATGAGCGCAAGGCGAAAATCGCGCACACTCGTCGAGCGGTTGATGACATGCAAGGAGCCGACCGAACCATCGGCGCTGATCGTCAATTTAGACGGCGTGACCATCATCTCGCCGATATCGAAGCCCCGCTGCAACAGCTCCGCACTCGGCGCGGATGCCGGCTCTTTCGGCGCGGGTAATTCGTCCTGCGCCCCGGCCAGGGCGCCGGCAAATGCGAAAAACAAAAGCGCCACCTTTCCTGATACAGTTGCCATTCCGGCCTTTACCATCTCGTTATGGTAGTGGTGGTAGCACAGTGAAGAGGACTTCATAGGTGCCGGTGTAGTTGCCGAAGGGCGTAGTTGGGGTCAGCGTCGCATCAGCGCCGATGTAGAACGACGCAAACCTATCATCGACCGACACATTTATGGGGATAGAATCTGGCGACGTGGCAATCCCATCAGCGGCAAAAGTCACATCAAAGCTACCGTCTGAGTCGGTGAGTAAATATGTTGTTGCAATCACGCCGCCACTTCCATCCTGGAGAGCCGTCGTTGCGGGAGTTCCTGCAAACGCCAGGGTGAAGCGCAGGTTGGTACTGCCGACTAGCAAGTCCACCTGGCCGCATACGCGGGTGGAGTCACCAGGGAGCTCTGCTGTGCCACTCACGATGGCAACACCGTTGGATCCACAGCCTATGATGAGATTTGCGGTTCCCGTCCTCGGACGAAAGACCGTGCCCATTTGCAGACCACGAACCTCGGTAATGAACGGCCCCCGACTCACGAATTCAATGGTCGCAGTACCTCCAGCTGAGTCCGTCTGTGCCAACGCCACCGGCGCCAGGACGACGGTCCCGAAGAACACCAACGCGAGCGTGATTTTGTGCCTGGATCTGTTCATTTGTAATGCCTCCTGTACATTTTTTTCATAAAGGCTCTATTCTGGTCTTCGCCGTCTCGTTATGGTACCGTGAGGACGATTTCATAGCGGCCGGTGTAGTCGCCTGCGGGCGTAGTCGAGGTCAGCGTCGCTCTAACGCCGATGTAGAGCGACGTCACCGCGCCGCGCGGAAAATCGAAGTTGAGACTTGTTGTCGTGGAAGTCCCGTCAGCGATAATAAAATCAACCTCATCGCCGCTTGCGTTAAGGAGGCTATATTCTGTTTCAATCACGCCGCCACTTCCATCCTGGAGATCCGTTGCGGCAGTTCCTGCAAACGCCAGGCCGAGACTCCTGTCGGGATCGCCGGCGGTCCCGCCCACTGTTATGTCCACCTGGCCGCATTGGCGGGGGCCGGCGCCAAGAATAGCTTCTGAGTTAAACGTAGAGATTACACCGCCGGGTAAACAGGTTACGACGGCGTCTGCGTCTGCGTCCCCCGTCCTCGGACGAAAGAACTGGCCGAGTAGCAGATTACGAACCGTGGTAATGGACGGCCCCCGCTCCACGATTTCAATGTTCGCAGTACCTCCAACCGTCTGTGCCAACGCCACCGGCACAAGAACCCCGAAGAGCGCCAACGCGGCCGCGATTTTGTGCCTGATTTTGCTCATTGCTAATGACTCCTGCATTTGTTGGAAGGCCATCCTGATCTTTACCATCTCGTTATGGCACCACAGTGAAGAGAACTTCATATGCGCCGGTGTACTCGCCCAGCGGCGAATCTGCGGCCAGCGTCACTTGGGCGCCGATGAAGTACCTCACAACCGCGTTGGCCGACCCGGATATAGTGTCGCCAGGTGGAAGTGGAAGGTCCAAAACACTACCACTGGCGTCGTAGAGGCGATATTCTGTTGCAAGCGAGTCACCATCTGCGTCTGCGAGATCCGTTGTGCCAGTTGCTCTAAACTGCAAGCGGAAGTTCGCGTTGACAGTGCCCACTGTCACGTTCATCTGACCGCATGCGGGGGTACCGCCAGCAGCAAGGGAAGCTTCGTCCACCCGCGTGAAAGCGCCGTCGCGTCCACAGGTCACGCCGAATACTGCGGTCTCCGATTGCGGAGGAGGATAGGCCTGACCGAGTTGCAGACCACGAACCGCGCTAATGGACGACTCTATCAGCTCCAATACTTCCAGGCTTGCAGTGCCGCTGGCTGAGCCCTGTGCCAACGCCGCCGGCGCCATGACGACCCCGAAGAGCGCCAACGCGGCCGCGATTTTGTGCTTGATTCTATTCATTGGGAATGATCTTTGATTCTGCGCATTGGTGATAACCCCTGATGAAATAAGTCAACAAATACTATTATAGCATAAAAATTGCCTCCATGCCATAAGAAAATCAGCGGTGCGCATGGAACTCCAGCCCGAAAAACGACGTGCGGCGGCTGTTTCAGCGCGGGTGATTTGCGCCCGTGCCGCCGGAAAAAACCCGCCTTGTTTCGCAACGCCGATGCCATGCCGGTCTTTAGCGTCTCACGGGACGACCGTGAAGAGGATCTCATAGGTGCCGGTATATAGTCCGAGCGCCGCACTGCTGGGCACCGATGATACTGAGCCACCGATGTAGAAGTGCTGAGGTTCGCCAGCCGTCCCGTCGATTGGGCCGGATGGGGTTGATTCGGTACCGGGAGACCCGGTAGGGAAAAAAAAAGATATAATCGGCGGGTTGCCAGATGCGTCGCTGAGGTTATATATCGTTGTAAGCGTGGCGCCACCTGGGTGTGTGACAGCGGTTGCGGGGGTTGTTCCTCCAAAACGCAAGTTGAATGAGAGGGTAATGCCCGGTGTCAGGGTTACCTGACCACATTGGGGGGCAGGACCACCAGGAGCCGCAAGAGCGCCTGCGTCACCACCCAGCGTGGCGACACCGGTGTCTCCGCAGACTATGCCGAAGTCTGCGCTCCCCGTTGCAGGACGAAAGAACCGACCGAATTGCAGATTCTGGACCGACCTAATGGACGATGGCCGGCCTACTAACTCAAAGTCCACACCACTTCTGTCTGAGCCCGTCGTCTGGGACAACGCGGCCGGCGCCATGACAAGGACCCCGAAGAGCGCCAGCGCGGGCGCGATTTTGTGTCTGATTCTATTCATTGATAATGACCCTTGCATTCTGTGCATTGGTGATAAGCCCTGGATGAAATAAGTCGACAATTACTATAATAGCATAAAAATTGCATTTATGCCATAAAAAAATCAGCCGGGCGCATGGAGTAGCCCGAAAAACGATGTGCGGCTGTTTCAGCGTGGGTGATTTGCGCCCGGACCGCCGGAAAAAACCCGCCTTGTTTCGCAACGCCGATGCCATGCCGGTCTTCAGCGTCTCACGGATCGACGACCGTGAAGACGACCTCATAGGTGCTGGTATATTCGCCGATCGCCGCACCGTCGGAGACCGATACTGTGCCACCGATGTAGAAGTTCTGAGATACGTCGGGTATCCCGTCGATTGGGCCGGACGGAAATGATTCGGAAGCATCACCAGCCATAAAATCGGTTACCAGCTTAGTGCCGGATGCGTCGGTGAGGGTATAGGTTGTTACAAGCATGTTGCCATTTGAATGTCTGACATCCGTTGGGGTTCCGCCAAAACGCAAGTTGAATGTGATGTCGGTATCGCTGCCCGGTGTCAGGGTTACCTGGCCGCATTGACGGGCGGAACCGGCAAACACCGCAATGCCGGCCGGGTCCATCAAGCTGACGTCGCCGGCGTTTCCGCAGATCAGACCGAAGAATACGCTGCCCGATGACGAACGAAAGACCTGGCCGAATTGCAGAGACTGGCCCGGTGCAATGGACGACGTCGGCCCTGACTGAAGGGCCGCATCACCTCCACCTGAGTCCGTCTGAGCCAACGCCGCCGATGCCATGACGAGGCCCCCGAAGAGCGCCAATACAGCCGCGATTTTGTGCTTGATTCTGCTCACTTGTAATGACTCCTGCAATTGCTCAATAAAGACTACCAAAGCCGCCGAAACCCCGCAACGTTGTTTTACAAGGCCCCGGCGCCATCCTGGTTTAGCGTCTTACGGAACAATCGTGAAGAGGACCTCATAGGTGCCGGTATATAAGCCGGGCGTCGCATCGGGGGGGATCGTTACGTTACCGCCGATGTAGAATTCATGAGCTGAGCCGGGAGCCACGTCGAAGGGGCCGAACGAGGATGATTCGCTACTCCCATCAGCCCGATGGGCAGTTACAAGATCAGTACCGGCTGCGTTGGTGAGGGTATAGGTTGTTTGGAGAAAGTCGCTGCCGCCTGAGAGTGTGAGAGCCGTTGCGGGGTTTCCTCCAAAACGCAAGTCTAATGAGACGGTGGTATCGCCTGGCGTCAGGGTTACCTGACCGCATTGGCGGCTCCCCCCCGCAATAAGGTTCAGCGGCTCCGCCGTGGGGGCACCAGAACTTCCGCAGACCACGGCGAATTCCTCGCTGATCGTTGCCGGACGAAAGACCTCACCGAATTCCAGATCTTGGGTATGTGCAATGGTCGGCGCCCGCGCTAGTACCTCAATGGTCGCCTCATTTCTGGCTGAGCCTGTGGTCTGAGCCAACGCCGCCGACACCATGACGAGGCCCCCGAAGAGTGCCAATACCGCCGCGATTTTGTGCTTGATTCTGCTCACCCTTGATTCTGCCCACTTGTAATGACTCCTGCAATTGCTCAATAAAGACTATCAAAGCCGCCGGCAAAACCCCGCAACGTTGTTTTACAAGGCCCCGGCGCCATCCTGGTTTAGCGTCTTACGGAACAATCGTGAAGATGACCTCATAGGTGCCGGTATATTCGCCGCTCGTCGCATCGTCGGGGATCGTTACGCTACCGCCGATGTAGAGTACCTGAATTAGGCCGGGACCCACGCTCATGTTGCCGGACGGGGTTGATATGAGAGTCCCATCAGCCTGATGGCCGGATACAAGAGTAGCACCGCCTGCGTTGGTGAGGTTATAGGTTGTTTCGAGAAATTCGCTGCCGCCTGAGAGTGTGACATCCGTTGCGGGGCTTCCTCCAAAACGCAAGTTTAATGAGACCATGGTATCGCCTGCCGTCAGGGTTACCTCACCGCATTGGCGGCTCCCCCCCGCAATAAGGTCCGAGTTAGCCAGCGGCACCGTGGCGCCACCACCACTTCCGCAGACCACGGCGAATTCCCTGCTCGTTGCCGGACGAAAGACCTCACCGAATTCCAGATCTTCGGTATGTGTAATGGTCGGCGCCCGCGGTATTACCTCAATGGCCGCCTGACCTCCGGCTGGGGCCTGTGCCAACGCCACCGGAGCGATGAAAACGACCCCGAAGAGCGCCAATACGACCGTGATTTTGTGTTTGACTCTGTTCATTTGTTCATGACCTCTTAAATTGTCAATAAAACCTATCAAGACCAGAACGCCGGCAAAAACCGCTTTCGCAACGCCGGCGCCATCCTGGTCTTTAGCGTCTTACGGAAGCGTAAGGACGAGCTCATAGGTACCTGTATATGGCTGACGCGCCGCAGTGCTGGGCACCGTTACTGTACCCCCGACGTAGAATTCCACAGTGTCTCCGGCCGTCGCGGTGGCTCCGGCACTCTCAGATGAGTCGGTATTCGCAACAGCATCAGCGTCAACACTTATAAGCTCAGCACCATTGCTGTAGAGTACATATGTTGTTTCAAGAAACGTGCTAGAAACTGTTTCTGTGACATCACCTGTGTTGTCGCCTTCAAACCTCAAGGTGTATCCTGAGCCTCCGATGTCAGCATCGCCTGCTGTCAGGGTTATCTGACCGCATTCGCGGGTAGGACTGGAAGGAGCCCCAATATTACCCGTGTCAACCGGCGTGGCCGCGCCGGCGGTGCTGCAGGTTAAGCCGAAGCTTTCGCTCCCCGATGCCGGAAGAAAGATCTGACCGAATTGCAGATCCCGTGCCGCTGTAAGGCGCGCTGGCTCATCTACTATCTGAATGTTCGCATTACCTCCGGCTGGGTCCTGAGCCAACGCCACCGGCGCGATGAAAACGACCCCGAAGAGTGCCAATACGACCGTGATTTTGTGTTTAATTCTGTTCATTTGTAATAACCCCTTAATGTAATTGAATAAGGTTGATAAGTACTAATTAGGTTAAGTATAGCATAAAATTAGTAGTATAGCATAAAAATTTTATTTATACCATAAAAAAATCGGCGGGGGCGATAATAGTGGAAAACCTCTGCCGATGGAATATCCGGCGCCCGCCGGACAACGGCTCGGTCGGATATTGCGCCAATAAAGAGGGCAAAGCCGGTAAAGTTTGATAAAATTCAGGCACTTACACCAAAAAACCCGTACCTTGCCATGAAAAATGTGCCCGAGCTGCGCCTGCCCCCGCCATAATTCCCACCCGTAAAACGCCTGTACAAGCCAGTTTCGCCGGCATGGTGAGGGGGGGCTACGGAGTGGGGAAATGCGGTGATGCCCTGGTTTTACTCACCCTCACCCCCGGCCCCTCTCCCAAAGGGAGAGGGGGGTTGACTGGATGCCTGCTACTACCAAGGGCATCTCCCTCTCCCTCTGGGAGAGGGCCGGGGGTGAGGGTGGGAATCCATCCTCCTCTCCAATTTCTGCGAAAGACTGAATGCCTGCTTCCGCAGGCATGGCGGAGGTGGGCGGTTGACTGGATGCCTGCCGCTACCAAGAGCATCTCCCTCTCCCTCTGGGAGAGGGCCGGGGTGAGGGTGGGAATCTGGAGTGGTCAAGCATTTGATGACAACCAGTTAAGCGGCTTTTTTCAATTCAACCATCGCTGCTTCATACTCATTGGGACTGGTGTAATCCAGGTACGAATGCAGCCGTCGGCTGTTATAAAACATCACAATGTAGTCCAAGATATCCTGTTGCGCCTCAGCGCGTGTTTGATAGTTTCTCCATTGCACCCGCTCTTTCTTCAAACTCGCAAAAAAGCTCTCTGCTACCGCATTGTCCCAGCAGTCCCCCTTGCGGCTCATGCTGCCAACCAGTCCATGCGCCTTGAGAAGTTGCCGGTACGCTTTGCTGGCATACTGCGAACCACGGTCTGAATGCACCAGCAAGCCCGTCTCCGGACGGTACTGCCACAGTGCCATGCGTAACGCCTCCGTGACCCGCCTGGCCTGCATTCGTGAGCCCATGCTCCAGCCCACTACCCGACGTGAAAACAAGTCTATACACACCGCCAGATACAACCAACCTGCCTGCGTCCAGATATAGGTGATATCCGAGACATAGGCCCGATGCGGTGCGCTCACGTTAAACGCCCGCCCCAGCACATTGTCAAACACCGGCTGCCGGCGCTTGCTGTTGGTGGTCACCTTGTACTTCTTGCGGTAGCGGACGCTTACCCCTGCTTGCTGCATCAGTGAACGCGCCTTGTAGCGCCCCACAGGATAGCCCAGCGCCTGGAGCGCACGTGCCATGCGCCGCGAACCATAGCTGCGGCCACTGGCTTTGGAAACCTCATGGACCGCCGCCAGCAACGCCTGAGGCGCGACCGCCCCCGACCGCTCCTGCAACCGTTGGCAATACCGGTAGTAGGCATTGCGGCTCACTCCCAGTACTCGACACATCCGCTCGACAGGCCAGGCCTTCTTATGCCGGGTGATGAACGCGTATTTCACTGCGTTTCCCTGGCAAAGAAGGCCGTCGCTTTTTTTAAGATGTCTTTCTCCATTTGCAGGCGGCGCACATCCTGCCGCAACCGGCGTAACTCCGCCTGTTCCGGGCTCAGTGTGCCATTGCCGCGAAACGCCTGGTCCTCGTGGGCTTCATCCTCCTGGATCCAGCGGCCCAGCATATTGGGATTGATACCCAGACTGCGCCCCGCCTCGGCCTGGGTATAGCCTTGCTCGCGCACCAGGTTGATGGCATCCAACTTGAATTCTCTTGAATATTTCTTTCTCGTGTTCATGTCTCACCTCCAGTTTATACGGATAGTATCCCTTAATTTAGACTGGTCACATCTATTGAACCACTTCACTGCCGCTACGGTTCAAGCGAGGATCGCTTAGAAGAAAAAGGTCATGCCGGCGGTGAACAGTTCCAACTCGTCCACGTCGCCATACAGGCGCTCGGCCAAGGCGCCGCCGTCAATATCCAGGTCCAGATTCTCATAGGCGCCGTAGATGATCAGGCGGCTGCCGAAATACTGGTCAACGGAAAAACCGACGCGCTGCACCTCGGAGCCGGTTACCCCCACCGCATGATGCGCGATGCCATACTGGTCGTTGTACTCGCCGTATTGGAAGGTCAGCGCGGTATCGCCGACGCTGGTGAAGGCTTTCTTGATGCCGATCTTCAGCCACCAGGCGTCGCTGTTGTCTAACTCGCCGGGGAGGTTCACGTCGTCCAGATCGGCCGATTCATCCTGGTAGGCGAGGGTGCCGAAGATGCCGGTGACCGGGTGCATCAGCCCCAACTGGATCTGCAGATTATCCGCCTCGTCGTAGTGAGTGTTTGAAGGACTGGTGAGCAAGGAACCTCCCGCAGTTCTGGCAACCCCTGCGAATATTTCGTCCCGGGCAGTATCTCCGTCAGCCCCGGTGTCGTCTATGCTGTCGTACGCATCAGCAGCGCTGACTCTGTCAGCCCTTTCAGGCCCATCCGTTTGATCTATCGCGGTATAATCGGTACCACTTCTAGCATCATTAAGAGCGCCAAGAATAATATCATCTTCATCCAGTTCATGAAGAGAAAACATAAAGTCGTTTCTCGTTGAGAAGCGATTATTCCCTGTTCCAGAACCGACGTGGTTTGGCTGCAACAGCCACGTGGTGGAAACGGGATTAACCCCATGGTTTTCGGCATAGCCGGCATACAGCAGGAACTTCATCGTACCGATGTCGGCTTTGTACTTGAGAGCGATATCGAACACGTCGTCATTGGCATAACTGACTGCGATGCTGAGGTCCTCATGGAAGGTCGGCAGGTCATAGCGGATGCCGTTGCGGTAGATGCCGTTGCAGTCAATGCCGATCCCGCCGGCTCCGCGCAACCCATCGGCGGTATAGCAGTTGAGGAAATCCCCCCAGCGGGCGCCCGATCTGGTTGTGGCAGTAGGAGTGCTAATGTTGGCGCCCTCCAGGAAAAAGCCGTTGCCACGGAACACCGGTGAAATTGCCGACCACAGGGTCAGCGACGGGTCGGCCAGCACGGCGATATTATCGGTAGGCATGGTCTGCAAACCGACAGTCAGCTTGCCGAATGCGCCACCGACATAGCCGCTGGTGCCCAGCACGCCAATATCAGCTCCGTTGTTATCATCGAAGTTGTCCTGATTCGAGAATATCAACGGGGTTCTCGTGGACAGCGGCTCGAGGATCACCTCAAACCCGGCATCCAGGCCGCCGTTCTCCAGCTCGGTCGAACCGGCCAGGGTGATGCGGCTTCCCAGTGTGGTGCCGTTGTCCGAGGCCTGTACTACGTCACTCTTGTCACCGTCATCATAGTAGATCAGCGCTTCGTTGATCCAACCGGAGATGCTCCAGTTATCCCCGCCCTTGTCCTGCGCCATCGCAGACAGGGGCAACAGACCGGCCGCTATCAATATACCGGTCCACTTTATTAGTTTATTTTTAATCACTTCTGTTTCCTCCTGCTTGCTTTTTTCAAAGGTACCCTGTTTACAAAAAAAAACAAGTTTATTTCCCCTACTCTCCTCCCAAGCTGTTTGGTGTTGCTCGGTGCGGGGCTAAACGAATTACACACACAACGGGAAGTGTACATCAAAAGCGACCGGGCAGGCAAAAAAAAGGCCTCCGGGTGGAGGCCTTTGCGGCAGTAGATCACTGCCGCGAACGTTCAAGCGAGGATCGCTTAGAAGAAGAAGGTCATGCCGGCGGTGAACAGGTCCAACTCGTCCACACTGCCGTACAGGGCCTCGGCAGCGGCGCCGCCGTCTATATCCAGGTCCAGATTTTCATAGGCGCCGTAGATGATCAGGCGGCTGCCGAAATACTGGTCAACGGAAAAACCGATGCGCTGCACCTCGGAGCCGGTGACCCCCACAAAGGCCTGTTCAACGCCATACTGGTCGTTATACTGGCCGTATTGGAAGGTCAGCGCGGTATCACCGATGCTGGTGAAGGCCTTCTTGATGCCTACCTTCAGCCACCAGGCGTCGCTGTTGTCCAAATCGCCTTGGGAAAGAAGTGCATCAAGAACAGGGTCGTCCGCATCGGCCGACTCATCCTGATACGCCAGGGTGCCGAAGAGGCCGGTGGCCGGGTGCATCAGTCCCAACTGGATCTGCAGATTATCGGCCTCATCATAAGCAACAATAGAGTTGGCCTGATTCTCTGCTATGGCAACTCCCGCCGCAACTGCAGCTGCCTGCAAGTCTGCATCACTGGGGGCAGCAGCAGCAGCATTAGCTGCACTGGAAAAAGCTTCGGCAGAAGCACTAGGATCAACCGCATGATTTTCCGCATAACCGGCATACAGCTGGAACTTCATCTGGCCGATGTCGGTATTCAACTTGAAGGCGATATCGAATACATCGTCGTTGGCATAACTGATCCCGATACTGAGATCCTCATGGAAGGTCGGCAGGTCATAACGGATGCCGTTGCGGTAGATGCCGTTGCAGTCAAGGCCGATCCCGCCCGCAGCGCGCAGTCCCTCGGCGGTATAGCAGTTCAGAAAATTCCCCCAGACCGCGCCCGGACGAGTTTCACTGTCCTGCAGGAAAAAGCCGTTGCCACGGAAGACCGGTGAGATGGATGACCACAGCGTCAGCGACGGATCAGCCAACACCGCGATATTATCGGTAGGCATGGTCTGCAAACCGACAGTCAGCTTACCGAATGCGCCACCAACATAGCCGCTGGTGCCCAGTACGCCAATATCAGCTCCGTTGTTATCATCGAAGTTGTCCTGATTCGAGAATATCAACGGGGTTCTCGTGGACAGCGGCTCGAGGATCACCTCGAAACCGGCATCCAGACCGCTGTTCTCCAGCTCGGTCGAACCGGCCAGTGTGATACGGCTTCCCAGTGTGGTGCCGTTGTCCGAGGCCTGTACTATGTCGCTCTTGTTACCGTCATCATAGTAGATCAGCGCTTCGTTGATCCAACCGGAAATGCTCCAATTATCCCCCCCCTTGTCCTGCGCCATCGCAGACAGGGGTAACAGGCCGACTGCTATACACAAACCGGCCCAATTCATTAGTTTATTCTTTATCACTTCTGTTTCCTCCTCATTGCTTTTTCAAAGGTGCTTTATAACACATAAACAAAATAATACGTACCAAAGTTTATCATCCTCTTACTGCTCTTCCCTCACAACATAGTGGTGCCGTTCGGGTGCCAGGGTGAAAAAGTTAAAAGTCGTACTAGACTTAATTTTATCCACAAATTAACAACCGTATGGCACTTACTTTTACCTAAGTACCATACCCTATCACAGGAAAAATACAATTGCAAACAATTTTTTTTTATCTCCTGCATTGCTACCGCCTAGAAAAAGAAGGTCATGCCGGCGGTGATCAGTTCCAACTGGTCCACGCCGCCGTACAGGGACTCGGCCACGGCGCTGCCGCTGATATCCAGGTCCAGATTTTCATAGGCGCCGTAGATGATCAAGCGGCTGCCGAAATACTGGTCAATGGAAAAACCGATGCGCTGCACCTCGGAGCTGGTCACACCCGCCACAGCCTGACCCAGGCCAAATTGGTCATTATACTCGCCGTATTGAAAGGTCAACGCGGTATCGCCGATACTGGTGAAGGCTTTTTTGATGCCGATCTTCATCCACCAGGCGTCGCTGTTGTCCAAATCGCCGGAAATACTGCCCTCGTCGCGGTTGACCGATTCATCCTGATAGGCGAAGGTGCCGAAGATGCCGGTGACCGGGTCCATCAGGCCCACCTGGATCTGCAAATTATCCGCTTCATCATAGTACACCTCATCGGCAGCGCCGATGTGTTCACCCAAAACCCTGGCCAGGGAGTCGTCACGAGTGCGCTGAAAAGTGGCAACCGTTTCAGCAACATTACTAGTATCGACTTCGTTATCCACCGCACCCTGATCAATGACAAGGGCCCGCTGTGCTGGGGTACGAGGAATATCTGGATTTTCAGGACCAGCAATAGCAATGAAAGCGATTTCCTGATCATCCCGTGCGTCAGACAACCCGGTAGCGTCAGCCTCATCCAGCGCAATCGTAGCATCCCTCAATTCTCGAGCCTGGCCAATGGCTGTATTGGTTGAAGGATTAACACTGTGGTTTTCCGCATAGCCGGCATAGAGCAGGAACTGCATCCGGCCGAGGTTGGTTTTGTACTTGAAGGCAATGTCGAATATGTCGTCGTTGGCATAACTGACCGCAATACTGAGGTTTTCATGGAAGGTCGGCAGGTCATAGCGGACGCCGTTGCGGTAGATGCCGTTGCAGTCAAGGCCGATCCCACCTGCAGCACGTAGTCCCTCGGCGGTATAGCAGTTGAGGAAATTCCCCCAGACGGCGCCCGGACGAGCTTCGTCGTCCTGCAGGAAAAAGCCGTTGCCACGGAAGACCGGTGAGATGGATGACCACAGGGTGAGCGACGGGTCGGCCAGCACCGCGATATTATCGGTAGGCATGGATTGCAGACCGAGGGTCAGCTTGCCGAATGCGCCGCCGAAATAGCCGCTGGTGCCCAGCACACCAATATCAGCTCCGTTGGCGCTCTCGAAGTTGTCCTGATTCGCTTCTATCAATGGTGTCACATTGGACAGCGGCTCGAGGATCACCTCGAAACCGGCATCCAGACCGCTGTTCTCCAGCTCGGTCGAACCGGCCAGGGTGATGCGGCTTCCCAGCGTGGTGCCGTTGTCCGAGGCCTGTACGAAATCGTTCCTGTCACCGTCGTCGTAGTAGATGAGCGCCTCGTTGATCCAACCGGAGATGCTCCAGTTATCCCCGCCCTTGTCCTGCGCTACCGCAGACAGGGGCAACATACCGACCGCTATAAACAAGCCGATCCACTTCATTGGTGTATTCTTAATCACTTCTGTTTCCTCCCCATAGGGTTTTGAAAATGCATCTTGCCTGGCAGAAAAAATCCATCTCCCCTTGCAGCATGTGTGCCCTTCTCCGAGCAACACTGTTGAAATATTAAAACACGTATTTTACACATTAAATCAATTGTTTTACAACACTTCTTTACTAAGATTGGTAACTTTATAATAGAAAAAATACAATTACAAACATTTTTTTTATTTTTTTTCTGCATTGCTACCGCCACCGATTGCATCAGACAACTGGCCGACGACACAATCGGGAAATCATACGCTTCCGGCGACAATGATGCAATATTTTTATATCTCAAATCCATCTAAAAGAATCAAACTCCCTATTATCCGCCTCTCAGCCAATTCTCTCCCAATTTGCTGACTTGTTACTGGGCGTGGTTGATGAGCTCTTGCACCGGGTCAGACATCCGGTATAATTGGGATGCTCCGCGAGCAGATGTTATACTCTGACAATGAACCCCGCCGGATCAACTACGCCGCCCGGCGTTTGCTGCAGTCCTGAGCGACGGTATCCGGCCGATACAAAATGCAACCACAACTGCTGACCTTATTGCGACAACACCACCGGCTCAGTGATCTCGCCATCTGGCTGGGGGTTGGGTTGATTTTCCTGCTGAAATGGATTCCTCTGCCGGTGATGTATGTGCTCGCCTGCCTGCTCGGAGAAATTTGCTTCTGGCTGCACCGGTACCGCCGCCGGATCACGCTGCGCAACCTGAGCGCCTGTTTCCCGGAGCTTTCCAGGCGGCAAATCCGCCGTCTCGGCAGGCGTCATTTTCACTTCCTGCTGTACACCTTGCTGACCACCGGGATCAACTGGTGGGCCAGCGGCAAACGCCTCGAGCGGCTGACCCGAATACGCAATGCATCGGTAGTGGAAACACTGCGGAAAAATGGCGAAAATATAATTTTTCTTGCGCCGCACTTTGTTGCGTTGGAATATGGCGGCATCTACCTCGCCAGTCGGCAGCCGATAATGAGCATTTACAAAAAACATAAAAACCCGTTGCTGGATGAATTGATCAGACAACACCGGCTGCGGTTTGGCGGCAAAGGCTACGGCCACAAAGAGTCGGGCAAATCGCTGATCCGACAGATTCAAGCCGGGCTGCCATTTTATTATCCGCCGGATCAGAATTCGTCCAGGAACCGGGTATTCGCGCCGTTCTTCTCGATACCGACCGCGACCTTTCCTACGCTGGGGCGGATTGCCGCGCTCGGCAACGCCAGGGTTGTGCCTTGCTGCACCCGCATACTGGCCTGGGGGAAGGGCTATGAAATCATCTTCCTGCCGGCGCTGACGTCCTACCCGCAAGGCGATGAGTTGACGGATACTACCACTATGAACCGGGTTATCGAACAATTGATTAAGTACGCCCCGGAGCAGTATCTCTGGTGCCATCGGCGCTTCAAAACCCGCCCGCCCGGCGAAAAACCATTCTATAGGTACTAACGGGCACATGGGTAACAACTATGCAGGAACTTCACCGCATAGTTGCCATGCCCTGGAAACAAACGGATACCCTGATGCAAAGAGAATTATTTATCCAGGATTGGCTCAGCCGCCGATTTCCGATGCGTTGGCTGTGTCAGCGCTACGGGATTGCCCCCAAAACCGGCTACAAGTGGCTCAATCGCTTTACGTCGCAAGAGATGACAGGATTGGTCAATCAACCATCAGTGCGCCAGAGCCAATCGCACCATACCATCCGGGAGAGGGGGATGGTCTTGGTGGCGGCAGGAATCCAGTCTTGCTGAAACAGTTTAAAGAATGGATTCCTGCTTCCGCAGGAATGGCAGAGGAGGGACTGGGGGGGTACTTGTCTACAGACTCACTATCAGCCCGACGGCGCCGATGTTAATCGCGGTCATGCCGACGGCAATGCCAATGCCCCACCGCAGCATTTTGTTTTCCAACTCGGTAATTTTAGTGTCCAGGTCGGACTTGGTGGCTTTATCTGCCAGATCGGACTTGGTGGCTTTATCTGCCAGGTCGGCTTTGGTGGCCTTGTCTTTTAGTTCGGTTTTTAGATCGTCGAGGTCGGCTTTGGTGGCCTTGTCTTTTAGTTCGGTTTTTAGACCGGCGAGGTCGGCTTTGGTGGCCTTGTCTTTTAGTTCGGTTTCCAGTCTGGCTATGACGGTTTTTAGATCGGCCAGGTCGGTTTTGGTGGCCTTGTCTTTTAGTTCGGTTTCCAGTCTGGCTATGACGGTTTTTAGATCGGCGAGGTCGGCTTTGGTGGCCTTGTCTTTTAGTTCGGTTTCCAGTCTGGCTATGACGGTTTTTAGACCGATGATGTCGGCTTTGGTGGCCTTGTCTTTTAGTCCGGCTTTCAGTTCGGCTATGGCGCTTGCCAGTTTTACGATGTCGGCTTCGGTGGCTATGTTGTCGTTGGAGGCCAGGCCTTCGACTGCTCTTTCGGCAATTTCCTCGGGTACTTTGGCTACAATCAGGGCCTTGTATAGTGCGGTGGTACTCATCGTGGTTTTAGATTATATGTGTGGTAATTGTGAACATGGGTTGATGTTGCCGGATCCTGCTCAGGGTGTCAACGTTGATGTGGCATAAAGGAGGGGGTGAGAATACTTGTCTACAGACTCACTATCAGCCCGACGGCGCCAATGTTAATCGCGGTCATGCCGACGGCAATGCCAATGCCCCACCGCAGATAAGGAATGGATGGATTCCCACCCTCGCCCCGGCCCTCTCCCAGAGGGAGAGGGGGATGGTCTTGGTGGCGGCAGGAATCCAGTCTTGCTGAAACAGTTCAAAGAATGGATTCCTGCTTCCGCAGGAATGGCAGAGGAGGGACTGGGGGGTACTTGTCTACAGACTCATTATCAGCCCGACGGCGCCGATGTTAATCGCGGTCATGCCAACGGCAATGCCAATGCCCCACCGCAGCATTTTGTTTTCCAACTCGGTAATTTTAGTGTCCAGGTCGGCTTTGGTGGCTTTATCTGCCAGGTCGGACTTGGTGGCTTTATCTGCCAGGTCGGTTTCCAGTCTGGCTACGGCGGTTTCCAGTCTGGCTACGACGGTTTTTAGATCGTCGAGGTCGGCTTTGGTGGCCTTTGCTTTTAGTTCGGTTTCCAGTCTGGCTATGACGGTTTTTAGATCGGCCAGGTCGGTTTTGGTGGCCTTTTCTTTTAGTTCGGTTTCCAGTCTGGCTATGACGGTTTTTAGACCGGCGAGGTCGGCTTTGGTGGCCTTGTCTTTTAGTTCGGTTTCCAGTCTGGCTATGACGGTTTTTAGACCGATGATGTCGGCTTTGGTGGCCTTGTCTTTTAGTCCGGCTTTCAGTTCGGCTATGGCGCTTGCCAGTTTTACGATGTCGGCTTCGGTGGCTATGTTGTCGTTGGAGGCCAGGCCTTCGACTGCTCTTTCGGCAATTTCCTCGGGTACTTTGGCTACAATCAGGGCCTTGTATAGTGCGGTGGTACTCATCGTGGTTTTAGATTACATGTGTGGTAATTGTATATGGGTTGATGTTGCCGGATCCTGCTCAGGGTGTCAACGCTGATTGTGCAACAGCATAATACAGCCGCTATTTCTGCGAAAAGTCCAACCGGCCTCAGCCGCCGCCACGGTGGAAGGAGCGGGCAAACCGGGCGCGGTATTCGCTGATCTCCGACTGGTCCAGGTGTCTGAATTGAAAATGTATCCGGGTTGCGGGCAGGCGCAGTGAACCGATGGTGCGGGATTGTTCGGGGTCCAGAGAGATCAGGATCTCGCCCCGGCAGAAGGACAAGACGGCCGTGGCGTTATTTTTGTCAATGCTGATCTGTTCGGGGTCGAATACGGTCGTGCCGATCAGGCGGTAGAAATCGGCATGAGTGATCGCCAACTGGCGCGTGTCGGCGGCTTCAACCACCTGCAACCGGCGGCCAGACGGCCAGTGTATCACCTTCGCTGAAGGCCGCGCGCTCGCGTTGTGCCGGCGACAGGTAAATGCCGTTCAATAATACCAGATGCGCCCTTTGCTCGGGCACTTTGCATCTTGCCAGTATGTTATGTGCGGTTTCTCCCGGAGATATGTCCAGCACGGTGCTGTTTTTATCCGCATGTTCGGGGAGGTATTCACCCAGTGCGGCGTAGAGTTTTACGGTGATGCGCATACTGCGGTACAGCGGGATGGACTTTCCGCTATATCACACCGGCATTGTAGCCAATGGCCTGGGTGGTGCCCAAATAGGCCTCCATGATGCGGGTCGGGTCCTTGATCAGATGGGATTTCCATTTGCCCAGTCTGGCGCCGGTCTGGATCAGCCCGCGCAATACGCCGATGTGCTGGGTGAGCCCCAGCGCCTGGGCGCCGATCAGAACATCGTCTTTGAATTGCAAACTGATATAGCGGTATTTGTCTTCGTCGCATAGTTCGGCGGATTCGCCGCCTTCGGCGCCCATCCACAGGCCGTAGGAGCTGGAGATTAAACCCATGGTATCCAGCACGTTCATATTGACGCTGCCCTGATGGATGGCCTGCCGGCCGGCCATGTTCATCGCCGCGATCCGCCCATGATCGGCGGCGGTGGGTTGAATCGCCTGAATGCTGTATTCGCCGGTGGAGAAATCCTTGCCCTGGCAAACATCGCCGGCAGCATATATGTCCGGTTGATTGCTCTGCAGCCGTTCATCCACCAAAACTCCGGCGTCGGTCTTTATGCCGCTGTCGGTGAGGCATTGAATGTTGGCGCTGACACCGGTTGCCAGAATGATCAAATCGGCCTTCAGAGTTTTGTCCCCATTGAGCACAAGCCGGAGCTTGCCGCTAAACAGGCCGGCTTTTTCTACCGCCTCAACCCTGGTGGAGGTGTGCACTTCAACTCCTTTATTGTGGCACCAGTTCTTTATCAGCCGCCCGGAAATCTGATCCATCATTCTCGGCACCATGCGGTCACCCATCTCGACCACGGTCAGATTGACCTTTCTGGCCGCCAGCGCTTCCAGGATGATGCAACCGATGAAGCCGGCGCCTATCAATACGACGTCCGCGCCCGGGCGGGTGTGCTTGATGATATTTCGGGCATCCTCCAGGGTCCAGCAGTGGTGGATGCCGGGCGAATCCAGACCGGGGATCGGGGGGGTAATGGGATGAGAGCCGGTTGCGATTAACAGTGTATCGAAGGCAAGCTCATTTCCGTTTTCGAGGGACAGGGTTTTATTGTCAACAGTAACGGCATTCACCCGGTCCTGTATCAGTTCAATCTGCTTATCGGAATAGTGGGACGGGGTTTTGCGCAAATGGGTTCCGGCCTCGCCAACCCGCGCGCTCAGGTAATAGGGCAATGCCATGCGCGAGTATGGCGGCTCCTTCTCGTCGGATACAAGGGCAACGGATGATGCGGGATCAACCCTGCGCAAGGTCTCGGCGGCAATTATGCCGGCCGGCCCGGCCCCGATGATGACGTGCTTCACGGCCGTTACAGGCTCAACCGCTGGCGGGTTTCATCGGTGGGCACGCCCTCCGGTGTCCAGCCGCGCGCCTGATAATATTCGGGCAGCATTTTGTCCAATTCATTGACCTTGCCCTTGGCCGGCCCGGTCTTTGCGGCTTCTGTCAGCAGGCGTTTCGGCAGGGTGTCGTCCTTGCTGGTCAGCCCGGCTTTCAGATTAAATTCGCGCTCCAGATTCCAGATGCGTTCGCCGGCTTCAATCATCTTCTCCGCCGTCCAATCGCCTTCACAGGCGGCATTCACCTGCGGGGCAATATCTTCAAGGGTCCAGGCAAAGGTGGTGAATATGCACAGTCCGCTGGAATCTACAACGGCGGTGGCATCCTGAAAGGCCTTGACCAATCCTGCCTTGCCTTCCGTCACCAGCGGGTCGGTCTTCTCCGGGTTGCCCATCACCTCGGATGCTACGGTGTAGCCGCGCAGATGACATGCGCCCCGATTGGAGGTGGCATAGGCGAGCCCCATGCCCTGAATGGCGCGCGGGTCATAGGCGGGAAATTCCTGCCCCTTGACGGTCATCGATAGATCGGGATGGCCGTATTTTTCACACAGGCGCTTCGATCCCAGGCCAAGGTCTTTGCCAAAACCTTCGCCGGTGGAGACCCATTCGGCCGCCTTGGCCAGCGCCTCGGCGGAACCAAAACGGAAATCGACGCCGCCAGTCTGTTCCCTGGTAATCGCGCCCATTTCATACAATTCCATCGCCGCAGCAACGGTTGCGCCAAAGGAGATGGGATCGTAGCCGTCTTCATTGCAGAGAAAGTTGGCGTAGGTCAGCGCATCCATGTCATCCACACCGCAATCGGAACCAAGCGCCCAGGCGGCCTCGTATTCCAGACCGCCGGAATTGCCCCAGTAATCGGGTTTGTTTTCAACGGTGAAATGATCCCTGTCGATTGTCGAGATCCTGCCACAGGCAATGGTGCAGCCGAAACAGGCGGCATTTGTGGTCAAATTGGGTTTGCCGTCGCTTTTTCTGGGTTCGTGCATCGCTTCACCGGATATCTTGTGCGCCCCTTCAAATTGCACTTCGCGCATATTGCGGGTTGGCATCGCGCCGACTTCGTTGATCACATTCATCAGCACCTGGGTGCCGTACTTCGGCAGCCCAGCCCCTGTAACTTCATTCTCGGCCAGGACCTGCTTGCCGACATTGACCGCCTTCATAAATTCAAGGGGGTTATCGATATTGCCGACACCGACCGTGCCCCGCACCGCCACCGCCTTCAGGTTTTTGGAGGCCATCACGGTGCCGACACCGGAGCGACCGGCCGCCCGGTGCATGTCGTTGACTATGGAGGCATACAGACAGCCCGCCTCGGCAGAGCGGCCAACGCAGGCTATGCGGATCAGCGGGTCCTGGTGTTTTTTGTGGATTAGTTCATCGGTTTGCCAGACTGATTTACCCCAGAGTTCATCGGCCGGCAATAATTCGGCCTTGTCGTTTTCCAGATAAAGATATACCGGGCCCGGCGCCTTGCCTTCAAAGATGAGCATGTCCCAACCGGCGCTCTTGATCTCGTTGCCGATAAAGCCGCCGGAATTGGAACAGGCTACCGCGCCGGTCAACGGGCTTTTGGTAACCACCGAATAGCGTCCGCCGGTGGATGCCATCGTGCCGGTCAGCGGCCCGGTGGTCATGATCAGTTTATTTTCCGGGCCAAGCGCATCGCACGCGGGATCAATCTCTTCGAGCAGATATTTGGTCGCCAGACCTCGCTGACCGAGATAATCCATTGCCCATTCCATGTTCAACGGCTCATTGCTGATGGAACCATCGGTTAAATTGACTCTTAAAACATTTCTTGTCCAGGCCATATTGTAATCCTCCTAAGCTTCCACATTATCTCCGGGCAGATTCCGGGCGGCATGCGCCCGCATTCTGTCCAAACCGCCATGATCGGCGTCGACATAGGTAATTGCCTGCGTGGGGCAGGCCTTGGCGCACTCGGGATCTCCGCCGCAGAGATCACATTTATATACTGTCCCGGTCTTCTGGGTGTAATTCACTGTTCCGAAAGGACAGGCGATGGTGCAGACCTTGCAACCGACACAGATATCATCGAGCACTTCCTTGGCGCCGGTATCTGGATTGATCACTATCGCATCTACCGGACAGGCGTGCATACACCAGGCTTCGGCGCATTGTGTGCAGGTGTAGGGGACGAAACGCCCCTCTTCGTGAAATGAAAATATCTTGATGCGCGACATCGATGTGTTGAATACGCCTTCGGCCTGATAGGAACAGGCCATCTCGCACTGCAAACAGCCGGTGCATTTTTCAGGCTCAATTTGAAGCGAACGTAGCATAAGTAATCCTCCTTCTTCCCGTTATAATACGGAAGTTGTTTCCGGTCAATCCCTGCAAGCTCGGAAATGATAACCTAAAATGACAAAATCTTCTCTTGCATTCATGCCATAAGGCTAACTAAAATAGCAGTATTGATCCTGGCATAGAATTATTGGGCATGCAACAAAAAAATCGATGCAATACCTTAGCGGGAATTTTTCAGACACCATGAATAACAAATCTGCATTATTATTGACGCTGCTATCGGGCATTTCACTATGCGGTTATTGTTATGCCGAGCCGGCAACCATACATTTTGCCTATATAGGCGGCGAAACGGATCCCGCGTTTCTGGGCGCGCGCCAGGGACTGACCGAGGCCAATTTGCAGGGCCGGTTTCTGGGGCGGGATTATACTCTGGACGTGCTGGCGGCTGAGGAATGGCGGCAGCGGGATCTATCGAAGTTTATCGGGATATTGACGGCGGGCGATACCGATCAGCTGAGCGCAATCGGGAATATGTATCCGAACACGCCGGTGTTCAATCTGTCCGTGCAGGATCCTTCACTCAGGGCCGCTTGCCGCAGAAATCTGCTGCATATCATCCCCAGCCGGAAAATGTTGGATGATGCGGCTGCACAGTGGCACCAGAAAAACCCCGGTTCTTCGGCGACGGCGCAGGCCTGGCACCCGGATTTCGTAAAATTTGCGGCGCGTGATTTGAACAAGCGCTTCCTGAAGAATCAGGGAGCGGCGATGGATGATTATGCCTGGGCGGGTTGGGCGGCAATAAAGATGACCTCGGATACGGTGGCCAGAGAGTCCATTACCCGGGCGGAGGATATGCTGGAGTATCTGAGAACCAGGCTGTCCTTCGATGGTCAGAAAGGGAGTAGCATGAATTTTCGAATAACCGGTCAGCTGAGGCAATTGCTGTTGCTGGTTGAAAATAATGTTCTGGTCGGGGAGGCGCCGGTCCGGGGCATTGCCAGGCCGCCGGGACTGGACAGCCTTGGTTTGCTGAATTGTGAAAAATAAAGTGGGAGTACTGCAATAATGAAATACCGTTTCGTATTAGTACTTATCTGCCTGTTTTCGCTGCAATCAAATGCGGCGCCTACCGGCAGGATATTTATCACCAATGAAAAGGCCGACAGCGTTTCGGTAATCAACGGTGAAACGCTTGAAGTAGAGAAGGAGTTTGAAATCGGCGCACGTCCGCGCGGGATCGGGATCTCTCCCGATGGCAGTGAGGTCTACGTGGCCATCAGTGAGGAGAATGCCATTGCGGTTTTCGATCCGGTCACACTCGAGGTGCTGCGCAAATTCGAGGCTGGTTCGGATCCGGAGACCTTTGCAGTTCACCCCAACGGCAATATCTATATCTCCAATGAAGACTATGCCACGGCCAGCGTATATAACCCGAAAACGGGAGAGCAGCTTGCGGTAATTCCGGTCGGTCTCGAGCCGGAGGGGGTGGCTATATCACCGGACGGCTCCAAGGTCATCGTCACCAGCGAGTCCACCAATATGCTGCATGTGATCAGCGTGCCCGAACATATTATTGTGGCCAATATTCTGGTCGGCGCCCGTCCGCGCGCGGCAACGTTTACCCAGGATGGCAAGGTTGCCTACTCCACTTCCGAGATTAGCGGCGAGGTGGTAAAGGTCGATATGGAGACGCACAAAATCCTGGCACGGGGGGCGCTGCCCGATAAGAAAGCGAAACCGAAGGACGTGCTGCTGAGCCAGGATGAAAAAACCCTGTACGTTGCCGGCGGACGTTCAAACAGCGTGCTGGTTCTCGACGCGGATTCGATGGAAATGAGAACGGCCATACCGGTGGGAAAACGGGTCTGGGGTCTGGGCATGAGCAAGGACGGCAGCAGGATATTCAGCACCGACGGCGTCAGCGGCACGGTTTCGGTGATCGATACCGCCAGCAATACGAATATCAAGACTATTAGCGTCGGAGCATTTCCCTGGGGAGTGGCTATTCATCAATAGCCGCATCGGATCCGGTCGCCCGCTGCCAGGGCGTCAATCCGCTGGCACGGGCCAGCATGGCTGCCTTGCTTGATTATTCTTGCACGGCGGCTTGCACTACAAAGCGCGGCAATGATTTATTGAAAATACTCCAGGGCCTGGATGAGTTCCTGGGCGGTTTGGAAACGGTCGTCCGGGTCCTTTGCCATCGTCATGTGAATAATGTCCTGATATTGCAAAAGATCATCCGGCAATCTGGGTATATCGGCATAGATATGCTGATGTATCAACGCCGCCGCCGTTTCCGCATAATAGGCTTTTTCGCCGGTCAACAATTCGTAAAATAATATGCCGGCACTGTATAAATCGGCGCGTGTGTCCACCGGATGCCCCTGCCCCTGCTCCGGGCTCATGTAATGGGGTGTGCCTAAAACCTGCCCCAATTCTGTAATATCACCAGTGTTGCTGGCAAGGTCTTTCGATATGCCAAAATCCGCCAGCGCGAGACTCCCGTCTCCCCTGAACATGACATTGGCGGGTTTTAAGTCACGATGCACTATGCCTATGTTATGCACCTGATCGAGCCCATAGGCGATATGCGTGGTATATATAATTGCCGTTTCCTGATCCAGCCCCATTTGCATACGTTGTTTCAGATCGCCGCGAGAGAAAAATTCCATTGCGATAAAACCGTATCTGCTGCTCATCTCATATTCGTCTATCCTGACAATAAAGGGGGAGTGCAGTTTGGAAATGAGCTCCGCTTCCTGAATGAAGCGCCGCACCAGTTCTTCTTCCTTGATATGCTCCAGATCGAGCATCTTCAAAACAACAGTGGATTTATCCCGAACTCGTTCGGCCAGATATACCTTGGACATGGCCCCTTCTCCTATCATCCTGACAAATTTGTACCCGATCTCCTTCTCACCCTCGGTAATAGTGCCAATATCTTCTATTATTTGGACCGCATTCTGAATACTGCGCTCCTGAGTGGCGGTGGACTCGCGGGAGAACTGGAGCGCTTCATCAATCATTTCCGCAATTTTTGTCGGAGAGATATCGACCTTGTTGACATAGTCCGCGGCACCCAGCTTGATTGATTTTACCGCGACATATTCATCGCCCTCGGCAGTCAATATAATGGTGGGCGGGAAACCGGGTTTGCCTTTGAACTCCTTCAACCATTGAAGCCCGTCTTCATCGGGGCCTAATTTATAATCGAGAAATAAGACATCATATTGCGGCCAGTTATAATCATCTGCGGGTTTGCCGAGTCGATCGAAATCGTATTCGACAATCTCGACCTCCCCGGCATTCTTCAGCCCCTTGTTGATATGCAGACGGAGCAGGGAGCGAAAATCGGCGGAATCATCAATGATGAGTATTTTCATTTTCCGAGAGATTGGGCTAACTTGAATAGCCACATTATAATCAATGTTTGCACAGCAGGTTAATTTTATCTGATGACATCATTTAAATATATACTGCCGGATGAATAATCTCTATTTTCTGGTTTTCTGTCCGCTGCTGCTACTGTCTCCGGCACGTGCAGGGGAGCAAAGCGGGGACGTCTGCGACCGCTATACCGGGCATATCGAGGCGGCGGGAAAGGCCGCCATTGAAGAACTCCGGTATAAAAGCGGTCTGTTATGGAAGATAGAAAAACAGAACAGCGTCAATTATCTGTTCGGCACTATGCATTCCAGCGACAGTGCGGTAAGCAGGCTGCCCCCGCCGGTCAGAGTGGCGATAGCCAATAGCCGCAATGTGCTGATGGAAACCGTTCCCGATGAAGAGGCCAATCAAATTTTCAATGCAATGATTTATTTCGATGGTACTGCAGGGCCTGACATCGGGAGAGTACTGCCCGCATCTGTTTATTCCCGTCTCGAGGCAATCATGCGGGATTATCAACTGGAAAGTCTGGATTTATCGCGTCTGAAACCCTGGGCTGCATTCAGCTTGATCGGCAGGCCCAAACCGGATAATACCCCGATCCAGGATATGTCCATATATGAATTCGCGCGGCGGCATAATAAAAATGTTTACCCGCTGGAAACCATGGATGAAATACTCGGCGCACTCGACAGCATCGCGTTGGAAGATCAAATCGAAATTTTGATGGATACCGTATGCAATCATTCCAGCATTATCTCCGATACGGCCATCCTGACTGATTTATATCTGCAAGGTGATCTGGCCGGGATCCATCAATTCAACAATCAGCCGCATCATGATGAAGCGGTATTTGCAAGATTTCTCCAGATAATCCTGCACAACAGAAACCAACGCATTATAGAAAGAATGCAGCCCTGGCTCGATCAGGGGCAGACGTTTATGGCAGTGGGCGCATTGCATCTGGTTGGCAATACGGGTTTGTTGCAAACACTCGAAAAAAACGATTTCAATATCACCAGGATTTATTAAACCGTATGCCGCCGCACACAGCGAAACGGCTATTTGAGCAAGGGTTGATTTTTCCCGTCTTCGCCGCAGGAAGGCAGGTGCTTTTTCTCCGCAAGGTACGCCATGATTATGTCTATGCATTCATTGACCGGCAGATCACCGGTTTTCAGGATCAATTCGGGATGTTCCGGCCGCTGATATGGAGAAGAAACACCGGTAAATTCGGGGATCTCGCCGGTTCTGGCTCTCTTGTACAATCCCTTTACGTCTCTTGCCTCACATACAGACAGGGGGGCATCACAGAATATCTCGATAAAATTTCCTTGTTGCGCCAGCATCCTGACAATGCGCCGGTCTTTTGTGAACGGGGAAACAAATGCGGCGATAACGATCAGGCCGGTATTCATCATCAACCGGCTGATCTCGCCGACGCGGCGAATGTTTTCTATTCTATCGGCTTCGGAAAATCCCAGGTCCTTGCATAGGCCCTTCCTGAGCTCGTCACCGTCAAGCATGCAGGTCCGCACCGGATAAAAATGCAGTTTTTGCTCAAGCGCACGTGCAAGCGTGGATTTACCTGCGCCCGATAAGCCGGTAAACCATATGATTTTTCCTGTGTGTTGATTCAATGATTCATGATTATTGTGTTTGCGGCTTCTTGCCGGACAGGGCGCGTGGAGCCGACAAGCATGGTAAACGATACATGTTTGGCAATGAAATTTAAAGAACCGGGTGATGCTTCCCGCCGACCTGTAGCAGCATGCTTCGACCAGGCAACCCAAACATCAGGGCTGCCGGTAGCGAGCCGGGTCGGCAATGGCCGCCGCGGCAAATCCTTCGATTCTGAAACGGCAGGATTCGCATTTTCCGCAGGCATAGCCGGCATCATCGGGTTGATAGCATGAAAGGGTGATGGAATAGTCCACCTTTAATTCAGCCCCCTTCCGGATTATTTCCGCCTTGCCAAGCTCCAGCAAAGGCGCATGTATGGTCAGCTTCCGCTTATCCTCGGCCCCGGCCCTGGTGGCAAGGTTTGCAAGTCTTTCATAGGCTTGAAGATACTCCGGCCTACAGTCGGGATAGCCGGAATAATCGACGGCGTTCACGCCAATAAAGATGTCCTGTATGCCCAATACCTCCGCCCAGGCCAATGCGAAAGATAAAAAAATTGTATTGCGCGCCGGCACATAGGTAATGGGAATGCCATCAGAGCGTTGCTCAGGGACTGCAATATCCAAATCGGTAAGCGCTGAACCTCCAATCTCTCGCAGGTCCAATGTAATGATTTTATGCTCAGCGACGGCAAAATAATCGGCAACCTTTCTGGCCGCATCGAGCTCGGCTATATGGCGCTGGCCATAGTCAAAACTCAGGGCATGGCATTCAAATTTTTTGTTCCCGGCAATGGCAAGGGTGGTGGCCGAATCCAGTCCGCCCGAAACTAATACAACCGCTTTTTTCATGATTATTTACGGCATTGACCGTATGAATTGCCGCCGCTTTAGCGGCCAGGGACATCGCCCCAGAGGATCTTGTGAATTTGCAGTTGCAATCGTACCGGCAGCCCATCCTCCAGGATCCATTCCGCCAGTGTCGCGGGATCCAACTGTTCATAGGAAGGGGAAAACAGTACCTCACAGCGATCAGCCATATGATATTCATTCATGGTTTGCACCGACCATTGATAATCGTTGCGGTCACAAATCACAAACTTGATCTGATCCCTTGCATCAATATCATCAAGAATATCCAGTTTGTTTCTGCCGCTTTCACCGGATCCGGGGGTTTTGATATCGACGATTTTCATTACACGGGGATCGACTCGCTCCAGTCCGATAGCGCCGCTGGTTTCCAGTGATACATGAAAACCCTCATCGCATAAACGGCTTAGCAGGGGAATACAATTTTTCTGCGCTAAAGGCTCCCCGCCGGTGACCGTGACGTGCCGCGTGCGGTATGCGGCAATTTGCTCCAGGATCCGGTCTATGCTGGCGCTTTCACCGCTATAGAATGCATAGGCGGTATCACAGTATTTGCAGCGCAACGGACATCCGGTCAAGCGAATGAAGACGGACGGCAATCCCACCTTCAGAGATTCGCCCTGTATAGAGTGAAAAATTTCATTGACGCGGAGGACAAGATCATTTTGTTGTTTGCCGGGCCTTGAGCGCATCAATTAAAATAAACCCCAATCATTTATTGTGCAGCGGCATCTATCTCTTTCAATCGGTCGGCGGCAAAACGCCCGGCGGTTGTTCCGGGGTATTTTTCAATCACGCTTTTCAGGTAGGTTCGGGCCTTGGCAAGATCGCCCAATTCATAATGGCTATAGCCAATTTTCAACAGGGCTTGAGCGACTTTTTTACTCTCAGGATAGTCTTGCAGAAGTTTTTCATAGGCCGCAAGCGCACCCTGATACTGTTGCATTACAAAATTGGTTTCACCCAGCCAGAATTGAGCATTATCCGAATACTGGCTGTCAGGATAATCGCGCAAAAATTCGCTGAAGGCCTTTTCCGCCTGGGTATATCGCGCTTCACGCAATAGTTTAAATGCGCCCTGATACCTGGCCTGAATTTCGACCGGGCTAAGGCCTGTCTCCGTCGGCGCGGGTGCCGCGACCGGCTGCTTCTCCTTCACAGTCTGCCCCGGATCGATTGTATTTGAAATAGTCTCGACGTTGATCACAGGCTCGGTGTCGGCGATATCTTCTGTCACAGGAGCGGATATTTCCGGCGCATCCACAGTGGGCAACGGCGGCGGTGCTGGCGGAACAACTGTTTGCGCGCTTTTTTCTTCCAATCTGCGCAGACGATTATCAAGGTCACGATACAGGTCGCGCTGTTTCTGTTGCACTTGCTGCAAGGTGTGCGTCTGTACTTCTATTTCGCCGCGCAACTTGCTTAGTTCAGTTTGAATTTGTTCCACCGATTGCAGTATGTCCAGCAATCCCTGACTTTGCAGGAGGCGCTCCATGGTATCGACGCGCCGGTTGATATCCTCCATGCTGAACGCCTCGCTCACGGGCGCCCCTGTATTGCCGGCATTTGCCGGTTGAAAACCGGGCAATGCCAACAGCGCCGCACAGCATATATTGCGAACCGTGATCACGGCAAATACATCCTAGTACAGAATTTCTACCCGACGATTCTGCTGCCAGGATCCTTCATCATGGCCGCCAACTGCGGGACGTTCCTCGCCGTAACTCAGTAGTTTGATCTGGCCGGAAGAGGCGCCCAGCAGTACCATCTGCCGTTTGACCGATTGTGCCCGGAGCTCGCCCAATGCCAGATTATATTCACGCGAACCCCGTTCGTCCGCATGGCCTTCCAGGGTAACAGAGACCTTGGAATTGGCAGCCAGATACTCGGCATGCGCTGCAATAGCCGGACGATATTCGGCACGAATAGTGCTGCTATCGTATTCAAAGTAGAATACCCGAACGGATAATTCATTTTTTTTCAACTCATCCAGGGTTCCAATGGAAGAGGCATCTTCCTCCCCTGCTCCAAAGGTTTGTGCGCCGCTGTCCTCTTCGGTTGCCGCTATCTGCTCATTGCTGCGCTCCTCTACAGCCGGCTCCTTTTTTTTCTCTGTCGCACAACCGAACAGCAGCGCGGCGGTAAATACTATCAGTACACTTCTGATTGTCATCATCTCCTCCATTTAGGATCTGGTATCTAATATAACTGGCTAACAGAATAACATTATGAGTGATTAGCGGAAAATTAAAATTTACCGGCTCAGCAAAGGCCCCCAGGAAGGTTCCCGCACTTCTTCATCCTGCCGGCTGAACTGCTGCTGTATGCTGCCGTCAACGGATACTGCGGCAAGCCCGGTGCCGTGTGAATCAGCGGTTGCATATATGATCATATTCCCGTTTGGAGAAAAACTGGGGGATTCATCCAGTTGTGATCCGGTTAAAACCGAGACATGGTGGCTGCGCACGTCCAGAATCGCAATACGATATGCGCCTTCTACCCCATGCACCATGACAAGATATTTGCCATCCGGCGAATAGGAAGGACGCGCATTGTAGCCGCCTTCAAAGGTCAGCCTCTTTACGTTGCGGCCGCTTACCTCTGTTTCATAGATCTGCGGACTGCCGCCACGGTCGGAGGTGAATACCAAACGCTCACCATCCACCGACCAGGCAGGTTCGGTATCGATAGCGGGATTATTGGTAATACGCTGGAGCAATTTGTTGTCCAGATACAGCACGTACACTTCCGGGTTGCCGTCCTTGGACAGGGTCATTGCCAGACGGGAGCCGTCTGGAGACCATGACGGCGCACTGTTTATCCCTGAATTTGCCGCAACCTTGCTACGCATGCCGGAAATAATGTCCTGCACATAGATGGCCGAATTTTTATTCTCGAATGAGACATAAGCCAGTCTTTTTCCGTCCGGGGACCATGCGGGCGATAGCAAGGGCTCGGTGGATTCGAGCAGGATCTGCGGGTTATAGCCGTCCGAGTCGGAGATTTGCAGCGCGTATATCTCCTGGCCGGATAGTTTTTTGACGGTAATGTATGCGATACGGGTTGCGAATACGCCTTTGATATCGGTAAGTTCTTCAAAAACAATATCGGCAATCTGGTGGGCGGTGCGCCGTAATTGATTGCTTCTGGTGCGTATTCTCAGCCCGGCAATCTGCTTTTCCCTATACACATCAACCAATCTGAATGAAACCTCATAATCACCATCGGCAGTCCGGTTCAATGCGCCGATAAGCAGGTTCTCCATGCCCAGTTTGCGCCAGTCGCCAAACTGTATTGCCTCGAAGCGATTTGGACGCTGTGGCAAGTCGCCTTCATCCATCACATTAAAACGACCGCTGCGGGTCAGATCATCGGCGATAATCCCGGCCAAATTGACGGGCGCGGGGCTGCCCGGCTGAGACAGGGAAAATGGCACAATGGCGATAGGCAGCGCCTGTTCAACTCCCTGGGTGATACGGATATCCAACGCCGCATAAGCCGGGCGGACGCCGATAAAGAGCGAAACAACAACAATTCCGGCAAAAATTTTCATTACCATTCAATTATTCTCCCAGAAATCCCCGCTTGGGGCTAAAATTGGATACGGGGTTTCCTTAGCCCGTCGTGTCTACCCATCATATTAAAACAACCGCTCAATCCTTGACCTTGCTTTCATTATAGTACACCACAGCCATACACGCCTCGGCGCCACTGTGCAACAGGAAGCCGTTGACTTCCAGTGATAATACGGTTAAATAATATTGACTAACTCATTAAAATTTAATACATTTCCGGAATGAATATAAAAACAACAAGTAACGAAGAAAACCTGGCGCTTTTCAAAAAGGTGCCTTTCTTTACTTATCTGGCGGATGCAGAGGCCATGACCTTCCTGAGAGCGAAAACAAAGCTGGTTACCTATCAGGCCAATGCAATTCTCTTTGATGAGGGGGCTCCGGGCGATTATATGTATATCGTCATCTCGGGCGCAGTCGATCTCTTTCTTAGAGATACGCAATCCGGGGAGCGGCGCCTGACGATCAGCATCAGTACCGTCAAGAAGGGCGGACATTTCGGCGAGCAGTCCTTGCTGCCTGGAAGCAGTGGGAAACGTGGCGCCAGCGCGAAGACGATTGTGACATCAACCTTGCTGCAGATCCACAAAAAAGACTTTGTAGCGATCCTGAAGCCGCCGGAGCAGGAGCAGAATAAAGAAAAAAAACCGGTTGAACTCGATCCGGAGCGCGACTTTGAGGTGATCGATATGTTGCGGACAAGCCGCTTGTTTCAGTGCATGGAAATGGATGAAACCATACATTACCAGAAATGGAGTGAGGCGGTAGCCTTGAGCGCATCCGAGATCCTCTTTGAGAAAGGTTCTCCGAGTGACTGTCTATATCTCATTATCAACGGCATCATCGGTATCTATTTTGCCGGCAGCGACGGCCTTATTCATAATCTGGCAAAATATTCCACCGGACAATATTTCGGCGAGCAAAGTATTATGCCGAACGCACAGGCTGAAAAAAGAAATGCCGCCGCAAGGGCGGAGACTGATGCGCTGCTCCTGCGCATCTCAAAACTCCAATTCCACAAAATTCTGCGGCGCGATCAAAAACTAAAGCAGGCACTCGATATTATCGGACAAAAACAGGCTCATCTCAGAAAACTCCGGACTAAATCAATGTAGGGACTCAGGTAAATGGCACCTCGCGGTCTGAAAACGAAAATAGCGGCCTCAATTGTTTTGATACAATATCTGCTTGCACCGGGCGCAATTTTCCAATACACTTCCGGTTTAATTCCGGTAAAATGACTTGCAAGAAAATGAAGCAGAATATACACCCCAAATATGAAGAGATAACGGTCAAATGCAGTTGTGGCAAGCACTTTCAGACCCGATCTACCCACGCCGGGGAGCTGCATATCGAAGTATGCTCCGAATGCCACCCATTTTATACCGGCACACAGAAAATGCTGGATACCGCCGGGCGTGTGGATAAATTCCGTAAAAAATACGGTATTTCCTGATCGGCAGGGACAGTGAAAAATATCTGGAACCCTGGTATAGCCTGCATGCCTATAGAAAACCTGGGAAGGCGGAACCAATGCCTGTTTTAGCTTTCTACAAGTCCATGCGAAACCTGTATTTCCCACTGCTGTTGTTGACAATCAGCGCCTGCGCGACAAACCCGGCCACCGAGGAAAAGGGCCAGACAAAGCCGGTCGCCGAGAAACCGGAGTGTCCCCGCTCGGAAGAGGATGAAATTGAGCTTGGGAAAGAATCGCACCGGCAGATACTCCAGAAATATGCCGTTTATAATGATCCCGAACTACAGGAGTATGTGCGGGGGATCGGTGAAAAACTGGCTGCAAACAGTCGCCGCAGCGATTTGCAGTACCACTTTACCGTTCTTGACAGCAAGGAGGTCAATGCCTTCGCCCTTCCGGGCGGATATATTTATATAACCCGCGGGTTAATGGCGTACCTCAAATCGGAGGCGGAGCTTGCGGCCGTGCTGGGCCATGAAATCGGACACGTCACCGCCCGTCATGCGGTGAGACAGTGCAAGGCATCCGAACTGGCCAGTATCGGCGCTACCCTCGGCGCGGTACTTCTTCCGGGCATGGATCAGACTATCAATCAACTGGTGCAAACACTCAGTCTGGCCGCGTTGCGTGGATATGGCAGAGAGCATGAACTGGAGGCAGATCGATTGGGGGCGGAATATCTGGCCAACTCGGATTATTCCCCGCAAGCCATGCTCGATGTTATTCGAGTGCTCAAGAACCAGGAAACATTCGAGAAACAACTGGCAAAGCAACAAGGCCGGGAACCGCGCGTCTATCACGGTCTGTTTTCGACTCATCCGGATAACGATACCCGCTTGCACGAGGTCATCGCCGATGCGGAACAGGCGAGTACTCGTAAATCGGCCAATTATATCGGCCATGAACCCTATATGCAGAAGGTGCATAATATGGCCTATGGCGACAGCGCCCGTGAAGGGATCTTGCGTGGCCACCGATTTTTCCATCATGACTTACACTTTTCGGTCGATTTTCCCCGCGATTGGGGCATAGACAACCTGCCCAATCGCATTGCCGCTACTGCACCGGGCGGCAAAGGTCTGATACAAATGGCTTTTATTGCAAATATCGACGCGCGCCTTCCTCCCAAACAAGTTATGCTGGGGGATCTGGGTGTGAGTACTCTAAGAAACGACAGCCCGCTTTCAATTCACGGTCTTGATGCCCACACTGGCACGGCCACGATGAACACCAGTCTTGGTCTGCGGCGGTCGCGGCTTGCTGTGATCTATCTCGATAATAATGCCTATATTTTTACCGGCACAACAAAAAACGCGCGGGAATTTTCACAATATGACCCAGCCTTCCTCAAGACTATCAACAGCTTCCACCAACTGACCGAGGAGGAGCGCTCATCGGCGCGGCCGCTGCTATTGGAAACCGTACGCTCCGATTCATCCACCACCTTCCCCGATCTGGCAAAGACATCACCCCTGGAAAATTTTGCCGAGGAAAAACTGCGTTTACTCAATTCAAAATACCCCGAAGGCGCACTGAAAGGAGGCGAGTTGCTCAAAATTGTGCAGTGAACCCGGCATGCGACCCAAGGCAAAATCGCATCGAACAACCCTCCTGAGCAAGGCATCTGGCGCGCCCGAGAGGATTTGAACCTCTGACCTACCCCTTAGGAGGGGGTTGCTCTATCCTGCTGAGCTACGGGCGCATGAGCGCATTGTAGCGCGTTCTTAATGCAAATACATTGCCGGCATTAGCGGGCAGTCCGGAGCATATTTATCCGGATATCGCTACCCAACGGCAGGATTAGTCGGTAAGATGAGGAGCAGAGCCCGTATATCAAACAGCGAAGCGCTTGGTATGCGGATGATATTGTCAGGATCGAAGATGAGCACAACATAGAGTAAAACGGATTATTGATTACTTCGATCCGGCTATTTTAAAATTATTTTTTTATCGGATAGTCATGCACGACACATTGCCTCGGTTAATGAACACGGATTTTCCGGCGATCCGGCGTAAGCCGCTTGAAATCATTCAGGCAAATATCACCTTGCAATGCAATCAGCAATGCGTGCATTGCCATGTCAATGCCAGCCCCAAACGCACCGAATTCATGTCCGAAGAAATCATCCACTCTTTAATCGAGATATTGACAACCCATAAAATAACAACGCTTGATATAACCGGCGGGGCACCTGAGCTGCATCCCCGGTTCACCTATCTGGTAACCCGTGCCAGAGAACTTGGCGTGCATGTCATTGACCGCTGCAATCTGACCATACTGCTGGAACCCGGCATGGAGGATCTGGCCCGGTTTCTTGCGGAGCAGCAGGTCGAGATCATTGCCTCCCTGCCCTGTTATCTGGAAGAAAATGTCGACCGGCAACGCGGCAAAGGTGTGTTTCAGAAAAGCATAGCGGCCCTGCAGAAATTGAATGCCCTCGGTTACGGTGATGCGGCCCTGCCCATTAATCTGGTGTACAACCCTCAGGGCCCGGTACTGCCGCCACAGCAGCAGCAATTGCAGGAAGACTATAAAAAAATATTGCGGGAGAAATACAACATCCGCTTCAATCAGCTTTTCACCCTCTGCAATATGCCGATAAAAAGATTTGGCAGCACATTGATCTCAACCAGGCAGTTTGATGCCTATATCGGCCTGCTGAAACAGGCCTATAAGCATGAAAATCTCGATGCGGTAATGTGCAGAAACCTGATTAGCGTCGGCTGGCAGGGGGAGCTTTATGACTGCGATTTCAACCAGATGCTGGGATTGAATATGTCCAATGGCCGCGATAAAAAACTGCATATATCGGACTTATTGAAAAACGGTATGGAAGATCGGGAGATTATCGTAGGCGATCACTGCTACGGCTGCACGGCCGGACAGGGCAGCAGTTGCGGCGGCGCATTGAATCCGGACTGATCCGCCGGCGCATGAAGTTTTCAATCATTATTCCCGTTTATAATGAGGGTCAATCTGTTATCCGCGTTCTGTCCGAAATTCAGTATCTGAAACAGCAGGGAGGCGAGATTATTGTTGTGGATTGCGGCGGTTGTGACGGCAATAATCATCCCTTATTCCCCTACTGCACCCGGTTGATGCACTCTGAAAAAGGCCGGGCCACACAAATGAATGCCGGCGCACGGGTGGCGACAGGCGATATTTTCCTGTTTCTGCATGCCGATACGCTCTTGCCGGACAATGTCGATAAAATTTTTTCCGAGTTGGACCTGTCGGACAATTTATGGGGGCGTTTCGACATTCGGCTGACCGGCCGGCAATGGCCGTTCCGGATCATCGAGACATTCATCAACTATCGTTCCAGAATCACCGGCATTGCGACCGGCGATCAGTGCATATTTGTGAGCAGCCGGCTTTATAAAAAGGCCGGAGGGTTTCCCGAAATAGCGTTAATGGAAGATATCGCCTTCAGCAAACGATTGCTTGATTTCAATAAACCGCTGTGTGTGCCGGCCAGGGCATTGACCTCCAGCCGCCGCTGGGAAAAACACGGCATTATTAAAACCGTTGTTACCATGTGGTTATTGCGGGGGCTGTATTTTCTTGGCGTCAATCCGGCGAGACTGGCAAGATTTTATGGCTGAGGCCGAACATGTTCTGATGGTATTCGCCAAATTTCCGGCGGCAGGAGAAGTGAAAACCAGGCTGATCCCGGTATTAGGCCCTGTAAAAGCAACGCGGCTTTATATCGAATTAGTGGAGCACACCCTCCGCACCGCCGAAGGATCCGGGTTTGACTCGGTGCAGGTCTGGCTGACGCGGGACGAGCCTGATAATCGGCATCTGAATAGCTGGAAGAAGGAATATCACTTTGAATACCGGCTGCAACAAGGATCAAACCTGGGCCAGCGGATGCACTATGCATTCGATGAGGCATTATCAAAATTCAGGATTGCCGTGTTAATCGGCTGTGATTGTCCCACGTTGAACCGGGATGATTTACATGCGGCGCGGGAGAAATTACACAATGAAAACCGCTCGGTGGTACTTGGGCCGGCCGAGGACGGCGGCTATTATCTGCTTGGTTTGAACAGCAATCACCGCTCATTATTCGAAGATATAATCTGGGGCGGACCCGATGTGGCGGAAACAACAAAAGAACGGGCCGGCAATGCGCAGTTTACTCTTTATGAGCTTGAGCAGAAATGGGACGTGGATACCGCCGAGTCGGTAAAAAGACTGGCCGGGCTATGGCCTGGTTTATCGGAACTCGGATTGCATTGATATTCTTGATGAAAACGGCGTATAGTATTGTCCTTATGTAACAAAATCGAAGGTATAGGTGGATATAATATCAATATTAAATCAAATGGCGGGAGTGCTATGGCATCTATGGTATTTAATTCCCCTTGCAATTTTAGCCGTAGTATTAAAATCGGCTTGGTTCAAAGGAGTCTTTGGGGAGTTCATAGTCAACCTAAGTGCAACGTTATTTCTGGATAAACAAAAATATCCAGTATGCTTTTTTACAAATGGCCAAAAAAATAACAGCGTATTACGCCTACCGAAATATCAGGCTCTATAAAGGAGATGCCATTGAAGTGATGAGCAAGCTTCCAGATGAGTGTGTCGATCTGATCTTTGCGGACCCACCTTATAATCTCTCTAATGGAGGGTTTACTTGCCACGCCGGAAAACGAGTGAGTGTGAATAAAGGGAAATGGGATAAAAGTAAAGGGCTGGAAGAGGACTTCTTATTCTATAATAACTGGATTGAAGCCTGCCGGAGAATTCTTAAACTGAATGGGTCGTTGTGGATTTCCGGAACCTACCACTCTATTTATGCTTGTGGGTTCGCATTGCAGCGGCAAGGTTGGCATCTAATAAATGATATTTGTTGGTTCAAGCCCAATGCCGCGCCAAACATGGCTTGCAGAATGTTTACGGCAAGCCATGAAACGCTGCTATGGGCGAGAAAGAACAAAAAGGCAAAGCATTTCTTCAATTATGAGTTAGTAAAAAATAACGACTGGTCAAATGATTTTCTCAAGAAACCAAGAAAACAAATGCGGAGCGTTTGGGCAATTGGAACTCCAAAGAGTGAAGAAAAAAAATATGGAAAGCATCCCACTCAAAAGCCGGAAGCATTGCTTGAGCGTATAATTTTGGCTTGCAGTGATAAGAGGGATATTGTTTTCGATCCTTTTTGCGGTAGCGCAACTACAGGGATTGCAGCTTTGAAAAATAAACGTAAATTCATAAGTGTTGATTCAGACAGGAGTTATTTGGATAAACTTGCTATTCCTAGAATTAAAGACCTTTTGGGTAGAGAGTGTAAAGGGGTCAGCGAGAAAAGAGCAACGTATTTAAACTATAGTCTCTTACCATAAAGGAATAATCATATAGAAACTAATTTTTATAAAGAGGGAAAGACATCGTCAACTACCTCGGCATCGTCGCGGGGGAAGCCGTCATGGGAGTCAATATCTTCAAGGATCTGTTCGCTGGCATACGCGACATTATCGGCGGGCGCACCGGCTCCTACGAAAAGGAATTGGAAAAGGCGCGCGACGCCGCCTTTGACGATCTCACCGCCAAGGCGCAGGAGCTCGGCGCCGACGCCGTCATCGGTGTGGACATTGACTATGAGGTCATCCCCGGACGCAGCGGCTCGATGCTGATGGTCTCCGTCTCCGGCACAGCGGTCAAACTGGCCGGATAGAGGGAAACGCAAGCATTGCGAAACAATGCGTATAAAAAACTATTTATTTTTACTTATTTTCTGCCTCCCGGCGTTTGCCGGCACTCAGGAACGTCTCAAACTCGCTACAACCACCAGCACCGATAATTCCGGTTTGCTGTCCGAGTTGCACCCGGTATTTGAAAAAACATTCAATGTAAACGTGGACGTGATTGCGGTGGGCACCGGCAAGGCATTGCGTCTTGCCGAAAACGGCGACGTCGATGTGGTAATGGTGCATGCCCCGGACGCGGAAATAAAATTTGTCGAGGCCGGGCTGGGTATTGAAAGGCTGCCGGTAATGCATAATACATTTGTTATTCTGGGGCCGGCGCAAGACCCGGCCGGATTGAGCCAGGCGACAACCATACAGGAAGCCATGAGCAGACTCTATGCGGGCAAAAGCCCTTTTATCTCGCGGGGAGACAACTCGGGCACCTATAAAAAAGAATTATCACTATGGCGTTCCATAGGAAAACAGCCCGAAGGCAGTTGGTATACCTCGGTCGGCCAGGGCATGGGGGCGGTATTGCAGATCGCCAATAACAAGCTGGCCTATACCCTGTCAGACCGGGCGACCTATCTTGCCTATAAAGACAAGATTGAATTGATCCCGCTGTTTGCCGATGCCCCTGAGTTGTTCAATCCCTATCATGTGATTATTGTCAACCCGGATAAACATCCGCATGTGAAGTTCAAACTTGCCGAAAAATATGTCGATTTTATTCGCGGCGAACAAGGCCAGGAAATTATTCGTGGATTCAGAAAAGAAGGAGAGCCGTTGTTCCAACCGTATATCAAATAACAGGGCAGGATTTTTTCACCCCTGTTATTTTAACCGGCGGCTCACGACCGGTTTTCATCTTTGGAATAAAATCTACTACCCGCCATGAATAACAAAACAATATTGCTGACCGCGTTGCTGAGCTTCACTATTTGCCTGCCGGCAAATGCCGGGGAGCGCCGCGATGGTTTTATCGAACCCATCAGAGCCGTGCAGCATTCGATTGGCGGCGACACCGCCGAACAGCAAAACCCGCCCGCTACCGGGGCAATACCCGAAAACCGGGCTGCGGAGGCGCGCAAAGCCGGTCGCGGCTTCTTTCTGAATGCGTTGATACAATCCCAGCGCCTGATCACCGGACTGGATAAGGAATTGTTTTTTGTAGTATGGACCTCGGTCTGGCTGTCACTTTCCGCGGTGCTGATAGCCTCCTGCATCGCCATCCCGCTGGGCATTCTTGTCGCGCTGAAAGAATTTTCCGGCCGCAATTTCTTATTCAGCATATTGAACACATTGATGGCGCTGCCGACGGTACTTGTCGGCCTGTTGCTGTATGGCCTGTTGAACCGCCAGGGTCTGTTGGGAGAATTTGGACTGCTCTATACCCCGGCGGCGATAGTGATCGGTCAATCGGTGTTAATCATTCCAATCATCTGGAACCTGTCCATTGCCGCGGTCAACAGCGCCGATCCCAGACTGAGACTGACTTGTATTACCCTGGGCGCCAACCTGTTTCAGCAGGGATTGATCTATATCAATGAAGTCCGGTTTGCATTGATGGCGGCGGTAGTAGCCGGTTTCGGGAGGGCAATTGGCGAGCTCGGCATAGCCATGATGCTGGGCGGCAATATTGAGGGATTTACCCGAACCATGACCACGGCGATTGCGCTCGAGACCAGCAAGGGCGAGTTTGAATTTGCGCTGGCATTGGGTTTTATGCTGCTACTGGCGGCATTCATCGTAAACATCTTCCTGCAGCATTTTCAAGCAATAAAAGAATGAGCGCGCAATATGAACTCAAGGATCTCCGTTTTTCGTATTCCGATACTCCGGTACTGAAAATCGATGCTCAGGACTTTACCCGGGGCAGGATTACCGCACTGATCGGCGCCAACGGAGCGGGAAAAACCACCCTGCTGAAAATACTGTCTTTCCTGCTGCCGCCTGATTCCGGCGAGATCCGTTTTTCCACACAAACGGTATCCCGCAAGAATGCGGCGGCCTTAGGGAAGCAGATCGGACTGGTACCGCAAAATCCCTATCTGTTACAAGGCAGCGCCGCCAGAAACATCGAAATCGGCCTGAAGTTCCGCGGCATTCAACCCCTGGAGCGCGACAGACTGGTGCGAAAAATGCTTGCGCTCCTGGGAATAGAAAAGCTCGCCGACCGTTCGGTGAAATCGCTATCGGGAGGCGAGGCGCAAAAGATCGCGCTTGCCCGGATACTGGTACTGGACCCTACCGTCATACTGCTGGACGAACCCTTTACCCATCTGGACCGTGAATCCGCCGAAGAGCTGGGGGCATTGATTCAGAATTTGCGCGACGAACAGGACAAAACCATCATATTTACCGGCCATGATCGACTGCGGACACAGGCATTGTCCGACCATATATACAGATTGACCAACGCCGGATTATTCGAGGCATCGGCGAGCAATTTTTTTTACGGCAAGATCAACGGTTCGACGTTTGACACAGGGAAAATAAAGATATTCATCCCGCCGGAAAATCAGGACTGCAAACACCTGGTAATTGACCCGTGCCAGATTGTCATCTCCAAAGCGCCATTGGATTCGAGCATGCGCAACGCATTTCACGGGAAAGTGACGGCCATGACACACGAAGACAGGCATGTCAACCTTACTGTACAGGGAGCGGAATCCTTCCATGCCCATATTACCCCGGAAACACTGAACAGCATGGGCCTGAAACTGTATGACCGGGTATTCATCAGCTTCAAATCGTCCGCAGTCCGGTTATTTTGACGCCGTGAAACCGGCCTTGCCGGGATATGCCGCCGATCAATCAGAGCAGTTGGCAAGTGCCGGACAACATCATCCCTATATTTGTTTTATAGAAAAAAGGCATGGGCTCATCATCGGGTCTCTTTTCTATTTCAAGGGCCGAATAGCTATCCTTATTTTCAAAAATTGTGATGGCTCTATAGCTTTCCCGGTCGAGCAAAAGCGGCTGACTTTCTTTATCATAATTACTCAAACGCACCTTCAATGCCGTCGTGCTGATTACCTTGCCGCTACCCCTGTCCACTGTAAACTTTCTATTCAGATAATTCGCCGACCAGCCATGCGTCACGATGCGGCCGTTATCGCTGAGGGCCAGCACTGAATGGATACTGCATTCGAATCTGGCTTCGTCCGAATACGCTCCGCCGGAGAGCAGCAGCAAGAACAGCGCTACATACAAACGCCCGGACGGCAGGACGGTTTTTTTGCCGCCTGGCTGCATCGCCAGATCCCGCTGGTATTTTCCCGTTTTCATCATCACTCCAATAATACTACAAAACGAGACCTCATCCCTATAGAAATAAATGGAAACCGTAGCCGGGAACTGATACATGGTCTGATGATATGGCAGATCGCATCTGGCAAACAGCAAGGAAGCCGGGTACAATTGGCGGCAAAGACAAACAGCACACTGTCCGGGTGATAGTTGCAGTGATAAGTTGCTAAGGAAACAGGAATTTTGTTAGAAATTTATTGTCTCAACTAAGCCCTTTGTGTGATTTTTCGATGCGCGCCTTTTGGGTATTGAAAAAAATGTCAATCCCCATATTTTAAGGCTATCAATGACCAACACGGGAAAATTGTATTATGGCTGTTAAAGCAAAACAGGAAACCCTCGGTTTTCAGACCGAGGTCCGGCAATTACTGGATCTGATGATCCATTCTCTGTATGGCAATCAGGATATCTTCCTGCGTGAATTGATCTCCAATGCCTCGGATGCGGCGGACAAGCTCCGTTTTGAGTCTCTGCAGGATGACAGTTTGTATGAAAATGATTCGGATCTCAGTATCCGGGTTGAATATAACCCAAAAAACAAAACGATCTCGGTGATAGACAACAGCATAGGCATGTCTCGCGCAGAGGTGATAGAGCAACTCGGAACCATTGCCAAATCCGGCACAAGGCAATTTTTCGAATCCCTGACCGGCGACCAGGGCAAGGACAGTCAATTAATTGGCCAATTCGGCGTTGGTTTTTATTCCGCATTTATCGTTGCGGAAAAAGTTGAGGTCACCACCCGTCGTGCGGGGCTGTCCAGAGAGCAAGGGGTGTACTGGAGCTCCACCGGTGAAAACGACTATACGATAAAGACCGTCGATCGGCCAAAACGCGGCACCCGGGTAGTATTGCACTTGCGCGACAATATGCATGAACTCCTGAATGGCCACCGCCTTCGCGGCATTATCACCAAATACTCCGACCATATCTCGATGCCTGTCGAGATGCCCGCAGAGGGGGAAGATGCGAAGGGGCATGAAACCGTGAACAGCGCTACGGCTCTTTGGACGCGCAATAAAAAGGACATTAGCCCGGAGGAATACAACCAGTTTTACCAGCATATCGCCCATGATTTTGAAGATCCATTGGCGCATGTATATAACAAGGTGGAGGGGAAGCTGGAATACACCAGTCTGCTGTATATTCCTGCCCGTGCCCCATTTGACCTGTGGGACCGGGAGCGGCAGCACGGGGTAAAACTATATGTTCGGCGGGTATTCATTATGGACAATGCCGAACAACTGCTGCCTTCCTGGCTGCGCTTTGTCAAAGGGGTTGTCGATTCCGATGACTTGCCGTTGAATATTTCCAGGGAGATCCTGCAGCAAAGTAAAACCATCGATTCGATCCGGAGTGGTTGCGCCAAAAAAATCCTGGGTCTGTTGAAAGACATGGCAAAAAACGATGCGGATAAATACAAAAAATTCTGGGAAATATTTGGCAAGGTGTTGAAAGAAGGCATCATTGATTCTGCAAACCATAAACAGGATATTACCGCGCTATTACGGTTTGCCAGCACACACCGGGACTCCGAAGACCAGGAGACCTCATTACAGGACTATGTTGAACGCATGCGAAAAGATCAAAAGGCCATTTATTATATTACGTCCGGGAATTATGCAATGGCGAGGCACAGTCCCCATCTTGAATTTTTCCATAACAAAGGCATTGAAGTATTGCTGCTGACCGATCCTGTTGATGAATGGGTGGTCCCCCATTTGAATGAATATGAAGGAAAGCCGCTGGCATCCGTTACCAAGGGCGAACTAAATATCGATGATTTGGACAACGGGGCGGGAGATCAAAAGCCGAAAAAGGACCGGGACGAAAATAAAAAACTGCTCCAGCGGATCAAAGAAGCATTGGATGACCAGGTGAAAGAAGTGCGGCTAACCCATCGCCTGACTCATTCTCCGGCGTGTCTTGTGTCGGAGGAAAATGAAATGGGCAGGCATTTGGAGCAGATACTAAAAGCCTCCGGCCAGACCATAACCGGCTCCAAACCCATACTTGAGATCAATGCCGAACATCCAATCATTTCCCGGCTGGAAAAAGAGGCGGATGAAAACAGCTTCAGTGAATGGGCAAGGATTATTTTTGACCAGGCGCTGTTGAGTGAAGGCGGACATCTGGAAGATCCGACCGGGTTTGTAAGCCGGTTGAACAGGCGAATCGTCGAATTGGCGGGCGGCCAGGAAAAACCGGAAAAATGAATCCTTTTCTACGGAGCGCCGACAGACCCTGATGGAACACATGCACGAAAGTATATCTGCCCTTCTGGGCGAACTGAACAAGATCGGCATCGCCCTTTCCGCAGAAGAAAACCATGATCACCTGCTGGAGTTGATACTGACAAAGGCGATGGATATGACCAATGCCGACGGCGGCACCTTGTATTTGCGCGTCGATGACAAACACTTCAGGTTTGCCACCATCCACAACAAATCCCTGAACCTTCACAAAGGAGGCATCAGCGAGGAAAAGATCGAATTCCCCCCGCTCCGGATTGTGGATGATAATAACCGTCCGAACAATAATACGGTGCTTGCCTGGGTCGCTCTAAGCGGTAAAACCGCCAACATTCCGGATGCCTACGACAGCAGCGAATTTGATTTTTCCGGAACCCGCAAGTTCGATAAAAACCTTGGCTATCGTTCGACTTCCTTTCTTACGGTGCCGATGACCAACCATGAGCATAAAATAATTGGCGTATTGCAACTCATCAATGCCATGGACAAAGAAACCGGCAAGATAATGCCATTCAGCCTGCTCGATCAGCAGTTGGTTGAATCACTGGCATCGCAGGCGGCGGTAACCATTACTAAAAGAGGGTTAATTGAGGCGCAAAAGAATCTGTTTGACTCTTTTATACAGTTGGTCGCCAATGCCATCGATGAAAAATCTCCCTATACCGCCGGACATTGTCGCCGGGTTCCGATCATTACCAAAATGCTTGCCGATGCCGCCTGCCAAACAAAAACCGGTCCATTAAAAGATTTCACCATGACCGAGGAAGAAAAATATGAACTGGAAGTCGCCGCCTGGCTGCATGATTGTGGAAAAATTACCACGCCGGAATATGTGGTCAATAAGGGAACCAAGCTGGAAACAATATTCGATAGAATCAATCTGGTTGATGCCCGGTTTGAAATTCTACAGCGCGATAAAATCATTAGTGCGCTGCTAAAAAAGTCTGGTATAGACAAGGATCTCGATGAGATTATCAATGACGATAAAGATTTGCAGGAACAAATAGAATCGCTCAAACAAGAGCGTGACTACATCCGAAATTGCAATATAGGCAGCGAATCAATATCGAAAGAAGATTGCGCCAGAATAGAACAGATCGCCGGCAAAAACTGGCGCGATTCAAATAACAATATTGTCCCGCTGCTTTCGGAGGAAGAAATTGAAAATTTACAGATTAATCGAGGCACCTTGACTGGCTCCGAACGTGAGATCATCAATAATCACGTTGTTGTAACCATCAAAATGCTCGAAGCCCTGCCCTACCCCAAACATTTAGAAAGAGTGCCCGAATTTGCCGGCGGGCATCATGAAAAAATGGATGGCAGCGGCTATCCAAACAAACTCACCAAGGAAAGCATATCCATACCGGCGCGCATGGTTGCCATCGCCGATATATTCGAGGCATTGACGGCAGGAGACCGGCCTTATAAAAAGGCAATGCCTTTATCGAGGGCGCTGAAAATTCTTGGACAAATGAAACTGGACAATCACATTGATCCGGATTTATTCGATGTATTTATCAATGAAAATGTCCATATGGATTATGCGAAAAAATACCTGGCACAAGATCAGATGGATGAGATTAATCCTGCGGCCATTCCCGGCTATCAACCCCGGCAATAAACAATCAGAGAATACTGGCAATAATGAACAAAACAGATTGGACCGATGCGGCCGGCAACTGTGCCCATTCCCGGGGTCATTCGGAACCATGCCGAAAAAGAAGCTAAAGGCAGACCTTCCCCAGGCTGCAGCGAATGGCCTGCTGGACAGGCGTTTGTTTTTAAAGGGAGGGGTTGCGCTGGGCGCGGCGTCCGGGCTGATTCCGCTCATGCAAGCCGTTCCGCCGGTCGAGGCAGCCTCCAATGCCCGATACCTGCCGCCCTGGATGAGCAAACCGGGCGAGCCGTTTTCCCCCTATGGAATGCCCTCAAAACATGAAGATGAAACAATCCGGTTCCCCTCGGCAAACAGCGCCGTAAGCGGCAACGGCGTGTCATGGACCCCGCTGCATAAACTTGAAGGAATGATCACCCCGAATGGACTGCATTATGAGCGGCACCATAACGGCGTGCCGCAGATTGACCCGGACCGGCACAAATTGCTGGTGCACGGCCTGGTAAAAAATCCATCATTTTTCACCGTTGAAAACCTGCTTCGCTATCCAATGGTATCGCGCATTTGCTTTATCGAATGTGGCGGCAACAGCAATGCCGGCTGGAACAGTCAGCCATCGAGAGCGCAAGCAGGCTATTTTCATGGCCTGGTTTCGTGCAGTGAATGGACCGGCATCCCGCTGGCGATTGTGCTGGAAGAGGCCGGCTTGAAAAAAAATGCAACTTGGCTGATCGCCGACGGCGCGGATGCGTTCGCAATGAATATAAGCATTCCAATAGAAAAGGCGCTGGACGATGCCATGCTGGCCCTGTACCAGAATGGCGAGCGCATCCGCGCTGAAAATGGCTATCCATTGCGGCTGCTCCTGCCGGGTTGGGAAGGCGTATTGAATGTAAAATGGCTGCGCAGCCTGAAGGCAGTCACAAAACCGCTGATGGCGCGCAATGAAACATCGAGGTACACCGAGTTGCTGCCTTCCGGCAAGGCCAGGATGTTTAGCTTCGAGATGGAGGCCAAATCATTAATCACCTCACCCTCAGGCAGCATGTTATTGAAGACACCGGGACTATATCAGATCACCGGATTGGCCTGGTCCGGCAGAGGCAAAATCAAAAAAGTGGAGGTGTCGGCCGACGGCGGCAAAACCTGGGCCGATGCGCAGTTGCAGCCACCGGTATTATCGAAATCATTTACCCGATTCCGCATCCCGTGGCGCTGGCAGGGACAATATGCCGTTTTAAAGAGCCGGGCAACGGACGAAAGCGGATATATTCAACCCGAAAGAGACGAACTGATTGCCAAACGGGGGCGGCATGGATTTTTTCATTACAACGCGATCGTCGCCTGGGAAGTAGATGCGGACGGCGCAGTGACCCATATCTATGATCAGAAAGAAATACAGGATAGCGGCGATATCGATATTGATACTGATTGGGACTGAATGCCCACGCGCCGACAGTCCGATGCTGGGCGAAACCGCATCACCAGAGGCAATAGCCCGCCGGGATATCGGCATCATGCCGGATGGCACAGGCTTGCCGGAAGGCAGCGGCAACGTTGCGCAAGGCAAACGGGTGTACGACACAAAATGTATCGCATGTCACGGACCCGAAGGAGCAGGCGGCTCGGCCGATCAGTTGGCTGGCGCCAGTAATGCGCTGACAGACGATTATCCGGAAAAGACCATTGGCGCCTACTGGCCCTATGCCACAACCCTTTTCGACCTGATCCGGCGTTCCATGCCGATGGACGCACCCGGATCACTATCCGACAATGAAGTATATGCGCTGACGGCTTACCTGTTATATCTCAACAACATAATCGCTACGGATAACATCATGGACGCAATCACCCTGCCGAAAACAGTTATGCCGAACCGGGACGGTTTTATCAACGTATATGAGGAAGCGGCGCCCTAAAAATCTGTAGTCAGGGGGTCCGCCTCGGGTTCCGCATAATTGCGAATAAAACGATTGATCTCATTGAGTTCAATCCTGCCCGGCCAGCGCACCAATGGCCGTCCATCCGGATGAAAAATCGCAATCAGCGGTATGCCGGTCAGGCGTATGCCGATCAGCTCAGAGGCCATATCCATATCGGCCAGAAACAGCGGATAATCGAGTGGATGGCCTGCAAGAAAAGCCTCTATAACGTCGATCCTGCCATATCCAAAGCTGGGAAAATCAATCGTGACACCCAGCACGGTGATCTCATTTCCGTGCTCCGTATGAAAACTTTCGATTAACGGCAATTCCCGCACACAAAAACCGCAACTGGGGCTCCAGACATTCACTACCACCCATTTCCCCTTTCCGATATAATCGCTCAAGGCCTGGGGATTGCCGCTGTCAACACGTATCAACTCAATGGAGGGCGCCCCGGCCTGAACGGCAAGCGGAACAATAACGCAGATACAGCAGAGTAGAACCTGCTTCACCATAGTATATCTGGACATAACATCACCTCATACATCGCATCATAGTAAAACAAAATGACCGGAATAACCGAATTTATCAACCGTGGCATAGCGGTAACAGGCCATATACCCCCGGTAGATTGATCTGTAGAATAACAGGCCATGTCAGGCAACACATTTGGAAAATTATTCACGGTTACCACAAGCGGCGAGAGCCATGGCTATGGATACTTATGTATCGTTGACGGCTGCCCACCGGGGCTGGCGCTATCCGAGCAGGATTTGCAGCGGGATCTGGAGCGGAGAAAACCCGGAAAGTCTCGGCATACCAGCCAGCGCAAAGAATCGGACAAAGTCCGAATTACCTCCGGCCTGTTTGAAGGAATCACAACCGGCACACCTATAGGCTTACTCATCGAGAATGAAGACCAACGGCCCAAAGATTACTCCGCCATTGCCGAAAAATTCCGTCCCGGTCATGCCGACTATACCTACCAGCAAAAATACGGGATCCGCGATTATCGCGGCGGCGGGCGGGCATCGGCGCGAGAAACCTGCATGCGTGTCGCAGCAGGCGCAATCGCGAAAAAATACCTGGCTGAGCGGCATAACATCGACATTCAGGGTTATCTCGCCCAACTGGGACCCATTGCGATCCAATACACAGATCCGAATGAAATCGATAACAATCCATTCTTTTGTCCGAATACAGAACAGATCGGCGAACTGGAAGACTACATGGATGCGCTGCGTAAAGAAGGCAATTCCATCGGCGCCCGGATTACTATCACAGCATCCGATATGCCGGTCGGACTCGGCGAACCCATTTTCGACCGGCTCGACGCGGACATCGCCAAGGCAATGATGAGCATCAATGCAGTCAAGGGAGTCGAAATTGGCGCGGGATTCAATTCAATCGAACATAAAGGCACCGAGCACCGTGACGCCATGACCCCGGACGGCTTTATCGGAAACAACGCCGGCGGCATCCTCGGAGGCATTTCTTCAGGGCAGGACATTGTTGTCAGCATTGCGCTCAAACCCACTTCGAGCATTCGCCTGCCCGGAGACACCATTAGCAGATCGGGACAACCCGATACAGTAGCCACCACCGGAAGACACGATCCCTGCGTAGGTATTCGGGCCGCCCCGATTGCCGAGGCGATGCTGGCGCTGGTACTGATGGACCACCTGCTAAGACAGCGCGCCCAGAATGCGGACACCGTCTCAAATACGCCGATCATCCCTTCATCTGCGGCAAAAAATAAATAAATCGCATACCGACCTATTTGCCGGTTGCGGCAAACCCTCACGCAATACATTGGAGTGGTTCAGGAGGACTGGATGCCTGCCCCTGCTCAGGTCAGGGGATAAATCTTTCGCAGGCATGGCAGGGGCAGAGGTCCCAGGACCTTTAGACCAAAATCCTGCATTTCTCCCGCGCTCATGCAATATTCGGGCGAACAGGGCGGCAACAACCCGGATATCGACCCGTCAGCCGCCCGCTGCCCCGACACTCGTCTCACCGCAGCGACCGCAGCGGCGGCCAGCGCCAGCGCCGACAGCACGAACCACGAGGACAACTCCAGCACGTTCGCCAGGCTTACACAGACCGCAAAGAAAAGACCGAAGCACAGCGCCACTGCCGCCCTGCCGCTGGAAAAAACCCGCGCCAAACGGCTTGCATCGATCACCCGGAAGTCAGAAATAGCCATCAGACAATACGCAAAGAAAGAACAGACCGGCCGCCATCAGAAAGCCGGAGCAGCAAAAAACCGCCATCTTGGATATAGACATAATAAAAAACTCGCTTGATAGAAATTCCAAAGCCGCAAGTATAACGGAGTGGCGGGATTTAAACCCGCTTTTCTCGTTCAGAAGACGGCCTGATTGAACTATTTCATGGTTCGTTTCTGGTGATTTGGGTCCGCATTAAGCACCATACAGTATAATGCGCCACTACATTATGAACACCGTACGAAAAATTTGGGAGTTTTTATCGACGCAACTGACACCTTGGTTCGCTGGGGCAATTTTTATACTCATAATACTGTTGCTGTTGTTCATATTCCCTGTATGGGAGGGTTACGACTCCTGGCTGATCAAAAAACTGGGGCTGGAAGGCCATGAAGAAGGCTGGAAAGAAGACCGGGAAACGGTGATCAAATATCTGGGTTTTTCCATCAGCGGTTTAGCGATCTTTTTGGGGATCTATGTGGCAAACCGCCGTGCTGGGGCGATGGAAGAGGGGAATAGGCAGACAGAAGAGGGAAATAGGCAGACAAAAGAGGGGAATAGGCAGACAGTATTCAGGGATGCGCTAACCCATCTGAGTAGTGAATCTGTCGTGACCCGCGTGGCCGGGGTCTATATATTGCATGGCCTGGCTCAGAGAGAAGAGAGTATGAGGCCCGTGATTGGTGAAACACTTTTGGCGCATATTCGTGTTGGGACGCAAGAGAGTGAGTATCAGGAGAAAAATAAATATCTCCCGTCTTCTGATATTCAGTTGCTTTTGAATTTCTTGTTTTGTGGGGAAGAACGGTTTTTATTTGAGATGCAGAGGGTTAATTTACTTCAGGCCCGCTTGCGAGGAGCGAATTTGATGAAGGCGCAATTGCAGGAGGCAGACTTGATCGGAGCCCAATTGCAGGGGGCAGACTTGAGCAGAGCCCAATTGCAGATGGCACGCTTGAACGGGGCTAAATTGCAGAAGGCATACTTGAGCGGGGCCCGATTGCAGGGGGCAGGCTTGATAGAGTCCCAATTGCAGGGGGCATACTTGATCGGGGCCCAATTGCAGGGGGCAGACTTGAGCGGGGCCAAATTGCAGGGGGTATACTTGAACGGGGCCCAATTGCAGGGGGGAAACTTGAACGGGGCCCAATTGCAGGGGGCATACTTGAACGGGGCCCAATTGCAGGGGGCATACTTGAACGATGCCCAATTGCAGGGGGCGGACTTGGGAGAGTCCCAATTGCAGGGGGCAACCTTGATAAATGCCCAATTGCAGGGTGCTTGTTCAATAGAACCATTTAGAAGTGATCTCGATCCTTTTGAGAAACAGATACGTAGCCGAATCGGTGAAGAATCTGATCTTTCAGGGGCGGTCTTCTCCGGTGGTTTGACCCAGGAGGAAGTTGATAAAATAAAAGTACCAGATTACTTAAGAAGCCTAAGAAGGCGATTACAGCCACATGTCGGAAGAGCCGAAAGCTATGGGTTGCCGGAAAATTCCGACGCGATAACCGGGAAATATACACAGGAAGACGCCTATAACTGGATCGCCGAGTATCGGGAGGCATTCGGGAAGAATAATTCAGACGATCCTGATACTATTTCTTAAACGCTTGAGTTGAACTCGATTACAAAAAAACACCAACCGCCCCGGCTAAATTAAAAAGGCGCCCCTTATAAACCATCCATATCTGAAAAATGCTGGACAATGAAATCAAGCAGCGCATAGACGGTGCGCGTGATGTGCTGGTGGGGCAAATCCCCGACCCCAAGGGGCAGGTCGATCAGATCACCACCGCGCTCGTCTATAAATTCATGGGCGATCTGGATCGCAGGGCCGAAGAAGCGGGCGGCAAGCGGTCATTTTTTGTGGACGGCTATAGCCGCTTTGCGTGGGATGCATTAATGGACGCCAAACTCGGCGGTAGCGAGCGGCGCGATCTGTACGCGCACGCCATCGAAGAGATGGCGACAAATGAACGCCTGCCGGAGATTTTCCGCGCGATGTTCAAGGGCACGTTTCTGCCGTTCCGCGACCCGCGAATCCTGACGCTCTTCCTGAAAGAGATCGACATGCTGCCGTACCGCCACAGCGAAGACCTGGGCACCGCCTATGAATACCTGCTCTCCATCATGGGAACGCAGGGCGATGCCGGGCAGTTTCGCACCCCGCGCCACATCATTGATTTCATCGTCGCCGTTGTCGATCCGCACAAGGGCGAACGCATCCACGACCCCGCCTGCGGCACGGCCGGCTTTCTGATTTCGGCATTTCGCCATATTCAGCAGGCGAACACAAAGGATCTCCCCGGCGATACCCTGTCGCCGTCCGACAAGCGCGCCCTCACCCAGAACCTGATCGGCTGTGAATTGGATCCGGGCATGGTACGCCTGTCGCTGGTCAATATGTACATGCACGGCATACGCCAGCCGCAGATCCGGGAATACGACACGCTGACTTATGATGAGTTGTGGGACGAAAGTTACGATGCCGTTCTCGCCAATCCGCCCTTTATGACGCCAAAGGGCGGCATTCATCCGCACGGCCGCTTTGCGGTACAGGCAAAGCGCAGCGAGGTGCTGTTTGTGGATTACATCGCCGAGCATTTGAGTGTGCGCGGACGCGCCGGCGTGATTGTGCCGGAGGGGATCATCTTTCAATCGCAGCGCGCCTATAAGGAGTTGCGCCGCCGTCTGGTGGAGGATTGGGGCTTATGGGCGGTGATCAGTCTGCCGGCGGGCGTGTTCAATCCTTATTCGGGAGTCAAAACCTCGATTCTGTTTCTGGATAAAACGGCAGCGAAAGGCGCGGAGGAGATTCTGTTTGTTCGCGTAAGCGCCGACGGTTTTAATCTGGGGGCGCAACGGCGAACGGTTGCGGAAAACGACCTGCCGCAGGTGCGCAAAATTCTTTCGGCGTGGAAGCGCGGAGAGAAATTAGAAGGCAGCGAAATGGCACTATGGACACCGAAGGGAAAGATCGCCGAAAATGGCGAATACAATCTAAGTGCCGAGCGTTATCGGGTAGTGGTGGATTACTCGAACGCCAAGTGGCCGATGGTGAAGTTGAGGGAAGTTGTATCTGAAATGAAGGCAGGTTTTGCTTGCGGTAAATCAAATAAGGATAGTGAAGGTATAATTCATTTGCGCCCTATGAATTTAACGACATCAGGAGAATTTGTTTTAGAGAATTCAAAATATATCGCCGAAGAGGAGGCAAAAAATAGGGCGGAATATTTTATAGAAGAAGGAGACGTTTTATTTAACAATACGAATAGTAAAGAACTGGTCGGTAAAACGTGTGTCGTGAATAAGAAAATTAAGGCCTTGTATTCAAATCACATCACGAGAATTAGGGTTGATCGGAACAAATACAAGCCAAAATTATTGGCTCTTATACTTTATAAATTATGGAATGATGATATTTTCTTGCGCCTTTGTAATAAATGGGTTGGGCAGGCTGGTATTAACCTAACGACACTGTCAGAAATCAAAATCCCCCTCCCGCCGCTTGCGGTGCAAGAAGAGATTGTTGCTGAAGTGGATGGCTATCAGCGTGTCATCGATGGTGCGCGTCTTGCCATTGCCAACTGGAAGCCAACCATCAACATTAACCCCGACTGGCCGAAGGTGAAATTGGGGGAGGTGTGTAAGGAAATATTGAGTGGTGGTACTCCTTCAACTAAAATTCATGACTACTGGCAAGGTAATATTCCATGGATCACAAGTGCAGATATAGTAGATATTCATACTATTAGACCAAGAAGATATATCAACGATATAGCACTTCAAAAATCCGCTACCAACCTAATTCCAAAGGGGAATATTATTGTTGTGACCAGAGTTGGATTAGGGAAATTAGTCAAGAATGAAATAGATGTTTGTATCAGTCAAGATTCTCAAGGGCTAATATTAAATCCGGTAATAAATGCTGACTTTCTGATTTATGTCCTTAGGAAAGAAGTGCAAAAATTCAAAACTTCGAGTCAAGGCTCGACAATTCAAGGCGTAACAAAGAAGCGGTTGGAGAGTATAAAAATCCCCCTCCCCTCACTCTCCGAGCAGCAGCGAATCTCCGCCGAAATTGGCGAGGAGGAAAAAGCCATCGCCGCCTGCCGTCATCTGATTAACTCCCACGAGCAAAAGATTCGCGCTAAAATCGCTGGACTGTGGGGTGAGACTCCAGACAGTCCACTGTTAGCATAACCACCACAAAGAAAATGATCGAAGAAAGCCCATTTACACCCGGTCGACCGGTTCCGGCAACCGCATTCAGCGGCCGTGAGGACTTGGTGCGAGAGTTAGTGGACACGGCGCGGAGTGCGTGTCGCGGACGTTTTCGTATCGCTTATATTTCCGGCGAGCGTGGCATTGGCAAGAGTTCACTGGCGCGAATGGTGTGCCACATTGCGGAGCGCGATCTGCAAATGGCAACAGCGTATGCCCCGCTGGGCGGCATTGACGATTTGCACGGCCTGGTGCGCCGCGCACTACTGGGCATCGCGCAAAGCAGCGTCAACAAGTCATGGATGGACGGCGTAATGGATGCGTTCGGCCAGCAGATTAAGACGGTGGGGGCCTTCGGTGTAAAGTTTGAATTGAACATGCCAAAGGATGATTTGCAGGGGATAGCGGATGATTTCGCCAATCAGATGGGCGGATTGCTCGGTAAAATCGGTGGCGGTCGCAAAGGGCTGATGCTGGTTCTGGACGACATGAATGGACTTGCCGAAAACGCCGCATTCTCGCACTGGCTTAAAAGCATGGTGGACGGCGTGGCGGTCAGTGGCCGGGAAGAGCCGCCGGTGTTCTTGCTTTTGGCGGGACTGGAGGACCGTCGTCGGCAAATGATTTCGCACAATGAGTCGGTCGCGCGAATTTTCCAGCCCACCCTTTTTGTCAAACCGTGGACGAAAGAGGAGACTCGTGTTTTCTTTGAAGAGGGATTCAGAAAGGGCGAGGTTGCTCTTGATCAAGATAATTACTTGGATTGGTGTTTGGATTGGTGTGTGGCCTATTCCGGCGGATTGCCGATGCTGGCGCAAGAAATCGGTCATGCGGTTTGGAAGCGCATAAAAGAAGACGCAAACCCGGTAGAAGGAATTCGGGATGCGGCTGAAGCAATCGGGCGGCAGTATCTTGAACCCTCGGTGGTGCATGCGCTGCATAGCGACCGTTATCGTGCCATTCTACGAAAAATAGGCAGCAATCTGGCTATGACCGACACATTTTCCAAGAATGAATTGCGGGAAAAAATTGGCTTGTCCACCGAAGAGGTAAAAGCGCTGAATAATTTCATTGCCCGCATGCGAAAATTGGGGGCGCTTCTTCTCGATCAGGAAAGCGGCAGTAAGGGCGTTTATCGCTTTCCCTCGCTGCTGCACCGCCTTTATTTCTTGATAGCGGCTTCCAGTTATGATTCAACGAAAAAAGATGGCTTATGAACGAGACAGAAGCAAGGGTAAAGATTGACGCCCTGCTGAGAAAGGCGCATTGGCGGCTCCCCGATGCCGCTTCGCCCAATGTTCGTATGGAGCAGCGCACCGGCGACGGCGCGACCGATTACACGCTACAGGATCCGCACGGCTACCCCTTTACCGTCCTGGAAGCGAAAAACAGTGACAAAGACCCTCTCGACGGTAAAGAGCAGGCCAGAGGCTATGCTGAAAAGTTAAAGGCACGGTTCATCATCCTTTCCAACGGCGATCTGCATTATTTGTGGGATTTGAACGCCGGTAATCCTGTGCCGATTATGGAGATGCCGACACAGGAATCGTTGCAGCGCAGGAGCGTCTTGAGAATGCAGCCGTCCAATTTCAGCGCGGAAAGTATCGGCGCGGATTATATTGCCCGGACGCAAGGCGAAAATACACCGCCGGAGCGCAGGCGCAATCTGCGCGATTATCAATTGCGCGCCGTGTGTGCCGTCCAAAATGCCGCCGCCGGTGGGGAAAACCGCTTTCTGCTGGAGATGGCGACCGGCACCGGCAAGACGCTGATTGCCGCTGCGCTGATTAAGCTGTTCCTCCGCAGCGGCAACGCCAGGCGGGTGTTGTTTCTGGTGGACCGGCTGGAACTGGAGGATCAGGCGCAAAAGAATTTCGCCGACTATCTAGGCAATGATTACCAAAGCGTGGTTTATAAGGAAAACCGGGATGATTGGAATAAGGCGGAGATTGTGGTTTCCACCGTGCAGTCGCTTGCTTTCAACGACCGATTCCGCTGTTTTTCGCCGCTGGATTTTGACTTGCTGATTGTGGATGAGGCGCATCGCTCTATCGGTGGACGGAACAGCCGCGCCGTGTTTGAGTATTTTATCGGTTACAAACTCGGCCTCACCGCCACGCCGCGCGATTTTATGCGCGGGATAAACGCCGGGCAGTTGGCGGCGGATGATCCCAAGGCGTTGGAAGAACGGCAATTCCGCGATACTTATATCACTTTCGGTTGTGCCGACGGCGGGCCGACTTTTTCTTATGGTCTTCCCGAGGGTGTGCGTGGCGGGTATTTGATTAATCCCTATATTGTGGACGCGCGTACTGAAATCACTACGGAGCTACTTTCGGAAGGGGGCGCAACGTTTGTGGTGCGTACCAATGACGATGCAGAGCAGGAGGTCGATTTTGGGCGCAAGGATTATGAGCGCCGCTTTTTTTCACCGGCGACCAATCGCGCTATTTGCTGCGCGTTCATGGAACATGCCCTGCGTGATCCGATTAGCGGTGAAATCGGCAAAGGTATCGCCTACTGCGTGAGCCAGGATCACGCTTCCAGGGTGACGCAGATAATGAATGAATTGGCGGATCAGATGTTTCCCGGAAAATATCAATCTGATTTTGCGATGCAGGTGACTTCGCGTGTGGAAGGGGCAAAGGAATTTTCGCTTGGATTCGCCAATAATAACCTGCGCGGGCAAACGCGATTTTTAGAGGGCTATAAGTCATCCAAGGTGCGTGTCTGTGTGACGGTGGGCATGATGACGACCGGCTACGATTGCCCGGATATACTCAATCTGTGCTTCCTGCGTCCGGTGTTTTCGCCTTCGGAGTTTGTTCAGATGAAGGGGCGGGGGACTCGGCGGCACACTTTTCGGTACCGTGACGGTAGAGGAGAGGAGCGTCGTGCGGAAAAGGAGAAGTTTAAACTCTTTGATTTCTTCGCCGTGTGCGAATACTTCGAGAAAGAGCACGATTACGATGAGCAGTTGCAATTACCACAAGCGAATGGGGCGGAAAAAGGCGGGGTTGATGTCCCTTACCAGCCCTGCCAACTGCCGGATGCTGCAATATATAGAGGTTCGGATGCCGTTTCCAATGTGAGGAAGATCGCTGTTAGTTCTTCTGGAATGCGTCCCGACTATGAATTGTTTGCCCATTTTGCCGAACAGGTGCGCGCCGATGCCGAGATCAAGGCAGCAGTGGAGCATGAACGATGGAGCGAGGCAGTACGCCTTGTCAAAGGCAGGCATGAGAACCGGCCGAAAGATTATGTCACACCTGAAAAAATCGCTGAGACTGAAAATCTACAGAGGCGATTGGATACCGGCGAAGTCCTGCGGCGCATATTCGGGCTGATAGACCGGTTCAAAAATCGTGATGAGTTGCTGAATGAGGAGGCGCAAAAATTCGTTGCCATAGAACGGCCGGACGCGGACGAAGCGCATCGCGCTGTTGTTGGATTCAAGGCATATGTTGATGACGAGCACACCAGGGAGATCATTACCAAAGGTGAATTTGCCGACCTCTCCACTAATCCGATTCTCTCCACCGAAGATTGGATGGGGCTTCAGGAGAAAACACGTGCGGTCATAGTCAATTATGTTCGTGACCATGTTCAGTTGGAGCGCTTTAACAGACAGGTCTAGAGAGATAAATGGGATAAATAGCAAATGGTCTGAGTAACCATTTGGAGTAGCCGATTGAAAGAGAGTATATCCTATAGGCGGGACGAAACATGGGAGAAGCCTGAATAATAGCGCTTTAATCCAACCCCCCCTCACCCCGGCCCTCTCCCAGAGGGAGAGGGAGAAACCTTGAAGTGGTTCAGGAGGACTGGATGCCTGCCCCTGCTCAGGTCAGGGGATAAATCTTTCGCAGGCATGGCGGGGGCAGGTCCCAGGACCTTTAGACCAAAATCCTGCATTTCTCCCGCGCTCATGCAATATTCGGGCTAACAGGGCGGCAACAACCCGGATATCGACCCGTCAGCCGCCCCCCAAACATAAAAAAGCGCCGCCTGAAAAAAGCAGCGCCATCGCAAAATCAAACGCAGTTGGCCCGAGCAGTCCACCCACCCAACAACCACTCCCAAAAATGCCTTGACATAAAAACGCCGAAGCAAGCATTATCCGGTATAAATCATGGTAGATCTTACTTTTTGCTAGTGAAAACCCTACTGCATACACCGATCCTGACTATAACTAACTCTATGGTGTAACCCCCATGGCACAACAACAACCACCCCCCTTCCCCGATACCGCACATTTTCTTGACGCAGCAAATGACAGCGCACGCAACTTTCGTGCCGTCTATATCGCCTATCTCACCATCGCGTTCTATATCATTGTCATGATCGCATCAACCGACGATGAACTGTTGTTTCGTGCCGGCAATGTGCAAATACCGATTATTAATAACAGTGCGTCGGTTGTGTGGTTCTTCATCGTCGCACCGTGGGTTCTATTTCTCCTGCATTTCAACGTACTTCTTCAGGCGGTGTTTCTTTCAACCAAAGTGCACCGGTACATCTCGAGGTTCTCCAAGGAAAAAACACATGTGCGTGGTTTATTATTCCCTGCACCGCTGGCACATTTGCTTGCGGCAGGTGGTCAACGACGGGGCGTGCAATGGATTTTGAGGATATTCGTCTTCATCTCGCTTGTCTTGTTATCGCCGGGCATTTTGATATACGCCGAAATACATTTCCTTACCTATCAAAGCGAGTCAATCATCTGGTGGCACCGCGCAGCGATACTGCTGGACATCATTCTGCTGTGGTGCCTTTGGCCACGCATCATAGCGCCGGATAAAAGTTGGAAAGAATGGTGGAGGAAATCCCCATGGAAGCGCCGGACAGCATTCGTATCCGTAGCAACAGGATATATAGTTATCGTTATCGTTATCGCAGATATTCCAGGCAGCACAATGGAAAAATTTATACTCCCCAGTGCTTTACGCGATTGGCGTGAACTTTCTTACCCCAGGTATCAACTCTCAAGTCAGACTTTGGTGCAGGAAGAACCCTCGCCCGAGATTCTGGCAGCCCATCTCGCCGCGTGCAAATCCAAAAAGCTTGATGACCAGACTGATTGTCAAACTGAGATTGAACCCGGCACCCCCATCTGGTGCCAATATGCAACGCCGCTTCCATTGCAAGAACGCGATCTCAGGTATGCAAATCTGCAGAAGGCAATATTGTGCGAGGCAAACCTGCATAGAACCAAGCTTCAGGGCGCAGACCTGCGCGGGGCCGAGCTTCAGGGCGCATATCTGAGTTCCGCCACACTTCAGGGCGCAAACCTGCGTTCCGCCGAGCTTCAGGGCGCAGACCTGCGTTTCGCCGAGCTTCAGGGCGCAGACCTGCGTTATGCCGAGCTTCAGGGCGCAGACCTGAGTTCCGCCGAGCTTCAGGGCGCAGACCTGCGCAGGGCCGAGCTTCAGGGCGCAGACCTGAGTTCCGCCGAGCTTCAGGGCGCAGACCTGCGTTTCGCCGAGCTTCAGGGCGCAGACCTGAGTTCCGCCGAGCTTCAGGGCGCAAACCTGCGTTTCGCCGAGCTTCAGGGCGCAGACCTGAGTTCCGCCGAGCTTCAGGGCGCAGACCTGCGTTCTGCCGAGCTTCAGGGCGCAAACCTGCGTTTCGCCGAGCTTCAGGGCGCAGACCTGAGCAGGGCCGAGCTTCAGGGCGCAGACCTGCACGGGGCTTATCTTGCCGGATCAGATCTCTCAAATGCCAACCTCAATCTAGCAGACCTTCGTAACGTTGATCTTGCAAGAAGACCAGAGCAGGAACAATTACAAAAAGTGATTGCAATCATTGAAAGCATCAAGCAACAGGAGCGTCGAGACCAGGCACTGAAGTTATTAGAAAGAGCGAAAACGGAAGAGGCCACTATTGCCCCATCTTCCATAGAAGATGCCATTTTCAGCAAAGGCAGTGCCCTGTATACGCAATTGCAAGAGTCCGAAAACCCGGAATTACTGCAAGCTCACTACTTCACACAAACAAAGAAAGATGACTACCATAAGAAACTGGCCGCTTATCTTATCGATCCTCTATCTTGTGGAGACGAAGACAACTATGTCGCTGAGGGAATTATCCGTTACCGGCTTCTTGAGAATCATAACCGAAAACTTGCCTCTATATTTACAGAAAAATTGAACCTTGACTCAAAAATACCGATCCTGTTATGTCCTCCAGATGTAAAAAAACCCTTGAACAGATTATCCGAAGAAGAGCGTACTCAACTAAGGATTCTACACGATCGAAGGGCCGTCGAAACCGACCGTTGACGGATGCAGAGCGTTCTGGAAACCGGAACAAATCCCGGGTCCGGGTCAAGGAGGAACATCAGTTTGGCATGATTAAGCGGCGGTTCGGGTTTTCCAAAGTGCGCTACCGGGGACTGGATAAGAATGCTCATCACCTGTTCGTGGCCTGTGCTTTGAGTAACCTGGTGATGGCCAAGAATCGGTTGCTGAGGCGAAAGCATCTGGAATTGCAGGCAAGTTGCGCCTGAAAAAAGTAAGAGGAGGAAGAAAAGCCCTGGATAAGGCGAAAAAAGGCTTTTTGAGTCGCGTTCATCGGCGGCAATGCCGCATATCTGAATAATAAAAGAATGTTTTGCATTGACCACAAAGTTTTCGCGTATTAATCAGATGTTCCTTAAAACAAAATTCAAACGCCGTTTATCGCTGTTTACCATCCGAGTTCTCTCGATTCTGTGTGTGGTTGCAAGAGGGATATGTTGAGCAACCATAAAATAGGTTGGAGGGACCCATGCGCTCCACTAAAAACCCCTCCCCGCACTTGGGACATTTGTGCGCCGATATTGTCCTTCCAAACTTATCGGCTACTTCATCCAGCACTGCGCCGCTTTTGTCGCGGATTATTTCCTCCACAAATTGAGATGGACTGTCCTGCTTCGACAGCAAATAAACTTTATGCTTCGCCCGCGTTAATGCGACATAAAACAGCCGACGCTCCTCGGCAAATTCAAATTTTTCCGGCACGGGCATAACCAGATTCAAAATCGGATCGTCATCCACTTCGCTTGGAAAACCCCATAGACCAGCATTCATTCCCAGAACGATGACATAATCCGCTTCAAGTCCTTTCGCACCGTGCATCGTCATAAAGTCAATGCTCAATGACTTCGAAAATTGACGCTTCCACCCGGGCAATTTGGAGGGGCACAAGTGCTTATAGCGTCCCAGAATAAAAACTTTGCGCCGTTCCCCCGGTGCTGCGAATTCGGCTATTTCTCGAAGTTTCATCCCGATCACAGGATTCGCGTCTTCGTCTCGGCGGTAACGCACCACATTCACGACGCCCTTGCAAGAAGAATCGGCGGCGTCAATTTGCTTTTCAATTTGATTCGGATTCGCGCGAATGAAATTTGAGGCAATGTCGGCGATCCCCTGATTAGAACGGAAAGTGCGGGTCAGCATGCTTTCATTCGTTTCGCCAAACTCATCGCCAAAACTTACCATGATAAAAATATCCGCTCCGGCAAAGCGGTAAATCGCCTGCCAATCATCACCGACCGCGAACAATTTGCAATCCGGGTTTTGTGCCAGCATCGCCCGCAGCATTTCCGCCCGGGCACGCGAGATATCCTGAAACTCGTCGGCCAGAATCAATTTGTAGGAATGCCGAGCACGCCCGGACTGCAACGCGGCCGCCGCTTCAATCAGCATTCCATCAAAGTCAATTTCATTATTGTCGCGCAGTTTTTTTTCGTAGAAATCGCGCAGTGGAAACATCGCACCGAGAAACGCCTGGGTGCGGGCTTGAGCGAATCCGTCTATTTGGTTCAGCCGGTCGCGCAATTCATCTTTTGTCAACATGCTCGCTTTCCAACGCGAAAGAAAATCCGACATTAATTTGTATATCGGGCGAGTATGTTGCTCCTGCAATTGCGCCAAAATTTTAGAAAAGGCAAGAGGAATCACCGACTTTAGCACGCCGTGACGCTTCAATTCTGCGCGGAGATGCCCAAAGAGATCGCCGCTGTGAAACATCGCGGATGTCGTCTCAATTAACTTCGTGCCTTTTTCCGCATGCAATTTCCGTTTCCATTCGATGCTGCAGACATATTCTTCGCCATTCATAAACGGCGGGACTTTTCCGTCCGCGTCCAAGGCAAAATGCTCATGATAAAGATTCGCCCGCGGATAATAAAAATCCGGACGATACTGCCTATGCTCCGAATCTGTCGTGTCGTGCTCGTAGTCCCTTTCGTATTTGTAATCCACGCCGCTGGAAAATAGATAATTCGCGATGGCGCACTCTTCCAGAGACTTGACGCGGTCGCCTTTGATAGTGGGAATTCCCTCCACGCCGATTTCTTTGGCGCGGATTGATTCAAGATGACGGTCATATTCTTCTTTGCTGCCAAACAAGTGGAGCCGCTTCATCTCCCACCGAAAATAAGTGAGCATCTTATTCAAGTGATTGCGAAATCCCGGGTTAACATCGGCGAGTTCGCCAATAAGCGCATCCGTTTTCCGAGAGACATTTTCGCCGAGATTCGCCGCCCACTCCGCGACATTCGGCTTTGCGCCAGTTGCCTCGCCGACAAATTTCAGCCCAAGCGCATGAAAAGTTGTCGCTTCAATTTTGCCGCCGCCAAGCAATCCTTCGAGTCGGAATTGAATTCTTTCCTGCAATTCCGCCGCCGCTTTTTTATTGAATGCGAGAGCGACAATTTCCGAAGGACTGCAAATTCCTTTCTTCAACGCATAGCCGATTTTTCCAACGACGGCCGAAGTTTTGCCGGACCCGGCCGCCGCGATAAGCAAATTGCGATCTTCCATCACAACCGCCGCTCGACGCTGCTCGTTGGTCAGCGGGGTTTTTTCCACGCCGTCAAAAAATACCTTGTGCGCCGCCATTTCACGGTCGACAAATTCCTCATTGTGCGCGCGCAATTCGATGCGCTCGTCCGAAAGCAAATCGCGAACGCGCGCGCTCCGTTTCCAAATTCCTGGATCCGTCATCCACTCTGCAAATAACGGATGCGACTGAAGCCGCTGCAATTCATCCATCCATTTCGCCAATTCGGGCGGGCACGATTCCCGCCATAAAATGACATCACGAAAAGCGAGATACCGTCCCTCCGCATAAAACGAGTCCAGAGCGGCATCCGCATCAGCGTATTCCCCGATGCTGGCGAGCCGAAGTGCGTTAAATTTCCGCTGAATTTGCGTGCGGTTTTCTTCCGCGCTGGAAAACCGGAGTCCGGAAAGGGAGATTCGTCCGCGCGTTCCGGCATCCACGATCATTTTTGTCCATATCGCGCCGCGAGAAAGAGTCACATTAACAAGCGACTCAATAGCAATTCGCTGCGCGCAGTTTGCCGTTTCCGCGACAATGTCATTGCCATCAATGGACAATCGCCAATCTGCATCGGCAAGCAGTAAGCGAGCAAAAAAACGAGGGCGAAAAATCATAATAGGGTATTTTATTCGCAATCGTTTCTTTTTCAATTCAAAAAACATCGCTTGCCACATATCTGAATAATAAAAGAGAGTTTCACATTGACCACAAAATTTTCGCGTATTAATCAGATGTGCCTTAAACCATGTCACACAAATTTTATACAGCAGGCTATCCCGGATATTGCATGAGCGCAGAGATTTGTGTGATTCTGGTTTGGGCTGGATTCCTGCTTCCGCAGGAATTGCAGATCTGGTGATGTCGCCGCCGTCGAAACTGGCTTGAACACGTCGGCGTTTTACCGGTGGAAATTCAAGCGCAGTTCGGGTACATTTAGTACATGGGTAAGGCCCTGTTTGATTACGGGCTTTGCCCTCTTTATTGGTGCAATATTCGGGCTATGCAGACGTTGATATTGAAGATTTTGCCGCCTGCGCAAACACAATGACATCAAAACGATTGTAGATATACGTGAATTACCGATGTCAAGGCGTACAGGCCTTTCAAAAACCGGGCTTTCAACAACACATGCAGCCATTCAATTTCGCAAGGAAATAATCCATGGTTTTTTCGCTTAATCATCCCGGACTGCCTTACTGGAGATTATCCGGTTTTTATTTTCTGTTCTTTATTGTGACGGGCGGATTTCTGCCGTATTGGCCTTTGTATTTACAGTCGCTGCATTTTGATGCAAATCAGATCGGGGCATTGACCGCAATCTTTGTTATTACAAAAATTTTCTCTTCCTATATCTGGGGCTGGGTCGTTGATCATACCCATAAACCCGTCAAAATCATTTGCTTTACCTCATGGATGGCCGCCCTCACCTTCATTGCGGTGCCGGGCATGAATGAGTATTGGCAATTGGCGCTTATCCTGTTCATCTTTTCCTTTTTCTGGAGCGCCTCCCTGCCCCAGGTCGAGGCAATCACAATGTCTTCCCTCGGCAAAACAACGCAGGTCTATACCATGATAAGAGTATGGGGATCGATAGGCTTCATCATCGCAGTCACCATCCTCGGCCAGATATTTGAAACGGTTGCAATCAATAAATTGCCGATGATTCTATTCGGGATCATGCTGGCATTATCGTTTTTGACCTTATCGATACCGGAAACCTTCGTTGCCGCCAATCCCCGGCACACTCATTCCATATTTTCGGTGATAAAGCGGCCCGGCGTGCTGGCATTATTGACGGTTTGTTTTTTGATGCAGGCCGGTCACGGCGCCTACTACACATTTTTTACCATTTACCTCGAGGCAAATCAGTACGCCAGCAAAACAATCGGTCTGCTGTGGGCGATCGGGGTAATTGCCGAGGTGATGGTGTTCCTAATCATGGCCAATCTCATTCGGCGGTTTGGATTAAAAAAATTAATCTCATTGAGTCTGTTACTGGCGGCAATACGCTGGCTGATGATTGGTTGTTTTGTCGATTATATTGCCGTCATTTTCATGGTGCAGCTACTGCATGCGGCAACATTCGGCATCTACCATGCGGTAGCAATTCAATACATACACCGGGCATTCGAGCATCATCTGCAAGGCAGGGGGCAGGCGCTCTATAGCAGTGTCAGCTTCGGCGCAGGTCTTGCATTCGGCAGTTTTGCCAGCGGTCTCCTATGGGATGCAGTCGGGGCAAGCCTGACCTTTATATTCGCATCCATGCTCAGCCTGCTGGCCTTATACATCTCGTTACGCTGGCTGAAATAGTCAGTAAATCAACCGTGGCAACATTTTCACCTTGAATTAAAAAAATTACCCGCTACACTTTAAGGTAGGAGTTGTTATTTTTCAGGAGAAAGATTGGTTTCTTGCTTGATTGCCGGAGGGTACCGCAATCATAAATGGATTGCAGGGATCTTGTTGTGCCTGATTACCCCCCACCTGTACGCCTTTTACCCTCAATCGGAGTCAGACACACCCTTAGACTGGTCGGGAGCCGCGACCTTCACCCTCGACTACGATGAGAACGAGCGTGAGGACGATGTTGACTTCAGCACCCACCTGCGGATGAAGATGGGCGCCGATCTTTGGGGGCGGCGGGTCTCATTCGTGTTCAATGGCAGGTCACGTTTTGACCTTGACCATGGGAGTAGCGACCGTGACCGGGCATTTGAGAAGCGGACAGACCAGCGGGTTTTCCAGGCATTCATAGAGACCCCTGACCGGTGGCCGGGTGGCGCCGGTATTCGGCTGGGCAGGCAATGGATGCACGAGATCGAAAACGTCCACCTGGACGGGCTGCGCTTCTCCATGAAAAATGAGGCATCGGACCTGATGATCTTCGGCGGCAGACCGGTGTCGGAATTTAGTTCAACCTCCTCCGACTATGTGTACGGCGGTCAGATACGATGGTTTCCCTTTGATTCCGAGCTTCGTCTCTATGCCCTGGTCAACGATGAAGATGAATACGTCAACGATCAAACAGGCATCGGTTTTTCACGCAGTTTTCTGCAGAGGCGGGTGCGCGCCAACGGAGACCTGAAGTTCCTGAATGGACGGGGCAGGGAGATCCGGGGAGGCGTGTCGTCGTTTATTCCAAGCGTCAATACCGATCTGTCGGTCCATTATTATCAGCGTCTGTACAGAAGCGACCCCGACGAAATTGCCGGAGACAGGGTCTTTTCCGATTTTTTCCGCATTCTTACACAGCGCCAAAGACTGCAACAGCTCAACCTGTCATTTACCAAATACCTTGATTCCCTCGCATTCGGGTTCGGCGGAAATGCCACGATAGTCAATAACGATGATGCCGGCAATAGAGACGCTATACACGTCTACCTTAACCTGCATATTTTCGATTTCATCAAGAAAGATCTGGCGCTGCTGCTGCAAGCGAATTTCGTCAGACAAACATTCAGTTCGCGCCAAAGCTACGACATCAACGGCGCATCCGGCACCATCGACACGGAAAGCCGCGACCATACCTACGGCGCTTCCGGGCAACTCGATTATCAGATGAACAGAGACACTCGCTTTTCCACTGGCATCGCCTATTCAACCTGGGATTTTTCATCAGACGCGGACCCGCTCGTGGGCTTCGACTTCACCGAGGCGGCAAGCAGCCCGATTGGGGTGCTGACCAATACCCCGGAACTGCTGTCCCAGGATTTAGGGGGAGAGTATGTAACCCGAACCTGGTTTTTCGAGTGCAAAAAGCGTTTTGAGGAGAAGTGGGAGCTCCGTTTACGTGCCAGTTACGACCGCAGCACCCTTTCCAACAATATCGGAAGCCACGGCTATATACAGGCTGTCTTGCGGCTGACTCGGAGGTTTTGACCGATGGCTTGCGACTACCCGGATCTTCGATCGTTACTCTTTCAAAGAAAGGAGCGCCGGATGGGGACATTTCCCATCCTGGCGGTTCTGGTTCTGGCAAGTTGTTGGGCCGGGTATGCCGGCGCGCAGGACACCGGACTGACTTTCGATCACCGGAAACACAAGCAGGTGCCGTGCGCGACCTGCCACCAATTGGAAGACCCGACCGAGCCCAGGCGCGCACCCGAACAAGTCTGCTCCCTATGCCATCAGGTTGGCGATCACGCAAGCCCCGATGCCGGTTGCGCCATGTGTCATTCTCGTGCCGATCACACCGTCGGCGCCCCGCCACGCCCTGCTTATGCCGATCTGAATTTTTCCCACAAACCCCACCTGGCGGCGGAGCTTCCCTGCCTGTCTTGTCATAAGAAACAGGATCAGGCAACAGACTATCGGAAGATCGATTTCCCTGAGATGACCGAATGCGTAGGCTGCCATACCGAGCGGAAGGTTTCGACGGATTGTCAGACCTGCCACAAATACTGGCGCGCCGATGTGGTCCCGGATTTTCACGATGACTACTGGCTGCATCGGCACGGGCCTGTTGCCCGCGAGCAGTTTGACCAAAAATGCATGTTTTGCCACAGCGAAAAATCCTTTTGCCAGGACTGCCACATGGCGAATCCACCGCCTTCACACACACCATTTTTCAGGAATCGCGGGCATGGATCTATTGCCAAAATGGATCGCGAGATGTGCCAGGCCTGCCACCAGCAGGATGCCTGCCAGGAGTGCCATGATCCTGAGAACGGGGTGCGCCCCGCGTCGCATTTACCCGGCTACGCCCGTCCGCCCTATATGCACTGCATGCAGTGTCATTTTCCGGCCGGCGAAGCCAACGGATGCAATGCCTGCCACAGCGCCGGCAGGATCGCGCAAAGACATCAGGACGAAGCGCCATCTCCGATAGAAGAGCCTCTTTCAAGCGCTATAAGAGCCGCTGGTAGAAATTGCCTGAGTGCCTGTCACCTTTTTAACGTAAGACCCCCACTCCATCCGCTGGGGACCTTGAATAATGCGGATTGCCTCCGATGCCACATCCTCGAGTAGCCCAAAAAGTATCAATCAGAGGCCCAAAGTCTATAGCGTTATTGTTTTTTATCGCCTGCCTTTCAGCGCTATGCGCCTTATGGGCGACCGCGCAGGAAAATCGTCTGCACAAAAATTACGAAGAGCCGCAGGGCGTCTACCGCGAATTGGCCGCCCCGCTTCATCCGCGAACTGCCGCGAAAGAGCTTTCATTCCAGTACTTTCCGCCCGGCAATGACGCAAAGGATACGGCGCCTTCCCTGCGCAACGTCCAGATCCTCTATTTGGATACCGCAAAATTCATGTCAAATATGGCCTTCATGGCGCAGTCTCTGGGCGTGCAGTGCAATTACTGTCACGATCTGAACGATTTCTCCTCGGACGCCCTGCCCGCCAAGAAGCGGGCGCGGGAGATGATCCAAATGGTTCAGAAACTCAACAAAAATCAGCAGCAAGGCGGGATCAATTGCCATACCTGTCATCAGGGAAAGACCCTCGCCAGGGCGGCTGCCACGCGGCAGCCCAAAGAGCAGAAACTCGAGGCCGGTGAGCCGACAACCGCAGAGAGCGCCTCCCCGCCGGGCAAAGCTCAGCAGACACTGCCCGAATTAGCCGGCACACCAGAACAACAGCGGGAAGCCGATACCTCATCCCGGCCTCCGGGTAGCGCCGAAGGCTGGAGCGATGATTCTGTGCGACAGGCCATCGGCGGCAAAGAGGTAATTGATCGTTTGAAGGACCGGCTGGCGGACCGACTGCTTTCTCAGGGAGCGGACTACACCGAACAGCTTGGTCAAAAGAAGTTCTTTGGCAAATATTTTCAAATCGATGCCGATCTGCGCCTGGGAAAGCGCGGTCTCTATGGCGATCTTGATATACTGATCCCCCTTGGCGGCACCGAGAACGAATCCGCCTGGTTTCTGCAGCCGGGATTGGTCTTGTGGGAAGACCGGCATGGCATAGATCGAGAGGACTTCACTCTGGGGCTGGCGCATCGCTTCCACCCAGACGAATCGGCAGTTTTCGGACTGGGAGGATTTTACGACTACAACGCCGACTATGGGCATCAACGCCTTGGGCTCAGCGCCGATTACCAGTCCGGGGCCGGCTACTTATCGTTGAACCTGTACAAGCGTTTAAGCGGTTGGAAACGGGGGCGGCGCGAGGATGTATTTGAGTACGAGGAGAGCGCCCTGGATGGGGCTGAATTTTACTTTGACTATGCCCTGACGGAGCCGCTGCGCGTGCAGGGCCGGGCCTCGATATGGAAATCCAGGCTTGGGAATCGACCGGAAAATACCCGGACCGGCCATGAAATCGGCTTGGCGCATACACTCTGGCCGGGGGTCGAATTGACCGCAAACTACAGCCGCTACGACGGTGAACTCTATGATGATCGCTGGAGTCTGGGCTTGCATCTTCGCCTGCCGGTGCGGGAGCAACAGTCCTCGGCAAAGTTCCACCCCGATCTGTTCCGTCCGATAGAGCGGCAAAAAAGGATTTTTACCGAAGAAAGAGTGATTAAACTACCCGTCTTGCCGCCGCTGCCTGGGCCGGGGACGTCGCAGACGGTATTCTTGGACGTAGCATTTCCTTTGGTAATACCGGCACTGCCCGAGCAGCCAACAGCCGATGTTTTCGTAACCCCCGGCCACTCCGGCACAGAATCGGTCGAATACAGCACAACCGGCAGCACCGGAACCTTTGATGAGACGATTACCCTGATCTTTACCCCGAATAACTGGGATCAGCCGCAGACGGTATGGGTGCGCATCCGGTCCCGGCCAGCCCGTGCAAGCAGCCCGATCGATTTCGCAGTTGGCGCAACGGAACCCGGTACGCTACAAAACGCAGGAGGCGGCGTGCTCAGGCAGGTCGAGACATCTTCAGTAGTCATTACCTGGGCCTACCGATCAGAAGATCCACGCTACGACGGTCTCAGCAGTTCACTGACACTGGAAGTACGTGCTCCGGACCGATCAACCCTGGGGTTTTCACAGGCAAGCTACGACGTGAACGAAGCGGACGGCAGCGTCACTGTGGAGATCACCCTGAGTGCCGCGGCCGTTGCCGATGTCAATGTTACCCTTTCCACCACCGATGGTACCGCCATCGCCCCGGACGACTATACCGCCGTGAGCACTCAAACACTCACTATCCGGGCCGGAGATACGCGCACCGAACTCACCATTGCCGTTGCGGATGATGCCCTCGTGGAGGGAGACGAGCAATTTACAATCATGCTCAGTACCGGCAGCCCGCCCGCCGTTGTGAGCTTGGGCAGCATCACTACAGCAACACTCACGATCACAGACGACGACACTGCGCCGGACACCATCAGCCTGAGCTTGAGCCCGGACAGTGTGACTGAAGAAGGCGGCACCCAGACTGTAACAGTCACTGCAACCGTGCAGGGAGTAAGCCGATTCGCGACTCCCCAGACAGTGAGTGTGACCGTGGCCGCCGACAGTGCGGAGACGACTGACTTTGCGGAGGTTGCCCCCTTTGACGTCACGATTGCGGCAGGAGCGGCCAGCGGAGAGGAGACTTTCGACCTGTCGCCTGTGAACGACGTGCTGGCAGAAGGAAACGAGACCCTGACCGTGAGCGGCGCGAGCGGGACGCTGACCGTCAATCCTGCAACACTGACGATCACCGACGACGACACTGCGCCGGACACCATTGTCCTGAGCTTGAACCCGGCCAGCGTGGCTGAGGAAGGCGGCACCCAGACTGTAACAGTAACAGCGGCGGTGCAGGGGACGAGCCGCTTTATAACGGATCAGACAGTAAACGTGACCGTGGCCGCCGCTAGCGCGGAGTCCCCGGCTGACTTTGCGGAGGTTGCCGGCTTCGAGATCACGATTGCGGCAGGAGCGGCCAGCGGAGAGGAGACTTTCGACCTGTCGCCTGTGAACGACGTGCTGGCAGAAGGAAACGAGACCCTGACCGTGAGCGGCACGAGCGGGACGCTGACCGTCAATCCTGCAACACTGACGATCACCGACGACGACACTGCGCCGGACACCATTGTCCTGAGCTTGAGCCCGGACAGCGTGACTGAAGAAGGCGGCGCCCAGACCGTGACAGTAACAGCGGCGGTGCAGGGGACGAGCCGCTTTATAACGGCCCAGACAGTAAACGTGACCGTGGCCGCCGATAGCGCGGAGTCCCCGGCTGACTTTGCGGAGGTTGCCGGCTTCGAGATCACGATTGCGGCAGGAGCGGCCAGCGGAGAGGCAACTTTCGAACTGTCGCCTGTGAACGACGTGCTGGCAGAAGGAAACGAGACCCTGACCGTGAGCGGCGCGAGCGGGACGCTGACCGTCAATCCTGCAACACTGACGATCACCGACGACGACACTGCGCCGGACACCATTGTCCTGAGCTTGAACCCGGCCAGCGTGACTGAAGAAGGCGGCGCCCAGACCGTGACAGTAACAGCGGCGGTGCAGGGGACGAGCCGCTTTATAACGGATCAGACAGTAAACGTGACCGTGGCCGCCGATAGCGCGGAGTCCCCGGCTGACTTTGCGGAGGTTGCCGGCTTCGAGATCACGATTGCGGCAGGAGCGGCCAGCGGAGAGGCAACTTTCGACCTGTCGCCTGTGAACGACGTGCTGGCAGAAGGAAACGAGACCCTGACCGTGAGCGGCACGAGCGGGACGCTGACCGTCAATCCTGCAACACTCACGATCACAGACGACGACACTGCGCCGGACACCATCAGCCTGAGCTTGAGCCCGGACAGCGTGACTGAAGAAGGCGGCACCCAGACTGTGACAGTAACAGCGGCGGTGCAGGGGACGAGCCGCTTTATAACGGATCAGACAGTGAGTGTGACCGTGGCCGCCGACAGTGCGGAGACGACTGACTTTGCGGCGGTCACCCCCTTTGACATCACGATTACGGCAGGAGCGGCCAGCGGAGAGACAACTTTCGAACTGTCGCCTGTGAACGACGTGCTGGCAGAAGGGAACGAGACCCTGACCGTCAGCGGCGCGAGCGGGACGCTGGCCGTCAGTCCTGCAACACTGACGATCACCGACGACGACACTGCGCCGGACACCATTGTCCTGAGCTTGAACCCGGCCAGCGTGACTGAAGAAGGCGGCGCCCAGACTGTAACAGTAACAGCGGCGGTGCAAGGGACGAGCCGCTTTATAACGGATCAGACAGTAAACGTGACCGTGGCCGCCGATAGCGCGGAGTCCCCGGCTGACTTTGCGGAGGTTGCCGGCTTCGAGATCACGATTGCGGCAGGAGCGGCCAGCGGAGAGGAGACTTTCGACCTGTCGCCTGTGAACGACGTGCTGGCAGAAGGAAACGAGACCCTGACCGTCAGCGGCACGAGCGGGACGCTGACCGTCAATCCTGCAACACTGACGATCACCGACGACGACACTGCGCCGGACACCATTGTCCTGAGCTTGAGCCCGGACAGCGTGACTGAAGAAGGCGGCCCCCAGACCGTGACAGTAACAGCGGCGGTGCAGGGGACGAGCCGCTTTATAACGGATCAGACAGTAAACGTGACCGTGGCCGCCGATAGCGCGGAGTCCCCGGCTGACTTTGCGGAGGTTGCTGGCTTCGAGATCACGATTGCGGCAGGAGCGGCCAGCGGAGAGGAGACTTTCGAACTGTCGCCTGTGAACGACGTGCTGGCAGAAGGAAACGAGACCCTGACCGTCAGCGGCACGAGCGGGACGCTGACCGTCAATCCTGCAACACTGACGATCACCGACGACGACACTGCGCCGGACACCATCAGCCTGAGCTTGAGCCCGGACAGCGTGACTGAAGAAGGCGGCGCCCAGACCGTGACAGTAACAGCGGCGGTGCAGGGGACGAGCCGCTTTATAACGGATCAGACAGTGAGTGTGACCGTGGCCGCCGACAGTGCGGAGACGACTGACTTTGCGGCGGTCACCCCCTTTGACATCACGATTACGGCAGGAGCGGCCAGCGGAGAGACAACTTTCGAACTGTCGCCTGTGAACGACGTGCTGGCAGAAGGGAACGAGACCCTGACCGTGAGCGGCGCGAGCGGGACGCTGACCGTCAATCCTGCAACACTGACGATCACCGACGACGACACTGCGCCGGACACCATTGTCCTGAGCTTGAACCCGGCCAGCGTGGCTGAGGAAGACGGCGCCCAGACTGTAACAGTAACAGCGGCGGTGCAAGGGACGAGCCGCTTTATAACGGATCAGACAGTAAACGTGACCGTGGCCGCCGATAGCGCGGAGTCCCCGGCTGACTTTGCGGAGGTTGCCGGCTTCGAGATCACGATTACGGCAGGAGCGGCCAGCGGAGAGGAGACTTTCGAACTGTCGCCTGTGAACGACGTGCTGGCAGAAGGGAACGAGACCCTGACCGTCAGCGGCGCGAGCGGGACGCTGACCGTCAATCCTGCAACACTGACGATCACCGACGACGACACTGCGCCGAACACCATTGTCCTGAGCTTGAACCCGGCCAGCGTGGCTGAGGAAGACGGCGCCCAGACTGTAACAGTAACAGCGGCGGTGCAAGGGACGAGCCGCTTTATAACGGATCAGACAGTAAACGTGACCGTGGCCGCCGCTAGCGCGGAGTCCCCGGCTGACTTTGCGGAGGTTGCCGGCTTCGAGATCACGATTGCGGCAGGAGCGGCCAGCGGAGAGGCAACTTTCGAACTGTCGCCTGTGAACGACGTGCTGGCAGAAGGAAACGAGACCCTGACCGTCAGCGGCGCGAGCGGGACGCTGACCGTCAATCCTGCAACACTGACGATCACCGACGACGACACTGCGCCGGACACCATTGTCCTGAGCTTGAACCCGGCCAGCGTGGCTGAGGAAGGCGGCACCCAGACTGTAACAGTAACAGCGGCGGTGCAGGGGACGAGCCGCTTTATAACGGATCAGACAGTAAACGTGACCGTGGCCGCCGATAGCGCGGAGTCCCCGGCTGACTTTGCGGAGGTTGCCGGCTTCGAGATCACGATTGCGGCAGGAGCGGCCAGCGGAGAGGCAACTTTCGAACTGTCGCCTGTGAACGACGTGCTGGCAGAAGGGAACGAGACCCTGACCGTCAGCGGCACGAGCGGGACGCTGACCGTCAATCCTGCAACACTGACGATCACCGACGACGACACTGCGCCGGACACCATTGTCCTGAGCTTGAACCCGGCCAGCGTGGCTGAAGAAGGCGGCGCCCAGACCGTGACAGTAACAGCGGCGGTGCAGGGGACGAGCCGCTTTATAACGGATCAGACAGTAAACGTGACCGTGGCCGCCGCTAGCGCGGAGTCCCCGGCTGACTTTGCGGAGGTTGCCGGCTTCGAGATCACGATTGCGGCAGGAGCGGCCAGCGGAGAGGAGACTTTCGACCTGTCGCCTGTGAACGACGTGCTGGCAGAAGGAAACGAGACCCTGACCGTGAGCGGCGCGAGCGGGACGCTGACCGTCAATCCTGCAACACTGACGATCACCGACGACGACACTGCGCCGGACACCATTGTCCTGAGCTTGAACCCGGCCAGCGTGGCTGAGGAAGGCGGCACCCAGACTGTAACAGTAACAGCGGCGGTGCAGGGGACGAGCCGCTTTATAACGGATCAGACAGTAAACGTGACCGTGGCCGCCGCTAGCGCGGAGTCCCCGGCTGACTTTGCGGAGGTTGCCGGCTTCGAGATCACGATTGCGGCAGGAGCGGCCAGCGGAGAGGAGACTTTCGACCTGTCGCCTGTGAACGACGTGCTGGCAGAAGGAAACGAGACCCTGACCGTCAGCGGCGCGAGCGGGACGCTGACCGTCAATCCTGCAACACTGACGATCACCGACGACGACACTGCGCCGGACACCATTGTCCTGAGCTTGAACCCGGTCAGTGTGACTGAAGAAGGCGGCGCCCAGACCGTGACAGTAACAGCGGCGGTGCAGGGGACGAGCCGCTTTATAACGGCCCAGACAGTGAGTGTGACCGTGGCCGCCGCTAGCGCGGAGTCTCCGGCTGACTTTGCGGAGGTTGCCGGCTTCGAGATCACGATTGCGGCAGGAGCGGCCAGCGGAGAGGCAACTTTCGAACTGTCGCCTGTGAACGACATGCTGGGCGAGGGCAGTGAGACCCTGACCGTGAGCGGCGTGAGCGGGACGCTGACCGTCAATCCTGCAACACTGACGATCACCGACGACGACACTGCGCCGGACACCATTGTCCTGAGCTTGAACCCGGCCAGCGTGACTGAAGAAGGCGGCGCCCAGACCGTGACAGTAACAGCGGCGGTGCAGGGGACGAGCCGCTTTATAACGGATCAGACAGTAAACGTGACCGTGGCCGCCGCTAGCGCGGAGTCCCCGGCTGACTTTGCGGAGGTTGCCGGCTTCGAGATCACGATTGCGGCAGGAGCGGCCAGCGGAGAGGAGACTTTCGACCTGTCGCCTGTGAACGACGTGCTGGCAGAAGGAAACGAGACCCTGACCGTGAGCGGCGCGAGCGGGACGCTGACCGTCAATCCTGCAACACTGACGATCACCGACGACGACACTGCGCCGGACACCATTGTCCTGAGCTTGAGCCCGGACAGCGTGACTGAAGAAGGCGGCGCCCAGACTGTAACAGTAACAGCGGCGGTGCAGGGGACGAGCCGCTTTATAACGGCCCAGACAGTGAGTGTGACCGTGGCCGCCGACAGTGCGGAGACGACTGACTTTGCGGCGGTTGCCCCCTTTGACATCACGATTACGGCAGGAGCGGCCAGCGGAGAGGAGACTTTCGACCTGTCGCCTGTGAGCGACGTGCTGGCAGAAGGAAACGAGACCCTGACCGTCAGCGGCGCAAGCGGGACGCTGACCGTCAATCCTGCAACACTGACGATCACCGACGACGACACTGCGCCGGACACCATTGTCCTGAGCTTGAACCCGGACAGCGTGACTGAAGAAGGCGGCGCCCAGACTGTAACAGTCACTGCAACCGTGCAGGGAGTAAGCCGATTCGCGACTCCCCAGACAGTGAGCGTGACCGTGACCGCCGACAGTGCGGAGACGGCTGACTTTGCGGAGGTTGCCGGCTTCGAGATCACGATTACGGCAGGAGCGGCCAGCGGAGAGGAGACTTTCGACCTGTCGCCTGTGAGCGACGTGCTGGCAGAAGGGAACGAGACCCTGACCGTCAGCGGCGCGAGCGGGACGCTGACCGTCAGTCCTGCAACACTGACGATCACCGACGACGACACTGCGCCGGACACCATTGTCCTGAGCTTGAACCCGGCCAGCGTGACTGAAGAAGGCGGTGCCCAGACCGTGACAGTAACAGCGGCGGTGCAGGGGACGAGCCGCTTTATAACGGATCAGACAGTAAACGTGACCGTGGCCGCCGATAGCGCGGAGTCCCCGGCTGACTTTGCGGAGGTTGCTGGCTTCGAGATCACGATTGCGGCAGGAGCGGCCAGCGGAGAGGAGACTTTCGCACTGTCGCCTGTGAACGACGTGCTGGCAGAAGGGAACGAGACCCTGACCGTCAGCGGCGCGAGCGGGACG